>NZ_OY729424.1:2400000-4800000 GCF_963422335.1 uncultured Roseateles sp.
GTCTTCGCGCTTGAGCAGCACATGGTTGGCAATGCGCCGCGACAGATTCCGCGCCGGCTCCAGCGCGCTTTCAATCGCCACGTCGTAGACCTTGGCGTTGAGAATGCGCTGCAGATAACCATCATCGGCCGGCGTCAGGGCAGGCTGCGTGGGGGTCTGGGGCTTGCGACGGGCGCGGGTCGAGCCAAGCATGTACGGTCTCCTGAGCGTTTCTATTGCAGCGCAGCATGATAAGCGCTGACCCTGGAGGCCCTGCGGACATAAAAAAACCCAGAGCCGTGAGGCTCTGGGTTGAATCCACCCTAGAGGCGGTGGAGGAGACAATCGGTGCCAGGCGTCTTCTGCCCGGCTTGTGGCTAGTTTAGCGGCCCTATTGCTGCACTGCAACAAGTTTGATGCGAAGATTGCTAGAGAGCCCGCTCCAGGGCGTGGTGCGTGGCGGCACAATCTGGTGCGCACCTTTTTGGGGTATGAAATGTCACTGAGGAATACGTGATGGAATGCACGATCAACTGGGTGTCCAGCGCCGGCATGGCGTTTGTGGCCGAGACCGGCAGCGGCCATTTGCTGACGATGGATGGCGCGCCGGACGGTGGTGGGCGAGACCTGGCCCCGCGGCCGATGGAAACGGTGCTGGCCGGTACCGGCGGCTGCACGGCCTATGACGTGGTGCTGATACTGAAGCGGGGCCGCCACGATGTGCAGGGCTGCCAGGTGAAGCTCACGACCGAGCGCGCAAGCACTGACCCCAAGGTCTTCACCAAGATCCATATGCACTTCACCGTCACCGGCAAGGGGCTGAGCCAGGAGGTGGTCGAGCGGGCAGTGCAGTTGTCACATGACAAGTACTGCTCGGCCAGCATCATGCTGGGCAAGACGGCCGAGATCACCACCTCGGTGGCATTGATTCAGATCTGAAGACCTTGCGGGACTGACCTTGAGGCCCATGCCCAGCATGGCCTCACGCTCTGTTCCCAACTGACTGGATCAGAGATAGTGCGCCGTGCGCGTCATCACCCCGGCGGCCAGTTTCATCAGCCGTTTCACCGGCGCCGGCAGTTCGGTCGCGCCGGCGTCTTGAGCTTCCTGGGCATGCTGGGCCTCGTCGGCCTGCATGCGGGCAACGACGGCGCGTGAGTCCAGGTCTGCGGCCGGCAGGCGATCCAGATGGCCGGCCAGATGGGCCTCGACCTGGCGCTCGGTCTCGACCACAAAGCCCAGGCTGCGACGGTCGCCCGCCAACCCGGCGGCAATGCCGATGCCGAAGGCGCCGGCATACCAGACCGGAGAGAGCAGGCTGACCCGGTCGCCCAACTCGTCCAGCCGCTGGCGGGTCCAGGCCAGATGGTCGGCCTCCTCGCGGGCGGCCTGCTGGAAATGCTCCCGCAAACGCTCGTTGCGGGTGACCAGGGACTGAGCCTGATACAGCGCCTGGGCGCAGATCTCGCCGACATGGTTGACGCGCATCAGCGCGCCTGACAAGGACTTCTCGGCCGCCGCCAGCTCGGTTCGGGGTCCGTCGGCGCGAGGCATGGCGCGAGCTGGGCGATATGCGCCCGCCAGACCCCGCAGAGCCTGGTCCAGCCCGCTGATGAGTCGGTCGGTGGGGCTGTGCTGCGGTATGGAACGTTGTTCTGTGGTCATGGTGGTGCTAGCAAGTACTAACAATTGTCAATCAGATCGACGGCGCCGACTTGAAGTCGCAAAACTGTCATGCGGGCGCTCGTTGTGTGATCGCAACGTCAAACGGGGATATCACGCCACAAGACTGGCATCAAATCGACGCGTCTGGTGCAATACGCGCAGCTTCCGCTGTGGAGGTTGGCCTGATCAGTCGCAATCGTATGTCGCGGCTACCCCGGATCGGGACCTCTGGTTTCACTCTAAGGAAATAACGCAATGAAAAAGTCTCTGCTTGCCCTGGCCGTGCTTGCCTCGTTCGCCAGTGCCGCCTCGGCCCAGTCGTCCGTGACCCTGTTCGGCGGTCTGGACGTCAACCTCCGCTACGGTAAGTCCAGCGGCGCGACGCTGAAGACCCTGGGTACCGATGGTATCTACAGCAGCCGTTGGGGCGTGCGTGGCGTTGAAGACCTGGGCGGCGGCCTGAAGGCCAGCTTCTGGCTCGAGTCGGCCATCAACCCCGACACCGGCACCCCGAACGCTGCCCGTTACTGGCATCGCCGTTCGTCGGTCAGCCTGACCGGTGATTTCGGTGAAGTCCGTCTGGGTCGCTACCTGACCAACCAGTTCACGGCCTATGCCGACTTCGACCCGTTCGGCACCAACGGTGTGGGCGACGTCAACAAGATGCACCAATTCCTGGGCAGCGGCGTGACCAGCACCACCCGTGCTGACAACATCGTTGGCTACTTCCTGCCGGGCAATCTGGGTGGCATCTACGGTTCGGCCGAAGTCGCCGCCGGTGAAGGCGCTGCCACTGATGGCAACAAGTACGTCGGCGTGCGCCTGGGCTACAAGGCCGGCCCGGTGGACGTGACCGGTGCTTTCGCCAATGGCAAGGCTCCCGTGTCGAACTTCAAGCGCACCACCTTCGCAGGTTCTTATGACCTGGGCGTGGTCAAGCTGACCGGTGCCTACACGCAGAACAAGTGGCAAGCCCGCAAGGATACCGTCGCTCAAATCGGCGCCCTGGTGCCGGTTGGCAGCACGGGTACCTTCAAGGCTTCGTACACCAGCAGCAACGTCAACACCGCTGGCGAAGCCGTCACCGGTGATGCCAAGCAATTCGCTGTCGGTTACATCCATGACCTGTCGAAGCGCTCGTCGCTGTATGGCACCCTGTCGCGCGTCAGCAACAACGGCAAGGCCACCATCGCTGTGTCGGGCTCGCCGGCTGTCAAGGCTGGTCAGGCTTCGACCGGCTTCGAAGTGGGCGTCAAGCACACCTTCTGATCCTGCGCCCGCCTCGGCGGGTCCGGCATCACCAAAAGCCGCCTTCGGGCGGCTTTTTTCATGGGCGTTTGATGCGGATTGACGCAAGCTGGCTGTCGCACTTGTGACAGGGTTAGCTCGTGTGGAAGGCCTGCAACATCGGGGTTCCGCGTTCGGCTGCCAAGACACAGAATAGTCAAAACGATTCTTACCAGCAGGAGACATAGATGAAAAAAGCAAGCTTGGCCTTGAGCCTTTTGGCTCTCAGCACCACCGGCGCCTGGGCTCAGTCCAGCGTGACTCTGTACGGCATCATGGATGCCGCGGTGCGTGTGACGACCAATGCCGGCCCCAACGCCGCCAGCAACAACAAGTCGGTGAAGACCTTGCAGCCTGGCGGCATGTCGCAGAGTCGCCTGGGCATCAACGTAACCGAAGACATGGGTGGCGGCCTGAAGGCGATTGCCAATCTGGAACACCGCCTGATGTCGGACACCGGCACCGCCGCCGCTGCCGATTTCTGGCGCCAGTCCTGGGTCGGCCTGCAGTCGAGCGACTTCGGTCGCATCACCCTGGGCCGCCAATACAACATCCTGTTCGACATCTACACCTCGACCTACGCCTCGTTCCGCTACTCGCCCTACATCGAGGCTTACAAGCCCGAAATCGGCATGTCGCTGACTGCGCGCCAGGACAATATGGTCAAGTACCTGATCGAGTCGGGCGGCCTGCGCGGTGAGATCCAGGTCAGCGCCGGCGAGGGCTCGGCGGCCGGCGGCAAGTCGATGGGCGGTCTGCTGCGCTACGCGCAGGGCGAGTACGCCGTTGGCGGCGCGGTCCTGCAGCTCAAGGACGGTGCGGGCAAGAAGGTCACGGCCAGCACCTTTGGCGGCAGCTACACCTCCGGCCCGGTCTACCTGACGGCTGCCTGGGCTCGCAACAAGTTCGAGACCGGGTTCAGCGCACCGACCAATGGCGCGCTGGCGGCTTCCATCGTGGGTGCCCTGAATGCGGCTTCGGCGCTGGCTGAGCATCGCGATATGTGGAGCGTTGGCGCCACCTATCAAATGGACGCGCAGTGGAATCTGGGCGCGCACTACTGGCATGCCAAGCAGAATGGCACCGTCGCTGCTGGCAACGGCAAGGGTGACTTCCTTGCTGTCGTGGCCGACTATGCCTTCTCCAAGCGCACTGACGCTTACCTCGAGTTCGATCACACCAAGATCGGCGGCAACCTCACCCTGGCCAATGGCGCGACCACACGCAATGGCTTCATGATGGGCTTGCGCCATCGCTTCTGATCGAAGTTGATGTGCGGGCTGCCGCAGTGATGTGAGAAGGGCCGCAAACAGCGGCCCTTTTTTCATTTCACGAGTTGTGGCCGGGGCAGGGAACCTTTTCTTCGCCGTGCTGCTCCGTCCTGCCGACGCCGATCCGATACCCTGGGCCATGAACGACACCTTCTTTTTCCGTAGCTTGACGTTGTTGTGCGTCCTCGTCCTGAGCGGGTGTGCGCAACTCGCGCAGGAGTCGCCAGCCGAGGCCATGCCGGCCAGTCTGGACGCCTGGTCGGCCAAGGCCCTGCCGGTCAAGCCGGTGACCCGTTACTCGATGGCAAAGCGTGCGGGCCACAGCTGCGTGTTGGCTCAGGCCCACCGCTCGGCCAGCCTGTGGCGTCGCAAGCTGAATGTGGCGCCGGGCGAACTGGGTGCCATCGAGTTCAATTGGTGGGTGGGTGGCATGCCGGAAGGGGCCACCGTTACCGATGCCGCGCATGACGATGCAAGTGCGCGCATCGTACTGGCCTTTGATGGCGACGAGGCCAATCTGTCGCCGCGCAACCGGATGCTGTTCGAGCTGGCGCGCACGCTCACCGGCGAGGCGCCGCCCTATGCCACCTTGATGTATGTCTGGGATGCCAAGGCGCCGGTGGGCACCGAGGTGGTCAGCGCGCGCAGTGACCGCATGCGCAAGATCGTGGTGGCCTCGGGGCGCGAGAACCTGGGCACCTGGCGTCGTTTTGAACGCGATGTGGTGGCCGATTTCCGCCGGATCTATCCCGGTGAGTCTCCCGGCATGCTGGTTGGCATGGCCTTGATGACCGATGCGGATAACACCCAAGGGCGTGTCGAGGCTTGCTACGGCACGATCCGCCTGCTGGACCGCACCGGTGGCGAACTGCCGGGGGGGCTGACGCCGCCCTGAGTCCGGGCCTTCAGCTTCCAAGGGTGGCTATGACAGTGGCCGCTCACCTGGCGCATCAGGCCTCCAGGCGTTTGACGATTCGGACTTACCCCTGTGCGCGGGGGCGACTTTATGAGCATGATGGCGGGCTTGCTGAAATCCGATGAAACAAGGCCCGTGGCTGAGCGCGCGCTGCCCAAACTGACACTCTCTCAACATGCTTGCATTCATTCTTCGGCGCATGGGCCAGGCCATCCTGGTGATGCTGACGGTGGCCTTCGTGGCCTTCATGATCTTCCAGTATGTGGGCGACCCGGTGACCAATTTGCTGGGGCAGGACGCGACGCCCGAGCAGCGTATCCAGCTGCGCAAGGATCTGGGCCTGGACGAGCCCTTCCCGGTGCAGTTCGCCCGCTTCATCGGCAACGCCGTGCAGGGTGAATTCGGCCTGAGCCTGCGCCAGGGCCGCAAGGTCTCGACGCTGATCGCCGAGCGCCTGCCGGCCACGCTGGAGCTGGCCATGACGGCCGGCGCGCTGGCCTTGCTGGTGGGTATCCCGCTGGGGGTTTATGCGGCGCTGAAACGGGGCAGCTTCATGTCTCAGGCGCTGATGACGTTTTCGCTGCTGGGTGTGTCGCTGCCGTCCTTTCTGTTCGGCATCCTGCTGATACTGATTTTTGCCGTGACCTTCAAGATGCTGCCCAGCTTCGGTCGTGGCGACGTGGTGGCCATAGGCTCCTGGACCACCGGCTACCTGACCGTCGATGGCTGGAAGCACCTGATACTGCCGGCCATCACCCTGTCACTGGCCAATATGGCCCTGGTGCTGCGCCTGGTGCGCTCCGAGATGCTGGAGGTGCTGCGCACCGACTACATCAAGTTCGCCCGCGCCCGTGGCCTGAACAACCGCGCCGTGCACTTCGGTCATGCGCTGAAGAACACCCTGGTGCCGGTGCTGACCATCATGGGCCTGCAACTGGGCCAGCTGATCGCCTTCGCCATCATCACCGAGACGGTGTTCCAGTGGCCCGGCATGGGTCTGCTGTTCATCCAGGCGGTGCAGTTCGCCGACATTCCTGTGATGGCGGCCTATCTGCTGCTGGTGTCGGGCATTTTTGTGTCCATCAATTTGCTGGTGGACATGTTGTACCTGGTGGTGGACCCACGCCTGCATGTGGATGGCAAGGCGGGGGCGCATTGAGATCATGGGAGCCAATGGCATGAGCAGTTCTTCCAAGGCGCCCGGTCGCCTGGCCCGATTCTTCGACGGCGACGTCTGGTACTCCTTCCGCCACTCGCCGATGGCCATACTGGCCGCCGTGATCGCCTTCATCTGCGTGTTCTGTGCGCTGTTCGCGAACTGGGTGGCGCCGCACAACCCCTTCGATCTGGCCTCGCTGGAGCTGATCGACGCGCGGCTGCCGCCGGCCTGGATCGAAGGCGGCTCCAGCAAGTACCTGCTGGGCACCGATGACCAGGGCCGCGATCTGCTGTCGGCGCTGATGTATGGCGCGCGCATCTCGCTGTTTGTCGGCCTGGCCTCGGTGCTGGTGTCCCTGCTGGTCGGTGTCAGCCTGGGCCTGCTGTCTGGCTTTGCCGGCGGCAAGGTCGATGCCTTCATCATGCGCGTCTGCGACGTGATGCTGTCCTTCCCTTCGCTGCTGGTGGCGTTGCTGATCGACGGCCTGGGCAAGGCGATGTTTCCGAACGCGCCGGATGCGCTGGCCTATGCCGTGCTGATCGTGGCCATCTCGCTGTCGGGCTGGGTGCAGTACGCGCGCACCGTGCGCGGCTCCACCCTGGTCGAGCGCAACAAGGAGTACGTGCAGGCGGCACGCGTGATCGGCGTCAAGCCCTCGCGCATCATGGTGCGCCATGTGCTGCCCAATGTGCTGGGGCCGGTGCTGGTGCTGGCCACCATCCAGGTAGCCTTTGCCATCATCGCCGAGGCCACCTTGTCCTTTCTGGGCCTGGGCGTGCCGCCCACCAGCCCCTCGCTGGGTACCCTGATACGGGTGGGCAATGACTTCCTGTTCTCCGGCGAATGGTGGATCACCATCTGGCCCGGCGCGATGCTGGTGCTGATCGCGCTGAGCGTGAACCTGCTGGGCGACTGGCTGCGCGATGCGCTGAACCCGCGCCTGCGTTGAAGCAGTGTTGAACCCTCTTACCGCCAAAGTGACTGCATGACTGCTCCACTGCTTGAAGTCCGCAATCTGCGCGTCGAGTTCCCGACGCGCCGCGGCACCTTGCTTGCACTCGACGACATCTCGTTCGACATCGCGCCCGGCGAAATCCTCGGTGTGGTCGGCGAGTCGGGTGCCGGCAAATCGTTGACCGGCGCGGCCATCATCGGCCTGCTCGACCCCCCGGGGCGCATTGCCGGCGGCGAGATCCGCCTCGAAGGCAAGCGCATCGACAACCTCGGCTACGAGGAGATGCGCCGCATCCGGGGCCGCCAGATCGGCGCCATCTTTCAGGACCCGCTGACTTCGCTGAACCCGCTGTACACGGTGGGCCGGCAGCTGATCGAGACCATCACCACCCATCTGCCGCTGAGCCACGCAGAGGCGCGCAAGCGTGCCATCGAGCTGCTGGAGCAGACCGGCATCCCGGCGGCGGCACAGCGGGTCGATCAATACCCGCACCAGTTCTCTGGCGGCATGCGCCAACGCGTGGTGATCGCGCTGGCCCTGGCAGCGAAGCCGAAACTGATCGTCGCCGACGAGCCGACCACGGCGCTGGATGTGTCCATACAGGCGCAGATCATTTCGCTGCTGAAGAGCCTGTGCAAGGAGCAGGGCGCGGCGGTGATGCTGGTCACCCACGATATGGGCGTGATCGCCGAGACCTGTGACCGAGTGGCGGTGATGTACGCCGGCCGCATTGCCGAGATCGGCCCGGTGCAGAACGTGATCCACCAGCCCGCACACCCGTACACGACGGGCCTGATGGGCTCGATCCCGGCGATGGACGAAGACCGCGAGCGTCTGCTGCAGATCGACGGCTCCATGCCGCGGCTGACCAGCATCCCGACCGGTTGCGCCTACAACCCGCGCTGCCCGAATGTCTTCGATCGCTGCCGTGTTGAGCGTCCCAATTTGATACAGGCGGGTGCCACCCGCGTGGCGTGCTGGTTGCACGCCCAAGGCCAGGAGAACAGGGCGTGAGCAATCATCCATTGGTTGAGGTCAAGGATCTGGCCAAGGTCTTCGACGTGTCCGCGCCCTGGCTGAATCGTCTGGTCGAGCGCAAGCCCAAGATGTATGTGCATGCGGTCGACGGCGTGAGCTTCACCATCGAGCGTGGCAAGACGCTGGCACTGGTCGGTGAATCCGGCTGCGGCAAGAGCACGGTGGCGCGGCTGCTGGTCGGGCTTTACAAGCCCAGCCAGGGCGTGGTCAGCTTCGATGGGGCTGACATCGCCGCCACCCTGGCAACGCCCGAGGGCCGCACCTTGCGCCGGCGCACGCAGATGATCTTCCAGGACCCCTACGCCAGTCTGAACCCGCGCTGGAAGGTGCAGGACATCGTCGGCGAGCCGCTGCGCGAGCACGGCATGGTCAATGGCTCGGACGAACTGCAGCAGCGCGTGGTTGCACTCTTGCAATCGGTGGGCCTGGCGGCTGCCGACGTCGAGAAATTCCCGCACCAGTTCTCCGGCGGTCAGCGCCAGCGCATCTCGATCGCGCGAGCGCTGGCCACGCAGCCGGAGTTCCTGGTTTGCGACGAGCCGACCTCGGCGCTGGACGTGTCGGTGCAGGCCCAGGTCTTGAACATCATGAAGGACCTGCAGCGCGAGCGCGGGCTGACCTATCTGTTCATCTCGCACAATCTGGCCGTGGTGCGCCATGTGGCCGATCAGGTCGGTGTGATGTACCTGGGCCGTCTGGTCGAGCTGGCCGACAAGAAGGACCTGTTCGACAAGCCGCGCCATCCGTACACGCGCATGCTGCTGGACGCGATTCCGGATATCCAGATGACCGGCCGCTCGCGCACGCCGGTGCAGGGTGAGGTGCCCAATCCGCTGAACCCGCCCAGCGGTTGCAGCTTCCATCCGCGCTGCCCGCTGGCCAATGAGCGCTGCAAGGTCGAGCGCCCGGTGCTGGCCGAGTTCCAGGGCATCAAAATCGCCTGCCACGCGGTGGCCGAGGGGCGCGCCTGAGGGCCGGCTCGCCTCAAATGAAAACGGCGCCGAGGGCGCCGTTTTTCATGGTTTCGCCGCCGAGGCAGCCACCGCTGGCGCAGAAGCTGCCGTAGGCAGGTACAGCGGCCCTTTTTGCCCACAGCCTGCGCTGCACAGGGCCAGCGTCAGCACGGCGCCGATGCACCACCCTTTGCCCGGCGCGGCAATGCGGGGGGCGACTACACTTTGCGGTTGCTTGCTCATGAAAAGATTCTACCGGCCATGAACGCTCCTCTTGTTGCCACTCCGCTGTCCGACAGCGACTATCTGAGCAAGGCCATGGCCGTGCTCAGTGCCATCGAGACCACCCTGGATCGTTGGTTGGACGAGGATGTGGTGGACATCGACACCCATCGCACCGGCGGTCTGCTGGAGCTGAGCTTCGGCAATGGCAGCAAGATCGTGCTCAACACCCAGCCGCCGCTGCAGGAGCTGTGGCTGGCGGCGCGAGGTGGCGGCTTCCACTTCAAATACGTCAACGGGCAATGGCTGGATACCAAGGACGGACGCGAATTTCACGCCGCCTTGTCGGCCCATGCCAGTGCCCAGGCCGGCCTGGCGCTGGAGTTCAAGCCAAGCTGAACCCGGCCAGGCCGTCTCAGCGCCTGAACAGGTCGAGAATGCTTTTCTTCTCTTCCTCGTTGGCGGATTTGGGCAGGCCTGCGTTGTTGTCGCTGGTGATGCTGCGCACGCCGGCATTGCCTGCGTACTCGTCATAGAACCACTCGCCGCCGTGGTTGACCACCCCCTCGGGTGCCGCCGGTTCATCGACCGGCACGCCCTTCAGCGCATAGCTCATGTAGTCGATCCAAACCGGCAGTGACAGGCCGCCACCGGTCTCCCCGGTGCCCAGCTTGCGTGGCGTGTCATAGCCTATCCAGACCACGGCCACCACGCTGCGCTGGTAGCCGGCGAACCAGGCATCCATCGAGTCGTTGGTGGTGCCGGTCTTGCCGTAGATGTCGGGGCGCTTGAGCGTGGCCTGGGCCTTGGCGGCCGTGCCCGAGCGGGTCACTTCCTGCAGCAGGCTGGTCATCATGAAGGCGTTGCGCGCATCGATCACCCGTGAGTCCTCGCCGATTTTCGGTTCGGGCGCCTCGTGCAGCAGCTTGCCTCGGGCGTCGGTCAGCTTGGCGATCAGCTGCGGCGTCACGCGCAGGCCGCCGTTGGCGAACACCGCATAGCCCTGCACCATCTGCATCGGCGTCACCGAGCCGGCGCCCAGGGCCATCGTCAGATAGGCCGGGTGCTTGTCCGCGTCGAAACCGAAACGGGTGACCCATTCCTGGCCATATTCGGCGCCGATAGCCTGCAGCACCCGTATCGACACCATGTTCTTGGATTTGGCCAGCGCGGTGCGCAGCGGCATCAGGCCCTCGAACTTGCCGTCGTAGTTCTTGGGCTCCCAGGGTTGGCTGCCGGTGCTGCTGGCGTCGAAGAACAGCGGTGCGTCGTTGACGATGGTGGCTGGCGTGAAGCCCTTCTCCAGCGCCGCCGAGTAGATGAAGGGCTTGAAGCTGGAGCCGGGCTGGCGCCAGGCCTGGGTCACATGGTTGAACTTGTTCTTGGCGTAGTCAAAGCCGCCGACCAGGGCACGCACCTGGCCATTGCGCGGATCCAGTGAAATGAAGGCACCCTCGACCTCGGGCAACTGGGTGATGGCCCATTCGTTCTTTGGCGCGGGGCCCTTGACCACACGTATCACCGCGCCGCGGCGGATCTGCGTCTTCGGATTGCCTCGGTCCGCCAGGCCGGAGGTGGCTGGTTTCAGTCCGTCGCCGATGATGGTGACCGCTTCGCCGCTCTGCAGCGAGGCCACCACCTTCTTCGGGCTGGCCTCCAGCACCACGGCGGCGATGAATTCGTCGTTGTCGGGGTGGTCGGACAGCGCATCTGCGACGCGGGCATCCAGTTCCTTTGGATCGGAGGGCAGATCCACATAGGCCTCGGGGCCGCGATAGACCTGGCGCTTCTCGAAGTCCAGGATGCCTTTGCGCAGCGCGCGGTAGGCGGCCGTCTGTTCGTCGGCGCGCAGCGTCAGGTAGACATTCAGGCCGCGGCTGTAGGCCTCGTCGCCATACTGGGCGTAAACCAGCTGGCGGGCCGTCTCGGCGACGAACTCGGCATGGGCCGGCGGCACCGATACCTGGCGGTAGCGCAGCGGCTCGGCCTTGGCCGCGTCATGCTGTTCGACCGTGATGAAGTCGTTCTCCAGCATGCGGTCGATGATGTACTGCTGCCTGAGCGTGGCGCGCCGCGGATTGCTGAAGGGGTTGTAGGAGGAGGGGGCCTTGGGCAGTCCGGCCAGCATCGCCGCCTCGGCAATCGTGATGTCTTTCAGTGCCTTGCCGAAATACACCTCGCTGGCGGCCGCAAAACCATAGGCCCTATGCCCCAGGAATATCTGGTTCATATAGACCTCGAGAATCTGCTCCTTGCTCAGCTCGCTTTCGATTTTGAGCGCCAGTAAGATTTCGTAAATCTTGCGAGTGAGGGTTTTTTCGGTGGACAGATAGAAGTTTCTGGCTACCTGCTGTGTGATCGTCGAAGCCCCCTGGCTGCGAGATTCGGCGAGATTGGCCAAACCGGCGCGGATGATGCCCAGGTAGTCCACCCCTCCATGCTTGTAAAACCGCGCGTCTTCAATAGACAGCACCGCATCCTGCATGACCTTGGGGATTTGCTGGATGGGCACGAAATTGCGCCGCTCCTCGCCAAACTCGCCCAGCAGCACGCCATCCGACGAGAAAACCCGCAGCGGCAGCTTGGGCCGGTATTCGGTCAAACCCGTGGTGTCGGGCAGTTTCGGATAGGCCACGGCCAGGGCCACACCCAGCAGCAGCAGACCTATCATCAGCAAGGCGAGAACCAGACCGAGCAATTTGCTCAGCATGCGCCCCATCAGGGCCAGGGCTCCACCCGAATTCAGGCGGGGTGCTGCGGATGTCGGTTGATTGGATTCGCTCATGGGCCTCCGGTCGCGGTGCTGGCGATTATAGGAAGCGCGTATCCCCGGTTCGGCCTGAATCGTGAACTGTTTGGCATTTGAGCGAAGTGCTCGGCGAAGCGGGGTCTTTTGCCCTCATCGGTGGCGCTCCGGGACGTGTATGTTTAGCAACGTAGGGAAGCTCGCTCCGGCCGGATTTCCTTTGTGGGTCAACACCTTTACTGCTAGCATTGAAGTAGTTTCTTAACAGTCCGACGCACTTTGCAGCGTTGGGGAGAAAGGCGTCATGGGAATTCTTGACGTGCTGCTGGGTCGCAAGCATGCGCCGATGATTGGCTTGGACATCAGTTCATCAAGCGTCAAGCTGGTCGAATTGGGGCAGAACGCTGCCGGCGAATATGTGCTGGAGCGTTTTGCCGCCGAGCCTTTCGAGAAGGGCTGGATCACCGATGGCCAGATCGAGAAGTTCGATGAGGTGGCCGATGCCGTGCGCCGGGTCGTGGCCAAGAGTGGCACGCGCACCCGCCAGGCGGTGCTGGCCATGCCGCAATCGGCCGTGATCACCAAGAAGATCATGCTGCCCGCCGGCCTGCGCGACGAGGAACTCGAGTTGCAGGTCGAGGCCGAGGCCAATCAATACATCCCGTTTTCGCTCGATGAGGTGAGTCTGGATTTCTGCGTCATCGGCCCCAGCCCGACGTCGGTCGGTGATGTCGAGGTGCTGATTGCCGCTTCGCGCAAGGACCGCGTGCAGGATCGTCAGGGTTTGGCCGAGGCCGCCGGCCTGCGTCCGGCCATACTCGATATCGAGTCGCATGCCTCGCGCATGGCGATGGGTCGCCTGGTCGCCAATCTGCCCAATGCCGGCAAGGACGCGCTGGTGGCCTTGTTTGAAATCGGCGCGGATACCACCAGTCTCAAGGTGCTGCGCGACGACGAGATGCTGTATGACCGTGACCAGGCCTTCGGTGGCTCGCAACTGACGCAGCTGATATCGCGCCAGTATGGTTTCTCGTATGAGGAGGCCGAGCAGAAGAAGCTGGCCAATGATTTGCCCGAAGACTATGAGTCGGCGGTGCTGATTCCTTTTGTCGACAGCCTGTCGCAGGAAATCGGCCGGGCGCTGCAGTATTTCTTCACCAGCACGCCGCACCACAAGGTGCACTACGTGATGCTGGCCGGTGGCACCGCCACCTTGCCGGGGCTCAAGGAGCGTGTCACCGAGTTGACCGGTTTTGCCTGCATGGTGGTGAATCCGTTCGAGAACATGGCCTTGGGCTCGACCATTCGCGAGGGCAAGCTGCGTCGTGAGGCGCCTTCCTACCTGACCGCCTGCGGGCTGGCCATGCGGAGGTTCCACCAGTGATCTTGATCAATCTGCTCCCGCACCGGGAGGAAAAACGCAAGCGCCGCAAGACCGCCTTTTTCGTCGGCTTGGGCATATCGGCGCTGGTGGGGCTGGGTATTGCCGCGGTCGGTTATGCGGTGCTGCTGCAGCTGACCAGCGAGCAGCAGGGTCGCAACGAATACCTCAAGGCCGAGATCGATCGCCTGGACATCCAGATCAAGGACATTGCCAATCTGAAGTCCGAGATCGAGTCGCTGAAGGCCAGGCAGAAGGCGGTCGAGGACCTGCAGACCGATCGCAACACGCCGGTGCACCTGCTCAATGAGTTGGCCAAGCACACGCCCGAGGGCGTCTACCTGACCAGCATCCGCCAGGCCGACAAGGTCGTCACCATCACCGGTATCGCACAGACCAATGAGCGCGTCTCGGAGTTCTTGCGCAACACCGCGAGGGCGTCGGAGTGGCTGGAGCGACCGGAACTGGTCGAGATCCGTGTCGCCAACCTGACCACCAACAACCGCGAGCAAAAGCGTTTGTTCGATTTTTCGCTGCGCGTCTCGATCAAGCAGCCGCAGCCCGAGGCCGCTGGCGGCCAGGGCGCTGCGTCCAAGACCAACAAGAGCTGAGGCAAGCATGGCGACCAAGGCAAGCACCCCCAAGTTCGATCTGAATGCCCAGGTCGAACGGGCCGCCTCCCAGTTCCGCGGCCTCAACCCCAATGAACCCGGGCAGTGGCCGATGCTGCCCAAGCTGGCGGCTTTTCTGTTCGTGGTCCTGCTGGTGCTGGGCCTGAGCTGGTACCTGGTGCTGGCCGATGCCCAGACTCAGTTGCAGGCCGAACATGACCGCGAGCCCACGCTCAAGCAGGACTACCGCGGCAAGCTGGCCCAGGCCGTCAATCTGCCCGAACTGCGCAAGCAAAAACGCCAGGTCGAGGAATATGTGACCCAGCTCGAGAAGCAGCTGCCCGGCAAGGCCGAGATGGATGCGCTGCTGTCCGACATCAACCAGGCGGGGCTGGGCCGCGGTCTGCAATTCGAGCTGTTCCGCCCTGGCCAGGTGGCGGTGAAGGACTATTACGCCGAGCTGCCGATCTCGGTGCGGGTGTCTGGGCGCTATCACGACATCGGCGCTTTCGCCGCCGACGTGGCAAACCTGTCGCGCATCGTCACGCTGCACAATCTGGTGGTCACGACCGTCAACACCAAGGACGCGGGCTCGGCCAGCACGCTGGCCATGGAAGCCACTGCACGCACCTACCGCTATCTGGACTCGGCCGAAGTGGCTGAGCAGCGCAAGGCCAGTGTCGGCAAATCGGGGGCGAAGAAATGAGGCGGCTGTCGATGCGCACCACGGCTGCACTGTGCCTGGGCTCGGCCCTGCTGCTGGGTTGTGCCGCCGATATGGATGAGTTGCGCCAGTGGATGGAGCAGCAAAAACGCGAGGTGCAGGCCACCGTCAAGCCGCTGGTGCCACCGAAGAAATTCCTGCCCCAGGCCTACGAGACACAGAGCAGTGTCGAACCGTTCAGTGCACAGAAGCTGACCGTGGCCGTTAAGCAGGAAGCCCGCCAACCCAACTCACTGCTGACGGCCGAGATGAGCCGGCGCAAGCAACCGCTGGAGGCCTTTCCGCTGGACAGCATGACGATGGTCGGCAGTGTGTCCCGCGAGGGGCGGCAATATGCCCTGCTCAAGGTGGACAACCTGCTTTATCAGGTCAAGTCTGGCGACTACCTGGGCGTGAACTACGGCAAGATCATGAAGATTTCCGAGACTGACATCGCCTTGAGAGAGATTGTCCAGGACGCCGCGGGCGAGTGGATAGAGCGCACCAGTACCCTCCAGCTTCAGGAGAAGGGGCGATGAAAAATATGCAGGAGAACTCCAATATGACCCACTGGCGCGCGCTTGCCCTGGCCATGACGATGTGTCTGGCCCTGCCAATGGCCGCGATGGCGCAGAGCGCGGAAACGCCGGCCGCAGCCGGCAATGCCATACAGTCCATCAGCAGCACCCAGCAGTCGGGTGTGGAGGTGATACGGATCGAGCTGAGCCAGCCGCTGGCCGAGGTGCCGCGGGGCTTCACCATCCAGACCCCGCCACGCATTGCCATCGACCTGCCAGGGGTCAACAATGCCATGGGCCGCGCCAGTGTCGATGTCAATCAGGGCAATCTGCGTTCGGCCAATGTGGCGCAGTCGGGCGAGCGCACGCGTGTGGTGCTGAATCTGAAGCAGCCGTCGAGCTATCGCGCACAACTGCAGGGCAATGCCCTGCTGGTGATACTGGAGACGGCGGCCGTGCCCGCGGCGGCCGATGCGGTGCACTTCGCGCCCAGCCTGAATGCGAATCCGCTGTCACTGAAGGACATCGACTTCCGCCGAGGCCAGGATGGCACCGGCCGCGTGATCGTCAACCTGCCCAACAACCAGGTCGGTGTGGACATCAAGCAGCAGGGCCAGACCCTGGTGGTCGAGTTCCTGCGCTCCAACCTGCCCGAAAACCTGCGTCGCCGTCTGGACGTCAGCGACTTCGGCACGCCGGTGCAGAGCATCACCACGACGCAGACGGCCGACCGGGTGCGCATGGTGGTCGAGCCGCGTGGTGACTGGGAGCACAGCGCCTACCAGAGCGACAACCAGTTCGTGCTCGAGGTGCGGCCGCAGAAGGTCGACCC
This sequence comes from uncultured Roseateles sp., assembly GCF_963422335.1. Lineage (NCBI taxonomy): Bacteria > Pseudomonadati > Pseudomonadota > Betaproteobacteria > Burkholderiales > Sphaerotilaceae > Roseateles > uncultured Roseateles sp. The sequence goes on from NZ_OY729424.1 coordinate 2,416,237, forward strand.
GAACAAGCTGACCCAGGGCCCGGGCTATGCGGGCGACAAGCTGTCGCTGAACTTCCAGAACATCGAGGTGCGGGCGTTGCTGCAGGTGATTGCCGACTTCACCAATTTCAATGTGGTGACCAGCGATACCGTCACCGGCAACGTGACCCTGCGCCTGAAGGACGTTCCCTGGGACCAGGCGCTGGACATCATCCTGCAGGCCAAGGGCCTGGGCCTGCGCAAGTCCGGCAATGTGCTGTGGATCGCACCCAAGGATGAGTTGGCCGCCAAGGAGAAGGTGGACCTGGAGTCCAAGGCGGCGATTGCCCAGTTGGAGCCGGTGCGCACCCAATCCTTCCAGCTCAACTACACCAAGGCCGAGGAAGTGGCCAAGGGCTTGAGCGGGCAGTCCGCCTCGGGGGGGGGTGGCACGGCCAGCCGCATCCTATCGACGCGCGGCACGGTGATTTTCGAGTCCCGCACCAACCAGCTGTTCGTGTCCGACATCCCGTCCAAGCTGGAGGAGATCCAGGCGATGATCGCCAAGATCGACATCCCGGTGCGGCAGGTGCTGATCGAGGCGCGTATCGTCGAGGCCGATGACAAGTTCGGCCGCTCGCTGGGCGTCAAGCTGGGCACCACCGATCTGCGCGGCATCCAGGGCGGCGTGCCCGGTGTCAACGTCGGCGGCAACAACTACGTCACTGCCGGCAACAACTACAACGCCATCGGCTACCAGACCAAGCAGCCCGGCGCGACGGTGCCCAACTTCGCCAACTCGCAGCTGGTGAACATGCCGGCCAGTGGTGTCGAAGGCGGTACCCCGGCGACCTTTGCACTGTCGCTGTTCAGCGCCTCGTCCAACCGTTTCCTGAATCTGGAGCTGTCGGCCTTGGAGGCCGATGGCAAGGGCAAGGTGATCTCCAGCCCGCGCGTCATCACCGCCGACCAGGTCAAGGCCTTGATCGAGCAGGGCGAGGAAATTCCCTACCAGGTCGCCACCTCCAGCGGTGCCACGGCCACGACTTTCCGCAAGGCCAGTCTGAAGCTGGAAGTCACGCCGCAGATCACGCCCGAAGGCAATGTGATCCTGGACGTCGATGTGACCAACGACAGCAAGGGTGCCTCCACCAACCAGGGCTTCACGATCAACACCAAGCATGTGAAGACCCAGGTGCTGGTGGAAAACGGCGGCACCGTTGTGATCGGCGGCATCTACACACAGAACGAGCGTGAAGATGTCACCAAAGTGCCCTGGTTGGGCGACATGCCCGTGCTGGGCAATCTTTTCAAATCGCGCACGCGTTCCAATAACAAGACCGAGCTGCTGGTGTTCATCACGCCCAAGGTGGTGAGCGAGCGGTCGGCCACGCGCTGATGCGTTGTCAATGCATTTCACCCGGCCCTGTTGGGACGGGACTTAGGAGTTAGAAGCAAATGAGCGCATTCACTGGCGTGACCCGATTCCTGGCGGGGGCTGTGATATTGCTGGGCAGCCTGACCCTGACCGCCTGCGGCGGTGGCGGTGCGGCCGGCGATCCGATACTGGGGGGTGGCCCGGGGACCGGCACGACCATCGTGACCGCTGACCTGAGCCTTACCATAGACAAGGTCACCGTGCCGAACACAGGTGCCGAGGAGGCGACCGTGACCATCACGGCGCTGGATGCCTCCCGCAATGTGGTGGGTGGTGCGCCGGTGGCCGTGACCGTCGACAACAATGCCTTCGTCACGCCCTCGGGCACGACCACAGCGACCGGCACCGGCCAGATCACCGCCAAGGTGGCCATCGGCTCGGACAAGAGCAACCGCGCAATCACACTGACGGCACGCTCGGGCACCATCACCAAGACGGTGTCGTTCGAGGTGGTTGACAGCATCTCGGGCAGCAAGACCTCGGATCTGGTGGTCACGCTCGACAAGCCCAATCTGACCAACTCCGGCACCGACTCGGTGAACGTCAGCGTCACGGCGCTCGACACCTCGCGCAAGGCCTTGGGCGGCGTGCCGGTGAGCTTCTCGGTCGATGCCAGCGCGGTCGTGACGCCCGAGGGCGGCAAGACCTCCACCGATGCCACCAGCGGCCAGATCAAGGCGGCCGTGACCATCGGTGCGCTGAAGACCAAGCGCAGCATCACCGTGACGGTGAACAGTGGCACGGTGACGCGAAGCATCTCGTTCGATGTCGTTGATGCCGTGGTGACCATTCCCCGCGCCGCTGACCTGACGGTGGTGCTGAGCAGCAACAGCATCCAGGATTCCGGATTGGAAGAGGTCGTTGTTACAGCCACCGCGGTGGATGCTTCGCGCAATGCCTTGGCGGGTATCCCGGTGGCTTTCACCGTGGACCAGAACGCGGTGCTGATTGCCAGCAGCGCATCCACCAACGCACAGGGCCAGGTCACGGCACGGGTCTTGATCGGCTCCGACCGCACCAACCGCCGCGTGACGGTGACGGCAACCAGCGACACCCTGGTGCGCACCGCTGCCTTCCAGGTCAGCGGCGCCAAACTGACCGGCACGGCCGATCCGACGGTGATGAATGTCGGCGATGGTGGCAAGGTCGAATACAAGCTGCGCGACGTCAACAACAATGGCCTGGCTCAGGTGCCCATCACCATTACCGGTCCGGGCAGCCTGATCACCAATGCGGTGACCGACGACAACGGCACTTACCTGTTCAGCTACACCGCCCCGGCGGCGGCGGGCAGCTATGACATCAAGGCCAACTCGGGCGGTGCTCCGGTCAACTTGCAGACGATTCTGGTCAGCACTGGGTCGATTCCGGCTGCCACCGGACCGGTGGTCTCGGCCGCGCTGTCGCTGGAGTCGAATGTGGTCAAGGTCAACACGGTCGGCAATGCCAACCGGATTGATGTGCGGGCCCTGTTCCTCGGCAACAACAACAAGGCCATCAAGGATGTGCGGGTGCGCTTCAAGGTCGATCCGACCAATGCGGTCGGCGGCACCTTCTCGATCGGCGCCGGCACCAGCTATTCGGACATCAATGGGGTGGCCACCACGGCCTACATCCCCGGTTCGCGCTCCAGCCCGACCGACGGCCTGCGCCTGCGCGCCTGCTATGACCTGATCGACTTTCCTGACTTTGCGGACGATGCACCCTGTCCTGGCACCTCCAAAGAGATCAGCGTCAAGCTGACGGTGGTGTCCGAGGCCTTGTCGGTGACCATAGGCACCAACGAGACCATCGAAGTCGGACCCAGCAACCTGACCTATATCCAGAAGTTCGTGCTGCTGGTGGTCGACTCTGCGGGCAATGCGATGCCCAATGTGCAGATCACGCCGTCCATTGACCTGCTGGCCTATGGCAAGGGCTTCTACACCTGGAATGCGGCGCAATCAGCCTGGATTCCGACCGTGACCGCCCGTTGCCTCAGCGAGGATGTGAATCGAAATGGCTCGGTCGATGCTGGTGAAGACATCAACGGCAATGGATCACTCGATCCACGCAAGTCGGATGCGGCGATCAGCATGGTCGGCTCGACCAAGACCGACGCCAATGGCTCGGCCATCCTGAAGGTCGAGTATCCGAAGAGCCATGCCTCCTGGGTCTCATTCAAGATCTCTGCCGCCGCTTTCGGTGTGCTGAGCCCGCCGGCGGTGTACTCCGGTCTGCTGCCGGCCGATGCCAAGGCCATCAAGACCGAGACGCCACCCCCGGCCTTTGTGGTCAGCCCCTACGGCATCGTCGGTAGCTGTACCGATCCGAACTGAAGTGACAAGCCGACCGCAAGCGCCGCTGTGCTTTTCGCTGGTGGGCATGCCCGGATGCGGCAAGTCCACCGTCGGGCGGCAGCTGGCGCGTTTGCTGGGCACGACCTTCATCGATCTGGATGCCGAGATCGAGCGGAAACTGGGCGAAGCGATTCGCCCTTTTTTTGAGCGCGAAGGCGAGGCGGCCTTTCGTGCCCTTGAGCATGAAGCCCTGGCGGATTTGCTGAAGGTGCCGGCCGAATGGGTGCTGGCCACTGGCGGCGGCGCCGTGCTGCGGGACGACAACCGCGCGCTGCTCCATGCGCACAGCACCGTGCTCTATCTGCGCTCTTCGCCCGAGGAGTTGTTTCGCCGCCTGCGCCACGACACCCAGCGCCCGCTGCTGCAAGTCAACAATCCGCTGGGCAAGCTGCGCGAACTGTTCCAGCAGCGTGATCCTCTGTACCGGCGTACCGCGCATTTCCTGATCGAAACGGGACGGCCCAGCGTCAATTCGTTGGTCAATATGATTCTGATGCAGCTTGAGCTGGCAGGGCTGGTGGACAACCAGCGCGTGCCGTCCTCGGTGCAGCCAAGGCCGGAACTGCAGCGCTGAGTGCGGCGGCAGGAGGCCACGGCGGTGGCCGTACACTGGCGGGCATGAATCCAGCCCGCAACCAGCCCGCTCCAGCACCTTCGCCGACAGCCAGCGTTTCGATCGCGCTTGAAGACCGCAGCTACCAGATCCTGATCGCCCCCGGCCTGCTAGACAGCGCCGAGGCGTGGCAGGACTTGCCCAGGGCCGAGTGCGCCCTGATCGTCAGCAATGTGACGGTGGCGCCGCTCTACCTGGCGCGCCTGCAGGCTGCACTCAAGCCCCATTACCGGCGTATCGAGGTGCTGAGCCTGCCTGACGGTGAGGTTTACAAGGACTGGACTTCGCTGAACCTGATCATCGATGCCTTGCTGAGCCGCGGCTGTGATCGCAAGACCGTGATGTTCGCGCTGGGCGGTGGGGTGATCGGTGACATGACCGGTTTTGCCGCCGCTGTTTATATGCGCGGCGTGCCGTTTGTGCAGGTGCCCACCACCCTGCTCGCCCAGGTGGACTCCTCGGTGGGCGGAAAGACGGCCATCAACCACCCGCTGGGCAAGAACATGGTCGGTGCCTTCTACCAACCGGTGCGTGTGATTGCCGACCTGGACACATTGGACAGTTTGCCGGCCCGCGAGCTGTCGGCCGGACTGGCCGAAGTCATCAAGTACGGTCCGATTGCCGATGCCGACTTTCTGAGCTGGATTGAGCTGAACCTGGACGCCCTGCTGGCCCGTGACAAGGTGGCGTTGGCCCATGCGGTGCGACGCTCCTGCGAGATCAAGGCCTTGGTGGTCGGTCAGGATGAGCGCGAGCAAGGCCTGCGCGCCATCCTGAATTTCGGCCACACCTTTGGCCATGCCATTGAGGCCGGCCTGGGTTACGGCGAATGGTTGCATGGCGAGGCCGTGGGTTGCGGCATGGTGATGGCCAGCGATCTTTCGGTGCGCCTGGGTCTGATGCCGGCCGAGTTTCTGACGCGGATGAAGACCTTGATTGGCCGGGCAGGGCTGCCACTGGTCGGGCCACGGCTCGGTGTACAGCGGTATCTGGAGCTGATGCGGGTGGACAAGAAGGCCGAGAGCGGTGAGATCCGTTTCGTGCTGATCGACGCCCTGGGTCATGCGACGATGCGTGCCGCTCCCGATGCCCTGGTCGCCGAGGTGATAGCGGCGAATTGCGCATGAACCACCGCTTGACGAGCCGGATTTGACCGTGCCGGCCGGTATACCACTCGCGCCCTATGGTTGCGACGCCGCGCAGACGCGCGGCCGCCGACATGCCGAAGCCCCGGCGCCGACCCGCAGCGACTACCAGCGTGACCGTGACCGTGTCGTGCACAGCACGGCCTTTCGGCGCCTGGTCTACAAGACCCAGGTGTTCCTGAACCATGAGGGTGATCTGTTCCGCACCCGGCTGACGCATTCGCTGGAGGTTGCCCAGCTCGGTCGCTCGATCGCCCGCACCCTGGGCCTGAACGAGGACCTGGTCGAGGCCATCGCGCTGGCGCATGACCTGGGCCACACGCCCTTTGGCCATGCCGGCCAGGATGCTCTGCATGAATGCATGGCCGAGTTCGGCGGTTTCGAGCACAACCTGCAGAGCCTGCGCGTCGTCGATGAGCTCGAGCAGCGCTACCCCGACTACGACGGGCTGAACCTGAGCTACGAAACGCGCGAAGGCATCCTCAAGCATTGCTCGCGCACCAATGCCATCAAGCTGGAGATTGCCGAGCCTGGCGGGGTGGGGAGGCGCTTTCTCGATGGCAGCCAGCCCAGCCTGGAGGCTCAGCTGTGCAACCTGGCCGACGCGATTGCCTACAACGCCCATGATGTGGATGACGGCGTGCGCTCGGGTCTGCTGAGCCTGGAGCAGTTGGATGAGGTCGAGCTGTTCAGCCGCCACAGCCAGGCGGTGCGGCGCGAGTACCCGGCGCTGCAGGGGCGGCGCCTGCTGTTCGAGGCCATACGCCGCATGCTGTCGGCCCAGGTTTATGACGTGATCGACGCCACTCGAGCCAGCCTGGCTGCTTCGGGTGTCGGCTCGGTGGCCGAGGTGCGGGCCCATGCCCAGCGTCTGGTCTGTTTCAGTGAGCCGATGCACGAGGCTGGCAATGCGCTCAAGCGCTTCCTGTTCGGCAATCTGTATCGCCACCCCCAGGTGGTCGACACCACGGCCATGGGCAAGCAGGTCGTGCGTGACCTGTTCGAGATCTACCGCACAGATCCCAGCGGCATGCCGTCAGACTTCACCTCGCTGGGCCGCGCCGAACGCGGCATCGCCGACTACATCGCCGGCATGACCGACCGCTTCGCCATTCGCGAACACGAACGCCTCACCGGCCGCCGCCTTTTCTGATCGTGTTTTAATTTGGGGTCAGACTCCAATTGAAACACCATGGCTCGACTCCCTCGCCTTGTACTGGGCGGCCAAGCCCATCACGTGATCCAGCGTGGTCACAATCGCCAGCCCGTTTTCCTGGAGGACCAGGATCGGCGCAAATACCTTGAGTTCCTGCGCGAGGTTTCGGCCACCTGCAAGGTGGCTATCCATGCCTATGTGCTGATGGACAACCATGTGCACCTGCTAGTCACACCCGAGGAGGCCGATGGCATCAGCCGCATGATGCAGGCCCAGGGGCGGCGCTATGTGGCCTGGTTCAATCATCGCCATGGTCGCAGCGGAACGTTATGGGAAGGACGGTTTCGTGCGTCCCTGATTGATAGTGAGCGCTATTTCATGACCTGCATGCGCTATATCGATCTGAATCCCGTGCGGGCCGGTCTGGTGGCCCAGTGCCAGGACTTCGCCTGGTCCAGCCATGGGCACTACATCGGGCAGCGCAGCGATACCGTCATCACCGAGCATCCGCTCTTCTGGGCGCTGGGCAACACGCCGTTCGAGCGCGATGCGGCGTACAAGGCCTTGTTCGACACCGAGCTGAGCGCAGGCGATGAGAAGGCGCTGACCGATGCTGCGTTGAAAGGCTGGCCATTGGGTTCCGCCGACTTTCTTGCTCAGCTTGCGGGTCAGACCGACAGACCGCTGCAAGCTCGCAAGCGGGGACGACCACCCGCGGCTGCATCCAAGTTGCAAACGAGGGTTGAGTTGAAAAATGACTCCGACCCCATTTAATGATGCCAATGGCGATTGATTGCGAATAAAACTACTCCGACCCTAATTAAAAAATCTTGTCGGGTTTGCTGCACTGCAGTAATCTTCGCTTCATCCCTAGTGTTGATGTGGAGATCGCCATGAGCCAGGCGGCAGAAATCAAGTCCCTTTCGCAGCAAGGTTTGTACAACCCAGCCAACGAACATGACGCTTGCGGCGTCGGGTTCGTGGCCCATATCAAGGGTCACAAGGCGCACCACATCGTGCAGCAGGGGCTCAAGATTCTTGAGAACCTGGACCACCGCGGCGCGGTCGGTGCCGACAAGCTGATGGGCGACGGCGCCGGCATCCTGATCCAGATCCCCGACGAGTTCTACCGGGCCGAGATGGCCGTCCAGGGCGTGGAGTTGCCGCCGCCCGGCGAATACGGTGTCGGCATGATCTTTCTGCCCAAGGAGCATGCATCCCGCCTGGCCTGCGAGCAGGAGCTGGTACGCGCCGTCAAGGCCGAGGGCCAGGTGTTGCTGGGCTGGCGTGATGTGCCGGTGGACCGTGACATGCCGATGTCGCCCACGGTGCGCGAAAAAGAGCCCGTCATCCGCCAGATCTTCATTGGCCGCGGCCCGGACATCATCGTGCCGGATGCGCTGGAGCGAAAGCTGTACGTCATCCGCAAGACGGCCTCCAGCGCCATCCAGGCACTGCACCTGACGCACAGCCACGAGTACTACGTGCCCAGCATGAGCTGCCGCACCATCATCTACAAGGGCCTGCTGCTGGCCGATCAGGTGGGCCGCTATTACAAGGACCTGTCCGACCCGCGCGCGGTCTCGGCCATTGCCCTGGTCCATCAGCGCTTCTCGACCAACACCTTCCCCGAGTGGCCGCTGGCCCACCCCTACCGCTATGTCGCGCACAACGGTGAGATCAACACCGTCAAGGGCAACTTCAACTGGATGCGCGCCCGCGAAGGCGTGATGAAGTCGCCGGTCCTGGGCGATGACCTGAAGAAGCTCTATCCGATCAGCTTCGAGCATCAGTCCGACACGGCCACCTTCGACAACGCCATGGAACTGCTGACCATGGCCGGCTACCCGCTGGCCCAGGCGGCGATGATGATGATCCCCGAGGCCTGGGAGCAGCACACGCTGATGGACCCGCGCCGCCGTGCCTTCTACGAATACCACGCCGCGATGCTGGAACCCTGGGACGGCCCGGCCGCCATGGTCTTCACCGATGGCCGCCAGATCGGCGCGACGCTTGACCGCAACGGCCTGCGTCCGGCCCGCTACATCGTCACCGATGACGACCTGGTCGTGCTCGGCTCCGAGACCGGTGTGCTGCCCATTCCCGAGAACCGCATCGTCAAGAAGTGGCGTCTGCAGCCCGGCAAGATGTTCCTGATCGATCTGGAGCAGGGACGCATCGTCGACGATGAAGAGCTGAAGACCCAGTTCGCCAATGCGCGCCCCTACCGCCAGTGGATCGAGAACGTGCGCGTCAAGCTCGACAGCATCGACATCTCCGATGCCAGTCCGGCCCCATTCACCGAGGCGCTGCTCGACCGCCAGCAGGCCTTCGGCTACACCCAGGAAGACATCAAGTTCCTGATGGCGCCGATGGCTGCCAACGGAGAAGAAGCGCTGGGCTCGATGGGCAATGACTCGCCGCTGGCCGTGCTGTCGAGCAAGGACAAGTCGCTGTTCAACTACTTCAAGCAGTTGTTCGCCCAGGTCACCAACCCGCCGATCGACCCGATCCGCGAGGCTATCGTGATGTCGCTGAACAGCTTCATCGGCCCCAAGCCGAACCTGCTGGACATCAATGCGGTGAATCCGCCGATGCGCCTGGAGGTGTCGCAGCCGGTGCTGGACTTCAAGGACATGGCACGCCTGCGCCAGATCGAGGCCTACACCCACGGCAAGTTCAAGCCCTACGAGCTGGACATCACCTACCCGCTGGCCTGGGGCCACGAGGGCGCCGAGGCCAAGCTGGCCTCGCTGTGCGCCGAGACCGTCGATGCGCTGAAGAGCGGCCACAACATTCTGATCATCACCGACCGCGCGATCGGCCGCGAGCGCGTGGCGATTCCGGCGCTGCTGGCCCTGTCCGCCGTCCACCACCATCTGGTGCGTGCCGGCCTGCGCACCACTGCCGGCCTGGTGGTCGAAACGGGCAGTGCCCGCGAGGTGCATCACTTTGCCGTGCTGGCCGGCTATGGCGCCGAGGCGGTGCACCCGTATCTGGCATTGGAAACCCTGGCAGCCGTGGCCAAGGACCTGCCGGGCGATCTGTCCGCCGACAAAGCCATCTACAACTACATCAAGGGCGTGGGCAAAGGCCTGTCCAAGATCATGTCCAAGATGGGCATCTCGACGTATATGTCCTACTGCGGTGCGCAGATCTTCGAGGCCATTGGCCTGAAGCAGGACTTCGTCTCCAAGTACTTCCGCGGCACGCCGACGCAGGTCGGCGGCATCGGCGTGTTCGAGGTGGCCGAAGAGGCCATCCGCATGCACCGCGCGGCCTTCAGCGACGACCCTGTGCTGGAAACCATGCTCGACGCTGGCGGCGAATACGCTTGGCGCGCCCGTGGCGAAGAGCATATGTGGAGCCCGGATGCGATCGCCAAGCTGCAGCACAGCACCCGCGCCAACAAGTTCGACACCTACAAGGAATATGCGCAGCTGATCAATGACCAGAGCAAGCGCCACATGACGCTGCGCGGTCTGTTCGAGTTCAAGTTCGATCCAGCCAAGGTAATCCCGCTGGATCAGGTCGAGTCGGCGGCCGAGATCGTCAAGCGCTTCGCCACCGGCGCGATGTCGCTGGGCTCGATCAGCACCGAAGCGCATTCGACCTTGGCCATTGCGATGAACCGCATCGGCGGCAAGAGCAACACCGGCGAGGGCGGTGAAGACCCGGCCCGTTATCGCAACGAGCTGAAGGGCATACCCATCACCGCCGGCACCAAGGTCAGCGATGTGGTCGGCGCCAAGGTGATCGAGTCCGATTACGAGCTGAAAGAGGGCGACTCGCTTCGTTCGAAGATCAAGCAGGTGGCCTCGGGCCGCTTTGGCGTGACGACCGAGTACCTGGTCAGCGCCGACCAGATCCAGATCAAGATGGCCCAGGGCGCCAAGCCGGGCGAGGGCGGTCAGCTGCCCGGCGGCAAGGTGACCGACTACATCGGCATGCTGCGCTACTCGGTGCCGGGCGTGGGCCTGATCTCGCCGCCGCCCCACCATGACATCTATTCGATCGAAGACCTGGCGCAGCTGATCCACGACCTGAAGAACGTCAACCCGCGTGCCGACGTGTCGGTGAAGCTGGTCTCAGAGGTGGGCGTGGGCACCATTGCCGCCGGCGTGGCCAAGGCCAAGGCCGACCACGTGGTGATTGCCGGCCATGATGGTGGCACCGGTGCCTCGCCGTGGAGCTCGATCAAGCATGCCGGCACGCCCTGGGAACTGGGCCTGGCCGAGGCGCAGCAGACCCTGGTGCTGAACCGCCTGCGCGGCCGCATCCGCGTGCAGGCCGATGGCCAGATGAAGACCGGCCGTGACGTCGTCATCGGCGCGCTCCTGGGTGCCGACGAATTCGGCTTCGCCACCGCGCCGCTGGTGGTCGAGGGCTGCATCATGATGCGCAAATGCCACCTCAACACCTGCCCGGTGGGCGTGGCCACGCAAGACCCGGTGCTGCGCAAGAAATTCACCGGCAAACCCGAGCATGTCGTTAACTTCTTCTTCTTCATCGCCGAAGAAGCGCGGCAGATCATGGCCCAGCTGGGCATCCGCAAGTTCGACGACCTGATCGGCCGCTCGGACCTGCTGGACACCAAGAAGGGCATCGCCCACTGGAAGGCCCAGGGCCTGGACTTCAGCCGCATCTTCCATCAGCCGAGTGTCGATCTCGTGCCGGCCGATGTGCCGCGCATCCACACCGACACGCAGGACCATGGCCTGGACCGCGCGCTGGACGTGAAGCTGATCGAGAAGTGCCAGCCCGCCATCCTGCGCGGCGAGAAGGTGCAGTTCATGCAGGAGGTGCGCAATGTCAACCGCACGGTCGGCGCCATGCTGTCCGGCGAGCTGATACGCCACCGCCCCGAGGGCCTGCCCGACCACAGCATCTTCATGCAGATGGAGGGCACCGGCGGCCAGAGCTTCGGCGCCTTCCTGGCCCAGGGCATCACCCAGTACCTGATCGGTGACGCCAACGACTACACCGGCAAGGGCATGTCGGGCGGCCGTATCGTCGTGCGCCCCAGCATCGATTTCCGTGGTGACGCGTCGGCCAACACCATCGTCGGCAACACCGTGCTCTACGGCGCGACCAGCGGTGAGGCCTTCTTCCGCGGCGTGGCCGGCGAGCGCTTCGCGGTGCGTCTGTCGGGCGCCAGTGCTGTGGTTGAAGGCACGGGCGACCATGGCTGCGAGTACATGACCGGCGGCACGGCCGTCGTGCTGGGCCGGACCGGGCGCAACTTCGCGGCCGGCATGAGCGGCGGCATTGCCTATGTCTATGACGAGGACGGCCTGTTCGCCAAGCGCTGCAACACCGCCATGGTCAGCCTGGACAAGCTGCTGCCCGCGGCGGAGCAGGAGGCGACGCTGGACCGCGCCATCTGGCACAGCGTGGCTGGCGGTGCGCCGCAGACCGACGAGGCCATCCTGAAGAAGCTGATCGAGGATCACCACCGCTGGACGGGCAGCCTGCGCGCCCGCCACATCCTCGACCACTGGGCCGAGTCGCGTGCCAAGTTCGTCAAGGTCTTCCCCAGCGAATACCGGCGCGCCCTGGGCGAGCTGCATGCGGCCCGCGAGGCCAGGCAGACCATTGCCCACGCCAAGGCCAGCGACGCAGCCCCCGCGCGCGCCTGATTCCCCACATCACCCAAGACGAGCAAGCACATGGGAAAAGTCACCGGCTTCATGGAATACGAGCGCATCGAGGAGGGCTATGAGCCCGTGCCCAAGCGCCTGAAGAACTACAAAGAGTTCGTGATCGGACTGAAGGACGAGCAGGCCAAGGTGCAGGCGGCCCGCTGCATGGACTGCGGCACGCCGTTCTGCAACAGCGGCTGCCCGGTCAACAACATCATTCCGGACTTCAACGACCTGGTGTTCCAGGGCGACTGGAAAAACGCGATCACCGTGCTGCACAGCACCAACAACTTCCCCGAGTTCACCGGCCGCATCTGCCCCGCGCCCTGCGAGGCGGCCTGCACCCTGAACGTCAATGACGACGCGGTGGGCATCAAGTCGATCGAGCACGCCATCATCGACCGCGCCTGGGCCGAGGGCTGGGTCACGCCGCAGCTGCCCAAAGTCAAGACTGGCAAGACAGTGGCGGTGGTCGGTTCCGGCCCGGCCGGCCTGGCCGCTGCCCAACAGCTGGCACGCGCCGGTCACAGCGTCACGGTGTTCGAGAAGAACGACCGCATCGGCGGCCTGCTGCGATATGGCATTCCGGACTTCAAGATGGAGAAGGACCACATCGACCGCCGCGTGGCGCAAATGCAGGCCGAGGGTGTGGTGTTCCGCACCGGCGTGATCGTCGGCAATCTGCCCGAGGGCAGCAAGGTCACCAACTGGGCCAAGGAGAGTATCTCGGCCGAACAGCTGAAGGCCGAGTTCGACGCGGTCGTGCTGACCGGCGGCGCCGAGCAGTCGCGCGACCTGCCGGTGCCGGGGCGTGACCTGGACGGCGTGCATTTTGCGATGGAATTCCTGCCGCAGCAGAACAAGCTCAATGCCGGCGACAAGATCAAAGGCCAGCTGCGTGCTGATGGCAAGAACGTCATCGTCATCGGCGGCGGCGACACCGGTAGCGACTGCGTCGGCACCAGCAACCGCCATGGCGCCAAGAGCGTGACCCAGTTCGAGGTCATGCCCCAGCCGCCCGAGGTCGAGGACCGCCCGCTGACCTGGCCCTACTGGCCGATCAAGCTGCGCACGTCCAGCAGCCACGAGGAGGGCTGCGAGCGCGAGTTCGCCATCGCCACCAAGGAATTCCTCGGCGAAAAGGGCAAGCTGACCGGCGTCAAGACCGTGCGCGTGCAGTGGCAGGGCGGCAAGATGGTCGAGGTCGAAGGCAGCGAGCAGGTCCTGAAGGCCGAACTGGTGCTGCTGGCCATGGGCTTCATCAGCCCGGTGGCCTCGGTGATTGACGCCTTTGGTGTGGACAAGGACGGCCGTGGCAACGCCAAGGCCGCGACCGAGAACGCCCAGGCCTACCGCACCAATGTCGACAAGGTGTTCGCCGCCGGCGACATGCGCCGCGGCCAGTCGCTGGTCGTCTGGGCCATCCGCGAGGGCCGCCAGGCGGCGCGCGCGGTCGATGAATTCCTGATGGGCCGCAGCGTTTTGCCCCGCTGAGCACAACTCGTTCAGCCGCCAAAGCCGCCCCAGCCGGGCGGCTTTTTCGTTTCCGGCTGCTTTTGATCTAGATTTGTCTGGATCGCAGGCGGGTGCTGCCGCCGCGATGGTTGCAGGCAGTTACCAGGTCTTGCCCGCTGATCGCAGCCACCGTGCCGCTTGTCGATAGAGCGTCGAATACTGCGCAATTTCGCACATCAGCCCGGGCGCTTGCTGCCGAAAATGACGTCAAGCCCAAACAAGAAGGGCCTGCCGTGCCGGTCATGCCGTGCCGGCAGCCCAACGGTCGTCAAGAACAAGGTCATCCGCCCATGAAACTCGTCGCCTCTTCAGCTGCTTCTCCCGTCGCCCCGCAGCGTGGCTTCTCCCTGGTGGAGTTGATGATTGTGGTGGGCATCATCGGCATCCTCTCGGCCGTGGCCCTGCCGGCCTACAACGACTATGTGCGCCGCGGCCAGCTCCCGGAGGCGACCAGCGCCCTGTCGGACTACCGCGTCAAGATGGAGCAGTTCTACCAGGACAACCGCAACTACGGCACCGGCACCTGCGCCACCGGCGCCAGCTGGGGCAACTTCGTGCGTTCGGGCAGCAAGTACTTCACCTACGCCTGCGCGCTCAGCAACTCCGGCCAGGGCTTCACGGTCACCGCCACCGGCGCGGCGGGGTCCGCGATCGGCCACGAATACACCGTCGACCACAACGGCGCCATGGCCACGACCAAGTTCAAGGGCTCGAGCAGCACCAAGGCCTGCTGGCTGATCAAGGGGGACGAATGCTGATCCACGGCATGCCGCGCCGCCAGCTCGGGTTCTCGCTGATCGAGACCGTGGTGGCGATGGCCGTGCTGGCGATCGTGATGGCCATGGCCATGCCCGAGGCGGCGAGCTGGGTCCAGGGCCTGAAGGTGCGCAATGCCGCCGAGGGCCTGCGCTCCGGCATTGAGCGCGCCCGCATGGAGGCGCTGAAGACCAATGGCAATGTCGGCTTCTGGCTGGTGGCCGACACCAGCTCCAAGGTGCCCGGCAACAGCTGCGCGCTGAGCGCCACTGCGCCGACCTGGGTGGTCAGCGTGACCACCCCGGCCGGCGCCTGCGCCGCCGAGCCTTCGATGACCGAGGGACCTCGCGTGGTGCAGACCTCGGGCGCGGTGTCCGGTGCAGACACGCTAAAAGTTGTGACGATTCCAGCGGGAGGGGGCGCCGTTTCAGCGGACAGAGTGCGCTTCAACGGATTGGGTCAGGTAATCGTTGAGGCCGGCACCATTCAAATCATTGATGTCGAGGCGCTCAATCACGACGGCCGGAAATTACGCGTCGTTGTCGACACCGGCGGCTCCATCCGCATGTGCGACCGCGACGTGGCCAGTTCCGATCCCCGGGCCTGCCCGGCGGCTCCATGAGGTACCCACCCATGAACGTTCGACGCTTCAACGCCCCCAGCCGCCAGCGCGGCATCGCCCTGGTCGAGGCACTGGTGGGCATGCTCATCTTCGCCTTCGGCGTGCTGGGCCTGGTGGGCCTGCAGGCCTCGATGACCCGTGCCCAGACCACCGCCAAGATCCGCGCCGATGCGGCCTACCTAGCCAACGATCTGTTCGCGCTGGTGCAGACCGATCACATCACCCGCCTGCCGCTGTACAGCGACGCCAGCTGCGCCGGCTATTCGCGCTGCGCCGATTGGAAGCGCAAGGTCGAGGCCACCCTGCCTTCGGCCGAGATTGCCCTGGTCAGCAATGCCGGCACCGGCACGGTCACCGTCACGCTGACCTGGGTGCAGGGCGACCAGGACCGCAACCGCTACAGCACATCCATGGTGTGGCAGCAATGAATATGCAAGCTCAATCACGGTCTCGCGGCCTGCGCCAGCGCGGTTTCACCCTGGTGGAGTTGATGGTGGGCGTCACCATCGGCCTGCTGTCCACCCTGGTGATTGCCAGCGTGCTGGTCTATGCCGAGAACAACAAGCGTAGCGCCAGCACCGGCTCGGACGCCCAGATCAACGGTGGCCTGGCCATCTACGCGATCCAGCGCCAGCTGAAGATGGCCGGCTATGGCCTGGCCACGGACGGCCAGGTGTCGGGCTGTGTGCTGAGGGCGCAATTCGGCGGTGTCGATGTGGTCGGCATGCCGCCGACTCTGGCGCCGGTGCTGATTACCCAGGGTGCCAACGATGCGCCCGACACCGTGCGCGTGTTGGCGGCGGCTACGCCGGGCTTTTCGCTGCCGGTGGCCCTGGGCTCGCCGTTCTACAACCCGACCGGCCCCGGCGATCAACGCACCCGCATGGTGGTGAAGTCCTCGGTCGGCTTTGCCGCGGGCGATTTGCTGGCTCTGGTCTACGGGCGCGATCAGCCCTGCCAGGTCTTCCAGGCCAGCGCCACCGACACCGGCCAGATCACCCGCAGCGACTCGGCCACCTGGAACGGCAACCAGTTTCCCAACGCGGCCTCGGCCGACGGCGCCTTCCTGATCAATCTGGGCACCCTGAGCGATCTGCGCTTCAGCGTGACGGCCGACAAGAAGCTGCGCCAGACCCGCTTCGACCTGCCGACCCAGGCCGATGTGGTTCAGGATCTGCAGTCCAATATCGTCGACCTGAAGGCCTTGTACGGCAAGGACACCGATGGCGACGATGTGGTGGACACCTTCGACGCCGTCACCCCGGTCAACAACCTGGGTTGGCTGCAGGTGCGGGCGGTGCGCGTGGCCATTGTTGCCCGCAGCGCGCAGTTCGAGAAAGAGGAGGTCACGACCGCGCTGCCGCTGTGGGACGTGGGCAAATTTGCCAGCGTGGCAGGCGCCACCGCCTGCGGTGACAGCAAGTGCCTGACCTTGAAGATCGACGGCACCAGCGACTGGAAGCACTACCGCTACAAGGTCTTCGACGTGCTGGTGCCCTTGCGCAACCAGGTCTGGCGCGGTGACTTCACGACCGCCACACCTCCTCCTGCACCAGCCTCGGGGGCCGGATCATGAAACGCATACACAGGCTGGCCTCCATGGGGGCAGCGCGGCTGCAGCGCGGCGTCTCGATGCTGTTCTCGCTGATTGCCGTGGTGGTGCTCACACTTGGCGCCGTGGCCCTGGTGCGTACCGTCGATACCGGTGCCCTGGTGCTGGGAAATCTTGGCTTCAAGCAGGATGCGCTGGCCGCCGGTTCGGTGGCCACCGAGCAGGCCATTGCCTGGCTGCAGGCCAATGTCGGGCCGACGCTGGATGCCGAGAATCAAGCCCTGGGCTACTACCCCACCTCCCGTGCGGCACTGGACCCGACCGGACGCACCGTGGCCACTGCGGCGGCCTCGCTGGTGCTGGTGGACTGGGACGGCAACGACTGCGCCGTGCCGGGCCGTAACAGCCGGCCCACGGTCTGCCTGAAGTCGGCCGGACCTATCAATGTGGGCGGCAGCAATGTCTCCCGCTATGTGATCACGCGGCTTTGCGAGATCGTGCCGGGCTCTGATCCACCGTTGAAGGATTGCGCCCAGCCGGTGACGGCGTCGACGACTACCTCGAGCCAGCGGGGCAGCATCAGCTATGGCCAGCAGAAGCATTTTCCCAACAAGACTGCCGGTACCTATTACCGGGTCGTGACGCGCACCGTGGGTGTGCGCGGCACCGTGGCTTACGCCGAAACCCTGGTGCACTTCTGAAGGCTGGAGCAGGCCCCGTGGCCCACCGCCCGAAGCAGCAACGCCAACGACCCGATTGCGAGGATTCCATGAAGCCATTTGAGACACGCGCCGCGTACCTGCTGACCGCCCGCACGCTGCTGGGCGGCGCCCTCGCCCTGGGGCTGGCGGCCGCATCGCTGGCCGGCACGACCGACATTGCCACCGCGCCGCTGTTCACGACGGCGACGACCAAGGTCAAGCCCAACATCATGTTCATCCTGGACGACTCGGGCAGCATGGCCTGGGACTACATGCCGGATGACGCGAACAACTTCCAGCTCCGGCCTGACCAGAATGGCAACGCCGAATATGGCAGGCGCACGGCGCAGTGCAATGGCCTGGCCTTCAACCCGGTCGCGTCGGCGGCGCCCTATTCGCCGCCGATGAACGCCGACGGTACCGAGCAGGCCGCCGGCAGCCTGGACTTTCTCACCGCGGGAGACCCGGTCAACGAGACCGACTACCCGACCAACCTGTCCGCGGTGTCCATCGTCAGCAGCGGCGCCCTGACGGTCACCGTCACGTCTAGCAGCCGTGCCGCCAACTGGTTCTTCGTCGGCCAGGTGGTGACGGTGTATTCCTCGTCCTCGCCGTCCAAGTACATGGTGGCCAAGGTCACCAGCTGGACCTACAGCAACGGCAGTCTCGGCCTGAATGTGGCGATGGCGGTCGGCTCCGGCAGTCTGACCAGCCCGGTGGTGGCCGAGGGTGCGCCGGCCAACCAGGTCTATTACACCTACAGCGGCAGCCAGAAAGCCTTGGACTTCCAGTATCCGGGCAACAAGCTGACGACCAGCTCCACCTTCTACAAGGAGTGCAACAGTGATCTGGGTGCCAGCCCCGGCTATGGGGTGTTCACGGCCCAGATCGTCACGCCGACCTCCACCGAAGCCCAGCGCTATGCCAACTGGAACACCTACTACCGTACCCGCATGCTGCTGATGAAGACCAGCGTCAGCCGTGCGTTCAAGGACATGGATGACAAGTTTCGCATCGGCTTCACCACCATTGGTGAGAAGGGCGTGACCGAGGGCAACAAGTTCCTGGATATCCGCGACTTCGCCGCCACGCAGAAGAGCTCCTTCTACACCAAGCTGATGGCCACCAACCCGGGTGGCAGCACGCCGCTGCGCGGCTCGCTGTCCAAGGTCGGCCGCTACTACGCCAAGCAGATTTCCGGTCAGACCTACGATCCGGTGCAGTACTCCTGCCAGAAGAATTTCACCATCCTGTCCACCGACGGCTACTGGAACACCGGCCTGGAAACCTCGACCTATGGCCCGCTGGCCATGAATGGCACCAGCACGGTGGGCCAGCAGGACGCGGGCTCCACGGTCCGTCCGATGTTTGACGGTGGTACCAACACGACGACCACCACCAAGACCTGGAACCGCACTGCTACCGGCCAGCGCACGACGGTGACGCCGGGTACCACGGTCAGCACCTCGGCCACGACGACGACCAGCACGGTCACCACGCCGCACACGTCGACCACCTACACGCTGAACAATCCCACCTACACGACCAAGACCAACAGCACGGTCTCGCATTGCAGCAGCCTGTCATCCGGCTCCTGCCTGGTGACGGTGACGACCGGCTCGAACCATGGTTTCAGCACCGGCGACACGATCACGCTGAGCGGCATCGCTCCGGCCACCTACAACGGCGCCTTCACCATCACCAAGACCGGCAACAAGTCCTACACCTACACCTTGACCGGGCTGTCCAGCGTGCCCGCCAATGTCACGTCCACCGGGGTGTCGGGGCCGTCCAATAGCGGCTGCCCCTCGGGCACAGGCTATTCGGTCACCACCGTCAAGACCTACAGCACGAAGGATTCGACGCCCACCACCACGACCGTCACCACCACCACCTCGTCGCAGACCACCCTGGTCAAGAACATCACCAGCACGACGGCGATGAAGCAGGTGATCGTGGTCGTCAACGGCACCCAGAGTTCGGACACGACCACGGCCGGCACCCCCAGCATCACGGTCGGATCCACTGTCAGCGGGCCGACGACGGTGTCGCAGACGCCGGTCGTCACTTCCGCTGCTTCGGTCGGTTCGACCACCAGCACCAGCACCAGCCCGAATACGGTCAGCACGACGACAAGCAGCAGCTGCGTGGCCAGCGTTCCGGCCAATACCGACGTGGCCGGTGCCTCGAGCACCTCCAGTGTCGGTCCCGGCTCGCCGACGACCACCGGACCGACCACCACCGCCGGCACGCCGGTCTCGACCGATGTGCTGGACGCGGGCACCGACGGCGCCGTGACCACGACCAATGCCACGACCAATGCCGGTGGCTCCAGCGACACGCTGGCCGACGTGGCGATGTACTACTACCAGAACGACCTGCGTACCGATGCCCTGAACAACTGCATCGGTGCCCTGGGCACCTCGGTGTGCGAGAACAACGTCACCGCGCTCGGCAAGGACAATGCGCGCTGGCAACACATGAGCACGTTCACGCTGAGCCTGGGCATGAACGGCACGCTGCAGTTCGACGTCAACTACGACACCGATCCCAAGACCGATTTTCTGGCCATCAGCCAGGGCAGCAAGGACTGGCCGGCACCCGGCGATGATGCCGGTGCGGTGAACATCGATGACCTCTGGCATGCGGCGGTTAACGGCCGCGGCCGCTACTTCAGTGCGGTCGATCCGGCCTCGCTGATCTCCAGCCTGAAGGCGGCCTTGAACACCATCTCGGCGGCCACTGGCGCCTCATCAGCGGCTGCGACCAGCACCTTGCAGCCGGTGGAAGGCGACAACGGCGTGTACATCGCGCAGTTCCGTTCGTCCGAGTGGACCGGCGATCTGCGTGCCTACGAGATCAACACCAAGACCGGCGTGATTCCCACCTCGACCATCGATGCCCAGGGCAATCGCGTGGACCTCAACAAATGGTCGGCGGCGGCACAGATCACACCCTCGTCGCGAGGCACCATCCGCTACTTCAAGAAAGGCTCGGGTAATGCCGGCACCTTGCGCGAATTCACCTACGCCAACTTGACCGCCGACGGCCTGAACGGCAACTTCGACAATGTCTGCTCCAAGTCTCTGACGGCGCAGCTGTCCCAGTGCGCGGGCCTCAGCGATGCGGCCAAGGCGGTGGTGAATTCGGGCTCCAATATGGTGGACTTCCTGCGCGGGCAGCCGCATACCGAGTACCGCAGCCGCAATCAGGTGCTGGGCGACATCGTCAACTCGTCGCCGGTCTATGTCGGTGCCCCCGGCTTTGCCTACACCGAGAACGGCTACGGCACCTACAAGACCAGCAAGAAGGACCGCCTGCCGACGCTGTACGTGGGTGCCAACGACGGCATGCTGCATGCGATCAATGCCGCCACCGGCCAGGAGCGCTGGGCCTACATCCCCAGCATGGTGATGCCCAATATGTACAAGCTGGGCGACCAGTACTACGAGTCCAAGCACCAGTACTTTGTCGATGCCACGCCGACCGCGGGTGACATCTACGCCGCCGATGGCACCTGGAAGACGATTCTGGTCGGTGGCCTGAACGCCGGTGGCCGCGGCTACTACGCCCTGGACATCACCGACCCGCTGAACCCGGTCGCGCTGTGGGAGTTCACCAACGACGATCTGGGCCTCAGCTATGGCAACCCCGTCATCACCAAGCGCAAGGACGGCACCTGGGTGGTGGCCTTCACCTCGGGCTACAACAACGTTTCGCCCGGTGACGGCGGGGGCTATCTGTTCGTGCTCAATGCCGAGACCGGCGCGCTGCTGAAGAAAGTCGGCACCGGCGCGGGCTCGGCCGACACGCCCAGCGGCCTGGGCCGGCTGAACGGCTGGGTCGATTTCGACACCGAGAACCTGACCAAGCGCTTCTATGCCGGCGACCTGCTGGGCAATGTCTGGCGTTTTGACATCGATGATCTGATCGAGCCCAAGAGCTCGGCGCTGAAGCTGGCGCAGCTGCTGGTCGGCGGAGTGGCCCAGTCGATCACGGTGGCGCCGCAACTGGCCGAGGTCGAGTACAACGGCGCGCGGTTCCCTGTGGTCTACATCGGCACCGGCCGCTACCTGGGCAAGACGGACGTGACCTCGACCGGCACGCAAAGCATTTATGCCATCAAGGACAACCTGACTGCCACCGGCCTGGGCGACGTGCGCGCCGGCGGTACGCTGGTGGCCCAGGCCGTCACGACCGACAGTGTGCACAAGGTCATTGGCGGCAGCCCGGTGGACTGGACCAGCAAGAATGGCTGGTATGTCGATCTGGTGACCTCGGGTGAACGCGTCAACGTGGACATGCAGCTGGCCTTCAACATCCTCACCGTGGCCGGCAATGTGCCGGGCACCACGGCCACGGACTGCACCGAGGCCAGCTCGGGCACCTCCTGGATCTACCAGCTCAATGTGGCCTCGGGCAAGGGAGACGCGGAGTTTCTCAGCACCATGGTGGCCGGTTTGAGCACGGTGCAGCTGAGCAATGGCACCGGCCTGACCATCATCACCAAGACCGATGCCAGCCAGCCCGGCAGCAAGTCGATCGAGCCGGCCGCGCAGGGGGCCGGGGCCGCGCGGCGCAGCTCCTGGCGCGAGCTGGTGGACTGAGTCGCGCCCGTGGTCGCCTCGCGCTATGCCCCGCTGCTGGCCTTTGTGCTGGCCTCGGTGGGGCTGCACGCGGCGGTATTGGGCACGAGCTGGCTGGGCGCAGAGGCGCCGGCCAGGTCGCCGGGCGCAGCAGCGCCCCGACCGATGCTGCTGACCGCCGGCCCTGCGGTCGCACTCAAGTCTTTCGAGGCGAGCGCCGAGACACTGCGGCTGACTGTTGCCGACCGTCAGGGGCCGGAGCAGGGTCTGGCTGAGACGATAGAACCCCCGCTGGCCCTTGCGCCGCTGCCCGTGCTGGCCCTGCCTGCCGAAGCCGAGACCGGGCCCGACGATCTCTACCTGCCGCGGTCGCGGCTCAGTGTGCCGCCGGTGTTGCGCTCGCAGGTGGCCTTGCTGTGGCCGGAGCTGGCCGAGGCGCAGGGCGGGCATTTCCGCGCGGTGCTTGCCCTCTTCATCGACGAGCATGGCGTGGTGCAGAAGGTCAGGGTCGAAGGCAGCGGCCTCCCGCCGGCGCTGGAGGCGGTGGCCCGCGAGTCCTTTCTGGGTGCGAGCTTTCTTCCTGGCGAATTGCAGGGCGAGGTCGTCAAGTCCTTGATACGTGTCGAGGTGCGTTTTGACGCTGAACGCCCGGCTGGCAGCCGGGGCTCGCGTTTGTAGAGGGCCGGGCGGCCCGGGTTTTGGCGTTGCCGACGACGCATCATCGGTGTTTCCCCTATGATGCTGCCCTGTCGCACCTCCATCAAGCGTTCCGGGCTTCAAGCCTCGGGCGCTGCGCCAACCACCGGCCCATGCCTCCAAATCTGAACCTGCAAGCCAGCGTATCCGCCCAGCCTCTCGTCGAATTGCGTGACGTGAGTTGCGGCTATGGCGACCGGGTGATCTTGCAGAACGTCAATCTGAGCATTCCGCGGGGCAAGGTGCTGGCCCTGATCGGCACCTCGGGCGGAGGCAAGACCACGGTGCTTCGCCTGATCGGCCGCCAGCTCAAGCCGTTGTCGGGCCAAGTCTTGCTGGACGGCCAGGACCTGGCGCCGCTGGATGCCCAGGGCCTCTATGCCGCACGTCGGCGCATGGGCATGCTGTTCCAGTTTGGTGCGCTGTTCACCGATCTGTCGGTGTTCGACAACGTCGCGTTTCCCCTGCGCGAGCACACCAGATTGCCGGAATCCATGATCCGCGACCTGGTGCTGATGAAGCTCAATGCAGTGGGCCTGCGCGGCGCCCGCGATCTGATGCCCAGCGAGATATCAGGCGGCATGGCCCGCCGCGTCGCGCTGGCGCGGGCGATTGCGCTGGACCCGGACCTCGTGCTGTACGACGAACCGTTCGCCGGCCTTGACCCGATCTCGCTGGGCATTGCCGCGCGGCTGATACGCGACCTCAACGACGCGCTGGGCCTGACCAGCGTGCTGGTCTCCCACGATTTGCACGAGACCTTCCAGATTGCCGACCAGGTGGCGATGATTGCCAACGGCCGCATCGTTGCCCAGGGCACCCCAGATGAGCTGCGCCACAGCAGCGATCCCCTGGTGCAGCAGTTCGTGAGGGCGCAGGCCGATGGACCGGTGCAGTTCCACCACCCGGCCCGCCCGGTGGCCGATGACTTCCGCCTGGGGGCCCACGCATGATTCTGTTCCATCCCGCTCAGCTGGGCCGCGCGGTGCGCCAGCTGCTGGCCGATGTGGGCTGGGCGGCACGCTTCCTGATCGAGCTGCTCGCGCGCACACCGCGCTGCCTGGCCCGGCCTCGGCTGGTGATCGACCAGGTTTTCTTCCTGGGCAACAAATCGCTGTCCATCATCTCGGTCTCTGGCCTGTTCGTCGGCTTCGTGCTGGCCTTGCAGGGCTATTACACCTTGCAGCGCTACGGCTCCTCCGAGGCCGTGGGCCTGCTGGTGGCGCTGAGCCTGGTGCGCGAGTTGGGACCCGTGGTGGCGGCGCTGCTGTTTGCCGGCCGTGCCGGCACCTCGCTGACGGCCGAGATCGGACTGATGAAGGCCGGCGAGCAGTTGACGGCGATGGAGATGATGGCCGTTGATCCGGTCACCCGGGTGCTGGCGCCGCGCTTCTGGGGCGGCATGATCGCCATGCCGCTGCTGGCGGCGGTGTTCTCGGCCGTGGGCGTGATGGGCGGCTGGATGGTGGCCGTGCTGTTGATCGGCGTTGATGCCGGAGCCTTCTGGTCGCAGATGCAGGGCGGGGTCGAGGTTTTTGCCGATGTCGGCAACGGCGTGATCAAGAGCCTGGTGTTTGGCTTGACGGTGACCTTTGTTGCCCTGCTTCAGGGCTACACCTGCCAACCCACGCCGGAAGGCGTGGCGCAGGCGACCACGCGCACCGTGGTGGTGGCTTCGCTGGCGGTGCTGGCGCTGGACTTCGTGCTCACCGCGATGATGTTTTCGATCTAAGGAAAGTGACGATGCAATCCTCACGCCATGATGCCTGGGTAGGCATGTTTGTTCTGATCGGTGCCGCGGCGCTGCTGTTCCTGGCGCTGAAGGCCGGCAATCTGCTGAGCCTGAACTTCGAGGAGACCTATGCCGTCACCGCCAAGTTCGACAATATCGGCGGCCTCAAGGCCCATGCCGCGGTGAAGAGCGCCGGCGTGGTCGTCGGCCGCGTCGAGGCCATCAGCTTCGATGACAAGAGCTACCAGGCCCGCGTCGTGCTGCAGCTGCAGAAGCGCTTTGCCTTCCCGAAAGACAGCTCGGCCAAGATCCTCACCTCGGGCCTGTTGGGCGAGCAGTACATCGGCCTGGAGCCTGGCGCCGACGAGAAGAATCTGGTCGCCGGGGCCACGCTGACGCAGACGCAGTCGGCGGTGGTGCTGGAGTCGCTGATCGGCCAGTTTCTCAACAGCAAGGCCTCCGACGCGGGATCGGCGGCCGGTCAAGGAGAGAAGAAGTGATGGCCGCTGAACGTGCGGGCCCGCGGCTGCGGCGCCTGGGGCTGCTGGCCCTGCTGGCGGCCGTGCTCACGCTGTCGGGTTGCGCCAACCTGATCTCGCAGGCCCGCATGGGCCCGGGCCAGAAGCTCGACCCCTGGGAGCGCTGGAACCGCAAGGTCTTCGCCTTCAACGAGGAGGTCGACAAGGCGGTGCTCAAGCCTGTGGCCACGGCCTACCGGGATGTCGTGCCCGGACCGATACGCCAGGGCTTCGACAACTTCTTCAACAACGTCGCGGATGGCTGGTCGGCCGTGAACCTGTTCCTGCAGGGTCGCTGGCGCGCAGGTATCCAGGACACGGCGCGCTTTGCCTTCAACTCGATGCTGGGCTTTGGTGGCGTGCTCGACATAGCCGGCGAGGCGGGCTTCGAGCATCACTACGAAGACTTTGGCAAGACACTGGGCCGCTGGGGCTTCAAGACAGGCGCCTACATCGTCTGGCCCATCTTTGGCCCGGGCTCGGTGCGTGACACGATTGCCATGCCGCTGGACCGCATGGCCACGCCACCGATGGTGTTCAACGACGGCAAGACCCAGTTCAGCATCTTCGCGCTGCAGGCCATCAACTCGCGTGCCAACTATCTGCGTGCCTCGCAGATGCTGGAAGAAATCGCGCTGGACAAATACACCTTCATCCGCGACGCCTACCTGACCAAGCGCGGCGACATCGGCGAGGAGGACGAGGACGAAGACCTGAAGCCCGTGCCACCGGCCGACCGTATTTCCCCGCCGCAGGTCGGGCCGTGAACCTTTTGCCCGGGTCGCGCGTTGAGGCCATGTCTTGAAACGCTGCCGCCCCCTCGGGCGGTGCGAATGAGTGAGTAGAGGAAATCCATGTTGTTCAAATCTGTTGTTGCCCGTGGTCTGGCCGTGCTGGCCCTGCAGCTGGGCCTGAGTGTGGCGGCCCAGGCGGCTGACATCGTCGCTCCCGACGCGCTGATCCGCCAGGTCTCCACCGATGTGATCGATACCGTCAAGAGCGACAAGGCCATTCAGGGCGGCGATGTGCAGAAGATCATCGCCCTGGTGGACGCCAAGGTGATGCCGCACATCAACTTCCAGCGCATGACGGCCACCGCCACCGGCCGCTTCTGGCGCCAGGCCAGCCCGGAGCAGCAAAAGCACCTGCAGGACGAGTTCAAGACCCTGCTGGTGCGCACCTATGCCGGCGCGCTGACCCAGGTCAAGGACCAGACCATCAGCCTGAAACCGCTGCGTGCCGGCGCAGAGGATACCGAGGTCGTCGTGCGCACCGAGGTGCGTGGCAAGGGCGACCCGATCCAGCTCGACTACCGCCTTGAGAAGTCGGCCGCCGGCTGGAAAATCTACGACGTCAATGTGCTGGGCATCTGGCTGGCCGACCAGTACAAGAACAGCTTTGCCCAGGAAATCGGCGCCAATGGCATCGATGGTCTGATCAAGATGCTGGCCGACAAGAACCAGAAGGCCGCTGCCCCGGCTGCCAAGTGAAGTGGCTGTGCTGACCCTGCCTCACAAGGTTGGCCTCGGCGACGCCCAGCAGGTGCTGGGCGCGCTGACCGAGGCGATGCAGGCCGCAAGCGGGCCTCTCGAGCTGGATGCCTCGGCCTTGCTGGATTTCGATTCGGCCGTGCTGGCCGTGCTGCTGGAATGCCAGCGCCGGGCGCAGGCCTCGGGCCGCCGGCTGACCCTGGTCGGCGCACCGCCCAAGCTGGCCGAGCTGGCCCGCGTCTACGGTCTCAGCGAACTGCTGTGGCCGGATTCCTGAATCATTGCGGGCTGGACCTTGCTGTACTCGGCAAGCTCCGGCCCCAACTGGCTAGGAGTCTGTTGAAGGCGCGTAGCGCTTGCTGCGCAGATTGCGCTTGATCTCTTGCAGTATCGGCCGCAGTTCCTGGCCCAATTGCAGGGCCACGCCAGTGCTCAGGATGTCGATCACGATCAGGTGCAAGAGCCGTGACACCATAGGGCTGTAGCGGTCGTAGTCTTCCGGGTGGTCGACGGCCAGCAGGAC
This sequence comes from uncultured Roseateles sp., assembly GCF_963422335.1. Lineage (NCBI taxonomy): Bacteria > Pseudomonadati > Pseudomonadota > Betaproteobacteria > Burkholderiales > Sphaerotilaceae > Roseateles > uncultured Roseateles sp. The sequence goes on from NZ_OY729424.1 coordinate 2,443,219, forward strand.
GTGGCCCTGGGTCTGGCCGATCTGCGCCAATGGAGAGCCGCTGGCGGTGATGATGATCACCGTCGCCCCCTTTTTGCGGGCGATCTCGGCTGCGTCGATCAGGTCGCGGCTGCGGCCCGAGTTGCTGATCACGACCGCACAGTCGCCGGGCTTGAGCATGGTGGCGCTCATCAGCTGCACATGGCCGTCGCTGCAGGCGATGGTGTTGACGCCCAGGCGGAAGAACTTGTGCTGCGCATCTTGCGCCACGATGCCGGAGTTGCCTACGCCGTAGAACTCGATCCGGTGCTTGCTGCGCCCGGCCTCGGCCAGGGCATTGATGGCGCGCTCGAACAGCGGGCTGGCCGCGTCATTGCGGTAGTGAAGCAGGGCGGCGACGGCGTTGTCTATGACCTTGACGATCAGCACATTGGGCTTGTCGTCCTCATCCACCGCACGGTGGACGAAGGGCACGCCCTCATTGACGCTGCCAGCCAGCTTCAGCTTGAAGTCGGCCAGGCCGTCATAGCCGACACTGCGGCAAAATCGCACCACCGTCGGCTTGCTGACGTGGGCCCGCTCGGCCAGCTCGGTGACCGGCAGGGTGGCGAAGGCGCGCGCATCGGCGATCAGCAGATGGGCGACGCGCTGCTCGGCCGGCGGCAGCGCGGGCAGCGCCGCCCGCACCCGATCGACAATGCTCACTGTTCCTCCGCCCAGGCAAAGCCGTCCCGCGCGACCAGTGCGCTGGCGGCCGGAGGGCCCCAGCTGCCGGCGGTGTAGGGCCGTGGGCCGGTGGTGTCTTGCTCCCAGGCGTCGAGAATGGGCTCGACCCAACGCCAGGCCTGCTCCTGCTCGTCGCTGCGCACGAACAGGTTCAGCCGGCCGGCAATCGCGTCCAGCAGCAGGCGCTCGTAGGCGCCGACCCGATTCGCAGCAAAGGCCTTGTCGAAGTCCAGATCCAGCGACACCGGCGCCAGCGACTCGCCATGCGAACTGCCCTTGGCCGCCAGCAGGTGGAGCTCCAGGCCATCTTCGGGCTGGAGCTTGATGACCAGCTTGTTGGCAACGTTGCCGCCAGGGAAGATCGGGTGGGGGACAGGTCTGAAGTTGACGACGATTTGTGCGTCTCGCGCGGCCAGGCGCTTGCCGGTGCGCAGATAGAAGGGCACGCCGGCCCAGCGCCAGTTCTGCACTTCGGTGCGCAGCGCGACGAAGGTTTCGCAGGTGCTGTCGGCCGGCACCTTGACCTCGTCGAGATAGCCCGGCACCGGTTTGCCATCGACCGTGCCGGCGCGGTACTGACCGCGCACGACGTCGCGGGCCACGCTCTCGGCGGTGAAGGGCTTCAGCGAACGCAGCACCTTGAGCTTCTCGTCGCGGATCGCATCGGCATCGTTGGTCGAGGGCGGCTCCATGGCCACCATCGTCAGCAACTGCAGCGCATGGTTCTGGATCATGTCGCGCAGGGCGCCGGTGCGGTCGTAGAAGTCGCCGCGCGTGCCCACGCCCAGGCCTTCGGCCAGCGTGATCTGAATATTGGCAATGCTTTCGCGGCGCCACAGCGGCTCGAACAGCGCATTGCCGAAACGCAGCGCCATCAGGTTCTGCACCGATGGCTTGCCCAGGTAGTGGTCGATGCGGAAGGCCTGGGTCTCGGCAAACACCGAGCGCACGGCCTTGTTGATCTCCTGGGCGCTGGCCAGGTCATGGCCCAGCGGTTTCTCCAGCACGACGCGAATCTTGGGGCTGTTCAGGCCGGCGGCGCCCAGCTGCGCGCAGATCTGCGTGAACAGGTGCGGGCTGGTGGCCAGATACAGCACCACGGTGTCGGCGTTGCGCTCGGCCAGCCAGTCTTTCAGTCGCTGGTAGTGCTCGGGCTGGGACAGGTCCATGCGCCGGTAGTGCAGCAGCGCTGCAAAGCGCTCGAACTCCTCATCGCTGGGGCGCTTGGGGCCATCAACCTCGCGGAAGCGTTCCTTCAGCCATTCGCGATAGCGCTCATCGGGCATGTCGTCGCGGGCCACCGACAGGATGCGACCGCCCTCGGGCAGCTTGCCGTGGCGAAAGGCCTGGAACAGGGCGGGCATCAGTTTGCGCCAGGTGAGGTCGCCGGTGCCGCCAAAGAAGACAAGGTCGAAAGACATGGATTGAACGAGCTACGCGCTGTTATGTGTGAAAATCGCCGTTGATGTAACCTAGTTACACGTTAATGATGGCTAAGTTTCATTGCCGCGTCAATCCAAACTGGGTGTTTTCGGGTTTCTCCCGGGAGCAGCAAGGATTTGCCCCGACCGGGCTTGTAACCTGCTTGTCGCCGACTGTGCTGGCCAACGAGGTCTAATCAGCGTTGTCTTTCGTCACTCCCGCATCTTTCGCCATGAACCAACTCGACCAGCTCAAAGCCTTCACCACCGTGGTGGCCGACACCGGCAACTTCCTGCAACTGGCCCAGTACGCGCCGCGCGATGCCACCACCAATCCGTCGCTGATACTGAAGGCGGTGCAGTCGCCCGACTACGCGCCGCTGCTGGCTGCGACGGTGGCCGCGCACAAGAGTGAGCCGCTGGAGGAGATCGTGGACCAGGTGCTGGTGCGCTTTGGTCTGGAGATACTGAAGGTGGTGCCAGGTCGCGTGTCCACCGAGGTCGATGCCCGCCTGAGCTTCGACATGGCCGCCAGCATTGCCCGCGCCCACAGACTGATTGCGCTTTACGAGCAAGCCGGCATCGGCCGCGATCGTGTGCTGATCAAGCTGGCCTCGACCTGGGAGGGCATACAAGCCGCCGCGGCGTTGGAGCACGAAGGCATCCATTGCAACCTGACCCTGCTGTTCTCGTTCTGCCAGGCGGTGGCCTGCGGCGAGGCCGGCGTGCAGCTGATCTCGCCCTTCGTCGGCCGCATCTACGACTGGTACAAGAAGTCGGCCGGCGCCGCCTGGGACGAAGCGGCACAAGCCGGCGTCAACGACCCCGGCGTCAAGTCGGTGGCGCAGATCTATGCCTACTACAAGAAGTACGGCATTCCGACCGAGGTGATGGGCGCCAGCTTCCGCAATATCGGCCAGATCCAGGCCCTGGCCGGCTGCGACCTGCTGACCATCAGCCCGGACCTGCTGGGCCAGTTGCAGGCGCTGGACGCGCCGCTCACACGCCAGCTCAGTGCCGAGGCAGCCCAGGGCATGAGCCTCGAGGCACACAGCTACAACGAGGCCACCTTCCGCTTCGCGCTGAACCAGGATCCGATGGCTACCGAGAAGCTGGCCGAGGGCATACGCCTGTTCGCCATCGATGCCGGCAAGTTGGACCAGATGATTGAGTCGCTGCGATGAAGTACCCGCGCTGTGACCAGACGCCCAGCTGGGCCGCGTTGAACGCCCACTTCGCGGGCCGGGGCAAAAGCTTCGATCTGCGCCAGGCCTTTGCCACCGATGCGGCGCGCTTCGGCAAGCTCTCCGTGCAGGCGCCCGAGGTGTTTGCCGATCTGTCGAAGAACCTGCTCGATGACACCGGCCTGCAGCTGCTGCTGCAGCTCGCACGCGATTGCGGAATCGAAGCGCAGCGCGATGCGATGCTGGCCGGCGAGGCGATCAACCACACCGAGGGCCGCGCCGTGCTGCACACGGCGCTGCGCGCGCCTGCCGGGCAGGGGCCACACAGCGAGCAGGTGCACGAGGTGCTGGAGCGGCTGCTGGCCTATGTGGAGCAGGTGCGCGACACCGCCGCCAGCGGCATCCGCCATGTGGTGCACATCGGCATAGGCGGCAGCGACCTGGGCCCGCAAATGGTGGTGCCGGCGCTGGATTCGTTCGCCCACCCCGGGCTGAAGCTGCACTTCGTCTCCAACGTCGATGGGCATGACCTGGCCCCGGTGCTGCGCGGCTTGAGCCCGCATGACACCCTCTTCGTCGTCGCCTCCAAGACCTTCACGACCCAGGAGACCCTGGCCAATGCCCAGGCCGCCAAGGCCTGGTTCCTGGCCCAGGGCGGAACCGACGTCGCCAGGCATTTCGTGGCGACGACGACCAATATCGCCGCGGCGGGGGCCTTTGGCATCACCACCACCTTCGGCTTCTGGGACTGGGTCGGCGGACGTTATTCGATCTGGTCGGCGATCGGCTTGCCGATTGCACTGGCCATAGGCGCCGACAATTTCCGCGCCTTCCTGGCCGGCGCCCATGCGATGGACCAGCACTTCGCCCGGGCACCGCTGCAGGCCAATCTGCCGGTGCTGCTGGGCCTGCTGGACGTCTGGTACCGCAATTTCCACGGCTTCGGCAGCCGCAGCGTGGCGCCCTACCACCAGGGTCTGAAACGCCTGCCGGCCTATCTGCAGCAGCTGGAGATGGAAAGCAATGGCAAGGGCGTGGACCTGGACGGCAATGCACTTGCGTATGCCACCAGCCCGGTGGTCTGGGGCGAGGCCGGCACCAACGGCCAGCATGCCTATTTCCAGATGCTGCACCAGGGCACGGATGTGATACCGGTCGAGTTCATCGCCGTGAAGACACCCAACTATGGGGCTGGCCTGGCACCGGTGCTCAAGCCCCTGCTGGCCGACCAGCACCAGAAGCTGCTGGCCAACTGCCTGGCCCAGTCGCAGGCACTGATGCAGGGCAAGACCGCCGAGGAGGCGCTGACCGAGCGCGCGCCAACGGCCAGTGCCGCGCTGGACGCGCAGACGGTGGCGCGCCACCGCAGCTTCCCCGGCAACCGGCCGAGCACGACTTTTGTTTTGGAAGCGCTGACGCCGCGCTCACTGGGCGCGCTGATCGCGATGTACGAGCAACGGGTCTTCGTCAGCGGTGCGCTGTGGGGCATCAACAGCTTCGACCAGTGGGGGGTCGAGCTGGGCAAGGCGCTGTGCAGTGCCTTGCTGCCGCGCGTGGCCAGTGGGGATGTGACGGGGCTGGACGGCTCGACAGCAGGCTTGTTGAGCCGCCTGCGCGGCGCTTAGTTCTCTTTCGGCTCGTCGCCCTCATCCGGCTCCGGATGAGCCTCGACTCGAAAAGACTCGCTGGCCCAGGCCCCGAGGTCGATCATCCGGCAACGCTCAGAGCAAAACGGGCGCCACTGGTTCTGTGGGGCGAACACGCTGTCACCGCCACAGGTGGGGCAGCGCACGATGCGCGGCGAGGGGGAAGAGGTATCGCTTGTCATGCACAAAGCGTCAATTCGAATGAGGTGTCCTTGGAGGCCAGCCTGAGCCGGCCCTCTTCATCCTGCTGCATCAGTCGTATCGAGACCATCAGCCGGTGGCCGCTGATCTCCGGGATCAGGCTTAAGGCCCCGTCGATGCGCATGCGCAGCAGCTGGTAGACGCGGCCGGCCGCCAGGCTTTGCTGGTACTGGCCGGCGCTGGCCGCCACCATATGGGGCACACCGGCATCACGCAGCAGGCCCAGCAGCACCTGCAGGGCCTCGGCCAGCGGCATCAGGGTGGTCATCCACTGCATCAGGTCGGCGCGGCGCTTGGTCGGCGCGAACTGCTGCCAGGCGAAATAGGCCGGCAGGTCGAACTCGCAGGTGCCGCCCGGGATGTTGATGCGGCTGCGTATGCTCATCAGCCATTCATTGGCGGTGAGGCTGTGGCCGGCCTTGCCGGACAGTTGGTTCAGGCCGTTGAAGGCATGGTCGATGCGGGCCACCACCTCGTCCAGCGCAGCCTCCGAGATCGACGGGTTGCCGCGGTAGCTGTTGAGCTGTGCCTTGTGCCGCTCCAGTTCCTTGAGCAGGTCCGACTTCAGATCGGCGCGCGAGGCCACATCCATGATCTCGAAGATCGTGGCCAGCGCGAAGTGGTGATCCATAGGGGCATCGCGCGGTATCAGCTGGGCCAGGCGGTCGAACAGATGCTCGAGCCGCAGCATGGTGCGTATGCTTTCGTTGAACGGGTATTCGTAGAGGACCAAGGCGGCCATTCCTTGTCAGTCAATGCGCAGGTGAGTGATCAGGGCCCGACATCGTCGCACCCAACCCTGTTGATTGTTTCACAGGGCGCGCATTGGTTCCACGCGGGGCGCAAGAAATGGCAAAAAGCTCATGTGAGCCAATGGCTGTGCAGGGCCTGGACCTGCTGTCTCAGCTCGTCCAGGCTCAGCCCCTCGTTGAAGATCACCGCATCGGCGGCGGCACGTCGCTGGCGTCGGGTGGCCTGCTGATCCAGCACCGCCTGCACGGCCAGGGCCGTCCAGCCGGAGCGGCGCATCACCCGCTCGATCTGGGTTGACTCCAGGCAGTCCACCACCAGCACCCGGTCCACCCGATCGCGCCAGCGGCCTGACTCGACCAGCAGGGGCACATCGAAGACGATCACCGGCGTGCTTGCCTCGGCCGCCCGCCGCGACGTTTCGGCGCCAATCATCGGGTGCAGGATGGCTTCCAGCGCCAGGCGGTTGTCGGCGTCGGAGAAGGCCAGGGCGCGCATATGGGCTCGGTCCAGCGCGCCATCGCTGCCAATGGCCTGCGAGCCAAAACGCTCGGCGATGGCGGGCAGGGCGGCACCGCCGGGCGCCGTCAGTTCACGGGCGATCGCATCGGTGTCGATCAAGGTTGCGCCCAGATCCGCCAGGGCCCTGGCGACGGTGCTCTTGCCGCTGCCGATGCCGCCAGTCAGGCCGATGCGCAGCGGCAGCCTGTGCGGCGCTAGGCCCATCCCATCCAGCCCAGCACACGCTGCGGGCCGGCCAGCAGGGCCACCAGTCCGCCGCCGACCAGAAAGGGGCCGAAGGGCACGTAGCGGCCCTCACGCAGGCTGCTGCTCATCTTCATCGCGATGCCGACCACGGCACCGATCACCGAGGCGCCCAGCACGATGGGCAGAATCATCTGCCAGCCCAGCCAGGCGCCCAGGGCGGCGAGCAGCTTGAAGTCGCCATAGCCCATGCCCTCCTTGCCGGTGGTCAGTTTGAACAGCCAGTACACCGACCACAGCGACAGATAGCCGGCGCAGGCACCGATCAGGGCCTGCTGCAGCGGCAGGGTCCAGCCCGCTGCGGCGACGACCAGGCCGGCCCACAGCAGCGGCTGGTTGATCGAATCGGGCAGCAGGGTGGTGTCCCAGTCGATCGCGGCCAGCGCCACCAGGGCGGCGGCGAAGGCACACCACATCAGGGTCAGCTCTTGCGCGCCAAAACGCCAGCCGATGGCGGCAAACAACAGGCCGGTCAGCAACTCGACGACGGGGTAGCGCGGCGAGATCGGCGTCTTGCAGGCCGAGCAGCGGCCGCGCAGTCGCAGCCAGCCGATCAAGGGCATGTTTTCATGCCAGGCCAGTTGATGGCCGCAGCTGGGGCAGCGCGAACGCGGCTTGGCGATGGTCAGCGCCGGCAAGGCCTCGACCTTGGCACTGACCAGGCCAGCGGCCAGCACGACTTTGTCGGCCTCGGCGATAGTCAGGGCGGCGAGCTTCAGCAGCGTCGGCTTGTCGCCAAGATGGTCGGCGGCATCACCCAGCCATTGCCGCTCCATCATCAGCGGCACGCGGTGCACCACCACGTTCAGAAAGCTGCCCACGCACAGGCCCAGAATACCCAGCGCCCATGGCGACAGCAGGAAGTGAATCAGCTCAGCATCCATCCCGCACTTACACCACTTGGCCGAGCTTGAAGATGGGCAGGTACATGGCGACAACAATGCCGCCGATCATGGTGCCCAGGATGACGATGATGATGGGCTCCATCAGGCTGGACAGGCCCTTCACCATCTCATCGACCTCGTCCTCGAAGAACTCGGCCGCCTTGGACAGCATATGGTCCAGCGAGCCCGACTCTTCGCCAATGGACGACATCTGCAGCACCATGCTGGGGAAGATATTGGTGGTCTGCATCGAACTGGTCAGCGAGGAGCCGGTCGAGACGTCGCGCTGGATCTGCTCGGTGGCCTCGGCGAACACGGCGTTGCCCGAGGCGCCGCCGACCGAGTCCAGTGCTTCCACCAGCGGCACGCCAGCGGCGAACATGGTGGACAGGGTGCGCGTCCAGCGGGCCACGGCCGATTTGTACAGCAGGTCGCCGAAGATCGGAATCTTCAGCAGCAGACGGTCCATCGTCTTCTGCATCTTTTCCGATCGTTTCCAGCTTTGCAGGAAGAAATAGATACCCCCACCGAGAAAGCCGAAAATCAGATACCAGTACGCGACGAAAAACTCCGACATTGCGATCACCGCCAAGGTCGGTGCGGGCAGGTCGGCGCCAAACGATTTGAAAACATCCTTGAAGGCCGGCACCACGAAAATCATGATCACGGCCAGCACGATAAAGGCCACGACCATCACTCCCATGGGATACATCAGGGCGCCGCGAATCTTGTTCTTCAGCGCCACCGACTTTTCCTGGTAAATCGCCAACCGGTCCAGCAGGGCTTCCAGAATACCGCCGGCCTCGCCGGCCTCGACCAGATTGCAATACAGCGCGTCGAAATACATCGGGTGTTTGCGAAACGCGGTCGACAAACTGGTGCCGGTTTCCACATCGCCGCGGATTTCGTTGAGCAGCCGGGTCAGCTTGGGGTTGGGGCTGCCGCGGGCGACGATGTCAAAGGCCTGCAGCAGCGGCACGCCGGCACGCATCATGGTCGACAGCTGACGGGTGAAGATGGCGATGTCTTTTTGGTTGATCGACTTGCCGCCACTCACGCGGCGTTTCTTCACCTTGCTGACGAGAATGCCCTGGCGCCGCAGCGTGGCATTGACCATGGCTTCGCCACCGGCGCGGATTTCCCCGCGCACGATCTTGCCGTTGCGATCCTTGCCTTCCCATTCGTAGACGAATTCCGGAATATTCTTTACCGCCGCTGACGTCGCCATATCACCTCCTGGGGTCCCTTCCCCAGCCTGTCGATTGTCCCCGCTGGGGGCTTATTCGTTCGTGACCGAAATCACTTCTTCCAGGGTTGTTAAACCCGCGCGGACCTTGATCAAACCCGAGGCACGCAGGTCGCGCACGCCTTCCTTGCGGGCCTGATCGGCAATATCCACCGCAGTTCCCAGGGCGAGAATGATGCGTTGGATCGCGTCGGTGATGGGCATGACCTGATACAAACCGACTCGGCCGCGATACCCATTGTTGCAATTTGAGCAGCCGACGGCTCGATAAGGTTTCCAGTTGCCGTCCAGATCGACTTCGGCAAAACCGGCGCGCACCATCGCCTCGCGCGGATAGTCGGCCGGCACCTTGCAGTTTTCGCACAGCCGGCGCGCCAGCCGCTGGGCGGTGATCAGCAAGATGCTGGAGGCGATGTTGAAGGGCGCCACGCCCATGTTCAGCAAGCGGGTGAGGGTGGACGGTGCATCGTTGGTGTGCAAGGTGGACATCACCATGTGGCCGGTCTGGGCGGCCTTGATGGCAATGTCGGCGGTGTCCAGGTCACGGATTTCGCCGACCATGATCACGTCTGGATCCTGGCGCAGAAAGGCTTTCAGCGCCGCGGCAAAGGTCAGGCCGGCCTTGTCGTTCACGTTCACCTGGTTGACGCCGGGCAGGTTGATTTCGGCCGGATCTTCGACGGTGGCAATGTTCACGCCGGGCTGGTTCAGTATGTTCAGGCATGTGTAGAGCGACACTGTCTTGCCCGAACCGGTGGGCCCGGTGACCAGAATCATGCCGTAAGGCCGGTGGATGCAGCCCAGCAGCCGCTCCTTCTCGATCTTCTCGTAGCCCAACGCCTCGATGCCCAGCTTGGCGCTGGACGGATCGAGAATCCGGATCACGATCTTCTCGCCGAACAGCGTGGGCAGGGTGCTGACCCGGAAGTCGATGGCCTTGTTGCCGAATTTCAGCTTCATGCGGCCGTCCTGCGGCACGCGGCGCTCGGCAATGTCCATGCGCGAGATCACCTTGATGCGCGAGGCCAGCTTGTCCTTGATCGCAATCGGCGGCTGGGTGATCTCGCGCAACTCGCCGTCGATGCGAAAACGCACCCGGTAGTGGTACTCGTAGGGCTCGAAATGCAAGTCCGAGGCGCGCATATTGATCGCGTCGATCAGCATCTTCTGCAGGAAGCGCACCACCGGCGCGTCTTCCACATCGGTCTGCACATCGGCGGTTTCGGGCGCTGCATTCTCTTCGTCGGTGACGTCGAACTCGAAGTCGCCGCCGGAGATCGACTCCAGCGCCTCGTTGGCGCTGGTGGTCGAGCCCTCGACCAGCTTGGCCAGCTTGTCATGCTCGACGATCACCCACTCGGGCGACAGCTGGGTGGCGAACTTGATGCGCTCCACCGCCTCCTGGTCGGTCGGGTCGGCGCCGCCAATGAACAGGCGGTTGCCGCGCCGGCCCAGCACCAGCACCTGGTACTGGGTGGCGAGCTTGGCATCGATGATGTTGCGCGGCAGCTTCTGCAGGTCCAGCGCATTCAGGTCCAGCAGGGGCAGGGCCAGAGCGTGGGCCAGGGTGTGCGCCAGCTCGGTGGGCGAAACCGCGCTGGCCGCCATGACCGCCGCCACGAAGCTGGTTTTCTTCTCCTTGGCGCTGCGCGCCAACTCCTCTGCGGCCTTGGGCTGCAGCTTGCCGGCATGCACCAGCACCCGTGCCACGCCGGACAGCGTGGATTGCAGGGGTTCGGCCAGGGGAGTTTCCACGGTGGGGGTCTGCGCTTTCGTAGGTCTTTGCCGTTTCGCGGTTGTCCGCGAGGTGATCAATCATCGCCGCATCTGGCGCACTGTACATCGTGCAAAACGCGAACATGTTGCGTACCCTGGCACATCTTGTCTTCGGCCTGAATGATGCCGACTTGATGCGGCCGATGCGCCGATATGCGGCAGGATAGCCCCTCAGATTCGCTGTTCGCCTACGATGAGGGCATCGGCGAACCGCGGCAGGGAGCCAACGGGAGACAAGCATGTCCGAACCCAAGGATTCGTCCACGCAAGTGTGGGCCAGCGAGATGGAGGTCATCCTAGGTCAGGTATCGAGCGAGCCCGTCGTGGCGGTCGCAGTTGCCGGCAGCGGTGAGGAGACCCGGGAACCGCCCGTGGCCAAGCCCGATCCGGATGCCGCCCTGAGGGAGGCGTACCCCGCAGCCTTGCTTGCTGCCGAAGTGGCTCAGGCGCTGCTCACACAGCCGGCGATCTCGGTGGAGGCACTTCGCATCAAGACAGAGCTGATCGAGGCGGCGAAAGCCAAGGCAGCGACCGGTGATCACGTGGGTGCGATGGGCTTGTTGGGCCAGGTGCAGGCCGCCTGCTTGGCGGCGCAGGTGGCAGCCGACAAGTACCTTGAGGCGTTGCGCGTCGCCACCGAGGCCCAGGCGCTGCTCACCAGGCCTGCAATCGTGGTGGATGGACTTCGCGTCAAGACCGAGCTGATTGAGGGAGCCAAAGCCAGGGCTGCGACCGGCGACTACGTGGGTGCAATGGGCCTGCTGGGCCAGGTGCAGGCCGCCTGTCTGGCGGCGCAATCCGAAGCCGACAAGTATGCGGATGCCCTGAGCACAGCCGAGGCCGAGTTGCGCAAGCTCGATCAGCCGGTGAGCCGCAGGGATGCGGCGCAGATCCAAAAAGATCTGATCACGGCCGCCGCCCAGAAAGTCGCGGCTGACCGTGCGGGGGCCATCGAACTGTTGGGCCAGGTGACCGCCGCTTGCGCTTCAGCCCATCGAGACGCCGACCGCTACGTCGCTGCATTGCGGGCGGCTGAGACGGCAGTCGGCCTGCTGGTGCATCCGGCTTTGGTGAAGGACGCCGAGAAGATCACTTCCGACTTCATCACCGCCGCCAAGGCGAAGGCCGCCAACGGCGATCGGTCCGAGGCGATGGCGCTGCTTGGCCAGGTGGCGGCTGCCTGCGAAGCCGCCAAGCAGGAGGGGGGCAAATACGACCGGGCGCTGCTTGCGGCAAACGAGGCCGTGGCCCTGCTGGTGCAGCCGGTGGTGAAGAACGAAGTCCTGCACATCAAGACCACGCTGATCGAGGCCGCCAAGACCCAGGTGAGCGCCACCGGCGACCGGGCCGGCGCACTGAGCTTGCTGGGCCAAGTCACCGCGGCCTGCGCTGCGGCCCAGCAGATCGCGGACAAGTATGCTGCGGCGCTGCAATTGGCCGAGGACGCGGCGGCGGCACTGACCCACGCGGTCGTCGCGCCCGAGGTGGCACTGCTGAAGACCGAAACCATCGAGGCAGCCAAGACCGCTGCCAACGTTGGTGACTCGGGCACGGCCATGAGTCTGCTGGCCCAGGCAGTCAAGCGCTGCCAACTGGCCAAGGTGCACACCCAGCGATATGTCGATGGTCTGGCGCTGGCCGACAACAATCTCACTTCGGTGGCGACCAAGGTCCAGGGGGCGATCACCTATTGGGCACCGAATGGCCACATCCTCGGCCTCTCCGACGTGCTTCCCGACATCCGCACAAGCAATATCGAAGCCGCGAAGACCCAGGCTGCGGCCGGAGCCTACGTCGATGCGATGGCGCTGCTTGAAGCGGTAGGGGGCCGGGTTCAGAAGGCGATGGCCCGAGGCATCGAGTTCATGGCCTTCGTCAAAGAGTTTCGCGCCAACGAAGCCCTGCTGGCGACCGCCAACCTCACCTTCAACACGCTTGTCGGGGCGCCGGCCATCGCCACCCGCCTGGCCAACCTTCAGGCGAATGTGATCAGCGCGGGCAAAACCAGGGCCCTCACCGGCGACTATGCGGGGGCACTGGACATCGTCAAGACCTTCGGAACACAGCACTCGGAAGTTCAGGCGATGCTGACCCAGCATCAGCAGTTCGATACCGACTGGGCGGCCGCCGAGGTCCGTGTCAACAGCTTGAGCCATGGAGATGTGGCACTGGACAAGGATCGGATCACCGCCGCTCGCCTGACCGCCGCCAAAGTCAAGGTCACCGCCGGCGACTATCCGGCGGCCCTGGGTTTGCTGGCCAAGGTCGATGGCGAGTGCACGGTGATCGCCGACTACGGCAGCAAGCTCACCGCCGCCAAGGCCGCTGTTGCACTGCTGGTGCAACCGGCGGTGGCGGGGGACAAGGCGCGCATCCAGCGTGAACGGATCGATGCCGCGCTGGCGCTGGCTGCCACCTGGGACTACGCCGGCGCCGTGCTGCTGCTGGGCAAGGTGGCTGCGGAATGCGATGCCGCCAAGGCGGTGGTCAGCGGTACGACCGAGGCCGCAGCGGCGAATGCTCTGGCCCAGGGGCCGATCGGCGCCGTCAAGACTGCACCCGAGCCGGCCTTCAAGGCGGTGGAGGATATGGTGGCCGCACTCGATGGGCTGGGCGATGTGATCAAGGATGATCGCGAGGCCATCCGCACCACAATCGCCTTGGCCCGCGCGGCCGTGGCCAAGCCGGACGAGGGCGGAGATCCCAAGGCCTTGCTGGAAGCCGCCGCCAACGCCTGCGTGGTGGCTCGAGGCGTGGCCGACCGGCATGCGCAATACCTGCTAGCGCTGGCCGACGCCGAGGCTCAGCTGATCAGCCTGGCGGATCCGGTGATCGCTGCCGACAAGGCCAAGATCAAGCTGGACCGCATCGACAAGGCCAAGGAAGGCATCAAGCCGCCGGCCCGTGACTACGCCGGGGCGCTCGCCGAGCTGGCCAAGGTCCAGGCCGAATGCGAGGCGGCCAAGGCCGTCCTGGCGCAGGATGTGGCCTACAAGAGTGCGCTGACAGCAGCCAATCTGAAGGTAGCCACGCTGACGGAGGCCTTGATTGCCGCCGACAAGCTGGGTATCGAGACCGACCTGATCGCTGCCGCTGCCACCAAGGTCGGCGCCCGGCTGTATGCCGACGCGATGGACTTGCTGGCCAAGGTCGGCAACGCCTGCGAGGTGGCCAAGAAGGTCGTTGCCGATGAGCTTGCCTATCAGGCCAAACTGGGGCCGGCACAAGCGGCGCTGGCCAAGCTGAGGGATTTGGTCACCCGGGTCGAAAGCGCAACCAGTGCCCCCCGACCTACAGAACAGGCCATCATCACCGACGCGCAGACCAACCACGTCGACGCAGCCGAAGCCCTTGCCTTGACCCGCGGCTACGACGCGGCAATGGCGCTGCTGGCCGGCGGTTCGACCAAGGTTGATGCCGCGACGGCCGATATTCTCGATCTCGTCGCAGCCAACATCCTCACCACCAAGGCTGGTGCCGCCCTGGCCACGCTTGAGGCCCATGGCGGCGTTGATGGCGTCGCCGCCGAACTGGTCGGCATCCGGAGTCGAAATCAGCACGGCAGGCTCTTGCGCAATGCTCGCAAGTACGCTGCGGCTCGCCAGATCGGGCAGGAGGTCCAATGGGCCTGCGCGGCCGCAACCAAGATCGCCGTGCTGCACGACGCCTATGCCCCCAAACTTGCGACGTCCAAGGCCCGGATGGTGACCTGCGCCAGCCGGGTGGGCGGGCTTTCGCCGGCGGTGGCCGCGATCTCGGAGAAGCTCAAGGAGGTTCAAACCCGATTCGTCGATGCCGCCGAGGCATATGCCAAGGGTCGCGAATATGCGGGAGCTACCGGGCTGCTCGATCAGGTCGATGCCAAATGCGCCGCAGTTGAACTGCTTGTGACGCAGCATGGCCTGTACGTCGCTGCGCTGGCCGCTGCCGAAAGCGAGCTGATTCCGCTCACCCAGCCGGTGGTGGCCGGCGATGTCGAGCGCATCAGGAAGGACCGCATCGACGCGGCGAAAACACTCGTTGCGGCCCTCGACTACACAGCGGCGCTGGCCTTGCTGGCCAAGGTCAAGGCCGAGTGCGACGCGGCCGCTGCCGTGGTCGCCGGAAACGCCGCAGTGGCCAAGGGCGGTGAGGACGCGAAAAAACTGCTCGATGGCACGCCCGAGGGGAACACGGCTGCCTTGATCGAGGTCGAGAAACTGCTCAAGGCGCTGACCGAGCGGCACGCTGCCCGGGCAGCGATCAAGGACCGGACCGACCTGATCGAACAAGCTCTGGTCACCGCCAGGACGCTGGCGCCCGCCGCGGCCAAGCCGAAGATCGAAGCCATCGCCGACCAGTGCGTGGCCTCCCAGGAAGTGGGCGATCGGCACGTCGAGTACGGCAAGCTGCTGCTCGCCGCCGAAGCGCTGGTCAATGGCCTGACCGAGCCCAGCATGGCGACCGACAAGGCAAAGATCACGCTCGACCGGATCGAGGCTGCCAAGGCCAAGGCCTTGCTGCATGACTACCGCAGTGCGCTGGGTCTGCTTGATCCGGTGGCTGCCGAATGCACAGCCGCGCGCACGCTGGCCGCCGAGTTCGACCTGTACTCGAGCGATCTGGTCGCGGCGCAGTCCACGCTGGATGGCTTGAACGCGCTGACGCCGGTGCTCGATCCACAGATCGGCGCCGACGTGCAGAAGATCAGTGATGAATGCATCGCCGCCGCCAAGACGCTGGCCTTGCCGGCCACCCGGGACTACGCCGGCGCACGCAAGCTGCTCGCCAAGCTGGATTCGCGCTGCAAGACCGCGGCACTGAAGAAGAGCATGCTGGGCGGGACCGATCCCTCGAAGGGCGACATCGATTCCATCCTGCTCATGGACGGTGGCAAGAAGCTGCTCGACGATGTGATCGCGAGCCTGCCCGCCACGACCCCGCGATCGGTGGTGCAGGCCGCGATTCAGGCCCGTTTCAACGTGGAGCTGAAGAACTACACCAAGGAGGGCGCGCTCAAGCCCGGCACCGAACAAAAGGCCGCCTCGCTGAAGAAGCTCTACGAGCTGATGACCAAGGTGCCGGACACCCACACCGAGGGCATCAAGATTGACCGCTACGGTGGCAAGAGTGGCGAAAAACTGAATAAGGATCGAGGGTCCTTTTATCGATCCAGTGAAACCAAAGTCGTGCTCAGTTGCGGCCGCGCCAAGGATGCCGATGTCCAGCCGCTGGCGAACATCGTTTTTGCCCTGCCCGATTTGGAGCCGGACTGCGAACTGGTTCCCGACGGCCCAACGTCGCCCGCACCCAAGTACTTCGACTGGACCTCGCTGCACGAATTGGGTCATGCGATCGACGACAAGAAACAGTTCATGGCCGGTAAGGAAGGCGACGGCGAATTCGGCGGCTGGGTGACCTATGGCCGAGATGTGCTGCCGATCGCCACGGCAGCTGCGGCGAAGTTCAACTTTCCGGCGAGCTATATCGCCGAGTACCTGCTGAGCAAGAGTGGCACCGTCCCGACCGCGCCCCTGGGCCGCGCCGACTGGGATGCCTGCAGAGCCAAGGCCGAGGAGTGGTGCAACGCCTTGCGTGTGGACAAGGAGTTGTGGGAGCGTGGCAGCGAGTCCAAGCAACGCGCCATTGGCGACCGGGTCTATCACGAGGCCTATGCCGGCGACTGGGTCAGCTATAACGTGGCGGCCCGCAGCAAGGGCGTCACCGGCTATCAGTTCCGCGCGCCGGGCGAATGGCTGTCTGAGCTGTACGCCGCGCACCGCATGGAAAAACTCAAACCGAGCCACCCGGCGAATGCCTGGCTCGCCACCCTCTAACCCGATCGGATAGGAAGCAGTCATGTCACTCTTCAAGCAGCAAGTCGTCGCCTGCCCGGCCTGTGGCAAGCCGGTCGATTTCAGTGTGGCCTACAGCGTCAACGCGGATCGCCGGCCCGATCTGCGCGAGGCCGTGTTCGACGGCACGTTCCAGCGCCAGACCTGCGGGGCCTGCCAGGAGAGCTTCCGGCTGGCGCCGGAGCTGAACTATCTGGATACCGGCCGTGGCCAGTGGATAGCCGTGCACCCGGCGGACGCCATCGGTGATTGGGAGACGATTGAAGCCCATGACCTGCTGGTCTTCAACAAGTCCTATGGCAACCAGGCCGTGGGCGCCGCGCGCGAACTCGGTGCCGGGCTCAAGGCACGGGTGGTGTTCGGCATGACCGCCTTCCGGGAAAAGCTGCTTGCGGCAGAGGTGGGCCTCGACGACGTTGATTTGGAACTGCTCAAGATCGCCATCCTGAGGAATTCACCCGCGCCGCCGCTGGCGCCGGGCGTCGAGTTGCGCTTCATCGAAGTCACCGATGACGGCAACCTCGCCTTCGCCTGGCTGGAAGCCGACAACGAGCAGGTCATCGAGATGCTGCAGACGCCCCGCCAGACCTATAACGAGATTGCCGACGACCTGACCGATTGGCAGCCGTTGCGCGAGCAGCTGTCGACAGGTCTTTATGTCGACATGACCCGGCTGATCACCGACAACGCAGGCTGAGATGCGCAAACGGCTTGCCCGGTTCCCGGGGATCAGAGAAACTCCAACGCTTGTCGGCCCTGCGCATGCAGGATCGCGCACGTATCCAGTCCGGCCTCAGTGACATTCCAGGAGCCCATAGGTGAGCAACAAATACCTGACCGAGAAGAATTGGTCCGACTTCAGCAAGAAACTGGACTATGACGACAAGGCCTGGCTGAAGGCGCTGGCGGCACTCGCCAAGGCGGAGAAGGCCGGTCCTGAGGAGCAGCTCAAGGTGCTCGATGATGTGCAGGAGGAGGCCGACGACCTGCTCAAGAAGAACAAGGCCGACAAGACGCTGGCGGGCTATCTGAAGGACGTCGACAGCGCGATCAAGGAAGAGCGCAAGAGCCTCGAGAAGGAGATCGAGAAGGCCGAGAAGGAGGCTCAGGAGAGCGAGGGCGAGGAAGAGGAAAGCCCGACGCTGCTGACCACCAAGATGGTGCCGCTGCTGCGCGAGGTGCGCAAGGGCACGGTGCTGAAGGCGATGATTGCAGTGGCCGGCAAGGACTGCGTGGTGCTGGTCTCGCGCAAGCCCATAGGCCCGCCGCGGCGCAAGCTGCTGACCACCGAGCTGGGCACGACCAGTGGCGTGAAGTTCGTGATGGGTGAATGCATTTTCGAGCAGAACTCCCACACCTTCGTCCTGCTGACCCAGGCAGCGGGCATGGCCAAGAAGATCAAGGACGCGCTGCTCAAGCAGACCGAGCAGCGCTACAAGATTCGCGTGCGCGGTGAAGACCCGAACGACATCGACGATGACGGCGAGCCAGCCGAAAGCGGTGCCGACCAGGACGATGACGAAGACGAGGACGGCCCGATCACCGCCGAACAGGCGCAGTACGAAGAAAAGCTGGTGACGCTGGAGCCGCTGTACCTGAAGGCGATGAAGGAGCAGCGCCCGGATGCCCAGCGTCTGCGTGGGGTGTTCGAGTTCATGGCGGGCAAGGCGACGACGCGTGACTGGGTCGCAGCGCTGAAGTCCATGGCCATGCTCAACACCATGCTGGGCAACCCGGTCGATCTGGCCAAGGTGTCGATTCCGCCCGCGCCGCCTCGGCCGACCGCCGGTGGCGAGGTGAAGCCGCCGTCTACGACCGCCCCCGTCGACCCCAATGACCCGGGCCAGAAGTTCAACACCAGGCTGGCCGCCCTGCTACCGCGCATCAAGGGAGCGCCGCCCGAGGCGGCCACCGACATCAAGCTCAAGGTCAGCGAAGCAGGCATGTTCGCGCGCAAGAAGGAGTTCGACTCGGCCAATGGCCTGCTCGATGCGATCGAGAAGCTGCTGGGGCAGGGCGGCGGCAGCATCCCGCCGGCGCCGCCACTGCCGGGCGACGCCCCCGGCAACAAGCCGACGACCGCTCCGGTCGGCGACGACAGCGCGGCCTTCAATGCCCGCCTCGCCGCTTTGCTGCCCAAGGTCAAGGACGCCATCACATCAGGCCGCCCCGACGCGCAGGACATCAAGCTCAAGGTCAGCGAGGCGGGGGTGTTCGCCCGCAAGAAGGAGTTCGACACGGCCAACACGATGCTGGCCGAGGTGGAGCAGGTCCTGGCCAAGGTGCAAGCCAAGGTCGAGGAAGAGGTGGCCGAGACCGAAACCGAGGAGCAGACGGACGATGCCGCCGCGGCCCGCTACTTCGAGCTGTTCAACCAGCTCGAAGCCGACTATCTGGCGGCCATCAAGTCCAGCGGCAGCGACAGCAAGGACATCAGCGACCGGATCGCAAAGCTGACGCAGACCTGGGGTCGTGCCTCCGATGCGGCCGAGGGCGAGAAGTACGGCGATGCCGTACAGATCCTGCAGAAACTGATCGACGACGACGTGCTGGCCCAACTGCTGGAGGCCAAGCGCGAGGCGGCCGCCGAGTCCAAGCCCAGCGGCATCGTGGCGCAGCGCAAGTTCATGCTGGAGCGCTGGGCCCGCATCCCGACCGAGCTGAGTGTCGAGCTGCAGACCCTGCGCAAGAGCCTGGAGTCGGCCGGCACCGACGGCAACCCGGCCGAGCTGACCGATGCCATCGAGGCCCATCTGGGCAAGCTGCTGGCCGATATGCAGAACCAGCTTGACGCCGGCATCAATGCCGGCAATATGGACGTGTTCAAAGGCCTGCGTCAGCGTGTCGAGACCGACAGCGTGATCGGCCACCTGCTGAAGGCGCCGTTCATGAACGGCAGCAAGTTCAAGCAGGCAGCGCTGGACGCGATGAGCGAGATCGAGGACGCGCTGACCGTCTGAGTCAACGATCAGGCCAGGCCCGAGGGCCTGGCCTTCATCACTTGACGGTTTCTGCTTCCTCGTCGAACAGGCTCATCAGGTTCTCCGGCGGCCGCACTTTTTCCAGCGCGTCGGACAGTTCCTGCCAGCTCGAATCGATGTCGGCAGCGGCCTCCTCGGCGGCGAGTTTGAACTCGTCCACCAGGTCGCTCATTTCCTTGTGCTGCTTGCCGTTCTTGTCGCGCGGGTCGTAGTTGCTCAGCAGATCGCGGAAGTGGTTCGCGGAGGTCTCGAAGTCATCGCGCAGGCGGTCCAGCGAGGCGTAGTGGCCATCGCGCTCGGCCTTGACGTAGCCGATCTTGACGATAGCTTCGACCTGCGCCTGGAACTCGACCCGCAGCCTGGCGATCTGTACCAGTGTCTCGTCGATGCCGCCGGCATTCGCCGGCATCACACCGCCCAGCGTCTCGCCGCGCTGCTTGGCCGTGGTCCAGCTCTTGGCCGTCAGCTCGACCACCGCGGGCATCCAGTCGGGCACGGTGTAGCGCTTGAGCACCACATTGTCCTCGTTGAAGCTGGTCTCCAGGAACTTCTGCACCTGGCTGACATTGCTGTCCTTCTGTGACAGGGTCAGCGCATTCAGGCCGCAGGTGCGCATGGCCTCCTGGGCCATTGCATCGCGCTTCACCGCGGCGCCCCAGGCCAGCGTGTATTTGGCCAGGGTCGGATTGAGCTTGCGCGCCAGCAGGCCCAGCTTGCGGCTGTCAGGATTGGCCCAGGCCTTGCGGGTGATGCGCCAGGCGTTTTCCAGATCGGCCTTCTTGTAGTACTCGTAGGCAATGTCTTCGGCCGCGATGGCCAGCGCCGCACCCTTGGCCAGGGCCACGCCGGCGGCCGACGAGATGCCGCTGCAGCTGACGATCTCGCCAATCATCCGCGCCAGTTCCAGCGCCGCCTGAATCGCGTAGTGCGAGAACTGCTCGCCCTGGTTCTTGACGAAGTTGGCGGCCGAGCTTTCGAAGCTGCTGACCGCCTTGTGCATGTCCTTCTGGTTGTTGATCCAGGTGTTGAGCATGGTCGCCCGCTGCGTGGCCTTGATCAGGTTGGCGGCGAGCTTGATCGCCGCGCCGCCGACGGCCATCGGCGCGACGAACTGCTCGACGACGGTGGCACCGGCCGACATCAGCTTCTGCGCCATCTCCATGATCATGCGGTCGCGCTGCATCTCCTGTATCAGCACCTCGATCGAGCGCGTGTCGGCCGCCTTGCCGCCGGCCTCGTCGCCCTGGATCAGCACACGCTCGATCTCCTCCTTGCTGGACTCGATCTCGGCCAGCGCGTCGGCAGAGCGCAGCTCATCGAGCTGCTGCATCAGCTTGGCCTTGGCCTTTTCGTCCTTCAGCCCATCGATGGCCTCGGTGATGACGCTGCTGAGCGAATCGAACGCGTCCATGCCGATCTTGGCGTTCTTCACCAACTCGTTGCCTTCCTCGCCTTCGGTGGTGACGGAGGGGTCGCCGCTCATGTCGACCTTCAAGGCCTGGCTCATGATGGAGCGGGCCAGCTTGGACAGGGCCTTGGCGGCATCGCCATACTTGCCATCGCTGATGGCCTGGCCGAGGTCGATGCTGGCGCCTGCCGTCACGAAGGCGGTGGACACCGCCTTGCCCACCGCCTTCAGTGCATCGGCCGAACCTCCGCCGCTGCCGGCCAGCGAGAAGGCCGCCTCGAAGCCCTGGCCCAGGCTCTCCAGGGCCTTGCTGCGGTCCGGCGGGTCCATCGTCAGGTAGTAGGCGACCAGGCCGGTCTTGGTGGTCGCGCGGTAGGCATTGCCAACGATGTCGCCCACCGCGGGAGCGGCCAGCTTGACGGTGCCCGCGATCACGTCGCCGATGCCGTTGACGATTTCCTCGGCCATGCCCTTGATGCTGCGCACCTTGACCGCATCGACGATCTTCTTGCCGGTGGAGATGCCGGCCCCGGCCAGGTCTATGCCCTGCGAGATCTTGTCGGTCAGCTCCTTTTGCTGCTTCTCGATCGCCTCCTTGGTCTTGCCCTTCTTGCCCTCGGTCATCGCCGTGGTGACGATGGATTGCACCGTCTTCAAGGTCTCCTGCGAGGCGGCCGTCAGCTCGGCAACGATGGCATCGGAGTCGCCGTTGAGCACATGCTCGCGCAGCCGTATGCCGGTGGCAATGGCCTTGAACAGCATCACCGCGGACTTGCCCGCAGCTTCGCTGACCAGGCTGGGGTCGGCGCCGCCCAGTTCCTTGCCGCTGAAGCCCACGCTCAGCGCAGCCTGCAGGCCGTTGGCAAACTCGTCGATGGCGCCGGCCACATTGGGCGGGTCCTGGGCCAGGTTGACCGCCATCTTGGCCCCGGCGACGGTGGCCTTGAAGGCATTGCCGGCCAGCTTGCCGATATCGTCCTGGCCGGTGGCCAGCGACAGGCTCTGGCTCAGGATGGACCCGACGTT
This sequence comes from uncultured Roseateles sp., assembly GCF_963422335.1. NCBI lineage: Bacteria > Pseudomonadati > Pseudomonadota > Betaproteobacteria > Burkholderiales > Sphaerotilaceae > Roseateles > uncultured Roseateles sp. Next base: position 2,465,046 of record NZ_OY729424.1, read on the forward strand.
GTCGATCACCGAGTTCAGCGAGCGATCCAGCTCGCCTTTGGTCAGTATCTGCACACCGGTGATCAGTGTGGTCGTACCCAAGGTGACCAGGCCGACGATGGAGCTGGCCAGCTCCGCCTCGGCGCCTGGCACCATGGCCAGCGCCTTTTGCGCCAGACCGCCGAGACGGGTGGTAGCGTCCTTGCCGGCGTCCAGAAGGGTCTGATCTTCCTCGTCCATCTCGGCCGTGTACTGCTCCAGCCGTTCCTTGTAGAGCGCATCGCTGGCATCCAGCATCTGCTGCGTCTTGCTCCACTTGTTGGGCACCAGCCACTCGGGCATCAGGCGCTCGCGCACCAGCGGCATATAGACCTCTTCGGCGATCTGCTCGTCGGTGTACAGGGGCACCATTACCGGCTTGCCCTTCTTGTCCAGCACCACGGCGCCGGTTTCCTCGTCGATCAGCTCGGTCACCTCGTCGCGCATCTGGGCCACGGCGGCCGAGATCTGCTCCATCGCGTCCTGCATCATCGCCAGGTATTCCTGCTCGAACTGCTTGTCGCCCTTGACGTCGGAGTAGTCGAACTCAACTTCCTGTCCGCCTTCCTCGTCGAGCACCTTGACGCTGCTGAACTTCCCTTTCTTGAACGAGGCCGCGCTGAGCTTGCGCTTGATGCTCTCCTTGGCCGGTGCCAGCTTGACCGTGCGCTCGGTGGCCAGCAGGTCCTTCTTCGAGCGCTCGGTGTCCGCGCGTTCCTTGGACAGGGCCAGGCCGGACAGACCCTCCAGCCACGCGGTTTGGGGTTCGGTGAATGCCATGGTGGAATTCCTTTTGAAGCCAGCTGTACGGGGTGTTGGTGACTAGACGGAGCGCTGGATGTTCAGGTCCAGGTCACGCAGCGCGGTGTTCAGGCCGTAGAAGTCGACGGTGCCGAAGGGGCGCTCCTTCTGCATCAGCTTGACCAGCACCGGGTCGGTGCGTATCACCTCGCGGTAGCCGTTGATGTACTTCATTGCCAGCTCGCGCGAGGCGCGTTTCTCTGCCTTGGCCGCCTGCTTCGATGTCAGCACGGCGATCGGAGCGTCCATGATGTTGGCGTTGAACAGCGTCTTCAGGCTGTTCAGCATGGCGATCGACTTGGCAATCGCCTCGTCCAGGCGTTTCTTTGCCTGCGCGCCCTCGTCGGACTCCTCGTCGAACAGCCCGGACACATCGACACCGTCATCGGCCGAGTTGATGCTGCCCACCACCGCATCGACACTGCTGTTGAAGGCCGCGACGGCCTCTTTCCAGTGGGCCTTGACCTTGGGCAGCTCGTCGCGCGCGGCCGCCTTCAGGCCCATCGGGTGGCCGATCACGCGTTCGGCGTATTGCTTGGCATGGTTCAGCAGCTCGACCGCGCCGATGAAGTTGCCGGTGTCATTGAAGATGTCCTCGGCCTGCTTGAGCATCTTGTTCAGGTCGGTCAGCTGACTCTTGTCGCCGCCATCGGCCTCGTTGACGGCTGCGGTGGCGCGCGCCAGCCCCATGCGCTTGAAGTCCTTGACCAGGGCGGTCCACTGCGTGGTCTCCTTCTCCTTCTGGAAGGCGCGGGCCTGGGCGGCTTTTTCCTGCTCGACCAGTTGCTCGGGCTTCAGCACATTGTTGTTGTCGATGACGGCGTTGATCTCGTCCAGGATCTTCTTCAGTTCATCGAGCGCCTTCTGTTCCTTCTGCGGCTCCTTGACCAGGGTCTTGGCCGACTTGATGCGCGCCTCCAGCTCCTTCAGATAGGCGCCGGGCTCCTTGCGCAGCTTGCTGAGCTTGCCGCGCAGGGTGTCGGCCTTGAAGCCGCTGAGGGCCAGGAAGCGCTGCTCGACCGCTGGCAGGTCCACATCCTTGAACCGGGTGCGCAACTCGTTGGCCGTGGCGGCTCGCGCAATCGCCTCGTTGACGCGCAGATTGAGCGCGCGCAGCGAGTCGAAGGCGGCCTGCGGCTCGAGGCTGTAGATGTCCTGCTGCGCGGTCTTGAAGTCTTCCTCCAGCATCAACTGCTGCACCGGCAGGCAGCGCTTCAGGATCTTGTCCGTCAGGCTCTTCTGAATGGCGGTGACGGCCTCCATGACCATGCGGAAGTTGGCCGGGGGCTTCTCGGGCTGATCGGGTTGGTCCGGCGCCTCGCTGAACAGCCAGTCCAGGTTCATCTCGTCGAAGTCGAGACCTGGCTCCTCGGGCGCGTCCAGCAGCGACTTGGCGACCACGTCCGAGCCCTCCTTGGGCTGCGCCTCGATCTCGTTTTTCAGCTTTGTGGCACGCGCGGCCAGCGCCGTCAGCTCGAGCAGCGCCGCCTCGGCGGTCTTGATGCTCTGGCTGGCGACCATGCCGCTCAAGTCTTTCAAGTCCTGGTCGAGGCCGTCGAAAAAGGGCGCAAAGATCTTGCGGTGCCTGTGGCGCAGCGACTGGTCGGCCTGCTTGCGCAGCTCTTTGAGCTGCAGGGCCACTTCCTTGTACTTGTTCTGGGCCGCGGTCTGCGCCGCGGTCAACAACTTCTTCGCCTCGGTGATGGCCTGCAGCACGGTGGCCTTCAGCGTGGCCATCCGCTCCTTCGGGTTGCCCGGGGCGTGCAGGTCTTCCTTGAAGATGGCGTAGCCGAGTTCGGTCCAGGTCTTGGCATGCTGGTTGTACAGGTCGTTGTCCAGCGTGCGCAGTTCCTCCAGGCTGAGCTTGACCTCGGCGGAGGCGGCGTCGAAGGCCTTCTTGGCCGCATCGTCGCGGCCCGCCGTGAGCGCGCGTTTCAGGGCCTGGGGCGATTGGGTCTGCTTCTCCAGCCGGGTGGCCAGTGCCTTGAACGTGTTCAAGGCCTTGCCGGCATCGAGTTCGCCCTCGGTCATCGCGCGGGAGGCGCGGTGCACCCACAGGCGCTTGGCGTTGTCCAGCTCGGCCTTGGCCAGCGCCAGGGTGTTGCCAGGATCGGGCTCCTGGGCCAGGGCGTCTTCCAGCGCTTTCAGCGCCAGCTCGGCGCGGGTGATCTCGGCCGCCACCGGCTCTGCCAGACGGTTGCGCTCGACCAGGAACTTGTCCAGATTGGCATGGCGCTCCAGGTCGCTGGTGATCTGGCGGCTGAGGCCCTCGAAATCCTTCAGCGCCTTGGTCCAGTCCTTGTCGGCCGCCGCCTGCACGATCTTGTCCAGGTAGCCGTTGTAGCGATCGGCCATCGGATCACCGAGGCCTTCCATATTGCCCGGGATGGCCGCCTTTGCCATCAGCTTGCCCAGCTCCGCCACCTCGGTGCGGGCCTTGGCCAGCCGGCCCTTGGGCTTGGCGATCTCGGTCCATTGCGCCTCCATCTTGTCCGGCGTGTGGTCGCTGGCGGAGATGAAGTCATCGAGCGTCTTCTGCAGCGGCACGAGGATTTCGTTGGCCTCGTCGAACTCCAGCGCCGCGCTCAGCGTGCGGGCAGCCTGCATCAGGGCCAGCGGTTCGCGCAGCGCCAGGCGTTCGTCGTCGGTGGGCGCGTAGAGCAGTGCGAAGATGCTCGCCTCGGCGGCATCCAGCAGGTTTTTGCAGCTGTCGCGCACCTTCTTGCGGTCCAGCTCCAGGGCCTCGAGCTGGCCCTTGATTTCGTTCAGCCGCTGGATGCCGAAGGGTTTCTTGCCGGTCTCGCCGCACAGCAGCACGGCCTTGGCGATCTGGGTGTCGTGCAGGCTCTCGGTGGCCTCGCCTATCAGCTCGGCGCCACTCACCCGCAGCCGGGTCAGCACCGCGCGGGCCGCCTCCTCGGCGTTGTGTATGTCGGTGTCCTTGCTGATCAGCTTCTGCGCTTTGGCGGCGGCCTGCAAGGCCTTGTTGAGCAGGTCGCTGGTCGAGGGCACCAGCGCCGCGATGGCCTTGTAGCCGTCGTCGAAGAGGGCGATTTCCAGCGGATTGCCCTCGGGTCGCTTGATCGCGGCGGCGCCTTCCTTCTGCGCACGCTTGATCAGCTCGCGGTAGCTGTCGGCGCCGGGCAGGCTGCCCAGCTCGTCCAGCACTTCCTGCAGCTTGACCTGCTTGCTTTCGTAGTGCGGCTGTTGCTTGGAGTGCAGCAAATCCTTGGCCTGCCAGCCCTCGGCTTCGGTCTTGCCCGTTTCATACAGGCCGTCCACCGAGTTCAGCAGGTCCAGCCCGCCGGCCCAGTCTTCGGAGCCGACCGTGGCGACCTTGAGCTTGGCGGCATCGATGCGTTCCTGCATGGCGGTGGGCGCGGCGTACTTCATCGCCTTCAGCAGGTTCAGCTTGTTCTGCGACTCGAGCAGCAGCTTCTGGTACTTGGCCTTGACGCCAGCCTGCTTGCTGTTCAGCGTCTCGGTGGCCTTGTCCAGCTCGATCTGGGCCTTGCCCTTGGCCTTGACCGGATCTTTTTCCTTCTCGGCCAGCTTCAGCAGAAGCTGCTTGTTCAGTACGTTCAGCCGCTCGGCTTCGATCTCGATCTGTGCCAGGTTTTGCCCCTGGGCCGCGGTGTCGATGCGCTTGGCCAGGGTGATGAACTCGGCCTCCATCGTCTTGGCCAGGGTGTCGCCAAACTTGGCGCGCAGCGCCTGCAACTGGTCCTTGACCGCCGTCGCCCGCTTCTTCAGGTCCAGCTTGTCGCGCTCGAACACACCCAGCTTGAGCAGCTTGCGGGCCTGGATGCACCACTGGACGGCGACGTCGGCCGTGTCAGGCGGTATTTTGGCAGTATCAGTCACGGGCGGATCTCCGATCGGATAGTGGGGCACGCCGCGCAGCGCAGGGCGTGTTGGTAAGACGGGGATTCAGACGGTCAAGGGACGATGTCCACCGAGAAGCGGGCCGCACCATAGGCATCGCAGTCAGGGGTGGCGCAACTCTTCAGGCCACCCAGCAACATCGGTGTGCTGCGCGTCCAGCCGGCGGCCAGTGCCTGGCCCTGCTCCTGCGTGGGCAGCTTCAGGAAGATGTAGTCGCGTTCCTTGCTGATCTCGCTGTAGTCGCGCGGCTGGGCGCTGACGATGATCAGGAAGTGTTCGGCGCCGGCCGGCTCGATGGTGTCGAGCTTCCAGCTTGCCTTGGGCAGCAACAGGGTCTCGCCGGCCTTGATGCGGTTGTCGCTGGCCTGGGCATTGGGGAACAGCAGCGCCGCTGCGCCGTCCGGCCCCAGCACCAGCACCTGGACGAAGCCGTCCCGCGTCGATTTGACGGTGAAACCCAGCGAGTCCTTGCCGATGCGCAGCTGCGGCTTGGTGGCAACTGCCTCGACGCCGAAGCCAGGCGTCTGCGCACTCAGGACCTTGGCGAATTCATCGCGGATATCGAAGCGCGCCGGAGCCGCGGGTGGCGCCGCCACCGGCGCGGCGGCTACCGGTGCCGGGGCCACCTGGGCCGCGGGCGCTGGCGTGGCGGGCTTGCGCGGCGCGAGGGCGAAATAGGTGCCGGCGCCTGCCGCGGCCAGAGCGAGCAGGCCCACGCCTATCCACAAGCCCTTGCCGCCTGCGCCCGAGGAAGAGGCACCGGCAGCGCCGAGGTACTGGGTCGTGTCCTGGCTGGGCATCTGCGTGCGCGCGGCCTTGGGGGCGGGCGGCGGCGGTGGGGCGATGCCGGTCGGCCGGGTCTGGGTCAGCGAGGTCTGGGGATCTATCGTCACCGCACCCAGGCCCAGATCGGCGCGCAGTTCGGCAATCGTCTGCGTGCGCTCCTCGGGGCGTACGCGCAGGGCCTTGTCCATGGCTTGCAGGAACTGCAGGCTGTAACGGCCCTCGGCGGCCTCGGTCAGCGGCACATAGCTGTCGCTCATCAGTCGGCCGACCGAGGTCGGCGGCGTGCGCCCGAGGATGGCAAAGTGCACCGAGGCGGCCAGTGCGTAGACGTCGGTCCAGGGCCCCTGCTTCATGTTCGGCGCTTCGGCGTACTGCTCCACCGGGGCATAGCCCGGCTTCAGTATCACCGTCAGCGCCTGCGTCATGTCGCCGATGACGCGGCGTGCGGCGCCGAAGTCCAGCAGCAGCGGCTTGCCGGTGCTGTTCAGCAGTATCACGTTGTCGGGGGCGATGTCGCGGTGAAAGCAGCTCTCGGCGTGTATCACTGCCAGCGCCTCGGTCAGTGGCGCCAGCAAGGTCATCAGCCAGGCCTCGTCGGGCGGGGCACCGAGCTCGCGCAGCTTGTCTTTCAGGGTGATGCCTTCGTAGAAGGGCATCACCATATAGGCCGTGCCATTGGCCTCCCAGAAACGGTAGACCTTGACCAGGGACGGATGGTCGAACTGGGCCAGCAGCTTGGCCTCGTTGACGAAGCTCTTGCGCCCGGCCTCGAAGGTGTCGCGGTGGCGCTGCGACTTGACCTGCACCTGGGTGTCACCGGTGCGCGCGGCCAGCGCTGCGGGCATGTATTCCTTCAGCGCCACGCGGCGCTCCAGCGAATGGTCCCAGGCCAGATAGACAATGCCGAAGCCCCCTTCGCCGAGCACACTGGTGAGCTCGAACTCGCCCAGATAGGTGCCCACCGGCAGTGCATTGCCGCTGTCGCCAGCGCTTGAATGTGCGCTACCCGCACCGCTGGGTGGCGCGCCGGATGGTGGCGGGGCAGGGCGGGCCGGGGCCTGTGCGCGGCCGAGTTCGGTCTGCGCGAACTCGGTCTGCGCCAACTTGGTCTTGGCAAACTCGGTGGCGGCATAGCCGCCGTCGGCGCCGACAGCGGGCGGCTGCGCTCCGGGCATGGCCTCGGGCTCTTGGGCGCTGATGGGGCGAATGACCGTGCGGTCGTCGTCAGGAGTCGGGCTGCTCATGGCGTGCATTGTGGCGCGGTTTTGCGGCAGTTTGACAGGGTCAAACCCCTTGCTCCGTGCCATGGCGGTATCAGATGGGTTGCCTGCCGTAAATCCGTAGTCCGGGATTCGGCCGCTCTCGCCATAATCGCTCCAGCTTGGCTGATGTCAGCCCTGCAGGAGGACACGATGATCAAGAGTCTGAGCCGGATCGGTGCCATGGCAGCCGCGTTGATGTGGGTGCTGGTGTCCGCTGGCGCACAGGCCCAGCCCCAGCAAGTCGTGGTGGGCAGCTATGTCAACAAGATCCAGGACCTGAACTTCAAGGAAAACAAGTACGCACTGGACTTCTATCTGTGGTTCCGCTGGAAGGCCGAAGGCACCCTGGCCGACTACAAGCCGCTTGAAAGCTTCGAGATCATCAACGGCAAGATCGAGAACAAGAGCAGCATCGACGAGAAGAAGATCGGCGAACTGAACTACGCCGCGGTGCGTGTCTCGGCGACGATGTCGGAAAACTGGGCGCTGGCCCAGTACCCCTTCGATGCGCACAGCATGAAGGTGCATATCGAAGACAGCCGCTTCAATGCCAAGGATATGGTTTTTGTCGCCGACAAGACCAATTCCCGGCTGGGCGATGAAATCGAAATGGGCGGGTGGAACGCCTCCAACTTCGCTGCCGAGATCAAGTCCAAGGTGTATCGCACCAACTACGGCGACATCTCGCTGCCCAGCGATGCGCGCTCCGAGTACTCGCGCTTCAGCTTCGGCATGGACATCCACCGCGACAGCTTCGGCTCGGCGCTCAAGCTGCTGAGCACGGTGCTGCTGGCCACGGCCGTGGCCTTCGTCGCCTTCATGGTCAAGCCCTCGGACCTGGATGCCCGCTTCGGCATGGGGGTGGGGTCGTTGTTCGCGGTGGCGGCCAGCGCCTTCATCGCCGCCTCCTCGGTGCCCGACTCGGGCGTGATGACGGTGGCCGACATGGTGCACATGATTGCGTTGGCCTTCATCTTTGTCTCGCTGCTGGTCTCGGCCGTGTGCCTGAAACTGGAGGTCACCGACCGCGAGGAACTGGCCTTTCGCATCGACCACTACTGCCTGGTGGTGTTCCCCTTGCTGTTCTACGGCTGGGCCGCCTATGTGGTGTGGGGTGCCTTGCGCTGAGATCGGTAGGTGGCCACGGATGGCATCCGGGTACTACATGGCCTGCAAATCGCTGAGCAGCTTGGCCGCGTCGACCTCGCTGGCCGCCTCCAGCAGCATCTGGTAGAGCTGGGCCTTGCTCGTCGCCTTGTCGGCGGCGCGCTTGACGACGATCTTGGCAATCGGGCCCAGGTGACGGGTCAGCACCGTCACCGCGTGGGCCTTGATTGCCTCGGTCACCGGCTCTGCAGCGGCCGCGCCGGAGCCAGCGCCAGTCCCCGCTGCCGGGCGCGCGCCGCTGGCTGCGGTGCCACCGGTGCCGGGGATGGCCTGGGTACCGCTGCGCGGCGCGGCCTGGGAACCGGCCAGCGCCTCGCTGATGAAGCGCTGGCGCTGGGTCTCCTGGCCGATGTGCTGTGACAGCTCCATCGCCAGACCCACCACCTCCTGGTTCTTGTGTGCCGCCTGGCGCACCATCAGCTTGGCCATCGGTCCGACATGGGGCGCCAGCAGGCGCTCGATGCGGCTCAGCGCCGCGGCCTCCCAGCCGGCGGGCAGCATGGCGGTGGACATCGAGGTCGGCGGAAAGGTGGTCGGCCTTGCGCCCGAGGGGTTTGCCGACGCTGGTGTCTCCGCCGCTTCGACGGTGCGCGCCCAGTGCGATGGCGGCACGATCACGGTGGCGTCACTGGCGCCGCCCGGGTAAGCCGCCTCGGGATGGACGGCCGAGGCCAGCAGCGCCTGGCGGAAGGCCTGGGCGCTCTGGAAGCGGTTCTCGGCTTTCTTGGCCAGCGCCCGGTTGATCACCCCGTCATAGGCGCCCGACAGCGGCGTGCTGCACACCTGGCTCGGCGGCTTGGGGTGCTCGTTCATGATCTTGTACATCACCGTCTCGGCCGCGCCGGTGAAGGGCTGGACGCCGGTCAGCAGGCGGTAGAGCACGACACCGGCGGCGAACAGGTCGGCACGATGGTCTATGCCCTCGCCGACATACTGCTCGGGCGCCATGAAGCCCGGCGTACCTATCATCGAGGCCACCTGGGTCAGGCCCTGGTGCTCGATGCGGGCAATGCCGAAGTCGGTCAGCTTCACCTGGCCGCTGGCCGTCAGCAGCAGGTTGGCGGGCTTGATGTCTCTGTGCCAGACGCCGGCCTTGTGCGCGCACTCCAGCGCATCAAGCACCTGCTCCATGATGCGGCGCGCCTGGCCCTCGGGCAGCTGAGGCGTGGCGGCCAGCACCTGGTCGAGGTTCTTGCCCTCGACGAACTCCATCGCGATATAGGCAGTGTTCTCGTCCTCGCCGAACTCGTAGATGGCGACGATGCCCGGATGCTGCAAGCGGCCCACCGCCTGGGCCTCGTTGCGGAAGCGCGCCGCGATCGAGGCGTGGACGTCATCATCACCGAGCAACTCGCGGTGAATGGTCTTGATCGCCACCGGTCGGTGGATGTGGGGGTCGAAACCCTTGTAGACGACCCCCATCGCGCCCTGACCCAGCACGGCGGAGATGGCGTACTTGCCGATGCGCTCGGGAACTTTCATCACCACGTGTTCAGCCTTCCAACATCTTCATTGCATGGGCCAGGCTCTTGCGCATGCGGCCGAAGGACTCGGCCAGCACGCCGATCTCGTCCTTGGACTTGACCACGAACTCGGGCGCCTCCTCGCCGAGGCTGACCTTGTCGGCCAGCGCCGACAACTGGCTGACCGGCTGTATGACCAGCTTCCAGAGCATGAAGTTCAAGCTCGCGCCGACCAGCAGGAACACCGCCGACAGCACGCCGATGACGACCATCAGCGCCTGGTCGGCACGCTGCAGCGGCACCGTCATCGGCACCGAGACGACTTGCACGCCCAGGGTTTCATTGAGCTTCCAGCCGAAGCCGTTGGACGGGCCGTAGCGATCCACCAGGGTCTGCGGCGCCGCGTCGGGCGTGCTGTGGCAGGCCAGGCAGGCCGGATTACTGATGCGTATCGGGCGGGCGATATAGAGCGAAGCACCGGACGGCGTGTCGCGCTGGCCGACGAATTCCTTCATCTCCGGCTTGCTGCCGAACTGCTTGATCACGTCCTCTTCCCAGGCCACGGCGCGGTCGCGCGGATTGGTCGGGTTCAGCATCGCCGACTTGAAGCTGTAGTCGGGGTAGGACTTCTGCAGTCCGATCAGCACCTCGGCCGACGAGTAGGCCGGCACCGACTGCGGCAGGAAGGTGTACTTCATCTGCGTTTCCAGTAGTGGCTTGATCTGCGTGGCCGTGTAGGCACTGACCACATTGGCTTTTTCCATCAGCAGCCGGGCGCGGTCGGTGACCTCGTCCTGGGCAGCGCGTTGCAGCATGCCGCGGGCGACGATGCTGGACACCGTCAGCCCGAGCAGGAAGACGAGCAGAAAGATCAGATTGAACTTGACGAGCAGTTTCATGGTTGACCCTTTTTAGTATTTGGGCGCCGAGGCGGGCTTGGGCGGGAACAGCACAGGCTCCCACTCGGGGTGGGCTTTCAGCTCGGCCGCGAGGCCTTTGCGGAATTCAGGGTTGCGTGCCAGCGGTTTCCAGCGCGCCAGATTGGCGCGGCGCAGCGCTGGCTCGGCGTCTATCCAGGGCTGGGCGTCGGCATAGGCGATGTCGGCCAGGCGCTTGGGCGCCAGGTCCTTGCCCTTGAACTTGTCGGCGCGGGGCGGCAGGCTGTCCAGGAAGGCGCGCGGTGCGGCCTGCACAAAGGCGGGTGTGGGCCGCGAGGCTGTCTCGGGCTTGGCGTTGCCCAGCTGGCTCAGCAGCTCGCCGCCCTTCATCGTGATGGGGGCGCCGGCGGGTTTGAGCGGGCGCAGGCTCAGCTCACCGGCCTCGGCGAACACCTGGCCACCCTCGGCCTGGGCCGAGATCACCGCGTCGCGCGTCAGGCCGCTGAGTTCGAACCAGGGGCTGGCCAGTGCCGCCGGCGCCCCTTTGGCCGCACTGAGCTTGGCCCAGCCGCGCAGCAGATAGGCCCTGGGGTTGCCCTTCAGCGCAGGCGCAAGCTGGGCGCGCGTGTCGGGGCCCAGGCCCAGGCTGGCGCCATCGTCGAACTCGACCCGCAAGAACCGACCCTTGGCGCCCAGTTCGATGATGTCGTCGCTGCCCACGCGCACCCCCTCGGCCAGTGCCAGCCGGGCGTTGTCACGCAGCAGCGTGGCCTCGCCTTCGAGCATGGTGACCACGCCCAGCGGCGCGGCACGGACCGTGGTGGCCAGGCCGCCGAGCAAGAGGGCGAGCGTGGCCAGCCGTCGGGCTGAAATCAGAGGCTTGGCGAACATCCGGCGATTATGGCCGCGCCATGCCCCTGCGCCAGCCCTGGCTGCGTGCAAAGCGCACGCCAGAGCCGTATCACCCGAGAGACGCGAGCAATGCCTCCAGGTCCGGATCCATCGCCGGCTCCTCGCCGGCAGGGGCCGGCTCGGGAGGCGCCTCGGCGGCGGCCTCGTCGGCGCCCAGGCTGGCGAGCAGGGCGTCGAGCTCGGCGTCGCCGCTGCCGCTGTCTTCCGCCGGGGCTGCTGCTGCCTCCTCGGCTGCTGGCGCGTCCTCCTCCTGGGCCAGCCGCTGCACCGGTGCGCTGACGCTGACCGTGCCGCCGCTGCGCTGGGCCGGCGTCCAGTCCACCGCCACCTTGCCGTCGCCCTCGGGCTTGGAGCGCAGCGCAAAGCGGCTGTCACTGGGGGCCTTTCGGCCGGCAGTGTTCGAGCTCGCCAGGCCGTCGCCATTGATGGCCTCGACGCCGGACAGGCGCACCAGCGCCTCGCCCTTGTGCGCCATCACCGCGCTGATGCCGTAGTCGCGCAGCAGGGTGGCGGCGTTGGTGTTGACCAGGCGCTCGGTGCAGGGCAGGGCGACGCTGTCGCCGTCGGCGTCGACATAGTGGTGGAAGGCCAGGTCGTTGATCGTCAGCTGGCCGCCGTGCACGCCCAGCACGCACAGGGCCAGCAGGCCCGGATGGCCCCACAGCATCCCGCGCAGGCCGTCTTCGCGGGTGAATTCCTCCAACGCGAAGCTGGAGATCGGGTCGCTGCGCTTGCCGTAGGGATGGCGCAGCAGGAAGCGCGGGCCCATCAGGCTCAGGTAGGAGGCGTCGGGCATCGCCTTCAACGCCTTGAAGGCCTCCTGCACCAGGCGGTGGGGCGGTTCGCGGCGGTCGGTGAACGGTGCGGTGGCGATTGAGGTGATCAGCGGCGCGCCGGCGTGGGCGGCCACCAGCGTGGCGCGGCCCAACAGCTCGGCGTGCGTGGGCGTGGCGTCGAACTGGTAGCAGCCGCACAGATAGCTGTAGCCGCCATCAGCGTCCTGCGAGGGTTGCTCGACCAGCAGCTTGTACAGGCCGCTCTCCGACAGGTCGGAGCTGCTGCTCAGGTCGGCGGCGAATTCCTCGGCGCTGATGTCTATCAGGTGCACCTGCAGCTGGTGACTGGTTTCCAGCCGGCGCAGCAGAAAGTCCACGCCGCGCCACAGCGATTCGGCGTTCTGGAAGTCGGGCTGGTGCAGCACGGCGCGCATGGTGTCGCCCAGCGCGCGGTCCACGGTGGCGACCAGTGCGTCCTTGTTCGGATTCGGCGCGGGCACCACGAAGGGGCCGACCAGGCTGCGCAGCAGCGCATCGATCGAGTCGTCGGCCTTGGCATTGACCGAGGGCCGGCCGGTCAGGCGGGCGAAGTCGTCCAGGCTGGCGCCGCTGGACGGGGCGGCGCCACGGGCGCGGGCCCGGTTGCTGATGGTCGAGGCGCGCACGCCGGCATCTTCGCCCCAGCCCTGCACCTCGGCCGCGGCGGCGGCAAAGCTGGACGGCGTGTTCAGCCGTTTGCGCAGCGATGCCAGGGCCGAGAAGATTTCCAGATTGCGGTACAGCTCGTCGGGGTGGAAGGACTCCAGCTCGCTGATCTCGACCTCCACAGGAGCGCCGTCCGAGCCCAGCGGCAGGTTCAGCTTCAGCTTGAGCCGCGCCAGCGCGTCTTCCAGGGTGTCGAATTCGACCTTCAGCGGTTTGCGCTTGGCCAGGGCCGCGCCGGTGTCCAGCCGGCCGGACAGGGCGCCGGCGCTGAAGTCGCCCAGGATGGCGATGCGCACCGGGCGCTTGGTATTCCAGGCGGGCGGGTTGACGCTGATGCCGCCAAAGTCGGGGGTCCAGTCATTGCTCATGGGTGGCTCGCTGATGAAGAAAGGGGAGGGGGATCGCTCGGTAGTGAGGCGGGGCGGGTCAGCAACTCGCTGAAGGCCTGTGCGTGGGGCAGGCCGTCGGTGACGCGCAGCAGCGGCTGGCCCAAGGCATCTGTGCACAACCACAGCACCTTGCCCTGCAGGCTGTGCAGCAGATCGCTGCGCGCCATGGCCGCCAGCAGCGAGGCTACGTCGGCGCGCGGGTGCAGCTCCAGCATCACTTCGGCATCAAGTGAAGGTGTCAGGTCTTGAGGTGCATCGGGCGCCGGTGGCCCGCCCAGGCGCTGCAGCTCGGTCTCCAGCTGGTCCAGGGTCCAGTCGTCCTGCAGCGCGTCCAGCGCCAGGTCGTCGAGCTGTTGCAGCCAGGCCAGCAGCTTGGCGGTCTGCTCTGCATCGGGTGGCAGCAGGGCCAGCGGCTGGGCCAGGGTGAGAGGGAAGTAGCGGCCGACGCGGTCCACCGAGGGCATCAGCACGCCGGTCCAGCTGCCCGAGGCGAGCACGCCGGGCATCAGCAGAAAACGCCAGCTGGGGCCGGCCAGATAGTGGTCCAGCCAGGCGTCGGGCTCGCGCTCGCGCCAGTCGGCCAGGCCTTCAGCCAGCCAGTCATCCCAGGCCTCGATGAACTCGGGCGGCAGCCGGCGCGAGGCAAAGTCGCCCAGGCTGGGCAGCTTGCCGTACCAACCGACGACGCAAGAGGCATCCATGTTCGGGCTCAATGCGCCAGGGCGGCCATGGGCTCGGGCCTTGCGATATCGAACATCGTGCCTCCTGCGCGGATCATTGTTGCCAGACTTTAGCAGGCAAGCCCCCGGCTCGGCATGACTTTGACCCCCACGAAATGCAGGCCGGACCGGGCTTGCCCGGCCCCCGGCGACCATGGCATGCCGTTATGATGATTCGTGCACCTTCACTCGCACCCGCCGCCTTGGAAGCCGATAAGCCCATGACCTGTTTGTGCTCGCTGCAACTGCGTTCGCTGCTGGGCTCTTTGTCGTCCATGCCTTCCTTCGTCGGCCTGGTGCCTTCGTTCCCGGTCAGCCTGGTGGCTTCGATCAGCGCGATGGCGCCGGGTGCCGGCCTGGCGGTTTCCGCCTCGGCATCGGCCAGCGCCAGCGCCTCGCTGATGGCCAATCTGTCGTTGATGGCCAGCCTGACGGCCGCCCTGAAGGCTGCCATGGGGGTCAATCTGGCGGCACCGCTGTCGGTGTCGGCGATGGCCAGCCTGCAGGCCAATCTGTCGGCTCAGATCAACTCGCTGAATGCCAATGCCGGCATGCTCAATATCAGCGGCCCCAGTCTGTCGGCCCTGCTGAACGCGCTGCTGAACCTGCTGCATCTGGCCAATCTGATCATTGCCGTGCGCGTGGCGCTTGGCATAGACCTGCGCGCCAGCGGCGCGATCGCGGCGTTGCAGGCGCGGCTGGATGCTCATGCTTCGGCGACGGCCAATGTCTCAGCAATGGCCTCGGCCACTGCCAGCGCTTCGGCCATCGCCTCGCTGATGGCGTCGATGGGCTTTGGCGTCAATGTTTCGGCGGCGGCCTCGCTGAGCGCCTCGGCCCAGGCCATGGCCAAGCTGATGCTGGGGCTGCCGCAGATCAATGTGAATCTGTCCGCGCTGGCCGATCTGTCAGCGCTGATGGCCTTGCTGGCTGCGATCAAGGCCGCGCTGGGGGTGGATCTGCTCGCCGCAAATGCCATGGTCAGCCTGAAGCTGGCGCTGGGTGGGCTGCCGCTGTCGGCGTTGGCCAGCCTGCGTGTCAGCGCCATGGCTAGCGCGACGGCCAATGCCAGTCTCAGTGCCTCGGCCAGCGCCTCGGCGGTGGCGGCGCTCGATCTGTCGGCGGTGGCCAATGCCAATCTGTCGGCGGCGGCGCAGCTGTCGCTGATGATGAGCCTGCTGGCCAATGCCGGCTTCCTGCTGATGCCGCCCGGCAGCTGCGGGGCGCCCTGCCCGATTGCATTGGTGGCGGCGCTGACCTAGCTAGGCTGGGGCGCAGAACCGGTCCATGTCCAGGGCCCGTGAGGCGCCGATCAGTGCCGGCGATACGGCCGAGTCGATGACGAAGGTCGGGATCGCGGCCAGATAGCCCTGGAAGCGGCCCTTGCCCTCGAAGCGCTCGCGAAAGCGCGAGGCCGTCAGCTCGGGCAGCAGGCGCGGCGCAATGCCGCCGCCCACGTAGACGCCGCCGCGTGCTCCCAGGGTCAGCGCCAGATTGCCGGCCACGCTGCCCAGGAAGCGGCAGAACAGATCGACGGCCGTGCTGCACAACGGGTCGTCCTGCTCGCGGGCCCGGACGATCACGTCGGCCGGTGTCAGGTCTTGCGCTGTCTGTCCGGCCAGATCGGCCGCAGCGAGGTACAGATTCAACAGGCCAGGCCCCGACAGCGCCCGCTCGGCCGACGCATGGCCGAAGCGCAGGCGCAGCCGGGCGATCACCGCGGCCTCTTCCTCGTCGTTGGGCGCCAGGGTGGTGTGGCCGCCTTCGCCGGCCACCGGCACATAGTGGCCGTCTGCCAGCGCCAGCAGGCCCGATACCCCCAGGCCGGTGCCCGGGCCCAGCACGGCCAGCGCCTCGCCGGCGATGGCCTGGCCGCCACCGATCTGGCGCAGCTGGGTTAGCGGCAAGGCCGGCAGTGACAGGGCCAGCGCGGTGAAGTCGTTGACGACGGCCAGGCGGGCCACGGCCAGATGCTGCTGCAGCTGCGAGATCGAGAACGACCAGGCGTGATTGGTCATGCGCACCTCGTCGCCCAGCACCGGGTTGGCGATGCCGATGGCGCAGGCCAGTGGAGCGGGGCGGCCATGATCCTGAAGATAGTGGCTGATGGCAGCGTGCAGCGAGCCATGCTCGGCGCAGCGGTAATGGGCAACGGCGCTCAGCGGTGCACCGGGCGCGCTGACCCAGGCGAAGCGCGCGTTGGTGCCACCGACATCGGCGAGCAGGCGGGGATAGACGGGGGTGGGCATGGTCTGGCTTAAGTCCGATGTGGCAGCGTGCTTGGGCGAGGTATCATGCTAATGAAAGCGCTTTCAAAGCGCAAGCGCTGGTTTTCCTGCCCCCTGTTCACTCTTCGCATCGAGGCCTGACCATGACCGATCCGACGCCCGTCCGCAACTTGCGCTGCATCCTGAGCCGGCGCGACGGCCCGGAGCGACTGTCCGAACAGGCACCGCTGGCCTGCTCGGCCGACGCCCGCAGCGCGGACGGCCTGCCGCAGCTGATGGTCAACACCACGCGCCGCTTCCAGACGCTGGAAGGCTTTGGCGGGGCCTTCACCGAGGCGGCCGCGGTGACCTGGCAGGCCCTGCCTGCAGCGGCGGCCGACGGGTTGCTGCTGGGCTACTTCGATGCAGAGGCGGGCCACGGCTACACGCTGTGCCGCGTGCACATGAACAGCTGCGACTTCGCGCTGGGCAATTACGCCCATGCCGAGGTGGCGGGCGATGTGGCGCTGGAGCATTTCAATATCGATCGTGACCGCCAGGCGCTGCTGCCCATGATCAAGGCCGCGCAGCGGGTGGCGGCAAGACCCATCAAGCTGCTGGTCTCGCCCTGGAGTCCGCCGGCCTGGATGAAGAGCAATGGCCAGATGAACCAGGGCGGCAAGCTGCTGCCCGAATACGCCGCGGCCTGGGCGGGCTGCTATGTGCGCTTCATCAAGGCCTACGAGGCCGAGGGCGTGCCGGTGTGGGGCGTGTCGGTGCAGAACGAGCCGGATGCCACTCAGCGCTGGGATTCCTGCATCTACAGTGCCGAGGAGGAGCGCGACTTCGTCCGCGACCACCTGGGCCCGGCGCTGGCCGAGGCAGGTCTGTCACGCATCAAGATCGTTGTCTGGGACCATAACCGCGACCAGATGGTAGGACGGGCCAGCGTCGTCTACTCGGACCCCAGGGCGGCGCAGTACGTCTGGGGCTGCGGCTTCCACTGGTATGGCGAAGACCACTTCGACCATGTGCAACTGGTCCACGATGCCTGGCCCGACAAGGGCCTGCTGTTCACCGAGGGCTGCCAGGAGGGCGGTCCGCACACTGGCGAGTGGGAGTTGGCTGAGCGCTATGGCCGCAACATCATCAATGACCTGAACCGCTGGACGGCAGGCTGGATCGACTGGAACCTGCTGCTCGACGAGACCGGAGGCCCCAATCACGTGGGCAATCTGTGCAGCGCGCCGGTGCTTGCCGACCGGGCGGCAGGCCGGCTGCTGCAGCAGAGCTCCTTCTTCGCGCTCGGGCACTTCGCGCGCTTCATCGCCCCGGGCGCGCAGCGGGTGCTGTGCGCCGCCACCCGGCAGGACCTGGAGACCACCGCCTTCGCCAATCCGGACGGCAGCGTGGCCATCGTCGTGCTGAACCGCACCGACGCGCCCCTGCGTTTCGCGCTGCGGCTGGACGACACCTTCGGCATGACCGAGCTGCCGGCACGGGCTATAGCCACCTACCTCGCGGCCTCCTGAACAGGCGGCTGGAGCGGGCCGCGCAGTGGCCTCGAGCAGACACCTAGGGTTAGCCTGGAGTTGACACCTCGAGGGGTTGAGCAACATCATGAAAGCGCTTTCAACGAGTTGTGTTCAAGCTCGCCGTTGACGCCAGATTTCCCAAAAAACAGCTGGAGACAAACAATGCAGTGCTCAACTTCCCCGCGCCTTCAGCGCAGCTATTCGCCGGTGTTTCGCGTCAAGCCGGTGGTCGCTGCCTGTGGCCTGCTGATGCTGGCCTCGGTGGCCGTTGAAGCCCAACAGACGGCCCAGCAGGCCAGCCAGCTGGACACGGTGGTTGTGACCGGCATTCGGCGCAGCATCGAGTCTTCGGTGGCGGCCAAGCGCAACTCCGACTCCATCGTCGAAGTGGTCTCGTCGGAAGAGATTGGCAAGCTACCCGATGCCAGCATCGCCGAATCGCTGGCGCGTCTGCCCGGCCTGACCGGCCAGCGCGGCCCGGACGGGCGAGTTGACCGCATCTCGATCCGTGGCCTGTCACCCGAATTCGCGGGCGTGCTGTTGAATGGCCGTGAGATGGTCAGCTCCAACGACAGCCGCGCGGTGGAGTTCGATCAGTTCCCGTCCGAGCTGGTCGGCTCGGCCGTTGTCTACAAGACCCCGGACGCCGGGCTGGTGGGCCAGGGCCTGTCGGGCACCGTCGACATCCGCACCCTGCGTCCGCTGTCGGTCACCGGCCGCCAGGTCGTCCTGAATGCGCGCGGCGAACGCAACTCGAACGGTAATCTGGTGTCAGGCGTCACCAGCCCGACCGGCATGCGCGTCAGCGCCTCCTATGTCGACCAGTTCGCCAACAAGACCATAGGCGTGGCGCTCGGTTTTGCGCGCCTCGATGCGCCTACGCAGGTCAAGCTGACCGAGCTGGTGGAGTACGGCGACTACACCCCTTTCGGCCTGCCGCTGAGCGGCAACAAGCCCTCGCTGAAGCCCGCGCCCGATGGCACGATGGGCCAGGCGATGCTGCCGATGTTCTGGACCGCCACCACTTCGACCAAGAAAAATGTGCGCGACGGCCTGATGGCCGTGCTCGAGTACAAGCCCAATGACGACCTGCACAGCATGGTCGATCTCTACTACTCGAAGTTCGATACCCATGAGGTTGGCGGCAAATTCGCGCAAAGCCTGTTCGGCAATTGGTCGGCCGGCATTGCGCCGACTCTGAGCAACGTCGGCACCACCCAGATCGGCAACAACACCTATGCGACCAGCGCGACCACCTCGCAACTGGTGGCCAATGTCGGCAATATGGATACGCGCCGCAGTGACGACATCGTGGCCGTCGGCTGGAACACCGAGATGAAGCTGGCGGACAAGTGGAAAGGCGTCGCCGACCTCAGCTACTCGCGCGACAAGCGCAACGAACGCTATGCCGAAGCCTACGGCGGCCCCTACAACAATGCCACCAAGCAGTGGACCTACGGCGCCTACAACTGGAATGTGCCGGCCACCGGTGGCGCTCAGACCTTCACGCCGGTGCAGGCGGGCTATCTGTCCAACCCGGCCAATATGGCTTTCGGCGATGTGCAGGGCATGGATTGGGTCGGCAACGATGCCTGGATTGGCGCCATCCGCTCGCCCTCCGTCAAGGACGAGATCAAGAGCCTGCGTCTCTCGGCCAAGCGCGAGATGGAAGGCCTTTTCAGCGGCTTCACCGCCGGCGTCAACGTCACCCAGCGCAGCAAGGACGTCGAGCGCAACGAGGACCGCATCCTGATGAAGAAGGATGCGCAGGGCAACTTCATCCGCACCATCCCGACCGCCATCGTCGGTTCGCCCTTTGACATGAGCTGGGCTGGTATTCCGCAGCTGCTGCGCGTCGACGTGCCGGCCTTGGTGGCCAGCGGCGCCGTCACGCTGGAGCAGGGCCAGTTCGCCAAATGGGCGGGCAATGTGTCGAGCGTCGATGAAACGGTCACGACCGGATTCGGCAAGCTCGACATCGACACCGACATCGCCGGCGTCGGGCTGCGCGGCAACGTCGGCCTGCAGATCGTCCATGCCAAGCAGAACTCGGAGGGCTGGGCGTATCTCGGCCGCAACGAGGACTTCCCCGATCCGAGCCTGCTACGCAAGCTCCAGGGCGGCACCAGCTACACCGACGTGCTGCCCAGCCTGAACCTCGTTGCCGACTTCAAGAACAACTGGCTTGCCCGCTTCGGACTGGCCACGGCCATCGTTCGCCCGGGCATCAACGAGATGCGCGCCGGCATCAGCACGCCTGATGTGGTGCAGGACCAGGCCGGCACGCCGAATGCCGGCAACTGGACGGCCACCTATTCGGGCAACCCCGCTCTCAAGCCCTGGCGCGCGGTAGGCATTGATCTGTCGGTCGAGAAGTACTTCGGCAAGCGCAGCTATGTGGCGGCAGCCGCCTTCCGCAAGAACCTGCTGAGCTACATCCAGAATGTGCAGACGGTGGTCGACAACTCCAACGTGCCGCTGCCGTCCAACATCCCGCCCGGCGTGACTCCCAAGAAATTTGGGCCGCTGATCCAGCCGGCCAATGGCAGCGGCGGCAAGGTCGAGGGCATCGAGTTGGCCGCGGCTCTCGAAGGCGGACTGCTGCACCCGGCACTCGACGGTTTCGGCGTGGTCGCCAGTGCATCCAAGCTCCGCAGTTCCATCCTCGAACAGTTGCCCGATCAGCTGGCGAAGTCCATCCCTCTGAACGGCCTGTCGGGCCTCTCGAACAGCCTGACCGTCTACTACGAGAACCATGGCCTGTCGGCACGGGTCAGCCAGCGCTACCGCTCGCCGTTCACCGCCACGACGCGTGACATCTACTTCAACTCGACGACGCTGCAGTACGCCGCAGACAAGGTGCTGGACCTGCAACTGGGCTATGCATTCGAGAGCGGAAACTTCAAGGGGCTGTCACTGCTGCTGCAAATTGGCAATGTGCTGGACAAGCCGACGCTGAACTACAAGAACGTGACCGCGAATGCGCCCGACAGCACGCAGCTGACGCCGAACCTGATCCGCTATTTCGGCCGCACCACCTTGGTGGGGATGAACTACAAGTTCTAATCGGTCCCATGAGTTCCAAGCCCATCCACAACATCGTCATCGTCGGCGGTGGCACCGCCGGCTGGATGACGGCTGCCGCCTTCTCCAAGGCTCTCGGTCAGACGTACTCGATACGCCTGATCGAGTCCGACGAGATCGGCATCATCGGTGTCGGCGAGGCCTCGATCCCCAATCTGACCGAGTTCAACCGGGCGCTGGGGATAGACGAAGACGAGTTCCTGTGCGCCACGCGGGGCACGTTCAAGATGGGCATCGAGTTCGTCAACTGGGGGGCCGTGGGCGACCGCTACACCCACGGCTTCGGCAAGGTCGGGCAGATGGCGGACACCGTGCCCTTCCACCACTTCTGGCTGCGCATGGCGCAGCAGGGCAAGGCCGGGCCACTGGGCGACTATTCGATCAATACGGTGGCACCGCACCAGGCCAAGTTCATGCGGGCCCGCACCGATATGGCCGGCTCGCCGCTGGGCGAGATCGCCCATGCCTACCATTTCGATGCCGGCCTCTATGCCAGGTTTCTGCGCGGCTTTGCCGAACAGCGCGGCGTGAAAAGGCTGGAGGGCAAGGTCCGGCAGGTTTTGCAGCGCGAGCCAGACGGCTTCATCGAAGCGGTGGTGATGGAGAGCGGCGAGCGGGTCGAGGGCGACTTCTTCATCGATTGCTCGGGTATGCGCGCACTCTTGATCGAGCAGACCCTGAAGGCCGGCTACGAGGACTGGACGCACTGGCTGCCCTGCGACCGCGCGATCGCCGTGCCCTGCGAGTCGGTCTCGCCCCTGCTGCCGCTGACCCGCTCGACCGCGCACAGCGCCGGCTGGCAATGGCGCATTCCGCTGCAGCACCGCATCGGCAATGGCCACGTCTACAGCAGCGCCTTCATGGGCAAGGACGAGGCCGAGTCCATTCTGACGAACAACCTGGACGGCAAGGCGATGGCGCCACCGCGCCACCTCAGCTTCCGCACCGGCCGGGCCAAGACCTTCTGGGATCGCAACTGCGTGGCCGTGGGCCTGTCCAGCGGCTTTCTGGAGCCGCTGGAGTCGACCAGCATCCACCTGATCCATATGGCGGTGGCACGCATCCTGAGCTTCTTCCCGCACGGCGGCTTTGATGCGGCCGACATCACCGAATACAACGCGCTGACGCGGCTGGAGTTCGAGCGGGTGCGCGACTTCCTGATACTGCATTACAAGCTCACCACGCGCGACGATTCGCCGTTCTGGAACCATTGCCGCACGATGGAGATTCCGGAGACCCTGCAGCGCAAGATGGACCTGTTTGCCAGCAACGGCCGCATCTACCGCTATGACGACGAGCTGTTCGCCGAGACCAGCTGGCTGCAGGTGATGGTGGGCCAGCGGCTGATGCCGCGCGGCCATCACCCGTTTGCCGATCTGCTGCCCGAGGCCGAGGTGCAGGCCTATCTGCGCAATGTCGAGCAGGTGGTGGCCAAGTGCGTCGGCGTGATGCCCACACATGCCGAGTTCATTGCCAAGCATTGCGCGGCCGACCTGGGCTGACCATGTGGCGATCCGCGGTGTTGGCGCTGGCCCTGGCCGGCAGCGGGGCCGTGGCCGGCCCGGTGGTGCAGTCGTGGCTGACGACGGCCGACCAGACGCGCTTGCTGGCGCCCCAGCCAGTCCTGGCCTTTGCCAGGCACCGCCCGCTGGCGCTGACCATCGATGTGGACGGCTCGCGCCGCTACCAGTCGATGATCGGCTTTGGTGCAGCCATCACCGATGCCTCAGCCTGGCTGATACGCCACAAGCTCGATGACGGCCAGCGCCAGGCGCTGCTGCGCGAGCTGTTCGGCCGTGCGGATGGTGGCCTGGGTTTCGGCCTGGCGCGGCTCACGCTAGGCGCCTCGGACTTCTCGCTGAAGCACTACAGCTACGACGACCGCCCCCCAGGCGAGACCGATGCAGCGCTGGCGCATTTCTCGATCGATGAAAGCCGGGGCCATGTCTTGCCTGTGGTGCAGCAGGCGCTGGGTATCAACCCGGCCCTGTACCTGATCGCCTCGCCCTGGAGTGCACCTGGCTGGATGAAGACCGGCGGCAGCCTGATCAAGGGCAGCCTGCGCCCCGACATGCACGGGGTCTTCGCCCGCTACCTGTTGCGCTCGGTGGACGCCTTCGCGGCCGAGGGCGTGCCGATTGCGGCGCTGACTCTGCAGAACGAGCCGCACTTCGAGCCCGAGGACTATCCCGGCATGCGGCTGGAGCCGGCCGATCGCGCGCAGTTGATCGCCACGCACCTGGGCCCGCTGCTGGCCAGCCGCGGCGGCCGGCCCCAACTGATCGAGTGGGACCACAACTGGGATGTACCCGAGTCGCCGCTGGCTGTGCTGGCCGACCCGGCGGCCCGTCGCTTCATCGCCGGCGTCGGCTGGCATTGCTATGGCGGCGAAGTGCAGGCCCAGACGCGGGTACGCGATGCCCATCCCGACAAGGATGTCTGGCTGACCGAATGCTCCGGCGGTGCCTGGGCATCCGACTGGGCCAAGAGTCTGCCCTGGATGGTGAATCAGCTGGTGATTGGCAGCACGCGCCACTGGGCACGCGGCGTGCTGCTGTGGAATCTGGCGCTGGACGAGCAGCAGGGCCCGCACCTCGGCGGCTGCAAGGACTGCCGCGGTGTCGTCACGATCGACTCGAAGACCGGCGCGGTGACGCGCAATCTCGAGTACTACGCGCTGGCTCATGCCAGCCGCTTCGTGCGCGCAGGGGCGCGGCGCATCGGCTCCAGCGAGGCGATCGATGGCCTGCACAACGTAGCCTTCCGGCATGACGACGATGGTTCGGTGGTGTTGATCGTCTGCAATGACGCGGCCGTTGCCAAGACCTTCTCGGTGCGTCAGAACGGCCAGGTCCTGGCCTACACCTTGCCGCGCGAAAGCGTGGCCACGCTGGTGTGGCGACCATGACCGGCTTGACGCGGCGCGGCCTGCTGGCCTGCGGGCTGCTGGGCGCCAACTCGGCACGCGCGACCGGGCGCGTGGTGCTGCAGGTGGCGGCCTTTCCGCTGGTGGACGAGATCGCCCGCGCGGCGCTGCCGCAATGGCAGACGCTGCATCCGGAGGTGGATATCCAGATCGTCTCGCGCCAGTACGCCGACCATCACACGGCCATGACAACAGCCCTGTCCACCTCCTCGCTGCTGCCCGATGTGATGGCGCTGGAGTCCAGCTTCGTCGGCCGCTTTGCGCAGGGCGGCGGTCTCGAAGACCTGGCCCAGCCGCGCTACGACGTCGGCCGCTTCCGCTCGCGCCTGGTGCCCTATGCCTACGACCAGGCGCTGGGCCGCAACGGCGCGGTGGTGGCCGTGCCTACCGACATCGGCCCGGGCACGATGCTGTACCGGCAGGACATCGTTGCCCGCGCTGGCGTGGACCCGGAGGAGCTGACGCAATCCTGGGCCAGCTATATCGCCGCCGGCCAGCGCATCAAGCGCAGCACCAGCGCCTATCTGATCGCCCACGTCAGCGAGATCAAGGACATCCTGCTGCGCACCGGCATCCAGCCGGGTGAGGGCATGTATTTCGACAGCGAGTCGCGGGTGCTGGTGCAGTCCGAGCGCTTTGTGCGCGCCTTCGAGGTGGCGCTGCAGGTGCGGCGCCAGGGGCTCGATGCACGGGTCAACGCCTGGTCCAACGAATGGGCCGAGGGCTTCAAGCGCGGCAGCTTGGCCACCGAGCTGGGTGGCGCCTGGCTGGTGGGCCAGCTCAGCAACTGGGTGGCGCCGCAGACCGCCGGCCTGTGGCGGGCCGCCCAGCTGCCCGAGGGCGCCAATGCCGGCTATGGCGGCGCCTTCTACGCGATGCCGCGGCGCGCCGCGCCGGAGCGCAAGGCGCTGGCCTGGCAGTTCATCCAGCTGATGACACTGGACCGCGAGCGCCAGCTCGCCGCCTTCAAGACGCATGACGCCTTTCCGGCCCTGCTGGAGACGCATGAGGACGCCTTCTTCGATGAACCCGTGGCCTTTCTGGGTGGCCAGAGGGCGCGGCTGTTATGGCGGGTGGCTGCGCGGCGCATCACGGCCGCCCGCGTGCACAAGCAGAACGGCTTTGCCGACGAGGTGGTCGGCAGCGAGCTCGATCAGGTGCTCAAGCGTGGCAAGACCATACGCAACGCTTTGCAGGATGCCGCGCGCCTGCTCGAGCGGCGCGCCCACCGATGACATGATTTGCTCAGGGAGACTGTTGAAATGAACCATTTGTTGACCCGGCGCTGGCCCTTGACCTCGCTGCTCGCCGCGCTGTGCCTGGGTGGCTGCGGCTCCGGCGGCGCGGCCGAGGCGATTGCGCCACCGCTGCCGGCGTCCGACGCGCTGGCCCTGCCACCCGGCTATCAGCTCGTCTGGTCCGACGAGTTCGACAAGTCCGGTTTGCCGGACCCGGCCAAGTGGGCCTATGACACCGGCATGAACAAGCAGGGCTGGCACAACCGCGAGCAGCAGTATTACAGCGGCCCGCGGGCCGAGAACGCCGAGGTACGCGACGGCCGCCTGGTCATCACCGCCCGCAAAGAGCAGATGACGGCCGCCGCTGACTGGGGTGGTCAGCCCTATACCTCGACCCGGCTGCTGACAGCTGGCAAGCAGGACTGGGCCTACGGCTTCTTCGAGATCCGCGCCAAGCTGCCCTGCGGCAGGGGCACCTGGCCGGCGATCTGGATGCTGGGCAGCCAGGGCGACTGGCCGGCCGGTGGCGAGCTGGACATCATGGAGCAGACCGGCAAGGAGCCGACCAAGGTCTTCAGTACCACGCACACCACCTCGGGCAGTGGCGGCAATGGGGCGGGCGCGGCCACCCAGGTGACTGACGCCTGCACCGCCTTCCACACCTACCAGATGCTGTGGACGGCGCAGCAGATCAGCTTTGGCATCGACGGCAAGACCCACTTCACCTACAAGAACGCCGGCACCGGCAAGGCCCAATGGCCCTTCGATGCGCCGCAGTTCCTGATACTCAATATCGCCATTGGCGGCGACCTGGGCGGTCCGGTCGACGACAGCATCTTCCCGGTGCGCATGGAGGTCGAGTACGTGAGGGTGTACCAGCCGGCCAAGTGAGGCTTGGCTGTCAGGCCCTGACCCTCGCCAGCGCCCACCCAAAGGCTGGGCGCACCAGGTGGTGCGCCGTCGCTGACAGCGCAGCAATGAAGCTCACCACGAGTGCCGGCAGGATGGGGCCGAAGGTGATGCTCATGCCCAGCACGAAGCCCAGCACATACTCGCTTCGATAGCTTGGCACCACCAAGCCGAGCAGGAGAATGCCGAGAAGGACGTAGGCCGGGGCGTCCGCGTTGCCGCTCACAAAGGCCAGCGACAAGGCAATGCCGGCGACAAGCGCACCGAACGCGGCTGCTGCAGTGTTTTTTGCAGCCTGCGCGGTCGTCGCCCGCTTCAGCAATCTACCCGCAAGAAACCAGGCCAGCAGGGGCAGAAAGAGGGCTCCCCAGGCATTGGAGATGGCGGGCAGATCGGCCTGATTGAGCAGGTGGTGGCGCTGGATACCGCCGTGAAAGACCTGCCATGCCAGATGGCTCAATTCAGCAAGTGCAACCAGGGCGGTGATCAGCCGTCGGGCTGTCACGCTGGCCGGGGTGTTGGTCGTCTCAAGCATGTCTGTCTCCTGGGTCAGCGTCGGGTTGCTGAGCACTCTAGGGGCGCCCGCTCGCAGCGTGTAGCGCCATGCGACGGATGGGAGCGTGGGCCCATCGAGCTGCAACCCAGGCCGATGGAGACCGCTCGCTTGAACCCGGCCGCGCCGCCCCCATCTGGCAGCGATGACCGGAATCTGGCTGTTGGCCCTGCTGCACCTCTACATTGGCTGGCGTGTGGCGCCGCAGTTGCCGGGCCCGCTGGCCGCGGGGGCGTTCATCGCGCTGTTGCTGCTGTCGTTGGCCTTGATACCGGCGGCGCTGCTGGGGCGCAAGGCGCGCAAGCGCGCCACCGCCGACCGTTGGACCTGGGCCGGCATGCTGGCCCTGGGCCTGTTCTCGATGCTGCTGGTGTTGACGCTGCTGCGCGACCTGTTGCTGCTGGCTGCGCTGCCGTTCGCGTTGCCGCCGCTGGCCGTGCCCAGCGCCATTGCCGTACCAACCCTGGCCTTGCTGGCCGCGCTGTGGGGCCTGGTCGGCGCGCGGCGCACCGCCCGCGTGCGCGAAGTCGAGGTGCCCATCGTCGGCTTGCCGGCGGCGCTGCAGGGCTTCACCATTGCCCAGATCACCGATGTCCATGTCGGGCCGACCGTCAAGCGTGGCTATGTGCAGGCTATCGTCGAGTCGGTCAATCGGCTGCAGGCCGATGCAGTGGCCGTCACCGGCGATCTGGTCGACGGCCGGGTGGCGGACCTGCAGGACGACGTTGCGCCGCTGGCTGACCTGCAGTCAAGACATGGCACTTTCTTCGTCACCGGCAACCACGAGTACTACAGCGGTGCCAATGAGTGGACGGCCCTGCTCGGTAGCCTCGGCCTGCGCGTGCTGAGCAACGAGCATGTGGTGCTGCAGCACGACGGAGCCCAGCTGGTGATGGCCGGTGTGGCCGACTTCAGCGCCCACCACTTCGAGCCCGGCCAGCGCAGCGACCCGCAGCGGGCGATGGCCGGCGCGCCTGTGAGCGCCGGGCTGCGCGTCCTGCTGGCGCACCAGCCACGCAGCGCGCCGGCCGCCGCCGATGCGGGTTTTGACGTGCAGTTGTCCGGCCACACCCATGGCGGCCAGTTCTGGCCCTGGAATCTGTTCGTGCCGCTGCAACAGCCGTTCACGGCCGGCCTGCATAGGCTGCGCCAGCTGTGGGTCTATACCAGCCGCGGCACCGGCTACTGGGGTCCGCCGCTGCGCCTGGGTGCGCCATCGGAGATCACCCGGCTGCGTTTTGTCAGGGCGGTCCCTTGATTGCGGGGCTGTGAGAGCCGTTACGGCGCTGGCCTCGTGTCATGATCTGCCTGCCTATCCCTTCGTCCCCAACCTGCCAACGAGGCCGCAGATGAAAACGATAGACGAAATGCTGAGCCTGAAGCTGCTCACACCGGACCAGCATGCCGACATCGGTGCCTGGGTGGCCCATGCCCGCACGCCCGAGGCCATCATGCAGATGCCTGCGCCGCTATGGCGCTCGCTGGAGCTGGCCAGCGTGCTGATGGACTTTGACGCCGATCTGCAGCAGCCGCCCAGTTTTGATCACGAATGATGAAACCGATCTCGCAAACTGACCGCCATGTCGAGGTGGTCCAGCGCTATCTGTCGCGGTTGGAGGCCTCCGATGTGGAGGCCATCACCGCGCTGTTTGCGCCGAAGGCCAAGATCTACTCCCCCTTTCTGGGCTGGATGGACCCCCGGCCGTTCTTCATCAAGGTCCGTGAGGCCTCGGGGCAAAGCCGTATCGAGACGCTGGACATCCTGGTCAGCGCCCACGGCGGCCCGCGGGCGATTGCCTACTTCATCTACCACTGGCAGCTGAAGGACGGCGCCGACGTGCACTTCAACTGCGTGGACGTGTTCGACTTCGACGCCAATGGTTTGATCGAGTGCATGACCATCATGTACGACACCCACCCGGTGCGAGCCCAGGTGGGTGGCAAGTACGGCTGAAGGTTTTCCGCGGCGGCTTACTCGATCGGCTTTTCGACCACCGGCGCACGCATGCCTATGGCCATGCGGTTCCAGCCATTGATCAGCGCGATGGTCCAGCTCAGTTCGACGATCTCCTGGTCGCTGAACTGCAGCTTCAGTGCTTCGAAGGCGGTATCCTGACCGCCGTGATCGGCTAGCCGCGTCAGGACCTCGGCCCATTCCAGCGCGGCGCGTTCGCGGGCGCTGTACAGGCCGACCTCGCGCCAGGTGGACAGGCTGTTGATGCGCTGCCAGCCCTCGCCGGTTTCGCGCAGGATGCGGGTGTGCATGTCCAGGCAGAAGGCGCAGCCATTGAGCTGCGACACGCGGGACTGCACCAGTTCCACCAGCTGCGGGCCCAGCGAGGACTTGGCCAGGGTGGCGCTGACGCCAGCCATCGCTTGGTAGGACTTGGACGAGATCTGGGTCCAGGGGAGGCGAGCTTCGTTCATCTAGATACCTTGTTGAGTTGCTGTGTGAGACACACAAACTCAAGACGTTTGAGGCGGCGGCGTTGTGACATTGCGCGTCAAATCGGTATTGACATTGAGCTCGCGGCCCAGCGCGGCGGCAATGCGCATCAGCTTCTCCGGATTGCGCTGCGAGTGGATGCAGACGATGCGTTCGTCATCGGTTTCGAGCGACTGCGCCGACTCCAGCGTGTCGTCAATGAAGCGCAGCAAGCCCCATTGGCCGTTGAGCACCACCACCTCGAAGCGCACCTGGCCCGGAAAGCGCAGATGGGTGGCCAGATAGAGCTGGGCAATGCGCTGGCCGCCGACCAGAGGCACGCCGAAGCTGGGCACGATGCCCCCGCCGTCGCCGATCAGCTGCGCATCCTCGGCCAGCATGGACTTCAGCGCGCCAAACTCGCCGCGCACGGCGGCGTCGGCAAAGCCGCGCAGCAGCCGCAGCTGGGTTTCGCGCGCCACCGTGTAGCGCGGCCGCTGGTCCTGCAGCTGGGTCTTGGCGCGGTGCACGATCTGGCGGCAGGCCGGCTCGGTCTTGCCCAGCGCCTCGGCCACCTCGCCGTAGTCGGCATCGAAGACTTCGCGCAAGAGATAGGCGGCCCGGGCCTCGGGCGCCAGGCGCTCCAGCAGGGCCATGAAGGCGACCGACACATCGTCGACACGCTCCAGCAAGGCTTCCGGCGAAACCGGTGAGTCGCTCATCAGCGGCTCCGGCAGCCAGGTGCCGACATAGTGTTCGCGCTGGATCTTGGCCGCGCGCAGCCGGTCGATGGCAATGCGTGTGGTGACAGACACCAGCCAGGCCTCGCTGTTCTCCACGCT
Organism: uncultured Roseateles sp.; assembly: GCF_963422335.1. Lineage (NCBI taxonomy): Bacteria > Pseudomonadati > Pseudomonadota > Betaproteobacteria > Burkholderiales > Sphaerotilaceae > Roseateles > uncultured Roseateles sp. The sequence goes on from NZ_OY729424.1 coordinate 2,494,526, forward strand.
CGCCTGGTCGGCCTCATGCCAGCGAAGCCAGGCGTCCTGGACCACTTCCTCGGCCTCGGCCGAGGAGCCCAGCATGCGGTAGGCGATGGCCTGCAGCCGGGGGCGCTGGCGCTTGAAGGTGTCGGTGCTGTCGTTCATGGAGAGTCAGACGTTTGACGCCACCATTCTGTGACAACAGACCGTGCTGTAGCCCCACTAGAGCCCCAATTCCTTCAGTATGGACTCGCGCAGGGCCTGCAGCTGCGGGCTGGACAGCCTGCGCGGATGCGGCATGTCCACCCGGAAGCTGGCCTGTATCGTCGTCGGCCGGGGCGAGAGCACCAGCACGCGGTCGGCCATGTAGATGGCCTCCTCGACGTCGTGGGTGATCAAGAGCACCGTGTGCCGCTCTTCGCCGAGGATGCGCAAGAGCTCGGTGCGCATGCGCATATTCATCAGCGCGTCCAGCGCCGAGAAGGGCTCGTCCATATAGAGGATTTCGGGCTTGACGACGAAGGCGCGTGCGAGTTCGGCGCGCTTCAGCATGCCGCCCGACAGCTCGTGCGGGTAGGCTGATTCGAAGCCTTTCAGGCCCACCATCTCCGCATAGTGGTCGGCCAGCGCGGCCTTGTCGCCATGTTCGTCTCCATTGAGCCCGAACATCAGGTTCTGGCGCACCGTCAGCCACGGAAACACCGAGCCATGCTGCGAGATCACGATGCCCTTGGGGCTTGGCTCCAACTGCTCCCTGCCGTCGACCTTGACCGAACCCGAATCGGGCCGTTCGAAGCCGGCAATGATGTTCATCAGGGTGGACTTGCCGCAGCCCGAGGGGCCGACGATGGCGACGAACTCGCCATCGGCCACGGTGAAGCTGATGCCGCCGACCACCGGCAGCGTGGCGCCCTTGTTGGCGGGGAAGCTTTTCCTGATGTCGGTGACGACGATCTTCTTATCGGACATAGCGCCACTTCACCGTTTTGAGTCGTTCGAGCAGGCGCGTGATGCCGTCGAGCAGCAGGCCGATGATGCCGATGATGATCATGCTGGCAATGACCAGGTCGTATCTGTTGCCGGCATTGCGCGAGTCCATGATCAGATAGCCCAGGCCCGAGCGCAGCGCAATCATCTCGGCCGCCACCACCACCAGCCAGGCCACGCCTATGCCTATGCGCATACCGATGATGATTTCGGGCAGCACGGCGGGTATCACCACCTGGCGGAACAGCACGCTGCGCGACACGCCGAAATTGGCCGCCGCGCGCAGATAGCGGCGCTCGATGGTGTGCACGCCCGAGGTCGTCTGCACAATCATAGGGAACACCGAGGAGATGAAGATCAGGAAGATCGGCGACACATCGCCGACGCCGAACCAGAGTATGGCCAGCGGTATCCAGGCGATGGGCGAGATCGGCCGCAGCATCTGGAAGATCGGGTTGAAGGTGCGGTAGGCGCCGCCCACCCAGCCCATCCACAGACCGAGCGGCACGGCCACCAGCAGGGCCAAACCAAAGCCGGTGCCGACGCGGAACAGCGAGGCGCCAATATGCTCCCATAGCGTACCGTCCTCGGCCAGCTCCAGCGTGCCGGTGACCACCTGCCACGGCGTCGGGAAGATGGCACTCTCGGTCTTCACCACCACCGCCCACCAGACGGCGATGACCAGGGCCATCACTACCAGCGGTGGCAGTATCTTGCTCAGTCTCTCCTTCACTGCACGCTCTTTCTCAAATGCTGTAGGCGCCAAGACACCATGGGCCAGCCCGGCGCCGGATGGGGATCGACGATCACGCTCATCTGCCCGCTGGCGTGAGCGGTGCAGGCGAAGCTGTAGGTCGAGGCGACTTCAAACGGCAGGCGAAAACTCTGGCCCGGCATGATCAGCACCGGGCCGAAGACCTGGGGCACGGCGTCGAGGTTCTTCAACAGCAGCGTGTCCTTGAGGCCCAGGGTCAGCCGTATCGTGTCCGGCAGGATCTCGACCTTGTCGCCCGCCATGCGGCGTGCGTAGGTGCCGGCCGGGATTTCGAACAGCTCGTCGCGCGAGTCGGCTTGAATCGGCGCCAGCGCGGCCCAGGCCAGCGCAGCCCCGATCAGCAGGCCCAGGCTCGCGGCCAGAAAGGTCAGGCCGCGCTTCACTTCGCAGCCAGCAGCAGCTTGAGGTCGTGGACAAAGTCCTTGGCCTCGCGGCCATAGGGCATCATCGCGCGCAGCCGGCCCTCGCGGTCGATCAGATAGACCGAGGTCGAGTGGTTCATGCCATAGCCGCTGGGGTCGCCAGCCGGATGGGCCAGCTTGGTGGCCACCACGCCATAGCTCTTGCGCACACCGGCCAGGGTGTCGGGCTTGGCCGTGCCGCCGATGAAGCTGGGGTCGAAGGCCGCCAGATAGCTCTTGATGCGGGCGGCGTTGTCGCGCTCCGGGTCCACCGTGACATAGACCACCTGCACGGCTGCTGCCTCGGGCCCCAGCCCCTTGCGCGCCTGGGCGAGCGTGGCCAGGGTGGTGGGGCAGACCTCGGGGCAGTTCGTGAAGCCGAACACCAGCAGCACCAGCTTGCCTCGGTAGCGAGCCAGTTTCAGCTCGGCACCGTCCGAACCCTGAAGCGCGAACTCGGGCGCAGGGTAGGGGGGCTCGAACACGCCGGCTTTCAGCTGCGGTGCTGTGGGTGCGGCCGCAGCGAGGCTGGCCAGCAGCAGCGACAGCAGCAGGGCAGGAAGGCGTTTCACAGCGGTATGGTGGCCGCGCGAGCGGCCTTGGCAAAGCTTTCGTCCATGTACTTCTCGTAGGCCACCGGGGCCTTGATCGTGCCGGCCTCTATCGACAGCTGCATCAGTTCCTCGAACTCGGAGCGGATCATGCGCAGATCGCCGTAAGTGACGCGGTCGGTCGGGTTCTCCATCACGAACTTGATGATGTTGGGGTCCTGGTTGAAGAACTTGCGGCCGGCGGCAATCGTCACCGCCTTGTTGCGGTTCTCCTGCTGCTGATCCAGCCACTGGCCGGCGCCCAGCACATGGTTGACCAGGTCTTGCACCAGCGGCCGGTTGTCCTTGATCAGCTCCTCGCGCACGGTCAGCACGCAGCAGATGTAGTTGCGCCATTCGTCGCGCGTCATGCGTAGCGCCCTCGCATAGCCGGCCCGCTGTGCGGCGGCGCCAAAGGGCTCGCCGGTGCAGTAGGCGTCCACTGCCTTGGCATACAGCGCGGCCGGCATATCGGGCGGGGGCATCTCGACGATCTGTATCTCCTTGGGCGTCATGCCTTCCTGGGCCAGCATCTTGCGCAGGAACAGAAAGTCCACCGCAAAGCGGCTGGGGATGGCGATGCGTTTGCCTGTCAGGTCCTTGAACTTCTTGTACGGCGAGTCGGTGCGCACCATGATCACCGCGCCCGAGCGATGGCCCAGCGAGACGATCTTGACCGGGATCTTTTTGTCCGCCAGGTCCATCACCAGCGGCGCCAGCATGTAGGCGGCCTGGATGCGGCCGGTCATCAAGGACTCCTTGATCTCTGGCCAGCCGTTGTACTTGCTGTATTCGTATTCGAACCTGGGTGCTCCGCTCTTGTCGGCCGCATTGGCGGTGGCCTTGGCCACGCAGGCCACCGGCAGGGTCAGATTGCAGGTCACGGGCAGACCACCGACGAGCAGCGGCGCGGTAGCAGCGGTGGCTGTGGTGGCAGCAGGCAGGCCAAGCGCGGGCAGGGCGGTGGCAAAGGCTCCGCGAAGCACCCGCCTGCGATCCAGGCTCGAGAGGTGTTCGGGTGAGTTGGCACTCATGGGCACTGCTCCACATGCGGAAAAGCCCATTTTCCTCCAGCCGTGACCTGGTGCGACTCAGCGTTTGCGCGTGGATGCCACGTAGCCCATGATGTTGACAAAGCTGTCCACCCAGTAGTCCTTGGTGTTCGCGGCCAGGTGCTTGAGCAGGGCCTCATGGGCCTCTTTCGATACGGTCAGGTAGTCGCCGCCGATGCCGTGGAAGGTGATGCTGGCCAGCGTGCCCTTGGCCGCGGCCTCTTTGACGATGGCGATCAGGGCCTCGCCGCTGACGCCTTCCGGACCTGCGGTGCCGATGTTGTAGGGGTCCAGCATGGCCATGTCGGGTGCGACACCGCCATCGCTTGCCTTGATGGCCACGAACTCGGAGCGGATCGACGGCAGATAGGGCTGGCCCGCGGCCAGCAGATCGACGCAGGGGGCGGTGAAGGTGCGTTCGGTCCGGCCGTCGATGGCCTGCAGATAGGCATTGGCGAGCACGATCTCCTCGCGCAGCTGGGTGACGCTGATCTTGTCCAGGTCGCGGTGCGGTGCGACCCAGTCGCGGCCGGGCTTGGAGCGCGAGCAGGGGTGGTACAGCGTGTGGTTGCCCAGTTCGTGGCCCTGGGCCGCGGCGCGGCGCCATTCGGGCAGGCGCTTGGCCACCACCTCGCTGGCCAGCGTCAGGTAGAAGGTAGCCTTCAGGCCATGGGCGTTCAGCGCAGGCAGCGCATTGTCGAGCTGCGAGTTCAGCGCGTCGTCGTAGGACAGGCTGACGGCGGCCTTGGCGCCGCCGGGCCATTTGAAGCCTTCCGTGTGGCCGGCTTGAGCCATGCCCAAGGACAACAGCAGGGCAACAACCCTCTTCATCCGAGCAAGCACCCTGCCGCGTCGAAGCCCAGCGCCCAGGCCGGGTCGGGTGCCAGGCCGACGGCGCTGCCGACATGCAGCGAGCCGGCGCCATTGGCCACCTTGGCCGTCAGCAGCTCGGGAATTCCGGCCACGCGCAGATAGATGATGGACGTATCGCCCAGATGTTCGGCCAGCTCCACGGTGGCGGCAATGCCCTGGCCGGCTGGAGCCAGATGCAGATGCAGATGCTCTGCGCGCAGGCCTATGCGCTGGGCGTGCTCGCCGGCCGCCTGGCTCAGCAGCTGCCACAGCGCCTGATGCTCGGCCGAGGCATTGGTCGCGGGCCTGTCAACGAAGTTGATGCGCGGCGCACCGATGAAGGCGGCGACAAATTCATTGGCCGGGCGTTGGTACAACTCCATCGGCGCACCCAGCTGCTCGATGCGGCCCTCGTGGAACACCGCAATGCGATCGCCCATGGTCATCGCCTCGACCTGGTCGTGGGTGACGTAAATCATCGTCGTGCCCAGTTGCTCGTGCAGCTTGGTCAGCTCGATGCGCATGTTCACGCGCAGCGCGGCATCCAGATTCGACAGCGGTTCGTCAAACAGAAAAACCTTGGGCTTGCGCACGATGGCCCGGCCAATGGCCACGCGCTGGCGCTGGCCACCGGACAGCTCCTTCGGATAGCGGCCCAGCAGATCGGTGATGCGCAGGATCTCGGCCGCGCGGCCGACCTGCTCGTCGCGCTGGGTCCGCGACTGGCCGGCCATCTTCAGCGCAAAGCCCATGTTCTCGGCCACGGTCATGTGGGGATAGAGCGCATAGCTCTGGAACACCATGGCTGCACCGCGCTCGGCCGGATGCTGGTCGTTGGCGCGCAGGCCGTCGATCAGGATCTCGCCGCTGGTGATGTCTTCCAGCCCGGCGATCATGCGCAGGGTGGTGGATTTGCCGCAGCCGGACGGGCCGACGAAGACCATGAATTCGCCGTCGCGCACCTCCAGGTCCACGCCCTTGATGACCTCGGCCTTGTCGTAGCTCTTGCGCAGGCCGCGCAGTGATACCTGGCCCATGCTCAACCGCCTTGCTTTTGTTGTTTCTGCAGAAAGCCCTGGTACCAGCGGGCGCTGTCCTTCAGAGTGCGCTGCTGGGTGGCGTAGTCCACATGGACGATGCCGAAGCGCTTTTCGTAACCCGAGGCCCATTCGAAATTGTCCATCAGGCTCCAGACCATATAGCCGCCCATGTTCACGCCCTGGCGCATCGCCTCGGCCACGGCCTCGATATGCTGGGCAATGTAGCGGGTGCGGCCCTCATCGTGGACGCGGCCATCGACCAGCTCGTCCTTGAAGGCGCCGCCGTTCTCGGTCACGAACAGCGGCGGCACGTGGTAGTCGCGGTGCAGGCGCACCAGCAGCTCGGTCAGGCCCTCGGGATAGACCTCCCAGCCCATGTCGGTGATCTCGCGGCCGCTGCTCATGACGTCCCAGGGTGCGCCGGCGCTGACCACCGAGCGCGAGTAGTAGTTGACGCCCATGAAGTCCATCGCGGTGGCGATGTGCGCCATGTCACCGGCCTCGACCTTGGGTGCGTCGGCGCCCAGGTGCTCGAGCACATCCTGCGGATAGCTCGCCTTGAACAGCGGGTCCAGATACCAGCGCAGCAGCTGGCCGTCTTCCAAGGTCATCTTGGCCTGGTCGGCGGCCGAGTCGGTGGCGGCATGCATGGGCGAAAGATTCAGCACGATACCGAGGCTCGCCTTGCAGCCGGCCGCGCGCAGCGCCTGCAGCGCCAGGCCGTGGCTCAGCAGCAGATGGTGCGAGACCTGCATCGCCGTGGCGCGGTGCTTGATGCCCGGCGCGAACACACCGGCGTCATGCCCCAGATGGGCCATCACCCAGGGCTCGTTGTGGGTGGCAATCGAGACCACGCGGTCGCCCAGGCGGGCATGGATGCCGAGCGCGTATTCGACGAAGCGGGCCACCGTGTCGCGATTGGCCCAGCCGCCGCCGGCCTGCAGCGCCTCTGGCAGGTCCCAATGGTTGAGCGTCAGATAGGGCTGGATGCCGCGCGCCAGCAGGCCATCGACCAGGCGCTCGTAGAAGGCCAGGCCGGCCTCGTTCCAGTCGCCGCTGCCGGTGGGGCGCACGCGGGGCCAGGAGACCGAGAAGCGGTAGGCGTCGACGCCGAGGCCGGCAATCATGTCCAGGTCGGCTTCCCAGCGGTGGTAGTGGTCGCAGGCTATGTCGCCATTGCTGCCGTCGGCGATCACGCCGGGCTGGCGGCAGAAGCTGTCCCAGATCGACGGGCCCTTGCCGTCTTCGGCGCTGGCGCCCTCGATCTGGAAGGCGCTGGTGGCCACGCCCCAGACGAAGTTCGGAGGGAAGTGCATGCTTGTTGTGTTCATAGCGGTTTTTTGACAGGCCCTACTTGACCGCGCCCGTGGTCAGGCCGGAGATCAGCTGCCTGGACGACAGCACGAAGAGCACGATCAGCGGCAGGGTGGCGATGGCCGAGCCGGCCATCAGCGCGCCCCACTCGGTGTCCACCGGGCTTTGCAGGCTGCGCAGTGCCAGCGGCAGGGTGTACATATCGGGCGAGCGCATCACCACCAGCGGGCCGATGAAGTTGTTCCACGAGGCGATGAAGGTGATCAGCCCCAAGGTGCCCAGCGCAGGCTTCAACAGCGGCAGCACGATGCGGGCGAAGATGCCCAGCTCGCTGCAACCGTCCATGCGCGCCGCCTCGACCAGCTCGCGCGGGATCGCGCTGAGGCAGAACTGGCGCATCAGGAAGATGCCGAAGGCGCTGGCCGCGCCGGGGATGTAGAGCGCGCGCGGCTGGTCTATCCAGCCCAGCAGGTCCATGATCATGAAGGTCGGGATCATGTTCATGAAGGAGGGCAGCAGCATCGTGCCCATCACCAGACCGAAGAAGACTTTTTTGTGGCGGAACTCGAACAAGGCAAAGGCATAGCCGCCCATCGCGCAGAACAGCAGGGTCAGGGCCGTCGAGGCCAGGGCCACGTAGACGCTCCAGCCGAGGTTGCGCCAGAACGGGATCTTCTTGTTCAGGATGGCCAGGTTGTTCAGGAAGTCGTCGCCGAACCACATCGGCGGCGGCAGGCTGAAGATCTCGGTGCGCGAGTGCGTGGCGAACACGAACATGAAGTAGAACGGCGCCAGCATGATCAGCATGCCGATACCGACGATGCAGTAGGCGGCCAATGGTCCGGTTCTTGCAAGACGGTCGGTTTTCATGGAGGGTCAGGCCTTGCTTGGGCGGAAGGCCCGGTTGGTCAGCCAGGTCAGCAGGCCCACGACGATGAACAGCAGCCAGGACATCGCGCTGGCCGCGCCGAAGTCGTTGAAGTCGAAAGCCATGCGGTAGAGATAGACGGCGGTGGTCATGCCGGCCTGGTCCGAACCCCCACGGCCCTGGGTCAGGATGAAGGCCTCCTCGAACAGCTGCAGGCCGCCGACCACGCTCAAGGTGACGCCGAAATAGATCATCGGCTTCAGGCTGGGCAGGGTGATGTAGAAGAACTGCTGCAGGCGACCGGCGCCATCCATGCGCGCGGCTTCGTACAGGTCGCGCGGGATGGTCTGCATCGCGGCCAGATAGAGCACCACGTTGAAGCCGACATAGCGCCAGAACACCAAGGTCGCGATCGCCGGCTTGATGTAGTCCGGGTCATTGAGCCAGTCCACCGTCTGTGCCGGCACCAGGGCACCGATCAGCGGCAGTTCACGCAGCACCTGCAGGCCGACATTGATCAGTCCGTAGTCGGTCGAGAACAGCGAGCTGAACAGAATGGCGATGGCCACCGTCGAGGTGATGTAGGGCATGAAATAGGCGCCGACCACGCCGTTGCGCAGCCGCTTGAACGAGGCATGAATGAAGGCCGCCAGCGGCAGTGCCACCAGGTGCTGGGGCACGCCCGAGACCAGGGCCAGCCAGCCGGTGTTCTTCAGCGACTTCCAGAACCATTCGTCCTGCAGCGCGAACAGGAAGTTGTCGGCGCCCACAAAGCTCATCGCCCCCAGGCCGCTGGTCGGCTCCCAGGTCTGGAAGGCGAGAAACAGCGAGAAGGCCAGCGGGAACAGGCCGAAGATGGCGAACAGCAGCACAAAGGGCAGCAGCAGCACATAGGGGGTCTGGCGGGGCGACAGGCGGGGCAGCTTCATCTGTGTGGTCTGTCAGCTGTGTCAACGAAAGGCGCGCTGGCGCAGCAGGCGCTCGGCGTCGGCCAGGGCGGTGGCAATGTCCTTGCCGCGCATCAGCACCTTGTCGAGCTCGGTGTTGATGACCTCGTCGGCGAAGGCATCCTGCTTGTGGACGTCGACGGCAGTGATGCGCCGCGCGGCGGTGCGCCAGCCCACACGGGCCTGCTGACCGCCCAGAAAGGCGATTGGCTGCTCGAAGAAAGGGTCGTCGAAGGTCTCCAGCAGGGCCGGGAAGGCGTCCTGCGCCTTGAAGGCACCGAGCTGCAGCTCCCGCGTCAAGGTCATCAGCTTGATGAACTCCCAGGCCATCGGTTTTTGCGCGGCCGTCGCGGCACGGGGAATGGCGTAGAAGGTGCCGCCATAGGCCGCGAACGCCCCCTCGGGCAACTGGGCGGCGCGCCACAGACCTCTCGTGTCGGGGGCCAACCAGGTGTTCAGATGGCCGGCCAGCCAGGCGCCCATCATCTGCGTGGCGATGCCGCCCCGCTTGAAGCCCTCGGTCCAATCGGAGGACCAGGCATTGACCTTGGCATCGAGTTGGTTGCGCCGCACCTGGCGGGCCAGATCGAAGGCGCGGGCAAAGCGCGGCGTGTTGACCAGCACGTTCGAGCGGCTGTCGAAGAACAGGCCCTCACCGGGCTGGATGCCGGTGCGTATGACGATGTCTTTCATGTCGCGCGCATGGGCCATCAGATAGGCGCCGGTGGCGGCCTTGATCTTGACGCCGGCGGCCACATAGCCCTCCCAGGAGCGGGTCAGCTCGGCTTCGCCGACACCGGCCTTGGCCAGCAGGTCGCTGCGGTAGAGCAGGGTGCCAGGGCCGATGTCTGTTGGCGCAGCCACCACTTGGCCGCGGCGATTGGTCGCCTGTTGGTAGGCATAGGCGACGAAGCGGCTCTGGTACTGGGCAATCGAATAGGGCGGGCGAGAGAGATCCTCCAGCCCGCCGCCCTGGGCAAAGCGGCCCAGGTAGCCGACCTCGACCGCCATCACATCGGGCAGATAGACCGAGGTGGACAGGGCCGTGGTCATCGCCGTGTGGTGGTCGGCCAGCGCCCGGCTGACCAGCTTGATCTCGACCTCGGGGTGCAGCCTGTTCCAGGCTGGAATCGCGGCCTTGACGATCTCATCGACGGCGGGGAAGGCGGCCACGGTCAGCTGTTGCCGCTGTGCGGCGGCACCCTGCAGGGCCATCAGGCCAAGGCATAGCGCCAGCCCGGCCCGCCGGCTCATTCCTCTCCCTGTTCTCGCACCAACCGTCATCCATGTCTCCGTAGCAAGCGGCTCGATTATCTTGGCCGCTGTCGCCCTCTTGAAAGCGCTTTCATAATGTATCCAGACCAGGTTTTGCTGTCAATCGAGGGTAAGTGCCGGGTCTGAGGTCGCGCACTGGAGTCCGGAAGGACACCAGTGGCTACCGAAGGCCCATCGGCTTGCAAGCCGATGGGCGGGCCATCAGACGAGCGCGCGGGTCGAGGCGCGGGCGATCAGCCGCGGCTCGGGCAGGGTGGCGGTGGGCGCCTGGCCGGCCAGCAGCTGCAGCAGCGACACGGCCGCCAGCCGGCCAAGTTCGTGGGCGGCTTGGTGGATAGTCGTCAGCGGCGGGATCGAATGCTCGGCGCCGGCCAGATCGTCGAAGCCGACCAGCGAGATGTCGTCCGGCACGCGCAGGCCGCGCCGGTGCAGGGCCAGCGCGGCGCCAAAGGCCATCTGGTCGTTGGCCGAGAAGATGGCGGTGAAGGGCTCGCGGCTGTCGATCAGCCGTTCGACGGCCATCAGCCCGCTCTCCTCGAAGTACTTGCCCGGCATCACCAGCGCGGGCTTGTAGCGCACACCGGCGGCTTCCAGTGCGGCGCGGTAGCCGCGCAGCCGTTCGGCCGCATCGGGGTGTATCGGGTCACCCGAGATGAAGGCGATCTGACGATGGCCCAGGCTCAGCAGGTGGTGGGTGGCAAGTCTTGCCCCCTCGAAGTTGTTGAAGTCCAGCGCGTACAGGCCCGGCGCCGTCAAGGTACGGCCGGTGATCACCACCGGCATGGTCTTGGCCAGATTGCGCAGCGAGTCGTCGCTGAGGATGCCGGTCAGGAGGATCATGCCGTCGACGCGGCGCGAGCGCAGCACCTCGATGCAGCGCCGCTCCTCCTCGGCATTCCAGTGGCCGCTGACGAACAGCGGGCTGTAGCCGGCCTGGCTCAACTCCTCCTCGATGCCGCGCAGCGCCACACCGTAGAACGGGCTGTCGATCGCCTGGGTCACCACGCCCACGCTCAGGGTGCGCCCACCGGCCAGGCCGCGGGCGATCGGGTTGGGGATGAAGCCCAGCTCGGCAATCGCGCGGTCCACCGCCTCGCGCTTCTCGGGGCTGACGATGGCCGTGCCGTTGAGGATGCGCGACACCGTGCTCGGCGACACGCCGCAGGCTGCCGCCACCATTTCCAACGTGACCTTCTTGCCCTGGGTGCCGGCTGCTGCGGCCGGGGTCTTGCGTGCGCTGGTCTTCATATCCCGTTCGAGGTTTTGGCGCTGGAGTTTAGGCCACAGCCGCGGCTGGGTGATTCCCCGAGGCACCGCCGCGTCCACTCGACCTTATGATTAGGCCAGATACCGCCTTCCTTGCAGGGCGTGACGGAGGCACAAGGTGAGCGACAAGACCCTGACCGAAGCGGAGTGGAAGAAGTTTGCCAAAGGGCGCAGCCTCAAGGATGCGGCGCTGCTGAAGGCAATGACCGAGCTGGACAAGGCCAAGACGCCCGAGGACCAGCTGTCGGCGCTGGATGACATCGAGAAACAGTCCGAGCTGCTGCGCAAGGCCAACAAGGCCGACAAGGAAGTCACCGGCTATCTGGACGACTTGGACAAGGCCTTGGTGAAGGAGCGCAAGCTCGCCGAGGCAGATGCCAAGAAGGCGGCCAAGGAAGCCGAGCAGGAGGAGGACGAGGAAGAAGAAAGCCCGACCCTGCTGACGACCAAGATGGTGCCCCTGCTGCGCGACGTGCCCAAAGGCGTGGTGCTGCAGGTGATGATTGCCAGCGTCGGCAAGGACTGCGTGGTGCTGGTTTCGCGCAAACCCATAGGCCCGCCCCGGCGCAAGCTGCTGACCGCCGAGCTGGGCACGACCAGCGGCGTCAAGTTCGTGACAGGCGAGTGCTTGTTCGAGGCCAATGCCCACACCTTTGTCTTGCTGACCCAGGCCGCGGGCATGGCCAAGAAGATCAAGGAAGCGCTGCTCAAGCAGACCGGGCAACGCTACAAGATCCGCGTGCGTGGCGAAGACCCGAACGACATCGACGACGATGGCGAGCCGGTCGAGCCTGGTCCAGGTTCGGCGCCGTCGGTGGCACCGGGTGAGGGCGGCGATGCAGCTTTCGAGGTGGCGCTGGACGGCTGGCGCAGCGCGCGCGGCGCTGCCGTCGCCAAGCTCAAGGCCCTGGCCAAGGAGGTGGCCGACGCCAAGCTGCCCGACTCGGCCACCGCCATCATCCAGATGAGCGCGGTGCTGAAGAACCTCACTGCCGAGCCGCGCACCGCCCAGCAGGTGAGCGAGCTGATGCGCTATGTCAGCGAAGACGACATCGTGCTCGATGTGTGCGAGATCGATGGTGACATCCGCACGCCCATGGTCAAAGCGCTGCAGGCGATGCAGCGCGCGATGAGCAACTGATTCGGAGTCGCAATATGGCCGGTCCACGTTCCCTGTTTGGTCGTCTGCTGCGCTATATCCGCGACGGCAGCAACACCCGCGACATCGTCAATCCCGAGCGTGAGCGCCTGCGCCAGCAGGTTACCGCTCTGCAGCACGATGTCGATGGTTTGCCTTTTCCCGGCATGAGGCGCGAACTCGGCGGCAAGGTCGATGAGTTGCGCCGCGGCGAGGCCGGCCTGGACGACCTGTCCGATGTCGAGACCCGTGCGTCCAAGCTGATGATGATGCTGAGTTCGGGCGTGCCCGAGGTGCGCGGACTCATTGCGCAGGCCCAGGGTTTCGTGATCCATCACCAGACGCTGGGGCCCGAACTCACCGGCGCCGGCAAGGAGGTTGCCGAGATCAGTGACGAAGGTCTGAAGGCGCCGCTGGCGCTGAAGCTGGCGACCTATGAGAAGGGCCTGGGCCTGGCCCTCGATAGCGCCAATATGAAGGGGCTGGAGGCCTTCGCCAAGCTGCTGGGGCCGACCCAGGCGCTGCGGGTCGAGGCCAACAAGATCCTGATGCAACAGCGTGAAGAGGCACGCAAGGCCAAGGCCTATGCCGACGCGCTGCTCAAGGCCGAGACGGCGCAGGCCAAGCTGCCGCCGGTGGTCAAGGGCGAGGCGGCGCTGATCAAGAAGGACTTCATTGACGCCGCCGTCAAGCTGCACAAGGAAGACAAGCGCGATGAGGCCACCGTCCTGCTGGGCCAGGTGGATGCCGAATGCGCCAAGGCCCTGCTGCTGGCCAAGACCTACACCGATGCCTTGGCTGCCGCCAAGCTGGCGCTGAACACGGCCAAGGCGACCATGTTGGCGGTCGATGTGAAGATTGCCGAAACGCAGATGATAGGGGCCGCCGAACAGCAGGCCACAGAAGGCAAGCGCCAGGCGGCGCTGGATCTACTGGCCCAAGTCCAGCCCCATTGCGACTCGGTGACCGGCTCTACGCTGCTGGCTCAGACCCTGAGCAACGCCACCGATGACTTCATGGCGTTGATGGGGCATGCGCATGCGGACGCTTTCCCGACCGAGATCGCCGCATTGCGCAAACGCATGGACACGGCCAGGGCCAGCCTCAAGGCTGGCACCCGCGGCGGCGCCACGATGGACATGGCCTTGCTTCGCGCCGACGCCAAGCAGCAACTGGCCTATGCCAACGAGCACACCGGCTACGCGCTGCGCCTGGACGTCGTCAAGCCCAAGGTCGAGCAGGTCGAAAAGGCCGTGCCCGTGACGTCCAACACCGCGCTGACGGTCGAGCTGGCCAAATTGAAGACGATGCTGGACAAGGCCGAGAAGCAGGCGGCCAAGCGCTTCTACGATCCGGCGCTGGCCACCTTGGCGGCGCTGGAGCTTGAATGCGCCGCCGTGACGACCCTGAAACAGGAGCACGCGGCCTATGTCGTCGAGCTGGCCCGGGTCGAGCCGCTGGTGACCACCGTGCCCGACGAGCCCGACACCCCCAGCGCCGCCGAAGCAGCCTCGCTGCGCGAGCGCCTGAAGCAGGCCAAGGCACTGGCCGACCCCGGACGCGACTTCAAGGGCGCCACCGCCCAGCTCAAGCGCATAGGCGGCGACTGCGATGGCTGCAAGGCCCTGGCCACCACGGCGGAGAAGGACGAGCTGGCCCGTGACACCGCGCTGACCGGCCTGGACGGCGAGCCCGCCACCGCGCTGGCCGAGGTACGCAAACTACTGGAAGCGCTGAAGGTCCGCGAGGGCCACAAGGGCATCGCCAAGCAGCTGGCCGATATCGAGAAGCTGCTGGTCCAGGCTGGCACGGCGCTGAGCGCCTGAGCCACGGCCCCATCAGGCCTCAAAAGCACAGGAGGAATACACCATGCCCGATCTGGTCAAGGCCAAGAAGCTGATCACCGAGGCGGCCGATCAATGCCTGCTGGCCGCCCAGCTGGCCGATCGCCACGCGGCCTACGAGAAACGCCGCGATGGCGAGGTGGCCCAGCAGCAGGCCCTGCTTGACGCCGAGCACGCCGCCGTCAAGCACAAGCTGCCGGCGGTGACCGAGGCCAAGCGTCTGGCCGAGGAGCAGGCCGCGAAGCAGGACTATGTCGCGGCCCAGGCCGGACTTGACCAGCTGCTGGCGGCCATCGCCGACGCCGCCGCGCTGAAGAAGACCAGCGAGGACTTCAACGCCCGCCTGTTGCTGGTCGAGCCCGAGGTGGCGGGCCTGACCAATGCCTCGCCGCGGGCCGGTGCGCCTGGCATAGGCGCCGATGTGGCCAAGGTGGACACCGCCTTGGCCGAGACCAAGGCCAAGGCGCTGCTGTTCGATTTCAAGGCCGCCGATACCGCGCTGGCCAGCGCCAAGACGCAGTGCAAGTCGGTCGAGGTGAAGAAGCTGCTGAAGGCCCCTTCGCCCGATCCGGTGGTGCTGAAGAATCAGATGGAGGCGCTGAACAAGCAGCCGGGCGGCCCGCAACTGCTGGATGCGCTGATCGCCGGCCTCGGCCCCACCGACTCGCCCGACCATGTGCTGGCCGCGCTGGCCGTGCGCTTCAATCTGAAGCAGGGTGCCCAGGACGAGGGCACCGGCACCAACAAGTCCACCGTGGCCGTGCTCAAGCGCGTCTACAAGCTGATGGCCGAGGTGCCGGACAAGCACACCAAGGAGAACCCCCGCATGCGCCAGGTCACGCGCAAGCCGGCGGGTGGCTCGTCCTATGGCGGCGGCAATGTCGTGCTGGGCGATGCGCTGAACGAAGGTTCCAAGCGCCAGCTGGTGCTTCCCGGTGAGTTGCCTGGCGTTCTAGACAAATGCAAGCCGCCGACCGGCAAGGAGGCGCCGGTCTTCTTCGACTGGAATGTGCAGCACGAGATCGCTCATGCGCTGGACGACAAGAAGAAGTTCATGGCCAGCCGCGAGGGCGTCGATGAGTTCGGGGGCTGGATCAACCATGGCGGTAATGTGTCGGCCGTGGCCAAGGCGGCCGCCGATGCGCTCGGCCTGGAAGGTATTGACCAGGCGGCAATCGCCAAATATCTGGACGGCCAGACCGTGCCCTCGCCGGTGCCCACCGATTGGGCGACGGTGACGACCTGGGCGGCCGCCATACGCCATGGTGAGAAACCCTGGAGGGCCGGTGCCAAATGCACGCAGTCGATCGCGGCCGGCGGCTTCGTGATCGGCGACCGCGTCTACCATGAGGCCTATGCGAACCGCTGGGTCAGCTACAAGGCCACGGCGCGTACAGAAGGCATCACCGGCTACCAGTTCCGCGCCCCTGGCGAATGGTTCTCCGAGCTGTACGCGGCCTACAAGTCCGAGCAGATGAAACCCGCTCACCCGGCCAAGACCTGGCTGGACAATCTTTTTGGCGCCTGAGTTTTGCCGCACCCAACCTGAGGTCAGTCCATGTCTCTCTACCATCCCGTCAATCTGAACTGCCCGCATTGCGGCAAGGCGCTTGAGTTCTCGGCCAGCGTCAGCGTCAATGCCGACCGCGCGCCCGAACTGCGCGAAGCCATCCTCGACGGCAGCTTCCAGCGCGAGAGCTGTCCGCATTGCGGCACGGGCCTGCGGCTGGACCCGCAGCTGAACTATCTGGACGTCGGCCGGGGCCAGTGGGTTGCCGCCTATCCCGCTGCCTGGATAGACCGCTGGGCCGAGCTGGAGACTGCTGCGCAGCAGGCCTTTGACAAGGCCTTTGGCGCGCAGGCCGGCGCGGCAGCGAGCGAGATCGGTGCCGAGCTGAAGCCGCGCCTGGTGTTCGGCTGGGGCGGCTTGCGCGAGAAGCTGGTCGCGGCCGATGCTGGCCTGGATGACATCGGCTTGGAGTTGACCAAGATCGCCCTGATGCGCGGCATGGACGATCTGCCGCCAGGCCAGGAACTGCGACTGATACAGGCCACTGGCGAGGGCGACGATGCTGCCCTGGTGCTGCTGCTGGTGCCCGACGATGCCGATGGCGAACTGGAAGAGCTGAGCGTGCCCCGCGCCATCTACGATGAAATCCTGGCCGAACCCGAGGACTGGCAGCCGCTAAGCGAACAGGTCTCGGCCGGGCTGTTCGTTGATGTGCTGCGGCTGACGCGCGGTACAGACTGAGCGGCCATGGCCTACAACGCCCAGCAGCGCAGGCAGTTGCGCAGGCAATGCACTTGGGTGGTTCCCGGCTTCAAGTCGCTGGCTCCGGCGGAGGAATTCAAGGCCTTGGCCGCCTGGTGCGAAGCGCGTCAGATTGACAGCGATATGTATGGCGAGGGTGGTCTGCTTGCTGCCTTCGAGCAGCAGATCGCCGACCTGCTCGGAAAGCCCGCCGCCGTCTTCATGCCGAGCGGGGTGATGGCCCAGCTGATCGCCGTTCGCCTGCACACCGAGGCAGCGCGGCTGCCGCGTTTCGGCATGTCGCCGAATGCCCATCTGGCCGTCCACGAGCAACAGGCGTTCGAGAGCCTGTGGGGCCTGCATGGCGTGCCGATAGGGTCCGCGCTGCGACCGATGCTGGCCAGCGACCTGGCCGCTGTTCACCAGCCGCTGGCCTGTGCCATCGTCGAGCTGCCGATGCGCGAGGCCGGTGGCCAGCTGCCGAGCTGGGATCAGCTCGAGGCGCTGAAGGCTCAGGCCAATGCCAGTGGCACGCCGCTGCATCTGGACGGTGCGCGGCTGTGGCCCTGCCGCGATTTCTTCGCGCAGCGCAGCTATGCCGACATCGTGGCCGGTTTTGAGTCGGTCTATGTGTCGATGTACAAGGACATCGGCGGTCAGGCCGGCGCCCTGCTGGCCGGCGAACCAGCCTTCATCGCCAATGCCCGGCTGTGGCAGCGGCGCATGGGTGGCAACCTGGTGCAGCAGACCTCATTCGTCGCCTCGGCAGCAATGCGCTTCGAACAGCGACTGGAGATGCTGAGCGCCTGCTGCAGCCGCTCGCGTGAGTTGGCTCTTGGCCTGGGTGGTCTGAGCGGTGTGCGCATCAACCCCGCCACGCCGCACACCAATATGCTGCACCTCCACGTCGATGCGCCGGCCGAGGCCCTCAACGAGGCGCGCGATGCGCTGGCCGAGGCCAAGCAATGCTGGCTGTTCGGCGCGGCCCGGCCCAGCGAGGTGCCGGGCTGGAGCTGCATCGAACTGAACGTCGGCGATCAGCTGCTGGCGCTGGACAACGCCACCGTCCTGCCGCTGTTCGAGCAGGTGCTCGAACAGGCTGTCATCAAAGGGCGTCCGGGCACCTGAACGTCTGCACCTCGCGCATGCGCAGCGGGTTGATGGCGCTGCTGGAGATGACCTCCAGCTTGGCCTTCTTGCCGTCCAGATTCAGCAACACGGTGAAACGCTCCGGCTGGGCCGAGGGCTGGATCTCGAACTGGCCGAACAGGCGGAACAGCGCCCAGGGGCCCTCGAACAGCTGCACGGCGCCGCCGGGCGCGCTGAGCTTGATTTGTGCGGCGACGCGGGCACTGGGCCAGCTGATGGTCTGTGCCGCGGTGTTGCCGGCGGTGAACTTCAGCGGCGTGCCGTCCAGGTCCAGGGTCAGCTCCTTCAGGCCGTCCAGCATCTCAAGCACGCGCACATCGACCTTGAAGCTGGGCGTCTTGCCCCCGTTGCGGAAGAAGGCTTCCTTGATGCGCGAGGCGCGCTGGAAGTCGGCCAGCGCCGCGCCGCCCGGCGGCTTGGTGCCGTCGGTCAGCGGTTTGTAGATCCAGGGCGTGGCGCCTATGTCGACCAGGCCGCTGAGACGGCGCTGGTAGAAGTCATCGAGCATGCCGCCGACACCGAACAGCTGGCCGAAGTCGTCCGGCAGCACGTCGGACTTGGAGCCCTGGGCAAATGGATAGCGACCGGAGACCGTGCGGGCACAGAAGTCCGAGATCGGCTTCAGCTCCGAGGTCAGGCCCTGTCGCTCGGCCGTGCGGCTCTGGCTGGCGCCGGCGTCGCTGAGCGTCTCCAGCATCGACTTGATCGGCTCGGGCTGCATCGCCGCGGCGGCCTTGGCGCCGCCACCGGGTGGCGGGGGTGGCGGGGCGCTCTTGCTCTTCTGCGCCGAATCGATGGCGCTGAGCTGCACGAACACCTCGTTGAACATCTTCATCACCTCGTCGATAGGCGCGGGCTGGCCGGCGACAAGACGGTGCAGATAGGCGAAGTGCTCGTCGACCAGGGTCTCCAGCGGGGCGCCGGCGGCGGCTTTGCCGGCCGGTTCTGCCTGCTTGCCCATCAGCGCGGCCAAGTCCTTCTTGGCCTTGTCCGCCTTGCCAGGGAGCTTGACGTCCGAGAGGCCCTTGCCTGTTGATTCAGCCGCTGCGGCGGCGAGCTGGGTTTCGCGGGCCACGGCGCGCAGATAGGCGGCCAGCGGCGAGTCGGGGGCAGCAAGCACCCGGGCCACGGCCAGGCTGCGGTCCAGGCCGCCCAGCTTGACCAGGCGCACATCGGCCAGATAGGCATCCCAGACCTTGATGTACTCCTGCAAGTACAGCCGGCGCACGCGCAGGTCCATCTCGTCAGGGGCATTGCTGGCCAACGCGCGGGCCTTGTCGGCGGCGCTGCCCTGAACGCCAGTGCCCAGCACCCAGCGCTGCTCGTCTTCCAACTGCTTGGCCACCTTGGTGACGGCGCCCTTGAAGGCCTTGAAATAGGCGTCGCGGGTGAACAGGCCCGGTATGCCCTTGGTCAGCGGCTGGCCGCTGGCGCGCTCGAACACCTGGATGGCATTGGGTCCACCGGACGAAGCGACCGAGAACTCGGGAAACTCGGAGCCGACCTGGGCGCGCTTGAGGCGGCTGAACACGCGGTACTCCAGCGGGTAGGCGATCAGCATCTCGCGCACATTGGCCACCAGGGTCTTGTCCATCGGTGCCAGTGCACTGGGTGCTCCCTTGGCCAGCGCCGCGTCCAGATGGGCGGCCAGGGTGGCCCGCTGTTCGGCATTCAAGGTGCCGGCCAGATTGACGTCCCAGTCCAGGGTGACCCAGTTCTTCAGGCCCTCGGCCTCGAAGTGTTCCGGCGTGTAGAGCATCAGATAGCCCTTCAGCGCCTCGTAGGCCAGCTCCAGATTGTCGCGGTTGACGGCGCGCAGCCGCTCCTCCAGCCGCTTGGCCACGCGTGGCAGCAGTGCGCGGTCCAGCAGATGCTGGTAGCCGATGTCAGCACCGGCCTTGACATAGTCGCCCTGGTACAGGCCCAGGGCATTCAGCACGGGCGGGTGGTCAAGCTCGAAGCCCGTCGGCTTGGGTGCGGCGACGACCTTGTCCAGCACCTGGGGCAGGGCGGCGACCTCGGTGTTGTTGGCCGGGGGCAGGGCCTCGACGGCGGTCTTGACCTCGGGCAGGCGCGCCTGCACCTCGGCCAGATAGGCCTGGTTGCGCATGAAGCTGATCGTCCACCCGGCCAGTACCGCGATGCTGGCCAGGCCGAGCGTGGCTACGCCGATCAGGCGCCAGCGACGGCGCGCGGCCTCGGCCTGGCGGTTCTCGCCGACCAGACCCTGCTCGTTGAACACCACCTCCTTCAGCAGTCGCGACAGGAAGAAGCTCTTGCCCCGTGACGAGGCCACCGAGGCGGCGCGGTTGTCGACGCCGAAGGTGCGGGCGAGCGTCCCCAGCACCCGGTCGATAGGCGTGCCTTCCTGCGTGCCGCTGGTGAAGTAGACGCCGCGCAGCAGGCTGCGCTCTTCCAGTGAGCCACCGGCATCGAAGACTTGTTCGAGGAAGCCACCCAGCAGGCCCTTGATGCCACCGAACTGCTGCGGGAACGAGAAGATGGCGGCCCGCTTGAGCGTGTCGCGCTCGGCCTCCAGCCGGTCCAGCAGGCGGTCGCGCAGGCGCTTTTCGAGCGCGGCGAACTCGCTGCCGAACTCCTGCACCGGCGTGTCCTGGCCACGGGGGTCATAAGGGAAGCTGAAACCCCAGACCTGGTCGCGCTCCTCCTTGCCCAGCTCACCGAAGCTCTCGTTGAAACCGGCGATCAGGTCGCACTTGGTGACCAGCACATACACAGGCGGGCGCACATTCAGGCGCGCATGCAACTCCTGCAGGCGCAGGCGCAGCTTGGATGCATGCTCCTTGCGGTCACCCGGGCTTTGCTGCAGCAGGTCCTGGATATTGATGGTCAGCAGCACGCCGTTGATGGGGCGGCGCGGGCGGGTCTTCTTCAACAGGTCGAGGAACTTGTCCCAGGCGCCGGCGTCGGCTTTCTCGTCGGACTGCTGCAGGGTGTAGCGGCCGGCGGTGTCGATCAGCACCGCCTCGTCGGTGAACCACCAGTCGCAGTTGCGGGTGCCGCCCACGCCCTTGATCGATGCCTGTCCCATCTTGCCGGCCAGGGGGAAGGTCAGGCCGGCATTCATCAGCGCCGTGGTCTTGCCCGAGCCCGGGGCGCCGATGAAGATGTACCAGGGCAGCTCGTACAGATACTGGCCGCGCTTGAAAAAGCTGCGCTTGCCCGATTGCCGGGCACTGTCTTCCAGCACCTGCAGAGCCTCGCTGAAGCGCTTGCTCAGCACCTCGGCTTCGCGGTCGCTGGCACTGGCCCCGCCGCTCATGCCAGCCACCATCTCGGCATTGGCGCGCTTGCGCTTCCAGGCGCCTATGCCCTTGATCAGGGCAAAGATGCCGAAGATGGCAAGTATCACGATCACGCGGGTCCAGACGCCGTCGAGCGGCCGGCTTTCGCCGATCGCGATCAAGGGGCCTATCCACCAGATCAGGGCCGCCAGCGCGAGCAGACCGTACAGGATCAGCGCGAGCGGGGAAAAGATGACAGACAGAAATTTCTTCATGCTGCGGGCGAGTCAAATAGGCATCGGGGCGTCGGTGGCAGGTTGTGGCTCATGAGCCAGCCTGCTGCACGAACAGCGTGACTTCAACGCGGCGGTTCTTGGCGCGGCCGGCGGGTGTGCCGTTGTCAGCCAGCGACTCGGCGTCCGCCCGGCCCTCTGCGCGCAGCCTCGCCACTTTGACCGTCTTGGCCAGCTCGGCCTTGACGGTGTCGGCGCGGTCCTGCGACAGATGCCAGTTCGACGGATAGCGCAGGGTGCGTATCGGCTGGTTGTCGGTGTGTCCGGTGATCAGTACCGAGCCGGGGGTGTCGCTCAGTGCCTGGGCGATGCGTGGCAGCAGCGGCCTCACCTCGGACGAGATCACGGCGCTGCCGGGCTCGAAGAAGCCGTCGCCCTTGATCGTCACCACCGAGCGGTCGGCGAAGTCCTGCACCTGCACCAGGCCGGCCTCGATCTCGGGCTTCAGGAAACCGGCCAGGCGTGGCGCCGAGGCCGCCGGCGGGGGAGGCGGTGGTGGACTGGCGGCGGCCACCGTGGCGGCCTTGGCGTCCAGTGCCTGCAGGGTGTTGAACACGCTCTCGGCATTGTCATTGAGCTTGAAGCGCAGGCCCACGAAGATCAGGGCAAGGATCAGCGCGGTGACCGAGGCAATGACCCACATCGGCAGGCCATCGCGCAGCTTGGCGACCTGCTGCTCGACGCCCTTCCAGCGCGGCGACAGGGCCTTGTCGGGTGTGGGTTTGCCTTGTCGCAGCAGCTGCACGAGGCGCTCGCGCACGCTGTCGAGCTGGGCACGGCCGTTGTCGATGACACGGTAGCGGCCCTCGAAGCCGAAGGCCAGCACGACGTAGAGCAACTCCAGCAGGCTGCGGTTGGCCTCGACGTTCTCGGCCAGCTTGGACATCAGCTGGAAGACCTTTTCGCCACCCCAGGTCTCGTTGTGGAACTGCACCAGCAGGCTTTGCGCCGACCACACGCCCGAGCCGCCCCAGGGTGTGCTGGCGGCCGATTCGTCGAGCAGGGTACACAGGATGTAGCGGGCGGCAATCACCTGCTCATTGGGCAGGCCCTGCGCGCGGGCCTGGGCCTCGAACTTGCGGATGCCCTCGGCCAACGCCTCCTTCAGCCCGGCCGGGTTCGGATGGCGGGCCGTGGTGCGCACGCGAGGGGCGGCGGCCAGCAGCGGTGCCGCGGCCGAGACCAGCGGGTTCAGGCTGGCCGTCATCAAGGCGTCCATCGCCAGCGGGGCATCCTTGCTGGAGGCGGCCGGCGGCGCCATGCCGCCTCCACCACCACCGGCGGGGCCTGGGGGTGCCATGCCCTCCGGCGCACCGGGCCTGGGGCCGCGGCCACCGCTGGGCTTGATGACGGTCCGGTCCGAATTGAACGCGGCAAAGGGATCGTTTCCGTTATCGCTCATGCTCTCACCGCCCAGAATTCAAGCTCCAAGCCAGGGAAGTCGCCGGCGATGTGCATCGCCAGGCCGCCCGAGCTCTCCAGTTGCTTCCACATATCGTTGCCGCGTGTTTCCAGCTCGAAATAGGTGTAGCCGGCGTGGTACGGAATCTGCCTGGGGGCCACCGGCAGCGGCCTCAGGGTCACGCCAGGCAGTTGCAGATTGACCAGGTCGCGGATGCGTTCGACGGTGCCGATCTTGACCTGGGTCGGGAAGCGCGCGCGCAGCGAGTCGCCGGGCATCTGCGAGGCCACGGCCAGCACGAACTGGGCGTTGCGCTGCAGTTCGACGTCCGCAATGATGGCCACCCGTATGCCGTACTTGCGGTCCTGCAGCTCGATCGGGATGGCGGTCTGCTCCATCACCATCGACAGCGACTGGCGCAAATCATCCATCAGCGGCTTGAAGCAGCGCACCGGATCGTCGTGCAGATAGGCGGGCATCGGTGTGGGCCGGCGCTTCTCGCGAAAAGTGCCCAGCTCGCCGGCCAGTTGCACGCAGCAGAAGTGCAGGTCCTTGGGATGCAGCACCGAGGTTTGGCGCAGCTGCGCGAACAGGGGCTCGGTGCGGTTGATCGCCTCCAGCAGCAGGAAGTCGGCAATCTCGCCTACGCCGGCGCGGCCCGGCTGGGCCAGTCGGCTGGCCAGCGCTTCGCCGCGCTGGTGCAGCAGGCCGTGCAGCTCGCGAACGTAGGAGGCGAGGATGTCATTGCCGCTGGCATGCAGGGTCGGGGGCACGTATTGCGTGTCCAGCACCAGCTTGTTGTCGGCGCGGCGCTCGATCACGCGGCAAAGGCCCAGCGTGGCATAGCCCTCCTGGGCATCGCGGGCCAGCATCACGCGCAGGTTCAGGCGGCCGACCTGTATCGGCGCGGCGCGCTCGCCGGTGACATTGGTGTCGCCCACATCGACCTCGGTCGAGCGAAAGCGGGGCGGCATAGAGCCGGTGTCGGACTCTGCGTCGCTTTCGGCCACGCCGGGGCGCTGCAGCACTGCCGCCAGCACCACCAGTTCGTCGCGCACATCGGCCGGCACGTCGAAGGCGGCCGGGGCCGCGTCTTGCCCGGGCACATCGAACACCAGGCCGTCGGGCAGCACGCCCTGGGCGCCGCTGACGGCGATCTTGCCCAGATTCAGCGCCGCGCTGTCCAGCGCCAGCGTCATATAGCCCCAGCCATAGCCGGCTGTCATGCCGAAGCGGCTGTGCGCCTGCAGGGCCAGAAATCTATCGTGCTGTTGGAAGTGCTGGGGCTGGAGGAACATGCCCTCCGTCCAGATGACTTTGTTGTACCAGGTCATGGCGGCCGATCAAGGAATCTGGTGGGTGACTTGCCCGGGGAAGCTGATGCTGATCACCCCCGCCCAGGCACACATGAGCTTACAGGTATTGTCCAGCGCGGGTATGTTGGCAATCAGCACCGTCGGTGCGCCCGGCGCCCAAGGCGCGGGCAGCACCGGCACGCAGGGCATGGGCGTCAACACGCCCAGGGCCGCGGCGGTGGCCGCGGCCACCTGCGGGTTGGCCAGCGACATGCACACGCCGAATGGCGGCACATTCATCATCGGGATGTTGTCGGTGATCACCCCGGCCACCATATTGCTGGTCATCACCGGCCGGGGCGTGGCATTGAAGGTCGAGGGTGCGGCGCCGAAGGTGCACATCATCATCGCGCCGGTACAGACTTGTTGAGGCATGGTGAGATCCTTTGCTGAGGCGCTTCAGCGTGAGGGCGGGCCGATCCAGACCGCGACACCGCTGAAGTTGTCGTGGCCGGGTTTTTGCGCTTCTTTGGCGTTGCGCAGCACCAGCTGCTCCAGGCTGGACAGCCAGGCCACCGGGTCGTGCGCCCGGGACAGCGCGGCACTCATCTCGGCCTCGTTGACGTATTCCCACAGGCCGTCGGTGCAGAGCAGGAACACGTCTCCGGCGCGCAGCACCCAGGGTCTGGTGGCCGTGGTCACGCGCAGATCGGCCGGGTCGGTGCCCAAGGCCGAGTGCAGCTCGCTGCGCTTCGGGTGGGTACGCATCTGCTCGGTCGTCAGCAGGCCGGCCTCGACCAGCGACTGCACCAGGCTGTGATCACGCGTGTGGGCCAGCATCTGGCCGTCACGGAAGACGTAGAGGCGCGAATCGCCGGCATGGCCCCACAGCGCCTCACCGCGTTCGAGGTCGATGAACAGGCTGACCACGGTGCTGTGCATATTGGCCTGGGCCTCGCCATCGGTGCGGTGGCGTATCACATTGGCATTGGTGTCGACCAGCAGATCGTGCACCTCCTCGGCCTCGGCCAGCGGCGCGGCAGCGAACTGCTCGATGATGTGGCTGACCGCCAGGCGCGAGGCGATGTCGCCCCCGCCATGGCCGCCGGCACCGTCGGCGACGACGACGCACAGGTGTCGTTCCGAGTGCCAATGGCCACAGGCATCCTCGTTGTAGCTGCGACCGCCGCGGCGCGACAGGATGGCCAGCTCGATCTGCGGCAAGGCACCATGGGTGCCCACCGAGTCGGACAGCGGCGCTTGAAGCTCAGGCCCGGCGTCACTCAAGGCGAATCCCCTTTGAGTTGGTCGATATGTTCTTCATAGGCCTCCAGAAAGGCCTTGCCGAACAGGGTATGGAAATCATCCGAGGCATCGCTGCGGATCTGCGCATAGTGCTCGGTGAAGACCTCCCACATGCGTGCCTTGCGGCTGCCCGGCAGGATGGACATCAGACCCGAGCGCTGGGTCAGGCGGCCCTCGAGCTCCGCGGGGTCGAAGCGTGCCAGCACGCCTTCCAGCGCCGCGCGCATGCCGGCGATGAAACCGAACTGGTGGGCACGCAAATCATCGTAGGCGTCGCGCATGGCCGGTGCTGCAGGCATGAAGCCGCGCGTGGGCGGGCTGAGCAGATGCTGCAGCGCGGCCTCGACACTGGGCGAGAACTTCAGCGGATTGTTCTCGCGCGCGACGATCATCGTGGCCTCGGCGCGTACCTCGCGCTTCAGCGCCGCACGGGCCACCAGCAGATCGACGGTGCCCTTGGCCGACTCGTGGACCAACTGGCCGATCAGCTTCATCAGCTCGGGCGTCAGCGTATCGATCTGCACCGTCGGCGTGGCCAGGCCTTCGCGGAAGGCGGCCAGCAGTTCGTCGGCATTGCCCGCCACTGCCGGCGCACGGGCCGGGCTGGCTGTGGGGGCTGGTGCCGGTGCCGGTGCCGGTGCCGGTGCCGGCGGTCGGGCCATGCCGGTGGGCGGGTAGTCGGGCTGGGCCGGGGCAGCAGCCGGCGGCGGAGGCAAGCGCGCCTCTGTCGTCGTCTTGACCGAGGGCCGTATCACCGTGTGGCCATCGCCGCTGGGGGCGTCCCATGACAGCACGGCGCCCGAAGGCAGGGCCGGCTTGATGTCGGTCAGCGGCGGTATCAGTTCGACCGGAGCGGATGGCGAAGCCACCGGCTTGACGCCGATGGCGGGCGGCGGCACGAAGGGCCGGTTCAGGTCGGAGAAGGCGTCCGAGGCGCTGGCCGCGCTGGCCTTGGGCGCGCTGTTCAGCGAGGCCAGCGGGTCATGGCTGGCCGCCATATTTGGTTTGGCCATCGGGGCGTCCAGCGCCGAGTTGGCCAGCGGGTCACCGCCCATGCCGGGCTTCAGGCCGAACAGATTGTCCAGCGAGTTGTCATTGCCGGGGCCGGAGGAGGGCAGATCGGGAATCAGTGCCGATGGCGCGGCGGCTCCGGCGTCGAGGCCGAAGTTGCCGCCACTCTTGCTGCCGAGCGAGCGGGCCAGGTCCTGGGCGGCGGGCCGGGCGGCCACGGGATCGGGAGCGAACGGGTCCCAGTCGTCGGGTATGCCGCCAGCCGACGGGGCGGCCGCGGGCGGCGGCGCCGATGGCCGGGAGTAGATGCCTGGGCTGGTCTGCGGCGTCGGCTCGAAGCCGAAGGCGGCCAACGGGTCGACCATGCCCGGCTTGGACGGCGTACGGGCTGCGGGGGCCTGGGCGGCGGCCGGACCACGGGCGCCGGCGGCAGGGCCCAGCAGATCGGCAAAGGGATCGTCGGGCGTGGCCTTGGCTGTAGTGGCGCTGCGCTTGATGGCCAGCACATAGCCGCCGATCTGCAGCAGGTCGCCATCGGCCACTGGCGCCTCGCGGCCGCTGCCCACAGCCTTGCCGTTGACCAGGATGGGATTGCTGCCGCGGTCAACGACGGCAAAGCCGCCGGCGCGGAACACGATCTGGGCATGCACGCGCGAGATCGCCCGGTCCGGGTCGGGCAGGACCAGCTGGTTGGTATCGGCCCGGCCGATGGTGCCGCCGAGCTCGTCGAAGCTGGCGCTCAAGGGAATGTCGCTGGGGGCGCCGTTGAAGGAGGTAACGGTCAGGGTGATCACGGGCAGGGGTCCTCGAACAGGTACGGAGCGGGCTGAATGCACTCAGCGCAAGACATACAGTTTGCCCTCAACGGCGGTCAGGCGCAGCGGAAATGACAGGGTCTGGCCGAGCTCGTCGGGCAGGGTGCGAAGGGCGGCCAAGCCACCAGCATCCAGGCATTCGAGCAATCGGCCGCCTGCGAGGCGGCGCAGCACGAAGCCTTCGGCCACCAACGGTTCCCAGTTCAGGCGCTTGGCGGCATGCAGGGTCAGCATGTGTTCGCGCATGCGCTGGGTCTCATCGGCCGGCTGGCGCTGATAGGCCACGGCCAACTCCTCGGTGCGCAGGCGGGTGGCGGCAATGAAGCTGTCGGTTTCGCCGGCGGCCAGGTCGGTGGCCAGGCGCTGCACAAAGGCCAGAGCCTGCTGCTGCAGAGCGGGGGTGACGGCCGTCGGCGGCGCATCCATCCAGCGCCAGCGCGGAAAGCTCACCGGCAGCGTCACATCCTCGCTGAGCGTCAACGGCGCCTCGTAGGCCTGACCGGCGGGCAGTGCCCAGTCCAACTGGCCCAGGGTGCGGGCGCTGGTCTCCTCGACCACATTGCCAATGCGTGGCAGCAGGATGCGCACATGGGCGGCCGCCCTGCCATTGGCGACCAGGGGCAGCGGTGGCTCGACCGGTTGCTCAGGCGCATTCGCCGCGCGGGGCCACAGCACCAGCTCCAGCCGGTTGGTGCCGGCCAGCGTGTATTCATGCACCGGCACGATGGCCGTCGGCCGCGCGCTGTTGACGCGGGCCAGCGGAATGCCGTTGAGCCGCGCTTCGGCCTCGCAATCCTGCGCGTCAAGTTTGAGGACGAGCAGTCGCTCCATCAGCCGAGACTCCAGTCAAGCAGCTTCATCGCGGGCAGCAGGGGACGCACCAGCTCGCGCTGGCCCAGCAACGGATCGTGCAGCAGCAGTATCACGCTGACCGGAGCAATCTCCAGCTTGGCAAACCACTGCAGGCCGGGGCCGTCGGCCTTGGGCCGCAGCCCGCAACCGCCGACCACGGCGCCGACGGCCGGGCAGCCGATGTCCAGCACCGCCAGCTCGTCACGTGCCACGGCATCGAGCTGCAGCACAAAGGGGTGGCGGAACTGTGTCTGCGCCGGTGCCAGCGTGGCCATCAGATCGGCGTCAGTGGCGCCCCGCTGCCAGCTGAGCTGCAAGGGGGCCGAGCCGGCGCAGTGCAGGGTCAGGTGGCTCAGCGAGCCCTGCAAGGCCAGGTCCCCACCGAGGCGCAGATTGAGCTGGCAACCGATCAGGTCGAGCAGGCCGGCGACGCGGTAGTAGGGCGTGGACCGCATGCCCTGCGGGCCTTCGGCCCAGCCCCAGCTGAGGCCGGCGGTGCCGCTGAGCAGCTGGGGTTGGGCCTGCAGGGTGGCGCGGCTGACGCCGCTTTCGCGCTCCCAGGCGGTGGCCAGCCGGGCCAGCCCCTCGGCGAGCTGGCGGTCCAGGTCTTCGAGTCCGGCCTGCCAGCGCGAGGCATCCAGCGCCAGGCCGTCACGCTCGATGCGGCAGCGGGCCGTTGGTGCGGCGGGCGGGGCAGCGTGGGTCTCGGGCCAATTCATCACCGGGCCGGGCTCGCGCCGCCAAGCCATCAAATGCTGTTCGGCCGGGTAGACGGCGATCTGTGTGCTCAGCGTGCCCAGCGACTGGCCGGCATCGCGCAGGCCGCAGGAGCTGAGCTCCAGCACGCTGATCTGGGCCGGACCCTCGGCGCCGATCTGCGGCTGCAGCGCATCGCCCGGCGGTAGCAGCGGGGTGTCGGCATAGAGGTTGAGCAACACGTCGTTGGCATGCTGGCCGCGCCAGTCGCTGAGGCCGCGTGGACCGTTGAGCACCGCCAGCGGATGAACTTTTGGGTCGCAGCAGGCGGCCGCGCGGGTGCGCAGTCGCAGCCGGGTGACCTCGCGCCCGGCCGGTTGGCTGAGCACATTGAGGCGCGGAGGCAGCGCCGAGGCCGCGTCCGGGGCGGTGCTTTGCGGCACCGCATGGCGCGGGCCGGCACCAGCGCTGAGGGTGACGGGCGTGCGGTCCACCTCGGTGGGAAGACGTCTCCACTGGCCCTGCTCGACGCGGTAGTGCAGGCCCACGCCGTTCTCGAGCAGGCGCAGATCCACCGCATCGATGTCGCAGGCCTCGCCGAGTTGGACGGGGCTGCCGGGCAGCAGCGAACCCAGCAAGCCGCGGGCCATCAACGCCGCGTCAAGGCCGGCAATCGCCTGGTCAAAGGTGGCGGCGGGCATCAGGCCCTGCGGCGGCGCGGCTTGCAGCGCCAGACGGGCCAGCTCTTCGCGGGTGCGCCGGCACAGTTGAAATACCTTGGCACCCTGGGGCCGGGCGCCATCGGCCAGCAGCTCCTGGGCCCAGACGAAGCCCGGCTTGGTTTCGAACTCGGCGCCGAGCATGAACCAGCAGGCCAGGTAGCGGGCGACGCAGACCGCATGGCTGAGACCGTGGGCGGCGGCGCGCTGCACCCCGTGGCGCACCAACTGCTCGTAACGTTCGGCAAGGCGGCCCGGAACGTCAGGAAAACCGTTGGACAGGGCCTCGGACAGGCGTCGGATGTCGCGCTCCAGCTTCAGGGCTTGCAGCGCCTGGGCCTGCTCGGCGTTCAACATCAGCATGATGTTCAGGCTGCCTTGGTCAGCGGGACGCTGCGCGACTGCAGCTGACCCAGGTTCAGGCTGGCGGTGAACCAGTGCTGTGCGCCGGCAATCACATAGGATTGCACCGGTCCCATGAAGGCGCTCAGCGCGGCCGGGTCGAATCGCGGCAGCAGGATCTGCAGGATCTGCGGATCCATCCAGTCCAGCGCAATCTGCTGGCCTTCGGGGGTGCGGGCCTGCAGGAGGCCGCGCAGATGGCTGCGCAGGAACAGGCGCTTGGCGGGGCTGCAGACCAGCACGCCCCAGTCACCCAGGCCGGCGCCGGCCTCGAACAGGAGCCAGTCGGTGAAGGCCGATTCGCGCTTGAGCTGCACCAGATAGGGCGCACGCCGCTGCAGCTCGGGCTCCAGCGCGCCGGGCAGCAGGCAGTCATGGTCGATCACATCGGCCTCGGCCAGCTTGGCCGGCAGATCGGGTACGCGCTCGCCCATCACCACGGCAAAGACCTGCTGGCTGTCATCGGCCCACAGCTGCGCCTTGTGCTGGGCAGGGGCCAGCGCGGGCATCGGAACAAGTGTGGGCTCGGTGGCGGTCACGGGGTTATGAGTTGAGGTGTGGGTTGACGTATGGCTTGGGACAGACCGGCCTTACGTGGCCAGCGGGTCCTTGTTTTCCTTGGGGGCGGCGGGTTCCTTGGGTGCGGCCGGACTGGCCTGGGCGGCGCTGTTGGCGCTGCCGGCGCCGCCGCCCGAGTTGATCTTGGTCATCGTGCCCTGGATGGTCACGCCCTCGGGACCTAGAGTGATGAAGGCGCCACCGGCCTTGATGCACAGCTGGGTACCGCCGTCGATGACGATGCCCATGCCCTTGATGTGCAGGGTCGAGGTGGCGGCCATGTTCAGCGCCTGGCCAGCCGAGATGTCCAGGCCCTGGCCGGCGGTGATGGCCATCGCCGCGGCGCCCTTGAAGGCCACCGCATCGGTGACCTTGAGGTTGAGCGCGCCGGTGACTTCCATGTTCAAGTCGGCACCCAGCTTGACATGGGTGTCTTCCTTGACGGCAACGGTGGTGACCTTGCCGATGTCCATCGTGAAGTTCTCGCCGATCTTGTGCGCGACGTTCTTGACCACATCCACCCACAGGTCGTTCTTGACGGTGGCGAAGGCGTCGTTCTTGACCAGCTGGTGGTAGTCCTTCTCGGCCTGGAACCAGATGTACTCGCTGTCCTTCTTGTCGTCGAAGCGCAGCTCATTGGCATTGGTCAGCGCACCGCCCTTGCTGGACTGGCTCTTGATGCCGCTGACAGTGGCCTGTGCGGGCAGCTCGTAGGGCGGCATGTTGTCGCCGTTGTAGACGCGGCCGGTGATGAGGGGACGGTCCGGGTTGCCTTCGAGGAACTCGACCACCACCTCGTCGCCGATGCGGGGCAGGGCGATCATGCCGAACTGCTTGCTGGCCCAGGGGTGGCTGACGCGTATCCAGCAGGAGGCCTTCTCGTCCTTCTTGCCGATGCGGTCCCAGCGGAACTGCACCTTGACGCGGCCGAACTTGTCGGTATGGATCTCGTCCCCGCTGGGGCCCACCACGGTGGCCGTCTGCGGGCCATGGACCATCGGCCGGGTGGCCGAGGGCTGGGGCTGGAAGGCGGTGGCCTTGGGCACGGCATCGAAGCGGCAGCTGAAGCCGCTGCTGGTGTCGTCGGTATTGGCCTCGTAGCCGGCAAACTCCAGTTCGTAGTCCGAACGGGTGACAAGGTAGCCGCCCTTGTTCGGATGATCGACCAGATTGAAGGTGAAGCCGGTGGACATATGCCGCCAGGGCGTCAGGCCGGTGGCGATGACATGGCCCGACTCGAACGCCTCGACCCGCAGCTTGGCCAGGCGCTTGGCCTCCTCCACATTGGTGCTGGTCTTGCCGGCCGTCATGGTCAGGTCGTCATAGCCGCCGGGATAGTCGAATACCTCCAGGTCATTCGGCTTCGGATAGCCGGGGTCGCGGGTGGCATCGCCCTTGATGTCGGCCGTGGGCGCCTCCGGCGAGAAATCGGTATGGGTGTACTTCAGCGACCGCAGCGCATGGGTGCGGCTCCAGGCGGTGACGATGTCCTCGCGCAGTTGCTGCTCCTTCTGCTTCAGTCCCCAGGTCAGGTCGCCGCCCTCGATAGGTGCATGGCCGCTGGCGCTGTTGCACAGCACCAGGGTGTGCTTGTCCTTCTCGTGCTTGAAGTAGTAGTAGATGCCTTCTTCTTCCATCAGCCGGCTGACGAAATTGAAGTCGGACTCGCGGTATTGAACCGTGTGGTTGCGCTTGCGGAAAGCCCCGGTCAGCTTCTTCTCGATCTTGGACGACGAGCCGTACTCGTCGAACACGAAGTCGAGGATCTCGACCGCCGTCTTGTCCTGGAAGATGCGGCTGTCGGCGCCCAGTGTCAGATGCCACAGCCAGGGGCGCACCTCGACACGGTAGATGTCGAAGCGGCCGGTCGAGCCGCCCTGCTCGAAGCGCGTGACCACGCCATTGAAGTAGCGGAACTTGTTCTCGGACACCAGCAGCTTGACATTGACGCTCTTGCCCAGCAGGTCAGCGGCAAAGATCGCCGGCGACTTGCTCAGGCGCAGCAACTCGATGCTGTATTCGGGCAGGCGGCCCAGCTCTTCACGCGCATGCATGCGCCTGAAGAGCAGGGCGTTCTCGCCCAGCGGTGACAGGAACTCGGCTTCATTTGCCATCATGTTCTCCCATGAGCTGTTGGGCGATCAGTGGCCAACAGGCTGTCATGCGAAGCTGTAAGTGAACTCGCCATCGGCCGCGCCCAGCGTAATGCCCTTGAGTTCGTCGCCCTGGCTCATGCGTGTCAGATATTCGATCGAAACCTTGGGCAGCACGGTGTTGGTCAGTATCGAGTCGATGATGCGGCCGCCCGCCTCCGGGTTGTCGCAGCGCTTGATGATCAGGTCGACCGCTGAATCCTCGTAGACGAATGGGATGTTGTGGTTGGCCTCGACGCGCTTCTTGATGCGGTTCAGCTGCAGGCGGATGATCTTGCCCATCATCTCCGGCGACAGCGGGTAGTAGGGAATCGTCACCAGCCGGCCCAAGAGTGCCGGCGGGAAGATCTTCATCAGCGGCTCCTGCAGGGCGGTGGCCAGCGAATCCGGATCGGGCAGCAGCTCCGGGTCCTTGCACATATTCATCACCAGCTCGGAGCCGGCGTTGGAGGTGAGCAGGATGATGGTGTTCTTGAAGTCGATCATGCGGCCTTCGCCGTCTTCCATGCGGCCCTTGTCGAAGACCTGGAAGAACAGCTCGTGCACATCGCTGTGCGCCTTCTCGACTTCGTCGAGCAGCACCACGCTGTAGGGCCGGCGGCGCACCGCTTCGGTCAGGATGCCGCCCTCGCCGTAGCCGATGTAGCCGGGAGGCGAGCCCTTCAGGGTGGAGACCGTGTGCGCCTCCTGGAATTCACTCATATTGATGGTGATGACGTTCTGCTCACCGCCGTACAGTGCCTCGGCCAGGGCCAGGGCGGTCTCGGTCTTGCCGACGCCCGAGGTGCCGCAGAGCATGAACACGCCGATAGGCTTGTTCGGGTTGTCCAGCCGCGCACGCGAGGTCTGGATGCGCTTGGCAATCATGTCCAGGCCATGCTGCTGGCCGATCACGCGCTGTCCCAGGGTCTCGCCCAGCTTGAGTATGGATTCCAGCTCGTTCTTGACCATGCGGCCGACCGGGATGCCAGTCCAATCCGCGACCACGCTGGCAACCGCCTGCGCATCGACCGAGGGCATGATCAGCGGCGCATCGCCCTGCAGCTCGCTGAGCTTGGCCTGCTCGAGGTGCAACTCGGCCAGCAGGCCTTCGCGGTCGGGAGCGACAGCGGCGTCGTTGTCCACCGGCTGGTCCGGGCCGCGCAGCGAGGCGCGCAGGGCCAGGATCTTGTCCACGATGCCCTTCTCTTCCTTCCAGCGCGTCTCCAGCGCCACCAGACGCTCGCGCTCGGTGGCGAGCTTGGACGCGACCTCGTTGCCACGCTCGCCAACCAGCACGCCCACCGCCGCTTCACGGCCGATGATGCCTTCCTCGATCTCCAGCGCCTCGATGCGGCGCATGCAGTCCTCGACCTCGGCCGGCGTCGCATGCTGGCTCACCGCCACGCGGGCGCAGGCGGTGTCGAGCAGGCTGACGGCCTTGTCGGGCAGCTGGCGGGCCGGGATGTAGCGATGGCTCAGCTTGACCGCGGCCTCGATCGCCTCGTCCAGCAGCTGCACGCGGTGGTGCTTTTCCAGCACCGTGGCCACGCCGCGCAGCATCAGCACGGCCTTGGCCTCGTCGGGTTCGGGCACCTGCACGACCTGGAAACGCCGGGTCAGCGCCGGGTCCTTTTCGATGTACTTCTTGTACTCGGCCCAGGTGGTGGCGCCTATGGTGCGCAGATTGCCGCGCGCCAAAGCCGGCTTGAGCAGATTGGCCGCATCGCCGGTGCCGGCCGCGCCGCCGGCACCGACCAGGGTGTGGACCTCGTCGATGAACAGGATGATGGGTTTCGGCGAGGCCTGCACCTCGTCGATGACCTGGCGCAGGCGCTGCTCGAACTCGCCCTTCATGCTGGCGCCGGCCTGCAAGAGGCCCAGGTCCAGGCTCAGCAGCGAGACTTCCTTCAGCTGGGGTGGCACATCGCCGCGCGCCAGGCGCTGGGCGAAGCCTTCGACGACGGCCGTCTTGCCGACGCCGGCCTCGCCGGTCAGGATCGGGTTGTTCTGGCGGCGGCGCATCAGGATGTCGACGATCTGGCGGATCTCCTCGTCGCGGCCGCTGACCGGGTCCATCTTGCCCTCGCGGGCCCGCTCGGTCATGTCGACGCAGAACTTCTTCAACGCCTCGCCCTTGCCCATGGCGGCAGGGGCCATGGCACCGCTCTCGCTGCCGGGCTCGCCCGAGCCCATGCCGGTGCCGTCCTGCGCGCCAAGCTTGGCCTCACCCGTGCCGCCGCAGATCTTGGCGAAGTTCTCGGCCAGGTCATCGCCCTTGACCTTCTCGAACTGCTTGGAGATGGAGAGCAGCGCATTGCGCAGGCTGGGGGTCTTGAGCATGCCCAGCACCAGATACCCGGTGCGCACCTGCGCTTCACCGAATTGCAGGGTGGCATAGACCCAGGCCCGCTCAATCGCGTTCTCGATGTGCTCGGAGAAGTCTGAGATGGCCGTCGAGCCGCGCGGCAGGCGGTCCAGTGCGACGGTCATGTCCTTGGCCATGGCCGACATGTCGAGCTGGTAGTGCCGCATGATGGCGTCCAGATCGGTCTCGTTGTTCTGCACCAGCTGTGCCATCCAGTGCACCAGCTCGACGTAGGGATTTCCTCGCATCTTGCAGAACACGGTGGCGCCTTCGATGGCCTTGTAGGCCAGCGGATTGAGTTTGCCGAACAGGGCAACGCGGCTGATTTCGCTCATGGGTGCTTCCTTTGTCAAACTGGTGCGGGTTGGCTTCTGGCGGTCGGGCGGCGCGCGTGCAGCGTGCGCTCCACATTGATGATCAGGTCGTCGGCATCGGCCGGGCGCTTGTAGCGGCCCAGCCAGGCACTGCGCCCCAGCTCGCCGCTGCGGCCCAGGCTCAGGCTGGGCACGTCGGGGCGGGCCAGTATCAGTTTCAGATCCCACTCGAACTCCAGGCCCACCCACTGGCGGACCATGGACTGCAGCTTGGCAAGATCTGACCCTCCGGGCAGGAAGGCATGGTAGCGCGCCAACTTCAGCGGGCCGATGACGATGCGGAACTTGTGCTGCACATCCCAGGCGCTGGCGCCCAGCACCGCGCCCTGGCCCACGCCTTGGCTGTCGCGGCGGCGCAGCCGGGTGCGTTCGTCGCGGGCCAGCGGCATCCAGTGGCCGCACCATTGCTCGACCTGCACCTGGGCGTCGAACTCCGACTTGCACCAGGCCAGCAGGCCGTCGGCATCGCGCACATGGCGGGCCAGCCGGCCGGTGAAGTGCAGCTTGGCGGCGTCGCCGATGGCGTCGCGCGCCATCAGCGACTCGCTGCCCAGGCCTGCGAGCGAGCCCAGGCGGCGGGCAAAGGCGTTGTCGCCGGGACGGTCCAGGCTGACCACCGGCTGGGCCTGGGCCCAGGCGCGGTAGAACAGCAGGCCGAAGCGGTGGGTGAAGGTGTCGAGAAAGCGCTGCAACCCGAGGTCGGCGTTGTGCTGGCCGCGGTCGCGGGTCAGCTCGGTCATATGGGTGGGCAGCGGCCCGTTGGGCCCGATCAGGCCGAAGATGCGCTGCATCAGCCGCGGCACACCGTCCGGCGTGTACTGCAGCGCCTGCAGCGGTGCCGGTGCGAAGGTCTGCTCGGCCGGCTGGCCTATGCGCACCGGCTCGTCGGACGGCCGTACCGCCTCACCCAGGCGCGGCAGGTGCGGATGGGCGCTCTCGATGTGGCGCAGCGTCTGGTAGAAATCGAAGCGATAGGGCTTCTCCGCCAGATTCTGCAACCAGACGCCATATTGCGGTTTGGGGTATTGCGCGGGCTTGTCCATGGTGTCTGCGCCCCTCAAATCACCGGCCGCGCACCGCGCGAGGGCTTCCAGCGCATCACCTCGCCACGGGTCAGCGACACCAGCACGGTCTCGACAAAGCTGTTCATCGAGACATGGCGCGACAGATAGTGGTGCAGGGCCGCGCCGAACAGGAAGGCGCTGCCGCCGGCATGGCCCAATTCATCGACGGTCAGCTGCACCTCGATGCCGCGACCGAAGGCGATCGGGCCCGGCATCGGGTGGCGCCGTACCACCGGCCGGGCGGTGACCTTCTGCAGCGCCTCGATCTGGCGTCGCACGGCGGGCTCGGTGCCCTGCGGAAAACGACTCAGCAGATCGCGCAGTGCGGCCGCAGCCTCGCCACCCTCGGTGTCCAGCAGGGTCAGATAGTTCAGCGACAGCAGGTTCAGCAATCGCCAGGCCACGCCACCCTCGCGCAGCGCGGTGTGCGGCCGCGATGGGCCGGCCACCATGCGCACCGAGCTGATCGGCACACCGGAGTCGAGCGTGAACTCGCCGTGGCCGCCACTGCCGGGCATGAACACCGGAAGGTCGCGGTTGGTGCAACGGGTCTGCAGCGACATCTGTCGCAGCGACTCGGAGAACGGTGCATCGTTGGGATCGACCAGGGAGGCAAACACCTCCGAACCGACATAGCCCGAGCGCGGGCCATCGCGGCGCGCCGTCTCTGACATCAGCCGCGGCTCGCGCCAGATCGTGTAGTAGGCGTTCTGGCTGCTGGGCGTGTTGCGGTCGGGGGCGTACAGCGGCAGGAACCTGCGCTCGCCGCCCTCCTCGTCATAGCCTGTCATGGCCAGCACGTCATAAACCTCGTAGTCCAGCGGGGCGGTGCGGTCGGGCACGATGTGGAACTCGAAATCGCCCTCGCTGATCTGGATGCGGTCGGCGCGCTTGGGGAAGAGATTGATCGCCGGCACGCAGTGCAGGGCGAAGTTCTCGGGTGTCACCGCGCCGTCCAGGCCCTGGCCCTGCTGCGAGAACAGGATGATGATCTCGACCGTATTGCCCGCGGTGGCAGCAAAGGCCTTGCGCAGGCCTGCGATGTCGAGGAACAGAAAGCGCTCGGGGAAGGCGAAATACTCCTGCAGCACCCGCGTGCCGGCAAAGCCGCGCAGCGTCACCGGCAGCATCGCCTCGTCATCGCGATAGCCCACCGGCGTGATGCTGGAGGCGGGCAGGAACTGGCGCGTGGCCGCGCGCCCGGGCGCACCGACCAGCACGCCGACGGCACAGGCCAGCGCCATCTCATGCAGATGCATGGCGATGTCGGTCTGCCCGCCGAGGTAGAAGCGCAGCGAATCGACCTCCAGCTTGTCCACCGTCATGCCCACCGGTAGCTGCAGGCTGATGCGCACGCCGCTGCGTGGCCGCTCGGGCAGGGCATAGGCCGACAGGCCCAGGTCGGACACATTGAGGAAGTACTCGGCCGAGAGCGTGCTCAAGGGCGTCAGCTGCACGCTTTGCGCGGTGCGGAATTCGCAGCGTGTCTCCGACACGGCCGAGCGCGGCCCCAGCAGCACCGAGTCGCGCGGCAGCGGCTGGCCCTTGAGCAGATTGGCATCGGGCACCGGCGTGACCTGGGCCACCAGCATGGCCGGAATCGGCGCCAGAAAGTTCGGGTAGATCAGCTCCAGCAACCGGTGCGAGAAGCGCGGGAACTCGGCGTCCTGTTTCAGCTGCACCCTGGCGGCCAGGAAGGCGCAGCCCTCCAGCAGCCGCTCGACATAGGGGTCGCTGACCTCGAGGCCTTCCATGCCCAGGCGCGAGGCGATCTTCGGAAACTCACGGGCGAATTCGCCCCCCAGCTCGCGCAGATAGCGCAATTCCTGGTTGTAGTAGCGGAGTAGGCGTGCGTCCATGGGCTCGGCTTGCCTGGGCTTAAGCGCGCAGCTCGCGCAATCGCGTGCTGCCGGTCTCTATGTCGACGTCGGCCGACAGCAGCAACTCCAGCGGTACCGGCTGGCTCCACATCTGGCCGCGTATCACCAGCTGCATCGTGTTGTGGTGGTTCTGGTGATCGAACTTGACCTCGACGACGAGGCTGTCGGGGTCGATGCGTGGCTCGAAATTGCGTATCACCTCGGTCACGCCGCGTTCGATCGCGGCGGTATTCATCGACGACAGGGTCACGCCGGAGAAGGCCGGCATGCCGTAGTTCAGCACCGAGCGGCGCGCAAAGTCCGCGCCCTGCCACAGCGCCAGCTCCTGCCTACGCACCGAGGTCGGTTCGGGCTCGGGCCGGGTGGCATTGAACAGCCAGGACAGGTCGCGCAGCACCGCAGCGCGCAGCTGCTGACGCGTCAGCACGCGGGCGTCCAGGCCCTCCTGTCGCTGTTGCGGCTCATGGTCGATCAGCCTGTCCAGTAGCGAGGGCTGCAGCCGGTCCCGGGAATTCAGTTCGGCCATTGCGGTGTCAGGCCTCCGGCTCGCCGCCGGACTCCAGCTCGATCAAGCGCACGCTGAGCATGTCATGTTCGCCCTGGTCAGTGACCAGCACCCGCTGGCCCAGACCTGCGAAGCGCTCGTTGCCGAGGTCGCGCCACTCGGTCTTGCGGGCCATCAGGATCTGGGCGTCCTCGCTTGACTGCGAGCCGGGGTAGCGGGTCGGGATCATGGCGATGGCTTCGCCACCGTTGCTGAACGAGATCTGCGCCGGCAGCCAGACATGGTCTCGCAGATCGGTCGGCGCATCGATGGAGACGCGAGACAGGCGGCTGAACGGAATCCAGTAGTACTTGCCGTTGACCATCGCTTCGAGCACCGGGCCCAGGCGCGAGTCGGCGTCCGCAATCCACTCGAATGGCTCGCCATTGAGTTGGCCCTTGGTGGCAGGGGCGGCTTCGAAGGCGCGGTCGGCCAACTGGGCCGACATTGCGGGTGCGCCCTGACCGGTCTGCAGCAGCGATTCGATCAGCAGGGCCAGCCATTCGTCAGGTTGACCGAACACCATCGGCGAGCGCCGGCCGGCAAACACGGCGGCGCGTATCAACTCGCAGCGCAGCGCATGGCCGACCATCTCGCGCATCGGGCCGGTGGTGGAGTCCATGTCGGCAACGACATTGAGCTGGGTGTGGGCGCGCTCCCATTGGCCGAGCACACACAGCAGCTGGGCCATGAAGATGCGCAGCTGCGGTTTGGCCGGCGCGGCCTTGACGGCGGCCGTCAGGTGCACCAGGGCCTGCTTGGGATCGCCGGCGCGGACGGCGGCTTCGGCTGCTGCAAGGGCTTCGGTCATGGTGATGTCGGGTTGTGCGCGAACGCGGTGAGGATGATTGAACAGCGATCAGAAACCATGGCCGCAGTCGGTGCAGAAGCGCGCCTGGCGCAGCTGCATCGTGCCGCAGCCTGGGCAACTCTTGTGGGTGCTGGCCATGTCGAAACCGCATTCGGCGCAGAAGCGCGCACCGGCGTGTCCGGTGCCGCAGTTCGGGCAGGTGAAACGCGACCCTTCGCGGGCCTGGCTGGCCGCCTGCTCCTCGGCGCGGTGCGACTGCTGGCGCGATTGCTCCAGGCAGGGCAGGCACATCTCGTCATTGGGGCTGAAACAGTCGGCACAGGCCGCCTGCCTGCAGGCATGGCAGATGCTGAACATCGCCTCGGCCTGCTGCTGGGCCTCGATCAAGGCCTTTTCCCTGGCCCCGCGTGAGCCCAACTCGGCCGCTCCGGTTGTAGCCCGCACGCTGGTGCGCATGTCCGAAAAGAGGTAGGAGAAGCGTGCCAGGAAGCCGGACAGCTGGCTCAAGCGATGCGGCTTGAACGGGCTCTTCCACTTGCGCGAACAATGGGCGCAATAGAACTCGAACTGGAAACCGGCCGAGATATCGTTGCCGGTCTTGCTCAGGTCGCGGTAGTTTTCTAGTCCCATGTCGATCTTGTTTGGTTGTATGTCGTCAGCCGGGTCAGCCGGGTTTTGTTTCATCGACCGGCTTGGCTTTCTGGGCGGCCTTTTCCTTCATCTTGGGCCACAGCGCTTCCAGTGCCGGCAACTCGAACTTGGCCGCCAAGTCCAGCAGCTCGGTTTCCTTGTCGGTGCCCTTGATCGGGGCATCGGCAGAGCGGCTCATGCTGGCGGTCAATTTGCCTCGGTGCGTGGTCGGCAGATAGTGGAAGGCGATGTCGGAGTAGTTGAAGACCCACTTCTCCTCAATCTCGCCGCTGGCCTTGTCGTTCTTGCCGGTCACCTTGTAGTCGATCACGCGCACGCGGTTGAGCTCGATCTCGACCTCGAACTCGGCCTCGGAGGACTCCTCCATCGTGATGATGGCGGACAGCAACTCGCCCGAGGTCATGGCGTGCATCATTGCCGTGCTGGAGCGGTCCATCATCTTGCTGAAGGAGAATACCGACGGGTCGGTCGTGGTCTCCTCCTGGCTGACGGCCGGGGGGCGGCTGCCGACCAGATTGGCATCATTGGTGCGGGGCGCCGATGAGCTGGTGCTGCCGCCAACACTCTTCTTGGTCGTCGTGGTGGCCACCGACCAGCTCCAGTCATCGACCTCGATCTGGCGCTCGAAGCCTTCGGCCTCGGACTCGCCGGCGATCTCCCGCGCACCCGAGCCAGTCAGTTTCATGAAGAGTTTGGCGACGTTTGACATGCTGTGACTACTCGCTGCATGGTGGGCTGGAAGAGGCCGGGCCTGCTGCCGGGGCGGGCATCAACTGCCCACCGAGGGTTGTTCCAGGTCGAAGGTGGTGGGCGCGCCGCGGGCGCCGCGCCGCAACTCGACGGGGTGGTAGATGAGCTTGAACTTGCGGAAGGACAGCGTCAGGTCTTCCTTCAGCGACATCGACTTGCCCGACTCGGAGGCGTTCAGCTTCACTTCCTCGACAAAACCGTCCGAGAACACCATTTCCATCACCGGCTTGGGCTTCTGGTTGCTGGTTTTCAGCACCATGCTGAGAAAGGTCAGGCGGGCGGTATTGAAGGATTTGCGGTCGTTGGCATAGACGCACAGATTGGTGGTGGACTTGTCGAAGTACTTGGACAGTGTGACCCGCTCGGGCCGCACCTCGACGCTGACCTTGTCGCGGCCCTTGTCGGTGTGCTTGGCCTTCATGCCCCAGGAGAAGGATTCGACCTCGATCTGGCCGACATAGTCTTCGGTCGTGCCCTCACCGAGGACAGGCTTGTTGTCCACGTAGAGCTTCAGGAAGATCATTGTTGCGGACATGGCGGCCTACCGGACAAAGTGTGAGGCCCGAACAGGGCCGAGCAGCGCGGAGCGCGTTGCATGTCCTCGCCATGCCTCAGCCAAGGGGCCGAGGGCAGGGCGATGAACGGTGAGACAATCCTGCGTCGCCGGCAGGCGACGCAGCCTGGCTTATTTCCAGTCGTTCTGAATGGTGGTTGCCAGATTCATCCGCGCAATATTCCAGTTGAAGTCGGTCGGCGCTTCCAAGGTGCCGTCGTTCTTCTGCGGCTTGTAACCGACAGCGATCTCCTTGAAGACCATTTCCACGTCCTGATTCACGGAGCCGTCTTCACCGCCCTTGCTCGAGACCTTGGTGATGAAGACTTCCTTCATCTTGATCTGGAAGTACTGGGACGGCAGGCCGCCCTTGTCTCCGGTCTGTTTGAGCATGTCGATGACGACCAAGGGAAAGTGCTGGCCGCCGACAATCTTGCCCATGATCACGGGAGAAGACAGGTCGTAGAAATGCGAGAACGACAGCGTGCCCGGTGTCGGCTTGCCCACGGCAGCGCCACCACCCTTGGTGAAGCTGGTCTCGGCCTCGATGTCCCAGCTCCAGTCGCCGATTTCGATCCAGCCCTGTTTGCCATCACGATTGCTCTGGAAGGACTCGCCTTCCTTGACGCCGTCAAACTTGATAAAACTATTGCCTGGCATGATTCAGCTCCTTAAATGGTCAGCACGCACTTGGGCGCGTCGGTGGTCATCTCGGCGATGTTCCAGGCGAACTCCACGGTCGCGCCCAGCTTGCCGTCATTGGTCTGGCGCTTGTAGCCGAACTTGACCGACTTGAAGACCATTTCGACGTCTTGATTGACCGCACCGTCTTCGCCACCCTTGCTGGAAACCTTGGTGATGAACACCTCGGCGGCCACCATCTGGAAGTAGATCTCCGGTGTGCCGCTGCCGGTCTGTTTGCACATATCGATCTGTGCGGTCTTGAAGTGCGTGCCCTGCACGATCATCTTCATGATCACCGGCGACGATTTGTCGTAGTAGTGCGAGAACGACATGGTGCCCGGCGTGGGTTTGCCCACGGCAGCACCCGTGCCCTTGAGGAAGCTGGTCTCGGCCTCGATGTCCCAGCTCCAGTCGCCGATCTCGATCCAACCGTCCTTGCCGGTATGGCCCTTTTGCAGCGACTCTCCGGGAATGGTCCCGGAATCAGCCGTGAACTTGATGAATGCATTACCTGGCATGCTGACTCTCCAATACTGGTTTCAGGAAGTTAGGAAGGTGCCTCAGGATTTCTCCGAAGGCAGCTTGGAAACCAGACGAAGCGAAACCGAGAGGCCTTCGAGCTGGTAGTGGGGTTTGAGGAAGAACTTGGACTGGTAATAGCCCGGCGCCCCCTCAACTTCTTCCACAACGACTTCTGCTGCGGCCAAGGGTCTTTGTGCCTTGGTCTGCTCGGTCGAATTGGCGGGATCGCCATCGACGTAATTCAGAATCCAGTCATTCAGCCAGCGCTCCATTGCGTCGCGGGTCTTGAACGAGCCCACCTTGTCGCGCACCATGCACTTCAGGTAATGGGCGAAACGGTTGCAGGCAAACAGATAGGGCAGACGCGCCGCCAGCGCCGCATTCGCGGTGGCATCGGGGTCGTCATACTCGGTCGGCTTTTGCAGCGACTGGGCGCCGATGAAGGCGGCAAAGTCGGAGTTCTTGCGGTGGATCATTGCCAGGAAGCCGTTCTTGGACAGTTCGGCTTCGCGACGGTCCGAGATCGCGATCTCGGTCGGGCACTTCATGTCCACGCCGCCGTCATCGGTCGGGAAGGTGTGGGTGGGCAGGTTCTCCACCGCGCCGCCGGACTCGATGCCACGGATACGCGAGCACCAGCCGTATTCCTTGAACGAGCGGTTGATGTTGGTGGCCATCGCATAAGCGGCGTTGCACCAGCTGTACTTGTCATGATCGGCGCCGGCCGTGTCTTCCTCGAAATTGAAGGCATCGACCGGGCTGGTCTTGGGACCGTAGGGGATGCGGCCCAGGAAGCGCGGCATACACATCGCCAGATAGCGCGAATCATCCGACTCGCGCAGCGAGCGCCAGGCGGCGTACTCGGGCGTGGTGAAGATCTTGGTCAGGTCGCGCGGATTGGCCAGCTCACCCCAGGACTCCATCTGCATCACGGTCGGCGCGGCGCCGGTGATGAAGGGAGCGTGGGCCGAGGCAGCAATCTTGGCCATTTCGCCGAGCAGCTCGACGTCAGGCGGCGAATGGTCGAAGTGGTAGTCGCCGACCAGGGCGCCGAAAGGCTCGCCGCCGAACTGGCCATACTCTTCTTCGTACAGCTTCTTGAACAGCGGTGACTGGTCCCAGGCCGTGCCCTTGTAGCGCTTCAGCGTCTTGCCCAGATCCTGCTTGGAGATGGACATCACGCGTATCTTCAGCTGCTCATCGGTCTCGGTGTTGTTGACCATGTAGTGCAGGCCGCGCCAGGCCGATTCCAGTTTCTGGAACTCGGCGTGGTGCAGGATCAGGTTGACCTGCTCGGACAGCTTCTTGTCCAGAGCGGCGATCATCGCCTCGATGCTGGCCACCGTGTCGGTGCTGATTAGCTTGACATTGGCCAGCGCCTGCTGCGCCAGGGTCTGCACGGCCATCTCGACGGCCGACTTGGCCTCGTCCGATTTGGGCTTGAATTCCTTGTTCAGCAACGAGGCGAAGTCGTTGCCCTCAACCGTGACGCCGGCAAATGCCGTCGCGCCCGACTGTTGTTCCAGTTCAGCCATTGTGTGTGCTCCGGATATCGTCTGGTGGGGTCAGGATGTGCCTTCGGGCTTGCCCGCGGCGGTCAGCGATTGCAGCAGCGCCGGGTCATTGAGCACCTTGGCGATCAGCTCTTCCGCGCCTCCCTTGCCATCCATGTAGGTGACGAGATTGGACAGTTGCTGGCGTGCGTCGAGCAGCTTGTTCAGGCCCTCGACCTTGGCGGCGATGGCCGCAGGCGAGAAGTCATCCATGTTCTCGAAGGTCAGGTCCACCGACAGATTGCCCTCGCCGGTCAAGGTGTTGGGCACCTGGAATGCGACGCGCGGCTTCATGGCCTTCATCCGGGTATCGAAGTTGTCGACATCGAACTCTAGGAACTTGCGGTCGGCCACCGGGGGCAGCGGCTCTTCAGGCTTGCCCGCAAGGTCGGCCATCACGCCCATCACGAATGGCAATTGCACCTTTTTCTCGGCGCCATACAACTCCACATCGTATTCAATTTGGACGCGCGGCGCCCTGTTGCGAGCGATGAATTTCTGGCTGCTGCCCATATGAGATCTCCAATAGATCGAAAAAACAAAGAAACCAATTAGCCCTTGGTCAATCCGGCGCGAGGCGCGAATACCGGCATGCGACAAAACGAGGTAGCTTGAGGCTTATATCTCGTGACTTTCAATAGTTTTTGTCGCTTGTACTTTCAGTTTACGGCGCATGCAACAAACATTGATGTCAGT
Source organism: uncultured Roseateles sp. (assembly GCF_963422335.1). Taxonomy (NCBI): domain Bacteria; kingdom Pseudomonadati; phylum Pseudomonadota; class Betaproteobacteria; order Burkholderiales; family Sphaerotilaceae; genus Roseateles; species uncultured Roseateles sp. The sequence goes on from NZ_OY729424.1 coordinate 2,539,423, forward strand.
AGGAACCCGAATCATCTCGGCCGATGGAATCAGGATCCACGCCCATGATGCGGGCCACTTCGGCCATAGCATCGGGTGCGAGGTCGCGCACCAGCTGGAGGAAGTTCTTTTCGATCAGCCGCTCGGCACGCCGCAGCAGCAGTTGGGCCGGATTGGTGGGCTCGCTGCGTTCGAGGTAGGCACAAACCAGGTTGATGGCCTTGATGGCGTCCTGGCGGCTCTCGATGCTCATCGGACCACCACCGCCGCGGCGAGTCCGCGGGGCACCGTCCTCGGCGCCGCCTGCCTCGCCAGCTTCGTCGCCATCACCTTCGGCGTCGGGGTCGGGTAGCAGCGACTCGATGGCCTCCAGCATGCCCTTGAGCGCCTTTACATCTACCGCGTTCTCGATGCCGAACTTGTCGTTCATCAGCCGTTGCAGGGCCAGTACTTGTTGCCGGCCTGCCTCGCAGGCGGTGCGCAAGCGCGCCGCCAAGTCCGGCATATCGCCCAGCATGCCCTGGATCTGGCCAGCGGTCGGCGGCGATTCGTCGGGGCGGGCCGCCAGCCGATCAAGTGCGATCTCCACGTCGCGTGTGCGCAATCCGCCCATGCGGCGGTCATTGATCAGCAGCGCCTGGCGTACGTCGCCGAGCAGACCGTCGAGTTTGTCGATCGAGCCGAGCACGCTGATGCGGGCGAAGGCGTCGCCGTCGTCCGGGTCCAGGCCCGGATGCAGGCCATCCCAGAACCGCTCCAGCAGGCCGTGCATCAGACGCAGGCCCTCGGGCAAGGATTCCAGGCCTTCGAGATTGATCTTGGCGCGGGCCCAGCTCAGGGCAACGCGCAGGTCGCGGCTGCGCCCCAGCAAATCTTCTGCCAAGGCGCGGGCCTCGGGCCAGCTCGGTGGCTGGGCGGCAGCAAACTGAGTCTCGGGTTTGCCGGCAACGGCCTGGTCCAGTTCGAGAAAGCTGGGATCGTATTCAAGGTCATCCCCGCACGCATTGCCATCCAGCGGCTCGAGCCAGCCGTCCACCGGTTGACGTTGCGCGTCAGAAGAATCGGAATCACCAGCCATTGCGTCGTACCTGTTTGAAGTTTTATTCGACTCGGGACTGCCGGACCGCTGCGCAATATGTATCGAGCCATGGCTGCGCGGGACCTGCTTCTGCGGGGCAATGTAACACCGGGCCATGACAACTCATAGCGGGATTTGCATCGTCTGACCCCCCAGTTTCGAGTGCTTTTCGCCGGGCGGTGAGCACGGCGTATCAGGCCGGTATCAATTGCGCGGCAAGAGTCCCGGCAAGTGCCCGCCGCGACCTATTGGTGCGCAACGGCAACACCTTGGAAGGTCGTTGCAGGTGTGCCGAAGTTCTCGTCATAAAGGGGGGTGACGCACGAATGGGGGATATGTTTGAATCAACGTCCCGGCTAGCATGCGGCAGCAGTTGGCGAGCGGAGTTCGGCCAGCGACTGTGGGGCATTGGTCTAATCGACAACCGCCCAGCCTCGGGTCTGCACCGGAGATCCAGTTCGAGCATTTGTCGCTACGCTCGCCTCACAGCCACCAATCCAGGGCATTCCGATGAAGCTGCAAGCCGTTCGCATTTTTTCCCATAGCCTCCTGGTACTTTCCTTGGGGATGGCTTTGCCAGCCCTGGCCCAAACCGCCGCGGCTCCGCGCCTGCAGGTGAACGCCTTCACCGTTACGGGCAATACCCTGCTACCCCAGGCCAGCCTCGACGCGGCGCTGCAACCCTTCAAGGGCGAGCGCACTTTGGAGGAGCTCAAGCAGGCCGCACTGGCCGTGCAGGAGCTGTACCGCCTGGCCGGCTACGGCGCCGTGATCGCCTACGTACCCGAACAGACCGCCGGGGCGGGCACCGCCACCATCGCCGTGCTGGAAGGACGCATCACCCGCATTGATGTGAGCGGCAACCAGCAGTTCAGCGAAGCCAACATCCTGCGCAGCCTGCCGCTGCTGGCCAAGGGCCAGACCCCCCAGGTGCAGCGCATCGATGCGCAGATCCAGTTGGCCAACGAGAACCCGGCCAAGCAAGTTGCCGTCTCGCTCGAGGCCGGCCAGCGCCAGGGCGAGGTTGACGCCCACGTCACCGTCACCGAACAAGGTGCCCAGCGCTGGAGCGTGGCGCTGGACAACACCGGTAACGCCAGCACCGGCCGGCTGCGCGCCAATCTGGGCTACCAGCATGGCGCGCTGTGGGACCTGGACCACCAGCTCTCGTTGCAATTCCAGTTCGCTCCAGAGAAGCTGTCATCGGTGGCGGTGTTCAGCGCCAGCTACCGCGTGCCCTTCTACGCTCAGGGCATGACGCTGGACGCCTACGCCGCGCACTCCAATGTGGACGGCGGCAGCACCGGCACGGCCGCCGGCCCGTTGCAGTTCAGCGGCAAGGGCGAGATCTTCGGCCTGCGCCTGAGCAAATACCTGCCCCGCATGGGCGAGGTCGACCAGCGCGTGATCCTGGGTTTCGACCAGCGCGCCTACATCAACGACTGCAGCATCGCCGGCCTGCCCGCGGGCGCCTGTGGCACCGCCGGCGAGAGCATCACCGTGCACCCGCTGTCGCTGGAGTACACCCTGCAAAAGCAGGGCGACATCTCGATGGGGGCCAACCTCTCGCTGATCCACAACCTCGGCCTGGGCGGGCGCTACGGCGGGGACGCCAACTTCGAGAAGGTACGCGTGGGCGCCAAGCGCCACTACACCAGCGTGCGGCTGAACCTCTTCGGCGGCATGGCCCTGCCCCAGCAGTGGGCCTTGCAGGGGCGGCTGAACAGCCAATACAGCGCCGACGCCCTGGTCTCGGGCGAGCAGTTCGGCCTGGGCGGCGCCAACTCGGTGCGCGGCTACGAAGAGCGCGAGATCCTTGGTGACAGCGGTCTGTCGGCCAGCGTCGAGCTCTACGCCCCCGACATGGCCAAGCGCTTCAGCGACAGCCTGGGGAGCCTGCGTGCCCTGGCCTTTGTCGATGGCGGCAAGGTTCACAACCAGCGGGGCCTGCCCTGCCGCAACGCGCAGGTGTCCTGCGGGCTGGCCTCGGCGGGCCTGGGCTTGAGGCTGGGGGCGGGGGCGCTGCAGATGCGCCTGGACCTGGCCCAGGCCCTGCGCGCTGGTGCCCGCACAGAACGTAACGATACGCGCCTGCACTTCCAGGCGAACTACAGTTTTATCTGACCCTGAGGCAGGGCGCCCAAGCGCTCCGCCCCAGGCTCAAACCGATTTTGAGAGGCAGTACGCCATGAGCCATTCCAGCCAGACCCTTCGCGCCTTCCCCCGCAACGTCGCCGCACGCCGCCTCACGCCGCGTCGGCTGGCCGCCGCGCTGGCCGCCGGCTCCCTGCTGACGCTGACGGTCTGGCCGGGCATGCAGGACGCCGACGCTCAGGCGCTGCCCAGCGGCCTCAACGTCGTGCAGGGCCAGGCCAGGGTCAACACCGTTGGCAACCAGATGACGGTGACCAACTCCAACGGCGCGATCCTGAACTGGAGCAGCTTCTCGATCGGCGCCAGCAACGCGGTGCGCTTCGAGCAGGCCAATGCCAGCAGCCAGGTGCTCAACCGGGTGCTGGGCAACGACCCGTCCAACATCCTCGGCCAGCTCAGCAGCAACGGCAAGGTCTGGCTGCTCAACCCCAACGGCGTGCTGTTCGGCCAGAGCGCCCGCATCAATGTCGCCGGTCTGGTGACCAGCACCCTGAACCTCAGCGACCGGGACTGGGCCGCCGGGCGCTACAACTTCAGCGGGACCGGCACGGCCGACATCGTCAACCAGGGTGAGCTGCGCACGACCCTGGGCGGCCATGTGGCCCTGGTCGGCGCCAGCGTCAGGAACGAAGGTCTGATCGAAGCCCCGGGCGGGCAGATCCTCCTGGCTGCGGGCCAGAGCGTCGAGCTGATCGACACCGGCTCGCCCAATCTGAGCGTCAAGGTCACCGCGCCGCAGGGCCAGGCGCTGAATCTGGGCACCCTGGCCGCGGCCGGCGGGCGCATCGACATCCACGGCGCCATCGTCAACCAGCAGGGCATTGTGCGGGCCGACTCGCTGCAGGGCACGGGCGGCGACATCGTGCTGCGGGCCAGCCAGACGCTGATGCTCAGCGCCGACAGCCGCACCACGGCCGACGGCGGTGATGGCGGCAAGGGCGGCCAGATCCAGCTGCTGGGCCGGCAGGTGGGCCTGACGGACCGTGCCGTGGTCAGTGCCTCGGGTGCGGCAGGAGGCGGCCAGGTGCTGGTCGGCGGCGGGCAGCAGGGGCTGGACGCCAGCGTGCCCAATTCGGAGGCGGTGTACTTCGGCAAGGACGCCAGCATACGGGCCGATGCCACGGCCAGCGGCGACGGCGGACGCCTCATCCTGTGGAGCGACAAGTCCACCAAGGCCTATGGTTCCTTGAGCGCACGGGCAGGCGAGCAAGGCGGCAATGGCGGCTTCATCGAGACCTCCGGCCATTGGCTGGATGCGCAGCCGGCCAAGATCGATGTGGCAGCGCCGCATGGCAAGTCCGGGCAGTGGCTGCTCGACCCCTATAACGTCTTCATCAGCGACAGCTTCTTCTATGGCGAGCTGAACATCGCACCCGGCACCTTCTTTGATCCGAACGGCGATGACGCGCAACTGCTGAGCAGCACAATCAACTCGGCGCTGAACAACGGTACGGCGGTCGTGATCCAGACCTCGACCGGCGGCACCCAATCGGGTGACATTACGCTGAGCAATGCCCATATCGCCCATGCCGGCGGGCCCTCGGGTGGCAGCCTGACTTTGCTGGCCGATCGCAATATCTCGATGAGCAACTCGTCGATCCTGGGACAGAACGGGCCTCTCAACATCAGCTTCGTCGCGGCGCATGGCAATCCGCCCTCGGGTGGCACGGTGTCATTGGATAACGCCTCCATCGTCTCGGGCGGCGGCAACATCGACATCGGCGGTGGCGGCACAGGGCAACTGGCCAGTGGTGGCCAGTTTGCCAATGCTGCCGTCAATGTCTTTGGCTTCGGCGCCGCCATCACGGTGAAACAGTCGGTTCTCGATGCCGGTGCAGGCAATCTGTCATTGCGCGGTGTCAGTCCTCTCGGATCCGGCGAGGGCACTGGTGGGGATGGCGTTGTCCTGGGCGATACCGGGTCCGCGAGTGTTCAGCTGAAGGGCGCCATCATCACGGTGCTGGGCTCCGGCAACACCAGCGGCAACGGCGTATATCTCGGTCCCCGCACCTCTCTGGTGGCCACCCATGCGATCAATATGCAGGGGTGGGCCGGCGGCCTCGGCGTGACGGCCGACCCAGGCGAGGGGCGCGGTGCGACGCTGAGCGTGGACCCTGGCGCCTCCGTACCCGGTGGTATCGATGAAAGCTACCGGCTGTCCATCGTCGGCGTGGGCGACAACGGCGGCATCGACTTCGTGACCGGAGGCTCCAGCCTGTTTGTGGCCAATGGCGCGAGCCTGCGGCTCGAGGCCGATGGCGCCGGGGGCACGGCGCACCTGATACTCAGCGGCACTCTCGGCAGCCCTGTGATCAACGCCAGCGGCGGTGGCTCGGTGACCCTGATTGGACCGAGCATCACGCTCGATCATGCCGACACGGTCACCGATGCCGACGTGCTGATCCAGGCCACCCGTGGCCTCGGTGGCCTGACGATGACCAACAGCCATATTCAGGCCGGCGGCGCCATCGACGTGCAGGCCAACGCTCAGCTGTACGGCTTCGGCTCCTCATTGACGTCCACGGCCGGCGGCGTGGCCATCGGGCTGGCCGGCATTTCCGGCGGCGCGCTGCGTACCTTCGGCAATGACGCCGGTGCGGACCTGCTGAACACGCCCAATGGCAACTGGCTGATCTACGCTGGTGACCCCCTGCTCGAATGGTCACCCAACGGGCTGAAGCACGACTACACCAAGCATGGCTCCAGCGGCTTCTCAGACATTTCGGGCGGCCCCGGCGTTGACAATGTGGGCAAGAACGGCTTCCTGTTCGCCACGCCGCAAACCGCGCAGATCGAGGGCGACGTGGTGCAGCGCGAATATGATGGCACGACTGCGGCCACGGTCAACGGCTACCGAGTCTTCACCCTGCAGGGCGATGTGGCCGTCGGCCTGGCGGGCGCAGTGCAACCGGTATATCTGGACAAGGACGCCGGCGTGGACAAGCCGCTCGATGTTGGCGCACTGATGACCACGGGCTTTGTCGATGGTGCTGGCAAGCCTGTCTATGGCTACACGGTGCAGAACACATTGAAGGGCACGATCACGCCCAAGGTGCTGCAATTTGCGGTGATTGTCGACGACAAGGTCTACGACGCGACGACGAACGCGACCGGGCGCCTGTTCGAACCGGCAATCGGCTTTGTGGGTGACGAAACGGTCACCATCGTGCCCAAGGTCCACTTCCAGGACAAGAACGCTGGCGTAGGCAAGGCGGTGATCTTCGATACCGCCCAGCTGCTGGACGGTGCCAACGGCGGCAAGGCCAGCAACTACACCTTCTTCGCACCCGAAGGCGGGATCACGGCCACCATCAGCAAGGCCGACCTGGCTGTCACAGGCCTTACGGCCAACAACAAGATTTACGACCGCTCGACCTTTGCCACCCTGAGTGGCACACCGACGGTCAGCCCGCTGGGCGAAGACTCGGTGTCGGTCTTTATCGAAGGCTCGGCCTCCTTCAACAACCGCAATGTCGGCAATGCCAAGCCGGTGACGGTGTCGGGCTTGTTCCTGAGCGGTGAGGATCAGGGCAACTACAACCTGCTTCCGCTCACCCTGACGGCCAACATCACCCCCCGGCCGCTGAGCGTGAGCAATCTGAGCGCGGCCAGCAAGGTCTACGACGGCAACACCTCGACCTCGGTCTCGGGTGGCCTGAGCGGGGGTGTGCTTGAAGGTGACTCGGTCAGCTTGGCAGGCGGCTCGGGCAGCTTTCTCGACAAGGATGTCGGCAGCAACAAGACCGTGTTGGTGGACGGCTTCGGCCTGAGCGGGCCTGACGCCGGCAACTACACCGTGTCGATCGCGGGCAGCCTCAGCGCGAACATCACCCCGGCGCGCGTCAGCGTCAGCGGCCTGACGGTCAACAACAAGGTCTACGACGCCACCACGGTGGCCACTCTGGCCAACACCGGCCAGATCAATGCGATCAGCGGCGACGTGGTCACGCTCGGCGCCGGCACGGCCAACTTCGTCGACAAGAACGTCGGCACGGCCAAGACCGTCGTGCTCAGCGGCTTCGGCCTGAGCGGGGCGGACGCCGGCAACTACCTGCTGGACCCGATCGCCAACCTCAGCGCCAACATCACCCCGGCGGCGCTGGTGGTCAGCGGCATCACCGCCAACAACAAGGTGTACGACGCCAGCACCAACGCCACCCTCAACGGCCTGGCCACCGTCAAGGCCCTGGGCACCGACAGCGTCGCCGTCGGTGGTGCGGCCGTGGCCAAGTTCAGCGACAAGAACGCCGGCACCGGCAAGGGCGTGACCGTCATCGGCTACACGCTGAGCGGCACCGACGCGGCCAACTACACCGTGACCCAGCCCACCGGGCTGAGCGCCAACATCACGCCGGCCAACCTGGTCGTCACCGGCCTGGGCGTGGCCGACAAGGTCTATGACGCCACGACAGTGGCCACTCTCACCGGCGGCGCCAACATCAGCGCCCTGGGCAGCGACGTTGTCAGCGTCGACGCGGCCAACGCCAACGCACGCTTCGTCAACAAGAACGTCGGCGCTGGCAAGAGCGTTATCGTCGGCGGCATCAGCCTCGGCGGCGCCGACGCCGGCAACTACCTGCTGCAGGCTCCCGGCAACCTCACGGCCAGCATCACGCCGGCGGCCTTGAGCGTCAGCGGCATCAGTGCCAACAACAAGGTCTATGACGCCAGCACCGCCGCCAGCCTCAGCGGCAGCGCCACCGTCCAGGCGCTGGGCAATGACAGCGTCGCTGTGGGTGGCTCGGCCGTGGCCAGCTTTGCCAACAAGAATGCAGGCACGGGCAAGAGCGTCACGGTCAGCGGCTACACCTTGAGCGGGGTCGACGCCGGCAACTACACCCTCAACCCGCCCGCCGAACTGCGGGCCGACATCACCCCGGCCAGCCTCACTATCGGCGGCATCAGCGCCAACAACAAGGTCTACGACGCCACCCTGGTGGCCAGCCTCAGCGGCAGCGCCGTGGTGCAGGCGCTGGCCAGCGACAGCGTGAGTGTCAGTGGCACCGGCACGGGCCTGTTCAGTGACAAGAACGTCGGCAATGCCAAGCCGGTCGCGGTCAGCGGCTTTGCCCTCAGCGGCGCAGACGCCGCCAACTACCGGCTGCTAGCCTCTTCGCTCACGGCCAACATCACACCGGCCAGCCTGCAATACCTGGCCAACCCGGTCAGCAAGGCCATAGGCGACGCGGTGCCGCCGCTGACCGGCAGCGTCACCGGCTTTGTCGGCGGCGAGACGCAGCAGACGGCGACCACCGGCACGCTGAGCTTCAGCAGCAGCGTGGACGTGCAGACCCCCGCGGGCAGCTATGCCGTGCAGGGCGCAGGCCTGGCGGCGCAGAACTACAGCTTTGCGCAGGCGCCCGGCAATGCCACGGCCTTCACTGTCGCCGGTCTCAGCCCCGCGGCCACCCTGAACCAGGGCACGACCGTGGCGGTCAACTCGGTGCTCAACACGCCGCAGGCGCCGACCAACACCGGCCAGGGCGGCCTGCTGAACATGCTGCAGGCCCCGGCCGCTGGCGCCGAAGGTGCCGGCGCGGCCCTGCTCTCCACCCTGGGCAGCAATGCTGGCGGCACGCCTTCGTTTGCGGGCATCCGCCTGGGCGATATGTCGCAGGACGCCCTGGCCAATATGCTGGCCTCGCGTGACCGCTACAAGAAAGCGCTGTTCGCCGACGCCATCTACAAGCTGGAGCAGGATGCCTCGCTGGCGGATCTGCGCCTGTGCAAGACCACCCGTGACGTGGAGGCCGGCGATTGCATCCTGACCGACGAGCTCAAGCGACAGATCCAGGCTGCCAAGGCATCCGAAGAGTTGGCGCAGATGCAGCAAGCGCCCGCGCGGCCGGCGGCCACCGCGGCGGCACAGCCCGATCCCAAGGGCCTGACGGTCAATCTCAGCCACAAGCGCAAGGTCAAGACAGCCTCGTTGCCGCAGATCGAGCGCAAGGTGGCCGTCGTCATCGGCATCGACAACTACCAGGACAAGAGCATCCCGCAGCTGGGCAATGCGGTGAAGGACGCCCAATCGGTGGGCAGCCTGTTCGACGGAGCCCTCGGCTACGAGACCGTGGTCATTCCCAACGCCAGCAAGCAGGCGGTGGTCAGCGCGCTGAACAAGCTGGCGCTGGAGCTGGGCCCCAAGGACTCGGTGGTGATCTACTACGCCGGCCACGGCGAGCTGGTCGAGTCCACCGGCCTGGGCTACTGGCAGCTGGCCGATGCCGATGCCAAGAAGCCCGAGACCTGGCTGTCCAACGCCGACATCGGCCGCATGATTGCGCAGATCGGAGCCTCCCAGGTGGCGCTGATCTCGGACAGCTGCTACTCCGGCTCCCTGGTCTCGGACGAGCGCATCCGCGCCACGCCCGGAGGCACCGACCCGCAGGCCCTGCTGGCACGCAAGTCGGTGGTGGTGATGTCATCGGGCGGCAACGAGCCGGTATTCGATGAGGGCAAGGAGGGGCACTCGCCGTTTGCCTGGAATCTGATGAACCAGCTCAAGCAGGTCAACAGCTGGCAGGCCGGCGGCAATGTGTTCGAGCGGGTGCGCTTTGCAGTGGCGCGGGAGCTGCCGCAGCGGCCCAAGTACGGCTCGAGCAGTGCGGCGGGCCACCAGGCCGGGGGCGACTATCTGTTCGAACAGCGCCAGCTGGAAACGAACAACTGAGTCGAGGCACCGGGTTCACAGATTCAGTTCATCAAAGGACGGCTCATTATGAAACTCATGCTTTCAGGTCTGTTGCTCATGCTGGGGTTGGCGCTGAGCCCGGTCGTGCCTGCGCAGAACGTGCTGAAGGGGGCACAGGTCACTGAGGCCGCATTGATCGATGCCCTGGTGATTGATGCTCCGGCGGGCGCAACGACCGGCGATGCCAAGACGCGCGGGTTCCGCCCCGCCGTGCCCGGTGGCGCACCGGCCCAGCCGGCCAACCCGAATGCCGGCAAGGCCAGCCTGTTGATCACGTTTGCGACCAACTCCGCCGAGCTGGATGCGGGCACCAAGGAGTTGCTTGACACCCTGGCGCGTGCGCTTCAGTCCGACAAGCTGGTGGGTTTTTCGTTCAGGGTGGAGGGTCACGCCGATGCGCGAGGCGACGCCGAGGCCAATCAGAAGCTGTCTCAGCAGCGCGCCGAAGCGGTGGCAGCATATATCGTCAGCAACCACGGCTTGCTGCCGGAGCGTCTGTTGCCGCAGGGCAAGGGTGCCAGCGAACCAATGAACAAGACCCGCATCGATGCCCCTGAAAACCGCCGCGTGACCATAGTCACCGTGAAAAACTGAAGCGCAATTGATTCTTGCCCGCAAGCTGCGACACTCAGGGATTGGTAAAAACTGCAAGAAAGGTTGCCCGCGATGAAGAAGCTACTGCTTGTTGCCTGCCTGGGTCTGGGCCTTGGGCTGAATGCCTCGGCGCAAAACGTGCTGAAGGGCTCGCAAGTGACAGAGAACGCCTTGATCGATGCGCTGGCCATCGATCCGCCGGAAGTTGCGGCCAGCGGCGCCAAGACGCGGGGCTTTCGACCCGCCACGGTCGGTGCCGCGGCCCCCAAGCCGGCCAATCCGAATGCCGGCAAAGCCAGCCTCCTGATCACCTTCCCGACCAACTCGGCCGACCTGACCGATGAGACCAAGAACCAGCTCGACACCCTGGCGCGCGCGCTCCAGTCCGACAAGCTGGCCGGTTTCGCCTTCAAGGTCGAGGGCCATGCCGATGCCCGCGGCGACGCCGAACGCAATCTGAAGCTGTCTCAGCTGCGCGCCGAATCGGTGGCCAACTACCTCGTGGCCAGCCACGGCGTCTTGCCCGAGCGCCTGTCGGCCATTGGCAAGGGCTCCAGCGAGCTGATGAACAAGGCCCAGATTGACGCGCCGGAGAATCGCCGCGTGACCATCGTCACCGTCAAGAACTGAGCCTTTTTGCCGCCCTGACCCGGGCGATCCACCAAGCCAGGGAGGGACGGGCGATTGAAGCTTGCCAAGAAGCGCTCTGCCGCCACCGCTGCCGTTCCGGCCATTGGCGCGCGCAGGAAGCGGCGGTCTGGAGCGTCGCCACAGCCTTTCTGGCGCCGGCATCTGAGGCCCATCCTGTGGTGGCTGGGCGCCCTGGTGGTGGTGCTGTCGGTGGCCGCATGGCTGGCGCAACGTGCGGCGCCGGATGATGAGGCCGCGCCGCCGGCCATTGCCGCGGAATTGCCGCCCGCCATTCCCGAGGCCACCGTAGAGCAGCTGCTGGCCGCGCCGAAGTCGAGCGACTGGCGTGTGGCACGCCTGACGGGCAACACGGCAGTGATCGTGATCGAGTTTCCCAGCCTGCTGGCCCAGGGCCAGGCCTTCAACCGGGCCGCCGCCTTTCTTGAAAAGACGCGCGGCTCCCGTGACCGCGTGCTGAGCGATGCCGAACTGCAAGCACTGGTCACCAGCGCCGGAGACAACGTCGAGACCTTCTACCAGGGCCACGACTACACCGGTATCAATATCGCCCGCTTCTTCAGCCTGGCCGCCAGCCAGCAGGTCACGCTGAATGCGCAGGAGCTGCGCCTGCGCACCCTGCTGCTGCAGGAGGGGGTGATGCGCGAGGAGGGGGGTGCCTACACGGCCTTCAGCCGGCAGGCGGTGATCGGTTTCAGTGCCGTGCAGGCGGACAACCCGGCCACCAAACAGGACGAGACGATTGACCCGCAGCGGCGGGAGTCTGTGCTGCTGCACGAATTGAGCCACGGCAAGTTCTTCACCCGCAGCGACTACCAGCAGGCCTGCTGGACGTTCTGGAAAAGCGCCCTCAGCGATGCCGAGCGGCGTTTGTTCCGTGACTACCTGGCCCGCAACGACTACGACCCCAGCAACGAGGAGCTGATGGTCAACGAAACCCAGGCCCTGTTGATGCACACACCGGACACGCGTGCCTTCAGCGCTGCCACGCTGGGCGTCAGCGAAGCGCAGCTCGCGAGCTTTCGCGCGCGCTTCCGACAGGCAGAAACGGCTGCGCAGGCGGCCGCTGCAAGATAGCGGCGCCTGCGATCAGCAGGGACTGATGGAGGAGGGGAAATTTGGTCGGGGTGAGAGGATTCGAACCTCCGATCTCTTCGTCCCGAACGAAGCGCCTTACCGGACTAGGCCACACCCCGATCTGCGAAACAGCCTGAAGTGATTCCAGTGCTGCTTCTGATTTGACTGCTCAGAATGAGCGGTCAATCGACCGAACGCAGAATTCTAGCAGAGCTTCGCGCCATTTTGAATCCGGCAGCAAATCAAGGCACTGTTTAGCCTTGTCGGCCTCGGCTCGAGCGGCGTCTCGCGTGGCTTCTAACGCACCAGTTGCGCGCACAATGGCAATGATGTCGGCCAGGCGTTCCAGCTCGCCATGTTCGATGGCATGCCGTATCAAGGACCGCTGCTCGGGCGTGCCGCGCTCCATCGCGATCAGCAGTGGCAGGGTCGGCTTGCCCTCACGCAAATCGTCGCCGACGTTCTTGCCCAGCGCGTGGGTGTCGCCTTCGTAGTCAAGCAGGTCATCGACCAGCTGGAAGGCCGTGCCCAGCGCGCGGCCATAGCCGGCACAGGCCTCTTCGAGTTCCGGTGGCGCATCCGCCAGCACGGCGCCCAGCCGTGCGCTGGCCTCGAACAGCTTGGCCGTCTTGTAGCGGATTACCGTCAGGTAGCGATCGACCGCGACGTCCGGGTCGTGCATATTCATCAGCTGCAGCACCTCGCCCTCGGCGATCACATTGGTCGCCTCGGCCAGCACCTCCAGCACGCGCATGCGGTTCACCGACACCATCATCTGGAAGGCGCGCGAATAGAGGAAGTCGCCGACCAGCACGCTGGCGGCATTGCCGAACAGCGCGTTGGCGGTGTCCTTGCCGCGACGCAGCGAGGACTCATCGACGACGTCGTCGTGCAGCAGGGTGGCGGTGTGGATGAATTCGACCACCGCAGCCAGCTCAAAGCGCTCGGGGCCTTCGAAGCCCAGCGCGTTGGCGAACAGCAGCACCAGCTTGGGCCGCATGCGCTTTCCGCCGGCATGGACGATGTAGCCGGAAATCTGATTGATCAGGGCGACGTCCGAAGTCAGGCGACGCGCGATCACGGCATCGACTTCGTGCATTTGCGCAGCCAGTGCGGCAATGACCTCGGACAGGGAAGTAGCGGGCGAGGCAGACGCGACGTGCACTTTCAGCTCTCGTGAAAGAAAGAGACGATTATAGAAACACCTGAGGCCTGTCCCCGGCACGCCAACTCGGGCTGAGGCATCGCAGCACAGCGCTTGGGGGATCGCGGATGCACAAGCCGGCAATCCGTGCTAGAATCTTCGGCTCTGCGCCATGAGGGCGTGGAACATGCCTGGTCCCGTCAGAATCGCCAAGCCGCAAGGTGGGGTGGTTGTGGCAGTGGAAGTAGCCAGGTGGTTTTAATTGAAGGGGCTGATATGTACGCGGTCATAAAAACCGGCGGCAAGCAATACAAAGTTGCTGCTGGCGAAAAGATCAAAGTAGAACAGATTGCTGCGGATGTTGGCCAAGAGATCGTGATCGACCAGGTGCTCGCTATTGGTAGCGGCGTGGACCTGCAGGTTGGGACTCCCTTGGTAGCCGGCGCAAGCGTCAAGGCCACGGTGGTGGCACAGGGCAAGCACGACAAGGTGCGAATCTTCAAAATGCGTCGTCGTAAGCATTACAAGAAGAGCCAAGGTCACAGGCAGACGTTCACTGAGCTGGAAATCAGCGCAGTGCTCGCGGCCTGAACATCGTTCGGCAACTAGACAAGGAGCTAATCCATGGCACAGAAAAAGGGCGGCGGTTCCACACGGAACGGCCGCGACTCCCAACCGAAGATGCTGGGCGTGAAGGTGTACGGAGGCCAGGTGATCTCGGCCGGCGGCATCATCGTGCGTCAGCGCGGCACCAAATTCCATCCCGGCACCAACGTCGGTATTGGCAAGGACCACACGCTGTTCGCGTTGGTTGACGGCAAGGTTTCCTTCGCCATCAAGGGCCCGAAGAACCGCCAAACCGTCTTCGTGACGACGGCCTAAACCGAATAGCCACCGCTCGCGGTGGCGCGGTTTGCCAAAGAGCCCCGGCTTGCCCGGGGCTTTTGCATTTCAGTGGGCCCCCAGGCCTACTGCGTCGTCCGCCCCCCGGAGGGGGTGTCGCCGTCTTGGGACGGCCAGGCGACGGCTTACTCTGCAATATCATTGCCCAAGCACCGAGGCACACACCATGAAGTTCGTAGACGAAGCCACCATCGATGTCGTAGCCGGTAACGGCGGGGCGGGTTGCGCGAGCTTTCGTCGCGAAAAATTCATTCCGTTCGGCGGCCCCAATGGCGGCGATGGCGGGCGGGGTGGCAGTGTGTTTGCGGTGGCCGACCGCAATATCAATACCTTGATCGATTACCGCTATGCGCGCCGCCATGAGGCGCGCAATGGCGAGCAGGGCCGGGGCTCCGACCAGTTCGGTGCCGCCGCCGAGGACATCATCCTGCGCATGCCGGTGGGCACCATCATCCGTGACGTCGAGACCGATCAAATCCTCACCGAGTTGCTGGTGCATGGCGAGCCGGTGCTGATCGTCAAGGGCGGTGACGGTGGCTTCGGCAACCTGCACTTCAAGACCAGCACCAACCGTGCCCCGCGTCAGAAAACGCCCGGCTGGCCCGGCGAGCAGAAAAAGATCAAGCTGGAACTGCGTGTGCTGGCCGACGTCGGTCTGCTGGGCCAGCCCAATGCCGGCAAGTCCACCCTGATCACGGCGGTGTCGAACGCCCGACCGAAGATCGCCGACTACCCGTTCACGACCCTGCATCCGAATCTGGGTGTGGTGCGCGTGGGCCCGGAGCAGAGCTTCGTCATCGCCGACATCCCCGGCCTGATCGAGGGGGCTGCCGAAGGCGCCGGCCTGGGCCATCAATTCCTGCGCCATTTGCAGCGCACACGTCTGCTGCTGCATGTGGTTGACCTCGCGCCGTTCGACCCGTCGGTTGATCCGGTGCAGGAGGCCAAGGCCATCGTCAACGAGCTGAAGAAGTACGACCAGGGCCTGTATGACAAGCCGCGCTGGCTGGTGCTGAACAAGCTGGACATGGTGCCGGTCGAAGAGCGTGCCACCCGGGTGAAGGACTTCGTCAAGCGCTACAAGTGGAAGGGCCCGGTGTTCGAAATCTCGGCGCTGACCCGCGAAGGCTGCGCCGGCCTGGTCCAGGCCATCTACCAGCATGTGGACAAGGCCCAGCGCATTGTTGAAGAGATCGACCCCCGCTTCCAGCCAGCCGAGGAGTCCACGCCAGGCGGTGACGCATGAGCGTTTCGGTATTGAAGGACGCGCGACGCATCGTCGTCAAGGTCGGCTCCAGCCTCGTCACCAACGAAGGCAAGGGCGTTGACGCCGAGGCGATTGGCAACTGGTGCCATCAGCTGGCCGGTCTGGCGGCCCAGGGCCGAGAGGTCATCATGGTCTCCAGCGGTGCCATCGCCGAGGGCATGAAGCGCCTGGGCTGGACCACCCGCCCGAAGGAAGTGCACGAGCTGCAGGCGGCGGCCGCCGTCGGTCAGATGGGCCTGGTGCAGATGTACGAGACCAAGCTGCGCGAGCAGGGCATGGGCAGCGCCCAGGTGCTGCTGACCCACGCCGACCTGGCCGACCGCGAGCGCTACCTGAACGCCCGCTCGACCCTGCTGACCCTGCTGGCGCACAAGGTGATTCCGGTCATCAACGAGAACGACACCGTCGTCAACGACGAGATCAAGTTCGGCGACAACGATACCCTGGGTGCCCTGGTCGCGAACCTCGTCGAAGCTGATGCCTTGGTGATACTGACCGACCAGCGTGGCCTCTATTCGGCCGACCCGCGCAAGGATCCGAACGCACGCTTCATCCACGAGGCGGTGGCCGGCACGCCGGAGCTGGAGCAGATGGCCGGCGGTGCCGGTTCAAGCCTGGGCCGCGGCGGCATGATCACCAAGATACTGGCCGCCAAACGCGCGGCCGGCAGTGGTGCCAGCACCGTCATCGTGTTCGGCCGCGAACCCGATGTGCTGCTGCGTCTCGCCGCTGGCGAGGCCCTGGGCACGGCACTGACCGCCTCGACGCAAAAGATGGCCGCGCGCAAGCAGTGGATGGCCGACCATCTGCAGATGCGTGGCGCAGTGCGCGTGGACGCCGGTGCCGCCGCCAAGGTCAAGCTCGAAGGCAAGAGCTTGTTGTCGGTCGGCGTGATCGATGTGCAGGGCGAATTCCATCGCGGTGACGTGATCGCCGTGCGTGATGAGGCCGGCCAGGAGTTGGCCCGCGGCTTGACGAACTACTCCAGCTACGAAGCTCGCCTGATCGCCCGCAAGGCCTCGAGCGAGTTCGAGCGCCTGCTGGGCTACACCGCCGAGCCCGAGCTGATCCACCGAGACAACATGGTACTTGCGTAGCAAGTGCAGTGTTGCGGCGCAGGCTCACGTCGCGCAGCGACGTGAGCCATAGCCACAATATGGCGCGCGCCTGACCAGCGGAAGGTTTCAGTTCGGCTCGATCGGTGGCAGCGGCTGCTGCTCCTCCAGCTCGCCATGCCCGCTGTGCTGGCCATCATCCGGATGGCCGTCATCGCGGTGCGGGCGCATGCCCGAGCGCAGATAGCGGTTGTGATAATTGTTGCGCGGCAGGTAGCGGGCCAACTCGGTCAGCGCCATCTCGTAGACCCCGCGCTTGAACTCGATCACCGATTCCAGCGGCACCCAGTAGTCGTTCCAGCGCCAGGCGTCGAACTCCGGATGGTTGGTGGCGCGCAGGTTCAGGTCGCTGTCGCGGCCGGTCAGCTGCAGCAGAAACCAGATCTGTTTCTGCCCCCGATAGTGGCCACGCGCGTCGCGGCGAATGAAATGCTCGGGCACCTCATAGCGCAGCCAGTCGCGGGTGCGCGCCAGAATACGGACATGTTCAATCTTGAGTCCCACTTCTTCGTGGAGCTCACGGTACATCGCCTGCTCGGGCGTCTCGCCGTGCTTGATGCCCCCTTGCGGGAACTGCCAGGAATGGGTCCGGATGCGTTTGCCCCAGAACACCAGGTTCCTGTGGTTGAGCAGGATGATGCCGACGTTGGGTCGAAACCCCTCACGGTCGAGCATAATCAACCTCGAATCTTTAGTTGGATTGATTATTGCATTGGGTACCCACCTTGGGGCCCTCATCGCTTTCCCTCATCCGGCCACCCATTGCCCGGACAGCCACAGACCCTATGAAAGCCTCCCAGTTCTTCATTTCCACGCTCAAAGAAGCGCCCACCGACGCCGAAGTTGCCAGCCACAAGCTGATGATGCGAGCCGGCATGATCAAGCGCCTGGGCGCGGGCATCTACAACTACATGCCCATGGGCCTGCGGGTGATTCGCAAGGTCGAGGCCATCATCCGCGAGGAGATGAACCGCGCCGGGGCCGTCGAGCTGCTGATGCCGGTGGTGCAGCCGGCCGAGCTGTGGCAGGAGACGGGCCGCTTCGAGGCGATGGGGCCGGAGCTGATGCGCGTGAAAGATCGCCATGGCCGCGACTTCGTGATCCAGCCGACCTCCGAGGAGGTGATCACCGACATCGCCCGCCAGGAGCTGCGCAGCTACAAGCAGCTGCCGAAGAATTTCTATCACATCCAGACCAAGTTCCGTGACGAGCGCCGTCCGCGTTTCGGTCTGATGCGCGGGCGCGAGTTCACGATGAAGGATGCTTATTCCTTCGACCGTGATGTCGAGTCCGGCACGCGCAGCTACCAGGCGATGTACGACGCCTACTGCCGCATCTTCGACCGCATGGGCTTGCAATACCGCGCCGTGGCGGCCGACTCGGGCGCGATCGGCGGCGATGTGTCGCAGGAGTTCCAGGTCATTGCCGAGACCGGCGAGGACGCCATCGTCTACTGCCCGACCAGCGACTTCGCCGCCAATATCGAAAAGGCGGAGGCGGTGGGCCTGATCGCCCAGCGCGCTGCCGCCTCGCAGGCGCTGACCAAGACGCCGACGCCGGGCAAGAGCACCTGCGCCGATGTGGCCCAGTTCCTGAACCTGCCGCTGGCGCAGACTGTCAAGTCGTTGGTGCTGGCCACCGATGAGTTGAACGACAAGGGCGAGATCGTCAAGAGCGTGGTCTGGCTGCTGCTGCTGCGCGGCGATCATGACCTGAACGAGGTCAAGACCAGCAAGGTCGAGGGCCTAAAGAATGGCTTCCGCTTTGCCACCGTGGGCGAGATCGACGACCACTTCGGCACCAAGCCGGGCTACCTCGGTCCTATCGGTTTGAAAAAGCCGGTGAAGATCGTTGCCGACCGCACTGTCGCGAACATGAGCGACTTCGTCTGCGGCGCTAACGAGGCCGACTTCCATATCACCGGCGTCAACTGGGGCCGTGATCTGCCCGAGCCCGATGCCGTGGCCGACATCCGCAACATCGTCGCTGGTGATCCCTCGCCCGATGGCAAGGGCGTGCTGGCCATACAGCGCGGCATCGAGGTCGGCCATGTGTTCCTGCTCGGCACCAAGTACAGCGAGCCGATGAAGGCCAACTTCCTGGACGAAAACGGCAAGCCGCAACCGATGGTGATGGGCTGCTACGGCATCGGCGTGACCCGCATCCTGGGCGCCGCCATCGAGCAAAACCATGACGAGCGCGGCATCATCTGGCCCAACGGCATCGCGCCGTTCACGGCCGTGATCTGCCCGATCGGCTATGACCGCAGCGCCGACGTCAAATCCGCCGCCGACAGCCTCTATGCGGAGTTGATGGCTGCCGGCGTGGACGTGCTGCTGGACGACCGCGGTGAGCGCCCCGGCGCGATGCTGGCTGACTGGGAGCTGGTGGGCGTGCCGCACCGCGTGGTGCTGGGCGACCGAGGCCTGAAGGAAGGCCACGTCGAGTACCAGGGCCGCCGCGACACCGAGGCCAGCAAGCTGGCTCTGGCCGATGTGGCCGCGCATCTGCGGGCCCAGCTCGCCTCGTGAGCCGGAGGGGGTGATGGACAGGCGCGCCCTGCTGGGCGCCGCCCTGGCTTGGCCGCTGGCCTCACTGCCGCGGCCGGCCTGGGCGGGCGCCCAGGTCGAGGAGCCGCTGGCCGATTCGGTGCGTTCGGCCTTGTCGGCGGCGGTGGCCAATAGCGCACCGCCCCGGCCCAGTTTCGACAATATCGACCAGCGCATGGGCTATCTGCGGTGGCTGGGCGAGATGAGCGAGCGGCTGAAGAAGCGCAAGAGCGAACATGTCACCCGTGTCGAGTTTCTCGAGACCGTCTGGTACGAGGCCAAGCGGGCGGGCCTGGAGCCGGCCTTGGTGCTGGGTCTGGTGCAGGTCGAGAGCGGCTTCCGCAAATACGCGATCAGTTCGGCCGGTGCCCGCGGCTATATGCAGGTGATGCCGTTCTGGGCGAGGCTGATCGGCGATGGCGATCCGGCTCAGCTGTTCCATATGCAGACCAATCTGCGCTTCGGCTGCGTGATCCTGCGGCACTACCTCGATGTGGAGCGCGGCGATCTGTTCCTGACCCTGGGCCGCTACAACGGCAGCCGCGGCCGGCCGGAATACCCGAATGCGGTGTTCGCGGTGCGCAAGCTGTGGCAACTGCCCGGCGAGACGCCCTCAGGACGCTGAATTCTTGTCCCTGAGCCCGGCCCAGGCCTGAGGCTGGGCGGTGGCGATGCCCGCCAGCTCCAGCACCCGTTCCACCGTGTCATTGACCATCTCGGCTATCGACTTCGGGTGGTGATAAAAGGCCGGCAGCGGCGGGAAGACGATGCCGCCCATCTCGGTCACGGCCGTCATATTGCGCAGATGGGCCAGGTTGAATGGTGTCTCGCGCACCATCAGTATCAGCCGGCGGCGCTCCTTCAGCGTCACATCGGCCGCGCGTGTCAGCAGATTGTCGCCAAAGCCATGGGCCACCGAGGCCAGCGTCTTCATCGAGCAGGGCGCGACAATCATCGCGGCGGTCGCGAAGCTGCCGCTGGCAATGCAGGCGCCGACGTCGGCCGGCGCATAAGCCAGATCGGCCTCGGCTTCCAGCTCGCTGCGGCTCAGACCCAGCTCGTGGTGCACATTGAGCACGCCGGCGGGCGTGACGATCAAGTGCGTCTGCACGCCCAATTCGCGGGCGCGCTGCAAGAGCCGCAAACCATACACCGCACCGGTCGCGCCCGTGATCCCGAGGACCAGGCGCTGGCCCGTCAGTTGGTGCCCGAGCTTGCCGGGTACAGCAAGGTCCGGCACGCAAGCCTTCAGGTTGCGCTGATCACTTGCTGCAACTCACCGGCCTCGTACATCTCCATCATGATGTCCGAGCCGCCGACGAATTCGCCGTTGACATAGAGCTGGGGAATGGTCGGCCAGTTGGCGTATTCCTTGATGCCCTGGCGTATGCCCTCGTCTTCCAGCACATTGACGGTCTTGAGTTCGTTGACGCCACAGGCCTTGAGGATCTGGATCGCGCGGCCGGAGAAGCCGCACATCGGGAACTGGGCCGTGCCCTTCATGAAAAGCACGACGTGGTTGCCCTTGACCAGGGCGTCGATGCGTTGCTGAACTTCGTTCATGGGGGTTTCCTGCAAGCTGTTTCAGAGATTCCGGGTTTATACGGCAAAGCGCGAAAAGCCGCGCAGTGCACCGGCAAGGCCCTATTATCCCGCGCTGCCAAGCAGCTGAGTTCCCGATGCAGACCGTAGCCGTGATCGACTTTGAAACCACCGGCATGTCGCCCGGCCAGGGGGCCCGTGCCACCGAGATTGCCGCCGTGCTGGTGCGGGACGGCCGCATCGTCGATCGATTCCAGAGCCTGATGAACAGCGGTGCCTGGGTACCGCCCTTCATCGAGCAGTTGACCGGCATCACCAACGCCATGCTGCGGACCGCGCCCAGCGCCGAATCGGTGATGCGCGATGTCGCCCGTTTCACCCGCGGCTGCCCGCTGGTGGCCCACAACGCGGCCTTCGACCGGGGCTTCTGGCAGACCGAGATCGCCCGCGCCGACTGCGAGCCCGATCCGGCCCACCAGTTCGCCTGCACACTGCTGCTGGCGCGGCGCCTGTACCCGCAGGCGCCGAACCACAAGCTGGGCAGCCTGGCCCGTTTCCATGCGCTGCCCTCCGCCGGCCGCGCCCACCGGGCGCTGGCCGATGCCGAGGTCACCGCGCATCTGCTGATGCGGGTGCAGGACGATGTGCAAGACCGCTTCTGCAATGAGCTGGGCGGTGGTGCTGTCGATCACCGTTTGCTGATGGCGCTGCAGAAGGCCAACAAGCTGGCGCTGGCCCGCTGTGTGACTGGCCATGTCAAGGCCAGCGCGGTACTGGCCTGAAGCAGGCACTCACCAAGTGTCGAGACCACCGGGGAGCAAGGGGCCGATCTTGCCTGCGGCCAGGCCCTGGCTGAGCCAGCGGCGCGAGTCGGCCGGGTCTATCACCGCGTCGATTTCCAAGGTCGTCGCCATATTCAGCGCGCTGCCGTTGGCGATCTGCTGTTGCAGCAGCGACTGGAACAGCGCCTCGCGCGCCGGCCCTTCGGGCTGCGCCTCCAGCTCCTTGCGATAGCCCAGCCGCACCGCGCCCTCCAGCCCCATCGCACCGAACTCGGCGCTGGGCCAGGCGGCCGTGGCCAGCGGTGCGTGGAAGCCGCCGCCGGCCAAAGCCATCGCGCCCAGGCCATAGCCCTTGCGTATCACCAGCGCCAGCAGCGGCACCCTCAGATGGGCCGCAGCCACAAAGATGCGGCTGACATGGCGCACCTGGGCCGTCGCCTCGGTGTCGGGGCCGACCATGAAGCCCGGCGTGTCGATCAGCGACACCAGCGGCAGGCCGTGGGTGTTGCACAGGCGCATGAAGCGGGCGGTCTTGTCGGCGGCATCAGCATCGATCGCCCCGCCCAGATGGGCCGGGTTGCTGGCCAGCAGGCCGATCGGCCTTCCCTCGATGCGGGCCAGCGCCGTCAGCACCGAGAGGCCGAAGCCGGGGCGCAACTCCAACAGCGAGCCGGTGTCGGCCAGCTGCTGCATCAGCGCCCGCATGTCGTAGCTGCGGTTGCGGCTGTCGGGCAGGACCTGGCGCAGCAGCTCCGGCGGGCTGCAGGCCCAGTCGGCCGCTGAGCCTTGAAAGTAGCCCAGATACTGCCTGGCCACGGCAACCGCCTCGGCCTCATCCCGTACCCGCACATCGATCACGCCGTTGCGCGCCTGCACCTCGCTGGGGCCGATCTGCTCCGGGGCGAAGATGCCCAGCCCCCCGCCCTCGACCATGGCCGGCCCGCCCATGCCGATATTGCTGGCCTCGGTCGCGATGATCACGTCGCAGCAGCCGAGCAGCGCCGCATTGCCGGCAAAGCAGCGCCCGGCGGCGATGCCGACCATGGGCACCTGGCCGCTGAGCCGCGCGTGGCTGGCGAAGGTCGTCACGTGCAGGCCGGCGACGATGGGCATGTCGGTGTCGCCGGGCCGGCCGCCACCGCCCTCGGCGAACAGCACCAGGGGTAGCCGCTGTTGCAGGGCCACGCCCAGCAGGCGGTCGGTCTTCTGGTGGTTGCGCATGCCCTGCGTGCCGGCCAGCACGGTGGCGTCATAGGCCAGCACCGCGCAGGGCTGGCCGTTGATGGCTGCTGTGCCGCAGACCTGGCCATCGGCCGGTGTGTTGCGTTGCAGATCATCGGCACTGCGGCGGCTGGCCTGGGCGGCGACGGCGAGCGCCCCGTATTCGCTGAAGCTGCCGGCATCGCACAAGTCGGCGATGTTCTCGCGTGCGCTGCGCAGGCCCAGGGCATGGCGCTTGGCGATGGCCTGCGGGCGGCTGCTGTCCCGGGTCAGCGCCATGCGGGTCTGCAGCGCCTGCAGATCGGCACGCGTTGCGGTCGGGGTTTGCTCCTGTGCGGGCCCGGCCGCTTCCGATGTCGTGGCCAGCGCCGTCAGGCTCATCAGGAGATCGCCCTCCTGCACCAGCTCGCCCACGCTGGCCAGCAATTCGGCGACGTGGCCGTCCTGAGGCGCCTGGATCTCGTGCTCCATCTTCATCGCTTCGAGCACCAGCAGGGTCTGGCCGGCGCGTACCGCCTCGCCGGCTTGCGCGGCCACCACCAGCACGGTGCAGGCCATGGGCGCATGGATTTGAATGTGTCGCATCCGGGGCACTGTAGCGCCGCCACTGACAGTGGCCTGGCGCCTAAGTGACAGGTGCCGAGGCCTACACTGGGCTGAAACAATAGCCACAGGAGACCGTGATGAGCTGGCAAACCCACACCCTGAGCAATCAGGTCGATGAGTTACGCGACTACGCCTTGTTCGACACCGATGCGGCCCTGGTCGAGGGCGTGCAGCGCGCTGGCGCCGACTGGCATGCCGATGCGCTGTCCGCCTACGGCCGCGTGCTGGGCCGGGCCGAGACCTACCAGCTGGCCGAGCAGGCGAACCGCTACACCCCCGAGCTGAAGACCTTCGACGCCCGCGGCCGCCGCATCGACCAGGTGGACTTCCACCCGGCCTGGCACGAGCTGCTTGCGCTGTACCGCGGTCAGGGCCTGGTCTCGCTGAGTTTCGAGGAGGCGGCGCGCACCGGCTGCTGGACGGCTTTTGCCGCCGGCATGTATCTGCATGGCCAGATCGAGGCCGGCACGATGTGTCCGGCGACGATGACGCAGGCCAGCATCCCGGTGCTGCAGAAGGAGCCGGCGCTCTATGCCTCCCTGCGCGACAAGCTGCATTCCAGCCGCTACGACGCCCGCGATCTGCCCGTCGCGCAAAAGCACTCGATCTGGCTGGGCATGGGCATGACCGAGAAGCAGGGCGGCTCTGACGTGCGCTCCAACACCACCACGGCCACGCCGGTGGGCGAAGGCGGGCGCGGCGGCGAGTACCTGCTGCGCGGCCACAAATGGTTTTTCAGTGCGCCGATGTGCGATGCCCACTTGGTGGTGGCGCGCAGTGCCTCAGGCCACAGCTGCTTCTACGTGCCGCGCTGGCGGCCCGACGGTACCAAGAACCCGGTGCAGATCCAGCGGCTGAAGAACAAGCTGGGCAACAGGTCCAACTCCAGCAGCGAGGTCGAGTTCCTCGATGCCTGGGGCCTGATGATGGGCGAGGAGGGCCGCGGCATACCGACCATCATCGAGATGGCCGGCTACACGCGGCTGAACTGCGTCATCGGCAGCGCGGCCATCATGCGCCAGGCCCTGGTACAGGCGCTGCACTGGGCGCGGCTACGCATGGTGTTCGGCAGGCCCTTGGTCGAGCAGCCGCTGATGCGGGTGGTGCTGGCCGATCTGGCGCTGGAGAGCGAGGCCGCCACGGCGCTGATGCTGCGCCTGGCCCAGGCCTTCGAGCGCGATGACAGCCCGGTGGAGCGTGCCTGGAAGCGCATCCTGACCCCGGCGGCGAAGTTCTGGGTCTGCAAGCGCGCGGTCGAGCTGACCGGCGAGGCCATGGAGGTGCTGGGCGGCAATGGCTATGTCGAGGAGGGCACGCTGGCTCGGCTTTACCGCGAGGCGCCGGTCAACTCGATCTGGGAAGGCTCGGGCAATGTGATGTGCCTGGACGTGCTGCGCGCCGCCGCGCGCGAGCCCGAGGCCTTGCTGGCGCTGTTCGATGACTGGCAGCAACAAACCCAGGGCGAGCCGCGATTGCTGGCAGCCGTGCTGGCCCTTCGGCGGGACCTGGCCCTTGCGCCGGATCAGCTGGAGGCGCGCGGCCGCCGCTTTGCTCAGGATCTGGTGCTGCTGGCGCAGGGCCTGTTGCTTCGCTGTCATGCGCCGTCGCTGGTGGCAGACGCCTTCGTCGCTTCGCGCTTCGATGGTGGCGCCGGGCGCGTTTATGGTGCGACGCTACTCAGCCCCGCCGGGCTGGACGCCGTGCTGCGGCGGGCCTATGCGGGCTGAGCCATCAGCCGCCGCAGCCCGGGGTGCAGCATCAGTGCGAGGCTGAGCAGGCAAAACCCGGCACCGGCGATGAAGGTGCTTGGCGCCCCCCGGCTGTCCCAGAGCCAGCCGGCCAGCCCGCTGGCCACCAGCATCGACAGGCCGCTGCACAGATTGAACATGCCGTAGGCCGTGCCCCGCAGATCGTCGGGCGCTGTCTTGGCCACCAGGGCCGCCAGCAGGCCCTGGGTCATCGCCATATGCAGGCCCCACAGCCCTATGCCGAGCGCCAGATAGCCGGCCGTCACACCGCTGGCCAGCACCAGGTCGGCCGCCAGCAGCAGGGCCACGCCGGGTACCAGCAGGTAGCTGACGGGCCAGCGGTCAGCCCATCGGCCGCAGGGGTAGGCGGCCAGCGCATACACAGCATTCATGCCCACCAGCACCAGCGGCGTGTAGGCCAGCGGCAGGCCGCCCTGGGTGACGCGCAGCACCAGAAAGGCCTCGGAGAAGCGCGCCAGCGTGAACAGGCCGCCGAGTGCCACTGTCCACCAAAACTCCGCCGGCAGGCGTAGCAGGTGCGCGCGGCTGATCGGATTGATGCGCTGGGCCGGTGTCGGCCGCTCGGGCTCCTTCACACCGAAAGCCAGCAGGGCCACCGACAGCAGGCCCGGAATCACCGCCACCCAGAACACCGCACGGAAGTCGTTCGCCCACAGCAGCATCAGCACCATCGCCAGCAGCGGGCCGACAAAGGCGCCGACCGTGTCCAGCGACTGGCGCAGACCGAAGGCTGCACCGCGCATGCCGGGGGGTGCCAGGTCGGCGACCAGGGCATCGCGCGGCGCGCCACGCAGGCCCTTGCCGACGCGATCGATCAGCCGGGCGCCAAGCACCATGCCGGCGCTGCTGGCCAGGGCGAACAGCGGTTTGGAGAGGGCGCCCAGGCCGTAGCCCAGCACCGCCAGCGGCTTGCGTTTGCCGAAGTAGTCGCTCAGGGCGCCTGAGAACACCTTGACGATCAGCGCCGTGGCCTCGGCAGCACCCTCGATCAGCCCCAGGGTCAGTGCGCTGGCGCCCAAAGCGCCGACCATGAAGACGGGCAGCAGGCTGTGTATCAGCTCGGACGACACGTCCATCAGCAGGCTGACAAAGCCCAGGGCCCAAATGGCGCCGGGCAAATGACGTTGAGGAGGCATGGCGTGGCCCGGTGCAGCGGTGGACGTCGATCTTGAGGCATCGTGGCTGGAACACCAAGCCGGTGTTTGTCCGGGCCCTGGCCCTTGGATGTGGCGATAAAGTTACAAATAAGAGGCCGCAGGCGCGGTCGCTGGGTGCGACCGGCCGCCGCATCGCTCAGACTCGATGCTGTGCTCGGAGGCCCTGGTCGTACATGAAAAAAACCATGCTCGCGAAGTCCCGACTGCGCGGCCTGCAACGGGTCGGGGGCGGGCTGTCGCTGGGCGCCGACCTGCTGCTGGCCTTGCTGGCGCTCGCGGTGCTGGGAATGCTGGCGCTGGCAGACACCGGTCTGTCGGTGGCCCTGCAATTGGGGCTCGCCGGGCTGGGCGCGCTGGCGGTGCTGGGGCTCGGGCTGCGTGCCGTGCGTGCCTCGCGCCAGGCGGGGGAACTGGCGCGTGACAGCGTGCATTCCGATCTGCTGACCGAGACTCAACAGGCCAACCAGCGCTTGGAGGATGCCATCAATGCCTTGCCGGAGGGCTTCGCCTACTACGACCCAGACGACAAGCTGGTGGTCTGCAACCAGCGCTACCGCGAGCTCTACCCCGAGATGGCAATGCAGTTGCTGACCGGCGTGAGCTTCGAGCAGACGCTGCGTTTCGGCGTCGGCCGTGCGCAGTTTCCCGAGGCCGAAGGGCGGGCCGAGGGCTGGATTGCCGAGCGCATGGAGCGTCACCGCCGTGCCGACGGCACCCCTTTCGTCGTCAAGCTGCCGGGCAGCCGCTGGGTGCGCATCAATGAGCGGCGCACGGCCGAGGGCGCGCTGACCTCCTTCCACACTTTCGTCACCGACCTGATGCGCCGCGAGCAGGAGTTGGTGGCGGTCAACGCCCGGCTGGCAGAGAGCGAAGCACGCATCCAGTCGATCTTCGAGAACGCGGTGGTGGCGGTGCTGTTGTTCGACGAGCAGGGGCGCATTTTGTCCGCCAATGCCAGTACCGAGCGCCTGTTCGGCTTTCCGGCACCGGCCCTCATCGGACAGAGCGTGCTGATGTTCACCGACGCCCCGGGCGGCGTGCGCGACGAACTGGAGCTGGCCGAGTTCATGGCGGACCGCCTGCCGGCGATGCTGGGCCAGTCGCGTGATGTCAAGCTGCGCCACCGCGACGGTCACATCCTGACCGTCAATCTGGGCGTGACCGAGGCCCGAGCCGGCGAGCAGCGCCAGTTCGTGGCAATGATGCGCGATATCTCGCAGCAGGTGGCCCAGCAGCAGGCGCTGCGGGATGCGAACGACAGGCTGGAACATCTGTCCAGCACCGATGCGCTGACCGGCCTGGCGAATCGCCGAAAGTTCGAGGAGCAGCTGCAGACGGAGTGGATGCGCGGCGCGCGCCAGCGCTCGCCGCTGGCCCTGCTGGTGGCCGATGTGGACCATTTCAAGCGCTACAACGACCACTATGGTCATGTGGCCGGCGACGGCTGCCTGCAGCAGGTGGCCCAGGTGCTGGGTCGCTACGCACGGCGCTCCGGCGACCTGGCGGCCCGCTATGGCGGCGAGGAGTTTGCCCTGCTGTTGCCGGGGCTGGACGCAGCGGCAGCGCTGCGTGTGGCCGAGGCATGCGTGCAGGAAGTGCTGGCGGCACAGATCCCCCATGCCAATGCGCCCGATCTGGCCGTCGTCAGCCTGAGCGTTGGCGTGGTCAGCCTGCTGCCCAATGCTGACCACACGCCGTCGCACTTGATCGAGCAGGCCGACAAGGCGCTGTACCGCGCCAAGGCCCAGGGGCGCAGCCGCGCCTTGCTGTACGCCAGCGATTGAAAAGATATTTTCTTGTGTGATGAGTCAGCCGCTGTGCGATGACCGAATCACCCAGACGGCCTTGCGGGTCTTCCCCTAACCTGCTCTGGTTTGGCGCTGCTAGCATCAGTTTTCAGAGTTGAAAACTAATTACCAGTGCGTCTGCGGCCTACCGGTCGTTGGCGTGCCCAAGGAGCGCTCCGCCATGGATAGCAGCACGGTTCTTCAAGCCCCCGAGCAGGGACATCCGGTCTATCGCTTCATGCGCGGCGAGCAGGGCGTGCTCAGCGCCCTGCGGCGCGAGATCCACAGCTGGCCCGAGCTGGGCTTCGAAGAGAGCCGCACCTCGGACCGCATCAGCGCCGAGCTGGCGCTGCTGGGCATTGAGCACCATCGCAACATCGGCAAGACCGGCATCGTCGGCGTGATCCACGGCGAGCGGACCGACAGCGGCAAGTCGGTGGGCCTGCGCGCCGATATGGATGCGCTGGCGCTGACCGAGATCAACAGCTTCGACCATGTGTCGCGCAACCCCGGCGTCATGCACGCCTGCGGCCACGACGGCCACACCGCGATGCTGATGGGGGCGGCGCGCTATCTGTCGCGCCACCGCAGCGCCTTCAACGGCACCGTCTATCTGATCTTCCAGCCGGCCGAGGAGGGGCGCGGCGGCGCCCAGGCGATGCTGGACGACGGCCTGTTCGAGCGCTTCCCGGCACAGCAGATTTATGCGCTGCACAACTCGCCGACCCTGCCGGTGGGCACGATCTCGGTGGCACCGGGCGCCTGCATGTCTTCGGCCGATATGTTCACGATGCGCATCAGCGGCCGCGGCGGCCATGGCGCGCATCCGCATCTGGCCGCCGATCCGGTGGTGGCCGCCGCGCACGTGGTGACTGCCCTGCAAAGCATCGTGGCGCGTAGCGTGCCGCCGCTGGAAACGGCGGTGCTGAGCGTCTGTTCGATACGTGGTGGCGACTTCAATGCGCGCAATGTGATACCGGACTATGTCGAGATCGGCGGCACGGTACGCACCTTCTCGAGCGCGGTGCAGGACCTGATGGAGCGCCGTCTGCTGGAGGTGGCCACCTCGGTGGCCCATGCCCACGGCGCCAGCGTCAGCATGGACTACGAGCGGCTGTTTCCGCCCACCGTCAGCACCGAGCGCGAGGCGGCGTTTGCGGCCCAGGTGGCGACACGCCTGGTCGGGGCCGAGCGCGTCATCACCAAGCCCATGCCGTCCACCGGCTCGGAGGACTTCTCCTTCATGCTGTTGCGCAAGCCCGGCGCCTATCTGCGCGTCGGCCAGGGCGGTGCCGAGGCGGGCCGCATGCTGCACAACCCGCACTACGACTTCAATGACCAGATCCTGCCGCTGGGCGCCAGCCTGCTGGCCGGCCTGGCGCTGGATGCGATGCCCGTCTGAACATCTTCAGGGAAACACCATGAATCGCTTGTATCGACTGAGTGCTCTTGCGCTCGCGTTCTCGGTTGCCGGACTGGCCCAGGCCGCCACCTTCCGCATGGCCAACCAGGGTGACGCCACCTCCATGGATCCGCACTCGCTGCAGGAGTCCTTCCAGATCAGTTTTCTGAACAACATCTACGAACCCCTGACCACGCGCAACCGCAAGTTCGAGTTGGAGCCGGCCCTGGCCACCGGCTGGCGCAGTATCAACCCGACGACCTGGCGTTTCGAGCTGCGCAAGGGAGTCAAATTCCACGACGGTTCGCCATTCACCGCCGACGACGTGATCTTCAGCCTGGAGCGCACCCGCTCGGAGTCCAGCGACACCAAGCTCTATGTGGCCCAGATCAAGGAGATTCGCAAGGTCGATGCGCACGCCATCGACATCGTCACCAACACCCCGTTCCCCATCCTGCCGGACCTGCTGACCGGCTGGTTGATCATGAGCAAGAGCTGGAGCGAGAAGAACGGCGCCAGCCAGCCCACTGATGTGCGCAAGGGCAAGGAGAACTACGCCACCCTGAACGCCAATGGCACCGGGCCGTTCATGCTGAAGTCGCGCCAGCCCGGGGTGAAGACGGTGCTGGCCAGCAATCCGGCCTGGTGGGGCAAGGTGGAGCACAACCTGAGCGAGGTGGTGTTCACGCCAATCGGCAATGACGCCACGCGCATGTCGGCCCTGGTCTCCGGCGAGGTCGACATGATGGAGCCGGTGCCACTGCAGGACGCCGAGCGCCTGAAGGCCAATCCGGGACTGCGTGTGCTGCAGGCCAGCGAGCTGCGCACCGTCTACATCGGCCTGGACCAGTTCCGCGACGAGCTGCTGCACAGCAGCGTCAAGGGCAAGAATCCGCTGAAGGACAAGCGTGTGCGCCAGGCGCTGTACCAGGCCATCGACATAGAGACCATACGCACCAAGATCATGCGCGGCGCGTCCCAGCCCTCGGGCATGGTGCTGGCTCCGGGCATTCGCGGCTATGAGGGCGGGCTGGACAAGCGCCTGCCCTTCAGCCCCGAGGCCGGCCGTCAGTTGCTGGCACAGGCCGGCTACCCAGACGGTTTCGAGCTGGGCCTGCAATGCCCCAATGACCGCTATGTCAACGACGCCGAGATCTGCCAGGCGGTGGCCGCGATGTGGGCGAAGATCGGCATCAAGACCACGCTGACGGCCGAGACCAAGACCTTGTACTTCCCGAAGGCGCTGAAGCGCGAAGTCACCGCCTATATGCTGGGCTGGCAGCCGGCCGGCAATGACGGCCACAACGCCTTGTGGGCACTTTTCAATACGCCCCAACCGGGCGGCCAGGGCCAGTTCAACCTCGGCCGTTACAGCAACCCCAGGCTTGATGAACTGACGCAGCAGATCGCCGTCGAGCTGGACCCGCCCAAGCGCGCCGCGCTGATGCACGACGCCTGGAAGCTGGTGGTGGACGACATTCCGGTGCTGCCGCTGCACAACCAGCAGCTGTCCTGGGGCGTGAAGCGCAATGTGCAGCTGGTGCAGCAGCCGGACAACTCCAACCCGCTGCGCTTTGTCACCGTCAACTGAGCGCCTTTCAATGGATGAAGGCGCCGAGCCCAGCGCGGTCCAGCGGCTGACCCGAGGCTACGCAGCGCTGACGCCGCGCCAGCGCCAGATGGCCGATCATGTGCTGGGCCATCGTTTCGAGGCCGCCACCCTGGCCATCGATGCGCTGGCACGGCGCTGCGAGGTCTCGGTGGCCAGTGCCAACCGCTTTGTTCGGGCGCTGGGCTATGCCTCCTATGCCGGCTTTCGGGAGCATTGGCAACATGAGCTGATGGCCGATGAGGCCCCCGGCGCGCTGGCCAGGCTGCGGGCTCAGGCGCAGGCCGGTGAGGCCGCCGGCCCGCTGCTGCGGGGTGTGCTGCGCCACGGTCAGCAGAGCTTGCAGCACGCCCAGGCCGATCTCGACGACGAGCAGGCGCAGGGCTTGCTCGAAGCGTTGCTGAGGGCGCCCCGCGTGGCCGTGTTCGGTGCCGAGGTCAGTGCCTATCTGGCGGGTTACTTCGTCAATTACCTGAGTCTGTTCCGGGGCGATGTCGAGGGCCTGGCCGGCCTGGGTGGCGCCACCGAGCCCTATCGCCGTCTGCTGGCCTATGACGATCAGGATCTGCTGCTGTTGCTGTCGCTGCCGCGCTACTCGAAGCAAACCCTGGAGGTGGCCGAGTTTGCCACCGCACGTGGCATTCCGGTGGCTGCCATCACCGACCAACCGTCTGCGCCTGTGGTGAGGCTGGCGCGCCACGTGCTTTACGCGCCGGCGGGTGACAGCCTGCTGCCGGCCTCGTCGCTGTCCACCCTGGCGCTGCTGGAGGGGCTGTGCAGCGCCGTCGGTGCGCGCAGCTCCCGCCTGGCCCAGGAACTGCCCTGGCTCTCGCATACGATGGCGGCTCACTACATCGATACGCCGACATGACGAGTTTGATACTGCTGCCCGGCCTGGGCTGTGACGCCCGGGTCTGGGAGGCCCAACTGCAAGCCCTGGACGGGCTGGCGGTCAAGGTCTCGGACGCGCATGCCCGCCACGACAGCCTGGCCGAGGCGGCGCGGGCGCTGCTCGATGAGCAGCCCGGAGACTTGATGCTGTGTGGCGCCTCGCTGGGCGGCATGCTGGCGCTGGAGCTCTATGCCCAGGCGCCGCAGCGCGTGCGCGGGTTGGCCCTGCTGGGCACGTCGGCGCGACCGGACACGCCCGAACGCATGGCCATGCGTGTGGACGGCATACGGCTGATGCAAGAGGCGCTCGACGGCAAGCCGGCCGGCTTTGCTACGTTGCTGCAGGCCAATCTGCCGTTTTCGATGCACCGCGACGGCCTGGGCGACAAGCCCCTGGTCGCCCGATTCATGGCCATGCTGCGCGAGGCCGGCCCGGCCGGGCTGATGCGGCAGAACCGGATGGCTATGACGCGGCGCGACCATCGCGCCACGCTGACCACCGTGCGCTGCCCGACCCTGGTGCTGTGCGGCGACGACGATCAGGTCACGCCGCCGGTGCATGCGCAGGAACTCGCGGCCGGCATCGCAGGCGCAGAGCTGCAGCTGATCCCTCGCTGCGGCCATATGCTGACGATGGAAAGACCCGCCGCGGTGAACACCGCGCTGCGGGACTGGCTGGGTCGTCTCAGTTCTTGATCGCCGGCGCCGGGGCCTGCTGGGCCACCGGTGGCGGGGCAGGCATCGTCGGCTCGGCCATGGCAGGTTGCGCGTTCTGGGCATTTGGCGCTCGCGTCACCCGGGTCTTTCCGCCGGTGGTGATGATGACCACCGAGTCGCCGGGCTGCAGCGATTCATTGCCGCGGGCCTGGACGATGGCTCGGCGTTCGCCATTGCGCAGCTGCAGCATCAGTTCCACCGCCTCTTCGCGCGTGCCCTGGCGCTCGATTGCATTGCCTATCATCGCGCCGGCCACGGCGCCCAGCACACCGGCCACCTGGCCGTCGCGGCGTCCGCCGACACTGGAGCCGGCCACTGCACCGACCACACCACCGGCCGCAGCGCCTACGCCGCTTTGCTGGCCCTCGACGGTGACGGCGCGGATGGACAGCACGGTGGCGTCCTGCACCTGCGACAGGCGTTGCGCGTCACCGCGCTGCACCACGTCGGGACTGGTGGTCGAGCAGGCACTCAGGGTGGCCAGCCCGGCCGCGGTGGCGGCAACAAGCAGCTTTCTCATAGCAAATCTCCAATGAAGACGGCCATTAGACGACGAAATCCGTCCGGGCCCGGGCCCTGAGGCCAAAGGCTATGAGAGTGAGTTGATCTGGCTCAGTTCCCGGTACTTTGCAGGCTGCTCAGCCATGCAGGCGGCTGGAGCGCGGCACGCTGGCGAGCAGGAACTCCATCTGATCGCTGAGGATACGGCGGCCGCGCAGAATCATGTCCTCGTGCAGGCTGGGCACATAGGGCAGGTACATCAGGCTCATATGGGCCTCTTCGGGCAGGCGGCTGCCCTTGCGGCCGTTGCAGCCGCGGCAGGCGCTGATGCAGTTCATCCAGCTGTCGGCGCCGCCGCGCGAGGTCGGCACGATGTGCTCGCGCGTCAGCTCATCCATGTGGAAGCGGTGGCCGCAGTAGGCGCAGACCAGGCGGTCGCGCACGAACAGCTTGGGGTTTGACAGCGCCGGTGCCGAGCGCCAGGCCCGGCTGGGCATGCTGCCCTTGACGGCGACGATGGGGTGGACCTCGATGCGCGATTGCTGGCCGGTGCGGCGCTGCAGCCCGCCGCGCAAGACCTGGCACGGGTCGCCCAGGGTCCAGGCGACACCGTCACTGGCGTAGATCACCGCCGCTTCCTTGGTGGTGATCCAGGCCTGAGGGCGGCCAGACACATCGAGTTGCAGGACATCCAAGGCCAGGCCTCCTTTGTCGTCAAACCGGGGCGCAGTGAACGCGATTTGGGCAAACCTGTCGCGTTAAACGCTAGCGTAATCAATTGCCATCTGTTGCTCAATAGGTCTTATACGCCGATTGCGTGGCCACTTCTTGACAGCCTCCTAGAATGGGCCGCATGCATATTCCTGTTGCAAGGGGCTTGAAGGCCCGATTCGATGCCGTGATGCCGGTGTTGGCCGCGCTGTGGCTGGCGGCCGGCACGGCCATGGCGCAGCCCAGACCGCCTGCGGCTGCTGCAGCGGCGGCCTCCGCGGCCGAGCCGGCGGCGCCGGTCTCGCTGTCGGCCCAGCGCCTGTACGAACGCACGCGCGTCAAGCTGGTGCAGATACGCACCTTGCTGAAGAGCCAGTCCAGCCAGGCCAGTGTCGGCTCCGGCTTTCTGGTCAGCGACGATGGCCTTTTGATGACCAACTACCACGTCGTCAGCCAGGTGGCTCTTCAACCCGAGCGCTACCGCCTGGTCTACACGACGGCCGATGGCAAAGAAGGTGCGCTGGAACTGCTGGCCATCGACGTGGTGCACGACCTGGCCCTGGTGCGTGCCAACCCGACCGAGCTGGCCACGCGGGGGCATTTGAACTTCCGTCCGCAAAGCCAGCCGCTGAACAAGGGCGAGCGCATCTACTCGCTGGGCAATCCGCTGGACGTCGGCTTTGCGCTGACCGAGGGCAATTACAACGGCCTGGTCGAGCGCAGCTTCTACCCCAGCATCTTCTTCGGCGGCTCATTGAACCCCGGCATGAGCGGCGGACCGACCCTGGATGAAGAGGGCCGGGTGATGGGCATCAACGTCGCCACCCGGCGCGACGGCGAGCAGATCAGCTTTCTGGTTCCTTCGATGTATGCCGAGGCGCTGCTGGCAAGGGGGCAAAAAGCGCTCCCGATCAAGAACGCGCTGTACCCCGAGATCACCCGCCAGCTGCTGGAGCATCAGCAGGTGCTGGTCGACAAGTTCATGGCCCTGCCCTGGCGTTCGGCCGGCCACCCCCACTACCAGATACCGGTGCCGGGCGAGGACTTCATGCGCTGCTGGGGCAGCACCTCGGCCAGCGAGTCCAAGGGGCTGGACTACGAGCGCTCGGACTGCCAGCTGGAGCAGACGCTATTCATCACAGGTGCATTGTTCACCGGCGGCCTGACGGTGCGGCACGAGACCTACGAGGGCAGCAAGCTGGGCCTGGTGCGCTTCACCAAGCTGTTCGGCGACAGTTTCCGCAACGAGCGCTTCGGCAGTGGGTCCCTGCGCGACTTCACCGCGCCCCAGTGCCAGGAGCGTTTCATCACCCAGGGCGGCTTGCCGCTGCGCGTGGTGCTTTGCATGACGGCCTATCGCAAGCTGCCGGGCCTGTTCGACGTCAGCGTGCTGGTTGCCACCCAAGACCAGGCCCGCGCCGGCGCACAGGGGCGGCTTGACGCTCGAGGCCTCAGCTTTGCCAATGCCATGCGCCTGTCGCGCCACTATCTCGAAGGCTTCGCATGGAAAAACTAGGCGTCCTGGAACTGCTGGACCGTGACGGCAGCGTGCGCCAGTATGTGGACATCCGCCAATGGCCCGTGCGCATCGGGCGCGACCTGCAGTGCGATCTGGTGCTCGACGACGTCCACGTGGCGGCCGAGCATGCGCAGATTTCGCTGCTGCACTCGGATCTGGACGGCGAACCCGATCGCCTGCACCTGACCGTCGGCAACACCGTGAACGGCGTGCTGGCCCAG
This sequence comes from uncultured Roseateles sp., assembly GCF_963422335.1. Lineage (NCBI taxonomy): Bacteria > Pseudomonadati > Pseudomonadota > Betaproteobacteria > Burkholderiales > Sphaerotilaceae > Roseateles > uncultured Roseateles sp. The sequence goes on from NZ_OY729424.1 coordinate 2,575,057, forward strand.
GGCCGGCAGCTCAAGGCCGGCGATGCCTTGCTGCTGGCCTCGGGCGATGAATGGCAACTGGGGCGCTCGCGTCTGCGGCTGCGCCTGGCCACGGCCGAACTGGCACCCGAGCAGGCGCTGCAGGCGGTGGCCGATACGCCCTGGTGGATGCTGGCCCTTGCCCTGCTGGCCGCGCTGCTATGGGTGGCCGGCGAGTCCTATGTGGGATCCGAACCGGATGGCTTCTGGTCCAGCTATGTGAAGGACGGTTTTACCGTGCTCGTCGGCCTGGCGGTCTGGGCCGCGCTGTGGGCCCTGGTGACCAAGCTGTTCCAGCATCGGCTGGAGTTTTGGCGCCATGTGTGGCTGGCCACCCTGGCAGCGCTGGTCGTCAGCGTGCTGACGTTCGTGCTCGCCCTGCTCGCCTACGCCACCTCGATCGAGGTTCTGGGTCGGCTGGGTGGGGTGTTGTCCAGCCTGGTGCTGTCGGCCCTGATCTATGGCCACCTGCTGGTGGTGCAGCCACGTCGGGGCAAGACCCTGCGCTGGTTTGCCGGCGGCATGTGCGCCTTGATGCTGGCCAGCAATCTGGGATTGAACTGGTATCGCTTCGAACGCCTCAGCGGCGAGCTGTATCTGTCCCAACTCTTCCCTCCGGTGCTGCGTGTGGCGCCCGGCGCCAGCGTGGACCAGTTCCTGGACGAGGCCAAGCGCCTGCAGCCCGCGCTGGAGCGCAAGGCCAAGGAGCCGGTGTCGGGATTCAGCAATGCGGCAGCACCGGAAGAAGAGGGCTGATGCGCCTGCCGAGGCCGCCGTCCTAGACGGCGGCCTCTAAAAATAAGCAGCTTCCCCCTGTTGCGTCGGCAGGAAAGTCTGCAAAATAGAACGATCGTTCGTTTTATTTTGGGATTGCAGTGTCGGCTTCCGGAGCTATCAACAGCAAGTCAGCGTCGGCCCCCCAGGCTGAGCAGCCGCGTGCCCTGTCGAGGGAAACGACGCGTGGCCAGCAAAAAGGCCAGCAGACCCGGGCGGTGATACTTGAAGCCGCCCTGGGCCTGGCCTCGCACATGGGGCTGGAAGGGCTGTCGATTGGCGCGTTGGCCGACGTCACCGGCATGAGCAAGTCGGGGGTCTTTGCCCACTTCGGCTCGCGTGAAGAGTTGCAGATCTCGGTCATCCGCGAGTACCACGCCCGCTTCGAGGAAGAGGTTTTCTACCCGGCCCTGACCGAGGAACGCGGCCTGCCAAGACTGCGCGAGCTGTTCGAGCGCTGGGTCAAGCGGGTGTCGGTCGAAGTCGATTCCGGTTGCATCTACATCAGCGGCGCGGTTGAGTTCGATGACAGACCCGGCCCGGTGCGAGACGCACTGGCCAGCATGGTGCAGACCTGGCACAGCGCGCTGGAGCGCGCCATCTGTCTGGCCATTGACGAGGGCCATCTGGCCCAGGACGCCGACCCGATGCAGATGCTGTTCGAGGTGCATGGCTTCATCCTCGCACTGCACCACGATGCCCGCTTCATGCGCAATCCCGGCGCACTCGACCGTGCCCGAAAGGGCTTCGAGCGCCTGGTCCAGCACTTCGCCACGCCCGCCGGCCTGGCCAGCAGTCCCAATCTGATTTCCACCTCGCCCGGCGCCCTGCGCTGAGCCTGGTCCCGCCATTGCCTCAAGGAGTTTTCCATGCCCAGCTATACCCCACCGTTGCGTGACATGCAGTTCGTGCTGCACGAACTGCTGAACGTCAGCGAAGAGTTCAAGATGATGCCGGCCCACAAGGATGTGGACGCCGACACCATCAATGCGGTGCTGGAAGAGGCCGGCAAGTTCGCTTCGCAGGTGATCGCGCCGCTGAATCTGTCCGGTGACATCGAAGGCTGCGTGCTAGACAAGACCACGCACGAGGTCAAGGCGCCCGAAGGCTTCAAGCAGGCCTATGCCCAGTACGTCGAGGGCGGCTGGGCGGCGCTGAGCTGCGACCCCGAGTACGGTGGCCAGGGCCTGCCCATCGTGATGAACCAGTGCCTGTACGAGATGCTGAACTCGGCCAACCAGGCCTGGACCATGTACCCGGGCCTGAGCCACGGCGCCTACGAGGCCTTGCATGCCCACGGCACGCCGGAACAGAAGGCCACCTACCTGCCCAAGCTGACCAGCGGCGAATGGACCGGCACGATGTGCCTGACCGAACCGCACTGCGGCACCGATCTGGGCCTGCTGCGCTCCAAGGCCGAACCTCAGGCCGACGGCACCTACAAAATCACCGGCCAGAAGATCTTCATCTCGGCAGGCGAGCATGACATGGCCGCCAACATCGTGCATCTGGTGCTGGCGCGCCTGCCCGATGCACCGGCCGGCTCCAAAGGCATTTCGCTGTTCATCGTTCCCAAGTTCCTGCCACAGGCCGACGGAACGCTTGGCGAACGCAATCCTGTGTTCTGCAGCGCGCTGGAGCACAAGATGGGCATCCACGGCAATGCCACTGCGCAGATCATGCTGGACGGTGCCGTCGGCACCCTGGTCGGTCAGCCCAACAAGGGCCTGAACGCAATGTTCGTGATGATGAATGCCGCCCGCCTGGGCGTGGGCAATCAGTCGCTGGGCCTGACCGAGGTGGCGTATCAGAACGCCGTGGCCTACGCCAAGGACCGCCTGCAGATGCGGGCACTGTCCGGCCCCAAGGCACCGGACAAGCCCGCCGACCCCATCATCGTCCACCCCGATGTGCGCAAGATGCTGCTGACGGCCCGCGCCTATGCCGAGGCCGGACGCGCGATGGCGATCTGGACCGCGCTGCAGATCGACAAGGAGCTGTCGTCCGACGACGAGGACGAGCGCAAGGACAGCGCCGACCACGTGGCGCTGATTACGCCCATCATCAAGGCCTTCCTGACCGACAACGCCTGGATCGCCACCTCGCACTGCATGCAGGTGTTCGGCGGCCATGGCTTCATCCGCGAATGGGGTATGGAGCAGTTCGTGCGCGACTCGCGCATCAACATGATTTACGAAGGCACCAACACCATCCAGTCGCTGGACCTCCTGGGCCGCAAGATCCTCGGCGACAACGGCGCCAAGCTGAAGAAGTTCGGCAAGCTGGTGCAGGAATTCGTCGAAGAGGAGGGCACGAACGAGGCGATGCAGGAGTTCATCAACCCGCTGGCCGACATCGGCGATAAGCTGACCAAGCTGACCACCGAGCTGGGCATGAAGGCCTTCGGCAATGCCGACGAGGTCGGTGCGGCGGCGGTGGACTATCTGCGCATTGCCGGCCATCTGGTTTTTGCGTACTTCTGGGCCCGCATGGCCAAGGTGGCGCTGGAGAAGCAGGGTAGCGGCGATCCGTTCTACAAGGCCAAGCTGGCCACCGCACGCTTTTACTTTGCCAAGCTTTTGCCCGAGACTGCAGGCCTGATCCGCAGCGCCCGCGCCGGTCTGGCACCGCTGATGGAGATGGAAGAGGCGTTTTTCTAACACCTATCTTGTTCGGTTCTGCCCAAAAAAGGAGACAAGCATGAAGTCATGGATTGCCGCAGCTGTTCTGACCCTGAGCGCTGGTTTGGCCGCCGCACAGGCCACGCCCGTGGGCCTGTGGAAGACGATTGACGACGATGGCAAGACCGAGAAGTCACTGGTACGAATCAGCGAGAACGCTGGCGTGCTGAGCGGCACGATAGAAAAGGTGTTCGACCCGAGCAAGCAGGACGCGAAGTGCGACAAGTGCAGCGACGACCGCAAGGACAAGCTGATCGTCGGCATGACCATCATCCGCAATATCAAGCAGGACCCCGACGACAAGTCGCTGTGGGGCGGTGGCGAGATCCTCGACCCGAACACCGGCAAGGTCTACAAGTCGCGGCTGAAGCCCATCGAGGGCGGCAAGAAGATGGAAATGCGCGGGTCCTTTCTGTTCATCAGCCGCACCCAGGTGTGGGTGAGAGTCGAGTGAGTTTCCTGCCCGGCGCACTAATACGCCGGGCATCCAGTCAAGGAGAAGTACGTGAGTCGATTCCAAGTTCGTAAGGTCGCCGTGCTCGGCGCCGGCGTGATGGGCGCGCAGATTGCCGCCCATCTGGTCAATGTCAAGGTGCAGGTCGTGTTGTTCGATCTGCCCGCCAAGGAAGGTCCGAAGAACGGCATCGTCAGCAAGGCGGTCGAAGGGCTGAAGAAGCTCAAGCCCTCGCCCTTGGGCATTGCCGAAGACGCCGCGCTGATTGGCCAGGCGAACTATGAAGAGCACCTGGAACAGCTGCGCGACTGCGACCTGATCATCGAGGCGATCGCCGAGCGCATGGACTGGAAGCTCGATCTGTACAAGAAGATCGCGCCGTTCGTGGCGCCGCACGCCATCGTGGCGTCTAACACCTCGGGCCTGTCGATCACCAAGCTGGCCGAAGTGCTGCCCGAAGAAATCAAGCCGCGCTTCTGCGGCATCCATTTCTTCAACCCGCCGCGGTATATGTACCTGGTCGAGCTGATCAACACGCCGACCACGCAGCCGCAGGTGCTGGACCAGCTGGAAAGCTTCGTCACCAGCAGCCTGGGCAAGGGCGTGGTGCGTGCGCATGACACGCCCAACTTCGTCGCCAACCGCGTCGGTATTGCCGGCATGCTGGCCACGATGATAGAGGCCGACAAGTACGGCCTGAGCTATGACGTCGTCGACGACCTGACCGGCAAGAAGCTGGGCCGTGCGTCCAGCGGCACCTTCCGCACCGCCGACGTGGTGGGTCTGGACACGATGGCACATGTCATCAAGACCCTGCAGGACAACCTCAAGGACGACCCCTTCTATCCCAGCTACGCGACCCCACCGGTCGTGGCCAAGCTGATGGAAGCGGGTGCGCTGGGCCAGAAGGCCGGCGCCGGTTTCTATAAAAAGGTCGGCAAGGACATCCTGCGCCTGGACCCGGCCAAGGGCGATTACGTGCCGGCCGGCGGCAAGGCCGAGGCGATTGTTGACCGCATGCTGAAGAAGGCTCCGGCCGAACGTCTGAAGCTGCTGCGCGAGTCGACCAATCCGCAGGCCCAGTTCCTGTGGGCCATCCTGCGCGACAGCTTCCACTACGTCGCCGTGCATCTGGCCGATGTGGCCGAGAGCGCACGCGAGATCGACCTGGCGATGCGCTGGGGCTTCGGCACCAAGCAGGGCCCGTTCGAGCTGTGGCAGCAGGCCGGCTGGAAGCAGGTGGCCGAATGGGTCAAGGCCGATATCGACGAAGGCAAGGCCCTGAGCAGCGCGCCGCTGCCGGCCTGGGTGTTCGAAGGCCCGGTCGCCGATAACGGCGGCGTGCACAGCGCCAAGGGCTCGTGGAGCGCCTCGCGCAGCGAGTTCGTCGGTGCTAGCACCCTGCCGGTCTATCAGCGCCAGCACTTCCCGGAAAGCCTGTTCGGCGCCGGTGGCGTCGATCCGCTGACCGCCGGCACCGAAGAGTTCAGGAACGAAGAGATCCGCGTCTGGAGTCTGGACGGCGAGGTGCTGATTGCCAGCATCACCGCCAAGCTGCACCTGATCAGCCCGGTCGTCACCGAAGGTCTGCTGAAGGCCGTCGAGATCGCCGAAGCCAAGTACAAGGGCCTGGTGATCTGGTCGCCGGACGATGTGTTCTCGGCCGGCGCCAATCTCGAGTCGCTGATGCCTGTGTTCATGAAGATGGGCGCCAAGGGCATTGCGCCCGAGGAGAAGAAACTGCAGGACGCGATGCTGCGCATTCGCTACGCAACCGTCCCGGTCGTGAGCGCGATGCGCGGCCTGGCGTTGGGCGGCGGCTGCGAGCTGGCCGTCTACTCGGCCCGCCGCGTCGCGCATATGGAGTCCTATGTGGGCCTGGTCGAAGTCGGCGTGGGCCTGATCCCCGGCGGTGGTGGCCTGACCTATATCGCCCGCCGCGCGGCCGAGATGGCGGCGGCCGGCAATTCAGGAGCCGACATCTTTGCCTTCATCAAGGACGGTTTCACCAGTGCCGCCACGGCACGGGTGGCGACCTCGGCCGTCGAGGCCCGCAAGATTGGCTACCTGCTGGACAGCGACATCATCGTCGCCAACAAGGACGAGCTGCTGTTCGTCGCCACGGCGCAGGCCAAGGCGATGGCCGACAGCGGCTATCGCCCGCCGCACAAGGCGGTGTTCCCGGCGGCAGGCCGTTCGGCCATTGCCACGATCAAGGGCCAGCTGGCGAATATGCGCGACGGCGGCTTCATCAGCGCGCATGACTTCCATATCTCGGCACTGATCGCCGACGTGGTCTGCGGCGGTGATGTCGAGGCCGGTTCACTGGTCACCGAAGAGTATTTGATGGCGCTGGAGCGCAAGCATTTCTGCGGGCTGCTGGAACATCCGAAGTCGCAAGAGCGAATCATGGGCATGTTGCAAACGGGTAAGCCCGTCCGGAACTAATGACCTTGCGGGACAGACCGCCCGAGCGAAGCGAGTAGCTCTGTCCCCAACTGACTGGAAAAATCATGAGCAAGCAAGTGCAAGAAGCCTATATCTGCGCCGCCACCCGTCTGCCCATCGGCAAGTCGGGCCGGGGCTACTACCGCAACACCCGTCCGGACGAAATGCTGGCCCGCGCCATCCAGGCCGCGCTGGCCCAGGTGCCGGGTCTTGACCCGGCTGCGATCGAGGACGCCATCGTCGGCTGCTCCTTCCCCGAAGGCGAGCAGGGCATGAATATCGCCCGCGTCGCCGCCGTGCTGTCGGGCCTGCCCAACTCGGTGGGCGGCGTGACGGTGAACCGCTACTGCGCCTCGGGCATCACTGCGCTGCAGATGGCGGCCGACCGCATCCGCATCGGCGAGGCCGAGGTGATGATTGCCGGTGGCGTCGAGTCGATGTCCATGGTGCCCATGGGCGGCAACAAGCCCTCGCTGCCGCCGGCCATCTTCGAGCGCGACGAGAACATCGGCCTGGCCTATGGCATGGGCCTGACGGCCGAGAAGGTGGCCGCGCAGTGGAAGATCAGCCGCGAAGCGCAGGACGAGTTCGCGCTGGAGTCGCACCGCCGCGCGCTGGCCGCCATCGAGGCCGGCCACTTCAAGGACGAGATGACGCCGTTCGAGGTCCTCGAGCGCTCGCCCAATCTGGCCGATGGTTCGATCAGCATCAAGCGCCGCACCGTCGACACCGACGAAGGCCCGCGCCGCGACACCTCGATCGAAGGCCTGGCCAAGCTGCGTCCGGTGTTCGCCGCCAAGGGTTCCGTCACCGCTGGCAACAGCTCGCAGACCTCGGACGGCGCCGGTGCGCTGATCGTGGCCTCCGAGGCCGCCGTCAAGCGCTTTGGCCTGAAGCCGCTGGCCCGCTTCGTGTCTTTCGCCGTGCGCGGCGTGCCGCCCGAGATCATGGGCATAGGTCCGATCGAGGCGATTCCGGCTGCGCTGAAGCTGGCCGGCATCACTGCCGCCGACCTGGGCTGGATCGAGTTGAACGAGGCCTTTGCTGCCCAGTCGCTGGCCGTGCTGAACGATCTGGACAGCAAGGGCATCGTGCTGGACCGTTCGAAGGTCAATCCGAACGGTGGCGCGATCGCGCTGGGCCATCCTCTCGGCGCCACCGGTGCCATCCGTGCCGCCTCGGTGATTCATGGCATGCGCCGCACCGGTGCGAAGTACGGCATGGTGACGATGTGCGTCGGCGCTGGGCAAGGCGCGGCAGGCATTCTCGAACGCCTCTGATGGCAATGGGCGCGGCTGCGGCCGCGCTTTTCTTTTGGCCCGCCGGGAGTGCGCGATGAGCTTGTCGTTCAAGGCAAGGGACGGATTCGAACTTCACGGCCATTGCTATGGCGATGCCGTCACGGCCCGCGCTGGCCTACTGATTGCCCCGGCGATGGGCGTCGAGCAGCGTTACTACGCCGAATTTGCACGCTGGATGGCCAGTCAAGGCTATCTGGTGCTGAGCTTCGACTACCGCGGCATGGGCGCCTCGCGGCCCGATGCGCAGAAGCACTCGCTGCGCGGGCTCGATGCCGATATCCACACCTGGGCCGAGCTTGATGCGGCCGCTGCGTTGGACGAGCTTTCGTATCGCCTCGGTGGAGAGGGGAAACCTATCCACTGGCTGGGCCACAGCCTCGGTGGCCAGATCCTGGGCATGTTGCCCAACCGCTCACGGGTCAGCCGCGCCATCACCGTGGGCTGCGGCAGCGGCTACTGGCGCGAGAATGCGATCAGCCTGCGCCGTTATGTCTGGTGGCTCTGGTATGTGATCGTGCCGCTGGTGCTGCCACTGTGCGGCTACTTCCCGGGCCGCAAGCTGCGCAAGGTGGGCGACCTGCCGCGCGGCGTGATGGCGCAGTGGCGGCGCTGGTGCCTGGACCGCGACTACATGATGGGCGAGGGTGGGGCGGGGCTGCGCGCGCAGTACGCGGCACTGAAGCTGCCCATGCTGTCGCTGTCGTTCACCGATGACGAATTCATGTCGCAGCGCAATACCGAGTCGCTGCACAGCTTCTATGTCGGCGCGCAACCCGAGATCCGGCGCATCGCACCGAAAGACATCGGCGAACGCCGCATCGGCCATTTCGGCTTCTTCCGCAAGCACTTCCAGGCCACGCTGTGGCCGCAGGTGGCGCGGTTTTTGGCATGATCGATCCATCGAACAGATTGACGGAGACAGACCTATGAGCATCAAGACCGCCACCATCAACGGCGTGGCCACGATAGAAATCGCCCGACCCGAGAAGAAGAACGCCATCACCTCGGCGATGTACCAGGCGATGGCCGACGCCATCAACGCCGCCGCCGCCGAGCCCAGTGTGCGTGCCCTGCTGATCACCGGGCAGCCGGGCATCTTCACCTCGGGCAATGACATCGAGGATTTCATGGCCCGCCCGCCGCACGATGGCGAGGCGCCGGTGTTCCAGTTCATGGAGGCGCTGATCGGTTGCGACAAGCCGGTCATCGCCGCCGTCACCGGCGGGGCGATCGGCATAGGCACGACGATGCTGCTGCATTGCGATTTCGTCTATGTGGCCGACGACGCCCGCCTGGCCATGCCCTTTGTCAGTCTGGGCCTGGTGCCCGAGTTCGCATCCAGCCTCTTGGTGCCGCAGCTGATGGGCAACCGCCGCGCGGCCGAGAAACTGCTGTTGGGCGATCCGTTCACCGGCGAGCAGGCGGTGGAGTGCGGTATCGCCAACGCGGTTCTGCCGGCCGGCGAGGTGCTGAACCACGCGCGCCGCATCGCCGAACGTTTCAACACGCTGGCGCCCAGCGCCGTGCGCGAGAGCAAGCGGCTGATGCGTGAACCGCAGCGTGCGGCCCTGCGTGCGACCTATCGATCGGAGGCCGAGATCTTCGGTGCGCGCCTGCGCTCGCCCGAGGCGATGGAGGCCTTCCAGGCCTTCTTCCAGAAACGCGCACCCGACTTCACCAAGTTCTCTTGATGCTGCAGGTCGCCAAGCTGGCGCTGGCGCCGCTGCTCTTGTGGCAGGGGCGGCAGGTGCGCAGGCAGGCCCTGCGCCTGCCCGAGGCCGCAGGCCCACGCAGCGGCATGGCGGGCAGCGGTGCGCTGGCGTTGCGGCTGCTGATCGTCGGCGATTCGGGTGGTGCAGGTGTGGGTGCCGCCACGCAGGACGAGGCCTTGGCGGGCCGATTGGCCCAGGCGCTGGCTCTGCGTCTGCAGGGCAGCGTGCACTGGCAGCTGATCGCCAGGACCGGCCACACGACGGCCGATGCGCTGGCCCACCTGGCCGAGGCCGCGCTGGAGCCCGCCGATGTGCTGGTCACGGCGTTGGGCGTCAATGACACGGTGGCCCAGGTCTCGCCGCGCCGCTGGTCGCTGCAACTGCAGCAGCTGCATGATCTGGCCGTACAGCGCGCGGGAGTGCGCTACAGCCTGCACAGTGCGGTGCCTCCCATGCATGCGTTCCCGCTGCTGCCGCAGCCGCTGCGCTGGTTGATGGGGGCACACGCGATGCGCATGAACCGTATGCTGGGCCGCAGCTTGCTGGGCCAAACCCAGCGCGGCATGCAGGCCCTGCCGCCGCATCTGCATGGCAGCGCCTCCGCAGAGCTGATGGCGCCCGATGGTTTTCATCCGGGTCCGGCAGGTTACAGGGTCTGGGGCGAAAGCCTGGCCGAGCGCATTGCCCGCGATTGGGTCAAGCTCAAATCACATTGACTTCGACGATGGGCCGACCCGCGGCGATGCGCTGCGGCGACAGCGGGCTCAAGTCCAGGCTCTGAAAAGCACCCCTGGCAATCAGCTCGGCCACGCCGCGGCCCACGCCCGGTGCGTGTTGCAGGCCATGGCCGGAGAAGCCGCAGGCAAGCAGCAGATTGCCGCAATCGGCCATCAGGCCAACCAGGCCGTTGTGGTCGAAGGCATTCATCTCGTAATAGCCCGCCCAGGCGCGCTGCAGACGCAGCGACTCGAAGCCAGGCACCCGGTTCGCCAGCGCCGGCCATAGCGAGTCCTCGAACAGATTTGCCTCCGGGTCCAGCGGCAGGTCGTCGCTGTCGTCGAGGGGACTTCCACCACACAGGAACAGGCCTTCACCCTCGGGGCGGAACCAGAGGCCGCTCGGATCAATCAGCAGTGGCGCAAGCGTTGCCGGCTCTGGCGATCGAAAGGCATAGACGCTGCGCCGCTTGGCATGAACAGGCACCTGCAGCCCGGCCGTGCCCGCCAGCCCACCGGACCAGGCGCCGCAGGCAAGCACAAAGACATCCGCCTCGACGCGCTCATCGGTTCCGGCCAGGCAGATGCCTTGCAGCGAGCCGTCGGCAGCACGGTCCAGCGTTTTAATCTCGGCCTGCAGATAGCGCACGCCCTGGGCGATGGCCTTCTTGCGGAAGTGCTGCAGCAGCGCCCAGCCATCGAACCAGCCTTCGCCGCTGCGACCCCAGGCGCCCAGGGCCAGGTCTTTCACCGCCAGCCAGGGCCAGCGGGCCTGCAACTCGGCGGGGTTCATCAACACGATGTCGGCTCCCTGGGCATTCTGCATCGCCTGGTTGGCGCGCAAGGTGGCTTCGCCCTCGGGCGTGGCCAGATAGAGATAGCCCTGCTCGGTGAAGCCCAGGCCCTCGTCCAGCCCGCGCAGGTATTGCAGGCCATAGAGCGACAGATCAATGTTCAGCGGTGTTGAGAACTGCTGCCGTATCGAGGCCGCCGACAGGGCCGACGAGGCGCGCGCGTAAGTAGCATCGCGCTCGATCACCAGCACCTCGCCGTGCCATTGTGGGTCGGCGCTCAGGAACGCGGCGATGGCGCTGCCGATGGCGCCGCCGCCGAGTATCGCCACTCTGCTCATCAGTCCGCCAGCTTGAACGGCCGGGGCTGGCCCTCGTCGTCTATGGCCACATAGGTCAGCTGGGCCTCGGTGACCTTGACCACATGGGGATCGACAGGGTTGCGCTCGGCAATCACCTCGACCTGCACGGTGATCGAGGTGCGGCCGATGCGGGTGACCTGCACATAGAACGAGAGCAGGTCGCCGATGGACACCGGCTGCTTGAACAGGAATTCCTTGACCGCCACGGTGGCCACCCGGCCACGCGACAGGCGGGCCGGCAGCACCGAGCCGGCAATGTCGACCTGGGCCATGATCCAGCCGCCGAACACGTCGCCGTTGTGGTTGGCGTCAGCCGGCATCGGCATCACGCGCAGCGCGAGTTCGCGAGGGAATTTGGGAGCAGCGTCGGGCGAACTGCTTGAATTCGGTGCTTCGGTCATGATGTAGGCCCTTTTATGACTTGTGGGACAGACCACGCAGTGTTCTGTGCTCAATGCTTTCTCCTATTCTTTCACGGCCAACTGGCCTAGCCCCAAGCTCGTAGCAAGTTCTGCGCCCCACATGCCGCCCAATACCGCCGCCGTACCCCCCAGCACCACGCCAGCCGCCGCTCGCTCAGACTGGGGCACGCTGAAAAAACTCTTCCCCTACCTATGGCGTTACCGCTGGCGCGTCAGCATCGCCCTGGGGTTTCTGATCGCCGCCAAGCTGGCCAATGTGGCCGTGCCGCTGCTGCTCAAGCAGCTGATCGACACGCTGGCGATCAAGCCCAGCGACCCGCGGGCGCTGCTGGTGCTGCCGCTGGGCCTGCTGCTGGCCTATGGTGGGCTGCGCTTGATGACCTCGCTGTTCACCGAGTTGCGCGAGCTGATCTTCGCCAAGGCGACCGAGGGCACGGCGCGCAGCATCTCGCTGCAGGTGTTCCGCCATTTGCACGACCTGAGCTTGCGCTTCCATCTGGAGCGCCAGACCGGCGGCATGACGCGAGATATCGAGCGTGGCACCCGGGCGGTGCATTCGCTGATCTCGTATTCGCTGTACAGCATCCTGCCCACGCTGCTGGAGGTGACTCTGGTGCTGAGCCTGCTGGCGGTGAAATTCGATGTCTGGTTCGCCGGCATCACCATCATCGCGCTGGTGTTCTACATCACGTTCACCATTCTGGTGACCGAGTGGCGCACCAAGTTCCGCAAGCTGCTCAACGAGCTGGATTCGGTGGCGCACAGCAAGGCGATCGATTCCCTGCTGAACTACGAGACGGTCAAGTATTTCAACAACGAGGACTTCGAAGCCAGGCGCTACGACGAGAGCCTGGAGAAGCTGCGCCGCGCCCAGCTGAAGTCGCAGTCCACCCTGTCGCTGCTGAACACCGGTCAGCAGATGATCATCGCCGTGGCCCTGGTGGCGATGCTGTGGCGGGCCACGCAGGGCGTGGTCGATGGTCGCATGACCCTGGGCGATCTGGTGATGATCAACGCCTTCATGATCCAGCTCTACATCCCCTTGAACTTCCTGGGTGTTATCTACCGCGAGATCAAGCAGGGCCTGACCGATCTGGAGAAGATGTTCACCCTGCTGGAGCGCGAGCGCGAGGTGGCCGATGCGCCGGGCGCAAAGCCGCTGGCGGTGCAGGGTGCCACCGTGCGCTTCGAGCATGTGCGCTTTGCCTACGACAAGGAGCGCGAGATCCTGCACGACCTCAGCTTCGAGATTCCGGCCGGCAAGAAGGTGGCGGTGGTCGGGCCCAGCGGTTCGGGCAAATCGACCCTGGCGCGGCTGCTGTACCGTTTCTACGATGTGGACGAGGGCCGCATCACCATCGACGGCCAGGATGTGCGCGAGGTCACCCAGGGCAGCCTGCGCCGGGCCATAGGCATCGTGCCGCAGGACACGGTGCTGTTCAATGACACAGTGGCCTACAACATCGCCTACGGCCAGCCGGGGGCCTCGCGCGAGCAGGTCGAGGCGGCGGCCAGCGCGGCGCACATCCACAGCTTCATTGCATCAACGCCCAAGGGCTACGAGACGATGGTCGGCGAGCGCGGCCTCAAGCTCAGCGGCGGCGAGAAGCAGCGCGTGGCGATTGCCCGCACCCTGTTGAAGAATCCGCCCATCCTGATCTTCGACGAGGCCACCTCGGCGCTGGACTCCAGCAACGAGCGGGCCATCCAGGCCGAGCTGGAGGCGGCGGCGCAGAACAAGACGGTGCTGGTGATCGCCCACCGGCTGTCCACCGTCGTCGATGCCCATGAAATCCTGGTCATGGAGCGGGGCCACATCATCGAGCGGGGCAGCCATCAGCGGCTGATGGAGCTGGGTGGGCGGTATGCGGCCATGTGGCGCATGCAGCAGGCGGGAGGGGAGGCCGTCCCGGCCTGAGCGGCCCGCTACACTGCCGGCGTGGAAACCAAATGGTTAGAAGATTTCGTCAGCCTGGCCGAGACGCGCAGCTTTTCGCGCTCCGCCCAATTGAGGCATGTGACCCAGCCCGCGTTCTCGCGCCGCATCCAGGCGCTGGAGGCCTGGGCGGGTATTGATCTGGTCGATCGCTCGTTCTACCCGACCCGGCTGACGCCAGCCGGTAGCACCTTCCTGGCCCAGGCGATCGAAATCCTGGGCAATCTGCAGTCCACGCGCAATATGATGCGCAGCCACCAGGTGGCGGGCCAGGACATGATCGAGTTCGCACTGCCGCACTCGCTGGCCTTCAGCTTCTTCCCGCACTGGTTGATGGACCTGCGGCGAAGCTTTGGCGAGCTCAATTGCCGGCTCAATGCACTCAATGTGCATGACGCGGTGATGCAGCTGACCGAGGGCAACTGCGATCTGCTGATTGCCTACCACCACCCCAGCCAACCGCTGCAGCTGGACCCCGAGCGCTACGAGATGCTGTCGCTGGGCCATGAGACGGTGGCCGCCTATGCCAAGGCCGGGGCCGATGGCCGGCCGCTGTTCCAGCTGCCCGGCGCGCCCGGTCACAGCGTGCCTTTCCTCAGCTATGCCTCCGGTGCCTATCTGGGCCGCATGGTCGAGTTGATCGCCAAGGCCTCGCCCGTGCCGCTGAAGTTCGACGTGATCTACGAAACCGATATGGCCGAGGGCCTGAAGGCCATGGCGCTGGAAGGCCACGGCCTGGCATTTCTGCCGGCCAGCTCGGTAAAACAGGATTTGCAGGCCCGCCGTCTGGTGCGTGCCAGCGCTGAGGGCCAGTACGAATTGACGATGGAATTGCGCATTTACCGCGAGCGGCCCGAGCTGGCGCGGCGTGCCAAACCGGTGGCCAATGCCTTGTGGGCCTATCTGACGGCACATTGATAACATAGCCCCACGCGAGTGCCCGCATTCAGGCACGAAACCTGCAGATGAGTAAAACCCCGTAGACACAGACCGGCCCCGGCATGGTTTGCTGCACCCTCTAAGATTGACCTTGTACCCCTCAGGAGACCCCATGAAGAAGTCATTGCTAGTTTTGGCCGCCGCCATGGCCTGCGCCACCGGTCTGGCCCACGCCGAAGACACGCTGAAGAAGATCAAGGACAGCGGATCCGTCACCATGGGTGTGCGCGAGTCCTCCGGCCTGTCGTTCACGCTGGGCAATGGCGTGTACACCGGCTTCCACGTCGAAGTCTGCCAACACGCGCTGGCCGACATCCAGAAATCGTTGGGCCTGGCCAAGCTGGACATCAAGTACCAGCCCGTGACCTCGCAGAACCGCATCCCCCTGGTGCAGAACGGCACCGTGGACCTGGAGTGCGGCTCCACCACCAACAATGCCACCCGCCAGAAGGACGTGGCCTTCGCCATTACCACTTACGTTGAAGAAGTGCGCATGGTCGTGAAGGCCAATTCGGGCATCACCTCGATCAACCAGCTCAATGGCAAGTCCGTGGCTACCACCACCGGCACCACCTCGGTGCAGACCCTGCGCAAGCATGAGCGCGCCACCGGCGTTGACTTCAAGGAAGTGTTCGGCAAGGACCACGCCGACAGCTTCCTGCTGCTGGAATCGGGCCGCGCCGACGCCTTCGTGATGGACGGCTCCATCCTGGCGGCCAACATCGCCAAGGCCAAGAATCCGGCCGACTTCAAAATTGCCGGCGAAGTGCTGTCGGTCGAGCCTATCGCCATCATGATGCGCAAGGACGACCCCGCCTTCAAGAAGGCCGTGGACGACAGCATCAAGGCGATGATCAAGTCGGGCGAGCTGGCCAAGCTGTGGGACAAGTGGTTCCTGCAGCCTATCCCACCCGCCAACGTCAAGGTCGGTCTGGCGCTGAACGAAAACACCAAGGCAGCCTGGGCCAACCCGAACGACAAGCCGATGGAAGACTACGCGAAGAAGTAATTCGCTGTTCTTGAGCGACGCGCGGCAGGTGACTTCGCAAATGAAGGCCTGCCGCGATTGCATTTTTGAGACATCGCGTTGAGGAGCAAGCCCCATGGGCAAATCTTGGGACTGGCAGGTATTCCTGCTCGACACCGGTGGGGGGCGAACCTACCTGGAGTGGCTGATGTCGGCCTGGGGCTGGACGCTGTCGGTCGGCCTGAGCGCGCTGGTCGTGGCGCTGCTGGTCGGCACCTTGATGGGCATCCTGCGCACCGTGCCGAACAAGGCGCTGGCGATGTTGGGCGAGTGCTGGACCGAGCTGTTCCGCAATATTCCACTGCTGGTCCAGCTGTTCCTCTGGTACCACGTCCTGCCATCGATCTTTCTGTCGCTGCGCGCGATCCCGAGTTTTGTGCTGGTGGTGTTTGCGTTGGGTTTCTTCACCTCGGCGCGTATCTCCGAGCAGATCAAGGCCGGCATACGCTCGCTGCCCACCGGCCAGCGCTACGCTGGCCTGGCCATGGGCCTGACCCTGCCGCAGACCTACCGCTATGTGCTGATGCCGATGGCCTTTCGCGTTGTCATCCCGCCGCTGACCAGCGAGGCGATGAACATCATCAAGAACTCATCGGTGGCCTTTGCCGTCAGCATTGCCGAGCTGACCATGTTCGCGATGCAGGCACAGGAAGAAACCTCGCGCGGCATCGAGGTCTATCTCGCCGTGACCGGCCTGTACTTCATCTCGGCTTTTGCCATCAACCGCATCATGCTGTTCATTGAAGAGCGGGTCCGCGTACCCGGCGCAGCGGGGGGAGGCAAATAATGTTGAACCTTGACTTTGCCTTCCTGAACTGGAGCGTCATCTCCGGCTTCATTGCCAAGGGTTTCATCTTCTCGATCCAGCTGACCCTGGTGGCCATGATTGGCGGCATCGTGCTGGGCACGATCCTGGCGATGATGCGGTTGTCGGGCATCAAGTGGCTGGTGCTGCCGGCCTCGTTCTACGTGAACACGCTGCGCTCGATCCCGCTGGTGATGGTGATACTGTGGTTCTTTCTGCTGATTCCGCTGCTGATCGGCAAACCCATGGGGGCCGAGTTGTCGGCCATCATCACCTTCACGGTGTTCGAGGCGGCCTACTACTCGGAGATCATGCGCGCCGGCATTCAGTCGGTGTCGCGTGGTCAGGTGCAGGCGGCCTATGCGGTGGGCATGACCTATGGCCAGGGCATGCGCTTCATCGTGCTGCCCCAGGCCTTCCGCAACATGCTGCCGGTGCTCTTGACGCAGACCATCATCCTGTTCCAGGACACGTCCCTGGTCTATGCCATCGGTGCCTATGACCTGCTCAAGGGCTTCGAGGTCGCCGGCAAGAACTTCAACCGGCCGGTCGAAACCTATCTGGTTGCCGCCGTCGTCTATTTCGTGATCTGCTTCAGCCTGTCGATGCTTGTGCGCCGGCTGCAGAAGAAGATCCAAATCATCCGTTGAGACTCCGCCATGATTGATATCAAAAACGTCTCCAAGTGGTACGGCAGCTTCCAGGTGCTGACCGATTGCACGACCAGCATCAAGGCCGGTGAGGTGGTGGTGGTTTGCGGGCCCTCGGGCTCGGGCAAGTCCACCCTGATCAAGACCGTGAACGCGCTGGAGCCTATCCAGAAGGGCGACATCGTCGTTGACGGGGTTTCGATTGCCGCCCCTGGAACCGATCTCCCCAAGCTTCGTTCGCGCGTGGGCATGGTGTTCCAGAATTTCGAGCTATTTCCCCATCTGTCGGTGACGGAGAATCTGACGCTGGCGCAGATCAAGGTACTGGGCCGCAATCTGGACGATGCCAAGGCGCGCGGCCTGAAGATGCTGGATCGCGTCGGCCTGATGGCGCACAAGGACAAGTTCCCCGGCCAGTTGTCCGGCGGTCAGCAGCAGCGCGTGGCGATTGCCCGCGCGCTGTCGATGGATCCGATCGTGATGTTGTTCGACGAGCCGACCTCGGCCCTGGACCCCGAGATGGTCGGCGAGGTACTGGACGTGATGGTGGCCCTGGCCCAGGAGGGCATGACGATGATGTGCGTGACCCACGAAATGGGCTTCGCACGCAAGGTCAGCCACCGCGTCATCTTCATGGACGCCGGCAAGATTGTTGAAGACTGCAAGAAGGACGAGTTCTTCGGCAACCCCGAGGCACGCTCGCCCCGGGCCAAAGACTTTCTATCGAAGATCTTGCAACACTGAACACCGACTGACTGAGACAGCCCGTCAGGGTTCGATCGCCGCCCCCACCACGGCCTCGCCGCCGGCTACCGTGCCTATCAGCGTGGCGCGGCCGGTCGCCAGGTCGATGCGGTACCAGCTCGACTTCGAGCCGCTGCTGATCGCCGAATAGGCCGTGTTCGACAGGTCCGAGATGTCGAGCGTGGCATGCTCGAAACTGCCCAGCCCCAGCGATCCCACTGTGTAGAGCCGGCCGGTGTTGGGCGACACGGCGGGCGTCACGCCCTCGCGCGTGCCCTGGTGCACCAGCACGCCCTGCTTGCCATCCAGCGCGTAGTTGGTGGTGATCTTGTCATTGGTCTTGTTGTAGGTGTAGCCGGCGGCCACTACGCCGGGCGTCTTGCCGGCGTTGGCATCGGCCGCGTCATAGACCAGCTTGCCGTCGAACTGCACGCCGGGCAGATCGGCATTGCCGTCGACGATGGCGCCGGTATCGGGATGCAGGCGCAGATTGAAGCCGGCGTCGTTGACGACGCGGATCCTGTCCACCGTCGGGTTGAAGTCGAAACCCCATTCGGTGGCACCCTCCTTGGGCAGGGCCGAGGGCGTACCGATCAGGCTGACGCTGCCGTCGGCCGTGTTGATGCGGTAGAGCTGGCCGCTGGCACCCAGCGCAAACAGCTGGCCGCGGGCCACGCGGTAGTCGATGCCCAGCAGGCGCTCCTGCGCGGCCAGGCCGGTCAAGGCCTTGCTGCTGAGCAGCTTCTGCGGCTGGCCGGCGTTGAACTGGATCAGCTGGTTGGAGCTGGTCACGGCGTAAACCATCTCCTTGGCCGGCGGCCCCATGGGTTCCGGTGTGGCGCAGGCGGCCAACAGGGTGAGGGCGGCCAGGGAGAGGACAGGCAGGGCACGGTGGGACATGACGGCTCCGGTGAGTGATGCAGGGATGAGCACATGAGAGTGCGCGAACGCTGATACGCATATTGCCCAAAATCGGATGCGAACAACGCCTATTACCGCACCGGAGTTTGGGACAATGCGCCCATGGCCTCCAACACCACCCCGCAAGAGCTGAAGCTCACCCAACCCGACGACTGGCACCTGCATGTGCGTGACGGCGCCGCGATGCAAAGCGTCGTGCCCTACACGGCGCGCCAGTTCGGCCGCGCCATCATCATGCCCAATCTGCGCCCGCCGATCACCACGGCACAGCAGGCACTGGCCTACCGCGAGCGCATCGTCGCCGCCGTACCCGAAGGCCTGGCCTTCGAGCCGCTGATGACGCTGTACCTGACCGATAACACCCCGCCCGACGAGATCGCCCGGGCCAAGGACGCCGGTGTGGTCGCGCTGAAGCTCTATCCGGCCGGCGCAACGACCAATAGCGACGCCGGCGTGACCGATGTGCGCAAGACCTACAAGACGCTGGAGGCGATGCAGCGCGCCGGCTTGCTGCTGCTGGTGCACGGCGAAGTCACCGCCGGTGACATCGATGTGTTCGACCGTGAGGCGGTGTTCATCGACCAGGTGATGCGGCCGCTGCGCGCCGACTTCCCCGAGTTGAAGGTGGTGTTCGAGCACATCACCACCAAGGAAGCGGCCCAGTACGTGGCTGGCGCAGATGCCTTCACCGCCGCCACCTTGACGCCCCAGCATTTGCTGTTCAACCGCAATGCCATCTTCACCGGCGGCCTGCGCCCGCACTACTACTGCCTGCCGGTGCTGAAGCGCGAGGAACACCGCCTGGCACTGCTGGCGGCTGCCACTTCGGGCAGTGACAAGTTCTTCCTCGGCACCGACAGCGCCCCGCATGCGGCCCAGCTGAAGGAGCAGTCGGTCTGCGGCGCGGGCTGCTTCACGGCGCTGTCGGCGCTGGAGCTGTATGCCCAGGCGTTTGACGCGGTCGGCGCACTCGACAAGCTCGAAGCCTTTGCCAGCTTCAACGGCCCGGCCTTTTACGGCCTGCCGCGCAACACCGGCACCGTGACCCTGCGCAAGGAGAACTGGACCCTGCCCGAGGCCGTGGCCTTTGGCGATGCCCAGCTGAAGCCTCTGTGCGGCGGCGAGTCCCTGGCTTGGCGCCAGATTTGATCAGGAACCCCATGAACCAAATCCCCGGCCGTGAAGCCCGCATCGCCCTGCTGATAGACGCAGATAATGCCCCCAGCAGCAAGATAGCCGTGATCCTTGCCGAACTGGCCAAGAGCGGCGTGACCAATGTGCGTCGCGCCTACGGCAACTGGAAGAAGAACGAGTTGAAGGGCTGGGAGGCGGCGCTGCACGAGTACGCGATCCGCCCGATCCAGCAGTTCGACTACAGCAAGGGCAAGAACGCCACCGATATGGTGATGGTCATTGATGCGCTGGACCTGCTTTACACCGATCGGCCCGACGCCTTCGGCATCGTCTCGTCCGACGCCGACTTCACGCCCCTGGTCATGCACCTGCGCGCCAAGGGCGCCACGGTCTACGGCTTCGGTGCCAAGAAGACACCCGAGCCCTTCGTCAACGCCTGCTCGCGCTTTCTCTATCTGGAGAATCTTGGACAGGTGAGTGCGGCGCCGCGCGAGGCGGCGCCTGCAGATATGCCCAAGGCCGCGGCGCCGGCCAAGAAGACGACCGCCCGCAAAACGCCGGCATCGAAGGCCAAGGCAGCTGCGGTGGCGGACCCTGTCGCCGAGGTGATGGCCGACATCATCGCCAGCAGTGCGCAAGAGCCGGCCCCGTCGCTTCGCCTCGACGCTGCTGCTCTGAAGCGCGACGCGCGCCTGGTCAGCCTGCTGCGCAATGCCGTCGAGTCGGCGGCTGGCGAGGATGGCTGGTCGGCACTCGGATCGGTCGGTCAGCAGATCGGCAACCAGGCCTCATTCGATCCACGCAACTATGGCTACCGCAAGCTGATCGACCTGATCGAGGCGACCCAGCTGTTCGAGTTGGACCGTCGCGGCAGCCAGTTCGTGTTGCGCGAGAAACCCCAGCAGGCACGTAGCGGCCGGAGGTGATGCTGGAGGGTGTCGTTTGGCAGCAGCCCTGGCTCGCGCCGTATCGAGAGCGAGGCCAGCAAGTGGCGGCCCGGGTGCTGCAGGGTGCCTCGGTCTGCGAGGCCTTGAATGCGCAGTCTGCCGCACCCGACCTGCCGCTGTTCGTGCCGCAGGCCGAGCTGCCCGAGGGCAGTGCCTACGAGGCCTTCATCTTTGACACCGGCCGCGTGCCCACACGCGACAACCTGCACGACTTCTTCAACGGCCTGATCTGGTTGCATCACCCGGTGTTGAAGCGTCGGCTGAATGCCTTGCAGGCGGTTGAGATCGCTGCCCAGGGCGTGAAGAGCCGGCGCGGCGCGGTGCGTGATGCGCTGACCCTGTTCGATGAGAACGCCGCGCTGCTGCAAGCGCCAGAGCCACTGCTCGAAGCACTGAAGCAACGCGACTGGCAACGCCTGTTCATCGAGCTGCGGCCGCTGTGGGCCCAGGCCCGGCTGCAGCTGTTCGGCCATGCCTTGCTTGAGAAATTGACCCAGCCGCGCAAGCCCATCACGGCCCATGTCTGGATCGATGCCGGTGTGCAGCCAGCGCTCAAACCCTTCGCGCCGCTGCCGGTGCTGGGCGTGCCTGGCTGGTGGGCTCAGAACGAGGTCGCCGAATTCTATGCCGACGCCTCGGTATTCCGTCAGGCCGGCAGGAACCCTTCGATCGACAGATAGCGTTCGCCAGTGTCGTAGTTGAAGCCCAGTACGGTGGCGCCTGCTGGCAGCTCGGGCAGCTTCTGTGCGATCGCCGCCAGCGTGGCGCCGCTGGAGATGCCGACCAGCAGGCCTTCCTCGGCAGCGCAACGGCGCGCAAAGTCCTTGGCCGCCTCGGCCTCGACCTGTATCACGCCGTCCAGCAGGGCGGTGTGCAAGTTGGTCGGGATGAAGCCCGCGCCAATGCCCTGGATCGGGTGCGGGCTGGGCTGGCCGCCGCTGATCACCGGCGAGGCGCTTGGTTCGACGGCGAAGACTTTCAGCTTGGGCCAGACCGCCTTCAGCACCTGGGCGCAGCCGGTGATGTGGCCACCGGTGCCCACGCCGGTGATCAGCGCGTCCAGGCCATCGGGGAAGTCACGCAGGATCTCTTGCGCCGTGGTCTTCACATGCACATCGATATTGGCCGGGTTCTCGAACTGCTGAGGCATCCAGGCACCGGGCGTCTGCGCAACCAGCTCCTGGGCGCGCGCGATCGAGCCCTTCATGCCCAGCGCGCGGGGCGTCAGATCGAAGGTGGCGCCATAGGCCAGCATCAGCCGTCGGCGCTCGATCGACATGCTGTCGGGCATCACCAGCACGATCTTGTATCCCTTGACCGCTGCCACCATCGCCAGGCCGATGCCGGTATTGCCCGAGGTTGGCTCGATGATGGTGCCGCCCGGCCGCAGCTTGCCACTGGCCTCGGCCTCTTCCACCATGGACAGCGCGATGCGGTCCTTGATCGAGCCGCCCGGGTTGCTGCGCTCGGACTTCACCCACACCTGATGGCTGTCGCCGAACAGCCGGTTTATGCGGATATGGGGCGTGTTTCCGATGGTGGCGAGGACGTTGTCGGCTTTCATCTCTGGGCTCCTGCGATAATGATCGTGTGAAGCAAGCCAGACCGTCGCTGGTGCAAGCATGGAAACATGGCACTGGAGGAAGGTCCGGACTGCATAGAGCAGCGTAGCAGCTAACGGCTGCCCACCGCGAGGTGAGGATTAGAGCAACAGAGACGAGCCGGTTAAGTCCGGATGAAACGGGCAATCTCTACGCGCAGCAACACCAAGTAGGCCAGCGTTGATGCGGCTCGCAGAGCTGGCGGGTAGGTGGCACCGAGCCGGGCAGTGATGTCCGGCCAAGAGGAATGACGGTCACGCACCCGGCTTCGCAAGAGGCCGGGCGTGCACAGAATCCGGCCTATCGGCTTGCTTCACACTATTTTCCTGCCAGGAGAGCCTCGACGGTCTCCTGCACGGCCAATGCCTCGGCAAATCGCGGCAGACCATGGGGCTGGCCGTCCACCATCGCCGCCCAGTGGTCCAGCTGCGAGCGCTGGCTTTGCTGGCGCAACTGGTCGCTGCTGGCGGCCGACACCGGGGCCCAAGCCCCGTCGCTGCCCTGGCGCTGGCTGAGGCCAAACCATTCCTGCAGGCGCAGGCCTCCCTGACTGCCAGTGACCGTGACACGGTTCACGTCGGCCACATCGCCGCGCACGGCGGCGTCGATATGCACCGGCACGCCGTGCATGCGCAGTTCGGCTTTCAGCGACGTCTCGGCCAGATGGCTGTCGGCCGGGTAGACGGCCTGTGCAGCCACCACGTCCGCCGGCCCCAGCACATGCTGCAGCACGAAGATGAAGTGCGACAGCACTTCGCGCGAGAAGCCCCCCTCGACCCGCTCGCTGAGCCAGGCGCCCGCGCCGCTTTGCCAGGGGCGCGGCCAGGCGGCGAACGACAACTCGATCGTGATGTCCCGCCAGTCACCCAGAGAACCATCCGCCCAGGCCGATTTCAGCGCCTGCAGGCCGGGCGACGAGGCGAGCGAGAAGTTGACGGCGTCGCGCCTGTCTTCGGCGGCGATGCGTGCGATGGTGCGGCGGGCACCGTCAAAATCGGTGGTCAGCGGTTTTTCGCACAGCACGGCCAGGCCGGCGTCGAAGGCGGCATTGGCCAGTGTCAGATGCGCGGCCGGCGGTGTGGCGATGTAAGCGGTGTGCAAGCCTGGCGAGGCCAGCAGGGCTTCGGCACTGGCGGCTGCGCGCAGCTGAGGATAGGCCTGCAGTGTCTGCTGCAGCGCCTGCGGATGGGCATCCCACACCAGAGTGGGGCGCAGGCGGCCGTGGCTCTTCAGGCGCTCCAGCATGCGCTGGCCCATAACGCCCAGGCCGATCACGCCGATGTTCAGGATCTCAGTCATGTGGTGCTCCCCAGGAAAAGTCGGCCAGTGTAGGGGCGTGCGCGCTGCGATGTGTTCGCAAGGCGCGCACCGCCTGCTGCGCGCGATGTGGCCGTTACACTGGACGCAGATGAATCCGAACGCGAACACGCTGTGGCGTGCCCCCCGCTGGGCCCTGTCCGTGCTACTGGCCTGTCTGGCCATGATCGGGCCGTTCTCGATCGACACCTATCTGCCGGCCTTCTCGGGCATTGCCGCCGCGCTGCATGCCACGCCGCTGGAGATGCAGCAAACGCTGTCGGCCTATCTGTTCGGCTTTGCGCTGATGAATCTGTTCCATGGCGCGCTGTCCGACAGCCTGGGCCGCCGGCCGGTGGTGCTGGTCGGCCTGGCCATCTTCACCCTGGCCTCGGTGGGCTGCGCTTTAAGCACCAGCATCGGCCAGCTGGTGTTCTTCCGCGCGCTGCAAGGCATGTCGGCGGGGGCGGGCATCGTGGTGTCGCGGGCCATCATCCGTGACATGTTCCCGCCTGCCGATGCGCAGCGGGTGATGTCGCAGGTGACGATCTTCTTCGGCGTGGCTCCGGCCATCGCACCCATCGTCGGTGGCTTCTTGTTCGTCCATGCCGACTGGCATTCGATCTTCTGGTTCCTGACCCTGGTCGGCAGTGCGCTGCTGATCGCCAACTGGCGCTTGCTGCCCGAGACCTTGGATCCTGCGCAGAAGCAGCCCTTCGAGGTGCGCCACCTGATGCGCGGCTACTGGGAGTTGTGCTCCAGCCCGCGTTTCCTGCTGCTGGCCATGGCCAGCGGCATACCGTTCAACGGCATGTTTCTGTACGTGCTGTCGGCGCCGGTGTTCCTGGGCGAGCTGCTGCACATGGGGCCGACGCAGTTCTGGTGGTTCTTCTGCATCACCATTGGCGGCATCATGGCCGGCGCCTTCCTCAGCGGCCGTCTGGCCGGCCGGGTCAAGGCCCGGCACCAGATCCGCCATGGCTTCGTCATCATGATTCTGGTCTCGGCCATCAATGTGGTGCTGAACCTGCTGTTCGAGCCGCACCCGGCCTGGGCCCTGCTGCCGATAGGCGTGTTCGCCTTCGGCTGGGCGCTGATGGTGCCGGTGGTGACCCTGATGGTGCTGGACCTGGCGCCTGATAGGCGCGGCATGGCGTCTTCGCTGCAGGCCTGCATAGGCAGCGCCGCCAACGGCCTGGTGGCGGGTGTGATCGCGCCCCTGGTGATGCATTCCAATGTGCAGCTGGCGCTGACCTCGATGGGCATGATGTGCATAGGCTTGGTGGCCTGGATCTGGGTCAAGCCGCAGCTGCCGCGCTGAGCTGCATTCAAGCTGGCGGCAGGTTTGGCCGAAAACCAGCCGAAGAGTCCCGTTTCTTCCAGCGCCCACTGGCGCGACGGGGCAAGGAGTTCAGGGAATGCAAGCAATGCGATATGCCACGCTGAGTCTGGTCTGCTGCCTGTTGGCAGGTCAGACCTGGGCCAATGAGCCCGCCGCGCCCGTCAAGAAGACGCCGGCCAAGGCGGCGGTCAAGACCGAGACCAAGGCCGAGGCGGGGATGGAGGCCAAGCCCGCGGCGACTGCCTCGCGTGGTGGCGACGAAACACTGGACAGCCTGCGCATGAAGCTGGCCGAGCGCCTGGGCACCAAGCCCGACGGCTCGCCTGGCCAGATGCAGCTGACCACCAAGGGCGGCCCGGCCGCTCCCGCCGGCCGAGCCGGTGCCAAGGCCGCTTCCGCCCCCGTCGGCCATGGCGCCGAGATCCATTGGGGCTATGACGGCCAGGGCGGCCCAGAGCGTTGGGGCCAGCTGCGCCCGGACTTCAACAAATGTGCGTCCGGCACGCGCCAGAGCCCTATCGACATCCGCGAGGGCATTGCCGTCGATCTGGAGCCCATAGCCTTCGACTACAAGCCCAGCAATTTCTCGGTCATAGACAACGGCCACACGGTGCAGGTCAATGTGGCCCAGGGCAATGCAATCCAGATCATGGGCCGGCGCTACGAGCTCTTGCAGTTCCACTTCCACCGCCCTAGCGAGGAGCGCATCAACGGCCGTCAGTTCGACATGGTTGCCCACCTGGTGCACAAGGATGCCGAGGGCCGCTTGGCGGTCGTCGCCGTGCTGCTGGACCGGGGCTCCACCCACGCACTGATACAGACCGTCTGGGCCAATCTGCCGCTGGAGAAGAACGAGCTGCAGCAGGCCCAGGTGATGCTGGATCTGAACCAGTTGCTGCCCGAGAGCCGCCTCTATTACACCTATATGGGGTCCCTCACCACACCACCCTGCAGCGAGGGTGTGCTGTGGATGGTGTTGAAGCAGCCGGTGCAGGTGTCCAACCAGCAGATCAATATCTTCTCGCGCCTGTATCCGATGAATGCGCGGCCGGTGCAGCCGGCGCAGGGGCGGTTGATCAAGGAGTCAAACTAATGACATGGGTGTCAGACCTTGAGACCCATGCGCAGCATGGCCGAAGGCTCTGCGCCCGCGCACAAAGGCCCGGAAGGGGCTTTGTGGCTGGCGAAGGACCGCACGCCTAAGAGCGTGCGGGCTGACCCCGACTGACTGGAGCCCTTGCGGGTCGTGGGCGGGCGACGCCGCATTCAGGCCAAGCGTCTGCGCCGCGCGGCCCAGGCCGCCAGGCCGCCCAGGCCGGCCAGCCACAGCGCCTGGCTGGCGGGCTCGGGTACCGCCAGCACGCGGACCTCGCCGGTGCTGTAAAGCCTGGAGAAATCCAGCACCGTGCCCGCAGCGTGGGCGAAGTCGCTGGCGTCCAGCCGCTCGAAACTGCCGCTGCTACTGCCCCAGTCGAACAGATCGAAGCTCTGCCCGGCCTGGGCGCTGAAGCCCTGCCAGGAGGCCAGCTTGAGCGTGCCGCCAAAGCTCAGATGGCCGTTGACGATGTATTTGTCGAAGCTGCGATTGCGCAGCGCTTCATCTTTGCCGCAGGCCAGGGTGCAGGCACTGGCGCCGCCGAGCTCGGCCAGATACAGATTGGCCGCGCCGAAGCCGACATTGCCGGCGTCCACCCCCAGTCCGGGAGAGCCGCCAAGGGACAGCCCTCCCTCGTAATACTTCTGACCGCTGCCGCTGAAGAGGGCGCCGGTGCGCTGCACGACCGGGCCGAAGAAGGTGGCGGAGCTGCCCTGGTTGATCAGCAGCTCGGCACCGGCGCTCACGTCCAGCAAGTCGTTGAAGGTGTTGCTGCCCTTGTCCGCCAGCAGCTGCCCGCCCGCCAGCACTTGCACCGGGCCCGAGACATTGCCGTGGCTGAAGTTCATCCGGCCCTCCAGGACCAGCCCGCCGGCGAAGTCCAGATTGCCGTGCTCCACCTTGATCTGACTGCCGGCGCCGCTGTTGAAGGCGGCACTGTTGCTGAACACGGCCGGGGCCTGGGCGGTGCCCAGCACCTTCAGCACACCGCTGTGGGCCACCCCTCCGCCGCCCAGGCTCATCGCCTCGCCGGCCCCGAGCTGCACGCTCGCCCCCTGCTGCACCGTCAGGCCGCCCTCCAGGCGTCCGCTGCCGCCGAGCACCGCACCGGCCTTCAACACCGTGCCGTTCAGGGTGCGGGTGCTGCCGCCATTGAGCTTGAATAGCAATTGCTGACCCGCCGCCGCACCCAGGCTCACGCTGCGCGCGCGGCCATCCGCGCTGCCCAGAATGGTCGCGCTGCCGGCGCCGCCATGTATCACCACGTCGTGCGCCTGCCCGGGGGCATGGCCCAGCGTGCCTAGGCCCGAGTAATTCCAGTGCGCGGCATCGTCCCAACGGCCGTCGCCGCCCTGCCAATCGGGGTGCAGGGCAAGCATCGCCGCCGCCTGCTGCCCGCCTTGGAAGATGCCGTTGACGACGACCTGGTCGCTCGCCGTGATGCCCACCACGCTCTCAAAGCGCCAATCCCTTGTCACCAGGGTGTTGAGCCGGGCCATCGTCTGGCCGCCATCGGTCCAGATCACCGCAGTCGAGCCGATCGCACCCGTGGCGTAGGCCTCGCCGCCGACCACGCCGGAGCTGCTGATGGCCGTGGCACGGCTATCGCCAGAGGGGGTGGCCAGGCCGTGCATGACACCCTCGCGGTAGACAAAGGCCTGCAGGCGGCCATAGGCCTGACTCGACCCACCCACGATCTGGCCGGCGTTGTTGATCGCCGCTGCCTGGCTGTCGCGGTTGCCCAGGTCGCCCAGACTGTGCATCACCCCTTGGCCGTAGCTGAAGGCCCGGTAGAAGGAATCGCGCGGCAGGAGGGCGAATCCAACCACCACGCCCTGGTCATTCAGGGCACGGCCGAAACTGATGCTGCCGCTGCCGCCCAGGGCGGGTAGAGCCTGGAAGCTGCCATTGCGCCCATAGAGACGCAACTGGTCGTCGGCTGTCGCCAGCACCGCACCCTGGGCATTGATGGCGATGGGCTGAAGGCGATCGGGCCCGAAGAGCTGCGCCACGCCGGCCTCATAGACAAAGGCCCGCATGCCCGAGGTGCCGAGTATCAGGCCGTTGGAGGCGATGGCGACCGCGCTGCTGACGGAGGAGCCCAAGGTCGGCAACTCGCTCATCCCTCCCGCCTGCGTATAGACAAAGGCGCGGGACCCACCGTCGGCGAGGCGGGCCGTGCCCACCACCTGACCGGCGTCGTTCACAGCTTTGGCGACGACATGGCCGCCGCCGAGATCGCCCAGCGGGGTCAGGCTGAAACGAGCCTGGGCCTGGGCCTGGGCCTGGGGGGCCAGGCCGGCCAGCGCGAGCACCAATACGGTGGGGCGAAATTGCATGAGAGCTGTCCTTTGAGCTGGGGTGAATGGAGCACCCGGAATCCACAAAGGAGCCGATGCTGGCGGACGATGCGCCGCTGCCAAGGCCACCCTCAGGAGTGAGGAGCTTAGCCGACCGTTCGGACGGACGCTACACCCGTGTGGGGGGCGATGCGGCGCGGCCATGCGCCGCTGTTTGCCCGGGTGTTCGGAGGCATCGAGTGCTGGCGATATGCCACTCGACGTAGTAGGCCAGCATGCATAGCAAGATGTGCGCGCGCACCCGGTCCTGCTCTGGGCAAGACCTGCCACCCAGCACCGCCGACAGGCCCAGCCGCTGCATCGCCAGGGCCACCGCCTGCACGTGGCAGTGAGAACGCGAGCGTGTGATCTCGAAGGTCTGGCCGACGGGCATCAAGGTCTCGCCCTGCAGCGAGCGGCGGATGAGATCGATCACCGACTCGGGCAGGTGGGAGAGGTTGCCCAGGGTCTCCATCAAAGAAACCAGTCCTCCTCATAGGAGGGAACAGGCTGATCGGGGGGGGCGCGGCGGAACGTCAGGCTAGGATGATGACCTTGCGGGTCAGACCTTTAGCTCTGACCCCCAACTGGCTGGATGTGTCGGGCCGGACACAAACAAGCGATACCACCGAAACAGCCAATAGGCTCAATAGCGCTCAGCGGGGCCGGCTTTCCTCAGGCCTCGCACCTTGCCAGGAGCGCCGCCATGACACCCGATCACACCCATTCCGACCCGCATGACCAGGGCCTGATCCACGACCTGGAGGTGCTGGGTCACCAGTTTCTGCAGCGCCGCCGCGCCCTGCTGTGGCTGGGCGGAGCCAGTGCACTGACCCTGCTGGGCTGCGGCGGCGGTGGCGATGAGGCCAGCGCTGCCACGACCACATCCACTGGCGGCAGTACAGGTAGCACGGGCGGCTCGGGCAGCAGCACCAGCAGCTGCAGCGTGATCCCCGAAGAGACCGCCGGCCCCTATCCCGGTGACGGTTCCAACTCGTCCAATGGCGGCATCGCCAATGCCTTGACGCTCAGCGGCATTGTGCGCAGCGACATCCGCACCAGCATTGGCAGCGCCAGCGGCGTGGCCCAGGGCGTGCCGCTGACGATCAAGCTCCGGTTGGTCAACACGGGAGCCAGCTGCGCCGATCTGTCCGGCTACGCCATCTATCTGTGGCATTGCGACCGCGAGGGCCGTTACTCGATGTACTCGGCAGGCGTGACGGCCGAGAACTATCTGCGCGGCGTGCAGCCCACCGGCAGCGATGGCGTGGCCACCTTCACCACCATCTTCCCGGGCTGCTACGACGGCCGCATGCCCCATATGCACTTCGAGGTGTTCCGCAGCGCCAACAGCGCCAGCGCCTACTCGAACAAGCTGAAGACCTCGCAGATCGCCTTCCCTAGCGATGTCTGCTCCACCGTCTACAACGGCGCCAGCGGCTATGCCACCAGCGTCACCAACTTCGCCCGCATCAGCTTCCAAAGCGACAATGTGTTCAGCGATGGGGTGACATTGCAGCTGGCCAGCGTCACCGGCAGCGTGGCCGCCGGCTATGTCGCTACCCTGACGGTGGGCATATCCGCCTGATGACACTCAAGAGGTGCCGATGATCCGATGTCTGGTGGTCGATGACGACAGCGAGATCCGCCAGGGCCTGCAGGCCTTTCTGGAGCGCTTCGGCATGCAGGTCAGTGTTGCCGCCGATGGCCGGCAGATGCGCCAGATTCTCGGCGCGTCAGCCTTCGACGTGGTTGTGCTGGACATCATGCTGCCCGACGCCAGCGGCCTGGACCTGTGCCGCTGGGTGGCCCAGCAGCATGCCACTCCGGTGATCATGCTGACCGCCCAGGGCGACCCGGGCAGCCGCATCGTCGGCCTGGAAATGGGCGCCGACGACTATCTGGGCAAGCCCTTCGAACCGCGCGAGCTGGTGGCTCGCATCAACGCCGTGCTGCGCCGCGCCGGCAAGGGCACAGCGCCGCAGGGTGCGGCACCCCAGCCCTCGCGCCAGCTGCGCTTCGAGGGCTGGGCGTTTGACCGGCTGCTGCGTCAGCTGGTCTCGCCGCAGCAGGTGGTGGTGGCCCTGTCCAGCGCCGAGTTCCGCCTGCTCAGCGCCTTCGTCGAGCGCCCGGGTCGGGTGCTCAGCCGCGACCAGCTGATCGAGCTGACGCGGGCGCCCGGCGTCGAGGTCAATGATCGCAGCGTCGATCTGGCGGTGTCGCGCCTGCGCCAGAAGCTGGGCGATTCGCCGCGCGAGCCGCGGCTGATACGCACCTTGCGCGGCGAGGGCTATCTGTTCGACGTCAAGGTCAGCACATGAACTGGCTGCGCCGATGCTGGCGTGACACCCTGTTCAAGCGCCTCTTCATCTTGCTGTGGGTGACACTGGTGGGCAGCCACTTCCTGGCGTTCTCGCTGGTCATGTCCCAAGTGGGTCGGCCCGAGCGGGGTGAGGGAGGTGGCGCCGGCGGACCCGGTCACGAGGCGCGATCCGGTTGGTCTCGGCTGTTGATCTTTCCTTCGCTGCCGCCGATGGGGGGCCGGAGCGAAGACCGTCGGCCGCCCCACGAACACAGCGAGTCGCCGCCCGGGGCTGACACTGGCCTGCCGCCCCCGCGTCTTGGCGGGCGTTTCGAGCGCGGCCTTCCCGGCTGGTTGCTGGCCATGGACTACGGTGTGCGCATGCTGATCATCGCGCTGGCCGCCTGGTTCGGCGCGGCCTGGTTGTCGCGGCCGATGCGGCGCCTGTCGGCTGCTGCCCATGGCCTGGGCGAGGCCTTGCAGCGCGACGCGGCCCCGCCGACGCTGGACGAAACTCAGGGCACGGTCGAGGTGCGCGAGGCCGCCCAGGTCTTCAACCGGATGGCCAGCCAGCTGCAGGAGCAATTCAAGGCGCGCGGCCTGTTGGTGGCGGCCATCTCGCACGACCTGCGCACGCCGCTGACGCGCATGCGCCTGCGACTCGAGACCCTGGAGCATGAGCCTGCCGCCCAGCGCTGCGTGGCCGACATCCACGAAATGGATGGCCTGATCGAATCGGTGCTGCAGGTGTTCCGCGGCGCCCATGCCAGCGAGGCGCCGGTCAGCATGGACATGCTGGCGCTGGCCCAGTCACTGGCCGATGACCTGGTCGAGCAGGGCCATGCCGTCACGGTGCAGGGCGAACCGGCGCTCGCCCGCGTACAGCCCACGGCCTTGCGCCGCGTGCTCGGCAATCTGCTGGGCAATGCGCTGCGCTACGGCGAGCGTGCCGAGGTCACGGTGGTGGTGGACGGCAACACCGTGCTGCTGCACGTCGATGACCAGGGGCCGGGGATTCCCGAGGATCAGCTGGAGGCGGTGTTCCAGCCATTTTTCCGCGTCGAGTCCTCGCGCAATCGCGCCACCGGCGGCACCGGCCTGGGCCTGTACATCGCTCGAGACCTGATCAGCCGCCAGGGCGGGCAACTGCGCCTGAGCAACCGGCCGGCCGGGGGGCTGCGGGCCGAACTGCACCTGCCCCGGGCCTGAACCCCTGAACAAGGGTCAAACCTACCCTCAGTCGGGGGTGGAAATCCGGCCAACCCGCCAGTAAGCTTCGCGCGCCGTCCAGGCCTGGGCGACGCCGCGAGGCGGCCCGGCTTGCATACCGACCCGACTCAAAGGTTTGCCGATGAAAAGCATCTTCCTGGCCTTGATACTGGCCCCGATCGCCGCAGCTTCCTGGGCCCAGCCCGCCACGGCCCAGAAGGAGGGCCCCGAGGCCTATGCCTTGCGCAGCGACTGCGCCGCCACGACCAGCGCCAAGCTGAACGCCAAGCCCCAGGCCGCCAACGAGTTCGTGTTCGTCTACTACAAAGGTGAATACAAGGGGGAGGCTACGGCCGGCGGCACGCTGGACTGCACCGAGCGCCAGTACGCCGCCTACCTGAACACCGTCGATCCCTCGCGCGTGATGTCGGCCTATCCGACCGCCGCCGGCCGCCCGCAGGTCAAGCCCACAGGCAAGTAAGTTGCCGGCGCCGAGCAGGCCGCTCCGGCCTGTACCGGCCTATCTGCAGTTCGTCGTGAAGGCCTGGCCTGTGCAGCCAGGCCTGCGTAGGCTCCCGGTTTTGCATTTCACAACGCATCACCTGGGAGATCCTTATGCGCTTTGCTTTCCATCGCCTCGCCCTGTCCGCCCTGCTCATTGGCACGGGGCTCAGCGGCTGCGCGATCCACGTCACCACCACCGGTGACGGCGTCAGCTCAAAGCTGCAGCGCAACAACGGCACCAGCAAATTCCAGTGCGTTGCCAGCCCCAGCGGCCAGTGCAATTACGCGCTGTACACCAGCCGCTGCACCACGGTCGATGGCGACGGCGGCAAGCCGGCCACGACCTGCACCCATCAGGTGGTTGAGCAGTTCACCCTGGCCTCGGGCCAGTCCCGCGAAATCGGCAATCTGCCCAGCGACTACAAGCAGTGCATGAAGCCCGGCAGCAAGCCCGAGGTGCCGAACTGCGATTGATGCTGTGGCAACAGGGCCGGCCGTCTGGCCTGGCTGGCCTTGGCTACCAACTGCTTTGTACCGTGAAGCCAAGTCGGCCGGCACGTGGCCTGACCGATAGCGTTGTCTGGGCGCTCAGTTCCATGCGCAGGCCTTGGCGCAGATCGGCATATTTGTTGCGGGTCTGGAACACCAGGCCCATGCGCAGTTGCCGTGCGTCTTGCAGCAGCAACCCGTCCTCTGACGACGGACGAGCCGTCGAACTCAGCAGCGGTGTTTGAAGGGTCAGATACGACCGATTGCCGGTGGCCATGGACAGGCCCATCAACATGCCGGCCTGGGGCGTTGTCGAGTCAAACGAGAGACGTTGCGTCCCTAGGCCGGCAAAGGTGCTGTTGCGCTGCTCGACGCCGATGCCAAAACCCAGGCCCGAGGAATGCACCGCCCACACCATGGTTTGGCGGGCGGTCTGCGATTGACCATTCAATGTATCCGTCAACGCCGTCGAGCCCGCGGTCGCGAGCGGTTCGCCCTGGCTTTGACTCAGGCGAAGCGTCGGTGGCGCCAGATTCGCCTGCACGGCTTCGGTCCAGCCGGTCATTTGAGACTGCACGGGCAGGGCGCTGGCTGCGAACACCAGGCAGATGCAGGGGGCAAGGCGGGATGTTTTCATCGCTGATTCCTCGCGGAGACCGACTTCCGGGCTTGTGCTTCAAGCCTAGAAGGTCGGGTGCGCGGTAGCCGTCGGTGCGCGGCGCGATTGTTCGTCAGACAACGCCTCAATCAGCGGCGGCGGGAACTCCAAGCAGGCTCGGAAACTTAGCGCTTCCCAGGTCGTTGATTTAGCTATCCCTAACGCAACGGCCGCTGACAAGGGGTGGCAAATGAATTCCGCAATGTGAAAGCGAAGAATCGAAGATCTGCGGTGATGGTTGATAAGCCGGCAGCATGTTGCCGCAACGCCAATCTCATTCGAAAGCTTTCGACGGGCGTCTGGCTTTCCCCTGTCACTGCTTCATGGGCGCATCGCTGACCAGGTTTGGATGGCTCTGGCCAGTGGCGACTTATCCGACTCGGTCTTTCTCGCCTTCCGCACAGTTGACGAGCGCGTGCGAGAAGCCGGCAACTTCAAGCTTGAAGACATTGGCGCCGACCATATACGCCAGGCATCCAAGCCTCAGTCCGGCTCGCTTGCGAAGGCGATGGATCAAGTCAGTGAGCAGGAGTGGCCGATTTACCTTGCAGCGGGCGCTTTCATGTCCTACAAAAACATAATTTACATCGCACAGTGACGTTGCGTGATCTGTTGGACATTCATGCAATTGTGATGTTAGTGATGGACTTGCTAAACATCATTGACAGCCGCTAGGCCGCAT
Source organism: uncultured Roseateles sp. (assembly GCF_963422335.1). Taxonomy (NCBI): domain Bacteria; kingdom Pseudomonadati; phylum Pseudomonadota; class Betaproteobacteria; order Burkholderiales; family Sphaerotilaceae; genus Roseateles; species uncultured Roseateles sp. Next base: position 2,609,357 of record NZ_OY729424.1, read on the forward strand.
AGGTGGGTGCAGTTGAGTCTCGTTCACCCTGATGTAGCGCACCATGCCGTACGCACTGATGGTCTGAAGATATGGTTGGCTGGGGAGCCTGAACAATGCTAGCGAAACGATTCCCTCGCGAGCGCTTCACTCGTGCATTGACGACGATCTGCACGAGGCTGGATGTGGCTCATGAAGTCGAATTCGACTATGCATCGTCCCCGCGGGATCTGGTGCCAGTTCACGGGCGCCTCTTTGCAAGTGTGCGCGTCGTGTGGGCGTTCGGCAGTTGGGCACAAGGGAGTGAAACCTGCGGCGACCTTGACCTCGCAGCAGACATCGCCTGCGAATGGGTGGGTGGGATTGGGTGGATGCACGGCGACATGGAGGTCAAGGCAGTGCCAGGCTTTGACACCGCGCGCAAGGCCGTTCTGCCTGTCCTTCCTTACGTGCACGTTCTTGATGCGGTCGATATCCGAAAGTATGGTGCCACTGGCCAAATGGTGGTGCACCCCGACAGCATGAAGCCAATCTGGATATCGCCCAATCTCAGCGCGCAGGAGTTGGGGGCTTTGGACGTTGAGGGCAGGTTGGCAAATCTGCCGCAGTTGGACTGGCTCGACCGGATCGATGCCGTCAAGGGCAATCCAGACGCGAGCCGCATGCCTCGCAGCACGGATGCGTTGCCCCTACGGCTGGAGCAGACGGCGATGAGCCTGTTATCTGTCGAGGCGGCGATACGCGCGCTGGACCAAGGTCTCATCGCCTGGCGGTTTCGGCCACACGGTGTTCGCCGCAAGGATGCCGAGACGCTCACTCCTTCAGAACGTCACCTGGCCGGACAGCAAGAATGCAACGACGACGAGATGATTTCTCGCGTCCTGGCCGGCACCAGGGACGTCCGCAAGCGGCACAAGAACGTGGTGTATCGGTACGGCAATAACTGCGGCGTCCGGCCCCGCATTTTCGACCGCCGCAATTCGTCTTGCGTCGTCATTACGCCCAAGTGGTCGGCCCAAGGACCAAATGGTTCCCTAGTGGTTACCAAAGGTCCGCGCTATACGAAGGCACGCGTCGAGGCCTTCGAAGCGGCGGAGCGGAAGCTTGAAGCTGAGAATCGGCAAGCGGAGTTCAACGCCGGTCAGGTGCGTCGCTCTATCCGGCCGTAGGCCTTCAAGTGGGCATACCGAGGCCTGAGTCGCTGGCAATGGTGGCCGAGCAACTTCGCGCCGCGACACGGCATCGGCAGACGATGCAGGTGCCTCGCCCAGGACGTCTTGTGCGGCAATCGCGCGGACAGCAAGGTGCCCCAAGTGGGCGCGGCACGCATATGCCCGGTGTTTGACCCCAGAAGTGTCCTGTCCAGCATCTCAGGCAAATGGGTCGTCACTGACACCGTTGGAGACTGAACGGCGTCGCTGGGTAGTTTTCGAGCTTGTTGGGGTTTACCGAGCTTGATTGAGGTTCCCGGCGCCTCTGTGGCGTATGAAATATCTAATCCACCACTTGCAGACCACTCTGCAAGTCCTTATTCCATAACGATATTTGTCTAATGTGTACCTTAGCTTTCTCTGCTAAGTGATTGATTTCATTGGGAAATTCTTACATTTCGTCCTTGACCGGGCCGTGAGCATTGGCTAAAGTGGGAGAAAGTGCACTTTAGTGGGTGATTGTGGCCAATTTCATGTTTCAAGGACCAGCAGCGCTTGCGCTGGACGCGAAGGGGCGGTTGACCGTCCCGGCGCGCCATCGCGAGGTGCTGCAGGCCATGGCACAGGGCCAATTGACCGTCACCAAGCATCCCGAAGGCTGCCTGATGGTCTTCCCCCGTCCGACCTGGGAGGGCTTTCGCGAGCGCGTTGCCGCGCTACCGATGTCGGCCAGCGGTTGGAAGCGCGTGTTCCTGGGCAATGCGATGGATGTGGAGATAGACAACGCCTCGCGCGTGTTGATCTCGCCCGAGCTGCGCGCTTCCGCTGGCTTGAGCAAGGACGTTATGTTGCTGGGCATGGGCAGCTATCTGGAACTGTGGGACGCGGCCACCTACGCCGCGCATGAGGCCAAGGTCATGGAGTCCGAAGTGCCGGACGCGATCAAGGACATGAGCTTCTGATGAGCATCGTCCAGACCCCCGATGATTTCAAGCACACCACGGTGCTGCTGGACGAAGCCGTCGATGCTCTGCTGACCGACCCGAACGGCATCTATCTTGATGGCACCTTCGGCCGCGGTGGCCATTCTCGCCTGCTGCTGTCCCGCCTCGGCCCGCAGGGCCGGCTGATCGCCATCGACCGCGACCCCGAGGCGGTGGCCGAGGCGACGACCGGCGCCAACCGCATTGACGATCCCCGTTTCACCATCGTGCATTCGGCCTTTGCCGACATGCGCGCCCAGCTCGACGCCCTGGGTGTGCAGCAGATCCAGGGCCTGCTGCTGGACCTGGGCGTTTCAAGTCCTCAGATCGACAACCCCGAACGTGGCTTCAGCTTCCGTTTCAACGGTCCGCTGGACATGCGCATGGACACGACCCGAGGCGAAAGCGCCGCGGATTTTTTGGCCCGCGCCGATGAGCGCCAGATTGCGGAGGTGATACGCAACTATGGGGAAGAACGGTTTGCTGTATCGATTGCAAAGGCGCTTGTTGCTCGCCGGGAGAGCGGGAGTGCTGTTCGAAGCACCGACGATCTATCCGAAGTCGTGGCTCGTGCGGTCAAGACCCGCGAGCCGGGCCAGAACCCTGCAACGCGCACATTTCAAGCTCTTCGGATTTTCGTCAACGCCGAGCTTGAGGAGCTCGAGCAGGGATTGAGCGCGGCCATGCAATTGCTGGCCCCGGGCGGCCGCATGGCCATCATTTCCTTTCACTCGCTGGAAGACCGCATCGTCAAGACCTTCATCGCCCGCGAAAGCAAGGACGAGTACGACCGCCGTGCCCCGTTTGCCGCGCCGAAGGCAATGCGGCTGCGGGCGCTCGGGCGCATCAAGCCTGGTGAGACCGAGGTCCGCGCCAACCCACGTTCACGCTCGGCCATCATGCGTGTGGCCGAACGGATGGAGTCGGGTACATGACCCGGCTGAATGTGTTGTTGATGATGGGTGTGCTGCTCAGCGGCATGTATCTGGTGCGCACCGCTTATGACTCGCGGCGCCTGTTCAACGAGATCGACCGTGCGCAGAACGAGGCGCATCGGCTCGAGATCGACCTGCAGCGCCTGCAGGCCGAGCGCCATGCGCAGGCGACCAATCTGCGCGTCGAGCAGGTGGCCCGCGAGCGGCTGAAGATGCGGCCGATCACGCCGGCCATCACCCAGTCGGTCACCGACACTCGTGTTGCGAGCCCGACGGGAGGCAAGTCGTGATCGGCTGGTTCAAGCGCGGCTCGCAAAACGGCCAGAAGAGCGGCCCGAAGAGCGGTGCCACTTCAGCGCGCAGCAGCCTGCGCGCCAACAGTGCGCGCAGCGTCAACTATTCGAGCAGCCCGCTGCTGGCCTCCAAGACACCGCCCTGGCGCTCGCGCCTGCTGGTGGCCGCTGTGGGCCTGGGCTTCTGCATTCTGCTGGGCCGTGCGCTTTACATCCAGGTCATAGGCACCGACTTCTTCCAGAAGCAGGGCGAAAGCCGCTATGCCCACGCGCTGGAGCTGCCGGCCAGCCGTGGCCGCATCATCGACCGCACCGGCCAGGTGCTGGCGGCCAGCGTCGCCGTGCCTTCGATCTGGGCGATCCCCAAGGATGTGGACGCCACGCCTCAGCAGCGCAAGGAGCTGGCCAACCTGCTGGAAATCACCCCGCAGGAGCTGGATGCCAAGTTGGCCACCAGCCCCAAATTCGTCTGGCTGCGCCGTCAGTTGGACACCCAGGCGGCGATACAGATCAAGCAGCTCAAGCTCAAGGGCATCTTCCAGGAAGGCGAGTTCAAGCGCAAATACCCGGAGGGCGAGGCGGCCGCCCATGTGGTGGGCTTCACCAATGTCGAGGAACGCGGCCAGGAGGGCATAGAGCTGGCCTTCCAGAAGGAGTTGCAGGGTCGTGACGGCAGCCGCAATGTGGTCAAGGACCGCCTGGGCCGTGTGGTCGAGGACATCGGCGAGCGCGTGCCACCGAGCAACGGCCAGGACATCGATCTGTCGATCGACTCCAAGGTGCAGTTTTTCGCCTACCAGCGCATCCGCGACGCGGTCGCCGAGCACAAGGCCAAGGCCGGCAGCGTGGTCGTGCTGGATGTCAAGACCGGCGAGATCCTGGCATTGGCCAACTTTCCCAGCTTCAATCCGAGCGACCGGCGCAATCTGTCGGGCAACCAGCTGCGCAACCGCGCGCTGACCGACACCTTCGAGCCCGGCTCGACAATGAAGCCGCTGATCGCCGCGCTGGCCATGGAGACCGGCCGCGTCACGCCCGACACCCTGATACAGACCGGCGACGGGAAGCTCAACTTTGCCGGCAGCGTGATCTCCGACACCAAGGCGCACGGCACGCTCAGCGTGGCGCAGGTGATACAGCAGTCCAGCAATATCGGCGTGGTCAAGATGGCCATGCAGATGCAGCCGCGCGAGATGCATGAGATGTTTACCGAGGTGGGCTTGGGCCAGCGTCCGCAAATCCATTTCCCCGGTGCAGTGACCGGGCGGCTTCGGCCCTACAAATCCTGGCGCCCGATTGAGCAGGCGACGATGGCCTATGGCTACGGCTTGAGCGCATCGCTGCTGCAACTGGCGCGAGCCTACACGGTGTTCGGTCGTGACGGCGAGCTGATCCCCATCACCATGACCAAGCAGCCCGACAACGTCGACGTGGCCGGCGTGCGCGTGTTTTCGCCCAAGACCGCGCAGGCCGTGCGCCTGATGCTGCAGATGGCAGCAGGCCCGGGCGGCACTGGTCCGCTGGCGCAGACCCAGGGCTACAGCGTGGGCGGCAAGTCGGGCACGGCGCACAAGCAGGAAGGCAAGGGCTATGCGTCGCACAAATACCGTTCCTGGTTTGTCGGCCTGGCGCCGATCAGCAACCCGCGGCTGATCGTCGCCGTGATGGTCGATGAGCCGACCAACGGCAAGTATTACGGCGGCCTGGTGGCCGCGCCGGTGTTCAGCCAGGTGGTGCAGCAGTCGCTGCGCCTGCTGGGCGTGCCGCCCGATCTGGAGGTCAAGCCCCAAATCGTCGCGCACCAGGTCGAAACCGCGCAAGAGAGTTTTCAATAAAGTGGCACTGACCCATCTCAAATCCCCCGAGGCCGCCGCCCGCTGGTTGCAGGAGTGGACCACCGGTGCGCTGCGCACCGACAGCCGCGGCGTGGCTGCTGGCGACGCCTTCATCGCCTGGCCGGGCTATGCCAAGGACGGCCGCGAGTACGTGGGTGCGGCGCTGGCGGCCGGGGCCGCGACCTGCCTGGTCGAGGACGAGGGCGTTGAGGCCTATGGCTTTGCCGATGCTCGCGTGGCCTCGCTGCCCGGGCTGAAGGCAAAGACCGGCCTGATTGCCGCCGCCTACTACGGCGCACCGAGCGAAAAGCTGGCCGTGATCGCCAGCACCGGCACCAATGGCAAGACCTCGACTGCCTGGTGGATGGCTCAGACCCTGAGCCTGCTGGGCCAGCGCTGTGGCGTGGTCGGCACGCTTGGTGTGGGCGAGCCGCCGCTGCCGGGGGCCAACAAGACAGCCGAAATCGAATACACCGGCCTGACCACGCCCGATCCGGTACTGCTGCAAGCCAACTTCCGCCGCATGGCGGACCAGGGCTATACCGCCTGTGCAATCGAGGCCTCGTCGATAGGCATCAAGGAGCAGCGCCTGGCCGGAACGCGCATCCGCGTCGCGCTGTACACCAACTTCACGCAGGACCATCTGGACTATCACGGCGACATGGACGCCTACTGGGCGGCCAAGCGCGAGCTGTTCGACTGGCCCGGCCTGCAGGCCGCGGTGCTGAATCTCGACGATGCCAAGGGGGCCGAACTGGCCGTTGAACTGGCCGGCAAACTCGATGTCTGGGGCTATGGCCTCAACCGTGTCGATGCGCGGCTGGCGGCCGTTGACCTCCACTACCGTGCCGGCGGCCTGGCTCTCACCTTGAAAGAGGGTGGCGAGTCGCTGCTGGTCGAGACCGGCCTGATCGGCGAGTACAACGTCGCCAATCTGCTGTCGGTGATCGGAGGCTTGCGCGCCTTGGGTCATACGCTGGCCGATGCGGCACGCGTGGCCGCTCAGGTCACCCCGGTGCCCGGCCGCATGCAGCGCGTCGGCAACGGCCGCGAGCTGCCGCAGTTGGTGGTGGACTATGCCCACACCCCCGACGCGCTGGACAAGGCCTTGCAGGCGCTGGCCCCGCTGGCGGCTGCGCGCGGTGGCAAGCTGGTTTGCGTGTTCGGTTGCGGAGGTGACCGTGACCGCACCAAGCGCCCGCTGATGGGTGGCATCGCCGCGCGCCTGGCCGCTCAGGTGATCGTCACCAGCGACAACCCGCGCACCGAAGAGCCGGAGCAGATCCTGGCCGATATCGCCGCCGGCATGCCTGCCGAAGCGCCGCAAGCCCTGGTCGTGGACCGCCAGTTCGCCATTCAGCAGGCCGTGCTGGGCGCTGATGCCTGCGACGTGATCCTGGTCGCCGGCAAGGGCCATGAGGACTATCAGGAGATCGCCGGTGTGCGCCGGCCCTTCTCCGATGTTGACGAAGCGCGCGCTGCCTTGATCGCGAGGGCCGGCCTGTGAGCGCAGCGCCTCTCATGACCTTGGCCCAGGCCCTGCACCTGATGCAGCCAGCCGTGCCGCAGGCGCGCCTGGTTGGCAGCGGTGAGTTGGAGTTCGCCCGTGTGCACAGCGATTCGCGCAGCCTGCAGGCCGGTGATCTGTTCGTCGCGCTGCGTGGCGAGCGCTTTGACGCCAACGACTTTCTCGCCCAGGCCAAAGCCTCGGGCGCTGTGGCCGCGCTGGCCGAACGCGGCCTGGATGCCGCCGGCCTGCCTGGCATCGAGGTGCCAGACGCCAAGGCCGCCCTGGGTGCGCTGGCCCATGCCTGGCGCCGCCACTGCCATCTGCCGCTGATCGCAGTGGCCGGCAGCAATGGCAAGACCACGGTGACACAGATGATCGGCAGCATCCTGCGCGCCTGGGTTGGCGATGCGGCGCTGGCCACGCAGGGTAACCTCAACAACGATATCGGCGTGCCGCTGACTCTGATGCGCCTGCGCCAGGACGATGCGCAATGGCACCGCGCGGCCGTGGTCGAGATCGGCATGAACCACCCGGGCGAGATCGCCCCGCTGGCGCTGATGGCCCAGCCGACGGTGGCCCTGGTCAACAACGCGCAACGCGAGCACCAGGAGTTCCTGCTGACCGTGGAAGCCGCCGCGCGCGAGAATGGCGAAGTGATCACGGCGCTGGGCGCAGCTGGTGTTGCCGTGTTCCCGGCGGAAGACGCGTGTGCGCCGATCTGGCATGAGCTGGCCGGCCAGCGTCCGCACCTGAGCTTTGCGCTGCAGGGCGAGGCTGATGTGACCGGGCGGGCCACCTGGGTTGACACCGGCCACTGGGCTTTGGAGCTGCGCACCCCTGCCGGTGATGCGCCGGTGGCCCTTGCCGTGGCTGGCTTGCACAACGTTCGCAATGCCTTGGCGGCGGCGGCCTGCGCGCTGGCCGCCGGCGCGCCGCTGAATGCCATCGCTCGTGGTCTGGAGTCCTTCCGGCCGGTCAAGGGCCGCTCGCAGCTGAAGAGCATTCCGTTCCAGGGCCAGACCTTGACCCTGATCGACGACAGCTACAACGCCAACCCCGACAGCGTGCGCGCCGCTATCGAGGTGTTGTCCTCACTGCCGGGCCCGACCTGGCTGGTGCTGGGCGATATGGGCGAAGTGGGCGACAAGGGTCCCGAGTTCCACCGCGAGGTCGGTGCCCTGGCGGCCCAACTGGGCATCCAGCATCTATGGACGGCAGGCACGGCGGCACGTGATGCGGCCAGCGCCTACGGCCCGCAAGCGCAAACCTTCGACACGACGGCCGCCCTGGTGGCCGCCTTGCAACAAGCACCCACCGCACGCGCGGTGCTGGTGAAAGGATCGAGATTCATGCAGATGGAACAGGTGGTCGCCGCGCTCAGTGGCCCGACCCTGGATGGAGGCGCACATGCTGCTTAGCCTCGCACAACTGCTGCAGGAGCTCTACCCCGATATGGGGTTTTTGCGCGTGTTCCAGTACATCACCTTCCGTGCCGTGATGGCCGCGCTGACCAGCCTGTTGATAGGCCTGGCCTTCGGCCCCTGGGTGATTCGCTGGCTGACGGCGATGAAGATCGGCCAGCCAATCCGCGAATACGGCGTGCAGCAGCATCTGGTCAAGAGCGGCACACCGACGATGGGTGGCGTGCTGATACTGATAGGCATCGCTGTCTCGACGCTGTTGTGGTTCGACTGGAGCAACCGTTTCGTCTGGGTGGTGATGATGGTCACCCTCGGTTTCGGCGCAATCGGCTGGGCCGATGACTGGCGCAAGGTCGTGCACAAGAACCCCGAAGGCATGGCCAGCCGCGAGAAGTTCTTCTGGCAATCGCTGATCGGACTGGTGGCGGCGCTGTACCTGGCTTTCAGCGTGTCGGAGACCTCGAATTTGCGCGTGCTGGAGTTGTTCCTTCGCTGGGTGCAGAGCGGCTTCTCGAACGACCTGCCACCCAAAGCCGACCTGCTCGTACCGTTCTTCAAGACGGTCAGCTATCCGCTCGGCGTGTTCGGCTTCATAGCCTTGACCTACTTCGTCATCGTCGGCAGCAGCAATGCCGTCAACATCACCGACGGGCTGGACGGCTTGGCCATCATGCCGGTGGTGATGGTGGGCTCGGCCCTGGGCGTGTTCGCCTATGTGACCGGGTCCTCGGTCTATTCGAAGTACCTGCTGTTCCCCTACATCCCCGGCTCGGGCGAGCTGCTGATCTTCTGTGCGGCGATGGCCGGTGCGGGCCTGGCCTTTCTGTGGTTCAACACCCATCCGGCCCAGGTCTTCATGGGTGATGTCGGCGCGCTGAGCCTCGGCGGCGCCCTGGGCACGATGGCCGTGATCACGCGCCAGGAAATCGTGCTGGGCATCATGGGCGGCGTCTTCGTGATGGAGGTGCTGTCGGTGATGCTGCAGGTGAGCTGGTTCAAGTTCACCAAGAAGCGCTATGGCGAGGGCCGGCGCATCTTCAAGATGGCGCCGCTGCACCACCACTTCGAGAAGTCGGGCTGGAAGGAGACGCAGGTCGTTGTGCGCTTCTGGATCATCACCATGCTGCTGTGCCTGGTCGGCCTGGCCAGCTTGAAGCTGCGCTGACATCATGCGACACCTGCAAGACCTCAACGTCATGGTGCTGGGACTCGGTGAGTCCGGCTTGGCCATGGCCGTCTGGTGCGCGCGCTTCGGTGCCCAGGTGCAGGTCTGGGATTCGCGCGAGCACCCGCCGCAGGCGGCAGCCCTGGCAGAGAAGGTGCCAAGCGCCACGCGCCTGAGCGGCGACTTTGCCGAGAACGTCTTGCATGGCGTGCAGCTGCTGCTGAAGAGCCCGGGCCTGGCGCCCGGCGACGTGCGCATCGCGCCGCTGCTGGCCCAGGCCCGCGCCGCCGGCATACGCATCCAGGGTGAGCTGGAGTTGTTTGCTCAAGGCCTGGCCGATCTGAAGGCCGAGCGCCGCTACGCCCCGGCCGTGCTGGCCATCACCGGCACCAATGGGAAGACCACCACCACGGCCATGACGGCCCAGCTGGTGGCACGCACCGGCAAGCGCGTGGCCATGGCCGGCAATATCGGACCGACGATGCTGGACACCTTGGCCACGGCGCTGGACCTGGAGCCGGTGGTCGAGGTAGCACCTGAGGTGGTGGCCGAGCCGGTGGTTGTTGAAGAGCCCGCTGAAGTGGATGAGTCGGTGGTTGAGCCGGCGGTTGAACCGGTTGCCGAAGTGGCGGCAGAGCCCGTCCCCGAGCAAACCACGCTCGAAGCCGTAGACGCGCTGCTCGACGAGCCGCCGCTGCCGATCAAGCCGCCGCCGCCCAAGCCTCCGGTGTTCGAGCACCTGCCCGAGGTCTGGGTGCTTGAACTATCCAGCTTCCAGCTTGATGGCGTGCAGGGGTTCGAGCCGACAGCAGGCACCGTGCTGAACATCACGCAAGATCATCTGGACTGGCATGGCGGCATGGAGGCCTACATCGCCGCCAAGGCCCGCGTGTTTGGCGAGCAGGGCGTGATGGTGATCAACCGCGACGACCCACGGGTCGAGGCCCTGGTGCCGGCGCCGGTGACGGTCAAGGGCGGCCGCGGGCGGCCGACCCGCGCGGTGTCGCGCAAGCTGGTGCGCTTCGGGCTTGATGCGCCGGATAGGCCGGGCGACTTCGGCCTCGTCACCGAGAACGGCATGGCCTGGCTGGTGCGCGCCTTGGAAGCCGACGAGACGATCAAGCGGCGCAAGGATGATGACGAGGAAGAGATCATCATCCAGCGCCTGATGCCGGCCGACGCGCTGCGCGTGCGTGGCCGCCACAATGCCTCGAACGCGTTGGCCGCGCTGGCGCTGTGCAGCACCGCCGGCCTGCCGCTGGCACCCATGCTGCATGGCCTGCGCGAGTATCGCGGCGAGCCGCATCGCGTCGAGCATGTCAACACCGTAGCCGGCATCGATGCGATCGATGACAGCAAGGGCACCAATGTCGGCGCCACTGTGGCCGCGTTGAACGGCCTGGGCCAGGACCGCGCGCCTTCGAAGATCGTTGTGATCCTCGGCGGCGACGGCAAGGGGCAGGACTTCAGCCCTCTGGCCGTGCCAGTCGCCCGTCATGCCCGCGCGGTCGCGCTGATCGGCCGTGATGCCGCTCAGATCGAAGCAGCCCTGGCCGATGCCGGCGTGCCGCTACAGCGCTTCGATGACCTGCCAGCAGCCACCACCTGGGCCTTCGAGCAGGCGCAGTCCGGTGACTGCGTGCTGCTGAGCCCGGCCTGCGCCAGCCTGGACATGTTCCGCAACTACGCCCACCGCGCCGAAGTCTTTGTTGACGCGGTGCAGGCGCTGGCCAACGAGCGGGGGTTGGCATGAGCGTTGCCGCCGCCTTCTGCCTGAGCAGCCTGCGCGAGCGCTGGGCCAACCTCCTGTCGCGCGAACCCAAGGCCGAGGTGCCGGTGCGCGACTGGGTCAGCGTGTCGTCCGGTCAATCGACCAAGCTCTTGGGTTTTGACCAGAGCCTGGTCTGGGTGGTGCTGTCGCTGATGGCCCTTGGCATGCTGATGGTCTACTCGGCCTCGGTGGCGATGCCGGACAATCCCCGCTTCTCGCGCTACACCGGCACCTACTTCCTGGTCCGCCATGCGGTGGCCATGGGCTTGGCTGTGGTCGCCGCCCTGGTGACGGTGCAGGTGCCCATCAGCACCTGGGAGCGCTTCGCTCCGTGGATGTTTGTGGCGGCGCTGATTCTGCTGGTCGCGGTGTTGATCCCTGGTCTGGGCAAGGTCGTGTACGGCGCGCGCCGCTGGATTCCGCTGGGCGTGATGAACTTCCAGCCTAGTGAGCTGGCCAAGCTGGCCATGGCCATGTATGCCGCCAGCTATATGGTGCGCAAGATGGACCTGAAGGAGAATTTCTTCCGCGCCACCTATCCGATGGTGATCGCGCTCGGGGTAGTCGGCGTGCTGCTGTTGGCCGAGCCGGATATGGGTGCTTTCATGGTCATCGCCGCCATCGCGATGGGCATTCTGTTCCTCGGCGGCGTCAACGGCCGCATGTTCCTGCTCATCATCACCGTGCTGGTCGGCGCCTTCGTGCTGATGGTCTCGCTGAGCGACTGGCGGCGCGAGCGCATCTTTGCCTACCTGAGCCCCTGGGACGAGCGCTATGCCCAGGGCAAGGCCTACCAGCTGACCCATTCTTTGATTGCCTTCGGCCGAGGAGAGTTCTTCGGCCAGGGCCTGGGCAGCAGCATCGAGAAGCTGCACTACCTGCCCGAGGCGCACACCGACTTCTTGTTGGCGGTGATAGGTGAGGAGCTGGGCTTTGTCGGCGTGGCCGTGGTCATCGTCGCCTTCTTCTGGCTGTCGCGGCGCCTCTTCCACATCGGTCGCCAGGCGATCGCGCTGGATCGCGTCTTTGCCGGCCTGATGGCCCAGGGTGTGGGCATCTGGATGGGTGGCCAGGCCTTCATCAATATGGGCGTGAACCTGGGCGTGTTGCCAACCAAGGGCTTGACCCTGCCGTTGATGAGCTATGGCGGCTCGGCCATCCTGCTGAACTGTGTGGCACTGGCGATCGTGGTCCGCATCGATATCGAAAACAGGCAAATGATGCGGGGAGGCCGGGCATGAGCTTGCGTGCACTCGCATTGAGCCTGGCCGACGATCTGGCCGAACTGGTGAAAGCCTTGGGCCAGCTGGCCGCGACGCAGTCGCGTGCCTTTGGCGTGCGCAAGCAGCATGAGTTGCGCCGCCCGCGCCGCAGCCTGCGCGCAGAAGCCAAGCGGGTGAAGTCATGACCGCCCGTCATCTGGTCATCATGGCGGCCGGCACCGGTGGCCACATCATTCCGGGCCTGGCTGTGGCCGAGGAGATGCAGCGTCGTGGCTGGACGGTCAGCTGGCTGGGCACCTCGCACGGCATGGAGAACAAGCTCGTGCCGCCCAGCGGCATCAGCATGGACAGCCTGCAGTTCAGTGGCCTGCGTGGCAAGGGCCTGCTGCACACGTTGAAGGGCTTCGGCAAGCTGCTGAAGGCCTTTGTCGATAGCGCCTCCATCCTGCGCCGGCGCTCGGCCGACGCGGTGCTGGGCATGGGCGGCTATGTCTGCTTCCCTGGTGGGTTGATGGCCTGGCTGCTGCGCCGCCCGCTGATGTTGGTGAATGCCGACGCCAGCCTGCTGATGAGCAACAGTAGCTTGCGTCCGTTTGCGCGGCGCATAGGCTTCGGCTTCGACGGGGCGGCGGCGGCGACCACTGCCAAGGCAGTCGTCACGGGCAACCCGGTGCGCAGCGAGATTGAAGCCATTGCGGCACCGGAGCAACGCTATGAGGGCCGGCATGGCCCGCTGCGCGTGCTGGTCGTCGGCGGCAGCCTGGGCGCACAGGCGCTGAACGACTGCCTGCCCAAGGCCCTGGCCCGGTGGCCCCAGGTCGATCGTCCCTGGGTCACGCACCAGACCGGCGCCGGCAACTTCGATGTAGTCAAGGCAGCCTATGCCGCCGCCGGCGTGCAGGCCGAGGTCGTGCCCTTCATCGACGATATGGCCCAAGCCCTGACCGAGTGCGATCTGATCATCTGCCGTGCCGGCGCGGTGACGGTCAGCGAGTTGTGCGCCGCTGGCGTGCCGGCGGTACTGGTGCCGCTGGTCGTCAGCACCACCTCGCATCAGCGCGACAACGCCAAATTCATGGCCCAGCATGGCGCCGCCATCCACTTGCCGCAGCCGGAGCTGACGCCTCAGCGTCTGTTCGAGTTGCTGAGCGGCCTGGACCGTCCCGCCTTGATGACCATTGGCCTCAAGGCTCATGCGCTGGCCCGGCCCCGTGCCGCCGCGCGAGTGGCCGATGAGATTGAGAAAATGACCGAGCAAAGGACAACGCCATGAAGCATGCGGTCAAGCGCATCCACTTCGTCGGCATCGGTGGTGCCGGCATGAGCGGCATTGCCGAGATCCTGCACAACCTCGGCTATGCGGTGTCAGGGTCGGACCAAAGCGACAGCGCCACCTCGCAGCGCCTGGCCTCGCTGGGCATACGCGTGCATGTCGGCCATGACGCCGCCCACATCGCCGGCGCGCAGGCGGTGGTCACATCGACCGCCGTGAAGCAGGACAACCCTGAAGTCACCGCAGCCCGCGCCGCCCGCGTGCCGGTCGTGCCCCGCGCCGTGATGCTGGCCGAGTTGATGCGCTTGAAGCGCGGCATCGCCATCGCCGGCACCCATGGCAAGACAACGACCACCTCGCTGGTCACCAGCGTGCTGGCCGAGGCGGAGCTCGATCCGACCTTCGTCATTGGCGGCATGCTCAACAGCGCCGGCGCCAATTCGCGGCTCGGCTCGGGCGAGTACATCGTCGTCGAGGCCGACGAGTCCGACGCTTCGTTCCTGAACCTGCTGCCGGTGCTGGCCGTCGTCACCAATATTGACGCCGACCATATGGAGACCTATGGCCATGACTTCGCCAAGCTGAAGCAGGCGTTTGTCGAGTTTTTGCACCGCATGCCTTTCTACGGCTCGGCCATCATGTGCGGTGACGACCCCGGCGTGCGCTCGATACTGCCCATGCTGTCGCGCCCGGTCATTACCTATGGCTTCGGCGACGACGTTCAGGTGCGCGCGGTCAATGTACAGGCCCTGCCGGGCGGCCAGATGCGCTTCACCGTGCAACGCCGCGAGTTGAGCGACAGCGGCACGGCCCTGCCCGATCTGGACGTGATCTTGAACTTGGCCGGCTCGCACAATGTGCTGAACGCGCTGGCCGCGATTTGCGTGGCCGCCGAGCTGGAGCTGCCCGATGCGCCGATGCTGAAGGCGTTGGCCGGCTTTGCCGGTGTGGGCCGGCGCTTCCAGCGTTACGGCGAGCTGCCGGCGGCAGGTGGTGGCACCTTCACGCTGATAGACGACTACGGCCACCATCCGGTCGAGATGGCCGCCGTGTTGTCGGCCGCCCGCGGGGCCTTCCCGGGCCGGCGCCTGGTGCTGGCCTTCCAGCCCCACCGCTACACCCGCACGCGTGACTGCTTCGAAGATTTCGTCAAGGTCATGTCCAGCGCCGACAGCGTGCTGCTGACCGAGGTCTATTCTGCCGGCGAGGCGCCAATCGTGGCGGCCGACGGCCGCAGCCTGGCCCGCGCGCTGCGCGTGGCCGGCAAGGTCGAGCCTATCTTTGTCGATGAGGTGAGCGCGATGCCGCAGGCTATTTGCCAGCAGGCGCGCGACGGTGATGTGGTGATTGCCATGGGCGCCGGCAATATGGGTGGCGTACCGGCCCAGGTGGTGCAGTTGTTGGTGAAGGGGCAGGGCGCATGAAGCTCGATCTGAATATTGATGTGAAGGCGCTGGGCAAGGTGGCGGTGCTGATGGGCGGCACCTCGGCCGAACGCGAAGTGTCCAAGACCATGTCGGGCCCCGGCGTGCTGAAGGCCTTGCTGAGCCTGGGTGTCGATGCCCATGCCTTCGATCCGGCCGAGCGTGAGCTGGTCGAGCTCAAGCGCGAGGGTTTTGATCGCTGCTTCATCGCGCTGCATGGCCGGCATGGTGAGGACGGCACGGTACAGGGTGCGCTGGAGCTGCTGGGCATCCCCTACACCGGTTCGGGCGTGATGGCCTCCAGCATCGCGATGGACAAGATCATGACCAAGCGACTGTGGCTGGCCGAGGGCCTGCCGACACCGCGCTACGTGAAGCTGGGGCCGGATCAGCAGACCCGCGAGCACACCCGGGCTGTACCCGACGAGCTGGGTCTGCCGTTGTTCGTCAAGCCCCCGCACGAGGGCTCGTCGATGGGTGCCACCAAAGTTGTTGGCTACTCGCAAATGCAGGAGGCCGTGGCCCTTGCGGCTCGCTACGATAGCGAGGTGCTGTGCGAAGAGTTTGTGGATGGTGACGAGTTGACTTGCCCGGTGCTGGGCGAGGGCTTGAACGCCGTCGTGCTGCCCGTGGTCCGCATCCAGGCCCCTTCTGGCAATTACGACTACCAGAACAAGTACTTCACCGACAACACCCGCTACCTCTGCCCGAGTGGCCTGCCGGCTGAGGAAGAGCAGGAAATCCAGCGCATCGTGCTCGCCGCCTACCGTTCGCTGGGCTGCCGCGGTTGGGGTCGCGCCGACATCATGCTGCGCGCGAGCGACCGCAAGCCCTTTCTGCTCGAGATGAACACCTCGCCGGGCATGACCTCGCATTCGCTGGTGCCGATCTCTGCCAAGGCCGCCGGCCTCAGCTACGAGCGGCTGTGCCTGTGGCTGGTCGCCCACGCAAGCCTCGATTCGGCCAGAACCCTGAACCCGCACTGAACGAACAGCCATGCGCGCCGCCACCTCCACCCACGACATCCAACTGCCGCCCGACGTGCGGTTGATGAATGGCGTGTCGGCGCTGCTGTTCACCCTGGTGGCCGTGGCCGTGCTGGCGCTGCTGATGAGCTGGGTTGCGCGCCTGCCTGTGTTCGGCGTGCGGGCGATCAAGGTTGATGGCGAGGTCTCCCGCAACAGCGTGGCCTCGCTGCGCGCTAACGCGCTGCCGCGGCTGCAGGGCAATTTCTTCACGATGAATCTGGCCGCCGGCCGCCAGGCCTTCGAGGCGGTGCCCTGGGTGCGGCATGCGGTGGTACAGCGGGTCTGGCCGAATCGCCTGCTGGTCAGCCTGGAAGAGCATCATGCCGCCGCCTATTGGGAGGGCAAGGTCGAGGGCGCCAATGCAGACAGCGACGCCGCCGAGGAGAGCCTGCTGGTCAATACCCAGGGCGAGGTGTTCCAGGCCAATCTGGGCGATGTCGAAGACGAGAACCTGCCGGTGCTGTCGGGCCCGCAGGGCACGGCGCCGCATATGTTGTCGCTGTGGCAGCGGCTGAACGCCGCGGTGGCGCCGCTGGAAGACAGCGTCGAGCGGCTGGACCTGTCGGGCCGAGGCTCCTGGCGCATCAAGATGGAACGCGGTGCCGTGGTCGAACTGGGCCGCGGCAGCGATGACGAGGTGTTGCAGCGCCTGTCGCAGTTCGTACGCACGGTGACGCAGATCACCTCGCAGTATCAGCGGCCGCTGGAGTCCGCCGATCTGCGCCATGCCGATGGCTATGCCGTGCACCTGCGCGGCGTGTCCACCACAACGGGCCCGGTCGGGCCCGTCAAGAAACGTTGAGGATTTATGGCCAAGGAATATAAAGATTTGGTCGTCGGCTTGGACATTGGCACCGCCAAGGTGATGGCCGTCGTGGCCGAGGTCATGCCCTCCGGCGAGCTGCGCATCGCGGGCCTGGGTGTGGCGCCCTCGCATGGCCTGAAACGCGGCGTGGTGGTGAATATCGACGCCACCGTGCAATCGATCCAGCAGGCCTTGAAAGAGGCCGAGATGATGGCCGACTGCAAGATCAGCCGGGTCTACACCGGCATCACCGGCAGCCATATCCGCGGCCAGAACTCGACCGGCATGGTGATCGTGCGCGACAAGGAGGTCACGCCAGTCGATGTGGCACGCGTCGTCGAGACGGCCAAGGCGATCAACATCCCCAACGACCAGCGCCTGCTGCTGGTCGAGCCGCAGGAATTCGTGATCGACGGCCATGAGGTCAAGGAGCCGATCGGCATGAGCGGTGGCCGGCTGGAGGTCAAGGTCCATATCGTCACCGGCGCGCAGAGCGCGGCCGAGAACATCGTCAAGTGCGTGCGCCGCTGCGGCCTCGAAGTGGACCAACTGGTGCTGAACCCCAGCGCGTCCAGCCTGGCCGCGCTGACCGATGATGAGCGCGACCTCGGTGTGGCCATCGTCGACATCGGCGCAGGCACGACCGACGTTGCTATCTTCACCGGGGGTGCGATCCGCCACACGGCTGTGATACCGATCGCCGGCGACCTGATCACCAGCGATATCGCCATGGCCCTGCGCACACCGACCAAGGATGCCGAGGAGATCAAGGTCGAGTACGGCGTGGCCAAGCAACTGCTGGCCGATCCGAGCGACCAGGTCGAGGTGCCGGGTCTTGGCGACCGCGCGCCGCGCATGCTGAGCCGCCAGGCGCTGGCCGGCGTGATCGAGCCGCGCGTCGAAGAGATCTTCTCTCTGGTGCAGCAGGTCATACGCGAGAGCGGCTACGAAGAGCTGTTGTCGTCCGGCATCGTGCTGACCGGCGGCTCGGCGGTGATGCCGGGCATGGTCGAGCTGGCCGAAGACATCTTTTTGAAGCCGGTGCGGCGGGGCAACCCGACCTACAGCGGTGCATTGTTTGACATGGTGTCCAACCCGAGGTCCGCCACCGTGATGGGCCTGCTGGAAGAAGCCCGACTGGCCCGCACCCGCGGCCACAAGGCGGCCCAGCAGGCCGGTTCGGTGAAGACCCTGTTTGGACGTTTGAAGGATTGGTTTCTGGGTAATTTCTGAGTCTTCGGTGCCAGACCTGCATAGCAGCTCTGGCTTCGACTGACTGGATGCCTGGAAGCTTGTAGAAGAGAGCTCAAGTCGTTGGAGAAACGACGAAGAAGCTCAACACATGGGCGTAAGCCCGATAGTTTTTTTCAGTGGCAGCTGCACAATCGACCTAGGAGGTTCCATATGGCGATCGAAATGATCGAAGAGTTTGACCAAGGCACTCAGATCAAGGTCATCGGCGTGGGCGGCGGCGGAGGCAATGCCGTCGAACACATGATCAACCAGGGCGTTCAAGGCGTGGAGTTCGTTTGCGCGAACACCGATGCCCAGGCGCTGAACCGATCGAGCGCGCATCAGCTGATACAGCTGGGCACCTCGGGTCTTGGCGCTGGCGCCAAACCCGAAGCCGGCCGCGCCGCAGCAGAGGAAGCCGAACAACGCATACGCGACGCCATCACCGGCGCCAATATGCTGTTCATCACCGCCGGCATGGGCGGTGGCACCGGCACCGGCGCGGCTCCGGTGATCGCGCGTGTGGCCAAGGAAATGGGCATCCTGACCGTCGGCGTGGTGACCAAGCCTTTCGACTTCGAAGGTGGCCGTCGCACCAAGGCGGCCGATGCCGGCCTGGCCGAGCTGGAAGCGAATGTGGACTCGCTGATCGTCGTGCTGAACGACAAGCTGCTGGACGTGCTTGGTGACGACGTCACGCAGGACCAAGCCTTCGCCCATGCCAACGATGTGCTGAAGAACGCCGTCGGCGGCATCAGCGACATCATCCACATCCCGGGCCTGGTCAACGTCGACTTCGAAGACGTCAAGACGGTGATGAGCGAGCCCGGCAAGGCGATGATGGGCACGGCGCAGGCTGGTGGCCCGGACCGCGCCACCAAGGCCGCAGAAGCGGCCGTGGCCTGCCCGCTGCTGGAGGGCATCGATCTGTCCGGCGCGCGCGGCGTGCTGGTGCTGATCGCCGCCGGCCGCTCGACCTTCAAGCTGGCCGAAAGCCGCAACGCGATGAATACGATCCGTCGCTATGCGGCCGAGGACGCGCATGTGATCTACGGCACGGCCTATGACGAGTCGCTGGGCGACCAGTTGCGCGTCACCGTCATCGCCACCGGTCTGACCCAGGCCAAGCGCATGCAGGCGCCGCTGAGCGTGGTCCAGCCGCAGGTCAATCTGCGCACCGGCACCGACAATCTGCCGGTGCTGAGCCAGCCGGTGGGCCACTTCCAGCCTGCGCCGCCGCCGATGAGCAGCAATGACTTCGCCGGCATGAGCGTGCCCAGCGTCTGGCGCCATGGCCGCACGGCCGCGGCCAAGGTCGAGGCCCTGTCCAGCAATGGCATGGACGAGATCGAGATCCCGGCCTTCCTGCGCAAGCAGGCTGATTAAGCTCGGCTTGATCAACCGGGCGCCTGCCAGCGTCCGGCGTTGACTCCTGATGGTCTTGAAGGCCCCGCAGAACCACGTGTTCTGTGGGGCGCTTTTGCTTGCTCCGCCTGAAACCCCGTGGCAGCGCGGACGTCCCGAATCGCCGACAATCACGCCATGCTGCAGCAACGAACCCTGAAGTCCCTGACCCGCGCCGTCGGCGTGGGCGTGCACAGCGGGCAGAAGGTCGAGCTGACCCTGCGCCCGGCGCCGCCCGACGCAGGCATCGTGTTCCGCCGCGTCGATCTGCCCACGCCGGTGGAGATCAAGGTCGATGCCTATGCCGTCTGCGACACGCGCCTGGCCACGACCATCTCGCCCGGCGGCGACCCCGGTGGCGCCAAGGTGCAGACCATAGAGCATCTGCTGTCGGCGGCCAGTGGGCTGGGCCTGGACAATCTGTATGTGGACATCACCGCCGAGGAGGTGCCCATACTCGATGGCTCGGCGGCCAGCTTCGTGTTCCTGCTGCAAAGCGCCGGCATCGCGCTGCAGAATGCGCCGCGCCGTTTTCTGCGCGTGCTCAAGAGTGTGGAGATCCGCGAAGGTGAGGGGGCAGGCCTGAAGTGGGCGCGGCTCGATCCCTTCCACGGCTACACCTTGAATTTCGAGATCGAGTTCGACCACCCGGCGGTGAACGCCACCGGCCAGCAGGTGCTGTTCGACATGGGCTCGGGCCTGTACAAGCGCGAGATCGCCCGCGCCCGCACCTTCGGCTTCACCAAGGACGTGGAGATGATGCGGTCGCGTGGCCTGGGTCTCGGCGGCAGCATGGACAACGTCGTCGTCATCGATGACTACAAGGTGCTGAATGCCGAAGGGCTGCGCTACGACGACGAGATCGTCAAGCACAAGATCCTCGATGCCATCGGCGACATGCATGTGCTCGGCCACCCCTTGCTGGCCGCCTACCACGCGTTCAAGAGTGGCCACGCGCTGAACAACAAGCTGCTGCGCAAGCTGCTGGCCGAGCCCGATGCCTACGAGATTGTCACCTTCGACGACGAGACCCTGGCGCCACGCGGCTTTGCCGAGCTGGCGCCGGCTTGGTAAGCCCGAAAGCCCACCGCCATGATGCTGTTCCGCCTCGCCTTCGGCCTGCTGCTGCTTGCCGGTCTGCTGTGTTTTGCGATGTACGTCGCCACCGGCCGGCCGCTCTGGCGTCAGCGCGGCCTGGTGATCGTCAAGTGGACGGTGTTGGCCGCCCTGGGTTTCTTCGGCGTGCTGATACTCGAGCGCTTGGCCCTGATGCTGTGAAGGCTGGGCTCAGGCCCGGGCCTGCAGCAGCGCCTCCAGTTCGTCCAGGTGCTCTGCGTCGTGGGCAGCCATGCCCTGCACCAGCGAGGCCAGGGTGACGATGCCGAAGCCGCCGAAGATGCCCTTGCGTTGCCCATGGGCGTGCAGATGGGTGCGCAGCAACTCCACATTCGCTTGGCGCTGACGGCAGAACAGGTCCAGCGCAAGCATTGCATCCTGCTGCTGGTAGCGGCGTGTTTCGGCCAGGGTGCTGCCGTCGATCTCCTGCAACTCGGGCAGTTCCTCGCTGAGCACCCGCGCCAGACGCTGCGTGTAGCCCTCCAGCTCGATATCGCGCAGATGGCAGATCTGTTCGGTCAGTGAAAACGCGGCGCCACCGCTGCGCGCCAGTCTTCGCTCCGGCTCGAAGCACTGAACCAGGGCACGCAAGCGCTCAGGCATCGCCTGCAGGGCATCCAAGGTCTGCTGCTGGGCTTGGAGTTCGATGGGATTCATGGCGGCTCGTGGCTTGTTTAATGGTAACTATACGGTTACCATTAAAGCCCGTCAAACCGTCGTGCAAGCGCTTGAACTCTGATCCTGTGCCCGAACTGCCGCAGGCCGCCTTCCAGGCCCTAGCGGATCCCACGCGCCAGGCAATCCTGAACGTGCTGGCCCAGGAGCGTCTGCACGTCGACGAGCTGGCGACGCGTTTCCCGATCAGCCGGCCCGCCATCTCAAAGCATCTGCGCCTGCTCAAGGAGGCTGGCCTGGTGCTGGAGGCACGCGAGGGCCGGCGCAGCTACTACGGAGTCAACCAGCAGAAGCTGCGCGAGTTGGAGCTCTGGCTGGCCGAGCAGCGGCGGTTGTGGAATTCGGGCCTGAGCCGCATGAAGCGCGCGCTGGAGAAAGATGACGGCCGTGGCTGAGCCGGATGTGCGTGTCGAGCTGAACGGCCTGGTCATCGAGGGCCAGGTCTGGATAGATGCCAGCCCGGCGCGGGTGTTCGAGGCGCTGACCACGCCGGCCTGGCTGGCCGCCTGGTGGGGCGACGACAGCAGCTACACCAGCAGCAACTGGCAGATCGCGGCCGAGCCCGGCACGCATTGGTGCTGCGACATCCACACCCGCAATGGCGCCCGCCATGGCCTCTCGGGCGAGGTGCTGGATGCCAGGCCGGCCGAGCGCCTGAGTCTGTCCTGGCAGGCTAGCTGGTTGGCGCCGCCGCCTACCGAGGTGCACTTCGAGCTGGAGCCACAGGCCGGTGGCACCCTGTTGAACCTCAGGCACGAGGGCTTCCGTCCCGACTTCAGCGGTCGCGACACCCACCATGCGGGCTGGCCCTGGGTGCTGCAGTGGCTGGCCCGACAATTTCCTTTGAACACGGAGAACCAGTGATGACGACGACTCTGCGCGCCTGGCTGGACCAGGCCTGGGACCAGCACCCCGACCAGCCTCAGGCGGTGGCCGAGCGCCTGGCCGAAGGCATTGCCCTGCTGGACGATGGCACAGCTCCGGCCGAGGAATTGGCACGGCTGGGCGAGCATCTGCTGTTGGGTCATCTGGATCAGGCTCCGGCGATGAGCCACTTCATTGCCGCAATGCAGCCCGCCGCCCTTGACGACGCGGCCGTGGCCGGTGTGCTGCGGCGCGCCGAGCTGGGTCTGCTGCTGGCCGGCCATGGCGGCAGGGCCGCTGAGCTCCCCCCCGAAGAGCAGCTGCGTGCGCTGGGCCAGGCGATGCTGGCGCTGACGCGGCGCCCGGACCTGGCCGGTGCCGAGGCTCTGCTCGATCAGGCCCAGGCGCTGGCCCGGCATGCTGACGACAGCAAGTCCTGGCGTGCGCTGTCCATCGTCACCAACAACCTGGCCGGTGATATGCGCTACTACCGCGAGCAGCGCCCCGCCGACGAAGGCGACGCGCAGGCCGATGCCCTGATGTTGCAGGCGGCCCAGTTGGCGCGTGTCAACTGGGCCGTCGCAGGGGGATGGAAGGAAGTCGAGCGAGCCGACTACCAGCTGGCCCTGTGCCATGCTGCGGCAGGTCAGGGCACCCAGGCCCTCCAGCATGCGCAAGCCTGTCTGGCGCGCTGCGAGGCCAACGGCGCCGACGCCTATGAGCTGTTCTTCGCCCATGAAGCGTTGGCGATTGCCCATGCCACCCTGCTGCGCGAACAACGCGGCCGCATGGCGGCCAAGCTCGAGATGCTGGATGACGCCAGCGCCAAGGCCTACGCCCAGGCCACCTTGGCCAAGCTGGACGCACGCTTCACCTGATCCCGTCTTTTCAGGGTTTGTCCTCGAACCCGGGGCACCTGCCCTCCCGGACACTCGTTCTCGGCCGGTCGTTCGACCGGCAGGAGGGCTAGGCGCTTGCGCCGCTGCGGTGCGAGGCCTTGAACGAGGACCGACGCGTGAGCACTATGTCTCAAGCTATTGCCGATCTCGCCTGGGCGGGGCGGCACGACGAAGCACTGGCCGCCTGCGCCGAGGCGCTGGCCCGGCCGGGCCTGGCGCCCACCGACCGCCTGACATTGCTGGAGTCGAGCAGCGAGTCGGCGGTTGCCCAGGGCGATTTCGCTGCCGCGGAGGAACACGCCGCAGTGATGCTCAGGCTGGCGCGGCGCGAGAAGAATGTCGGTGCTCAGGCCCGCGCCCGTTGCGCGCAAGTGCTGGCGCTGATGCGCCAGGGCAGGCTGCAGGAGGCGCTGACGGCCGCCCAGCAGGCGGTCAAGCAGGCCGACAGCTCCGGCGCGGCGACTGTCCGGGCACTGGCCCGACTGCGCCTGGCCGAGGCGCAGATGCGCGCCCGCCAGGGTGACATGGGCGCGCAGCGCGGGCTGGAGGCCGCCACCACCTTCGAGGCGCTGGGCGACCTCTCCGGCCAGGCGCGTGCGCTGTGGTTGGTGGGCAATGCATATTTCAACAGCGGCCACCTGACGGCGGCCGGCGAAGCGGCCCGGCGCGGCCTGGAACTGGCGCGTCTGTGTGGCGATGATCTGGCAGTGGGCAATACGCTGAATGTGCTGTCCTTCATGGAGGCCGACCTCGCCGCGAACCTGCAGGGGCTGCAGCAGGCCGATGCGGCGTTCGAGCGCGCCGGCTATGTGGACCGCCGCATGGTCGTGCAGAGCAATATCGCCAATGCCTTCAACGAGCTGGGGCTGTACCGGCGCGTGCTGCGCCTGCGCCAGGGCCTGGCCGAGCAGCAGCGCCGGCTGGGTGCCCTGGTGAGCCTGGCCAATAGCTGCGGGGCGCGGGCCGAGACCGCCGCGCAGATGGGCGATGCCGCCACGGTCCGTGCCATGCTGGGTGAATATGACGAGGTGCTGCAGCGGTTCCAGGACCCGCTGGCCTCGTTCATGCGGCCTACGATGGCTGCGGAGCTGGCCTTGCTGGAGGGCGACACGGCACAGGCGGTGCGCCAGGCCAGGGCGGCGCTCGACGGCGCGCTCAGCAGCGTCGATCTGGCCATGCATATGGCGGCCTACGACGGCCTGTGCCGCGCGCTGCTGGCCCGGGGCCAGCCCGCCGCAGCACTGCGTGCCAGCCGCCGCAGCACCGATCTGCATCGCGAGCAGGCTCTGGGCAAGATCGACTTCACCCAAAGCCATCAGCTGTGGTGGGACCACTGCAGGGCCTTGGCCGCCAATGGCCGCGCCGACGCGGCCTGGGTCGCGCTGCAGCAGGCCCATGCCCTGTTGCTCGACTGTGTGCGCAATGTGCGCGACCAGGGTCTGCGGCGCAGCTACCTGAACAAGGTGGCCAGCAACCGCGCCCTGGTGCTGGCCTGGCTGGCCGAGGCGGCCGCGCACGGCCTGCCCGAGGACCAGCGGCTGGCCCATCTGCGACTGGAAAGCAGCGTCGGCGAGCCCTTCAAGCGCCTGGTGGATACCGGACTGCGCCTGAACGAGCTGCGCAGCGCCGCCGAGCTGCAGGATTTTCTGATTGACGAGGTGACCGAGCTGTCGGGTGCCGAGCGGGTGCTGCTGGTGTTCGAGGGCAGCGAGGGCCTGCAGATCGCCGGTGCGCTGCTGCCGCGCGGCGAGCGGGAGGACGAACTGCTGCGGGCCATCACGCCCTGGCTGCAGGAGGCACGCCGCAGCCGCGTGGTCAGCCTGCGCCATGGGCCGACGGATGCCGAGCCGGTCGAGCAGCGCTCCTGCCTGGTGGCGCCGCTGGTTGCGCAGCGCGAGGTGCTGGGCTATCTCTATGCCGATCTGGGCGGGGCCTTCGGCCGCTTCGACGACAGCGACCGCGACCTGCTGGGCCTGCTCGCCGCGCAGGCGGCGGTGGCCTTGAGCAATGCGCGCTGGGGCGAGGGCCTGGAGGCCAAGGTCGCCGCGCGCACCGCCGAGCTGGCGGCTGCGACGGCCCAGGCCGAGCAGCGGGCGGCCGAGCTGGCGGTGATCAACAGCATCCAGCAGGGCATTGCCGGTTCGCTGGACTTCCGGGCCATCGTCGAACTGGTCGGTGACAAGCTGCGCGAGGTACTGCACAGCGAGGATATCGGCATACGCTGGTACGACCATGCGACGCAGAGCGTGCACTTCCTGTACGAAATCGAGCACGGCGCGAGGCTGGACATTCCGATGCGGCATCATGGGCCCGGCGCTCGATGGGAGCGCATCGTCAATATGCGCGAACCGCGGTTGCTGAACACCGTGGCCGAGCAAATTGCCGCCGGCTCCGCTGCCATGGCGGGGACCGACCAGGCCAAGTGCATGCTGGGCGTGACCATTCCTGGCAAGGACCGCGTGCTCGGCTCCATCGTGATGGAGAACCACGAGCGCGAGTACGCATTCGGCGAGTCCGAGGTGCGGCTGTTGTCCACCGTCGCGGCCAGCATGGGCGTGGCGCTGGAGAGCGCCCGCCTGTTCGACGAGACCCAGCGCCTGCTGAAAGAGACCGAGCAGCGCAATGCCGAGCTGGCTGTGATCAACAGCATCCAGCAGGGCATGGCCGGCTCGCTGGACTTCCAGGGCATCGTCAATCTGGTCGGCGACAAGCTGCGTGAGGTCTTGAACAGCGAGGACCTCGGCATCCGCTGGTACGACCACGAGCGCCGCATCACTCACTATCTGTACGAGATCGAGCATGGCGTGAGGCTGCAGATCCCGTCGGCCGCACCGCGCAGCATGAGCTGGGAGGAACTGGTCTCGATTCGCGAACCCCGGCTGCTCAACACCCTGGCCGAGCAAGCCAAGCTGGTCAGCATTCCTGGCACCGACACGGCCAAGAGCTCGGCGCGTGTCTCCATCATCGGTGGTGACAAGGTGCTGGGCAGCATCATCCTGGAGAACCACGAACGCGAGCACGCCTTCGGCCCGGCCGAGGCGAGGTTGCTGCAGACCGTGGCTTCGGCCATGGGCGTGGCGCTGCAAAGCGCCCAGCGCTTCGACGAGACCCAGCGCCTGCTGAAAGAGACCGAGCAGCGCAATGCCGAGCTGGCGGTGATCAACAGCATCCAGCAGGGCATGGCGGGCTCGCTGGACTTCCAGGGCATCGTCAATCTGGTTGGCAACAAGCTGCGCGAGGTGCTGAAGACCGAGGACATCGGCATTCGCTGGATCGATCACGCGGCGCAGCTTGTCCATCATCTGTACGAATTCGAGCATGGCCAGCCACTGCACATTCCGCCGCAGCCCTTGACCGCCGGGCCGGTGATGAGCCGGCTGCTGCGCGATCGCATACCAGTGGTGACCAACAGCCGCGCCGAGAAAGAGGCGCTGGGCATCAAGGCCCTTCCCGGCACCGATGCCAGCCTCTCGTCGGTGCATCTGCCCATCATCGGCGGTGACGCCGTGCTGGGCTCGATGATTCTGGAGGACCACGAGCGCGAGAACGCCTTTGGCGAGTCGGAGTTGCGCCTGCTGACCACGGTGGCGGCCAGCATGGGCGTGGCCCTGCAGAGCGCCCGTCTGTTCGATGAGACCCAGCGCTTGCTGAAGGAAACCGAGCAGAACAATGCCGAGCTGGCGGTGATCAACAGCATCCAGCAGGGCATTGCCGGATCACTCGACTTCCAGGGCATCGTCGAGCTCGTGGGGGAAAAGATATCGCTGGTGCTCAAGAGCGAGGACATAGGCATTCGCTGGTTCGACCATGAGAAACGTGAGGTGCATCACCTGTACGAAACGGAGCACGGCAAACGCCTGTACCTGCCGACACGAGACTTGGCGGCAGACGACGCGGCCTGGGGCCGCGCGACCCGGCGTGATACCCGGAACTACGGCAACTTTGCCGAGCAGGAGAACGGGGGCATAAGCGTCGTCGCCGGCACCGATCAGGCCTTGTCCGCCCTTTTAGTCCCCATCATTGCCGGAGACCGGGTGCTCGGCTCGATCACGACCGAGGACCACCAGCGCGAGTACGCCTACGGGCCCTCAGACGTGCGCCTGCTGCAAACCATTGCCACGGCCATGGGCGTGGCCTTGCAGAGTGCGATGCGCTTTGACGAGACCCAGCGTCTGCTGAAGGAAACCGATGCGCGCGCGGCCGAGCTGGCCATCATTGCCGATGTGCAGCAGGGGCTGGCGGACAAGCTCGAGGCCCGCGCCATCTACGAGCTGGTTGGCGAGAAGCTGCGCGGCCTGTTCGACAGCCAGGCGATCAGCATTGCCGCCATCGATGCCGACACCGACCAGCGCCACTTCGCCTACATGCTGGAGCGCGGCCAGCGCCACCAGGTTGCCGATGCGCCGATCTCGCCGCTCTTGTGGCATGTGGTGCGCAGCGCCCAACCACTGCTGATCAATGAAGAGCTGGATGCCGGCCTGGCCGCACTGGGCGTGCCGCGCACCACCGTTCCCGGCACCCAGGCCTCGAAGAGCCTGCTGCGCGTGCCGGTGTTGCAGGCGGGCCGCGTGGTGGCCGTGATTGGCCTGGATAATGTCGACCGCGAGCTGGCCTTCAGCGACGGCGATCTGCGCCTGCTCAGCACCCTGGCCGGCAGCATGGCTGTGGCACTTGAGGGCGCGCGCCTGTTCGAGCAGACGCAGCAACGCGCCAACGAACTGGCCACCGTCAATGCGCTGGGCCAGGCGCTGTCGAGCAAGATTGATCTCGGCGAACTGATTCACACGGTGGGCGAGAAGATGCGCGAGACCTTCCGCGCCGACATCGTCTACGTGGCCCTGATGGACGAGGCGGCCGGCCTGATCCGCTTCCCCTACGCCTTTGGCGACGAGTTTCCGCCGCTGCAGCCCGGCGAGGGCCTGACCGGCAAGATCATCGAGACCGGATCGGCGCTTTTGCTCAACGAGGATGTGGACGCGGCGGTGGATGCCATCGGCGCGACGCAGATCGGCATGCAGACGGCCTCGTACCTTGGCGTACCCGTCTTCGTCGATGACCGGGCTATCGGTGTGATCAGCGTGCAGAGCACCAAGCAGAAGGGGCGCTTCACCGCCGCCGATCAAAGCCTGCTGGCCACTCTCGCCGCCGGCGTCAGCGTGGCCATACGCAATGCCCAGTTGTTTGCCGCGGCACGCGAGGCGCGGGCGCAGGCGGAGGGCGCCAACGAGGCCAAGAGCGCCTTCCTGGCGACGATGAGCCATGAAATCCGCACGCCGATGAATGCGGTGATAGGCATGAGCGGTCTGCTGCTCGACACGCCGCTGTCCGCCGAGCAGCGTGACTATGCGGCCACCATCCGCGACAGTGGGGATGCGTTGCTGACCATCATCAACGACATTCTCGACTTCTCCAAGATCGAGGCCGGGCGGATGGACATCGAGAGGCAGCCGTTTGACCTGCGCGACTGCATCGAGTCGGCGCTGGATCTGGTCGGCGCCCGCGCCGCCGAGAAGCAACTGGATTTGGTCTACGAGCTGGGCGGGGGCTCGGGCGTTGACAAGGAGGTGCCGGCAGCGATCCGGGGCGATCTCACGCGGCTGCGCCAGATCCTGCTGAATCTGCTGGCCAATGCGGTCAAGTTCACCGACGCCGGCGAGGTCGTGCTGACCGTGGCCTGTGTTGGCGCGCAGCTCCACTTCACCGTGCGCGATACCGGCATCGGCCTGAGCGAACAGAGCATGGGCCGGCTGTTCCAGAGCTTCAGCCAGGCCGACAGCTCGACCACGCGCAAGTACGGCGGCACCGGCCTGGGCCTGGCCATCAGCAGGAAGCTGGCCGAGCTGATGGGCGGGCAGATGTGGGCCGAGAGCCCGGGCCTGGGCCAGGGCTGCAGTTTCCATTTCACGATTGCCGCCGTGCCGGCCGAACTGCCCACCGCGGTGCGCCGCGACTTCATCGGCCCGCAGCCGGTGCTGAAGGGCCACCGTCTGCTGGTCGTTGACGACAACCCGACCAATCGCCGCGTGCTGGCGCTGCAGACCGCCAAATGGGGCATGGTGCCGCGCGTCTGCGCCTCGGGCGAGGAGGCCCTGAGCCTGCTTGAGGCGGGTGAGCGCTTCGACCTGGCCGTGCTGGACATGCACATGCCCGGCATGGACGGCCTGACCCTGGCGCGCCGCCTGCGTCAGCGCTGGCCGGCGCTGCCCCTGGTTCTGTTCAGCTCGCTGGGGCGCAAGGAGGTCGGCGCCGAGGAGGGCCTGTTCCAGGCCTATCTGCACAAGCCGCTGCGCCAGAGCCAGTTGTTCGACACCTTGATGAATCTGCTCGGCGCAGTGGTGGCGCCGCATGTGCAGGAGCCCAGCGGCGCCAGCGCCAACGCCGGCCTGGCCGCGCGCCACCCGCTGCGCATCCTGCTTGCCGAGGACAACGCGGTGAACCAGAAGCTGGCGTTGCGCCTGCTGCAGCAGATGGGTTATCGCGCTGATCTGGCCAGCAATGGCATCGAGGCGATAGAAAGCATCGAACGCCAGACCTATGACGTGGTGCTGATGGATGTGCAGATGCCCGAGATGGATGGGCTGGAAGCGAGCCGGCGCATCAGCGGCCGCTGGTCACGGCGCGAGCGCCCGCGCATCGTCGCGATGACTGCCAATGCCATGCAGGGCGATCGCGAGGACTGTCTGGCCGCCGGCATGGATGACTATCTGGCCAAGCCGATACGCGTCGAGGCGCTGGTGCAGGCCCTGCTGCGCGCGGAGAGCCGGGATGGACGCTAGCCGGGCCGTGGGCGAGGCTATGCCGCCGGATGCCGCCGAGGACGCGGCCGCTGCGCTGCTGGACCGGCAGGTGGCGCAGAGCCAGTTTGCCTACCTTGCCGCCAATATGCGGCTCGGGCTCGGCACCACGCCGCTGGCCGCGGCCCTGTTCATCTGGGCGCTGTCGCAGAGCGGTTCGGTGCGGGGCGTCGGCTGGTGGCTGGCGGCGCTGCTCCTGGTGGTGCTCGGCTATTTCGCCATCGTGGCGCCGCTGCACCGGCGTCTGGCCGCGGCCGGCGAGTTCGCGCGCCTGGGCCGGCTGCAGCTGATCTTCCATGTGGTGGTGGGCAGCGTCTGGGGCCTGGGCTGCGCCTGGTTCTTCGACCCCAATCTGCTGCGCCTGATGGTGCTGCTGCTGGCCGCGTTCGGCAACGTCGCGGCCGTGGCCTCGGCGGCGGCCATCCACCGTCCCAGCGCGCTGTCCTTCTGCCTCTGCGTCGTGCTGCCCTTTGCGCTGCGCGGTGCGGCCGATGGCGGAACCCTGTCGCTGCTGATCGTCGGTGCAACCCTGCTGCTGTCGGCCAGCGTGCTGGTCTATGCCCGCCAGCACGGACTGGCCCTGCTCGAGGCGATACGCATGCGCTTCGAGAACGCGCGCCTGAACGAGGCGCTGACAGAGCAGCGCGTGCGCGAACGCACCCGTGTGCTGGAGGACGCGAGCCGCCACAAATCCGAGTTCCTGGCCACCGTCAGCCACGAGATACGCACGCCGCTGAACGCCATCATCGGCATGAGCGGCCTGATGCTGGACACGCCGCTGGACGCCGAGCAGCAGGACTACGCCGCCACCATCCGCGACTCCGGCGAGACCTTGTTGACCATCATCAACGACATCCTGGACTTCTCCAAGATCGAGGCCGGGCGCATGGACATCGAGGCCCATCCCTTCGATCTGCGTGAGTGCATCGAGTCGGCGCTGGATCTGGTCGCCTCGCGCGCGGCCGAGAAGCGGCTCGATCTGGCCTATGTCTTTGCCGGTCCGGGCGAGGGCGAGCCGCCGGCAGCGGTGCTGGGCGATGTCACACGGCTGCGCCAGATCCTGCTGAACCTGCTGTCCAATGCCGTCAAATTCACCGAGGCCGGCGAGGTGGTGCTGAGCGTGAGCGTGAGCCCCCCGCCCGCGAGTACGCGAGCGGCCCCCCGAGGGGGCCAAGTCGTCCTTGGGAGCGGCCCGGCGGACGACTTGTCGACCGAGAGCACACAGCTGCAGTTCACCGTGCGAGACACCGGCATCGGCCTGAGCGAGCATGGCATGGCCCGGCTGTTCCAGAGTTTCAGCCAGGCCGACAGCTCGACCACACGCAAGTACGGCGGCACCGGCCTTGGCCTGGCCATCAGCAAGAAGCTGGCGGAGCTGATGGGTGGGCGCATGTGGGCCGAAAGTGAGGGCCCCGGCCGGGGCTCGAGCTTCCACGTCTGCATCGAGGCCCCTGCGACCGAACTGCCCGCCACCGCCCGGCGCGAGTACATCGGCCCGCAGCCTGCG
The DNA here is from genome assembly GCF_963422335.1 of uncultured Roseateles sp. Taxonomy (NCBI): domain Bacteria; kingdom Pseudomonadati; phylum Pseudomonadota; class Betaproteobacteria; order Burkholderiales; family Sphaerotilaceae; genus Roseateles; species uncultured Roseateles sp. The sequence continues at coordinate 2,640,645 of NZ_OY729424.1, forward strand.
CTGAAGACCAAGCACCTGCTGGTGGTGGACGACAACGCCACCAACCGCCGCCTGCTGGCCCTGCAGACCGCCAAATGGGGCATGGTGCCGCGCGACTGCAACTCTGGCGAGGAGGCGCTGCGGATACTGGAGCAAGCCCAGCAGGCGGGCGAGCAATTCGATCTGGCGGTGCTGGACATGCACATGCCGGGCATGGACGGCGTGAACCTGGCGCGCCGCCTGCGCCAGCGCTGGCCGGCGCTGCCTCTTGTGCTGTTCAGCTCGCTGGGCCGCCGAGAGATCGGTGTCGAGGACGGCCTGTTCCAGGCCTATCTGCACAAACCCCTGCATCAGAGCCAGCTGTTCGACACCCTGGTGGGCCTGATGGGTGAGGCCCTGGCACCGGCGCCGCCCCCGCGGCCGGGTCTCGATGCCGGCCTGGCGGCCCGCCATCCGTTGCGCATCCTGTTGGCCGAAGACAATGCCGTGAACCAGAAGCTGGGGCTGCGCCTGCTCGGGCAGATGGGCTACCGTGCCGACGTGGCCAGCAATGGTATCGAGGCGATCGAGTGCGTGGCCCGCCAGGTCTACGATGTGGTGCTGATGGATGTGCAGATGCCCGAGATGGACGGGTTGGAGGCGGCGCAGGAGATCTGTCGCCGCTGGCCGGCCAGTGGGCGGCCGCGTCTGGTGGCGATGACGGCCAACGCCATGCAGGGCGATCGAGAGGCCTGCCTGGCGGCGGGCATGGATGATTACGTCACCAAGCCGATTCGCGTGGAGGCCTTGGTGGCGGCGTTGATGCAGACCCAAGCGGTACCGGGGAGTTGAGATGACGGTGATCGACAGGCAGATCTATGCAGAGTTGCAGGAAACGGCGGGCGCCGAGTTCGTGACCGAGTTGGTGCAGGCTTTTCTGGAAGATGCCCCGGTCCAGCTGCGCGCACTGGCCCGCGCTGCCGAGGCGGGCGATGCGCTGGCGCTGCGGCGCGCCGCACACACGCTCAAATCCAATGGCAATACCTTTGGTGCCATCGCCTTTGCGGATCTGGCGCGCGCGCTGGAGCAGGATGTGAATCCCGGCCCCGAGGCGCTTGCCGCCCAGCTACAGGCGCTGGAGGCCGCCTATGCCGAGGCCGCCACCGCCCTGACCGGGCTCAGCCATGCGTGACGAAGGAGCAAGGCTGCTGCTGGTCGATGACAATCGCGTCAACCGCCTGCTGCTGGCGCGACTGCTCAGCCAGCTGGGCCATCAGGCCGAGCTGGCCGAGAATGGCCGCCAGGCGCTGCGCATGCTGCGCGAGCGCCGCTACGACCTGCTGATACTGGACATCGAGATGCCCGAGATGGACGGCTTCGAGGTGCTGAGCCGGATGCTTGAAGACCCCGAGCTGCGCGAGCTGCCGGTGATCGTCACCTCGGCGCTGGAGGGCCTGGACAATATCGTGCGCTGCATCGAGCTGGGCGCCGAGGACTATCTCAGCAAGCCGGTCAATCCGGTGCTACTGAAGGCCCGCATCAATGCCAGCCTGGAGAAGAAGCGGCTGCGCGATGCCCAGCGCGATCTGATCAGTCGCTTTGCCACGCTGGAGGTCGCGCAAGACCTGGCCCGCTCGGGCTTCTCGCTGGGCGGCAGGCGCGTTCATGGTGCTGTGCTGTTCTGTGACATCCGCGGCTTCACCGGCCTGGTCGAGACGCAGACGCCGGAGGAGATCATCGAGCTGCTGAACACCTATTACACCTTGATGTTCGATGCCATCACCGGCATGGGCGGCGTGGTCAACCAGATCATTGGCGATGGCTTGATGGCGATCTTCGGTGCACCGATGCCGCTGCAGGCGCCGGCCGCCTGCGCGGTGGCGGCGGCGTTGGAGATGGTGGCGATGATCGAGCAGTTCAGCCGCGAGCAGGTGGCTGCGGGCAAGCCCGCTCTGCGCATAGGCGTGGGCATTGCCTCCGGCTCCATGGTCGCCGGCTACACCGGCACCGAGAGCCGTGCCACCTACACCTGCGTCGGCGACACGGTCAATCTGGCGGCGCGGCTGGAGGCCCACACCAAGGAAGTGCAGCGTGCCATCCTGATCGACGGCGAGTCCTGGGCCGCGCTTGAGGGTGTGCTGCCCGACTATGCCCTGATCGAGGCGCTGGGGCCGGTGTTGCTCAAGGGCAAGGCTGCGCCGGTCGAGGTGTTTGCGGTGCTGCGACCGGCATGAGTGTAGATACGCTGATCGCGCTGGCGACGGCCTATCTGAGCGAGGCCGTGTCCTCGCCGCGTCAGATCGCTGCCCACCTGGCGGCGCTGCTGGGCGTGGGCTTGGTGATGGCTGGCGCCCTGATGCGCACGATGACGCCGCTGCGCTGGGCGGCCGTGGGCAGCAATATCGGCCTGTTCAGCTACGGCCTGCTGCACCCCTCACCGATCACCATGAGTGTGGCGGCCGTGCTGCTGCCGATCAATATCTACCGCGCCGTCGAGGTTACACGGCTGACCCGCCGTGTGCAGCGCGCCACCTCGGCCGCCGAGCATGCCGGCCTGTGGCTCAAGCCCTATATGAAAGCCCGCAAGCTGCGGGCCGGCAAGACGCTGTTCAGCAAGGGTGACCGCGCCGAGCACCTCTATCTGCTGGTCGCGGGTCAGCTGGAGCTGGTCGGCACCGGGCGCCTGCTGGAGCCGGGTCGCATCTTCGGCGAGATCGCGCTGTTCTCGCCCAGCCACCTGCGCACTCAGACGGTCAGGGCGCGCACACCGTGCACCCTGCTGCAGATACACGACAGCACGGTCAAGCAGCTCTACTACCAGGAGCCGGCCTTCGGCTTTCACATGATTGAGCTGCTGGCGGAGCGCCTGAGCAACGATGTGCAGCGGGCCGAGCGCCAGGCTGGGGGCGAGACCACTCAGTAGGTGCGCCCGCCGCCAAATTGTGCGTGAGTGCGACGCGTCAGCGTGGTGGACTTGGCCATCGCCGCGAACGAGGCACCGGCGTGGGCATGCATGATGGCAATGCCCAACGCATCGGCCGCGTCGGTGCCGGGCAGGCCGGGCAGGGCCAGCAGCCGCTGCGTCATCAGCTGCACCTGGGCCTTGCTTGCCCGGCCATGGCCGACCACGGCCTTCTTCATTTGCAGCGCGGTGTACTCGGCCACCTCTAGATCGCAGGACACCAGGCTGGTCAGCGCCGCGCCGCGGGCCTGGCCCAGCAGCAGGGTGGACTGCGGATTGACGTTGACGAAGACGATCTCGACCGCCGCGCACTTGGGCTGGTAGCGCGCCACCACCTCGCGCACGCCGTCGAAGATGATCTTCAGCCGCTGCGGCAGCTGGCCGCTGGCGACCGCATTGGTCCGTATCGTGCCGCTGGCCACGTAGCTCAGGCGCGGACCGTCGGCGTCTATCACGCCGAAACCGGTGGTTTGCAGGCCGGGATCGATGCCTAGGATGCGCATGTCGTGTGGAGCTCAGTTCGTCGTGGCTGGCGATCATACGCGGCAGGCCGAGCCGGGAATCGACTGGCGCAGTGTCTCAGGAACGGCTCACGGGTGTGCGGCATGCCTCAACTCAACTGGAAGACAAACTGCTGCTGGATTTGGTGGTCCCCCTTGCATTCGTAGGTGTTGATCATCGCTCTCGAAATGCTGTCGATGAACCGTGCGTCGACATCCTTGTCCTCAGGTGCGATCTTGTTGACGACTGTCACGGCTTGTATACGGCCGCCACGAACTTCGGCGTGGACTATGTAGCTGGCTGAGCCCACCCAGCGTACCGAGGGCACTACGGGCGCACCCATTTTCGGACAGACCATGTCGGCCTTGATCGGCGCAGAAGACTTGGTGGCAGGCACTGTGCTCGCAAACTCGAAGCTCAGGGCCTGCTGCGCCTGCAGTCTTGCGGCACCCGCCAGAACTTCGCCGGCGGCGTCGAGATACTTGCCCGCGCCAGTCAGTTTGCCGGCCGTGCTTTCGCCTTCGTAGCGCAGGCCCTGAGCCGACAAGGTTGTTCCGCTGCCAGAAGGCTTGCCATCCGCAAATCCACCCTCGTAGCGATCGCCGTTCTTGAACAGGTACAGGCCTGCGCCTGCCGGCCCATCGGCGGCGAAAGCACCTTCGTACCGGTCACCATGGGCCCACTGATACGTTCCCTTGCCGATCAGCCTGTTGCGGCTGAATTTGCCCTCGTAGCGGTCACCATTGGCATATTGCATCACACCATCGCCGTTGCGCTCGCCGTTGATCCAGCCTCCTTCGTAGCGATCGCCGTTGGCGTAGCGCTGGACCCCCTGGACCGTGCGCCTGCCATCCAAGACGTCACCTTCATAGAGGTCGCCGTTGGCCCATCGCAGTGCGCCTTTTCCGGTGGCCTTGCCATTGTCAAAGTCACCTTCATAGCTGATGCCATTGCTCCATCGCAACTGACCCTTGCCCGACCAGCGGCCGGCCACAAAGTTGCCCACATACTGGTCACCCTTGGCCGACCGAACCGTTCCCTTGCCGCTGCGTTTGCCCTCGACAAAACTGCCCTCATAGCGATCACCGTTAGGCCACAACATTGTGCCTTCGCCAGACGGCTGGTCGTCCACGAACGGGCCTTCATAACGTTGTCCATCGGCCCATTGGTAGGTGCCTACCCCAGAGCGTTTACCGTCGGAAAACTCGCCTTCGTAGCGGCTACCGTCCCCAAAGCTTGCACTAATTCGCCCGGACAGCTTTCCTGCGCTGAGGCTGCCGGAGTAGGTCCCGCGCAGCGTTCCGCCGGAGTACCAACGCAGGGTTCCCGAGCCTTCGCCCATTCCTGCCACGCAGCCCCCGGTCCATTCGACAGTTTCGTTCGGCTGCGGAAATGGGTTGGAATGCAGGCAACCATTTTGATCGGCAATCCAGTTGCTCTGCGCCTCCGCTCCAAAAGCCGTGGCCAGACAAAGCAGCAGTAGCACCCTTGGAATCAGGGTCAAAGCGTGACTCATCTTGTTGTCCTCCCGTTCTGTTTGCGCGCATTTGAGCAACCGGAGGTTGTTGCTGTCAATCATGGCTGGCCCGCGCCCAGCCGGGGCGTTGCATTGGCTCAACGGCTCAGCGAAAAGTACCAGCGCACCGAGTGGAAGAACACCGGCGCGGCAAAGCACAGTACCGCAATCCGGTCCAGCAGGCCGGCCGCGCCGGTGATGGAGCTGCGGTTGCCCCAGTAGCGCACCCCGGCATCGCGCTTCAGCGCCTTCAGCACCAGGCCGCCCAAAGTGCCGGCACCGGCGGCGATGAAGGCCATCACCAGGGCCTGGCCGGCCTTGAACGGCGTGATCCAGTACAGCAGCATGCCGACGATGGCAGCTGCAAAAGCGCCGAGGCCCCAAGCCCGCAGCGAGAACGAACGGCTGATGTGGCGTGCCAGCGGCCGGCGGCGCAGCCAGCGGCTGGCCAGTTCCTGGACGATCTGTGCCGTGCCTGCCACCATCACCAGAAAGAAAAGCAGGAAGGCGCCGCGGCCCTGGTAGTTCGGGAATTCCAGCAGCAGCAGGGCTGGGGCGTGGCTCAGGCCGTAGACGCACAGCATGATGCCCCACTGGATTTTCGAGTTGCGCTCGAGGAAGCGCTCAGGGTCGTCGGCCAGCGCGCTGATCACCGGCACGGCCAGAAAACCGTAGACCGGCAGGAACACGGTGAACAGGTCAAAGTGGCGCGTGCCGACCAGCACATATTGCAGGGGCAACAGCACGAAGAAGGCCAGCAGCAGGCTGCGGTGGTCGCTGCGGCGGGTGTGCATCAACGTGATGAACTCGCGCAGCGCCAGAAAGGAGAACACGCCGAACAGCAGCGTGGCGCCGATGGGCCCGGAAATCCAGGCGGCCCAGAAGATCGCCGCACCGCCCCAGACCGCGCGCAGGTCGCGGCGGAACTCATGCTGCCAATCCTGCTGCTCGGCCGTCTGCTCGCGTTCGCGAAGCGTGCGCAAAAAGGCGCCCACGCTGACCAGCAGCAGCACGCCGAACAGGATCACGAACAGCAGGCCTACCTGATGATCGACGCTGAGATTCTTCAACATGCTCATTGGACCAACGGCCTTTGCGCCAACACCGCGGCGCGGGCCCGCTCCAGAAAGGCCCGCTTGTCCTCGCCGGGCTGCAGCTGCACCGCTGCGCCGAAAGTGACCGTGCACAGGATGGGCGCCGGCACGACCTCGCCCTTGGGCATGACGCGCTGGACGTTGTCTATCCAGGCCGGTATCAGCTGCACCTGCGGGAACTGCTCGGCGAGATGGAACAGGCCGCTCTTGAAGGCCTGCGGTTCCCCCTTGTTGCTGCGCGTGCCCTCGGGGAAGATGACCAGCGAGTCGCCCTTGTTCAGCGCCTCGACCAGGGGCTCCAGCGGATCCTGCTCCTCGGCCGTGCGGGTGCGGCTGACATAGACGGCGTTGAACACCGCCGAGGTCAGCCAGGTCTTGAACCTGCTGCTGGTCCAGTAATCGCGCGCGGCGATCGGCCGGGTGCGGGTGCGCAGATCGCGCGGCAGCGCGGCCCAGATCAGCACCCAGTCGAAGTGGCTCTGGTGGTTGGCGAAATAGATGCGCTGCTCGGCCTTGGGCGGGCTGCCTTTCCAATGGCCTTGGGCGCCGGTGATCAAGCGCGCCAGCGAGGCCAGCAACAGGCCGGTGAATTCTGCAAGCGTCATGGCGACGATGGTAGCGGGCTTTGGTGGCCTGCCGCCGTTACGGCGCGGCGGCACAACCTTTTGCAGCGCCGCTGGTGCTCACGCAGTGCTGGACCGAAGCGCCGCTTCGGGCCGCTAAACAATGAGGAGCCTGCCATGATTGCTCGCGCTTTGCCGCTACTGCTCACGTCGCTGCTGTGTTGCGGGCCGGCATCGGCACTGACTCTCGGCATGACCGATACCTTCCAGGATGGCTCGACGATGGGCTGGAGCAGCGGGGCGGCCAATCCCAATCCGCCCTTCGTCACACCGTCAGGTGGACCCGCCGGTGTCGGGGATATGTTCCTGCAGCTGACCTCCAGCGGCAACTTTGGCGCCGGCGGCAAGCTGGTGGCCTTCAGCGGCGCTCAGTGGGCGGGTGACTACCTGGCCGGCGGCGTGACGGCCGTTGCCATGGACTTGAACAATATGGGGGCGACTGATCTGAGCCTGCGCCTGTGGGTGGCCGCGCCGGACGTGATGTCGCAGCAACCGGTGCTGCTGAAGGCCGGCAGCGGCTGGACCCATGTGCTGTTCCAGCTGACTCCAGATGCGCTGACCGGATCGGCCGCGATCGCGTTGGGCAATGTCTCCCAGCTGCGTCTGTTCCACAGCACCAATGCCTTCTTCCCGGGCCAGAACGTTGCCACCCAGCTCGGCGTGGACAATATCAGCGCCGTGCCCGAACCGCAGACCTGGGCACTGCTGGGGGCCGGGCTTGCACTGATCGCCGGCTTGAGACTGCGCCGCCACCGCTGGCGCGCGCCGCTGCTGTTGTTGGCGCTGCTGGGCCTGGGCCAGGGCGCGCAGGCGACCACCGTGTTGCCGGCCATCACCACCGGCGATATCGCCGTGCATTTGAAGACGGTGGCCAGCGGTCTGTCCGCCCCGGACTATGCGATCAGCGCGCCGGGCGACGCCAGCCGGCTGTTCGTGGTCGAGCAGAACGGCCTGCTGCGGGTGATCGAGAACGGCAGCCTGATTGCCACGCCGGCGCTGGACATCCGCAGCCGCGTGGCGCCGCCGCTGAACCCGGCGAATGCAAATGACGAGAGAGGCTTTCTGGGCCTGGCCTTCCACCCGGGCTTCAACACGCCCGGCAGCGTCGGCTACGGCAAGCTCTACACCTATACCAGCGAGGCGATTGCCGCGGGCACGGCGCCGACCTTTGCCGCGCCCAACGGGGCGGTGCAGAACTACCGTAACGTCGTCACCGAATGGAGCATGAGCGCCGGCCAGCCCGGTGTGGTCGATGCGGCCTCGCGGCGCGAGATCGTCTCTTTCGGCAAGAACGCCAGCAATCACAACGGCGGCACCCTTACCTTCGGTGCCGATGGCTATCTCTACCTGGGCCTGGGCGACGGCGGCAATGCCAATGACGTCGGCCCCAGCCATATCGAGCCCGGCGGCAATGCGCAGAACCTGGGCACGCCCCTGGGCAAGATGCTGCGCATCGACCCGGTCAATCCGGCCCTCACCGGCGCCAGTGCCGATGCGCTCAGTGGCAACGGCCAGTACCGTATCCCGGTCGGCAACCCCTTCCAGGGCGCGGGCCAGGTACGCGAGATCTATGCCTATGGCTTTCGCAATCCCTACCGTTTCAGCGTGGACCGTATGGACCTGGGCGGCAATGGCCAGATCATCATCGGCGATGTCGGGCAGAACACGATAGAGGAAATCGACCGGCTGAGCCTGGGCGGCAACTTCGGCTGGGGCATCAAGGAGGGCGACTTCCTGTTCAATCGCAGCGGCCCCAACGCCGGCAAGATCGGTGCGCGCAGCCCCGGTGACCCGCTGGGCCTGATCGATCCGATCAAGGGCAGCGTGGCGACCCTGGAGTACGACCACGGCGACGGCATCTCCATCACTGGCGGTTTTGTCTATCGCGGGGATGCGATACCGGCGCTGTTCGGCAAATATGTGTTTGGTGATCTGGCGCTGCGCACCGGTGGCGGCGGGCTGCCGCGGGCCGACGGTCGCCTGTTTTATGCCGACTTGCTGACCGGCGAGATCAAGGAGTTCGCCCTGCCGCAGTTCGCCAGCGGCATGCTGCCCAATGGTCTGACCGTGCATGGCTTCGGCGAAGATGCAGCGGGCGAGCTGTATGCGCTGGTCACCAACACCCCGGCCAACGGCCTGGGCGGCATCGTGTTCCAGATCACTGCGGTGCCCGAGCCTGCCACCTGGGTCAGCTTGGGGCTGGGCCTGTTGCTGCTGGCTGTCGCACGCCGTCGCGGGTGCACAAGGCCAGTGAACGCAGATGCCGCATCGCCGCGCAGGCATTGACCAGGGTTGGCGGCCCTGCCGACGGCGCTGCCTCGAGCCAGCGCTGTGCCAGCTCGGCGGTGAGTGCCGGATGCAGTGCGCGCAGCAGGGCCACCGTGCCGGTGATGTGGGCGGCAGCCAGCGAGCTGCCGGAAGCAAAGTCGTAGCTGCCGCCCGGGTTCAAGGTCAGGATGTCGCGGCCTGGTGCGCTCAGTGCCTGCGTGCCGCCTGATGCGTCGCCTAGTGCGCGTACCGCCAGCACACCGGGCACACCGCCGGGGAAGCCCTCACCATTGCCACCCGATGGCAGCGCGCCGACGACGATGATGCCGCGCCTCAGTGCATGCTCTGTGAGCTTTTGCAGCAGCGGGTCGGCCGGGCCGCTGAGGCTCAGATTGATGATGTCGGCATCGGCCGCAATCGCCGCGCCGAGCGCCCTTGCCAGGGTGAACGAGTCGCAGCGGGCGCTGCGCCCGGCCTCGGTGTCCCAGCAGGCCCGGAAGGCGAGCAACTGGGCTTCGGGGGCGATGCCGACAATGCCCTGGCGGTTGTTCGCCACCGCGGCAATCACGCCGGCCATCTGCGTGCCGTGGCGCTCGCCGCCGGCCGGCAGGCCGTGGGCCGGGGCGACGAAATTGCGCTCGCTGATCACGCGGCCCTGCAGGTCAGGGTGGGTGGCGTCCAATCCGGTGTCTATCAGCGCCACGCGAACGCCGGTGCCGCGCGACCAGCGCTGTGCCTCGGCCACGTCCATGGCTGCGAAGCCGCGCTGCAGACTCAGATAGGGATCGTTGTAGCTCGGCTTGGCGTCCGGCTCTGGCGGCGTTTGTAGTGTCTCGAACTGGTTCAGTGGCTGGGCAAGCGCGACGCGGGGGTCCCGCGCAAGCGCCGCCAGCACGGTGGCTGAGTCGACGCCGGCGGCCAGGCGGAACAGCAGGCAGTGCAGCTTCAGCGGCGCGATGGTCCAACCGTCTTCGACCTGCAGTTCGAAATCGCGTGCCAGCGCCTCGGCCGCGGCTTCGCTGGCCAGGCCGGCGCCGTAGCCTGCCCCGCGCCGGTAGCTGGCGCGGGCGGTACCGCCGACGGCGGGCAGGGCGGGACGGTGGTCGGCCAGGGCAACGATGATCAGGCCTGACTCCGCCACAGCACCGGGCTGGGCCTCGGCGACCGAGGGGGTGGTGGCCAGGGTAGCCAGGCCCGCCAGAACCAGGGAGTGCAGGAGCTTCATGTCAGGGCGGCGGTGGCGTCAACGGCTCGGCCAGCAGCACGCCGGGCTCGGCGCGCAGGCGTTGCACGGCCTCGGCCACGCTGAGGCTGGCACCGGGGCGCAGGCCCAAGGCGAAGTGGGTGGCGTCCGCATTGGCCTGCAGCAGCTGCAAATCGTGGCGCTCCAGCAGCGCATGCAGCTCGCCCAGGTCCAGGCCCGGTGCGGGCACCAGCCGGATGCTGGCCGCCGCGACCCTGGCCTGAGGTTGACTCAAGACCTGGTACTCGGCGCCGCGTGGCCGCTCCCACAGCACGCCCAGCAGGGTGGCCAGGCCCAGCGCCTGCACGACGACGGCTGCGACCAAGGCAGTCTGCCAGCGGCCACGACGCGTGTTGTCAGCGGGCGGCGGCTGCGTTGCCAGGCTGTCCCACATCGTGCCGGTCTGCTCGACATCGACGCGGCCCCAGAAGCGGCCCAGTGCGCGATCGGTGTCGAGTGCGGCGGGTGCCGTGCGCGGCGCCATGCCATCGCGCAGCTGGCACTGGAAGTCGAACTCCTCGCGGCAGTCGGCACAGGCTTCGGCGTGGTCCTCGACCAGGCGGCGTTCAGCCTCGCCGGCGCTGCCGTTGACGACCCAGGGGATCAGATCCCAGGCGCGCCGGTGTTCCGAATTGGGGTCGGTGTCCATGGTCGTGCTCATGCCTGCCCGGCCTCGGCGCCGGGTGTGTGTGACTCGGCCAGCGCCGGCATCAGATTGCGCAGCCTCAGCCGGGCGTGGAACATGCGGGCCTTGACCGTGCCCTCGGCGCAGCCCATCACGGTGGCGATCTCGGCACAGGACAGGCCTGCCAGATAGGCCAGCTCCATCGTCGCCCGCAGATCGTCGGGCAGCAGGCGCAGGCCCTTGCTGACCCAGTCTCGCAGCTCGTCGTCGGCCTCCGGGCTCGCCGCCGAGGCCTCGTCGAACTCGCCGTGCACCAAGCCGTCCTGGCTGACTTCGGCGGCCGGCGTGCCGTCACGCAGGGCCTTGAGCATGCAGCGGTAGGCAATGCCGGTGATCCAGGTGCCGACCCGCGACTCACCACGAAACGCTCCGGCCTTGCTCCAGACCACCCACATCGCGCTGTTGATCACATCCTCGATCACATCATCGCGGGTGCTGAAGCGGCGCAGAAAGCGGGTCATCCTAGGGAAGTAGCGGCGATAGATGTTTTCGAAGGCCTCCCGGTTGCCAGCAGCGGCGGCACACAACTCCACCCGGTCCAGCGAATCGGCCTGGTCCACGCTGTCGGGCTGCTGATGGAGAGCCATATCAGCCCCCGCCCGGCCGTCCGAAGGGGGCTGAGAACTCCCTCGGGGGGCAGCGAACGAAGTGAGCTTGGGGGTCTTTCACTTTGGGTGAGTGCCGCATTTTTGAATTATGGTTGTATCCCTGTGCCAAGCCACCTTTTCTCTGCCCGCTTTATCCGGACCGCCCGAACCCTCGGGCTTTGTGCGCTGGTCTGGCAGCCGGCCCGTGCCGATGACTGGAGCCAAGCGGCCGCCCTGTCCAGCGACTATGTGGTGCGTGGCATCAGCCTCAGCAACGAGCAGGCCTCGCTGGCCTGGGACCTGAGCTACCGGGGCGACACCGGCTGGTCCGCCGGCCTTGGCCTGGCGGCGCTGGACCGCGATGCCGAGGGTCGCCGCCTGCTGCTGACCGCCCATCTGGGCCGCAGCTGGCAGCTGACATCGGACTGGGCTGCCGGCGTCGCGCTGAGCCAGTCGTCGTATCCGGGCAGCGTGCGGCGCCACCGCTTCGACTCCAGCGAGCTCAGTGCCAGCCTCGGCTGGGATGGTCGCATCAATGGCACGCTGGCCTGGTATCCCGGTGCCTATCGCAACGATGCGCAGGGCCGTGCTCGCAGCGGCCACGCCCTCAGCGCCGAGCTGAGTCTGCGCCAGCGCCTGGTCGGCGCGCTGGCGCTGGATGCGGGCCTGGGCTATTACCGGCTGCGGGCCGAGGCCGGCAGCGAACTACCGGCCGCGACTTTGGGCTATGGTTACGGCAATCTGGGCCTCAGCTGGGCCCAGGGCAATGCCCAGGTCTACCTGAGCCGCATCGCCAGCCAGGCCCACAGTCGCGGGCTGACCACGGCCGCCCGCGCCGCCGACCGCTGGGTGCTGTCTCTGTTGTGGGAGTTCTGAGCCTCGCCCGGCTTGCGCGGCGGGGTGCGATACTGGCTTGGAGTCAAACCTCGGGATGCCTTGATGAGCACAAGTGAGACTGCTGCCAAGCCGGCCGGCAACTGGACCGACCGGTCGCCACGAGCCTTCGGCTCGCTGACGCCCGAGGAGTACATCGCCCAGCGCATCAACCCGATACGGGCCTGGTACGACAAAAAGGCCTCAGAGGCCAAGCGCAACCACCAGTGGATGCGGGCCTGCACTGTGGTTGGCGGGGCGCTGGTGCCGGTGCTGACCAATGTCGACGGTTCCTGGGCCAAGACCTTGACCACCGGCATCAGCCTGCTGGTGTTGGTGCTGCTCTCGCTGGAGAGCGTGTTCCACTACCGCGAGCAGTGGAAGAACTACCGTTCGACCGAGCAGAGCCTGGAAAAGGAGTACTTCAACTTCGTCGCCGCCGAGGGGGCTTACCGGGGGCTGGACGGCAAGAAAGCCTTTCTTGAATTCGTGGACCGCGTCGAGGGGGCGATTGCCTCCGAGAATTCGTCCACCCTGAACGTGATGACCACGGTCAACGAGCAGAAGACCGACAAGCCACCGCAGATCAGCCAGGGCGATGTGTCCGTGACCGGTGGCTCTGGCACGACCGTGGTCATGGCGGCGGCCGCGGCACCGGCGGAGGAGCCGGCGCCGGCACCGACGCCTGCAGCGGCCCCTCCAGCGCCGCCAGCGCTACCCAAGCCCGAGACCCCCGCCACATGAATCGCCTGATCTTTCTGAGCTACTCCCGCCCGATCAACCAGGCGCAAGCCGACTTCATCGACACCCTGACAGCCTATCTGCAGCAGCGCGGCTATGACCCTCGCACCCTGGGTGTGACCGACTACGACATGGATGCGCCGTTGAAGGCGATACGCCGCATGCTGATGGACAGCAACGGCATGCTGACGATTGCCTTCCGGCGCATCGCGATCGAGCGGGGATGCAGCCGCCCCGGTGACGCTGACGAGCGGCGGCTGGACGGTCAGTGGCTCAGCAGCCCCTACGCGCAGATCGAGCCGGCGATGGCCTTCCAACTCGGCTTGCCGGTGCTGATCGCCCGCGAGAAGGGCGTGATGGCCGAGGGCGTGCTGGAGCGCGGTGTGCTGGGTACCAGCCTGCCCGAGTTCGATCTCGATCGCCCGGCCCAAGCCTATCTGGACTCACCTGAGTGGCAGCAAATCCTGCAGCGCTGGGAGGGCTTCGTCAGCCAGGTGATAGAGGGCAAGGGCGAGCCGCCACGGCTCTACTGAGTTCGGCTCAGGCGATCTTGCGCAGCAGGCCCAGCAGCTTCTCGAACACCGCGCCATAGGGCGGGTAGAACAGCTTGGTGCCGGCGAAGCGCGACTGGCGGAACACCGGCTTCTCCTTGCTGAAGGTTCGGAAGCCCCATTCGCCGTGGTAGGAGCCCATGCCGCTGGCGCCGACGCCGCCAAAAGGCTGTTCCTCCTGACCCAGATGCCAGATACAGTCGTTGATGGTCACGCCGCCGGCATGGGTCTGCTCCAGCACCCGCTGCTGCGCGGCGCTGTCGCTGCCGAACCAGTACAGGGCCAGCGGGTGCTCATGGCGGTTGATGTAGTCCAGGGCCTCCTCGACGCGCTGGTAGCCGACGATGGGCAGGATGGGGCCGAAGATCTCCTCGCGCATCACCGACATCTCGTCGGTGACATTGAGCAACAGGTGCGGCACCAGCTTGCGGCCGCTCAGTGCCTCGTCGTGCGTGGGCAGCAGCGTGGCGCCGCGAGCCTTCGCATCGTCCAGCAGGCCCTGCAGGCGGGCATGGTGGCGGGGCGTTGAAACGCTGGTGTAGTCGGGGTTGTTGTCCAAGGTCGGATACATGCGGCGCACGGCGGCGTGTATCGCCTCGGCCAACGGCTTCACAAGCTCCTGCGGCGCCAGCACATAGTCGGGTGCGACGCAGGTCTGGCCGGCATTCAGCAGCTTGCCGAAGGCCAGGCGCTCGGCCGTCACGGCAAGGTCACAACTGCGGTCTATCAGCGCCGGGGACTTGCCCCCCAGCTCCAGGGTTACCGGCGTCAGGTTCTTGGCCGCGGCCTGGGCGACCAGCTTGCCCACGGCCGTGGAGCCGGTGAAGAACAGATGGTCGAAGGGCAGCTGGGTGAAGGCGCGGCCGACATCAGCATCGCCGACGATGACCTGCATCTCCTCGGGCGCGAAGAATTCGCTGACCATGCGGGCCATCAGGGCCGAGGTGGCCGGCGTCAGCTCCGACGGCTTGATCATCACCCGGTTGCCGGCGGCCAGCGCGGCCAGTGCCGGTGCCATGGCCAGGTAGTAGGGGTAGTTCCAGGGCGCCACCACGCCGACCACACCCAGCGGCTGCGGCAGCAGCTGGTTGCTGGCCGGCAGGAAGTGCAGGGCGGTGGAGACACGCTTGGGTTTCATCCAGCCGCGCAGATGGCGCAGTGCATGCTTGGCACCGGACTCGACGGTGTAGACGTCGGCCAGCAGGCTTTCCTGGCGGGCGCGGTGGCCGAAGTCCTGCGAGATGGCGGCAGCCAGTTCATCCGCGTACTTGGACGTCATCGCGCGCACGCGCTGCAGGCGGTCCTTGCGGACGTCAAGGCTGGGCATGCGCTCGGCGGCAAAGGCGGCGCGCTGCTGCTCAAGCACCACATGCAGGCGTTCTTGGAGGGACTGGTCCATGCTGTCTCCGATTCGTTTGAGCGGAGATTACGCGCCAAACAGGGCAAGTGCCAACGGTATTGGCCCTTGCCTAGGGTGACGCGTCTAACTCAATGGCGAAAATGCCGCACGCCCGAGAACACCATCGCAATGCCACGCTCGTTGGCGGCGGCAATCACCTCGTCATCACGCATCGAGCCGCCGGGCTGGATGACGCTGGTGGCGCCGGCATCGACGACCACGTCCAGGCCGTCACGGAAGGGGAAGAAGGCGTCGCTGGCGACGGCCGAGCCCTTGAGCGTCAGCCCGGCGTTCTCGGCCTTGATGCTGGCGATGCGGGCCGAGTCGATGCGGCTCATCTGGCCGGCACCGACGCCCAGGGTCATGCCGCCGGCGCAGAACACGATCGCATTGCTCTTCACGTACTGGGCCACGGTCCAGGCGAACAGCAGGTCCTGCAACTCCTGGGCGGTCGGCTGCTTGGTGGTCACCACCTTCAGATCGCTCGCCTTGAGGAAATGGTTGTCGGCGGTCTGCAGCAGGATGCCGGAGCCGACGCGCTTGCTGTCCACGGCATTGCGGCCTTGCTCCCAGGGTGTGGCGCCACCGGCGGGCAGGGCGATTTCGAGCAGGCGCACATTGGCCTTGGCCTTGAAGATCTCGCGGGCCTCGGCGCTGAAGGCCGGGGCCATCAGCACTTCGACGAACTGCTTGGCGACATGCTGGGCGGCCGCCGCGTCCACCGGACGGTTGAAGGCGATGATGCCGCCGAAGGCGCTGGTCGGGTCGGTCTTCAAGGCCTTGGCATAGGCCTCGGCCGCGTTCTCGGCCACGGCCACGCCGCAGGGGTTGGCATGCTTGACGATCACGCAGGCAGGCACGTCGAAGGCCTTGACGCATTCCCAGGCGGCGTCGGCGTCGGCGATATTGTTGTAGCTCAGCTCCTTGCCCTGCAGCTGCTTGGCGGTGACCAGGGAACCAGGCGCAGGGTAGAGATCGCGGTACAGCGCGGCGCTCTGGTGCGAGTTCTCGCCGTAGCGCAGATCCTGCACCTTGATGAAGCTGCTGTTCATCTGACCGGGAAACTGGGCCAGGCTGCCATCGTCCTGGCGGGCGCTGAGGTAGTTGCTGATCGCGGCGTCGTACTGGGCGATGCGGTTGAAGGCGGCCACCGAGCAGGCAAAGCGGGTCTTGTCGCTGGTCTTGCCGCTGGCCTTGAGCTCGTCGAGCACAGCAGCATACTGGGTCGAGTCGGTCAGCACCGTCACGTCCTTCCAGTTCTTGGCCGCGCTGCGCACCATGGCCGGGCCGCCGATGTCGATGTTCTCGATCGCGTCCTCAAGGGTGCAGCCGGGCTTGGCGACGGTGGCCTCGAACGGGTACAGATTGACGGCCAGGATGTCAATCATCGTGATGCCGTGCTGGCCCGCGGCGGCCATATGCTCCGGCAGGTCGCGGCGCGCCAGCAGGCCGCCATGGATCTTGGGGTGCAGGGTCTTGACGCGACCGTCCAACATCTCGGGGAAGCCGGTGTGCTCGGCCACTTCGGTGACGGGCAGGCCCGCGTCGGCCAGCAGCTTGGCCGTGCCGCCGGTCGACAGCAGGCGCACGTTCAGTGCGTGCAGGGCCTTGGCGAAGTCAAGAATGCCGGTCTTGTCGGAGACCGAGATCAGGGCGGTGAGTTGGGGCGACATGGCGTGGGCCTTTGGGGAGTTTGAATTCGGTGCCGGCTTGTCAGCCGAGTAATTTGTGGTCCTGCAGCTTGCGCCGCAAGGTATTGCGGTTGATGCCCAGCCATTCGGCGGCCTTGCTCTGGTTGCCGGCGGCATGCTTCATCACCACCTCCAGCAAGGGCTTTTCAACGACGCCGATCAGCATGTCGTGCATCGAATGGGGCTCGGCGCCTTCCAGGTCGGCAAAGTAAGCCTCCAGGTTCTCGCGCACGCATTCTTCTATGTGTTTTTTCTTGGTCATCTTGTTCCTCCGGGCCGGTTCCACGCTGTGCCTCCTGATCGCTGTCTGTTGAACGTCGGGAGGCAGTCTGCATGGCACTCAGGCCACCAGCGGGGTGTCGTCGGCTTCTTCGTCGTTGGCGGCCAGTGCTGTAACGTGCAGCGGCAGCCGTTCATGCGCTTGTGCCAGCGCCTCGAACCAGTCGGCCACGGCACGTATTTGCGTGTCGCAGCTTTCCAGCGTGTTCATGTGACTGCGAAAATCTTCGCCGCCGGGCAGGGCGCGTACCGCCCAGCCGATGTGCTTGCGTGCCGTGCGTACGCCGGAGCGCTCGCCGTACAGCGTGTAGTGGTCTTCCAGATGCTCCAGCAGCCAGCTGCGGGCCTGCATCACCTCGGGGGCAGGCAGGTGCTCGCCGGTGGCCAGGAAGTGGGCGATCTCGCGGAAGATCCAGGGCCGGCCCTGGGCTGCACGGCCAATCATCACCGCGTCGGCGCCAGTCCGGGCCAGCACTTCGCGGGCCTTCTCGGGGGTGTCGATATCGCCATTGGCCACCACCGGAATCGTCAGTGCGGCCTTGACCGCAGCAATCGTGTCGTACTCCGCCAGTCCCTTGTAGCCCTGCTCGCGCGTGCGGCCGTGCACCGTGACCATGGCCACGCCGGCGTTCTGGGCGGCCAGCGCGATGCTCAGCGCATTGCGCTGGCTCTGGCACCAGCCGGTGCGCATCTTCAGCGTCACCGGCACGCCATGTGGGGCGCTGGCCTCGACCACGGCCTCGATGATGCTCAGGGCCAGGGTCTCGTCCTGCATCAGCGCCGAGCCGGCCCATTTGTTGCAGACCTTCTTGGCCGGGCAGCCCATATTGATGTCGATGATCTGGGCACCGCGATCAATGTTGTACGCGGCGGCCTCGGCCATCATCGCCGCATCGGTGCCGGCGATCTGCACCGCGATAGGGCCAGGCTCGCCCTCGTGGTTGGCGCGGCGCGAGGTCTTCAGGCTGCTCCACAGCTCCTTGCGCGAGGTCACCATCTCGCTCACCGCATAACCGGCACCCAGGCGCCGGCACAGCTGGCGGAAGGGCCTGTCGGTGACGCCGGCCATCGGTGCGACAAACAGACGGTTTGCCAGGGAGTGAGGGCCGATGCGCATGGGGAAAGGGGGGAGGGAATCTGCTCAAAAAGGAGGCAGGAGTATAGCGGCCCCGTCGGCAGGGCGGCGGCCGCGAACAGGGGATGTCTGTTTTTACAGTCCTTGACAGCCCGTCGACGAACGACCCCGATAATCGGCTCGCATGGAACTCTGGCTTCATTCACTACTGGCTGCCGTGGCCCTGCCCAAGTTCGGGCTGAGCACGGTCTTCGTTGTCTCGTTCATCGGCGCCACCCTGCTGCCCATGGCCTCGGAGCCGGCCGTGTTTGGGCTGGTCAAGCTCAGCCCCGAGCTGTTCTGGCCTGCGGTGCTGGTGGCCACTGCCGGCAACACGCTGGGCGGCGCCGTCACCTGGTGGATGGGCTATGGTGCCGAGCGAGCCTATGAGCTGACCACCCACCGCAGCCCCAGTGCCCGGGCGCTGCGCTGGCTGGAGCGCTTCGGCCCCAAGGCTTGCCTGGTCAGCTGGCTGCCCATCGTCGGCGACCCGCTGTGCGCCGTGGCCGGCTGGCTGCAGATGCCCTTCTGGCCCTGCATGGCCTATATGGCGGTGGGCAAGTTTTTGCGCTATGCCTGCGCGACGGCCGCCCTGCTGTGGGTATTCCCCGGGCAATTTCAGCCCTGATTCCGGCTCAAGGCTGAGAAAATAGCGTCTGGCGCCAGTCGGCGCTTCCCCGTGACTTCTGCGTCCCATCCGGGCGTTCCCCCCATGTCCACACCCGCCTCAACCCCCGCCTATACCGAACTCCAGCAGCGCCACCAGCGTTGGCACCGCCTGGGCCATCTGCAGTCGATCGCCGGCTGGGACCAGGCTGCCAATATGCCTGCCAAGGGCAATGAGGCTCGTGCGCTTGCCATGGCCGAGATGGACGGCGTGATGCACCAGATGCGCACCGACGCGTCGCTGCAGGCCCTGCTGGCGGCCGCCGAGCAGGAGAGCCTGGACGACGACGCCCGTGCCAATCTGCGCGAGATGAAACGCGAATGGCGCGCGTCGAATGCGCTGCCGCAGGCGCTGGTGGAGGCCAAGTCGCTGGCGATCTCGCGTTGCGAGCATGCCTGGCGCACGCAGCGCCCGGCACAGGACTGGGCCGGCTATGCCGCCAATCTGCGGGAGGTGGTCAAGCTGCAGCGCGAGGAGGCGCGTCTGCTGGCCGCCGACAACGGTCTGTCGCTGTACGACGCACTGATGGACCGCTATGAGCCCGGCATGACCAGCGCCGAGGTGGACCGTGTGTTTGGCGACCTGCGCCAATGGCTGCCGGGCCTGATCCAGCAGGTGCAGGCCCGCCAGGCGCAGCAGACCACGCTGCAGCCGATGGGTCCGTTTCCCAAAGCGGCGCAACGTGCGCTGGGCCAGGATGTGATGAGCTTGCTGGGCTTCGACTTCGAGGCCGGTCGTCTGGACGAAAGCGCCCACCCCTTCTGCGGCGGCGTGCCCGAGGACGTGCGCCTGACCACCCGCTACCGCGAAGACAGCTTCATGCAGAGCATGACTGGCACCATCCACGAAACCGGCCATGCGCGCTACGAGCAGAACCTGCCTCGCGAGCTGCTGGGCCAGCCCATCGCCCATGCCCGCTCGATGGGCCTGCACGAGAGCCAGAGCCTGAGCTTCGAGATGCAGCTGGGCTGCCACCCGGGCTTTGCGCGCCAGCTGCTGCCGCTGCTGAACAAGCATATCGGCGCAAGCCCTGCCTTCGAGGTCGAGAACCTGACGCGTCTGTTGACGCGCGTGGCGCCGGGCTATATCCGCGTCGATGCCGACGAGGTCACCTACCCGGCCCATGTGATCCTGCGCTACGAGATCGAGCGTGCGCTGATCGAAGGCCAGATCGAGGTCGATGACATACCGGCGCTGTGGGACGCGAAGATGATGGAGCTGCTGGGCATCGACACCCGCGGCAACTTCAAGGACGGCTGCATGCAGGACGTGCACTGGGGCGCTGGCCTGTTCGGCTACTTCCCCTGCTACACGCTGGGCGCGATGTATGCCGCCCAGTGGTTCGCCAGCATGCGCCGCGCCATGCCAGACCTGGATCAGCGCATTGCCCAGGGCGACCTGAATGCCGTGTTCGACTGGCTCAAGGCCAACATCTGGAGCCAGGGCAGCCGCTTCGAAACGCCAGAGCTGGTCAAGCGTGCCAGCGGCGAGACGCTGAACCCGGCGCACTTCCGCGCGCATCTCGAATCACGCTACCTGGCTTGAACAAAAAAGCGCCTCGGTTGAGGCGCTTTCTGATGAGGCGTGAAGTTTGATCAGGCTTGCTTGCGGCGACGTGCTACCGCACCCACGGCGGCCAGTCCGGCCAGCATCAGCGCATAGGTTTCGGGCTCCGGCACCGCGGCGGTGACGGAGATATTGTCCAACGATGTGCCCAGCGAATCGCTCTTGCCATCGGCCCAGAACTTCAGCGTGGTCGAGGTCGAGGTGGCCAGCAAGTTGGTCGAGAAGGTCGCCCACTGGTTGTCGCCGCTGTTGTTGTAGGCCAGGGTGCTGGCGACTTCGGCGGTGTCGCCGAAACTCCACTTCAGGCCGTTGCTGTCAGCGGCCACGCCCTTGCGGTTGGAGTAAGAGAACGACACCGTGTACCACTGGCCGACTTCTGTGGTCAGGGTCTGGCTGATCCAGCTGTTGCCTGTGGTGTCCAACTCGACATAGCGCAGGCCGTCCAGCGCTGTGCCCTCGACGTTGTTGCGCACCTCGACGCCCAGTTCGGCGTCGGTCGCCCAGCCGGCGATGGCTGGCTTGTAGATGCTCCAGCTGCCATTGCCTTGGGCCGTGGATTCAAAACTGCCATTGATCAGCAGGTTGTCGTTGGCCATGGCCAACAGCGGCGTGGCGAGCAGGGTGGCGATGAGGATCTTGCGCATGGACTTCCTTGATGGGCAGCCCTTGCGGGCGGGTGTTTCTGGCTTGGAGTGGATTGTTTGTTGAGGCTCCAAAACTGCCATCACCCCGAACACGGGGGCCAGGCCACTGGGACGTGAAGCAGTTCACAGCGCCAGGGAATTGATGCGCCGCATGCGGCTGCAGCGCGCGCATTGCCCTGCGCGAGTGGCCGTGCCAAGATGCCAGCAGTACACATTCACTCGAAAGGACCGCGCATGAAGTCGCCTCTCCGCTCCGCCGCGCCCTGGCCCCTGCTGCTCGCGTTGTGCGCCAGTTGCCCTACGGTGTGGGCCGATGAGGCGATCAGCACCGATCGGCCCGACTTTGTCGAGTCCAGTGATGTGGTGGGCAAGGGCCGCTACCAGATCGAGACCGGCCTTGGCTTCGAGCGCAACAAGGACGCGGGGCTGAAGACCCGGACCACCACCACGCCTACGCTGCTGCGCGTCGGCATCGACGAGGCCTGGGAGTTTCGCGTCGAGACCGACGGCTACACCCGGCTGCGCGCACAGGACCTGACCAGCGGCGCCGTGGCGCGCGAGCGCGGCATGTCAGATTTGGCGCTGGGCCTGAAATGGCACACGCAGGACGGCGATGCGGCGACCGGCAAACCCGGCACCGCCTGGTTGTTTCACGCCGACCTGAACAGCGGCTCACAGGCCTTTCGCGGCCAGGGGGTGCGGCCCTCGGTGCGTTTCGTGGCCGAGTGGGAGCTGGCCGACGAATGGTCGGTCGGTGTGATGCCGGGTCTGCTGCTGGACAAGAACGGCGATGGCAAGCGCTTCACCTCGGGCATCCTGGCCGTCACCGTCGGCAAGGGCTGGACCGAAAAGCTGCACAGCTTTGTCGAGCTCGCGGCCCAGCAGATCACCTCGAGCAGGAACGGTGGCTCGGTGCTGACCTTCGACATCGGCGGGGCCTACACGCTGACGAACGATGTGCAGCTTGACGTGGCCCTGTCCCGCGGCCTCAACAAGTACACGCCAGACTTGGCCTGGACGGTGGGGCTGTCGGTACGCTTCTGACTTTTGCGGGCTGGAGCTTGCCGGCCATTGCAAGCTCCAACTCCAACTGACTAGCGCATCCGCGGCAGCAGCCGCTCCAGCTCGGTCAAGGTGGCATCGAGCTTGTGCACCGCCCGGCCGCTGCGCGAGCGCGGCGGCAGCTTGCCCACCAGCACCCGCTTGCTGTCGTTCAGCAGGGCATCGTTGAGCAGCAGGCCGTGGCGCTCCAGCTTGGCGCGCACAGCGGTGTTGCTGCGCAGCAGGGCGCGCGTCTGCTGATAGGCATGTTCGGCCAGATGGCGGCGCTGCGAGTAGCTGAAGGTATTGGCCAGGAACATCTCGGGGTCGCGGTGGTCGGGCTCGAACAGCAGGATGTCGGTGTCCGGGTGGCTACGCTCATAGCCGCGCAGGCCCAGTTCCAGTCGCGAGTGGATCAGCGAGCGGAAGGTCTGGCTCAGCACCAGCGGCAGGCCGCCGTCCACCAGCCGGGGTATCTTCTCGATCCGCGCATCGGCCTCAGGCTTGCCGGCATGGGTGGCATCGAAGGGCACCAATGGGTTCAGGCAGATCAGCAACTCCAGGCCCGCATCCAGCAGCACCGTGGCATGGATGGTCTTCTTCAGCGCGCCGTCCACATAGTGCCGACCCTCAATCTCTACCGGCGGGAACAGCCCCGGCAGCGCGGCACTGGCCTGCACTGCCTGCGAGATCGGCACATGGTCGAAACCCGGCTGGCCGAAGGCCGTGGCCTGGCCGCTGTCCAGCTGCGTGGCCACCAGCACCAGCTTGTGCTTCAGCTCGCGGAAGTCGTTGCTGCGGCCGGGCAGGGCGAATTGGCGGCGCAGCTGCCTCTCCAGCGCCTCGTTGGAGAACACGCCGGTGGGCAGCACCCGGCCCAGGCGCTCGAGCACGCCGGACAGCGAGCGCTTGTCGACCGCCAGCTCCCAGCCAGCCGAGGCCAGCAGGCCCGGCAGCAAACGCAGGCGCTGGCCGAACTCGCGCCAGGCGGGCTTGAGCAGCAGGGCGGGCTCGAACACATCGACGACGTCGCCGGTGTTCTCGATAAAGGAAGCGCAGAGTTCGCGCGGCGTCACGCCATTGGCCAGGCCCGCGGCCAGAAAACCGCCGGCCGACACGCCGATATAGCCGTGGCAATCGGTCAGATCCAGGCCCTTGACCGATTCCTCCAGCGCGCACAGCGCGCCGACCTCGTAGATCGCACCCAGCGGCCCGCCGCCGGCCAGGGCCAGGCCGATACGGGGGCGACCACCGGCTGTTGTTGGGGATGTCTTGCTGCTGCGCGCTTGAGCCATGTCAATCGGTCATCAGATGGACAAAAGCGCCTTCGGGAAGGCGCTTTCGAGGGAGAGAAGAAGCCTCAAGCTCAGTTACTCGTCTTTCGGGCCACGCGCTTGGCCGGCGCTTTCTTGGCGGGGGCTGCTGCTGCGGCCTTCTTGGCCGGTGCGGCGCGCTTCTTGGCTGGTGCTGCGGCCTTGCCCACCGGCGTGCCAGTCAGCCTGGATACGGCGGCGCTGAGTTCGTCGATGCGGGCGATCAGGGCATCCACATCCTTGGCCGAGGGCACGCCCAGGCGGTTCAGCGATTTGGCGACGCGGTCTTCGAAGATCGTCTCCAGCTTGTCCCAGTGCTGACCGGCCTTGTTCGTCACATCGTCGGCCATGCCACTCATCTTGCTGGTGACTTCGCTGATCTTCTCTTCGGCGATGCCGCGGGTTTTGCGTTGCAAGCTGACACCTTCCTTGACCAGGGTTTCGAACACCTTGCCACCCTCGCCCTGGGCCTTGGCAAAGGCGCCTAGACCGGCCAGCCAGATCTGCTGCGCCGAGTCTTTGACGGTCTGGGCCACCTGGCTGTCGAACAGACCTGCAGGCAGACCGGTGGATGAAGCGGCTTGCTGTTCGGCCATCTTCTTGAGCTTCTTGACCATGGATTGAGTCCTTGCTGGCTTATCCACCACCCCACCCCGGAGTAGCGTTCGTTGGCGACTATAGGGCCGCACAGCGCACAAGACATCCGTATTTGCTAGTGAGGCGGCTCTACACCGTGGCAGGCCCGGCTCCGGGAAAGCGCGCAGCGGCAAGTGCGTGGGATTGATCAAGAATGGGGCCGATAACGGCCTTAAGCTAGGCGACAAACAGCCCAACAGGAGACATGCATGCAGTATTTCGTGACCGGAGCCACGGGCTTTATCGGCAAACGCCTCGTCAAGAAGCTGCTGGCCCGCCGCGGCAGCACCGTCTACTTCCTGCTGCGCCAAGAAAGCGCCGGCAAGGTGGCCGACCTCTTGAGCTTCTGGGGCGTCAACAAGACACGGGCGATTCCGGTGTTCGGCGACCTGACGGGCAAGAAGCTGGGGGTGTCGGCCGCCGACGTGAAGACACTGAAGGGCCAGATCGATCACCTCTACCATCTGGCCGCCGTCTACGACCTGTCGGCCGATGAAGAGAGCCAGATCAGCGCCAATATCGACGGCACGCGCAATGTGGTCGAGTTTGCCAAGGCGATCGACGCCGGTCATGTCCATCATGTTTCATCGATTGCCGCCGCCGGCCTCTACGAGGGCGTGTTCCGCGAGGACATGTTCGAGGAGGCCGAAGGCCTGGACCATCCCTACTTCATGACCAAGCACGAGAGCGAGAAGATCGTGCGCAAGGAGTGCAAGCAGCCCTGGACGGTCTATCGCCCGGCCGCCGTGGTTGGCGACTCGCAGACCGGGGAGATGGACAAGATCGACGGTCCCTACTACTTCTTCAAGCTGATACAGCGCATGCGGCAAATCCTGCCGCCGTGGATGCCGGCCGTGGGCCTGGAGGGCGGGCGCATCAACATCGTGCCGGTAGACTTCGTCGTCAACGCGCTGGACCACATCAGCCACACCGCCGCGGGCAAGGGCAAGTGCTACCACCTGGTGGACCCGATGGGCTACCGAGTCGGCGATGTGCTGGACATCTTGTCCAAGGCGGCCCATGCGCCGAAGATGAACCTGTTCATCAATGCCGCGCTCCTGGGCTTCATTCCGAAGAGCGTCAAGAAGGGCATGATGGCCCTGGCGCCGGTGCGCCGTATCCGCAATGCGGTGATGAAGGACCTGGGCCTGCCCGAGGACATCCTGACCTTCATCAACTATCCGACCCGCTTCGACTGCCGCGACACCGAGGCCGCGTTGAAGGGCAGCGGCATCGAATGCCCGAAGCTCAACGATTACGCCTGGCGGCTTTGGGATTACTGGGAACGCCATCTCGACCCCGACCTGTTCATCGACCGCTCGCTGAAGGGCACGGTGGCCGGCAAGGTGGTGCTGGTGACCGGCGGCTCCTCGGGCATAGGCTTGGCGGCGGCGCACAAGTTTGCCGAGGCGGGCGCCGTCACGGTGATCTGCGGCCGTGACGTGGCCAAGCTGGACGAGGCCTGCGCCGAAGCCAAGGCCAAGGGCTATGCCTTTATGCCCTATGCGGTGGATATTGCGGACATGGCCGACTGCGACCGCTTCATCGCCCAGCTGCTGATCGACCATGGCGGCGTCGATTACCTGATCAACAACGCCGGCCGCTCGATCCGCCGCGCCGTCGAGGGCAGTTACGACCGCTTCCACGACTTCGAGCGCACGATGCAGCTGAACTACTTCGGCGCGCTGCGGGTGACCATGGGCCTGCTGCCCGGCATGGTGAAAAAGCACAAGGGCCATATCGTCAACATCAGCTCGATCGGCGTGCTGACCAATGCGCCGCGCTTCTCGGCCTATGTGGCCAGCAAGTCGGCGCTGGATGCCTGGACGCGCTGCGCCTCATCCGAGTTCGCCGACCAGGGCATCACCTTCACGACCATTAATATGCCGCTGGTGCGCACGCCCATGATCGCGCCGACCAAGATCTACAACAATGTGCCGACCCTGTCGCCCGAGGAGGCGGCAGACATGATCGCCCAGGCCTGCATCAGCAAGCCGGTGCGCATTGCCACGCGTCTGGGCATCTTCGGCCAGGTTTTGCATGCGCTGATGCCGCGCGTGGCACAGATCGTCATGAACACGACCTTCCGCATGTTCCCGGACAGCCAGGCCGCCAAGGGCGACAAATCGGCGAAGCCGCAGCTGTCGGCCGAGGCGGTGGCGATGCAGCAGATGATGCGCGGCATCCATTTCTGAGCGGCCGCGCATGACCGAGCCTCGGATGCTGCATCACCTCTCGCTCGGTGTCTCCGACCTCGGGCGCTCGGCGACGTTCTACGATGCCGTGCTGGGCGCGCTGGGCTATGTGCGGGTCTGGGCCGATGACGAGGCCATTGGCTATGGCGTGGCCGGTGGTGGCGACCTGCTGGCGATCAAGCTGCGGGCCGGCGCCAAACCGCCGGGGCCGGGTTTTCACCTGGCCTTTGGCGCACCTTCGCATGCGGCCGTGGAGGCGTTCCATGCCGCGGCGATGACGCATTACGGCGCCGACAACGGCCCAGCCGGCTTGCGCCCGCACTACGGCGCGCACTACTATGCAGCCTTCGTCATCGACCCCGACGGCCATCAGTTGGAGGCGGTGATCAACCCGGACTAGTTGCTGGTGAGGTGATTGAGATGACCCAACGCGAATCCTCGGTCAATCCCGATGGCGTGTTCGAGCCGTTCAGCGCCGACGAGGTGCCCTGGGAGGAGTTCAAGCACGAGCAGCGTTTCGGGGTCAGGTTTCGCCAACTCAATGAATTCGGCGGTGGCACCCACGTCGGCTTTGGCATGGAGGAGCTGGCGCCCGGCATGCAGGCCTATCCGGCGCACTTCCACATGCTGGAGGAAGAGCACCTGTACGTGCTGTCAGGCGTGCTGACGCTACGCCTCGGTGAGCGTCGCTACCAGATGAAGGCGGGCGACTACGTCTGCTTCCCTGCCGGTCAGAAGGCCGGCCACGCCCTGCTGAACCTGGGCACCGAGCCCTGCCGCTACCTGATCGTCGGCGAGCGCGACCCGAGTGAGGTGGTGGTCTACACCGACGCCGGCCGCGTGGGCGTGCGCCTGCTGGGCGAAGGCTTCCGGCAATCGGCGACGATGAGCTACTGGGAGGGCGAGTCGGGCGAGAGGCCCGAGCCCGACTCGGGCCCGGCCGTCGTCAGCGGCTGAGGCGATTCAGAAGCCTGCCAGCACCAGCTTGCCGCGCGTGCGGCCGCTTTCGATCTGGCGATGTGCCTCGCGCAGGGTCGCTGCATTGATGGGCCCAAGCACCTCGGTGGCGGTGCTCACCAACTGGCCGGCATCGACCATACGCGCTACCTCGCCTAGCAACGCGCCCTGCTGGGCGATGTCTGGCGTGTTGAACATGCTGCGCGTGAACATCATTTCCCAGTGCAGGCTCAGGCTTTTTCCCTTCAGCAGGGTCACGTCGATGTCGGTCGCGCTCAGGTTGTCGATCAAGGCCAACTGGCCCTGCGGCGCCAGCAGTTCCACCAGCTGCGGGTAGTGTTGGGCGGTGTGCGTGAGGCTGGTGGCGAGTGACACCGGCGGCAGGCCCTGGTCTGTCTGCAGCGCCTTGATCTGTGCCGCCAATGGTTGGCTGTGATCGATCACATGGTGGGCGCCCAGTTCGCGCGCCCAGGCGCGTGTGCTGTCGCGTGAAGCGGTGCCGACGATGGTGAGCTGGGTCAGCCGCCGCGCCAGTTGTACCAGGATAGAACCGACGCCGCCGGCGGCACCGGTCACCAGCAAGGCGCCGGGCGCCGTTCGAGACACGCGCAAGCGGTCGAACAGCAACTCCCAGGCGGTGATGCTGGTCAGCGGCAACGCAGCGGCCTGGCCATCGTCGAGTGACTTGGGCGCATGGGCGGCGATGCGATGGTCCACGCACTGCAGCTCGGCATTGCTGCCGGGGCGGGTGATGTCACCGGCATACCAGACGCGGTCACCGACGGCGAAGCCGCTGACCTGGGCACCCACGGCCTGGACGATGCCCACCGCGTCCCAGCCCAGCACGACCGGCGTCTTGCCATCGGCGCTGGCACGGGCCAGCCGTATCACCTTGTCCACCGGATTGACAGAGATTGCGCGTACCTGCACCAGCAGGTCCAGCGGGCCGGGCATGGGTGCGGGCAGTTCAAGGTCCAGCAGGGCCTCGGGATGGTCGATGGCATGGGATTGGAAATAGCCAACAGCTTTCATGGGAACTCGCTTTCATCAAGAGCGCGCAAGAGAAGTTTTTGCGCAGGCTGGCATGATGGGGTTTCAAGCAATGCTTGATAAGCAGGCTGATATTTAATTAAGATTCAAATGAAAATTGAAAACCTATTCGAGCTGCAGGTGTTCATCGAGGCCGTCAACGGCGGCAGCCTGACGGCTGCGTCCAAGGTCCTGCTGATGACGCCGGCGGCGGCCAGCGCCTCGCTGAAGAAGCTGGAGTCGCGGCTGGGCGTTCGCCTGGTCGAGCGCAGCACGCGGGCACTGCGGCTGACTCCCGAGGGTCAGGGTTTCATGGGCTATGCGCAGCGGGCGCTCGAGCTGCTGCAGGAGGGCGAGGCCCAGCTCGGCGAAGACGTTTCAAGACTGCGCGGCAGCATCCGAGTGACCACCAGCAGCGACCTTGGCCGCCACGTGATGCTGCCGCTGATCGATGAGTTTCTGGAGCTGCATCCGGGCGTCGAGCTGCTGATGACTGCTAGCGACGCGCCGCAGGATCTGCTGCGCGATCAGATGGACCTGGCGCTGCGCTATGGCGAACTGGACGACTCCAGCCTCGTGGCGCGGCGTCTGCTGGATCTGCGCCGGGTGCTGGTGGCAGCACCCGTCTATCTGGAGCGTCGGGGCATGCCGCAGACGCCGCAGGAACTGACTCAGCACGATTGCCTGACACTGAAGATTCGCAACCGGCGTGAAACCAGCTGGCGGCTGTGGGCGAACGAAACGCCTGACAGCAACCCGCTGCAGTTGCGCATCAGCGGCCGGCGCAGCGCCGATGATGCCGAGATCGCCCACCGCTGGGCACTTGCCGGCTATGGCGTGCTGCTGAAAAGCGAGCTCGATGTGCGCGACAGCCTGGCCCGCGGCGCGCTGGTGCGCGTGCTGCCCGGCTATGTGGGTGACCGCACGCCCTTGAATGCGGTGATGCCCAGCAAGCGTTTTCTACCGATGCGGGTGCGCGCGCTGGTGGAGCACCTGGCGCGGCGACTGGCCCCGACGCCCCCGTGAGGGAGCGTCAGGGCGCAGGTATCAGGACCAGTTGCCGTTGGCCGCGCGGCGCAGTGCGGCAGACAGTTCGGGCCTTGTCGTGGCCGTGCTGCGTGCCAGGTCCAGCACCCGCTCGCGGCCGCGGGCAGCGCCCATGTAGCTGAGGATTTGCCACACCTTGGAGCCGAACGCGACCAAGCGCTCGCCGGAGGCCTGCATCGCGCTGACGCGGGTCGCATCCGAAGGCATGACGTGAAGTGCAAGCTTGAGGCTGGTGGACATGATGGTTTCCTTTACTGCTGCTGGAGAGGGCAACAGCGCCCCGTCCATGCCCGCATATTGCGGTTTCTACTTACTTCCCGCCAATTGCGATGCCGAATCCAGGTATCACCGTTGTGAATGGGGCAGGCTTGAACTAGCATGTTCCGATGAATACTTCACGCCCACCGAGCTTTCGTAACCTCGATCTGAACTTGCTGAGGGTTTTCGACGTGGTGATGGAGGAGCGCAACGTTACCCGTGCTGCTTCCCGACTGGCCATCACTCAGCCCGCTGTCAGCAATGCCCTGCGGCGCCTGCGCGAGGCAACCAATGAGGAGCAGCTGTTTGTGCCCACGGCCGCGGGCATGCAGCCCACGCCCCATGCCGAGGCACTGTGGCCGGTGGTGCGCGCGGCGCTGGCCAGGCTGCAGGAGGCCTTCGAGCACCAGCAGTTCGATCCACGCAGCGCCGGTCAGACCTTCACCCTGGCCATGGCCGACGCCACCGCCGCGCTGTTCGTGCCGCTGCTGGTGCAGCGCTTCGAGCGCGAAGGCATCAAGGTCGGTCTGCGCATCGTGCCTTTGACCTCGCGCGACCCACGCGGCATGCTGGAGCAGGGTGGAGCCGACGTCGCCCTGGGCTTCTTTCCCGACGTCGCCTCGCTGCCACTGGCCGATGACGACACCGGCGTGATACGCCACCGGGCGCTCTACTCCAGCGCCTATATCTGCGTGATGCGCCGCGAGCACCCGCTGGCTGTCGACGGGGCGCTGACCTTGGACGCCTACTGCGCCGCAGAGCACCTGCGCGTCAGCTTCGCTGGCCGGCCGCATGGCTTTGTCGACGAGGCCCTGGCCCGCATGGGCCGGCAGCGCCGCGTGGCCATCACCGTCAACAGCTTTTTCACCGCCGGCCTGGCCGTGCGCCAGTCCGATCTGCTGACCGTGCTGCCCAATGGCTTCGTGCCGGCCAGCGGTCTGGCGGCCGACCTGGCCAGCCGCACGGTGCCCTTTGCCCTGCCGGGCATAGATATCAGCCAGGTCTGGCACGCCCGCCATGCCCACGAGCCGGCCCAGCGCTGGTTGCGCGATGAGCTGAGCAGCGCAGCGGCCGAGATTGCTCGGGGCCCTGCCGGGGTGTAGTCAGTACTCCGACTTCTCCGGTCGCCGCGCCAGCACCGCGATCGGTGGGGCCCAGCGTTCGCCGCGGGCCTTTTTGCTAGTCACCAGTGTGATCTCGGACGGTTCGAAGACCTCGACGTTGTGGGTGATAGGCGTGGTCAGCAGGTACTGCGCGCGGGTCGAGCGCAGGAAGTGGCCGACCAGCTGGATATTGCGCACGTCGAGATGGGCGAACGGTTCGTCGATGAAGACGAAGCCGCCGGCGCTGTCGTCATCCTTCATCAGGCCGACGAGCAGGATCAGGCTCTTCAGCACCTGCTGGCCGCCTGAGGCCTCGCCGTCGTTCAGGCCGACCTCACCCTTGCCGTCGAAATTGAAGCGCACCTGCAGGCCGGCCTGGGCCAAGACCATGTCGTCGTTGTCCAGGTGAGGCAGCTCGGCCAGCGCGCTGACGCCGGCAAGTTCGCCCAGCTCCTGCACATTCTTCTTGTAGCGGCGCACGGTGGCGCGCAGCACGTCGATATAGCGCTCGCGGGCATTGAAGGCGGCGATGCGCGCCATCTCGTTGCTGGCGCGGCGGTCGTCCAGCTGCAAAGCCTGCTCCTGCACCTGGGCTTGCATGCGGGCATGGCGGTCCAGTACCTGGCCATCGGTTTCCCATTGGCCGGTGGCCAGTTCCTGCTCCAGATGGTGCGAGCGGATCTCGGCCTGCTTGGCGTTCTCGAACTCGTCTCGCAGGCCCTGCAGCCGCTGCAAGGTCACCCAGGCGGCGGGAAAGGCGTTGCGCACCGTGCGCGAGTCGTTGGCGGCCGTGCGCAGATCAGCGCGGCGCTGTTCATGTTCCCGCAGCGTGCGGGCCAGGTTTTCTTCGCCACTTCTCAGCGAACCCTGGGCGGCGTCGTAATTGCTGTCGCTGCGCGTCGAATGGGTCAGCGCACGGTCGTGTTCCTCGTCCAGCCCGCTCATGCGGCCGGCGGCCTCGACGCGGGCCTGGCGCAGCGCCGGCAGACGCGCGCGGGCCTGGGCAAATTCGTCGGCGCGCTCGCTGAGGTCCTGCGCGGCCTTGTGGCCCTGGGCGGCGCGTTGCGCGTCCTTCAGCTGCTGCTCGACCTCGTTCTGCTCCTTCACGACGCGGCTCAGCTCTGTGTCGTAGCGAGCCAGCTCGGCCTCCAGCGCCTTGCGGCGCGAGGCCAGCGCCGAGGCGCCGAACTGGAAGTCGCGCGGCTCCACCCACAGGCTGCGGCCGCCGCGGCCATCGCGGTAATAGGCTTCGGGTGTGATCCATTCACCGCCACCGCTGGCGCCTGTTTCCGTGTCTTTCACGCAGCGGATGCTGGCCAGCTGGCGCAGCAGCCAGCCCGGCAGCTTGGCGCTGACCTTCAGCGCGGCCAGCAGCGAGCTCTTGGGTGCGACGGCCGGCGCGGCTTCAGCCTCTGCGACGACGTAGTGCCGATACCGTTCCTTGGCCGCCAGACCGAAGGCGCGGCCCTCGTCGCTGCCGTGCGCCAGCACCACCACCCAGCGCGAGGGGCGCAGCAGGCCTTCGGCGGCGGCGCGCCAGGCCTCGTCGGCGATGTCTATGCAATCGGCCAGCACATGGTGGGCGATGCCGGCGTCATCGAGTGCGCGGCGGAAGCGCGTGACTTCGGGCGGCGGCGGGGGCAGGCGTTGACCGGTCAGCGCGTCGAGTGCGGCCTGGGCCTTGCGGTTCTGGTCGTTGGCTCGGGTATAGCTTTCGCGCAGGCCGTGCTGGCGGGTGCTCAGTTCTTCCAAGCGCTGGGCCAGTGCCTGGGCGTCGGTCTCGACGGCCGCCAGTGCCTTCAGCGCGTCTTCGCGCTTGGCCAGCTCCTCGGCTGGTCGCTCGGCATCGCGGGCGGCGTCGAATGCGGCGCGGGCCAGCTTGCGCTGTGTTTCCAGCTCGGTCAGACGCTGCTTGGCGGCCTCGCGAGCCTCGAACAGCGCATGCAGCTGGGCGCGCTTGGCTGCCTGGGCGCGTTCGTCGGCGCGGGCGAAATGGCGCTGACGGTGCAGCTCGCGCAGATTCAGCGTGGTGCGCGCACGTGCCTCGCTCCATTGCAGCACCGGCAGTACCTCGGTGGCAAGGCGCTCGCGTTCGCGCAACTTGAGCTGGTATTGCTTGTAGCTGGTGACGCGGTTGCTCAGGTCCGACAACTGGGCCTGGGTGTGCGACAGCTCCTGCGTGGCCTGCTCGACTTCCTTGAGCAGATGCTGCTGGTGGCTGCGCGCCTGTTCGTAGCGATCCAGCACCTCCTGGTCGCCGAAGACCTCGAACACCAGGCGCAGCAGCTCCTTCGGGCTCAGCTCGCACAGCCGGTCGGTCTGACCCTGTTCGAGCGCCAGCACGCGGCCGATGGCGCGGGTCAGGCCGGCCGCTTCCATGCGGCGCTTCCAGGCTTCCAGTCCCAGCCAGTCCTTCTCGCCGCGCTCGGCCAGTTGCTCGACCGTGTGCACTCCGTCGACGATCATGTAGCGGCGCTGCCAGTCGCCGCCGTGGCGCTCGATGCGGCAGGCCAGGGTCACCTGATCGGCATACAGCAGCGAGCTGGAAAACGGCCGGCTCGAGTTCTGCCGGCCGCGCGGCCGGTTGTCGACCAGTGCGCGCAGCCAGGCCGTCTCGGCATTGGCGTGGCGGGCATAGGTCTTGTACGTGCGGCCGCCCGAGCACTCCAGGCCTAGCAAGGTCCGCATCGCGTCGAGCAGGGTGGTCTTGCCCGAGCCATTCGGGCCGGCGATGGTGATGATGGCGCCGTCCAGCGGCATGGTCACGCGCTGGCAATAGTCCCAGTGCAGCAGTTCCAGCGATTGCAAATGAAACATCAGATCTCTTCTTCGGGGGCAGGGACTTCTTGTTCGGGCTGGCGCAGCTTGGCAATGGCGGGTGCCGCCACAGGATCGGTCGTGCGCGCCAGCACCTCGGCCAGCGCGCCGTCGAGGATGCGCGGCGCCAGCGTGTCGTAGTCCAGCAGCAGGTCCAAGAGCGGGCCCTCGGCAATGTCGTCGCCACGGCGGGTGATGAAGCCATTGCGCTCCAGCAGCTTCAGATTGCCGTCCAGCCGCATCTTCTTGCCCAGCTGGTTGCCGAAGTCGGCCAGCAGGCTGCGGTAGGCCAGGGTCGGGCTGACGGCGGCGGCCGTGGGCAGCGGCTTGTCGGTGGCGAACATCTCGTTCTGGCCCTCTTCCTTGGCGTCGGCACGCGCCACCTGGCGCTGGCGCTTTGGCAAGATGATCAGCGACCACAGCA
Organism: uncultured Roseateles sp.; assembly: GCF_963422335.1. NCBI lineage: Bacteria > Pseudomonadati > Pseudomonadota > Betaproteobacteria > Burkholderiales > Sphaerotilaceae > Roseateles > uncultured Roseateles sp. Next base: position 2,674,427 of record NZ_OY729424.1, read on the forward strand.
CGATCAGCAGCGCCACGCCGTCGCGCGGCAGGTCCAGATTGTTGTTGGCTGCCAGGCCCGTCTCGCCGAACACCGCCACCTCGGCCGGGCGCAGCATGGCCACGCTGATGTGGTCGGCATAGAGGTTGTCGACCACGCGCAGGCCCACTGCGCCCAAGCGCTCGGACAGTGCCGACCAGACCTCGGTATCGATCAGCGCGCGGCGCACCAGCGAGTGGCTGCGCGGCAGCCAGCGGCGCGCGAGCAGTTGTGCCGCCAGCTGGGCGGCATCGTCAAGAGCAGCGCTCATTCTTTGGAATCCTTGGTTGTCTCTGTGGGCAGCGTCGAACGCAACACGCCGCGGCTCATCCACTGCACGTGCTCGTCGTCTATCGCGCCCTGCTCGGGTGACCACTGCACGCGCCAGGGCTGACGCGCCATGTCGCCGGTGGCGCCGGTCAGGTGCTGGGCCTGAGGGTCGCCCAGCAGCGGCAGTAGCTGCGCACGGTAGGAGGCGCGGGCATAGCTGCCGCCCAGCACTGCGGGGGCCAGGTCTTGCTCAATCTCGCCGGCTTCAGCCCAGCGCGTCAGCAGCGTCTGCATGATGCCCATCTCGGGCGGCAGGCTCATCACCGCCAGCTCTCCCTCGGGAGCAACCTGGGCGGAGGGTAGGGCCTCGGCTTCTTTCGGCTTGGGCCGGTCGCGCTCGAACTCGGCCTCGGTCGTGTCCAGCAGCTCGTGCTGGGCCACCATCACCGGATGCACGGGGCGGGACAGCGCGCCCAACGCCAGGTTTTCGAGATAGGGCACGCTTTGCAGCCAGCGCCGCACATCGGTGCTGGTCAGGCCGGTCGAACCGAGCGTGACGCGTTGGCGGTCGGCCTGCTGCAGCGCCCGGTTGAACTGGCTGGCCATGGACAGCAGCCGCGCCTGGGCCAGGCCCAGCTCGCGCGCCAGCCGCTCCAGCTTGGCATTGCCCTGTTCCTGGGCCTGCACCATGATGGCCGACAGCGCCTCGCTGGCCCGCTCGACCAGCTTGAGCGCGCGCTCGAAGCGCTGGCGCGCACGCCGTAGATGGAACTCCGAGCCGCTGGCGATCGCATCGGCAAACTCGTCGTACAGCCGCGCCAGCTGCGCTTGCAGATGCTGCAACTGGGCCGGGTCCAGCGTGCCCAGCTGGTGCGCACCGGTGACATTGGTCAGCAGTGCGGTCAGGTCGGCGTCCTGCGAGCCGGCACCGACCAGCGGCGACAGCAGGCCCAGCAACTGCTGCGCCAAGGGCGTCACGCCATAGAGCTGGTGTTGGGCATCCCACAGCAGCAGATCGGCCTCGCGCAGGCGCTTGAGCACCAGCTCCAGCGGTTCGTCACGCAGCTGGTGGAAATGCCGGTTCAGGTCCTCTCGGCTGATGCGCGAGCTGGGCAGTGTCATCACCTCCATGAATACCCAGACGCGCAGCTTCACCAGCGCGGCCGGGCCATGGCACAGCGCCCGCAGGGCAGTCAGCAGCGGCTCGTTGCGTTCCAGCTGCCACCACAGCAGGGCCTCGGTCGGAGCGGATCCCTCTCGGAAATAGTCTTCGAAGCGCAGATCCTGTTCGGAGTCGGCTGCGCTTGCCTCGTGTTCAGTCATGGGGGGATTATCCCAGGCAGTCTGTGCCGCTGCGCCGAATACCCCGCGCAGTGGCCTTGCTGCCGGCTTGATGCCCCTATGGCCTGGACAGAGTGACGGCCGCGAGCAGCATCCAGGTGGAGTGTGGGATCCACTGCTCTACCCAGCGCCATTGACTGTCATCTGGACCCGGCGCAAACGCGATGCCCTCGCCGCTGTCGCTATCGGCAGCGCCCGTGATCCCATTGGAAACACCGCCCACGAACATATCGCCCGCGCTTTCCTGGACGGTGGGCGGATTGCGGGCCCCAAAGCCGTAGAGCATGCTGATGCCGTAGGGATTTCGCCCCAGAGTCCAATCGATCTGATGCTGGGCAAAGGCCGCCAGCCGCTCTGTCGTTCCAAAGTTGCCGGAGGCTAGAGGCTCCGTGTGCCGGCCGCCCAGAACCGCCGCCACGCTAAGCGACGCCAATCGGGCGCTTTCGCCTTGCCACCAGTAGCCGGTCTCGTTCTGGTGCGGAATGAAAAAACCGGCACGGGTTTGCTCCGCGAGCTTCCCATCCCGGAACAGCCGGAACTCCTGCCGGGCGTATGCATAGGGATTGGAGACTTGTTGATCCAGGCGCAGCTGATGCTGGAGCGATGAAGAGATGGCGGCTCGAGCTCGGTGAGCGCGGACGGAATCCGGCTCTACCTCGAGGTAGTGCGCGAGGCTGATGACCGGCAGGCCGGCCTCTACCGCATGGTAGTAGGGGCGCTGGCCACCGTCGCTCATGAAGCTGCCGTCCACCGCCTGGCGCTGCATGAGTTGCTCGGCGCGCAGGCGAGCCTGTTCGAGGTAGCTGTCGCGCCTCGTCGCGCGGTGCAATTCGACGGCCGCCATCAGTGCGGTGTAGTCGTCGATGATGTTTTCCTTGCCGTCAGCGCAGTAGCTCAGGTTGGCTTCTTGCAGGTGCGCGAAGGCGCGTTCCGCGTCGGTCAGATAAGTGTCTGCGCTGAACACGCCATGTCCGCGCGTCTGCTTGGCCAGCATTGAAGCCCGGGCCAGTGCAGCTATCGCCATGCCCGCACCGGCCCTGTAGGCCGAGCGGTACTGCTTTGTGTAACGGCCGTCTTCGCCCTCATAGCCAACCACCATGCGCTCGGCCTTGGCGTCGCCCCATTTGTCGAAGACGGTGGTGTAGAAGTAGCCGTCGGCGTCAAGGATTCGGTGCAGATAGTCCGCCCCCCAGAAAGCTTCGCTGACTGCGCGCTGCAGCAGGCCAGCCTGCCTGTACAGAGGTGCAGCCGTGTGCGCGGTGTAGGCCAAGGTCCAGGCGGCCATGGAGGCCTGTTGCGGATTGAAATGGTTGGCGTAGCCCAGATGCGACAGGTATTTGCCGGTGTCGCCGCCAGCGTCGCGCCAACCTCCCCAGACATCGACATATCGTTCCGTTTCGAAGATTCGGATGCGACGGTCCTGGTTGTTCAGGTGCCGGCTCTTGCGGAAGTAGTCCAGTAGCCTGGCCGCGGTGACCTTGAACAAGGCGCGGTCCTGGATCTCAAAATACGGCGAGCTTGCCTTCAATGCTCCGATCTGAACTTCGATTCGATGGCGGCCGGCAGTGCGGACCGATGAAAAATCAAGCTCGAAGTAGTGCCGCCCGTTGCCCCATGCGTCAAATGCAGGCAGCAGCCTCAGGGGACCACTGGACACTACGCGGCCCAGCCGAGTGACCCGGTAGCTGCCTTGATCCATCTCTCCTCGATACTCAACCACGGCGGATTTCGGCCCCAACCGTTCGAGCGCAACCTGGTTGACCTGCACCATCAGCGGGCCCGCAGGCAGGCTAACCGATACAGTGGTGCTGGAAGGCGGAGTGCCGGCCGTATCCGCTTGGACGCTGCCGTACAACGACGTCAGCAGGGCCAGGCCCACGCACCATCGGGATGGCCTTGTGCGGCAGGCCAGGGTGCGGATAGGGGGCAAAGTCATCATGAGGCAGAGGCGTTCATCAAAGCGTGCATAGCGCTCGACAATAGCCAGGCGTGCTAGTCTCGTCAATACATACAATCATTAGATGTAAATAAATTACGACGATGCCGTAGATGCCTCTAAAGGGTGCTTGGGCGGGTTTGCGGGCTCATGTGCTGGTGGCGGGTTGGTCGGCAGGTAGAAGGGATTGCGGTATGAGAACAACGGGTCGCGGGGCGACGCAACAATCGAGCGCGCCGTACAACCGGCGGGTGGTGCTGGACTTCATTCGCCAGCAGGGCGCGGCATCGCGCAAGGACATCGTGGACATGGTGTCACTCAGCCCGCAGACGGTGGCGAACATCACCAACGACCTGGAGTCAATCGGCTTGATTGTTTCCAGGCGGCTGAAGGCCGACAAAGCCCGAGGTCAGCCGCCCATTGCATTTGAGCTGAATCCGGATGCCGGCGCCGCCATCGGCATCAGCCTGGAGCCCGGCCGGGCCTCGGCGGCGCTCGTCAACCTGGTGGGTGACGTTCGCATGCACATAGAGGTGGTGGTGGACACCCGCGATCGCAAGCAGATCCTGGCCGGCATGCTCGACCTTGTGAGTCAGCTCCGGAAGAGCTCGCGTGAGCGCTTGTGGGGCATCGGCGTGGCCCTGCCAGGCCCATTGGGTGCGACCGAGCTCAGTTTTATCGGTCCTACCGCTCTGGAGGGGTGGGCCGATCTGTCGGTGCTCGACGAATTGCGCGATGTCACCGGGCTGCCCCTGTTCTACAGCGTTGACAGTGTGGCCGGTGCGCTGGGCGAGACGTTGTTCGGGGTGGCCAAATCCATGAACAATTTCTTTTACCTGCACTTCGGACTGGGGCTGGGTGGCGCGCTGGTTGAAAACCGGGCGGCCTACCACGGCGCCCATGGAAACGCGACGGAGATCGGCCACGTTCCGATGGTGCCGGGTGGCCGGCCTTGCTACTGCGGCAATGAAGGCTGCCTGGAGCGTTACGTGTCCATGCATTCGCTGGCAGAGGCCATGGGGGTGGATGACAAGCAGGTCTGGGAGTTGCCGATCGAAGACCTGCTTCGGGACGGCAGCAACGCGGCTTTCACGGCCTGGTGTCGGGAAGCGTCGCTGCGTCTGCGTGATGCGATCTGCATGATCGAGAACATGCTGGACCCCTATGCCATCGTCATCGGCGGCTCGGCCCCGAAGCCACTTGTGGAGCATTTGCTCACGCTGGCGCAACCCTGGCGGCATTCGGTGCGAGGCGGCGTAGCGCCTGGCGAGGCGCGCATCGTGTTGTCGCAGCGGCAGGACGACAGTTCCATTCTCGGAGCGGCGGTGCTGCCAATCTACGAGATGCTGTCGCCCCGGCTGGACGTCTTGCAGCAAGACCGCAGGGTCGAACCCAACCTGGCGGACATGCTCGGGCACACTGGTTTGAAGTGATGGAATAAATATTTACATCCAATGGTTTTAAGTATTGACGATGCAAAGGCGCTGACCTACAGTCGGTGCCCATGGAAAGCGAAAACCCCCGTCTGAGCATCATTGGCGACATCGGCGTTGACCTGGTCATGGGGTCGATCGCCGAGTGGCCGCAGGTCGGCACCGAGCTGATCCTGCCGCGCAGCGAATTGCGAGCCGGTGGTTCGGCCGCGAACACCGCGCTGGTGCTTCGCCACCTTGGTCAGCAGGCGCATCTGATCTCTGCGGTCGGGCAGGACGACTTCGGACGCTGGCTGGCCGGGCAGCTCCACGGCCTGCAGAGCGATCTGCAGGTTTGCGCGAGTGACACCACTGTTTCCGTGGGACTCATGCATACCTGTGGCGAGCGCAACTTCTTCACGACGCGGGGCCACCTCGAATTGATGACACCGGACCATGTGCTGGTGCACCTGGCCGTGGCGCCTCCACCCAGATCCATGGCGCTCTTGACCGGCGCCTTTCTGCTGCCCGGCCTGCGAGCCAGGTATCTGGAGCTGTTGCGTGAAATCTCCGCACGTGGGTACCAGGTTGCGCTCGACACAGGTTGGCCATCGCAAGGCTGGACCGAGGGCGTACGAGCTGAAGTCTTTGGCTGGCTTGCACTGTGCGACCACCTGCTGCTGAACGAACTCGAGGCGCTCAGTCTTGCTGGCAGCTCGGATCTGGAGTCGGCCATTCCGACCATCGCCGCTGCCCTGAAGCCGGGTGCCAGCCTGGTGGTCAAGGTCGGGGCGCGCGGCGCACTGGGGCTGCAGTCCGGGCGACTGCTCAGCTGCCAGGTGGAGCCTGCGGAGATCTTCGACACCATAGGCGCTGGCGATACCTTCAATGCGGGCTATCTGGCCGCGCGCCTGAGAGGTGCCGATCTGTCCGAGGCACTTGCCACGGGCTGCCGTGTGGCGCGATCGGTTCTTCCCCGTTTCCCTCGTGGCGACATTCAGCCGGGCGAGTTCGCGTCCTGTGTTGCGGACCTTCAACTGACGGAGGCCTAGGCCATGAAACAACGAAGCGTGATCGTTGCCTACATCCTGCTGATCTGGTTCGTGATCTCGTTTGTCACCAACCTGATCGGGCCCTTGATGCCCATCATCATCAAGGACTTCCAGCTCAGCCTGGGGATGGCCGGATTCCTCCCGTTCTCCTTCTTTCTGGCCTACGGCCTGATTTCCATCCCTGGTGGCATCCTTGTCGAGGCGCGTGGTGCACGCACGACGTTGCTGATCGCGTTCGTCCTCAATTTGCTGGGCGCGCTCGCGATTGCAGTCTGGCCTGACTACGGCGTTGTCATTGGCGGGCTGTTCGTCATTGGCCTTGGAATGGCACTGCTACAGGTGGTGATCAATCCATTGATGAGAACGGCCGGCGGCGAATCGCATTTCGCGTTCTTTTCGGTGCTTGGGCAACTCGTCTTCGGCCTCGCTTCCTTTCTCAGCCCTGAGGTCTTCAAGTGGCTGATGGAGCGGCCCGGCGCGGCCGGCACACCGCTGGTGTGGGTGACCTTCTATTGGGCCTTCCTCGTCCTGTTTGTGGTCCTGATCGGTACGAACCAGCTGCTGCCCATTCCGAGTGTCGAGCTCAAGGAGGATGAGCGTGCAGGCGGATTGGCAACCTATCGAGAACTCCTCGGGCGCAAAGACGTTCGCCTGTTCTTCATTGGCATCGTCGCTTACGTGGGCACCGAACAGACACTGGCGGACTGGATGTCCCAGTTTCTGGTCAGCTATCACGGCTTCTCGCCGACCGGTGAGGCGGCAGATGCCGTGGGCCGGTTCTGGGGGCTGATGTCGCTGGGTTGCCTGCTCGGTCTGGTGCTGCTGAAGCTGCTCGACTCCAAGGTGGTGCTAGCCGCGTTCTCGGCCTTGGCGATGGCCTGCGTGGCCCTGGCCCTGTTCGGCCCCGCATCGGTCTCGCTCCAGGCCTTTCCAGCCGCCGGATTCTTCCTGTCCGTGCTGTTCTCAGTGGTCTTTTCGCTCGGCCTGAACTCGTCGTCACAGCACCACGGTGCGCTCTCGGGCATCTTGTGCACCGGCATCCTGGGGGGAGCGGTGGTGCCATTGATGGTGGGCGGCCTGGGCGATCACATCGGCCTGCGCTGGGCCATGGCACTGGTCTTCCTGACGCTGGGCTTCATTCTCAGCATCGGGTGGTGGGCGCGGCCTCTCATTCGCAACGAGACGGTTCCGCTGGCCCGCTTGTTTGCTGCGCTCAAGCCCGGGCCTTAGCCAGTTCACACCCTTCGCATTCGCACCATCGCCGGCGCAAGACCGGCAAATGAGACCTCAGGAGCAAGAAATGACACGACATCGCCTTCGCAACGCCCAGCCTTGTACGGCCATCGCGGCCGCGATAGGACTGCTTTGCGCCGCCCTGCAGCCGGCCATGGCCCAACAGGCCGAACCCAGCGACAAGTCTGAACTGCCCACTGTCATTGTCAGCGCAACACGCACGGCCAGCAGCCTGCTGAAGACGCCGGTTGCGGTCACGGCGCTGACCCAGGAGGCGCTCAGTCGAGAAGGCATCACGGACGTGCGCGGACTCTCCGGCACGGTTCCAAACCTTCAGATTTCGGTCGGCACGGACTCCGGCGTCCAGATCAATATTCGGGGCGTGGGGTCAACCAACTTCACCGAAATCGGCGATCCCGCGGTCGGGCTGCATGTGGCAGGGCTGTACTCGCCGCGTCCACAGGGTGCCCTGGCGCTGATGTTCGACCTTGAGCAGGTTGAAGTATTGCGAGGCCCTCAAGGCACGCTGTTCGGACGCAACTCGACCGGCGGGAGCGTCAACATCATTCCGGCCAAGCCAGACTTCGGTTCGACATACGGCAGTGCCGAGTTGGACTTTGGCAGCTACAACAAGCGGCAGACAAACATCATTCAAAACGTCGCCGTCAATAGCAACCTGGCCCTGCGTGCGACCTTCAGCAAAGTCAAGCGCGACGGCTGGATTCATCAGCGGCAGGACTTCACGGATGTGGACCTGCCCGACCAAGGCTTCCATGCGGATGGCATTCCTGATGTCGATCAGCGTCGCAACGCGGAGGTGCCCAAAAGCCGCTACTACTACAACCGTGACGAGTGGGCCTTCCGCCTGGCGGGCCGAACGAAGCTGAGCGACTCGCTGGAATGGCTGTTGACCTACGAGAAGTTCCAGAACTCGGGCGCTGGGCAGATTGCCCTCAAAGACTGCGATCAGGCCGCCGGAACCGCCTTTGCCTGCCAGGGCAACCCCTGGGACGTGAAGATCAATGTGCCGGGCAAGACCGACATGAAGATCGATACCCTGCGTTCTGCGCTGACCTGGAAGCTGAGTCCGTCGAGCTCGGTCGAGTACGGCGTGGCCTTCGCCAGTCAACGGCGCTCGCAGATCGCTGACGACGATGCGGGCTACCACCCGCTTGCCAGCCAGGTGACCGTTCATCAGCCTATCGGTCCCGAAGGCGACGGTGGAGTTTGGCCGGTACGCGACGAGACGTCCATCACCCTGGGCTCCAAGTTCAAGTCGACGGTGCATGAACTGCAGTTGAAGCAGCGCTTTGACACGGTGCAATTGGTGTCCGGCTTGTTCTGGATGCACGAAAAGAATGCGATCGACTACGCGCAGGAGCAATTGGTCACAATGCCCTTCGGCTTTCCGACCAGCCAGTTCTACCAGCAGCCGAACCGTCAGATCGATGCCAAGGCGATCTTCGCTCAAGCGGACTGGAAGATTGCTCAAGGATGGACGGCGACCATTGGCGGCCGGTTCAGCCGCGACCAGAAGTCCGACCAGGGTGGTCGGGTCTACGGCAGCTGGGACGGTACGACGCCCGCCTACTACAACGACTTGTTCCATCCCGGCACGCCGGGTGAGCCGGGCTTCCGGGCCCACAACGGCCGGGATCTGACCGAGGCCATGGGACCGTTTGCCGGCGTCGGCGCCTACAGCCAATGGGGCGAGCCGGCCGGCAACGACCACTCGGAGAGCTGGAAGAAGTTCACCTACCGTCTCGGTCTGTCGAACCAAGTCACGCCGAACGACATGATCTACACCTCCTTGTCCACCGGCTACAAGGCCGGCGGCTTTGGTGACAAGGACGATATCTGCGGCGGCAAGACCTGTGTCAACGGACCGGCCGGACCGCAGTACAGCTTCTTCCCCTACCAGCCGGAGACGGTCACCAACCTCGAATTTGGCTACAAGGGCCTGATGCTCAACCGCCGCTTGAGCGTTTCGGCTACGGCTTTCTTCAGCGTCTACAAGGGCATGCAGGTCACGGGCGACTTTTTTGCGGCACGGGTCAAGCATGACGGGCCTTGCCCGGACGACAGCCCGACCTGTGACATCGTCACCAAGTATCAGACGGTTAATGTGGGCAGAGTCCTCATTCCGGGCCTTGAAGTGGAACTTGACTACAAGCCTTGGGCGGGCGCAAGGATGGGCGCCTTCTTCTCCTACATCAACAGCAAGATGAAGGACTATGCGTCGTACAGCGACAGCTGGAACTGCGGCGTGCGTGCCGACGTGCATGCGCCGGCCTGCCCGGATCTCTATGCTGGACCCAATCGCGAACTCGCAGGCCGCCAGATCTATGACATCACTGGCAACAAGCTGCCGAACTCTCCCAAGTACAGCTTCGGCCTGAACTTTTCGCAACGCTTCGAGCTTGAGGGTGGTTACGAGATCGTGCCCTGGGTGAACCTGAAATGGCAGGACAAGATGTACCTGACGCTGCGAAACCTGGACAACCCGCACATCTCGGACGCGCAGAAGGCCTTTGCCAAGGTGGACCTATCGGTAAAGGTCAATGCGCCCAAGCTATGGCATGCCGAGTTCTACGTCCTCAATGCCACCAACAAGATGACCAAGAACTCTGCCCAGGACGGGAACGGCTTTGTGCGGGGCTATTGGAACGATCCGCGCATGGTTGGCGTTCGGATCGGGGTGGACTACTGAGCTGGCTTGTCGCAGCACCGTTGATCAAGGAGGCCGGGGAGGTTGTCAGTCGCATCGAGCTTCAGGTCGTGCCCCCTACAATGCAGCGCAGACCGTCTCACTTCATTGTTGAACAAGGCTTTCCCTATGAAAAACGAGCCCCCTGCTGCTGCCACAGGCACCGCCCAGACCCCCGACTTGTCCCATATCGCTGCGCGCGACAAGGCCGAGATCCTGTCTCAGGCCCTGCCTTACATCCGCCGCTTCCATGGCAAGACCATCGTCATCAAGTACGGTGGCAATGCGATGACCGATCCGGCCTTGCAGCAGGACTTTGCCGAGGACGTGGTGTTGCTGAAGCTGGTCGGCCTGAACCCGGTGGTGGTGCATGGCGGCGGGCCGCAGATCGAGGGGGCCTTGAGCCGCCTGGGCAAGAAGGGCCACTTCATCCAGGGCATGCGGGTCACCGACGAGGAGACGATGGAAGTCGTCGAATGGGTGCTGGCCGGCCAGGTGCAGCAGGACATCGTCGGCCTGATCAATGTCGCCGGCGGCAAGGCCGTGGGCCTGACTGGGCGCGATGGCGGCCTGATACGCGCCAAGAAGCTGAAGATGATAGACAAGGACGATCCGGCCAAGGAGCACGATGTGGGCCAGGTCGGCGACATCGTCAGCATCGACCCCAGCGTGGTCAAGGCGCTGCAGGATGACCAGTTCATCCCGGTCATCAGCCCGATAGGCTTTGGCGAAAACAACGAGAGCTACAACATCAATGCCGATGTGGTGGCCGGCAAGCTGGCCGAGGTGCTGAAGGCCGAGAAGCTGATGCTCTTGACGAACACGCCCGGCGTGCTGAACAAGGCCGGCGAGCTGCTGACCGATCTGAGCGCCCGCGAGATCGACGACCTGTTCGCCGATGGCACGATCTCCGGCGGCATGCTGCCCAAGATCTCGTCGGCACTGGACGCGGCCAAGAGCGGCGTCAACGCGGTGCACATCATCGACGGGCGGGTGCCGCATGCGATGCTGCTTGAGATCCTGACCGATCAGGCTTACGGCACGATGATTCGTTCGCATTGAAGAAGCAATCCCCGGTCTGGTTGTTCGACCTGGACAACACGCTGCACAACGCGTCCCACCACGTGTTCGGGGCGCTGAATGTGGCGATGACCGATTTCATCGCGCGCGAGCTGCAGCTGCCGCGCGATGAGGCAAACGCGCTGCGCGGCCATTACTGGCGGCGCTATGGCGCGACGATGCTGGGCCTGGTGCGACATCACGGCGTCCGTGCCGCGCACTTCCTGGCCGACACGCACGCCTTGCCCGAGCTGGAGCAGCATGTGCACACCCATGCCCATGATCTGGCGGCGCTGAAGCGGCTGCGTGGCCGCAAATACATCCTGACCAATGCGCCGGCCGCCTACACGCAGCGCGTGCTGCAGCAACTGGGTATGGCGCATTTGTTCGACGGCGTGATCGCGGTCGAGCAGATGCGCATGTTCGGCCATCTGCGGCCCAAGCCCGACCGCCGGATGTTTCGCCACATCGCGGCGCGGCTGCGCGTGCCAGCCGGCCGATGCGTGTTGGTCGAGGACACGCTGGAACACCAGAAGTCGGCCCGCGCGGTGGGCATGCAGACGGTCTGGATGCAGCGCTGGGCGCGCCTGGGACTGGCAAGCCCTCATGGTCGGGTGCGCATGGCCAGAAAACCGGTTTATGTGGACCGACGCGTGCGCAGCCTGGGCGATCTGCGCGGCGGCTGACTTAGTGGTTTACCAGAGCCGGGAGGGGTTGCCGGCCTGTGCCAGAATCCATCACGCCTCCAACGTATTGCTTTCCGCCTACCCCGATGCCCGACTCCACCGAACACGCAGTTCCCGAATCGGACCTCCCGGCCGAGGAGGCCGTGGTTGCACCGGCAGCGGCGGCCACGCGCAAGCGGCCCAAGCCTGGCGAGCGCCGGGTGCAGATTCTGCAGACGCTGGCGTCCATGCTGGAGCAGCCGGGTGCCGAGCGCATCACCACCGCCGCCCTGGCCGCGGCGTTGCAGGTCAGCGAGGCCGCTCTTTACCGCCATTTCGCCAGCAAGGCGCAGATGTTCGAGGGGCTGATCGAGTTCATCGAAACCAGCATCTTCACCCTGGTCAACCAGATCAGCGAGCGCGAGGCCTCGGGCCTGGCCCAGGCGCAGAAGATCGTTTCGGTGCTCCTGCAGTTCGGTGAACGCAACCCGGGCATGACGCGGGTGATGGTGGGCGATGCGCTGGTGTTCGAGAACGAACGGCTGGTGCTGCGCATGAACCAGTTCTTCGATCGCATCGAGTCGTCGCTGCGCCAGAGCCTGCGCCTGGCCGCCGAGGCCAGCGGTTCGACCACGCCGACGGTGCAGGCCAATATGCAGGCCTCGGTGCTGGTGTCGTTCGTGCTTGGCCGGCTGCAGCGCTATGCGCGCTCGGGCTTCAAGCGTTCGCCGACCGAGCAACTGGATGCCTCGCTGGGCATGATGGTCGGCTGAGGGCTGAGGCCTCAGGGGCTGGCGGCGAACACCTGCACCGTCAGCGGCAAGGCCTGCTCGTACAACTGGTCGGGCGTGCGCTTGGCTGCGTCATTGGACACAGGCACGGCTTCCACATCGAGCACCTTTGTGCTGAGCAGGGCGCTCAGCGGCGCCATGCGAGGCACGGCATCTGGCCCCGTCAGGCTGACTCCGACCAGCCGGCCGGCTTGATCGAATACCGGTCCGCCCTGCGATTGCTGGGGCAGGCCGATGCCCAGGGCTTGAGTCGTGCCCATTCCGGCGCGGCCCAGAAATCCGGTGTGCATGGCGGGCCAGGCCGCTTGGGTGGTGGGCGTAGCCAGATGGTTGAAGGCGCTGGCCGGGCTACCGGCATAGGCATCGCGCGGCGCGCGGGTCAGGCGGGCTGATCCATCTGGCGGTGTTATTGGTCCGTCCAGCTGCAGCAATGCCAGGCCCAGGGCGTCCAGACCTGTGCGCAGGGTCGCGGCGCGGGTCACGCCGAGTCCGTTGCGCACCCATAGCGCTTGTGCGTCCCGTACGGCGTCCAAGGGCACCAGAGCCAAGCGCCCCTCCCCGATCAAGAGACCGCTGGCCACGGCTCTTGCCTGGGACGGCACGTAGGCGCCGGTGGCCGGCGGGCCGGGCCGCGCGGCTGCGGCCTCCGGTAAGGGTTCCGGCGCGGCATCGGCTTCCAGGTGGCCAAGTTGCTGCTTCAGTGCCAGCAATGGGTGATGGCCGGGCATCCGGGCCAGCCCCGCATCAATCAGGCGCAGGGCATAGGCCGGCTGCTCGCTCAAGCCCAGCAACCAGGCGTACAGCGTCAGCGCCTCCGGCTCTTGCAGATGAGCGCCGGCGGTGTGCGAGGCAAAGCCCAGCGCCTGGCGGTAGTTGCCGCCCTGCACCTGGGCCTGGACCATCAGCATCTCGGTGTCGGCCGCGTGGCTCATCGCACCGGCCGCCTCGAGGCGGCTCAACGCCGCCTGGCTGTCGCCCTGGGCCAGGGCGGCACGGGCGGCTGCCAGCAGGCTTTGGCGCTCGGCCTCGTTGCCCATCTGCGCGGCCCTTTCTCGCAGACGCTGGGCGGCAAGCACCGGCAGTGGTGTGACGGCCTGTGCTTGCGCGTCGCTGCTGGCCCAGGCAGCCGCCAGGGCCAGGCTCAGCAGCGCGCACGCCCCTCGTACTCGCGCTTGCTGCATCAGGGCTGGGTCGTGATGCGCGGCTTCTTCAGCGCGGCGGCGCTGGGGTCGTAGGCCGCCGAAGGCGCCTTGTAGCCGGCCAGATAGGCGACCAGGGCGTCGATGTCCTGGGCGCCGCCCAGTGTGTTGGTGCCGCCGATCAAGGTGGTGTAGCCGTCGCCGCCGGTGGCCATAAAGTTGTTGACGGTGACGCGATAGGTCTTGGCCGGGTTCTGCACCACGCCATTGATGACGAGGTTGTCGGTCGGGCCGGTGATCTGCGGCGGATAGACCGTCACATCGGTGGGCGTGAAGGCCACATCGACGATCTTCGAGCAGGCCGGCGCACCGGTGCGCCAGCTGTAGCGCAGGCCGTTGGACACCTGCATGATTCGTTGCGCGGTCTGGCCCTTGCAGCCGCTGAACTGCTGCTCCAGCACGTCCTTGATCTGCTGGGCGGTCAAGGTCATCGTCACCAGGCTGTTGCCAAAGGGCTGCACGGTGAAGGCATCGCCATAACTCAGGTTATAGGGGAAGCTGGCAGGGGCCGGCTTGACGAAGCCCGGGCTGCGCACACCGCCGGCATTCATGAAGGCCATCACGGCGCCGCCCAGGCCTGCCGGTTGCGTGGCTTGCAGCTGGGCGTCGGCGATCAGGTCGCCGGCCTGCATTTCGCCGGCCGCGTTGGCGCCGTTGGTGAGGTCGGCAGTGATGCTGCCCACCACCTGGTTGGCCAGCGGCGAGACGGCTGCCTTGTAGGCCGCCACCACGTTCTTCACTTCCGGGTTGGCGGCAATGGCGTTGTTGATGGCCACATTGCTGCGGTCCACCAGGCGGTTCACCGGGCTGACGTCGATGACGTCGCGGGTGGCCGGGTCGATCTTCAGGTCGACCTCGGTCAGCACGCGGCCGAAGGCGCTGGAGCTGGTCACCGGCACCAGACGGCCGGCCTTGTTGGGCAGGCCGGCCAGGCGGGCCGCACCGCCGTTGTCGGTGGTGTTCTTCGAGCAGTTGTAGGCCGCGTGCGTGTGGCCGCTGATGACCAGGTCAACGGCGTTGTCCAGGCCCGCCACGATCTTGGCGATGTCGCTGTCCGAGCCATCGGTGTTCTTCAGGTTGTTCAGGCAGCCGTTGATATCCTGGTTGTTGAAGCCGCCGGCCACGGCCGGGTTCTGGAAACCCCCCTGGTGCACCAGCACGACGATGGACTCTATGCCCTGGGCGCGCAGCTTCGGCACCAGCGCGTTGACGGTCTCGGCCTCGTCCTTGAACTCCAGGCCGGCCACGCCGGTGGGTGTGACGATGCCGGGCGTGCCCTTCAAGGTCATGCCGATGAAGGCCACTTTCACGCCGTTGAAGCTCTTCACGCCATAAGCGGGCAGCAAGGGGCGGCCGGTAGCGGTCTCGATCACATTGGCCGACAGCCACTTGAACTTGGCGCCGTCGAAGGTGCCCGGCGCCGATGAGCCGAAGCCCTTGCAGCTGTTCGCGTCGGGATGGCCGTTGCTGAGCTTGCAGCCACCGTTTTGCAGGCGACGCAGCTCGTCCTTGCCCTTGTCGAACTCGTGGTTGCCGACCGCCGAAAAGTCGACGCCCATCTTGTTCAGCGTCTCCACCGCCGGTTCGTCGAAGAACAGCGAAGAGATCAGCGGCGTGGCGCCGACGAAGTCACCGCCGCCGACGACCACCGTGTTCATATTGGCGGCCTTCATCTGAGCCACATAGGCCGCCAGGTACTCGGCGCCACCGACGGCCGGACGCTGTCCCGACGGGACCGAGGTGTTGGCGCCAAAGGTGCCAGGTGATTCGAGATTGCCGTGGTAGTCGTTGAAACCGACGATCTTGATGGTGATGGGTGCAACGCTGGCGGCATGAGCCAGCGGTGCGAGGGCGAAGGCGGCCGACAGGGCCAGCAGCAGGGGGCGAATTTTCATCATGAAGGTGAGCTCAGTATTGGCTTACTTGCTGTCGCGGCGGCGCAGCACGGTGGTCAGCAGGGCCAGGCCGGCCAGCAGGGTGGCCAGGGTGGCGGGCTCGGGCACCGGCGAAATCTCCAGGCGCACGGCACCGAAAGTGGCGTTCAGATCGCCCACACCGTCGAGCGTGGTGGACTTGATCAGCAGGCCGGTGATGTCATGGGCGCCGCTGCCCAGCGTGAACACGCCGCGGCTGAAGTGGGGGTTGGCCAGAGCCGCGTCGTAGCTGAATTCGATCGCGCCCAGGGCGTCGCCGTTGACGGCCAGGCTGGTGTTGCCCAGCAGGCTGGCACCGTCGCTGATGCGGAACTCGTCGCCGGAGAAGCCGGCGTCCACCACGGTCAAGGTGCCTTTGAAGCCGGTCGGAATGCTGAAGGTGAAGTTCAGCGCCGCGGCCTGGTCGTCGATCCAGCCCAAGGCATAGGGCGGCAGATTGCCGTCGACATTGAAGCCGGCCCAGCTGCCATCGTTGGCCAGGGTGGCGGCCTGGGCCGAGGACAGGCCGGCGGCCAGGGTCAGGCCGGCCGCAGCGATACGGAAGAAGCTCGTGTTCATCGTCGATTCCTTGTGGAGGTCCTGCCGCAGCAGCGGCACGTGGCGACAATGCCTGCGGCCGGTGACCCGCCGGTGACGCGCCCGGCCCTGGGGTGTAGTGCTAACGGACCATGGGGGCTATGGCCGACCGCTACACTGGCCGGCCGCTGACCCCAATTCATCATGGCCGATTCACTCCAAGCTCTGCTGCAACGCGCCGAGGCCCTGCTGGCCCGCGTCGAGACCCTTTTGCCGACCCCGCTGGCCGCCCCGGACTGGAACGCCTCGATCGCCTTCCGCTATCGCAAGCGCAATGGCCGCAGCCTGCTGGAGCCGGTGCGCCATGTGGCGCAGATCGCGCTGGGCAATCTGCTGGAGGTGGAGCCGCAGAAAGAGCGCCTGCTGCGTAACACCCGCCAGTTCGTGGCCGGTCACCCGGCCAACAATGTGCTGCTGACCGGTGCGCGCGGCACGGGGAAAAGCTCGCTGATCAAGGCCTGCCTGAACGAGTTCTCGCCCCAGGGCCTGCGCCTGATCGAGGTCGACAAGGCCGATCTGGTGGACCTTCCCGATCTGGTGGATCTGGTGGCCGAGCGGCCCGAGCGCTTCGTGATCTTCTGCGACGACCTGAGCTTCGATGAGGGTGAGGCCGGCTACAAGGCCTTGAAATCGATGCTTGATGGCTCGGTGGCTGCCGCCGGTGACAACGTGCTGATCTATGCCACCAGCAACCGCCGCCACCTGCTGCCCGAGTACATGAAGGACAACCTGACCTACCAGCACCAGCCCGATGGCGAGGTACACCCGGGTGAGGTGATCGAGGAGAAGATCTCGCTGTCCGAGCGCTTCGGCCTGTGGGTCAGCTTCTATCCGTTCAGCCAGGCCGAGTATCTGGCGATTGCCGCGCAATGGCTGCGTTCGTTTCAGGTACCGGAAGAGGCAATTGCTGCCGCACGCCAGGAATGCCTGGTCTGGGCGCTGGAGCGTGGCTCGCGTTCGGGCCGTGTGGCCTACCAGTTCGCACGCGACTATTCCGGCCGCCACCATGGCGATCTGCTGGATGAAGCGCCCACCGTGGCGCCGGCGATTGCGTCCGAAGGCCCCGAAGGCTTGGACCATGTCTGAAACGAATCGTGTGCCGGTCGATGTGGCCGTGGGCGTGCTGATCGAACGTGATGCCGACGGACGGGAAGGGCGCTTTCTGCTCACCTCGCGCCCGGTCGGCAAGGTCTACGCCGGCTATTGGGAGTTCCCGGGCGGCAAGCTGGAGCAGGGCGAAACCGTCGAGCAGGCACTGCGGCGGGAGCTGCACGAGGAGCTGGGTATCACCATCGGTGCCGTCCACGACTGGAAGGTGGAGCTGATGGACTATCCCCATGCCCGCGTGCGCCTGCATTTTTGCAAGGTGTTCGAGTGGGCCGGAGAGTTCCAGATGCGCGAGCAGCAGGCCATGGCCTGGCAGCAGCTGCCGGTGCAGGTGGTGCCTGTGCTGCCGGGCACGATTCCGGTGCTGGACTGGTTTGCGCAGGAGCGGGCATTCAGCGGCGCAACCCATGCAAGCTAAACTGAAGCAATGAACTGGCTTGATGAAGTGAAATGGGACCGCGATGGCCTGGTGCCCGTGATCGCCCAGGAGGCAGGCAGCGGCGATGTGCTGATGTTCGCCTTCATGAACCGTGAGGCGTTGCAGCTTACCGCCGAGCGCGGCGAGGCCGTGTACTGGAGCCGCTCGCGCCAGAAGCTGTGGCACAAGGGCGAGGAGTCCGGCCATATCCAGCAGGTGCATGAGCTGCGTCTGGACTGCGACAACGACGTGGTGCTGATGAAGGTGACGCAGCTGGGCCATGAGCCTGGCATAGCCTGCCACACCGGCCGCCACAGCTGCTTCTTCCAGCGCCACGACAATGGCGCATGGGTCACGGACCGCCCCGTGCTCAAAGACCCCGAACATATCTACAAATGAGCCACGACAATTCTCTCGAACAGTTGGCCGACGTGATCGAGTCGCGCAAGCTGGCCAATGGCGGCGACCCGGACAAGAGCTATATCTCGCGCCTGTTCAGCAAGGGCAACGACGCCATCCTGAAGAAGATCGGCGAGGAAGCCACCGAGGTGGTGATGGCAGCCAAGGACGGCGACGCCAAGAAGCTGACCAACGAGGTGGCCGATCTGTGGTTCCACTGCATGATCGCCCTCAGCGCCTTCGATCTGCGCCCGGCCGACGTGATCGCCGAGTTGCGGCGCCGCGAGGGGTTGTCGGGTCTCGAAGAATTTGCGCTGCGCAAGGCGCAGCAGCGAGAAAAGGATGGTTCCTGACATGACGCACGACGCCAACTGCATCTTCTGCAAGATCGTTGCCGGCCAGATTCCCAGCCGCAAGGCCTATGAAGATGAGGACCTGCTGGTGTTCCACGACATCAATCCCTGGGCGCCGGTGCATGTGCTGATCATCCCCAAGATCCATGTCGCCACCCTGTCCGACATCGGCCCCGAGCATGAGGCGATCCTGGGCCGCATGCTGGCGCTGGCGCCCAAGCTGATGAAGGATCTGGGCGTGACGAACGGCTACCGCACCGTCATCAACACCGGGCCCGATGGCGGCCAGGAGGTCTATCACCTGCATATGCATGTGATGGGCGGGCCACGGCCCTGGCTCAAGGGCTAGTCGAGGGCCGACCCATCTGAACTATGCTCAACACTTGCGTGTCTGATGCATGTCACAAGGCCTACTTGGGCCCACTTTAGAATCTTCGCTTCGCTTTCAGGAGAATGTTATGGGTTCCTTCAGCATCTGGCATTGGCTGATTGTTTTGCTGGTCGTCGTGCTGATTTTCGGCACCAAGAAGCTCAAGAACATCGGCAGTGACCTCGGTGGCGCCGTCAAGGGCTTCAAGGACGGCATGAAAGACGGCAGCGCCAGCGCGGACGCAGCCCCGATCAATCCGAACAGCCAGGTCACGGCCAACCGGGCCGCCAGCGACGCCAACACGGTGGACGTTGAAGCCAAGACGAAATCCTAATTTCTTGCGGGTCGGACCTTGCCGTACCCGGCGAGCTCGGACCCCAACTGACTGGTTGCATGATTGACTTCGGTTTTGACAAGATCGCGCTGATCGGCGCGGTTGCGCTGGTCGTGCTGGGCCCCGAGCGCCTGCCGCGCGTGGCGCGCACCGTTGGCCATTTGCTGGGCAAGGCGCAGCGCTATGTGGCGGACGTGAAGGCCGAGGTGAACCGCTCCATCGAGCTCGAAGAGCTGAAGAAGATGAAGACCGGCTTTGAGGACGCGGCGCGCGAGGTGCATCAAACCGTCTCCAAGGAGATGCACGAGGCCAACGCCGAGTTCGACAAAACCTGGGCCGACGTGACCGACGGCACGAGCCCGCACGACACCTCCTACGAAGGCCTGATCGCGCCGCCGCCGAGCTACCGGCATCCGAAGAAGAACTGGCGCCTCAAGCGCGGCGCCACCCCACAGTGGTACAAGCAGCGCCAGGGCGTGCGCACCCATGCCCAGTCCGGCGCGGCCCGCGTGGCGCGCTTCCGGCCGGTGGCCAGCTTTTCACGCAAGAGTTCATGAGCGCTACCCCGAATCCCGAAGACGAACTCGCCGGCACCGAACAACCCTTTGTCTCGCACCTGGTTGAGCTGCGCGACCGACTGATACGCGCCTTCATCGCTGTGGCGCTGGTGTTCGGTGCCCTCAGCTTCTGGCCCGGCCCCTCGCATCTGTACGACCTGCTGGCCCAGCCGCTGGTAGCCCAGTTGCCCGAAGGCACCAAGCTGATCGCCACCAATGTGATCTCGCCGTTCCTGGTGCCGCTGAAGATCACCCTGCTGGCCGCCTTCCTGGTCGCCTTGCCCTTTGTGCTCTACCAGGTCTGGGCCTTTGTTGCGCCGGGCCTGTATTCGCACGAGAAGCGCCTGATCGTGCCGCTGGTGGTGTCCAGCACGCTGCTGTTCATCGGTGGTGTGGCCTTCTGCTACTTCTTCGTGTTCGGGAAGGTCTTTGCCTTCATCCAAGGCTTTGCGCCGAAGAGCATCACGCCGGCGCCTGACATCGAGGCCTACCTGAGCTTCGTGATGACGATGTTCATCGCCTTTGGAGCGGCCTTTGAGGTGCCTATCGTGGTCGTCGTGCTGACGCGCATGGGCCTGGTCAGCGTTGCGCAACTGCGCGAGTTCCGCGGCTACTTCATCGTCGTGGCCTTCATCATCGCGGCCGTCATCACGCCGCCGGACATCGTGTCCCAGCTGGCGCTGGCGGTGCCGATGTGCCTGCTCTACGAGGTGGGCATCCTGTCGGCCGGCATGTTCATCAAGCACACGCAGCCGCCGAAGGAAGACTGACCCCGGATTCCCTCCGGGCTACTCCTCGATTTGCGGCCGTGGGCGCTGAGCCACCTGCACGCGCAGCTCCAGCGCCTTGTCGGCCCTCTGCACCGAGATTACCGCTGGCGCATTGGGCGCCAGGGCCGCCACCGCATTGAGCAGCTGGGCCTGGGTGCGCACCGTGGTGCCGGCCACGCGGGTGACCACATCGCCGGGCTTGATGCCGGCGCTGGCGGCCGGGGCATTGACCAGCACGCCGCTGATCAGCACACCTTCGCTGATCGGCAGCTTGAAGGCTTCGACGAACTCGGGCGTCAGGTCGCGGGTCTGCACGCCGATCCAGCCGCGGGCGACGCGGCCGTCCTTGATCAGCGCCTCCATCACCTGGCGGGCAGTACTGGCCGGAATGGCAAAACCTATGCCCAGACTGCCGCCGCTGCGTGAGTAGATGGCGGTGTTGATGCCCACCAGATTGCCGGCGCCGTCGACCAGGGCGCCGCCCGAGTTGCCAGGATTGATGGCGGCGTCAGTCTGGATGAAGTTCTCGAAGATATTGATGCCCAGCTGGCTGCGACCCAGGGCGCTGACGATGCCGGCTGTCACCGTCTGACCGACATTGAACGGGTTGCCGATGGCCAGCACCGCGTCGCCCACCTGCAGCACCTCGACATTGCCAAAGCTGATCACCGGCAGCTTGTCCAGCGCAATCTTCAGCACCGCCACGTCGGTCTCGGGGTCGGTGCCGACCAACTCGGCACGGGCCTGGCGGCCGTCGGTCAGCTGCACCTCGATGTCGGAGGCGCCGGCCACCACATGGTTGTTGGTCAGCAGATAGCCCTGGGGCGAGACAATGACGCCCGAACCCAGGCCGACCTGCGCGCTCTGGCGTTGCTGCTGCTGGGCGCGGTCACCAAAGAAGAAGCGGAACCAGGGGTCCTCGGCCTGGGGGTTGCGCGTCGGCGCCTTGCTGGCGGTGACGCTGACCACGGCTGGTGCGGCACGCTTGGCCGCGACGCTGAAGCCCATGGCCGGCACAGGCGCCGCAGCGCCGGGCGCCGTCAGACCGGGGGCGGGCGCGTTGGCAGGCGGCAGATAAGTCTCCTGCAGCGCCTGCATTGGGCTGCGCCGCAGCCAATCGGGCTTCAGCGTGGCCACGACGAACAGGCAGGCCAGCGCAACCGTCACCGCCTGGGTGAAAATCAGCCAGGTTCTACGCATCAACAAGACTCCCTCTATGACCCACCGCAACGACCTCGACCACTACCTGCAGGGCTTGCTGGAGGTGAGCCGTTTCAAGGATTATGGGCCGAACGGCCTGCAGGTTGAGGGCAAACCCGAGATAGGCAAGCTGGTCTCGGGGGTGACCGCCAGCCTGGCCTTGATCGACGCGGCGATTGATGCTGACGCCGACGCCATCCTGGTCCATCACGGCCTGTTCTGGCGGGGCCATGACGGCCGCGTCACAGGGTGGATGAAGCAGCGCCTGGCGCGCCTGATGGCGCATGACATCAACCTGTTCGCCTACCACCTGCCGCTCGATGCCCATCCCGAGCTGGGCAATAACGCGCAGCTGGGTAAGTTGCTGGGCTGGAGCGGCAGCAGCCGGTTTGGCGAACAGGATCTGGGTTGGTGCGGCGAGCTGGCCGCACCACAGACTCTGGAGGCGTTGCAGGTGCAGATCGCCCAGGGGCTGGGCAAGCAGCCGCTGGTCGTGCCGGGCGACGGCCGCGCGATCCGCCGCGTGGCCTGGTGCACCGGTGGGGCGCAGGGCTACTTTGAATCGGCGATCGCCGCCGGGGCCGATCTGTTCCTGACGGGTGAGATTTCAGAGCCCCAGGCGCATTACGCGCGTGAAACCGGTGTGGCCTTTGTTGCTGCCGGCCACCACGCGACCGAGCGCTATGGCGCTCCGGCGCTGGCGGCCCACCTGGCCGAGCGCTTCGGCCTGGAGCACCAGTTCATCGACATCGCCAACCCTGCTTGATCAGGTCTTGGGCCGCTTGAGCTGTGCGGCAATCCAGCTGTCCACCCGCTGCTCCACGACGTCCAGTGGAAGGGCGCCCTGGTCCAGCAGCACCATGTGGAATTGGCGCACATCGAAACGCTCGCCCAGCGCCTTCGCCGCGCGTGTGCGCAGTTCGGTGAACTTGAGCTGGCCGACCATATAGGCCAGCGCCTGGCCGGGCATCGAGTAGTAGCGGTCCACCTCGGCACTGATGAAGACCGGGCGCTGGCCGGTCAGCTCCACCATGTAGTCGATCGCCTGTTGGCGCTGCCAGCCCAGGGCATGGATGCCACTGTCCACCACCAGCCTGGCGGCACGGAAGATCTGCGCCTGAAGATGGCCGAAACGGCTGTAGGGGTCCTTGTACAGGCCCAGCTCGCTGCCCAGTGTCTCGGCATACAGCGCCCAGCCCTCCGAATAGACCGTGTAACCGCCCTGGCGGCGGAAGTCTGGCAGGGCGCCCAGCTCGCGGGCACGGGCAATCTGCAGGTGGTGGCCGGGCACCGTCTCGTGCGCCACCAGCGTCTCCAACGAGTACTTGGGGCGGTTCTTGAAGGCCAGTGCATTGGCATTGAACCAGCCTGGCGTGCGGCCGTCGTCGCCGGGGCTGCTGTAGTTTTCGGCCGCACCGGCGCCCATGTAGTCGGGCATTGCGCGCACGCCGTAGGGCGCCCGCGGCAGTTCGGCAAAGAGCTTGGGCAGTTCGGGATCGATGCGCTTGGCGATTTCACGGAAGCCGGCCAGCAGGGCTTCGCCATCGGCGAAGTACTGCTTCGGGTCCTGGTTCAACTGGTCGATGAACTGGGCTAGGGTGCCGGTGAAGCCGACCTCGGTCTTGATCGCCTCCATCTCCTTGCGCAGGCGCTCGACCTGCTGAAGGCCCAACTGGTGCACCTGCTCGGGCGTCAGTGCCGTGGTGGTGTTCTGCCTCACCAGTGCAGCGTAGACGGCCTTGCCCTCGGGGTAGCGGGCGAACGCGCCATCGTCGGGCGCCTTGGGCAGGTACTCCTCGCGCACAAAGCGGCCCAGCTTCTGCATCGCCGGATAGATCTGCTCCTTCATGGCCTTGGCGGCCTCGTCGCGCAGCGCCTGGGCTTTGGCCTCGGGCACGTCGGCGCCGATGCGGGTGAAGGGCTCGGCCATGGGGCTGCGCATCGTGTCGGGCACCAGCTGGGTGTCCAACTGGGCTAGCGCGCGTTCCAGCACCGGGCGCGAGGTGACCCAACCCTGGCTCATGCCCAGCCGCAGCCGGGCAATCTCCTGATCGACGCGCTTCGGAAAGGCCGCATAGCGGGCCAGGATGTTGCGCAGGTCTTCCTCGGTGGCGCTGGGGCTTTGTCGCATCAGGCCGGACAGCCCGGACTGGAAGCCCCACAGCGCCCCCAGGCTCAAGGTGCGATAGCCTTCGAACCGGTTCAGCGCCAGGTCCTCCTCGATGCCGTGCACGAACAGATCGTAGGACACCTGGTCCAGCTCGGACAGGTGGCTGCGCTTGATGGCCCGCGCCCGCTTGAGCCACTCGCGCTGCGCCGCCTGATTGGCGGCTATGGCCTCGGGACTGCGGTCGCTGAGGCGGTCGTCGTAGCGATGATCACCGCGAAAGGTTGCCCATTCGGGCGAGCGCTTGGCGCCATCCTCCCAGGCCTGGGCGAACAGCGCGTGGAGTTGTCGGGTGGCGGCGGCGTCCGCTTTCGGCGCTTTGGCGGTGGAAGGCGTTGCCATTGCCGGGGCTGCGCTCAACAAACCGGCCAGACAAAGGCTCAGGCCCAGCGCGGACATCAGTTGACGTGGTTTCATTGTTCTTCCCTGGCGTATTGGTGGAGCGCAGTCTGGCACAGCGTCCGACGGCGGCCCTGAGGGCTGACCCTTGATCTACGCCGTGTCCGGGCGTTGCCCGCACATGGAACAATCGGGCCATGAACAAACCGCTGCTGATCAGCATGGGCGATGCCTGCGGCATAGGCCCGGAAATCATTGCCATGGCCTTTGCCCGTGGCCTGGCGGTCGACTGCCGCGTGGTGGGCGATGTTGGCGTGCTTCGCCGCGCCGTGCACCAACTGGGCCTGAGCCTGCCGCTGGCAAGGCTGGAGGCCGTGGACGAGGAGCCACCGCCCGGCTGCCTGCCGGTCTGGCAGCCCGAAGGCCTGCCCGCTGGTCTGGCCGACTTGGCCCCGGGCCAGATCAGGGCCGAGGCCGGCGCTGCGGCGGCCACCTGCATCACCCAGGCAGTGCAACAGATCTTTGCGGGCCGGGCAGCAGCCCTGATCACCGCGCCCATCCACAAGGAGGCCCTGCACGCGGCCGGCGTGCCATTTCCAGGCCACACCGAGATGCTGCAGGCGCTGGCGGCCCAGGGCGGCGCACTGCCGCCGGTGCGGATGATGCTGGCCAATCCGGAGCTGCGCACGGTGCTGGTGAGCATCCATGTGTCGCTGCGCCAGGCGATCGACATGGTGACTTTCGAACGCGTGCTGGAGACGCTGCGCATTGCCCATCGCACCGCCGCCGCCTGGGGCCAGACCGCGCCCCGCATCGCCGTGGCCGGACTCAACCCCCATGCCGGCGAGGGCGGCCTGTTCGGCGACGAGGAATTGACCGTCATCGCACCGGCGATCGCCGCGGCGCGCGCCGAGGGCATCAATGCCAGCGGCCCCTACGCCCCCGACACCGTGTTCATGCGTGCCCGTAATGCCCCCGGGCATCCGGGCGAGTTCGATCTGGTGGTGGCGATGACCCACGACCACGGCCTGATCCCGGTCAAATACCTGGGCGTGGAGCAGGGCGTCAATGTGACCCTGGGCCTGCCGCTGGTGCGCACCAGCCCGGACCATGGCACGGCCTTCGATATTGCGGGCAAGGGGGTGTCCGATCCGTCCAGCCTGGTGGCGGCGATCGAGATGGCCCGCAGGCTGCTAAGTTAATGCTTGCTATTGGCGGTCAATGCCGCCAATTGCTTGCGCGCGCGGGCCGTGGCACGTTCCAGCAGATAGGCGTTCTCGAACGCGCGCAGGCGGTCGGTCTCGCAAAGGCGCTTGAGCATGCGGGCGGTCATCGTCAGCGTCTGCTGGTGCTTGGCGCCATGGGTGAACAGGAAGAAGCTGCGGCCCGGGCTGATATGGGCCAGCCGCACCTTCAGCCATTTGCCGTCGGTGTGCATCTGATAGGCAAAGCCCAGCTGCAGATTGTCCATCAGCGACGCGCCTGACATGGCCTCCATGGGCTCGGCAGCAGGCAGGCCATCGAGGCTGATATCGGCGGGCTGCAGCGGCGCGTCGGCCGACAGGTCGATGTCCACCTCGCCCTGCCAATCGACCTTGGCCTCCTCGACCAGGCCGACCTGGCTGGCCTCAGCCGACGAGAAGGTCTGATCGACGTCCAGGTCCTGCGGCAGCGAGGCCGGGCCGCTGCGGTCCAGATCCTCCTCGCGTGGCAGGGGCGCCAGGAAGATGGTGTCCAGCTGCTTGATCAGCATGTTCTGGTCCAGCGCCGTCAAGGCCTGACCCTTGAGCGAGTCGGCGTGTGCCGGCAGCAGCTCGCCGAAGAAGGCCTTGCGCGAGGACTCGGGCCAGCCGATCAGGTCCAGCCCCTCGTTGAGCGTCTTCATCAGCTTGGGCAGCTGGGCCAGGAAGGCCTGGCGCTGGCTGGAGCTGCCCTTGGGCTGCACGCTCATCACCAGGTCGCGGCCCAGGGTGCGCATGCGCTGGGTCTGCTCCGAGCCGTCGCCGCTGCGGCGGGCAGCCAGAATCACGGCCTGGCTCCAGACCTGAGCCAGGAACTGGCGCAGAAACTCGGGCAGGGTGACCGGGGCCAACGCCGCCTGCAACTGGTGCAGATAGCGCTGCTGCAGCCGCAGATCGACTTCCTTGCGCGCCAGCATCGCCGGCGCGTCGCCCTGGGCTCGCACCGCGGCCTCGTTCTGCCGGCCGATGAAGCCTTCTAGCGCATCGAGCTTGGACTCGTACAGGTCCATGCGGTCGAAGTCGCCCTCGGCCACGTCCTGCACCAACTCTCGCACCTCGGCCAGGAACTGGCGGCCCGCTTCGTCCTCGAAGTCATCGAAGGCGCACGCCAGCGAGGCGATGCGGTTGACGAAGCGCCGCACCGGGTGGCGGCGCGAGGAGAAGAAGGTCACGTCGCCCAGGGCCACGCGCAAGACCGGCAGCTGCAGCCGGGCGACCAGGCGGGCCATCTGTGGCGGCACCTTGGGGTCTGACAAGATCTGGTCGAACAGGCTGCCGACGACGTCGATCACCATGTGATCTAGCGGCTGAGTCGCCGCCTGGCGCAACTCGTCGCGGTGGGCGCGTATCAGGTTGGGCGCCATCAGCGCGCGCACACCGGACTCGCTGTCATGCGTCTGCATGTCGTAGGCACCGTAGTTGCCTGAGCTCATGCCGGCGTCGCCGCCCATGCCACCGCCACCGCCCTCGAAGGCCATCATGTCGCTGGGCATGAAGGAGAGCCGGCGCAGCAGCGACATGACCTCGGCATCGACCTGGCCGAAACTGCGGCCTCCGCCCTGGCCACCGCCGCCGTAGCCACTGTTGAAGCCGCCGCCACCGCCGCCACCACCGCGTTGGCCGCCGCCGTAGCCACCACCGCCCCCTTGGCCGCCGTAGCCGCCACCGTGACCACTGCCGCCGCCCGGCATGTCGCCGTGCATCGAGGCACCGGCGTCACCGCTCTGGCTGCGGGAGAAGTCGCCACGGCCGCGGTTCTCGTTGCCGCGCACGCGCATGTCCTGGGCGCGCACGCCCCGGGTGCGGAACACATCGACGATGTCGGCATAGCAGCCGCGCATTTCCAGCGACAGCGCACGGGCCAATTCATCAATCAGGATCTGCCGGGCGTCCTGCTCCTCGGTCACTGCGCGTACGGCGGCCAGCAGGGCGCGGCCCACGACTTCGGGGCGCAGCGGATTGCGTTCGGGTGGCGTGGCGCCGGTGACGACCAGTCCGCCGATATAGGCGTCCACCTCGCGCAACTCCCATTCGCTCTGGTGGCCGATGGCCAGGCCGACGCGGTCACCGGTGACCAGATCCTCGACCGCCTCGTCGTCCATCAGTGACAGCTCGACCTTCTTCGGCGTGGCGTTGAAAGGCGCCGGCTCGCGCGGGGCCATTTCCTTGAGCACCTGCTCGCGCAGGGTCTGGGTGAATTGCTGGCTGAACACCGCCACCTGGCGCCGAAACAAGAACTGCGCCGCCAGCAGCGCATCGCGCCGCTTGGTCTGCGTGGCCGACAGCGCAGCCACGCCCATGCCTTCGGCGCTGCGTTCGGCCGCCTGGTCGGCTGCCGTGCGAATGCGCTGCAAGGCGGCCTCGAGATGGGGGTTCAGTTTGGGATCGGGCTGGTTCATCGTCAGGTTGGGGCACCGCCTCAGCCATGGGGTGCCTCCGACGGATGTGGGAGCCCCGGTGCCGCTGTGGCCTCGGACTCAAGTATGGCGCGAAACCCAGCTTCACAAGGGGCCCGGCCACGGCGACGGGCGTGCAAAGTCAACTGCACCGCTTCCTTTGTGCGTATTGCGGCCCCGTCTTTTGTGTCCAGACGTAAACCGGGCCCGGCATCAGCGCTTCAGCGAGTCGCGGATCTCGCGCAGCAGCACGATGTCCTCCGGCGTGGCCGGAGGGGGCGCCGGTGGGGCTGCAGGCTCTTCGCGCTTGATGCGGTTGATCTGCTTGACCATCATGAAGATGATGAAAGCCAGGATGATGAAGTTGATCGCCACAGTGATGAAGTTGCCATAGGCGAACAGCGGTACGCCGGCCTTGGTCAGGGCCTCGTAGGTCATCGGGCCTTTGAAGTCGGCCGGGGCGGCAGATAGCATGACGAAATAGTTGGAAAAGTCCAGGCCGCCGATGACCTTGCCGACCAGGGGCATGATCAGATCCTTGACCACCGAATCGACGATCTTGCCGAAGGCGCCGCCGATGATCACGCCCACGGCGAGATCGACCACATTGCCTTTGATGGCGAATTCTCTGAACTCCGATGCGATTCCCATGAGCGGGCTCCTCTTCTTGCTGTGGATGGTGGCTGCGTGCGGCCCGCTCAAGCGGGGCGAACAGCGGCCAAGTATTGCTTTTGGTGGGGTCAAGTCAATAGAAACTGCCACTTGCTGTGGCTTGCAGGCGCACATTCCGTCCGGGGAGGCCGCGGCGTCCGCTAGAATCGCGGGTTGCCCCTGATCAGATGTCTCGTTCGAGGACCCCCATGAGTGACCAGCAAGTGGACCACGGCAAACGCACATGGCTCATCGCCACGGGCTGCGCCGGTGCCGTTGGCGGCGTAGCCACCGCCGTGCCTTTCGTTAGCACCTTCCAGCCCTCGGAGCGCGCCCGCGCCGCCGGTGCCGCTGTCGAGGTGGATATTTCCGCCATCAAACCGGGTGAAAAGCTCACGGTCGAGTGGCGTGGCAAGCCTGTCTGGATCGTGCGCCGCACGCCCGAGCAGGTTGCCGCCCTGACCAAGAATGACGCCGAACTGGCCGACCCGAAGTCAGATCGCACCGCGTTTCCGACGCCTGACTACGCCAAGAATGAGGCCCGCTCCATCAAGCCGGAGTACTTCATTGCCGTGGGCATCTGTTCGCATCTGGGTTGTTCGCCCAGCGACAAGTTCCAGGCCGGCCCGCAGCCCTCGCTGCCGGACAGCTGGAATGGCGGTTTCCTCTGCCCCTGCCACGGATCGACCTTCGATCTGGCCGGTCGGGTGTTCAAGAACAAGCCGGCCCCCGACAACCTCGAGGTGCCGCCCCACATGTATCTGTCGGACACCAAGATCTTGATCGGTGAAGACAAGAAGGCGTGAGGACTAAGAGGCACCATGGCTGAATTCAAAGAAGCGCCCGCTGGCGCGCCCCTGGGCGAACAGCTGCTGACCTGGGTTGACAACCGCTTCCCGGCGAGCAAGCTCTACAAAGAGCATATGTCGGAGTACTACGCTCCGAAGAACTTCAACTTCTGGTACATCTTCGGCTCGCTGGCCCTGCTGGTGCTGGTGATACAGATCGTCACCGGCATCTTCCTGGTGATGCACTACAAGCCGGACGCTGCCCTGGCGTTCGCCTCGGTCGAGTACATCATGCGTGATGTGCCCTGGGGCTGGCTGATTCGCTACATGCACTCGACGGGCGCTTCGGCCTTCTTCGTGGTCGTGTATCTGCACATGTTCCGTGGCCTGATCTACGGCTCGTACCGCAAGCCGCGCGAGCTGGTCTGGATCTTCGGTTGCGGCATCTTCCTGTGCCTGATGGCGGAGGCCTTCATGGGCTACCTGCTGCCCTGGGGCCAGATGTCGTACTGGGGCGCTCAGGTGATCGTGAACCTGTTTGCCGCCGTGCCCTTCGTCGGCCCGGACCTGGCCCTGCTGATACGTGGTGACTACGTCGTCAGCGATGCCACCCTGAACCGCTTCTTCAGCTTCCACGTCATTGCCGTGCCGCTGGTGTTGCTGGGCCTGGTGGTGGCGCACATCATTGCGCTGCACGAGGTGGGTTCCAACAACCCGGACGGCGTCGAGATCAAGGGTCCGAACGCTCCGAAGGATGCCCAAGGCCATCCGCTGGACGGCATTCCCTTCCATCCTTACTACTCGGTGCATGACATCTTCGCGGTGTCGATGTTCCTGATGGTGTTCACGGCCATCATCTTCTTTGCGCCGGAGCTGGGTGGCTACTTCCTGGAGTACAACAACTTCATCCCGGCCGATCCGCTGAAGACGCCGGCCCACATCGCCCCGGTCTGGTACTTCACGCCGTTCTACTCGATGCTGCGCGCCACCACCGACGATCTGGTCACCGTGCTGTGCGTGATCACCGGTCTGAGCGCCGTGCTGGCCTTCCTGAAGGGCCGCTTCCCTGGCGCCGCCAAGGTCGGCATCCTGGTTGCTGCTGCGGTGCTGATTGCGCTGCTGAAGATGTTCGACGCCAAGTTCTGGGGCGTGGTGGTGATGGGCGCTGCCGTCATCATCCTGTTCTTCCTGCCCTGGCTGGATCGCAGCCCGGTCAAGTCGATCCGCTACCGTCCGGACTGGCACAAGTACCTGTACGCCGTTTTCGTGGTGTTCTTCTTCGTGCTCGGCTATCTGGGCATCAAGCCGCCGTCGGCCATCGGTACCTTCATCGCGCAAGTGGGCACCCTGTTCTATTTCGGCTTCTTCCTGCTGATGCCGTTCTGGAGCCAGATCGGCAAGTCCAAGCCCGTGCCCGAGCGTGTGACCTTCCACGCTCACTGAGAACGCCCGTCGGAGTCGAAAGAATGAAAAAACTCATCGCAACGCTGCTGACCTCCTTCCTCCTCGGGGCAGGCATGGTCTCGGGTGCGCAGGCATCCGGAGACGGCATCGAGTGGGACAAGTTCCCCAAGGAAAAGCTGGCCGACACGGCGGCGCTGCAAAACGGTGCCAAGCTGTTCGTCAACTACTGCCTGAACTGCCACTCGGCGGCCTATATGCGCTACAACCGTCTGCGCGACATCGGTCTGACCGAACTGCAGATCAAGGCCAATCTGATGTTCGCCACCGAGAAGGTCGGCGACACGATGAAGGTGTCGCTGGATCCGAAAAACGCCAAGGAATGGTTCGGTGGCCTGCCTCCCGACCTGACCGTGATCGCACGCTCGCGTGCCGATGGCGCCAAGGGCTCGGGTGCTGACTATCTGTACACCTATCTGCGCAGCTACTACCGCGACGAGACCAAGGCCACCGGCTGGAACAACCGTGCCTTCCCCAGCGTGGGCATGCCCCACGTGCTGTGGGAGCTGCAGGGCCAGCGGGCCGCCAAGTTCGAAGAGGAAGCTGATCCGCATGAACACGGCAAGATGGTTCATGTGTTCAAGGGTTACGAACAGCTGACTCCTGGCACGCTGAGCACCTTGCAATATGACAATGCGGTCGCAGATCTGGTGGCATACCTGCAGTGGATGGGCGAGCCGGCGCAAGAGCAGCGCTTCCGTCTGGGCGTGTGGGTGCTGCTGTTCCTGTCGGTGTTCACCGTGATTGCCTGGCGCTTGAACGCAGCGTTCTGGAAAGACATCAAATAAGACCCCCGCAGGCCCGGGCCCTGTTCGCAAGAGCGGGGCGCTGGGCCAAGAACGCAGTGGAGAGCCCAAACGGGCGCGACCACTGCGTTTGTGTTTTCAGGCTTAGGCCCTAACTTACGCTAGAGGAGCTCACCGCCATGATGGTGCTTTACTCCGGAACGACCTGCCCTTACTCGCACCGTTGCCGATTTGTTCTGTTCGAAAAAGGCATGGACTTCGAGATCCGTGATGTGGATCTGTTCGCCAAGCCCGAAGACATCGCGCTGATGAACCCGTACAACGAGGTGCCCATCCTGGTGGAGCGCGACCTCATCCTGTACGAGTCGCACATCATCAATGAGTACATCGATGAGCGCTTCCCGCATCCGCAGCTGATGCCCGGCGATCCGGTGGCCCGTGCGCGTGTGCGCCTGTTCCTGCTGAATTTCGAGAAGGAGCTGTTCGCCCACGTGAACGTGCTCGAATCTCGCGGCATCAAGGGCAATGAGAAGCAGCTGGAAAAGGCCCGCGCCCAGATTCGCGACCGCCTGACCCAGCTCGCGCCCATCTTCCTGAAGAACAAGTACATGCTCGGGGACGACTTCTCGATGCTGGACGTGGCCATTGCACCGCTGCTGTGGCGTCTGGACTACTACGGCATCGACATGTCGAAGAACGCCGCGCCGCTGCTGAAGTACGCCGAGCGCATCTTCTCGCGCCCGGCCTACATCGAGGCGCTGACGCCGTCCGAAAAGGTCATGCGCAAGTAAGCACGCAAGCAGCACGAACGACAGCTCCATGGACAGCAGTAACGACAACACCAAGGGCCAGCAAGGCACGTCCACCCGGCCGTACCTGATCAGGGCCCTGCACGACTGGTGCACCGACAACGGCTTCACCCCCTACCTCGCGGTACAGGTGGGCCGCAATGTGCAAGTGCCCATGGAGTACGTCAACAACAACGAGATCGTGCTGAACGTCGGCTTCGAGGCCACCAGCGGCTTGAAGCTGGGCAATGAATTCGTCGAATTCAAGGCCCGCTTTGGCGGCGTGTCGCGCGAGATCTGCGTGCCGGTCGAGTTTGTGCTGGCCATCTATGCCCGTGAGAACGGGCAGGGAATGGCCTTCCCGGCGCCACAGGCCGATGCCGGTGAGCCCGGGCCAGCCCCGGCGCTGGCCTCGGTGCCCGACGCAGAGGCTCCGGCCGAAGGTTCGGGCAGCCGGCCGCCAACGCCATTGCGCGGTCTGCGCCTGGCGGGGGCCGATTCTGCAAAAAGCGAGGCAGAACCCGCTGCCGCAGCCACACCGGCGGCTGAGCCTAACCCCGATGGCGACGGCCCGGCACCCGCCGGCCCTGGCCGGCCGGCGCTGAAACGCGTCAAATAATCTCTCATGTTGCGCCGCAGCAGCTGTTCAGCACAGTAGAATGCGCGCTTCGCCGGCTTAGCTCAGTTGGTAGAGCAACCGCCTTGTAAGCGGTAGGTCATCAGTTCGAATCCGATAGCCGGCACCAGTATTCAGAAGGCCCAGCAGGTAAGCGTTAGCTAACTTGTTCGGGCTTTTTGTCTTTCTGGATACGATTTCGGATACCACTGCTGGAGTGAGCCACTCTTTGGGTGGCCGTTTGGGCGAGCTCGACAACATCGAGCTAAAGGGGGCGAGCAACGGTGGGCCTTTTTGCTCGTTTATCACAACCAAAGGCTTGTTGAAGCAGCTAAAGTTAAGGCTCGGCACAGTCAACCTTCAATGACGCAGCTGCCGGAGGTAATAAACCATGGCTAGACTTCAACTGCTGAAAGCGCGACTAGCGGCCAAACGCAAGGCGCTGCTGAAGAATTCGCCCGCTCGCAAGCGTTCGATTGTGGCGGTCAAGCGCCAGGCATTGCAGGCTTCGGGTTCGCTCCATGCGTCCCTAGGAGGAAGCGGTGCGGTCCGCCCTGCTGGCTTTGTTCCTGCGAACTCAAAATTGGAAGTGCTCGCTTGGCCTGAGTTGTAGCCGACCGTTGCGTTGACAATGCGCCTTAGCGCTTACGTCCGCAAGCACGGGATTGCAGCGTTCAATGCTGACGACTTTGACTTTGTCGGTTCCAAGCTTTCTCTAGACCCCAGTCGCCTGATTCTCGTTGGAGGTCAAGCAATAGAAGTCTGGGGCATGTATTTTGATGTTCTCGCTCCAACGGGCGATAAGCACCCGCTCACCGAAGATGCTGATTGGCTCGGCAGCCAATCCGACGCAAAGTGGTTATGCGGCCAGCTTGGTTACGACACGACCGAACTGCAACTCCCAAGTGGCGACGATCACGGCCCCAGTACCGGCTTGGCGTTTTTGGAGCGTCCCGATGGTCGGGTGTTGATGATGGACTTTCTGCGGTGCATTGTTGGTCCGAGCAATGAAGAGGTGCGCCGTCTGGCTGTCCCGATAACAGTTCGCGGATCAGTAATATCTGTTCTTCATCCACTACTTTGCCTGAAGAGTCGGTTGGCAAATATTGCTCTGTTGCCAGCGAAGCGCCGGGGGAATGGCCCACTGCAGGCCGAGTGGAGCATCAACATTGTTGCGGCCTATCTGGCGCGAATGCAGGTGAATAATGCTGGTAAGCAACTGACCCGCGCCTGCCACTTTGTAGCTGAGAGCGCCGAATACAAGTATGCGCGCTATTGTTTTCTTGAATTCGGTATTGACCCACTAAAGGCAGTTACCGATGACTTGGTTACCGCTATTGGAGGTCAGTTTTCTACAAGCGACTGGCCTCGAACTGTTGCTCGGATCGAAGCCAAGCGGGCTAAGTGGATAGCGCGGCGTCGATCGCTTTGATCTCAGGTTTCTTGGCTGCTGCACCAGCATCCTCGAAATGGAGTCCGACCTGCTGGCGATGCAGCTAGCGGTGCACTTGCTGCCGTTCTTGTTTTCAGGCCTGTTGCAAGACCTTGATGCGTATGGTCGTCACGGCAAGGCCGCGCTCGCGCAGCACGTCTTCCAGCCGTGGCTGCAGTTGACGCAGCTTGGAGGCCACGGCGGCATTGGCGGCCAGCAGGGTCCAGCCCGCCTCGTCGACCGGGCCGGCCTGCACGGCCTTGACCAGGGCACCTGGCAAGGCCTCGCGAATTGCCTCGAAGCGCTCGTTCGACTGGCGCAGGCGCAGCTGCAGCTGACCGAGTGCGCTGTGCTGGGACAGCGCCTGGCCTATGGTCAGGGCGTCGGGGACGTAGCGTGGGGGCGTGGGCATTGCGCTAGTTTAGGCCCGGGGCCCATCGGGGCAAGGGCCTGTTAAACTCCGCGGGTTTTGCAGGTGCAAACCTGCTGCATGCAATACAAGTAAGGCTTGCAATCAAAGCAGGCCGACCCCATGTCTGGCCGATGTCCAGCGCCTTATCCGGGCGCGACGATGCCCATCAAGGCACCGGCCTTCTACTCCTGCTCACGTCCGATACTGCATGTTGCCCAAGCTTCTGACCCAGATTTTCGGTAGCCGCAATGACCGTCTGCTCAAGCAGTACCGTCGTGCGGTCCAGCAGATCAATGCGCTGGAGCCTCAATACGAGCAGCTCGATGACGAGGCGCTCAAGGCCAAGACGGTGGAGTTCCGCCAGCGCATTGCCGACGGCGCGACCGTCGATGATCTGCTGCCTGAGGCCTTTGCCGTTTGCCGCGAAGGCAGCAAGCGGGCACTGAAGATGCGCCACTTCGACGTGCAGCTGATCGGCGGTATGGTGCTGAATTCCGGCAAGGTCGCCGAAATGCGCACCGGCGAGGGCAAGACCTTGATGGCCACGCTGCCGGTCTATCTGAATGCGCTGACGGGCAAGGGCGTGCATGTGGTCACGGTCAATGACTACCTGGCGAAGCGCGATGCCGAATGGATGGGGCGGCTGTACAGCTTCCTCGGTCTGACGGTCGGCGTGAACATGCCGCAGATGTCGCGCGAGGACAAGCAGGCTGCCTACCGCGCCGACGTGACTTACGGCACCAACAACGAATTCGGCTTCGACTATCTGCGCGACAACATGGTCCAGGACATTGCCGACCGCGTCGCCCGCGGCCTGTCCTACGCCATCGTTGACGAGGTGGACTCGATCCTGATCGACGAGGCCCGCACGCCGCTGATCATCAGCGGCCAGGCTGAAGACCACACCGAGATGTATGTGCGCATCAACACGGTGGTGCCACAGCTGAAGAAGCAGATCGGCGAGCTGGACCTGCGCACCGGCGAGGGCGTGATCGAGCCGGGTGACTTCACGGTGGACGAGAAGTCGCACCAGATCTATCTGACCGAAGCCGGCCACGAGAATGCCGAGCG
This sequence comes from uncultured Roseateles sp., assembly GCF_963422335.1. Taxonomy (NCBI): domain Bacteria; kingdom Pseudomonadati; phylum Pseudomonadota; class Betaproteobacteria; order Burkholderiales; family Sphaerotilaceae; genus Roseateles; species uncultured Roseateles sp. The sequence goes on from NZ_OY729424.1 coordinate 2,710,236, forward strand.
CATCCTGACCGAAGCAGGCCTGCTGCCCGAAGGCGCCAGCCTCTACGACCCGGCCAATATCTCGCTGATGCACCATGTGTATGCAGCGCTGCGTGCCAATCACATCTATCACCGTGACCAGCACTATGTGGTGCAAAACGGTGAGGTCATCATCGTTGACGAGTTCACCGGCCGCCTGATGACAGGCCGCCGCTGGAGTGATGGCCTGCACCAGGCCGTTGAAGCGAAGGAAGGCGTGGCGATCCAGAGCGAGAACCAGACGCTGGCCTCGATCACTTTCCAGAACTACTTCCGCATGTACGGCAAGCTGTCCGGCATGACCGGCACGGCCGACACCGAGGCCTATGAGTTCCAGGAAATCTACGGTCTGGAGACCGTGGTCATCCCGCCGAACAAGCCGACCATCCGCAAGGACGAGCTGGACCTGGTCTACAAGACCGACAAGGAAAAGTTCGACGCCGTCATCAAGGACATCCGCGACTGCCACGAGCGTGGCCAGCCGGTGCTGGTGGGCACGACCTCGATCGAGAACTCGGAGCTCATCTCCGGCCTGTTGAACAAGGCCAAACTGCCCCACCAGGTGCTGAACGCCAAGCAGCATGCCAAGGAGGCCGAGATCGTGGCTCAGGCCGGCCGGCCGGGCGTGATCACCATCGCCACCAATATGGCGGGCCGCGGCACCGACATCGTGCTCGGCGGCAATGTCGAGAACCAGATCAAGTTCCTGGAGGCCGATGCCAGCGTTCCCGAGGGCGACAAGGCTGCACGTATCCAGAAGCTGAAGGACGAATGGCAGGGCCTGCACGACAGCGTCAAGGCCCAGGGCGGCCTGCGCATCATCGCGACCGAGCGCCATGAGTCGCGGCGCATCGACAACCAGCTGCGTGGCCGTTCCGGCCGCCAGGGCGACCCGGGTTCGTCGCGCTTCTACCTGTCGCTGGACGATCCGCTGATGCGCATCTTCGCGGGCGACCGGGTCAAGGCGGTGATGGAGCGCCTGAAGATGCCCGAGGGCGAGGCCATCGAGGCCGGCATCGTCAGCCGCAGCATCGAGGGCGCGCAGCGCAAGGTCGAGGCTCGCAACTTCGACATCCGCAAGCAACTGCTCGAATACGACGACGTGTCGAACGACCAGCGCAAGGTGATCTACCAGCAGCGCAACGACATCCTCGAAGCCGGGTCGCTGGTGGCACAGATCGCCAATCTGCGTGAGAGCTCCTTGACCGATGTGGTGCGGACCTTTGTTCCCAAGGACAGCCTGGAGGAACAGTGGGATCTGCCGGCCCTGGAGCGCGTGTTGCGCGACGAGTGGCATGTCGAGGTCGATCTGCGGGCCGAGGTCGAGAAGAGCAACACCATCACCGACGATGAGATCGTCGAGAAGGTCGTCAAGGCCGGTGACGAGTTGTTCAACGGCAAGCTGGAGATCGTCGGCGTCGACCAGTTCACCCCCTTCATGCGTATGGTGCTGCTGCAGTCGATGGACCAGCACTGGCGCGACCACCTGGCCGCGCTGGACTATCTGCGCCAGGGCATTCACCTGCGTGGCTACGCCCAGAAGAATCCCAAGCAAGAGTACAAGCGCGAGGCTTTTGAGCTGTTCTCGCAATTGCTTGATGTGGTGAAGATGGAAGTCACCCGCATGCTGATGACGGTGCGCATTCAGTCCCAGGAAGAGGTGGCCAAGGCCGCCGAAGCCATCGAAGCGCGGGCCGAGAGCATCAGCAACGTCACATACACCCATCCGAACGAAGACGGCAGCGTCTCGCAGGAGGCCGAGCCGGCACGACAGGTGCCGATGGCCGGACGTAACGATCCCTGCCCCTGCGGCAGTGGCAAGAAATACAAGCTCTGCCACGGCAAGCTGAACTGATCAAATCTAACCCCCCAGCCGGGGGGTTGGCGCCATGCGGTCAAACCCTTACTCTCGGATTGTTGCCATCGGGAGGACTTTCGGTGGAACTTTGACCGAACCAAACCTATTTTGGGAATAATATGAATTTCAAGACTACTGTTGTTGCTGCCGCTCTGCTGGCCGCCTCCGTTGCCGCTTCGGCTGCCACCCCGATCAACCTGCAAGACCAAGGTGGCAACATCTGGTCTGGCGTCTTTGAAGGCAATGCTGCCTCCAATCTGTTCAGCCTCGACCTGTCGACCTTCGCCTCCGTCATCGCTGTCGAAGGTGCCGTGAGCGCCAACGTCACTTTCGGTTCGGGCTACAACGTCACTTCGGTGCTGTTTGACGGTCAGTCTCTGTACACCGCCGACATCAACACCTCGAAGAAGGACCAGTGGTCGCTGGACCTGGGTTCGGTTACCCCCACGCTGCACACCATCCAAGTGGACGGCTTCTCGCTGAATGGCGGCAAGTTCACCGCTTCGGTTGGTGTTCAAGTGACGGCAGTTCCGGAACCCGAAACCTATGCACTGATGCTGGCTGGTCTGGCCGCTGTGGGCTTTGTTGCCCGTCGCCGTCAAGCCTGAGCGTAGTATCTCGGCAGCCGCTTGATGCGGCGGCCGTCAATCAAGGCGACACTGCGGTGTCGCCTTTTTTACGCCCCGAGCGCGCCGTATTGCCTTGAACGCCGATGACCTGATTCGCGCCCCGCGCCGCCTGGAGACTTCCCGCCTGGTGCTGGAGTCGCCCTGTATCGCCCATGCCGAGGCTTTCAATGAGAGCCTGAAAGCTTCGGCGTCAAGCCTGGGGTTCATTGGCTGGGGTCGCCATGCCGGCGACCTGGACTGGGCGCGGGACTTCTGCGCACGCGGCGCCGCCTTCGTGGCCAAGGGCGAGGATCTGATCTTCCATGTGTTCCTGCGCGAGGGCGGCGCCCATGTTGGCCGCATCGATCTGCACAGCTACGACTTCGACGCACCGCGCTGCGAAATCGGCTACGTGGGGGACCTCAGATTCCGGGGCCAGGGTTTGATGCGTGAAGCGGTGCAGGCGGTGCTGGACCTGGGCTTTGCGCTGGGCCTGGTGCGCATCCATGCGCATTGCGACGCGCTGAACACGCGCTCGATCAGCTTCATCAAGAGCCTGGGTTTCGTCCAGGAGGGCGTGATGCGCTTCTATGCGCGCAATCCTCAGGGTGAGTTGAACGACGAAGTGGTTCTGGCGTTCTACAACGCCCCCCGCAGTTGAGGGGTGGTTGCTGCAAAACGTGATCGAGTTGGCACAAGTTGTAGCTTGATCGGCAAACCGGCACTTGGATGGGGGATGCCCATCGCCGGCCTGCCCCCCTAGAGTTAGGTCCATGGCAAACACCCGTCGATGTTTGTCCGGACACTGACTCCAAGGGACTGTCATGAAAATCAAGAACGTCGTTGCTTCCAGCCTGCTTGCCCTGGCCTCAATGGGCGCCATCGCCGAAAACCACAAGGCCGCCGTGAGCCTCAGCTCCGATGGCGACGGTTGGCTGACCGCCGATCTTTCGTTCACGCACAGCGTGGCCGGCGCCTTCGTCGATACCTTCACGTTCAGCAATTTCACCGGCGAGGCGCTGATCAATGCCTTTTCTTCCACGCAGGCGACCAATGCCTTTGCAGACATCAATCTGACCAGCGTGACGCTCAACGGCGTGAGCTTCAATCTCACCAAGACCAGCGTCGGTGGCTATGCCAACGGCAAGGAAAAGGCCCGCCTGGACGACACCCTGTTCAATGGCCCGCTGACCCTGGTGATCAGCGGCGTGGCCGGCGGCAATCTGCCGGTGGGCACCAGCATCGCCGCCAGCTACAGCGCGACGGTCAATGCGATTCCGTCGGCCGTGCCCGAGCCCGAGACGCTGGCGATGTTCCTGGCCGGCATGGTCGGGGTTGTCTTCATGTCGCGCCGCCGCGCCGCCTGAAGTCCGCTCACCATCTACCGGAGGAATATATGCAAATCAAGAAACTCATCACCACGCTGCCGCTGTTCGCCCTGCTATGCCTGGGCACGGCCCAAGCGGCGCCGGTGCTCAGCAACTACAACGTCAATCTGGTGACCAGCTCCAGCGGCCACGCCTCGGCCGGCCTGAGCAACAGCAATGGCGGCGTCGTCAGCCATATGCAGGTGGGCGAGTTCCTCGACATCTTCACCTTCACCTATGCGGGCAAGGCCTGGATCGACGCGCTGCTGGAGACGCAGTTCAGCAAGAGCTCGCAACAGATCACCTTTCTCGGCGCCAACGTGAACGGCATTGCGCTGGACGTCCTCGACGACGAGATCATGGGTCGCACCACCTTCCGCACGGCGCAGCTGCTGCCCTCGCTGGCGAATGGCGACTTCGTGCTGACAGTGCACGGCTGGGCCGGTGCGCTGAACGGCGTGCCGGGCGCCAGCGCCACGGCCAGCTACAGCGGCACGCTGAATGTCACGCCGGCCCATGTTCCCGAGCCCTCGGCCCTGCTGCTGGTCGGTATCGGTGCGGCTGCCGCCGCCGCGGCGATGCGCCGAAAACGCAGCTGAAGCGCTGATCTTCGCTTAAACAACAAGGGCTCCCAGGTGGAGCCCTTGTGCTTGGTGGTCCGGGCCTTGCCTACAATGCAGCCCGAGCTTCCAACCGCCCCAGTGCGAGACCACCATGCCCGTCAATCTGCTTGCCCCCGATCCCGCTTCCCTGCATCCCGTGCCCGGCGTGAGGTGGGGGGTGACGATGGCCGGCGTGCGCAAGGCCAATCGGCGTGACCTGAGTGTGATCGCGCTCGATGCCGGCGCCAGCGTGGCCGGCGTGTTCACGCAGAACCGCTTCTGCGCCGCACCGGTGCAGTTGTGCCGCGAGCATCTGGCCTCGGGCGCTGAAGTCCGCGCGCTGCTGATCAATACCGGCAATGCCAATGCCGGCACCGGCGCCGATGGCCTGGCCCGCGCCCGTGCCACCTGCGAGGCGCTGGCCGGTCTGATGGGCCTGCAGGCGCAGCAGGTGCTGCCGTTCTCGACCGGCGTGATCATGGAGTCGCTGCCGGTGGATCGCATCAACGCCGGCCTGCCTGCCGCGCTGGCGGCGCTGGACGCGAATGCCTGGGGGCTGGCTGCCGAGGGCATCATGACCACCGACACGCTACCGAAGGCTGCCTCGCGCCAGGTGCAGATTGCCGGCAAGACCGTCACCGTCACCGGCATCAGCAAGGGCGCCGGCATGATTCGCCCGAATATGGCGACGATGCTGGGCTTCATAGCCACCGATGCAGTGATCGCCCCGGAGCTGCTGCAAAGCCTGGTGACCCAGGCGGCGGACCAATCCTTCAACCGCATCACCATCGACGGCGACACCTCGACCAACGACTCCTTCATGCTGATCGCCACCCAGCAGGCTGGCCATGCGCAGATCGAGTCACTGGACTCCACCGAGGGTCAGATCCTGCGTGAGGCAGTGTTTGCGGTGGCCCGCGAGCTGGCCCAGGCCATCGTGCGTGACGGCGAGGGCGCGACCAAGTTCATCGCCGTCAAGGTCAGCGGTGGCCGTGACGAGGCCGAATGTAAGCTGGCGGCCTATGCCATTGCCCACTCTCCGCTGGTCAAGACCGCCTTCTTCGCCAGCGATCCGAATCTGGGCCGCATCCTGGCTGCGGTGGGCTATGCCGGCATCGTCGATCTGGACCAGTCGCTGATCGATCTGTACCTGGACGATGTGCATGTGGTGCACCAGGGCGGGCGCCGGGCCGAGTATCTCGAAGCGGACGGCCAGCGGGTGATGAAGCAAAGCGAGATCACCGTCCATGTGAACCTGAACCGCGGCGCGGCCAGCACCACGGTCTGGACCTGCGACCTGAGCCACGACTACGTCACCATCAACGCCGATTACCGTAGTTAAGTCTGTTTAGTTAGGGGTGCGCCTGTCGCACCCCGGGCGGCCCAGGCCTGCTAACATTCGTCCCACTCTTTGACGCCCATCAAGCCATGACCAAGCTACTCGACCGTACCCGAAGCGCACCTCGCGCGTTGGCGTGCGTTCGTGCCTGCACAGTGGGCATGGCCGGCGCCATTACGCCGAAGGCCACGCCGGTTCCGGCGGCCTGACCCCCGCTCTCAGCCCCGCTTCCTGACCGAAGTCCGCTGCAGAGTCAGCGGAAGAAGTTGGCGCTCTGCGTTCTTTCGCTGTCGGACCCATCGGTCCGGTTGGCCCCACAAGGGCTGCAAGAGCGCAAGCGTGAAATAGGGAGACGTGAATGAAAGCCTGGCTCCAACGACTGCGGCGAGCCATGACCCTGCCACAGGGTGATCTGCTGCGCGATGCCACCTACCGGCGGCTCTGGACCTCGATTCTGATCAGCTCGCTGGGCGGGCAGGTCACCATGCTGGCGCTGCCGCTGACGGCCGCCGTGATGCTGCAGGCCACGCCCACGCAGATGGGTCTGCTGACCGCGATGGAGATCATCCCCTTCGTGCTGTTCTCGCTGCCCGCCGGCGTGTGGCTTGACCGCGTGCGCAAGCTGCCGGTGTATGTGATCGGCGAGACGGCGATCGCGCTGATCCTGGTCACCGTGCCGTTGGCGATGTGGTTCGACAGGCTCAGCATGACCTGGCTCTACGTCGTCGGCTTCGTCATCGGCACCATCTACACCACCGCCGGCAGCGCCGCGCAGATCGTGCTCACCCAGGTGGTGGCACGCGAGCGCCTGGTCGAGGCCCATGCCAAGAATGCGCTGGCTTCTTCGGGGGCAGAGGTCGCCGGGCCTGGCGTGGCCGGCGCCCTGATCAAGGTCGTCGGTGCCCCGGTGGCGCTGCTGGTGGATGCCGCCTTGCTGCTGCTGTCGGCCTTTATCCTGCGTGGCATCAATATCCAGGAGGCGCCGACCTCGACCAAGGACGCACACTTCTGGCGCGATCTGAAGGCTGGCGTTCGCTTCGTTCGCGGCCAGCGCCTGCTCGTCACCCTGGCCATGACGGTCGGTGGCTGGCAGCTGTTCCACCAGGCGGCGATGGTGGTGCAGATACTGTTTGCCACGCGCATCCTGGGCCTGTCGGCGCAATCGGTTGGCCTGAGCTATGTAGCCCTGGGTGCGGGCACGGTGCTGTCCAGCGTGGTTGGTCATCGCGTCAGCAAGCGCCTTGGGCCGGGGCCCTGCCTGACCCTGGGGCTGGGCACCTGCGGTGCGGGCTGGCTGGTGCTGTCGGCCGCGCCGGCCAATGCCTGGGGTGTGGCGGCCTTCGCATTGATGCTGTTCCTGTTCGGCTTCGGCGCGGTGCTGATCTTCATCAACTTCCTGTCTCTGCGCCAGGCCGTCACGCCCGGACCCTTGCTGGGCCGCATGACCAGCACCATGCGCTGGCTGATCCTGATACCGGCCGGCCCCGGCGCGCTGATCGGCGGTTGGCTGGGCGAGCATATGGGCTTGCGCTCGGCCCTGGTCTTTGCCGGCGCAGGCGCCCTGTTGCTGAGTGTGGTGGCGGCTCGCCACCCGGTGATCAGAGGCGTGCGCGAACTGCCCAAGCCGGAGGACCTGGATAGCCACCTGGGTGCGGAGGCAATGCCTGGGTTGAGTCCTGACTTGTTGACAAGCAAATAGCGGAGTAGCGATGACAACCCCTGACCCCGTCCTGATCAACGTCCCCGAGCAGATCGTCACCGAACGCCTGGTCGTGGCCGCTCCGCGCATCGGCCTGGGCCAGGCGATCAATGCGGCGATCTGCGAGTCTCTTGAGCAACTCAAGCCCTGGATGCCCTGGGCCCAGGCGGCGCCGAGCATCGAGGAGTCCGAGGCAGTGATGCGCAACCAGCATGCCAAGTTCGTGCTGCGTAGCGATCTGGTCTACCAGATCTATGCCAAGACACCCGAGGGCCAGCCCGGCCGCCTGCTGGGGGGCACTGGTCTGCATAGGCTGGACTGGACGGTGCGCCGCTTCGAGATCGGTTACTGGATACGCACGAGCGCGCAGGGCCAGGGCTTTGTGGCCGAGGCGGTGAGGGCGTTGACGCAAATGGCCTTCGCCGAGCTGCAGGCGCGGCGGATCGAGATTCGCATGGACGACAACAACCTGCGCAGCCGCGCGGTGGCCGAGCGCTGCGGCTACGAGTTCGAGGGGCTGCTGCGGCGCGACACGCTCGACGTGAACGGCGAGCCGCGCGATACGCGGGTGTATTCGCGGATCGAGCCGTTGTAGTGAGGTAGACCCGGATTGCATCCGGGCCACCGTCGCTACGCCGCCGGCGAGAACCGATCCACCGCGTCGGTGATGATGCCGTCCACGCCGTTGGCGATCAGCCACTGCGCGGCGGCCTCATCATTGACGGTGTAGACCAGGGCCTTCAAGCCGGCCGCATGGATGCGCGCTGCGGTCTCGAAGTTCATCAGGCTGTAGTTGGTGATCACCGCCTGGCAGTCCAGCGCCCGGGCCTCGTCCAGCCAGCCTTCACGCAGGCTGTCGAGCAAGAGGCCGCGCGGTACCTCTGGGGCGGTCTCGCGGGCGCCGGTCAACGCTTCGGGGCGGAAGGAGCTGAACAGCGGCAGCAAGCCTGAGCCTTGCCACAAACGCCGGGTCTCGCGGCCGACGACCTGGCCGGTCAGTAGTTCCAGGCCGGGTGTCGGCTTGATCTCGATGTTCAACGCAAAGCGGTTGGCGATCACGTAGCGCGCCAGTGCATCCAGGCTGGGGATGGGTTCACCGGCATAGCTGCGGCTGTGCCATGCGCCGGCGTCGATGCGCGACAGCTCGCTCCAGGGGCGTTCGCCGGCCACACCATGCTCGGGCGTGGTGCGCTGCAGGGTCGCGTCATGCAGCAGAAAAGGTATGCCTTCGCGGCTGAGCTTCACATCGCATTCAAACGCGCGGTAGCCATGCTGCGCACCCAGGCGAAAGGCCGCCAGGGTGTTCTCGGGCGCCAGCTTGCCGGCACCGCGGTGGGCGATCCAGAACGGAAAAGGCCAGTGGCTCATCAGGCGACTCGCTGCAGTGTCTTTGCATCAAACCAATGCAGATGCTGGCGCTCGACCTGCAGGTACAGGGTGTCGCCGATCTTCGGTGGCACATGGGTGCCGTCGATGCGCAGCGTGAACATCTGCGTGCCCAGATGGCCATAGACCAGGCGCTCAGCCCCGAGCATCTCCAGCATCTCGACCTTCAACGCCCAGCCCTGGCCCTGGCCGACCTTCCAGTCGGTCACGTGCTCGGGGCGCAGGCCCAGGATCAGCTCGCCGGCGCGCGGCGCGGCGGCGGGCAGGGTCAGGACGTGCCCGCCGACAGTGAAGCGCCAGCCATCGGCTTCGCCGGGCATCAGGTTCATCGGCGGCGAGCCGATGAAGCCCGCCACAAAGGTGCTGGCCGGGCGGGCGTAGACCTCTTCCGGCGTGCCGAACTGTTCCATGCGGCCGCCGTTCATGACGATCATGCGCTGGGCCAGGGTCATGGCCTCGACCTGGTCATGGGTCACGAACAGCGAAGTCACGCCCAGCTCGGTGTGCAGCTTCTGGATTTCCAGCCGGGTCTGGGCGCGCAGCTTGGCGTCCAGATTCGACAGCGGTTCGTCGAACAGAAACACCTGCGGGTTGCGCACGATGGCGCGGCCCATGGCCACGCGCTGGCGCTGGCCGCCGGACAGGGCGCGGGGCTTGCGCTCCAGCAGGGCCGAGAGCTCGAGGATCTTGGCCGCCTTGTCGACGCGGGTGCGTATCTCGTCGGAGGGCACCTTCTTGATCTTCAGGCCATAGGCCATGTTGTCGTACACCGTCATATGCGGGTACAGCGCATAGTTCTGGAACACCATGGCGATGTCACGGTCCGCCGGCTCGACATTGTTGACCACTCGGTCGCCGATGCGGATCTCGCCCTCGGAGACTTCCTCCAGGCCCGCCACCATGCGCAGCAGCGTGGACTTGCCGCAGCCCGAGGGGCCGACGATGACGACAAACTCGCCATCACTGATTTCGGCGTTGACACCATGGATCACCTGATTGGCCGACGGGCCGTGACCATAGCGTTTGATGAGGTTGCGAATTGAAATGCTGGCCATAGTCTCTTCTTAGTCGGTTGGGGACAGCGCTTGCCGTGGCCGGCAAGGTCTATCCCGCAAGTCATTCCAATCAGTTGAGGACAGAGCTGTCGGCCACGTTGAGCGTGGTTCTCAAGGGCTGTCCCCAAGTCATTATTTCTCTGTATCCACCAAGCCTTTGACGAACCACTTCTGCATCAGCATCACCACGAGCGCGGGCGGGATCATGGCCAGCAGGGCTGTAGCCATGATGACGTTCCATTCATTGCCGGCATCACCGCCGCTGATCATGCGCTTGATGCCTATCACCACCGGGTACATGTTCTCGTTGGTGGTCACCAAGAGCGGCCACAGGTACTGGTTCCAGCCGTAGATGAACTGGATCACGAACAGGGCCGCGATGCTGGTGGTGGACAGGGGCAGCAGCACGTCCTTGAAGAAGCGCATCGGCCCGGCGCCGTCCATGCGCGCGGCTTCGACCAGCTCGTCGGGCACGGTCAGGAAGAACTGGCGGAACAAAAAGGTGGCGGTGGCCGAGGCGATCAGCGGCACCGTCAGGCCCGCGTAGCTGTTGAGCATGCCCAGGTCAGACACCACCTGGTAGGTCGGCCCGATGCGCACCTCCACCGGCAGCATCAGGGTCACGAAGATGGCCCAGAAGAAGAAGCTCTTGAACGGGAAGCGGAAGTAGACGATGGCAAAGGCCGAGAGCAGCGAGATGGCGATCTTGCCGATCGCAATCGTCAGTGCGCTGATCAGGCTGACCAGCATCATCTGCGCCACCGGCGCCTTCGAACCCGAGCCGGTGCTGCTGCCGAACAGTGCCGCCTGGTAGTTCTCCCACATATGACTGCCGGGCAGCAATGGCATCGGTGCCTGCACGATGGCATCGGCGGTGAGCGTGGACGCCACAAAGGTGATGTAGAGCGGGAAGGCGACGATCACCACACCCAGTATCAGCACCAGGTGGGAGATCGCGGTCAGGACAGGTCTGCGTTCAACCATGATCAGTATTGAACCTTTTTCTCTACGAAGCGGAACTGGATGACCGTCAGTGTGACGACGATGAACATCAGCACCACCGACTGGGCTGCCGAGCCGCCCAGGTCCATGGCCTTGAAGCCGTCGTAATAGACCTTGTAGACCAGGATGGCGGTGTCGCGGCCCGGGCCGCCGTTGGTGGCCGCATCGACGATGCCGAAGGTATCGAAGAAGGCATACACGACGTTGATCACCAGCAGGAAGAAGGTGGTCGGCGACAGCAGCGGGAAGATGATGGTCCAGAAACGCCGCCAGGGGCGGGCGCCGTCGATGGCTGCGGCCTCGATCAGCGACTTCGGAATCGACTGCAGGCCGGCCAGGAAGAACAGGAAGTTGTAGGAGATCTGTTTCCACACCGCCGCCATCACCACCAGGGTCATTGCGTGCGTCGAGTTGAGCAGATGGTTCCATTCGATGCCCATGGCGCGCAGCGCGTAGGACACGATGCCGATCGAGGGCGCGAACATGAACAGCCACAGAATGCCGGCAATCGCCGGCGCCACCGCATAGGGCCAGATCAGCAGGGTCTTGTAGATGCCAGCGCCCTTGACGACGCGGTCGGCCATCACCGCCAGCAGCAGCGAGATGCTGATGCCCAGCACCGCCACCAGCGAAGAAAACACTGCCGTGGTCTTGAACGATTCCAGATAGCCTTCGTCGTTCCAGAGCTGCCGGAAGTTCTCCAGGCCCACCCATTCGGTCGACGTGCCGAAGGCGTCCTGGCGCTGGATGGACTGCAGCAGCGCCTGGCCGGCGGGCCAGAAGAAGAACACGGCAATCACCACCACCTGAGGAGCAATCAGCAACCAGGGCAGCCAGCCGGACTTGAAGAGAACGCGTTTTTCGACGGACATGGGCAGAACTTTCCGGGCCTTGCAAAAAACTCAACCCGCCGCCTCGGAGTGACCGTTGCGGCGGGCGAACTCAAGGCCTTGTTGCCTTGAGAATTGCCTTACGACTTGTTGGCCTTCTCGAAGCGCTCCAACTGCTCGTTGCCGCGCTTGATCGCGGTGTCTATGCCTTCCTTGGGCGTCTTCTTGCCACCCCAGACCTGTTCCATCTCCTCGTCGATGATGGTGCGGATCTGCACGAAGTTGCCCAGGCGCACGCCACGCGACTTGTCGGTGGTCTTGCGAATCATCTGCGTCACGGCCACGTCGGTGCCAGGGTTCTGCTTGTAGAAGCCCGACTTCTCGGTCAGCTCGTAGGCGGCCTTGGTGACCGGCAGATAGCCGGTGCGCTTGTGGCTCTCGGACGCCACATCGGCCTTGGACAGATAGGTGAAGAAGGCAGCCACACCCTTGTACTCGGGCGCCTTCTTGCCCGACATCACCCACAGGCTGGCGCCACCGATGACGGTGTTCTGCGGTGCGCCGGGCACATCAGGGTAGTAGGGCAGGGGGGCGATGCCGGAAGCGAACTTGGCATTCTTCTTGATGTTGGCGTACAGGCCCGACGAGCCGGTGATCATGGCGCACTCGCCCGACACAAAGGTGTTGTCGGCGGCGTTGCCACGGCCCTTGTAGACGTACAGGCCCTGCTTGGACATGTTCGCCAGGTTTTCGATGTGGCGCAGATGCAGCGGGGTGTTGAAGTTCAGGCGCGCGTCCATGCCACGCATGCCATTGCCCTTGCTGGCGAACTCGGTGTTGTGCCAGGCCGAGAAGCTCTCGAACTGCGTCCAGCTGACCCAGCTGGTGGTGAAAGCGCACTTGTGGCCGCTGGCCTTGAGCTTGGCGGCCGCCAGGGCCACCTCGGGCCAGGTGCTGGGCGCTTTTTCGGGGTCCAGGCCGGCGGCCTTGAAGGCGTCCTTGTTGTAGTGGAAGACGGTCGTCGAGCTGTTGAACGGGAAGCTCAGCATCTGGCCGTTCGGTGCGGTGTAGTAACCGGCCACGGCAGGCACATAGGCGCTGGGGTCGAACTTCTCGCCTGCTTCCTTCATCACCTCGCCCACCGGCTTGATGGCACCCTTGCTGGCCATCATGGTGGCCGTGCCCACTTCGAACACCTGCAGGATGTGCGGCGCATTGCCGGCGCGGAAGGCGGCGATGGCGGCCGTCATCGACTCGTCGTAGCTGCCCTTGAAGGTCGGCACGATCTTGTAGTCCTTCTGGCTGGCATTGAAGTCCTTGGCCAGGTCGTTCACCCAGTCACCCAGGGCGCCGCCCATGGAGTGCCACCACTGCACCTCCACCTGGGCGTGGGCGGTGCTGCTCAGGCCGACGGCCAGCAGGGCGGGAATCAGGAAGCGCGGTTTCAAATTCATGGTGTCTCCGTTGGATCGCGGGGGCGATTGGAACATATCGAACAAAGGCAAGACCTTGCCTAGAACAAACGTGCAAGCGTACTGAGCATTTGTGACAGTTCTGTTTTTGTCACGCCATGGGCCGGGGCACAAGAGGGCTTCCCCTCAAGGCCGAACGGTCAAGCGAGGCTGATCTTCGGCCCGACCGGGCACAATTGCAAACCCGGCCTGTCGCAGATGCGCGTCAGGCCCTGCCACCAGACCCTGCCGCCACCTCGCGTCAAGACCAAGACGGCCCAATAAAAAGGCCTTGTCACACTGGAGAAGTGCAAATGTTGCACTGCGGTAGGATTTGATGCACACCGGTGCTGCGCCGGTGTTTTTATCTGGCTCCATAGGCTCACCGACTTCATGAATGCACCTCTCCCGCTGATGGCTCAGGAACCGTCGTTTACGCCCCATGCGGCGTCGCCCCGTCTGCGTGAAATTCCGTACAACTACACCTCCTTCTCCGACCGCGAGATCGTCATCCGCCTGCTGGGCCAGCGGGCCTGGGAGGTGCTGGACCATCTGCGCGAGGAGCGCCAGACCGGACGCTCCGCCCGGATGCTGTACGAGGTGCTGGGCGACATCTGGGTGGTGCAGCGCAACCCCTATCTGCAGGACGACCTGCTGGACAATCCCAAGCGCCGCCGCCAGCTGGTCGATGCTCTGCACCACCGGCTCAGCGAGGTCGAGCGCCGCCGCGCGCCGGCCGATTCGGCCCTGGGGGCGGCCGAGCGCGACGCCCATGTGGGCGAGCTTTTGCAGGCCGCCAGCCAGGCGGTGGAACGCTTCGCCGAGCAGTTCGAGCAGGTGGCCGCCCTGCGCCGCCGCACCCAGAAAGTGTTGGGCCGGGTGACCAAGAGCGACAACATCAAGTTCGATGGGCTGAGCCGCGTCGCCCACGTGACCGACGCCACCGACTGGCGCGTCGAATATCCTTTCGTCGTGCTGACCCCCGACAGCGAGGCCGAGATGGCCGCGCTGGTCAAGGGCTGTATCGAGCTGGGCCTGACCATCATTCCGCGCGGCGGTGGCACCGGCTACACCGGCGGCGCCGTGCCCTTGACCTGGAACAGCGCCGTCATCAACACCGAGAAGCTCGAGGCCATGAGCGGCGTCGAGATGCTGCGCCTGCCAGGCCTGGACAAGGAAGTGGCGACCGTCTGGACCGAGGCCGGCGTGGTCACCCAGCGCGTGTCCGACATTGCCGACGCCAATGGCTTCGTCTTCGCCGTCGACCCGACCTCGGCCGAGGCCAGCTGCATCGGCGGCAATATTGCGATGAATGCCGGCGGCAAGAAGGCCGTGCTGTGGGGTACGGCGCTGGACAATCTGGCCAGCTGGCGCATGGTCACACCCGACGCCAAATGGCTGGAGGTGACCCGCATCAACCACAACCTGGGCAAGATCCACGACGTCGAGGTCGCCAGCTTCGAATTGCGATATTTCGATGCCACGGGCAAGAAGCTGGAGCGCACCGAGCGCCTGGACATCCCCGGCCGCGTGTTCCGCAAGGAGGGCCTGGGCAAGGACGTGACCGACAAGTTCCTGGCCGGCCTGCCGGGTATACAGAAAGAGGGCTGCGACGGCCTGATCACCAGCGCACGCTGGGTCGTGCACCGCATGCCGGCCCATGTGCGCACCGTCTGCCTGGAGTTCTTCGGCAATGCCAAGGACGCCGTGCCCAGCATCGTCGACATCAAGGACTATATGTTTGCCCAGGCGGCCGCGGGCGGCGCCATCCTGGCCGGGCTGGAGCATCTGGACGACCGCTACCTGAAGGCCGTGGGCTACGCGACCAAGAGCAAGCGCGGCGGCCTGCCCAAGATGGTGCTGGTCGGCGACATCGTCGGTGACGACCCCGATGCTGTGGCCAGGGCCACGTCTGAAGTCGTACGTCTGGCCAACGGCCGCGCTGGCGAGGGCTTTGTGGCTGTCAGCGCCGATGCGCGCAAGAAGTTCTGGCTCGACCGCAAGCGCACTGCCGCGATCGCGCGCCACACCAATGCCTTCAAGATCAATGAAGACGTGGTCATACCGCTGCCGCGCATGGGCGAGTACACCAACGGCATCGAGCGCATCAATATCGAGTTGAGCCTTCGCAACAAGCTGCAGCTGATCGACAAGCTGGAAGCCTTCTTCGATGCCGGCGGGCTGCCGCTGGGCAAGAGCGACGACGCTGGCGACATCGCCTCGGCCGAGTTGCTGGAGGACCGCGTGGCGCAGGCGCTGACGCTCTTGCGCGAGACGCGCACGCAGTGGCTGTTCTGGCTGACGCATATCGACGATGCCGCCGCGGCCGGCTCGCCCAGCTACTTCGAGCAGCTGCAGGACCACACCCTGCGTGCTTCGTGGAAGACGCAGGTGCTCAAGCCCCTGCAGGAGATCTTCGCCGGTTCAGCCCTGACCCCCATCGTCGACGCCTGCAAGAAGATCCACCAGGAGGTGCTGCGCGGCCGCGTCTGGGTTGCCCTGCACATGCATGCCGGCGACGGCAATGTGCATACCAACATCCCGGTCAACTCCGACAACTACGAGATGCTGCAGGCGGCGCATGGCGCGGTGGCCCGCATCATGAAGCTGGCGCGCAGCCTGGACGGCGTGATCTCCGGCGAGCACGGCATCGGCATCACCAAGCTGGAGTTCCTGACCGACGACGAGCTGTCGGGCTTTGCCGGCTACAAGGCCAAGGTCGATCCGGAGGGGCGCTTCAACAAGGGCAAGCTCTTGCGTGGCGGCACCGAATTTGCCGACCTGACCAATGCCTACACCCCCAGCTTCGGACTGATGGGTCATGAGTCGCTGATCATGCAGCAGAGCGATATTGGCGCCATCAGCGACAGCATCAAGGACTGTCTGCGCTGCGGCAAATGCAAGCCGGTCTGCGCCACCCACGTGCCGCGCGCCAATCTGCTCTACAGCCCGCGCAACAAGATTCTCGCCACCTCGCTCTTGGTCGAGGCCTTTCTGTACGAGGAGCAGACGCGTCGCGGCATCTCGGTCAAGCACTGGCAGGAGTTCGAGGACGTGGCCGACCACTGCACGGTCTGCCACAAATGCCTGAGCCCCTGTCCGGTGAAGATTGACTTCGGCGACGTGACGATGAATATGCGCAACCTCTTGCGCAAGATGGGGCAGAAGAGCTTCCGCCCCGGCAATGCGGCCGCGATGTTCTTCCTCAATGCCACCAACCCGGAGACGATCAAGTTCGTGCGCGGCGCAATGGTGGGCGTCGGCTTCAAGGCCCAGCGCCTGGCCAATGACCTGATGCGCCGCCTGGCTCGCAAGCAGACCAGTGCGCCACGAGCCACCTTGGGTGCGGCGCCGCTGAAAGAGCAGGTGATCCACTTCATCAACAAGAAGATGCCGGCCGGCCTGCCGACCAAGACGGCCCGCGCGCTGCTTGACATCGAAGACAAGGACTACGTGCCCATCATCCGCGATGCGGCTCGCACCACGGCCGAGACCGAGGCAGTGTTCTACTTCCCCGGCTGCGGCTCGGAGCGCCTGTTCTCGCAGGTCGGCCTGGCCACCCAGGCCATGCTCTGGCATGCCGGCGTGCAGACGGTGCTGCCGCCCGGCTATCTGTGCTGCGGCTACCCGCAGCGCGGCTCGGGCCAGTTCGACAAGGCCGAGAAGATCATCACCGACAACCGGGTGCTGTTCCACCGCGTGGCCAACACGCTCAACTACCTGGACATCAAGACCGTTGTGGTGAGTTGCGGCACCTGCTACGACCAGCTGCAGGGCTATGAGTTCGACAAGATCTTCCCCGGCTGCCGCATCATCGACATCCACGAATACCTGCTGGAGAAGGGCATCACCTTGACGCCCGGCGCCACCTATCTTTACCACGACCCCTGCCACAGCCCGATGAAGCTGCAGGAGCCGATGAAGACGGTGAAGGCACTGGTTGGTGACTCTGTGACGAAGAGCGAGCGCTGCTGCGGCGAGAGCGGCACCTTGGGCGTGACCCGACCCGACATCAGCACCCAGATCCGCTTTCGCAAGGAAGAGGAACTGCGCAAGAGCGAGACGGCGCTGCGCGAATCGGGGGCCGTGGGCCCGAAGGAGGACATCAAGATCCTCACCTCCTGCCCGAGCTGCCTGCAGGGCCTGACCCGCTACGGCAACGACCTGCAGAACGGCCTGCTGGAAGCCGACTACATCGTCGTCGAAATGGCCCGCAAAATCCTCGGCGAGGATTGGATGCCCAAGTACATCGCGATGGCGAACAACGGCGGTATCGAGCGGGTGCTGGTGTAGCGCTACCGCGGCGCCAATGAAAAAGCCTCGACGCGTCGAGGCTTTTTTGCGCGGCCGAGAGACTCAGGCCTGCTTACGGCGGCTAGCCATCGCCAGCACGCCAGCCAGACCGGCCAGCATCAGCGCATAGGTCTCGGGCTCCGGCACGGCCGGGGCCAGTGTGGCGATTTCCTGGGCCGACAGGGCGGTGTTGTAGATCGCGATGTAGTCCACCGAGCCGGCGGAGGCTTCGCCGCCCACGGCGTTGTCGTCGCGGAAGAAACGGGCTGTGTTGTTGGCGGTGTCGAACTTGGCCAGGCCGGTGGAGTCGTTGAAGGTGATTTGCTGCACGCCGTTCACGTAGCCGGTGAAGGTGCCGGCCGCGTCTCGCGAGATCGTCACGCGCACCTGCTGGCCGTCGGCGAAGGCGCCCAGTGCACCGGTGACGACGGGGTAGAAATTCAGCGCCGTGGACAAGTTGTACAGGCCGGAGTCGCTGGCGCCGCCCTTGAAATCAACGATGCGGCGGTAGCCACCGGTCGAGTCGAACGCGAAACTGGTGTCGATGGTGTAGACGTCTTGCCCGACCGCGCTATCCACCGTCAGCCCTTGATTCGCCGCAAAGCTGTAGCTGGTGGCACCCAGGGTGCCGCCCAAATCGCTCAGTGCGGGCCCGCCCAGGCTGTCGGCGTAGCTGTTGTTCAGCTCGTAGAAGTGCGTCGGGGTCGTGGCGTGCGCCGCGCTCGCGGCGAGGGCCAGCAGGGCGACCGGGACGAGGTGTTTGAGGGATGTGTTCATGGGGTGCTCCGAGTGTGCAGTTCTACCGGAGTGACATTAGCAGCATGATGCTGCCGGTGGCACCCCCTGAAGCGAGGGGGCGGGGGCTCTCCCCGCCCGCCGTCCGGCGCCTTGTAACGATTGGCTACGAGTTCTTCTCATTCAGAGGGCCGCCGAGGCGCTAAAGTCGGCGGATCTCAAAGAGTATTGAAGGCGATATGTCCCAAGGTGACAGGCAGCAAGGTTGCGAGCTCTGCGACCGCCCTGGTGGGCTGGTGGTGGTGCAGACGCCGCAATTGCGTGTGCTGCGCGTCGAAGACGTCAGTTTTCCGGCCTTCTACCGCGTCGTCTGGCAGGCGCACCGCGCCGAACTGACCGATCTCAGCGCCAGTGAGCGGGGCCTGTGCCTGGAGGCTGTGGCTCGCGTCGAGACGGTGCTTCGCGAGCACCTGCGGCCGACCAAGATCAACCTCGCCTCGCTGGGCAATATGGTGGCCCACCTGCACTGGCATGTGATTGCCCGCTTCGATTGGGACAGCCATTTTCCTCAGCCGATCTGGGGTCAGGCCCAGCGAACGGTCGAACCGCCGGCGGTGAGCCGCCTGCCCATGCCCTTGTTCGAGCTGGACCGGCTCGTGGCCAACGCCTTCGGCTGAGGCGCGCCTACCGTGGGACTACACTGAGCGCCCATTCAGCTCTACCCGACGCGGTATCCCTCCACCATGGCCGGCCTTACCCCCAGCACGCCCACCCCCACAGCCGTCACGGCACATCAGCAGTCGCGCGTGCTGGAGGTCAGCTTCAGCGACGGGGCGACGTTCCGCATCCCCTTCGAGTTGATGCGCGTGTATTCCCCGTCGGCCGAGGTCAAGGGTCATGGCCCGGGCCAGGAGACGCTGCAGACCGGCAAGCGCGAGGTCGGGCTGGTGGCGTTGGAGCCGGTGGGCCATTACGCCATCAAACCCACGTTCAGCGACGGGCACGACAGCGGCCTGTTCTCCTGGGACTATCTCTACCACCTGGGCAGCCAGCAGGACGAGCTGTGGCGGCAATACGAGGCGCGCCTGCTGGAGGCTGGTGTGGCACGTGACACGCCGATGGTGAAAGCCGGTGGCGGCAGCGCCTGCAGCAGCCATTGACGCTCCCCGGATGCAATCCGGGTGCCAAACCAAGACTAGGACTACCCCATGACCTCCACCCATTTCGGCTTCCAGACTGTCGAAGAAGGCGAAAAAGCCCAGCGCGTGCGCGGCGTGTTCGACTCGGTCGCCTCGCGCTACGACGTGATGAACGACCTGATGTCCATGGGCATGCACCGCGCCTGGAAGGCCTACACCCGGGCGGTGGCCAATCTCAAGGCCGGCGAGCGGGTGCTCGACATCGCCGGCGGCACCGGTGACCTGTCGCGCATGTTCGCCCGCGACGTGGGCGCCAGCGGCATGGTCGTGCACACCGATATCAATGAGGCGATGCTGCGCCAGGGCCGCAACCGCCTGCTCGACGAGGGCCTGGTGCTGCCAACCAATCTGTGTGATGCGGAGAAGCTGCCCTACAAGGCCAACAGCTTCGACCTCGTCAGCGTGGCCTTCGGCCTGCGCAACATGACCCACAAGGACCAGGCTCTGGCCGAGATGTGCCGCGTGCTCAAGCCCGGCGGCCGTCTGCTGGTGCTGGAGTTCTCGAAGGTGGCCGCACCGCTGCAAAAGCCGTACGACTGGTATTCATTCAACATCCTGCCCCGCCTGGGGCAATGGATTGCCGGTGACGCCGAGAGCTACCGCTACCTGGCCGAATCCATCCGCATGCACCCGGACCAGGCCACGCTGAAGGCGATGATGAAGACCGCCGGCTTCGGCCACGTCGACGTGCACAACCTCAGCGGCGGGCTCGTGGCCCTGCATGCCGGGATCAAGTGCTGAACAAGGGCGACCTAGATTGCCCACCACATCCCCCACATACACGGGGGGCGGGTGCCCGGAACCTAAGTGCATGATGCCGGTCTTGTACTGGGTCCGGTAGGGTTAGGCAGATTCACATCGAATTTGACCTAGGGAAAACCCACAATTAACCCCAGGCGTGAGCAAATAACTGCAGGGGGAGGCTGTCATTTATTTGTCATGTGGCACATTGGGTGCTGTCAGGTATTACCCGAAAACTGCTGCGGGCGCCGCTAAAACAGGGGGGAATGAGATAAGGCTGTCACATGTCACAGCTACACTCTTCGCTTCATTGCGGCCACACGGTAGGTATGGCGGCCTTGGCCAGCATCAAAAATTCGAGCACAACCGTTTCCGGCTCTTGTCATGGAGCAGAAAGTCAAACTGATGAACGCTTTGAGCAAACATGTTCTCGCCCCTGCGCCCTTGCGCATGGCGGCCGTGGCACTGGCCTCGGCCCTGGTCCTGCTGACCGGTTGCGGCGAAAAGAAGAGCAGTGAAAAGGCCTCGCAGACAGCGGCCAAGGTCAACAAGGAAGAGATCACCGTTCACCAGATCAACTTCGTGCTCCAGCGCCAGCAGGGTCTCAAGCCCGAGCAGGCCGAATCGGCCAGCAAACAGATCCTGGAGCGCCTGATCGACCAGGAACTGGCCGTGCAGAAGGCCATGGACATGAAGCTCGACCGTGACCCCAAGGTCGTGCAGCAGATCGAAGCCGCCAAGCGCGAAATCATCTCCCGCGCCTATGTCGAGCGCATCGGCGAGGGCGCCACCAAGCCCACGCCCGAAGAGCTGCAGAAGTACTACGACGAGAAGCCCGCCCTGTTCAAGGACCGCCGCATCTACAGCCTGCAGGAGCTGGCCATCGAAGCCAAGCCTGAGCAACTGGCCACGCTGCGCGACAAACTCGCCGCCGCCAAGAACATCGCCGAGTTCGTCGACTACATGAAGGCCAATGACATCCGCTTTGCCGGTAACCAGGCCGTGCGTGCCGCCGAGCAGCTGCCGCTGGCTGGCCTGGACACCATCGCCAAGATGAAGGACGGCGAGTCGATGTTCAACGTCACCCCGACCGGCGCTCAAGTGCTGGTGCTGGCCAGCTCGCGCAGCCAGCCGGTGGGCCTGGAGCAGGCCAAGCCGGCGATCGAGCAGTTCCTGCTCAACGAGCGCAAGCGCAAGCTGATCGAAGACGAAGTCAAGGGCCTGCGTGCCAATGGCAAGATCGAATACGTGGGCAAGTTTGCGCAGGGTGCTTCGGCACCTGAAGGCAACGCCCCGGCAGCACCGGCGCCGGTTGCGGCGCCCGCACCGGCCGCCAGCGGCGGCATGAGCGACACCGACATCAGCAAAGGCATGGGGTTGAAGAAATGATAAGGACCGCAATGACCGTCAAACCACTCCTTCACACCCTCAACCGCTCATTGCTGGCCGCCGGCACGGCCACCGCCCTGGCTCTGGCCGCAGCCGGCCCGGTGTGGGCCCAGGCCCAGACCACCGCCTCGGCAGCCTCCACCGAATACCGCCTGGGGGCTGGCGACATCGTCCGCATCTCGGTCTACCAGAATCCTGACCTCACGCTCGAAACCCGCGTCAGCGAATCGGGCGTGGTGTCGTACCCATTGCTGGGCACGATTCGCATCGGCGGCCTGGCCCCTGCGCAGGCCGAAAAGGTCATTTCCGACGGCCTTAAGAACGGCAATTTCGTCAAGCAGCCCCAGGTCACCGTGCTGGTGATTCAGGTGCGCGGCAACCAGGTTTCGGTGCTGGGCCAGGTCAATCGCCCGGGCCGCTTCCCGATCGAAGTGGCTGAAATGCGTCTGTCGGACATGCTGGCCAACGCCGGCGGCATTGCCGGCACCGGCACCGAAGTCGTTACCGTGGTCGGCACCCGCAACGGCCAGCCGTTCCGCGCCGAGGTTGACCTGCCGAAGGTTTTCACCAGCGGTGGCCGCGGCGACGACCTGATCGTGCAGAACGGTGACGTGATCTGGGTCGATCGCGCCCCCATGGTCTACATCTACGGCGAAGTGCAGCGCCCCGGCCCGATGCGCCTGGAGCGCGGCATGACCCTGATGCAAAGCCTCGCCACCGGCGGCGGCCTGACCCAGCGCGGCACCGAGAAGGGCATTCGCGTGCACCGCAAGGACGCAGAAGGCAAGGTGCAGATCGTGCAGCCGACCATGGATGAATCGCTGCGCGACGGCGACGTCGTCTACGTCAAAGAGAGCTTGTTCTAAAGGGGCGCGAAGATGAGTTTCGGACAGTTCATTTCAATTCTGCGCGCCCGTTGGGTGGTTGCACTGGTCTTGCTCGGAATTACTGCGAGTGTCACTTTGGTGGTGAGCTTGTTGCTGCCAAAGCAGTATGCCGCTGTCGCCACGGTCGTGATGGATTCAAAGCCTGACCCGGTTGCAGCATTCAACACCGGTGCCTTGCTTTTGCCCTCCGTTATTGCCACTCAAGTGGACGTGATCGAAAGTGATCGGGTTGCTTTGCGAGTTGTACGTGACCTGAAGCTTGCGGACAACCCACAAATTCGAGATCAGTGGAAGGAAGAAACCAAAGGCCAGGGTTCAGTCGAGCTCTGGCTTGCCGACTCGCTGAAAAAGAAGCTGGAAGTAAAGCCTTCCCGGGAATCCAACGTGATCAATGTGACTTACAAGTCACCAGATCCGAAATTCGCGGCAGGCTTGGCCAACGCATTTGTGCGCGCCTATTTGTCGACCACGGTGGAGTTGCGGGTTGATCCGGCTCGGCAGTATTCGAGTTTCTTCGAAAACCGCGCGAAAGAAGCGCGGGAAGCGCTTGAAAAGGCGCAAACCAATCTGTCCGCATTTCAGCGCGAGAAGGGCATCATCGCCAACGATGAGCGTCTGGACGTTGAGAATGCGCGGTTGAATGAACTCTCCAGCCAAGTCGTTGGCCTGCAGGCCATCACGGCCGAGTCGAGCAGCCGTCAAACACAGGCTCAAGGAAGTAGCGCAGACAAGCTGCAAGAAGTTTTGGGTAGCCAAATTGTGGGCGGGCTCAAGCTTGACCTGACCCGCGCCGAGGCGCGCCTCCAGGAACTCAGTGCCAAGCTGGGTGACAGCCATCCGCAGATTGTTGAGTTGAAGGCAAACATTGCTGAGACTCGGCAGCGCATGGACGCGGAGACCAAGAAGATCACCGGTGGTGTGACTGTCTCTGCAAATATCAATCGTCAGCGTGAGGGCGAGATCAAGAACGCCCTGGAAGCGCAACGCGTGAAGGTTCTGCGTCTGAAAGAGGTTCGTGACGAGGGGGCCGTGCTGACTCGGGAAGTAGAGAGTGCTCAGCGTTCATATGATGCGGTTCTTGCGCGTTTGAATCAGTCAAGCCTCGAAAGCCAGGCCACGCAAAGCAATATCAGCGTGCTGTCCGAGGCGACTCCTCCGATGGAGCCTGCTGGACCGAAGGTCGTTCTGAACACCATTTTGTCGATTGTTCTGGGCACTTTCCTGGGTATTGCTGCTGCGCTGGTACTCGAACTGATGGATAGGCGTGTACGTTCCCCTGAGGACTTGTCTGAATCGCTAGGCGTTCCCGTGCTGGGGGCTTTGCCCAAGCCGATGGCCAAGCGCAATTTGGCTCTTCGCTCCTCCATGCAGCAGCGACTGTTGACTGGCGGTGGTGCGGCGCCTGCCGCGGGAGTCCAGTAATGCAGGCAGTTCATCCCAATCCTCAAGAAATGAATGGTGACCGTGTGATGGGTGGCAATCAATCAGAAGTTCGTGATCGCTCCATTGGCGCGATCATCAGCGAAACGAGAAACCTCTCCGCCGATCAGGTGGAACGCGTACTGGCGCATCAACGCACTCACGGTGTGAGGTTTGGTGAGGCTGCGGTGGCTCTGGGCTATGCCAGCGCCGATGACGTGTTGTTCGCGCTGGCGCAGCAGTTCCACTACCCATATGCGGCGGAGGAGCAACGCAAAGATACGCCCGAACTGGTTGCATTGAATCAGCCGTTCTCTGCGCAGGCCGAAGCGTTCAGAGCCCTGCGCAGCCAGATCATCATGCGTGTCTGGAGTGGTGCCGAGCCTCGACGTGCCTTGGCGGTGGTCAGTCCCGAAAGTGGCGAAGGCAAGACCTTCTTTGCCGCCAACTTGGCCATCACGATGGCGCAGTTGGGGGGGCGTACCTTGTTGGTGGATGCGGACATGCGCAGCCCGCGGCAACATGAGGTCTACAACATCAAGAATGCCAATGGTCTGTCGGGCATTCTTTCCGGCCGCTCCGAAGCGAATGTGATTCAGCAGGTCCAGGGCATTCCCAGCCTGTTCGTCATGCCGGTGGGCACCACACCGCCCAATCCGTTGGAGTTGGTTGAGCGCCCGGCCTTTGGCCTGCTGATAAGGGAGCTTTGCAGTAAGTTTGATCATGTCATTCTGGACACCCCGGCTGCGTCGATGGGCTCCGACTCCTCGGTCATCGCTGCACGATGTGGCGCAGCTTTGGTGATCGCGCGCCGTCATCAAACGCGCATGGCTGCGGTTCAGGACCTTGTGGCAAACATCTCGACTGCCTCGGTTCAAGTTGCCGGCGTTGTGATGAATGAGTTCTGAGATGTCTCAGATCGAAGGTGCGCGACCATCGCAATTGGCTTGGCTTTCAAGGCAGTCGGTGGTTGCGTCCGCGCTGCTATTGCTTGGGCTGATAGTGATGTTCGCGCCGGTTTTCAACCACGTAGCGCGCACTGTTTGGAACACGGATGAACAGGGGCACGGGCCTATCATCTTGGCCGTGGTCGGTTGGCTGTTATGGCAGCGACGCAATCTGCTTGCTGCAGCAATTGATGCGGGCAAGCCTGGTGGCGTAACGGCGTGGTGTTGCCTGGTTTTTGGTTTGATGCTCCATTTTGTCGGGCGCCTTCAAAACATCATCATGTTTGAGATGTTTTCGCTGATTCCCCTGCTTGCCGGCGCATTTGCGGTCGCATTTGGATGGGCGGTGGTTCGAATATCAGCGTTCCCCTTGTTTTTTCTGATCTTTGCTGTGCCATTGCCTGGTCCTGCAGTCGATGCACTGACCTCGCCGCTGAAGCAAGCAGTGTCGTGGGTCGGTGAGCAAATCCTCTGGCGTACCGGATATCCCATCTCTCGCAGCGGCGTGGTGCTGATGGTGGGGCAGTATCAGTTGTTGGTCGCCGATGCTTGTGCCGGACTGAACTCCATGTTCACGCTGGAGGCGCTAGGCCTGCTTTACATGAATTTGATGGGGCATACCAACCGCATCCGCAATGTCATGCTGGCGATATTGATCATCCCGATGAGTTTCACCGCCAACGTGATTCGGGTGATCGTGCTCGTGCTGGTCACCTATCACTTCGGCGATGAGGCAGGCCAAGGGATTGTGCATGGTGCCGCCGGTATGCTGTTGTTTGGTGTGGCGTTGGGTCTGATGATTCTGATTGATAGCGCGCTCGGGTTCATCTTTCCCAAGGACAAGGTGCAACGATGACTCCCAGTCTCATTCGGGCAGTGGTGGTCGCGGCTTTGATGCTTGGCGTGGCGACACTGAGTGTTGTAGCCGTGCCGGAAGCCAAGCTTTCCGATACCCGGAAAAGTTTTAATCTGCAGACCGCAATTCCCGAACAATTTGATGACTGGACAATTGACCGGAGCAGCATCCCGCTTCCGCCGTCACCGGATCAGCAGTCGGTGCTTGACCAGATTTACGACCAGATCCTCAGCCGCACCTATGTGAACAGCAAGGGTAAGCGGATCATGCTCTCGATCACCTACGGTTCGCGTCAGAACCAGCAAATGCGTGCTCATAGGCAAGAGGTCTGTTATTCGGCCCAGGGTTTCAGGATCAGCGACCTCCAACGACTGACCCTGCCTGTTGCCGGCACGGTCGTGCCAATGACGCGCATGGTGGCGACCCAGTCTCAACGGGTGGAACCAGTCACCTACTGGTTCACCATGGGTGATACGGTGGTGCTCAGCTATTGGGAGCGAGAGGTTTCTCAGCTCAAGTTTGCTTTGTCTGGTTACGTACCCGATGGGTATTTGGTGCGTGTATCCAGTTTGGATACAAATTCCGCCGGCGCTTTTTCTGCTCACCTGGACTTTGCCACCCAGTTAATGAGCCACATCGATGGCGAGCTGCGTCAGCGTTTGATTGGCCGTCGTTGAGGGAGTTAATGTGTGCGGAATTACGGGCTTCTTTTTGCAAGCCAACCAGAACGAAACCTGGGCGAGAGATTTGCCCCAGGCGATTGAATCCTTGCATCACCGCGGGCCCGATGACGCCGGCAGTTGGTTCTCGGAAGACAGGCGCGTAGGGCTCGGTCACCGCCGCCTCTCCATTCTTGACCTGAGCAGTCACGGGCATCAGCCCATGATCTCTGCCTGCGGGCGCTGGCTCATGGTTTTCAACGGCGAAATCTACAACTTCCGTGAGATCCGTGCGGAGCTGGAGCCCCTGGGGCACCACTTCGAAGGCACAGGCGACTCGGAAGTAATTCTTGCTGCTTTTTCGCAGTGGGGTCCTTCAGCCGTCAAACGATTCATCGGCATGTTCGCCATTGCGCTTTGGGCTCAGCATGAGCGCAAGATGTATCTGCTTCGCGATCGGTTGGGCGTGAAGCCCCTTTACTATGGCTGGATGGGCGGTGCCCTGTTTTTCGGCTCGGAGCTGAAGGCGTTGCGTGCGTTCAAAGGCTGGCGCCCGGAAATCGACAAAGAAGCCCTGGCCGACTACTTCCGCTACGGCTACATCGGCGACCCAAGATCGATCTACTGCAAAGTTGGCAAGCTCAAGCCGGGGCATTGGCTCGAATTGGGTCAAGATGGCGAGCCCCAGCTGGTTCAGTATTGGAGCGTTCTCGACGCTGCGGCCAAGAAGCGTACCGAAAGCGAGGAGGTGCTCACCGAAGAGCTTGAGGCCCTGATGGAAAGCGCCTTCAAGTACCGGATGATTGCCGACGTGCCGGTGGGAGTGTTTCTCTCGGGCGGAATTGACTCATCCATCCTCACCGCGATCTTGCAGAAGCACTCCGATCAGCGGATCAAGACGTTCACGATCGGCTTCAACGAAGCCGAAAAGAACGAAGCGCCGTATGCAGAAGCAGTCGCCAAGCATTTAGGGACGGAGCAACACACCTCCATCCTTGCCGCCAGCGAGGCAATGCAGATGCTGCCTCATTGGGGCGAGCTGTACGACGAACCGTTTGGCGACAGTTCCGGAATCCCGACGCTGCTCGTCTCGCGCATCGCCTCCCAGCATGTCAAGGTAGTCCTCTCCGCGGATGGTGGCGACGAGCTCTTCAGTGGCTACCACTCCTATGCCAATCTGGCTGCGCAGAATGCACGCCTGACAGGTTTGCGCCCTTGGCAACGGGACAGCATCGACGCAGTTCTCGGCGTCATGCCCTGGCAGGCTGCCGACGATATGTTGTCTGAGCGACATTGGGCAAATGGATCCGGTTTGTGGCTCAGGCGCGCTGTCACCGTTCGATTTGCCAAGATCTCGGCGCGTCTGGGCGTGAATGGCGTCGGCGAAATGCAGGACCAAGCTTTGTCGCAAGCTTATTGGCCCGACTATGAAGTGAAGCGGCTGCTGGGTAGCGCCCCTTCTACGCGTTCAACCGCGGATCAGTTTGATGGCCTGGACGGCGAGAAACTGTGCCTCTGGGATCTGCACAACTATCTACCCGGTGATGTGCTGACCAAGGTAGACCGCGCAACCATGTTCGCCAGCATCGAAGGCCGAGAGCCGTTGATTGATCATCGATTGGCCGAGTTTGCCTTTTCGCTTCCCTATTCCCTGCGCCAAGGTGCGCTTGGCCCCAAGCATCTACTTCGAAAGGTGCTGTACAAACATGTGCCCAGAGAACTGGTTGATCGTCCCAAGCAGGGTTTCGGCATTCCTCTTGGGAAATGGCTTTCGGGCGAGTTGCGGCCGCTGCTGGACTCCTATTTGAGCCCCTCTCGCGTTGCTCAGCATGGCTTGTTTGATCCCGCGGTTGTGGCGCAGATGGTCAGGCGTTTCGACGCGGGAGACATTCTTTCCGTTAATCGGGTATGGCTGCTTCTTGCCTTCCAGATGTGGTACGAACACTGGTTTGAGAAGATGCCCAGTCCGGCTTCAGCTTCTGTCTTGCTGGAGCAGGGCCTGACAGTATGAGTAGTGGCCGCCCCTTGCGCATTTGCTTTGTTGCGCCGGCGATATACCCCATTCTTGCTCGGGACACGACGCTGAAGTTCATCGGTGGGGCGGAAGTTCAGCAAACTTTCCTCGCTCGAGAGTTGGCGCGGCGCGGCCATGACGTTTCGGTGGTCTGCCTCGACCAGGGGCAGCCGGACGGCATGGTTATTGATGGTGTTACGGTCTACCGCACGCATGCACCCAACGCAGGTTTGCCCGGGCTGCGTTTCGTGCATCCGCGGCTCACTTCGGTGTGGCGGGCCATGGCCCGCGCCGATGCCGATGTCTATTACCAGCGTGCCTGCGGGGTACTGACGGGCTTCGTGTCTGCTTTTGCCCGCCGGCACGGGCGTGCCAGCGTGTTCGCGTCTGCGCATGACCTGGACTTCGACGCGCAACTGCCCCAGCTACGCTACTGGCGCGACAAGAAAATCTACAGCTGGGGTGTTCGCAATGCCAGTGCCGTGGTCGTTCAGACGGAAAGGCAGCGGCTCGATTGCCAGGCCATGTTTGGTCTGGGCTCGACGCGAATCAACAGCTGTTATGGTCATCGCGGCGTGCAGGCAACGCAGCAGGGCCCGATAGTCTGGGCTGCTTCGATCAAGGCGATCAAACAGCCGGAGCTTTTTGTCGAGGTCGCAAAGGCCTGCCCAGACTACGAATTCAAAATGATAGGGAGCGGCAGTGACGCGGATATGACGGCGTTGCGCAACGCTGCAGCTGCCGTGCCCAATCTGGCGATCATGGGGTTTGTGCCTTTTGCGCTCGTTGAGCAGTACTTCGATGGCGCTGCGGTGCACATCAACACCTCGGTCAGTGAAGGCTTCCCCAACACCTTCATGCAGGCATGGTCTCGGGGCACGCCAACAGTGTCATTTTTCGATCCAACGACTCGGCTAGACGGCATGGCTGTCGGGCTTGTCGCCAGTACACTTGATGAGATGGTGCATCAGGTCAAGGCGCTCAAGACTGACCCGGATCTGTGGGCCTCGCAGTCGCGTGCCTCGCAACGTTTCTTGGCCGAACACCATTCGGTGGAGCGCGCGGTAGACGCCTACGAGACGCTGTTCGCTCGCCTCGTATCTCATGCTCGGGCGGCGACCTCTGCTGCCTGACGTACGCATGAAGCCCCATATATGTTTCATGGCGCCGTACATCTATTCGGCCTTGGTCGATGATGGACGGCTGAAATATGTGGGCGGTGCAGAAGTGCAGCAGGGTTTGATTGCACGGTTGCTCGCCCGGGATGGCTTCAGGGTATCGGTGCTGACGCTTGACTTTGGTCAGCCCGATGGGCAGGTCGTTGATGGCGTCGAGATACACAAGATGCCACAAGTCGGCAAGCGCGGGCTCCGGGGCCTGCGATGGTTCACTCCTAGACTCACCGACGTCATCACGCGCTTGTCTGACCTCAAGCCCGACATCGTCTACTCGCGGTCCATCTCGGCCTACACGGCACCCATCTCTATTTATGCGCGGCGCCACCAAGCACGGTCAATTTATGCAGGGGCGAGCGACCGTGATTTCGCCTCAGTGCGAGCTCCAAGCACGTCCAGGAGAGACTGGGCGCTTTTTCGCTGGGGCCTGAAACGCACCAGCACGGTGCTGGTCCAGAATCGCCAACAGGCTGGTGATGCCAGGCTCAATCACGGTATCGAAGCCACCCTGTGCCCCAATTTCTTCGCTGAAACAGGAATTCTTGGCGGTTCAGTGAATGGCCCGGTGATCTGGGTCGGCACCATGGGAAGGGGCAAGCGCCCGGAACTCTTTCTCGAGATTGCACGCCGTCTGCCGCAGCTGCAATTTGCCATGGTTGGCGGCGCGTTGCTGTCGGATGGTGGGCAGGAAGCCTACAACCGGGTACAGCAGGCCGCAAAACTGTTGCCAAACCTGGTGTTCCACGGCTATGTGCAGCCGCAGGATGTGGGCAAGGTTTTTGACGGCGCGTCAGCCCTAGTCAACACCTCGCTGTCCGAAGGCTTTCCGAACACCTTTCTGCAGTCGTGGATACGGGGTGTTCCCACGGTCTCGTTTGTCAACCCGGAACTCGCGACGGGTGAGTCGGGCACGTTGGCTTGTGCCTCGTTTGATGAAATGGTTGATGCCGTTCGTGGCGTGGTGTCGAGCCCGGCTGCCTGGGAGGGGCGCAGCGCGCAAGTGCGTGCCCTCTTTGCCAAGTACCACAGCGAGGCCGCTGCGCTGCAGCGCTACCGCAAGATACTGCTCCCCAATTTCGCCGCCGAATGAGTACGCAACCATCGGGCGGGTTGGCCATGTTGCGCCGGGCCTTTGGATTGGGCAGCAGCCAGGCCTTGATTCGCATGTTGTGCAGCTTCGTCAGCGTCAAGCTGACGGCCGTGTACCTGGGGCCAGCCGGCTTTGCGTTGATAGCCCAAGTCAATACCCTGATCACCTTGGGGCAGGGTCTGCTGGGGGCTGGCATCAACACTGCCACAGTGCGTTTGACAGCTGAATACGGCGAATCGCAAGCCCTGCGCAGAAAGGCACTCTGGGCGACTGGCTTCAAGATGGCTGCTGGCCTCGGTATCGTCGGGGCTCTGGCATTGCTGGCAGCCGCGCCGATACTCGGCAACCGCCTGTTGGGCCGCGAGGACTATGCCTGGGCGATCGCCCTGTGCGGCGTCGGCATCATCGCTGCCATGATCAACAACGTACTGCTGGGAGCGCTCAACGGCGTACGTGACATCAGGCGGGTGGTGCAGTCCAACGTCATTGCCACCCTCGTCGGGCTGCTGGCCTTTGCCCCCTCGTGCATGCTTTGGGGCACGACGGGTGGCATTTGCGGCTCGATCGCCGGCTATGTGGCCGGTCTGTTCATCTCCGTTCTGTTGAGCCGGCGCTCGACGGTGGTTCAGTTGAAGGATTTCGTCGGCCAATGGGACACGGCGGAGGCGAAGCGGATCCTGGCTTTCTATCCCATGTTGATTGCGCATGCTGCTCTACCGCCGTTGGCGATGCTCATGGTCCGCGATTCGGTCATCGGCATTGTCGGACTCGAGGCCGGTGGCGTGTGGCAGGCGGCCTGGCGCCTGTCCGAGGTGTATACCGGCATCATCACCACCTCCGTGTCCCTCTACTTCATGCCGCGCCTGGGCGAATTGGCCAATGACGGCAGGGGGATGCGCAGGGAAGTTTGGCGAACCTTGGCTGCTGCCACGGGAGTGACGGCGGCATTGGCAATGGTCATCTACTTGCTGCGTGACTGGGTTGTCCGCTTGGTGTTCTCCGCCTCCTTTGACGGCGTGCAGAACCTGATGCCAGTTCAGTTGCTGGGCGACGTGCTCAAGATGGCGGCTTGGATTTTGGGGTTCGTGCTTGTTGCAACCGTGCGAACGCGTTGGTATCTCGCCATCGAAATCCTGGTGCCCTTGTTTTTAGTCGGCGCTGTTCGTACGCTCACGCCGCTGCTGGGTTCGATCGGAGCGATGTGGGCCTTTGTTCTTGCCAGTACCTTCCAGCTGGTGTTGGGAGCTATTGCCTTGCGTGATTTGCTGTTCGCGGGTGCGACAAGCCCCGGTTCGCAGAGGAGTTGAGAAATGAAAAGCAAATTGCTTGTGATCTTATTGTTTTCGATATTTGCGCTGATTGTTGGCATGGCGGCTGCGCTATTTGGCGGAATTCCTGCTCTTTTACTAACCTTGCCGCTAATTGCGGTATTGGCAGTATTTTTTGACTACAGAGTCGGCGTCGTGTTGCTAGCATTCTTGTTGCCCTGGGCATCCTCTCCAGTGCTTCCACAGGCGCAAGGATTCAATGTAATAAACTATCTCACATTTGCCACACTGGTTTCTTTCGGCGTTCCCGCGCTGTTTCGAAAAAAAGAGCTGGTTGGTATACCTCGACCGTTAATTGCCTATTACCTGGTGCCGTTAACGGTAGGCGTAATTTTGGCTTGGCCACACTTAGCGGAAGCGGTAAGGAATTATTCGGGGACGGACTCAGCCAGCGCCTACGAAGGTCTTCAGTTTATTAAGTCTCGATATCTGAAGCCGATGGCTTTTATTATTTTTGCATGTTTGTTGGCAAACGCGCTGCGTGACAGCCGAAAGCCAGAGAGATTTCTAACGAGCTTTCTTATTTCTTCGTTGCTCCCAGCGCTGGGTGTATTTTTTCTAATAGCTCTATATCGAGTATCTCTAGGGGATTTGCAGGCGCAACGTAACTTTTTGGCCCCGATTGGTATGCACGCCAACGAAATGGCAATCATGCTTGCATTCTCCGTTGGGCCAATTTTGTTCATGCTGGGTGAATTCAAAAGTATTGTGGGCCGATTTCTATCCACGATTACACTTTTGATGATTGTTGGGGCATTGCTTTTGACCTTCTCCAGAGGTGGCTTCATCGCCTTAGTAGTGATATACGCCATCTACATGATTCAAAGCCGACGTGTGACCACTTTGTTTGTGTCGGTTGCCGTCTTGCTGGCAAGTTTGCTATTCGCGCCGGACGCAATCAAACAACGTCTGCTCACTGGAGTCGAGAGTGGTGCGGTGAGTAATGCCGTCGGCAACAGTAATGACCAGTTGACGGCCGGGCGTGTCGTCGGTTGGCAAAAACTAGCACCTGAAGTGCTTAAGAGTCCGCTGTGGGGTCGAGGGCTTGGCTCGACGGCTTGGAGCGACTTCGTCAAATCTGGTCAGTATCGAGCGACGCATCCTCACAATATGTATTTGGCAATGCTGATGGATCTTGGATTTCTTGGCTTTGCCGCCCTAATGTTTTGGTATTACAAAATCATTCATGCTCAACGCGCACTGTCCAGGCGGGAGACCCTAAGCCCGCTGATGAGGCGATTCATGTCGGGTTCGGCAGCCTCGCTTATAGGAGTCTTAGTTCTTTGTGTTACGAATGGTGACTTTGCGCCCAAGCCTGAACAGACATTCTTCTGGTTCTCGGTTGGTGTCCTATTTGCTTACTGGAGTCAAGTTGAGCCGACAATATTTGGTGCGAGATCAAAACTGGCCGGCGAGCGCGTCATTCGTGGTGGCATGCATAGGCCGGCGTAAAAATGACCTTGCCTATGCATGACAGAGTTCGCAGCCTCGATCTATTACGATTCTTGGCCGCCATCGCTGTTGTTGTCTATCACTATGGGTTTCGAGGCTACGCCGCTGATAACTTGACCCAGATGCCTCCGCCGGATATTTTTGACGGATGGGCTAAATATGGCTACTTGGGGGTAGAGCTTTTCTTCATGATAAGTGGATTTGTCATACTTATGACAGCCGCTAAATCTGACTTAAGAAAATTCACTATTTCTCGAGTGGTCCGTCTATACCCGGCCTTTTGGTTTTGTTGCACAATTTCTGCGGGATTGGCATATATTCTTGCTGAGCAAAAATATATAGTTACTCCAAGTTCATATTTTGTGAACATGACTATGTTTGCCGGACTATTTAATGTCCCGTATGTAGACAGTGTTTACTGGACGCTTCTTATCGAGATTCGCTTCTATTTGCTCGTGGCTGTTGTGTTGTTTTTTAAACAAATGCGGCGGATCGAAATTATTCTCGGATTTTGGTTGCTATTTGTGATTGCCGCGCAAGCAGGCCTAAAACCATTCCGTTACGCTTGGATATTGATTTTGCCGGACTACGCTCCATATTTTGTCGGCGGAGCAATGTGCTATTTGATGTATGTGAATGGAAGTAATGCCTATCGCGTTACTGTTTTCTTGGCGGCTGCTATTGTTGGTGTATTGAATGCGGTTGCGCGTCTCCCCCTAATGGAGGCCCACTACAAAGTGCAGTACTCATCCATGGTCGTGTCGCTGTTGATACTTTGTTCATACTTGGTAATGTGGTGCTTGCCGCTGCTGAACAGGTTGCCGTTGAATGTAAGATTCTCTGCTTTGATAGGAGGGCTTACCTATCCACTGTACTTAATTCATCAAAACGTTGGGTTCATGGTTTTTGATGCAATGTATGCAAAGGTTCAGCCCGGTATTGTATTAATTACCACTTTATCATTGGTTTTTGTGGTCGCGTGGCTTGCTTATGCCCAAGTCGAGCGATATACATCGTTAAAGCTCAAGGCAGTATTAGGTAATATTTTTCAGGTTGGCGGTAGTACAGCTGGCCACCACCGATGAAGATACTGTTTGTGAACAGCGGCCTGGGATATGGGGGCGCTGAAACGCAATTGATTGCCTTGATTCGAGAACTGCATCGACTCGGGCATGAGGTCGCGCTATATCTGCTGACAAGTTGGACACCTCGTTTGACAGAGCTATTCGACTTGGATTTTCCCATTCGAATTGATGACAAGAAAGCAAAGTTTGATCGTAAGGTTCTAAGGAATCTTCGTGCATTTATAAAGGAGTGGCAGCCAGACGTGGTGCACGGTTTTCTTTTTGATGCCAACGTCTATTCCCGAGTGGCTGCAGTAGGGTTGGGAATCCCTGTGCTGAACTCAGAACGAAGCTCGAACTACAAACTACGCGCGTCTCAATGGCTCGCTCATTTACCGACTCGCCGTTTTGCCTCCGGCGTCGTTGCGAATTCTTATGTTGGTGCGGACCATGCTAAGAAGATATTTGGATTTTCCTCGAAACGTGCTCACGTAGTTTGGAATGGAATAGATTTTGCAACGCTTCAATCCAAAGCAATGTCACAAGGAGCGGATATTAGACGAGATTTTTTCGGCGATGAGGAGGTTTTTATTGCCACCTTGGTGGGCGCGATCAAATATCAAAAAGATTATTTGCTGGCCCTGGATGTTGCCGCGGAGTTGATAAAGCGTGATCCGCGGTGGCGGGTGCTCTTTGTTGGTGCCTCATTAGGTGGTCCGACCGCGTACGCTAGCGCCGACTCCAAGATGTCTGATCGATATGATTTTCAGGTTAAATCGAAATTTGACGGGCTGCAGAACCAAGACCGAGTGATATTTACCGGGCAACGAGATGATGTCGCGCGAATAATTAAAGAATCAAATGTCTTGTTCACGACTTCTATTATTGAAGGTTTTCCAAATGTAGTGCTGGAGGCCATGGGATTGAGTACTCCAGTCGTCTCTACGGAGTTTTCTGATATCCGGCGTATATTGCCTTTTGAATGGCAAGTGATTGATTCTCGAGATCCTATTGAGTTCGCCGATGCCGTATGCTTGGCGAATGAGAGAAAGTCGCTGGTAGCACAAGCTCAGCGAAAATGGGCCGAGGAGCATTGCTCGATATCTATTTCAGCCCAATCATTGCTACAGGTTTATAAAAAATACGTCTGTACAAACGGAAATAGGTGCTAGCTGCGCGCTATTTTTTTTGCGATCGCACTTCCATTGGATTTGCATGACATAGATTGGAGGTGAGTCCTTGGGCGAAAATAAAGTTTCTCCGGTGCGTTTGATAGAACTTGATGCCGCCAAGGGTCTTGCGATTTCATTGGTTGTTTGGGGGCATATAGTTGCCAGAGACTTTGCCAAACCGTTAGGCAATGAATGGTATTTCGCTGCGAATGCGAGGCTCTATGAATTCCATATGGCATTCTTTTTCTTTTTGGCAGGCTGTGTATATTTTTTAAACTCCAACCCTAGCTGGTGGTGGCGTTGGAAAAAAACTGCCAGCAGACTGGTGCCTGCATATGTTATTTTCGCCGGAGCAGTTTATTTACTGAAAGTTGGTGCATCAAGTTTCATGAAGGTAGATGCACCGTTGAGCAATGCCCTCGGCGACTTTGGGAATCAGATTTTGTACCCATCCCGTGGAGCGGCTCAGTACCTTTGGTTCATTGTTGTTCTGTTGGAAATGCAAGTTGCGGCGCCGTTGCTTCTTCGCTTGGTCGGGCAACGAATCGTTTGGGCGCTGGCCATATCCTTGTGTCTACATCTCATGGCCATCTCTGAGTTGATCACAGAAGTGTTTGCGCTTCGGTGGCTGTGTAGATACTTGTTGTTCTTTTTGATTGGCGCATTCTTCATTCGGCACAGGCAAAATATTTGGCCAAAGCTGGATAGGTGGCGCTGGCCTTTGATTGCCAGTTTCCTTCTGGTGCTTGTGTTTGCACCAAAGTCGATTCTGCCAACCTTAGGGGCTCTCCTGAGTCTTGCGGCACTTATGGCCGTCGTTCGATACCTTTGTAGCAAGAATATGGTTTCTTGGCTTACATTTTTAGGCATAAATTCCTTCACCATCTATTTGATGAATTCTCTGGCAATGGGTTTGGGGCGAGCATTGATCGTTCGTGCTTGGGGGTGGGATGGATGGAAATTTATCATTGTTGTTTTTGTGCTGTGGGGCATTGGATTGACTCTGCCTGTGCTCGTGCAACGCTACTTTTTTTCAAGGTTCCATTTTTTGAATAAAATCACGCGATAGATACCGCGTCGACGAATTAAAATCTACCGCGCTGCGGACTATCTCCTCAAGTTATGTTGAAACAGCAAATTCGCCTTGCCTCCCGCCATTTGCTCAGGCATGGTATTTGGGTGCGCAATCGTGCCGAGGGCTTGCTGGCTCGGGAGCGGGATCCGCTTGTTAATATCGAGGTGCAGGTGGAGTCTGCATTGTTCAAGACTCTACGCGCCGCAACACGACTGCCGGCCTATCGCGATTTATTGCCTAAATTGCCTAGGCAAGGCTTGAGGAAATTCCTCCTTGACGAAGTGCCTGTGCTCGACAAAGCAATCTTGCGAGACGGCCGGGAAATCTATTATCCCAATCATGGTCGTTGTATGCCATGGTGGTCGTCTGGCAAGACCAGCGGCACAACAGGTATGCCGCTTGAGGTTTTCCGCTCGTTTGATTCAGTCCTCTGGGAGCAGGCTTTTGCCTACCAACATTGGCAATGGGCCGGCCACGCGCCGAAGTCGCGGCAAGTTGTCTTGAGAGGGGATTTGGTGGTGCCGATCGAGCAGCGGCATCCTCCCTATTGGCTGAATGATCGTGTCGCCAATTGTTTGTATATCTCAACGCGGCACCTGAACGAATTTACTGCTCCGGTCATTGCGGATGCAATAGCCGATTTTGGCGCGCGTCAGTTGCGTGCCTATCCCTCCGCGGCATACGTGCTTGCGCGATTAGCAAGCGACCATCAGTTGAATATCACCTTTGATTCGGTTCAGACAAGCTCGGAGTGTCTCTACCCGGCACAGCGTCAGTTGATCGAGCAGGCATTTGGCGCCCAGGTGTTTGATCTCTATGGGATGGCGGAACGAGTTGCATTTGGCATGGAGTGTGAGCATGGGCGTATGCACATGAACTCGCATTACGCGCATGTCGAGATACTGGATGCCGCTGGCAGGCCGACAGAGGGTGTCGGGCAATTGGTGGGAACAACGCTGCACAACCTGGTAATGCCGCTGCTGAGGTATCGATTGAATGACAGTGCGCAATGGGATCGCAGGCCGTGCCCCTGCGGCCGCAGTTATCCGGTGATTACTGGGCTGGTTGGCAAGATCGAGGAGACGGTGTTTGATCTGGATGGGCGCGAAGTCAGCCCGAGCGTGATCACTTTTGCGTTCAAAGGGATTGAGGGCATTGCCAAGTCACAGGTTGCCCAGGTGGCGCGTGATCGGTGGGAGCTTCGCTTGGTTCCCGGTCCGGGCTACGCCGAGGATTGCGCACGCAAGCTGTTATCGAATATGACCGAGTTGGTGTCCGCGCGGCTAAATACCAGCATTTGCCTGTGTGAGGACATTCCGAATTTGCCCAGCGGAAAGTTCAAATGGGTGACCCAGGAGTGGCCTGAGGCCCCCCGCAGTTTTGCTGGCAAAAAGGATCAGCATGTCCGTTGACGACTACCTGCACCGTTTGGCAGGCAGTTATGTAGCCGCGCCACAGTGGGTGAAGACGCTGGTGGGTGGGGTCTATGCGCAAGTGCCGCCCAGTCTGCGGTTCGGTCGCCGGTACGGGCAGTTCAAGCGTGAGTTCTCGGCGCCGGCTCCTGTGTCGCCCGCGCTGATTGAGCAGCGTCTGGCGCAAACGCTGGGTTGCGCGCTGGCTTCGGTGCCAGCCTTCGAGCCTTTCCGGCACTTGCTCGATCAAGCCAGGCGTGACCCCTTCGGTGTGCTGGCGCAACTACCCCTTTGCAGCAAAGAAGACCTCAAGCTGCAAAGCGATCGGTACTTGTCTGTTGCGGCGAAGAAGTCAGAGCGGCAGCGTATGTTCACCGGAGGCTCCACCTCGGTGCCCATGACGTTCTATCTTCACAAGGGCGTGAGCCGGGCCAAGGAATGGGCTGCGGTGCATGTGATGGCGGATCGCCTCGGCACCGAGGGGCGGGACGTGGTGCTGGCCATGCGGGGGCGAACGGTGCGTGGTGCGCAGAACGCTGACTCACGGATCTGGATGTACGAGCCGATCAAGAAGCACTTGATCCTCAGCAGCGATCACCTCGAGCCAGAGCATATGCAGCGTTATGTTGAGGCGCTCCGGCGGTGGCGTCCTCGCTATGTGCATGCGTTTCCCTCGGCCTTGCATCCGCTGTTGGTGTGGCTGCGAGCGCATGGGCAGGAGGACTTGCTGTCGCAAGTGGAAGGTGTGCTGCTCACGTCGGAATCGGTATTCGACCATCATTTGGCCGCATTCAAGGCATTCTTCAAGTGTCCGGTGATCGTGCATTACGGGCATTCCGAGCGGGTGCTGTTTGCACACACGCTGGCCGATGACCCCCGGTACCATTTTTGGCCCCACTATGGCCATTTGGAGTTGGTCGACGCCAACGGAGCGGCAGTTACCCGGCTTGGCCAAGTGGGTGAACTGGTGGGGACAAGTTTCGACAACGAGGTGATGCCGTTTGTTCGCTACCGGACGGGCGATTACGCGGTGCTTGGGGGGGAGGCTGCGGCTGGCTGGGCGGGCTACCCGGTGTGCGAGCGCATTGAGGGGCGCGTGCAGGAGTTCGTGGTCTGCCGCGACCGCCGGTTGATCACCATCACAACCTTGGGCGCAGCTCATTTCGAGCAGCTCGATCATTGCTTGCGCATTCAGTTCGAGCAAAGCGAGCCGGGCAAGCTGATTTTGAGGGTGGTCCCGCTGAAGCCGCTTTCGGATGCGGCCAAACGGGAGATACAGGCGTCAGTGGAACTCAAAACGCAGGGAGGCTGTTCGGTGCAGGTTGAGGAGGTGACCAGTATTCCTGTGACTGAGCGAGGCAAACAGCGCCTGCTGGTACAGCATCTTCCCATCGCAGCCTATCTGGGTGCGAGCATGGACGAAATGCCGACAGAGAAGTCGTACTGACATGAAGTATGTGCTGATGATTGGTACGGCGCCGCAAGGCAAGGGCGGCGTTGCGGCGGTGGTGTCGGTGTATGTGCGCAGCGGGCTGTTCGATCACTTCCCGGTGCACTATGTGGCCACGCACCGTGAGGGGGGGCGACTCTCGAAGCTGGTTTGCGCTCTGTCCGCGACGGCGCAAATCGCTGTCAGGCTCTTAAGTGGGCGAGTTGCCTTGGTGCACGCGCACTCGGCATCCAATGCAAGCTTCAAACGCAAGTCGTTCTATCTGGCGTTGGCTCGGGCGCTGCGCGTGCCGACGATCTTTCACTTGCACGGCGGCGGTTTCCGAGACTTTGCCGACCAGCAGGCTTCGCCACGCCTGCGGAGCTGGATCGTGCATACGATCCGGCACAGCACCCGGGTGATTGCGCTGTCGCAGGCCTGGTCCGACTACCTGACGGGTTTGGCGCCTGGGGCCAGGGTCGCCATCGTGGCGAACCCGGTGGATGTGCCTGCCGAGCTGCCGATCAGGAGCGTGGAGCCCGCCCGTCTGCTGTTCCTGGGCCGAGCCTCGCAGGCGAAGGGGATTTTTGATTTGCTGCAGGCTATGGCATCGCTGAAGCCTCGCTGGCCTGATTTGCGTCTGGCCTTGGGCGGCGATGGCGATCTTGCTGCTGTGCGTACCTATGCCAGTCAACTGGGCCTTGCAGAGTCGCTGGATATCCTTGGCTGGGTAGGTGAAGACGACAAACGCAAGGAATTGCTGCGCGCCGAGATATTTGTCTTGCCCTCATACAAGGAGGGCCTGCCCATGGCCATGCTGGAAGCCATGGCGATGGCCGTGCCTGTGGTCGTCACGCCGGTCGGGGGAATTCCAGAGGCGGTGCAGCATGAGCAACAGGGTTTGCTGGTCGATCCAGGCCAACCGCAGGCACTGGCCGATGCGATTGAGCGCTTGTTGGCGTCTCCTGTTTTGCGCGAGCGGCTTGCCACAAGTGCTCGCGAGCGGGTGCGCGAGCGCTTTGGCGTCGAGCTGGTTTTGCAGCGCCTTTCGGCGGTGTATCGCGAACTGGGTGCGATTGAGAGGCCGATGCCATGAGCAGTCAAGAGGCGCAGGGGCGCGTGCAGTGGTTCTTCAGTCGATTGAGTTGTATGACGCCTGCTGAGGTGTTGTACCGAGCAGGCCACAGCCTGCGCGGCCGCTTGGGCCGGCTCACTGGGCGTGCCGCCGTGGCGGCTGAGTTGCCGCAGCGCCTGATCGGTGGCACTCACTGGATCAGCAAGACGGGTGACGGACTGCCGGCAGCGGCACCCTATGTGGCCGAGGCCTTGTTGATCGAGACTGGTAGCGTTCGCTTGTTCGCATCCAGCCGATTTGATGTGGGGGCACGCCCTCAGTGGAATCGCTGCCCGTTGACAGGAACAGTTGCACCGAGCTGGCCAAGCCATGCTATGTCGCTGACTGACCGGAACCTGGTTGGTGACATCAAATACGTCTGGGAACTGAACCGCCACTTGCATTTGGTGGCAATTGCGCAGGCCTGGGCACTGACCGGTGACGGGCGGCATCTGCGTTCGCTACAGCTTCAGCTCGGGTCCTGGCTGGAGCAATGCCCTTGCGGCACAGGACCCAACTGGACGAGCAGCCTGGAGTTGGCGCTACGCCTGCTCAACTGGGCTGTGATTTGGGAGCTCATCGGTGGCATCGGTTCGCCCTTGTTTGAGGGGGCGGAAGGCCTGGCCCTGCAGGGGTGGTGGCTCGCATCGATCAACCAGCATGTCAGGACCATCGACGGGAACTATTCACGGCACTCTTCGGCCAACAATCACTTGCTGGGCGAGTTGGCGGGCGTATACGTGGCGGCGCATACCTGGCCGTATTGGGACAGCTTTGGCGGCTTGCGAATCAAGGCCAGGCGGGAGCTTGAACATGAGTTCCAGGCCCAGGTCTGTGCCGACGGCGTGCTGCGGGAGCAGGCGTTCGAGTACGCCACCTTCGTCTTCGACTTTTTTCTTGCTGTGGAGCGTTGCGCTGCATCGGCGGGTGAACCGGTTTCACCCGCCAGCCTGCAACGCATGCACTCGATGTGCCGCTTCATGGCAGCGATGACGACGAAGCAGGGGGCGGTTCCAATGGTCGGCGACGCCGACGGCGCTGAGGCCTTCCGCCTGGATCCTCGCCCGGGCCGCGACCCGGTTGCGGCCATGCTGGCCAAAGGAGCATGGCTGTTTGGCGAACCGGCGCTGGGCGAGTTGAGCAGCGGCGCTGAGCCGCGAGATGACGTCAAGTGGCTGATGGCCTCAAACCGGGTGCCGGTAGAGCACCCGGTCTCGCTGTCTGAAGATTATCCCGAGGGCGGGTATTTCTTGTTTGGGAATGACTGGGGCACTGCGAACGAAGTCAAAGGCTTCGTGGATGCGGGCGCGGTGGGCTATTTGGGCATCGCCGCTCATGGCCATGCCGATGCGCTCCAGGTATGGCTATCGATCGGTGGCGTGCCTTTGCTGGTTGATCCAGGCACGTATTCATACCGTGCAGACAAGAAATGGCGGGACTATTTTCGCGGCACGTCTGCGCACAACACGATTCGGATCGACGGTAAAGATCAATCGGTCAGTGGTGGCCGATTCATGTGGACGCGAAAGGCCCGCGTGCATGATGTCAATGTCTCAAGGGCAGAAGGCGGTGGGTTTGAACTGGAGGCTTGGCATGACGGCTATACCCGGTTGCCGGGCCGGCATACCCACTCGCGCAGTGTCAAGTACGCACCGACAGAGCGACAACTCATCGTCCGTGACGAGGTTGCGGGCACGGCCTCAGCGGCGGTGGAGCTTTTCTGGCACGTGGCTCCTGGCTGGCAAGTAGGCAGGGAGGGGGCGACTGTCGTGATGACGATGGGCACGTATCGTGCCGAAATGAAGTTCCAATCCGAAGCCGATGCTCGGATAGAGTTGATTTCAGGTCAGGAAGAGGATGAGCCTCTCGGTTGGTACTCAACCACCTACGGGGAGAAGCTGCCTTGCACGACAATCCGCTGGACCGCGCAGGGCGAGAACGTGGGGGTAGTGACGATGTTCGACATCGGTGGCTTTGACAATACCCAACCACCGCCAGCAGATACCGGAGGCAACGGTCTCGAAGCCCTCCTGCTCAGCGTTTGAGTCGCGCCAGCAAAGGGCTAAGCGTAAATTTCTGGGGCTGTGAATCGACGCAACTCAGGCCCGGCACTTCGTTGATCGTATGCCTCGGGATCGTGCCTCGCAGGCCGGGCACTGGCAGAGCACCTAGATCGCGTTCAACGAAGTTGTGGATGCTGAGTTCCTGTACCTCGGTGAGCCGGATCGCACCGCCGTATGTTGACGAGCAGTCTTGTGTCGGTCGGATGATCTTGCCATCCCTTACATACATCGCTCCGGCCGGCCGGGCGTTCCGACCGTCGATCTTGATCGGGTTCAGCGCGTGCGCTGTCCACGGCCCCAGCGGGGTGTCGGCCCAGTAGAGATTGAGTTCGTCGTAGCTGCAGGCGCCGGTTTCGGCATGCCCGGCAAACATCCACCACAGGCCCTGCCACTCAATCAAGGTGGCATCCATCAGCCTGGCACCAGAAATCAAGGTCTTTACTTTGGTCCAGCCTCGTGGGAAGTTGGCCGTCGCGTACAGATCGACTGTCAGATTTTCGGACGACTCCGGAATCATGTAAGTCGTTCCTTCCCAAGAGAAGCAAAATGGGTAGGACAAATGCCAGGGCTCTTTGAGCACAATTTCCGGGGGACTCATGGTGCCGTCGGGCATCAAGTCAATCAATGCAATATGTCCACGGTTGCTTGCATAGGGCAACTCTTCGAAGAGAAGATGGGTTGTACCGCCTAGGCCGGAAAATAGAAATGGATCGGCCCAGAAGGCGCTGGAGGGCGGGCTGATGTCCAGCCAGGGCTTGGCCGAACCGGCGGTGACGCTGCCTTGCTGGACATGCATGGACCATTGGTCACGAGAGATGGTGTTCCTGATGGCTCTGCCGAGTCGCTGCCGAATAAGCTGCAGTGCGGTGCGCGGCTTTGATCCGGGAAGGCTCGATACGCTGGCCTCCGTGCTGGCTGGACAGGGACCATCTCCTACGCCAAGTCTGCTGACGGCCGCCTTCAGGACCATGGGCAACTTCCGGATCACCCGGCCTATGCTTTTGTGGAGCGAGCTGTGATCAATGCACACAAAGGCCGCGAACAGTTCCCGCTTCGCTGCAGCGGTGGACAGCCTAACGCTGACTTTGATCATCCCGCCGGAGGTGCCGATTCTGCTGCGAATGGCCGATCGAAGCTGAGGCCACGCAGCGCCGTCAAAACTGACTATCAAGCGTGGGGTGTCAGGGAAACGGGTCGAAACGTCCCCTGAGTTCGGTCCGATAGCCACGATGTATTGGGGTTCCCACTTCCGCAACTCTTGGCAGATGTCGTCCCAGGCCATGGGAGCAATCGGCAA
Organism: uncultured Roseateles sp.; assembly: GCF_963422335.1. Lineage (NCBI taxonomy): Bacteria > Pseudomonadati > Pseudomonadota > Betaproteobacteria > Burkholderiales > Sphaerotilaceae > Roseateles > uncultured Roseateles sp. The sequence goes on from NZ_OY729424.1 coordinate 2,754,261, forward strand.
CTTCGATGGCGACCTACGGGCATGGGCCAAAGTTTGGTCAAGCCTGTCATAGAGGAACTCGATGCCATTCAATGCTTCAGGCGGAACAGCTTCTGCCGCAAACAAGCGAAGACAGGGGTCTTGATGGGCAGCAAAGCAACTCAACAAGAGCGGGTCTGCTGCGCAAATGATGGCCAGCCGAGGGGCATTGGCGCCTGGAAGAATGGATGCGCTCATGGGTATTTTGATAGCTGGGCCAGCATGAGGGAGGCCAGGCCTGGAAATGGCTTCTGCGGACTCAGTGGTAGATTGAGTACGTACGGACATGACGAGCTTTGTCACTGTCCAGAAAGTGGTCCAGGTGCTTCAGGCTGAACGGTGACAGCGCTTTGGGGTGGCCGATCACAACAAAGTCGGCGATGCCCGCTTTGCGGTACTGCTGGTAGGCGGTTTCCATGAGCGTGCTCTTGTACCCGTCCATTGACACCACACTGCTGGTCGTCCTCAGCATTTTTTTCATCAAATCCGAACGGCTGGGGCCAATCGCGTTGCCGTCACCAAATGCCTTGGTGTCGCTGCCGCCCATCTTTTTGTGCAACGCGAAACGCCAATAGAAGCTGGGTGGTACGTCAATACTGGCGATGGGCACTTCAATGAAGTCGCCGCCGGCATCGGGCGAGCAGGGGTCGTTGTCGAATCGCCAGGCGTTGCCGCGGCGCGCCGAACGAAAGTCGAACAGGTGCTCGTTTCCTTCCGCCTGGCCACCGGCGAACACGGTGCTGTCGATACGGACGCCGGCCGCGAGCAAGGCTTGACGTATCTTGGCGAAGGGCTGTACCACCCACCCGCCGGCGCGGTAGACATAGGCGTGATCGGGTCCGGCCAGTTCCCTCAGGATACTGACGTAGGAGCAGGCCAGCCTTGCAATGTCGGCTTCGTCAAAGTCGTGCAGCCGATACCTTCTGGTATCCATCTGCCAACCATTGGAACTCCAGGAGCAGTCCTCCCAATGGGAGTGGATATGGAGCTGAATCTCGTGGCCCTCACGGGCCAACTGTTCAATGTGCCGGCAGATTTGGTCGTGATCCTTTTGCAACTGCGCATCTTTGTGCATTTCGCGGCGCAGCGCGGCGATATAGGCCACATCAACGAAGAACACGAGATTCACGCGTTTCGCCTTCGCGATGCACGTCAACGCATCGGTCGGGGCCACGATGCAGGCCTCGACGCTTCCAGTTCTGCGCCCGAAAAATAGCTCGTAGTCGAGCGTCAGAACAATGTTCATGTGTCGCGCTCTAGGCGGTGCAAGGCTGTTCTGATGGCATCCAATTGCCGGCTGCTAGGTTTGACTTTGCCGTAGATGGACTCACCGCGTTGCAGGCGCTCCAGCAGTGTCTTGGTAAACAGATGCGCATCAATGACCGACAACTCCGACTCGCCAAGTTTGACCGTACGGATGGCTCCGGCCTGCTCCAACCAGGGGCGAGCGCGTTCGCATTCGCGGATGGCAGAAATCTTGGGGTTGTGGCATCGGGTTGTCACTGGCGAGACGTCGCCGCTGACGTTTGTGCAGGCGATCTGGAATGTCTCCGGCAGATAGACATCGATTGGCATCGACTCTCCGAGCAGGTCCTCATAGACATGAAAGCAGGTTACCGAATTCAGGCCAACGCCGAGCATCAATATCAGGCCTCGCTTTTGGGTGATTCGCCAATAGGGACTGTGCGGGCCGAAAGGGGTGGTGTCGAGGTGGTGTTCTGCGGTGTAGGCGCCGGCATTCGCCCCCAGCGCCACAAGGGAATGGGTCGGGTGCAGGCTGCGAAGCGCTCCTTCCTTGGCCATCACAGTCGTCGAGATAGCCCCCATCGCGTTGCGGGCAGTGCGAACGTCAAAGGCAGGTTCGGTCGTGAGGTACTCGCGCATGGTGGTGTTGTACGGCAGCGCAGGTACCAGCACGGTCTGCCGAGTGAGGTCCAGACTCGCCAGGAGTTGATCGACCAACTGAGGTACTGGCTTGTCCAGCTTGCCGATGTTCGAAATCGAGCCGTGGATCAACAAATCCTTGGTCAGATCCATGGACTGCAGTTTCTTCAAGATGTCTGCTACGGCAACCTGGGTGCGCTGTTTCCTGGCCGCATGCTCGGACAGGCGCTGTTTCTCCAACTTGCTTCGAAGCGTCTCCTGCACCCACGAGGGCAAATAAGGCAGAGCTCGTTTTGCTAGTGATCGCAGAGACATTTCAGGACCCCCTCTTCTTCTCTTCTTTTACTACGGGCGAGTATCAAGCACCTCGTTTGGTCCATTCTCGAATGAACAGGCCGACAAAAGCCATGTCTTCGATGAAATAGCGTCTGAACATACGACGTGGCTCTTGTAGAAAGCGATAGAACCACTCAAGCCCGGACTTCTGCATCCATACCGGTGCTCGTTTCACCTTGCCTGCGGCCACATCGAAAGTTCCACCCACCCCCATCGCGAACGGGATTCTCATCCGAGCCTGGTAGGCGCCGAGGAATTGCTCCTTCTTGGGCGAACTGATGGCAACGAAGAGAAGATCTGCCTTGGCGCTGGTGATCTGTTCGACGATGGCACTTTCTTCGTCAGGCCTCCAGTAGCCATTGCGGTAGCCCGCAAACGTGAGCTCGGGATACTTCTTGGCATAAAGATCATGCACACGCGAAACGATCTCTTCCTTGGCACCCAGCAGGAAGACTCGCCAGCCCTTTTCTGCAGCACGCTGCATCAGGGCCTCAAAAAGATCCACCCCAGCGACGCGCTCCTTCAAGGGCTTGCCCAACAGGCGTGAGGCCCAGACAACGGGCATGCCGTCTGCATTGATCAAGGCGCAGTCGTTGATGATCTTGCGTAGCTCGGGGTCGTGCTGAGCTTTGACCAGCTTGTCCACGTTGACGACGACATGCTGATGCGGCTTGCCGGAATTGACGAAGCCCTCGACGGCCTGCAGCGTCTCCTCCATCGACAGGTTGTCGATGGTGCATCCCATCATCTCAATGCGCTGACCTGTCATTCCGATTTCTCCTGGGGCTGTGCTGCGTGACGGCGGGTTTGGCCTTGCGGGTTGCTGGGATGCTTCATTTTGTCGGATGGCATCTGGGTGCTTGGTCTCGGCCCTCGGGCAGACGGGATTTGTCGAGGGAGGTCGATGTTGTCAGCGGAGGGCAAAGCGTGGCCCTCGCTTAGCGACAGCAGTACCTCTTCTAATTCCTCCGCCTGCATCCGCCAGTTGGCGTGCGAACATCCCGGGTGCCCACAAAGTCGATGTCTTGGCGTGGGATTCTATGGGGTAGCGCACGGGCACCGGCGATCCGTTGGCGATCCACGCGAGCGGCGAGGCGGACAACCTGTCTGTCTTAGGCCAGGAGCGAGTCAGGAGACAGTTGAATCGGGTGTCGATGTCAGCAGCAGCGCTTGAATTGAATCAAGCCGACCGAGTTGTCAGCGAGACCGGCCAGCGTATCGTATTTGCATTACGTGGCAGTTTGATGGCTTGACGCCATCAGATGAGCTGGTCCGCCAGACATGCCTGAAATGGGCAAAGCGTCGATGGAGAGCGACGGAGGGTTTGGTGGGACGGATCGGCTCAACGTCGCCAACCGCCGTTTGGGCGGAGCGACGTGTTTGTCAGGTAGCCGAGGACCGCACAGTCTGTGCAGCCCTCAGCTTTTCACATGCTCAGTTCGGCAGGCGAATGCGGAAGTGGAACAGGCGTTGCTTGCCTGCGCCGTTGGGTTCGCAGACCAAGGTCTTGCCGCTGCTGTAGGTGCCATCGCAAGCCACCATCACGCCATCAAGTGCGTTGCCGACGGTCTGACCGCCACGCTGCACGGCCAACTGGGTCGATCCAAGAATCGAGTAGGGCGCAAACTTGCTTGACAGTTCGGTTTTGGCACTGAGGCTCAGGCTGAGTTTAGGAGTGCTTATTTCGTTGATTCGATAGAGTTGCATCTGAGTTTGTTGGGTACCTTGATTGGTCCACAGTAACCAGAGGCGGGCCGTCGAATCCTCAAAAACCCGGACATAGCCGTAGCTCGGCAGTGTTGTCCATTGCGCCCGATACAACACGGCCCCAGTGCTGTCGCTGACGGCAACATACAGGCCCCTCGGTGTGGCAAGCAAGGGGTCGTCGACCCAATAGCTGGTGAAAACGCGCTTCTTGCTGTCGACAAATGAGTCGATTTGGCGCACGTAGGGGGCGGCGCTGGCGGAGGCGGGCACGAAATACGGATCAACCGTCGAGCTGATCTGCCAGCCGTTGAGGTCATTGGTGCCTGTCAGGTACTGTCCCGCACCGTTGAAGACATAGTTGCCTTGGGTCGCAGCCAGAGACATCAGGCCTGCCGCGTCCTTGTACAGGTCAAGTTGCGAAGTAGCGAGCAGCTTGGTGGCGTCGCCAGTCCCACCCGGGAACAGGTAGTCATAGGAGCGGCGTTTGCCGATCGCCTTCGTCAGTTGTGGCCCCCAGGTCCATTTCTTGGTGCTGGCGTCATACTTGCCACAAGAGTATTGGGTACTGGTGTTGGCCGTGGTGGCTTCAACCGAGGCCTTGATGCAGAGCGAGCCATCCGGCCCGATGCCAGTGTTACCGTACTGACGACCGGTGACGGGGATGTTGCTCCAGCGCCCCGGAATCGCCATCGGCGTGAACGAGGGCGAGGAGTAGGTCGTGGGTACCGAATTCGGCCACGCGGTGACATGGGCCACATCGGAGCGCGGATCCCGGCTGAGTGTTACGTCGTCCGTAGAAATGCCGGTAGCCTCCTCGGTCCAGGTAGCCGAGGTCCCGTCCGCGCGCTTCATCAGGCGCCAGCTCACCATTCCGTTTGCGCCAGGTCGCAGATATAGCACGCGAACTGTGCCATCGGAGTGATGGGTGATGCGTGTTTGATGACCGCCCCATTGATTAGAAATGCCGTCACTCTTGCCATCGGAGGCAATGGCCTCGAAGCGTTCGACGTACGGGCTGGCTTGGGCCGCGGCTGTGGATGAGGTCAACCCGCTGGGAAAGTTTGCAGGGAGTGTTGCTGCACTTGAAGAGCCCAAGCTCGCCGACGAAGGGGCTGGCGCCGGCGCTGCGGCGGGAGCTGGTGCGGGTGCTGCAACAGGAGCGGGCGCTGGCGCCGCAACAGGAGCCGGCGCTGCGACAGGCGCTGGTGCAGGGGCGGAGCTTGGTGTCGCCGTGACTGCTTCGCACGTTGCCGCCGACCAAGTTACAAATCCCAGGCTGCAACTTGCGGTGATGCTGCCTTTATAGCCCGGTTTGGAGTTGTCAAAAGTCTTGCTGCTGCCATTGGACATGACTGCCATTGCGGCGGCAGAGCAGGAGGAGCCGAAGGTCTTGAGTTGATTGATGGTGCAGGTGTTGGCGGCAGCCGTTGCCTTGACCGTTGGACCAGTCGCCGTTGGTGCCGGAGCAGCCGGCATCGTGCCTGTTGCTGCCGGGGCAGGGGCGATCATGGTCCCTTGAGGAGTCGTGGCGGGCTCGACGCTGGCTTTCGTTGCAGTCTGGGCCGTTGCGTCGGGGCTGCTGGCAACCGCTGCGGCCTTTTGGCTCGTGGCAGAAGTCGCTGTTGCGCTGGGCTTGCTTTCATCACTTGCGCCGCCGCATGCGGACAATCCCAGCGTAAGGGCGGTGACTGCGTAGGCCAGGGCAGTGTGGCGCCCTTTCATTTCATGCTTCATGGTTCGACTCACTGACTTGCGCTGATAGGCTGACTGGAACGGATGCGGCCCGTTGGGCTGCTCGGGTAGCAAAGCGCAGTGTTTGGGTGCAAAGGCCGACGATTGTCAGCGCGGCGCGGCGCGCGGATCACTCAGTTCACTGCCCCACGACTGCCTGGCTCTCAGGGAGTCAAGCGGGCCTTGGGTCTATCGTGGTTTTCGGCGAGCGCAGGCCTGACTTAACCGGTGAGCCGGGTGGCGTGGTGCCTATTTGTAACAACCAGCGGGTGCCCCGCCGCCGCCGGGACGGCGGCGTTGCCAGGCCATCACCCCGCTCTTTGCGGCGGTCGACCTCTCTACGGTAGCTGCCAAGGTGCACAGCTATGACATGCTTCTCGGCTAGACTTTGAGCTAAACACCGAGGAATCAGGGAATGAAAGTTACCGCGATAGGTACCGGGTATGTGGGCCTCGTCACAGGAGCATGCCTCGCCGAAATGGGGAATCATGTCGTTTGTCTTGACGTGAACCCGGAAAAGATTCGGGTGCTGAATGCGGGTGAGATTCCGATCCACGAGCCGGGCCTGCTGGAGGTCGTTCGGCGCAATGTGGCTGCCGGCCGGCTGCAGTTCACGACCGATGTCGACTTTGCTGTCGGGCATGGCACGATTTTGTTCATTGGTGTGGGCACACCTCCGGGCGAGGATGGTTCAGCCGATCTGCAATATGTGCTGACTGCGGCGAGGTCCATCGGCCAACGCATGACGGACTACAAGGTGATCGTCGACAAGAGCACGGTGCCCGTTGGCACGGCTGACTTGGTAAAAGCCGCTATTGCGGATGAATTGGCCAAGCGGCAACTGAGCATGTCGTATGCCGTGGTGTCCAACCCCGAATTCTTGAAAGAGGGTGCAGCGGTAGAAGACTTCATGCGACCCGATCGCATCATTGTGGGTTCGGACGACGAGCAGGCGACCCTGCTGATGCGAGCCCTGTATTCGCCTTTCACTCGCAACCATGATCGCTTGCTGGTGATGGACCTGCGCAGCGCCGAGTTCACCAAGTACGCAGCCAACGCCATGTTGGCCACCCGCATCAGTTTCATGAATGAACTGGCATTGCTGGCTGAAAAGGTAGGGGCCGACATTGAACTGGTGCGTCGAGGTATCGGCAGCGACCCACGCATCGGCTACCAGTTTCTCTATGCAGGCGCGGGCTACGGTGGCTCTTGCTTCCCCAAGGACGTGAAGGCTCTGGTGCGCGCTGCGGGCGAGGCGGGTGTATCGCTGCGCGTGCTGACTGCCGTTGAGGCCGCCAACGAGCGGCAGAAACTGGTTTTGGTGGACAAGGTCGTGGCCCGTTTTGGCGATGACTTGACGGGCCGGAAGTTCGCTCTTTGGGGTTTGGCTTTCAAGCCCAATACCGACGACATGCGAGAGGCGCCGGCACTTGTCATCATCGAAGAACTGTTGCGGCGAGGGGCCAGTGTGCTGGCCTATGACCCGGTTGCCATGGTCGAGGCCAAACGACTGCTGACGGACGTCAAGGGACTGACTTTTGTTGAGCGTGCCGAGCATGCCTTGGTGGGGGCCGACGCATTGCTGCTGGTCACCGAATGGAAGGAATTTCGCACGCCAGATTTTGATGGCATCAAGAGCAGTCTCAAACAGCCGGTGGTGTTCGATGGCCGCAATCTGTACGACCCCGCCCTGATGAAGACGATGGGCATTGAGCACTATGGCATCGGGCGAGGTTCGGCGGCTCCTGTAGTTTGAGCGGCGCCGAGGGGCGACTCCAATAGCCAGTTTCTTGCGCTCAAGGTTGGGTGCCTTGTAGCTTCCTGTCCGGAAATTCCTGATTCGAGAGATTTGATGAAAGTACTTGTCACCGGCGCTGCCGGCTTTATTGGTTCGCATGTCAGTCATCTGCTGCTGGCGCGCGGCGATCAGGTGGTCGGTCTCGACAATCTGAACGACTATTACGACCCGCAGCTCAAACTTGATCGATTGGCGCGGCTGACGCCGCAGGCCGGGTTCGATTTTGTAAAGTTGGATGTGGCCGATCGCGCTGGCATGGAGCAGCTCTTCGCCGATGCCAAGGTCGATCGAGTCGTTCACCTGGCGGCCCAGGCGGGCGTCCGGTATTCACTTCAGAATCCGCAGGCCTATATTGAAAGCAATGTCAGCGGCTTCACCAATATCCTTGAGGGCTGCCGCCACCAAGCCGTTCAGCATCTGGTGTATGCCTCTAGCTCAAGCGTTTACGGCGGCAACACCTTGATGCCCTTCTCTGAGCATCACAGTGTGGATCACCCGGTCAGCCTTTACGCGGCGACCAAGAAGGCCAACGAGTTGATGGCGCACACGTACAGCCATCTTTTCCGGCTTCCGACGACAGGTCTGCGCTTCTTCACGGTATACGGCCCCTGGGGGCGCCCGGACATGGCCCTGTTCTTGTTCACCAAGGCCATCATTGAAGGCAAGCCCATCAACGTGTTCAATCACGGCAAGATGGTGCGCGATTTCACCTACGTGGACGACATTGCCGAGGGCGTGGTCCGGGTGCTCGACCGCCCAGCTACCCCCGACCCAGCCTTCGATTCAGATCATGGCGACCCGGCGAGGTCGAACGCACCGTACCGTATCTTCAATATCGGCAACCACAAGCCCATCGAGTTGATGGCTTTCATTGAGGCGATTGAGAAGGCGGTCGGTCGCGAGGCGGTCAAGAACTTCATGCCCTTGCAGGACGGCGACGTGCCTGCCACCTACGCAGACGTTGAAGAGCTGGCTCAGTGGACGGGCTTTCGCCCAGCCATGCCGGTACCTGACGGCATTGCACGATTCGTGGCCTGGTACAGGGATTACTTCAAGGTGTGAGTAGCGCCGCTGAGCGACGCTCGCCAACTACAATCGCCAGACGCGCAGCCCGGCCTTTTCAAGGCCCGGCTGGTCAAAGCAGGCTTTGACGTCCATGAAGGCGCCGCCTTTGACGAGCTTGCGTGAGATTTCCTCTGTGCTCAGCTGCTTGTAGCCTTTGTGAGCGACGGCGGCGACGATGGCATCAGCGCGGGGCAACTCGTCCCAGCTGACGGGACGCACGCCGTACTCGTGCACAGCCTCGTCCGGGTCGGCATCAGGGTCGGTCACAAAGACTTCTATGCCATAGCTCTGCAGCTCGCGAATGATGTCGATGACTTTGGAGTTGCGCAGGTCAGCGCAGTCTTCCTTGAAGGTCAGGCCCAGCACATTGACCTTGGCGCCCTTGATGTAGGAGCCGCTGGCGATCATCAGCTTGACGGTCTGCTCGGCAATGAATTTGCCCATGCTGTCATTGATGCGGCGCCCTGCCAGAATGACCTGGGGGTGATAGCCCAGCATCTCGGCCTTGTGGGTCAGGTAGTAGGGGTCCACGCCGATGCAATGGCCGCCTACCAGACCTGGCTTGAACTTCAGGAAGTTCCATTTGGTGCCGGCGGCCTCCAGCACCTCGCTGGTGTCGATGCCAAGCTTGTCGAAGATGATGGCCAACTCGTTCATCAGCGCGATGTTGAGGTCGCGCTGGGTGTTCTCGATCACCTTGGCTGCCTCCGCGGCCTTGATGCTGGAGGCGCGGTGTACGCCAGGCACGATGATCTTCTCGTACAGCGCGGCGACCTGATCCAGGGTTTGCGGTGTATCGCCTGACACGATCTTCAGGATCTTGGTCAGCGTGTGTTCCTTGTCGCCTGGGTTGATGCGCTCAGGCGAGTAGCCGACAAAGAAGTCCTGCTTCCATTTCAGGCCTGACTCGCGTTCCAGTATGGGAATGCAGACCTCTTCGGTCGCGCCGGGATAGACGGTGGATTCATAGACCACGATCGCGCCCTTCTTCATGTGCCGCCCCACGCTGGTCGAGGCGCCGATCAGCGGCCGGAAGTCGGGGATGTGGGCGTCGTCCACGGGCGTGGGTACAGCCACGATGATGATGTCCGCCTCGGCCAACAGCGCCCCATCAGCGGTGTAGACGGCATGGGTGGCCAAGCTCATCTCTTCGTTGCTGAGCTCTCTGGAGGGGTCGATGCCGGCCTGGCACTTTGCTACCTTGTCGGTTGCGATGTCAAAGCCGATGGTGCGGCCATGCTTGGCGAATTCGACGACCAGAGGCAGGCCGACATAGCCTAGGCCAACAACAGCGGTGGTGCTCATATTCGATGTTCCTGATACAAGAGATTGCGGTGTATTGACCGGATTGGGCACGGTCGGTGTGTTTGGCGCTGTGGTCCCGGATGTAGTCCGGGGTCTGGCGAGAACAGGCTCAAGCCTCGGTCAGCAGCTTCTCTGCCAGGATTTTGACGGTGCGCTCCGCAGCCTTGCCATCCCACAGCAGGGGCCGGCGGCCGCGCTTGCCGTTGCCGGCCACGGCGTTCAGCGCCGCAGCGATGACGTTGTCGGGGTTGGTGCCGGCCAGCACATTGCTGCCTTCGTCCACGGTCACCGGGCGCTCGGTGTTCTCGCGTATGGTCACGCAGGGCACGCCAAGGGCAGTGGTTTCTTCCTGCAGGCCGCCGCTGTCGGTGAGCACAACGATGGCGTCCTTCCACAGATGCAGGAAGGACATATAGGCCTGCGGGCCCATCAGCTCGACGTTTGTGCCGAGGTCAATGCCGAACTTCTCGATATTGGCCCGGGTGCGCGGATGCACCGGGAACACCAGCGGCAGCTCCTGGGAGACCCGGCGCAGCACCTTGGCCACGTTTTCCAGGCTCTCGGCGCTGTCCACATTCGACGGGCGATGCAGAGTGACGACGCCGTAACGGGCGTGGCGTTTTTTGTAGCTGTCACTCTCCAGGCCGCTGGTGTCCATAGTCTTCAGCTTGTCGGCCTGGAACAGCACGTTGTCGACCATCACATGGCCGACGTCCCAGACCACGCTCATGTCCTTGCCTTCCTGCTGCAGGTGCTTGGACCCGCTGGGCTCGGTGACGAAGAACCAGTCGCTGATGGCATCGGTCACTAGGCGGTTGATCTCCTCGGGCATGCTCATGTCACCGCTGCGCAGGCCGGCTTCGACGTGGGCCACCGGAATGCCGGCCTTCTTGGCCACGATGGAGCAGGCCAGTGTGGAGTTCACATCGCCGACCACCAAGCAGGCGGCAGGCTTCTCGGCAGCGCACAGCGCCTCGTAGGCGACCATGATCTTGCCGGTCTGCTCGGCATGGGTGCCGCCGCCGCAGCCCAGGCGCACATCGGGCGCGGGGATGCCCAATTCCTCGAAGAACACATCATTCATGTCGCGGTCGTAGTGCTGGCCGGTGTGGATGATCATCCAGGTCAGACGGCCATCGGCCTGCAGCGCACGCACGATAGGCGCAATCTTCATGAAGTTGGGGCGTGCGCCAGCGATCAGATGGATGCAGGGTTTTGTCATGGTGCCTTCGTGCTTGATGAGTCGTGTCCGCAGTCTTCTCCGCAGGAAGCCCCGGATCGCGCTGCACTTCATCCGGGCTAAGGGAGTTTGGGTGATTCTATGGGGCGAATGTGGCAAGGCTTGCGTCTGGCGCCTGTCCCTGAACCAGTGCCGGGTGGTGACCGTGGTCCTGTTGCACGCCGAACGTCAACCAGACAATGACTTCATCAGTCGCCAGCCGCCGCGTGGCGAACCTGCCTCCACCTGTTCGATGGAATCTCAACCGTATCCGTCGACTTAGATCGCCAAATAGACAAACACGTTTACTCATTGTGTTAGGCGGCGAGTGCTTGAAGGACGGTCAGCGGCCTTTTGACATCGGTTGCGGAACGCGGGTTGCAGAGGCCGGGAAATTATGGGGCTAACGTGTAAGTTGGGCGTCGTGAGGACTATTTGACGCTGCGAAGACGATCGAAAAAATCAAACACACTCAACCCCAAACCGTTTGCGATGACCTCTATGGCATTGAGAGTTGGATTCGCTTGGCCAGTTTCTACGCGGCTTAGATACGTCTGATAGAAGCCACACCGTTCAGCAAACTCCACCTGGGTAAGACCAGCCTCAATCCGAAGCTCTCGTACACAGTTTCCGAATCGCTTTGCAAGCCCGTTGTTCACAATGACAACTGTCGGTGCTATGCTCCAATTCACATATACACTAATTCATATAGTCACCTGCGAGTCGTTGGCCAATCGGGAGCATGCGATGGAGAAAGTCTCAGGTCGAGACGCGGCACGGCAGACCATGCCGCTTTGCTGCGGCTACTTCAGCGTGCACTTCGACAAACAGATGGTCTCAGTGCTCGCAGATGGAGTAGCTTCGCGCGATCGGGCTGTGGTGTGGGCGTTGGGTGTCTTGAGTGACGGCGACCGGGAGGTCATGGACGTGAGGCCTGTGCCGGATGCCGATCCAGTGTTTTGGCGGGGCGGTTTCGATCGGTTCTTGGCGCGTGGCGTGGAGCGCATCTCGTTTGTATTTGCTGATGCTATTGCTGGCGTGGGTCTCGTTTACCCGGGTGTGGCGGAGTTGCCGTGTTTCGCGAGCATCCAGCGTCGGGGGCGTTTCTGTCTTGCCGCTTCTGCTGACAGGCTTGGTACCGAGGCAAGGCGAGCCGTGCGGGAAGCGGCAAGCGTTCGCGGGGCACGAGTTGCGCTGGATCGCTTATTGACACGCTCTGAAGCGCGCAGAGAAGACCTGCTGGTCGCCGATTGGCCTGAGGTGCTGGCGCAGCTCGAACCGTTCTATGCCCTGCGATCTGAGCGTCGGACCCTGGTGCGCCGGGGCGACGAGGTCTTGGAATGTCTGGGACGGAACTTGAGCCGGGCCGTGGGTCGCCATGGCCCCTTCGCTGATGTTGATGCGGCCGTTTCCTTTGTCGCCAGCACGCTTGCCCGGGCCGAGGTCCGGTTTAGTTCGTCCGTTCCCGCAGCGGCCCGTCTGCGTGCGTGTTCTGCCAGCAGCATGGCCGCCCGAGCCGGTGTCGCGCCTTCTGGCCACTGATGCTTCGCGGGTGCGCATCATGCTGAAGAAGTTGCCTCCTGTCTTTGCACGTGTTCGCGCCGCGCTGATGCGCCGTGGTGGCTCGCCGCAGGATGCGGACGATTTGGTGCAGGAGGCCTGGGTGCGATTGGCTTGTTACGAGGGCGATCAGGTGGTGGTCGAGCCGGAGGCTTTCATGATGCGCACCGCGCTGAACCTGTCCATCGACAAGCACCGGATGCTCGTCAATCACGGCGAAGAGCTCGAACTGGACGAAGTGGTCCTGATCGACGGGGCGCCCGATACCGAGGCGGTGGTGCTGGCCCGGGAGCGCATGGCGCGCCTGAGTGTGTGCCTGGACCGCCTGAACGAGAGGACGCGCGACATCTTCCTGGCCTACAGGGTCGATGGGCTGACCTACCGGGAGATCGCCGAGTGTCACAGCTTGAGCACCAGCACGGTGGAGAAGCACGTCGCCAGGGCCACGCTGCAGATCACCACCTGGATGGAAGGTTGGTAGCTGTGTCTGTTCAAGAGACCGCTGCGGGGCAGGGCGGAGCGCGGGGCGGAGTGACGCCGGAGATCGCTGCGGAGGCGGCAGTGTGGATTTCGCGCCTGCACGGCCCCAGTCGATCTGCGCAGATGGAGCGGGAGTTTCGCGCCTGGCAGGCCCTTTCCGCGGCGCATCGCCTGGCGTTCGAGCGCTGCACGGACACCTGGCAGGATGTTGCCGGGCTCACGCTGAGCACCTATGCCCATGCCGTCTCCGCTGGTGCGCCGGCAAGGGGCGCGCAGAGGGCAGGGCGGCTCATTCGCAGAGGCTGGGTGCTTGCTGCGACGGCAGCCTTGGTCGCGGGCGGCGTGTTGGTGCTGCAGCCCTGGCAGGCTGCCGATGCCTATGCCACTGGGGTGGGCGAGCAGCGGTTGGTGGTCCTTTCGGACGGCACCCGCCTGTCGCTGAACACGGCCACCCGCGTGCGGGTTGATCTTGGCGCGGCCCAGCGAACGGTGCACGTGGAGGAGGGCGAAGCCTTGTTCGAGGTGGCCAAAGACGCGCACCGCCCGTTTGTCGTGAAGGTGGCCGGCACCGAGATCGTCGCCACGGGCACGGCATTCGTCGTGCAGTTCGTTCCCCAAAGGAATCGCACCAGCGATTCACTCGCCGTCACGCTCGTCGAGGGCCAGGTGATTGTGCGCGGCACAGAGGACGGCGCCACCGGGGTGGCACTCCCCCGTCCGGTTGTGATGGCAGCGGGCGAGCGTATGCGTTTGCACCCGTCGGGTGGGGCTGCGAAGCCAACCGCGACGCAGGTGGATCGACCACGCATGGAGCAGGTGCTGGCATGGAAGCGCGGCGAGGCCCTCTTCGACGACGTGTCGCTGCTGGACGCTGTTGCCGAGATGAACCGCTACAGCCCGATGCCGATCAAGGTGCCTGGAGCCAATGCGCTGAACGGTCTGCGGGTCAGCGGCATCTTTCGCACCGGCGATAACGCCCACTTTGCGCGCGCCATGGCCGCCTTGCACGGCCTGGTCGTGCGTGAGCTTCCGGATCGTCTGGAACTTGCGCCGCGGTAGAAGCTGACTTGGGTGAGCTTAATTAGGTAGCACTTGGTCCCGGAAGTAGTCCTGGGGGGGCGCCCATGTCAGCTGCGGCCGTAGGTGTCCTCGAAGCGGACGATATCGTCCTCGCCCAGGTATGAACCCGACTGCACTTCGATGATCTCCAGCGGCAGTTTGCCGGGGTTTGCCAGGCGGTGGGTCTGGCCCAATGGGATGTAGGTGCTCTGGTTTTCGGTCAGCAGCACCACCTTGTCACCCACAGTGACTTCGGCGGTACCCGAGACGACGATCCAGTGCTCGGCGCGGTGATGGTGCATCTGCAGGCTCAGGGTCGCACCGGGCTTGACCATGATGCGCTTGACCTGGAAGCGCGAGCCCGAGTCGATGCTGTCGTACCAGCCCCAGGGGCGGTGCACCTTGCGGTGTAGGTTCTGCTCGGCACGGTTTTGCGTGCCGAGTGCTGCCACGATGTGTTTCACGTCCTGGCTGTGGGCACGGTCGGCCACCAGCACGGCATCGGCCGTCTCGACCACCACCACGTCGTGCAGGCCCACCACGCTGACCAGGCGGCTGGTGGCATGCACCAGCGTGTTCTGGCTGTTGCAGAGCATCACGTCGCCGGTGCTGGCGTTGCCTTGAGCGTCTTTGGTGGCCACCTGCCAGACGGCCTCCCAGGCGCCCAGGTCGTTCCAGCCGGCGTCCAGCGGCACCATGTGCAGCGGCAGTTGGCCGGGGCATTTCTCCATCACCGCATAGTCCACCGATTCGGCCGGCACGGCCGCAAACTCGGCCTTGCCGGGGCGCAGGAACTTGGCGTCGTTGCTGCGGGCGTCCCAGGCCTTGCGCGAGGCGGTGGCGATGTCGGGGCGGAAGCGGTCGAGGGCGGCCATCCAGCTGGAGGCGCGCAGCACGAACATGCCGCCGTTCCAGAAGTAGCTGCCTTCGGCCACATAGCCCTGCGCGGTGGCGAGATCAGGCTTCTCGACGAACTGGGCCACGTCCAGCACCTCACCGGAGGCACCCGCCTGCGTGCGGATATAGCCGTAGCCGGTTTCCGGGCGGTCTGGCGTGATGCCCAGTATCACGATGCTGCCGTCGGCAGCCTGGCGCACGGCGCGCTGCAGGGCGGCGGTGAAGGCGGGCTCGTTGGTCACTGTCTGGTCTGCGGGGGTGACCACGAGCACCGGGTCCTGGCCGTCTTGCAGCGCGTGGAGTGCCGCTAAGGTCACGGCCGGGGCAGTGTTGCGGCCCAGCGGCTCCAGCAGCACGGCGCTAGGCTCGGCACGCGACTCGCGCATCTGGTCCAGCACCAGGAAGCGGTGTTCTTCATTGCACACCACGCTGGGGGCGGCTACCTCGATGTCTGCCGCGGCAAGGCCAAGCAAACGATTCGCAGCCAACTGGAACAGGCTTCGGTTGTTACTGCCTTCTCCGCCCAGCACCAGAAACTGCTTGGGGTAGCCCGCACGCGACAAAGGCCAGAGCCGGGTGCCGCTGCCGCCGGCCATGATGACGGGTTGGATCTGGATAGTCATTTTGGTAGCCCGTATGTAATCCGGGGTGGTGACATATTGGGCAGCAGGCAGACCCGGATTGCCTCCGGGCTACTTGGACTCGAAACCGTTGGGGTTCATGCGTTGCCAGCGCCAGCTGTCGGCGCACATGGCCGCCAGATCGCGGGTGGCGCGCCAGCCAAGCTTGGCTTGCGCCAGGGCCGGGTCTGCATAGCAGGCGTCGATATCACCGGGCCGGCGGGCCACCACCTGATAGGGGATAGGCCGGCCGCTGGCCTTCTCATAGGCCTTGGCCAGATCCAGCACGCTGTAGCCCTGGCCGGTGCCGAGGTTGACGGTGATCGAGTCGGTGCCATCGAGCAGATAGGCCAGCGCCGCTACATGGCCCTCGGCCAGGTCGAGTACATGGATGTAGTCGCGCACGCCGGTGCCGTCGGGGGTGTCGTAGTCCTGGCCAAACACCTGCAGGCGCTCGCGCTTGCCCACGGCCACCTGGGCCACATAGGGCATTAGGTTGTTGGGTATGCCGCGCGGGTCTTCGCCGATCAGGCCGCTTTCGTGGGCACCCACCGGGTTGAAATAACGCAGGCAGGCGGTCTGCCAGGCCGGGTCCGAGGCGCCCAGGTCGCGCAGAATGGTTTCGCCCATCAGCTTGGTCTGGCCGTAGGGATTGGTGGCCGACAGCGCCGAGTCTTCAGTGATCGGCAGCCGCTCGGGTTTGCCGTAGACGGTGGCGCTGGAGCTGAACACCAGGCGCTTGACGCCGTGCGCCTGCATGGCCTGGCAGACGGTGATCAGCCCGCCAATATTGTTGGCGTAATAGGCCAGCGGCTCCTGGGTCGACTCACCCACGGCCTTGAAGGCGGCGAAGTGCACCACGGCGTCGATATGCTGGTTGCTGAACAGCTCGTGCATGGCCGCAGCGTCGCAAACGCTGGCCTGCACGAACTGCGGCTCCTGGCCTGCCAACTCATGCAGGCGCTGGAGCACCTCGGGCGAGCTATTGGAGAAGTCGTCCACCCCTACCACCTGGTAGCCGGCCGCCAGCAGCGCGAGCCAAGTGTGGGAGGCGATGTAGCCGGCGGCGCCGGTCAGCAGAATCGTGTGCATCGCTCGTGGCCCGCCGCTCAGCGCAACATGATTTGCGCATAGCAACTGGTGCTGTTGGCGCTGAAGGGCAGAGACAGGGCGAGGTTGTCGCTGCTGCGCGAGTCGTGGCTCAGCTGGCAACCGACCTGGGTGCTACGAGTGGCCAGCCAACGGCCGCCGAGGCTCAGGCCCTTGTTGGTGTCGTTGCCGACTTGGTTGCCGATGCCGGTCAAGGATCGATCAGCCCAACGCACGCTGGCGTCGATAAAGATCTTTGCAGACAGTTCGTAGGTGGCGCTGCTCTGAAGCTCGGTAGTCAGCCGGCTGTAGTCCGATGTGATGAAATTGTTGCTGCCGAAGGTCAGGAACGAGGTGTCCTGGCCGGTGTCGCGCGTCAGACTGGTCTTGATCTGGAGGCGGGGACCTGGAGTCCAGTACCACGTGACCGAGCCGGTGGCGCCAGAGAAGTCACGCGTATTGAAAGAGGCGTACTCCTGCTTGCCATAGCTCAGACGCGCAGCAATGCTGCTGGCGCCGCTGACCGTCCAGTTGCTGGTGAGATCCAGGTCATTGCGCTTGTAGGTGTCTTCGACGAAGCCACTCGTGCTGACGCGAGCCTTGGGGTAGCTGCCGGTGGTGTGGCGCAGCGCCGCCCCCAGGCTCAAGGCGCCGCTGGGCCGGTACACCAACCCCAACGAGCCGCTGTTTTGGCGGTACTCGAAGCGGTTGTATTCCACCGCCGAATAGGCCACCTGGCGGTGGCTGAGCGAGCCTTCCAGCGAGTACTTGCCCACCAGGCCATAGCGCACGGTGGCGCTGGCCTGCTTGTTGGTCTGGATGTTTTTCTTGGTCAGCACCGGGCTGTCGCCGCCCGGGTTGAACTGCGCCATATTGCGGTTGGCGCCAAAGCTGATGCGGCCCGACAGGCGCTCTATCGTGGCCCAGTCCAGTCCGCCATTGAGACTGTAGCCGGTGTTGTTCAGCGTCTTGTTGTTGCTGTAGCGGTTGGCGTTGACCGAGGCGTCGGCAAAGGCACGCTGGCGCCCGAAGGTCTGGTCAATGCCGGCCAGCAAGCTGGTGCCTGACACCGTGTCGCTGTTGATCGGGCTGTTGCCGCTCAGCCGATAGATATTCGACTCGTGGGTGAACGATTGCGAGGCGCCGATGTAGTACGGCGTGGTCTCGGCCAGTGCCACCGGGCCGGCGCACATCAGCGCCAGCAGGGCGGCCAAGGGCAGCAGCGTCGGGCGGGTCGCGGTCGTGAAATGCTGGGCCATGAATATCCTCTGAAATATTTATTTGATGGGCTGGGCCGGTATTAATATGCGTTGCGGTCAAACAAAACCACGCGGATGGTGCGCACGATGATTTGCAGGTCCAAGCCTAGCGACCAATTGCGCAGATACTCCAGATCGTATTCCACGCGGGCCTTCATTTTCTCGATGGTGTCCGTTTCGCCACGCAAGCCATTCACCTGGGCCCAGCCGGTGATGCCGGGTTTGACCTTGTGGCGCACCATATAGGCCTTGATCAGCTGGCGATACTCTTCGTTGTGGGCCACCGCATGCGGGCGCGGGCCGACGATACTCATGCGGCCCTGCAGCACGTTGATAAATTGCGGCAATTCATCAAGCGAGGTGCGGCGTATGAAAGCGCCGAACTTGGTGATGCGTGGGTCGTCCTTGGTGGCCTGCTTGACGACCGCACCATTGTCCATCGCGCTCATCGAGCGGAATTTGTAGACGACGATTTCTTCGCCGTCCAGGCCGTTGCGGCGCTGCTTGAAGATGATGGGCCCCGGCGAGCTGAGCTTCACGCCTATGGCCACGGCCAGCAGGATGGGCGAGATCAGCACCAGTATCAACGCCGCCAGCACGATGTCGCTGATGCGCTTGGTCAATTCATTGGTGCCGGTGAACGGGGTTTCGCAGATACCCACCACCGGCACGCCATTCATGTCCTGCAAGCGGCCCTGGATGATGCTGATGCCGAACACATCGGGCACAAAAAATACTGAGGCGGTCGTGCCCTGCACGTTCTCCAGCAGTTTCACGATGCGGGGCTGCGAGCCGAGCGGCAGGGTGATGTAGACCTCGCGCACGGCGTGGGTGCGCACATAGTCACCGACTTCGCTCAGGCGCCCCAGCAGGCGGGTGCTGGAGTCGGGGTCCAGTCGGTCGTCTTGCCGGTCATCAAAATAGCCCAGGAAGTTGACTCCCTGGAACTGGCCGCGGTTCAGCGCTTTTGACACCTTCACGCCCAGCGCGCCGGCGCCGACGATGACGGCCGTGCGCACCGCATGTGGGCGGCTGCCCAGCCAGCGCAGATAGCTGCGGCCGACCATCACTGCCACCCATTGGATGACCGGTGTGAGTAGGGCCCACCACATCAGTACTTCGCGCTCGAAGTAGCTCATGCTGCTGGTGGCATAGCCGCACAGGCCCAGTATCACCAGCAGCCAGACCCAGGAGGTGACCACATCGACGGCCGCGCTGACCGGATGGTCGCCAAAGCGGCTGCGGCCGGGGAAGGTGAGGGCGAAAATCAGCAGGCACAGCGTCAAGGTCGAGCGCATGACCTCCTCGCCGAAGTGCGAGTTGACCGCCAAGTAGGTGAGCACAATGATGCTCGGCTCCATGAAGGCGGCAATGAGCGACTCGACCGACTGGGGTGCGCTGTAAAAGGTACGTTTATAACTTCGGTCTTCGAACATCGTTTTCGCTGACTCTCGAATGTGCTACGCCATAGCGAAGGTCCAAAACGGGACATTTTCGCTCGGGACAGTCTCCATATAACCCCCCTGTCCGGGCGTTTGGCTGTGGATTCTCGCTCAATTCAAGCGCGCTTCCGGTGGCTTTAATGTGACAAAGGCCTTCCATATTGGGGATGCCTACAATCCCCGCCATGCTTCAACAAATGACTTCGCAATGGATATCGCTGCTGGCGCCGGCGGCCCAGGATCGCCTGACCCTGCTGCTCAACCACGTGCTCGGCCGCGAGCCGATCGCCATGGCGCGGCTCAAACCGCACCAGGGCGCCTCGGTGCTGGTCGAGCTCAAGGGCTGGCCGGCGCTGCTGCCAGCGCCGCCTGCGCTGGCGCTGCAGATCACCCCGGCCGGCCTGCTGGAGCGCCTTGACGCGGTGCCCGCCGAGCCCTCGCTGCGCGTGCAACTGGACGCATCCAACCCGGCTGCGATGGCGCTGGGCGCACTGACCGGCGTGCAGCCCAAGGTCGAGATCCAGGGCGACGCCGCCCTGGCCACCGACATGAACTGGCTGATGCAGAACCTGCGCTGGGACATCGAAGACGACCTGGCCAAGGTGCTGGGCCCGGCGCCTGCCCATGAGTTGGGGCGCTGGGGCCGGGCGATCGCGGCGGCGGGTGCCAAGCTGGCGCAGTCGCTGGCGGCGATCAATCCCTTGGGCTCGAATGGCCGTGGCGGCGCCTCCCGATGATGAGGTATCTCGCCCGGCTGCTGCTGATCATCGTCACGGTTTTTCGCTTCGGGCTGGACAACCTGGCCCTGGGCTCGCTGAGTGGCCAGCGCTACCGCTGGCTGCGCCGCGCCACCCTGGTGGGCCGCCGCTGGGACCAGCCTCGCGGCGTGCGCATGCGTCTGGCGCTGGAGCGACTGGGGCCTATCTTCGTCAAGTTCGGTCAGGTGCTGTCGACCCGGCGTGACCTGCTCCCGGCCGACATCGCCGATGAGCTGGCCAAGCTGCAGGACAGCGTGCCGCCGTTCCCTGCTGCCCAGGCCCGGGTGCTGGTGGAGCGGGCGCTGGGCCGGCGGATCGAGGAAATCTTTGCCAGCTTCGAGGCCGAGCCGGTGGCCAGCGCCTCGATCGCTCAGGTGCACTTCGCCACGCTGATGGATGGCCGCGAGGTGGCGGTGAAGGTGCTGCGCCCAGGCATGCTGGACATCATCGAGGACGACCTGGCCCTGCTGCGCACCATTGCCGGCTGGGTTGAGCGGTTGAGCGCCGATGGCCGGCGCTTGAAGCCGCGCGAGGTGGTGGCCGAGTTCAACACCTATCTGCACGACGAGCTGGACCTGGTGCGCGAAGCCGCCAACGCCGCCCAGCTGCGCCGCAATATGGAGGGGCTGGACCTGGTGCTGGTGCCCGAGATGGTGTGGGAGTACTGCAAGACCGAGGTCATCGTGATGGAACGCATGAAGGGCGTGCCCATCAGCCAGGCCCAGCGCCTGCGCGAGGCCGGGGTCGACATACCCAAACTCGCCCGCGATGGCGTCACCATCTTCTTCACCCAGGTGTTCCGAGACGGTTTCTTCCACGCCGACATGCACCCGGGCAATATCCAGGTCAGCCTGGAGCCAGCCACCTTCGGCCGCTATATCGCGCTGGACTTCGGCATCATCGGCACCCTGTCCGAGAACGACAAGGAGTACCTGGCGCAGAACTTCATCGCCTTCTTCCAGCGCGACTACAAGCGCGTGGCCGAGTTGCACGTGGAGTCGGGCTGGGTGCCGCCGAACACCCGTGTCGATGAGCTTGAGGGGGCGGTGCGTGCTGTCTGCGAGCCGCATTTCGACCGGCCGTTGAAGGACATTTCGCTGGGCCAGGTGCTGATGCGCCTGTTCCAGACCTCGCGCCGCTTCAATGTCGAGATCCAGCCTCAGCTGGTACTGCTGCAAAAAACCCTGCTCAACGTCGAAGGCCTCGGCCGCCAGCTCGACCCCGAGCTGGACCTCTGGGCCACCGCCAAGCCTTTTCTCGAGCGCTGGATGAATGAGCAGGTCGGCTGGCGCGGCCTGGCCGAGCGACTGAAAAAGGAAGCCCCGCGCTACGCCCAGATGCTGCCCGAGCTGCCGCGGCTGCTGCATGACGCGTTGAAGTCTCAGTCGTCCCGTGCCGAGCAGCAGGCACTGATCGCCTTGCTGGCCGAGCAGCGCCGCACCAACCGCCTGCTGCAGGGCGTGATCTGGGCCGGTGGCGGCTTTGTGCTGGGGCTGCTGGTGGCGCAACTGACACTGCGCTTTTCGTAGTCCGGGTGTAAGCCGGGGCGCAATCGTCGTGAATCGCGCCACTTGGTCTGGCGCATTCGGCACTTGCGCGCCAATTGATGTGGCGCGATACTGGCGCATTCGCACGGTTGGAGGTGCATATGCTGCGAGTGACGCCGCAACAAGAGTTGGATGCCCTGGTTGAACTGATCGCGGCATACCCGGCTGGCTTGGCTATCGACGCCATCTCGCGCGCGCTTGAACAGAGACTGGCACGGCGCACCCTGCAACGCCGACTGGCGCAACTTGTGGCGCAAAAGCGCCTGCTCCTGCGAGGTGAGGGTAGGTCGGCGCACTACCTGCATCCGTCCGCCGGGGTATCCGGGCAACTTCTTGCGAGAGAACAAGCCACGGATGCCTTTCAGGTGGTCTCCGAGCCCTACGATCCGGTTTCGCCGGAAGGTGCGGAGATCAGAGCCTACGTCAGGCAGCCGCACCAGCGGCGCCGGCCTGTGGGTTATCAGGTGACGTTTCTTGAGCAGTACCAACCCAACCAGAGCGCCTATCTCCCCCAGGGCCTGCGCGACCAGTTGCACGCCCTGGGCCGATCGCCAGCGGACCACTCTCCGGCCGGCACCTTTGCCCGGGACATCCTGAACCGACTGCTGATCGATCTGTCCTGGGCATCGTCCCATCTAGAGGGCAACACCTACAGTCGCTTGGATACGGCGCGATTGATCGAGGGGGGGCAGGCCGCAGACGGCAAGAATGCGTTGGAAACCCAGATGATCCTCAATCACAAGGAGGCGATCGAATACCTGGTGCGCGATCCGGAGCACGCAAGCCTGAATCCGGGCACAGTCATCGCCTTGCATGCCTTTTTGTCCGATGGCTTGATGGCTGACGCCTCGGCTGTGGGGCGTATCCGAAGCCGCGCCGTCGAGATTGGCGGCAGCGTGTATCGGCCCATGGCCCTGCCGCAGCGGCTGGAGGAGCTATTCGGCATCGTCGTGCAGATGGCCGCGGATATCCAAGACCCATTCGAGCAGGCCTTCTTTCTGATGGTGCACCTGCCGTATCTGCAGCCTTTCGAGGATGTGAACAAGCGGGTGTCGCGGCTGGCGGCCAATATTCCGTTCATCCGCCACAACCTGTGTCCCCTGTCATTCATTGATGTGCCTCAGCAGGCCTATGTGGACGCCATGATCGGCGTCTATGAATTGAATCGCGTCGAGTTGCTGCGGGACGTTTTCGTGTGGGCCTATGAGCGCTCCTGCCAGCAATACGTTGCGGTCAAGCAGAACCTGGCTCAGCCTGATCTCTTTCGCCTTCGCTATCGCAAGGCTTTGAGCGAGGTCGTTGCCGCCATCGTGCGTGGGGGCAAAGAAGGGACTGCTGCTGTCGTGCGTGCTTACGCCCCAGATGCAGTTGTCGCCGAGGACCTGGACCGCTTCATCGAAACCGTACTTGACGAGTTCAAGGCCTTGCACCCAGGCAATGCCGTGCGTTTCGGCATCAGGCCCTTGGAGCTCGCGGCCTGGCGGGAGGCTCAGCTGCGGCTCCGCTCCGGGCCGCAAATACCGATTCATCCTAGATAATCCGCTCCGACTCAAATCCGCCAAACTCGCACAAGGCCCTTGCCATGCTCTTGACCCTGGTCTTCGTCTACCTGTTCTTCACTATCGCCATCGGCCTGTGGGCGGCCAAGCGCGTGAAAAATACGGCCGACTTCGCCATCGCCGGGCGCAATCTGCCGCTGGTGATGATCATCACCACTACCTTCGCCACCTGGTTCGGCGCCGAGACGGTGATGGGTATTCCGGCCAAGTTCATCAACTCGGGGCTCAACGGCGTGATCGAAGACCCGTTCGGCGCGGGCACCTGCCTGATCCTGGTCGGCCTGTTTTTCGCCTCCAAGCTCTACAAGATGAGCCTGCTGACCATCAGCGACTACTACCGCGAGCGCTATGGCCGCGTGGTCGAGGTGGTGTGCTCGCTGATCATCATCCTCAGCTATCTGGGCTGGGTGGCGGCGCAGGTGGCGGCGCTGGGTCTGGTGTTCAACCTGTTGTCGGCCGGGGCCATCAGCGTGCCCCTGGGCATGATCATCGGCACCGTGTCCATCCTGGCCTACACCTTGTTCGGCGGCATGTGGTCGGTGGCGGTGACCGATTTCATCCAGATGATCATCCTGGTCTCGGGTTTGCTGATACTGGCCGTGTTCGCCGGCAATATGGCCGGCGGCGCCGACAAGGTGATTGCCCTGGCCAGCAGCAAGGAGCTGTTCCGCTTCTTCCCGGAGCCCAACTTCAAGGACATTATTTTCTTCGCCGCCGCGGCCATCACGATGATGCTGGGCTCGATCCCGCAGCAGGACGTGTTCCAGCGTGTGATGTCGGCCAAGAATGTGCAGGCCGCCACCAAGGGCCCGGTGATTGGTGGCATCTGCTACATCCTGTTCGCCTTCGTGCCGATGTTCCTGATCGCCAGCACGCTGATCATCATGCCGGAGCAGACGGCGGCACTGCTCAAGGACGATCCGCAAAAGGTGCTGCCCACGCTGGTGATGGAGCGCATGCCCTTTGCCATGCAGGTGATCTTCTTCGGGGCGCTGCTGTCGGCGCTGAAGTCCACCGCCTCGGCCACCATGCTGGCGCCCTCGGTCACCTTCGTCGAGAACATCTGGCGCCAGTTCCGCCCGCGCATCAGCGACAGGCAGGAGCTGCGCACGATGCGCATCGCCGTGCTGGTGTTCAGCTGCCTGGTCTGCGGCTACGCGATCGCGCTGCAGGGCACCTCGATCTATGACATGGTGTCGGGTGCCTATCAGGTGACCCTGGTCGGCGCGTTCGTGCCGCTGGTGTTCGGCCTGTACTGGTCGCGCGCCACCACCCAGGGCGCCATCTTCTCCATTGTCCTGGGCATCGTTTCCTGGCTGATCTTCATCGTCACCCCGGCCGGGGCGGAGTTTCCGGCCCAGTTGGTGGGCGTGCTGATGGCGGTGTTGGGCATGCTGGTCGGTTCGCTGGGCCCGCAGGCCGTGAAAAACCACCAGGGCTCGCATCACAAGCTGCAAGGCGTGACGCATTGATCTCACGTGGCGCCGGATCCGTCAGGGCTACGAAAATCCTCCCGGGCGCCGCCCGCTATAATTTCGTGTTTTAAATCAAGGGTTTAGACATGCCGATCTATGCCTACCGTTGCGCGGCCTGCGGCCACGCCAAAGACGTGTTGCAAAAGATCTCTGATCCGCAGCTCACCACCTGCCCGGCCTGTGGGGCCGAGTCGTTCCAG
Organism: uncultured Roseateles sp.; assembly: GCF_963422335.1. NCBI lineage: Bacteria > Pseudomonadati > Pseudomonadota > Betaproteobacteria > Burkholderiales > Sphaerotilaceae > Roseateles > uncultured Roseateles sp. Next base: position 2,779,269 of record NZ_OY729424.1, read on the forward strand.
AAACAGGTCACCGCCGCCGGCTTCCAGCTCAAGGGCTCGGGCTGGTATGCGACCGACTTCAAGGGCGGCGCCACGGCAGCCGCCGCTCCTGCGACCGAGGCCAAACCTGCTGCCGACAGCAGCGCCGCGCCTGCCGCTCCGCCGCCGCCTGCACCCGCTTCCAGCGTCTGAGCCGGTTGCCGCCATCAGCGCTCCCCAAGGATCTTCGTGAAGAAATACATCATCACCGGCCTGCTCGTCTGGCTGCCCCTGGCCATCACCATCTGGGTGCTGCTGTGGGTGCTGGGCCTGATCGACGGTGTGTTCGCCTGGCTGCTGACGGCCACGCAGACCCTGCTGCCGGCCTCCCTGCACGCCAATATCGAGAACCTGCGCTCGGTTCCTGGGCTGGGCGTGCTGGTGCTGGTCAGCGCCTTGCTGCTGACGGGCATGTTCGTGGCCAATATCTTCGGCCAGTGGTGGTTCCGCCAGCAGGACCGTATCCTGTCGAACACGCCCATCGTCAAGTCGATCTACAGCTCGGTCAAGCAGGTCTCGGACACGCTGTTCTCCAGCAGCGGCAACGCCTTTCGCGAGGCGGTGCTGGTGCAGTACCCGCGTCATGGCTCCTGGACGATTGCCTTCGTCACCGGCAAGCCCAGCGGCGAGGTGGCCCAGCATCTGCAGACCGAGCATGTCAGCCTGTACGTGCCGACCACGCCGAATCCGACCTCGGGCTTCTTCCTGATGGTGGCGCGCGACGAGGTCATTCCGCTGCGCATGAGCGTCGATGCGGCGCTCAAGCACATCATCTCGATGGGCGTGGTCGCACCGGTCGAGGAGCAACTGGCCATCGACGCCGGCCGAAATCAGCCGGGTTGAGCGCCCCGGCAAGTGCTCAACCCTGAAGGCTGATGCTCAGCCCGCCAGCGCCCCAGATTCACCTTTTTGATTGCAGCGCCCGAGGCCCATGCCCGGCGCTGCCCACGAACCGATTACGGAGAAGTTTGATGAGAACCACTTATGCAGGCCTGGTCAGCGAGAAGCTGATGGACCAAACCGTGACCCTGATGGGTTGGGCCCACCGCCGCCGCGACCATGGCGGCGTGATCTTCATTGACCTGCGCGACCGCGAAGGCATGGTCCAGGTCGTCTGCGACCCCGACCGCGCCGACATGTTCAAGGTGGCGGAAGACGTGCGCAACGAGTTCTGCCTGAAGATCATCGGCAAGGTGCGTGCGCGCCCGGCCGGCACGGAGAACGCCAACCTGACCAGCGGCAAGGTCGAGGTGCTGTGCCATGAGCTGGAAGTACTGAACGCCAGCGTCACGCCGCCGTTCCCGCTGGACGACGAGAACCTGTCGGAAACCACCCGCCTGACGCACCGCGTGCTGGATCTGCGTCGCCCCTACATGCAGCGCAACATGATGCTGCGCTACCGTGTGGCCATGGAGGTGCGCAAGTTCCTCGACGCCAATGGCTTCATCGACATCGAAACGCCGATGCTGACCAAGAGCACGCCCGAGGGCGCGCGCGACTACCTCGTGCCTTCGCGCGTGCATGACGGCATGTTCTTCGCGCTGCCGCAGTCGCCCCAGCTGTTCAAGCAGCTGTTGATGATTGCTGGCTTCGACCGCTACTACCAGATCACCAAGTGCTTCCGGGACGAAGACCTGCGCGCCGACCGCCAGCCCGAGTTCACGCAGATCGACATCGAGACCTCCTTCCTGACCGAGGAAGAGATCCGCACCATGTTCGAGGGCATGATCCGCTCGACCTTCGAGCATGCGATCGGCGTCAAGCTGCCGGCCTTCCCGACCATGCTGTATGCCGACGCGATGCGTCTGTACGGCTCGGACAAGCCCGACCTGCGCGTCAAGCTCGAGTTCACCGAGCTGACCGACGTGATGGGCGATGTGGACTTCAAGGTCTTCTCGACGCCGGCGACGAGCAAGGACGGCCGCGTGGTCGCGCTGCGCATCCCCGGCGGCGGCGAGATGAGCCGTGGCGAGATCGACGGCTACACCGAGTTCGTCAAGATCTACGGCGCCAAGGGCCTGGCCTGGATCAAGGTCAACGACCTGGCCAAGGGCCGCGAAGGTCTGCAGTCGCCTATCGTCAAGAACCTGCATGACGGGGCCATTGCCGAGATCCTGAAGCGCACTGGTGCGCAGACCGGCGACCTGATCTTCTTCGGTGCCGACAAGGCCAAGGTCGTCAACGACGCCATCGGCGCGTTGCGCGTCAAGGTCGGCCACAGCGAGTTCGGCAAGGCCCGCGGCCTGGCCCAGGGCGAGTGGGAACCTCTGTGGGTGACCGACTTCCCGATGTTCGAGTACGACGAGGACGGCGACCGCTGGAACGCGGTTCACCACCCGTTCACGGCGCCCAAGGACGGCCACGAAGACTGGCTCGAAACCGACCCGGGTCGCTGCATCTCCAAGGCCTACGACGTGGTGCTGAACGGCATCGAGCTGGGCGGCGGTTCGGTGCGTATCCACCGCGAAGAGGTGCAGAGCAAGGTGTTCCGTGCGCTGAAGATCGACGCCGAAGAAGCGCAACTGAAGTTCGGCTTCCTGCTCGACGCGCTGCAGTACGGTGCGCCTCCCCATGGCGGCATCGCCATCGGCCTGGATCGCTTCGTGATGCTGATGACCGGTGCCGAATCGCTGCGCGACGTGATCGCTTTCCCGAAGACCCAGCGCGCCCAGTGCCTGCTGACCGGCGCACCGAGCAATGTGGATGAGAAGCAGCTGCGCGAGCTGCACATCCGCCTGCGCAACACTGGCGTCACGGCAGCCTGATCTCGCTGGCTTGATCAGCATGTCAGCCCCGGGCCGCAACGACAAGCTTCGCTGGGAGCGTGTCGTGATGCGCCACCCTGGGCTGGCGCTGCCGCGCCTGCGGTTGCTGATGCAGGCGCCCGAGCCGGCACTGGCGCGGGCGGCACTGCTGGGCGCCTTTTTCGTGCTGGAGCGCTGGGGCCGGGCCGCCGAGTTGCAGGACGAGTTGCAAACGGCGCTGGCCGAAGCGCGGCAGAGCTCGGCCCTGGCCGAGGCCGCCGAGCTGGCCGAGGCCCAGGGCCGCCTGCACTACCAGCGCGGCGACTATGCCCAGGCCTGCAATGCCTGGAGCCAGACCTTGGACTGGGCCGCCGATGACGCACGCAGCGCCTGCCTGGCGCGCATAGGGCTGGCCCACCTCTGCTACGCCTTCGGTGACTGGGCCCGCGGCGGCCGCGTGCTGGAGCAGGCCGAGCGCCACTACCCACGCCTGGCCAGCGACCCCTATCTGCGCGCCAAGATCGCACTGAACCGTGCCGTGTCGCTGAGGGTCACCCAAGGCCCGCAGGCGGCGCAGCCGGCGTTGCAGGAAGCGCAGGCCATGGCCCGCGAGGCCGGCCACCGCGACTATCAGGCCGAAGCCATATGGCACCGTGCCCGCGGTGCCCGCGACAGCGGCGACGCGGCCCAGTCGCTGCTGCTCGCGCAAGAAGCCCTGGCCCTGGCCCAGCGCAGTGGCTACCGCTGGCTGCAGGCCCAGGTTGCCCTGTTGCTGAGCGAGTTGCAGTCGGCCGACGCCGCGCTGGGCTGGGCTGGTCAAGCCCTGGCCCTGGCAGAGGCGCTGCAATCCCGTTCGCTGCAGGCCTCGGCGCACGGCCGCCTGGCCGAGCTGATGCGCGAGCATGGCGAGCTGGGCCCCAGCTGGCACCACCAGCAACAGCGCCAGCGCCTGGAGGCAACATTGAACCAGGGCCAGTTGCCGGCACGACTGGAGGAGTTGGCCCGCTTCGACACACTGCCCGAGGCCCAGGCGGTGGACGCCACCAGAGACGCCGTGTTGAACCAGGCCATTGCCGACCTCGCCATCCTGGCCGATGCGGCACGACGGATCACCGACCTGCGCGACGGCGAGCAACTGGCCGCGCAGGCCGAGGCCATCGCACGCCGGCTGAAGCCCGCGTGACCATGAACCTGCCGCCTGCCTACAAAATTCCCGAGTCGGTGCTGGTGGTGATCCACACGCCCGACCTGCAGGTGCTGCTGCTCGAGCGCGCCGACCACCCCGGCTATTGGCAGAGCGTGACCGGCTCCAAGGACGCGCTTGATGAGCCGCTGGCTCTGACTGCCCGCCGCGAGGTGCAGGAAGAAACCGGCATTGCCGATGGCGAGCTGCTCGACTGGCAGCTCAGCAACATCTACGAGATCTACCCGCAGTGGCGCCACCGCTATGCGCCGGGCGTGGTGCAGAACACCGAACATGTGTTCGGCCTGTGCGTGCCCAAGGCCTGCGCGGTGACCCTGGCGCCGCGCGAACACCTGGCGTTTCAGTGGCTGCCCTGGCGCGAGGCCGCCGACCGCTGCTTCTCTCCGTCCAACGCCGAGGCGGTGCTGCAGTTGCCGAGGTTTGCCAGGCCCTGATTGACGAATAGAGTCGCGTGCATCGCTGCTATGCTTGCCCGCATGAGCCGTTTCCTTGTGTTTGTCATGGCCCTTGCGCTGTCGGCCTGTGCCGCGCCCAAGACCTCGCGCTTCACCGATGCGGCCTCCACGCCGCTGAATGACTTCAATCTTGTGCAGGCGCCTATCCCGCAGGCGCTGATCGATGCGCGTCAGCGCCTCTACCGCCAGCCCGCCGATCAGAACTGCGCCGCACTGGCGGCCGAGTTGCGCGGGTTGGACGAGGTGCTGGGACCCGACCTTGATGCGCCCATCACCGCCACCAACCCGGGGCTGGTCGAACGCGGTGGCGATCTGATGGGCGATGCCGCCGTGGGAGCGGTGCGCAACACGGCCGAAAGCATCGTGCCCTTCCGCAGCTGGGTGCGCAAGCTGACCGGTGCCGAGCGCTATTCCAAGGACGTGGCAGCGGCGATTGCCGCCGGCGCGGCACGCCGGGCATTCCTGCGTGGCCTGGGCAGTGCCCGCGGTTGCACTTGAGCATCACCACCATGCAGCACGCTTTCCGCCATTCGACGCACGCCCACCACCATGCCAGCACCTTGCTGGGCCATCGCCTGAGGGTGGCGACCTACAACATCCACAAAGGCGTGCGCGGCGTCGGACCGGGCAAGCGGCTGGAGATCCACAACCTGGGCCTGGGCATCGAGGCGCTGGACGCCGACATGGTGTTTCTGCAGGAGGTGCGGCACTTTCATCATCAGGAGGCGCGCGAGTTCAAGCGCACCTTGCAGGGTTGGCCGGACCAGGGCCAGGCTGACTTTCTGGCGCCCGAGGGCTATGAGGCGGCCTATCGCACCAATGCGGTGACACGCCACGGCGAGCATGGCAATGCCCTGCTGTCGCGCTGGCCGCTGGGCGATATCGGCCACCACGATGTGTCCGATCACCGCTTCGAGCAGCGCGGTCTGCTGCACGTGGTGGTCAACTGGCAGGAGCATCAGATCCATGCGGTGGTGGCCCATCTGGGCCTGATGCATGGCAGCCGCGTGCGCCAGACCAAGTCGCTGGCCGACTACATCGAGCGCGAGATACCCCCCGACGCCCTGCTGCTGATTGCCGGCGATTTCAATGATTGGGGTGAACGGCTGGACGAGCCGATGCGGGAGGCCGGTTTGGAACGTGCTCAGCCCCCGGGTGGGCGGCGCATCGCCACCTTCCCGTCGCGGGTGCCGCTGTTCTCGCTGGACCGCATTTACATGCGTGGCCTGCAGTGCGTGTCCATGCATGTGCCGCGCGGCCCGGCCTGGGCGCGCATGTCTGACCACCTGCCTCTGGTGGCCGAGCTGGAGCTGGCTTAATTGGTTGCGGCGCTGGGGCAGGGGCCAGACTCCGACGACGAGTCCCAGCCCGACCGTCAGCCGCTGTGGCCCAGCCCCAGCGGCCCGGACTTCACCGGCGGCAATGAGGTGCGGCTGCTACGCGGCGGAGACCAGCTGTTCCCGGCCCAGATCGCTGCCATCGCCGCGGCGCGCCACGAGGTCTGGCTGGCCACGTATATTTTTCACAACGACATTGCCGGCGAGCAACTGGCCCAGGCGCTGCACGCTGCCGCGGCGCGTGGCGTGCGGGTGCGTGTCGTCGTCGATGGCTTCGGCTCCAAGCAAAGCCTGACCTGGCTGGCCGAGCGGCTCGAGGGCAGCGGGGCCGCGCTGGCCGTGTTCCGACCTATCGATCGCTGGTGGCGCTGGCTGCAGCCTGGGCAGTTGCGACGCTTGCACCAGAAGTTATGCGTGATCGACGGTGAGCTTGGCTTTGTCGGTGGCATCAACATCATCGACGACCGCAACGACCTGAACCACGGCATGGGCGAGCAGGCGCGACTGGACTTTGCCGTGGGCCTGCGCGGCGCCGTGGTGCAGCCGATCGAGCAGGCCTGCCGCGCGGTCTGGACCCGCGCTTGGCTGGGCCGCGACTTCACCGAGGAATTGATCGCCATGGTGCGCAGTCCGGCGCCGATACGCCGTGCGCGCCGCCTGCTCAAGCGCCTGCGTATGCCCGGTGGCAAGCCGGACCTGACGCCCGACGCCTGGCTGCCACCGATGCGCGCCGCCTTTGTGCTGCGTGACAATCTGCGCCGCCGCCGCACCATCGAGCGTGCGTACGTGCATGCGATCCGCTCGGCGCGCCAGCGCGTCGACCTGATCACGCCCTATTTTTATCCCGGTCAGGCCTTCCGCAGCGCGCTGCGCGACAGCGCCCGGCGCGGCGTGCAGGTACGCCTGCTGCTGCAGGGCAAGGTGGACTACCGCATCGCCGGCATGGCGGCCAGCGCGCTGTATGAGGAGTTGCTGCGCCATGGCGTGCGCGTGTTCGAGTACACGCCGGCATTTCTGCACGCCAAGATCGCCGTGGTCGATGACGACTGGGCGACGGTGGGCAGCTCCAATATCGACCCGCTGTCCCTGCTGCTGAACCTCGAAGCGAATGTGATCGTGCAGGACCCGGGCTTTGCGCGCCAGCTGCGCGAGGAGTTCGATGCGGCGCTGGCGGTGTCGCTGGAGGTCGATGCCAAGCACCGCCACCTGCCCGGCTGGCGCGGCGTGCTGCGCCGTGGCCTAGTGGCCTGGGTGGCCTATGTGTACCTGCGCGTGGCAGGGGCAACCGGGAAATACTAGTGTCTTTGCGGGGTGAACTGACCCTGCCCGACGAGCTCCGGCCCCACCTGGCTAGGCCATGGGCAGGCTCACCGTGAAGCAGCTGCCGTGGCCGAGATCTGACGTAAAGCTCAGGCTGCCACCGTGCTTCTCGACAATGCCATAGGCGATCGACAGGCCCAGGCCGGTGCCCTCGCCGACGACCTTGGTGGTGAAGAAGGGCTCCAGCACATGGTCCTGGGTTTGCGGGCTGATGCCGATACCGTCATCGGCAATGGCGATCAACAGCTGCGCGCCGGCACTGTGCTGGGTGATTTTCAGGTGGCCCCGCCCGGTGTCGCCGAGCCGGCGCTGGCGTTCGGCAATCGCCTGGCAACCGTTGACGATTAGATTCATGAACACCTGATTGAGCAGTGCGGGCCAGCAGGGGAGCAGCGGGTCGTCTCTGATGTCAAGACTGAACTCGACACGGTCCAGCCAGGCAGCGCGCACCAGGTTTAGCGTCGAGTGCAGGCAGGCGGAGATGCGCAGCTCGCTCTTTTCGGTGGCGTCCTGGCGGGTGAAGGTACGCAGGTCGCGCACGATGGTCTTGATGCGCTGGGTGCCGTTGAGCATGGTGTCAACATGGGAGGAGAGCGTCGCGAAGCGCTGCTCGAAGGCCTGCAGCACCTCGGGCGCTTCGTCCGCCTGCACCAGCTCGCGCACAAAGCCCTGAAACTCGCGCAAGTCGACCTGCAGGTTCTGCGCTGCCACATGGGCGAAGTTGACCGGGTTGTTGATCTCATGGGCCACGCCGGCGGTCAAGGTGCCCAGACCGGCCATTTTTTCCTGCAGCACCAGCTGTTGCTGGGTCGCTTGCAGGTCGCTGAGGGTGTGCGCGAGGCCCCGGTTGGCGGCCTGCAGCGCGGCATCGGCCTGTTTTTGCGCCGTGATGTCGTAGTTGACCCAGATCGAGCCGCGCTCCGGATGCCTGGAGTCAATGTATTTGCCATGCAGCTGGCACCAGACCTTGCTGCCATCCTTGCGCAACCATTCAATGTCGCCGATCCAGCTGCTGCCATCGGCCATCACCGGATAGGCCGCCTCACCCAGTTCGCGGAAGGCCTGATCGTTGATGAATTTGATCCGGGTGGACTGGCCGGTGAGCTCGCTGCGGCGGTAGCCGAGGATGTCGGCCATGCCCTGGTTGCAGGCCATGATGATGCGGTCCTGGATCAGCTCGATGCCGACGGTGGCTGTGTCCAAGATGGCTCGCTGCTCGGCGAGCGAGGCGCTCAGCTGATTCGACAACAGTCGCCTCCGCGCCAGCGCCACCACCAGACTGGCGATGAGTGCGCTGATGATCAGGCCCGAGACAGCGATGCTCAGGCGAAAGGCCGGCGGCTGACGGTAGCGGGCGCCATCGCGCGCAACAAAGTGAAACTCCCACTGGCGCTGCGCCACCGGCAGCGTCAGGCGGGCCTGCAGCGCCGGCAGCTCCGCCCCGGCGTGGGTGCGCGCATCGTAGGCGCCGTTGCTGTCGAAAAGCTCGCTGGCGGGCCCGCGTGGCAAGGCCTCATTGGCATAGCCCAGATCCTTGATGCGTATGCGCAGATGCGGGATCAGCTGCGAATCGATCAGCGACAGCATCAGGTCGTCGATCCGGTAGACGATGGCGCCAAAGCCCAGCAGGGCGGCGCGGCGTTGGGCCACGCTGTCCAACGGCATGCCGTGGGCGTAGACCGGCAGACGCACCACAAAGCCGGCCTTGCTGCCGGTGTCCTGCACCAGCTTGACCCGCTCGGTGGCCACGGCTTGGCCGATGTCTCGGCCCACTTCCAGTGCCCTCAGATGGGTCGGCAGCGCGGCCAGGTCGAGACCGAAGGCTGCCTCGTTGCCGGCCATCGGGTGGTTGTACTCGATCACGTAGTGCGTGTCGTGTGCCTGTTTGGGTCGGATGTCGAAGCCCGGGTGGCCCGCGGCGGTGAGGCTGGTGTCGCGTCGCACATGCTGAATGAAGGCCTGGAGATCCGGCTCGGGCACCCGGCGCACGAACTGTATGGCCTGAAAGCCCGGGTGGTGCTTCTGCAGATCCAGGTGGGATAGAAAACGGTGGAAGCGCTCCTCGTCATGTTGCTCCAGGGTGGAGAAGAATCCCCGCAGGCTGAGCAAGGTTTCGAGATGGGCCTGCAGTCGGGACTGGGCCTGGGCGCTCAGCGCCTCGGTGTCGCGACGGAAGGCGTCCTGCACCTGAGCGAGCTGGTAGCGGTCGACATAGACATAGAGGGCGCCGGTCAGGACCAGGCCCAGCGTGAAGCACAGCAGCGCCGGCATCCAGCCCAGCAGTTGCAGTTTGCCTGACAGAGGGGCGTTGGCGCTGCTCAAGGGGCCGTCCAGGCTCATGCCCAACGCAGCTGGTCCGCGGCCAACGCCGCCTCCACGCCGAGCAGCCCTTTCGATAGCAAGGCCGGAATGTCCGCCGCCTGCTGAACCGCCGGCAAGGCGTCGGCCTGAGGTCCGGCCGTCACCCCGGCCTTCAACCCGATCCAGGTGTTGCGCCCGCTGTGCTTGGCGCCATACATGGCACAGTCGGCCAGTTTGACGACCTGCTCCCAGCCTGCTGCCTGCGGCGCTTGAGGCAAGAAGGGCAGGGCCGCATAGCCGATCGAGCAGGTGCGGAACAAGCGGGAGCCGTCCTTCAGCGGTAGCTCCAGCTGGGCCATCGTCAGGCGCAGCCGCTCCGCCAGTTCGGCCGCTCGACCCCTGGGCAGAAAGCGGGCCACCACCAGGAACTCTTCGCCGCCCCAGCGCACCAGATAGTCCGAGCTTCGGAACACCTGACGCAGCACCTCGGCAATGGCGCACAGCAGGCGGTCGCCAACATCGTGGCCATGGCTGTCGTTGACCTGCTTGAAGTGATCACAGTCGACCAGGAAGAAGACCAGATCGCCATTTGCCTCGCCGCTCTCGCCGCTGCGGCAGGCCAGGGCTATGTCCTTCTCGATCACACCCTGCAGGTAACGGCGGTTGTGCAGGCCGGTCAGCGGGTCGGTCAGGCTGCAGGCCTCCAACTGGGCGCAGACCAGCTGTAGGGCCTCATTGCGCTGGCTCAGCTCCAGCGTGCGCAGCTGCACCTTGGCCTCAAGCTCCAGCACATGAGCATCCAGCCGGCGTTTCATGTCATGGGCCTCGATGGCGCGCTGCACGGTCAGCTCGAAATCATGGCGGTCGAAGGGCTTGATGACGAACTGGTAGATGCGTGCACGGTTGACTGAATCGACGATGGCATCGACATCCATATAGCCGGTGACGATGATGCGCAGCGTGTCGGGCGAGATCTCGCACAGCTGCTCGCACAGCTCGACGCCGGTCATGCGGGGCATGCGCTGGTCGCTGATGACCAAGGCGAGGTCCTCGACATGGTCCATGGCCTGGACTAGCTCCAATGCTTCCTGCCCGTCGCAGGCCTGCAGCACGCGATAGCGTGCACCAAGGATGGCGCACAGGACCTTGAGGTTGTCGGCCTCGTCGTCCACCAGCAGCACCGTGTGCCTGGATGGGGCGGTAACCGGCGTCTGCAGTCTTTCGCGGTGGAAGATTGCCATCTTGGCCCCTGGGCGGAGTGTCCGACGCGTGCATGCTAACCGAAGACCCCGGAAGCAGTTGGGGGCCGCCTACCCCACCTGCACGCGATTCCGCCCGGACCGCTTGGCCTCGTAGAGCGCACGGTCGGCGGCTTCCAGCACAGCGGCGATCTGCTCTTCGGCCGAATGCTCGGGTATTGAGGGCTCGACATCCAGGCAGGCCAGGCCGATGCTGACGCTGACGACGCCCAACGGCGAGTCGCGATGGGGCAGGGCCAGCTCGATCACGCGGGCGCGCAGCCGCTCGGCATGGGCCGCGGCCATGGTCAGCGACTGGCCGGGCAGCAGCACGGTGAATTCCTCGCCACCCAGGCGCGCGGGCAGTTCGCCGGCACGGTGGAAGGTGTCGCGCATCAGCTGGGCGATGGTGACCAGGCAGGTGTCGCCGTGGGCATGGCCGTAGCTGTCGTTGTAGGCCTTGAAGTGGTCCAGATCGATGCTGACCACGGCCAGCGGCAGGCCGTTGCGCAGCGCGCGGCGCGTCTCTTCGAGCTTGACCTGGTCGAAGTGGCGGCGGTTGGCCAGGCCGGTCAGCGGGTCGGTGTGCGACAGGTATTGCAACTCACGGTGCATATGCTCCATCGTCAGCTGGTCGCGGCGGCGGCGCATCGAGTTGAACAGCATGTCGGCGGCCATCTGGGTGAGCTTGTCGTTGAGCTCGGCCCAGCGCTGCGGCTGACCCGACAGCGCGATCATCAGGCGCGTGCTGTCGGTGCCGCGGTAGGCGCACCAGGCCATCGCGCGGGCGCCGTGGCGCTGCATGGCCAGGGCCTGGGCCGGAGTGGCCTGGTCCAGGTCGCAGACGCGGCAATGGTTCCACCCCAGGGCCAGATCACCCACCAGGCCACTGGCCAACTCCTCGCCCTCGATCAGAGGTGCGGTGCCATGGCCCGGTGCCTGGTGGACATAGCGCCACAGCAGCGGCGAGGCGCTGTCCAGTTGCTCGGCCACGGCCATGTCGCAGTGCGCGATGTGCGCCACCATGTCGCCCAGCGTGTGCCGCATCAGCTCGGCATAGGCGTCCAGCGAGACGGTCATGAAGCGGTTGGAGCTCAGTGACAGCACCTCGAGATAGCGGGTCACGGCCTTGAGCTGGGTGGTGCGCTGCTTGAAGGCGCGGTCCAGATCGGCCGCCTGCTGGGCCAGCGCCGCCTCATGGCGATTGCGCTCATCGACATAGCGGGCGATGTCCTGCTGCAGGGTCAGAAAACCATCGGCCACCAGATCGAGCTCGTCGCGATGGTCGTGCTCGGGCCGTTGCAGCTGTAGCGGCGGCGGCAGCTTTCCGGGTGCCAGCCCCAGTGCAAAGCTGGCGATCTGGCCCATGGGCTTGAGCAGCAGGCGGCGCACCATCAGATTGTTGGCCAGGCCCAGCACCAGGGTCAGCAGCCCCGAGATCAGGCCCACCTGCAGGGCCGCGTGGGCCAGTTGCCAGCGCAGATAGGCCTGGTTGAAGTCGATGTGCAGGCGCCCCAGGCTCTGGCCTGTGTCGCCAGGGCTGGGCACGTTGAGGGTGACGCCGGGGTGCTCCGGATCGTTCTCATGGGCCTGTGGCGAGCCGGACTGGAAGCGCTGGCCGGTGCTGACTTCGAGCAGCACATAGTTCACCTGAGGTGCGGCGGCAATGCTGTCCAGCAGGTTCTGCACATGGCGGGGCTCAATGTCCCACAGGCTCGACGAGAGCAGCAGCAGATGGGTCTGGGTGACGCGCTTCACCTGGTCGCCAAAGGCCTGCTGCTCCTGGTGGTAGACCCAGGCCATCTGCAGGCCGGCCGCAACCAGCGCGCACAGCAGACCCAGGACGACCATGCGCCGCGTCAGCGCGTGCGCCAGTGAGCGGAACAGCGGCTCTCGCGACTTCATCGCATCACCTGGCCGAAGCTGAAGTCATAGCGTTTGAGCCTGGGGTTGAGCACCTTGCTGAAGGGCCGGAAGTCGACGTCCTTGATGCCGTCGCCAAAGCGCTGCAGATAGCGTTCGGCCATGGGCTTGTCGAATACGGCGAACATCGGGCGGTCCAGCTCCAGGCCCTCATCGGAGAAGTCGTGGCCATGGTGCTGGTCGTACAGCATCACCAGGGCCCAGGCGCCGGCCATGAAGTGGCCGCCGGCCAGCGACGACAGCCGCCCGGCCATCCGTGCCTGCATCGCCTCGGGCGAGGTGTTGATGGCCGAGAACAGCAGATCGCGCCCGGGGGTGCGGCCTAGCTTGACCGCTGCATCCATGGCGCCAAAGGCCATCTGGTCGCTGCCCGCCCACAGCAGCCGCGCCTGGCGGTGGCGGGCCAGCAGCCACTCGGCCTGCTCGGCGGCTTTGTCGCGTCGCCAGTCGGCGTAGACGATCTGCTCCAGCACTACCTGGGCGGCCAGCTCGGCCGCGGCGCGCTGCATGCCGCGGTTGCGCTGGACCGATACCGGTGTGGACTTGTCGCCAGCAATGGCCAGCAGGTGCAGCCTGCCGTCGCTGCCCTGCAGCTTGTCGCGCAGGCCCTGGGCAATCAGGGCCTTGGCGGTGAGGTAGCCAGCCTGCTCGGCATTGGGCTCCAGCGAGCCTTGCAGGCGAGGAATCGGCCCGCGGGGAGGGCCGAACTGGGCGCGTTCGTCCTCTTGCAGGCCGCTGAAGGCGGCGAAGCTCTTGATGCCGGCGGCGTCCAGCAACTGGGCCGCCTGCACCAGGGTGCGCTTGTCATTGGTGACGACCACGCAGTCGGGCCTCAGCGGCTGCGGCAGGGCGACGATCTCGCGGGCGATCTGCTGCACGCGCAGCGGGTCGCGCTCGGCAAAGCGCTGTTCGAATTTGATCTGCAGGCTGTCGGCGGCCGCCTGCATGGCCTGGCCTGCGGCCACCCAGTAGGCCTCGTCGGAGCGGCCCGGGTTGATGAAGACAACGCTGAAAGCCAGGCACAGCGGGCTGCACAGGCTCAACAACACAGCGATCAGGGCGCGCATCAACAATACGGTCTCCGGCACGGGGCGAACAGCCGATGATTGTCGCCCGATCTGCCGCCGCGCACCGCCGACGCCCATCTGGCTGCCCCGCTCTGGCGTGGCAGGGTGCTCAGGAAGCCGACAATTGCGTGGCCAGTTCGGCCGCCGAGCGCACGCCCAGCTTGGCAAACACCCGCGCGCGGTGCACTTCCACGGTGCGCACGGCGATGTGCAATTCGTCGCCGATGACCTTGTTGAGCTTGCCTGCCGCCACCCGCGTCATGACCTCGCGCTCGCGCTCGGTCAGGCTGGCCAGCCGGGCCTGGCGCTCGGCGGCGATGGCGCCCTGGGCATGCATCGCTGCCTCCACCGCCAGTGCTTGCTCGATGCGGTCGGCCAGCGCGTTGTCGCTGTAGGGCTTTTCCAGAAAATCGAAGGCGCCGCGCTTCAGTGCCTCGACCACCATCGGTATGTCGCCATGGCCGGTCAGGAAAAGCACAGGATTGCGCAGGCGCAGCGCGATCAGCTCCTCGTGCAGCCGCGTTCCCGACATCGGCTCCATGCGGATGTCGAGCACGAACACGCCGCGCGCTGGTGGCGGCGTTTGGGCCAGTGCAGCCAGCAGCGAGGCGCCGCCGTCGTGGGCGCTGACTTCCAGGCCGCGCGAGCCGAGCAGGAAGGCCAGTGCGTCGCGCACGCCGGGATCGTCATCAACCAGGTAGATCTGCGGTTTCATGCCATGTGCTCCTGAACCGGTTCGGTATCCAGCGGCAGGCTGAAGAAGAAGTGTGCACCGCCGCTGCCGGCATCGGCGGCATCGAAGGCACCGTGATGGACCTCGATGATGGAGCGGCAGATGGCCAGCCCCATGCCCATGCCGTCGCGCTTGGTCGAGTAGAAGGGGGCGCACAGCGCCTCGATGCTGCGGCCGTTCAAGCCGGGGCCGGTGTCGCTGACGTCGATGCGCACGAAGCGGCCGGCCGCGCGCGCCGTGCCGACGGTGATGTGGCGTGCGGTCTGCTGACCGCTCATCGCGTCATTGGCATTGCGCACCAGGTTGATCACCACCTGCTCGATCAGCACCGCATCGGCCACCACCGCCGGCAGGTCGGGCTCCAGCCGCAGCTCCAGCTGCACGCCCTGGCGTTGCAGCTCGCGCTGCAGCAGGGCCACCGCATCGCTGACCAGGCGGTTCAGGTCGCAGGCCTCCTGCTGCGGCTCGCGCCGGGTCAGGAATTCGCGTATGCGCTGCACGATGCGCCCGGCGTGCGCGGCCTGCTGGCCCAGGCGCTCCAGTGCACCCAGCACCACCGGGTCGGGTTGGGCATGCTTGTTGACCGAGTTGATGATGCCGGCGTTGTAGCTGGCGATCGCGCTCAGCGGCTGGTTGAGCTCGTGGGCCAGGGTGGAGGCGACTTCACCCAGCATCGTCAGCCGCGCATGGTGGGCCAGGGTTTCGTTCTGGCGCCGCTCGCGTTCCTCCAGCCGCTTGCGCTGGGTGATGTCGACAATGGAGCCCATCCAGCCGATCTGCCGGCCCTGGGCATCGACCAGCGGCGATTCGAACACCATCACGTCGAGCACGTGGCCGTCACGGTGCACCCAGCGGGCCTCATAGCCTTCGCGCGGCGCTTCGCCGGCCAGGTTGCGGCGGTTGCGCAGCATCACCTCATCGATGGCGTCGGGCGGCCAGTAAGGCATGGGCGGCGCCAGGCCCAGCAACTGATCGGCGGGCAGGCCGACCATCTCGCAGAAGGTGCGGTTGACGTAGAGCAGGCGGCCCTCGGCGTCGCGGGCGCGCAGGGCCACCAGGGCCGAGTCTTCCATCGCACTGCGCCAGGCGGCCTCGGTGCGCCAGGCCAGCTCGGCATGGGACACCCGCCGTACCTGGCGCCGCAGCAGTGCCGTCGCCGCCACGATCAGAGCCAGAAATCCGGCCATCAAGACCATGGGCAGTGTCCGGTACCAGGGCTGCAGCGCCTCGCGCTGGGTCAGCTGCAGATACATATCGGGCGAGGGCGCGCCAAAGCTGATCTTGTAGCTGTCGCCGGCCGCCTGGGCCGGCCCCTGGGCCGGAGCGTCGCTGGTGGAGGCCAGCACCTGGTCGAAACTGTCGACCAGGGCCACGTCGTACTTGCGCGCCAGCCACCAGGGCACGCCGCGTTTGAGCAGCACCGCCGGCGAGTAGCGCACCACCAGCGAGCCGGCCTCGGCGCGGCGTGCGGCGCCGCCGTCACCGGGCGTGCCCGGGCCGGTCATCGGCGCGACCAGATGGGCGGACAGGCCGTTGTCCTCGTCCAAGCCGCTGTGGCCGAGGTTGAGGTTGGCTGTCAAGGTCGGCCCGGGGGCGGGCTCGATCTGCGGCACATGGGCCTTGATGCGGTTCTGGGCGTCCAGCCAGGTCACGCTGAGCCACAGGCGCCTCAGGCCGGCCGCCACTTCCGGGTTGGCAGCCAGCGCGGCCGTGTCATCGGCCTTGCCGTTGCCGCTCTGCAATTGGCCGGCCAGTACGCGCAGGTGGACGACCTCGTTGTCGAGCCGGGCGCGCAGCTGTGCTTCCAGGCTCAGGGCATCCGAGATCATGGTGTGGCGCAGTTCCTCCCGGTCGTCCCTGTCGTTGCGCTGCGCCCAGACGATCACGCCGATCAGGAACAGCAGCGACAGCAGCAGCGGCAGCGCCCACAGGCCGCGGCCCTGCGCCGGGCGCGGCGGCACGGCCAGCGGCGGGCGGGCCTCGGGCTCCATCGCGGCAGAGGGGGTGGGCGAGAACATCGCCCCAGTCTAGCGGCCGCGCCAGCCCCGCAATGGGGCGCGATGCACGCATGTGGAACTCCACAACTACCCAGCACGAAGCGCGCTACCGACAATCGCCAGCAGCTTTCGCATGCCCACGATCTGGAGACCGATATGACCCATCTGCCCACCCCCCGTCGCCTGGCCCTGCTGGCCGGCGGCCTGATGCTTGCCCTGCCTGTGCTGGTGACGAACGCCTGGGCCCAGGCCCCGATCGTGATCAAGTTCAGCCATGTCGTTGCCCCCGACACGCCCAAGGGCAAGGGTGCGCAGCGCTTCAAGGAACTGGCCGAGGAACGCAGCAAGGGCCGTGTCAAGGTCGAGCTGTACCCGAACAGCCAGCTCTACAAGGACAAGGAAGAGATGGAGGCGCTGCAGCTGGGCTCGGTGCAGATGCTGGCACCCTCGCTGGCCAAGTTCGGCCCGCTGGGCGTGAAGGAATTCGAGGTCTTCGATCTGCCCTTCATCTTCAAGGACGACGCCGCGTTCCGCGCCGTGACCGACGGGCCGGTCGGCGCCGACCTGTTCAAGAAGCTGGAGCCCAAGGGCATCAAGGGCCTGGCCTACTGGGACAACGGCTTTCACATCATGAGCGCGAACAAGCCGCTGCACACGGTGGCGGACTTCAAGGGCATGAAGATGCGCATCCAGAGCTCCAAGGTGTTGGACGCGCAGATGCGTGCCCTGGGCGCGATTCCGCAGGTGATGGCTTTCAGCGAGCTCTACCAGGCGCTGCAGTCCGGCGTGGTTGACGGCACCGAGGGCGTGGCCTCGAACTTCTACACGCAGAAGACCTATGAGGTGCAAAAGCACACGACGATGTCCAACCACGGTCACCTGGCCTATGCGGTGATCGTCAACAAGAAGTTCTGGGACGGCCTGCCGGCCGACATCCGTACCACGCTGGAAGGCGCGGTGAAGGATGCCACCACCTACGCCAACGCCATCGCCGCCACCGAGAACGCCACCGCGCTGGAGAAGATCAAGGCCAGCGGCAAGACCACCATCTACACGCCCACGGCGGCCGAGATCACCGAGTGGAAGAAGGCGCTGATGCCGGTGCACAAGGAAATGGAGTCGCGCGTCGGCAAGTCCACCATCGAGGCGGTCTACAAGGCCACCGGCTTCGTCGCACCGAAGTAAGGCTCATGCCGACAGGGTCAGGCCTGGAGCCTGGCCCTGCACAGCAGCACCGCACTGCGCACCGGAGACAGCATGTTCAACAAAATCCTCAATCGCCTGGAGGAATGGCTGATCGCCTTTCTGATGGGCGCGGCCACCCTGGTGATCTTCGCCTCGGTGCTGCACCGCTTCCTGTCCGGCGTGCCGGTGATACAGGACTACACGATACGCATGAATGTCAGCTGGGCGCAGGAGCTGTGCATCTATATGTTCGTGTGGATGGCCAAGTTCGGTGCGGCCTACGGCGTGCGCAACGGCACCCACGTGGGCGTGGACGTGCTGGTGCGCAAGCTGCCGCCCGACAAGGCCAAGTGGCTGGTGCTGTTCGGCCTGCTGGCCGGTGCGCTGTTCACCGGCGTGGTGGGCACCCTGGGTGCGCGCTTCGTCTGGGAGAACGGCTTCCACTGGGCCTTCTTCACGACCATGGGCTGGGATGTGGGCGACGTGCCCGAGGGCCCGACCTCGCCTGACCTGGAGATACCGACCTGGATCGCCTACTCCTGCGTGCCGCTGGGCTCCTACCTGATGTGCTTCCGCTTTCTGCAGGTGGCCTACACCTTCCTGCGCACCGGCAAGGTGCCGCACCATGACCATGGCCATGTGGAGGGCGTCGACGAAGACGCGATGGCCAAGCTCGAAGCCAGTCAGAACACCGGAGCGAAAGCATGAACACGCTGATCATTTTTGTGCTGCTGATCGCGCTGATGCTGACCGGCATGCCGATCAGCATCTCGCTGGGCCTGACGGTGCTGACTTTTCTGTTCACCCTGACCCAGGTGCCGATCGAAAGCGTGGCGCTGAAGCTGTT
This sequence comes from uncultured Roseateles sp., assembly GCF_963422335.1. Classification (NCBI taxonomy): domain Bacteria; kingdom Pseudomonadati; phylum Pseudomonadota; class Betaproteobacteria; order Burkholderiales; family Sphaerotilaceae; genus Roseateles; species uncultured Roseateles sp. The sequence continues at coordinate 2,797,638 of NZ_OY729424.1, forward strand.
CACCGGCATCGAGAAGTTCGAGATCATGTCGATCCCCTTCTTCATCCTGGCCGGCAACTTCCTCACGCACGGGGGGGTGGCCAGACGGATGATCAACTTCACGGTGTCGATGATCGGTCACTGGTATGGCGGCATGGGCCTGGCCGGCGTGCTGGCCTGCGCGCTGTTCGCGGCGATTTCGGGCTCGTCAGTGGCCACCGTCGTGGCGGTCGGCTCCATCATGCTGCCGGCGATGGTCAAGCAGGGCTATCCGAAGGAGTTCGGCGCCGGGGTGATCACCACCTCGGGTGCGCTGGGCATCCTGTTCCCGCCCTCGATCAACCTGGTGATCTACTCGATTGCCACGGCCGGCATGAGCGTGACCGGGCCCAACGGCGAACAGGTCGGCTCGGCCTCGGTCGGCCAGTTGTTCCTGGCCGGCGTGGTGCCTGGCCTGTGTCTGTCCTTCCTGCTGGGCGTGACCACCTGGTACCGGGCCCGCAAGTACGACTATCCGCGCATGCCCAAGGCGACCTGGGGCGAACGCTGGGCCTCGTTCCGTGAAAGCATCTGGGGCCTGCTGCTGATCGTGGTTGTGATCGGCGGTATCTACAGCGGCATGTTCACGCCCACCGAGGCGGCGGCGATGGCGGCTGTCTACGCTTTCTTCATCGCCGTCTTCGTCTACAAGGACCTGAAGCTGCGCGATGTGCCCAAGTCGCTGCTGACGGCTGCGGCGATGAGCTCGATGCTGCTCTACATCGTGACCAATGCGGTGCTGTTCTCGTTCCTGATGACCTCGGAGCAGATCCCGCAGATGATGGCCGCGTGGATGACCAGCCAGGGCTTCGGGCTGATCGTGTTCCTGATCATCGTCAACATCATCCTGCTGGCCGCTGGCAACTTCATGGACCCGGCCGCGATTGTGCTGATCATGGCGCCTATCCTGTTCCCGGTGGCGGTCAAGCTGGGTGTCAACCCGATCCACTTCGGCATCATGATGGCCGTCAATATGGAGGTCGGCCTGTGCCATCCGCCGGTGGGGCTGAACCTCTACGTCGCGTCGGGCATCACCAAGATGGGCATCACCGAGCTGACCGTGGCCGTCTGGCCCTGGCTGCTGACGATGATTGGCTTCCTGGTGGTGGTGACCTACTGGCCCGGCCTGTCGCTGTGGCTGCCACACCTGCTGATGAAGTGACCCTCAGGCTGCAGCCGCGGCCAGCACCTCGGTGCGCAGCTGCTCGGTCAGTTCGCCCTTGAGCTGGCCGAAGGCCGGCTGGGTCTTGATCGAGTAGTGGCGCGGATGCTCGAAGGGCACGGCGATGTCGCTCTTGATGCGGCCCGGCCGCGCGCTCATCACCACCACCCGCGAGCCCATGAAGATGGCTTCGTCGATGTCGTGGGTGACGAACAGCACGGTCTTGCGCTCGCTTTCCCAGATGCCCAGCAGCAGCTCTTGCATCAGCTCGCGGGTCTGGTGGTCCAGCGCGCCGAAGGGCTCGTCCATCAGCAGCATGCGCGGTTGGTTGGCCAGCGCGCGGGCCAGCGCTGTGCGCTGCTGCATGCCGCCCGACAGCTGCTTGGGGAAATGATTGGCGAACTTCTGCAGCCCGACCTTGGCCAGAAAGCCCTGGGCCAGCTCGATCTGCTGGGCGCGGACCATACCGCGCTCGCGCAGACCGAAGCAGACGTTGTCCAGCACCGTCAGCCAGGGGAACAGGGTGTAGCTCTGGAACACCATGCCGCGGTCGGCGCCCGGCGCGGTGACTGGTTTGCCGTCGAGCAGGACCTGGCCGCCGCTGGGCTCGTCCAGACCGGCGACGATGCGCAGCAGGGTCGACTTGCCGCAGCCTGAGGGGCCGAGGATGGTGACGAAGTCGTTCTCGGCCACATCCAGATCGGTGGCCTGCAGCGCGACGGTGCTGCCCTGGGTGGGCGTGTGGAAAGTGCGGGAGACGCCGCGTACGGAGAGGATGTTGTTCATGTGTTCAGCGCCGGATCAGCGATCAATCAGCGACCCAATTGGGCCCAGGGAAACAGCGCGCGGTTGGCTGCCTTGAAGGCGTAGTCGCTGACCAGGCCTATCAGCCCGATGACGATGATGCCGAAGATGATCTGGTCGGTGGCCAGCAGCGCCTGGCTGTCGGTGATCATGTGGCCGATGCCGCTGGAAGCGCCGATCAGCTCGGCGACGATCACATAGGTCCAGGCCCAGCCCAGCACCATGCGCAGGATCTCGGCGATCTCCGGTGCGGCGCCGGGCAGCAGCACGCGCTTGAGCAGGCCGGTGTGCGAGCAACCCAGGGTGTAGGCCGCCTCGACCAGGTCGCGTCGCGTGTTGCCCACGGTCACGGCAATCATCAGCACCAGCTGGAAAAAGGAGCCGATGAAGATCACCGCCAGTTTCTGCGTCTCGCCGATCCCCACCCACAGCATCAAGAGCGGTATGAAGGCCGAGGCCGGGAGGTAGCGGGCGAAGGAGACAAAGGGCTCGAAGAAGGCCTCGACGGGCTTGTAGGCGCCCATCAGCACGCCCAGTGGCAGGGCCAAGAGCGCGGCGATGATGAAGCCGCCGAGCACGCGCCAGACCGTCATGCCGATGTCGAAGGCAAAGCCCATTTGCGTCAGCAGCACCCAGCCTGACTTGAGCATGCTGATCGGGTCCGCCAGAAATGTCTTGCTGACATAGCCGCCCATGGTCACGGCGGCCCAGACCAGGGTGAAGACGACGAAGAAGGAGATGCCCAGCAGCAGGCGGGCCTGAGGCGAGACGGGGTGCAGTGGTTTCATCGGGGCATCAATCAGAGGGGTCGGAGCTGGCGGGGGTACCGCCAGGTCCAACCCCAGGTCATAGGTTGAGGGGTCGGAGCTGTCGGGGTACCGCCAGATCCAACCCCAAGTCATTACTTTATGAAGCGCGTATCGGCCAGCTTGGACAGGTCAGGAATGGCCTTGATGATGCCCACTTCGAGCAGCAGGTCGGCCGCTTCCTTGCTGAACTGGCCATGCTCGGCGGCGAAGAACTTCTGATTCGCCGCGCGATCCTGCCAGCGCAGATACTTCTGCGAGGCCTCGAAGGCTTCACCGGTCTGCTTGACGTCGGCGCCCATGATTTCGAAGCTCTTCTTGGGTTCTTTCTGAATCATCTCCAGCGCTTCGAAATAGCTGTCGGCCAAGGCCTTGGCGGCCTTGGGGTTCTCCGCCAGGAATTTGGGCGTGCAGCCGAAGGTGTCCATCACCATCGGGTAGTCCAGGGTGGTGGCGATGATCTTGCCCATCTCGGGCTTGGCGCGCACGCCGCTCAGGTAGGGCTCGTAAGTCATGCCGCCATCCACGTCTGCGGTGCCGGCCAGGAAGGCATTGGCGGCAGCCTGCGGCTCTAGATTGACGACCTTGACGTCCTTCACCGACAGGCCATTCTTCTTCAGTATCCAGGCCAAGCCGAAGTAAGGCGAGGTACCCGGCGCGCTGGCAGCCACGGTCTTGCCCTTCAGGTCGCTGATCTTGGCAATCGAGGGCTTGACGATCATGCCGTCGGCGCCATAGCTCTTGTCGAGCTGGAAGATCTGCGTCGTGGCCACGCCGTTGGCGTTCCAGACCACCCAGGTTTCGACCGTCGTGGCCGCGCATTGCACATCGCCGGAGGCAATGGCCAGGTGGCGGTCCTTCTGCGGAATCTTCTTGATTGAAACGTCCAGGCCGTTCTTCTTGAAGATGCCGGCCTGGGAGGCGAGTGTCAGCGGGGCAAAGCCGGTCCAGCCGGAAATGCCGATCGCGAGCTTGGTCTCCTGGGCTTGCGCGGAGGCACAGCACAGGGCGGTGGCGGCGAGGGCGGTGATCAGCTTCTTCATCGGTGAAAGCTCCTTGGGTGGGGTAAAGGGGTCATCATTGGCCATCGCGGCGCATTTGTCGATTCGGGAGAAACGCAGGGCGCACAAAAAAGCCGGCATTCAGCCGGCTCTGGGTTGCTGGCTGCTCAGGGCAGCACCGCCAAGCTTCCCGTCTCTCGCACGATCTGTGCCAACTCAAGCCCACCCACCAGCGCGGTGGCGGCTTCGATGCTGGGCGCCAGGTAGTGGTCGGTAGGCATCGGGGGGCAGGTCTTGCGCACCAGAGCGTGCACCTGCTCCAGCGCGGCCGAGCTCTGCAGCGGGCGCAGGAACTCGATGCCCTGGCTGGCGGCGAGCAATTCGATGCCGATGATGTGCGAGGTGTTGTCCAGCATGGGGCCGAGGCGCCGTGCACCAAAAGTGGCCATCGACACGTGGTCTTCCTGATTGGCGCTGGTGGGCAGGCTGTCCACACTGGCCGGGTGGGCCAGCGACTTGTTCTCGCTGGCCAGGGCCGCGGCCGTGACGTGCGCAATCATGAAGCCCGAATTCAGGCCGGCGTTGGCGGTCAGGAAGGGGGGCAGACGCGACACCGAAGCGTCGATCAGCATCGCGATGCGGCGCTCGGCAATGGCACCCACCTCGGCAATGGCGCAGGCCAGCGCGTCGGCGGCCAGGGCCACCGGCTCGGCGTGGAAGTTGCCGCCTGAGACCATGTAGCTCGTGCCGTCAGCGTTGGCAAAGACCAGCGGGTTGTCGGTCACGGCATTGGCTTCGCGCAGCAGCACGTCGCGCACATAGCGCGACTGGTCCAGGCAGGCGCCCATCACCTGGGGCTGGCAGCGCAGGCAGTAGGGGTCTTGCACCCGCTCATCGCCTTCCTTGTGTGACTCGCGGATGGCGCTGCCGGCCAGGATCTGGCGGTAGGCTCGCGCGGTCTCGATCTGGCCAGGCTGGCCGCGCACCTGGTGGATGCGGTCATCGAAGGGGCCATCGCTGCCGCGTGCGGCGTCGAGCGACAGGGAGCCGCTGACTATTGCCGCGGCAAACACCGTCTCGAAGCGCAGCAGGCCTTCCAGCGCCAGCGCGGTGCTGGCCTGCGTGCCGTTGATCAGGGCCAGGCCTTCCTTGGCCTGCAGCACCAGCGGTTCAATGCCGTGCTTCTTCAGCTCGGCCAGCGCCGGCTTGCGGGCACCATCGACCAGCATCTCGCCTTCGCCCAGCAAGGCCAGGGTCATGTGGGACAGCGGTGCCAGATCGCCCGAGGCGCCCACCGAGCCTTGCGCCGGCACATAGGGCACCAGGCCGGCATTGAACACGTCCAGCAGGCATTGCACGACCGCCTCGCGCACGCCGGAGTGGCCACGTGCCAGCGAGGCCGCCTTGGTGGCCAGCATCAGGCGCACCACGCCGGGCTGCAGCGGCGCGCCGACGCCGACGCTATGCGAACGGATCAGGTTGAACTGCAGGGTGGCCAGCTCTTCCTTGCTGATGCGCTTGGAGGCCAGCTTGCCGAAGCCGGTGTTGACGCCATAGACCGGCGCATCGCCGGCGGCCGCCGCCTGCACCACAGCGGCGCTGCGGCGGATGATCTCGGCGGCGCTGGCATGCAGCTTGAGCGTGATGCCGCCTTCGCGGATGGCGCGCAGCTGGTCCAGCGTCAGCTGGCCGGGGGTGATTTGCAATTCGGTCATCTTGGTCTCGTTCAACGGTTCACCATCGGCAGGTTCAGGCCGCGATCGGCGGCGCACTTTTCGGCAATCTCGTAGCCGGCGTCGGCATGGCGCATCACGCCGGTGCCGGGGTCGTTCCAGAGCACGCGGCCGATGCGCTTGGCGGCTTCGTCGGTGCCGTCGCAGACGATGACCACGCCGCTGTGCTGGGAAAAGCCCATGCCGACGCCGCCGCCATGGTGCAGGCTGACCCAGGTGGCGCCACCGGCGGTGTTCAGCAGCGCGTTGAGCAGCGGCCAGTCGGACACGGCGTCCGAGCCGTCCTTCATCGCTTCGGTCTCGCGATTCGGGCTGGCCACCGAGCCGCTGTCCAGATGGTCGCGGCCGATCACGATGGGCGCCTTCAGCTCGCCGCTCTTGACCATCTCGTTGAAGGCCAGGCCGGCGATATGGCGCTCGCCCAGGCCCAGCCAGCAGATGCGGGCCGGCAGGCCCTGGAAGCTGATGCGCTCCTTGGCCATGTCCAGCCAGCGGTGCACGTGGGCATGGTGGGGGAACAGCTCCTTGATCTTGGCGTCGGTCTTGTAGATGTCTTCCGGGTCACCGGACAGGGCCACCCAGCGGAACGGACCCTTGCCCTCGCAGAACAGCGGGCGGATGTAGGCGGGCACGAAGCCGGGGAAGTCGAAGGCGTTCTTCACGCCCTGGTCCAGTGCGACCTGGCGGATATTGTTGCCATAGTCCACCGTGGCAATGCCCATCGATTGGAAGTCCAGCATCGCCTGCACGTGCACGGCGCAGCCCTGGGCGGCAGCAGCCGTCAGCTTGGCATGCTGGCTGGCATCGGCGGCCGCGGCCTTCCACTGGTTGACTGTCCAGCCCACCGGCAGATAACCGTTGATCAGGTCGTGGGCCGAGGTCTGGTCGGTGACCAGATCGGGCTTGATCGCGGTGCCGGCCTTGCAACGGGCGGCCAGCAGCGGCAGGATTTCGGCGGCATTGCCCAGTAGGGCGATGGACACGGCCTTCTTCTCGGCCGTGTACTTGGCGATGCGGGCCAGCGCGTCGTCCAGATCGATGGCCTGCTCGTCGACATAGCGGGTCTTCAGGCGAAAGTCGATACGCGACTGCTGGCACTCGATGTTCAGCGACACCGCACCGGCAAAGGTCGCGGCCAAGGGCTGGGCACCGCCCATGCCACCCAGGCCCGCGGTCAGTATCCAGCGGCCGACCATGTCGCCGCCGAAGTGCTGGCGGCCGGCCTCGGCGAAGGTTTCGTAGGTGCCCTGGACGATGCCCTGCGAGCCGATATAGATCCAGCTGCCGGCCGTCATCTGGCCGTACATCATCAGACCCTTGCGGTCCAGCTCGTTGAAATGCTCCCAGTTGGCCCAGTGCGGCACCAGATTGGAGTTGGCGATCAGCACGCGGGGGGCATCGGCATGGGTGCGGAACACGCCCACCGGCTTGCCGGACTGCACCAGCAGCGTTTCATCGGTTTCCAGGTTTTTCAGGGCCTTCAGGATGGCCTCGAAGCAATCCCAGTTGCGGGCGGCTTTGCCGATGCCGCCATAAACCACCAGCGCGTCGGGGTTCTCTGCCACCTCGGGGTCGAGATTGTTCTGAAGCATGCGGAAGGCGGCTTCCGACAACCAGTTCTTGCAGCTGAGGGTGGTGCCGGTGGGGGCGCGCACGACGCGTGGCTGGGCATGGCTGGGGGTGGACATATCGGGCATGGAAGTCTCCTGGACAGGCTGCGGAGGATTCACCTCGGGCGAGGTGTCGATGGGCAAGAATGTACTTGTCTATACAAGTGCAGTCAAGTAGGATCCCGGCCATGCCGAAAAAAACTTCTGCCGGCCCCGAGCCGCAGTATCTGAAGGTCAAGAATCATCTGCGCGAAGGCATCAGTTCGGGCCAGTGGCGGCCCGGCGACCTGATGCCCTCCGAGGCCGAGCTGGTGGAGCAATTCCAGGTCAGTCGCATGACGGTGAACCGAGCGCTGCGAGAGCTGACGGCCGACGGCCTGGTGCAGCGCATGCAGGGTGTGGGCACTTTTGTGGCCCAGCTGCACCGCATCGCCTCGACCCTGACCGTGCGCGATCTGCACGACGAGATTGCCGAGCGCGGCCATCAGCATGAGGCCCGGGTGCACCGGCTGGAACGCATCAAGGCGACCACCGAGCAGGCCGCGGCCTTCGGCCTCAAAGCCGGCGCGCCTCTGTTCCATTCGATCATCGTGCACCTGGAGAACAGCGTCGCCATCCAGTGCGAAGACCGGCTGGTCAACCCGGCCTGCGCGCCTGACTATCTTGGCCTGGACTTCACCCAGACCACACCCACCCACTATCTGCTCGACGTGGCGCCGCTGAGCGAGGCCCGCTACACGATAGAGGCACTGCTGCCCACGCCCGAGGAGGCCGACCTGCTGGAGATAGGCCGGCGCGACCCCTGCCTGGTCGTCAAGCGCCGCACCTTCAGCCGCGGCCAGACAGTGACCACGGTGCGCCTGGTGCATCCAGGTTCGCGCTATTTTCTGGAAGGGCGATTTCAGCCATGAGCGCTTTGCACATTGTTTCCACCCAGCACATCGAGCCCATGCGCTGGAAGAACGGCGGCGGCTGGACCCGTGAGTTGCTGGCCTGGCCTCAGCCCGACGACTGGGCGCTGCGTATCAGCGTGGCAGATATCGAAGCCGACGGGCCGTTCTCGTCCTTCCCCGACATTGACCGAAGCTTTGCCGTGCTCAGCGGTGAGGGCGTGATGCTGAACATCGATGGCGCGGAGCAGGAGCTCAACGGCTACAGCCCGCTGCTGGCCTTTGCCGGCGAGTCGGCTACCGACTGCCGGCTGGTGGGCGGCGCCACGCGAGATTTCAATCTGATGGTCAGGCGCAGCCTGGCCAAGGTGCATGTCTGGCCCGCCGCGGAGGCCGCCGTGGCCTGGCCGCGAGCCGACTGGACCGGCCTGTTCATGCAGGCCGGCGGCCATGTGCGCGAGCCGGGCGGTGCCTGGCTTGATGTGCCGCCGCTGAGCCTGGTCTGGAGCCGTACCGTCACCAACTGGCAGGCGGAGCTGGCCGATCCGGGCGCGCGCGGCTGGTGGATACAGCTGAGTTTGAATGTATTGGAGGCTTCCGCATGACGACGACCCTGTGGCGCAATGCGCGCCTGGCGACGATGGCCGGCGATCAGCCCTGGGGCTGGATGGAGACCGGCGCCCTGGTCACCGAAGACGAGCGCATCGTCTGGGTCGGCGCCGAGGCCGATCTGCCGCCGGAGCTGAAGCGGGCCACCGGCACTGTGACCGACCTGGGTGGCGCCTGCGTCACGCCGGGCTTGATCGACTGCCACACCCATCTGGTCTACGGCGGCATGCGCGCCCGCGAGTTCGAGCTGCGGCTGCAGGGCGCCAGCTATGAGGCCATTGCCCGCGCTGGCGGTGGCATTCGCTCCACTGTTGCCGCCACTCGTGCCTCCACCGAGGACGAGTTGTATGCCTTGGCCTTGAAGCGTCTGCGGCCCTTGCTGGCCGAGGGGGTGACGACGATAGAGATCAAGTCCGGTTACGGCCTGAACCTCGAGACCGAGGCCCGCTGCCTGAAGGTGGCCCGCCACTTGCAACTGAACCAACCGGTGACGGTGCGCACCACCTTTCTGGGCGCGCATGCCGTGCCGCCGGAGTTCGAGGGGCGGCAGGCGGACTATGTCGACGCCGTCTGTGCCTGGATGCCGGCGCTGCAGTCGCAAGGCCTGGTCGATGCCGTCGATGCCTTCTGCGAGGGCATAGGCTTCACCCCGGCACAGACCCGCCAGGTGTTCGAGGCAGCGCGCGCGCTGGATCTGCCAGTCAAACTGCACGCTGAGCAGCTCAGTGACCAGGGCGGCACTCAGCTGGCCTGCGAGTTCGGTGCGCTGTCCTGCGACCATCTGGAGCATCTGTCGCCCGAGGGCGTGGCGGCGATGGCCCGAAGCGGCACGGTGGCCGTGCTGCTGCCGGGCGCCTACTACTTCCTGCGCGAAACCAAGCTGCCACCGATAGCGGCGCTGCGCGAGGCCGGTGTACCGATGGCCTTGTCCACCGACCACAACCCCGGCACCTCGCCGACGCTGTCTCTGCTGCTGATGCTGAACATGGCCTGCACACTGTTCCGGCTGACGCCCGAGGAGGCGCTGCGCGGCGTCACCGTCCATGCCGCTCAGGCGCTGGGCCTGGCTGGCGAGGTGGGCGTGCTGCAGGCCGGCGCGCGTGCGGACTTCTGCGTCTGGGACATTGCCCACCCGAACGAACTGGCCTATTTCTTTGGCCGCAATCCGCTGCTGCAGGTGGTGCGGGGAGGCCAGGTGTCTTCTGTCTTTTCCGATACTCAAGGAGTTGCCGCATGAGCGACGTATTCACCCTCCACCCCGGCAGCGCGCCACTGCTGGTCAGCATGCCCCATGTCGGTACTGCCATTCCTGAGGATTTGCGCGGCCGCTACCAACCCCGCGCGCTGGCCACCGAAGACACCGACTGGCACCTCGAACGACTCTACGGCTTTGCCCGCGAAATGGGCGCCAGCGTCATCGTGCCCCACCACTCGCGCTATGTGATAGACCTGAACCGCCCGCCCGAGGACACGCCGATGTACCCCGGCGCCTCGAATACCGAGCTGTGCCCCACACGCTTCTTTACCGGCGACCCGTTGTACCTGGACGGTCAGGCACCCGATGCCGACGAGAAGCTGCGCCGCCGCGAGCGCTTTTGGCAGCCCTACCACCAGGCCTTGCAGGGCGAGTTGCAGCGCCTGCGCACCGCCCACGGCCATGTCGTTCTGTTCGACGCGCACAGCATCAAGAGCGTGCTGCCTTGGCTGTTCGAGGGCAAGCTGCCCGACTTGAATCTGGGCACGGCCGATGGCCGCAGCTGCGATACGGGTCTGACGGCACAACTGGCCGCAGTGCTTGCGGGTCAGAGCGACTACACCAGCATAGTCAACGGCCGCTTCAAGGGGGGCTACATCACGCGCAACTATGGCCAGCCCGAGCAGGGCATTCACACGGTGCAGTTGGAGATGTGCTGGAGCACCTATATGCAGGAGCAGGCGCCCTATGCCTATGACGAGGCGATTGCCTCGCGCGTGCAGCCACTGCTCAAGCAACTGCTGCAGACGATGCGGAACTGGAAGCCCGCCGCATGAGCGCGACGACTGACTATTGGGCCCCACTGGCCTGGATCAACGGCCAATGGCAGCGCCGCGTGCTGATGCAGGCCGATGGCCAGGGCCACTGGATGAGCTTCACGCCCGGGGTCGATGCGCCGGCCCAGGCGCAGCAGCTGCACGGCCCCGTCCTGCCCAGCCTGGTGGATGCGCACAGCCACGCCTTCCAGCGCGCCTTCGCCGGCCTGGCCGAGCGGCGCGACAGCGCCAGCGACGATTTCTGGTCCTGGCGCGATCGCATGTACGGCGTGGCGCTGCGCGTCACGCCCGAGCAGCTGTGCGCCATTGCCGCCCAGCTCTATCTGGAGCTGCTGCGCGGTGGCTATACCCAGGTCTGCGAGTTCCACTATCTGCAGCACCAGCCCGATGGCAGCGCCTACCCGGACGAATTGGCCACCAGCTGGGCCTTGGCCGATGCCGCGGCCGATGCCGGCCTGGGCCTGACGATGCTGCCCGTGCTCTACGCCCATGCCGGTTTCGCACAGACCGGCCTGCGCGACGACCAGCGCCGCTTCGCCACCGATGCTGGCTGGATCTGGCGCGCCAGTCAGCGTATCAATGCCGCCGGCCGGCCGCTGCTGAACGCCGGGGTGGCCCTGCATTCGCTGCGTGCCGCCCATGCCGATGACATCCGCGCACTGCAGGCCCTGGTCGGCGATGCGGATGTGCCCATCCACATCCACATCAGCGAGCAGCAGCAGGAGGTGAGCGACTGCCTGGCCGCCACCGGCCAGCGGCCTATGCAATGGCTGTGCAATGCCTTCGCGCCCGATGCGCGCTGGCAACTGGTGCATGCCACACACAGCACGCCCGAGGAGATAGCGGCCGTGGCCGCCGCTGGCGCCGGTGTTGTGATCTGCCCCGGCACCGAGGGCAATCTGGGTGACGGCCTGTGCGATCTGCGTGGCTGGCTGGAGGCCGGTGTGCCCATGAGCCTGGGCTCGGACAGCCACGTCACCCGCGGCTGGGTCGAGGAGCTGCGCTGGCTGGAGTATGGCCAGCGCCTGGGCCTGCAGCAGCGCAACGTCGCCGCCGCACCGGGCCGCGAGCCGTCGACGGCTGCACGCCTGTTCGAGGCCTCGCGCGCCGGCAGCGCCGCACCCGCAGGCTTTGCCAGCTGGGGCCTGAAGGAGGGCGCCCGCGCCGACTTCCTGGTGCTGGACGCCCAGCACAGCGGCCTGCTGGGCATGCCCTCCAGCCATCTGCTCGATGCGCTGGTGTTTGCCTCGCAGGGTGAGGCGATCAGCGATGTGTTCGTGGCCGGCCAACAGGTGATCTCGCGGGGCCGGCATGTGCAGCAGGACCGCATCAACGGTGACTTCGAGCAGGCGATGCGGGCGCTGTGGGGCCAGGACTGAACTCGCTATCTTCGAGTGGCATGACCCTGCAGCTACACTGACAAGGTTTCGGTCCCTTTGGACCGCTCACCCTGATGCCCAGCAGCCATGACATCTTGCCGGTACGTGCAGCGCCTTGTTCTCTTCTTCTTGTTTGCGCTGCTGTGCAGCCGGGTGTCGGCCCAGCCGCGGCAGGAGGTGCTGACAGCGGCGGTGTCCGGTCGCCTGGAGCAGGTCGTGCGCATGCTTGACGCGGCCAAGCAGGGCGATGCCAACGCGCTGTGGGACGCCAAGACCGAGATCGAGGAGCTGCCCTATCCGGCGCGCGGTGACCGCAAGAGTGCCCGCAAGCTCAACATCACCGCGCTGGACAAGTTCAAGGCCGAGCAGATCGGCGCCGCCCTGGCTGATTTTGAGCAGGCCTGGCGGGCCGATCCATCGGATCAGGAAATTGCCAACAACTACGGCTATGTGCTGTACCGCAGCAATCGCCTGTCGGAGTCCGAGCGGCTGTTGCGCTACACCTTGGCGCTGGCGCCGGCCCGTGCCACTGCCTGGGCCAATCTCGGCGAGGTCTTGGGCGCCCAGGGCCAGGCACAGGGCGCCGCGGCGGCGTTCGTCGTCTCCCATCGTTTCTCGCGCAACCCCGACACGACCCGGCAATACATCGAGAAGTTCGCTGCCGGCGCGGACACACCGGCCTTGAAGGCCGGCGCCGAGATGGCGCTGGCCAAACTGTTTCCTGCAGCGGTGGCCGGGCCTTCGGCCAGCGCCAGCGTGGCGCCGTTGGCGGGCACCGCCGGTGAGCGCCGCGCGATCGACGCCAATGAGCTCGCGGCGGCCGGCAGCAAATCGGCCGTGGCGGCAGGCCCCGCCAGCCGGGCGCCCGGTGAGGCACCGGTCGCACTGGCCAATCCGATGCAGCGCCTGGTCGATGCGCTGCCCGGTGGCGGCGAGGTCATGCCGCTGTACATCGCTGCGCTCCAGGGCTCGACCGAGGCCCGCGAGACGCTGCTGCGCATGGGCCATGCCGGCAACCCCCGCGCGCAGAACGCTGTGGGCAACCTGTTTGCCCAGGGGCGCGGTGTGGAGGCGAATACCGAGCTCGCCAACACCTGGTACCGCAAGGCCGCCAGCCAGGGCTTTGTGCTGGCGCAGTTCAGCCTGGCCTGGAACCAATATCACGGCATTGGCATGGCGGTGGACTATCCACAGGCCATCGACGGCTACCGGCGCGCGGCGGAACAGGGGCATCCTGTGGCGATGAACAACCTGGGCGTCATGCATGCGCGAGGGCAGGGCACACCGTCCGACGCCAAGGCCGCGTTCGACTGGTTCAACCGGGCCGCCGAGTCCGGCCTGGCGCGTGGCGCCTTCAATGCCGGTGTCATGCTGGAGCGCGGCATCGGCGTACCTGCGGATGCCCGGCGTGCCTTTGCCCTGCAACTCTCGGCTGCCCAGGTCGGGTTTGCCCAGTCGCAGCTGAAGGTGGCGCAGGCCTACGAGTACGGCTGGGCGGGCACCCAGGACAAGGCCCTGGCCATCGATTGGTACAAGAAGGCGGCCCTGTTGGGGCTGGAGCCCGCCAGGGATGCGCTGAAGCGCCTGGGCGTGAGCGACTACTAGCCCACCGGCAACGGGGCGCGGGCCCGGTAAGCTTGGGGGGCGGGTGATCCCGCCGCCACCGAGCCGGAGACCTGCACTTGATCCCCAACCTCGCATCGAACAGGCTGAGCCTGGTGTTTGCCCAGACCGCCATCCTGGGCGAATGCCTGCAATGGCATGCCGGCAGCGGCCGCTGGTGGTGGACCGATATCGAGTCGTCCCTGCTGCATGCCTGGACGCCGGCCAGTGATGCGGCGCTGAGCTGCCGCCTGCCGGATCGCCTGGGCTGCTTTGCCCACACCCGCTCGGGCCGCCTGCTGCTGGGCCTGGCCAAAAGCCTGTGCCTGGCCGACCTGGACGATCTGCAGGCCACCGGCGCGACGCTGGCGAGGCTGACGCCGCTCGCGGCGGTGGACGCACGGGAGCCGCACAACCGCATCAATGACGGCCGCACCGACCGGCGCGGCTATTTCGTCTTTGGCACGATCAACGAGGAACCGGTGCGCCGGCCCATCGGCGGCTTCTACCAGTACTCGATGCGGCATGGTCTGCGTCCCCTGGCCCTGCCGGCGGTGGCGATTGCCAACAGCATCTGCTTCAGCCTCGATGGCCGCACCCTGTACTTTTGCGACACGCTGTCGCGCACCCTCCAGCAATGCGACTACGACGCCGAGAGTGCCCAGGTGGCCGGCATCCGGCCCTTCGTGGCGGTAAGTGACAGGCATGCCTGGCCCGATGGCTCGGTGATCGACGCCGAGGGCTGCCTGTGGAATGCCCAGTGGGGCGCCGGCCAGATCGTTCGCTACGGACCCGACGGCGCGCTGCTGCAGCGCTTCAGCGTACCGGCCAAGCACAGCAGCTGCCCGGCCCTCGGCGGGGTGCAGGGCGACCAGCTGATGGTCACCACTGCTCGTCAGGAGCTGAGCCCCGAGCAGCTGCTGGCGATGCCGCTGTCGGGCAGCCTGTTCGGCTTGCAGCTGCCGCGGGCGCTGGCCCAACCCGACGCCTTGTTCGATGATCAAGCGGCTTGATTGAACCTGTTTGACCCTGTTTGACCCTGTTTCTGTCCGACCTGCGTACAAGCACAGGTCAGCAACCACCTGGGGTCGTCATGCCTGCCACTACATCATCATCGATTCATCAGAGTCGCCGGCGCTTTGCCGCGTCGGCCTTGTTCCTGGCCGGCCTCGCTGGCTTCGGGCTGGCGGCTTGCAGCGTACCTGCCCTGGCCCAGGATCGCCTGGTCTCTCTGGAGGTTCTCGACTGCGATGCCGACCAGCTGCTGCCGGTCTACGCCAAGGATCAGCGTGAGTACGTGGCCGGCCGGCCCGGCGCCCGCTATGCGCTGCGGCTGCGCAATCTGACCGGCGGCCGGGTGCTGGCCGTGCTGTCGGTGGACGGCATCAACGTCATCTCGGGCCAGACGGCCGGCTGGGCGCAGACCGGCTATGTGCTGGCGCCCTACGAAAGCTACGACATCCGCGGCTGGCGCAAGAGCGATGCCGAGGTGGCGGCCTTCCAGTTCGCTGCCATCGCCCAGTCCTACGCGGCGCAGACCGGCCGGCCCGGCCATGTCGGCGTGATCGGCGTGGCGGCGTTTCGCGAGAAGCCGGTACCGCCGCCGGTGCTCGAGTCGCCGCCGATGCTCAGATCGGATGCCGAGGCGCGGGACCGCGCAGCGCCGGCACCCTTGGCCTCACCGGCGGCCGGGGCCACCGCGATGCAGGAGCAGGCCAAGTCGGCGCCGCGCCAGGAGGCCGCGGCCAGGTTGGGCACGGCCCATGGCGAGCGCGAAACCTCGTACACCAGCCACACCCGCTTCGAGCGGGCCAGCGCCAGCCCGCAGAGCGTGGTCCAACTCGAGTACGACAGCATGGAGCGCCTGGTCGCCGCCGGCATCGTGCCCTCGCGCTGGGCGCAGGTCCGGCCCAGCCGGCCAAGGCCCTTCCCGGTGAGTGATAACGGCTATGTACCGGATCCCCCGGCGCGCTGACTGCCGCTAGCATCGGCTTCATGCCCGTCTCGCCGCCGTCACCGCTGCCAACCGACGCCCAGTTGCTCTGCGCCTATCTGGGCGGCGACCCGCAGGCCTTCGCACGGCTGTACGACCGCTACGACCGCCAGGTCTTTGGTTTCATCGCCAAGCTGCTGCGGCGCGATTCGGTGAGCCTGGCCGAGGACCTGCACCAGGAGTGCTGGCTGGCCGTGGCCAAGGGCGCGGCCTCGTTCGATGAGGGCAAGGCGCGTTTCGTCACCTGGTTGTTCACGATTGCACGCAACAAGGTCATGGACCACTACCGCGCCGACAGGTCAGCGGCCGAGCAGCGCGCTGACGACCTCGGCCTCAGCCTGGCTGACTTCTCCGACACCCTGTCGCGCCTGCCCGAGCGGGTGCTGGAGAACCGCCAGCTGTCCGACGAGCTGATGCGCGCCGTCCAGGCCCTGCCCGAGGTGCAGCGCGAAACCTTTCTGCTCTTTGCCCAGATGGATATCAGCCTGGGCGAGGTGGCCAGTATCACCGGCGTCGGCCTCGAGACGGCCAAGAGCCGGCTGCGCTATGCCCGCGACGCCCTGCGCGCCGATCTGAGAGCGTGGAGGCCCCAGCATGTCTGAACCTGAAGACGTCCGGCCGGGCCCGCTGGAGCGGGCCTACCGCCAGGCGCTAGAGACCGAAGCGGCAGTCGATGACGCCGATCGCCAGCGCCGCCGCGCTGCCGTGCTGGCCCGGGTGGCGGCGCTCGAGACGGCTCAGCGCCAACAGCGCATGTCGTCCACGGCCGCCAACCGACCCTACTGGCTGATGCTGGGTGGCTCGGCCCTGGCCCTGGTGTTATCGGCCGGCCTGGTCTGGCAGTTGGGCGCGGACAAAGACGCTGAGCCGCTGGCCGGAGCTTCGATGGAGGGGGTAAAGGTGGCGGCCGCTCCGACGCCGTCGCCGCAGGCGCCAGCTGTGGTGCAGGCTCCGCCAGCAGTGCCGCCGGTGAATGAGGCAAGCCCGCCGCGCCGTGCCGCGCGCAGCGATTCGGTGGCCAAGACAGCCAAGCCCCAAGCGCAGGAAGTATGGGCCGCTGCGGCGCCGGTCGCAGAGGCCGCACCGGCAGCCGCTGCGGCTGCCGACGTCACCGTTGCCCAGGCGCCGCTACCTGCGATGCGCGACCTGGCCCAGGCACCCGCTGCGCCGGCTGCCGCCATGCGCCAACGAGCGGAAACGATGGCCATGCCTTCGGGCGCTGCTGCCTTGCACACCGAACCCACCTGGGTGGCGCTGATACGCAACGACGACCGCGCCGGCCTGCGTGCGGCCCTGGAGGCCGGCCTCGACGTGGATGCCAGCGATGCGCAGGGCCGCACGCCATTGATGTATGCGGCCATCCACGCCCGGCCCGAGCTCATTGCCGAGCTGCTGGCCCGCTCGGCCTCGCGCGCCCGGGTGGATCGCTTTGGCCTGACGGCTGAGATGTACGCCGCCCGCTCGCCGGACCCCAGGGTCAGGGCGGCGCTGGCCGAGGGCCGCTGAGCGGCTCGTCGGGCTTTGTCCACATCAGCAGGCATGCGGCGGGGATGATGAACAGGGACAGCAGGGGTGCGCTCACCATGCCTCCCAGCATCGGTGCGGCGATACGGCTCATGACTTCTATGCCTGTGCCGCTGCCCCACACAATCGGCACCAGGCCGGCCAGGATGACCGCCACGGTCATCGCCTTCGGCCGGACCCGCAGCACCGCCCCTTCGCGCAGGGCCTCAAGCAGCATGGCTGGCGTTGGCGACTGCCCGGCCCTGAGCCTCGCTTCCAGGGCATGGCGCAGGTAGATCAGCATGACCACGCCAAACTCGGCCGACACGCCGGCCAGGGCAATGAAGCCGACACCGGTGGCGATGGACAGCTTGAAGCCCATCAGGTACAGGAACCAGACGCCACCCGTCAGTGCAAATGGCAGGGTCGCCATGATGAGCACGGCCTCGTCCAGGCGCTTGAAGGTCAGATAGAGCAGCAGGAAGATGATGAGCAGTGTGGCCGGCACGACGATCTTCAGCCTCGCATTGGCCCGTTCCAGATACTCGAACTGCCCCGAGTAGGCCAGGCTCACGCCGGGCTCCAGCTTGACCCGCTGGTGCACCGCCTCCCGCAAGTCGTTCGCCACCGCGGCCAGGTCGCGGCCTCGCACATCGACATAGACCCAGCCGGAGGGGCGGGCGTTCTCGCTCTTGAGCATCGGTGGCCCGTCGGAGATGGTGATGCTGGCCACAGCGCCGAGCGTGATTTGCTGGCCCGTCGCGGTGAATATGGGCAGCTGGACCAGGCGTTCGGGCGAGTCGCGCCATTCCCGCGGATAGCGCAGATTGATGGGGAAGCGCGCCAGGCCCTCCACGGTCTCGCCGACGTTTTCTCCGCCGATGGCGCCTGACACCAACGCCTGCACATCGGCCATGCTGAGCCCGTAGCGGCCGGCAGCGAGGCGGTCGATCTGGACGTCGATGTAGCGCCCCCCCGTGAGCCGTTCGGCCAAGGCGGAAGACACGCCGGGCACGGTCTTGGCGACCTGCTCGACCTCGGTGGCAATACGCTCGATCGCCTTCAGGTCACTGCCCGTCACCTTCACGCCGATCGGGCTCTTGATGCCGGTAGCCAGCATGTCGATGCGGTTTCGGATGGGCGGAATCCAGAGGTTGGACAGGCCCGGAATCTTCACCGCCTGGTCCAGCGCCTCGATCAGCTTGTCCGGCGTCATGCCGGGCCGCCATTGCTCACGGGCTTTCAGCTTGACGGTGGTCTCGAACATCTCCAGCGGCGCCGGATCGGTGGCGGTCTCGGCGCGGCCGGCCTTGCCGAACACACGCTCTACCTCGGGCACGGTGCGAATCATCCGATTGCTGATCTGCAGCAGCTCCGCGGCACGCTGGGCGGACAGGCCGGGCAGGGCCGACGGCATGTAGAGCAGGTCGCCTTCGTCGATGCTGGGCAGGAACTCGCCACCGAGCTGCGTCAGCGGCCAGGCAGTTGTGGCCAGTACCGCCACGGCCATCACCAGTGTGAGCTTCGGCCAGCTCAGCACCCATTCCAGGGCCGGCCGGTAGGCGGCGATCAGGGCCCGCGTGATCGGGTTCTTCTGCTCGGCGGGAATACGGCCGCGAATCCACAAGCCCATCAGCACCGGCACGAGCGTGACGGACAGGCCGGCCGCCGCCGCCATCGCATAGGTCTTGGTGAAAGCCAGCGGCCCGAACAGCCGGCCTTCCTGTGCCTCCAGCGTGAACACCGGAATGAAGGACAGCGTGATGATGAGCAACGAGAAGAACAGCGCCGGCCCGACTTCTTCGGCGGCCTCGGTGATGACCTGCCAGCGCTCCGCGCCCATCAGTTCGCGGTCGGGGTGGACGTGCTGCCAGGCTTCCAGCTTGCGGTGTGCGTTTTCTATCATCACCACCGCGGCGTCGACCATCGCGCCGATGGCA
The DNA here is from genome assembly GCF_963422335.1 of uncultured Roseateles sp. Classification (NCBI taxonomy): domain Bacteria; kingdom Pseudomonadati; phylum Pseudomonadota; class Betaproteobacteria; order Burkholderiales; family Sphaerotilaceae; genus Roseateles; species uncultured Roseateles sp. The sequence goes on from NZ_OY729424.1 coordinate 2,816,719, forward strand.
ATGGCGATGCCGCCCAGCGACATCATGTTGGCGTTGATACCCTGGTAGCGCATCACCACGAACGCGGCCAGCACGCCCAGCGGCAGGGAGATGACGGCCACCAGCGCCGACCTCAGATGCCAGAGGAACACGAGGCAGACCAGGGCCACGACGATGAACTCCTCGGCGAGCTTGCTGGTCAGGTTGGCGATGGAACGCTCGATCAGCGCGCTGCGGTCATAGGTGGTGATGATCTCCACACCCTTGGGCAGGCTGGCCTGCAGTTCGGTCAGTTTGTGTTTCACCGCGGCGATGGTGTCCCGCGCGTTCTTGCCCGAGCGCAATATCACCACGCCGCCGGTCACTTCGCCCTCGCCGTCCAGCTCGGCAATGCCGCGCCGCATCTCGGGGCCCACCTGCAGCCTGGCGACGTCGGCCAGCCGGATCGGCACACCGCCGCGCGCGGTCAGGGCAATCGCGCGAAAGTCGTCCAGCGACTTCAGGTAACCGCTGGCGCGCACCATGTACTCGGCCCCGGCGAGCTCCAGCACCGAGCCGCCGGCTTCCTGGTTGTTGGCCATCAGTGCGTCCTTGACCTGGGCCTGCGTGACGCCGTAGGCGGCCAGCCGGGTCGGGTCAAGCACCACCTGGTACTGCTTGACCATGCCGCCGACCGAGGCCACCTCGGCCACATTCGGCAGGCTCTTGAGTTCGAACTTGACGAACCAGTCCTGCAGTGCGCGCAGCTGTGCCAGGTCATGCCGGCCCGACCGGTCCACCAGCGCGTACTGGAAGATCCAGCCCACGCCGGTTGCGTCGGGCCCGAGCGTGGCCTTGGCTGTCGCCGGCAGCCGGCCCTGCACCTGGTTCAGATACTCCAGCACCCGCGAGCGCGCCCAGTAGAGATCGGTGCCGTCCTCGAACAGGACGTAGACGAAGGAGTCGCCGAAGAAGGAGAACGCCCTCACCGTCTTCGCGCCCGGCACCGACAGCATGGTCGTTGCCAGCGGATAGGTGACCTGGTTCTCGACGATTTGCGGCGCCTGGCCCGGGTAGCTGGTGCGGATGATGACCTGCACGTCGGACAGATCGGGCAGGGCATCGACCGGTGTGCTGCGCACCGCCCAGATGCCCCAACCAGCCATCATCAAGGTCAGCAGCAGCACGAGGAAGCGATGGGCCACCGACCCGCGGATGATGCCGGCGATCATGGCTTGTCCCCGGTCGCCAGCCCCAGCCCTTGCAGGCTCGCTTCCGAGTCGATCAGGAACTGGGCGGATGCCACCACCTGCTGACCGGCCTCCAAGCCGCGTCGCACGACCAGCTTGTCGCCGAACTCCTGACCCACCTCGACTTCCACCGGCCGGTAGCGCCCGGGCGCCTCGACCACATAGGCGATGGCACGCTTGCCGGTGCGGATGATGGCCTCGGCCGGTACGACGATGGCCTCGGCCTTGGGGCCGCTCAGCGTCACCTGCGCAAACATGCCGGCCTTCAGACGCTGCTGCGGATTGGGCAGCGCTATGCGTACGCGCAGGGTACGGGTCTCGCGGTTCGACTCCGGCAACACCGCGGCAACCTTGCCTCGCCACACCTCGCCCGGGAATGCGCTCAAGCGTGCTTCGACGGCCTGGCCGGCTTGAATCGCACCGGCCTGCGCCTCCGGCACCGCTGCTTCGAGCCAGACCTGGCCCAGGCCGTTGATGCGGGCCAGGCTCGTGCCAGGCGCCACGGTCATGCCTTGGCGCACCATCAGCTCGACGAGCAGCCCCGCGTTCGGCGCCCGGACCGTGACATTGCCCTGCGTCTGCCCTGTGCGGTCGACCTGATCAATCAATGCCTCGGCCATGCCCAGCAGGCCCAGGCGCTGGCGTGCCGCCTGGGTCAGGGCCGGCTCATTCAGTGCCTTGACCGCCAGGAACTCGCGCTGCGCCGCCACCCACTCGGGCAGTAGCAGATCGGCCAAGGGCGCGCCAGCCGGCACCACGTCGCCCGGCGCATGGGCATAGACCCGTTCCACAAATCCGGCAGCGCGCGCCTGAACAAGGCTGACATCCCGGTCATTGAGCTGCAGGTTGCCGACTGCATCGACGCTCGCGCCGATGGTGGCCCGCTCGACGGTGGCGACGCGCAGGCCCAGAGACTGGATGGCTTGCGACGATACGCTCAGGCCTGCCGCCGTGCCGCTGTCCTCCCCGGCGTACTTGGGCACCAGCTGCATGTCCATGAATGGTGACTTGCCGGGCTTGTCGAACTTCTGCGTCGGCACCATGGGGTCGTACCAATAGAGTGGCTTGTGCTCTTCGGCGCCGACCGTCTGAGGTGCTGCAGGTCGGTCCGCCTGCCAGCGCGCCAGGCCCCAGCCGGCCCCCATGCCCAGGGCCAACAAGGCCCCTGCGAGGGCCGTCTTCTTGAGAGATGTGTTCATGGCGCTCACTCCGCTACCTGGTTGTTCAACCGTGCACGCAGGTCGGTGCGTTGGGCCTCGAGTTCGATCAGCCGCAACCGTCCTTCCAGCAGCTCGCGCCGCGCTGCGAGCACCGCCCCCAGATCGACCTTGCCGGCCTGGTAGCCGGACAGCCCCAGATCCACGCGCTCCTGCGCCAGCCGCAGCCCGTCACCTTGCAGTCGCTCCCACTGGCGATCGAGCGCGGCCAGCTCGGCCAACTGCTCGTCGAGCTCCTGGGCGTGGCGCCTCAGCAAGTCCTCGCGCTCTGCCTGGAGGCGATCGACCTCGCGCTGCTTGGCGGCCAGGGCCGGCAGCTGCCGACGCTGCCAGGGCAGATCGAAGCTCAGCTGAACAGACACCATGTCGCCCCACTGGCGTCCCCGGCGGCTGTAGGCCACTTCCCAGGACCAGTCGCCGCGCGACTCGGCCCGGACCTCGCGCGCATCGGCCTGGGCCATGTTCAGCAGGGCAGGGTAGACGGCCACCTCGGCATGGCGTGCCAGTTGCGCATGCAGTGCAGCGGCATCGACAGTTGGCAGTGGCGCCTCGCCGACCAGGGGCTCGGTCGCTCGAGGGCCGACCAGACGTTTCAATGCCGCGCGGGCCTTGGCCTCATCGCGGACCAGATCGTCGCGGCGGTCGGTCAGGGCCAGTGCATCCTGGCGCGCGAGTATCAGGTCGGCGGCCGAGGCCGTGCTTGCGGCTATGCGCCCAGGCAGGCTGTCTTGCAGGCGTTGGTTCTCCCGCTGCACGGCATCCAGCGCGGCCTGGCGCTTCAACGCATGCTGAGTGGCCGACCAGGCCCGCGCGAGGGTCTGGCGCAACTGCAGGCGGACCACCTCCAGCAGCGCCCGCTCGCGTTCGGCCCTGGCCTCTGCCCCTTGCACGCGGGCCTCCCGCTTGGCGCGATTGGGCACTTCCTGCATCAGGCCGATGCGCTGCATGGTCATGAAGTCGCGCGTCAGGCTTAGGCGGTCGGGGCCGCTGACGGGCAGGTTGTCGACGCCGACCGACAGCCTGGGGTCGGGCAGGGCGGCAGCGCCGCCCTGTGCCGCGACCGCGCCGGCCAGCGCGGCTTGCTGGGCCAGCAGCGCCGGGCTTTGCTGCTCGGCGTCAGCCAAGGCCTCGGCGAAGGTCAGTGCACACGCGCTGCCTGCAAAGCCGACGCCGATGCACAACGCAAACAGCAGACGATTCTTGGGCGAAGGGGCGCGCCGCATGGGCACGCCGACAAGATGAGATTTCATGGTGATCCTCGGAACGAACGCGGGAACGCACACCGGCGCGAGGGCTGCGCGCCGGCCGAGGTTCAGGTCAATTCCGCAGGATCAGCAGCGTGAGGTACAGCGGGGGCGCCCCTGGTGGGCGCGGTTGCGCGGCCGGATGGCCGGGGGCGTTGTCCGGCAGCAGCAGGGGCGCTGCGGGTTCGACGATGCCCATCAACAGCGCCGGGGCCGCTGGATTGGGTTGCAGGTCAGGTGAAGTCACCGAGGCGGTGCTCTGCGCATCCTTGTCGCAATGCGCTTTGCACAGCTGCGGCTGCTCCATGTCCATCTGCGCCGGCATGCCGTCGCAGCCGGGCATGGTGGCCATCATCTCGCCGCGCTGCATGGCTTTCTCCAGCTGCGGGCAGGCATAGGCCGCCGTGGCGAACTGCATGAACAGCATCGCCATCAGCACACCACCGCAGACCCAGCGGCGAAGACGCCTCGTGATTGCCATGGCCGACAGCATACCTGCGTACGCCACAGCGGTATTGCGCGACAGCAAGCGCTGCACGGGCGAGCGCGGCGATGGTCGCATCGACGGCCGGCCCGTCAATGCACGTGCCGGTGGTGCGCGTCAGGGAAATGGCCGTGGCTGTGTGTCATGGGCTCATGCCGGTGCACGTGCGTGTGTCGCGTCCCGGGCGGCACTGGCGGTTGGTGCTCGTGGGCATGGTGCAGGTCGCCGGTGCCGTGCACATGGGTGTGCTCGTGCTCCATCGGTTCATGGCTATGCTCGTGTTCGTGCCGCTCGGTCAGGTGCAGGGCCACGCCGATGGCCATCAGCAGTCCGGCTAGCAGCAGCGGCCCGGTGACGGGCTCGTCGAGGAGCAGGATGGACAGCAGTGCGCCGATGAAGGGGGCGACGGAGAAGTAGGCGCCCGTGCGGGCCGTGCCCAGATGCCGCAGGCCCAGCACGAACAAGACCAGGCTGGCGCCGTAGCTGGCAAAGCCCAGCAGGCCGGCGGCCAGCACCGTGCCGGCGCCGGGCCATTGGGCACCGGCGATGAATGCCAGCACGAGGTTGGTGGCGCCGGCCGCCAGGCCCTTGCTCATGGCGATGTAGCTGGCGTCGGTGAGCGAGACCTTGCGCGTCAGGTTGTTGTCCATGCCCCAGGCCAGGCAGGCTCCAAGCACGGCCAGCGCCGGCCACCAGCTCTCGATGCCGCCGCTGGCCGCCTCGGCACCCGGCCAGGTCAGGACGACGCTGCCGGCCACGATGGCCAGCATGCCCAATGCGATGCGGCGGTCGAAGTTCTCCTTGAAGGCGAACCAGGCGAGCAGCGCCGTCGCCACCCCTTCGGCGTTGAGCAGAAGCGACACGCCTGAGGCCGGCAGGCGCGAGAGGCCCAGCATCAGCAGCACCGGAGCGACCATGCCGCCGGCGACGATGGCCCCGGCCAGCCACCCGCGCTCTGCGGCGTCGAGCCGAACCGCGGGGGCCTTGCTCAGCCTCCTCAGCAGCCAGAGGCCCAGGCCGGAGCCCAGGTAGAGCAGGGACGCCAGCAGCCAGGGGCTGGTCTGTCCCAGCAGCGGCTTGGCCAGCGGCGTGCTGGCACCGAACAGGACCGCAGCGGCCAGGGCCGGGGCGATACCGGGTTGCAGATTCAGCGACTTCATGGCCCGCGAGATTAGCAGGCTAGGTCCCGACGACCGCGTTTGGCACGGCCCCGGCATCTCCGCCCTGCTTGCGCACCCGCCAGAACAGCCAGCCGGCAATGGCGAGATTCAGCAGATTCCAGCCTATGCCATTGAGGAAGGCCGCGTCGTAGCTGCCTGTCACGTCGAAGACCCAGCCCGACATCCAACCGCCCAGCGCCATGCCCACGAGGGTGGCCATGATGACGGCGCCGACCCTGGCACCGGCCTCTTGCGGCGCGAAGTGCTCGCGCACGATGATGGCGTAGGTCGGCACGATGCCGCCCTGGAACAGGCCGAACAGGGCCGAGACGACGTAGAGCGACACCAGTCCGTCGAAGGGCAGGAACATCAGCAGGGCGATGCCCTGCAGGGCCGAGCCCAGCAGCAGGGTGCGGATGCCGCCGATGCGGTCGCAGATGAGTCCGAACACCAGGCGGCTGACGATGCCGCAGGCCAGCATCAGCGAGAGCATCTGGGCACCGCGAGCGGCGCCGAAACCCAGGTCGGCGCAGTAGGCGACGATGTGGACCTGGGGCATGGCCATGGCCACACAGCAGGCCACCCCGGCCACACAGAGCAGGAACTGCGCGTGGGCTGGCCTCAGACCGAAGGGGCGGCTGCGGTCGAATACCGGTGCGCTGGCGCTGGCGGGTGCGTTGGAGACCAGGGGCGGGCGCTGGCGCATGCGCAGCGACAAAGCAAACACGCCCAGTCCGCAGACGATGCCCATCAGCACATAGGTCTGGCGCCAGCCCAGGGTGGCGACGCCATGCTGCACGATGGGCGGCCACAGCGCCCCGGCGATGTAATTGCCACTGGCGCAGATGGCCACGGCTATGCCGCGCCGCCGGTTCCACCACAGGGCCGTGTCAGCCAGCAGGGGCGCGAAGGTGGCCGAACTGCCGAAAAATCCCAGCAGGGCATGAGCCAGCCCGAAGGCCCAGATGCTGCCGGACAGCCCCGCCCACACAAAGCCGCCGCAGATGGCCAGCGCGCCTATCCACAGCACCGGCATCAGGCCATGGCGGTCGGCCAGGCGCCCGGTCAACAGGCCGCCCAGGCCCAGGCTGATCATCATCAGCGTGTAGGGCAGGGCCGCGTCGGCCCGACTGATGCCGAATTCGGCCTGCACCGTGGGCAGCACGACAGCCACCACATACATGCAACTGTTGCCCAGCACGACCAGGCCCAGTGTGACCAGCAGACGCCAGGCGGCCTGGCGCGAGTCAATGAGGGAGGGGTCGGCGGGCGTGGCTTTGCTCATGCCGGCGAATCTACCCCAAGGCTGAGGGCCTGTTAACACTACGTCTGCCTATGCGAGCGAGGCTGAAAGGGCCCCAATCTAGGCGGACGACGACGCCCAGGCTGGGCGCCTGGGCTAGGAGTTCAACGACGAGTGGGGCCCTTTCAGCCCCGCTCCCGAAGGGTTGCCACACAAATCGCCGTGCACGTCGTTGCAAAGCCTCACCGGGGGGCCTACCCCGGTTTCGTTTTGCGCCTAGTTCACGGCGATTTGTGTGGCAACGCATCAGGCAGACGTGGTGTCAACAGGCCCTAGTAGATTTCGGGTGCGTGCGGTGAAGCTCGGTCTGCCTCGCGCACGGCCAGCGCCAGGGCCACTATGATGGTTGGATTCCCGACCCCCTTCCGAACCTGGGCAGCCATCAGGCCTTGCCGCGCCGGCCCGGTTGTCCTTCATCCATCGCGCGCGCTATTTGTACTGACAGGAGCATCGCCATGTCTCTTCGCATCAATGACATCGCCCCCGACTTCACCGCCCAGACGACCCAGGGCACCATCAAGTTCCATGACTGGATCGGTGACAGCTGGGCCATTCTGTTCTCGCACCCCAAGGACTTCACGCCGGTGTGCACCACCGAGCTGGGCTATATGGCCAAGATCGAGCCGGAGTTCACCAAGCGCAATGCCAAGCTGATCGGCCTGTCCGTCGATCCGGTGGACAACCACCACCGCTGGGCGGCCGACATCGAGGAGACGCAGGGCTATCTGCCCAAATATCCGATGATCGGCGACCACGATCTGGCGGTGGCCAAGCTGTACAACATGCTGCCCGCCGATATCGAAGGTGGTTCGGAAGGCCGTACCGCGGCGACCAACGCGACCGTGCGCTCGGTCTTCATCGTCGGCCCTGACAAGCGCATCAAGCTGATGCTGACCTACCCGATGACGACTGGCCGCAATTTCGACGAGATACTGCGCGTGCTCGACTCGATGCAGCTGACCGCCAAGCACAAGGTTGCCACGCCGGTGAACTGGAAGCAGGGCGACGACGTGATCATCGCCGGCTCGGTCTCCGATGAGGACGCCAAGACCCTGTTCCCAGGTGGCTGGACGGCGCCCAAGCCCTATCTGCGCATCACCAAGCAGCCGGGTTAAGCACGATCGGGCAGCCCCGCGCTGGCGCGCAGGCTGCCCACCTCGATGCCGTTCCAGTTCTTCATCACCGGTGCGCTGAAGGCAGTCATCGCCTGCCGTTCGGTGTCGCTCAGGCGCACATGGCGCTCGATCAGTGCGGCCATCGCCACCTCGGCGCCACGGGCATTGCCATCGTCTATCTTCAGTGCCACGCCCAGGCCCTGCTCAGGCAGGCTGGCGCAGTAGACGCCCTCGGCGCCGACCTTGCAGAACACCCGCTCGCCGAGCAGGGCCATCACATCGGTGTCAAAGCGGCCGCTGCCGCCGACCATGAAGGGCGCGCGGGCCACCGCCTGGCGCAGGCGCAGTGCAGCGCGGGCGCGCTCGGGTGCCAGCCCCTGACCCGTGGCCACGCGGGCAAAGGCAAGGGCCAGCTGGCGCAGCGGGATGCCATAGGTGGGGATCGAGCAGCCATCGGTGCCGACCGGGGCCTTTCCCAGGTTGGTGTCGGTGGTGGCAGACAGTGCGGCGCTGACCTCGCGCATCAGCGGATGCTCGGCGCGGATATAGCCGCGGGTGAATTCGGCCGGGTCGCTGCCTTGAGCCAGGGCCAGCTGGCAGGCCACGCAGACGAAGCCGGCATGCTTGCCCGAGCAGTTGTTGTGCAGGGGGCCGGCCTGTTCCTGGCGGCTGAACATGCCGCGCAGCACCGATTCGCGGCCCGGCCACTGAGTGCCGCACTCCAGCGCAGCGGCGTCCAGCCCGGCCTTTTTCAGCATGCCCAGGGCAGTGGCCACATGCTCGGGCTCGCCGTTGTGCGAGGCGCAGGCGATCGCCAGTTCGGCATCTGTGAGCTGCAGCCGATCGGCTGCGCCGCTCTCCACCAGCGGCAGGGCCTGCAAGACCTTGATCGCGGAGCGGGGAAAGATGGGGCGCTGGATGTCGCCCAGCGAAGCGACCAGGGCGCCGTCACCGTCGACGATGGCAAAGGCGCCGCTGTGGGTCGATTCGACCGTGCTGCCGCGCAGCACGTCAACGAGGATCGGGTTCATGGGCTGACCAGTCTTTGCGATGAAGTTGTCGAGACTGTAGCGGGCCGCGCGAGCCCCGTCAGCCCGCACGCTACACGCTGCGCACAACCCGGTTGCGGCCCAGGTGCTTGGCGCTGTAGAGCGCCTTGTCGGCCAGGGCCAGCAGGCGGGTGGTTTCGACCGGGTCGCTGACCTCGACCAGGCCCAGGCTGATGGTGACCTTGAGGCCGGCGCTGATCTCGTGCCAGGGGTGGTGCTCGACCATGTGGCGCAGCCGCTCGCAGATGTCTCCGGCCAGCTCGATCGGCGTGCCCACCAGCACGGCGATGAACTCCTCGCCGCCGATGCGGGCCAGCAGGTCGGAGGTGCGGGTGCTGGCCATCAGCAGGCGGGCCAAGCGCGCCAGCACGAGATCGCCGATGGCATGGCCGTGGTCGTCATTGACGCGCTTGAAGTGATCGACATCCATCATCACCAGGGCCAGTGGCGTGCGGTCGTCGCGCGCCAGGCTCAGCAGGCCGGGCAGCGACTCATCGAGCAGGCGGCGGTTGCCAAGGCCTGTGAGCGGATCTTCGCGGGCCTCGCGGCCCAGGCTGGCGGCATGGGCCAAGAGACTGCGCTGCTCCTCTTCGAGCCGATGCGCGCGCAGGCGCTGCAGCTCGGCGTCGAGGCGGGCGCGTTCGGTCTCCTGGCGGGCCTGGCCCACCTCCATCTGCGACAGCAGCACCCGGGCCTGCTCGTCGGCGCGGCGCTTCAGCTGCTCGCGCTCCAGGCCGCTGAAGCGCTCCAGATGGGCCAGCGCCGGCGCCAGGTGGCCCAGCTGCTTGTGGCCCTGGTACAGCGCCTGGGTCACCTCCATCAACAGGCCGCCGAACTCCGCCTCGGCCAGATTGCTCAGCAACTCCTCCAGCGCCTGCACGGCGGCGGCGGGGCGGCCCTGGCGGCTGTCCAGCTTGGCGAGCTGGAAGGTGGCCGTCAGGGCGACCAGTTGGTAGCCATGGTGGCGCGCGGCCTCGCGGTAGTGGCGCAGGGTTTGCTCGGCACCCAGCAGATCGCCGGCCAGCATCTGCACATCGGCCAGATTGCCCAGTGCGATGGTCTCCATATGCGGGTGGGCCCAGCTGCGCGCCTGGGCCAGATTGCCTTCGCACAGCTGGCGTGCCCGCGTCAGTGCCTGTTGGGTGGGCTCGCTGGGTTGTTCGCCCTGGGGCGTGGGCGCCTCGCCGGCCAGCATCAGCTCGCAGCGGGCTAGGTTGTTCAGTGCGCCGAACAGCTCTTCCTTGCCGCCCAGTTCGCGGGCCAGCGCCACCGCCTGGTCTAGGTAGCGACGTGCCGAGCTGTGGTCGCCCAGGTCGTTGTAGGTCACGCCGACGCGGTTCAGCGCCCAGCACTCCAGCCGCCGATCGGCCGCTTGCTGCGCGGCCTTCAGTGCGCGAAAGGCATAGGTCAGCGCCTGGTTGTACAGGCCGATCTGGTTGCAGGCCATGCACATCGCGCACAGGGTGCTGGACTGGCCGGGCAGATCGGCCAGCCGCTCGTACAAGGCCAGTGCCTGGGTGCCGGCCCGCATTGCCACCTCGGCATTGCCCAGCCGCCAGTGGTGGGTGGCCAGCAGGCCGTGGATCTGCGCGCGCAGCGCCACATCGCTCTCGGGGCAGACCTTCAGCGCGGCCTGGGCCCAGTCGGTGCTCTCCAGGTACAGGCCTCTGGCGCCGGCCTTCTGCGCCAGCGACAGCAGGGAGGCCGCGTTGACGGGCGCATCGGATTCAGCGGAGGTGGTGGGCATGGTCGTCTCTGGGCATTGGATTATTCCCGTGCCCGGGCCGGCCCGCATTGCTGAAAACCCGTCGAGGAGAAAACGGGTTAGCGCATATTTCGGTTAAATCGTTGCAAACGAAAGAATCATACGGTGGCGTACTGCCGCGCTCAATGCCGGACCACGCAGTTGCGTCCCTGGTGCTTGGCCGCGTACAGCGCACGGTCGGCCCGTTCGACCAGGCGCAGGCTGTCGAACTCGGCGCTGCGATCGACCAGGCCGGTGCTCAGGGTGACGCGCAAACCCGGCGCGCACTGGTTCCAGTCGTGCTGGGCGACGGCTTCGCGCAGGCGCTCGCAGATGTCGTGGGCCTGCTCGATGGGCGTGCCCACCAGCACCATCATGAATTCTTCGCCGCCCATGCGGGCCAGCACATCGGTACTGCGGGTGTTGGCGCGCAAGAGCTGGCCCAGTATCACCAGTACCTGGTCGCCGACGCCATGGCCGAAGCGGTCGTTGACGATCTTGAAATGATCGACGTCGGCCATCGCGATCGACAGCGGCAGCTGTTCGGCATGGGCGCGGGCCAGCAGGCCGGGCAACGCTTCGTCAACGACGCGGCGGTTGCCGAGACCCGTCAAGGTGTCTTCGCGGGCGGCACGCACCCATTCGGCGGCCTGTGCGCGCAGCAGCAGCTGTTCCTGCTCCAGCTGGGTGGCGCGCAGGCGTTGGCGCTCTGCGTCCAGGCGCGACTGTTCGGCGGCCAGCTCGGCCTGCTCGACCTGCAGCCGGCCCATCATCACCCGGGCCTGCACATCGGCGGTGCGCAGCACGGCCTGGCGGTCCAGCGCCGCATGCTGTTCCAGCGCCGCCAGTGCGGGCTCGAACTGGCGCAGCTGCTTGTGCGATTCGTACAGCGACTTGTACAGCGACAGGCGGAAGCTGCTCTCTCCGGCGATGAGCGGGTGGGACTCCAGCACCCGCAGATGGGTGACCGCCTCCTCGTGCAGGCTCTTGTGCTGCAGCAGGGTCACCCAGTCGAACTCGGCATGCAGCTCGATCGACGGGTAGGCATGCTGGGCGGCCAGCTGGTGGTAGCGCTGGACCAGCGACTCGGCCTCGTCGAAACGCTTGCCCTGCAGGGCCACCTCGGTGCGATTGACCAGGGCGATGCACTCACGCATCGGATTGCCGGAGCGTTGCGCCACTGCGATGGCCTGTTCACACTGGGCCTCGGCCCGGGCCAACCCTCTGGCCGCTGCCTCCAGCTCGCCCTGCTGGCGCATCTGGTCGGCCTGCACCAGGTTCTGGCTGGCGAGGTTGTTCAGATTGGCAAACAGGATTTCGTCATCGCCCAGATCGGTGGCCAGGTTCAGTGCCCGTGCGGTATGGGCCAGTGCATTGTCATGCTGCTTCAGCGCGGCATAGGCCAGGCCCACGCGGTTCAGGGCCCAGCAGCGCAGGCGCAGCTCGTCGGTCTGCTCGGCGCATTGCAGCGCGCGCAAGCCGAACTCCAGCGCCTCCTTGTTCAGCCCGATCTGGGTGTAGGTCAGGGTCAGCGTGCAAAGGGCCTCGGACTCGCCGGCCGCATCGCTCAGATTGGCGTACAGGGCCAGCGCCTCGCCGCCCAGCCGGGCGGCCGTCTCGAGGTTGCCCAGGCGGTTGTGATTGAGGGCCAGCAGGCGCAGGCAGGTGGCGCGGCCGTGGTTGTCGTCCGGCTCGCAGGAGGCCAGGATGTCGGTGAGCAGGCGCAGGCCCTCCTGGTGGTTGCCTCGGGCCGCGGCGGAGACGGCCGGGGCCAGCAGATCGGTCAGGGAGGACAGGGCGGAAGCGTTCACTTGGTTGGGCAAGTTGACAGCACGCAGGCAAGTCTGCCCGCGTGCTATCGACCTGCCCGGCCCCGGCTTGAGCGAATCAAGCCTAGGACAAACCCTGGACGGCCACCAGACGCTCAGGCCTTGCGCACAAACGCACGCAACTCGGCCGCCATGCGCACCAGCGAAGGCTGGTGGATGTACATCATGTGGCCGGCCTCGAAGTAGCTGACGGTGACGTTGCCGGCCAGCGTGTCGCGCAGACCGAGATGGCTGAGCGTGTAGTCACCGGCCGCATGGGGGGTGGCCAGGTCGTAGTAGCCGCTGGCGACATACACACGCATATGCCTGTTGCTGTGCATGGCGCGGCGCAAGCTGTCGCCGACATTGACGTATTTGTTGGCGAAGTCCTTCCAGGTCCAGGTCTTCCACAGCGGCGCCAGCACCAGATAGGGGGCGTCGCTGTCGAACTTGAGCTTGTCGCGCAGCAGCTGGTTGATGCCGGCCGCATAGGCGCCGGTCAGATTCGACATGCCCGGATCCTCTTCGGGATGCTCGCCGCCATCGTCTCGGTCCTGGCCGATGAAGCGGCTGTCCAGCCGGCCCACGACCTCGCCACGGCTGCGCAGCAGCTCCTTGAAGAAGCGGAACTCGGTCGGGCGCAGATCGCACTTCAGCACGAAGTCGACCGACAGGCCGCTGTAGAGGGCCAGCTGCTCGGCGGTGCGCTGGCGTGCCTTGGGGTCAAGTCTTGATCCTTGCATCAGAGCCAGGTGATAGTCGCCATTGGCAAATGCTTCGGCGGCGGCCACTACCTCGGCCAGCGGCTTTTTCTGCAGCGCCGGGCTCAAAGCCTTGTGGTACCAGGCGGTGGCGGCATAGGTGGGTAGATACAGCGGGTAGGGCAGCTCGTTGCCATGGTCGAAGCTGAGCGTCTGCATGTCGATGGCCAGCGAGATCAGCATCACCCCGTTGAGGAAGATGTTGTGCTTGTCCTGCAGATGGCGCGACAGGCCGGAAGCGCGCGTCGTGCCATAGCTCTCGCCGATAAGGTACTTGGGGCTGGCCCAGCGGTTGTAGCGCGACAGATAGAGACGGATGAACTCGCCGACCGATTCGAGATCGCGCTGGTAGTCATGGAACTCGGCCACCTTCTCGCCCTCGGCGACGCGCGAGTGGCCGGTGCCCACCGGGTCGATGAAGACCAGGTCGGAGTCGGTCAGCAGGGTGAACTCGTTGTCCACCAGGCCATAGGGCGGCGGTGGGGCGTTGCCGACTTCGTCGGTCAGCACGCGCTGCGGGCCGAGGATGCCCAGATGCAGCCAGACGCTGCTGGAGCCAGGGCCGCCATTGAAGCTGAAGGTGACAGGTCTTGCTTCCGGTTTCTTCACGCCCTTCAGGGTGTAGGCGGTGAAGAACACGGCAGCGCGGGCCTTGTCGCCCTGGTGCTCGCCATCCTTGGCCTCGGGCTCGTGCAACACCAGGGTGCCGCAGACGGCGGTGTACTCCAGCGTCTTCTTGCCGACCTGCAGCCGGTGCTCGGTGACGACCAGACGCTCCTGCGGCAGTGGGCGATCTGCGGGCTTCACGGCGGGGGCGGAGGCGTCCGGGGTGTTGGTGTTGGCCATGGGGAATGGAGGAGTGACCTAAAGTGCGGAGCATGCATGCTAGCCCCCCCACCCACCATCCGCATTTATTTGGGATTGACTTCAGCAGTGCGCCCAGCGCACGCAAGCCCATCGTCGTGGCCAGCGGCGAGCGCAGCGGCGCGGCGGTGCGGCTCAAGGGTTTGCAAAGCCTGCCCAGCATGGCTGCGTTTCGCTCTTGGCTTGACACCGCTGGCCCCTGGCTGGGGGCCTTCGACTTTCCGTTCGGCCTGCCGCGCGAGCTGGTGCAATCCTTGGGCTGGCCGCTGCAATGGCCTGAGCTGATGCGTTTCTTTGCGGCACAGCCGCGGGCCGAGTTGCGGACTCAGTTCGCGGCCTTCTGCGACGCGCGGCCGGTGGGCGGCAAGTTCGCGCACCGCGCCTGCGATCTGCCGGCCGGATCGTCTCCCTCGATGAAGTGGGTCAACCCGCCGGTGGCCTGGATGATGCATGCCGGCGTGCCGCTGCTGATGGACGCCGGTGTGCATCTGCCCGGGCTGCATCCTGGCGACCCGGCACGCGTGGCGCTGGAGGGCTACCCCGGTCTGCTGGCGCGCGAGCTGATCGGTCACCGCAGCTACAAGGCCGATGACAAGGCGAGGCAGACGCCCGAGCGCCTGATTGCGCGCAAGGACCTGCTGGAGGCGCTGGAGCAGGGCCGCACGCGCTTGCAGCTGCGGCTGCGCCTGAGCCATGCGCAGCGCGATGCGCTGGTGGCCGATGCCAAGGGCGATCAGCTCGACGCCGTGCTGTGCCTGCTGCAGGCGGCCTGGGCCAGCGGCCAGCCGGGACATGGGCTGCCAGCCGATGTCGATTCCTTGGAAGGCTGGATCGTCAGCGCCTGAACAGGCCTTAGCTGACCAGCGCCTGGCGGTCGAACTCCAGCAAAGTCTCGTGCATGGTCCGTTGCAGTTCAAGCAGACGGGGCAGAGCGCTGTCTTTGGCGTGGGCCATGCGCTGACGCAGGCGTTGCTCGTCCCGCTGCGCCTGCTCGGCGGCCTCGGCTTGGCCCAGGTCGCGCAGGGCCAGTGCCTGGGTGGCATGGGCGTCGGCCAGCAGACCCACCATGCTTGGATGGTCGGCCTCGGCCAGCAATTCCGCTAGCAGGTCCAGTGCCTCTTGCGGCCGGCCCTGGCGCTGGCGCAGCCGGGCCAGCCATTCGGCGGCGGTCATTGCCAGCGCGCGGTAGCCCGCCGCACGGCAGGTCTGCAGCGAGGCCTCCAGCAGGGGTTCGGCCTTGTCTTGCTTGCCGGACAGCAGATGGGCCATGGCGATGTTCAGACCCAGTGTGGCCTTCAGCAGCGGCACCTCGGCCCGCGCCATCGCCGCCTGGGCCTGCGACAGATAGTGCATCACCCGCTGCACATTGGCCTGGGCCTGCTCGGTCTCGCCCAGGCGCAGGTGCTGATCGACGGCGAGGTTGGAGCCGGCCAGCAGGCCGTTCAGTGCACGGGCCTCCTCGCCATAGTCGGAGCCCTCTCGCGAGCGGCTCAAGGTCTGCAGCATCAACAGCTCGGCATCATGGCTCTGGCCCATGCGCCAGTAGCAGGCGGCCATGATGTGCAAGGCGCGTGGCAGGTAGCGGGACAGATGGTGGTGAGTGGCAAAGACGCTGAGGTCCTGTGCCAGCGACAGCGCTGCCTGGTGGGCATACATCTCACCGCAGGCGGCGGCGCTCAGGGCCATGGCCTCGGCCTGGTCGGCGGGCCGCTGCAACCGTGACCACAGATGCAGCGCCTGAGCCCCGTGTTCGGCACAGGCCAGATAGTTGGCCAGGCGCATCTGGGCGCGGGCCAGCAGCATCTGGCATTCGGCTTCGTTGGCCGTGTTGCCGAGCTGGCGGGAAAGGCCGAGCGCGCGCTGGGCCTGCTCGAGACTGGTCTGCACAGGGCCGTGCAGCGTGCTGGTACGGGCCGCGTCCAGCTCTGCATCAAGCTCGGCTTGCAGGGTGAGGTGGTCGTCGTTGGCCATCCCGACCATTATTGCGACGAAAGCCCGGCCTCATCGCTGATCGGGTGCACGTCGCCGGCATTCGCCGCCAATACGCCACAATACGCCACAGTGCGCCACAGTGCGCCACAGTGCGCCGTGGCGAATGAGGCTTCAGCCCAGCAGATTGAAGTCGGCGCGGTACAGCGTTTGGCCCTGGGTCGACAGACCTGCCGGCTGCAGGAACAGGGCGATACGCTGACCGGTGCCGTGGCGCAGCGCATGCGTGCCGGCCGTCAAAGCTGCCGTGCCGACGAAGAGCAGGCTGAACTGTTCGGTGCTCGCGCCGGACCGTGCTCCGCACTCGTCGTGCACCTCGCTCAGGCGCAGCTGGCCGCCCGGTGCGGCGAACTCGTCACCCAGATAGTGCTGCCACTTGGCCATCGCCAGATCGGGCGCCAGCTCGGGCGGGCGCGCCACGCGGGACGGGCCGGCGTCAGCACCGGGTGCGGCCATGCTGCTGCCTGCCGTGGCCGGGCCCGCAGTGCCTGCAGCGCCGATCAGGGCGCCGGCGCCCAGCATGAATTCACGCTTGTTCATTGCAGATCTCCAGTGGCTCAGAGTCGGGGCATGGCAGCGGCTGCCAGGTCATTTCGAGATAGAGGCCCTGCTCGCCGGTGACGACCATGCCCAGCCGTTCGTAAAGGCGGCGGGCCGGGTTGACGCAGGCGACATGCAGGCGCAGTCCCTTGCGCTGCCGACCGGCCTGGGTCAGCAGCGCCTGCAGGCAGCGCGTGCCCAGGCCCTGGCGCTGCCAGCCCGGCAGCAAGCTGATGTCCATCAGACAGATCGACTGCGCCCCCTCATCGGTCCACAGGCGTCCCGCGGCTTGGCCATCGCATTCGATGATGTGCTGCAGCGCGCCAGGATGCCGAGCCTGGTAGGCCTGGGTTTGCGCCCTGAACTGCATCTCGACGAAGGCCTCGCGGCTGGCCGCATCCCAGCCGCCCAACGCCAACTCCTGCTCGCGCGTGCTGGCATAGAGAGCCCGCAGCCAGGGCTGATCGGCGGCGGTGGCGAGGCGCAGCTGCATGGCCGGCTCAGCCGCGGGGCGGAAAGACACCCTGCAGGGCAATGATGAAGGTCAATGCCAGATAGGGATGGCGGTTGTTATGTGGCTGATTGCCGCCGGCGGGGCTCAGCGTCTGCTGCGCCATCGCCTGCGGATTGCTCAGTGCCTTGTAGATGGAGGCCCCGCCATTGACCGGGGACAGCATCACGTCCGGTGCCGGTGTGCCCGTGGTTGGCGACAGCGCCGCCCTCATGCCATGACCGTGGACGGGCAGCTCCGTGGTCAGCAGCGTCACCGCCGCCGCGCCGCCGCTCTCGCCCAGGTCCCGTGGCGTCAGCCCCGGCCCCTGGCCTTGATGGAGCGGGAATCGACCCTGCAGATTGGGCAGGCCGAAGGTCGACTTGCCGTCGCCGCCATAGTAGGTGCCCAGCAGCGAGAACAGGGCCGTGTTCTGAGAGATCGGCAGCAACTGGCCGTTGCACAGCGCCCAGCCCTTGGGCGCGAAGTTGCCGGCGAACATGCGGATCTCCGCCACAAAGGGGTCTGACATGGAGGCTCTCCTTGTTCTCAGCCCTGCGAGGGGAAGATCCCGTACAGGGAAATGATGAAGCTCACGGCCAGAAAGGGCGCCATATTGTCGTGTGGCTGGCCGCCACCCTGCTGGGTGATCGTATTGGCCGCCATGTCGGTGCTAGGCACGCCGCTGCCATAGAACTGGGTGCCCGCCGACGCGGCCAGCACACCGCCAGGTCCGGCGCTGCTCACGGCTGCGCCGGTCGAGGCATTGAGCTGGTGGTTGTGCGAGGGCATCTGGCCGACGCTCAGGGTTACCGTCTCGCTGCCACCGTTCTGGCCCAGGACGCGCTGGCTCAGGCCGGGCCCCGTGCCGGTGTGTACCGGCACACGGCTGCGCAGATCGGGCAGGGCAAAGGTGGTCTGGCCGTCGCCGCCGTAGGTTGTGCCTATCAACTGGAACAGCACCTCGTTCTCCGAGATCGGTAGTACCGAGCCGTCGCAGAACATCCAGCCATTCGGCGCGAAATTGCCACCGAACAGACGGATT
Organism: uncultured Roseateles sp.; assembly: GCF_963422335.1. NCBI lineage: Bacteria > Pseudomonadati > Pseudomonadota > Betaproteobacteria > Burkholderiales > Sphaerotilaceae > Roseateles > uncultured Roseateles sp. The sequence continues at coordinate 2,834,740 of NZ_OY729424.1, forward strand.
TCACCAACAAAGGGATTGGACATGAGATTCCCCCGGAGCAGATAGCGGTCGTGGCGTGTTGTGCGTCAGTTGCGTGACGGGAAGATGCCCACCAGGGCGATCACGAAGTTCAGCGCCAGAAAGGGTTGCATATTCGGGTGTGGCTGGTTGCCGCCGTTGGGCAAGACAGCGGTCGGGTTCAGCGGGCTGACCGTGGTGGCGGGCGGGGCGTAGATATCGCGTCCGCCTCGGGCCTTCGCGGCCGGCACGGCCAGACCCGGCATGCTGGCATTGGCAAAGTCGCGCGAGGCCTGCATCGCGTGCTGGTGCATGGGCAACTCGGCCACCGTCAGCGTGTGCGCCTCTTCGCCCGCCCGTTCGCCCAGCGCTATGCCTGCGTCCCAATGCGCAGGGCTGCGGCCCCGCAGATCGGGCAAGGCAAAGGTGGTCTGACCGTTGCCACCATAGGTGGTGCCCAGGATGGAGAACAGGGCCTGGTTCTGAATGATGGGCAGGATCTGGCCGTTGCAGAAGGCCCATCCCTTGGGCGCATAAGTGAAGGCGACGATGCTGATCTGCCCGATAAAGGGTTCCATGGCGAGTCCTTCAGTCAATCAGTTGAAGACGGCCTCGTAGCGCACACCATCAGCATGCGCCTCGACCGGCACCAAAAACACATCCAGGGCCTGCAGGGCCGGATGGGCCAGGCGGAAGATCTGCTGCGGAAGGGCCGGCGCCGACGGGCCCTTGAAGAGCAAGGAAAACGGCGCCCGCCCGCCCTCCAGCCAGGCCTTGCCCAGGGGTCTGGCTTCGATCAACTCGGCGCTCAGGGTCTCGCCGCCTGCATATTGCAGTTCGAAGCGCTCGCCCAGCAGCGGCGCAAAGGTCTGATGCTGCGGGTAGGAGGGCTCCATGGGGTTTGTGCACTAGCGGTCGCGGCGCCGGCGGCGCAGCAGGCCACCCATCAACAGGCCACCGGCCAGCAACAGGCTGGCACTGGGCAGTTCGGGCACGGCCGCGGTGACGAGGTCTATGCGCAGATCGACGTGGCCGTTGCTGGAGCCGGTGCCACGGTCCTTGAAGATCAAGGTGTCGAGATCGACCGTCAGCTGATGGGCGCCGAGAAGCTTCACATAGCTGCTGGGGTCGCTCGGGCTGAAGACGCCGCTGAAGCCGGTGTCGAGGAAGCCGTCCTTGTCGCTGAGCACGAGGCCGACGATCTGCTGGCCGGTGATGTTCAGATTGCTGAAGCTGTAGCGGGCATGGGCGCCACCAGCGCCCAGGTAGCCGGTGACCCAGTCGCCATTGGCCAGTTCGGCGCCGGTGGCAATCGTCATCCTGATCGAGTTGCCCGAGAAGCTGATCTGTTCCAGCGACAGCATCCAGCCACCGATGAAGCTGCCGTCGCCGGTGGACAGCTTCAGTCCGTCTGCGCCGCTGACGACATCGCTGCCGCTGATCGGGGTGCTGTCACCGACGATGCCGCCCGGTGCCAGCAGCGAGATCGTCACGTTGGCGCTGAAGGCTGCCTGGGCCGGCGTCGCCAGCAGGCTGGAGAGGGTCAGCGCCGCAACGCTGCAAAGCCTGGCGAGATATCGATCGAGCTCGAACACACGCATGCCGTACTCCTATGGTGATGAGCATCACCCGTCGAGTACATCAAATCACGTTGCGTGCCGGCGGTCATCCCCCACAGGTTTGGGGGGCCTCCGAGACTTACTTGCGCATCAGCGTGGACCTGCCGTCTGCCTTGGGCAGGGCAAACTTACTTTCTCATCAAGGTCGATTTGCCAAACAGGCTCTCGATCAAGTCCACCGCCAACTGAGCGGTCTTGTTGCGCACGTCCAGCGCCGGGTTCAGCTCCATCACGTCCAGCGACGCCAGCAGGCCGGTGTCGGCGATCATTTCCATGCACAACTGGGCCTCGCGATAGGTCGGGCCGCCGGGGATGGTGGTGCCGACGCCGGGGGCGATGTCGGGGTCGAGAAAGTCCACGTCGAAGCTGACGTGCAGATGGGTGTTGGCGTCCAGGGTGGCCAGGGCCAGCTCCATCGTGTGGCGCATGCCCATTTCGTCGATGAAGCGCATGTCGAAGACTTCGAGGTCCTGCTCGTGCACCAGCCGCTTCTCGCCCTCGTCGACACTGCGAATGCCGATCTGGCGTATCCATTTCGGGTTGATGGCCGGCACCTGGCCGCCAATCTCGATCAGCTGCTGCGGGCCCAGGCCACACAGGCAGGCCACCGGCATCCCGTGGATATTGCCGCTGGGCGTCAACTGGCTGGTGTTGAAGTCGGCGTGGGCATCGAGCCAGAGGATGCGCAGCTTCTTGCCTTGTTCGCGGCAATGACGGGCCACCGCGCTGATCGAGCCCAGGCCCAGGCAGTGGTCGCCGCCCAGCAGGATGGGCAGACGGCCCTGGTCCAGTTCGGCATGCACGGCCTCGTGCACGGCCAGATTCCAGGCCGTCACCTCGGGCAGATGGCGGTAGCCGTCCACTGGCGGTTGCCAGGGGTTGGACGGTCCGACCAGATTGCCGCGGTCCAGCACCTCCAGGCCATGGCTTTCCAGGATGGACTGGATATTGGCCACGCGCATGGCTTCGGGCCCCATGCTGGCACCACGGGCACCGGCACCGATGTCGGTGGGCGCGCCAATCAGGCTGATTTGTCGTTTCATGGGCGTGGATTGTGCGTCCGTAGGGCTAGAGACTTATGCTGTTGCACAGGCAGATTTCAGCTATTCATTCATTCACTCGCCCGCTGCAGCCGCGGGCAGGTCTAGCCCGTACTCGGCTTCCAGCACTGCCCAAGCCTCCTCGGCGGTTTCGACGAAGGTGAACAGCTTTTCGTCGCCGGCGGTGATCATTCCGGTCTCGATCAGCAAATCGAGGTTGATCAGCCGGCTCCAGAAATCGCGTCCGAACAGCAGGATGGGGCGGCGGCGCGATTTGCCGGTCTGGATCAGGGTCATGGTTTCGAACAACTCGTCCAGCGTGCCGAAGCCGCCGGGGAAGCACACCAGCGCGATCGAGCGCATCAGGAAGTGCATCTTGCGCAGCGCGAAATAGTGGAAGCGAAAGCACAGCTCGGGCGTGATGTAGGGGTTGGGCGCCTGCTCGTGCGGCAGCACGATGTTCAAGCCTATGCTCTTGCCACCGGCCTCGAAGGCGCCACGGTTGCCTGCTTCCATGATGCCGGGGCCGCCGCCGGTGACGACGTAGATCGGCGTCTTGCGTGCCCGTGACTTCTCGGTCACCAGCACGGCAAAGCGGCGCGCCTCCTCATAGAAATGGCTCATCTTCAGCTTGGCCTCGGCCTGGCGCAGTGCCGCGGCATCGCCGCCGGCCTGGGCCTGCTTCAGTTCCGCCTGGGCGACATCGGCGGGCAGGGTGCGGGCGCTGCCGAACATGACGATCGTCGACTCGATGCCCAGCTCACGCTGCACCAGCTCGGGCTTGAGCAGCTCGAGCTGCATGCGCACCGGGCGCAATTCCTCGCGCAACAGGAAGTCGTTGTCGGCGAAGGCGAGTTTGTAGGCGCTCTCGGGACCTTCGTACAGTGCGGCCGGGGCGGGGGCCTTGGCCTCGTCCTTGGCGCTGGGGAAGTTGCGGGCGATCAGTTGGTGGGGTTTCTTGCTCATGGGCGAGAGCTTACCCCCAGGCCGTGACGATGTGTCAGCCTGGCGAGGTGCAGCCACAGCAGGGGCAGCCAGGTGCGCGCGCCATGCGTATCTCGCTCCACTCCATGCGCCGGGCGTCCAGCATCTGCAGCCGCCCGGCCAGCGATTCGCCGATGCCGGCCAGCAGCTTCAGCGCCTCGGCCGCCTGCAGGCTGCCGATGATGCCCACCAGCGGGGCGAACACGCCCATTGTTGCGCAGGCCACGTCCTGCACCGCCGATTCGGGCGGGAACACGCAGGCATAGCAGGGCATGTCGGGCTGGCTGCTGTCGTAGACCGAGATCTGGCCATCGAAGCCGATCGCCGCGCCTGACACCAGCGGCTTTCCATGCCTGACGCAGGCGGCGTTGACGGCATGGCGGGTGCGGAAGTTGTCGCTGCAGTCCAGCACCACATCGACCTCGGGCACCAGCCGGTCGAGCACTTCGGCATCGGCGCGCTGCACCAGCGTGCGCACCTGCAGATCGGGGTTGATGGCCAGCATACTTTGCCGGGCGGAGCTGACCTTGTCCTGGCCGACGCGGTCCAGGTTGTGGGCAATCTGGCGCTGCAGATTGGTCAGGTCCACCTGATCATGGTCCACCAGCGTGATGTGGCCGACGCCGGCCGTGGCCAGGTACAGCGCCACCGGCGAGCCCAGGCCACCGGCGCCTATCACCAGTGCATGGCTTTGCAGCAGCCGCTGCTGGCCCTCGATGCCGATCTCGTCGAGCAGGATGTGGCGGGAGTAGCGCAGCAGCTGGGTATCGTCCATGCCGCGATTGTGCCGTGAGGCCAGAAACAACAAAGCCCGCCAGGGCGGGCTTCGTTCTGCAGACCTTGCGGGTCAGACCTTGAGATCCACGCGCAGCGTGGCCGAAAGCTCTGACCCCAACTGACTGGGTAGGGCCTCGCCCTATTGCTCGGTCGTAGCTTCCGCTTTACGTTCCACAGCCGTCTTCGAGACCAGCACCGTCTTGCCCTTCAGGCGGTTGAAGGCCTGGGTCAGCGGGAAGTCTTCCGCACTGCCGAATTCAGGCAGGGGCTTGATCGGCTCCTTGGTCTTGGCCGCCTCGGCTTCCAGCTTGGCGCGGGCCTCCTCGCGGGCCTTTTCGCGGGCCGGGTCCTTGTCATCCTCGCCCTTGGCGTTCTGCAGATGCTTTTCCAGATCGGCTTCGCGCATGCGCAGGGCGGCAAATACATTGCCCTCGGCGGTCTCGTCGAGCAGCACGTCGGGGACTATGCCCTTGGCCTGAATCGAGCGGCCGTTCGGTGTGTAGTAGCGGGCGGTAGTGATCTTCAGCGCCGTCTCGGGGCTGAGCTGGCGCACCGTCTGCACCGAGCCCTTGCCGAAGGTCTGGGCGCCCATCACGATGGCGCGCTTGTGGTCCTGCAGCGCGCCGGCGACGATCTCGCTGGCCGAGGCCGAGCCTTCGTTGACCAGCACCACCATGGGCACATTCTTCAGCGCGGCCGGCAGCTTGCGCAGCGGGTCGCTGCCGCCGCGGCGGGTGTAGTTGTCGGGCGTGGCCTTGAATACGGCCTTGGAGTCGGCCACCTGACCATTGGTCGTGACGACCACGGTGTCGGTGGGCAGGAAGGCGGCCGAGATGGCCACCGCGCCTTCGAGCAAGCCGCCCGGGTCATTGCGCAGATCCAGCACCAGGCCCTTCAGCTTGGGCTCCTGCTTGTAGATCTCTTCGAGCTTGCGCACGAAGTCGTCGACGGTGCGATCCTGGAACTGGCTGACGCGCAGCCAGGCATAGCCGGGTTCGACCACCTTGGCACGCACGCTTTGCTGGCGAATCTCTTCGCGCACGATGGTGATGGGGAAGCTGCGGCTTTCGCTCTTGCGGAAGATCGTCAGCGAGACCTTGGTGTTCGGTTCGCCGCGCATGCGCTTGACGGCCTGATCGATGCCCAGGCCCTTGACCATGGTGTCGTCGATCTTGGTGATCAGGTCTCCGCTCTTCAGGCCGGCGCGGAAGGCCGGCGAGCCCTCAATCGGCGAAACGATCTTGACCAGACCGTCTTCCATGCCGATTTCGATGCCCACACCGACGAACTTGCCGGTGCTGCTCTCGCGGAATTCCTTGAAGCTCTTCTTGTCGAAGAACTGGGAGTGCGGGTCCAGTCCGGCGACCATGCCTGCGATGGCGTCATTGATGAGCTTCTTCTCATCGACCGGTTCCACGTAATCGGACTTGACCATGCCGAAGACGGCGGCCAGCTGTTGCATCTCTTCCAGGGGCAGGGGCGCGAGCGAGGTGCGCCCGTTGGCCGGCAACTGCATGGTGGTGAGTGCACCGGCAACGGCACCCAAGGCAACCCAGCCGGCAACTTTCAGTTTGGCACCCATGATGCGAGTGTTCCCTATACGTGATATCGAGCAAACATGCGGGTGAGGACCGTTTTCAAGGCGGAATCTCTCTGGGCCAGTATAAGTTCTGGCCCGGCTTGGAGAGGCCGGATCTACAGAAAGTTTCGCCCCTTATTCACGGTGGATCGCAGCAGGCGACGAATCTCAGGTCGTCGGGCGTGCAAAGGTCACGACGTGATCTACGCTGGCGCGTATGCCAATCCACTCGCCCACCTGGTGATCGTGGTGTGAGGGCACGTGCACCAGCACCTGCTCGCCACTGGCCAGGCGCAGCGTGTAAAGAAATGATGCGCCGCGAAAAGCCTTGCGCTCGATGCGAGCTTTAGTCGGGGCGTCGTCGTCATGGGTGATGTCGTCGGCGCGCAGCAGCACCTCGCATTCGCCGCCGGGGTAGGCCTCGGGCAGCGGGCATTCGCCAATATCGCTGAGCTCACCCAGCGGGGTCTGCACGACCGGGCCGTCCGGGCCCATGATGATGCGGGCCGGGGCGAACACGCCATGGCCGATGAAATCGGCGACGAAGCGGGTGGCCGGGCGGTGATAGACGGTATAGGCCTCGTCCCACTGCTCCAGCCGGCCCTGGTGCATCACGCCGACCACGTCGCCGACGGCAAAGGCCTCGGCCTGGTCATGGGTGACGAACAGGGCGGTGGTGCCGGTCTCGTGCAGGATACCGCGCAGCTCCTGGCTGAGGTGTTCGCGCAGATCCACATCGAGGCTGGAGAACGGTTCGTCCAGCAGCAGCAACCGAGGTGCCGGGGCGAGCGCCCGGGCCAGGGCCACGCGCTGCTGCTGGCCGCCCGACAGCTGGTGCGGCGCGCGCTTGGCGGCATGGGCCAGGCCCACCAGGTCCAGTACCTCGCGGGTGCGCTGGGCACGCTGGGCGGGCTTGAGGTGGTTGAGGCCGAAACCGATGTTGTCGGCCACCGACAGGTGGGGGAACAGCGCATAGTCCTGGAACACCATGCCGATCTGGCGCGCCTCGGGTGGGGTATGGACTCCTGTTGACGCATCGGCCAGCACTGCGCCGCTGATGCTGATGCGGCCCTCGTGCAGGTGCTCCAGCCCGGCGATGGCACGCAACAGGCTGGTCTTACCGCAGCCCGAGGGGCCGATCAAGACGCCGATCTGGCCCTTGGGCAGGGTCAGGGTCACGCCCTCGACCGCCGGTTTCTGGGTCGTGGCACCGGGGTAGCGCACGCCCACATGATCGAGTGCTAGGAACATGGCCCTATGATACCGGGCGGGCAGCGAATGCGCCTTGTTCGCATTCTTGTTGTCTTGACCTGGGTCAAGCTGCGGCCCCTCAAGTCCCGGTCTACTCGCCCCCGAATGTTCCGATTTGTCACCCTTGTTTGCCTGGCTCTGGCCGTGCCCGTGCTGGGCGTGCTGGGCTCCTGGTTCGTCATGGATGCCCAGGCGCTGGCCATCCTGCAGCACCAGTTCGCCACCGTGCTGCCCGGCTATGCGCGCAGCTCGCTGCTGCTGGCTACCAGCGTCGGCCTGGGCGTGGCCCTGCTGGGTGGCGCCACGGCGGCGGCGGTGAGCCTGTTCCAGTTCCCGGGCCGGCGATGGTTTGAATGGGCGCTGCTACTGCCCATGGCCATGCCCGCCTATGTGGCCGCCTATGCCTACACCGATGTGCTGCAATACAGTGGCGCGTTGCAGACTTGGCTGCGAGCGTTGACCGGCGCACAGGGTGCGCTGTGGCCCGATGTGCGCAGCCTGCCCGGCGCGGTGGCCCTGTTCGTGCTGTGCCTCTACCCCTATGTCTATCTGCTGACCCGCACGGCGCTGAACGAGCGCGGCGTGGCGCTGATGGAGGCCGCCCGCATGCTGGGCGCCGGCACTTTGCGCCGCGTCTTCAGGGTGGCGTTGCCGCTGGCCCGTCCGGCCTTGGCCGCTGGCGTGGCCCTGGCGCTGATGGAAACGCTGGCCGACTATGGTGTCGGCTCCTACTTCGGCCTGAACACCTTCACCACCGGCATCTACAAGGCCTGGCTGGTGATGAACGACCGCTTCGCCGCCGCCCAGCTGGCCTCGCTGTTGCTGATTGTCGTGGCCGGTCTGCTGTGGCTGGAGCGCCGCGCCCAGGCCAAGATGCGCTTCGTCATCGCCCGGCCGGGGGCCCTGCAGGCGGCCGAGGCGAGGCCGCTGCCGCTGCGAGGCGGAGCAGCCCTGCTGGTTTTTGTGCTGTGTGCGCTGCCAGTGCTGCTGGGTTTCGTGGTGCCGGTGGCGGTGCTTGCCGGTCTGCTCTGGCAGGAAGCGCAGAACGCCGAGTTGGGTCTGCCGCTCGTGCGCTTCGCCCAGTGGAGCTGGACCAGCTTCAAGCTCGCCGGCCTGGCCGCCCTGCTGGCCGTGCTGATGGCGCTGACTCTGGCCTTTGCCACGCGCCTGGGCCAGGCCCGCCAATCAGCTGGTAGGGGCTTGCTGTTGAAACTGGCCACCCGCGTGGTCTCGCTGGGTTATGCGGTGCCCGGCGCGGTGATCGCCGTGGGCATCCTGCTGCCGCTGGGCTGGTTGCAGCAGCGCTGGCCCGAGCTGCCGCTGTCTGCCGTGATGACCGGCACCGTGCTGGGCCTGATCTATGCCTATCTGGTGCGCTTCTCGGCCGTGGCCCTGCAATCGATCGATGCCGGCTATGCCCGCATCGCCCCCAGTGTCGACGAAACGGCCCGCATGCTGGGTGCCTCGCGCGCCCGGCTGTTCCTGCGCCTGCACGCGCCGCTGCTGGCCCGCTCCTCGCTGGCCGCCGCGCTGCTGGTGTTTGTCGATGTGATGAAGGAGCTGCCCGCCACCCTGGTGCTGCGGCCTTTCAACAGCGACACCCTGGCCGTGGTGGCCTATCAGCTGGCCCGCGACGAGCGCCTCAGCGAAGCGGCCCTGCCCTCGATCGCGATCGTGCTGGTGGGGTTGATACCGGTGCTGATGTTGTCGCGGTCGATGCGGCGTTGATCAGGGGTTGTCAACTGCTGCTTGCAAGGCCGGCAGCAACAAAGGCAACTCTGCGTTCACCGTGTTCCAGACGATCTCGGTATCGATGCTGAAATAGGCGTGAACCACCCGGTTGCGCATGCCGACGATGGCCGCCCACGGAATGTCCGGCATCGAGGTCTTCAGCTCCGGGGAAATTCGTGCTGCGGCTTCGCCGATGATTTCAATGGCACGCACCACGGCAAACAGCAGCATCTTGTCCTTGGACAGATCGGCTGATACACGTCCTCCGATGAAGCCCTGCGCCGTCTGGGTGGCCTCGATCATGTGCTGAAGACGTATGCGGTCCTCAGCTTGCATAGGCAACCAGCGCCTGGCTCAGCACTTCGTCGCGGAAGTGCGGGCTCAGGTCCTGCGCCGTGCGCAGATCGACCTTTTTGCCCAGCAACTCGCCAAGCTCGATCTCGGCTGTGCTCACGCCCAGCAATCCCGGCGCGAAGCCAGGCTCGAAGTCAACCAGCAGATCAATGTCGCTGTCGTCTCGATGTGTGCCTTTGAGGCGTGACCCGAAAAGGGCCAGGCGCTGGATGCGATGGCGGCGGCAAAACGCGTCCAGTGCAGCATCTGTCATACCCAGCGTGGTGTTCATTGTGCGCTTCTGTCCATCGAATATGGTCCCGCCAGCGGGAATCGAACCCACATCTACCGCTTAGGAGGCGGTTGCACTATCCATTGTGCTATGGCGAGACAGGCGGCGCGCATTCTCGCATGAGTACGCGCCAAGCCCAGCCTCCGCCCAGCAGCTTGCAGGCCGCTGGTCCTTTGACAGGCTTGAGGCAGGCCACAGGGGCCCGTCTCAAGTGCAGTATCAATTCCACTTCCACTGCCAGATCAAATCCATCGAATTGTCCGAGCCCGACTGCGCGCGCAAGGTGAAGCGCTGGGCGATGCGGTAGATCAGCTGCCAGTTGCCGGTGGTGGAATTGAGGCCGCGCTCGTAGCCGACGTACCAGCGGCGGGACAGCTGCTTGCCCAGGCGGACGATGGTTTCGCGCACTTCGCCGTCGCTTTGCTTCAGTGACAGCTCGTCCAGGCCCAGGCTTTGCACCAGTTTGGCCGTAGCGCCTTCGCCCTCGCCGGTCAGCAGGGCCAGAGCGGCCCGCTGCAGCAGGGCGGTGTCGGTGCGGCCCAGGCCGTCGGAGCCGCGGCCCAGCACCAGCCAGGAGAGCTTCTCGGTCTCGCTCAGCTCGGGCTCGGAGAACAGGCGGATGCGCGGGTTGCGCGCGGTGCCTGTGACGGTCACACCGACCCGGGTGTCGGTGTTGGGCCGGGTGGCGATCACGTCCAGCCGCGGGTTGTCCATCTGGCCGCCGAAGATGACGTCGCCGCGTTCGATCTCCAGCTTCTGACCGTAGGCAGCATAGGTGCCGTTCTCGGCCCGCACCGTGCCCTGCAGGGTCGGCTTGCCGGCTTGCGCACCCAGGCGTAGCTCGCCGCGCAGCAGGGTGTCGAGGCCGCGGCCACGCAGGCGCAGTTGGCGGCCCAGATCAACGCCCAGGTCGACGATGATCACCCGTTCGCGCTTGCTGCCGTTGGCCGGCGCCTCCGGCAGCGGCGTTTCAGCGCGCAACACGGTCACGTCGTCATCGAGGCTGGGTGCGTCGGACCGGGTGAAGTCGATCAGACCTTCGTCGACAGTGAACTTGCCATTGAGCTTCAGCTCGTGGGCCTTCAGCACCAGCTGGGCCTGGCCGCTGGTGACGATGCGCCGGTCCACCCGCGCCAGCAGGGCGAACTTCGAGGCGGTGAGAGTCAGCTGGGCCTGGGGCGCGGCGCCCAGCTCGGCATTGCCCTCCAGCGCCAGGGTGCCGCCGCCGGCCTTGGCGCGCAGATGATCAAGCTTGGCGGTGGCGCCGTTGAGGCTCATGGCGAACTCGCCCTCGCGTACGTCCACGCCCTGAAGCAGATTGCGCAGGCTGATGTTGTGGCCGGTCGCCTGGCCCACGATCTCGGGCGCTCCGACCTTGCCGCCCAGGGTGATGCCGGCACGCGTGGTGCCGGCCAGGCGCCAGCCGGCCGGAATCCAGCCGCCCCAGGTGCCCAGATTGGCGACCTGGGCCTCCATTACCCCCTCCAAAGGTGCGTTGGGCGCCGGCCACCAAGCCTCGGGCGAGGTGCGGCTGCTGATTGCGCCGCCGACCACGCCCAGATTCGTGCCGGCAATCGCCTGGGTGAAGTGCCAGACGCCGTTCTGCGCCAGCAACGCCAGGCGCAGCTCACTCAAGCCAAGGGCCTGCGGGCCGGCCTCGTCGGTGACCAGCAGATCGCCCTGGCGGCGCAGCAGCTCGATGTCGATGTCCACCGTACTGCCCAGGCGCACATTGGCCCGCCCACCGAGCAGCAGATTGCCGCCCCAGCCGAAATCGGGCTGCCAGCGTGCCAGCAGAGGCGCCACGGCCAGCGGCTCCAGTTCCGCCTGGGCCTCGATCAGGGCTGTCTCGCTTTTGCTGCGCGGTGCCTGCCAGCGCAGCAGGCTCCAGCGCAGACCGGCGCCGGCCATCTCGATGCGGCCGGGCTGGGCCTGGGCCTGGCTCAATTGGCCGTCGCTGCCCCACTGCAGATTCAAGCCGATGTCCCGGCCGCTGATCCAGGCCGGCGGAGCCTTGCTTGCGCTGGCGACACTTGTGCCGCGCAGCTCCAACTGCTGCAGCTGACCGTTCCAGGCCAGGGCTTGTGTTCCGGCTAACCAGCCCGCGGGTGCTTGCGACAGGCCGCCCTGCAGCTTCACGCTCGCGCGGCTGCCGGTGGTGGTGTCGCCCAGCGAGGCGCCGGGCAGCAGCGCATTCAGCCAGGGTGGCGCTTGCAGGCCGCTGCTCATCTCCAGGCTGAGCTGATGGCTTTGCCAGGAGCCTCCGCCCTGCAGCGACAGACTCTCGACGCGCGCGCCCTGCAGGCTCAGATCGCTCAGGTCCAGCTGCAGCTTCAGCGGATCGCCGGCCTGGGTGCCCAGATTCGCGTTCAGCTCGGCCTGGGCGATGCGGCCCGTGCTTCCCGCCAGATTGCTCTGCAGGTTCTGCCCCTTTAGGTGGGTGGCGATGCGCAGCAAGGGCCAGCGACCCTGGGCCGAAAACGTGCCCTCCAGCTTGCCCGATAAGGTGAGAGCCGCCTGCTCGCCGCGCCCTGGCAGCAGCGTCAGCAGTGGCGCCAGCCGTGACAGATCACTGGCCTGCAGCGCGCCACTCCAACGTTCGTCACCGGCCTTGGCCGGCAACTGGGCGTCCAGACTCAGCTGGTTGCCGCCGGCCAGCAACTGGCCCTTCAAGGTCGTCTCGGCCCCTGACTTCAGCTCGGCTTCGCCGCTGACCGGCACGCCCATCAAGAAGCTGTCGCCGAGTTTCAGTCTGGCCTGGCCCTGCGGCCATCCGGCCTGGGCGCCCAGCAGCAGATCGGCCTCCAGTCCGGCGTTGAAGCGCTGCGCCGTGCGCTGCCAGGCCGAGCCGGCAGGGCCGGCCCACCACAGCCGCGGGTCGAACTCGCTCAGCTGGGCCTTGCCTTGCAGGTGCCAGGCGGTGCCTTGGCGGTTCAGGGTGGCCTGGGCTGACGCCAGTGCCGGGCCGGCGGCAAGGCGGGCCTGCTTGATCTGGATCTGCTGCGGCGTGTAAACGGCGTCCAGGTTCAGCTGGGCCTGCGCGCTGGCAATGGCCGCCGGTTTGGCCAGCCACTGCCCCAGCAACCGGGTTTGCGCGGCGATGGTCGGTGCCTGCAGGCTGCCACTGCCCTGCAGCTCCAATGTGCCGTTGAGGTTCAGCGCGGCCAGGCGCTTGTCCAACAGGGCCGGCTGCAGCTGGCTGATGCGGGTGCTCAGGCGCCAGTCGTCCAGCCGCCCACCACCCTGACCTTGCAAGCGGCCGGCGGGCAGGCCCGGCAGGCCCAGTTGCAGGTCGAAGGCGCGCACGGTCAGGCTTTGCGCCTGCTTGGGCAGGGCTTCCAGGTCCAGGGCGATGGACTGTAGCGGAAGGCGCTGCTGGTCCCACCGGCCGGCCTCGCTATTGCTCAGTTGCAGGCGCAGGGCAGCAGGCTGGTCCCAGCCCTTGCTGCTGAGCTGGGCCTCGCCGCTCAACGCGGTGCGCGGCCAGTCGCTGTTCAGCGCGGCCAGGTTGAGTCCCTGGGTGCGGGCCTGCAGCTCGGCGAGCGGCCAGGTAGCGAAGGGCTTCAGGCGGGCGGTGGCTTGCAGACTTTGCTGCGCGGCACTCAGTTGGGCCTGCAGGCTGGGTCCGGCCAAGGGGCCCTTCAGTTCCAGTTGGGCTTGCCAGTGCTTGTCAGTGCCACTGGCGACTGGCTCCACCGCGAGCTGAGCGATCAAGAGCAGCTCGCCACGGCTGGCCTGCACAGCCTTGCCGCTGAGGCGCAGGCTGTCCCACTCGATGCGGTTCAAGCCGATGCGGTGCTCGGCACCGGCGTTGGCCCCCAGATGCACGGCGGCATCGAGCTGGCGCAGCGGCTTGGCGCCCAGCGCGGCGCTGTGGATCTCGCCGATGCGTAGCTGCAGCACCTCCAGCTCCAGAGGTAGCCACAGATCGGCTGGCGCGCCGCTGCTCGTGCTGCTGGCGGGCAGGGTGATGTCCAGTCGGTCGGCCTGCGCCTGGGCGATGCGTATCTTCAGCCATTGGCCGGTCAGACCCGAATATTCGAGGGTCAGGTCTTGCCAGCGCAGACCGGTCAACACCAGCGGTTCGACGATGCCGGGCAGATTCAGGCTCAGCCGGCGGGCCGAGAAGTTGCCCAGCAGGCTGCCCTCGGGCTGCTCGATCTGCAGGCCCGGCGCGCGCGCCAGCAGCCAGGCCGTGCCGGGCGCGGTGCGCAGACCTGTCAGCACCAGGCTCACGACCAGGGCCAGCACAGCCGCCAGCAGGGCCAGCGCGATCAGGACACGGCGGCGCGCGCGCCTCGAACGGGGGAGGGCGGTACTCATCAGAAGGCAATGCCCACGCTGAAGTGCAGCTTGGGTTTGCTGCTTTTCTCTGGCCAGCCGAGGTCCACCCGCAGCGGGCCGACCGGGCTGCGCCAGCGCAAGCCGAAGCCGTAGCCGAACACCGGCTTCAGCGACGACCAGCTGTTGGCGGCCTGGCCGGCATCGACGAACAGCGCAGCCTGGTACTGGGGCAGGTCGCTGAAGATGGGGCGCGCCACCTCGACGCTGCCCGTCCAGACCATGCGTCCGCTTTGCACCACGCCGGCCTTGAGGGGCCCGAGGCTGCGGTAGGCATAGCCACGCACCGAATCATCACCGCCGGCGCGGAACAGCAGCGCATCGGGCAGGCCAACATCGTCCTTGGCGAACACCTGACCCATCTCCATGCGCGCATTGGCCAGCCACTGGCTACCCAGCGGCCGGTACCAGCTGAGCTTGCCCCAGGCGCGCACGAAAGGGCCGTTCTCGGCTGCCGTGCTGCGGCTCATGCCGGTGCCGAGCTGGACAGAGGCGGCCCAGCCCTCGGTGGGCAGCAAGGCACTGTCCAGCCGGCGCCAGGTCCAGTGGTAGTTGATCGAACTGGCGTCGGCGCTGACCACGCCGCCGGGGCCTATGTTGCGGCCGTGCAGGGCCTCGACGAAGTAGCTGCGGTCATGGGTGGGTGTTTCCTGCAGCCGGCCGACGCGAAGGCCGTAGCTGTCCTCGATGGTGTCGTCGGTGTGCAGGCGCTGCGCCACGACCACCACCTGGTTGCGGTAGAGGCTGGGCGTGGCATGCGAGGTCAGCTCGGCCTGGTAGAGGCGCTTCTGCTGGCCCAGCTCCAGCTTCTGCTTGGCCAGCAGGTTGAAGCCCAGCGGCCGACGGTGCAGGTATTCCAGCGCAACGCGCGGCCCGGTGTTGGCGCTGTAGCCGACGCTGGTGGTTGCCTCCTGCAGCTTTGCTTCGCGCACGCGCACCTTCACGGTGGCCGCCTGGGCCTGCTCGGGGGCGGTGTCCAGCTCAACGACGATGCTGTCGAACAGCCCGGCGCGTTGCAGCCGCTCCTGGAACTCGACCAGGGTCTTCTCGCTGTAGGCATCGCCCGGCTCGAAGCCGGCCAGGCGCCGCACGCTGGCGTCGTCCTGGCGCTCCAGGCCCTCGATCTGCAAGGCGCCCAAGCGGTACAGCGGGCCGCTGTCCAGCGTCAGCTTGATTGCAACCCGGTTGGCCTGTGCGTCGACCAGGGCCTGGGTGCTGACCCAGTGCGCCTGCGGATAGCCCTCGGCCCTGGCCTGGGCCAGGCTTTCGTTCTTGGCCGCCGACCAGGCGCCCTGGGCAAAGGTCTTGCCTGCGGGCAGGGGCCAGGTCTTGCGTAGCTTGTCCAGCAAGGCTTGTTGCGGGCCAGGCTGCAAGGCGCTCTCGCTGAGCGCACCGGAGACCTCGTAGCCGACTTCGTCCACCCGTGCCGGCTCGCCGGGCAGCACATGCACCTGCACCCGCTCGGGCGTGCCGGGGCTGCGCTGCAGGGTCACCATGGCGTTGAAGAAGCCCTGGGTCTCCAGTAGGCTGCGGGCCTGGGCCGGGGCGGCGGCGCACAGGCGATCGAGTTCGATGGCACTGAGTGCCTCGGCCTGCGGCGCGTTCTGGAAGCGTGAAAGGTCCAGAAAGCTCAGCAGCAGCTGGCGCAACTCGCCCGGCGCATCGACCTCGACGATGTAGGCGGCGCGGGCGGGCAATAGTGGATCAGCGCCGGACGCTGCGGTCTGGGTCTGCTGAGTCTTCTGCCCCGGCAGCCAAGCGCAACCGCTGCCCAATCCTGCCAGCACCAAGCCCAGCGCCAGCGCCAAGCGCCGCAGGCCTCCCGTCATTTGCTGAGCAGCCGCATCGCGCCTTCGAGGCCCGTCAGACTGAGCGGAAACATGCGTTGGTTCATCAGCTGCTGGACGATGGAAATGCTTTGCCGGTACTGCCACACGCCCTGAGGCTCGGGGTTGATCCAGGCGAACTTGGGGAAGGCGTTGGTGAGGCGCTGCAGCCATTCGGCACCCGCCTCCTCGTTGTTGTATTCGACGCTGCCGCCGGGCTGCAGGATCTCGTAAGGGCTCATCGTGGCGTCGCCGATGAAGATCAGCTTGTAGTCCTTGTTGTACTTGCGGATCATGTCCCAGGTGGGCGTCTTCTCGCTGTAGCGGCGGCGGTTGTTCTTCCACATGAAGTCATAGACACAGTTGTGGAAGTAGTAGAACTCGAGGTGCTTGAACTCGCTCTTGGCGGCGCTGAACAGCTCTTCGACGCGGTGGATGTGCTCGTCCATCGTGCCGCCGACGTCCATCAAGAGCAGCACCTTCACCTTGTTGTGGCGCTCGGGCACCATGCGGATGTCCAGCATGCCGGCGTTGGCGGCGGTCTTGTGGATGGTGTCGTCCAGGTCCAGCTCGAGGTCGGAACCCTCGCGGGCAAAACGGCGCAGGCGGCGCAGCGCCACCTTGATATTGCGTGTGCCCAGTTCCAGGTTGTCGTCGTAGTCCTTGTAGGCCCGCTGGTCCCAGACCTTGACGGCGCTTCTGTTCCGTCCCTTCTCCTGGCCTATGCGTATGCCCTGCGGGTTGTAGCCGTAGGCGCCGAAGGGGCTGGTACCACCGGTGCCAATCATCCGGTTGCCGCCCTCGTGGCGCTCTTTCTGCTCCTCGAAGCGCTTTTTCAGCGTTTCCATCAGCTCGTCCCAGCTCATCGCCTCGATGGCGGCCTTCTGCTCGGGGCTCAGCTCCAGCTCCAGGTGCTTTTGCAGCCACTCCATCGGTAGCTCTTTGCTGAAATCGGTCAGCAGCTCCACACCCTTGAAGTAGGCCGAGAAGGCGCGGTCGAACTTGTCGAACAGCGCCTCGTCCTTGACCAGGGTGGTGCGGGCCAGGTAGTAGAACTCGTCCACCGAAGGGCCGATCACATCCGCCTTCAAGGCCTCCAGCAGGGTCAGGAATTCCTTCACCGAAACCGGCAGCTTGGCGGCGCGCAAGGTGTAAAAGAAGTTGATCAACATGGCAGAGGGCCGTAGGCGTTAGCGCTGGACAGCGGCCGGAAGGGCCGATAAGGTAGTCATGGTGCCATAGCTGGCACCGACGCCTCCCTACCCGCCGGAACGACCCCGACCGATGACCACGCTGCAAGCCTTGTTTATCGTGCTGGCCCTGTTCCAGGTGATCCTCGCCGTGAGCTGGGGGCTGTCGGCCTCGCTGCTGGGCCTGTCGCGGGCTGCCGGCCTGCACTGGGCGGTCTCTTCCCTGTTCGTGCTGCTGAGCTTGCTGCTGTCACTGACCCTGCCGCTGGGCCCTCTGGCGCCGGCGCTGAATGTGGCGTTGACCAATATCACCACGATGATCGCCTTTCTGAGCATGCGCCGTGGGGCCCATGTCTTTCTTCGACAGCCGCGCCCCGACCGGGAGCTGGCTTTGCTGCTCGGCCTGGTGGTCTTGATCGGTGTGTGGGATGTGGGCTTGGGGCTGGACGCACGCGTTCGCAGCAGCTTGATGTCCGGCCTGCTGTCCTGGGTTGGCCTGCGCCTGAGTTTCAGTTCAGCGGCCAAGGTGCGGAGCGAGTTCGGCCCTGTCGCCGTCGGCCTGGTGACCGGGCCCATGTTGCTGGTCGCCCTGGTGTTCGGCCTTCGCGCAGGCTATCTGGCGCTGGGCCAAGTGCCCGCGTCGGGTGCGCAGCTGACGGCCCCATCCGAGTTCAATGTCTGGTTGATGCTGGCTTTCTTCGTGCTCTCGGCCCTGCTCAATCTTTCGCTGGGCTATATGGTGCTGCTGCGCCTGGTGCGCCGGCTCAACCATGTGTCGCGCCACGACGCGCTGACCGGCTTGCTGAACCGCCGGGCGATGCAGGAGGCGCTGGATGCCGAGTACCACCGCTGGCAGCGCAAGCAGGAGAGCTTTGCGCTGCTGCTGATTGACGTCGATCACTTCAAGCGCGTCAACGACCAGCACGGCCAT
The DNA here is from genome assembly GCF_963422335.1 of uncultured Roseateles sp. Lineage (NCBI taxonomy): Bacteria > Pseudomonadati > Pseudomonadota > Betaproteobacteria > Burkholderiales > Sphaerotilaceae > Roseateles > uncultured Roseateles sp. The sequence goes on from NZ_OY729424.1 coordinate 2,852,631, forward strand.
GCGGTTGGCGACCAGGTGCTGTGTGCGGTGTCACGCTGCCTGGCTACGGCCGTGCGCAAGACCGATGTGCTGTCGCGCTTCGGCGGCGAGGAGTTCTGCGTGCTGCTGCGCCTGACCGATGGCCCCGGTGCGGTCGAATTGGCGCAGCGCCTGAACCAGGCGGTGCGCGAGCAGTCTATGCAGGCTGGCAGCCTGAGCCTGCCCTTGACCGTCAGCATCGGCATCGCGGTGGCGCGCGAGGGCGTGCTGACGCGGGTCGAGAAGCTGCTGCTCGGCGCCGACCGGGCGCTTTATCGAGCCAAGGCCGAAGGCCGTGACCGGCTGGCCATGGCTTCGCTGGCCGAGATGTCGGATTCAGGCTTTTCTCCGATGGCCGGTTAAGCAGGGCCGCAGCAGCGATGGCCCCTCAGTGTTGTTGCGTCATCGTGAAGGTGCCGCCGCTGCCACCCTTGGACCAGCGCCCGCTCATCACCCAGCCGTTGGCCGATGGCGTGAAGCCGCCCTCGAAGCTGGCACCGCCGGCGGTGCTGCCGGCCAGATTGAACTGGCCGCTGGTGGTCAGGCTGCCGCTGGCAGTGATCGCGTTGTGCAACCGGTCCGAGCTGCCGTTGGCCGAGATATTGCCGGCTGCATCGACCTGGGCATTGCAGGGGCCGCTGTCGGCGCCTTCGAAGCGTCCGCTGTAGCTGCCGCTGGGCACCAGCACATAGTTCTGGCGGGTCTGCGTGCTGTGGCCGGTTCCGTCGGTCTGCTTGACGTCGATGGTATAGATCCCTGGCGTGGGGGCGACGAAGTTGTCGGTCGAACCGGTGGCCGGCGTACCGGGCTTGCCGCTGGCCGGCGTCACGGTCCAGGTGGTCTGCACGCCAGGCTCGGCCGAGCCTGGATCGAGGCTGCCGCTCAGCGTTGCGCCTTCCGCGCCTACCGATTTTGGCGTGATCGTCACGCATACCGGCAGCGGCGCCGAGTCGATGATGGGCAGGCTGGCCGTCAGCAGGTTCTGGGTGTAGACGAAGGCGCCCGATGCGAGGCGGTCTATCAGTGTGCTGAGGAAGATCGAGTCCGGCTTGCCCAATTCGTCGGCGGTGTTCATGTCCAGCCAGACGCCGATCTTGCCGTCCACCTTGACCTCCAGCGAGCTGCTGAAGTCGCTGGACAGGGCCTTGTTCTGCTGGCGCGGGTCCAGCCGCATGCGCAGGGTCTGCTGGTAGCCCAGGCTGGAGGGCAGGCTGGCCACCTTGAACACCTTCAGCAGCATGAAGGTGGGCTCGAACTGCAGGCTGGGCGTCAGCGTGGCGGTGACGGTGGTGCACGGCAGCAGCTTCAGCAGGTCCACGCCGGTGACGGCGAGCACGCCGGCGTCGGGCTTGACGTCGGTCGCGGGCACGGCGCCGGCATTGGGATAGGCCGTGCCGGCGACAAAGCTCTGGCTGAAGTTGACCGGAATGGTGCCGGCCGCCTGCGCCGTGGCATCGAGCGCGAACTTGAGCGGGAAGCAGACGCTGGCCGGCACCGGCCCGACGGTGAATGACACGCAGGGGTTGGCCAGCTGCGCCTTGGCCAGGTTCAGCGAGGCCTGCCCGCTGAACGGGAGGCTGCCGGTGACCGAGATGCTGCCGGTGAAGGCGGCGCGTGAGGACTGCAGGCCCTTCAGCACCGAATAGTCGAAGTCCACGTCGATGCTGCCCGACAGCACAAGCTTCAGCGAGCCGTCGATATTGTTGCCCTTGATCGGGATGTCCAGGCTCAGCGTCTGGCCGACGACGGCCAGCGGCAGCACGGCCGCTGCCCCGCGGCCCTCGCCGGTGCCGCCGGCGCCCAGCGCACGCGTCATGCCGCCCTGCGACATCGCGTTGATGTTCAGCGCCGTCAGGTCGATGCGGCCGCTGGCCTTGGCGCGGGTGAAGATCTGATCCAGTGCCGGGCGGCTCAGCGTCAGGTGCTGACCATCGGCCTGCAGGCTGGCGCTGCTGATCAGGTAGGGCGCGCCGTTGGCCAGCAGGACCTGACCCGATTGCAGGCCCAGGCCGGCCGGCACCACCCATTGCGGCGCCTGGTTGCCGCCGCCGCTGACCAGCACCTTGACGTCCACCAGCTCCTGAGCCGACAGCGCGCGCACCGTGGGCTGCAGCACGTAGTCCAGGCTCAGCGGGCCTGGCGTGCTTGGCGCCGGCGCCGGCGCGGGCCCGGGGTCGGGCACTGGAATCGGCACCGGCGCCGGTGCGGGGGCTGGCGTCGGAGCAGGGGGCGGCGCTGGCGCTGGCGCCGGGCTGGGCGAGGTGGCAGCTGGCGGGTCACCTGCACCCGCGTCTCCGCCTCCCCCACAGCCTTGCAGCGTCAGGGCCAGCGCCATGCCGGCGAGCCGGTACCAGTTGCGATCAATCCATGGGCTCATTGCGATCTCCTTTGGGGGCATTTCTTGCCTTTACACTGGGTAGGACGCAAGCAAGACGCCGATCCGGACAGGGGTGGCGCAATAAATTCGGATGCCCGAGGGGGAGAGCTCTTGAACAGGCAGCAGGCCGGCGCGCAGCGCTTCGTGCAGCACTACGATGCGCTCAAGCGCCTGGCGAAATCCCGCCTGCGCCGCCATGAAACCTTCACCCTGCTGGACACCACCGCGCTGGTGCACGAGTCCTTCATGCGTCTGGTCGCCAGCGATCAGGTGCGGGCCGAAGACAAGGCCGAGTTCCTGGCCTATGCCGCGCAGGTCATGCGCAGCGTGATCGTCGACCACGCCCGCGCCCGCCTGGCGCTGCGGCGCGGCGAACGGGCCGAGCACCTGCCGCTGGACACCGGCCTGGGCGAGCGGCTGTGTGTGGCCGAAACCCGGGTGCTGGAGGTCAACGAGGCATTGCAGGTGCTGGAACAGTCGGAGCCACGACTGGCCCGGGTGGTCGAGATGCAGTTCTTCGGCGGCATGACCGAGATCGAGATAGCCGAGTCGCTGGGCGTCTCGGACCGCACCGTGCGGCGCGACTGGGAAAAGGCCCGCTTGCTGCTGCAAGTGGCCCTGCGCTGAGGAGGTGAGGCAGTGAGCCCTGAGTCCTTGAAACGGGTGTCGGCGCTGTGGGATGCACTCTCCGCGCTGCCCGAAACCGGACGTGAGGACTGGTTCGCCAGCCTGCCGCCCGATGACGCCGTGCACGCCACTGCCTTGCGCGAGATGCTGCGCCATGCGCAGGCGCCCTCCGACGGACTGTCGCGCGGCCTGCCGCCGATGACGGGCCAGCCGTATGGGTTCGACGGCGACGTACATCTACCCGATGCTGTGGTCGGCCCCTATCGGCTGCTGCGCCTGCTCGGCCGCGGCGGCATGGGCGAGGTCTGGCTGGCTCGGCGCGACGACGGCCTGCTGAGCCGCGAGGTGGCGGTGAAGCTGCCGCTGCTGGCCGGGCAGCAGGCGCTGCGCCAGCGCTTCGAACGTGAACGCGACATCCTGGCCAGCCTCATTCATCCGCACATTGCTCGGCTCTACGACGCCGGCATTGCCGCCGACGGCCAGCCCTTCATGGCCCTGGAGTTCGTCGAGGGCGAACCGCTTACCGCCTACTGCGACCGGCGCCAGCTTGCCGTCGACGCCCGCGTGGCGCTGTTCCTGCAGGTGCTGGAAGCGGTGCAGTACGCCCACTCCCGGCTGGTGATACACCGCGACCTGAAGCCCTCGAACATCCTGGTGACGGCGCAGGGTGAGGTGAGGCTGCTCGACTTCGGCATCGCCAAGTTGCTGGATCAGGAGCTGACGCCGGGTGACCCGCAAGCCTCCGAGCTGACCCGCGCGGGCGGTTTGGCGATGACTCTGGACTACGCCTCGCCGGAGCAGATCCTGCAGCAGCCGGTGGGCACGCTGTCGGACGTCTATTCGCTGGGCGTGCTGCTGTGCGAATTGCTGTCCGGCGAGCGGCCCTATCGCCTGCATCAGCACACGCGGCGCGAGCTGGAGACGGCGATTCTGGAGGACACCCGGCCACTGCCCAGTTCGCTGGTCGACGAGGCGGCGGCGGCGCTGCGTGGCGCCAGCGGCCGTGGCCTGGCGCGTCAGCTGCAGGGCGACCTGGACACGATCACGCTGAAGGCCCTGAAGCCCGTGCCGGCCGAGCGCTACGCCACCGTCGATGCGCTGGCGCAGGACCTGCAGCGTTGGCGCAGCGGCCAGCCAGTGGCCGCGAGGCCGGACAGCCGCTGGTACCGCACTCAGCGCTTCGTGCGCCGCAATGCGCTGGCGGTGGCCGCTTCGGCGCTGCTGGTCGCGGGGCTGTCTGGCGGCCTGGGCGTGGCGCTGTGGCAGGCGCGCATTGCACGCATCGAAACGCAAATCGCGCGGGCCACCGAGGCCTTTCTGACCGGCCTGTTCGAGGCCAACTCGCTGGAGCAGGACGACCCGGTGCGCGCCCAGCTGACCACAGCACGCGAGTTGCTGGGCCTGGGCGCGCAACGCATCGTCAGCGGGCTGGACGATGCACCCGAAGCCCGGCTGCGCGTTCTCCAGACGCTGGCCGGCCTGCACCAGGGCCTGTCGCTGGACGATGAGGCCTCGAGCCTGCAGCTGCAGCGGCTGCGGCTGTTCGAGCAGCTGCATCCTGAGCCCGGCGCGGCGCTGGGGCAGGAGCTGATCGCGATGGCGCTGGCGGCCCATGCCTCGGCTGCGCATGTGGGCGAGGCCGCGGCCTATCTGCAGCGTGCAGAAGCGACGTTGAATGGGCTTGGCGAGGCCGGCTCACTGCTGCAGGGCCGACTGGAGCTGGCCAAGGCGACGTTGGCCGATGGCGATATGTGCGTGGCCGCCGGCCATGCCCAGCGCGGCGTTGCCTTGCTGCGTCAGCAGCCTGCTTCGGCCGAGCTGGTCGAGGGCCTGCTGCTGGAGTCGCAAAGCCAGAGCTATTGCGGCAACCAGGTGCGCGCCGTGGCCGCCGGCGAAGAGGCGGTGCAGCTGATGGGCCGGCTGCAGCAAAAGCGCAAGCTGCCCGACGCCTACGCGACGATGTCGGTGGCGGAGATGAGTCTGGGTCATATGGCGCGCAGCTTCGTCCTGGGCCGCCAGGCGTTGGATACCGCCGAAGCACAGCATCCGCGGGACACGACGCCGGGGGCCACGGTGATGAATGCGGTGGCGCACCTGGCCGTCGGCCTGGTGGCCTGCGGCCAGCCGGCCGACGCGCTGGCGATGCTGGAGCCGCGGCTGAAGCGGGCGTTGGCCGATCTGCCGCACACCGACCGCGACGCCGTCGTCAGCGTGCTGCTGCAGCGGGCCAGGGCCCAGCTGGCCCTGGGTGATGCCGCGGCTGCGCTGGCGTCATTGCGCGAGGCGGATCGCCTGATGGCCAGCTTCGAGGTCGAGGATGGCCAGCGTGTGATGTACCTGGATGCACTGGCCGCCGCCTGGCTGGCTGATGGCCGGCCCGCCCAGGCGCAGCACACGCTCGACCAGGGTTGGGCCCTGCACCAGCGGCTGCACCACACCGGTTCGACGCAGATCAATGTGCACATGGCCACGCGCATCCGCTACCGGCTGGCGGCTGGCCAGGTGGAGCAGGCGCGGGCTGATCTGGCCCACTACCTGCCGCGTCGATTGCCTTCGGGCCAGGTGTCTCGTTCCGAGCTGGAGCAGCATGTGCTGGCGGCCGAGATCGCTGTGGCGGACCGCCAGTGGGACGAGGGGCTCAAACAGGCCGGCCAGGCCCTGGCCGACATCGCCAAACATCCGGAGCCGCGCTATGTGCGCGACCTGCAGGCGCGCGCCGCGCTGGCCAGCGGCGCGGCCTTGCAAGGACAGGGGCGGACGGCGGAGGCCCAGCAGCAGCGCAGCACGGCGGCTGCGCTGTTCAAGGCGATGGCCGAACTCAGCCTCTAGTGGCTTTAGCGGCCTTGACGGCTTTTGCTCCAGCCTTGACCAGCGTCGGGTCGTTGGTCTTCAGCCAATCGAAGAACTCGCCGTACCAGAGCTTGCTGTTGCGCGGCTTCAGTATCCAGTGGTTCTCATCCGGGAACCAGACCAGGCGCGACTTGACGCGCATCGCCTTCAAGGTGTTGTAGTAGGCCAGGCCCTGGGCGTCGGGCACGCGATAGTCCATCGCGCCATGGATCACAAGGGTCGGCGTGGCCATGTTCGCGGCGTGGGCGTGCGGGCTTTGCGAATGGACCTTGGCAATGTCGTTCCAGTACCAGGCCCCCAGCTCCTTGGCATGCCAGTCGTAGGCATCGTCGGCAAACATGCCCACCCAATCGAAGCAACCGGCGTGGCAGACATAGGCCTGGTAGCGGCCCGGCGCCACGTGGCCATTCATCCAGGCCACCATATAGCCGCCATAGCTGCCACCTGTGGCGAAGATGCGCTTCTTGTCCACCCAAGGCTTTTTCAGCAACCAGTCGGTGCCGGCCTCGACGTCCTGCAGTTCCAGCTCGCCCCAGCGCTGGGTGATCGAGTCCAGGAAGGCATAGCCGAAGCTGCTGGAGCCGTGGTAGTTGACGCAGGCCACGACATAGCCCTCGGCGGCGAACACCTGGTGGTTCCACCGGTAGTGCCAGCTGTCGCCAAAGGCGGTGTGAGGGCCGCCGTGTATCAGGTGCATCACCGGATACTTCTTCTTGGGGTCGAAGCCAGGCGGGTAGACCAGCCACATCTGCACCTCGTCGTCCTGGGCGCCCTTGATGGTCACTTCCTCATGGCGCGAGAACTCGAATTCGCCCAGCAGCTTGTCGTTGAAGGTCTCGATACGCTGCGGCTTCTCGCCGGGCAGCAGGGCCAGCGCGCGGCCCGGGAACTGCACCGAGTCGCTGACCACGACGGTCGTGCCGGCGGCCTTGTCGAAGCTGTTCAGATTGCCGCCCTCGAAGACGATCTCGGCGCGGCGGTCGGGCAGGTCAAAGCGCCACAAATGCTTGCGGCCCCGTTGCTCGGCGCCGAACAGGATGGCCTGGCCATCGTCTTCCCACTTCAGCGGTGCTGTGACCTCATGGTCCCAGGTGGCCGAGAGCACGCCCCAGTCGCCACTGCCGCGCTCGACCACGGCCAGTTGCGAAGGCATGGTGTGCTTGATCGCCTGGTGGCTGGCGGTGAAGGCCACATGGGTGCCTTCGGGGTTGTAGCGCGGCGTCTGCATGTCCCACTCGGCGTGCAGGGCGAGTACCTTGACCTTGCCGGTGCGGACCTCGATCTCGCTCAAGGCGTAGCGGTTGTCCAGCCGCTTCTCGGCTGCCGGGTCGTGTGCGAAGGTGATGCGCTTGCCATCGGGCGAGATGTCAAAGGTCAGCGCGTCGGGGCCGCCGCGTGTCAGCTCCAGGTCCTTGCCCTCGAACAGGTCGGTGACTTTGCCGCTGGCCACGTCCACCACATGCAGGTGGACGACGCGGTCCATGGGCAGGTTGTGGTCCCAGAAACGGTAGACCGCCTCGCTGGTGGCATAGGCCGTTTCCTTGCGCTCCTTGAAGGCCTTGTGCTGCTTGGCCTGGGCCTTGTCGCCCTTGAGCTTGGGCCAGACCCAACTCAGGAAGGCGATGCGCTTGCCATCCGGAAACCACTTGAACGCGAGCACGCCGGTGGCGACTTTGGCGACGCGGCGGGCCTCGCCGCCATCGGGGGCGATGACATAGAGCTGGGCCTCCTCGTCCTTGCTGCCCTCTTGCTCGCGCTTGGCGACGAAGGCGATCTGGTCGCCGCGCGGGCTCCACAGCGGCTGGCCGTCCTTGTCACCGGCCTGTGTCAGTGCGCGGGGCTTGCCGCCCAGGGTGGACAACAGCCACAGCGAGCTGCTGGACTTGTTGTCCTCCATCGAATATTGGGTCAGCGAGCAGACGGCCTGGGCGCCGTCGGGCGACAGGCTGGGCGCACCGAGGCGCTCTATCTTCCACAGGTCTTCGACACCGAAATTCTTCTTCTTGCGGGCCATGTGGTCTCCAGTATTGTTGTTGTCAGCTCAGCGATTGCGCTCCAGCTGCCAGCCTAGATGTGTTTTGACGGTGGGCCATTCGGCCGAGGTGATGCTGTAGACCGCCGTGTCGCGCAGCGTGCCGTTGCTGGCGCGCTGGTGGGCACGCAGGATGCCATCCAGCTGCGCGCCCAGGCGCTCGATGGCGCGGCGGCTGGCGGTGTTGAAACGGTGGGTACGGAATTCGACGGCGATGCAGTCCAGCGTCTCGAAGGCATGGGTCAGCAGCATGCGCTTGCACTCGGTGTTCAGCGGCGTGCGCTGCACATCGCTGCGATACCAGGTGGAGCCGATCTCGACGCGGCGGTGCGTGGCGTCGATATTCATGAAGGTCGTCATGCCGGAGATGCGGCCGGCGGCATCGAACACGGTGAAGGGCAGCATGGTGCCGGCCGCATGCAGGTTCAGTCGGCGCTCGATCTCGGCCGCCATGCCCTCGGGGCTCGGAATGGCCGTGTACCAAAGCTGCCAGAGCTGGCCATCGTTGACGGCTTCGATCAGGCCGGCTTCGTGGGCGGGGGAGAGTGGCTCCAGCCGTGCGTGCTGACCGCGCAGCGTCACCGGGGCGGTGATGGCCGGCAATGTCATTTTTTGACCGACAGCAGTCGCCGCGCCACAAAGCGTCCAAGGCCGCAGCCCGCGACGATCAGCACCAGGCCGATGATCTGCGGGCCGCCGTAGCCGGGGGTGTTGATGAAGTCGAAACCCAGCAGCACGCCGAGTTGCCAGCCGGCCAGCGCGCCGACCACAAAGCCGAGCGCGTCGGCCAAACCTTCCTTGAGCATGCCGCCTGGCGTATTTTGATTCGCCATATCAGCGGTTGTGGCGCTGCATGAACACGAGCTTCTCGAACAGGGTCACGTCCTGCTCGTTTTTCAGCAGGGCGCCCAGCAGCGGGGGCAGGGCGACCTTGTCATCCTTGCTCTGCAGCGCATCGAGGGGAATGTCTTCGGCCACCAGCAGCTTCAGCCAGTCCAGCAGCTCCGAAGTCGAGGGCTTCTTCTTCAGGCCGGGCAGGTTGCGCACGTCGTAAAAGGTCTTCAGCGCGGCGGCCAGCAGGTCTTTCTTGATGTCGGGGAAGTGCACGTCAACGATGCTTTGCATCGTGGTCGCGTCCGGGAACTTGATGTAGTGGAAGAAGCAGCGGCGCAAAAAGGCGTCCGGCAGCTCCTTCTCGTTGTTCGAGGTGATGAAGACCAGCGGCCTGTGCGTTGCTCGCACCATTTCGCGGGTCTCGTACACGTAGAACTCCATGCGGTCGATCTCGCGCAGCAGGTCGTTCGGGAATTCGATGTCCGCCTTGTCGATCTCGTCGATCAGCAGCGCCACCGGCTGATCAGCGGTGAAGGCCTGCCACAGCACACCTCTGAGGATGTAGTTGTGGATGTCCTTGACCTTTTCATCGCCGAGTTGGCTGTCGCGCAGGCGGCTGACGGCGTCGTACTCATACAGCCCTTGCTGGGCCTTGGTGGTGCTCTTGATATGCCACTGCAGCAGGGGCATGTTGAGCGCCTGGGCCACTTCCTCGGCCAGCATGGTCTTGCCGGTGCCGGGCTCGCCCTTGACCAGCAGGGGCCGCTTCAAGGTGATGGCGGCGTTGACCGCCAGCATCAGGTCTGCGGTGGCCACGTAATTGTCGGAACCTTGAAATTTCATGAGCGGTGTCAAGTCCAGCGGTGTAGCGTTTCAGTATAAGGCGCGAGTCATGTTCGGGGCCCTGCGGGTTCTATAATGCGCGCTGGTGACAGATCAGACCCCCAGGACCATGAACAAACTGCTCCAGATAACATCCGCCCTGGCCTTGGCCCTTGGCGCACTGTCCGTGGCCCATGCGCAAGACGCAGCGGCCGGCCAGAAGAAGGTGGCCATGTGCATTGGCTGCCACGGCATTCCGGCCTATCAGGCCAGCTTTCCGGAGGTCCACAAGGTGCCGATGATTGCCGGGCAGAACGCCAAGTACATCGTCGCTGCATTGACCGCCTACAACAAGGGCGAGCGCAAGCATCCGACGATGCGTGGCATCGCCGGTTCGCTGAGCGACCAAGACATGGCCGATGTGGCGGCCTTCTACGAGCAGCAGGGCAAGGGTGAGGCTGCCCCCGAGGCCGCCGCCGCACCACCCGCCAAGGTTGCCGAACTGCTGACCAAGGGTGCTTGTGCCTCCTGCCACGGTGCCAACTTCAGCAAGCCCATTGATGGCGCCTACCCCAAGCTGGCAGGTCAGCACGGCGACTACCTCTACGTGGCGCTGAAGTCCTACCAGACCGAAAACAATGCACTGGTGGGCCGCAGCAACGCCATCATGGCCGGCCAGGTGAAGCAGTTCAATCACACCGAGCTGAAGGCGATTGCCCAGTACCTGGCCTCGCTGCCGGGCGAAGTCAAGACCGTGCCGCAATCGAAGTTCCGCTGAGTCTTGCGGCGCTTGCGTCAGATCAAGCCACCCGACGCCGGGTGGCTTTTTTTTGTGGATTTGTGCATTTGTCGTTTGCGGCCCTGGGAAGGCCTGCCGCATACTGAGCCTGGATCGAGTCCCTGAAAGGGCGCCGGGATCATGCTCAAGAAGATCGAAAGTCGCCAGCTTCAGCTCGGCATGTTCATACAAAGCTTCGAGGGATCGTGGCTGTCGCATCCGTTCTGGAAGACCAAGTTCCTGCTGCGCGATCCGGCCGATCTCGAGGCGATTCGCAAGAGCGGAGTGGAGACTTGCTGGATCGACGTGGCCAAAGGCCTTGATGTGGTGGGCGCGGTGGCGGCGCAGACTGCGCCTGCTGTACCGACAGTAGCGGCAGCGCCTGCCGCGGCCAAGATCGTCGAGCCGCAATCCGCTGTGCCCGCGGGCGCCATCGAAGCCCCTGCGTCGATGGCTTCGGAGTTGCAACGTGCGGCGGGCGTCATCAATCGCTCGCGCCAGCAGGTGGTGGCCCTGTTTGGTGAGGCGCGCCTGGGGCGCTCGGTCAATTCCGAGCAATGCATGTCCCTGGTCGAAGGCATTGCCGACTCGGTCAGCCGCAACCCCTCGGCCCTGATCAGCCTGGCGCGGCTGAAGACCAAGGACGACTACACCTATATGCACTCGGTTGCCGTGTGCGCGCTGATGGTCTCGCTGGCCCGCCACCTGGGCCTGGGCGAGGAGCAGGTGCGCGAAGCAGGCTTTGCCGGCCTGCTGCATGACATCGGCAAGATGGCGATGCCGTCCGAGGTGCTGAACAAGGCCGGCTCGCTGACCGATGCCGAGTACAAGGTCATGCAGTCGCACCCTGTGCGCGGCCATGAGCTGCTGAAGAGCGGTAGCCAGGTGCTGCCCGGCGTCCTCGATGTCTGCCTGCACCATCACGAGAAGATGGACGGCAGCGGCTATCCCCACAAGCTGCCGGGCGAGCAGATCAGCTTACTGGCGCGCATGGGGGCGGTCTGCGATGTCTATGACGCCATCACCTCGACCCGCCCTTACAAGAGTGCCTGGGACCCGGCCGGTTCCATCCAGCGCATGGCGCAATGGAAGGGCCATTTCGACCCGGCGGTGTTTCAGGCCTTTGTGAAAAGCGTGGGTATTTACCCTGTGGGCTCGCTGGTGCGCTTGCAGTCCGGGCGGTTGGCGGTGGTGGCCGAGCAGAATGCGAGTTCGCTGGTGGCGCCCCGGCTCAAGGTCTTTTTCTCGACCAAGTCGCAGTTGCCTGTTCCCCTGGAAACGCTGGACCTGGCCCAGCCGGGCTGCAGCGACCGCATCCTGGGGCGCGAATCGCCGACCCAATGGGGCTTTCAGAACTTGGATGCTCTCTGGCAGCAATGAGGGCTGCACCGGGGGCCGAGGGGCGTTGCCAGGGTTCAGGATAACCCCGAGACGATTCGCGGGACGGCGTGCCTACACTGCGCCACAGTCGCAGCCATCGGAGTTCTCGCTCATGCACCGTCTCCTCAAGCCCGGTATCGTCGGCGCCGCCGTCCTGCTCGCCCTTGGCATCAATGCCCAGGCCCAGACCCTGCGATGGGCTGCCCAGGGTGACGCACAGACCCTGGACCCGCACTCTCAGAACGAGAGCTCGACAAACATGATCAACGGCCAGGTCTACGAGCGGCTGACGCTGCGTGACAAGAACCTGATCATTGGCCCTGGCCTGGCCACCGAGTGGCAACAAGTGACCCCGCTGCTCTGGCGCTTCAAGCTGCGGCCAAATGTGAAGTTCCACGACGGCACGCCCTTCACCGCAGACGACGTGGTCTTTTCGATCAATCGCGCCAAGGAGCCGACCTCTCAAATTGCCGTCTATGCCAACGCGCTGGGCACGCCGCGCAAGGTGGATGACCTCACCGTCGAGTTCGTTCTGGCCGCGCCCAACCCGATCTTTCTCCAGCATCTGGACTCGATGTGGATGATGAGCAAGAGCTGGAGCGAGAAGAACCGCGTCACCAAGCCGCTGGACTTTAAGGCCAAGGAAGAGTCCTTCGCCGCCACCAATATGAATGGCACCGGTCCCTATATGCTGGTGAGCCGCGCGGCGGGGATCAAGACCAGCTACAAGCGCAATCCCAACTGGTGGGGCAAGCCGCAGGGCAATGTGCAGGAGATCGTGTTCACGCCGATAGGCAATGACGCCACCCGCCTGGCGGCCCTGGTGTCGGGTGAGCTGGACTTTGTACTCGACCCGGCTCCGCGCGACGTGCCCAGGCTGCGCGCCACCGAGGGCGTGAAGCTGATCGAGGGGGTGGAGAACCGCATCGTCTTCATCGGCATGGATCAGGCCCGCGACAAGCTGCTCTACGCCAATGTTCCGGGTGACAAGAACCCGTTCAAGGATCTGCGTGTGCGCAAGGCGCTGTACCAGGCGGTCGATATCGAGACCATGCGCACCAAGCTGATGAATGGCCAGAGCGCGCCGACCGGCGGGCTGACACCCTCGCCGCTGGGGGCCTTCAACGACGCCGAGCTCGAGAAGCGCTATGCCTATGACATCGCTGCGGCGCGCAAGCTGATGGCCGAGGCTGGCTACCCGGACGGCTTCGAAGTCACGCTGGACTGCCCGAACAATCGCTACATCAATGACGAGGAAATATGCCTGGCGCTGGCCTCGATGTGGGCGCAGCTGAAGGTCAAGATCCGGGTCGCCGCTCAGCCGCGCGTGACCTACTTCCCGAAGATCGAGAAGCTTGACACCAGCATGTACATGCTGGGCTGGGGCGGTGCCATTACCGATGCCGAGACCACCTTCACCCCGGTGCTGCGCAACCGTGGCGAGAAGGGGGTCGGCTCCTACAACTACGGCAATTCGAGGAATGACAAGTTTGATGCGCTGGCGGCACAGTCCAGTGTCGAGGCCGATCCGAAGAAACGCGAGGAGCTCATTCGCGCGGCGCTGCGCGAATACAAGGACCAGGTTCATGTGATCCCGCTGCACCGCCAGGTGATCCCCTGGGCTGCACGACAGAACGTCACCGTGGTGCACCGCCCGGACAACTGGTTCGAGGTCGCCTGGGTGACCATCGCCAAGTAAGTCGCGACACTCGCAAAAAAGGCGGCCTGCGGGCCGCCTTGTCGTCTCTGCCTAGGCCTGTTCGAGTTGCTCCGGCGCCTGCTGTGCCGTCACCACCTGGGGCAGGCTGAGATAGAAGCAGCAACCCTCGCCGGGCTGGCTCTTCACCGTGATGCTGCCGCCCAGCACCTCGGTCACCAGGTTGTAGACGATGTTCAGGCCCAGGCCGCTGCCGCCCTGGCCCAGCTTGGTGGTGAAGAAGGGGTCGAAGATACGATCCAGATGGTCGGCCGGAATGCCCCGACCGTTGTCTCTCACCTCCAGCTCCACCCGGTTGGGCGTGGTCATTCGCGCCGAGATGCTGACCGTGCCCTTGAACTTGGTGTCGAAGGCGTGGATGAAGGCGTTGTTGATCAGATTGCCCAGCACCTGGCCCAGCGGGCCGGGGTAGCTGTCCATGACGATCTTGGGCGGGATCTGGCACAGCACCTGGTGGCCATAGCGTCGTATCGTGGGGCCCATCGTCAGCACGATCTCGGCCACCATTTCGTCCAGGGCGAACAGGCGGCGGTTGACGCTGGTCTGGTCCACCGCCACCTGCTTGAAGCTGGCCACCAGCTCGGAGGCGCGGCTCAGGTTCTTCATCAGGATGTCGGTGCCGTGGCGGGTGTTGCTGATGAAGCTGTCGAGCGTCGAACGGCGCAAGCCTTGCTCGACGCCATCGGCCAGCTCCTTGCCGTGTTGCTGCAGGGTCGAGGCCACCATCACCGCATTGCCGATCGGCGTGTTCAGCTCGTGGGCGATGCCGGCCACCAGCGAGCCCAGGGCGGCCATCTTCTCGGTGCGTATCAGCTCGCTCTGGGCGCGCTGCAGGTTCTCCAATGCCGCGGTCAGGTCCTTGTTGGCCGCCTCCAGCGCTTGGGTGCGCTCCTGCACGCGCTGTTCGAGCCGGGTGTTGAGCTTGAGCACTTCCTGCTCGTTGTGGCGTTTCTGGGTGATGTCTTCCAGCACCAGGATGATCAGGGTCTCGCGGCCCAGATCGACCAGTTGGCCGGAGATGTCGCACAGCAGGGTGCGCTGCTGCTGGCCGCAGTGCAGCCAGGCCTCGTAGCCCCGCACCTCGCCGTTATGCTCGATGATGTCCAGCACAGCCTGCTGGTCGGCCGGGTTCTGCCACAGCGCCAGTCCCTCGCGATTGGGGGCCAGCACCTGGGCGCGGGTGGCCGAGAACTGGTGCTCCCAGGCCTCGTTGACATCGACCACCGCATAGCCCTGTTCCTTGCGCAGCACCGTCATCGCCACCGGCGAGGCCTGGAAGATGGCGGTGAACTTGGCTTCGGTGGAGCGCAGCGCCTGCTCGGCGCGCAGCCTGTCGTTGAGCTCCTGCTGCAGTTCGGCGTTCTTCACGTCGCGGTCGGCGATCAGCCGCGCCAGCTCCTGGCGCATCAGCTCCAGGCTCTGGGCCAGCTTGCCGATCTCGTCGCCGCGCTGCGAGACCACCGGTTCACTCAGTTCGCCATTGGCCAGCCTCGCGGTGGCGCGGCGCAGTGCGTGCACCGGGCGCATGATGCGGCGCTCGAACAGCAGCAGTATCAGCACGAATGAGATGCCCACCTGGCCCAGCAGGGCCGCGCCGAGCTTGAGCAGGTCGGTGCGCAACTCCTGGTCGACGCGTTCGGTGCTCAGCTCCACCGTCACCAGGCCGATGGCGCGGTTCTCCAGGATGATGGGCCGCTCATCCTTGAGCACGGTGCCGCTGCGGCGGTCCATCACCTCGCTGTGCACGAAGCGGGTCTTGGACTCGTCCTCGACCGTCACGCGCACCACCTCGGGGTTGCGCATCACCGCCTGCACGAAGCGGCTGGCGACCTCCTTGTCGACGTTCCAGACCGGCACCACCAGCGCGCGCGACAGCATGTCGGTGTATTGCGACATCGGCACGCGCACCCGCAGGTTGACCTCGCGTTCGTAGCGGTCCACCAGCAGGAAGCGACCCAGCAGCAGCACGGGCAACAGAATGCCCAAGGCTACCCCGAGTATCAGGATTTGTCTGAGAGAAAGTTTGCCCAATGGACGCCCTGAGAGTGGGGGCCTGCGGCAGGGCCCGGAGCCTGACCGGGGCGCTGGCACCCCGCCCGCTTGTTGTTATTTGGTCTGCTTGCGCCAGAGCTGGATATTGGTCTCGACCAGCCTGGCCATCACATTCTGCTTCGCAAACTTGTACATCGCCTTGGCCAGCCGGCCACGCATCTCGCCAGTATTGCATGGCGACTTGTGGGAGATCGTCAAGAAAAGATTTTCGTTGGTGATCGGCGGGGTGATGGTCTTCAGACCGCCGATATTCATTTTTGCCACATAGGCCTGTCCCGGGTCTTCCTCGTAGATCAGGTAGTTGGAGCGCGACTTCTCCAGCATGCGCAGCGCCAGCTCCAGGCTGGGCACCGTGGCGATCTTCAGTGACTCCTTGGCATAGCGGTCGAACTCCTCGCCAAAGCTGTTGTTGATCACCGTCACGCCCTGCAGGCCGACCAGATCGCTCCACTTGCGGTACTTCAGATTCGCGTCGGCACGTGTCCAGATCACGGTGCGCGTTTCCTTGAAGGCCGGATGCATATAGTCCATGTAGTCCAGCCGGGGCAGGGTGAAGAAGGCGCCGGCGATCAGGTCGACGCGGCCCAGCTTGGCCTCCTCCTGCACGCGGGCCCAGGAGCCCGCATACCTGACCTCGATCGGCAGCCCGAGCTCCTTGGACAGCAGTTGCATCAGGTCGGCGTTGGCGCCGATCAGCTTGGACTCATCCTCGGGGTCGCGCCACAGAAAAGGCGGGTACTCCGGATTGCCGGTGGCCTGCAGCCGCGTGCAGCCCTCGGTGGCCTGCGCCTTGCAGCCAGCGCTCAGACCCAGGACCAGCGCAGCGCAGAGGCTCGGCCAGACGGACAGGCGAATGGAGTTGTGCATGTGGGCTCGGTCTGGTTGCTCGGACGTTCCACCCATCGAGGCAGCCGGCCGGAAAAATAGATGCTAAATCTGAAAAACTCGAGCAGTGTGCAGCGCGGCGTCCGGGCTGACAAGTCAGGTATCTGCGAATAAGTGGGCGCAAGTCACGCCTGTTGTGCGGTGAGGGCTCGGCTGCAACCAGGCTGGGCTCCGGTTCTGAAATGTTTCGTACTTGTTACTACTGAATGTAGTAATCTGTACAACAAATCCCGCTGCTGCTGATCGCGGCGTCAATACTTAAGACTTGATGAACACATGCCAACAGGAGATACGTGCATGAACCCCCGTGCCGCAACCCCCGCATCACGCCCCGAAGCGGTGTCGTTCTGGCAGGCCTTCATGTTCTGGCTGAAGCTGGGTTTCATCAGCTTCGGTGGTCCGGCCGGGCAGATCGCCATCATGCATACCGAGCTGGTGGAGCGCAGGCGCTGGATCAGCGAGAAGCGCTTCCTGCATGCTCTGAACTACTGCATGGTGCTGCCTGGCCCCGAGGCGCAGCAGCTGGCCACCTACATCGGCTGGCTGATGCACCGCACACGCGGCGGCCTGGTGGCCGGCGGGCTGTTTGTGCTGCCCTCGCTGTTCATCCTGATCGCGCTGTCGTGGATCTATATCGCCTACGGCCAGTTGCCGGTGGTGGCCGGCATCTTCTACGGGATCAAACCGGCGGTGACGGCGCTGGTGTTGCATGCCGCGCATCGCATTGGCACGCGGGCATTGAAGAACGGCTGGCTGTGGGCGATTGCTGCGGGCGCATTTGTCGCCATCTTCGCGCTGGACCTGCCTTTCCCGCTGATTGTGCTGGCGGCGGCGCTGATCGGCCACTTCGGCGGACGCTTCGCACCGCAGGTCTTCGTCGTCGGCGGCGGCCATGGTGCGGCCAAGGCCGGCTACGGCCCGGCGTTGATTGATGACGACACGCCCACGCCGGCCCATGCATTGTTCACCCGCGGCCGGCTGGCCAGGGTCTTGCTGATCGGCTTCGGCCTTTGGCTGGCCGCCATGGGTCTGCTGCTGGCGCAATGGGGCTGGCAGGGCACGCTGACGCAGATGGGCTGGTTCTTCACCAAGGCTGCGCTGCTGACCTTCGGTGGCGCCTACGCCGTGCTGCCCTATGTCTACCAGGGCGCGGTGGAGCAGTACCACTGGCTCAATGCGACGCAGATGATCGATGGTCTGGCGCTGGGCGAGACCACCCCCGGCCCGCTGATCATGGTGGTGGCCTTTGTCGGCTTCGTCGGCGGCTGGGCAAGCCGCGTGTTCGGCCCCGACGCCCTGTTCCTGGCCGGCGCGGCAGCGGCCACGGTGGTGACCTTCGTCACCTTTTTGCCGTCCTTTGTCTTCATCTTCGCCGGCGGACCGCTGATCGAGACCACCCACGGCAATCTGAAGTTCACCGCTCCGCTGACGGCCATCACTGCCGCCGTGGTCGGGGTGATACTCAACTTGGCGCTGTTCTTCGCCTACCACGTGCTGTGGCCCCAGGGTTTTGCCGGCCGTTTCGACTGGCCCTCGGCACTGATTGCCGCGGGCGCCCTGGTGGCGCTGTTCCGTTTCAAGCTGGGCGTGCTGGGCCTGCTGGCCGGCTGTGCGGCGATCGGCCTGGCCTTTAGCGCCCTGTCCGCCAGCTGATTGAGTTCCGCACCGCAAGAGATGGCGTCGGCGATGGCGCTGGCTACGAAGGCAAGCTGGGCACTGCTCAGCTTTGTGCCAGGCGAGGGGGAGGTTGCTCAGTCAGGCGGGAGCTGAGGCGGACTCCTAGGCGGCCGTCGCGTCGTGGGCGCAACCGGCACGTGGCGGCAACAGCCGCTGAACCAGCGGGTGCGAGACCTTCTTCTCGGTGCCAATCGCGAAGTACTGCTCCTCAACACCGTTGCAATGGCCGACACGCTGCACGTCGTAGCGGTGCACCAGTTCGTCATGCACCAGCTCGGCGGCGGGGAACACCCCCATGCCGCCTGCGCCGAAGGTCTTGAGCAGGGCACTGTCCTCGAATTCGCCGACCACGCGCGGGCGCACCCCCAGGCGCTCGAACCACTGGTCGATGCGGCCTCGCACCGCGACGTGGGCGGTGGGCAGCAGCACCGGCACCTCGGCCAGCGACTGCGGAAAGCCGGCCCGTGCGGCCTCGAACCAGCCGCTGCTGGCATACCAGCCCAGCGCCGAGGCCCCCAGCGCGTGGCTGTAGACCTTCAGGTTGGGATTGGCTGGCACCGGCCGGTCGGCCAGCACCACGTCCAGCCGGTGCAGGGCCAGGTCGGCCAGCAGGTCTGCGAAGTCGGCCTCGTGGCACAGCAGGCGCAGCCGAGGCTCGTGCAGCACCGGCTGCATCAGGCGGTGTATCACCAGCTTGGGCAGACCGTCCGAGATGCCGACGGCCAAGCGCACTGAGGGTGAGCTGACCGCCTCGCGCACGACGCCGGGCAGCTGCTCACCGAGTTGGAAGATCAGCTCCGCCTGTCGCATGGCGGCGTTGCCGGCCTCCGTCAGCACCAGGCCGCGGCCTGCCGGCTTGAGCAGGCTGTGGCCCAGCGAGCGCTCCAGCTCGCGCACCTGCGTACTCACCGTCTGCACCGCCATGCCCAGCCGCTCGGCTGCGCGGGCGATGCCGCCCTCCTTGGCGACGACCCAGAAGTAGTACAGGTGGCGGTAGCTGAAATCGAGGCTCATATTCCCTTATTTCGGAAGTATTGATCTCTTATTGTCTGCTTTTTAATGTTGGTTTGAGGCGCTATCGTGGCGCAGTCACTCTCGCCCGAGCCAACCCAATACAACCCGACCCAGCCCTTCGCCGGAGACCTGTGGATGCATAGCCTGCTTGACCCCGCAATCCTGTTTTTCGTCTTCGGCATGTTGGCCGGATTGGTGAAATCGAACCTCGAGATTCCCGCGCCGATCTCGCGTTTCCTGTCGCTCTACCTGTTGATGGCGCTCGGACTGAAGGGCGGCTTCGCCCTGGCCAAGTCGGGGCTGACGCCCGAGGTGCTGGTCAGCCTGGCCTGTGCCCTCGTCATGGCTGTGGTGGTGCCGGCCCTGGGCTATCTGCTTCTGCGCCGCTTCCTGTCGGGCTTTGACGCGGCGGCCATTGCCGCCACCTACGGCTCGGTCAGTGCCGTGACCTTCATCACCGCC
The DNA here is from genome assembly GCF_963422335.1 of uncultured Roseateles sp. NCBI lineage: Bacteria > Pseudomonadati > Pseudomonadota > Betaproteobacteria > Burkholderiales > Sphaerotilaceae > Roseateles > uncultured Roseateles sp. The sequence goes on from NZ_OY729424.1 coordinate 2,872,156, forward strand.
GTGCAGTACCTCGATACCCACGGCGTCGCCTTCGGCGGTCACATGGCGGCAGCGATGGCCCTGATGGAGTCGCCGGCGATCCTGATGGCGGTGCTGTTGTCGAACCTGGTGCGCCAGCGCCAGGCGGCGAGTGCGCCGGCCGGTTCCGACCTGCCTGCCATGCCGCGCGGCGGCGTGTCGATGCGCAAGGTGCTGCACGAATCGTTCACCGATGGCGCCCAGCTGCTGCTGCTCGGCGCGATGGTGGTGGGTCTCCTCACCGGCGAGTCGGGCCAGCGGGCGATGCAGCCTTTCTCCGTCGATCTGTTCAAGGGTATGCTGGCCTTCTTCCTGCTCGACATGGGCCTGATGGCCTCGCGCAACCTCGGTCAGCTGCGCGGCAAATCGCCCTGGCTGCTGGCCTATGCGCTGGGCGGCCCGCTGGTGCATGCGGCGCTGGCCCTGGCCCTGGCCTGGGCCGTGGGCATGAGCCCGGGCAACGGCGCGCTGCTGGTGGTGCTGGCTGCCAGCGCCTCCTACATCGCCGTGCCGGCGGTGGTGCGCCAGGCCATACCCGAGGCGCAGCCTTCGCTGTATTTCGGCATGTCGCTGGGGCTGACCTTTCCGTTCAACATCCTGCTGGGCATTCCGTTGTACGTGAGCGCTGCCAGGCATGTGCTCGGGTGATCGCGAGGTGGCCACCAGCGCGTAAGATCGATCGCGAACGCACAGGAGGCGGCATGGCGAGCAAGACCCCGGACCGGCGGCCGACTCCGCTGCCAACCCACCGGCCCACCGCGCTGATCACCGGCGCGTCGTCGGGCATCGGCGAGGCGCTGGCCGGCTGTTTCGCCGCTGGCGGCCACAACCTGGTGCTGGTGGCGCGCAGCGCCGACAAGCTCCAGACGCTGGCCAAGGCCCTGTCCACTGCGCATGGCGTCAAGGCCTGGGTGGCACCAGCCGATCTGTCGCGGCCTGATGCGGCCGAGTCGCTGGCCGTGGCGATGAAACGTGCTCGCCGACCGATCGACGTGCTCGTCAACAATGCCGGCGTGCTCGCGCGGGGCAGCTTCGTTGAGATGGCGGCACAGCGCCACGGCCAGATGATCGATCTGAACGTGTCGGGCCTGAGCGCGATGCTGGCGCACTTCCTGCCGGCCATGGTCGCCCGGGGCAGCGGCCGAGTGCTCAACGTAGCCTCGATCGCAGCCTTCCAGCCGGTACCCTCGCTGGCCACCTACGCGGCCACCAAGGCCTATGTGCTGTCGCTGACCGAGTCGCTGTCTGAGGAGCTCAAGGGCAGCGGCGTCAGCATCACCGCTCTGTGCCCGGGCATCACCGCGACGAATATGCTGGCCAGAGCGCAGCAAGAAGACACGCAGCTGGGCAGGCTGCCGGGCTTCGTCGTCGGCGGCGCCGAAGCGGTGGCTGCCGAGGGCTATGAGGCCTGCATGCGCGGCGAGGTGATTCGCGTGCCGGGCGTGCTGAACCTGGCCACGATACTGGCCGCCCGCGCCACGCCGAAATGGCTGTTGCGCCGCGTCAGCGGTGCGCTGGCGCGGACACTGATCTAGGCAGAATCCATGACGCGTCAATCGCGCCCCTACGATGTCGTGCTCTACGGCGCCAGTGGCTTTGTAGGCCGTCAGACGGTGGCCTACTTTGCCGAGCATGCGCCGGCCCTGCGCTGGGCCCTGGCGGGCCGCGACGAGGTCAAGCTGCGGCAGGTGCGCCAGGCCTGCGGGCCCGGTGCAGCGGCGGCGGGCCTCATCGTGGCCGATGCGCAGGACCAGGCCGCACTGGTCGCCCTGGCGTCCCAGGCCCGCGTGGTGCTCAGCACGGCCGGGCCGTTTGCGCTGCACGGCTCGGCCCTGGTCGCGGCTTGCGTCGAGCAGCGCACGCACTATGTGGACATCACCGGCGAGACGCCCTGGGTGCGCGGCCTGATCGACCTGCATCATGCGCAGGCCGCCCGCGACGGCACGCGCATCATCCCCTGCTGCGGCTTCGATTCGGTGCCGTCCGACCTCGGCGCCTGGCTGGTCGCCCATGCGATCGGGCAGCGCTTCGGTGAGGCATGCATCAGCGTCAAGGCCTGCCATGCCATGCGCGGCGGGCTCAATGGCGGTACGCTGGCCTCGGCGCTGAACATGATGGATGGCGACCAGGGCAAGCTGTTCGCCCAGCCCTTTCTGCTCAACCCCGATGGCTCCGTGCCACCGGTTGCACCGGGACAGGGCGATCCGATCGGGCCGCACCACGATGCCGACTTCGGCGCCTGGGTCGGCCCCTTCGTGATGGGGCCGATCAACACCCGCGTCGTGCGGCGCAGCGCCGCGCTGCTGGCGGCCGGCGGCGACGCAGCCTACGCCCCCGACTTCAGCTACCAGGAGTACCTGCGTTTCGGCAAGGGCACTGCGGCGGCGCTGACGGCCGGCGGCGTGACCCTGGGCCTTGGCGTCGGCATGACGGCGCTGCGCTTCAAGCCCTGGCGTGCGCTGGCCCAGCGGCTGATGCCCGGCCCGGGCAGCGGGCCCTCGGAGCGCAGCATGGACGGCGGCTGGTTCCGCTGCGAGCTGATCGGCACGAGTGCCGGCAGTCGGCGGCTGCGCGGGCGCGTTGCCGGCAAAGGGGATCCCGGCAACCGCGCGACCACGCGCTTCGTCTGCGAGGCGGCGCTCGCCCTGGCGCTCGATGGTGCCGATCTGCCGGGCGGCGCCCGGCGCGGCGGTGTGCTGACCCCCGCCAGCGGCCTGGGCGAGGTGCTGGTGCGCCGCCTGCAGGTGGCAGGCATGACGCTGGAAGTCGCCCGCGAGGGTTCCTAGGCCCCCAATGAGATGCCCAGCCCACGCGCCGCCGTCAGCAGCTCGTGGTCGGCCGGCACCGGTCGGCTGCAGCCGGCCACCGCGGCCATCGGCACGCTGACGATCTCGGCGCCCTGCAGCGCCACCATGTAGCCCCATTCGCGGCGCAGCACCCGCTGCGCTGCGGCATAGCCGAAGCGAGTGGCCAGCACACGGTCGAAAGGTGTCGGCGAGCCGCCGCGCTGTACGTGGCCCAGCAGGGTGGCGCGCACCTCGCTTTTGAGCAGTGGCTGCAGTTGCTGGGCCAGCACCGCGCCGACACCACCCAGTCGCAGCGGGTCGGGGCTGTCGGCCAGCGTTTGCGTGACCGTCAGGCCGGTGCCTTCGAGGCGAGCACCTTCGGCAACGCAGATCAGCGTGTAGCCCTGTCTGGCCTCGCGCGCGCGGCAGACCTCGGCCACGGCCTCCAGCCGGTAGGGCAGCTCGGGCAGCAGGATGATGTGGGCACCGCCAGCCAGGCCGCCTTCCAGCGCAATCCAGCCGGCATAGCGGCCCATGGTCTCGACAATCATCACGCGGCCGTGGCTGCGTGCGGTGGTGTCCAGCCGGTCCAGTGCCTCGGACACCACGGCCACGGCGCTGTCGAAGCCAAAGCTGCGCTCGTTGTGGCAGATGTCGTTGTCTATGGTCTTGGGCACGCCGACCACCGGCAGGCCGAGGTCGGCGAAGCCCTGGGCAATGGTCATCGTGCCGTCGCCGCCGATGGCAACCAGCCCATCCAGCTTCAGTTCGCGCGCGTAGGCCATCGCCTCGGCCGACACATCGGCGCCGCCGGCACCGAAATAGTGGAAGGGGTCGCAGCGGTTGTGCGTGCCGAGCATCGTGCCCCCCTGGGCCAGGATGCCGGCCACGGCAGCTGCATCGAGTGTCATGACATCGCGCGTCAGCAGGCCCAGAAAGCCGCGCCGTATACCCGTGACCCGGGCCACGCCCTGCTGCAGCAGTGCCAGGGTGACCGCGCGTATCACCGCGTTGAGCCCGGGGCAGTCGCCGCCACCGGTGAGCAGTCCGATATGCATTGGCGCTTTCAGGGACCGTGATCGAGGTAGCTGGAGGGCAGCAGCATGCTGCGCGCCTCGGCCGGCGGAACATAGCGCAGCATCAGCCGCTCCATCGTGCCGTCTCGTGTGATCTGGTCGAGCAGCCGGCCCCATTGCCGGGCCTGCTCGGCCTTGAAGTTCTTCTTGCTCATGGCCAGGTGCACCAGCGCTGGTTTGTCATCCGTCTCCCATTGCAGCGGGACGTAATCCGGCAACTCATCGGCCTGCAGGTAGTGGCGATAGACCATGGGGTAGGAGAATATGGCCTGGATCTGGCCGCTGCGCAGCTTGGCGAACAACGCCGGCTGGTCCACCACCTCCAGCAGCCGCTTCTCGGCCCGCAAGGACTCGACCATGGCCTGATCGGCCGGCAGGTGCTGGTAGCCGCGCACGATGCCCAGCGTCCAGTTCGGGTGTTCAATGAATGCGCTGCGCGTGCCCGCCTCGGCCAACAGGTCACGGGGGATCAGCGTCACGCCCTGGATCTGCATCAGCGGGTGCAGCCAGCTGTAGCTCGCCCGGTCGTCCGAGTGCAGCGCCGACAGCGTCATGTCCAGCCGGTTGGCGCGAAGCTCGATCCAGATGCGGGCCCGTGCCATCGGTTCAAACACAAAGTTGCAGCCGCTGCGTTTTTGCAGCGTCGCGGCAATGTCGCGGTCCAGGCCGGCACCCTGCTTGGCGCCGCGCGGCAGCGAGTGGAAGGGGCCGAGCTCGTACAGGCCTACCCGTATCGGGCGCTCGGGGCAGGTGGGCGAAGCCGGCCCGGCCCAGGCCGTCAGGGTCGCCTGCAATGACAAGAGACCGGCGAGCCAGTGCGCTACAGGCCGGCGCAGCCAGCAGGTGGCAAACAACAGTCGCATCGAGAGTCGCATGGTTGTTCTTGTCCCGCTGGGCACGGCCACTGCGCCGGGGCCGGATCCTGACACTCCCCGAGCCCATTGTTGGCACAGATCGGGCCGTTGGCAAGGCGGATCTGTTGTTCAGTGCGCCATCGGGGTATGCGACGAGCCCGCGCTAGGGGCGTGTCAGCTTGACCATTTCGCCCGTGGCCAGGGTACCCTCCAGCAGCTTGGCGCTGACGGGCTTGACGGTCACGCTGATGTCGGGGCAGGCCGGTGAGACGGCTGAGCCCCAGGCCGTGAACTCGAGCTCCGAGGCTTTGCTGTTCTGCACCGTGACGGGGAACTTCGTGCCCTTGCAGGCCCTGGGCTTGGTGCCACTGCTCGCAGCCGGGTCAGACCAGGTGCCCGAGAAATTGGTGAGCAACAGCGTCGCCGATGACGGTCGGCCCGAGCCTGCCTGAACGCTGACCTTCCACTTGCCATTGAAGATGTCGGTGTCGGGCTCGGCCTGGGCCCAGACGGCCGGAACGCAGAGACCACAGAGCAGCGAGAGGAGTATTTTCTTCATGGCAGGCTTTCAGAGCAGGTGTTGTGTCCCGTGACCAGGCGGTGCCCGCCTTCGGGCCAACGGCGCCGTCAACAAGGGGCCACGAGCAAGATTACCCGAGTGAAAATAGAACGGGCCGCCCGCCAGCTAGCGTAGCCAGCGAGCCACGGTCTTGTCGTAGTCGCCGGTGGCCTTGGCCAGATGCAGCCACTGGTCGAACCAGGCTTTGAACACCGCGTCGCCTCGCGGAAGCAGCCAGGCCATTTCGCCGTACTGCAGGGGCTTGTCGGGGTTGACGGCGCACAGGCCGGGCCGCAGCTTCTGCTGAACGATGGTCTCTACCGATTCGGAGATCATCACGTCTGCATTGCCCTTCAGGATTTCATCGAAGATGGTCGTGTTGTCCGGGAATATGATGATCTTCGCCTGCTTGAAATTGGCGCGGGCAAAGCGCTCGTTGCTGCCGCCCGGGTTCTCGATCACAGTCACCGTCGGCTTGTCGATGTCGGCCACGGTCTGGAACTTCGCCACGTTCTCGCACTTGGTGATAGGCGCCTTGCCGTTGACCATGTACGGCGTGGTGAAGAACGCCGTCTTCTGGCGGTCCAGGGTGACCGAAATCCCACCCAGGCCCACATCGCACTTCTCGACAAAGTCCTTCATCAGCGTAGGCCACGCTGACTTGACCAGTTCCACCTCCACGCCGAGTGCCTTGCCGGCCATCTGCACCAGATCGACATCCAGGCCCTCGAAGCCACCATCCGCACGCAGCAGGCTGAACGGCTTGTAGTCGCCGGGCGTGCAGACGCGCAGCTTGCCGCTCTTTTGCACCTGGTCCAGGCGCGAGGCCGGCATATCTTGGGCGCCGGCTGCCGCAATGGCGAAGGACGACAGAGCGATGGCGAGAAGTCGGATCTGCATGGCAACTCCAGGGTGGGTATGTGGCGCTGATTGTGCCTTTGGCGACGCAGGGCTGGACGGGCTATTCATCACTTGGCTCCCTGATGCCGAGGCGTCGCCGAACCTGCTCCGCAGGAAAGACGACCTCTCTCGCCAGCCAAATCTTGAACCTGAGCGACGCAGGGTCGGTGGACTTGTGCAGGTACGAGTGGAGCGCGTCCGCGCTGATGCGTTGGAGCTTCGAGTCGCGGTCGAGACGGCACCCGTCCGGGTACTGCTGCCGAACGACGGCATCGCGAGGAAAATTCTCGATGACCTTTCGAACGTCGTTGAGGCTGATCCAGCGACGGTGGCTCTCATCTTCGATGATATCGATGGGGATGCCGTGATGTTCGTAGTGACGCCCGGCCAAGGGTGCCAGGGCAGCTTGCTTGGTCGCGGCACCGAGGCCCGCCACGATGTCCAGGATGGGCCTCGCCAGTGTCATGCCAAACAGCGGCGCGCAAACCACCAGCGCGACGGTGCCGAGCGTTCGCCAGATCGCGTAGGTGATCAGAGCGCAGGCGGCGGCTCTGATGGCGACTTGGAGCAGCAGTTGGTACATGGGGCTTTCGAGCTTACGTCAGCCAGCGGCTCATCGAAGGGCCCGGTCTGCCGGCTGGTCATGGTCAGGTGCAGACGGTGCGCGCGAACCCCGCGAATGAGGGGTGGCAACCGAAATCGGGCTGGCTAGACTAATTTCGAAAGAGGTGGTGGACAACGTGCTCTTCGGGGTCCGCGCTGTTCAACAATGGCTTGCTCGTCCTAACGCAATGTGGGGAAAGCATGAAACTCAGACTTGTCGCGTTTGTCGCTGTCGCGGTTTCCACCGGTGCCTTGGCCGACACCACCTTCAATCTGGGCAACCTTGTCGGCCCAACGCCAATCGGCGACATGGTTTCCGGGCTGTTCACGGATTCCTATGACTTCAGCGTGGCGGCTGCCTCGAAGGGCGCCGTCGTTGCCTTCAACACCTGGTATGACATCACGCCGCCGGGAATCACCCTCGGCAAGATCAGCAGCTTCAGTGGCATGCTCGACGGCACCCCGCTAGCCTTTTCTTCAATTTCGACCCCCATATCGCCAGGGGTCAATCAAGAGATTCAAACGCTTGCCGCTTCGACGGTGCCGCTGGCGGCGGGGATGCATACGCTGACCATCGCCGGTGCGGCCGATTTCAGTTCCGCCTACACGGGCTCGATCAAGGTGACACCGGTTCCCGAGCCCGAGACCTGGGCGCTGATGCTGGCAGGCCTGGGCGCGCTCGGTACCCTCGCATATCGCCGCCGAGCCCGTTGATTTCCCCGCGGCCAGCAGACCGCGCCTCAGCCCTTATCGTGTCTGCACGAATGACGAGTTGATGGCGACGAAGACCACGACGTTGAGCACAACCGAGCCCCAGAACGCCGATCGAAACGACGCCTTGTTTGACTTGTGCCGTAGCACCTGCTGCGCAACGATGGCGCCCGGCCAGCCCCCCGTCAGGCCGAGCAAGAGCAGGGTGCTTTCGGCGACGCGCCAGTGACCCGCCTTGGCGGCCGACTTGTCGGCGGCGTAGGCCGCGAAGCAGATCACGCTGGCCGCCAGATAGAGCCCGGCGCACCAGCCCGGCACGCGCCAGATGATGGCCACAGCCAGATAGACGACGATGAAGGCCGGGATCGAGAACAGGCTTGCCGTGCCCCACTGCGCCGGGTTGTCGCGGCGCTTGGGCGCGCGGCTTGGTGCCGTTCGGACCAGCTCGACCTTCCTGGCGCGCTTCTTCCCCTCCCGGTTCAGCTCGATCTCGAAGGTCACGCGCTGGTTCAGCTGCGGCCGACCCGCGCGGGCGGGAAAGGCCTTGATATGGACGAACACCTCCTGCCCACCCTGATCGGCCTCGATGAAGCCGAAGCCCCGGTCATCGGTCCAGGACTTGATCGTGCCGGTGAAACGTATCGGTGCCAACAGAGTTCCTTTGGGGCCGGTATCTGGACTTTGCTGGCGCCACCGGCATCGGGCGTCAGGGCTTTGCCGCTGGCGCACCCGCGGGATCAGAGCGCTGCGGAAGTGCGTTCGAATTGTCGATGTCCGCGGCGATGCGCCAACGGCTATCGTCTGCCCGCATCAGCACCAGAATGAACCTGCTCACGTCCTTGGCTGTCCGGCCGCGCGTCGGTAGACGACCTGGAAGCGCTCGCACAGTACGGGCATCTGCGGGTGCGGTTCTCTGCCAATGCGGGCGCACTCGCGCGCAAAAAATGCCTCGTGCGCCTCGCGCCAGTAACGTAGCGAGCCGTCACCCTCGCCCTCGGTGGCTGCGAACTCTGCGTCCACCTCGTCGAACGGCACCACGTCGATTCTCGTCGTCTCGATGACGCACAGGGCATTGCCCTGCCAATCCGTCACCACCGAGAGATCGCCGACCTTGGGCGCGGTCTCGCCCGGCATCTCGTAGGACCAGACCAGGCCGGCGGTGGCGCGCTTCACCCCTGCCAGCACGAGCTGAGCCAGCTCGTTGGCACTGGGCTCGTTGTCATCGAAGTAGGTCGCCTCGTAGAAGCGATGCGCGACATGGCCTCCGACCGAGGCTTCGAACTCGGCCCAGAACAGGCGGACGGAGGGTGGGATGTCGGGCATGGTGATACAGGGCTGGTTGGGATGTCGCGCTGCTTGTCATTATCTTGATCTCTGATGCCCAGGCGCCGCCGAATCTGCTCAGCGGGATAGACGACCTCTCGTTCCAGTCAGTTCTTGAATCTGAGCGACGCCGGGTCGGTGGCCTCGCGCAGATAGGCGTGGAGCGCGTCCGCTCTGATGCGCTGGACCTTTGATTCCCTGTCCAGGCGGCAGCCATCGGGAGACTGCAGCTGCATTGCCGCATCGCTGGGCAGGGTGTCGATGACTCTCCTCACGTCGCTGAGCCTGATCCAGCGGCGGTGGCTCTCGTCCTCGACGATGTCGATCGGCGTGCCGTGATGCTCGTAGTGGTGCCCGGCCAAGGGGGTCAGCGCGGCCCGCTTGGTCGCGGCACCGAGGCCGGCCACGAAGTCCAGGTTAGGCCGTGCAAGTGCCATGCCAAACAGCGGCGCGCAAACCACCAGCGCGATGGTGCCGAGCGTTCGCCAGATCGCTTAGGTGATCAGGGCGCAGGCGGTGGTCCTGAGGGCAACTTGGAGCAGCAGGCGGTACATGAGGTTTCGAGCTTGGCAATCGACGGTATCAGTTGCACTGGCGCAGGCATCGCCGGCCGTTTTTTCGGCCAAGATGGTGGTCATTCAAACATGCCCATTCAGGGCGGATGTCTTCAAGGGAGGCTGGAATGGGCAAGAAAAGATCAAGTGCGGGCGCAGACCTGATGGCGGCGGTGGCGCTGCTGCCCTGGTGGGCTGGCGTTGCACTCGCCGCCGTGAGCTACTTCGCGCTGCATGCTTTGGCCATGCCGGATCCACCGGCAGCTTTGCAAACCGGGCAGATGGGTGCGTTCGCCGTGCGCGCCATGTTCAAGGCCGCGGCGAATGTCGGCCAGTACGTGCTGCCCATTCTGTGCCTCGTTGGCGCACTGATGTCGTTCCTGAAACGCAGAAAGCGTGCCGGCCTGTTGGCGGACGCGGCACAGGCCCCGAGCGCCGACGCATTGGACGGTATGAGCTGGCGCGAGTTCGAGATACTGGTCGGCGAGGCCTTTCGCCTGCGGGGCTTTGTTGTCACCGAAACCGGTGGTGGTGGCGCCGATGGCGGCGTGGACCTGGTGCTCAGCCGCGGTTCGGAAAAGTTCCTGGTGCAGTGCAAGCAGTGGAAGGCCTACAAGGTCAGCGTCGAGGTCGTGCGCGAGCTTTATGGCGTGATGGCAGCGCGTGGTGCTGCGGGTGGATTTGTCGTGACCTCGGGGCGCTTCACCGACGACGCGAAGGCGTTTGCGGAGGGGCGCAATGTGAAGCTGGTTGATGGGCCGCGGCTGCTCGGGTTGATCAAGCAGGCGCGGCAGTCCTTGAAGGGCGGAAACAAGCCAGCGACTGTTGCGGACGTTGTAGCTGCCAGCGGCCAACCCAAATGTCCGGTCTGCCAATCGGCCATGGTGAAGCGGACGGCCAGGAAGGGCGCCAATGCTGGGGCGCAGTTCTGGGGTTGCTCGAACTATCCGGGCTGTCGCGGGACTTTGCCGGGTGCCTGAGCGGCGCGTGGGTATGCATCCCCATTCGAAGGCGTCCTTGGCAGCAGCTTCATGCGAAGGCTCTCTCATCTTCGAAAGGTCAGCGCGAGTGGCGATTTGATGGCGACAAAGGCCGCGGCGTTGAGTACAACCGTGCCTCAGAATGCCAATCGAAACGACGCCTTGTGTGATTTGTGTCGAAGCGCATGCTGGACATTGATGGAGCCGGGCCAACTGCCCACTAAGCCGAGAACGAGAACGGTGCTTTCGGCAATGCACCAGTTACCTGCCACAGCGGCGGACTTGTCTTCGGCATAGGCGACGAAGCAGATGACGCTTGCAACCAGATAAAGCATCGCGCACCAGTTCAGCACGCGCCACACGACGGCCACGAGCAGGTAAACGACGAATAAGGCCAGAATGGCGAAGAGGCTTGCCGGTCCCCACTGCGACTGTTTGCCGTTTCGATATAGCTTCCGAGTTGGCGCAGGCCGCACGATCTCAACGTTCTTGACGTTTCGACTGACGCTGGGGCGATTCACCGACTGGCAACAGCGGCGCTACAAACGCCCTGGCTGCCGGGAGGTTGGCCTTGGCCAAGTCACGCATCTCGCGGGACAGCGAGACGGGGAACTCCTCGGTCATCGCGGCCTTCCAGAATTGCTCAGCGGCCTTGGCGGCCAGGGCCCATACCTCTGGCTTGGCGCCGATAGTGCCGACCTTGGGTTCTACGGGGGTCAGGTCTGGGTCTAGGCCACCTCCGATGGAGGCATAGCGCATGGGGAGGATGTCGTAGGCCGGTGCGATGCCCTTGTACGCGCCGTCCTCGTCAATTAGCACTGAGATGTTCTCGAAGTGCCTGTCGCTATTGCCAATGAGTTCACTGAAGGCAGCCATTGTGTCGACGTGGCGAGCGTCTTCAGCAGAGAGATACCTCGCCTGCTCACAACGCGCGGCGAACTCAGGCCACGAATCCCGCAGGCCGAAGAACTCGTCATCAACGGCACCGGCCGAGAGCATGCCGATCCGTCCCTGCAGCCCTATCCGGTCGAAGCGTTGAATCTCAAGGAAGACGTAGTCGCCCGTCGCCATCAGCTGAGTCCGGCTCGCGGGCACGCCAACCTCAGCCAAGCACCTCAAGGCCAGGTGCTCGAGCGGGAGTAGTTCGGCCATTCGGCTTCCGATCTTGGCGAACTTCACGATGACGTGTCCCGAGTCTTCGGTCAGCCAGAGGAACTTCGGCTGCTCGCCACCGGTGCTGGAACCATATGTGGCGCCGCGCAGTGCCGTGGCCATCCCCTCGTAGCAATCGAGCTTCTCCTCGGCCGGGGTCGGGGGAAGACCCCTGAAGTCCATCTCCATCTGGAGTGGGGCATCGCCGAACACCAGGTTGCCAGGCAGGTTCAGGCCCCGCGTGAAAAGGTAGGCCACGCGGTGGTCGTCGCCCCAGTCCTTGAGGCTGGTGGGAAACACCTGGCTTTTCGCCGCCTCATGTGCGAGTTGACGGCCCAGGAAGCCAGATGGAGCCGTGAAGGACATATAGGGAGGCAGACCCTCGTACAGGCGAGTGACCTTACCAATCCTCTCAAGCGTGGCACCGCCGGTCAGGAATTCGACATCCGCAAATGGCTCAATGTTGCCGCGGCTGAGGTGGCGGTAAATACGCTGCCGCGGACTGAGCCCTAGCGGCAACCGGCGCAGCAGCGCGTACCTCGGCGTGCGGTCTCCCGTGATCTTGAAGTTCGAAACTGTCCGCGACAGCCCATGAATAGTTCGCGAAAGCGTTGGCTGGCTGATTCCAAGGGCTGCAACCAACTGAGCAGCGGACATAGGTCCGCCTCGCAGGACGCGTTCAATTTCCTGAGCGACATTGGAGCCTGACGGCCGAGCCGACGCATTCATCTGGATTGTTTGTGAATAGTTCAATGAATAGATGAGTTATTCTCTCACAGCGACCTGAAGGCGACTGGAGGCAGCGCACAACGCATGTGGGACGTATGAGTACTTTGCTCCGCTCTTGCAGGAGATGTCGCGGATACAAAAGGGGTATTGGTGTTCCAGAACCGGCCCATGGCTGAGCCTGCTCAGCTCAAGGCTGTGAAGGTCGTGGGCTTGCCTTGCGTCGCGGTCGCGGACGATCAGCTGTTTCGATTCAGGGGGAGGTGCGACAGCAGCATGCGAGTGAGGCTTGCCGGCAGAGGGCGAAATGCAGGCCACCACTTCCGGGGTTGCTCACGCTATCCCGGCTGCAAAGGGCCTCGAGCTATCTAGCCAGGCATCCAGTCACAGCTGTCGGGAGAGTCACATTGCCAATAGGATGCCAGCACGCTACGCTGGCTGGCAACTACAGCCGCGCTAGGCATCTGAAACAAATCCAACGGACTCCCTATGTCTCATCAAACGATTATTCGCAACCTTGGCTGCAGTCGTTGCGGTGCGACGGGCCGCCGATGGTCTGAACGCGATCCCTTCGACAACGGGCCATCTAAGCCTTCTGGATATGAGGAATGCTCGACATGTAAGGGCAGAAAGACTCATCGAATGATGTTCTTCATGACCTCATCGCCGTGTGATGCTCGAATGAATGAGCGGGCGTGCGAAGGAGGTGTGATGCGTCACGAGCCGTTCTATGAATATCGAAAAAACATCTTCGGACAGGAAACTCGAAAACTGATCACTGGCCATACGGAAGAATGCCCGTTTTGCTTTGGGACCGGAAAAAAGCACTTTAAAGCGATAAAGACTTCTTGCTCCACGTGCAACGGGGTCGGTGAGGTCACAAAATCTGTATGGGAAAAATCAATCTTTGGGTCCGAGGTCAAACGAGTGCGTTCCAGTCGGTGCACGACTTGCGACGGGAAAGTGTTCAGTTGGAAAGTTGGTGAGGCGTTTAGGGATACTCACTGCATCGGGTCCAACGTCTAGTGGGACGCAGGTGCCAATACGGTCTAGAGGGACTACCACCGCTGCAACCTTCAAGTAGCAAGGCGTGACGCAACTCATCTGCCTTGATCAAGACCCGGATTCGGTTCGAGCGCGGCACGCAGGAACAGACTGTGACGAGTGTGCCAACTGGCGGAAGCGGTTAGTTGCGAACCCAGTCTTTTCAACTGATTGGTATCAGATAACTCGTCTAGTGTTGGGACTTGGCCCCAACCCCATAAGCTACACGAGAGAATCATGCTGATCGGATATGCCCGGGTTTCATCTACCGAGCAGGAAACCACACTTCAACGCGATGCGCTTCGCAACGCCAGTGTGTCGAAAATCTTCGAGGAGAAGCGCAGCGCAGTGAAGCGCAGGCCGAAGCTTGCAGAAGTGCTTGAGGCGCTCTCGCCGGGCGACGTACTCGTTGTCTACAAAGTCGACAGACTCGCCCGCAGCCTATTCGATTTGCTTCAGATCATCCGAGCGGTAGAGGCGTCTGGCGCCTCATTTCGCAGTCTGACCGAACCAATCGACACCCAGAGCCCGGCAGGGCGCATGACGCTTCAATTGCTAGGTGCCTTTGCCGAGTTCGAGCGCGCCATGATTCGTGAAAGATCAATGGCAGGTCAGGAGGCGGCTCGTTCCCGTGGGGCCAAAGTCGGAAGACCGAGGGCCTTAACCATTAGCCAAGAGGCCATGGTCTATAGCGCGCTCAAGCGCGGCGCGACGATGTCTGAGCTTGGCAGGCAGTACGGCGTGCATCTGTCCAGTATCAAACGGGTGAAACTTCGCATCGACAAGCCAGACTCGCCGGCCGTGTTCCGCCGCTGGTCTTGAATTTCGCATGCGAAACCTGCGATGCCTGCGGCCCGGGCTCTATGGCGTTGCCACCGAGCCCCGGGTACAGGTCTCGGCCCATCCGGGTAACGATCCCTATCGCGCCGCATGCCACCTTTTGCGCGGTGAACCCGGGCAGGCCGCACAGGTCGCGCCAGTCGCTGCGCTTGCCGGCCCCTGGGGCCTGTGTCACGCCCCGTGCTTGCCGCCTGCCCTAGACAGCCTCAAAAGGCGGCCACCGCTGAATCCGCCGAAAACACCCCCATCGACCCCGTGCTTTGCGAGGGGCGCGATGGGGGTGTTTTTTATTCGGCGGATGCAGCGGCAGCCGCCTTTTGTACGGTGCGCGAACTCCCCTCCCCCCGCCCTCCCCTGGGAGGGAGCGAGGAAGCCTCTTCTGAAGGTATTGCCTTCAAAACCTAACCTCGGGAGATATTGAAATGAATGCAGCCGTTATGAAGACCGCCGCCGCCGCCCTTGATACTGCATGGGCGGTGCGCCTGATTCCGCTGTCCAGCATCGCCACCCGCGAGCAGGTTCGCACGCGAAACGGGTTTGACAAGGCCAGTATTTCGGAGCTGGCCGAATCGATCAAGACCTATGGCGTTTTGCAACCCATCGTGTTGCAGCGCGATCCGGAGCAGGATGCCGGATATGTGGTGCTCTATGGCCATCGCCGCTTCGCTGCCGCCCAGGTCGCCCAGTTGGATGCAATCCCGGCCATCGTCAGCGACTCGGACCCGGCCGGCCTGACCGAATTGCAGCTCACCGAGAACCTGCAGCGCGAGAACCTCAACCTGGCCGACACGGCCGACGCGGTGCGCAAGCTGGCCGACCTTTACGGCAAGCCGGCCGATATCGCCAAGCGCGTCAACAAGTCGCCGGCTTGGGTTTCCAAGCATCTGATGCTGACTTCGCCGAAGTTCGATGCTCGAGTGCGCACGCTGCTGGACAGTGGCGCGACGGAAGACGTTGAGTTGCTGAACACGCTGAATCAGATCGCCAAGCACAAGAAGGCCGAGCCGGTGCTACGCCGCTTACTTGACGATGTAGCCAATAACCGCGCCGGCCGTCAGAAGGTGCGCGATGCGCTGGACCAGATCAAGGCGGCCAAGCCTGGCCAAGAGTCTGCAGGCAGCCAGGATGAACCGGAGTCCAACGAAGGCGACGAGCTTGGCGACGAAAACGAGGACGCCGGCAGCAAGGATCAGTCCGAACTGTTCGGCCGTATCGAACTGACCGTGGACGCCGACACGTTCGCCAAGTACCAGGCGCTGGGGGGGGCCGAGTGGTTCCTGGCCGCGATCGCAGCCGCAAGCGTCAAGGAGTGACGCGCCATGCCCATCACCTTAGTGACGGGTCTGCCGGGGCACGGCAAGACCCTTTACACCTTGGCCCGGTGGAAGGACGAGGCCGCCAAAGACAAGCGGCCCGTGTTTCACAACGGCATCAAGGAATTGAAGCTTCCCGGGTGGCAGGTCTGGGACCCGAAGGACTGGGAAAACCTGCCCAGTGGCGCCATCATGGTGATCGACGAAGCGCAATTCGTGTTCCCGATCCGGGGGCGCGGGCAACCTGAGTCGTGGATAGAACGCCTGGCAGTACATCGGCACTTGGGCCTGGACTTCGTCCTGATCACCCAGGAGCCCATGAACATGGATAGCTTCGTCCGCCGTCTGGTGGACCGGCACTTCCATATCGTGCGCAAGTTCGGCACGCACTGGGCGACGATTCACGAGTTTGTGAACGGGGTACGTGAGAACGTCGCGAAGAATCGCAAGGGCTCGATTCGGCATGAGTGGCGATTTCCCAAGGCACTGTTTGGCCTCTACAACAGCGCGGAGCAGCACACGGCCAAGGTGCGCATACCTATGCGCGTATGGCTGTTGCTGGCGTGCCCTGTGGTGTTCGGGATAGCGGCTTGGATGGCATGGAAAGGCACTCACCCTGATTCGCATGCGAAATTTGAAGACCAAGCGCAGGGTCAAGCGTCAGGACGGCCAGGGCCGCAGACGGCGCCGGCACCTGTGCAGAAGAACCTGACGCCGCTGCAGTACGCGGAACAGTTCCAACCTCGGGTCGAAGGCTTGCCGCATACCGCGCCAGTCTATGACGAGGTAACGAAGCCGACACAGGCTCCCTACCCTGCAGCTTGCATTGCCAGCAAGGTCAAATGTGGGTGCTACAGCCAGCAGGGCACAAAGCTGGAGGTGCCTGAGTCGCTGTGCCGGCAGATCGCGGATGGAGGGTTCTTTGTGGCCTGGAATCAGACGGTCGCCCAGGCGGTGCCGTATCAGCAGCAGGCACAGAAACAGGAACAGCAGCCGGGGGCGGGGCTGACCAGCTTTGGGGGTGATCCTAGGGCGCACATTGCCAAAGGGAAGCAGTAGGCCGACATACTTGGCGTTTGCTGGGATTGGCGGTGCGTCTATTAGGGTGTTATCCAGCAGTCGCGGCGCTAAGTCCCTGCTACGCTTGCGCTTTCGGAGCGTGTGCGGAGGATGTTATGCGTCAGTCGTCGGTGTTACGCAGCAGCGCTTGCGCCATACAACATAGACATCACCAAATGCATTTGGTCATTGCACGAACTTCGTTGGCAGTCTTGGCGAGCTATCTCGCCGGTTGCTGTGTGCTCGGCCCCTCCCATCCTGCTACTTCGCTTGCCGGCGTGGTCAGGAATTCAAACGGAACGCCAATCGCCAACGCGAAAGTTGTGCTTTACGGTTCGAGCAATATCACTGACGCCAACGGCTGTTTCAAGATGCACTTCGCAGATGCTTTGCCATTTACCTTCGGCGTGGTTGCTGCAGGATACAAGTCAGCTGAAATAAAAGCTAAGCCGGGTTTCTATCGAGTTCAAGCCGAACTTGTCGCAACACAATCGGGAGAATCTAGTCGTATCGAGTGGCGCGCAATTTCAGGAGACGAGTACAACTTGTCCAGTTCATGCAAATCGTAAGTCCAATTCCTGGCTAGGACTTGAATTGAAGAACAGTACGCAGCCGGCAAGCTCTGAATTTCGCATGCGAAACGCCCGCCCCCTTGTTCCTCCGCCTGGCACTACTTCTGCACCATCCTCTTGATTGAGCCCCCGGTGAGGCCATCGAGCACCAGCCGCGCAGCCAGGGCCGAGAACAGCACCGCCGCAAAGCTTCCCAGCTTCAGCGTTGACATGATTTGCATGGTCTGAGGCGGCAGGCCCGCGAAGCTGGCATTGATCATCAGCTTGATCCACTCCAGCGAAAAATCGACCCCGGTGTAAACGACGTAGCCAATACCCAGGCTGATCAACACCTTACCGACCAGCGTTCCCGCAGCCGATACCAGGCCGCCCAACAGTGCTGCGATAAACAAAGGCATGGCTATTTCCTAAAGACGATGAAGGCCGCGAACAGGTACGACAGGCCTGTGATGATTTGCCCGAGGATGGTCAGCACCCCGCACATTTTCGAGAATGGCAGCGTGACCGACGCCGCACCCATCGCAATCGACATATCAGCCGGGCAGCCGCCCGACCCGCCAAAGATCGGCGTCGAATTCAGCCGAGCACTCAAGTCCATAGACATCACATCGGGCGCAGCGCCCGGGTGCCCCGACGGACTGGCCTCGCCACTGGCCGCCGCAACGCCCGCCTCGCTGAGCGGTGTCTTCGTGTCGAACAGCTCGCAATTGCGCTTGTAGACCTCTTGCGCCACAGCGCACTGGACCGGATCGCCGTCGCACGTTGTGGCCGCACAGGCGCCGCCGAACGATCCCCGCTTGCAGATCGGCGCGTCCGGGTTCTCCTTGCAGAACGACAACTGTTCCTTGGTGTCGCTCTTGGTGCCCACCACCGCCCCGGAGGCGTCGCGATACGTTGTCGTCGTCGTGCAATCGCTTTGCGTGCACTTGGTTTCCTTGGTGGCCGACACCGCGCCGGGAACGCCATCGATAGGGGCAGGCGTGGTCCCAGTCGGCGCGCTGGCCGATTGCGAAGGCCCGGGAATCGTGGTGTCTTTGCAGGCCACGCAAACCGAGGTCCCGTTCACCGTGCCCGGGCACATGTTCGCCCCGCAAGGCGTGGGCGCGTCGCCCTTTGAGGTTGTTCCCGTCGCCACACCGTTGGCAACGTCACCGCCACACTGCCCGCCTGTGTACTTCAGCGGCCAGGTTGCCCAAAGCGTGCCGTCTGCAGCACCCTTGACGCTGGCCGGGTTCGCCACGCAGCCATTCACGCACATCGGGCCGACATTGGCGACTTTCTGATCGGGTGTCGTGATGGGGTTGAAGCTGCCAGGCGATGGACAGATATAGGGCTGACATTTGCCGCCCGTGCCCGGTGCCGTGCCCAAGCTGCACTCACAACGGGTGCTTGATCCCGCCACCGGTGCCGACCCGCTTGGGCAGGCAATGACGCGAGCCGCACCCGCAGACACAGTCTGCCGGCCCTGCGCCGTGGACACGTCAACAGAGCATTGCACCGAATTGTCCGATGGCCCATAGCCGCCGCAGACCGGTGCACCGACGCTGATCGGCTGATAGTACGGACTGGCGTATTGCGATTGCCCTTTGGCTGTGAGCGCCGAACCACAGGCTTCAAGAGGTGAGGCACCACCGCCGCCAAGACTGCAATTCCATGACGATGCCTTGCCGACTTCGCCATAGGCCCAGACCGACGATGCAGCGGCCCACACGAGAACTGCAAAGATCAATCGCGCAAGACGATCCATAGCCCCCCCAGGATCGCGATCACCACATAGATACCCATTTGCTTTGCTCCCTTTGCAATGCTCCGCGCCGCTTGGAATTCGCAGGCGAAACATTGAAAAAAGGCCGGGGCCGAAGCCCCAGCCACTCGACTTACAGAGCGGAACGAATCCACTTCCAGGTCTTGATGCCGACGACGACGGCGAACACGGCGGTACCCACCGAAGTGATGGTGGCGATGGCCGCATTGATCGGCGCCAGGTCCAGGGCGGAATCGGCAGCCATGGCCACACCGGTACCCGCCAGCATCACGACCGCCGCGACGGCTTGCTTGGCGCTGACGTTGTTGAACACGGCCAGACGGGCGCGCAGTTGCTTGTTCATAGAAATCCTCTCGTGTGCCGATGGTTGATGTAGGGGCGTCGCCTATCGGCGTCAGCCACGCCCCGAATCAGTCGCTCTCCCTGTCGGAGAGCACGGAGCGAATGGCCCGAACCGCCCAAGCAGCGATCCAGACGGAGCCGACCGCCGCAGCGACCAGGCCGCCATCGGCGTAGGACATGTTCCAGGGCGAAGGCGCCAGATCGCAGACCGGCAAGGGAACGTATTCGACCCAGGACGTAGCAGGGCACGCCTGCGTTTCCGAACCGTCAATCAAAGTCTTCAGGAACTTGATTTGCACGCCGTCACCGTTCTGGCTGATCGCCGTGGTCTTGTAGGCGCAGCCGCCCTCATAGCTGAAGAACGTGGCATGGTGGGCACTGATGTAGGCATCGACTGCCCGGAAGGGGTCAGCGAAGCACTGACCCGCGAAGTACAAACCGGTATCCGTGGGGCCGTCCATGTTCAGCACTCCGCATCGAGGTCTACGACCAGGGTCGCGCCCCGGTCGCAATGGTCTTCGGTGAGTTGCGCCACCTGTTCCAAGTCATCGGCCACGCCGAAGCGGATAGCCGTTGCGAGCGATGGGGTCCAAGACACATCACCCGAACGCGGGTCGGAGTGCAGAAACTGGAACGTCACGCCGGACTGGATCAGGTAGCGCGACATGGTCAGGCCGCCTTCTTGGCTACCGGCTGATCGGTGATCGGGCGCAGCGCGTGGACGACGGTCTTTTGCGTCTTGCCGTTGGTGACGATTTCCATGTCGGCCATCGCGACGAACGGGAACGGCAGGTGTTTGTATTTGTCCAGTTCACCGCTCAGGCCGATGTTGTATTCGGCGGCCGCCTGGCCCACCGCATTGCCCTTGGTGGCGTCCAGATCGACCAGGGCATAAACCTTGGTGGAGTCATAGACGCCGCCGTCATCGAGCGTGCCTTTGCTGGCCTTCATGCCGACGACTTGCACTTGCGCTTGAAACTTCATGTCTTCCCTTTCTTGTTTCGCATGCGAAACGTTATGCAGCCCCGTTGAACGACGGCGCAAACGAGGGGGCGAACCCGTCCGCGACTTTTTGGAATGACGCGCGAAGCGTCGCGATATCGATACCGATCAGGCGACGCGGCAGGCGATGGCGTTCGCTGTCCACGATGTCGGCCAGCAGGTCGCCGCCCAGGTCGAACGCAGCCACGATGGCCGGGCCGGCGGTGCGCTTGAGCCAACGGGCCACGCGTTCCACGGCCGCTTCGGCGGTCTTGTCGGCAAGCTCGGGCGTGGTGGGGATGACGCAGGCTTGCGCGTCAACATCGAGTGCATCGAGCACTGACGCACAGAAGCCGTAGGCACCGGCGAAGAAGTCGCCCGGGCGTGTCAGCACGTCCAGATCGATGACCCGGTGATTGCTGCGCAGTTCGACCTCATAGCGAATCCAGGGGTCACCCGATTCGTGCCCGAAAAGCTCGTGGCCTTTCTCGTAGGCGCGGAATAGCTTGCCCGTGCCACGAGAACCCACGTAGAAGGTGCGCGAGTGACCCGAGGTCCAGCTGCCCGCCTCGCTTTGATTGGGGCGCTTGCCCCGCACATCAAACTGACCGGCCAAGTAAGCTGACCGTGTATCTTCGATTTTGTGGCCTGACCAGACATCAAGCGCCAGGTCTGCCCGGGTGATCCAGCCGAACGACTCGCCGATGAAGGCGCGGACCTGGGCCAGGCGCTGCAGGGGGATGTGCAGGAGAGCCGAGCCAAACAGATTGATGTGAACGGTTCCGGCTTGATTGGATGATTTGCCGCCAGCCAGCACCCAGCCGACGACAGCGCCTTCGTACATCAGCGCGGTGCGGGCGGCGTAATAGTCCATGCCCTTGTCTTCGGTCACGCCTACGGACAGCACGCCGAGCAGGCCGGCCATGAGTTGAGCCCCGGCCAGTGTGACCATGTGGGCCGAGGTGTACGGGTCTGCATCTGCATTGCGGGCTTGCATCACCAGATCCTTGCCGCGCCGGTCCATCAGATCGAGCACGGTCAAGTCCAGCAGGCGACGGTCGGTTTTGATGACCGCATCGAGCGGCACGGTGAAGCGCAGCCAGTCGATACGGACACGGCCCGGGTTGCGCTGTTCGATTTGCTCCAAGGTCCATTTGACCTTAGAACCGTCCATCACCGGTTTGGCGGCAACTGTCCTCATAGCCCTGCACCTGTTGTTGTCCCCGTGTTACCGAGGGGGACAGCGGCGTGCGCCGCTTGGGCGTCGCAAGCTCCGCCTGGCGCAGCGCCCGCCGCCCGCTTCTCACGCAGCACGAGCAGGCGTGCCACCGACCGGTCAGCCAGGCTGTCAAGCGCCTGGAATGCCAGGTAGCCGGCGACCAGGCCGAACAGGAACCAGATTCCGCAGAGCACGGACACCGCCGCGAGCAGGTTGCCGAGCGATTCCAGATCGGCTGGGGTCATTGCGGCACCTCGCAGAGGCACAGGCCATTGCCAGCACATGCCCGGACGTTCGCATGCGGAACCCATTGCGGACCGGCCCCGGCATCGAGCCGGAACCAGTCCGTGCCCGCCGTGCCGCTCTTCACCTCAGCGACTCGCGCACACTGGACTACGCCACGGATGCGCGCCTGAACGTGCACAGGTATTGCCCGGCCATGCCACACCCGCTCTTCGCAAAGCTCGGCATAGCCCGACGCCGTCAAAGCCTCTTGCCCTGCCTGCAATCCCTGCTGTACATTCGCTGCCATGCTTCGACTACTCCAGGTACCAAGAAAAGTCTTGGTATGGGGCGAAGACTACCTAGAAAGGTCTTGGTATGAAGACAGAGCAAACACTAATTGACAAGGCTATAAATCGTGGTATGTCCATGTACGCCATATCAAAGGCGTCTGGTGTGCCGGACAGCACTCTGTCGGACATTCAAAACGGCAAGCTGGGCATGTCGCCAAAGGTTGCGACGTTGATTGCTGCCCTGGCTGATGAAGACCCACGCGAAGCTGCGCTTATCGCGATAGTCCAGAGTGAAAAGAACGAAGCCAAGCGCGAGCGCCTGGCTTCAATTCTTCAGATCGCCAACTGGCGGAAGCGGTGAGATTCGAACTCACGGACGGTTTCCCGTCGCCGGTTTTCAAGACCGGTGCAATCGACCACTCTGCCACGCTTCCTTGGGTCTTGCTTTGCCTGGGCGCCGAGGGAGACTCGGGCGCGCAACGCAGGGCGCGATTCTATACGCGGTGGGCTGACCTCATTTGATACTCACTCCCCCGGCTTCTGCGCTTGCTCGTACGCCACCTGCACCACCTCCCGCCGCCCGCCATCCACTCGCACGGCGGTGCGGCAGCCGCCCCAGATGCAGCCGGTGTCCAGCGACTGCAGGTCGGGCCGGTTGATCAATCCCGGCGTGGAACTGAAACCCTAGGCTGCCGACGACGCACAGGCTTGGACTCCTGCGAGCGAAAAACGGCACGAAAACCTGGGCTCGGCACGCAAAGATCGTGTCAACCTGGCTCGATTGTGCGGTTCGCATGGCGTCCGGACGGGGCGCAATCGCAACGAGGCCGTCTGTTAACCTAGTGTGAGCAATCTTCAGTGCCCACATGACAACAACCGACAACCGACATGGCCTGGGTGCACTGACGCTGGGCGCACTGGGCGTCGTCTATGGCGACATCGGCACCAGCCCGCTGTACACGATGAAGGAGGTGTTCAACCCGACCAACCGTGTGCCTCTCGATGCTCCAAGCATCATCGGCGCCGTCTCGGTGATCTTCTGGGCACTGATGTTGGTGGTGACGCTGAAGTACGTGATCCTGATCCTGCGCGCAGACAACCGTGGCGAAGGCGGGATCATGGCCCTGACCGCCTTGGCAGCCACCAGCACGCCGGTGCGCCGGACCCTGCTGCTGCTGACGGGCGTGCTGGGTGCGGCGCTGTTCTACGGCGACAGTGTCATCACCCCGGCCATCTCCGTGTTGGGCGCGGTCGAGGGCCTGGAGGCGATCACGCCGGCCTTCAAGCCCTATGTGCTGCCGATCTCGGTGATTGTGATCGTCGGCCTCTTCATGGCTCAGCGCTTCGGCACCGAAGCCGTAGGCAAGTTGTTCGGCCCGATCATCACGGCTTGGTTTGTCGTTCTGGGCGTGATGGGTGTGATGCAGATCGCCCGTCAGCCCAGCATCCTCGAAGCCCTGAACCCCTTCGAAGCATTGGCCTTCCTGCAGGCGCGCGGCTGGCATCTGTTCGTCGTCATGGGCTCGATCGTGCTGGCGCTCACGGGTGCGGAGGCACTGTACGCCGACATGGGGCACTTCGGAGCCCGGCCGATCCGCATTGCGTGGACCGGCCTGGTGTTGCCTTCGCTGGCGCTCAACTACATGGGCCAGGGCGCGTTGCTGATGAACGACCCGGCCGCGCTGGAGAGTCCGTTCTACCGACTCTTTCCGGATTCCATGCTGATTCCGGCTGTGCTGCTGGCCACTGCAGCTTCGGTGATTGCATCGCAGGCGGTGATTTCGGGCGCGTACTCGATGACCAAGCAGGCGATCCAGTTGGGCCTGCTGCCGCGCATGCGCATCCTCAACACCTCCGAGAAGGAGTTCGGACAGATCTACGTGCCGCTGGTGAATTGGACGGTGATGGTCGCTGTGCTGCTGGCGACGGTCGGCTTCGGCAGTTCGTCCGCACTGGCCTCGGCCTACGGCATTGCCGTCACGATCACGATGTTCATCACGACGCTGCTCACCTTCTTCGTGGTGCGCTATGTCTGGAACTACTCGCTTGCGCTGGCCCTGGCTGCCACCTCGTTGTTCCTTGTGATCGATGCGGTGCTGGTCGTGTCGTGTTCATTGAAGATCTGGCAGGGCGGCTGGTTTCCGTTGGTCATGGGTGCGGCCATCTTCTCGATCATGGCCACTTGGCGACGCGGTCGCGAACTGCTGATCGAACACATCCGCAGCGATGATCCCGAGCTGCTGCCCTTTGTCACCTCGCTATCCGAGGATACCGAAGCGCACCGCACGCCGCGCACGGCGGTATACGCGGTCGCCAATCCGGATACGGTGCCGCAGGCACTGATGCACAACATCAAGCACTACCAAGTTCTGCACGAGCAGAATCTGATCATGACCGTGAAGTTTGCCGAAGTGCCGCGGGTGCCCGACGCAGAACGCATGCGGATCACGCCCTTGGTCGGCGGTTTCTGGCGCGTGGAGATGCACTATGGCTTCATGGACGAACCCGACATCCCCAAGGCGCTTGAGCAGTGCTCGAGCCAGGGCTTGAACATCGATCAGGGCGCGGTCTCGTACTTCCTCAGCCGCGAGATTGTGGTGCCAACGTCGGGCTCCGGCATGGCGCACTGGCGCGAGGCTCTGTTCGCGACGATGTCGCGCAATGCGGGCAGCGTCGCGGATTTCTTCAAGCTGCCGCACAACTGCGTGGTCGAACTGGGCACGCGCGTTCAGATCTGACCGCCGGTTTGGGTTCGACTAGCAGCGGATGCTGCGCCTTGATTGCCTGGGTCTGCGCCCGCGACACACCCGCCGCCTCAGCGGACTCGGGCCAACGCAGCAGTGCGTTGCGCACATCGTCGATGACGCGCCGGGCCGAACCAGCGCCGCATCCTTGGGGTTTTCACTTGCAGTTCGGCTTAGGTGAAGTTCTTGCTCAGGCTTCGGTTCACTTCTTCAACCGGTTATTTCCGCCTTTTTGAGTGAGAAATTCGGCTCAACGAGCGTAACTGCGCCGGTTGTTGCTTGAGGAGATTCGGGCGCCGGCGCCGCCTCACTCCCCCGGCGTCTGCGCCTGCTCGCAGGCCACCTGCACCACCTCGCGCCGCCCACCGTCCACCCGCACGGCGGTGAGGCTGCCGCCCCAGACGCAGCCGGTGTCCAGCGACAGCAGGTCGGGCCGGTTGATCAGGCCCAGCGTGGACCAGTGGCCGAAAGCGATGGGCACATCCTCGGTGCGGCGGCCGGGGGCCTCGAACCAGGGGGTGTAGCCGGGCGGGGCGGAGTCGGTCTTGGTTTGCATCTCCAGCCGGCCCTCGGCATCACAGAAGCGGATGCGGGTCAGCACATTGATAGCGAAGCGCAGGCGGTCCGGGCCGGCCAGCGTTTCGACCCAAATCGAGGGCTCGTTGCCGTACATCACCGCCAGGAAGGCATGCAGGTCGGCACTTTGGAGTTGCCTCTCTACTTCGCCAGCCAGGGCCAGGGTGGTGGCCAGGTCCCATTGCGGGACCACGCCGGCGTGGACCATCAACCAGCCTTCGGCGTGGCAGGCCATGCGCCGCTGGCGCACCCAGTCGAGCAGGGCCTCGCGGTCGGGGGCGGCGAGGATTTCGGCCACGGTGTCGCTGCGGTGGGCGCGCCTGACGCCCTGGGCGACGGCCAGCAGGTGCAGGTCGTGGTTGCCGAGCAGGCAGGTGGCTGAAGTCCCCAGATCGCGCAGCAAACGCAGCGTGTGCAGCGAACGCGGGCCGCGGTTGACGAGGTCGCCGAGCAGGTAAATGTGGTCACGCGAAGCCGAAAAGTCGATCTGCCGCAGCAATTGCTCCAACGCGCTACAACATCCTTGAACGTCGCCAATCAGGTATTTCATGGGGGTGATTGTGGGGGCTGCCGTCACTATCATCTGCTACTCTTGCCGGCTTTCGCACAGCCCGCGTGGGGGGCTTCGCCCCGCTGCCACGCCACCCATGGACATTGCCCTTCTTGTATTCCTGATTCTGCTCAACGGCTTTTTTGCCATGTCGGAGATGGCGCTGACCGCCAGCCGCAAGGCGCGCTTGCAGGTGATGGTGGAAAGCGGGGAGGGCGGGGCCCAGGCGGCGATGAAGCTGCATGACAACCCGACCAAGTTCCTGTCCACGGTGCAGATCGGCATCACCTCGATCGGGGTGTTGAACGGCATCGTTGGCGATGCGGCGTTTTCCCAGCCGGTGGGTGACTGGCTGATGGCCACCTTTGCCCTGCAGCATGGTGCGGCCCACGTCACCGCCACGGCCTTGGTGGTGGTGAGCATCACCTTCATGACCATCATTTTTGGCGAGCTGGTGCCCAAACGGCTGGGCCAGATGCATCCCGAGATAGTGGCGCGGTTGGTGGCGCCGACGATGGAGATGTTGTCCCTGATTGCGAGGCCCTTCGTCAAGCTGCTGATGGTGTGCACCGAGACGGTGCTGCGTTTGCTGGGCATCAAGAGTGGAGCCACGCGCAGCGTGACGGAAGAAGAGATTGCGGCCAGCCTGGAAGAGGGCCTGGACGCCGGCGTGATCGAGGCGCAGGAGCACCAGATGGTGCGCAATGTGTTTCGGCTGGACGAGCGACTGATCGGCTCGATGATGATTCCGCGGGCCGAGATTGCCTGGCTGGACGTGACCCGACCGTTGGAGGATTTGCTGGGCGTGCTGCGCGAGCAGGGCCATTCGCGCTACCCGGTGTGCCGCGGTGCGCTGACCGATGTGCTGGGCGTGGCCTCGTCGCAGGCGCTGTTGCAGCGTCTGCTGGAAGGCAAGGCGCTGGATTTGACCGAAGGCCTACAGGCACCGGTCTATGTGCCCGAGACGCTGTCGGGCATGGAGCTGCTCGAGCATTTCAAGGCCTCGGGCGCGCAGCTGGTGTTTGTGGTCGATGAGTATGGTGAGGTGCAGGGTGTGATCACCGTGCGCGATGTGCTGGAAGCCATTGCCGGTGAATTCACTGCGCCCACCGATGAAGATTCCTGGGCGGTGCAACGCGAGGATGGAAGCTGGCTGCTCGATGGCCTGATTCCGGTTCCCGAGTTCAAGGACCGCCTAGGTTTGAAGGAGCTGCCTGAAGAAGAGCGTGGTCGCTACAACACCCTGGCCGGCATGATCATGCTGCTGCTGGGGCGGCTGCCGCGCACAACTGACGTGGTGGAATGGCAAGCTTGGCGATTCGAGGTCGTGGACCTCGATGGCAAGCGCGTGGACAAAGTGCTGGTCACACGACTGGCGGAAGAAGGAAACACCGAATGACTACCAACACTACCCCCCCGAGCAACACGCCACCGATGTACCAGACGCTGGAGCCGCTGGATCGTCAGCTGCACCGCAATCTGAAGATGAAGCCTGGCGCCTCGCCGGTGCCGCGTGTGGCCGGCCTGAACTCTCTGTTTCTCGCCGTGGTCGAATTTGCCGATGCCTGCAAGGAGTTCCCCATCGTCTTCGTGCCGGTCGGCGCGCCGCCCACCGACGGTTCCAAGCAGGCCATCGCCCCGCTGGCCGTGCTGGGCCTGACACCCGGCACCAATCTGTTCGTCAAGGACGGCGTCTGGACCGGCCGCTACCAGCCCGCCTACCTGCGCCGCTACCCGTTTGTGATGGCGCGCCTGGAAGGCGCGGCCAATGACAGCATGGCCGTGTGCATCGATTCGCAGTGGGAAGGTTTCTCCGAAACCGAGGGCCTGCCGCTGTTCAACGACAAGGGCGAAGCCACCGAGGTGATGACCAACGCCCACACCTTCACCGAGAGCTTCGAGCGCGAGGCCGAGCGCACCCGCGCCGCCTGCGACCATCTGCTGAAGTACGACCTGCTTCAGGAAATGCGCTTCGAGGCCACCCTGCCCGATGGCAGCAAGCTCAACGTCGAAGGCTTCCTGGCCGTCGACGAGAAGAAGCTGGCCGAGCTGCCCGACGCCAGCGTGGTGGAGATGCACCGCAACGGCCTGCTGGGCCTGATCGAGATGCACCGCGTGTCGATGGGCAATATGGGGCGTCTGGCCGATATGCAGGCCGCCCTGAAGAGCGCCTGATTCCATCCATGCAGACCATCGCCGCGCCATGAAATCGATGGTGTTCGAAGAGTTCCTCTCCACACCCGAGATTCAGGCGGTGTTCGGCGAGGCCTCCATCGTCCAGGCGATGATGGACTTCGAGGCGGCGTTGGCGCGGGCCGCGGCGCGTGAGGGGCTGATCCCCTCATCGGCGGCGGTGGCGATTGCCGGTGTCTGCCGGGCCGAGTTGTACGACCTGTCTTCGCTGGTGCAAGCCAGCGGGCGGGCTGGCAGCCTGGCCATACCGGTGGTCAAGAAGCTGACCGAGACTGTGGCTTTGTTCGACCCGCAGGCGGCCAGCTATGTGCACCGCGGCAGTACCAGCCAGGACGTGGTCGACACGGCCATGGCCCTGGTCACGCGGCGAGCCCTGGCGCTGCTGGAGCGCGATCTGCTGTGCCTGTGCGATGGCCTGCTCAACCTGGCCGAAACCCAGGGCCGGCACCCGATGCTGGGCCGCACCCTGATGCAGCCTGCGCTCGTCACCAGCGTCGGCTTCAAGCTGGCTGGCTGGGTGGCCCCGCTCCTGCGCTGTGCGCAAAACCTGCGCCAGGCCGCCGACGAGGCCTTGATGCTGCAGCTCGGCGGCGCGGTCGGCACACTGGCGGTGATGGGCGAGGGCGCCGATGCGGTGTGCCGCCATGTCGCGCAAGACCTGGCTCTGGGCCTGCCCGATCTGCCCTGGCACACCCAGCGCGACCGCTGGATACGGCTGGGTGCCGAGGTCGGCGTGCTGTGCGGCGCCCTGGGCAAGATCGCCAACGATTTGTCGCTGCTGTCGCAGTCCGAGGTGGGCGAGATGCTGGAGCCCAGCGTCAGCGGGCGCGGTGGCTCTACGGCCATGCCGCACAAGCGAAATCCGGTGGCCTGCCTGGTGGCGCTGGCCGCCGCGCAGCGCACGCCGTTTCGCGTCGGTGCGCTGCTGGGCTGCATGCTGCAGGAGCATGAACGCGGCCTGGGCAACAACCAGGCCGAGCTGGCCGAGTGGGTGGGCCTGTTTACCAGCGCCCACGGCGCGGTCAACGCGCTGGCCGAGGCGGCCGCGGGCCTGCAGATCTTCCCGGAGCGGATGCGCGCCAATATCGCCGCCGTCAAGGGCCTTGTGTTCACCGAGGGGCTGTACATGCTGGTCTCGCCCGCCGTGGGCAAGGCCGAGGCGCAGCGCTGGGTGGAGCAGCTGTCGCATCAGGTGCTGGAGCAGGACCGGCAGTTGCTGGACGTGGCGCAGGAGGCGCTGGCCGCCGATCCCAGGCTGCTGGCCCAGGTGACGCCGGAGCAGCTGCAGGCTCTGTTCGACTCCGACCTGGTGGCGGCCCATGCACAAAGCCGGGTGCGCCTGCCGCTGCAGCATCTGCGCGAGCAATGGCAAGCGCTCAGCGCGACGCCGCATTTCGTGCCGGCGCACGAACGGGCGTAACCTGCCACGTCCCCCGGATGCAATCCGGGCCGCAATTTCGCCACCGCTTGTGTCACGATGCCGGCATGAGCACGAAACACCCCGAAGACGATTTCGACCGTGGCCTGAAGAACCGCCGTGCGGTGCTGGGCGACGCCTGGATTGAACGCGCAACAGCCGGTGCGACCGCCTTCAATGCCGACTTCCAGTCGCTGATCACCCGCTACGCCTGGCACGATATCTGGGGCCGGCCGGGCCTGGACCACACCACCCGGCGCCTGCTGGTGCTGGGCATGACGATGGGCCTGGCGCGCTGGGAGGAGTTCGAACTGCACTGCCGCGCCTCCATCCAGGGCGGCGTGCCGCTGGAGATGATCAAGGAAACGCTGATGCAGGGCGCCATCTACTGCGGCGTGCCTGCGGCCAACACGGCCTTCAAGATCACCATGGACATTCTCCGTGCCGAGGGCCTGCTGCCGGCGCCTGCGCCGCTGACAGCGGGCGTGCGCGTCTCACACCACCACAGCTTCAGCCAGCCGCAGCTGCATCTGGCGGTGCAGGGCTCGGACGAGGGCGTGCCCATCGTGCTGAGCCATGCCTTGGGGCTGGACTTGACGATGTGGGACGGCTTGGCCGCGGCGCTGGCCACCGACCATCCGGTGCTGCGCTATGACCACCGCGGCCATGGCGGTTCGGCCCGGCCGGCGGGGCCCTACACGCTGGATCAGATGGTCGAGGACGCTGCCCGCGCGATACGCGAATGGGGTCGCGGGCCGGTCGTGTTCGTCGGTCTGTCGATGGGCGGCATGGTGGCTCAAGGCCTGGCCATCAAGCACCCCGAGCTGCTGCAGGGGCTGGTGCTGGCCAACACGACCTCGCAATACCCCGAGGCGGCACAGGCAGTCTGGGCACAGCGCATTGCGGCGGTGGAGCAGGGCGGCCTGGCGGCGGTGGCCGATGGCGCGATCGAGCGATTTCTGCACCCCGACTTTCGCGCCGCGCATCCGGACCAGACTGCCGCCATCAAGGCGCAGCTGCTGCGCAGCGATGCGCCGGCCTATCTGGCCTGCTGCGAGGCGATACGCGCCGTCGATTGGCTGGGCCAGTTGCCACAGGTGAAGACACCAACCCTGGTGATCGCTGGCGCCAGAGATATGGGCACTACACCAGCCATGGCCGAGGCGATGGCCCATGCGATCCCGGGCGCGCAGCTGAAGCTGCTGGCCGACGCCTCGCACCTCAGCGTGACCGAGCAACCGGCGGAGTTCGAGGCCGTGCTGCGCAGCTGGCTGGCGCAGCAGCAGACGTTTTAGCGGTTCCGCCTCAGGTCGGGCGCCATCCCAGCTGGCGCGAAAGCTCCACCCCGCTGCGCTTCAGCGCGAGCGCCATCGCGCCATCCAGATCGAGGTCGAAGCTGCCGCTGGGGCCGATGGCGGTCAGACTGAGCACCATGCGCGCCTGATCATCGAACACCGGCGCGGCCAGTGCGCTGACGCCGTGGACGACACCGTCCTTGGAGCTCGCCATGCCTTGCTGGCGCGCGAGCACCAGATGGACGCGCAGTTCATCGTCCAGTGTCGGGGAGCCGCCGATCTCCAGTGCGGCTTCCATGGCCAGCGCGGCCAGCACCTGTTCCTGTGGCAGGTGGGCGGCAAACAGGCGGCCCGAGGCCGTGCCGCGCAGATTCATCACCGTACCGTGGCGCATCGTCACGTGCACCGGGCTGGCCGCTTCGGCTACACGCACGATGGTTGGCCCGCGATTGCCCCAGACGGCTATGGCCACCGTGTGGCCCAGCAGCGCCGCCAGCTCCTCGATACGCGGCGTGGCCAGGCGCACCGGATCGTATTGCTGCAGGCTGATCAAGCCCAGCTGCAGGGCCAGCGGGCCCAGGCCGTAGTGGCCGCTCTGGGCTTCTTGCTCGACAAGACCTATCTTGATGAAGCTCACCAGATAGGGGTGGGCCTTGGCCGAGGGCATGCCGGCCTGGCGAGCCAGGTCCTTCAGTGCCAGCGGCCGGCCGTGATGGGCCAGGGCCAGCAGCAACTGACCACCGACCTCTACGCTCTGGATGCCGCGCGGGCCACGTTCGGCGGTGTCGCCAGGGTCTTCGTTGGGGTTCACTAGGGTTTCTACTTAAATGAATGAGTTAGACATTAACAAACGCAATGATTAAGATCAAGCCCTGAAATTCGTTAATGACGAATCAATTCACCAAAAGCGAAGAGATTGACATGACTCAGCCCACCAAGACTTTTGCCTCCCAAGCCGATCTGGAAGTTAAGCGGGTCAGTTTCGACAAGCTGTCGGACCACGCGTACGCCTACACGGCCGAGGGGGACCCGAACACCGGCATCGTCATCGGTGACGACGCTGTGATGGTGATAGACACCCAGGCCACGCCAGTCATGGCCGCCGACGTGATTCGACGCATCCGCGAAGTGACGGACAAGCCGATCAAGTACGTGGTGCTGAGCCACTATCACGCGGTGCGCGTGCTGGGCGCTTCGGCGTATCAGCCCGAGCACATCATCGCCAGCCAGGACACGCGCGACCTGATCGTCGAACGCGGCGAGCAGGACAAGGCCAGCGAGATCGGCCGCTTCCCGCGCCTGTTCCAGAACGTTGAATCGGTGCCGCCGGGCCTGACCTGGCCGACCCTAACCTTTGCCGGCAAGATGACGCTGTGGTTGGGCAAGCTGGAGGTGCAGTTGCTGCAGCTCGGCCGCGGCCACACCAAGGGCGACACGGTGGTCTGGCTGCCGCAGGAGAAGATTCTGTTCTCGGGCGATCTGGTCGAGTTCGATGCCACGCCTTATGCCGGTGACGCCTATTTCAAGGACTGGCCGCAGACGCTGGACAACCTGGCCGCGCTCAAGCCCGAAAAGCTGGTGCCCGGCCGCGGCGCTGCGCTGCAGACGCCCGAGCAGGTGGCCGCCGGCCTAGCCGGCACGCGCGCTTTCGTCAGCGAGCTGTACGAGAGCGTCAAGGCGGGCGCCAGCGCCGGCCGTGAGCTGAAGGCCGTCTATCGCGAGACCTATGACCGCCTGGCCGTCAAGTACGGCCAGTGGGTGATTTTTGCCCACTGCATGCCTTTCGACGTGACCCGTGCCTACGACGAGGCGACGCAGTTCCCAGACCCCCGCATCTGGACCGCCGAACGCGACATCGCGATGTGGCAGGCACTCGAACAGGCTTGATGAAACCCGAGGAGACATCATGAAAATCGAACGCATCCACCACGTCGCCTACCGCTGCAAGGACGCGAATACCACCGTCAAGTGGTATGAGCAGCACCTGGGCATGAAATTCGTGCTGGCCATAGCCGAAGACCAGGTGCCGTCGACCCACGCGCCGGACCCCTACATGCATCTGTTCATGGATGCCGGCAACGGCAACATCCTGGCCTTTTTCGAGCTGCCCAATGCGCCCGAGATGGGCCGTGACACCAACACGCCGGAGTGGGTGCAGCACATTGCCTTCAAGGTGGCCACGGTGGCCGAGCTGGAGGAGACCAAGACCCGCCTGCAGGCCGCCGGCATCGAGGTCATAGGTATCACCGACCACACCATCTTCAAGAGCATCTATTTCTTCGATCCCAACGGCCATCGCGTCGAGCTGGCCGCCGATGTGGGCACGCCCGAGATGTACGCCAAGCTCGATGCCTGCAAATGGGAGATGCTGGAGGAGTGGAGTCAGACCAAGCGCGCGCCGAAGCACGCGGCCTGGATGCATGACAAGGAATTTGCCGCGCAGCCCTGAGCCGTGGGGACCGCGATGCAGAACACCTACACCTACCCCGAGTTCGCCTACCGGCAGAGCGAGGAGCAGCGCCGCGGCGAGTTGCGCCGCCACCCGCTGATCATCATCGGCGCCGGGCCAATAGGCCTGACCCTGGCGCTGGACTGCGCGGCGCGCGGCATTGCCACCGTCGTGCTGGACGACAACAACAGCGTCAGCATAGGCTCGCGCGCGGTCTGCTATGCCAAGCGCACCCTGGAGGTCTGGAACCGCCTGGGTGTTGTCGATCCGCTGCTGGCCCAGGGTGTCAGCTGGCAGGTCGGCAAGGTGTTTTTCCGCGATGAGCTGGCCTACCAGTTCGACCTGCTGCCGGCGTCGCATCACCAGATGCCGGCGATGATCAATCTGCAGCAGTACTACCTGGAGGAGCAACTGGTCGCCGCCTGCGACGAGCATCCGCTGGTGGACCTGCGCTGGAAGCACCGGCTCACCGCGCTGGAGCAGGGCGGTGATGGCGCGCTATTGACGATCGAAACACCTGATGGCAGCTTCAAGCTGCAAGCCGACTGGGTGGTGGCCTGCGATGGCGCCAACAGCGACACGCGCCGCATGATAGGAGCCGACTTCCAGGGTCAGGTCTTTCAGGACCGTTTCCTGATCGCCGACGTGGTGATGAAGGCCGACTTCCCGACCGAGCGATGGTTCTGGTTCGATCCGCCATTCCATCCGGGCCAATCGGTGCTGCTGCACAAGCAGAGCAACAACGTCTGGCGCATTGACTTCCAGCTGGGCCGCGACGCCGACCCGACCGAGGAGAAGAAACCAGAGAACGTGATTCCGCGCATACGCGCGATGCTGGGGCCGGACGCCCAGTTCGAGCTTGAGTGGGTGTCGGTCTACCAGTTCGCTTGCCGACGCATCGATCAACTGCGCCACGGCCGCGTGCTGTTTGCCGGCGATGCCGCGCACCAGGTCTCGCCGTTCGGCGCGCGCGGCGCCAATACCGGCGTGCAGGACTGCGACAACCTGGCCTGGAAACTGGCTGCCGTGTTGGACGGCACCGCACCCGAAACGCTGCTGGACAGCTACCACGCGGAGCGCGCGTTTGCCGCGGACGACAATCTGCGCCAGTCCACCCGTTCGACCGATTTCATCACGCCCAAGACCCGTGCCTCGCTGCGCCTGCGCAATGCGGTGCTGGAGCTGGCCAAGACCGAGGCCTTCGCTCGGCCGCTGGTCAACAGCGGGCGTTTGTCCATGCCCACGCCGTATCGCGAGTCGCCGCTGATCACCGCAGACGAAGACAGCTTCGACGGTGGAGTTGCGCCGGGCAGCCCCTGCGTCGATGCTCCGCTGCCCGGTGGCGGCTGGTTGCTCGATGCCGTGGGCCGCGGCTTTGTGCTGCTGAGCTTTGGCGCGGTCGGCGACTGCCCTGTGCCGACCCTGCTGGCTGACGCCTCCGGCCTGCTGGCCGAGCGCTACGACGGTCGCCGCGGTAGCTGCTACCTGATACGCCCCGACCAGTATGTGGCGGCGCGCTGGCGCAGCTTCGATGCCGCGAAAATCGATGCTGCGCTGCAGCGCAGCCTGGGAGTGACACCGTGATGCTCAAACGCGAACCCAACATCCCCGACCCCGATGGCTTCTACGAAGAGCTGATCAACGCCCAGCGCGACCTGAGCGACGAGCAGGCCGACATGCTGCTGTCAAAGCTGGTGCTGATACTGGCCAATCAGGTGGGCGACCGCGCGGTGCTGCGCGAAGCGCTGGCTCTGGCGCGAAGCAACACGCTGTAGCCGACGCCATGTGCTGCCGGGCCTGCCGGTTCGGCACAGCTGTCTGGCGCAGACGCACTTCCAACCCTCTCATTCAATCCTTCGTCCTCGTTTCTTCTTTTGACCTAGAGCAATGACCCATCATCTATCCCGTTCCCGTCGTGCCCTGATATCGCTGAGCCTGACCGCTCTGCTGCCCACCCTGGCCCAGGCCTATCCCGACAAACCGGTGGAGTGGGTGGTGCCTTATCCCGCCGGCGGCGGCACCGATGTGGTGGCTCGCGTGCTGGCCGAGGCCATGGGCAAGACCCTGGGCCAGACCTTCATCATCAACAACAAGCCCGGGGCGGCCACCAATATCGGCGCTGACTATGTGGCCAAGTCCAAGGCCGATGGCCAGGTCCTGCTCACCGCTGACACCGGCACCCTGGCCGCCAACCCCTGGCTGTACAGCAAGCTGGCCTACAGGGCCGAGCAAGACCTGGCACCGGTTGGCTTGATCGCCCGCTTCCCGTTGCTGCTGGTCGTCAACACCGCCGTGCCGGCCAAGGACTTCAAGGAGTTCCTTGCCTGGGCCAAGGCGCAGCCCAATCTGAACTACGCCACGCCGGGCGCGGGCAGCCCGCACCATCTGGCGATGGAGTTGCTGCGCGACAAGACCAAGCTGACCCTGACGCACATTCCGTACCGCGGCGCCGCGCCGGCGATGCAGGACGTGATCGGCGGCCAGGTGCCCTTCATGTTCCTGGACACAGCGGCCGCCTACCCGCACCTGTTGTCCGGCAAGCTGCGTGCGGTGGGCGTGGCCAGCCCGGCGCGGGTCAAGACCTTCGAGCAGGTGCCGACGCTGAACGAGCAGGGCCTGGCCGGATTCGAGGCCTATGCCTGGCAGGGCCTGATGGTGCCGGCCGGCACGCCGGCGCCGGTGATCGCTACCTTGAACAAGGCGTTGCAGGATGCGCTGGCCAGTACGCCGGTGAAGGCTCGTTTCCAGGTGCTGGGGCTGGAGTCCCTGGGTGGCACGCCCGACCAGATGCGCGTCTACTGGGGCAAGGAGCGCGACAAATGGGGCAGCGTCATCAAGGCCGCAGGCATCAAGCTTGATTGATCACACAGGGGAGCACATGAGCA
Source organism: uncultured Roseateles sp. (assembly GCF_963422335.1). Lineage (NCBI taxonomy): Bacteria > Pseudomonadati > Pseudomonadota > Betaproteobacteria > Burkholderiales > Sphaerotilaceae > Roseateles > uncultured Roseateles sp. The sequence goes on from NZ_OY729424.1 coordinate 2,908,157, forward strand.
CCATCCACTACCAAAGTGGCTTCGGCAACCAGCATGCCAGCGAGGCGATAGCCGGCAGCCTGCCGTTGGGCCGCAACAGCCCCCAGCAGGTGGCGCATGGCCTGTACGCAGAGTTGCTGTCCGGCGCGGCCTTCACCGCGCCGCGGGCCGACAATCTGCGCACCTGGCTCTACCGCCGCCAGCCTTCAGTGGTCGTCGGTAGCTACCAGCCGCTGGCCCATGCCGGACTGAAGACGGGCGCCAAGGACGGTGTCGCGGCACCGCCCGACCCGATGCGCTGGGCACCGCAGCCGCTGCTGGACGGGCCGCATGACTTCATCGCCGGTCTGCGCACCCTGGTGCTCAATGGTGACCCCGATGCGCAGACCGGCATGGCCGCCCATGTCTACAGCGCCAACCAGTCGATGGAGAGACGCGCCTTCGTCAATGCCGACGGCGAGCTGCTGATCGTGCCGGAGCAGGGCGCCTTGACGATCACCACCGAGCTGGGCGTGCTCGAAGTTGCGCCGGGCGAGATCGCCTTGCTGCCGCGCGGCATGGCCTTCAAGGTGGCCGTCAGCGGCCCCTCGCGCGGCTATGTTTGCGAGAACTACGGTGCCGCTTTCCGCCTGCCCGAGCTGGGCCCGATTGGCTCCAACGGGCTGGCCAATCCGCGTGACTTCCAGGCCCCCGTCGCAGCCTTCGAAGCCGAGGCCGGCGCCTACGAAATCGTCAAGAAATACGGCGGCCGGCTGTGGACGGCGCAACAGGACCACACGCCGTTCAATGTGGTCGCCTGGCACGGCAATCTGACGCCCTACAAGTACGACACGAAACACTTCATGGTGATAGGCTCGATCAGCTTCGACCACCCCGACCCCAGCATCTTCACCGTGCTGACCTCGCCCAGCGACACTGCGGGTTGGGCCAATGTGGACTTCGTGATCTTCCCGCCGCGCTGGCTGGTGGCCGAAGACACCTTCCGCCCGCCCTGGTACCACCGCAATGTGATGAGCGAGTTCATGGGCCTGGTGCAGGGCCAGTACGACGCCAAGCCCGAAGGCTTCAAGCCAGGTGGCGCCAGCCTGCACAACAGCATGGTGCCGCACGGCCCCGACACCGAGGCCTTCGCCAGGGCATCGAACGCCGCACTGGCACCCCACAAGCTGGACAATACGCTGGCCTTCATGTTCGAGACGCGCTGGCGCCTGCTGCCGACGGCGTATGCGATGCAGGGCGCCGGGCTGGAAACGACCTATGCCGAGTGCTGGACTGCACTGGCTGATAATTTCGAATGACTTGCGGGACAGACCTGAAGCGCGAGCATCTGCTCTGTCCCCAACTGACTGGAAAAAATGAGCCTCATCGACCACACCCATGACCCACTGGCCCGCAGCTGGGTCGCATCGGCCAACGCCGAAGACACCGATTTCCCCATCCAGAATCTGCCCTTCGGGCGCTTTCGTCGCGCCGGCACGGGCGAGGACTGGCGCCTCGGCGTGGCCATCGGCGACCAGATTCTGGACCTGAAGCTGGCCGTGGGCGCCGGCCCCTGGGACCTGCGCTGGAGCAGCGGCCTGCAGCGCCTGCTCGAGGTGCTGGCCGTTGGCAACCTGAACGCCTTCATGGCCCTGAGTGCCGCCGAACGCCGCTCGGTGCGCCACGGCCTGTTCGCCGGCCTGCGCGAAGGCAGCCTGGGCGAGGCGGCCTTGCAGCCCTGCCTGGTTCCCCAGGCAGCGGCCGAGATGAGCCTGCCCTGCTTCATCGGCGACTACACCGACTTCTACACCGGCATCCACCATGCCACGACGGTGGGCAAGCTGTTCCGCCCCGACAACCCCTTGCTGCCCAACTACAAATGGGTGCCCATCGGCTACCACGGCCGGGTCTCGTCGATCGGCGTCAGCGGCTCCACCGTGCGCCGCCCCTTGGGCCAGCTGAAGGCCCCGGACAGCGAGGTGCCTGTGTTCAGCGCCTGCAAGCGGCTGGACTATGAGCTGGAGCTGGCCGCCTTCGTGGCCGGTGGCAATGCGCTGGGCGAGCCCGTCGCGATGGCCAAGGCTGACGAGCATCTGTTCGGCGTGACCCTGCTCAACGACTGGTCGGCCCGCGACATCCAGGCCTGGGAATACCAGCCGCTGGGGCCCTTCCTGTCCAAGAGCTTTGGCAGCACGATCTCGCCCTGGATCGTCACCATGGACGCGCTGGAGCCCTTCCGCGTGCCCACTGCCCGTCCCGAGGGTGACCCGCAGCCGCTGCCCTATCTCGACTCGGCCAAGAACCGCGCCGAGGGCGGCTACGACCTCGTGCTGGAAGTCTGGCTGCAGACCGCGGCGATGCGTGACAAGGGCGAGCCGGCCACCCGGCTGATGCGCTCCAACTACAAGCACGCCTACTGGACGCTGGCGCAGATGCTGACCCACCACGCCAGCAATGGCTGCAATCTGCAACCGGGCGACATGATGGGCACCGGCACGCTGTCCGGTCCCGAGGCGGGCGAGGGCGGCTCCATGCTGGAGCTGAGCCAGGGCGGCAAGCAGGCCATGACACTGCCCAATGGCGAGCAGCGCACCTTCTTGCTCGACGGCGACACGGTGATCTTGCGTGCTCATACTGCCAGGGCCGGCGCACGGCGCATAGGCTTCGGCGACTGCTCGGCAACGATCACGCCGGCGCCGTCAAGCATTTCATAACGCTGTAACACCACTGGCTAGAATCTCTCTCACCACCTCCGTATCGCGGAGGTGGTTTTTTATTTGAGCTGCGTACCAGCGGCCAAACCAACATAGAGAGGGATTCCCATGAAAAAGATCATCGTTCTGGCGCTCGCCGCCGCATGTGCCGCTCCGGTTCTGGCCGCTGACTTCTATGTCGGCGCAGACGTCGGCCGCAACCGTTTCGACGACGAAGGCCTGAAGCTGAACAAGACCGGCGCCAGCGTTTTTGGCGGCTATGTCGTCAATGACAACATCGCCATCGAAGCCGGCTACCGCCGACTCGTCAACGGCACCGCTACCTTCGGCGCGACCAAGGTGGACATCGACGCCCATGCGCTGCAACTGTCGGGCGTGTTCTCGACGCCTGTTGCCACGAACCTGAGCCTGTTCGGCCGCCTGGGCATCAACAGTCTGAAGGTCAAGGCCTCGTCCAATATCGGCGGCGGCAGCGACAGCCAGACCAAGGCCTTGTTCGGTGTCGGTGCGCGTTATGCCGTCTCTCCGCAAGTCGGCCTGCGCGTCGAGTTCCAGAAGCCCGCCAGCGACTTCAGCGTGATTTCCGCCGGCGTCGACTTCCGCTTCTGATACCCGGCAGTCTTGTCGGCCCGAGGGCTGCTTGCATGGGCAAGCAGCCCTTTTTCTTTGGATGATTCGGTCACCCGGGGTGCCCCGCAGCGGACATCTTGCACAGCGCTAGCCAACGTAAGCTGGCTGCAATGAAGTTCAACAAAGCGCAACGCGATCGCCGCGGCGCGGGGTTCAACGCTAGATTGGCTGGGTCGACGCACCGGCCTGCGCCTGGTGCCGTTGCCGCAGCGATGGCCCGAGACCCGCCGCCGAATAATTCATAGGAGAAACGAAATGAACAAGCCTGTTTTCAAGAAGAAGCTGCTGCCCCATCTGATTGCCGTGACGCTGGGCACAATGTCGTTGCAGACCTATGCCGCCGATGAGGTGGCACCGAAGGACGCGGCCGCTCCGAAGAAGGTGGAGTCGCTGGACACGGTGGAGATCCGCGGGGTGGCCGCGACGCTGCGAAAGAACCTGGCCGAAAAGCGCGAGGCGGTGAACATCGTCGACTCCATCTCGGCCGAAGACGTGGGCAAGTTCCCGGACAAGAACGTGGCGGACTCCCTGCAGCGCGTGCCCGGCATTTCGGTGGATCGCACCTGGGGTGAAGGCCGCGACATATTTGTGCGCGGCACCGACAAGAATCTCAACATGACCCAGTTGAATGGCCAGGGTGTGGCCTCGGCCTACTGGTGGAACAACGACAAGCAAAGCCGCGGCTTCAACTACGACATCCTGCCCTCGGAAGTGATCGGTAGCCTGGATGTCTACAAGAGCCCCTCGGCCGACCTGGACGAGGGCAGCATCGGCGGCCTGGTCAATGTCAAGACCCGCAAGCCGCTGAGCTTCAAGGAGCGCTTCACGGCCTCGGCCTCGGTGGAGGCGACGTACAGCAAGTTGCCCGGCAAGACCGATCCGCAGATGTCGGGGCTGTTGAACTGGAAGAATGAAGACAACACGCTGGGCATGCTGGTGTCGCTGAGCAAGCAAAAGCGCACGATGCGCCGCGACGGCCTGGAGAACTTCACCTGCGGCTGCAAGTACACGATTGTCGATGCCGCGACCAATGCGCAAACGCCCGACACGCTGGTGGCCTGGGGCGGCGGCTCGGCCATCTTCCGCCAGGACCGCGAGCGCGACACCGCCAATGTCACGCTGCAGCTGCGTCCAAACAATCGCACCGAACTGTCTGTGAATTACCTCAATTCAGACATGAAGATGAACAACAGCAACCAGAACTATCTGTGGATGGGCGGGGGGCTGGATGACATTCCGGGCACGGGCAAGCTGACCGTGACCAACCCCAAGTTCATCACCACTGGCGACGGCACCAAGGCCTTGGTGAGCGGCACCGTGGGTCCGGGCGCGGCGGCCTTCGAGCCTATCTTCCGCGAGTCCTACGTCAAGTCCAGCGTGCTGGATTTCGAGGGCACCTACGATGCCGACCAATGGCGTGCGCACTTCCAGGCCGGCACCACCTCCGGCCAGGGCGGCAGCCTGCATGACCGCAACATGCCGTTTGGCGGCGCCTCCCGCGTCAGCATCAATCTGGGCCCGGATCTCTATGAGTGGAAGTACCTGGACAGCAATCCGCTGGACCCCAAGGCCCTGTCGCTGACACTGAACAATGCGCTGGGCGGCGCGCGCGACTGGATCCGCAAGATGGAGGCCAAGGAAAACTATGCCCAGGCGGACCTGAGCTACGACATCACCGGCTCCGTCATCACCGACATCAAGGCAGGCATCAAGCTGCGCGACAACACCGTCCAGAATCACCGTTCGATCGGCAACTTCGATACCAGCAAGGCCACCTGGGTGCCGTTCTCGCTGGCCGATGTGTCGACCGGCCCGTCGCCGCTGCTGAGCCAGGCTGCGGCCACCGCCGGCTCGCTGACCCAGTACGCCTGGGTCGACGATGCGCTGACGCAAAAGGTCTTCGACATGTACGCCAAGGGCATGGTCTACAAGGACTCGACCGGCGAGTACTACAAGATCAACGAGAAGATCACCGCGCTCTATGCCAAGGCCGACTTTGCCGTCGATCAGTGGCGCGGCGACTTCGGTGCCCGGCTGGTGAAGACCAAGCAGACCTCGGAGGCCTACCAGGGCGTTTCGGGCACGGCCGGATATGGCATCCGCAGCACGAGCACCAGCTACAACGACTTCCTGCCCAGCCTGAACGTGGTCTACCAGCTGCGCAAGGACCTGGTGGCGCGTGGCGCGGTGTCGCGCGTGATGGCTCGCAACACCTACAGCGACCTCAGCTCGACGGTGGAGATTGCCGGCACCGGCAACACCGCCACGGCCGGCAATCCCTTCCTGAAGCAGGTCCATGCCAACCAGGCCGAGCTGGGGGTGGAGTGGTACTTCGCCGACGCCTCGCTGCTGTCGGCCACTGCCTTCACCAAGAAGCTGGACACCTTTGTCTACACGACAGTGGCCGATGAGATCGTGGACGGCAAGAAGCTCCAGGTCAAGCGCCCGCACAACGCCGACAACGGCGCCAAGATCAGCGGTCTCGAACTGCAGTGGCAGCAGTCATTCGGCAGCAGCGGTTTCGGCTCTGTTGTCAACTACACCTTGACCGATGCCACCTCGGGCGCCACGCCCGGCGGCCAGGCGCTGAAGGTGGTGGGCAACTCCAAGAACCAGCTCAACCTCACCGGCTACTACGAGAAGAATGGCATCAGCCTGCGCCTGTCGTACAACTACCGTGACAAGTCCTATGGCGGCCTGGACTTTGGTGGCCAGGACGTGAACAGCGCCTATGGCCAGTGGGATGCCACGGCCAGCTGGGACATCACGCCCAAGCTGACCCTGTACGCATCGGGTGTGAACCTGACCAACTCGGTCTACCGCACCAACACCACGGACGGCGTGCCGGTGGGCGTGTATGAGAACGGAGCCCGCTACACCGTCGGACTGCGCGCCAAGTTCTAGGCCACCGAATCAGCCTGCAACGGGCTGATTCGGCCCCAAGCGATGGACATGAAGAAGCGCAAATTCACCGAAACCGAGATCCTGCGCTTCCTCAGGCAGGCCCAAGCCGGCCTGAGGGTCCAGGAGCTGTGTCGCAGCGGCGGCTTCAGTGACACCAGCTTCTACAAATGGCGTGCCAAATACGGCATCGAGCCGGCCCCTGAGTCGAGGCGCCTGCTGGAGCTCGAGGGTGAGAACGCCGAGCTGAAGAGGCTGCTGGCCGAAGCCCAGCTCCGCATTCATACGCTGAAGTGCCAGTTCGACGTTCAGCCCTGAGCCGAAGCACCGCCCAACGCTCTCAAATACGCGCGATGACCCTGAAACTGCTGCGCCACGGCGGCGGTTGCGGCGCGGGCCGCAGCCGCCGTCAATGTTGGCGCGCCTGAGGGCGCCAGCGTGGCAGGGAAGCGCCCCATGCCCGCCAGGATGCAGTACCAGGACGGGCGGATGTACATCAGCGCGTCGCCGTGGCGGGTCAGCTCGGCCTCAAAGTCACCGCCCCGGTCCCAGATCTCGATGATGCTGGCCAGCCGGTCTGAGATGTGCCGATGCGCACGGTTCTCGCGCCAGTAGTCGCTGTCTTTGCGGGTATTCAGATGGTAGTGCGCCACGACATAGTCGCGCACGCCCTCGAACATCTGGTTGACGCGCTGGTTGAAGCGGGCCTGATGGCGCCGGCTGAAATCGCCCTGTTCCAGCAGTTCGACGAAGCGCTCCACCGAGAACTGGATCAGCATCAGGGCGGTGGCTTCGAGCGGCTCGATGAAGCCCTGTGACAGGCCGATGGCCAGGCAGTTGTTGCGCCAGTGCTGTTCGACCCGGCCCACACGCATCTTCAGATGGCGGGCGTCCCGGTTGTCTGCAGCCGGGCCCAGATGCTGGCGCAGCTCCTGCTCGGCCTGCTCGTCGCTGACGAAGGCCGAGGCATAGACATAGCCGTTGCCATAGCGCTGCGTCAACGGAATCTGCCAGGCCCAGCCGTGGCGCAGCGCCGTCGAGACGGTCTCGCAGGGCAGGTCGGCCTCGTCGTCCAATGCGGTCGGGATCGCGATGGCACGGTCGTTGAACAGATTGTCCCGGTAGGAGATGAAGGGCTCGCCCAGCGCTTCATTGATGAGCAGGCCGCGAAAGCCGCTGCAGTCGACGAACAGATCACCGCCGATGCGGCGGCCGCTGTGCATCAGCAACTGGGCGATGTCGCCGTTCTCGTGGCGCTGCACCTGGGCCACGGTGTCGATCTGGTGAGCAACACCCAGCTTGGCAGCGTGGGCCTTCAGGAACTGGCCCAGCAGCCCGGCATCGAAGTGATAGGCATAGTCGGTCGCCGGAGCGGCCTGGCCGTCGGCCCGGGGAAGGTAGGCCGGCGCCTTGCGCTGTCGCGCCAGCTCGGCCGCGATGAAGAAGTCCTGCGGATTGGCCGCGGCATCGCTGCCGCGCCGGCGCTGGCAGGCCTGGGTGAAGAACTGGCTGCCGGTGGCAAGGTCTTGCTGGTTGAAGAAGGGGTGGACATAGCTTTCATGGCCCGGCACCGACGACCACTGCGGGAAGCGTATGCCGACCTTGAAGCTGGCGTTGCAGGCCGGCATCCACTCGCACTCCTGAATTTTCAGGCGGGCGAAGAACTGGCGCAGATAGGGCGTGGAGCCTTCACCAACGCCGATGATGCCGATCTCGCTCGACTCGATCAGCGTGATCTGGACGCGGTGCCGGTGCCAGGCATGAGCCAACAGATTGGCCGTCATCCAGCCGGCCGTGCCGCCGCCGAGTATCACGATGTGTTGGGGTGCTTGACTGCTCACCGGAAGCCTTTGTAAGTGATGCTCATGCCGCGTGGCCGGGCAGGGCCAGGCGCACCTCGAAGCCGCCTTGCGGATGGTTGCGAAAGCGCAGCGAGCCGCCGTGGTCGGCCACGATGTCGCGCACGATGGACAGTCCCAGGCCCAGGCCGTCCTCGCGCAGCTTGGAGCCGTGGTCGAGCCGGGTGTAGGGCTGGCCCAGGTCCGCCAGTGCGCTCTCCGGCACGCCCGGGCCATGGTCGCGCACGGTCAGCACGACCTGGCCCTCCTCGGGGCCGCCGCTCTGGCCTTCGCTCATCTCGAGCTCGGCGCTGTGCAGCTCGGCTCCGGCACCGTAGAACATGGCGTTGTCCAGCAGGTTGCCCAGGGCGCGCTTCAGCGCCAGCGGCTTGCCCAGCACGGTCAGCGGTCGCCCGTCCAGTTCTACGTGATGGCCGGCCATGCGGGCGTCACGTACCATCTTCTGCAACACCAGGTCGATGCGCAGAGGCACGCGGTTCTCGTGGATGTCGGTGTCCTTGACGATCTGCAGTGCGGTCTTGACCATCATGTCGAGCTCGTCCAGGTCTTCGTGAAACTCGTCCTGCACCTGGAGGTCGTCGAGCAGTTCGCTGCGCAGCCGCAGCCGCGTGATCGGCGTTCGCAAATCATGCGAGATTGAGGCGAACAGGCGCTCGCGGTCGCTCAGATAGCGGCGGATGCGCTCCTGCATCTCGTTGAAGGCCTGGATGGCCCTGCGCACCTCGGACGTGCCGCTGACCCGCAGCGGCTTGGGCGTGGCCTTGTGGCCCACCCGCGCCGCGGCTCGGCTCAGGCCGCGCAGCGGGCGGGTCAGCGCACGTGCGGCAATCAGGGTCATCAGCAGGGCCAGACCGAGGGTCAGCAGCTGCGGGGCCAGTCGTTGCCAGGTGAAGACATCGAGCTGCTCCAGAAAGTACGGGTCTGGCATGGCGCTGGTCAGGTACAGCCACTGCCCAGGCTCGGTCTCCGCCTGGATGACCAGAAAAGGGGCGGGGCGTTCAGCGGCCAGCAGCGAGGGGTCAACCCAGCTCTCGGGCAGATCGGCCAGCAGGGCGCCGCTGGGCGCCACCTTGAGGTCCAGTGGCGAGGCCAGCGTGACGCGCAGCTGCGCGCCTGGCGCCAGTTGCGCGCGCAATTCCTCGTGCACGCGCTCCTCCAGCAGCCGCGCCAGCGACTGGGCCGGCAGCGCCCGCACCGGCACCTCGGCGGTGTTGAAAAAGACCAGGAACCGCGTGCCCCCCATGGTGCGCAGCTGCTCGATCAGCAGGCGGCGGTAGGGGGCAGGCAACTCGCGCAGCGCGCGCAGCGCGCCCAGTGCGCCGCTGGCCACATGGTGGGCGGCCAGCTCGGCTTGGCGCTTGGTGCGCAGCTCGACTTGGTTGTACCAGAGCAGGTTGATCAGGAGTTGCACCAGCACCAGGCCGCCCAGCATGGCCACCACGAAGCGGCCCTGCAGGCTGTCGAACAGGAAAGCGAAAAAGCGCCGCGCCCACCGTCGCCCGACTCCTGTCGGGGCGTTGTCAGAGGGCATGTCCCGCACTGACGGTGGTGGCAAACACATAGCCCGAGCCGCGCACGGTCTTGATCAGAGCCGGCTGCTTGCCATCGTCCTGCAGGCGCTGGCGCAGCCGGCTGACCTGCACGTCGAGCGAGCGATCCAGTGGCCCGAGATCGCGGCCGCGAGTGACCTCGGCCAGGCGGGTGCGATCCAGCACCTCGCCCGGATGCTCGACCAGCAGCTTCAGCAGCTGGAAGTCCATGCCCGACAGCGCGGAGGCTGTGCCGTCCGGGTCGATCAGGCTGCGCTCCAGGATGTCCAGCACAAAGCCGTTGAAGCGAAAGTAGCGCGGCGTCTGGCTGCGGTCCTGCCCCGAGCGGCGGAAGATGGCCTTGATGCGGGCCAGCAGCTCGCGCGGATTGAATGGCTTGCCGATGTAGTCATCGGCGCCCAGCTCGAGGCCGACGATGCGGTCGGTCTCCTCGGCGCTGGCGGTAAGCATGATCACCGGCACATCGGAGCGGCGGCGCACCGATTGGCACAGGGCGAAGCCCTCGGTGTCGGGCAGCATGACGTCCAGAATGCACAGACTGATTTCTTCCCGGAAGCGCTCGAACTCGGCCAGGAAGCTGGCACCGTCATGGGCAAGCCGCACGGTGTACTGGTTCTTCTCCAGATAGGCCTTCAGCAGGGTACGGATTTTCTGGTCGTCGTCGACGATCAAGATCGTGCGGGTCATGGCGTGGCTTTCGTGGGTTTGGCACCGAGCGCGCGCAAGAGGCCTTGCAATCTGCGCTGGGCGGCGGCCGGGGTCTGGCTCAGGTCCAGGGCAAAGCGGTGCACGGTTTCGATGATGGCGCTCTTGCCGACTTCGTCGAAGGCCATGCGGTGCACCAGGCTGGGCACCCGCGGCGTGGTCGGGTTGGCGAACAGGCGGAAGGAGTACTGGGCGCAGATATCCAGCTCATCGACCGGCACATCACGGCGCACCGGCACCGAGCCCTTGATGCGGTTGTAGCCCAGTTGCAGGGCGGCGCTGCCCAGCAGCTCGGCCATCTTCTCCTGCTCGGCCTGGGCGGCGTAGTTGCCTGCCAGCATGGCCAGCGTGTCGATGCTGTAGAGATGGGCCTGTGCTGTGCCAGGCACGGCCCGGCACTCGAAGTCGCGCCCACCCTCCAGGCCCAGGGTGCCCAGTTCGCCTCGCGCCCAGTCACCCATGATCAGCATGGCCGAGCGGCCGGCTGCGAAGTCGGCCACCAGTTCGGTCCAGGGCCGCTCGCCGGGGCCGGCCGGATGTGCGGGCTGTGGCGCCCCCGTGGAGGGCAGTGGCACGGCGAGGTTGCGCCAGTCTCGCAGGCGCTTGAAGGCGCGTGCCAGGGCCGGGTCATCGAAGGCCTGCAGATCGCTTTGCACCACCATGCGCCGGTACAGCGCAGGCCCGGCCTCGCCCAGCAGCAGGGTCTCGAACACGGTGGCTACCTGCCAGGGCTCGTCGCTGAAGGCCACCGGCGTCACACCGGCCGCACGCAGGGCCTGCGCTGCGTGCTCGACGCCGTCCCAGTCGGTGGGCAACTCGATCCGGTGCTGGCGAAACACGGCCTTGTTGAGGTAGAGGTTGTTGATGCGGTGAATGCCCAGCGGCGCGGCCACCACATGCTCGCGCACGGTCAGGTGCGCCATCACCTGCGGGAACAGGATGCGCGCCCAGTTGCGCTTCTGTGCCACGCTGTCCAACTCCAGCAGCAGGCCCATCTCGGCCCATTCGCTCATGGCCTGGCCGTTCAGCTGGGCCACCTGGGGCGCCCGGCCGCGCAGGGTGCGCTCATTCAGCACCTTGACCGCCGCGCCACCACCGCCGCCGGCCACGGCACCGTCGACCCAACGCAGGCCCAGTTCGGCCATGCGCGCGGCGACATGGTCGGCGGCCGCGCGTTCGCTGGACGAGGTCCACCAATGCAGGACGTTGAGCTCGCTGGCGCCATCCACCGCCAGCGGCGGTGCGGCCTGACCCGTGGCTGATGCCATCAGGGCGATCGGAAGCAGGGCGCAGTTCAGCATGCGATGCATCTTGCCGTGCGCCCTGGATACGTCGACCCAAGATTTGTTGGACTTCGGTGAGGTTGTGTAAGTCACGGGAGGTGGCCGTAGCCGCTGTTGTGACAATTCTCCGAGGGCATGGCCCGGCTTGGCGATTGGTGGTTTCGCTGGACCTTGCCGCCGATCCACACGCTCTCCCATGAGGGTGGCCCTGCAGGGTGACGTTAAAAAACGTAACACGACGCCTCTGCGCCACAGTTTCGCGCTGGCGCCGCGCCGGCACGTGCTTTGATGCAGGCCTTGCCCGTCGTGCCGGCGATTGCCCGCTACGGGGTGCTGCATGCTCCAGGTCCGCGCAGCCTGGCCGCGTGGCTGACCTGACGGTTTCTGCGCCTGTTTGTGTTACACGGCGGGCATGGCTATGGTGCGACCCATGCCGGCCCGCTTCCAGCCCGCCGCCAGTCCCAGCCAACGTGCCATCACGGAGACGATAGATCTTGAGCCGAACAACCAAGTTCCACGCACTGCGCCTGCTCGCCATGAGCCTGCTGTGCATCGGCGCCGCCGCCCGGGCGGGCACGCTGACCATCGAGAGCTGGCGCATCGACGACAAGACGCTTTGGGAGGAGGTGCTGATTCCGGCCTTCCAGAAGAAGAATCCCGGCGTGACCGTCAGGTTCGCCCCCACGGCACCTACCGAATACGACTCCACCATCAATGCGCGCCTGACCGGCGGAACCGCAGGCGACATGATCACCTGCCGGCCCTTCGACGTCTCGATGGGGCTGTACAAGAAGGGACAGCTTGAGCGGCTGGATGGCAAGGCACCGCTGGACGCCTTCCCGGCCTCGGCCAAGCTGGCCTGGCAGACCGATGACGGCAAGGAAAGCTACTGCATGCCGATGGCCTCGGTGATGCACGGTTTCTTCTACAACAAAAAGATCTTCAGCGAGCTGAACCTGCAGCCGCCGGTCACCGAGGCCGACTTCTTCAAGGTGCTGGCGGCGGTCAAGGCTCAAGGCAAATACACGCCGCTGGCGCTGGGCCTGGCCGACCAATGGGAGACCCACCAGATCATCTTCACCAGTCTGGGGGCCGCCTATTGGCACGGCGAGGAGGGCCGCAAGGGCCTGATCAGCGGCAAGAAGAAAATCACCGACCCCGAGTTCGTGGCGGCCTGGGAGGTGATGGCCCGGCTGCAGCCCTACCTGGGCAAGGGTGCGTCGGCGCAAACCTATGCCGACTCGCAAAGCCTGTTCGGCCTGGGCCGGGCAGCCATCTATCCCGCCGGCTCCTGGGACATCGCCCAGTTCCGTGGCCAGGGCCTGGACTTCGGCGCCTTTGCGCCACCGGTGCCCAAGGCCGGAGACAAATGCCAGATTTCAGACCATACCGATATCGGCATCGGCGTGAACCCCAAGTCCCGGAACAAGGACGATGCCTACAAGCTGCTGGCCTGGATCGCCTCGCAGGAGTTCGCCGACCTGTACACCAACAAGGTCATCGGCTTCTTCAGCCTGTCCAACCACCTGGTGGCGGTGATGGATCCGGTGGCCAAGCAGATGATGGACTGGCGCAAGAGCTGCGCCTCCACCATCCGGCTGAATGCCCAGGTGCTGAACCGCGGCCGTGCCTCGCTGGAGGCCGATTTCTGGACCGTCGACAGCCAGGTCATCGCCGGCAAGATGACGCCCAGGGCAGCGGCCGAGAAGATCCAGTCCAGCCTGAGCAAGCCGGCGCCGTGACACCCGGCGGCGCGTGAGCGCCGCGCCTCCAACAGAGTCCTACTGCGGGTGCCTTCGGCGTTCGGTCGGTTGTTTATGAAGCAAAAATATTCCTGGCATGTGGTGATGTTCGTGGCGCCGGCGCTGCTGGTCTACGGCCTGTTCAGCGCCTATCCCCTGCTGGACACGCTACGCCTGGCCTTTTACGTCAGCACCCCCGACGGTGGCCGCCACTTCGGCGGCTTTGCCAACTTCCTGTACCTGGTCCGTGACCCTGAGTGGTCGGCGGCGTTCTGGAACGCGATGGGCAACAACCTCAAGTTCTTCGCCATCCACATGCTGGTGCAGAACCCGATCGGCCTGGTGCTGGCGGCCCTGCTGTCGCTGCGCGGCTTGAAGCTGGCCAACGGCTATCGCACGGTGCTGTTCCTGCCCACGCTGTTGTCGGTGGTGATCATCGGCTTTGTCTGGCAGCTGATGCTGTCGCCGCTGTGGGGCGTCAGCGAAGGCCTGCTCACTGCGGTCGGGCTGGGCGACTGGTTTGCGCCGTGGCTGGGCGACGAGGGCACGGCGCTGGTGACCTTGTCGCTGATCTCGGTGTGGCAGTTCGTCGGCATTCCGATGATGCTGATCTATGCCGCGCTGATCGCGATTCCCGAAGACCTGATCGAGGCGGCGGTGGTGGACGGCGCCGGGCCCTGGCGCATCTTCTGGCGCATACGCATGCCTCTGATCCTGCCCACCTTGGGCGTGGTGACCATCCTCACCTTCGTGGCCAACTTCAATGCCTTTGACCTGATCTATTCGGTCAAGGGTGCCCTGGCCGGGCCGAACTATTCGAGCGACATCCTGGGTACGCTGTTCTACCGCACCTTCTTCGGCTTTCAGTCGCAGCCGGGCAACCCGACCCTGGGCGCGGCCGTGGCCACGGTGATGTTCCTGGTGATTCTGGGCGGCGTGGGCCTGTATTTCTACTTCGTGCAGCGCCGCCTGCAGCGCTTTGCCCTGTGAAAGCCGACATGCGTTCAAACCTGACACCGGCGGCCCGCGCGGCCGGCGTGCATGCCGTCCTGCTGGGCTACAGCCTGCTGACCTTGGCGCCGTTCCTGCTGGTGCTGATGAATGCCTTCAAGTCGCGCGCTGCGATCTTCGACGATCCGCTGGCCTGGCCAACCCTGCAGACCTTCACCACGGTGGGCTTCGAGCGCGTGCTGTCCAAGTCGGCGGTGCCGATGTACTTCGGCAACAGCGCCATCGTGACCCTGATCGCCCTGGTGTTGATATTGCTGCTGGGAGCTATGGCGGCCTGGGGCCTGAGCGAATATCAGTTCCGCACCCGGCGCGTGCTGAGCCTGTTCCTGGCCTTCGGCATCATGGTGCCGATTCGGCTGGGCACGGTCAGCATCCTTGAGCTGATGGTGAGCCTGGACCTGGTCAACACGCTGACCGCGCTGGTGCTGGTCTACACCGCCCAGGGGCTGCCGCTGGCAGTGCTGATACTGAGCGAATTCATGGCGCAGATTCCGCAGGACTTGAAGGATGCGGCCCGCTGCGATGGCGTCAGCGAGACACGCATCTTCTTCCAGCTGATCCTGCCACTGCTGCGCCCGGCCGTGGCTACCGTTGGCGTGTTCACGATGGTGCCGATCTGGAACGACCTGTGGTTCCCGCTGATCCTGGCGCCGGGCGACAGCACCCAGACCATCACCCTCGGGGTGCAGCAATTCATCGGCCAGTACACGACCGACTGGAATGCGGTGCTGGCGGCGCTGACCCTGGCGATCCTGCCGGTGCTGGTGATCTACGCCCTGTTCTCGCGCCAGCTGATTCGCGGCATCACCGCAGGCGCGGTCAAATAAATCTTGGAGTTCTCGAACAATGGCCAGAGTCACGCTGGACGCGGTGGGCAAGCGCTATGGCGCGGTGCCGGTTCTCAATCAGGTTACGCTGGACATCCAGGACGGCGAATTCGTCGTCCTGCTGGGCCCCTCGGGTTGCGGCAAATCGACGTTGCTGCGCATGCTCAGCGGGCTGGAAAGCATCAGCGAGGGCACCCTCAGTATCGACGGGCAGCGCGTCAACGACCTGCCGCCGGCCGACCGCGGCATTGCGATGGTGTTCCAGTCCTATGCCCTGTACCCGCATCTGAACGTTTACAAGAATATGGCCTTTGGCCTGCAGCAGCGTGTCAAGGACAAGGTGGCGATGCGCGAGCGCATCCTGGCCACGGCGGCCAAGCTGCGCATCGAGCACTTGCTGGAGCGGCTGCCGCGCGAGCTGTCGGGCGGGCAGCGCCAGCGCGTCGCCATCGGCCGTGCCATCGTGCGCCAGCCGCGGCTGTTCCTGTTCGACGAGCCGCTGTCGAATCTGGACGCCGAGCTGCGCCTGCAAACGCGGGCCGAGATTGCCCGTCTGCACCGCGAGCTGGGTATCACCACCGTTTACGTGACCCATGACCAGACCGAGGCGATGACCCTGGGTGATCGCATCGTCGTGCTGCATGGCGGCCGCGTGCAACAGGCCGGTGCGCCGCTGGAGCTCTACGAGCGCCCGGCGAACCGCTTCGTGGCCGGTTTCCTTGGCTCGCCGGCGATGAACATGCTGCCCTTGACGGTGCTGCGCCAGCAGGGGCAACAGCTGTCGCTGGGTTGGCCCGGGCGGGGCGAGCTGAACTTCCAGGTCAGTGCACCGACCCTGGGGCTGGGCGATACGGTGGAGCTGGGCCTGCGGCCCGAGCACCTGCGGCTGCAGGGGGGCGACGGCCTGTTGGAGTTGTGTGGCGAGGTCGATCTGCTGGAGCGCTTGGGCGACTCAACCCTGGTGCACCTGATCCGGCTGCGCGGCTTCGAGCACTTGCCCTCACTGCGTGTTGTGGCGCGGTTGGGCGCGCACGAGCGCCCCCGCCCTGGCGAACTGCTGACCCTGCACATCGATCCCGCCCACGCCCAGCTTTTCGCGCCGGACGGCAGCGCCTGTCGATAGCCATAGGATCGCCAGGAGATGGCCGAGGTCCCCGTGGTCAACCCTGATCGCCAAGCCCCTGGCATGGCCCTAAGATGCTGGGCAACAACGACAGGAGACTTGGCAATGAAATCCTTGGTGCTGAAGACCGGTCTGGTGCTCACGGCAGCGCTGGCCATGACGGCTGCCTCGGCCCAGGAGGTGACCCTGAAGGTGCACCACTTCTGGCCGCCGGGAGCCATGCCCCCGACCAAGATCCTGATGCCCTTTTGCGACAAGATCGCTGCCGAGTCCAACAACCGCATGAAGTGCCAGATCTACCCGGCGATGCAGCTCGGTGGCACGCCGGCGCAGCTGATCGACCAGGTGAAGGACGGCGTTGCCGACATCGTGTTCACTTTGCCCGGCTACACCGCAGGGCGCTTCCCGGTGATGGAGGTGTTCGAGCTGCCCTTCATGAGCAATTCGGCCGAGGCGGCCTCCAAGTCGGCCTGGGACTTCTACACCAAGTACGGCCAGAAGGAATTCACCGGCATCAAGCCGCTGATGTTTGCCACGCACGACGAAGGCTATCTGCACACGCGTGACAAGCAGGTCAAGACCATGGCCGACCTGAAGGGTCTGAAGCTGCGCGCGCCCACGCGCATGACCAACAAGCTGCTGGCCTCGCTGGGCGCCACGCCGGTGGCCATGCCGCTGCCCCAGGTGCCCGAGTCGGTCAGCAAGGGCGTGATCGACGGCTTCCTGCTGCCCTGGGAGGTGATTCCCTCGGTCAAGCTGCAGGAGATGGTCAAGTTCCACAGCGAGACCGACCACAGCCGCCCGGCGTTGTACACCTCGGTCTTCATCCTGGCGATGAACCCGGCCAAGTACATGAGCCTGCCGGCCGATCTGAAGGCCATCATCGACCGCAACAGCGGTGCCGGCCTGTCGGCCAGCGCCGGCAAGATCTGGGACGAAAGTCAGCCCCCAGGCCGCAAGACGGCCACCGATCGTGGCAACACCTTCTACACCATCCCGGCCTCCGAACTGGACGGCTGGGTCAAGGCCTCGGCAGGGCTGTACGATGAATGGGTATCCAATATGGATAAGGCCGGTCTGCCGGGCAAGCAGATGCTGCAGGATGCACGCGATCTGCTGGTGAAGTACAAAAAGCAGTAACCAGGCCCCGCCGCGCGCCATGCAGGAAGCAGTCGAACAAGCGGTCTCCCATCAGCTGGACACCAGCCGTTTCGGGCCTTGGGGCCAGGTATTGCTGCGGTTGAGCCAGTGGGCGGCGATCGCGGGCGGGCTGGTGTTCAGCGCGCTGGTGGCGATGTCCATCGTCTCCATCGTCGGGCGCAAGCTGATCTCGACGCCCATCCCCGGCGATGTGGAGCTGCTGCAGCTGTGCTCGGCCTTCGCAGCGGCCAGCTTCTTCGCCTGGTGCCATCTGAATCAGGGAGACGTCAAGGTCGATTTCTTTACCCACAAGGCAGGCCCACGGGTGGTGCATTCGCTGGACGCCCTGGGTTCGCTGCTGGTGGGTCTGTTTGGTGCGCTGATTGCCTGGCGCACGCTTGCCGGTGCGCTGTCGACCAAGGACAGCGGCGAGGTCACGATGATTCTCGGCTGGCCGCTGTGGCTGGGTCAGATCCTCATGGTGCCGGGTTTTGCCCTGCTGGCGCTGGCCGGCCTGTACATGGCGGCGCTGCACTGGCGGCTGCGCGGCCTGCCGGCGGCGGGGCCGGCGGCATGAGCGGCATCACCGTCGGCCTGACGATCTTCGCCATTCTGCTCGTGCTGCTGGTGATACGCGTGCCGATCGGCATCGCGATGTTCACCGTCGGCGCGGGTGGCTACGTCTACTTGCTGGGTGGCGAGACCCTGCCGCTGCTGAACTCGTTGAAGAATCTGGCCTACGCGCGGCTGTCGAACTACGACCTGGTGGTCATTCCGCTGTTCCTGCTGATGGGCCAGTTTGCCACCCATGGCGGCCTGAGCCGGGCGCTGTTCCGCTTCGTCAACGCCTTCATGGGCCACTACAAGGGCGGCGTGGCGATGGCCGCGGTGGGCGCCTGCGCCGGCTTCGGCGCGATCTGCGGTTCCTCGCTGGCCACTGCCGCGACGATGGGCCAGGTGACCCTGCCCGAGCTGAAGCGCTTCGGTTACGCCGGCAGCCTGTCCACCGGCGCGCTGGCTGCGGGCGGCACGCTGGGCATCATGATTCCGCCGTCGGTGCCGCTGGTGATCTACGCCATCCTGACGCAGGAGTCGATCGGCAAGCTGTTCATGGCGGCGGTGCTGCCGGGCATCATCGCGATGCTGGGTTATATGCTGGTGATCAAGATCATTGTCACCCTGCGTCCTCTGGATGGCCCGGCCGGTCCGCGCGTGCCCTGGGGCGAGCGGCTGAAGGCGACGGTCCAGGTGCTGCCGGTGCTGCTGGTGTTTCTGGTCGTGATCGTCGGCATCTACGGCGGCTGGGCCAACCCGACCGAGGCGGCGGCCATCGGAGCGGCGGCCTGCGGCCTGCTGGCGGTGTTCAGCGGCGGCCTGCGCATGCAGGGCCTGGTGCAGAGCGCCTTGGGCACGGCCCAGGCCACGGCGATGATCTTCCTTGTGCTGCTGGGCGCCGATATGCTGAATTCGGCGCTGGCGCTGTCGCAGATGCCCACCGAACTGGCGACCTGGGTCAAGGGCAGCGGGCTGTCGCCGCTGCTGGTGATGACGATGATTCTGCTGATCTACATCCTGCTCGGCTGCGTGATGGATTCGCTGGCCATGATCCTGCTCACCATCCCGATCTTCTATCCGGTCATCATGGGCCTGGACTTCTGGGGCCTGGGCCAGACCGACAAGTCGATCTGGTTCGGCATCCTGGCGTTGATGGTGGTCGAGATCGGCCTGGTGCATCCGCCGGTGGGCATGAATGTCTACATCATCAACCGCCTGGCCAAGGATGTGCCCCTGGTCGAGACCTTCAAGGGTGTGATGCCTTTTCTGGCCTCGGACTTCATCCGCATCGCAGTACTGCTCTTCTTTCCGGCTATCTCGCTGGTGTTGGTCAGGACGTTTGGCGGCTGAGCCCGGAGCGGCGGTTTCAACAAACCGTCATGTGCATGGTCTAGGCTGGCGGCTTCCAACAGCGGCCCCTGGGCATAGACCTCCATCGTGCAACACACAGGACTACCGAGCAGCGCCCATGCCGAGGCCCTTGCCGAGGTGGTGGAGGCAGGCGTCGATGTGGGGCGCCGGCACCAGTTCTTCGTCTGGTCGCAGGGCCGCATGCAGCAGTTGCTGCCGCACAGATTGCTGGTGTGCGGCGCCTACGACCGTGGCCGCAAGGCCTTGAGCTACGAGGTCTTCAACAGCGTTGCCCTTCCGGAATCGTTGATGGGGGCGCTGCTGGACGGCCAGAGCCCGATGATGCGCATGCTGGTCAGCCGCTGGGCCACGGGCCCGGGCCGTCTGGGCCGTGCACTGTCGCTGCCGGTGCACAGCGATGCCGGGCTGCCGCAGGATCTCTTGGTGGCCTGGAGCCGGGCCGGCATCGCCGAGTTGCTGGTACATGGCGTGTCACGCCCGCAGCGGCCGGATGAGCTCGAGACCCTGTTCTTGCTGGCCATGCCAGCGTCGTCGCAGGGGGAGGCCAAGCGGCGTCTGGCCCTGGATCTGCTGCTGCCCCATCTGCACCGTAGCTGGCTGCGTGTGCGTGCGGTGGAGCAGGACCTGCAGACGCGGCCGGCGATGCTGCAAGCAGCCGGCTTGCCTGCGGCTATCACCGAGCGGGAGCGCCAGATTCTCAGCGGCGTGCGCCAGGGCCTGAACAATCAGCAGATCGGCGACCAGCTCAACATCAGCCCCTACACCGTGAAGAACCATGTGCAGAAGATCCTGCGCAAGCTGGGCGCCAGCAACCGCGCCCAGGCACTGGCTTGTGCAATGCACCAGAACCTGCTGGAAGACGGTCGGATGGCCTGAGCGCCAGGGTGCCGGTCAGCGCGACTGCCGCAGACTGCGAGCCAGCGCAAGCGCCAGCAGACAGCCTAGCAACAGACCCACGGTATCGGCCAGCAGGTCGAGCCACTCGCCACTGCGATTGGGCACGTAGAGCTGGACGATCTCGATGCCGGCGCCCAAGGCCAGCAGGGCCAGCCACAGGCCCAGCAGACGCGCCCGGCTGCTGGCATAGCCGAAGAAGCCGCTCACCATCAGCGAGGCAAAGGCCAATGCGTGGTTGGACTTGTCCCAGCCGGTGTCGATCTGCCGGGGAGGTGAGGGCGACAGGGCCAGGTACAGCACCACCAGGGTCAGCAACAGGGTCAGGCGGCGCCACCAGGGCGCGGCGGCCGGCCCGGTGATGAGGCGGGACAGCAGAAGTCTTGCGGTCATCGGAAGCTGTTCGGGAAATGAAAACGGCGGGATAGCGGCCGCTATTGGAGCATGCCGCCATCCCGCCGTCGCCTTCAGGTCGCCTGTGGCTCAGCGCACCGGTTGGCCGTTGACCGTGCTGCCAGGGGTCAGCACGCTGGTGAAGGCGCCGGTACCGGTGGAGACGCTCTTCAGCTCCACGCCCTGGCCGGACGAGGTCAACCAAGACGTGGTCACGCCGCCGGAAGCGTCTGTCATCTCGTACTTGCAAGCGCCCCTGAAGGTGCCCGCCGGTACGGTGACATCCTCGTAGCCGATGAACTTGGTGGACTGGTTGATCGACGTGCTGACCGGGCCGAAAGTGATGTTGCCGGACGCGTCGTAGTTGGTGGAGTTGCCCGTGGTGCTCTGGGTATCGGTTTCACCCGGCTTGAGCAGGAACATGCGGCTGCGGATGGGCGGGGTGAAGGTGATGATATTGCTGCCCAGCCCCTGCGGCAGGATGGTTTTGGCACCGTAGTTCACCGCACCGTTGCTCAGGTCGGGGCTGTAGTACGAATAGGTCACCGCGCCGCTGGCGGCGGAGCCGCCGGCAAAGCTCATCTTCAGTTCCAGCACCGGGCTGATGCCCTGGAAGGTCGTCAGCTGGGTGATCTCCAGGTTGTTGACATCGTTGGTGATGGTCCCGCTGGAGTCGGTGTTCTGGTAGTTCAACACCTGCTTGGAGCCCACCACGAACACCGCCGGGTTGAAGCAGACACTTTGTGCCGCGGTCGGTACCGGCTGGGCTGGTGCGCCGTAGTCGGTCTTGGCACTGGTCACTGCCGCGGCCACTGCCAATGCGATACCAGGACCATAGGCGGTCAATTCAGCAGAAATCACCGAGGCGTTTAGCACGCCGTCGTCCTTCACGTCCTTGACCAACTGGGCGGTGAAGCTCAGCGCCGGTGCTGTCAACGTGGAGTTGAAGGCAACGGCGGCACGCGGGATTGCCGCCAGCAACGTGCCGTAACGCCCGGCGTGGGTGTTGGGCAGCGAGTTGGCCGCCGTGGTGTCGGCCACTGCCTCGGCATAGTTGGTGATGTCGGTGATGGCGTACTGGGCCGGCGTGCGCGCATTGAAGGCGGCAAGCACGGTGTTGTTGGCCGTGGTCATCTGCGCGGCCGTCAGGGCCGTGCTGGCGCCGAAGGTGGTCAGCGCGTACTGATAGGCCGCCTCGGTCAGCGGGTTGGCACTGACGTGGTGGGTCAGCGCGGGCACCAGCACATGCAGTTTCTGGCCGCCGAGGTTGATCCAGGCCTTCTTGGCCTCGTCGTAATACTCGCCGCCGCCGGAGCCGTCGTCGGCAAACTCGAGAATGATCGGGCCCTTGTAGGTCTTGGGATAGAGCGAAACCAGATTGTTGAGCAGGGGGGCCGAGCCGAGCACCGTGCCGTCGGGCTTGCTGACCGTGACCTTGACCTTGCGCATCTGGCCCAGGCCACCACCGCCGCCATCGCCGCCGCCGCTGCCGCCGTCACCGCCGACGCCGCCACCGTCGCCGCTGTCAACGGCGCAACTGGTGCCACAGGCTGCACCACCAGACAGGATCTCGAATTCGGGTGCCGGCGCAGGGGCCGGTGCGGGAGCTGGCGCTGGCGCTGGTGCCGGTGCCGGTGCGGGGGCCGGTGCAGGAGCGGGAGCTGGTGCGGGCGCTGGTGCAGGGGGCGCGCTGGCGACCGGGCTGTCACCGCCACCGCCGCCGCAGGCGGCCAGCGACATCACCAAGGCCATCCAGCCAATGCGCAGCATCGGATTCAGGACCGTATCCAGCTCGCTCTTCTGATCGTTCATGCTCTCGCTCCTTGCGCCTTGCCGGCGCTTTACTTGCGGTTGGGGGCCGACACGGCGGCCAATGGGAAATCGGAGATGCCGTTGGGCACGGCGGTGACCGGGGTCTGGCGGCCCTGGGTCAGTGATCGCACCTCGTGGGCGACGTAGTAGTCCAGGCCCTTGTGAGTGACCACGCCCTCCTTGCGGAAGTCGGCCAGTCCCGACAGACCGGCAACCAGGGCCTTGGTGAAGGCGCCATTGCCCCAGGCCGTGTCTTCCAGCGACTCCTGGCGCGGGGCGCTGCCCGAGAACACGATCACGCCCAGCTCGGAACTGGCCAGGCCGTTGGCCAGCCGGGTGATCTCGCGGCGGGTGAATTTGCCCACCGACTTGCCGGCGAAGCAGGTATCGACGAAGAACAGCGCCCGGCCCTTGATCGCGGCCAGCGTGCCGCGCAGCTGGGTTTCCGACACGCCGGTCTGGGCCACCTGGGTGTCTTTCATGTCGTGCGGCAGGAAGTGATAGACGTCGGCTGCGTCGGCCACCCCATGACCGGCGACGAAGAGTATGGCCATGTCGTTGGGCTTGGTCACCGTCTGCAGCCAGCGCAGGCCGGCCAGCACATTGGCGCGGGTGGCCTGCTCGTCGAGCAGCAGCCGGGTTTCGACCTGCTGGTAGTAGACGCCGCTTTGCTGCTCCAGCGCCCGCGAGAAGTCGCGGGCGTCCTTGGCGGCCAGGCCAAGGTTGTAGTCCTTGTTGGCATAGCGGCTCACGCCGACGGCCAGCAGGTAGAGCCTGGGACGACGGTCGACCGGCGGCTGCAGCGAGGGCGCGGTGCTGACGAAGTCGAGTTCGGCCGGCATCGAGGTGCCGTTGGGCCCCTCGGCGAAGATCTGAATCTTGCCCTCGTGCTTGCTCAGCGCAATCACCATGCGGCCCTCGGCTTCACCGCCGGCACCGATATCGGTCTGCTGGAAGGTGGCCTCGACCGGCCGGCCATCGACGCGCACGATCAGCTTGTCGATCGCCTGCTTATCGATGGCGAACAGCTTGTAGTTGATGGCCAGCTCGGCCAGGCTGGTCTCGACCCGAGGCACGTAGGCCACCTCGGTAGTGGGCATCGGCGCCAAGGTCACCACCGGCGGCAGCGACAGCGCCAGCGGCCGCGGTGCCAGCTCGGCCTGCAGCGACTTCACCACCTCCGGGTTGGCCTGCTCCTGGGCCAGCTGCACGCGCTGTGCATTGGCGACCTGCAGCGCCCGGGCCGGATCGCGCTGGGCCAGCACCTGGTCGATCACATCCGGCCGCAGATAGCGCTCGCGGAACCGCGACACGCCGAAGTAGTCGGCCCGCTCGCCGCCCGGGCGGGGCACCAGCCAGCCGACCAGGTCCTCCGAGCCAGGGCCGGCATCGAAGTAGCCAGCCTCGGTCCAGAGCACCCAGCGTCCGTCCTGCAGCAGCAGAAGGGACAGCAGGGCCGCACCGTCGTCGGCACGCCGCCACCGCAGGGTGCCGTCCGCCAGCGCCGCCACCACCAGCTTGCCGTCGGCCGAGACATTGACCGAGCGGGCCTCGGTGTGCAGAGGCACGGTCCAGATCGGCGTGCCCTGGGCATCCAGCCGGCGCAGTGCACGGCTGGTGGCCAGCACGACCGAGCCGCCACTGGGCAGCAGCGCCGCCGCGCGCGATGACTCGTTGGCCAGCAACTCGACCCGGTTGCCGTTGATCTTGGGCTCCCGCGTGTTCTCCCAGTCGCTGACGCGCAAGGCGAAGCTGGATGAGGTAGGCGGCCGGGTGAGGGCTTCGCCGCTACCGGGATGACGTGAGCTCAGGGCGAACGAGCGGATCTCGCCGGCGGCGCTGCGCCATTCGGCGGTGGTGGCATCGGGGCTGAGCTTGAGCGGCGTGGCATTGGCCACCCGGGTGGTCAGGGAGCCGCTCTGAGCCACCGGGCGCAAGCCATCGAGCAGGGTCCAGGTGGCGTCGAAGCTGGCCAGCGCCATTCGGCCGTCAGGCAGGGCGGCGAAGTCCTGGATCGAATCACTCGCCACTGCCGTACTGTCGCTGCGCCCCTCGGGCCAGCTGATGCGTTTGACGACGAAGCGGCCCGCGTCGTTGTAGCCGGTGCCGCCGGCATAGAGAGCCCGGCCGTCGGACTGCCAGCCGACATTCATCAGATTGCCGTAGTACAGGTCGCGGAAGTCGATGCTGCGCACCGACCGGCCGGTCTGAGCGTCATAGACATCGACTCGCACGCGGTCGCGTGCCGCCCGTGAGAAATAGCCCACGGCAAGCAGGCGGCCATCCGGCGAATGGCGCACACCCACCGGATCGCTCAGCGCCACGGCGATCTCGCCCGCGGGCTGCACACCGTTGGCGCCCAGATTGAACAACCTCACCCGTCCGTCGAAGGCGCTGACCGCCAACTGGCCGGCGGCGCTGATCGACAGGCCATAGGCATCGGCGGGCAGGCGGGTTTCATGGGCGAGCGAGCCGTCAGCCCTGAACACCCGCAGCGCGGCCTCGCCGATGTAGGCGGCGGCCAGCCACTGGCCATCCGCCGACCAGGCCAGATGGCGGACATTGGCGCCCAGGGCCTTGAAGGCGCTGCGGAAGTTGCCCGAGGGCAGGTCGAACAGATAGATGCGCGGCACGCCACCGGCCAGGGCAGTGGTGCCCGCCAGCGCGACGGTGCGGCTGTCAGGAGCGATCGCTGCGCCGTAGAGCCGGCCGCTTTCGTCCGCACCCACCGGCACGCGCAGGGTACGCAGCGCGCGGCCCGTGGCGAGGTCCCACAGCATCGCGGTCTTGTCGTCGGAGACGGTCACCGCCAGGCGGCCGCCGGGGTCGGTGCTCATGCGGCGCAGCGGGCCGGTGTGGCTGCCGACGTCCAGCACCAGCACAGGCGCTTCCTGCGCCTGGGCCGGTGACGGCGCCGCAGCGCATAGCAGCAGCGTTGCCAACATCCCGCAGGCATTGAACCGGAAACGCTTCAGCAGCAGCACTCGTCCCTCCGACGTCAGATTTTGAAAATCTGAAATTACTGTACGCCTGAATCGGCGCGCAGTCAGCCTTGATCGTCGTCAACAAAGAGGATTTCCGACCAAGCTAGGGGGTCAGGTCGGGCGGGGAAACGAGGTGTTGGTGCGTTGACCGCACTTTTCGGTCACGACGAGGACGTCGGCGAGACCTACGGGGTCTCGAACAGGCCGCCCACGTTCAGTATTTCGTGGGCAATCTCGGGGCGCTGTTCCATGCTGCGCTTGATGGCCGCAGGAATGGCCTGGCGCGTTTTGCGGCACAGGCCGGGTTGCTCCTGCACCAGGATGACGATGCCGCGCAGGCTGCGCACTTCGTTGGGGCTGGTGCTGATGCTCAGCCGGATGCCGACCTGCTCCTCCATCCGGGCTTCCATATGCCGCAGATCGCCGAGGCTGCTCAGGTTCTCCAGCCGTCGCAGCAGGCGCCTTTCATCGTCGCGGGTCAGGCGCAGCACCCGCAGATCGCTGCCAGGAGTGTCCAGCAGCGCCTCCCTCCCGCAGGTGCAGGCGCCGGGCGGGCATTCGGTGCGTATCGGGAAGGGCGGTGGAGTTGTCGTCATGGGCGCTCACGGGAGTTCACGCAAGTCCAGAAACGGCAAAGGGTCAGCAGGCGGTGGCCTGCTGACCCTTGTTGAATCGTGGTGCCGGAGAAAGGAGTCGAACCCTCGACCTTCTCATTACGAATGAGCTGCTCTACCAACTGAGCTACACCGGCACGCTGAGCCCGCAATTATAGCGTCTTTTCGGCACCGGCTTCCAGGTGGTAGGCGGTGATGCGCTCTACCTCGTTCCTGGAGCCCAGCATCACGGCCACGCGCTCGTGCAGCTTGGTGGGCTGCAGTTCCATGATGCGGGTTCGGCCGTTGGTGGCCGCGCCGCCGGCCTGCTCGATCAGAAAAGCCATCGGATTGGCCTCGTACATCAGCCGCAGCTTGCCGGCCTTCTCGGGCTCGCGCTGGTCCCAGGGGTACATGAAGACGCCGCCACGGGTGAGGATGCGGTGCACATCGGCCACCATGCTGGCGATCCAGCGCATATTGAAGTCCTTGCCGCGAGTGCTGGTCTTACCGGCCAGGCATTCATCGATATAGCGCTTCATCGGCGGCGCCCAGTGCCGCATATTGCTCATATTGATGGCGAATTCCTTGGTGTCGGCGGGCACTTGCACCTCGTCGGTCGTCAGTACCCAGGAGCCCTGCTCGCGGTCCAGCGTGAACATCGCCACGCCAGCGCCCACGGTCAGCACCAGCGTGGTCTGCGGGCCGTAGACACAGTAGCCGGCTGCCGCCTGGGCGGTGCCCGGCTGCAGGAAGTCGTCTTCGCTGACACCCTTGCTGTCCTCGGGCTTCTTCAGCACCGAGAAGATCGTGCCGATGCTGACGTTGACATCGATATTCGACGAGCCATCCAGCGGGTCGAACATCAGCAGGTACTCGCCCTGGGGGAAACGGTTGGGCACGACATAGATGCCTTCCATCTCCTCACTGGCCATAGCCGCCAGATGGCCGCCCCATTCATTGGCCTCGATCAGCACCTCGTTGGCGATGATGTCCAGCTTCTTCTGGATCTCGCCCTGCACGTTTTCGCTGCCCGCCGTTCCCAGCACCTCGCCCAGCGCGCCCTTGTTGACGCTGATGGCAATGCTTTTGCAGGCGCGGGCCACGACCTCGATCAAGAGGCGTAGCTGCGACGGGATCAGGCCATGGTTGCGCTGCTGCTCGACCAGGTATTGGGTCAGGCTGACGCGTTTGCTGCCCACGCTCATGCTGCTTGCTCCACATTCAGGGCGCGGTCGATGACCTCGCGCACATCGCTGGACAGATCCGGCTTGGCTGCTACGCGGACCAGCGCCTCATGGGCTGCGCTGCGGTAGGGCTCGGCCAGCTTGGTCCAGCGGTCCATCACACGGGCCAGACGGCCGGAGACCTGCGGGTTGATGGCGTCCAGCTCCAGCACGCGGTCGGCCCAGAACACATAGCCGGCGGCGTCAAGGCGGTGGAAGGCCGCCGGGTTGAACAGGCACAGCGAGAAGATCAGGCTGCGCGCGCGGTTCGGATTCTTCAGCGAGAAGTCCGGGTGCTGCATCAGCTGCTTGACGCGGGCAAAGACCTGGCCGTCGAGCTCGGGCGCACGGCCCTGCAGCGCAAACCATTTGTCTATCACCAGCGGCTCATGCTTGAACAGCGCATGGAAGCGCTCCAGCGCCGGCAGGGCCAGCTCGGCTCGGGCAAACACCAGAGCCGTCAGCGCGCCCATGCGCTCGGTCATATTGCCAGCGTCCTTGAAGCGCTGGTAGGCGCGGCCGGGCCAGATCTCGTTGCCGCTCTGCACCGCGTCCAGCACCAGCATCTGCAGGGCCAGATTGGCCAGCGCCCGTTTGCCCGAGGAGACCGGGTCGGCCGAATAGCCGCCGCCGACCTGATTGGCTTCGAAGGCGGACTGCCAGTCCTCGCGCAGCGCCTGGGCCAGCTGCAGTTGCATGGCGCCCACGGCGGCATGGATGCGCTGCGGATCGATCACGTCCAGCTGCTCGGCGATATAGCCTTCGCTGGGCAGGGTCAGGGCCAGTGCCTTGAAGGCGGAGTCGAGCTGATCGCTGCGCAGGACGGCGCGCATGCCTTCGAGATAGGCGGCGTCCAGGGTCAACGCCTGACCCGAACGTACGGCCGGCAGCAGGCGGTTCAGCGCCAGGCGCTGGCTGGCTTCCCAGCGGTTGAAGGCGTCGGTATCAAACTTCAGCAGCACCAGCAGCTCTGCGTCCGTCAGGCCATCGTCCAGCACCACCGGGGCAGAGAACTGGCGCAGCAGCGAGGCCACCGGCGCTTCGTCGAGCCCGACGAAGGTGAAGCTCTGCTCGGCCTTGTCCAGCACCAGCACGCGCTCGGTGCCGACCGGCGTGTCCTCGCCCTGCAACTGCAAGGGCAGGGTGGCGCCGGCATGGCTCAGCAGGCCCATGCGGATCGGGATCACCTGGGACAGCTTGTCGTCCTGGCCCGGTGTGGGCGGATTCGCCTGGGCCAGATCCAGGGTCCAGGTGCGTGAGACGGCATCGAAACGGCCACGGGCGTGCACGCGCGGCGTGCCGGCCTGGCTGTACCAGCGCTTGAAGGCGTCCAGTCGGGTGCTCAACTCGCTGCCCGGGTTGGCATCGGCAATCGCTGCGGCGAAATCGTCGCAGGTCACGGCCTGGCCATCATGGCGCTCGAAATACAGCGTCATGCCCTTCTCGAAGCCGGCCCGGCCGACCAGGGTCTGGTACATGCGCACCACTTCCGAACCCTTTTCGTAAATCGTCGGGGTGTAGAAGTTGTTGATCTCGACATAGCTGTCGGGGCGAACCGGATGGGCCATCGCGCCCGAGTCTTCGGGGAACTGCATGGCGCGCAGATTGCGCACGTCCTCGATGCGCTTGACGGCGCGGGCCGAGGGGGCGGCTGCCATGTCCATGCTGAATTCCTGATCGCGGAACACGGTCAGGCCTTCCTTCAGGCTCAGCTGGAACCAGTCGCGGCAGGTCACGCGGTTGCCGGTCCAGTTGTGGAAGTATTCGTGCGCGACGACGGCTTCAATGCGGTTGAAGTCGGCATCGGTGGCGGTGGCGGACGAGACCAGCAGGGCCGCCGTGTTGAAGATATTCAGCCCCTTATTCTCCATCGCGCCCATATTGAAGTCGGACACGCCGACGATCATGAAGCGCTCCAGGTCCAGCGGCAGCTTGAAGCGGGCTTCATCCCAGGCGATCGAGGCGACCAGCGAGTTCATCGCATGCTCGGTCTTCTCCAGGTCGCCGCGGCGCACATAGACCTGCAGCAAATGGTCCTTGCCCGAGCGCGTGGTGATGCGCTGCTCGCGTGCCACCAGATCGCCGGCCACCAGCGCGAACAGATAGCTGGGCTTGGGGAAGGGGTCGTGCCATTTGGCGAAGTGGCGACCATTGTCCAGCACACCCTGCTCCAGCAGATTGCCGTTGGACAGCAGCACCGGATACCTGGCCTTGTCGGCGCGCAGCAGCACTGTGTAGACGGCCATCACATCGGGGCGGTCCAGGAAGTAGGTGATGCGGCGAAAGCCCTCGGCCTCGCATTGGGTGAAGAAGCCTCCACCCGAGGTGTACAGGCCGCTCAGCGCGGTGTTCTTCTCGGGCGCGCAGGTGTTGCGTATCTCCAGCGCGAAGTCGGCGTCGGGCGCGTTGTCTATCACCAGCTCATCACCCTCCTGGCGGAAGGACACGCTCTCGCCGTTGATCAGCACACGCAGCAGTGTCAGCTCCTCGCCGTGCAGGCGCAGCGGGCCGTGGGCGACGGCGCCGTTGCGCTCGATCTGCATCTTGCTGGTGACCAGGGTCTTGGCCGGATCCAGGTCGAAGCACAGATCAACGGTGCGAATCCAGTACACGGGCGCGCAATAGTCTTCGCGGTGGATCAGGGGGGCAGTGCCTTCACGCATGACGGGCATCCTTGGAGGGGAAACATGAGAACCCCGGCCTGCAAGCCGGGGTTGGGGGGCTTAAACGCCTTGCTGCAGGCTGGCGGTGATGAACGGATCGAGGTCACCGTCCAGCACCTTCTGCGTCGCCGACGTTTCGTAGTTGGTGCGCAGGTCCTTGATACGGCTCTGGTCCAGCACATAGCTGCGGATCTGGTGGCCCCAGCCGACGTCGGTCTTGGTGTCTTCCAGCTTCTGCTGCTCCTCCATGCGCTTGCGCATTTCGAAGTCATAAAGGCGCGAGCGCAGGCGCTTCCAGGCCACATCGCGGTTGCCGTGCTGGCTGCGGCCGTCCTGGCATTGCACGACGATGCCGGTCGGGATGTGCGTGAGGCGCACCGCCGAGTCGGTCTTGTTGATGTGCTGGCCGCCGGCGCCCGAGGCCCGGAAGGTGTCGGTGCGCACATCGGCCGGGTTGATGTCGATCTCGATCGAGTCATCGACTTCCGGATAGACGAACAGCGAGGCAAAGCTGGTGTGGCGGCCGCCCGAGCTGTCGAACGGGCTCTTTCGCACCAGCCGGTGCACGCCGGTCTCGGTGCGCAGCAGGCCGAAGGCGTATTCGCCCTCGACCTTGATGGTTGCGCTCTTGATGCCGGCCACGTCGCCGTCGGTCTGGTCTTCCAGGGTCGCCTTGAAGCCCTTGCGCTCGCAATACTTCAGGTACTGACGCAGCAGCATGCCGGCCCAGTCGCAGGCCTCGGTGCCGCCGGCGCCGGCCTGGATGTCGATGAAGCAGTTGCTCGGATCGGCCGGGTTGTTGAACATGCGGCGGAACTCGAGCTGCTCGACGATGCCGTTCAAGGTGGCCACTTCGGCCTCGATCGCTGCCAGGCCGTCCAGATCCTCATCAGCCTTGCTCATCTCGAACAACTCGAGGTTGTCGCTGAGATTGCTTTCCAGATGGTTGATCGTCTCGACGACGTTCTCCAGCGTCTTCTTTTCCTTGCCCAGCTCTTGCGCGCGCTTGGGCTCGTTCCAGACGGTGGGATTTTCGAGGGCGGCGTTGACTTCGTTCAGGCGCAGTGCTTTGCGGTCGTAGTCAAAGATACCCCCTTAGCGCGGCGGTGCGCGCTGTCAGGTCGGTCAGGGTGCTGCCGATGGTATTGATGCGTTCGATTTCCATGATGTTCTTTGGTTGTGGCTGCGGTCGGGGTTGTGGCTCGATATGGCCGTCGCCGTCCTGCAAGCCCGCTATTTTCTCATGGACCGGGCAGCCGTGGCCGGGGGGCTGTTTGTCGGTCAGAATGCTGGCGATGCTGCTGCTGACCTCATCCCTGAAGCTGATCGCCGAAATCGCCCTGCTGGCGATGGCTGGGCAATGGCTGCTGGGCCTGCTGGCGGGGCAGGGGCGCGAGCAAAACGTCATCTACCGCCTGCTGCAGGTACTGACCCAGCCCTTTGTGAAGCTGGCGCGGCTGATCAGCCCGCGGGTGGTGCTGGACCGTCATCTGCCGCTGGCGGCCTTTCTGCTGATGCTGGGGGTCTGGCTGCTGGCCACGGCGATGAAGATCCAGCTGTGCCTGCAGATCGGGGTGCGCCTGTGTCGCTGAAACCCGCCGATTCACGGCCTCACAACATCCGGGAGACGACCGAGATGGAGCTGATCGAAAAACGGCGCCAGCACTGGCGCAGGAACCGGCGCCTGACCGGAGCGCTGCTGCTGGTCTGGTTCCTGGTCACCTTTGTCTCCAGCTTCTTCGCCCGTGAACTGAACTTCAGCTTCTTCGGCTGGCCCTTCAGCTTCTGGGTCGCCTCCCAGGGCGCGCTGATCGTCTATTGCCTGATCATCGGCTTCTACGCCTGGAAGATGAACCGCCTGGACCGGGAGTACGGCCTGGCCGAGGAGGAGTGATCAGGACAGGAAGCTCTCGATCGCCGCCGCCAGCGCCTGGGGCTGGTCATGGTGCAGCATGTGGCCGCAGTCAGCCAGGGTGACCTTGCTCAGCTTGGGCACCAGAGCGATGCGGGCCTCGAAGTCGGCGCGCGGGTAGCTGTCGCCCCAGAAGCGGGCCACATCGGTATCGGCGCCCTCGACCCATAGCGTTGGCGCCTGAATCAGCTTCCAGCCCTCCAGGATCTCGTCCTTGCGATAGAGCATCGGATTGGTACGCTTGTGTGCCGGGTCGCCCTGGATATGCCATTGGCCGTCCTCGGCCAGGCGCGACCAGTGCGGCGCCAGCCAGGCCGCCCGCTCCTCGCTCAACCGCGGGTTGTTGCTGCGCAGGCGCTCGGCCACCGCGGCCAGGCTGTCATAGGTCTTCAGGCGCTGCGGCGTTTTCAGCGCGTCCAGCCACTGGGCCAGGCGGCGCGGCGCATGGTGGGGGCGGGTTTCCGGCAGGCCGAAACCCTCCAGATTGATCAACCGGCGGATGCGGGCAAAGCGCACTGCAGCAAAGCTCATCACCACGTTGCCGCCCATGCTGTGGCCGGCCAGATCCACCACGGCGTTCGGACCCAGGCCCAGCTCAGGGCTGTCGAGCAGGGCGTCGAGATCGCCCAGGTAGTCGGGGAACCAGTAGCTGTCGGTGGCCGGACCCTCGGTGCGGCCATAGCCGCGCCAGTCGGGGGCGATCACCAGCCGGTCCTGCTTCAGCGCATCGACGACGAACTGGAAGGACGCGCCCACATCCATCCAGCCATGCACCATCACCAGCGGCGGTCGCTCGGCCGTGACCAGCGAGGCATCGCCCCAGACATGACAGTGGTAGCGTTGACCGCGCAGGGGCACGAACACGCTGCGCGCGGTGCGGGTGGGGGCGTAGTTGGGGATGTAGGCAGGGGAGTGCATCGCCGGATGTTAGGCCAGGCGGGCCGGATCTGCTGTCCGCGCGGTGACAGAATCGCTGCATGAACCCATCTGATACCGCCTACACGCTGCGTCCCGCCACCCCCGCCGACCTGCCCGCCATCGTCGGCATGATCGGCGAGCTGGCCGCCTTCGAGAATCTCAGCCATTTGATGCAGGTCACGCCCGAAACGCTGGCACCGCATCTGTTCGGCGACAAGCCGGTGGCCGAGGCTCTGGTGGCCGATCTGCCCGGCGCCGGCCCGGTGGCCTTCGCGCTGTACTTCATCAACTTCAGCACCTTCCTGGCCAAGCCGGGCCTGTACCTGGAAGACCTGTACGTCAAACCCGCCCAGCGCGGTGCCGGCCTCGGCCAGGCCTTGCTGAAGCGTCTGGCGCAGATCGCCGTCGAGCGCGGCTACGGCCGCTTCGAGTGGAGTGTGCTGGACTGGAACGCCAACGCCATCCAGCTGTACCAGAAGATGGGCGCCACCGTGATGCCCGACTGGCGCATCTGCCGGGTCACCGGCGAGGCGCTGCAGCAGCTCGGAAAGACCTGATCGATCAGTGCGCGGCCATCGAGGCGAGCTTCTCCGGCGAGACGCGCACCCGTAGCGTGCGCTCATCGACCACGCTGACGATGCCATGGCCGGCCGTTGCGCAGTTGCGCCGTACCGGCTCCATCATCGCGTCGCCATCTCGGTTGGTCAGCGCCGCGACGATAGGTGTGTTGGCGCCTGCCCCGCGCTTGATGACGATGCCGACTTCGCCGCAGCCCAGCTTGACGAAGCAGCCGGGTGGATAGACGCCGAACTCCTTGATGATGGCCGCTGTCATCGGGTGGCCCTGGTCGCGCATGAACAGATCGCGGGCGGCCTGGTGGGCGGGCAGCGGGTTGCGGTTGACCCGCGGGCTCAGCTTGGCGGTGAACACATCGGTACGGGCCACCAGGGCGGCCAG
Organism: uncultured Roseateles sp.; assembly: GCF_963422335.1. Lineage (NCBI taxonomy): Bacteria > Pseudomonadati > Pseudomonadota > Betaproteobacteria > Burkholderiales > Sphaerotilaceae > Roseateles > uncultured Roseateles sp. Next base: position 2,941,878 of record NZ_OY729424.1, read on the forward strand.
ATCGTTGAGCTTGCAGATCTTGCTCGGGTAGCCGCTGCCGTCCTCGCACTCATGGTGCTGGCCCACGGCCGTCAGCCACTCTTCATCGGCAATGCCGGCCTCGCGCAGCATTTCGACGCTGCGCTGCGGGTGTTCGTCAATCGCCTTGCGCTGGTTGCTGGTCAGCGGCGAGACCTGCATCGCCAGCCGCGCCTGCATCTCGATGATGGAGATGTTCATCGTCAGCGCCGCCTTGAAAGCGGTCAGGACGCGGGCCTGCGGCCACTCCAGGCGCTGCGCCGCCAGATAGGTGGCTATGGCCGAATGGATGGCGTGCTGCACCCCGTAGTGCGTCTTGCCGGCGGCCTGCTGGCGCACGACCTGGAAGATGGCCAGGTCGGGGTCGTGCTCGATCAGGGCCAGCACCGGCTTGGCGGCGGCGTCCAGCGCATCGCAGAAGTCCTTCTGCACATGGGCGCGCAGGGTCTTGCCGACGCGCTCCATGCTCTGGCTCCACAGGCCCGGCAGGTCCTCGGGGCGGGCATGGTGCAACTCGCTGCGAAAGCTTTGCACTTCCTCGGAATCCACCAGGGCGCCGCGCTCGAACAGCGCGTCCATCTGCTCCTCGCTGCTGATCACCTTGCCCCGGGCCAGCAGCAGGGTGTGATCGTTGTTGCGGATATTGAAGGGCAGGGGTGCGCCCAGCTTGATGCGGTGCTTGACGCTGGCGAGCGGGGCGAATTGCATGGTGTCGTCCTCGGGTGATGTCGGGCGGGGTGTTGCCGTTCATGACGAGGGGACTGCTTATTCGCCTCGTGTGAGGCGTTTTCGTGTCGTGGCGCAGACAAATGAGCCCGGGTTTTCCAGGGTCAGGTCTGAGCGAACGTGAGCAAATGCCGCATTTGGGGCCACGTCTTGCTGTTTTCGGTGCTGCCGATGCCGACTTGAGCTTGACGCTGCGGCATTGTGCGATTTGTAACCTTGATCGCACGCCCGGGCTGAGACGCCGCAAGTCCGGGGCGAAAAGAGGTTTGTCGAGGGTTGCGCCCCTCGCCAAATCCTGCCAAATCGCTAGCATGGGGGCAAAGGAGAGCGCTTGATGCCGATTCGTGAGCCCCAGCCAGGCCTTCAAGGCCCGCAAGGCCCTGACCACTACCGCCAGTTGCATGGGCAGTTCCGGTGGCAGGTGCCTGCAGGCTTCAATATTGCCGAGGTCTGCTGCGCCCGCTGGGCCCGCCACACCCCGCACGCCATGGCCATCCGCTACGAGCATGAGGACGGGCGCAGCGCCAACTACACCTACGCCCAGCTGCAGCAGGCGGCCAACCAGCTCAGCGGGGCACTGCGCCGCCAGGGTGTGGAGCGCGGCGACCGCGTGGCGGTGGTGATGCCGCAGCGCTTCGAGACCGCCGTCGCTCATATGGCGCTGTTCCAGCTGGGCGCGGTGGCCATGCCGCTGTCGATGCTGTTCGGCCCTGAGGCGCTGGAGTACCGCCTGCAGCACAGCGAGGCGGTGCTGGCCATCGTCGACGAGTCCAGCGTCGCCAATCTGCGTGCGGCGCGGCGCAACTGCCCCGAGCTGGGCTGCGTGATCGCCGTCGGCCTGGCCGCCGGCAGCGGTGACCTGGACTGGGACAAGGCGCTGGCCCGTGAATCGACCCGTTTCACCGCCGAGCAGACCAAGGCCGACGAGGCCGCGCTCTTGATCTACACCAGTGGCACCACCGGCCCGCCCAAAGGGGCGCTGCTGCCGCACCGGGCGCTGATCGGCAACCTGACCGGCTTCGTCGCCAGCCAGAACTGGTTCGGCTTCGACGAGCCCGACGAACCCTCGCACGCTGTGTTCTGGAGCCCGGCCGACTGGGCCTGGACCGGCGGGCTGATGGACGCCCTGCTGCCGACGCTGTACTTCGGCCGCCCCATCGTCGCCTACCAAGGCCGCTTCAGTGCCGAAAAGGCCTTCGAGCTGCTACAGCGCCATGCGGTGACCCACAGCTTTCTGTTCCCGACGGCGCTGAAGGCAATGATGAAGGCGGTGCCGCACCCCAAGCAGCGCTTTGCCATCAAGCTGCAAGCGCTGATGAGCGCCGGCGAGGCGGTCGGCGACGCGGTGTTCGCTTATTGCCGCGACGAGCTGGGCGTCACCGTCAACGAGATGTTCGGCCAGACCGAGGTCAATTACATTGTTGGCAACTGCGCCCGCTACTGGCCGGCCAAACCCGGCAGCATGGGCCGGCCCTACCCCGGCCACCGCGTGGCGGTGCTGGACGACGAGGGCAAGGAGTGCCCGGTCGGCGTGGCCGGCGATGTGGCCGTGCACCGGCGTGACATCCATGGCCAGCCCGACCCGGTGTTCTACCTCGGCTACTGGAAGAACGAAGAGGCGACCCGTGCCAAGTTCACCGGCGACCCGGCCGACTCCTGGTGCCGTACCGGCGACATGGCCCTGGTCGACAAGGAGGGCTACCTCTGGTACCAGGGCCGCAGCGACGACCTGTTCAAGGCCGCGGGCTACCGGATCGGCCCCAGCGAGATCGAGAACTGCCTGGTCAAGCACCCGGCCGTGGCCAACGCGGCCGTGGTACCCAAACCCGATGCGGAGCGCGGTGCCGTGGTCAAGGCCTTTGTGGTGCTTGCCGAGGGTTTCGAGGGCAATGCCGACCTAGTTGAACAGTTGCAGCGACATGTGCGCGGCAAGCTGGCGCCTTACGAATATCCGAAAGAGATCGAATTCATCGCCGCCTTGCCGATGACCACCACCGGCAAGGTGCAGCGCCGCGTGTTGCGGCTGCAGGAGGAGGAGCGGGCACTGGCAAACCGCTGAGGCTGCCGTCAGCGAGCCGTGCTGGCGCGCATGCTGAGCCGGCTACCTGCCGGCGCCACCAGCCGTGCCGCGTCCGGCCACTGCTCCTGGCCGCTGAGGGTGGTGCAAAAGCGCCCCGGCTCGCCCTTGACGGTGTCGGGGTCGCGGTCCTTCGCGTCGGCGCTCAGCGGCACGGCCAGCAACTGGCCTTTGTCCGGCCACTCCAGCTCCCATTGCGCTTGGTCACTGCACACGCGCACGCCCAGCACCTGGGGGAAGAGCATGCGCAGGTACCAGGGCAATACCTCGCTGCGCACCGTGTGGGCGGTTCTCATGATGCGGCGCACCTGGGCCATGTCCAACTGCTCGGGCGGCGTGGTCAGGCGCAGTGTCGCCCGCATCCCGAGGCTGCCCTTGGGCTGATTGGTGGCCAGATCGGCCTCCCTGGCTTGCCCCTGCGGCAGTATCGGCAGTTCGAACACCTGATCGGCGTTCGGCACGATGGGGATGTAACGATCGGCATGCTGCAAGGCCATCTGGACCTTGCCCAGGGGCTTGGCCGGATCGGCCGGCATCAGCTGGAACTCCAGGCGGAACAGGCCCTGGCCATGGCGCTGCAGCAGGCCCAGCAGTTCATTGATGCGGCCGTAGGGCAGGATGGCCGGATCCTTCTGCAGCTGGACCGTCACCTTGTCCAACCGTTCCGGTTCGGTGGCGGATGCAACCGTGCCGATCAACAGCAGGGCAGCGAAGAAAGAGGATTTGAGGCCGGGTGTCATCGTATCGGGCGGTGAGGAGAAATGGGTGTCTCTGGGCTGAACGCCGGTATTCATCGCCTGCATTTGCCCCGGGCTTCCGCAAGGGCCCAGAACGGCGCGCTGAGGATGCCCATGCCGCCGCCCAGGAACTCGCCCTTCAGGCAGTCGCCGGTGGCGGCCTGCTGGACCTCCTGGCCGAAGCGCTCGCCGGCGGTCAGCTTGCGTGGTGCGTCGCTGGCCTGCGCGGCCTGTTCGCGTATCGAGGGCTGGGCGGCCATCTGGCGTATCGCCTGGCGGGTCTTCTCGGGGTCCAGCCATGGCTTGGAGGCGGCAGGGTCCGGCAGGGCGGCACTGGCCACCGGTTCGGGTGGCAGGGCGGCGGTGACCGTGGGGGCCGCCGGCGTCTCGGCCGGTCGGCTGATGGCGCGCGCTTCGGGGCGCGGTGCAACGCTTGTACGCGCAGGCTGGGGTGGCGGTGCTGCCGGGCGTGGTTCGGCAATCAGTTGCACCTGCAGCCGTTGCTGCGGTGACGCCGGGCCGGTCCCGCCGGGCCTGAGCTGCATCAGCAGCCACAAGACGCCTGCGTGCACCAGCAGGGTCAGCAACAGTACGGCGGCGCGGTCGGGGCGCCTCATTCGCCGTCACCCGGGCCAGGCTCGTAGCTGAGCAGATCGCCGGGCTGGCATTGCAGCACCTCGCAGATCTGCTGCAGCGTGTCGAAGCGCACGCCTCGCACCTTGCCGGACTTCAAGAGCGACAGATTGGCCTCGGTGATGCCTATGCGTTCGGCCAACTCGCGCGAGCGCATCTTGCGCCGCGCCAGCATCACATCGAGAGTCACGATGATCGGCATATTCAGCCTCCGCCCGGCCGCCCGAAGGAGGCTGAGCGCCCCCTCGGGGGGCAGCGAACGTCGGTGAGCGTGGGGGTCAACATGTCAGATGAACTCGGCGTTCTCGTCGGCCACGCGCACCGCCTCGCCCATCACGCTGGCGATGGCCAGCATGATCAGGCCGAACAGCAGGGCCAGGTAATCGTGCCAATGCACATTCAGTATCAGTGCGCGCTCGCCGACGGGGTTGTCCATCGTCAGCGCCAGTCCGACCAGGGCCACCGACAGCGGCTGGGCCAGCGGCAGGCAAAGCATGCCCTGGGCCACGCGCTTGAGCCGCAGCACCGAGGCCGGCGTGAAGATCTGGCCCTGGCCGTAGGCGCCAAACAGCGACCAGACCTGCCACAGCACGAACAGGGCCACCAGAGCCGGCAGCAGCGAGGCCGCCGCGCCGAGCAGTCGGTTATGCAGCGCCAGCTGTATGGCGTGGGCGCCAAGACCCCATTGCGAGGCCGCCGTTTGCGCGACCCATTCCGGCGTGGACCAGATACAGGCCGGCAGGACAATCAGGCACACCGCGCCCGCGGCACACAGGGCCCGCACGCAGCGCGACAGCATTCGTATTCGGGGCAGATTGGGATGCATGTGGGTGTTTGCTGTTACGGGGCAGGCTTGTGTTTCAGATAAGTTTACTGTAAAACAATAATAATTCGATGTTTAAAGTAAAGTTTCATCCATGTCCCGTTCACGATTCAGCCGCTATCTCGGCGCTTTGCTGGTGCTGGCCGCCCTGGCCCTGGCACTGTGGCTGATACGTCAGGAGCCCCATGTCAAACTGACCCAGGCGTCGGCCTGCGACCCGACGCTGTGCCCCGACGCAGCTGGGGCACACTCGGCGCTTTGAGCTGTAGTGGAGTCTGGATATGGAACATGTCACCCTGGGGCGCAGCGATCTGCGCGTCAGCAAGATCTGCCTGGGCACGATGACTTTTGGCGAGCAGGTGGGGCAAGATCTTGCCCATCAGCTGCTCAGTCGCGCCGTTGAGCATGGCATCAACTTCATCGACACGGCCGAGATGTATTCGGTGCCGGCGCGCGCCAGCACCTATGGCGCGACCGAGACCATCATTGGCCACTGGTTTACACGCAATCCGGCCATGCGATCAAAAGTGGTGTTGGCCACCAAGGTGGCGGGCCCGGTGCGCGGCTATGACTGGATGCGCAACGGCAGCCCGAATCTGAGCGCCGACGACATCGTTGCCGCCTGTGAGGCCAGCCTGCAGCGCCTGCAGACCGATGTGATCGACCTCTACCAGATCCACTGGCCGGTGCGCCATGTGCCGATGTTTGGCGGCCTGCTCTACGACCCGACCAAGGAGGTGCCGGGGCTGAGCAGCATCCACGAGCAACTCGAGGGCCTGGGCCGCCTGGTCAAGGCCGGCAAGGTGCGCCATGTGGGCATCAGCAACGAGACGGCCTATGGCGTCTGCGAATTCGTGCATCTGGCCGAGCAGCACGGCCTGCCACGCATCTCTACCGTGCAGAACTCCTACAGCCTGGTCAACCGCGTGCTGGAGATGGGCCTGGACGAGGCCATGCACCGTCACGAGGTGTCGTTGCTGGCCTACTCGCCCTTGGCCTTTGGCGTGCTGACCGGAAAATACGATGCCTTGGGCATCAACGATGCCGGCAATCCCGGGCGCCTGTCGATTTTCGACTCGATGAAGAAGCAGCGCTGGGCCCGCGAAGACACCCTGACCGCCGCGCGTCGCTACAACGCCCTGGCGGTGGCCCATGGCCTGACGCCCACCCAGATGGCCCTGGCCTGGTGCTACACCCGCTGGCAGACGGCCAGCACCATCATCGGCGTGACCACCCTGGCACAACTGGACGAGAACATCAAGGCCTGGGGCACGGTGCTGCCGCCGGAGCTGGTGACGCAGATCGACCAGATCCGCTGGCAGATGCGGGATCCGGCGCAGTAAGCCTCAGCGACGCATGCCCGCCAGGGCGGCGATCAGCTGTGTCACCTCGTCGGGCGTGTTCAGGTAGGACAGGGTGGCGCGGACGATGCCGTCCAAGCTGCGTGCCTGCATGTCCAGTGGCGTGTAGGGCACACCGTTGGCGCCGACCTCGATGCCCTGGCTGGCCAGCCTGCGTTTCACCTCGTAGGCAGCCAGGCCCTCGACCGTGAACGACACCAGTCCCGAACGCTCGGGCCCGCCCAGATCCCGCAGGGTGATGCCGGGTAGCTCAGTCAGTGCCTCGCGCAGGCCTTCGGCCAGTCCTTGTGCGCGGGCAAAGGCCTGGGCCATGTCCAGACCGGCGGCCAGTTCCAGCGCGGCGCCCAGGCCCAGAGTCAGCGCCAGCGAAGACTCGCTGGTTTCGAACATCTGCGCATCGTGGCGCAGCCTGGCCTGGTCCTCGGTCCAGGCGGCCGATTGCACATCGACAAAGGCCGGTTCCATCTGTGCCAGCAGGCTCTGGCGCACGTAGAGCAGGGCGGTGCCACGCGGCCCGCGCAGATGCTTGCGGCCGGCGCTTTTCAGGATGTCACAGCCGAGTTCCTGCACGTCCACCGGCAGCTGACCCACGGCCTGGCCAGCGTCGATCAGATAGGGCACGCCGGCGGCGCGGGTCAGCCGGCCGATCGCCGCGGCGTCGTTGATCAGCCCGCCGTTGGCCGGGAGCCAGGTCAAGGAGACCAGGCGCACGCGCGCGTCCAGCATCCGCGCCAGTGCCTCGGGATCGACGCTGCCGTCCTCTCGGCACGGGACCATCTCAACGGTGGCGCCGGTGCGCTGGGCCATCCGTTGATAGGTGGCCAGCGAGCCGCCCCATTCCTGGCGGCCGACGAGGATGCGCTCGCCGGCCTTCAGCGGTTTGTCGGTCGACAGCAGAGCGGCCACGGCGAGGCCCAGCGCACTGGAGCCGGAGCTGGCGAAGGCGATTTCGCTCACGCTGGCGTTGATCAACCGTGCAGCGCACTCGCGGGCACGGGCCACGCCCGGCTGAGCGCCTGAGGCGGCTTCCATCGGGCCCAGTCTGGCCTCGAGCTGCAGCTGCACGATCATCGCGTCCAGCGTGGCTTGCGAGGGCAGGCCCGCCCCGCCATTGTTGAAATGCAGGCCTTGCGCCAGGCCCGGAGTTTGCGCGCGCAGGGCAGTGATCGACTCGGTCAGCATCCAGGCTCCCAAATCCGCAGAATCTTATGCCTTGTTTCTGTGGATAAGTCCGGGGGCAAGATGAGGATGGTGACCGCCAGGCCGCGCCAGCACTGGCTTTGCCTTGGGTTGCCGCAAAAAGGTGCAGCTTCATTTTTGGTGGCGACTGGGCGCATACCGAACAATTTATGCTTGACACATGAGTAAAGCCAAACACGTCAGCGAAACCCCGGCCACGCAGTTCCTGCGCCAGCAGGGCGTGGCCTTCACCGAACATGTGTACGACTATGTCGAGCATGGCGGCACCGCCGAGTCGTCCAAACAACTGGGCGTGCCCGAGCACGAGGTCGTCAAGACCCTGGTGATGCAGGACGAGAAGGCGCAGCCATTGATCGTGCTGATGCATGGCGACTGCCAGGTCAGCCTGAAGGAGCTGGCACGGCAGATTCCCTGCAAAAAGGTCGAGCCCTGCAAACCCGACGTCGCCCAGCGCCACAGCGGCTATATGGTCGGCGGCACCTCGCCGTTCGGCACGCGCAAGGCCATGCCGGTGTTCGTCGAGGCCAGCGTTCTGGCGCTGGACCGGATCTGCATCAACGGCGGGCGGCGCGGCTATCTGGTCGGCATCGATCCCAAGCTGCTGACCACGCTGGTGCAGGCCCGGCCGGTGACCTGTGCCGGTGCACAATAGCCGGCTATGCAAGACACCCTCTACCCCCTGCTGGCCGCGCTGGCCGGCTATGCTGTCGGCTCGTTGTCCTTTGCCGTCATCATCAGCAAGGCCATGGGCCTGAACGACCCACGCCACTACGGCTCGGGCAATCCAGGTGCCACCAATGTGCTGCGCTCCGGCAACAAGGCCGCCGCCATCCTGACCCTGGTGTTCGACGCGCTGAAGGGCTATGTGCCGGTGCTGCTGGTGCTGCTGTTCGGTCAGCCCTACGGTCTTGGCGAGGGCACGGCGGCCCTGGTCGGCCTGGCGGCATTCCTGGGCCACCTGTGGCCGGTTTTCTTTCGCTTCCAGGGCGGCAAGGGTGTGGCGACAGCCGCCGGCGTACTGCTGGCCATCAACCCGCTGCTGGGCGGCGCGACCTTGGCCACCTGGCTGATCATTGCCTACTTCTCGCGCTACTCGTCGCTGGCGTCCATGGTCTCGGCCGCGTTCGCGCCGTTCTACCAGATGCTGATCTGGGGCGGCGGCCCGATCGTGCTGGCCATCGGTGTGATGGGCCTGCTCCTGATCTGGCGCCACGAGGGCAATATCCGCAAGCTGCTGGCCGGCAAGGAAAGCAAGCTGGGTCAGAAAGCCGCGGGTGCTGCTCCGGCGGCCGCGCACAAGCAAGTCCATGCCCACCCTCGTGGGCATTCACATCACCATTCACACAAAAAGGGCAAGTAGTCATGGTTCAGCGTTTTGATGTCGGTCCGCGTCTGTCGGAAATGGCCGTTTACAACGGTACGGTGTACCTGGCCGGCCAGGTGCCCAGCGATGCCAGTCAGGACGCCCAGGGTCAAACCCAGCAGGTGCTGGCCGCGATCGATGCGCTGCTGGCCCGCGCCGGCACTGACAAGACCCGCATCCTGATGGCGCAGATATTCATCGCCAACCTGGCCGATTTCCCTGGCCTGAATGCCGCCTGGGACGCCTGGGTGCCGGCCGGCCACACGCCGCCGCGCGCCACCGTCGAGGCCAAGCTGGCCAAGCCGGAATGGAAGGTCGAGATCGTCGTCACCGCGGCGCTCTGAACTTGTGGCTCATGTCCGGCTCTGACCGGGCATGAACACCTTCCGCAAGACCTGGCTGCCGCTGATCGTGGTGGCCACCCTCGCCTGGAGCGCGGCCTGGGGCCTGCGCAGCTGGCAGGGGGCTGATCAGGCGCAACGCCTGCAGGCGGCAGCCAAGCCGGGCGACATCGTGATGCTGTCGTCCACCACCTGCTACTTCTGCGCCCAGGCGCGCAGCTGGCTGACCGCGCAGACGGTGCCGCACCACGAATGCTTCATCGAAACCGACGCTGTCTGCCTGGCGCAGTTCCAGGCGCTGCAGGCGCAGGGCACGCCGACCTTTCTGGTGCGCGGCCGTCGCGTCGTCGGTTTCGATCGCGAGGCGATATTGGCGGCCTTGGAGTTGCCGAGGAACTGATGTCGAGCTGATACTGGTATCGCGCCGCGCGCCAACCTAGTGTCTTCAGTACGCGGACAGTTCGCGTCCGTTCGTCGGAGGCTCCATGGCGCTCAGCATTCCCCTGTCGTTCAAACAGTCCCTGCGCGACCCCAAGGTGGCGCTGGCGGTGAGCAAGGGTTGGATCAAGGATCCCGCCCAGATCACGCTGAACTTGCGCGTGCTGCGCGTTGCCGATGGCATGGTGCCCCGGTGCGCCAACTGCCGGCCGCTGCAGGGCGTGTTTCGCATCAATCCGGAACGAGGCATGCGCATCGAGGCGCTGCTGCCGGACCTGATGGACTACCAGGACCAGTTGCTGCGCTGGCTGTCCCTGAGCACCGAGAACCGGCAGGTGTTTGCGAATGACCCGGTAACGGCCATCAAGCTCGCCTGCAACCCGCCCGAAGCCTTGCTGGAACGCATACGCCAGGTGCGGCCGCAACCACCGGTGGGAGGCGCATCATGAGCCTCAGCACCAATGGCTGGGACGCCATCATCGCCGTCAACCAGAACACGCTTAACAAGGTGCTGGCCTATGCCTTTGCCCAGGGCCAGCTGCCTCACCAACTGAGTGCCCAGCTGGAAATCCTGCCAGGCTACTTCGTTGACATCAATGTCCAGCTCGCCGCACCCAGCATGATGGCGCTGCCCGAGGGGCAGCGCACGGTGGCGGTGGACATGCCGATCGCCTCCGGCACGATGACCCTGGGAACCATCGCCTTTCCGCTGGCCGGCATGCACTTCGTCGTCAAGACCGCCTTGCTCTATGTGGAATCCGACGTCGTGCCGACTGTCGGCACGAACTACGACCTGACGCTGGACTTCAGCTCCACCGAAGCCTTTGTCGGCGTGGACCTGACGGACGTGCCGCCAGCCCTGCAGCCCTACACGACGGCCATCGAAACGGGCCTGCGTGACGCGCTGCGGCAGCAGGCCGGGGGCAAGTCGTTCACGGTGGCGACGGTCAATCTGGATGGCTTTGCGCAGGAGCAGCCCGAACTGGTGCCGACGCTGGCCGACTACACCTACACCCTCAATGAAGACGACAACGGCTTGAGCATCTTCGGCGTGCTGCTGCTGACGGTGAGTACCGTCAAGGGGCAGCCGACCTTGCCGATGGAACTGACCCCCGCCAATGACCAGAGCGTGGCACTGATGTCAAATGCCCTGCTGATGGGCTACCTGATCCGCAAGCAGGTGGCCGAGGCGCTGAAGGTCTCTTCCAGCCAGCTGCGCATGGAACCCTCCGGCGGCGGACTGGCGGTGCGCAACAACGGTGATGTGACGCTGGAGTCCGTCGATCACAAGCCGACCTTGAAGGATCTCAATATCCGCGTCGCCAACAATACGCTGGCCTTCGATATGGCCATAGCGGCGACCGTGTCCGAAGGCATCAATCTGACCTACAACATCAGCGCCACCTATGCCTTTGAGATCAAGACCGTCGGCGGCGAACAGCAGGTGGAACTGGTGCAGAAGACCTACGAGGAAGACCACAACACCGAGGTCGAGTGGTGGGTCTGGGTGGTGGGCATCGTACTGGCGCCCATCATCGCGCCCATCCTCGCCATCTGGGGCCCCATTCTTGCCGCCGTCATCATCGTCATCATCAAGGCCGTAGTGGATGGCCTGGCGCCCACGGTGGGCTCGAAGGGCCTGCCGGCCGTGGTCAGCTCGGTGAAGTGGAACTATGCCGATGTGCTGAACCTCAGCGAGGTGTCGCTGCCTGAACCGCTGCGCATTGACGCCACGCTGACCTTGCCGCAGGCAGCCGTCAGTCGGGGATGACCAGGCCCAGCCGGGCGGGGTCGCCGCCACCCAGGCGCACCAGCACCGGCTCGTCGCCGCTCAGATCGACCACCGTGGTGGGCTGCATCGCGCAGGCGCCGGCGTCGACGATGGCCTGCAGCTGGTGGTCAAAGCGCTCGGCAATGGCCTGCGCGTCGTTCAGCGGCTCGGTGTCGCCTGGGGCGATCAGGGTGGTGGCCAGCAGCGGCTGGCCGAGTATGGCCAGCAGTTCCTGCGTCACCCGGTGTTCGGGCACGCGCAGGCCTATGGTGCGGCGCGACGGATGGCTGAGGCGCCGCGGCACTTCCTTGGTCGCCTCCAGGATGAAGGTGAAGGCGCCTGGCGTGCCCAGCTTGAGCATGCGGTACTGCTTGTTGTCGACGCGGGCATAGCTGGCCAACTCGCTCAGGTCTCGGCACAGCAGGGTCAGGTGGTGCTTGTCATCGACGCCACGGATGCGTCTGAGCGTCTCAGCGGCTGCCTTGTCGTCCAGATGGCAGACCAGGGCATAGCTGGAGTCGGTCGGAATCGCCGCAATGCCGCCCTTGTCGATGATCTGCGCGGCCTGCTTCAGGAAGCGGACCTGCGGGTTGTCGGGGTGGACTTCAAAAAGCTGTGCCATGGTTTTCTCAGGCAGTTGGGGTCGGAGCTTGCTGGGTACAGCAAGGTCCAACCCGCAAGGATCTCAATCTGCAATCGTATCCTGCTCGACGGCAGAATTGAGTCGCCGCGCGGAGGCCTCTGCAAAGTTCAGCCACACGCTGGAGGCGCCGCAGGCGGCGATGACGAGCATGCCGGCCCAGGCCCAGCCATCGGGCACATGGTTGAACATCAGCCAGCCGACACCGGCGGCGAACAGGATCTGCACGTAGACGAAGGGCATCAGCGAGCCGGTGCGCGCCATACCCAGGGCCAGGATCAGCAACAGATGGCCCAGCGTGCCCATCGCGCCAATGACGAGTATCAGCAGCCATTCCTGCGCCGTCGCCTGGCTCAGCAAGGTCAGCACCGGCACCTGGGCCAGCCACAGCACCGGCAACAGGGCCACCGCGCCGACGGCGCCGGTGTAGAAGTGCGTGGTAATCGGGTTCTCCAGCGAGGCCAGGCGACTGGTCAAGACCTGGAAGCAGCCGTAGCAAAGGGCCATCGCCAGCGGCATCACCGCGGCCCAGCCGAACACGCCGCCGCCCGGGCGTATCACAATCAGTGCGCCGACAAAGGCGCCCACCACCAGGGTCCAGCGCAGCGGCGACACGCGCTCGTGCAGCCAGAAGGCGGCCAGCATCGTCACCACCACCGGGGTCAGCATGCCGATGGCGGTGAACTCGGCCACCGGCATCAGTTGCACGCCGTAAAAACTCAGGGCGCTGGTGCCCAGCAACAGGCTGCCGCGCAGCAGCTGGAACTTCGGGTGCGCGGCGCGGAAGCCGGCGCGGCCGCGCTTGACTGCCAGCCAGGCCAGCATGGTCACCGCCTGAAAGGCATAGCGGGCCCACATGAAGAGCAGCACCGGAAGGGTGGCACCCAGCAGCTTGGCGCTGTTGTCCAACAGCGAGAAGCAGGCGCCGGCACAGAGCACCAGGGCCACGCCCAGCAGGGGCCGCTGGCGATTCAAGGCTGGTGCACCCGGTCCTGCAAGGCCTGCCAGACGGGAGTCAGCCGGCCCGGCAGATCGGGCAGGGCGCCCAGATCGGTGTGGCTCTCGGTCGGCGAATGAAAGTCCGAGCCGCGCGAGGCCAACAGCGAGAATTCCAGCGCCATGTCGGCGTACTTGACCACATCGGCGGCGCTGTGGTTGCCGGTCACCACCTCGACGCCAAGGCCGCCATGGGCCTTGAACTCGGTGAAGAGGGCGTACTCCTCGGTCGGCGTGAACGGGTAGCGTGCCGGGTGGGCGATCACCGCGATGCCGCCGGCCTGGGTGATCCAGCGCACGGCGTCGCCGAGGCCCGCCCAGCGGTGCGGCACGAAGCCGGGCTTGCCCTCTGTCAGAAAGCGGCGGAACACCTCGGGGATGTCGTTGCACACGCCGCTGTCCACCAGGTGGCGGGCGAAGTGGGTGCGTGAGATCAGCTCCGGGTTGCCGACGTATTTCAGCGCGCCCTCGTAGGCATGCTTGATGCCGACCTGGGCCAGGCTGGCCGACATCTCCTGGGCCCGCGCGCCGCGGCCGCCCCGGGTGCTGTGCAGGCCCTCGCGAAGCGCCTCGTTGTGCATGTCGAAGCCCAGGCCGACGATGTGCACCACGCGCCCGGCAAAGGTCACCGAGACCTCGGTGCCGGTCAGGTAGGGCAGGCCCAGGCTCAGCGCCGCATCGCGGGCGCGGGCCTGGCCGGCCAGTTCGTCATGGTCGGTCAGGGCCCAAAGCTCGACGCCGTTGGCCTTGGCGCGAGCGGCCAGGGCCTCGGGCTCCAGCGTGCCATCGGACACGCAGGAGTGGGAATGCAAGTCGGCATTGCTGCAAATGTGTTGGGTGCTCACGGTCTCGATTGTAGAGAGGGCTGGCCCGGGCCGGCGTGGGTGTGGGGTGAGCCGGCGCCATCATCTTTAAGTGGCAAAAAGAATGCTAGGTATAAAACGTGCAAAACCCACTATCAACATGGGGCGACAACGCTGATACTGCGACAAAAGGTAGAGCCATTGCTTGCCAACCGTTGGGGAATTCAAGATGAACAATGTCTCGATCAAAACGCGCTTGATGCTGCTGGTTGGCGCCTTGCTGCTGCTGTTGGTGATTGACGCGGTCTCGTCGGTGTCGCGCTTGCGCCAGAGCAATGCCGTGCTGGCCACGATCTACAACGACCGCGTCGTGCCGCTGAAGCAGCTCAAGGCGATTGCCGATGCCTATGCCGTCAATATTGTGGATAGCACGCACAAGACTCGGGATGGCGCACTGACCACGGCCCAGGGCCTGAAGTCGATTGACGACGCCCATGGCGCGATAGAGAAGCAGTGGAAGGCTTACACCTCTACCCAGCTGGTCGCCAAAGAGCAGGAACTGGTGCGCCAGGCCGAGTCGCTGATGAAGCAGGCCGACGCGGCGGGCCTGCGCGCCCAGGAGCTGATGCGCAAGAATGACATCGAAGGTCTGCGTGAATTCGCCGCCAAGCAGATGTATCCGGCCATCGACCCGGTCGGCGGCGTGATCGATCAGTTGATCACCGTGCAGCTGACCGAGGCCGATCGTGAATACAAGGAAAGCCAGGAGGCCTATGACGCTGTGTTCTGGCGCACCATCATCGTCTCTGTCCTGACACTGGTGCTGGCCGGTGTGATGGCCTGGCTGCTGATTGCTGCCATCACCCGCGGCATTGCACGGGCGGTCAAGGTGGCCGAGACGGTGGCCGCCGGCGACCTGAGTTCGCAGATCGAGGTGCAGGGCAGCGACGAGATCGGCCAGTTGCTGGGCGCGCTCAAGCGCATGAACGACAGCCTGGTGGGTATTGTCGGCAAGGTGCGCCACAGCGCTGACTCGATTGCCACCGGCTCATCGCAGATTGCCGCCGGCGCGGCCGATCTGAGCCAGCGCACGGAAGAGCAGGCCGCCAACCTGGAACAGACGGCGGCCTCGATGGAGGAGTTGACCGCGACCGTGGTGCAGAACACCGAGACGGCACGCCAGGCGACCCAGCTGGCGGCCAGCGCCTCGACGGTGGCCGGCCAGGGCGGCTCCATCGTCGGCGAGGTGGTGAGCACGATGGAAGACATCAGCGCCAGCTCGAAGAAGATTGTCGACATCATTGGTGTCATCGATGGCATTGCCTTCCAGACCAATATCTTGGCGCTGAACGCCGCCGTTGAGGCGGCGCGCGCCGGTGAGCAGGGCCGCGGCTTTGCCGTCGTGGCCAGCGAGGTGCGATCTCTCGCCCAGCGTTCGGCCCAGGCGGCCAAGGAGATCAAGTCACTGATAGGCGCCAGTGTCGAGAAGGTGGACAACGGCACGCGCCTCGTCGGCAATGCCGGCAAGACCATGGGTGACATCGTGAACCAGGTCAAACGGGTCAATGACCTGATCGACGAGATCAGCCACGCCAGCGCCGAGCAGAGCAGCGGCATCGGCCAGGTCGGCCAGGCGGTCAACCAGCTCGACCAGGTGACGCAGCAGAACGCGGCCCTGGTCGAGGAGAGCGCCGCTGCCGCCGAGAGCCTCAAGCATCAGGCGGCCGAGCTGGCACGCACCGTCGTCGCCTTCAAGCTGCCCGCTCACAGCTGAGCAGCCGGCTCACGCCGGCCAGGAAGGGCTCCAGGTCCAGTGGTTTGGTCCAGTAGTCGTGGGCACCGGCCTGGAGTGCCGTCTGCACCTCCTCGGCCATGGCGCCGGCGGACAGGGCCACCACCTTCAACCCTGCGGTGGCTGGGTTGGCGCGCAGCTGGCGCAGCACTTCCAGTCCGCTGATGTCGGGCAGGTCCAGGTCAAGCAGCAGCAGCTCGGGTTTCAGCCCGGCGGCCAGGGCCAGGCCCTCGGCGCCGGTGCGGGCCTGCAGCAGTTCCACGCCGGGCAAGCGGGCCAGCATCTGTTCGACCAACAGCATATTGACCGGGTTGTCCTCGACGTACAGCACCCGCCCGGTGACCGGTGTTGCGGGCAGATCAGGTAGCGCATCCAGCGCGCCCGGTTCGGTGGCCGCGGCGTCAGACCCGCCCGGCAACCGCAGCCGCACCCTTGTGCCTTGCCCGGGCTGGCTGTCGACCTCGATGTCGCCCTGCATCAGCTGCATCAGCTGGCGTGTCAGTGTCAGGCCCACACCGCTGCCTTCGACCTCGCTGGCTTCGCGGCCCAGCCGGTTGAAGGGCTCGTACAAGTGAGCGAGCTGCTCGGCGCTCATGCCCAGGCCGGTGTCGGCGATCTCGATCTGCACCCAGCCCTGCTGCGCCTCGCAACTCACGTCCACCCGTCCACCGGGCCGGTTGTATTTGATGGCATTGCTCAGCACATTGATCAAGGCCTGGCGCAGCCGTATCGGGTCGGCGCGCACCGTCAGGGCCTCATCCGGTGGCAGCAGCAGGGTGATGCCCTGCTGCCGTGCAAGTGCCTCGGTCATGTCCAGGGCTTCCTGCAGCAGCGGCAGCAGCGTCAGGGGCCTGGCGTGCAGCTGCAGGCTGCCGGCCTCGATGCGCGCCACATCCAGCACATCATTGACCAGGGCCAGCAAGTGCCAGCCGGCACTCTGCACATGGCCCAGCTGATTGAGCTGCCGCGGGTCCAGCCGGCCGTCGGATTCGGCCATCAGCAGCTTGGAGAAGCCCAGCACCGCGTTCAGCGGCGTGCGCAGCTCATGGCTCATGCGCGACAGGAATGCGGTCTTGGCACGGTTGGCGGCCACCGCCGCCTGCTGCTCCTCGCGCGCTTTTTCGGCCTGGCGCAGGCCGGTCACGTCCAGGCTCATGGCCAGCATGCAGGTCTCGCCTTGGTAGGTGATCAGCTCGGCGCTGAGCAGCACCCACAGCAGCGGGCCGCTCTTGCCTTGCAGCTGCACCTCCATATTGCTGACGCGACCGTCGGCCTCCAGGCGTTCGTACAAGGCCCGGCGGTAGTGGGGCAGCAGGCCGACGCCCAGCTCCTGCAGGCTATGGCCGATCAATTGCTCCCGGCTCAGGCCGTAACGTCGTGCCCCCAGCGAATTGATGTCGAGCACCTTGCGGCTCTGCATCGAGATGATCAGCGTAGCCACCGGCGCAATGTGGAACAGCAGGCGGAACTGCTCACGGTCGCGCTCGGCTCGATCCAGCGCAGTCTGCCGGGCTCGCTCGCGGTCGATGTCGTCCAGCGCGTAGGACAGATCACCCACCATCTCGTTCAGCAGGTCCAGCAGCGGTGCGTCGAAGAAGTTTGGCTCGCCGGCATACAGGGCCAGCATGCCGAACACCTGGCCATTGCGCCGGATCGGGAAGGCGGCCATCGACCGCAGCCCACTCTTCAACGCGCGCTCGTGCCAGTGCAGGGTGCTCAGGTCTTCCAGGAAGTCCTGGCAGACGGCGTAGCGCCCGCTGGCCCAGGCGGTGCCGGTGACGGAGCGCCGGGCCTCGTCCGAATTCAGGTCCCAGCGCTGGGGTAGGCCGGCAAGAAATCCGTCTTGCGGACCGGCATGGGCGGTGCGCACCAGGTGGCCGTTGTCAATCATGCCGATGGCGCAGCAGCCGGCATGGCCGGTGCGCACGCAGATGCCGCAGATCTCGGTCAGCAGCACAGCCTCGTCACGCTCGCGCACGATCAGCTGGTTGGTCTGCGACAGGGCCATGTAGAAGCGTTGGAGCCGCTCGCGTCGTCGCTCCAGATCCATGCCCTCCAGGCGGTAGCGCGCAAACACGGCCCAGCCCAGGCAGGCGCCGGCCAGGCCGGTGACCACCGTCAGCGAAATGATCACGAAGATGGCCTCGTCGTAGGCCGCCTTGCTGGACAGGTTTTCCTCGTCTGCGACTTTGAGCTGCAGGACAATCAGCTGGTCGAGCCGCTCGGCCAGCGGTTGCAGCACGGCGATCAGCTTGGCCTGGTTGAGCGATGCCAGCGCGGCGGCGTCCTGGCGCTGCAACAGCTCCTGCCAAAGGCTGATTTGTGCATTGGCCTGGCGCATCAGCGGCTCGGCCTGGGCGATCAGGCGCTGCTCGTCTTCGACCAGATAGGTCTGCAGGTAGCGCTGCCACTCGTTCTTGATGATCTGCCGGGCCTGGTCGATGTCGCGCAAGGCCTGGCCCTGGCTCAGGCTGCCCTCGCGGGCCAGGGTCAGGGCATCGACGATCTGCACGCGGTAGGCGTTGTGCACCAGGCGCAACTGCTGCAGTGGCAGCACCCGGTCCTGATAGACGGTGCTGATCGAGGCGGCCACCTGGCGCAGGCGCTGCAGGGCCATGAACCCCGACAGCGCCATCAAGGCCAGCAGCACAAGCAGCAACCAAGTCAAACGCGTCTTGAAACCGGGACTTTGCATCGTGCCGCTTCCTCGTGGCCAGCTGTCTTTGTACCTCAAATACTCTTGGCTAAAGCATCGCCTCGACGACCATTTGCACGCGCTGCTGGCCGTTGTACTCGTCCAGGCTCAGCCGGTAGGCCAGCAGTCCCTGCTCGGCCACCGGTTCGCTGTGGCCGAACCAGATTGCATCGCGCAAGACACCGCCCTGGCGCACACGCAGTTTCAGGTGTTTTTCGCCGACCAGGCGTTGCGAGACGATCTGCACCGGATCGCAGAACACCGGCGGCTCGAAGGCCTGACCCCAGACCTGGGCGTCCAATTGCTGCACGGTGGCGGCGGTGAACAGCTCCGGCGCTAGCGGGCCATCGGTGCGCAGGGTGCGCTGCAGGCTGGCGGCGTCCAGCCACTCGGCGGCCACTTGCTGCAGCGCCCGGTCGAAGGTCTCGAAGCCGTCTTCGGCCAGGGTGCAGCCGGCCGCCATGGCATGGCCGCCAAACTTCTTCAGCACCTCGGGGTGGCGCTTGCTGACCAGGTCCAGCGCGTCGCGCAGATGAAACCCCGGGATCGATCGGCCCGAGCCTTTGAGCAGGCCATCGGCGCCAATGGCGAATACAAAGGTCGGCCGGTGCACGCGGTCCTTCAGCCGGGAGGCGACGATGCCGACCACGCCTTCGTGGAAGTCGGGATCGAAGATGCTCAGAGCCGCTGGTGGCTCGCCCTCGGGCATCAGCGCCTCCAGCAGGCCTTCGGCCTGTTCGCGCATGCCGGCCTCGATGTCGCGGCGGGCGCGGTTGATCTCGTCCAGTTGCTTGGCCAGTGCCAGCGCGCGGGTCGGGTCGTCGCACAACAGGCATTCGATGCCCACCGTCATGTCGCTCAAGCGGCCGGCGGCGTTGATGCGCGGCCCCAGCGAGAAGCCCAGATCGAAACCGCTGGCCCGGCCGGCGTCGCGCCCGGCGGCGGTGAACAGGGCCGCCACGCCGGGCTGCATGCGGCCGGCGCGCATGCGCTTCAGGCCTTGGGCGACCAGGCGGCGGTTATTGGCGTCGAGCTTGACGACATCGGCGACCGTGCCCAGTGCGACGAGATCCAGCAGGCAGTCCAGCTTCGGTTGATTGCTGGCGTCAAAGCGGCCTCGACGGCGCAGCTCCGAGCGCAGCGCCAGCAAGGTGTAGAAGGCCACGCCGACGCCGGCCAGGTTTTTGCTCTCGAAGAGGCAGCCGGGCTGGTTCGGGTTGACGATGGTGGTGTCGGGCAACTCGATGATGTCGTTGACCAGGGCCGGCAGGTGGTGGTCGGTGACCAGCACCTGTATGCCCAGGCTGTGGGCATGGGCCACGCCGGCCATGCTGGCGATGCCGTTATCAACCGTCACCAGCAGCTTGGGCGCCTGGGCCAAGGCCAGTTCGACGATGGCCGGCGTCAGGCCGTAGCCATGGATGGCGCGGTCGGGCACCACATAGCTGAGGACCTCGGGCCGGGCGCCGAGCAGGCGCAGGCCGCGCAGGGCCACGGCGCAGGCAGTGGCGCCGTCGCAGTCATAGTCGGCGACGATGCAGATGCGCTCGTTCCGCTCGATGGTGTCGGCCAGCAGCCGGGCGGCCTCGGCAATGCCCTTCAACCCGTCGGGCGGCAGCAGCTTGCCCAGCGCATCGTCCAGCTCTTCACTGGAGCGCACGCCCCGGGAGGCGAACAGCCGGGCCAGCAGCGGCGAGATACCGGCCTGCTCCAGCGCCCAGGCGACGCGCGGTGGCACGTCTCGGGTGACGAGCTGGGGGCTGCTCACAAAGCCTCCAGCGCAGGGGCTGTCGCCGCAGGCGGATTCCACAGCCGCTTCCACCAGGGCCGGGGCCGCAGGCTCCAGCTGCGTGCCAGCCGCTCTCCACACAGGGTCAGGCGTACATCCTGGCCCTGTGCGGCGGCGCGCAGCAGGTCCTGGACCGGGCCGCCGTCCAGCGCGGTCCAGGCCTCCGCCCAGGCGGCCCAGTCGCCGGCCAGCAAGGGGGGGCGCAGGCGCCAGTCGGTCTGCAGATCGGCGGCGGCCTGCACCGCTTGGGCCGGGCCGCAACCGCTGATCCAGACCGAGTTGACCGGCAGCTGCGCTTTGGCTTCGCGGGCCTCGTTCAGCGCATGGTTGTGCAGCAGCATCTGCACCTCGTTCTGCAGGGTGCGCAGACGGCGGGGCTCGGGCATCCAGGGATCGACGCCCCGGCCCATCACCCGGTCCAGACTGGCGCAGGGCAGGCCACGCAGCGACTCATGGGCCACATACCAGCGCAGCGGTGCTCCCCAGGCGCTGGCCCAGCCTTCGCTGGCCGGGAACAGCTCGGCCAGCACCTCGAACAGCGCGCGCGAGGTGGTCGGGTCCAGGCTCAGGGTGGCGGTGTCCAGTGCGCTGACCTGGTCGCTGCCTACAGCCAAGTGCAGCGGTGTCAGCTCGGCCCAGCACAGCTCGCCGGCGGCGATGCCGTCGGCCTGGGCATGGCGGGCGGCAAAGGGCAGGCAGCCATCGGCACCGCTCCAGCCCCAGGCCTGGGCCAGCGCACGCTCGTGCGGCGGGCTCAGGCTGTATTCGTCGCTGCCCAGCGTGGCCGCTTCGGGCGTCAGCAGGCTCAGGGCCTGGGCGAGCCGGGGCAGGGCCAGGTCCTTCAGGGTATGGGTGGCGTTGTCGCCCAGGGCGCTGGCAAACGGAATCAACAGGTGCATGGGGGGATTATCCGGGCTGGCGCTATCCGTCCTGTCACCGTTTATTCATGCCGCAGTCACCGGCAGGACACGGCCCGGCGTGAAGCTGTCGGCTCATGAAACCAGCAGACGGCTTCCTGAATGCGTTGACGGGTGCGGCTCCTGCGGCAGGGGACGACGGCGACGACGGTGCCGGCGAACTGCGCTACCGCAGCGTCTGGATCTCCGACATCCACCTGGGTACGCCCGGTTGCCAGGCCCATGCGCTGCTGGACTTTCTGCGCCATGTCGAGAGTGAGCACCTGTTCCTGGTCGGCGACATCATCGACGGCTGGCAGCTGCGCCGCAGCTGGTACTGGCCGCAGGCCCACAACGATGTGGTGCAAAAGCTGCTGCGCAAGGCACGCAAGGGCACCAAGGTTGTGTTCATACCCGGCAACCACGACGAGTTTGCGCGCAAATACCTGCAGCACAACTTTGGCGGCGTCGAGGTGGCCGAGGACTGGATCCACGAGACTGCCGATGGCCGCAAGCTCTGGATCACCCATGGCGACCTGTTCGATGGCGTGATCCAGTGCGCCAAATGGCTGGCCCATCTGGGCGACACGGCCTACGAATTCACATTGAAGCTGAACCGCCACCTGAACTCGTTGCGCGCCAGGATGGGTCTGCCGTACTGGAGCCTGTCCAAGTACCTGAAGCTCAAGGTCAAGCGGGCGGTCAGCTATGTCGGCGACTTCGAGACGGCGGTGGCCCGCGAGGCCCGCCAGCGCGGCGTGCAGGGTGTCGTCTGCGGCCATATCCACCATGCCGAGCTGCGCGACATCGACGGCATTCTCTATGCCAACGATGGCGACTGGGTCGAGAGCCTCACCGCCCTGGTCGAGCATGGCGACGGCAGGCTGGAGATTCTCGACTGGTCCAGCCGCGCGCTGCAGGCGCGGCAGGCTCAGCTTGGCACAGCCATCCAACCTGTCGGGAGTCCCGCATGAAACTGGTTCTGATCACCGATGCCTGGCGGCCCCAGGTGAACGGTGTGGTGACGACCCTGGTCGAACTGGTGGACGGCATGCGTGCCCGTGGCCACCAGGTGGTGCTGATCGAGCCCTCGCAATTCAAGCGCATGCCCTGCCCTGGCTACCGGGAGATCGAGCTGGCGCTGCGGCCCTGGGCTCGGGTCAAGGCCATCCTGGAGGCGGCTCAGGCCGATGCCATCCACATAGCCACCGAGGGTCCGCTGGGCACGGCGGCGCGGCGCTGGTGCTTGCGCAACAACAAAGCCTTCACGACTGCCTTCCACACCCGCTTCCCGGACATCCTGTCCAGCGCGCTGCACATTCCCGAGCGCTGGGGCTATTGGTGGTTCAAGCGCTTCCACGCGCCGTCGTCCGGCGTGATGGTGCCCACCGAGGGCATGCGGCAGATTCTGCAGCACCATGGCTTCACGAATCTGCGCAGTTGGTCGCACGGGGTGGACCTGGAGCTGTTCAGGCCGGTGTCCGGCGCCAGCCTCGATCTGCCCGGCCCGGTCTGGCTGTACGTGGGCCGTGTCTCCTACGAGAAGAATCTGCAGGCCTTCCTGAATCTGGACCTGCCGGGCTCCATGGTAGTTTATGGCGTGGGGCCACTGCTTGATAGATTCAAGCGCGAACATCCGTCGGTGCATTGGCGGGGTGTGGTGCCGCGCAGCGAGTTGCCGCAGATCTACAGCGCCGCCGATGTGTTTGTCTTCCCCAGCCGCAGCGAGACCTTCGGCCTGGTGATGCTGGAGGCGCTGGCCTGCGGCACGCCGGTGGCGGCCTACCCGGTGGCCGGACCGCTGGATGTGCTGGGCGACTCGGACGGCGGTGTGCTCGATGCCGATCTGCGCAGGGCTGCGCTGGCCGCGCTGCACATTGCACCCGAGCGGGCGTTGGCTCGAGCCCACCAGTTCGACTGGCATGCGGTGGTGAATCAGTTCATCGGCCTGTTGGTGCCGGCCGGTGGCCAGCCCGTCATGCCTTGTCACGAAACTGTCGCAAGCCGGTCATAAACTGATCGCATGACGCAAACAGGAACGCACAGTCCGGTGCGCCTGCTCAGCCGCGAGCAGGCCATGTTGGAATTCAACCGCAGGGTCTTGCTGCAGGCGCGGCGGGCCGATGTGCCGCTGCTGGAGCGGCTGCGCTATATCTGCATCGTCTCGTCGAATATGGATGAGTTCTTCGAGGTGCGCTTCGCCGACATGCTGGAGGCCGCCCGCGAGCCCGGCAGCGGCATCACCACGCAAGACGTGCTGCGCGTGGCCCACGAAGCTCATGGCCTGATCGACGAAAAGTACGCCGCCTTCAACGAGCAGGTGATGCCCGCCCTGAAGGAAGAGGGCATCCTGGTGCTCAACCATGCCGACCGCAATGAGGCGCAGACGCGCTGGGTGGACGCATTCTTCAAGCGCCAGGTGCGCCCGCTGCTGGTGCCCGTCGGCCTGGACCCGGCCCACCCGTTCCCGCAGGTCGCCAACAAGTCGCTGAACTTCATCGTCAAGCTCGGGGGCAAGGATGCCTTCGGCCGTGACAACTCGATCGCCATCGTCAAGGTGCCGCGGGTGCTGCCACGGGTGATAAGGCTGCCCGACAGCATCAGCGAGGGCAAGCAGGCCTTTGTGCTGTTGAGCAGCGTGATCCGTTCGCATCTGGAGGAGCTGTTCCTGGGCCGCGAGGTGGTCGCCTTCTCGCAGTTCCGCGTCACACGCGACTCCGACCTGGACGTGGACGAGGAAGAAGTTGCCAACCTGCGCCAGGCACTGCGCACGGGGCTGACCACGCGCCACTTCGGCCGTGCCATCCGCATCGAGGTGGTGAACAGCTGCCCGCCCGAGCTGTCGGACTTTCTGCTGGAGCAGTTCGCCGTGCCCGATGCGGCGCTGTACCGCGTCAACGGTCCGGTCAATCTGGTGCGGCTCAATGAGCTGATCGATCAGAGCAATGCTCCGGCGCTGCGCTTCCCGCCTTACGAGGCCAGCTGGCCGCAGGACCGCCTGCCGCGGTCGCGCTCGATCTTCGAGCGTCTGCGCCGCAGCGACGTGTTGCTGCACCATCCGTTCGAGAGCTTCGAGCCGGTGGTGCAGTTCCTGCGCGAGGCGGTCGAGGACCCCGACGTGCTGGCCATCAAGCAGACGATTTACCGCACCGGCAGCCAGTCGGTGCTGATGGATCTGCTGATCGAGGCGGCCCGCCGCGGCAAGGAGGTGCTGGCCGTGGTCGAGCTGAAGGCACGCTTCGACGAAGAGGCCAATATCAACTGGGCCGAGCGGCTGGAGGCGGTGGGCGCCCAGGTGGTGTACGGCATCGTCGGCCTGAAGACTCATGCCAAGATGATGTTGGTCACGCGCCGCGAGGGCACGCGGTTGCGCCGCTATGTGCATCTTTCCACCGGCAACTACAACCCGAAGACGGCGCGGCTGTACACCGACGTCGGCTACCTGACCGCCTCGCCCGAGCTGACGGCCGATGCCGACACGGTATTCCGCCAGCTGGCCTCGCTGAGCAAGGTCAAACCGCCCCGCCATCTGATGATGGCGCCGTTCAGCCTGCACAAGCGCATGGTGCGGCACCTCGAGCAGGTGACCGAGGCTGCGCGGTCAGGCCTGCCGGCGCGGGTGGTGGTGAAGATCAATGCGCTGACCGACGTGTTGCTGATCGAGGCCTTGATCGAAGCCGGCAAGGCCGGTGCCAGCATCGACCTGATCGTGCGCGGTGCCTGCATGCTGCCGCCGGGCATCCCCGGCTACAGCGACAACATTCGCGTGCGTTCGGTGGTGGGGCGGTTTTTGGAGCACACCCGGGTGATCTATCTGCGCTGGGGCGAGACCGAGGCCGACGAGGCACTGTACCTGTCCAGTGCCGACTGGATGAGCCGCAATATGTTCCGCCGCATCGAGATCGCCTGGCCGGTGACCGACGCCAAGCTGCGCCAGCGCGTCATCGACGAATGCCTGGTGCCCTATCTGCATGACGGCATGGACGCCTGGGCGCTGAAGTCCGACGGCCACTACGAGCGTGTCTCGGCGCAGGGCGACAGTGCCCAGCTGGCGCTGATGCGCAAATTCGGCAACCGGGGCTGAGACGGTATGGACCTGATCCTGTGGCGCCATGCCGAGGCCGAGGTCCGCCGCGAAGGCCAGGCCGATCTGGAACGGGCGCTGACGCCCAAAGGCGAGCGCCAGGCCCAGCGCATGGCCAATTGGCTGAACCGGCATCTGGCCGAATCCACCCGCGTGCTGGTCAGCCCCGCGCTGCGCTGCCAGCAGACGGCCGCCCGGCTGGGCCGCAGCTTTCGCACCGTGCCAGGTCTTGAGCCGGCGGCCGGTGTTGACGACCTGTTGCGCCTGGCCCGCTGGCCCCAGGCCAACGAACCGGTGCTGGTGATAGGCCATCAACCGACCTTGGGCCTGGCATGCGCCCGCCTGCTCAGCGGCCAGGAGCAGGCCTGGCACGTCAAGAAGGCGGCCGTCTGGTGGTTGCGCCAACGCGAACGCGAGGGCGTGTCCGGCGTGTTCCTGCAGGCGGTGCAGGCGGCGGATGGTCTTTAGTCCTTGCGGGACAGACCTTGCCGTACCCAGCAAGGTCTGTCCGCAACTGACGTAATCCTCAGGCCTTCAGGGTCAACTCCAGCAAGCCGCTGCGCGCCCAGGCCTGCAACTCCTCCTGCAGCAGATAGACGGTGCGCGGGTGGGCGGCGGCCCAGCCGGGTGCCATCTGCAACTCCACCGCCTGATCGCGATGGCGCAGCTGCATCGCCGATTTGTCCAGGCGATCGCGAGCATGGGCCTTGATGACGGCCAGGCGCAGGCTCAGCAGCTGCCACAGAAAGCCGGTATCGGTCAGGCGGGTGTCCAGCTTCTTCAGGCCGCCTCGCTGGCCCAGCACCAGGTCGCTGATCAGGCGCAGCTGGCTTTGCGAGAAGCCGGGCGCGTCCACATGGGCCAGCAGATAGGCGCTGTGGCGGTGGTGGTCGTGATGCGAGACCATCATTCCGATCTCATGCAGGGCGGCGGCCCAGCCGAGCTCTCGGCGTGACTCCGGTGCGGCCTCGGGCGCCAGCTGCTTGTACAGCGCCAGTGCCTGCTGCTGCACCCGCTTGGCCTGGGCCAGATCGACATCGAAACGCTGTTGCAGGGCCTTGACGGATGGCTCGCGGATATCGCTGGCACGGGCCTTGGGGCCACGCTGTACTGTCTCCAGCCGTTCGGCCAGGTCGAAGATCACGCCCTGGCGCAGGGCGCCCTTGGCCGGCAGCAACTCTTCGATGCCGAACTGCATCACCAGGGTGTACAGAATGCACAGCCCCCCGGCGACGACGGCACGGCGGTCTTCCTTCAGGCCGGCCAGCTTGATGCGGTCCACATGGCCGGCGGCCAGGCATTGCTCGATGCACCAGCGCAGCGCCTCGGGCGTGATGCGGCCGTCGGTGATGCCGCTGGCGGCCAGTACCTGCGAGACGGCTCCGACCGTGCCCGATGAGCCCAGTGCCTCGCGCCACAGGCCGCGCGAGAAGGGCTGCAACGCCTCTTCCAACTCGGCGCCGCAGGCCACCTGGGCGGCGCGGAAGGCCGCGGCACTGAACTTGCCATCGGGGAAGAAGCGCATCGACAGGCTGACGCTGCCGACCTGGAAGGACTCGGCCGTGATCGGTTTGCGGCCCTGGCCGAGAATCATCTCGGTCGAGCGGCCGCCGATGTCGATCACCAGGCGCGCGTGGTCGGAGGGCTGCAACCGTGCCACACCGGCATAGATCAATCGTGCTTCCTCGCGGCCCGAGATCACCTCCACGGGATAGCCCAGCACGGTGCGGGCGCGCTCCAGAAAAGCATCGCGGTTGCGCGCCTCGCGCAGCGTCTGGGTGGCCACGGCACGCACCTGATGCGGCGCAAAGCCGTCCAGGCGCAGTGCAAAGCGCTGCAGGCAGTCCAGGCCGCGCTGGGCCGCGACCTCGGTCAGCAGCTTGTTGGCATCGAGCCCGGCGCCCAGGCGCACGGTCTCTTTCAGATAGGCGATGCGCCTGTAGCGGCCCTGCTCCAACTGGGCAATTTCCAGCCGGAAGCTGTTGGAGCCCATGTCGATGGCGGCGAGCACGCCGGGCGCGGAGGGTATGGATTTGGTTTCGGGCATGGATGCAGACATGAGTGCGGGCATTGTCGCGGCAAATCATGACCGGTAAGCCGGGGTCAGGTGGGGTTTTGCTCGGCCCCCTAGAATCTGTCTGCTCCCTGAGGACCCCCCGATGCCAGAACTCGACCTGAACCGACGCGACTTCGTGCGCACCGCCGTGGGCAGCGGTTTTGCTGCCGCGGTTCTGCCGGTCAGCGCGCAAACCGTCATCAACACCGACAGCACCGGCCTGGTGGTGGGCGAGGTGATGATCCCCGTGGGCGACTTCAAGATGCCGGCGTACCGGGCTGTGCCGGAGGGCAAGAAGAATCCGCCGGTGATCCTCGTGGTGAGCGAGATTTTCGGCGTGCATGAGTACATCGCCGATGTCGCCCGCCGCTTGGCCAAGGCAGGCTATTTGGCGATTGCCCCGGAGTTGTTTGTGCGCCAGGGCGATGCCGGTGCTTACGGCGAAATGGCCAAGCTGATGAGCGAGGTCGTCAACCAGGTGCCCGACGCCCAGGTGATGGGCGATCTGGATGCCAGCGTGGCCTGGGCCAAGAGCCAGGGTGGCGACACCGCCAAACTCGCCATTACCGGCTTTTGCTGGGGCGGGCGCCAGACTTGGCTCTACGCAGCGCACAACCCGGCGGTGAGGGCTGGTGTGGCCTGGTATGGCCGGCTGGTCGGCAACAACACGCCGCTGACGCCGAAGCACCCGGTTGATCTGGCTGGACAACTGCACGGCCCGGTGCTGGGCCTGTATGGCGGGGACGATGCCGGCATACCGCTTGACACCGTTGATAAGATGAAGCTTGCGCTGACTCAGGGGAGCGCTGCGGCCAAAGCCTCCAGCTTCCATATCTATGCCGAGGCGGGGCACGCCTTCCACGCCGACTACCGCCCCAGCTATCGCCAGGGCCCGGCCGAGGACGGCTGGCGGCGCTGCCTGGCCTGGCTCAAGGCGCAGGGCGTGGTCTAACCCCGCCGCTGCGACCCAACCGCGCCACCGGGCGCGGTTTGTTTTTTTGTATCCATTGGAATCGAATGACGCTGCTGTACATCGTGATCGCAACCTTTGCCGGCGGCCTGCTGTCGGTGCTGATCGCCGCCAGCCTGACGGTCAAGCTGCTGGGCAAGGTGGTGCGCCATCTGGTCAGCCTGTCGGCCGGCGTGCTGCTGGCCACGGCCCTGCTGCATGTGCTGCCCGAGGCCTTCGAGAGCAAGGCCGATCCGCATCGGCTGTTCATGACCCTGCTGGGCGGGCTGATGTTCTTCTTCCTGCTCGAAAAGGCCGAGCTCTACCGCCACAACCACCACCATGAGGGTGACGACCCGCACCACCACCATCACCACGGGTTTGACGCCGAGCAGGCGGGCCGCGGCGGCTGGAGCGTGCTGGTCGGCGACAGCATCCACAACTTCTGCGACGGCATCATCATTGCTGCGGCCTTCCTGGCCGACACGCATCTGGGGGTCGTCACCGCGCTGGCCATCATCGCGCACGAGATTCCGCAGGAGGTGGGCGACTACATCGTGTTGCTCAACGCCGGCTTCAGCCGCGGCAAGGCGCTGCTCTACAACGCCATCTCCGGCATGGCCGCGGTGGTCGGTGGCGTATTGGGCTACTTCATCGTTGGGCCCTGGGAAGCGCTGTTCCCCTATCTCCTGGTGGCCGCCTCAAGCAGCTTCATCTACGTGGCCGTGGCCGACTTGATTCCTCAATTGCAACGCCGCCTGCCCTGGCGCGAGACGGCGTCTCAGCTGGCCTGGCTGGCGGTGGGGATGGGGATTGTGGTGGTCGCCGTGGGCTCGGCTCATCAGGCCTGAGGCGCACGAATACATCCAGTCAGTTGGGGACAGAGCTTTCGGCCACGCTTTGCGTGGATCTCAAGGTCTGTCCCGCAAGGCCTTATCTAACCACGAGCACCGGCGTCGTCGTATGCGTCAACACCTTCTGCGTCTCGCTGCCCAGCAGCAAGGCCTCGACGCCGCGGCGGCCATGCGAGGCCATCACGATCAGGTCGGCGGTGACCAGCTTGGCGTGGTCGATGATGGCTTCCCAGGCATGCAGGGCCTCGACCGTGTGGCCTTCGATCGGCACGCCGGCCGCTTCGGCGGCCTGCAGCACGGTGGCGATGCGGGCGCTGGCGATGCGCTCCTGGGCATCGAAGAACTCCTGCGGCGGCGTCGGCTGCATTTCCGAGATAGCGCTGTAGGGGAAGGGTTCCTTGATGCTGATCGCGTAGAGCTTGGCGCCATGGACCTTGGCCAGGCTGATCGCCGTCTGCACCGCCTTGGCAGTGATGTCGGAACCGTCGGTGGGAACAATGATGCGTTGGAACATGGTTTTCCTCCAGTTGGAGCCGCGGCTGAAGACCTTCAGCCCGCGACGACAACACCAGTGTCGCGCCCCATCTTCGGAGCGGCCTTGTTCCAAGTCAAGGCCGCGAAAGCTATCCCCTGGCCACCGGCCGGGTGGGGTCGGACGACCATTCGCTCCACGAACCCGGGTAGAGCCGCGAGCCGCGGAGCCCTGCAAACTCCATCGCCAGCAGGTTGTGGCAGGCGGTCACGCCCGAGCCGCACTGGTGCACAACCTCGGCCGGCGTGCGCGCGCCCAGCAGGGCGGCGAATTCCTCGCGCAGCGCCGCGGCTGGCTTGAAGCGGCCATCGGCCTGCAGGTTGTCCTTGAAGAATCGGTTGCTGGCGCCTGGGATGTGGCCGGCCAGCTTGTCCAGCGGTTCGACCTCGCCGCGGAAGCGTTCGCCGGCGCGCGCGTCAATCAGCCGCACCTGGCCCAGGCGGGCGAGCAGCGCATCGCCGTCCAGGCTGGGCGCCAGGCTGTCACCGAGCGGATAGGCGGCGGTCGCGCCAAGAGTTGCCGGCAGCGTCTGGCTCAGCGTGCCGCCGGCCGAGGTCCAGGCCGCCGGGCCACCGTCCAGCACCGCCACGGCGCCGTGACCGATCCAACGCAACATCCACCACAGCCGGGCGGCATACATGCCGCCCTGGGCGTCGTAGGCCACGACCTGGGTGTCAGGCCGCAGCCCCAAGCGCGCCGCCGTGGCGGCAAAGCTCTCGCGCGTGGGCAGCGGGTGGCGGCCATTGCTGCCGGTCTTGGCGCCGCTGAGGTCGCGGTCGAGATGGACGTAGTGCGCGCCCGGCAGGTGGCCGGCCGCATAGGCCCGTTCGCCGGCGGCAGGGTCGGCCAGATCGAAGCTGGCGTCAACCACCAACAGCGGCGCGCCGGTAGCGATCAGGGCTTGCAGCTGGGCGGCATCGACCAGGGTGCTGTGGGTGCTTGTCAAGGTCATGATTCGAGCGTGGAATGTTGGCTGTCGGCCGGTGTGCTGCGGCTCCTCAACAGGGTGGCGGCCAGGCCGGCCACGATGATCAGGCTCATGCCCAGCAGCGCCGATGGGGTGAGCGCGTCGCCAAACAGCAAGGCGCCGTAGAGGAATGAGAACACGATACCGAGGTATTGCAAACTGGCATTGACCAGGGTCTTGCCGCGGCCGTAGGCCCGCGTCATCGACAGCTGGGCGGCCGTGGCCAGCAGGCCCACGGCCAGCAGCAGGGCGGCGCCGCGCAGACTGTGGCCATGCCAGCTGCCGGTGGCCAGGGTGGTGAGGGCGCCGGCGGCGATGCCGCCCAGCGAAAAATAGAACACGATGCGGTATTCCGGCTCACCAGCGCGGCCCAGCGAGGTGACCTGCAGGTAGGCCAACGCCGACAGCATGCCCGACAGCAAGCCGGCAAGGCCGTACCAGAGCTGCTGCTCGTCCATCGTCGGCCGCAGCACCAGGGCGACGCCGCAAAAACCCAGGAGCACGGCCGACACCAGGCGCGGATCGACGCGGGCGCTGCCCATCAGCACACCGCCGCCGATCAGGAACAGCGCCATCCAGACCGAGGACATGTAGTTCAGCGTCATCGCCGTGGCCAGTGGCAGCTTGCCGATCGAGTAAAACCACAGCGAGAGCGCCAGCACGCCCGACAGGCTGCGCCAGAAGTGCATGCCCGGCACGGCGGTGCGCAGGCTCTGCCCCTGCCAACGTGACAGCGCAGCAATGACCAGCACACCGACCAGGCCGCGGTAGAACACGATCTCGCCGGCGCCGTATTCATTGGAGGCCAGTTTGACGCAGACCCCCATGGTGGCGAACAGGAGGGTGGCGAGGACCATCAGGAGCGAAGCAGGCATGGGCCCGATTGTGGCCCGGCCGCAGGCCCGGACCATGCGCCATGCGCACGGCCGTGGCCCTGGGCTCAGCCTCGCGGCTTGTATCGCCGCAAGTCCTTCGCCAGGCGGGCCAAGGCTTCCGCCCTGTCCGTCCGGGCTCAGACCGCCATCACATAGACCTTGTGCGCGCCATGCTTGGCCTCCCGCTTGGCACTGGCGGCGGCGCTGGCCACGTCTTCGCTGCGCGACAACGCCCCGGACCTGATGCGCACCGCACCAATGCACAGCGTCGTGCAGGGGTGGAAGCGCATATCGCCGTGGCGGTCCTCGGCCATGATTCCGCCGGCCTGCAGTGCCGACTCGTCAAACAGCGACAGGGCCTTCTCGTTGAAGCTGTTGACGATGGCCTCGCAGCGCGACTCCCAGTCGCTGCTCTGGAACAGCACGACGAAGTCGTCACCGCCGACATGGCCGACGAAGTCGCGCTGCGGGTCGCAGTGCAGGGCCAGGGCGCGGGCCACCAGGCGGATCATCTCGTCGCCGCGCCAGTAGCCGTAGTGGTCGTTGAAGGGTTTGAACTGGTTCAGATCGGCATAGGCGGCCACGAACTCGCGGCCGCTGGCCAACAGGCGGTCGATGTGCTGGCTGATCGGTATGTTGCCGGGCAGAAAGGTCAGCGGGTTGGCATGGCGCGCCGCCTCGATGCGCGCCTCGGTGACGGAGCGCACCAGCTGCTGGCCGGTGCCCAGGCCCAGATAGCAGCCGCCACGGGTGACGATGAAACCCTCGCTGAGGTAGCGCTGGTCGGGCGAGGTCAGCACCGAGGTCAGCTCCTCGATGCCGGTGTCGCCCTCAACGATCAGTGGCGCATGGTTGGCGAACAGGCTGCAGCTGTGGCGGCCGTACAAGTCGTTGAAGAAGGGCTTGGCCCAGCGGGAGATGAACTGGCTGCGGTCTACCAGGGCGATCGGGCGCTGCGCGTCGTCCACCAGGGCCAGCGCATGCAGGCGCTCGTCCTTGGAGAAGATGCGATACAGCTGCTCGTTGGTGGTGGCCGTGCCGACGGTGGGCAGCTGGGCACACAGGTGGGCGGCCAGCACGCCGGAGCCGCTGGCGCGCCGCAGCTCGGGCAGCACGGCGATATCCGCGCTGGCCAGCACCCGCTGGGCGGCCTCCGGCGCCTGGGCCGCGCCCTCGGCCGCGGGGCGCCCCAGCAGCCAGCCCTGGCCGTAGCTGATGCCCAGGTCGCGGAGCACGCGCAGCTCGTCGGCCGACTCGATGCCCTCGGCCACCAGACGGGAGCCCAGTGTCTCGGCCAGTTGCAGCAGCGCGCGGAAGGTCTGCAGCTTCTCGGGCTGGGCGTGGACGTTGCGGGTGAAGTATTTGTCTATCTTCACCAGGTCGGGCTGGATCTCGGACCACAGCCGCAGCGAGGAGCGGCCATCGCCGAAATCGTCCAGCGCGATGCCCACCTGGTGCTTGCGCAGCACGAGGATGGCGCGCTTGAGCGCGTCCAGATCGGGCACGCGCTCATGCTCGGTCAGCTCGATCACCAGATTCTCGGTCGGCACGCCGCAGCTGGAGAAGTGCAGCAGATTGCGCTCCAGGCCCATATCGTGCACGGCCCGGCTCAGGGCGTCGGCGCTCATGTTCACCAGCAGCTTGCCGGGCAGGCCCTGCGGCGCCCAGTCCTGCAGCGCGCGCATCGCGCAGCGCACCTCCAGCTCCACCGTCAGGCCCTCGGCACGGCCGGCGGCGAAGAGCGCGTCGGGGAACTCCAGCGAACTGCCCAGCGGGCCGCGTATCAAGGCCTCGTGGCCGTAGACGGCACCGCTGCCCAGGTGCACGATGGGCTGGAAATGCGCGACCAACTGGTCGCGGGCAATCACCTGCTGCAGTGCCGTGGCCGGCGTGCCGGCCAGTGGCCTGAGGGATTGTGGTGCCGAGGCTGGGGTATGGAGAGTGCTCATGCGGGCATTCTTCAAAGCCCGCGTGACGCTCCCGTGACCCCGCCGTGACCCCGGTCAGCCCAGCCCGGGGCAAGCGTCAAATGTTCACGCCGCCGGCGTGCGATTGCGCCTGCGCCGCTGCAGGCCGATGGCGGCAAGGCCGGCCAGCAGCAGGGCATAGCTCTCGGGCTCGGGCACCTGGGCGGTGATGTGGGCGCCATAGTTGGCCGGGGTCTCGCCGGGCAGCTGGGTACCGTAGACATCGATCCACAGGCAGCTCTTGGCCGGGCAGGGCTTGGTGACCGTGAAGCTGCCCGAGCCTGTCGCCGTCTTGCCCTGATCGGTGATCAGGAAAGGCAGGGTGGTGCGGCCGCCGCTGGCGTCGAGATAGCTCAGGCCTACGGCGCTGAACTGGACGCTGCCAAAGGCGAAGATTTCCTTGGCCGCCAGCTGGTAGGTGCCGGCCGGCATGGCACTGACGTCGATGTTCCAGGAGTCGAAGAAGGGCACCGGCGCGATGACGTCCTCGGAGAACGGTTTGGAATCGACCGGCTGGCCTCCGGCAGCACCGCGGCCGAAGCCGAACAGGATCAGCTCGAAGCCTGACCCTGTCGGCGAGGCCACGAATTTGGCCGTGTTGTATTCGGCGCCGTGGGCGGCGTGGAGACAGGCCAGGCCCAGCAGGGCGGCGGCGGTCAGTGCTTTGAAGTTCATCTCGGCTCCTGGCGGAGAACGTGGTCGATCAACTCTCCAACGACATGCAACGACATGTAATATTCAGCGGAGGGAACAGTAGCACAGCCGACCGGTGAGCGTAAAGCGATGCCTGGCTGATGTCGCAGACGCGAGACCCATGCATGACCGAACAAGATCAGATTGAGGCCGGCATTGCGGCGCTGGAGGCGCAGCGCGGTGTTCTCGGTGACGCAGTGGTGGACTTGGCAATCGAGGCAATGCGCGGTCGGCTCAAGGGCCTGCACACGCCGACCCAGGGGCCGGCGCAGCAGCTCAAGCAGGTCACCGTGATGTTCGTCGACACCGTGGGCTCCACCGCCATGGGGCAAGGCCTGGACCCGGAGGATGTGCAACTGGTCATCGACGGGGCGCTGGAGCGCTTCACCGCCATCGTCCAGCGCTTTTCCGGCCGCGTGCTGCAGTACGCGGGCGATGGCCTGCTTGCCGTGTTCGGCGCTGACGAGGCCCATGAGGACGATCCAGAACGGGCCATACGCGCCGGCCTGGAGGTGCTGGCCGAGGCCCGGCACCATGCGGTCCGGGTGGCCCGCGATCTGCGCGTCAGCGGCTTTCAGGTGCGGGTGGGCATCAACACCGGCCCGGTGCTGCTGGGCGGCGGCGTTGACGCCGAAGGCACGATACGCGGCTCGACGGTCAATCTGGCCGCACGCATGGAGCAGAGCGCACCGCCCGGCGAGTTGCGCATCAGCCACGACAGCTACCGCCATGTGCGCGGCCTGTTCCGCGTCAGCGAGCAGCCGCCGCTGCACGTCAAGGGCTACGACCAGCCGCTGGCCACCTATCTGGTGCAGGGGCTGAGGCCGCGCAGCTTCCATGCCGGCACGCGCGGCATCGAGGGGCTGGAGGTGCGCCTGGTGGCGCGCGAGGCCGAGATGGAACTGCTGCAGGACGCCTGGTGGGCGGTGACGCGCAAGTCGGCCTTCAGCTCGGTGCTGGTGGTGGCCGATGCCGGCATCGGCAAGAGCCGCCTGCTGCGGGAGTTCGAGCAATGGGTTGAGGGCCAGGACCGGCCTGCTTTTGTGCTGCGCGCCCGCGCCGACCCGCGCGCCCAGACCCACCCATTCGGCCTGCTGAGGGATCTGCTGTGCCGCAGCTTTCAGATCAGCGAAGAGGACGATCTGGCAACCGCGCGACGCAAACTCGGCGAGGGCATGGCGCCGCACTTTGCCGGAGACGGTGAGGAGGGGGAGGCACACGCCCATCTGCTGGGCCAGCTGATTGGCCTGGATTTCTCGGCCAGCCCCCATGTGCGAGGCATTCTCGAGGACGCACGGCAGATCCGCAACCGCGGTTTTCATGCGGTGGCGCAGATGCTGCGCATGGCCCATGCGCGTGACGGCCTGCCCAATCTGCTGCTGCTGGACGATTTGCACTGGGCCGATGACGGCTCGCTGGACTTCGTCAACTACCTGCTGCAGGTCAACCGCGATGTGCCGACCCTGATGCTGGGGCTGAGCCGCCCGGCGCTGTTCGAGCGCCGGCCCGACTGGGCCCAGGTCGAGGCGGTCCATCAGCGCATCGACCTGCAGCCGCTGGACAAGCGCGGCAGCCGTGAGCTGGCCAATGTGTTGCTGCAGCGCCTGGACCATGTGCCGGCGACCTTGCGCGAACTGATCATCGGCGGCGCCGAGGGCAACCCCTTCTACATGGAGGAGCTGCTGCGCATGCTGATCGACGAGGGCGCCATCGTCGTTCAGGGTCCGCGCTGGACGCTGCTGCCCGACCGCTTGCAGGCCGCCCATGTGCCGCCCACGCTCACCGGCGTGCTGCAGGCGCGGCTGGACACCTTGGCGCCGAACGAGAGGCTGTCGCTGCAGCAGGCCTCGGTGATCGGTTTCGTGTTCTGGGACCAGGCGCTGGCAGCGCTCGATGCCGAGGCGCTGCTGCCGCTGGACGCACAGATCCAGCGTGGCCTGGTCGTGCCCCACGACCATGCGGCCTTCGAGGGCCAGAACGAGTACGCCTTCAAGCACCAGATCCTGCACCAGGTCACCTACGACAGCCTGCTGCGCCGCAGCCGGCGCGACTATCACGCCAAGGCGGCCGCCTGGCTGGTGCATCTCGGCGACTCGGGCGCCACCGGCATGTCACAGACCCTGGGGCCGGCGGCCGAGCACTTCGAGCGTGCCGGCGACACGCAGAACGCACTGCACTATTTCGTTCGCGCCGCCGAGGATGCCGCCGCCCGCTATGCCAACGAGGCCATGCTCGGCTTCGTCGCCCGCGGTCTGGGCTTGGCCCGGGCCGATGACCATGAAGCGCGCTGGCGCCTGCTGCGCCTGCGCGAACGCCTGCTGCAAACGCGTGAGGACCGCGCCGCGCACGAAGACGACTTGCGTGTGCTGGCCGGTCTGGCCGAGGTGCTGGGCGATGACGAGCGGCGCATCGAGGTCCTGCTGCGCCAGGCCTTCGCCCTGCGCGCAGCCGGTGACTTCGAGGCCGCCGAGCGTGCCGACCGCGCCGGCTTTGCCCTCGCCGCCCGGCTGCCGAGCGTGCCCCCGGCGCTGTTTCCCAGCCTGGCCACCACCCTCACCGGCCGTGGCGACTACGCCGGCGCCCGCGAGGTGTCCGAGCGGGGTCTGGCCCTGGCCCGCCAGCAGGGGGACCGGGTCGGCGAGAGCAAGCTGGTCAACGCGCTGGGGCTGATCGCGATGGAGCAGGGCGATCTGGCCACTGCCGCCGACTGCTTCGAGCGCGGCCTGCTGATGGTGCGCGAGGCCAAGGACCGCGGCGCCGAGGGGCTTCGGCTGAACAATCTGGGCTCGGTCTATCCGCGCCTGGGCGACTATGCCAAGGCCCGCCAGCACCTCGACCAGGGCCTGCGGCTGGCCCGTGCGCTGGGCCAACGCGATACCGAGGCGGTGGTGTTGTTGAATACCGGAT
Organism: uncultured Roseateles sp.; assembly: GCF_963422335.1. Classification (NCBI taxonomy): domain Bacteria; kingdom Pseudomonadati; phylum Pseudomonadota; class Betaproteobacteria; order Burkholderiales; family Sphaerotilaceae; genus Roseateles; species uncultured Roseateles sp. The sequence goes on from NZ_OY729424.1 coordinate 2,978,861, forward strand.
CGGTGGCCCATCTGCAGGGCGATGACACCAGCGCGCTGGCCCATGCCAATGCGGCTCTGGAGGCGGCCGCAGCCAGCGGCCAGCGCGATCTGGAGGCCTATGCGCGCCTGGTCGCCGGCCATGCCGAGCTGGGGTTGGGGCGGGTGGAGGCCGCACGGGCCGCCTACACCGACTCACGCGATCGTCTGCTGCAGCTGAAGATGCGTGCCCAGCAGGTGCTCGATCCGGTCTCGGGCCTGGCCCGGGTGGCGCTGGCCCAGGGCCGGGTGGCCGAGGCCTTGCAGCAGGCCGAGTTGATCTTGGCTCACCTGGCCGGCGGCGGCAGCCTGGACGGCACCGAGGAGCCGCTGCTGCTGCCGCTGACCTGCTACCAGGTGCTGTTGGCGGCTGGCGACGGTCGTGCGGCGCAGGTGCTGGTTGCGGCCCACGCCGAGTTGCAGGCCCAGGCCGCGCGCATCAGCGATGCACGGGTGCGCGAGGGTTTCTTGAGCAATGTGCCGCACAACCGCGAGATCGTGCGCGCCTGGGCCACGCTACAAAACTAGCGGCGGTGCATCAGACGCGGCTCAGTGCAATGCCCGAGGTGCTGCGCAGACGGTCGATCAGGCGGGGCGCGATCTGCTGCAGCGGCAGCACCTCATCGGCCGCGCCGGCGTTGATGGCTTCGCGCGGCATGCCGAACACCACACAGGTGGCCTCGTCCTGTACGAAGTTGTAGGAACCGGCATCCTTCATCACCTTCATCGCCTTGGCGCCGTCGGCGCCCATGCCGGTGAGCATGATGCCTAAAGCGTTGGGGCCGACCACGCGGGCGGCCGAGTGAAATAGCACCTCGACCGAGGGTTTGTGGCGGTTGACCGGCTCGCCGTCCTGGACACGGGCGATGTAGTTGGCGCCCGATCGCTCGACGCTGAGGTGAAAGCCCCCGGGTGCGATATAGCCGTGGCCGGGCAGGATGCGCTCGCCGTCCTGGGCTTCCTTGACGCGGATGCGGCACAGGCTGTCCAGTCGCGCCGCATAGCTCTTGGTAAAGCCCGGCGGCATATGCTGGGTGATGACCACGGCCGGGCAGTCGGCTGGCAGATTGACCAGCACGTCCTTGGTCGCCTCGGTGCCGCCGGTGGAGGCGCCGATGAAGATGATCTTTTCGGTCGACAGCCGGCCGATGCCGGCCATCGTCACCGGCTTGGCCGGTGCTGCCGCTGCGCCGCCCGCGGTGGGGGCCGGAGCCGGCGCCGCATGGCGGCGGATATGAGCCTTGGCAGCGATGCGTATCTTGTCGGTGATGTCGTCGGCCAGCTGGCGTATGCCGTCGGCCACGCCGATCTTGGGCTTGGCGACGAAATCGACCGCGCCCAGCTCCAGCGCTTTCATCGTCACCTCGGCGCCGCGTTCGGTCAACGTGGAGACCATCACCACCGGCATCGGCCGCAGCCGCATCAGTCGCGATAGGAAGTCAATGCCATCCATGCGCGGCATTTCCACGTCCAGGGTGATCACATCGGGGTTGAGGTTGCGGATCATCTCGCGCGCGACCAGAGGGTCACTGGCGGCACCGACACAAATCATGTCGGGCTGGCGGTTGATGATCTCGGTCAGGATGCTGCGCACCAGCGCGGAGTCGTCCACGACGACTACTGTGGTTTTGGCCATGCCGTTCTCTCCAACTTCTAGAACAGGTCCACCGAGCCGCCTGCGACGACCGGTACCACCTTTTGTGCGGCCAGCCTGTCTTGCTGGACCAGCGCATCGGTGTTGGCCGGGGCGAGGCGTTTCACCATCGCCTTGCCGCTGTGGGGCAGAAAGCAGACCTTGCGGGGATAGATGTCGAGCACATCCTTGGAGACGATGGGAATGCGCTCGGTCTTCAAATAGTCGATCACGAAGGCGGTGTTGCGCTCGCCGACGTTGATGGTGTTCATGCCACCAATGACGGCACCGCCGCCAAAGATCTTGGCTTCCATCGTCATGCGCGAGGCGCCGCGCTTCATCATCTCGTTGATCAGCAGCTCCATTGCGAATGAGCCGTAGCGACCCGAGTCGCCGGCGCCCTCGGGCAGCATGAAGTGGTTCATGCCGCCGACCTTGGCATTGCGGTCCCAAATGCAGGCGGCGATACAGGAGCCCAGCGTGGTCATGACCAGGATGTCTTCGCTGTCCACGAAGTATTCGCCGGGCAGAATCTTCACCGCCTCATTCTTGAAATGGGCGTCCCAGAAGAAGAACGAGGCTTCGCCGGGCTTGCGGATCTGCGATTTGAGCTTGGTCAGCCTTGGCGATCCTCCCAGCGAAGAGCTCGTGAAGGCGGCTGCGGCGGAACGAGCTGGGGGGTTGGACTGTGCGGATTCCATAGGCTTTGGCTTTTATCGGCAGCGTGGGTGGCGGCTTGATGGCCCGGTCACACGCGTTCGTAAATTGTTTTTCCGCGCAGGCGGAACAAGTCCCTGGATTCGGTGAAGTTCTCGGAATGGCCGACGAACAGCAGGCCGCCGGGCTTCATCACCCGGTGGATGCGCTCCAGCACCTTGCGCTGGGTCGGCGCGTCGAAGTAGATCATCACGTTGCGGCAGAACACGATCTGGAATGGGTCGCCCAGCGACCATTGCTGGTCCATCAGGTTCAACGAACGGAACTCGATCTTCTTGGCCAGCTCAGGCTTGATGCGGATTTGGCCTGAGTTGTTGCCGGTGCCGCGCATGAAGTGCTTGCGCAGCCGCTCCGGCGACAGGCCGCGCGCCTCGGCGCTGTAGACGCCGCGCCGCGCGGTGTTGAGCACATTGGTGTCGATGTCGCTGGCGACGATCTGCGCCGTGGCATTGGTGCCCAGCGCCTCGGCCACCGTCATGGCGATCGAATAGGGCTCCTCGCCGGTGGATGCCGCGCAGCACCAGATACGCAGCGGCTTGCCGGCAAGGGGCTTGAGGTCGTCCATCAGGCACTGGAAATGGTGGTCTTCGCGGAAGAACGAGGTCAGGTTGGTGGTCAGGCAGTTGACAAACTCCTGCCACTCGGTGGCGCCCTGGGCGCCGGTGGCGTTCTCCAGCCACTGCAGATAGTCGCCGAAGCTGCGGTGGCCGGTGTCGCGCAGGCGCCGCGAGAGCCGGCTGTAGACCATGGCCTGCTTGCCATCATGCAGGCTGATGCCGGCATGCTGGTAGATCAGTTTGCGGACCCGGTCGAAGTCGGTGCGGTTGAAGGTGAACTCATTGTCGAGCCCGTCTTGTGTCGAGGCAGCGTTCAGCACAGCGGTCATGGCGGTCTTTTTTTGAGCCCACAGCGAGCAGGCTCGCTTCGGCGTTGAAGTGATAGAACGAGTCTGTTCCTTGTACTCCAAAAGCAAGCCAAGAACAGCACGGAGTTGGCCTCGCTATTCTGCGCTCCGTGACAAGCTTGCCTGATAGACTCGTTTGCACCCTGTCCGAGAGTGCTTTGAAGCCGCTAGCCCCCCAACCGTTGATCGACGTCGCCGAATTGCGTCTGGATTTGGCCCTGCAATTGCTGCAGCAGGCTGGTGCCAGCCTGCCGGACGCCGAGCCTCACAGCGCGGCCTGGTTGCAAGGGGTGCTGGACGCCCTGTGCGATCTCTCCAGCCGTGACGCACTGACCGGCTTGGTCAACCGCCGCTCGTTCGAGATGGCGCTGGCCCGCGAGGTCGACCGGGTGGCCCGTTCCGGCGAGTCGGCCCTGCTGCTGACCCTGGACATCGACCATTTCAAGTCCGTCAACGACACCTACGGCCACGCTGCCGGCGATCTGGTGATACAGGCCGTGGCAGAGGCGGTGAACCGCGCCGTGCGCCCGATGGACACGGTGGCCCGCGTTGGCGGCGAAGAGTTTTCCATCATCCTGCCCAGCTGTCCCTTCACCTTTGGCCGTACGGTGGCCGAACGCGTGCGGCAGATGGTGTCGGAGTTGAACGTGCAGGTGGCACCCAGCAAATCGTTGGCGGTGACCGTCAGCCTGGGTGGCGCCTTCGCCCCGCAATGGGTGCGCTCGTCGGCCCTGCTGTGGATGGAGCGCGCCGACCGCCAGCTCTACCGCGCCAAGGCCGAGGGCCGTAACCGCGCCTGCTTGGAGCCCCAGGCCGAATGCCTGGTCAGCGCCGAGGAAAAAGGCATGCTGTTCGCAGCCACGCAGTTTCAGGAAGTTGAATGAGCACGATCACTGCGACTGCTACCAAAGCCCGACGCGCCGTGGCGCGCACGCTGGCCGTCACCAGCGGCAAGGGCGGCGTGGGCAAGACCTTCGTCACCGCCAATCTGGCCGCGGCCCTGGCCGCGCGCGGCGAGCGCGTGCTGGTGCTGGACGCCGACCTGGGCCTGGCCAATCTGGACGTGGTGCTGAACCTGTACCCGAAGATCACCTTGCACGACGTCTTTACCGACAAGGCCACCCTGGAGGATGCGATCCTGCCTGCGCCCGGCGGTTTCTTCGTGCTGCTGGCCGGTTCCGGCCTGGTCGAATACTCGCGGCTGACGCCCGAGGTGCGCGACAAGCTTTTGCAGATCATCGACCAGGTCAAGCCCCGCTTCGACTGGGTGCTGCTGGATACCGGCGCCGGCATTTCCGATGTGGTGCTGTTTGCCATCTCGCTGGCCGAGCAGGTGCTGGTCGTGGCCACGCCCGAGCCGACCTCGATGACCGACGCCTACGCCACCATCAAGGTGCTGGCCACCCAGCAGGAGCGGCGCCACATCGGTCTGCTGGTGAATCAGATCCAGCAGCTCGGCGAGGGCAAGACGGTGCGCAACCAGCTGCAGCAGGTGGTGCAGCGATTTGTCGATGTGGGCCTGCCCCAGCCGGTGAAGCTGGAGCTGCTGGGCGAGGTGCGCAGCGACAACGCGGTGCGCGAATCGGTGCGCCGCCGCCAGCTGCTGATGGAGGTCTATCCGGGCTCCGAAGCGGCTCAGGCGATTCGTATGCTGGCCGCCAAGCTGTGCGAGTAGCCCGATAGAGAAGCGCGCTGATGTCAGAAACTGAACAAGCCGGCCAGGCCACGGCCTTTGAATTGCTGGGTGGCGAGCCCGCGGTGCGCGCCCTGGTCGATCGTTTCTACGATCTGATGGACCTGGAGCCCGGCTATGCCCGGCTGCGGGCGATCCACCCGACCACGCTGGATGGCTCCCGCGACAAGCTGAACTGGTTTCTCTGCGGCTGGCTCGGCGGCCCTGACCACTACATCGAACGCTTCGGCCACCCGCGGCTGCGCGCTCGCCACATGCCGTTCGCCATCGGTATCGCCGAACGCGACCAGTGGATGCTGTGCATGCGACAGGCGATGCAGGAGCTGGGGTTTGACCCGGTGCTGGAGCAGCGGCTGGCCGATGCGTTTTTCGGCACGGCGGACTGGATGAGGAACTGCCCAGCCTAGCTGCTGCCTTGCAGCAACACGATCAGCGCCCCATTGCCGCCCTCGCTGGCCCGCGCCTGCGTGAAGGCCAGCACCTCCTGCTTTTGCACCAGCCAGCGCCGCACGCGCGCCTTCAGCACCGGCTCGCGGCCCGGCGAGCCATTGCCCTTGCCGTGGACCACGCGCACGCAGCGCATGCCGGTGCGGGCGGCGTGGTGGATGAATTCACCCAGCGATTCGCGTGCTTCGTCGCGGCGCAGGCCGTGCAGGTCGATCTGGCCCTGCAGTGCCCAGTGGCCGCGGCGCAGCTTGCGCACCACTTCCTGGCTGATGCTGGTGCGGCGGAACGACAGAGCCTCGTCGGTCTCCAACAGCGAATCGACATCGAAATCGTCCGACAGCGCCTGGCGCAGGGCCTGCTGCTCGTCCTGCTCGCGCTGACGCGGCTCGGGGCTGGGCTTGGCGCGGCTCAGCTCGGCGCGTAGGGCCGCCACCAGCGGCGTGACCGGACCGACGGTGCGCGCGAACAGCTCCTGCTCGTGCAACAGGCGCTGGCGCTCGGCCTCGCGTGCTGCAGCCAACGCCGCGGCCTCTTCGCGGGCCAGGGCCAGCGTGCGTTTCAGGCCCTGCAGGTCTTGCAGGGCCTTCAGCGGTGTGGCGCGCCTCATAGCTGTCCCCGTTCGGCCAACGACACCACATCGGACGCGCCGACCACCATATGGTCGAGCACCCGCACGTCGATGAAGGCGAGTGCGTCGCGCAGCGCATGGGTCAGCAGCTCGTCGGCACGCGACGGCTCGGCCACGCCGGACGGGTGGTTGTGGGCCAGTATCACCGCTCCGGCATTCAGCGCCAGCGCGCGCTTCAGCACCTCTCTTGGATAGACGCTGGTCTGCGTCAGGCTGCCCTGGAACATCTGCTCCAGCGCGATCAGCCGGTGCTGCGAGTCCAGGAACAGCACGGCGAAGACTTCATGGCTGAGGTGGCCGATCTGCAGGCGCAGGTACTGCTTGACCGCCTCGGGCGAATTGAACACCGGCCGCTCGGCCAGCTGCTGCAGCAGCGAGCGCCGGCTGATCTCCAGCACGGCGGCGATCTCGGCCCGCTTGGCCGGGCCCAGGCCCTTGATACTGGCCAGATCGGCAAGACTGGCCTGCAGCAGGCCGCGCCAGCCTCCCAACTGGTCGAGCAGTTGCTGGGCCAGTTGCAGCACCGAGGTGCCCTTGATGCCGGTGCGCAGCAGCAGGGCCAGCAATTCGGCATCGGCCAGGGCCGCAGGGCCGCGGGCGAGCAACTTCTCGCGCGGTCGGGCGTCGGGGGGCAAATGGTCGAGTGACATGGTGGGTACCAGGTGATTTTGGACCCAGATCAAGGGATTCCCCGAGGCCGGAAAGGGGCGAAGGGCGCGGGCAGCCTAAAATCCGCGCAGTCTAGCGAACAAGGCCGTAACGTGAATCTCATCCAACCAGGGTCCTTCCTGACCCTGCATTACCGTCTGGCAGGGCCCGATGGTAACGACCTGATCAATACCTTTGCCGACAAGCCGGCCACCTTGTCACTGGGCGCCGGCGAGCTGGCGCCGGCCATCGAAACCCGTCTGCTGGGTCTGGCCGAGGGCGCGCGCGTGACCCTTGACCTGGCTCCGGGCGAGGCCTTCGGCGAGCGTAATCCGGAGCTGCTGCAGCGCGTCAAGCTCACCCTGCTGCGCGAGCTGGGTGACCCGGACGAGCAGTATTCGATCGGCGATGTGGTGCAGTTCCCGACGCCCGATGGCCAGGGCAGCTATGCCGGCCTGGTGCGCGAGGTCGGCGAGGATTGGTTGTTGTTCGACTTCAACCACCCTTTGGCCGGCCAGCCGGTGAGCTTCGAAGTGCAAGTGATAGGGGTGTTGTGATGACGATGTCCAGCGTGTCCGGTGTGAATTTGCAGGAAGTCGTGCTGGCCGAGCCACGCGGCTTTTGCGCCGGCGTTGATCGCGCGATCGAGATCGTCGAGCGGGCGCTGATCAAGTTCGGGGCACCCATCTATGTGCGCCACGAGATCGTGCACAACACTTATGTCGTCAACGACCTCAAATCCAAGGGCGCGATCTTCATCGAAGACCTGGCCGAGGTGCCGCCCGGTGCCACCCTGGTGTTCAGTGCCCACGGCGTCAGCCAGGCGGTGCGCCGCGAGGCGGCCGAGCGGGGCTTTCATGTCTTCGACGCCACCTGCCCCCTGGTCACCAAGGTGCATGTGGAGGTGGCCAAGCTGAACAAGGAAGGCTATCAATTCATCATGATCGGCCACAAGGGGCATCCCGAGGTCGAGGGCACGATGGGGCAGCTGAGCACCGGCATCCATCTGGTCGAGGAAGTGGCCGATGTGGCCCAGGTGCAGCTGCCGCCGGGCACCAAGCTGGCCGTGGTGACGCAGACCACGCTCAGCGTCGATGACGCGGCCGAGATCCTGGCCGCCGTGAAGGCCCGCTTCCCCCAGGTGCGCGAACCGAAGCAGCAGGACATCTGCTATGCCACGCAGAACCGCCAGGACGCCGTCAAGGTGATGGCGCCCCAGGTCGAGGTGGTGGTCGTCGTCGGTAGCCCGACCAGTTCGAACAGCAACCGCCTGCGCGAACTGGCCGAGCGCCTGGGCACGCCGGCCTATATGGTGGACAGCCCCGAGGATCTGCTGCCCGAATGGCTGGAGGGCCGCAGCCGCGTCGGCCTGACGGCCGGCGCCTCGGCGCCCGACATCCTGGTCACCGAGGTCATTGCCCGGCTGCGCGCCATGGGTGCCACCTCGGTGCGGCGCCTGAGCGGCGTCGAGGAGACGATACAGTTCCCGCTGCCGCTGGGTCTGGGTGATAAGTCCATGGCCGAGGTGAGTTCCTCGCGATCTTGATCGTGGCGCTTCGCTTCATGCGGCGCCACGGTGGCGCCGTTTTGCTTTCATGCTTTCATAGAATTGCTGGATTGGATCGAGGAACACCATGCTAGACATCAACCTGCTGCGCAAAGACCTGCCCGCCGCCATCGCGCGCCTGCAAACGCGCAAGAGCCCTCAGCCCTTTCTCGACGAAGAGCGCTTCCAGGCGCTGGAGACGCAGCGCCGCGGCGTGCAGATCCGCACCGAGGAGTTGCAGGCGCGGCGCAACACGCTGTCCAAGCAGATCGGCCAGCTCAAGGGCAAGGGCGAGGACACCACCGCGCAGATGGCCGAGGTGGCCAGCATTGCCGACGAGCTGAAGGCCGGTGCGGCGAGCCTGGACGTGATCCAGGGCGAGCTGCAGACCATGCTGATGAGCGTGCCCAATCTGCCGCACGAGTCGGTGCCTGTGGGCAGCGACGAAGCCGGCAATGTGGAAGTGCGCCGCTGGGGCGCGCCGCGCGCCTTCGACTTTGCCGTCAAGGACCATGTGGACCTGGGCGCTCCGCTGGGCCTGGACTTCGACACGGGCGCCAAGCTCAGCGGCTCGCGCTTCAGCTTCCTGAAGGGTCCGATTGCCCGCCTGCACCGCGGTCTCGCCCAGTTCATGCTGGACCTGCAGACCACCGAGCACGGGTATACCGAGTGCTACACGCCTTACATCGTCAACCGCGAGGTACTGGAAGGCACGGGCCAACTGCCCAAGTTCAAGGAAGACATGTTCTGGGTGCTGCGCGGCGGCGACGACGATCAGCCCGAGCAGTATCTGATCTCGACCTCGGAAATCTCACTGACCAACAGCGTGCGCGAGCAGGTGCTGGACCCCGCCCAGCTGCCGATCAAGCTGACCGCACACAGCCCCTGCTTCCGCTCGGAAGCGGGCAGCGCCGGCCGCGACACCCGCGGCATGATCCGCCAGCACCAGTTCGACAAGGTCGAGATGGTGCAGATCACCCATCCGGACAAGAGCTACGAAGCGCTGGAAGAGATGGTCGGCCACGCCGAGGCCGTGCTGCAAAAGCTCGGCCTGCCCTATCGCGTGTTGACGCTGTGCACCGGCGACATGGGCTTCGGCTCGACCAAGACCTATGACCTCGAAGTCTGGCTGCCGGCGCAGAACACCTACCGCGAGATCAGCTCCTGCTCGAACTGCGAAGCCTTCCAGGCCCGCCGCATGCAGACCCGCTTCAAGAACGCGCAAGGCAAGAACGAATGGGTGCACACGCTGAACGGCTCGGGTCTGGCTGTGGGCCGCACGCTGGTGGCGGTGCTGGAGAACTACCAGAACGCCGACGGCAGCATCACCGTGCCCGAGGCGCTGCGCCCCTATGTGGGAGGCGTCGAGGTACTGCGCGGCTGATGGATTGTCGGCCGGGTCTTGCGGGACGGGCCTGGGATTAGGCTATAATCACAGGCTTGTCTCAAGAGACACCAAGAACACCTGGAGAGGTGGCAGAGTGGTTGAATGTACCTGACTCGAAATCAGGCGGGCGGAAACGCCTCGGGGGTTCGAATCCCCCCCTCTCCTCCAGAACAGTGAATCACAACGGTTCACGACGAAGCAAGGCCCCAAGTAAATCAACGACTTGGGGCCTTTTTTCATGTCACGTTGAATCAAGTCGGCGCTTTACAGCGCACCCCAAACCGGGGAACATCTCGGGGAACGTTTCGGCCAGATCGGGGTAAACCGGGGAACACAGCACCGGGACAACCGCAGCAACCGGGACACCACTGTTCCCCGATTGACCGGGACACCGGGACACCGACATGCCAACGCTGACCGAAGCCGCCTGCAAAAACGCATCCTGCCCTCCTGAACTGAAGCGCCGGCGCCTGACAGATGGGGGTGGCCTGTACCTGGAGGTCGCACCCTCGGGCAGCAAGCGCTGGTTCTGGAAGTTCTACCCGGACGGCAAGGAATCCCGCTTGGCTCTGGGCAGCTATCCGGACGTGACGTTGAAAGCCGCGCGGGCAGCACGGGACGCGGCCCGCATGGCACGCCAAGGCGGGGTCAACCCGGTCCAGGCCCGCAAGGCTGAGAAGATCGCCAGCAGCACCAGCAACGCGATCACCTTCGAGGCGGTAGCGCGCGAGTTCCACAAGCTCAATGCTGATGCCTGGAGTCCAAGCCATGCGGCAAAGTGGCTCCGCTCGACCGAAAAGCACCTGTTCCCACACCTGGGTACGCTGCCCTTGGACTCGATCAAGGCGCCGGCATTGCTGGCCGTGCTGAAGAAGGCCGAAAGCAAGGGCATCCTGAGCACCGCGCAAGATCTGTTGTCGATGGCGGGCCAGGTGTTCCGCTTCGGTGTGCAGTCCGGGCGCTGCGAGCGCAACCCGGCCGCGGATTTGCGGGGAGCACTCAAGCCACACGTCGCGGGAAACTTTGCGGCCATCGTGGATCCAGTTAAGGCTGGCGAGCTGCTCCGTGCCATCGACAGCTATACCGGCCAGCCGACGACGAGGGCGGCCCTGCAGTTGTCGGCGCTCATCTTCCAGCGCCCCGGCAACATCCGATCAATGGAATGGGCCTGGATCGACCTCGAGGCTGCGCTGCTGACCATCCCGGCCGCGGCGATGAAGCGCACCGCACACGGCAAGCTCAACGGCCGGCCGCACCTAGTGCCGCTCTCCTCGCAAGCGCTGGCGCTGCTGTCGGCGCTGAAACCGCTCACCGGGCATGGCGTGTACGTGTTTCCGTCTGCGCGAACCGGTGAGCGGCCTATGAGCGACGGCACGCTGAATGCAGCCCTGCGACGCCTGGACTTCTCTGGCGATGAGCACGTGGCTCACGGCTTCCGGGCTATGGCGCGCACGATGATGGCGGAGATCATCCGCGGCATTGACCCCGATGTGGTGGAGGCCCAACTGGCGCACGGCAAGAGTGGACCACTGGGTTCAGCCTATGACCGCGCCGAGTACATGGTGCAGCGGCAGCAGATGATGCAGACATGGGCTGACTATTTGGACCAGCTCAGGGCAGGGGCAAAGGTGCTGGCGTTCAAGGCCGCTTGATCACTACTGTGAGGAACCTCATCAGGTTCATTTGCCGTTCCTGAACGGTTTTGGGATTCCGTGCCAAGCATGGCAAGTTCCGCTTCAACCAAGAAGGTTGAAGCACATGAACGCTGTTAAGAACACATCCTCTCGCGGAAATAGCCGCAACCCGCAACCACTCCACGTCTTGCAACTGCAGGACGCCTTGTTGCGAATTGGCACCGTTGCCCAGGCCACCGGCCTTTCCGCCGCAACGATCTACAGGAAGGTCGCCGCGGGCGAACTGCCTATCGTGAAGATGGGGGCCCGTTGCACTCGATTTCGAGCAGCTGACGTTCGAGCATTCATCGCGAGGCAAGGACGATCGCCGAGCTGCTCGCCAACCGAAGCAAGTGCGATGCATCGTGCGACCGGCGAGGTTTCCGCATGAGCACGGGCCCGGACAGTATGTCCGCGGCGCATAGTCGCCCGGCATCTAGAATCATCAGCGGATGCCCCGACATTGTTCGACGGCATCAGCTGCAAACCCGAGCGCAGGAGTGCTCCATATTTTATGGAGTGACTTTATGCATCGCGGACTTGGAGTTGTCACCCCGGCGCCTGGCAGGGCGCGGGGGACAGAGGAAGTGCGTTCGGGAGAGCGCGCGAGCAAGCATGCCAGCCTTGGCACGGCAGCGTGCCATTGCGGCGTTGGTCGAGCGCCATCGCCTCGATACGCCTGCATCACCTGCCTCCGGTGGAGCAGGGTGCTCGACCACATCGTGATTAGCGGCCCCGACAACAGGCGAGAGCCGCGATGAACTACTTCGAGCTGCACATCGGTGATATCACCGAGGCGACGGCGCATCTGACGATGCTCGAGGACGGCGCCTATGGGCGCCTGCTGCGCAAGTACTACGCGACCGAGAAGCCGTTGCCAGCAGACATCAAGACCGTGCAGCGCCTGGTGGGCGCACGCAGCGATGAAGAGCGAGCAGCGGTCGAAATCGTCCTCAACGAGTTCTTCACCCTACAAAGCGATGGCTGGCATCAAGAGCGTTGCGATGCAGAGATCGCAGTATTTCACGAGAAGCAGCAAGGTCGAGAAGACAAGCGCGAGGGGGCAAAGGAACGCCAGCGCCGCGCTCGCGAGCGTCGTGCGTCGCTGTTCGAGACACTGCGCGGTCACGGTGTTGTGCCGCCGTGGTCCACCACAACGGTCGAACTTGAGACGCAGCTGTCACGCGTGACAGGTGGTGATGCGTCACAAGGTGTCACGCAACCTGTCACGCGTGACGACACGGCTACCCAGACACCAGACACCAGACTCCAAACACCAGTAGGTGTAGGCGATCCTGCTGGGCAGGACGCCTCCCCTTCGCCTCAGATGGCAAAGCCTCGAAAACCCCGGGCCCGGGAGTCGACGCTTTCGCAGTGGTTGGCGGAGGTAAAAGCACAAGGCAAGCAACCGGTGCCAAGTGACGATTCGATCCTCATGTACGCCAGGGACGTTGCACTTCCACATGAGTTCTTGCATCTCGCATGGGTCGAGTTCAAGGCCCGTTACACCGCAGAGCCGGCCAAAGGGTCGAAGCCAAAGACCTATGCCAACTGGTTGCCTGTGTTTCGGCGAGCCGTGAGAGAGAACTGGCTGAAGCTCTGGTATCTCGATGGCCAGCAATACGCGCTGACCACTGCCGGCCAGCAGGCCCAACGCGCGCACCAGGAGAGCGGTAAATGATGCGCAACGACGTGCCACTCCACGAAGGCGAGACGCCGCAGCCGTTGCCGTGGTCACGGGAGGCGGAGCAGTCGGTGCTTGGCGCGCTGTTGCTGGACTCGGAGGCTTTCGATCGCGTCGGCGACCTGGTGCAGGTGCAGAGCTTCTTCGATGTCAGGCACGGCGCTATCTTTGGCGCGATCGTCGGCATGGCCAGCTCGCAGAAGCCGGCAGACGTCGTGACGGTTTTCGAGGCTTTGAGCAGCGCCGGCAAGGCCGAGGACTGCGGCGGCCTGAGCTACCTGAATGCGCTGGCCCAGAGCGTACCCAGCGCCGCCAACGTGCGCCGGTACGCCGAGATCGTCGCGGAGCGCGCTGCCGATCGCAAGCTACGCATGGTGACCGACGAGGCCGCCGGCGTGGCCAGAGAAGGTTCCCCCGTGGCAGAAAAGATCGACCGCATCGCAACAATGTTTGCTCAGCTGCAGCAGACCGGCCTGCGGTCGCGCCCAGTTGCAGCGGCCGACCTATTGCCGGCGCAGATCGACTATCTGAACGCTCTGGCGAATGATGAGATCCTACCTGGCGTGCAGACGCACATCCAGTCGCTGAACGATGCCCTGGGCGGCATGGCCGAGGGCAAGGTGGTTGTGATCGCGGCCCGGCCCAGCATCGGCAAGTCGTCGCTGGCAGAGGATCTGCTGCTGCACTTCGCGAAGACCGGGCACACGAGCCTGTTCCTATCGCAGGAGATGGAGAAGCGCGAGTTGATGGAACGCGCACTGGCGAACCTTGGTCACGTCGACTACTCGCGGCTGCAGGCCGGAAAGTTGCAGGACCACGAATGGACCCAAGTGACCGATGCCGTCGAACAGCTCGGCCGGCTGCCGCTGTACTTTGACGACCAACCTGCGCTGACGCTGATGGACATTCGGTCCAAAGCTCTGCACTTGGCCAAGCAGGGTCTGCGCTTCCTGGTGGTTGACTACCTGCAACTCTGCTCGGGCCCAGCTGGCGCGCGCCGCGAGAACCGGAACACCGAGATCGAGGAGATCTCTCGCGGCCTGAAGACCCTGGCCAAGCAGATGAAGCTGACGGTGATCCTGCTCTCGCAGCTCAACCGCGAAGTCGAGCGTCGCGCCGTGCCGGAACCGACGTTGGCCGACCTTCGCGACTCGGGCGCGATCGAGCAGGACGCTGACGCGATCCTGTTCCTTTGGCCTGCGCGCAGTGAGTACGTGCCTGGCGTGCCAAGGCTGATTGCCTGCACCTTGGCCAAGGGCCGGCAGAGCAGCCGTGCAGGCACCAGGCTCGCGCTTGAGTTCCAGGGCGCGTATCAGAAATGGTTCGAGTCCAGCGAACCCATCAAGCACACGACCCACTCCACCCGCGGATCTGGAGGATTTTCCGAATGACTTCCTGCAAAACCAAGCCGATGCCCGAGGCAGTTGCACCGCCGACAGGTGGGCCAGCGAGTTCACCCTGGGCTTTGACGATCAAGCAACTATCTGTGGCTGGAGCGACACGCGTCGAGCGACCAAGGGCAATCAATCCTCGCCCTGCAGGCGTCATTCGCAATGGCAGTGCCACCCATGCTGTATTGGCCTGCTTCCAGGCACGCCCCGGAACATTTCTCACGATGCAGGCGCTCAAAGCACTGTGCGGCCATACGGACAAGGCCATCAACTGGGCCCTGCTGTTCTTGAGAACCCAGGGCTTGATCAGTGCGCAGCCGGATGCGGCGCGCAACGAGCGATGCCTGCGCTATCGACTGAATCAGGAGGTCGCAAACAGGTATGCCCGCGTCTCTCTGCCGGCGAGTACGGGGGGTAGGCCGTCTGGGCGCGACATGGCTGCTGAGGACTCCCTTCGACGCTGCGCTACCTGCAATCGGCTCTCGGCTGCAAACACTTGCATCGCCGCCACGAGGAGCTGTGTGCCGCGGCCCAAGGTGGACGCACCTCGCCGCTGTGTGGCCTATGTGCCCAAGTGGGAAGAACAGGACCAGCGCACCGGATTCCAGCTCTGGCCCGAGCTGGCCATGTCCCGAAGTGCGGGCGGTGACCAAGCAAATCCCGTTCTCGATTCCAACGCTCATCAATCGAAAGGAGACTCCAAATGATCAGCACCAAGTTCTCCGGCTACCGCCGCGACGGCCGCCGCGTGCTGCCGTTCGACCTGGGCGGCGACGCACCGCCGCCACCGGATTACACGCCGGTCGCCAACGCCTCGGCCGAGACGGCCCGGCTGTCCGCCGAGATGGGCCAGAAGCAGCTGGACGAGGCCAAGCGCCAGTACGACAACAACATGGGCGTGGCCAAGCCCATCGTCGACGCGCAGCTGGCGGTGATGCAGCAGGGCCTGAACCAGGGCCAGGACTACTTCGACTACATGAAGTCGAAGCAGCGCCCGGTCGAGGATGCGCTGCAGGCCGATGCGCTCAAGGACAACAGCGGCCGCGATGCCGCCGAGCGCAATGCCATCATCAACTCGCGCACCACCTTGGCCAATACGGTGGGCGACGTGGGCCGGCGCCAGACAGCCGACGGCATGCAGTTCGCCGACAACCTGTCGAGCGGCTTGGGCGGCGTGGCTTCGCGCTTTGGCGCAACCTCGGCGGCCGAGCTGGCGCGCATGTACGGCGCCTTCGGTGATGCCCAGTCTCGCCTGGACAGCTCGCTGTCGCAGTCCGAGAAGGACATGCGCGAGGCCGTCGGCTCGACCGCCGGCCTGCACGACGAGATCGCGGCCAACTCGGCCCGGCACGAGGGCCAGATCAACGCCGACATCGGCCTGTTCACTTCGGGCAACGACGCGATCCGGGCCAAGTACGGTACCGACATCGAGAACGACGCGGCGCTGGCCGTGGCCGATGCACGCGCCGGGCAGTCGAACGCCACCAATGCCGCGATCCGCCAGGCGATGCGCTACGGCCTGAATACCAGCGATGTGGTCAAGGACGCCTCGCTGCAGGCCGCCCAGGCCCAGGCCGCAGCAGCCAACGGCACGCGCGTGGCCTCGACGAACAAATACCGCGAAGTGGTTGGGCAGGGCATCGGCATGCGCCAGAACCTCATGAGCGCGTCGAACCAGGCCGCCATTGCCGCGGCCAACGCGCAGCTGGGCTCGGCCTCGCTCGCCGCCAATGCGGCCAGCACCCGCGGGGGCAACGCGCTCAGCCGCGCCGGCCTGGCCACCAACAGCGCAGCCGAGATGGCGCGCATGGGCCTGGGCGTTGCGGGCCAGACGGCCGGCATGGACGCCAACGGCATCGTGTCGTCGCTGGCGGCTCGCAAGGACGCCGCCGACAAGGGCTTCGCGTCCGAGCTCAGCTCGTCGGCGCTGCTGGCCGACAACGCTTCGATCGCCCGCGACATGCGCGTCACAGATGACGCCAGGAACACCGCTCAGAAGATGGACGTCGCCGGTCTGTACCGAAATATGCCGGGCGCGTCGGCTGGCGCTTATGGCCTAGCAATCAACGCGGGCAACTCCGCGAACGCCAACAACATGGGACCTGGCCAGAGCTACATGCAAGGCATGAACAGTGCTAACAGCGCCACGCTCAACGGGCGGCAGATCGCGCAGCAGGGCCTGACAGGGATCCTCAACGCTCAGACCGACTACGCGAAAGTGTTGGCGAACCAGGACAGCGGGGTGATGGGAGCCTTCGGGACTATCGCCGGCTCGGCCATTACGGCATTTTGAGCATGGACTGCAACCTGATCCATCGACACCGCAAGCCGGTCCTGTTCTTCTCTGCGGGGAAGGACTCCCTTGCCTGCCTGCTGCTGCTGAAGCCGTTGCTGGACCGCGTTACGGTCGTGTGGGCAAACCCAGGTGCCCCTCACCCGGCGACCGTCGCCTACATGGGCAGAATCCGAAGCTGGGTTCCCAACTTTGTAGAGCTGCTGGGCAATCAACCAGGCTGGATTCGGGCCCACGGCTGGCCGGCGGACGTTGTGCCAATCCGCGCAACGACCGATGGCGAGGCCAGTGCAGGGGCTGGGTCACTGCGGTTTCAGCCCTACCTCAGCTGCTGCTGGGCCAACATGTGGGCGCCAATGCTGGAGTACCTGAACGCCAGCGGTTCGACCTTGGTGATCATGGGACAGCGCAAGGCAGAAAATCTTCGCAATCGTCTGCGCGACGAAGTCGTTCAAGAACTCGACGGCATCACCTACTGGCAGCCACTCAACGAATGGTCGGACCAGGCTGTTTGGGCGTTTCTCCGTGAATGCGGCGCCGAGGTTCCGCCGTTCTATGAACAGGGCGCAACGAGCTCTTCGGACTGCTGGAACTGTACGGCATACCTCGATCACAACGCTGAACGCCTGGCCCATCTGCGGCGATCGGAGCCAGAACGCTTCGCCGTAGTCCATACGGTCCTTGAGGCGCTCGCTTTGCGTCAGCAGCAAGAAATTCGACCGTTACTGAGAATTTTGGAGGACTGACATGAGCAAGTGGAGTTCATTCATCAAGGGCTATGGTCTTGGCCAGCGCCTCGTCGGCGACTACCGACAAGGGCAGCAAAATCAGGAGCTACAGGCCATCGCCGACGAGCGCCCCGTCACCGTTGACGGCTACAGCCCACAGGACGGACAGCAGTTGGAAGCGATCGCAAACGCCAAGGACGCGCAAGGTAATCCGCTCTACACCATCGGCACGGACGAGAACGGCAAGTACACGGTGGCGCCGACCCAAGGCGGTGCTGGAGGTGAGGCCGGCGTTCCGGTGCAGTTGCCGACCCAGCAGCGCACACAGTTCCTGGGCCAGACTTATGACCAGGCGCCGGATGCGGCCGCGATGACCAATGCACGCACCATGGCCATGGCCGGTGTGATGAAGAAGTTCGGCAATGTCAGCGAGGGCCAGCGGCTTGAGCAGCAGGCCCAGCAGGGCCAGCGGGAGGACAAGCGCTTCGGTTGGGAGCAGAGCCGCGCAGCGCGCGACCAGCGCCTGGCCGACAAGGAAGACGAGCACCGTGCTGCGCTCGAAGCCGTTGACAAGGATGTGGCCGATTGGAGCGCTGGGCGCCTGGCTAAACCAGACGGCACTCTGCGCGACATGACGATCGACGATCAACTGGCAGCCAGTCAGTACCGTGTTTCCAAGCTGGTCGGCGCTGGCAAGTTGAGCGAGGCCAATGCCCTGGCCAAGGACAATATGCAGATCGCCGGCCAGAAGATCCAGCTGCAGACCGCCGAGCGGAACGAGGCGCTGGCCAAGGTCTCGGCGGCGGTCGCCTCTGGTGACCTGACAGGGCTGGAGAAGTTCTACGAAACATACGTGCCGGACGGCGCGAACATCACCGGCGTTACCCAAGATCCGAAGACCGGAAAGATCACCATCGAGCGCGAAACGCTGGACGGTCGCAAGCTGCCATCCAAGGTGGCCAAGGACGCCAATGAGATTTTGGCTGGGCTCAAGACTTTTCAGGACCCGATGGCGCTGTACAACTTCAGCCAGTCCGAGTTCGCACGCAATCTGCAGGTGAAGGCCGACAAGCGCGCTGATGCGCAGTTGGGCGTAGCGCAGGCCGCTGGTGGTCGGGCCCAGGCCGAGTTCGATGCTGGCGCACCCGAGCGCAACCTCAAAGGCACTGTGGCTACGCTGCAGCTCGGCCTGGCCAATGCGACGAATCCGGCGGAGCGCCAGGCTATCCAGGACAAGCTCACGGCCGTGCAGGGCGGCCTTGGTATGGGTAAAGATCAGCCATCTGAGGTGAAGCTGGCCGGCGCCCTGCTGAAAGCCGGTGTGGCCAGTGATATGCGCGGGGCGCTCGAGATGGCTGTGACCAAGCGCGGGAAAAATCCGGAGGACGTGCATCAGGAATTTGTCACCGCCGGCACCAAGAACCTGCTGAAGCCGGCTGAAGCAGTGAAGCAGGCAGACGAGTTGATGTCTGCCATGGGGTATGCAAAGAAGGGCGGTCGCTGGGGCATTCCGGCAGCTTCAGGCTCAGCCACACCGGCGGGCCAGACGGACGCGCACGAGCAGGCCAAGGCGGCGATCGCAGCCGGGGCGAGCAAGGCGGCTGTCAATGATCGTTTGAAGCAATTGGGCTACCAAGCTCTTCCCTCCGAGCTGAATGACCTTGGCTACGAGATGTCCCGCACCGAGCAGAAGTCAGTCCCTATATCTGCGAGATCTCTGGCCGCACAGGGCATTGGCCTTGGTGCCACTGGCGGTGCACCGATCGCCGGCCGCCCACAACCTTCGCAGGGCCCGACCGAGTCACCGGAAGCTATCAGTTTCGATGCCGCCCGAGCTGCAGTCGAGCAGGCCGGTGATGCCCTGGTCGCTGCGAAGAAGCAGGCGCTCAGCTTTGGGTCTATCCAGCGAGCCAGCAATCCTCGCGGGTACTCAGCAGCTCAGGAAGCGGTTGCTCGGTCTGAGGCCGCGCTTGAAGAGGCGAAAGCGCGGAGCAGGAGCGCTCAACGCGCGTATGAGCTATCCGCGGCTCAGCTCGGCTTACCCGCCTTCCGGTATCCCGCGCCTTAGCCAGATCCGGTGCTGTGCAAGGACTTGAGCTGGCCATGATGCCAACCGAAACGGACGTTGAAAAATGAATAGTACGACACTGACCCCAAAGGTCGAGGCCTTCGCTCGACTCGTTGTCGAGGGTAGCAGCCTGGCCGCAGCGTATCGAAAGATCTATCCCCGCTCGCAACGCTGGAAGCCAGAGGCTGTGCATGTCAACGCGTCGAAGCTGTTGGCAAGCGCTAAGGTTGCGCTAAGGGTGAGGGAGTTGCAGGAGGCCGCGGCGGAGCGGTCAACGATGAAGGCGGCCCGCGTGTTGAACGAGTTGCGTGCACTCGTGCACAGCGACATCGCGGACATCATGACCCTCGATGGCAAGGTGAAACTGCCGCACGAACTTGCCACCGGCACGCGCGCTGCGGTGAAGACCTTCAAGATCGACGAATACGGCCGCATTGAGTACCAGTTTTGGGACAAGAACGCCGCGATCGAAAAGGCCATGAAGCACTTGGGCCTGTACGAGAAAGACAACAAGCAGAAGACCGACGCGCTGGGCGACTTGCTCAATTCGCTGTCGGGCAAGGTGGTGTCGCCGGTGAGCTAGACCGCCGCTGCAGGTCAGAAACTCGACTGATCCGAACTTCTGCCGGTGCTGATCGCCGACCCGCGATCCTGGTTGGGCTGCAGCGGCCGCGCCAGCCTGCGCAGCATCGCCAGATCGCCGTAGACGGCTCGTTCAATGATGCTTCGCGCGTACTCCGACTTCGACATACCGGCCATGGCCGCCAGGGCGATCACGGCTTCGGCCGTTTCCTCGCTCAAGGGCACGTCCAGCCGCTCGGTCAGCTTGCCCCCTGCGTCTGACCGGCCGGAGCGTGAAAACATTGGTGCATCCATGGGGAAACCCTCCATAGTTGACGCCTCAAGGCTGGGAACGCCGAGGCGCACGCGCGGGTAACGGGCCCGCCGCGAGAGATTTCGAGCCAGCATCACCGGCCCCAGCTCTCCAACGCCCAAAGCGACGGCGGGGCACTGATTGTAGTGATCGATCATCAAGAGCGACAGCAGCTGGGGT
The DNA here is from genome assembly GCF_963422335.1 of uncultured Roseateles sp. NCBI lineage: Bacteria > Pseudomonadati > Pseudomonadota > Betaproteobacteria > Burkholderiales > Sphaerotilaceae > Roseateles > uncultured Roseateles sp. Next base: position 2,999,372 of record NZ_OY729424.1, read on the forward strand.
GGCTTGGCGTCGCCATCGCGATCTAGGCGCCCGGGAAGTTAAAGCTGCATTCGCTCGCCGGCTGCCGGCCGCAGTGATGCGCATCAGGTCCAGGGCCGTCGTTGGGGACTTCCACCAGCGTGGGAAGTGTGATCGCGCCGCGTTCAGCCAGGCGCTCGATCGACTGCTTCACCTTGTCGTGACGCAGCTCGACCAACGTGGCAATCTCGCGGCCGGTCATCGTTACTCGGCCGGAGATGGGCATCAGCTCAGCCATGATGCCGCCTCCCATGCTGGAGGCGGACCACCTGGGAGGGCCGTTTGGCGGCCTGCCGGACCGTGTCCTCGAGCATCTTGATGGCGCTGGCGAGCGCCTCGATGAAGAAGGGGCACACCTCGGGTTCGATGCCCATGCCGTTGGTGTCAATGTCCCCGCCATCGGACACCACGATGGTCAAGGCAGAGATGGGAGACTTCTCGGCTATCGCGTGGTCGATGAACCACTGCCGGAGCGCTTTGCTGCGGGCCGGGTTTGGGGCGGGCGGCTGTGCTGGGAAGGGGATGACGCGCGCGCTCGCGCGGGCTTTTCGTCTGGTTGCCATGGTGGGCTCCTATAGCGCAAGTCACTAACCTGCAGCCCCTCCCGCCAAGAAGGGGTGGCAGACCGTGCAGGGTTGGCGGACCGGCTATAGGACCGGCAGGGGTTGCCCCCTCCCTACACGGCCCGCCGTTGAACTGGCCATGCCACGCAGCTTCACGGACGTGAAAAAGCCGCGACCATCGAGAACGGCGCGGCTGCTGCGCCTATAGACCGGGCCGCCAAGCCCGCATCGCTGATGTGCAGCGACGAGTTCAGTGTACGTCGCCTTCGGCGTGCCATGCAAGGCCTCCGCGCGATGCGGGCCCCAGGTCACTCCTTCAGTCCGTGTTTGTGAACGGGTAGCTTGCCCGCGGCCCAATCGTTCACCGCATCCAGATTCACCCAAAGCTCTTTGCTGCCGTCCGGCCGCCGCGCATGGACATCCCTGAGCCATTTGCCAGCCCGCAGGCGCTTCTCGACCGCATCCGGCGTGTCACCGGAATCAGCACAGTACTTGGACAATCGTACCCAGTGGAGCATGGCAGTGACAAGGCTCACTCAATCGGGGCGGCAACAGAACGCCCGGGCGAAGACTATATGGGCTTCTTCCAGTTGGGCTGGCTGCTTGGATCCGGAGCGTCGGTGTGGTCTGGGTCGATCCACTGCCGCACATGGATGCGCGAGACCACAGGCACCCCATCGACGCGAAGGCCGAAAGGGATGCCCATGGCTTTGAGTCGGCGCACTTGGGCCGTTTTGCCGGAGCAGCCGGTCAAGCGTCTCAGCTCTTCCGCGCACAGCAGCTCAGGTCTTAGAAGCATGGTCATGGCATGAGTCTCACGAAGAATGGGCCCGCGCAATGGCCGGCCGATTGCGTGCCGCAGAGTAGGCCTCGCACTTCGGGAAGCGATAGCAGGGGTAGCTTTGCCCGTTCTGAGGGTTCAGGTAGGTGTCCCGAAATTTTGGGACACCCTCTCCCAGCACCTTCGGCACCTTGGCCATGAAGTGGTCGTGTCGCAGTTCCGTCTCGCCGGCGCTGCGCTGGCTGTTGATGAACTCGACCAGTTCGAGGCTGGTCATGGTCGCGGCTTGGCCGCCAATGGGTGTCAAATCAGACATGGTTCTCCCCTTGCTTTGCAACAACGTGAACGCTGGACGGGACGTAGCCCTCTGAGGCTCGGAACTTGACGATGCTCTCGGCCTCTTCGATCGTGAGCGTCAATGCTTTCTGGAAACCGCTTTCTGCGGTGCGTATCGGCGTAAATCAGAGATGAGGGGGCTCGGGTGATGCCATGTCGGTTGGGGCGATGACTGCGAGCGATGTGGCGGAGCAACACTTCCCCTTGCAACCTCTGGTCGGGCACGCTACACCCTAAGTCCCAATGCCGCCCTGGGAGGGGTCTATGGTGAGGGTTCAGGCTGCAGAGCGCATCGCGCCGACGATGACGCCCGTTGAGTTTGTCCGGAAGTGGGGGCAAGGGACAAAGGCCGACAGGCTCAATGAACGGGCCGGCGCGCAATCCCACTTCAATGACCTTTGTTCGGTTCTCGGCGTGCCGTCACCGACCGACCACGAGGACGACGGGTACTGCTTCGAGCAGGGGTTTCAAGGCGTAGTCGGACGTCAACTTTATGCGGACGTTTGGAAGCGAGGGTGTTTCGCCTGGGAATACAAGCGTCCAGGCGCGGATCTGCGACAGGCGCTGCAGCAGTTGATGCAGTACGCGCTGCCTTTGGAGAACCCGCCACTCCTGGTCGTGAGCGACCGTCGGCGCATCGAGATCCACACGCACTTCACCGGCTGGCCGAGCATCAGCCACGAGTTTCGGCATGAACAACTGCTTGAACCGAAGGTGACCGCGAGGCTTCGCCAGATTTTCACCGATCCGGAGCAGTTCCGGCCTGAGCGGAGCTCAAGGCAACTGACCACTGACTTGGCCACTCGATTCGCGCAGTTGGCAGACGGTCTGCGACGTCGCGGGGAAGACTCCTTCAAAGTCGCGCACTTCCTGACGCAATGTGTCTTTTGCTGCTTCGCAGAGGATGTCAACTTGTTGAGGAACAACGAGTTCCGGCAGGTCGTGCAGCGGCGCCAGGACCCGGAACGCCTGAAGAGAAAGCTCGCGGAGCTATTCGCGCAGATGCGCACTGGCGGTGACTTCGGGGTAGATGAGATCGCCTGGTTCAATGGTGGCCTGTTCGCCGAGGTGGATGTTCCGACGCTCACGCTGGACGAGATCAAGACCCTTGGTGAAGCGGCCGAAGCGGACTGGCGCGCGATTGATCCAACTATTCTGGGAACGCTTTTTGAACGCGGACTCGACCCTAGCAAGGCGGACCTTGTAGGTGCGCACTTCACGGATCCCGCGACGATCGAAAAGCTGATTGATCCAGTGCTGCGCAAGCCCCTGCTCGCCGAGTGGAGCGCGGTTCGGGACGAGATCTCGGGCCTTTTGAGTTCGCGTGACTACATGAATGTGCGGGCCCGTGGAGTGCCGAGCAAGAACCCGGAATTGCACCCTAGATACGCTGCTTTGCGGTCGCAGGCAAGTCGGGCAGCCAACAAGGCCGAGGCGCTGTTCTCGACCTTCCTGGAACGCCTCAAGAACTATCGCGTGCTTGACCCGGCATGTGGCAGTGGCAACTTCCTCTATCTGGCACTACGTGCGCTCAAGGACATAGAGCTTCAGGCAAACCTTGATGCCGAGAGGATTGGCCTGCAGCGCCAAATTCCCCACACCGGACCTCAGAACGTCCTGGGTATAGAGAAGAACGAGTTCGCGGCGGAACTGGCCAGGGTAACCGTCTGGATTGGCGAACTCCAATGGTTGCGCGACAACGGCCTAACGCCCGACGAGAGGCCTGTCCTGAAGCCGCTCAATCAAATCGAATGCCGCGATGCACTTATGGACGCCGACGGAGGTGAGGCGGGGTGGCCACAGGCAAATGTTGTCGTCGGGAATCCCCCCTTCGTCGGTGACAAGAAGATGCGCAGCGAGCTTGGTGATCCGTATACCGATGCGCTGCGCACTACTTTCAAGGGACGCCTTCCGGGCGGTGCGGATCTGGTGTGCTATTGGTTCGAGAAGGCGAGGGCGCAGCTCAATGGGGGAGAGCTTGAGCGCGCGGGGTTCGTGGCCACGAACTCGATCCGTGGGGGCAAGAATCGCCAGGTTCTGGATCGCCTGGTGGGATCGACGGCAATTTTCGAGGCGTGGGGGGATGAGGTGTGGATCAATGAGGGTGCTGCGGTCCGAGTTTCGTTAATCGCGTTCGGAGGCACCGATCAAGAGGTGCGGCTTGACGGCCAAAACGTGACGGCGATCAACAGCGACCTCTCATCTCGCGCAGCCGACTTGACCCGTGCACAGCGTCTTCTCCAGAATCGTGGTGGCTGCTACTACGCGACCGTGAAGGCCGGCAGCTTTGACGTTTCTGGCGAGGCGGCCCGTGCATGGCTGGAGTTGCCCAATCCTCATGGTCGCAGCAATGCTGACGTGGTGAAGCCCTGGATGAACGCGATGGACTTGACGAGGCGCCCCGCTGACAAGTGGGTCGTGGACTTCGGCGTCGGGTGTGACATCGGGACGGCGATCCTCTACGAGGAGCCGTTCGCGCATGTGCTTGCGCACGTGAAGCCAGAGCGAGACAACACACGTCGAGACAAGTACCGCAGGATCTGGTGGGAGTTCGCAGAACCGATACCCGGGATGCGTTCCGCCCTCTCCGGCCTTGATCGCTACATCGCGACTCCTGCGCTCGCGAAGCATCGATTGTTCGCCTGGGTCGATGCCCAAGTGATCCCCGATCATGCTCTGATGGTGATTGCGCGCGCCGATGACTCAACCTTCGGTGTGTTGCATAGCCGGTTCCATGAGATTTGGTCCCTGCGGCTCGGAACGTCGTTGGAGGATCGGCCGCGCTACACGCCGACTACCTGCTTTGAGACGTACCCGTTTCCAACCGAATTCGCGCCTTGCGATACGGCGAGCCAGCGAACGGAAGCTTTGCAGGACGGTGCGCTTATTCCGAGCGAGGTTCCTGCCTCAGCACGGGGCTTCGCGATTGGTATTGCCACCGCGGCCAAGCGTCTGACGGATCTACGCGAGCGGTGGCTCAATCCGCCCCAGTGGTGCAAGCGTGTGTCAGACGTGGTCCCTGCGGGAATGAAACGATCACCGTACGCAGATCGTTTCGTTGCGCGGCCAGGCTTCGAGAAGGAACTGGCTCGGCGTACGTTGACCAACCTTTACAACCTGCGACCGGCCTGGCTGATAGCAGCCCATGAAGCTCTGGATGCGGCCGTCGCTGCGGCCTATGGATGGGCGGACTACACACCTCGAATGTCCGACGATGAGATCTTGGGGCGGCTGTTGAAGCTGAACTTGGAGCGTGCTGAATCGCAGCCGGGAACGCAGAAGCAACTCGCTCTGCTAGCCGCCATTGCAAGTCCAGGCGAGACTGCCGCGATACAGCCGCGCAGCAGCGGACGGAAGGCGTCAAAGCGAGCGGCCTGAGCGATCTGCGTTACTGGTGAGAACAGGTCAACAGAACCTCGATATGCGTTGCAAATTCCACGGTCCGCCGGCCGATCGCCCTGGTCGGAGATGGTGCAATTGTTTCTCCTGAACAAGTAGGTGCCCGGGATCGAGCCCGCGCGCCGATTTCCCGTGAGCATCCGATTCGACCTGCAAGCCAACCGAACCTCCTTTACCGACGTGCGCCGACCCACCGAACAGGAGTGGGAAAAGTGGGCGCTGATGCCCCAACTGCCACTGTGGAAAGCCGTCGCACTCCTCTGCGAGATTGAGCCATCCTCACTACCCGCAGAAGGCCTATGGCCCCTCGCGCCCACAGGTTCGGCGACCTCGACCTTCCACGCTCGACTCGAGGTTGCTGTCGAACATCAGCTGACTGGGTCTCTGCTGTGCGCGGCTGGGCCGGGCGGGTTTCGATCGACGCTGATCGTCCGAGTCGCGGACTTCTCGCGCTGGGTAGTCGGACTAGGTTGGCCTTTGCCCGGCGAGTTGCACCCAGCGTGGGCCGGGCCAGCCGCTGTCGAGGTGTCTGCAGGCACAGTCCCTCGCGCGGGCGGCCCGTGGCCTTGGGGGGCTCACGAGACAGAGCTGCTTCGTTGGCTGGCGGCAGCTGCTGAGAGGTTCTGGGTGAACTACGACCCGGCTGATCACACCACGGCGGTGAATAGCGACGTCGTTGCGGCATGGCTTCAGCAGCAGAAGACTGCGGACGGCAAGCCGATCGCCAAGCGAGTCGCCGAGGCCATGGCGCAGTTGCTGCGTGCCAACGGCCTGCCGACCGGGCCGCGGCGGAAGTAGGTCGCGCCCACTTCCACTCCAGGGATGCTGTCGAAAACTGAATGGTCCGCGCCCATTTCTTGAACGGTGGGCGCGTTGGATCGCGGCTATTTCTCCGGGGGCCAGATTGACACCATAGAGTCACTTTCACTCTTGAGATGACTCGACATGTCACAGCCAACCCTTTCGAACTACCAGCCAGGCTCTCTCATTCGCCTGGCCCAACTGGTGCCGGCGATCGTGCCGGTCTCACCGGCGACGCTCTGGCGCAAGGTGCGCGCTGGCACCTTCCCTCGCCCGGTCAAGATTTCCAGCCGGGTGACGGCGTGGCGAGTCGACGAAGTTCGGGCCTGGATGGAGTCCTGCCGTGGGTGAGGGCGGGCTGTCGATCAAGCCTCACCATTCAACGACGGTGGGCGGGAACCCAGATGCTGGCCACGAACCCACGGTGCGCCTGCTGCGCGGCGATGGCGTGGCGCTGGAGCCCATTGCATGGCTGTGGCCGGGTTATCTGCCGGCCGGGATGCTGACGCTGCTGGGCGGTGCGCCTGGCTGTGGAAAGACAACGCTTGCGCTCTCGCTGGCTGCCACGGTCACCACGGGAGGATGCTGGCCGGACGGGGTGCGCAGCACCGTTGCAGGCGATGTGATTGTTTGGAGCGGCGAGGATCCGCACACGGTCGCTGCCGCACGGCTGGTGGCCTGCGGAGCAGATATGCGCCGCGTGCACTTCGTGGACGGGATGAGCGGACCAGAAGCCCAGGCATTTGACCCTGGCCGTGACATGCCCCGGCTCGCCGCGACTGCCGAGCTCTTGCCCGCGCCACGCCTGCTGATACTCGATCCCATCGTTTCTGCGGTGGCCGGCGATGGCCACAAGAGCAACGAAGTGCGGCGCTCGCTTCAGCCCGTCGTCGCCCTGGGGCAGCAGCTCGGGTGCGCCATCATCGGAATCACCCATTTCAGCAAGGGCACGTCCGGCCGCGATCCAGTCGAGCGCATCACTGGAAGCCTCTCGTTCGCCGCGCTGGCCAGGCTGGTCCTGGTGGCCGCGAAGGGCCGCGCAGACGGCGAGGAGCGGCGCGTGGTCGTGCGTGCGAAGTCGAACGTCGGCCCCGATGAGAGCGGATTCGCGTACCAGTTGCAGCGCGTCGACGTCGCTGACGGAGTTGCCGGCCAGCGCGTCGAGTGGCTTGGGCCCGTGGACGGCTCCGCCAGGGACATCCTCGCCGCGCTCGATGACGCCGGCGACGATCGCGATGGGCCACGCTCGGACGTCGAGGCCTTCATCCGCGGTTGCCTGGCCGATGGGCCGGTGCCTGCGAAGCAGCTCGAGGCAGATGCCAGGGGCGCCGGCTACGAGCTGCGCACCGTGCAGAGGATGGCCAAGAAGCTTGGTGCCGTCTCGCGCAAGGACGGAATGCGCGGCGGCTGGACCTGGCGCCTCGACGACCCGGGCGCCGGCCGCTGACGCGAAGGCGTCGAAGACGACACCCCGTCGGTGCTGTCTGCTTCGGCGAGTTCGTGACGCCTTCGCTGCCCCGACTCCACATCCTTTTGAACAACTGTGCCGACGGCGTGCTGGCCCTCCTGCGCCGCTGGCACAAATGCTTGTGACCATGAACGACTTTGACCACCTCGAACTGCGCGCGCTGAGCGCGATCGCCGCCCACCTGGCCTACATCCGCCTGCTGGACCAGGTCCTAGAGCAGCTCAACGAGTTGCTCAACCTCTATCAGCCTCCGAAGACCGGCAAGATTCGAATCGAGCGCTGGAAGAAGACCAAGGGCAGCGAGAGCGTGTATGCCCCGATGGCCGTGAAGTGGATCCAGCACAGCAGCACGCGGCGCTGGCGCGGTGTGGTCATCTCGACATTCAAGTTGTCACGCTCCGGCAAGTCGGCGCGTGCGTTCCATGAGCATCACGACCGAGTCAACGGCTACCTGGGAATGGCACAAAAGGTTATGCAGCTGCGGTCGGAGGCGTTCACGCGCGTTGAGACCTTCAGGCGGGCGATGCTTCTGGCCGAGCGCGCGCACTATGGCGAGCTGCTGGCCACCTCGCTGGCTCTGCAGATCGACCTCGACGCAGTGTCTCCAGGGCTGCGCGCGTTGCAGCGCTCGGAAGGGGATCGAAGGGAGGATGAGTAGAGCATTTGCTCGGGGCGATCACCCCCGAACCGCTTAAACGTTTTACTCGGAGGATTGGGGCCTTGATCGATCGGCAATGCATCGCGATCTTCGCCCTAGGATGACCTGACGTCCGGCAGTGCCCCTATCGACTGGCCGGGCTCAGTGTGACAGCGCCGGCATAGGGCCTGGTCGAAATTCCACCCTCAGCACCTCGCTCGCCAAGTGGAAAGATTCGCCATCAATCCGCACCTGCACGGCCATCCCGTCCTTGGCCTCGAAGCCGAGCATTTCAATGGGGATCGTCAGGCGCACGCGGTCGCCTTCGGTGGGGGGGGCTTGCTTTGTCAGCTCCAGTGGGAAGGGGGGCATCAAGTGCGAATCGTGATTCAACACCGTCACATGGATAGATTCGCTCAACACTGTCTTGGGCAAGTTCAGGAAGGTCAGCGCTACCAGCTTGGTGAGGGCCAACGCTGGCGCGGTGATGTACATGTGGCCCGCATAGATTCCCATGGCTGATGCCTTGAAGCCAATCTCTTGGCGCACGTCATCGCAAAACAGCGTGATGGCGCTCGGTGGGGCGAGTTTGCTCATTCTCCGGCCTGTTGTTCCAGAGTTTCGCGAAGGGCTGCCGCAAACGTGTTCTGGTCGACCCCGTAGGCGCGGCAGAGCTTGTTGACCGTGTCGGTGCCGGGGTTGGGTGTGCGCCCGTTCTCCAGCCGCGACAACTGAGGTTGCATGATCTGCGTCAGTTCAGTTACCTGGGCTTGTGACAGGCCGGCCGCCAAACGAAGGGCAGCAAGCGGCGCGGTCTGGTGCTCCTGCAGGGCGGCGGCCAGGGTGCGGCGTGCGTCCTGCGCGCGTTCGGCGCCACCTTCGGCAGCCTCGGCCGCCATTCGCCGCGCAACGCCGGGCCGGCCCTTCCGGATGTACTGAAGCTGAACTGGCGGCTCAAGAATCAAAGCGCCCGTTGCACTGGGCGGCGCCACTTCAATGCCGCCCTGGGATGCGCGGTATACCAATATTTTCATAGTCTTCCCTGATTCGTTCGCCAAACTCGCTGTCGATCTCATAGTCGACTGAGCGCCCCATGACCCCAAGGATCACGATCCGCCGCGAGTGTGTCGAATGATCAACACCGTAAAGGACACGGAAGGCGGGCAGGCCGCCATCCCTGTGCCACACCTTGATCCGGCAAATGTTGTACCCGGCATCACAAAACGTTTGCACTGCACATGTGTTGAGTTTGGGATGCGGCGTGATCCGGTCGTAATTGCTCTCCGCCAGGCGCTCGCACACAATCTCGCTTTGCTCCAGCACGTCGAAAAGCTCATTGAGCAGGGCAAGGCCAACGGGGTCAGCAGCGCCAAGCTGCTGCATGTCCCCATCGAGCGAGTCCTGCGCCCATTCCAGAGCATAGATCATAACTTTGGTGTTATGTCCCCCGCGACTTAGGGGATACCTCTAAAGCCCACAACAATCAAACACTTGCGACAGAAAGTCACAGGTGACCGCTGGCTTGGGTTGCATTGCCCAGCACGATGCGCAACACGGTGTCCGGCTGGGCGCCGACGAAGTCGGTGTTTTCTCGCACCATCAGTGAGACATTCCCGCTGTGCATGAAGCGCCATTCAATGCTGGCGCGGCAGTAGGCTGCGCTGAGGGTTCGAGCGCGCAGGCCACGAAGGCCTGGGATTCGTCTGTTTGGTGCTTCATTCATCATCCCTGAACTGCTGCTTTTGCCAGCCATGGTCGCATGGCTCGCTGTATTGCAATTCGGGGTAAACCACGGCTACTCCAGGCTGCATCTGATCTTGACCTGAGGCTCAGTCGCGCAGTAGGAGGGTCACCCACATGACAAACAAGCCGCTGGCGGTCGGTGAGATCCACAGCAGCTGGATCGGATGGCAGTGCGGTATCCGTGCAAGCTCAGCCTCGTGTTTGGGGTCTATCAGCCAATCATCGGCGCAACGCCCGAGCAGAATTTCGTTTTCGGACGAGAAGAATACGGAAGACTTGCCCCTTATGTTTCCTGTGGCGGACAAACCGACGGACAGCCGGGCTACCGGCCAGAAGGCCAGCATTGGCGCGGCCGGTATTGAGCTGTTCAATCGCAATAGCCCCATTGACTGACTGGAACGGCGCTCAAAAGAGAGTTTAATTAGGGTTTGTACTATGTGGAAGCGTGCTGCGGCATCGTCATATGTTTATGAGCCCATTGAAGCTGGGCCGCTGGCGCAGCAGCGCAATCCGAACCGGGGAACAAATCGGGGAACAAAATCATTTCTCATAGACGAACGGCAAGCATTCATGCGGCATACAGCTTGATTTTCGATTCACCCCCTCCTCCAGATGCAAGTAGAAACGGGCCCTCGCGGCCCGTTTTTCGCTTCTACCCATCATCATCATCAGCACGTGTGCTTAAAGCCAGACGTGTCTACAGGCTCCGAGTACAGCGAACGCGGCGAAGTTTCCCGCAAGAAGTTCGTTATCGTAACGCGGTTGGATCAGTTTCCCGTGCCCATGTCGGCAAAACGGTGCAACACCTGCTTTTGGTTGGCATTCAGGTCCCTTTCTCCTTGAAGTTCATCTATCGCTTCGGTGTGGACCGGTCGACCGAATCGCAATCCCGGTGAGTAATCGACTTAACATTCGCCGGGAGATCGTGTCAGTAGTGATCCCGGCACTGAGCGATCAGCAGGCAATCGCCGTCCACCGCGTAGACCAGCCGGTGGGTATCGTCGATTCGCCGCGACCAAAACCTGGCCAGTTGGTGCTTCAGAGGCGCTGGCTTGCCGATACCCTCGAACGGGTTTCTCTGCATCTCACGAAGCAGATCGTTGATCCGCTTAAGTGTTTTGCGATCTTGCCCTTGCCAGTAGACGTACTGATCCCAGGCGGTCTCGTCAAACTCGATCTGCATCGATCAACTCGCGCACCGTGCCACCACCAGCCCTGAGTCGCTCCACCGAGTCCATCAGTCTCTTGGCCCGTTTCGGGTCGCGTAGCAGGTAGGCTGTTTCTTCGAGCGAGTTGTAGTCGTCGAGCGACATGATGACTACAGGCTTTCCGCGCTGCGTCGTCACCAACACCGGCGCGTGGTCCTCGTTCACTTGGCGCATGACCTCGGCCAGGTTAGTTCGGGTGTAGCTGTAGGTGAGTGCGTCCATGGTGTATGGCTTTGCCAAAAGATTGTACAAAGTTTGGCGAATTTACCAGGCTGGCGGGCAATCGCTCTCATGAGCGCAATCGGCCGGCGTTGTCGTTTGGGCCAAGTTCAGGGATAGCGAAAACGAAACCGGGGAACAGACCTGGGAACGGACTCGATACTGCCAGACGCGCAGCGAACATTCATGCGGCCTCTAGTCGGAGTTTCGATTCATCCCATCTCCAGAAGGCCAGTAGAAGCGCGCCCTAGCGGCCCGTTTTCCATTTCTACCCATCGCCATGGCCATCACGTCGTGGGCGGCGTATCGATGGACACAGCTGACTCGAATCTGGCGAACCGGCCATGTGCATGCAAGAAAAGGGCCCGATCCTTTCGAATCGGGCCCTTTGTCGCTTCCCGGTGAGATTTTCGCGAACCTGAGGAAGGGTTGCGACGGTTTGAATATTGGGCGCCGAAAGGGGCACTGCTTATGTCAAAAGACATCTCCGCAGCGCTCGTTACTTTGCTTGCCGATTGATACCGTCGGCAGCCATCATCCTGAACAGGTATGCGGCGGTGCCCGGTGTCTGGTTTGTTGACGGTTACCGCCCCTGCTCGCCGCCCCAGGAGGCCTCTTCCCGTTTCTGCCAAGGAATCTGGCTGTCTTCCAGGCCTTTGTGACTGGCGATGGCATGGTGCCGGCCGGCACCAACCAGAGGCCCAAGGCTTGTGCGAGTCGTGCCATGACGTTGGGGCGGGTTGATTGCTTGGTACCGGTCATGCTCGACTCGTCAGTAGCCACGACGCCGTCTTCCTAGGGCGTCAAGCAGGCTTCCTGATCCACCCGATTGCGGCCACCTTCCTTGGCTCGGTAGAGGGCTTCGTCCGCCCGCTTGACCATGCTGTCCTCGGAGTCGCCGGGGCGGAAGATGGCAATGCCGAAGCTGCTGGTCTTGCTGCCGACGACGGAAAATACCTGTGCGGCAACGCTGGCGCGCATGCGTTCGGCCAGGCGGGCTGCTTCTTCCAGACTGGTCTGAGGGCAGAGGATCAGAAACTCCTCGCCGCCCCAGCGGCCGATGACATCACCGGCTCGCGCCTCCCGCAACAGGATCGCCGCGAACTCCTGCAGGATGGTGTCGCCGACCTGATGCCCCCAGGTGTCATTGACCGACTTGAACTGGTCAATGTCGGTCAGTATCAGCGCCATCGGCCGGCCGCTGGCTTCGGCGCTGGCGATCTCGCGGGTGAAGGCTTCTTCCAGGCCCAGGCGGTTGAGCAGGCCGGTCAGCTTGTCGGTCACGGAGAGCTTGATCAGCTTTTCGTGGGCCTCGCGCAATTCCGCGGTCCGCAGTGCCACCTCCTCGCTCAGTATCTCGTTGTGGCGAACTTCGAAGCCATGGGCCGTGTTGAGCCGGCGATAGGCGTCGTTGAGGCCATCGGCCAGCACCGTCAGTTCATCGCGGGGCGGGCGCGGACCTCGCCGCAACCTGAACGGCGTGAAGTCCTTGCCGGGCTGGAAGGACTTGGCGAACTCCGCCATCTGTGTCAGGTGGCGGGTGATCATGCCGGCCGTCAGCAGCAGGATGCTGATCGAAATCCCCAGCGACTTGACTCCCTGTGTCGCCAGCACGATGGCGATGCGGTCTATCGTGCGGCCGTACAGGGCATGCAGATTGGGGGCGATATAGATTTTCCCGACCAGCACCTCGTTGCGCCGCAGCGGGAAGGCATAGGCCGCCCGCTCGTCAATGTCCATCTCGCCGGCTTTCAGTTCCGCCGATTGGCTGGGGCCGTAGCGCACCATCGCGCCGGCCACCCAGGGTGATCGTCCGATGCCGTCCAGCTGCAGCTGCAGCCCGGCGGCGTTGAAATTCCAGGCCGCGTCGGCCAGACCTGGTAACTGGTTCTGCTCGATATAGTGCAGGCCCTGTTCGAGGTCGGACACGTCGCGCCGGTAGTCGAAGAACAGCTGCACCGAGGTGGCCATCAGCGCCATGACCGCGCTGATGGCCAGTATCCACAGCAGCATGCGCCGCGCCAAGCCACTGGCCATGCCCGGGATCCAGAAGAAGTGGTGCTTGCGATACCTGTCCCAGGCCCGGCGATTGCGCATATCCGCTCACTTCGACGGGCGTCGGAACGGTGAATGGCGGGCGAAGACTTCCTCGAAGCGCTTGGCCCCCGCGGCGTCCAGCAGTCGGGCTTCGGCCTCGACCCACACCGGCCGCGTGCCGGCCTTGGCGACGACGTCGTTGACGCGCTCGACAATCTTCCGACCCCACGGCCCCTTGGTGCAGCCGACATGTCCGATGACGTACTCGGGCAGGCCGGCGATCGGCAGATAGGCCAGCTTCGCCGTCTCGGGCAGGTTCAGTATCTTGGCGAACCAGTTGACCTCGTCGGGGTAGGTGATGATGTAGTCCACCCAGCCGCCGGCCAGTTGCCGGAACGGGCCTTCGTCATCGGCACTGGTCTGGATGATGTGCTTGCGCCCCGCACCTGCCTTCAAGGCCTCCAGGACGATGGGGGGATAGCCCCGTTTCTCCTGATAGGTCATGACCAGGCTCTCATCCTTCAGCAGTCGGGCCACATCGACGCTGCCGTCGGCATTGCGGTGGGCGGCCAGGCGCGGCACCCTGTCAGTGCGCATGACGATATGGTGGGGCAGCACAAACTCCACCGGGCCGCTGAAATCGACGTAGGCCTCGCGTTCTGCGGTCTTGAGCAGGCTGGGGTGGCAGGCCGGCTGGCCCTGCTGCATCAAGCCGAACACCCGCGACATGCTGGAGGATTCGACCGTGTGCTTGTACTCGGGCGTGCGCTCGATGAAGTAGCGCAGAAAGATGTCGGCGTAGCCCGTGCCCTTGTGTGGCCCGTTGACGATGGTCACCGGCGGATAGTCCGGCATCAGCCAGGTCACCGCATTGTCGTCGGCCAGCGTGCTGGAGCTGGGGGCGGCGAGGCATACCGTCACTCCGAGCGCCCGTAGCCACCGGATCTGACCGGCCCGCATGCCCGGAGAGTTTGCAGTCGCCATTTTCTGCTCCACGATCACCTACCTAGGCCGGCAAATTCTATGCCCAGCTTGGCGGCGTGGAGCCGGCTTCCTTACCTCAAGGTGTTCAGCACCGTGGTCGAATTGGCAGCGTTCCCGTACCCCACATTGACCACCTGCAAGCCGACCACGGTCTGAACACCTTCGGTGGATGCCGGATGGCCCCACCGCTTGATTGTCTGGCTGCGTTGGAGTGAACGATAGGGCGTTGCGGGCGGGCCGTGAACCAAGAAAATGAGCTAAGCAAAGATGCGGGAGCGGTGCGCAGGCACCAACGTCCTCAGCATGCCTGCGATCCGCAGCCGTGCAGCGCCTGCTCGGGCAGGTGCTCGGGCTTGTGCACCTGACGGGTCGCAGGATCGAAAGCCACATGGCGCAGATGATGGGCCAGTGAGGTGTCCATGCTCTGGGCATGCTGGGGGAACCAGATGGCCAGCTCGGCGGCCATCTGGCGCACGATGTCCAGGCGCCCGCTGCGGCCCAGCTGTGTACCTTCCCGCATCACCTGCAGCACGACTTGGTGCTGCGTGCTGTGGCAGTTGCCGGCGGCGAAGCGGGTGGCCTGCATCCAGTCATCCTCCTGGCCGAAATGCTGTTCGGTGTGGGCGACGAGTGTGTCCCAAGCCGACAGCAGCTGCGCGTCGCCGGCCTGCTCGACGATGGCCAGCAACTCGACGAATTCGACATGGGTCTGGTCCATGGCCGGCAGGTCAAGCGCCAGATTGTCGGACCATTGCAGTGCGCTCATGCCCGGCCTCCGGCGAAAGGGGAGACATGGCTGGCGCCGGTCAGCTGCCGCCTGATGGCCGCCTTGATCAATCCACTGAAAGGCGGCATCCGCTCGGCCACATTCAGCAGCAGTTGGCGGGCACGTTTGGGGAGAATGCGTTCGTCGCTGAACAGCGAGACCAGGGCGTTGGTGCCCAGATAAACGGGCAGGGTGGTGCGGCGGTGCTCGCGCTCATAGGCTTGCAGCGCGGGCAGGGCGCCGAGGTCGCGCCCGGCTGCGTGAGCGGCCCGCAATTCGCGCGCCAGTACCTCGACGCCATACAGGCCGAAGTTCCAGCCATGGGCGGTGACAGGGTGCATGCCCACGGCGGCGTCGCCGATCAGCGCAAAGCGCGAAACCGCGAAATGGTGCGCGTAGACACCCACCAGCGGGTAGTGTTGGCGCGGGCCGGCAGCCTGCACTGCGCCCAGCCGCCCCTCGGCCTGTTCGGCGATGCGTGCAGCAAACTCGGCATCGGACAAGGCCAGCCATTCGGCGGCCTGGTCGCTGGGCACGGTCACCACGGCCGAGCAGCGGCGGCCGCTCATCGGCAGCAAGGCCAGCGTGTTGCCGTAGCGGAAGCACTCCCAGGCGATGCCCTGGTGCTCGTGCTCGTGGGCCACCGGGCCGACCACGACGCTACGGCCGAAGTCATGCATGGAGGCGCCGATGCCAGCCAGCCGGCGCGATTGCGACAGGCGGCTGTCAGCGGCCACCACCAGGGGGGCGTGGAACTGTCGGCCATCGTCCAGGTTGACGCTCGTACGGTCGCGGCCGAGGTTCAGGCCGATGACCCGGGCCTCGCACAGCAGGCGCACGGCCGGTCGGCTGGCCGCAGCCTGCATCGCGGCGCGGCGGATGCGGTGGTTGGACACCAGCCAGCCTAGCGGGGAGGTGCTGCCAGCCGCGGGCTCGAAGCGCAGCATCGAAGGGCCTCCACCATCGATCACGCGGGCTTCGCGCAGCGGCGCGATCTCGCCCGGCGGCAGTTGCTGCCACAGACCCAGCGTCTCCATCATGCGGCGGGCGCGGTGCGTCATGGCGATTTCGCGCCTGTCGTCGGCGGGCTCATCCAGGCTGGCGCGCGTGGCCTGCTCCAGCAGCAGCACGGCCAGGCCGGCGTCGGCCAGCGCGCAGGACAGGGCCAGGCCGGCCGGGCCGGCGCCGATGATCAGCACGTCGGCATCGCCGTCGCGCCTGGAAGTTGGGGCGGTCAGAGTCATGGCCGGCATGCTGGCGTGTTGCTGCCCCCGGGGCGTTGACCGAGGTCAACCGACCGTCACTTGGCCAAGACTGGGTTCAAGCGGCGGCTTTTTCAAGCACACTGCCCAGCCATGGCACATATTCATCTGAGCTGGGAAATGGGCGGCGGCCTGGGCCATGCGGGGCGGCTCAAGCCGTTGGCGCTGGCTCTGCTGGCCCGGGGGCATCGCGTCAGCATGAGCCTGCGCGACCTGGTGCACACGCACCGCCTGCTGGCCGATCTGGACGTGCCCAAGCTGCAGGCGCCGGTGTGGCTGCACCGGGCCATGGGACTGCCGCCGACGCAGGCCAATCTGGCCGAGATCTTGCTGGGTTGCGGTTACCTGGAGGCGAATGCGATCGAGGGCCTGGTGGAGGGCTGGCGTGATCTGTTCGGGCTGCTGCAACCCGATCTGCTGGTGGCCGACTATGCGCCGACGGCCGTGCTCGCCGCGCGCTCGATGGGCTTGCGTTGTGCCACGCTGGGCATCGGTTTCTACATGCCGCCGCGGGGCCAGGATTTGCCGCCACTGCGCGACTGGGAGGCAGTGCCGCTGCAGCGCATGGCCGCCGCGGAAGCCCGGGTGCTGGGCGTGGCCAACCAGGTGCTGGCCCAGCTTGGCGCGCCGCCTTTT
Organism: uncultured Roseateles sp.; assembly: GCF_963422335.1. Taxonomy (NCBI): domain Bacteria; kingdom Pseudomonadati; phylum Pseudomonadota; class Betaproteobacteria; order Burkholderiales; family Sphaerotilaceae; genus Roseateles; species uncultured Roseateles sp. The sequence continues at coordinate 3,016,230 of NZ_OY729424.1, forward strand.
GCTCGGGCTGCCGACCTGCTGCTGGGTGACGTGCCGTTGCTGTGCACCTGGCCCGAGCTGGACCACTACGCCCGAGCCAGCCTGCCCGACGGTATGCGCTGGTACGGCCCCAACTTTTTGCCGCAGACCGGCGAGGCGCCACAGTGGCCGGCGGGTGAAGGTCCCAAGGTCTTCGCCTACCTGAAGACCGAGCATCCCGATCATGTCGCGCTACTGCAGGCACTGGTGGACGCCGGCTGCCGCACGCTGTGCTACCTGCCCGAGGTGGCGGCCGGCAAGCCGGCGCCGGTGCGCAGCCCCTTGATCCACTACGCGGCTGGGCCGGTGTCGCTGGGCCAGGCCTTCGAGGACTGTGCGCTGTGTGTTTGCCACGGTGGGGAGGCGACCCTGGTGCAGGCCTTGCTGGCCCGTGTGCCGGTGCTGCTGCTACCGATGCAGGCCGAACAGTTCCTGATGTCCCGCCGCGTCGCCCAGACCGGCGCCGGCATCAATGCCGCCCTGCTGCGCCGCCCGGTGGACTGGCGGGCGCTGCTGCGCCGCATGCTCGACGAGCCAGTTTTTGCCGACGCAGCGGCCGCGTTTGCGCAGCGCTATGCGGGCTTCAGCCAGGCCCAGCAAGTGCAGGAGCTGGTCGAGGCCTTCGAGCAGCAGCTGAGCCGGTCTTGAATGAGAAAGAGGCCTTGCGGCCTCTTCAGGGATTTCAGGCCGTTCTTCGGCGTCGTCGCGCCGCCCAGCCCAGCACACCCAGGCCACTGAGCAGCAGGGCATAGCTCGCCGGCTCGGGCACCGGCGCAAAGCTCACCTCGCCGAGCTGGTTGTTGCCGTCGAAGGAATTGCGGAAGATGCCATCGGGTCCGAAATGGACGGTGAAGGGATCACCAGAGCTGGCATGCGAGCCGCTGACATGGCCTGGCACCGTGTAGCCGGGGATCACGATGACGTCGCCTGGCGAGTAGGTGTTGCAGCTGTAGCCGTAGCCATAGTTGCCATAGCCGCATTGGCCGTAGACATACCAGCCCTCCGGCACGATGAATGTGGTTTCGGGCACGACGCGGGGCTCGCCGGCGGTCGACACGCCATTGGCAAAGGTGGTCAGCTCGTAGCTCAGCTCGATGCTGGCTCCGGCACTGATCACGCCCAGATCGACCTCGCGGCTGAGGCCCAGCACGCTGTACATCGTGCCGGCACCGGCATAGAGGCTGGTGTCGCCGCCGAAAGTGGCGGTGGTGCCCAGTTCGTCGCTGCGCAGGGTGGCCGAGCTGCCCCACTTCGTAGCGCCATTGCTCTTCAAATCGAACTTCAGGCCGGCCTCGACGTACTGGCCGCTGCCCAGGGTCGCGCCGATGTCGTTCTGCAGCAGGCCCGGCGTGATCGAGAAGGTGAACTTGGCGCTCTGCGCGATGGCACTGCTGTTGGTGACCGTCTGCACCAGCTTGAAGCCGCCGCTGACCTGGTAGACGCCCATGCCGGAGGAGCGGCTGCCGAAGTTGCCCGAGGTCGAACCGTAGCTGTGCAAGCCGACGCTGCTGGTGCCGATGTTCTCGAACTGCAGCACATCGACCGGGTTGTTGGGCGGGAAGGACGAGAGCAGATTTGTCACCGCGCCGCCGTCCATCGAGAAGGCGCCGGTGGCGTCCATCGTGGTGACCTGGGCCAGGGCGGTGCCGCCCAGCAGGGCCAGTGTGGCGGCCACGGCGGTCAGTCGCAGCAGCGGGGGAGGGGCTTGGCGGCTCATGGGCAGGGCTCCGATCAGCGTGTGGAATGGGTCACGATTCTGCGCCCTGTGCCAGGGCTTGCCTGCCCCCGAGCCGCGGGGTGCCTCGCGTGAGCCGTTTGGCCCGGCGAAGCTGCGTCAGGGCCTGATATAGGCGTAGCCCTGCTTCTGCAGCTTGACCAGCCGCACCACGCCGGAGGGTGTGAAGCCGGCCTCGGCAATGAACTGATCCTTCTTCAGTCCGCGGTTCTTCAAGGTGATCTCGCAGACCTCGAACTTGACGCCACGGCCCACCAGTTCCTGAACCGCGATCTCGAACGGGTTGCCGTTGCGGTCCTTGGCGTCCTGCATCAGGAAGTCCACGCCTTGGGCGTGGGTGACCACGGTGATCTGCGCCGTCGGGTCGGTGTCGAGGTGGTTCTTGACATTGCGCAGGCCGCCCAGCGCCTGGGCCGCGCTGTCGCTGATGTGATACACGACCTTGTCTTGTGCCCAGGCCGCCAGTGGCAGCAGGGTCAGCAGGGCCAGGGTGAGGGCGGCGAAGAGGCGTTTCATGGTGCGGCTCCAGAAGGACAGGTGCGAGAGCTTAAGCGACCCGGGCGCCCCGGCGTTGCAGACTTGCTGCAGCCAGGGCGCTGTGCGGCCGCCGTTCATGGGCGGCAAACCGTCATTCGTCGCAATGGCCCCGGGCCGGGCTTGGAAGCTGGGTGTACAGACGTTATGGTGCAGTCATGGACGCTCCCAGCCCGGCCTCGGCCCTCCCTCCTCAACCCTCTGGCCAGCCTGCCGGGCGCGCCGGCTTTCTGGCCTCACTGACCCCATCGCGCCTGGTATTTACCCTGGGGCTGGCCTTTGTCGGCGCAGCCCTGCTGAACCCGATCTTCATCACCTCGTTCCCGGTCCTGCTGGGACGCACATTGTTCGTCGGCGTGCTGGGCCTGGTGGCCTTTTCAGCGGCCGGCCAGTGGCCGCGCCGGCTGCCTGGCTGGATGCCACGCTGGGTGGTGCAGGTGCTGGTGGTGGTGCTGACCCTGCCGTTGGCCACCATCCTGGTCTATCTGCTGGCCGTTGACGGCGATGTGCCAGCCCTGCTGCGCCACGAGGGGCGGCTCAGCGGCCTGTTCTGGATTGCCGGCACCGGGCTGATCGTCGGTCCGCTGCTGGCCCTGGCGGCGCTGTACCGCGAGCGCGACGCGCAGGCCCGCTCGCAGGCCCTGCACTTCGAGCTGGAGAAAAGCCAGCTGGAGCGCCGGGCGCTGGATGCCCGGCTGCGGCTGATGCAGGCCCAGGTTGAGCCGCACTTTCTGTTCAACACCCTGGCCAATGTGCGCACTCTGGTCGAGACCGGCTCGCCGCAGGCCGGCCCGGTGCTGGGCAGCCTGATCGCTTACCTGCGTGGCGCCATGCCCCGGCTCAAAGAGCAGACGGCCAGCCTCGGTGACGAGCTGACCCTGGTGCGGGCCTATCTGGAGCTGATGCATATGCGCATGCCCGACCGGCTGCAGTTTTCGGTCGATGTGCCGGCGGCGCTGGAGGGCTTGCGCTTTCCGCCCATGGCTTTGCTGACCCTGGTGGAGAATGCCGTGCGCCATGGTGTCGACCCCAGCGAGGAGGGTGGCCGCATCGACGTGGGCGCCGAGCGCGATGCGCTGAGCGGTGTGGTCAGCCTGTGGGTGCAGGACAGCGGCGTGGGCATGAGCGAGACCGCTGGCGTCGGCACCGGACTGCAGAATCTGCGTGAGCGCATGGGCCTGTTCTTCGGCCCCGAGGCGCGGCTGGAGCTGTCCGAAACCCCACCCCATGGCCTGCGGGCCGAACTGAAGTTCACTCCCCCATGAGCAATGCCCCCGTGACGGCCCTGATCGCCGACGATGAGCCGCTGCTGCGCGACAGCCTGATCCTGGCCCTCAAGCGGGCCTGGCCGGAGCTGCAGGTGGCAGCCCAGGCCCGCAATGGCCGCGAAGCGCTGGAGCTGTTCGAGGAGCATCAGCCGGACATAGTGTTCATGGACGTGCACATGCCGGGCCTGAATGGCATCGAGGCCGCCAAGGGCATTGCCCGGCGCGCCCAGCTGGTGTTCGTTACGGCGTTCGAGCAGTACGCGCTGGCGGCCTTTGACGAGGGCGCGATCGACTATCTTGTCAAGCCTGTCGAGGAACGACGGCTGGTTGACACGGTGCAGCGACTGAAGGCGCGGCTGGAGGCGGGCCAAATGCCCTCGGGTGAGGCCCTGGACGCGGTGCTGGCCCAGCTCTCGGGCCATCTGCAACAGCAAGGTCAGTCGCAGCGCAGCGAACCCTGGCTTCAGTGGATCAAGGCCTCGGTCGGTTCAGCGCTGAAGCTGATTCCGGTGGATCAGCTGGTCTATCTGCGCTCTGACGAAAAATACACCCTGGTTGTCTGGCCCGAGGGCGAGGCCTTGATACGCACACCGATCCGTGAACTGGCCGATCAGCTGGACCCGCAGATCTTTGCCCAAGTGCACCGCTCGGTGATCGTCAACCTGCGCGAGGTCAGCCATATCACCCGCGGTGCCAACGAGACCGCCGATGTGCACCTGCGCGGGCGCACCGAGGTGCTGCCGGTGAGTCGCGCCTATCTGCACCTGTTCCGGCAGATGTGATGAGGTTCAGGGCCTGAGCATCGCCAGCTGGCGGGCCTGGCCGAAGAGGCTTTGCACCGGCCGTGTCTCCGGCAGCACGTAGACAACGCCTCGCTGGCGGCCCAGCACCGGTGCCACCACCGCGTCATAAAAGCCCGGCGCCACGATCACGCAGCCCAGCGAAATGCGGTTGTCGTCCGGTGTCTCGGACAGCAGGCGCTGGGGCCGGCGTTCCTGGGCCGGGGCGGGGCGCAGCCGGTGGATAGCCAGTGCGGCCGCGTAGTTGAACCAGACCACGGCCTCGCCCTGCAGGTTGTGTCCCGGCTCCGAGACAAAACGCCCGGCGGGCGTGGTGCGCTCGGCGGGCAGCAACTGCGCGGGCGCGCGGCCCTGCATATCGCTCAGGCCATGATCGCCAGGTGTCTGGCCCAGCAGCGCTGGCGTGGCTCCCAGCAGCCGGCCATCGGCGCCGAACACGAACAAGCGCGCATCCTTCTTGTCGACGATGGCAAACGGCTGGGCTTGATGGTCGCTCGCGTCGAGCACCCATTGGGCCATTTGGCGCGCGTCGGACGAGGGGGTTTCGGTGCCGAAGTCGACGGTGGTGTTGGCGTGGGCGCTGGCCGACAGAGCGGACAGACAGACGGCGACGAACCAAGCCGAACGCCTGCGAAGACTGAACAACTGCTGCACTCCGACCCCTGCCACGCGACCGCATCAACGAGCCGGACAGGGATGTCAGGCTCCGATGCCATCGATGGTACGCAGGCCGGTACCGGCGTGCTGCGCAAGACGTCACGCCCGAGGCCCTGTTACAGGCCGGAGTTGTAAGCTGCGGGCTGTAAGGCAGCGGCTTTCGCGCCGCCGTGCTTTTGTGCCACGTTGTAGGAAGCGAAGACCTGAGCCAGTGGCTTGACCTCGGGCAGCACATAGACAATGCCGCGCGAGGCCTTGAAGGTGGCACGCAGCACATCCTCGTAAAAGCGCACCGGCACGTTGATGCAGCCGTAGGAGATGCGGTTGTCGCTCGGGGTCGCCGAGGCCAGCCGCTCCAGCCGGCGCTCGCTGGGCTCGATGGCGCGCACGCGGTGCATGGACACGGCGGCGTTGTAGTCCACCCACACCACATCTTCGCCCGTGGCATTGCGGCCCCGCTCGGCAACGAAACGGCCGGCCGGCGTGGTGCGCTCCTCGGGCCGCACCTCGGCGATGGCGCGGTTGCCGATGCCTATCACCGAGTCGTCCCCGACGGCGGCGCCCAACAGCACCGGCGTGGCGCCCAGCAGCACGCCCTGCGCGTCGAACACGAACACGCGAGCATCCCGCTTGTCCAGGATCACATAGGGCAGGCGCTGGTTGTCGCCCGAATCGGCCACCCAATCGGCGATGTGGCGCGCCTCGGGTGAAGCCGCCTCACCCCTGAAGTCGGCAAAGCGCGGGCCACCGGGCTGCACCACGGCCGCGGCCCGTAGCACGGGCCCGGCAAAGAACCGCGCCCGGTGCAGGCCGGTGCCATCGGGCGGCAGCATCAGCACCAGCACCGCGCTGCCGAGCAAAAAGCCCTGCTTCAGCGCGGCGATCAGCTCCGGGCGAGGAGGGAGCTCGATGCGGGGCGGCGGGTTGTAGGTGGCCATGGTGCTTGGATACGAAGGAAAAGCGCCCCGAAGCGGCGTGGGATCTCACCCTGCGGCTTCGGGGCGCTGCGCGCGAACGCTGGCTTCAGTTGCGATCGGCGCGCGGGGTGCGCTCGGTGATCAGCGGGGCGCTGTTGTCCGGCACCGGCGCGTTGACGGTGGCCGGGGTGTTGTTGTCATAGGTCTGGGCTTGCGTCGGGGCCTGCGGGGCCGGGCTGCTGTCCGTGGGCGCCGCGGGGGCGATATCGGTGCTCGGCTGCACTTGCTGTTCCTGCACCGGCTCGGCGGGTTGCATGGTGTCTGACGCCTGCGCATAGGCCAGGCTGATGGCACCAACCAGGGTGGCGGCGGCGAAAATCGTGGTGACGGTCTTGGAAGCCTTCATGTCATAACTCCTTGGTGTTGCGCACTTGGCGCTATGGGGTCAACGGCCAAAGGGCCTGACATGAATCTAGGCGCCTGCCCCAGCGCCTTGCATCGGATGGCGCCGGCGATCCGTGTAGGACGATCGCTGTCAGCAAATGCAACAGGGCCGGGTCTGAACAGCTGGCGGCCACATGCAGACGAAAAAAAGCCCGAGTTGCCTCGGGCCGAATGCGGTTTGGGGGAAGTGCGGTATTCAGGCGGGCTTGGCGGACTTCAGGCTGCGGCCGGTGATGACCACTCGCTCCAGCTGGGCCACGGTCTGAGTTGCGGCGAGTTCGTCGGTTTCGGCCGGGCTGGTCAACGATCCCACGGCGCTGATGGCCACGAAGCTGAGGACCAGAACGCTGTTGAAAAGATTGTCTAACATGGTGGGCTCCTGCTGGTTTCACTGCCGCGAAAAACGTCGCGATGGAGTGAATGTAGGAGTCACAACTGCCGCCAGCCAGGGGCATGTGATGAGTCGTCGGTCACGCCGGATGAACTGCGGAACGGCGTGATGAAGCGATGCCCGACAAGTGCAATCGCGAATGAGGAAAGGGGCCCGTGGGCCCCTTTTCTCATTCGCTTGACGACGCTCCCGTCAGTGCAGAGCCGGCATCAGAGGGCCTGCGTGCGCAGCTTCAGCCAGGCCAGCGCATCGCCGCTGACCAGCGGCGACAGGCGTGCCAGCACCTCGGCGTGATAGCGGTTGAGCCAGGCGATCTCGTCTTCGCGCATCAGCTCGCGGGCGATGCAACGGGTGTCGATCGGACACAACGTCAGCGTCTCGAAGGCCAGCATCTCGCCAAAGGCGCCCTGCTCGGGCGTGTCGATGGCGACGTTGAGTACCAGATTCTCCAGGCGCACGCCCCATTTGCCATTGCGGTAGATGCCGGGCTCGATCGAGGTGATCATGCCGGGCTCCATGGCCATATGGGCATCGGGCACGGCCTTGGAGATGCTTTGCGGGCCCTCGTGCACATTCATGAAGTAGCCGACACCGTGGCCGGTGCCGTGGCCGTAGTCGACGCCATGCTCCCAGATCGGGGCGCGGGCAATGGCGTCCAGCATTGGCGACAGGGTGCCGCGTGGGAAGCGCGTGCGGCTCAGGTTCATCATGCCCTTGAGCACGATAGTGAAATCGCGCTTCTGAGCCTCGCTGAGGTCGCCAATCTGCCAGACGCGGGTGATGTCCGTGGTGCCGCCCAGGTATTGGCCGCCGGAATCGATCAGCAGCAGGTTGTTGCCTTCGATCACTGCGTGCGACTCGGGCGTGGCGCGGTAATGAGGCATGGCGCCGTTGGGGCCGAAGCCGGCGATGGTGGAGAAGCTCAGGCCGACGAAGCCGGGGCGGCGCGCGCGGGCAGCGGACAGCTTTTCATCGACGGTGATCTCGGTGATGCGCTCCTTGCCCAGGGCCTGCTCGAACCAGGCGTAGAACTCGCACATCGCAGCGCCGTCCTGCTCCATGGTCTCGCGCACAAACTGCGCCTCGGCGGAAGTCTTGCGGCTCTTGGCCAGGGTGCTGGGGTTGATGGCCTCGACGACGCGCACGCCGCTGGCCACTGACTCACGCAGGCCCCAGGTGATGCGGCGCGGGTCGACCAGCAGCACGGTGTCGGCCGCCAGCGCGCCCAGCGCCTTGGGCGCCTGGGCGTAGTCGGCCAGCTGCACGCCGTCCGCGGCTAGCGTGGCCTGCAGTGCGGCGGGCACCTTGCCGGCGCCGACGAACAGCGTGGCGCCATCCAGACCGACCAGCGCATGGGCGATGAAGACGGGGTTGCATTGCACGTCGGAGCCACGCAGATTGAACAGCCAAGCCACGTCATCGACAGTGGAGATGAAATGCTGGCTGGCGCCCAGGCGGCCCATCGTGGCACGCACCTCTGCCAGCTTGGCCGCGCGGCTGACGGTGGCCTGCGGTGCGGCATGTTCGTAGACCGGCGCGCCGGGCAGGGCGGGGCGGCCGTCCCATATCGCATCCAGCAGGTCCAGATCGGTGCGCAGCTTGATCTTGGCGGCAAGCAGGCCCAGGCGGACTTGCTGCGCAAGCGCCAGGCTCAGACATTGCCCATCGACGGCCAGGCTCTGGCCAGCCTGCAGCTGCTGTGCCGTCCAGTCGATGAAGTGGGTGGCGGCGCCGCTGGGAATCTTCACCAGATCAATGCCGGTGCCGGCCAGTTCGACCTCGGCCTGGGTCCAGTAGCGCATGTCGGCGAACAGGGCGGCGCGGTCCAGGGTGACGACCAGGGTGCCCATTGAACCGGTGAAGCCCGACAGCCACTCGCGTCCCTGCCAGCGCGCGGGCAGGTATTCGGACAGATGCGGATCGCTGGAGGGCACCAGTACGCCGTGCACCTGTTGGGCCTGCATCGCATCGCGCAGCCGCGCCAGTCTCAGGGTGATCTCGGAAGTACGGGTGTCCATGGGGGCTCTCCGGGGTGGCGCTGCCGCCGGATGGGCGGTGGCCAGTGTTGAAAGGGGTGCGAGATTGTAGGCTTTGGGGCCGTATCCCCGGCCTGACGGCCTCAGCTTGACGCCAGCGGCGGCAGGTGCACCTCGAACACGGCGCCGCCTTCCGGGTGGTTGTGCGCCCGTATCGTGCCGCTGTGCACATGGATGATCTTGCGGCTGATGGCCAAGCCCAGGCCGGTGCCGCCGGCGCCGGTCTGGTTCAGGGAGGACTGGACAAAGGGCGCAAAGATGCTCTCGAACTCATCCGGCGGAATGCCCGGGCCATGGTCGCGGATCTCGACGCAGCAGCCGCCAGTGGCTGGTTCGTTGAAGCAGCGCAACTCGATCTCGCTGTGGGCCGGGGCGTAACGCAGCGCGTTGGCCAGGATGTTGCGGAACACCTGCTGCAGCCGGAAGGCGTCCAGCAGGGCCATGCAGGGCCAGTCGGATTGCTCCAGCCGCAGGCTCAGGCCCCGGCTGCCGGCCAACTGGGCCAGCTCCTGCACCACCTCGGCCACCAGCGGCCGCACGTCGCCGGGCACCAGCTTGAAGGAGCCGACCGAAGTTTCCAACCGTGACAGGTCAAGCAGGTTGTTGACCACATGCAGCATGCGGTGGCCGGCGGACTGGATGTCGCTGAACATGCGCGCCAGCACCGGTTGCTCGCGGGCGCGAGACAGGCCAACTTGCGAGAAGCCCAGAATCGTCTGCAGCGGCGTGCGCAGCTCGTGGCTGACATTGGCCAGGAACTCGCCCTTGGCGGCGCTGGAGCGCTCGGCCACATCGCGCGCTTCGCGGGTGCGGCGCTCGACCTCGCGGAAGTCGGTGATGTCCACCATGCTGCCGATCACGCCCAGCGGCTCGCCGTTGGCATTGGCGTAGGAGGTCTTTCGCACCATCAGGTCATGCCAGGTGCCGTTGGGGAACGGTACCCGTTCTTCGTAGGACAGCGTGCCGCCCTCGCGCATCAGCTGCTCGTCCTTGGCCAGGGTGATGGTGAAGTCGCCCATGGGCCGCAGCTCGGGCAGGGTCTTGCCCAGCACATGCTCGACCGGCCAGCCGACCATGTCGCACCAGGCGCGGTTGACCATCAGATAGCGGCCGGCCTTGTCCTTGGCGAAGATGGGGAAGGGGCAGACCTCGATCAGCCGGGCGGTGAACTCCAGCTGCTCCAGCAGCTGGCGGCGCGCCAGCTCGCGCTCGGTCACGTCAATGGCAAAGCCGGCATAGCCGATCAACCGGCGCTCGGCAGACTCGACCGCTGTGACGCTGACCTCCAGCACCCGGTGCGCGCCCTCCGCGCCGCGCAGGCGCAGCTGGGTGGGCGGGCCGCGCAGGCTGCCGGCCGGTGGGTCGCCCCCGCGGGGCGGGCGGAACAGCGCACGGGCGGCGCTGACATCGCGGGCGTCCACGAAATCGGCGAAGGGCAGGCCCAGTACCGGCCGCAGGGTGATCTCATCGGCAAACCACTGGCGGTTGACGAACTCCAGCCTGCCCTCCGTGTCGGTACGGAACATCAGCTCCTGCACGCTGTCGATCAGCAGGCGCTGGTTGCGCTCCTCGTCGGCCATCTGCTGATGTGCCTGGCGCAGCACATCGTCGGCCTGCTCGTGCCGGCTCAAGCTGCGGCAGGCGCCCCGGGTCAGCAGGGCGATGGCCAGCCAGCCGGCCAGGGTGATCGCGCCGGCCGCTATCAGCGTGTCGCGCAGCTCGCCCCAGATGGCATCACGCCGGTACTCCACCAGCAGCAGCGCCGGCAGCTGACGGGTGCTGCGAAAGCTGGCCAGTACCTCTTGGCCCTTCAGCCCGGGCCCGACGAAGCTGCCCTGTTCCTTGCCGGGCGGAAAGTGGCGAAACACCTGATGGTCGATCAGGGTCGCGCCGCTGGGCAGCGAGGCACCGGCATCGGCGGTGATCAGGCTGCCGTCGCGGCCGAGCAGCGCCGCGCTGCGCGGACCATCGCCGAACTGCTGCCGGTAGTGCTCGGCGAAGTAGTCCGGGTCGAGCACGGCTACCAGGTAGCGGGGGCCGGGTGCGGTTCCGGCCGACATCAGCTCCGGCAGCACATGGACCTGGGGCAGCAGGCGTTGCTGGCCTTCGTAGGGCTTGCGGCGGCGACGGTCGAGGTCGACCAGCTCATGGCCGGGCGCCAGGGAACCGACCCATTGCGAGGCGCTGACGGCGCCGCGCCGCAGCTGGCCGAGATCGATCTGGGCCGCGAGATTTTCGGGCTCGCTGCTGGCCAGCACGCGTCCCGAGGCATTCAGCGCCGAGACGCTGCGCACATGGGGCAGCTGTGGCAGCAGCAGCGGACTCAGTGCCTGGTTCAGCATCTGCACCGGCTCGCGCGTGCCGGCCAGAGCGGACTCCAGACTGCGCAAGAGCAGGGCCGAGGCCTGCAGGCTCTGATCGGCATGCTCCTGCAGCCGCCGGGCATGGAGCTCGGTGGCCTGCAGTTCCAGGCGTTCGGCGTCGCGCAGGGCATGGAGCACAAAGCCCAGGGCCGCCAACAGCTGCAGCAGGGCCAGCAGAGCCGCGGCGCGCAGCACGACCGGGCGTTTCAGCCAGGCCGGCAACGGTGTCGGTGTGATCGCGCTCATGGCCGCAGGGGCCTCGGATGGCAGGCATCGCAGCGACGGAGGGGCCTCAAGTGGTGCACGGCAGCGGAGATGCGAGGTCCTGTGTCATGGTTTGAGGGGGAAAGATTGCACTCTACCGCCAAACCGCAAGCCATCGCGTCGCCGCCGCCTGGGGCTCAGTCTTGCTGCTTGTATGGCCGCAAGTCCTTCGCCAGGCCGAGGCCGGACACAGGCGGTCCTGAGGACTGCTTGTGCCTGCCGAGGGCCGAGGCCGCTGGCCGAGGCGGGTCAAGGCTTCCGCCTTGTCCGTCCGGGCTCAGCCTTGCGGCTTGTATCGCCGCAAGTCCTTCGCCAGGCGGGCCAAGGCTTCCGCCTTGTCCGTCCGGGCTCAGAGCTCGGTGCGCAGGGTCCACAGCTCCGGGAACAGCACCACGTCCAGCATCTTTCGCAAATAGCTGACGCCACCGGTGCCCCCGGTGCCGCGTTTGAAGCCGATGACGCGCTCCACTGTCGTCACGTGGCGGAAGCGCCATAGGCGGAAGGCGTCTTCCAGATCGACCAACTCCTCACCCATCTGGTACAGGTCCCAGTACTGGCTGGGATTGCGATAGACCTGCAGCCAGGCCTGCTTGACGGCCTCGTCAGCCGCGTAGGCCTGGGTCCAGTCTCGCTCGGTGTGGCTGGCGGGCACGGCCAGGCCGCGCCGGGCCATCAGCTTCAGCGTTTCGTCGTACAGCGAGGGCGCGCGCCAGCTGGCCTCGACCACAGCCAGCCTTGCCGGTACGTGCTCGTGGGGCTTGAGCATCGCCGCGTTCTTGTTGCCCAAGGTGAATTCGATCTGCCGGTACTGCCAGCTCTGGAAGCCGCTGCTGTTAGACAGATAGGGGCGGATGGCCGAGTACTCGGGCGGCGTCATCGTTGCCAGCACGTCCCAGGCGTGAACCAGCTGTTCCATGATGCGGCTGACACGAGCCAGCATCTTGAAGGCGGCCGGCAGTTCGTCTCGGGCCACATTGGCCACCGCCGCCTGCATCTCGTGCAGCATCAGCTTCATCCACAGCTCGGAGGTCTGGTGCTGGACGATGAACAGCATCTCGTTGTGCTCGGGCGACAGCGGATGCTGGGCGCTCAACACCTGGTCGAGGTGCAGATAGTCGCCATAGCTCATGTCTTTCGAGAAGTCCAGCTGGGCGCCCTCTTCGCGAACGATGTTCATCGGGCAACGGGCTTGGTCGTCACTCATGTCACTGCATCCTGCTGATTGAAGCGCGGCTCACGCCATTCCTCGGTCTGCAACACCTGGTGCAGGTGCTCGATGGCATCCCAGACATCGACAAAACGGGTGTACAGCGGCGTGAAGCCGAAGCGCAAGATGTGAGGGAACTCGTCCAGGCGCTGCGGGTCGCCGGCGCGATAGTCGCCGATCACGCCACGGGCGATCAAGGCCTTGACGACCGCGTAGCCGGCCTCGTGCAGCGGTGCGGCCAGGCTCAGGCAGACCTGGCTGCCGCGCTGGTGGGCGTCGCGTGGTGAGGACAGGCGCACGCCTTGCGAGCCGCAACGGGCCTCGGCCAGCGCGATGAAGGCCTCGGTCAGCGCGATCGACTTCTTGCGCAGCGCCGCCATGCCGCCCATGGGCTCGGCGGCGAGCAGGGTATCGACGCCGCACTCCAGCGCGCTCAAGGCCAGGATGGCCGGGGTGCCGCACTGGTAGCGGGTGATGCCGGCGGCGGGCCGGTAGTCGGGTGTGAACTGGAAGGGCGCGGCATGGCCCATCCAGCCCGACAGCGGCTGCCAGAAGCGTTCCGCGTGGCGCGGATGCGACCAGACGAAGGCCGGTGCGCCGGGGCCCCCGTTCAGATACTTGTAGCCGCAGCCGACGGCGAAATCGGCGTCCGCGCCCTTTAGGTCTACCGGCAGCGCGCCGGCCGAATGGGCCAAGTCCCAGATCACCAGAGCGCCGGCGGCATGGGTAGCGGCGGTCAGCGCCTTCATGTCGTGGCGGTAGCCGGTGCGGTAGTTGACCTCGGTCAGCATCAAAATGGCCAAGTCGGCATTCAGCGCGGCAGGGATTTCATCAACCGTGTCCACCAGCTTCAAGCTGAAGCCATGCTGGCGGGCCACGCTCTCGGCGATGTAGAGATCGGTCGGGAAGTTGCTGCGCTCGCTGACGATGATGTGGCGCCCGGGCGCGTCGGCCTTGCTGATCTGGGCGGCGGCGTGCAGCACCTTGTACAGATTGACCGAGGTCGAGTCGGCCGTCACCAGCTCATCGGGCCCGGCGCCGACGAGGCGGGCGATCTTGTTGCCGACCTTGCGCGGCAGATCGATCCAGCCGGCCGTGTTCCAGCTCTTGATCAGGTCCATGCCCCATTCGCGGGCGATCACCTCCTGCACGCGGGCCGCGGTGGCGCGCGGCAGCACGCCCAGCGAATTGCCGTCCAGGTAGTTGATGCCGGGCGGCAGGTCGAACTGATGCCTCAGCTCAAACAGCGGATCTTCTTGATCCCGCACTTCGCAATCTTGTCTCGTCGTCATCGCTTGGTTCCTTCTTTCCGGTCAGTTGGGGCCCGAGCTTGCCGGGTACGGCAAGGTCCGGCCCGCAACAGGTTTCAAAAAGCGCGCAAGACGGCGCGCACGGGGGAGGCACAGGCGCCGGCCAGCTTCAGCGGCAGCGCAATCAATTCGTAGTCGCCCTCGGGCACTGCGTCGAGCACCAGGTTTTCCAGCACGCGCAGGTTCAGGCGCAGCAGTTGCTGGTGGCTGTCCAAGGATTTGCTGTCCGCCGGGTCCACCGAGGGCGTGTCCAGGCCTATCAACTTGACGCCGCGCGCGGCCAACCAGGCCACGGTCTCGGGCGCGTAGGCGGTGAACTCGGGGTTCCAGACCTCGCTGGCCTGCTGGCAGCAACGCACCAGCACGCGTTCGGGAAGATTTTTCTCGGCGTGCTGGACGTGCTCGATCTGGATCAGCGGCCCGCAATCAATCGCATGTATCACGCGGCAGGGGCCGACATAGGCCTGCAGATCCACTTCGGCCGCCGAGGGCTGGTTGTTGCCGTAGTGCAGCGGCGCGTCGGCGTGCGCGCCGACATGGGGCGACATCGTCAGCGCGCTGAGATTAACCGGGCAGCCGGGTGACAGCTGTGCCGTCCAGCGCAAGGCATAGGGCTCGTCGCCGGGGAAGATCGGCGAGGCGGGCGAGACGGTGGGAGAGATGTCCCAGAGCTGTTTCATCGAAAGGTCCCCTGGCGTGAGATGCGAAGCGGCCCGAACCATAGCAGCGGGATTTGGGGCGTGGTGTCGGTTAATTCCAACATCATGAACCGGTCCCGATCCTGGTGAAAGCCCTAGGATTTCCAACTCTTGAATTTAGTTGACACCTAAAATATACAGGTCTAAAGTGCATCCATCAAGCGGGTTCTTCGCCCGCGGCAAGACGGAGTCTGATGATGCGCATTTCCTGCATTGGTGGCGGCCCGGCCGGTCTGTATTTCGCGTTGCTGATGAAGCAGCAGGACCCGTCGAATCAGATCACCGTCTACGAGCGCAACCGCGCTGGCGACACCTTCGGCTGGGGCGTGGTGTTCTCGGACCAGACCTTGAGCGCGATGCAGCAGGCCGACCCCAAGACCGCCGGCCAGATTCTCGACGCGTTCAATCACTGGGATGACATCGAGGTCAATATCGCTGGCCGCAAGATGCTGTCGGGTGGCCATGGCTTTTGCGGCATCGGCCGGATGAAGCTCTTGAACATCCTGCAGCAACGCTGCATCGAACTGGGCGTCGATCTGCGCTTCGAGTCCGATGTGGCCGACGACGAAGGCCTGGACGCTGACCTGATCATCGCCGCCGACGGCCTGAACAGCCGGGTGCGCACCAAGTACGCTGCCACCTACCAGCCTGACGTCGATCTGCGCCAGTGCCGCTTCGTCTGGCTGGGCACGCACAAGTTGTTCGACGCCTTCACCTTCGATTTCCAGCACACTGAATGGGGCTGGTTCCAGGCCCATGCCTATCGCTTCGATGCCGACACCTCGACCTTCATCGTCGAGGCGCCGGAGCCGGTCTGGAAGGCCGCCGGCCTCGAAGACATGAGCAAGGAAGACGCGATTGCCTTCTGCGAGAAGCTGTTCGCCAAGGTGCTGGACGGCAACAAGCTGATCTCCAACTCGGCCCATCTGCGCGGCTCGGCGCAGTGGATCCGCTTTCCCCGCGTGGTCTGCAAGACCTGGGTGCACCACAACGGCCGTGCTCCCGTCGTGTTGATGGGCGACGCTGCTCACACCGCGCACTTCTCGATCGGCTCCGGCACCAAGCTGGCGCTGGAGGATGCGATCGGCCTGGCGCGCAATATCGCTGAGGCCAAGGGCGATCTGAATGCTGCGCTGCGCACCTACGAGGCGACGCGCAGCATCGAAGTGCTGCGCATCCAGAACGCCGCGCGCAACTCGACCGAGTGGTTCGAGAATGTCGAGCGCCATGCGCATCTGGACCCGGAGCAGTTCGCCTATTCGTTGCTGACCCGCTCGCAGCGCATCTCGCACGAAAACCTGCGCCTGCGCGACGCCGGCTATGTCGGTGAGTTCGAGAACTGGCTCGCCGAACAGGCCGGTTTGAAGCCGGCCAAGGGCCAGACCGTGCCGCCGATGTTCACGCCGTTCACCCTGCGCAGCGTGACCTTGAAGAACCGCGTTGTCGTGTCGCCGATGGCCCAGTATTCCGCTGTCGATGGCCTGCCCACCGACCATCATCTGGTGCACCTCGGCGCCCGCGCGATGGGCGGCGCCGGCATGGTCTTCGTCGAGATGACCTGCGTGTCGCCCGACGCGCGCATCACCCCGGCCTGCCCGGGCCTGTACGACGACGCGCAGACGGCCGCCTTCAAGCGCATCACCGACTATGTGCACAGCCAGAGCACGGCCAAGATCGCCCTGCAACTGGGCCATGCCGGCGCCAAGGGCTCGACCAAGGTGATGTGGGAGGGCATTGATCAGCCGCTGGAGTCGGGCGGCTGGCCGCTGATCTCGGCTTCGCCCCAGCAATACCTGCCCGGCGTCAGCGAATGGTCGCGGGCGATGACGCGCGCCGATATGGACCGCGTCCGCGATGACTTCGTGGCCGCGACAAAACGCGCCGCCGAGGCCGGCTTTGACTGGCTGGAGCTGCACTGCGCCCACGGCTATCTGCTGTCGTCCTTCCTGTCGCCGCTGACCAATCAGCGCGACGACGAATACGGTGGTTCGCTGGAGAACCGGCTGCGCTATCCGCTGGAGGTGTTCAAGGCGATGCGCGCCGCCTGGCCTGAGCATCTGCCGATGTCGGTGCGCATCTCCGCGCACGACTGGGTGCCTGGCGGCAACACGCCGGACGATGCGGTCGAGATGTCTCGCGCCTTCAAGGCCGCCGGCGCCGATCTGATCGACGTGTCCTCGGGCCAGGTGTCCAAGGCCGAGAAGCCGGTCTATGGCCGCATGTTCCAGACGCCGTTTTCGGAGGCGATTCGCAACCGCGTCGGCATCGCGACGATTGCCGTCGGCGCGATCAGCGAAGCCGACCACGTCAACAGCATCATCGCCTCGGGCCGCGCCGATCTGTGCGCCATCGCCCGCCCGCACCTGGCCAATCCGGCCTGGACCCTGATGGAGGCGGCGCGCATTGGTTATATGGGTGGCGTGGGCGTCGATTGGCCCAAGCAATACACGTCTGCCAAGGTGCAGCTGGAGCGCAACTACGAGCGCGAGCGGTCGCAGGCCGCGCAGATGGCGGGCCTGTCGCCGCTGGAGCAGGCCAACCGTGCGCTGGGTGCCTGAGCGATGAGTGACGCCATGCACGCAGTGGTGACCGGTGGCGGCAGTGGCATTGGCGCGGCGATTGCGCGGGGCTTGCTGCAGGACGGCTATGCGGTCACCTTGATGGGCCGCAATCTGGCGAAGCTGCAGGCGCAGCAGGCCGAGCTGTCAACGCTGGGCCGTGTCGGCATGCAGACGGTCGATGTGGCAGATGAGGCCGCCGTGCAAGCGGCCTTTGCTGCATCAACAGCCGAACTGGGGCCGATTGCGGTGCTCGTCAACAACGCCGGCCAGGCCGAGAGCGCGCCGCTGCAGCGCACCTCACTGGCCCTGTGGCAGCAGATGCTCAGCGTCAATCTGACCGGCACGTTCCTGTGCTCGCGCGAGGTGCTGACCGGCATGACCGAGCGCCGCCAGGGCCGCATCATCAATGTGGCCAGCACCGCGGCGCTGAAGGGCTATGCCTACGTGGCGGCCTATGTCGCGGCCAAGCATGGCGTGCTGGGTCTGACCCGGGCGATGGCGCTGGAGCTGGCCAGGAAGGGCATCACCGTCAACGCCGTCTGCCCCGGCTACACCGAGACCGAGATTGTCGATAGCGCGATAGCGCGCATCGTCTCAAAGACCGGCCGCACGGAAGAAGAGGCGCGCGCCGAGCTGTCGGCAGGCAACCCGCAGGGGCGGATGGTCCAGCCCGACGAGGTGGCGCAGGCGGTGCGCTGGCTGGCGCGGGCCGAATCGTCATCCATCACCGGCCAGGCGATTGCCGTCTGCGGCGGCGAGGTGATGTGATGGCCAACGAGCTGGACGAACGCCCGGACCTCGAATCGCGGGTCATCGACGACCATCATCAGGCGCTGAAGCTGTGGTTGCGCCTCCTGGCCTGCACGACACGCGTCGAGGGCGTGATACGCAACCGCCTGCGCACCGAGTTTGCCACCACGCTGCCGCGCTTCGATCTGCTGGCCCAGCTGGAGCGCCACCCTGAGGGCCTGGCCATGGGCGAGCTGTCGCAGCGGCTGATGGTCACCGGCGGCAATATCACCGGCATCACCGATCAACTGGAGTCCGAGGGCCTGGTGGTGCGCGAGCCTCACCCCACCGACCGGCGCTCGTTTTCGGTCTGCCTGACGGCTGCTGGCAAGCGCCAGTTCCGCCGAATGGCCGCCACGCACGAGGAGTGGGTGGTCGAGCTGCTGGCCGGTTGGAGCAGCGAAGAGAAGGCCCAGGTCTATGACCTGCTGGCGACCTTGAAAACCCATCTGGGCGCGCAGGAAGCTCTGCCCGCCGCCAATGGCAAAACCGCCAAGGCCAAGCGTGCCGCAGCGAAGGAGAACAAGTGATGGATGCGAATCTGGAAGCCGGCAACCGCCGCGAGACCGCGGGCCTGAAGCCGCAGCACTTCGGTTGGGAGGTTGTTGGCAAGGTCGGCGTGATCACCTTGAACCGCCCCGAGCGCAAGAACCCGCTGACCTTCGAGTCCTACGCCGAGCTGCGTGATCTGTTCCGCCTCCTGGCCTATGCCGACGATGTGCGGTCCATCGTCGTGCAAGGCGCCGGCGGCAATTTCTGCTCCGGCGGCGATGTGCACGAGATCATCGGCCCGCTGACCCAGATGAGCATGCCCGATCTGCTCGCCTTCACTCGGATGACCGGCGATCTGGTGAAGGCAATGCGTGCCTGCCCGCAGCCGATTGTCTCGGCCATTGATGGCGTCTGCGCTGGCGCTGGCGCCATCATCGCAATGTCGTCCGATTTGCGCCTGGGCACGGCCCGCTCCAAGGTGGCCTTTCTGTTCTCGCGTGTCGGCCTGGCCGGTTGCGATATGGGTGCCTGTGCGATGCTGCCTCGCATCATCGGCCAGGGCCGGGCGTCCGAGCTGTTGTACACCGGCCGCAATATGGGCGGTGACGAGGCCCTGGCCTGGGGCTTCTACAACCGCGTCGTCGCCGAGGACGAACTGAACACCGCCGCCGTGACCCTGGCGCAAGACCTGGCCAGCGGCCCGACCTTTGGCCACGCGATGACCAAGAAGATGCTGCACCAGGAGTGGGCGATGGGGGTCGATGAGGCGATCGAGTCCGAGGCCCAGGCCCAGGCGATCTGCATGATGACGCAGGACTTTCACCGCGCCTACAACGCCTTCGCCGCCAAGCAACGTCCGACCTTCGAGGGGAATTGACATGCACCTGAAGCACCTCGAATGGCCGTTCTTCGATGACCGGCATCGCGTACTGGCTGCCGGGTTGGATGCCTGGTGCGCCGCGCATCTGGATCACGGCCACGGCGACGATGTCGATGCCGAATGCAAGCGCCTGGTCAAGCTGCTGGGCGAGGCCGGCTGGCTGCGCCACGCGATTGCCGGCGTGGCCCTGGGCGGCACGGCTGAGGTGATAGACACCCGTGCCATCTGCCTGCTGCGCGAAACCTTGGCCCGCTACAACGGCCTGGCCGATTTCGCCTTCGCGATGCAGGGCCTGGGCTCGGGGGCCATCTCGCTGGCCGGCACGGCCGCGCAGCGTGAACGCTATCTGCCCCGCGTGGCCCGCGGCGAGGCGCTGGCCGCGTTTGCGCTGAGCGAGCCCGAAGCGGGCTCCGACGTGGCGGCGATGCAGTGCGCTGCGGTGGACGACGGCGACAGCTATGTGCTGAACGGCGAGAAGACCTGGATCTCCAACGGCGGCATCGCCGATTTCTATGTCGTGTTCGCCCGCACCGGCGAGCAGCCGGGCTCACGCGGCATCAGCGCTTTTATCGTCGATGCCGATCTGCCCGGTTTCGAGATCGCCGAGCGCATCGAGGTGATTGCCCCGCATCCGCTGGCACGGTTGAAGTTCACGAACTGCCGCGTGGCCAAGAGCCAGATGGTGGGCGCGCCGGGCGAGGGCTTCAAGGTGGCGATGCGCACCTTGGATGTGTTCCGCACCTCGGTGGCCGCCGCCTCGCTGGGCTTTGCCCGTCGTGCCTTGCAGGAAGGCCTGCAGCAGGCCCATGGCCGCAAGATGTTCGGCGCCACCCTGGGCGACCTGCCGCTGACCCAGGCCAAGCTGGCCGACATGGCCTGCACGGTTGATTCGTCGGCCCTGCTGGTCTATCGCGCCGCCTGGCAGCGCGACCAGGGCCGGAACGTGACCCGCGAGGCCGCGATGGCCAAGTTGATGGCCACCGAAGGTGCGCAGCGCGTGATCGACGCGGCGGTGCAGATGTTCGGCGGCCGTGGCGTGCAAAGTGGCGAGATGGTCGAGTCGCTGTACCGCGAGATCCGTGCGCTGCGCATTTACGAGGGCGCCAGCGAAGTGCAGCAGCTGATCATCGGTCGTGATTTGTTGAAGAACGGTTGAGGACTTTTGGCATGAGCTATACCGCCCACGTTGACACCTTTGCACGCGACAACCTCCCGCCGGCCGAGCTGTGGCCCGAGTTGGTGTTCGACCTGCCCGAGCTGCAATTCCCCGAGCGCCTGAACTGTGCCCACGAGTTGTTGGACGCCTGGATCGAACGGGGGCATGGCGACCACCCGTGCATGCAGGGCATCGGAGTGCGCTGGACCTATGCCGATCTGCTGGCCCAGGCCAACGCAATAGCCCACGTGCTGGTCGAAGACATGGGTGTCGTGCCCGGCAACCGCGTGCTGATGCGAGGCGCCAACACGCCAATGATGGCCGCCTGCTGGTTCGCGATCCAGAAAGCCGGTGCGATCGCAGTAGCGACGATGCCGTTGCTGCGCGCCAAAGAGCTCATCCAGGTGATTCAACAGGCCGAAGTCAGCCACGCCTTGTGCGACGCGCGCCTGGCCGAGGAACTGGCGTTGGCCCAGGCACAGTGTCCGACCTTGAAGTCGGTCGCCCACTATATGAGCGAAGCGCCCGATGGCATCGAAGCGCGTGCCGCTGCCAAGCCCGCAACCTTCGCCAATGTGGACACCGCCGCCGACGACTGCTGCATCATCGCCTTCACCTCGGGCACGACCGGCAAGCCCAAGGGTACGATGCACTTCCATCGCGATGTGATGGCCATCTGCGCCTGCTGGCCCAAGCATGTGCTGGAGCCGGTCGCCGACGATGTCTTCATCGGCAGCCCGCCGCTGGCTTTTACGTTCGGCCTTGGCGGCCTGGTCTTATTCCCGATGTCGGTGGGTGCATCGACGGTGCTGCTGGAGAAGGCCTCGCCAGAAGCGCTGCTGCCAGCCATCGCGCAGTTCGGTGCCACCGTCTGCTTCACTGCGCCTACGTCCTACCGGGCGATGGCGCCGCTCGTCGGCCAGCATGATCTGAGCAGCCTGCGCAAATGCGTCAGCGCCGGCGAGGCGCTGCCGGCGGCCACGCGCCAGCTGTGGAAAGAGGCCAGCGGCATAGAGATGATTGACGGCATCGGCGCGACCGAGCTCTTGCATATCTTCATTTCGCATACCGAAGACCAGGCACGGCCCGGCGCTACCGGCAAGCCGGTGCCCGGCTACCAGGCCCGTGTGGTCGACGACGAGGGCCGTGTCTTGCCGGCAGGGCAGGTGGGCAAGTTGGCCGTCAAGGGCCCGACCGGCTGCCGCTATCTGGCCGATGACCGTCAGCGTGCCTATGTGCAGAACGGCTGGAACCTGACCGGCGACGCCTATGCGATGGATGCAGATGGCTACTTCATCTACCAGTCGCGGACCGACGACATGATCATCTCTGGCGGCTACAACATCGCCGGCCCCGAGGTCGAGAGCGCCCTGCTGCTGCACCCCCAGGTGGCCGAGTGCGGCGTCATCGGCGTGGCCGACGAGCAGCGCGGCCAGATCGTCAAGGCCTTCGTCGTGCTACGCCCCGGTGCAATACCTGGCCCCGAACTGGTGCGAGAGTTGCAGGACTTCGTGAAACAGACGGTTGCTCCGTATAAATACCCCCGTGCGATCGAGTTCCGAGAGGCGCTGCCGCGCACTGAGACTGGCAAACTGCAACGGTTTCGCCTACGCAATCCCGCCTGATCGAATCAATACCCCACCGCACGATGGAGCACCGCATGATCAAGAAGCAATCCCTGGTTCTGAACACCCTGGCCCTTGCCCTGCTGGCCGGCGCGACCGCCAGCCCGGCCCTGGCCGCTGACAAGGTCAAGATCGGCATGCTCAGCACCTTGTCGGGTGCTGGCGCCGGTCTCGGTGTGGATATCCGCGACGGCTTCAACCTGGCCCTGAAGACCCGTGGCGGCAAGCTGGGCGGCCTGCCGGCCGAAGTCATCATTGCCGATGACCAGCAGAACCCCGACACCGCCAAGCAGACGACTGATCGACTGATCAAGCGCGACAAGGTGGACTTCATGACCGGCATCGTGTTCTCCAACCTGATGCTGGCCGTGGGCCAAAGCGTGTTCGACAGCAAGACGCCTTACATCAGCGCCAACGCCGGCCCCTCTCAGTATGCCGGCGAGCAGTGCAACCCCTACTTCTTCAATGTCGCCTGGCAGAACGACAACCTGCACGAGGCGGTGGGCAAGGCGGTGCAGGACAAGGGCTTCAAGAAGCTTGTCATCCTGGCCCCCAACTACCCTGCGGGCAAGGACGCGCTGACCGGCTTCAAGCGCTACTACAAGGGCACCGTCGCTGAAGAGATCTACACCAAGCTGGGCCAGTTGGACTACTCGGCCGAGCTGGCACAGGCGCGCGCCGCCAAGCCCGATGCGATGTACATCTTCCTGCCGGGCGGCATGGGCATCAACTTCATCAAGCAGTTCGTCGGCGCCGGCCTGTCCAAGGACGTGATCCTATTCGGCCCCGGATTCTCGGCCGACGAGGACGTGATCAAGGCCGTCGGCGAGCCGATGCTGGGCATGTTCAACAGCTCTCACTGGGCGCACGACATGGACAACCCGGCCAACAAGAAGTTCGTCGCTGACTTCCAGAAAGAATATGGCCGCCTGCCTTCGCTGTATGCGAGCCAAGGTTACGACGCCGCGCAGCTGATCGACGCCGCCGTGCGCGACGTCAAGGGCAAGATCGAGGACAAGGACGCGGTGCTAAAGGCTCTGAAGGCCGCCAAGTTCGAATCGGTGCGCGGCCCGTTCAAGTTCAACAACAACCAGTACCCGATCCAGGACTACTACATCCGCATCATCGGCAAGGACGCACAGGGACGCGTGACCAACAAGACCCTGGGCAAGATCTTTGGCAATCATGCGGATGCTTATGCGGCGCAGTGCAAGATGAAATGACTTGCGTGCCAGCCCTTGTCGGTACCCCGGCAAGCTCTGGCTCCAACTGACTCGAGGTCTTTGTGCCGCGCTTGCGCGGCCAGAGGTCCCGCTCACTCCAACCACACCTCCTCATGGACTGGATTCTGATCACCGAGCAGGCGCTCAACGGCCTGCAGTTCGGCCTGATGCTGTTCCTGCTGGCTGCAGGCTTGACCCTGGTGTTCGGCATCATGGACATGATCAATCTGGCCCATGGCTCGCTGTACATGGTGGGCGCCTATCTGGCCGCCGCCGTGGCCCAGGCCAGTGGTTCCTTTCCGCTGGCGGTGCTGGCGGCACTGGTGGGCACGGCGCTGTTCGGCATGCTGTTGGAGATCACGCTGCTGCGGCGTCTGTACAAGCGCGACCACCTGGCCCAGGTGCTGGCGACCTTTGCCTTGATACTGATCTGCAACGAGGGCGTGCGCATGATCTGGGGTGAGCAGCCGATGATGCTGAACACGCCGGCGGCGCTGTCCGGTCCGGTGGAGTTGCTGCCCGGCCTGTACTACCCGGCCTACCGGCTGCTGATCATAGTCGTGGGCCTGGCCGTAGCCCTGTTGCTGTTCGTGCTGGTCACGCGCACGCGCATCGGCATGTGGGTGCGGGCAGGGGCCTCGAACCGCGAGATGGCGACGATGATGGGCGTCAACATCAAGCGCCTGTTCACGCTGGTGTTCGGCTTCGGCGCGGCGCTGTGCGCGCTGGCCGGCTCCTTGCTGGGCCCGCTGCTGGCCGTGCAGGTGGGCATGGGCGAGAGCATCCTGATACTCGCTTTTGTTGTCATCGTCATCGGTGGCATAGGCTCGATACGCGGCGCCCTGGTCGGCTCTCTGCTGGTGGGCCTGGTGGACACCTTGAGCCGGACGCTGCTGCCTGCGGTGCTGCGCCAGGTGGCGTCTAGCGAGGTCGCGTCGAATCTGGGGCCGGCTCTGGCGTCGATCCTGATCTATGTGTTAATGGCTGCGGTGCTGTTCTGGCGTCCGCAAGGCCTGTTTCCTGCGCGGGGCTGAGCGATGACTACATCTGTACGCCATAGCGCCCTGCATCACGCAGGCCCGGGCAAGGCGGTGCTGCTCGCGGTGCTGGCGCTGCTGTTGGCGCTGCCGTTCGCGGCCAAGGCCCTGGGCCTGGAGTTCTACATCGGCGTCGCCACCCGCGTGCTGATCTTCGCCATTGCCGCCAGCAGCCTGAACCTGATTCTCGGCTTTGGTGGCATGGTGAGCTTCGGGCATGCGGCCTTTGTCGGTCTGGGCGCCTACACCGTGGGCATACTGATGGACGCCGGTGTCGGCTCGGCCTGGGTCAGCTGGCCGCTGGCGATGCTGGTCAGCGCGGCCGCCGCGGCCTTGATCGGCGCGATCTCGCTGCGTACCCGCGGCGTCTACTTCATCATGATCACGTTGGCCTTTGCGCAGATGTTCTATTACATCGTTGTCTCGCTGAAGGCCTATGGCGGCGACGACGGCCTGCCGCTGACCAGCCGCTCGCTGATTGCCTCAGGTCTTGACCTGAAGGACGACGCCCATTTTTATTGGGTCGTGCTGGCGCTCTGTGTCGCGGTGATGGGCTTTCTGCAGCGCTGCGTCAACTCGTCCTTCGGTCGCCTGCTGCAGGGCACGTGCGAGAACGAGATGCGCATGGCGGCGGTGGGAACCCGCGTGTTCCTGATCCGTTGGCAGGCCTTTGTGCTGGCCGGTGCACTGGCGGGCCTGGCTGGTGCCTTGCTGGCCAATCTGAACGGCCTGGTCACACCGCATCTGATGCACTGGACTCAGTCGGGCCAGCTGATGATCATGGTCATCATCGGCGGCGCCGGCGCGCTGTGGGGCGGGCTGCTCGGCGCGGCCGGCCTTCTGATACTTGAAGAGCTGCTGTCCAGCTACACCCTGCACTGGCATATGGCGCTGGGTGTGGTGCTGCTGGCCGTGGTGCTGTTTGCACCCAAGGGCCTGAGCGGTCTGAGGAAGAAGGTACGCCGCCAAGCGAAGGAGGCCGTCCATGGTTGAGCCGCTGCTCAGAGTCCAGCATCTGGTCAAGCGCTTCGGCGCGTTGGCCGCCACCGATGATGCCAGCTTCGAGGTCATGCCCGGTGAGGTGCATGCGCTGATCGGCCCCAACGGTGCCGGCAAGACGACCCTGATCCACCAAATCTCCGGCGGTCTGCGGCCCGACAGCGGTCAGGTGCTGTTCGCCGGCCGTGATGTTACACACGACAGCATGGATACCCATGTGCGCGCCGGCCTCGTGCGTTCGTACCAGATCACCAGCATCTTCAAGAGCTACTCGGTGCTCGACAACCTGGCCTTGGCCGTGCTGGCCCGCCGGCCTGGCACGCCCGGCTGGTGGCGGGCCGCGGTGAACGACGATGTCGCCTATGCCGAAGCCGAGGCGCTGATGGCCCAGATCGGCCTGTCGCACCGGGCCGATGCGCTCAGCGGTGGTCTGGCGCACGGCGAGCAACGCCAGCTGGAGGTGGGCCTGGCGCTTGCCGCGCGGCCCAAGCTCCTGCTGCTGGACGAGCCTATGGCCGGCATGGGGCCTGACGAGTCAGAACGCATGGTGGACCTGCTCTTGCAGCTCAGGCAAAGCCTGACCCTGCTGCTGGTTGAGCACGATATGGAGGCGGTGTTTCGCCTCGCCGACCGCATCTCGACCCTGGTGTTCGGCAAGGTCATCGCCAGCGGCACGCCGCAGGAGATACGCGAGCATCCCGAGGTCAAGCGCGCCTATCTGGGCGATGAGGAGTTGGCCGCATGAGCCCCTTGTTGGAGGTTCAAGGCCTGCAGGCCGCCTATGGCAGCAGCCAGGTGCTGTTCGGTGTCGATTTCAAGATAGCCCAGGGCGAGGTCGCCACCTTGCTGGGCCGCAACGGCATGGGCAAGACGACGACGCTGCGTTGTCTGACGGGGCAGCTGAAGCCGCTGGCCGGACGCATTGTGTTCGATGGCCAAGACGTCACCGGTTGGGATGCCGACCGCATCGCCCGCCTGGGCCTGGCCATCGTGCCCGAGGGCCGGCAGGTGTTCCCCAATCTGAGCGTGCTGGAGCATCTGCAGGCCTTTGCCGGCAACCGCTGCGGCGCCAAGAACCCCTGGACGGTGGAGCGGGTGCATGCGCTGTTCCCTCGGCTGAAGGAGCGCTCGCAGAATATGGGCAACCAGCTCTCGGGCGGCGAGCAGCAGATGCTGGCCATAGGCCGGGCGCTGGTGACGAATCCGAAGCTGATGATTCTGGACGAGGCCACCGAGGGCCTGGCGCCCTTGATACGCGAGGAGATCTGGCGCTGCCTGCAGGCGCTGCGTGAGGCCGGCCAGACGATTCTGGTGGTCGACAAATACGTCAAGCGCCTGATATGCATTGCCGACGGCCACACCATCGTCGAGCGCGGCCGCGTCGTCTGGCAGGGCGACTCACCGGCGCTGGACGCCGACCACAGCCTGTGGCAACGCTACGTGGGGGTGTGACGATGAGCAACGCCATCAACGTCTTGCAGGCGCGCTGGGTGTTCGAGCGGCAGGAGCGGGTGCGCTTCGGCCATTGCGACCCGGCCGGCATCGTCTTCTACCCGCGCTATTTCGAGATGCTCAACGCGCTGGTCGAGGACTGGTTCACCGAGGGGCTGGGTGTGAACTACGCCGACCTGCTGGGCCCGCGCCGCACCGGCGTGCCCACCGTCCATCTGGGTGTGGACTTCCAGCGCATCAGCCGCATGGGCGACCTGCTGACCCAGCGCGTCGCCATCAACAAACTGGGCCGCAGCTCGCTGGGCCTGAACCTCCAATTCGACGGCGCCGATGGCGTGCGCGTCGTGTTCCAGCAGGTGCTGGTCTGTACCTCGCTGGACACGCACAAGCCGATCGCCTGGCCCGATGACCTGCGCGCTGCCCTGCAGCGCTGCCTAGACTCTCAGGAGACAACACCATGAAACAGATTCTTCAACCGGCCGGTTGGGCCGCGCCCAAAGGCTATGCCAACGGGGTTGCCGCCACCGGCAAGCAGATTTTTGTCGCCGGCCAGATCGGCTGGAATGCCCAGTGCCAGTTCGAGAGCGATGACTTCGTCGCCCAGGTGCGTCAGACGCTGCTGAACATCAAGGCGGTGCTGGCCGAGGCCGGTGCCGGCCCCGAGCACATCACCCGCATGACCTGGTATGTGACCGACAAAAAGGTGTATCTGGCGCGCGGCCGCGAGGTCGGCCAGGCCTACCGCGAGGTGCTGGGCCAGCACTACGCGATCGCGATGAGCGCCGTGCAGGTGGCGGCCCTGATGGAAGACCGCGCCCAGGTCGAAATCGAGGTCACGGCCGTGCTGCCGTAAAGTTCGAACATTGACCCATCCCAATCCCCACTTTCGAGACCATCATGAGCCAAGCCAAAGCCTCCTTCCACTGGGACGATCCGCTGCTGCTGGAACAGCAGCTTACCGACGACGAGCGCGCCGTGCGCGACGCCGCCCGCGCCTATTGCCAGGACCGCCTCGCGCCCCGCGTGCGCGACGCCTTCCGCAACGAGCAGACCGATCTGGCCATCTTCCGCGAGATGGGCGAGCTGGGCCTGCTGGGCCCGACGATTCCCGAGGAATACGGTGGCGCCGGCCTCAACTATGTCTGCTACGGGCTGATCGCCCGCGAGGTCGAGCGCGTGGACTCGGGCTACCGTTCGATGATGAGCGTGCAGAGCTCGCTGGTGATGGTGCCGATCAACGAATTCGGCAACGAGGCGACCAAGCGCAAATACCTGCCCAAGCTGGCCAGCGGCGAGTGGATTGGCTGCTTCGGCCTGACCGAGCCCAACCACGGCTCAGACCCAGGCTCGATGATCACCCGCGCGAAAAAGGTTGACGGCGGCTACAGCCTGACCGGCGCCAAGATGTGGATCACCAACAGCCCTGTGGCCGATGTGTTCGTCGTCTGGGCCAAGGACGATGGCGGCCAGATTCGCGGCTTTGTGCTCGAGAAGGGCTGGAAGGGCCTGACGGCGCCTGCCATCCACGGCAAGGTCGGTCTGCGCGCCTCTATCACCGGCGAGATCGTCATGGACGAGGTGTTCTGCCCCGAAGAGAATGCCTTCCCGGACGTACGTGGCCTGAAGGGCCCGTTCACCTGCCTGAACAGCGCCCGCTACGGTATCGCCTGGGGGGCGCTCGGTGCCGCCGAGGACTGCTGGCACACCGCACGCCAGTACACGATGGACCGCAAGCAGTTCGGTAAGCCCCTGGCCGCCAACCAGCTGATCCAGAAGAAGCTGGCCGATATGCAGACCGAGATCACCCTGGGCCTGCAGGGCTGCCTGCGCCTGGGCCGCATGAAGGACGAGGGCACGGCCGCGGTCGAGATCACCTCGATCATGAAGCGCAACAGCTGCGGCAAGTCACTCGACATTGCCCGCATGGCCCGCGACATGCTGGGTGGCAATGGCATCTCCGATGAGTTCGGTGTCGCCCGCCACCTGGTCAACCTTGAGGTGGTCAACACCTACGAGGGCACGCATGACATTCATGCGTTGATCTTGGGACGGGCGCAGACGGGGATTGCGGCGTTCTAGGCTAGATCAGCCCCGGCCAGTCCTTTTGCTGGCCGGAGAACGCAGCGCGCAACTGGCGCTGCAGTTCCACCTCCAATGGCCCTCGCTCGACCACCTCCAGGTTCTGTTTGAAATGCGCCAGCTTCGACGTGCCAACGATGCTGCTGGCCACGCCAGGCTGGTGGGCGACAAAGCGCAGGGCGATGTCGTTCCAGTCGCGCGGGCCCTGCGTGGCAAACCCCATCGCCTGCCAGCGGTCCCAGTACTGGCCCTCGGCATAGCTGTCGGGCCGCTCGGCAAAACGCCAGATGGCGCCGGCCAGCGGGCGCTTGGCGATCACGCCAATGCCGCGCGCCTGAGCCAGCGGCAGGCGTGAGGCCAGATTGACTTGGTCGCTGAGGCTGATCGAGGTTTGCACGGCACCGAAGCGGCCCGAGTTGAGGGCAAAGTCCAGCTCGGCGTTGTCGCCCGAGTAGGCCACGACGCGGATCTTGCCGGCGCGCCGGCAGTCTTCCAGCCCGCGTATCACCTCGCCCTGCTCGAGCACCTGCAGCGGGCAGGAGTGCAGGTGGACGATGTCCAGCACCTCGCACCGCATGCGCGCCAGTGCGGCGTCCACACCCTGGATGATGCAGTCGTAGGTCCAGTCCGGCACGCCTGGGATGCCGTAGCCGACCTTGGTGGACAGCACATAGTCGTCGCGCCTGTGGGCGATGTGGCGGCCGATGCGCTCCTCGGACAGGCCGTAGCCACGCGCGGTGTCGATCAAGTTCACGCCCAGGTCCAGCACGGCGTTGAGCAGCGTGCCGGCCTCGCGCTCGGTCGTGCGCTCGTCGTTCAGGTGCATGGCGCCAAAGCCGAGGGCGGATACGCGCAGGCCGGTGTGGCCAAAGTTTCTCAGTTCCATGTCAGTACGCGTCCGAACAAAGCAGGGAGAGGCAATTTGAGTTGGCCGCTTCTGGCCTTGAAGCGCTCGCCGCTCAAGGCATCGATGAACTCGGCATGCGCCAACGCTGCGGGCAGAGTCAGGGTGACGCTGCGGGGCTGGGTGTCGTTGTTGAAGGCGGTCAGCGCCCAGCGCTTGCCGTCCCGACGGGCCAGCGCGATCAGGTGCTGGTCCAGATGCAGCGGCGCGTCTATCGAGCCGTGGCGCAGCACCGGGTGCCGATGCCGCAGCGAAGTCAAGCGCTTGAAGTCGGCCAGCAGCACCTCGTCCGGCTGCCCTCCCTGGTCGGCCCAGGGGTAGGGCGCGCGGTTGTAGGGATCGTCGCCACCGCCGACACCGACCTCGTCACCGTAGTAGATCGTCGGCGCGCCGGGGAAGCTCATCTGGAACAGCAGCGCCAGCTTCAGGCGCTGCTTGGCCAAGGCCAGCTTGGCGGCATCACCATCGTCGAGATAGCCCAGGTGATGCAGCGCCCGCGGCTGATCGTGCGTGGACAGCAGATTCATCAACGCATAGAAGGCCTGCGGCGGATAGGCTTCGCGCATCAGCTCGATATTGGCGTACAGCTTGCGTGCATCGCCGCCGGCGGCATAGTCCAGCACCGTGTTGCGGAAGATGTAGTTCATCGTCGAGTCGAACATGTCGCCGACGAGGAACTTGCTGGCATCGAACCAGGTCTCGGCCACGGTCAGCGCATCGGGCCTGTGCGTCTTGATGGCCCTGCGCCACTCCCGCCAGAAATCGTCGGGCACCCAGGGCGCGACATCCATGCGCCAGCCGGCGGCGCCGTAGTCCAGCCACTGCTTCATCACCGAGTCTCGGTCGCCATAGGCAAAGGCGCGGAAGGAGGGCGAACTCTTGTCGATCTCCGGCAGGTCTTTCACGCCGGTCCAGCCCTGGTACTGGTCTTCGGGCTTGGCTTGGCTGGGGTCGAGCTTGAACCAGCTGGCGTAGGGCGACGCGGCGTTCAGTCGGCCCTTGTCGAAGGCGCCGCCGGCCGGATAGTTGCCGTAGCGGTTGAAGTAGGGCGAGTCGCTGCCCACATGGTTCAGCGAGGTGTCGGGGATCACGCGCATGCCGCGTTTGGCGGCCTCGGCACACAGGCGCTCGAAGTCGGCATTGGTGCCGAAGGCCGGGTCCACCTGGCGGTAGTCGGCGGTGTCGTATTTGTGGTTGCTCGCGGCCTTGAAGATGGGTGTCAAGTAGATGGCGTTGGCGCCCAGGCTTTTGATGTAGTCGAGCTTGGCGATCAGGCCGGCCAGGTCGCCGCCGAAAAAGTCGTTGTTGTAGACGGCGTCGGAGCCGTCGCCCGGTTTGTGGGGCCTGTCCGTCCAGAGGGCGTGCAGCTCGATGCCCTGGTCCTGGTAGCGGTCGCGGCCCGGCTGCGGGTCGTTCGTGCGGTCGCCGTTGCGGAAGCGCTCGGGGAAGACGTAGTAATAGACGAGGTCGCGGGCCCAGCCGGGCACCTTGAAGTCGGCAGCATAGACGGTCTGGCGGTAGCGGCGTATGCGCTTGGCGTCGGCAGGCATCTCTGCCACCAACCCCAGGCCCATGCTGCCGGCCTCGCGAGTCCAGTAGATCTCGTCCCTGTTGTTCTGGAAGACGTAGGTCTTGCCGGCGATCTCCAGCTCGAAGTGGTAGCCGTAGACGGCCGGCTGCGCGAAGCGATGGCGGGCCTGCCATTGCACGCGCTGGCCTACCGTGCTTGGCTGCATCGCGATGCGGGCCAGCGGAGCGTAGTCCAGCTTCTCCTGGTTGCCGACCAGGTGCCGGCTCTCCAGCACCAGCGTTGCCCGCGTCACGCCGGGCAGGGCGCTGAGCATGAACTGCAGCTCGCTGCCGGCAGGCACCGCACCAAAGGGTTTCTTGTGCCGCAGCTCGCGTGAGTCGAAACGCAGGCTCAACGCCACCGGGTCGGTGATCGCCTTGGGTGGCGCGGCGACGAAGCTGCGCGGCCCCAGGCTCAGCTGCGGCCTGCCTTCGACGAAGCGCAGGGTCAAGGTCTGCTCGCCGTCGAAGGGCTGCTGCAGATTGGCCTTGGCGCCTAGTGCCGGCTGAGCATCGTCACCGAGGCCTATGCTGGTGTCCGCGCTCCAGTCGGCATCGGCGATCTTGAATTCCTGGCGGCCGCTGACAGTGACGTTCAGGTAGTAGGCGTCGCACTGGTACTGGAAGGCATAGTCCTCCCGCGCCGCCCAGCCATTCATGCTGCCGCGCAGGAACAGTTCGCGTGCGCCCAGCGGGCTGGGCTTGCAGTCGGCTGCTTGCGCCAGGCCGGCAGCCAGGCACCCGGCAAGCGCAACAACCCAACTTTGGCACCTCAACCTTTCACCCCACCCGCCGTCAAGCCCGAGACGATCCATCGCTGCGCCAGCAGGAACACCAGGGTGATGGGCAGCCCCGACAGCACCGCCGCGGCGGCGAAGTCGCCCCACAGAAAGCGCTGGTCGTGCAGAAAGTATTTGGAGCCCACGGCCAGCGTCAGATTGCCCTCTTCGCGCAGCAGCACCGAGGCGACCGGGTACTCGATGATGGTGCCGATGAAGGCCAGCACGAACACCACCATCAGGATGGGCACGGCCATCGGCAGCAGCACCATGCGGAAGGCCTGCCAGTGTGTGGCGCCATCGACCTTGGCGCATTCCTCGATCTCGACCGGTATCGTCTCGAAGTAGCCCTTGATGGTCCAGATATGCGTGGCCACGCCGCCCAGATACGCCATCACCAGGCCGGCGTGGGTCTCCAGCCCCAGGCCCGGCACATAGCTGCCTATGGTCTCGAAGATGGCATATATGGCGACCAGGGCCAGCACCGGCGGGAACATTTGCAGCAGCAGCATGCTGTTCAGGATGGGTGTCTTGAAGCTAAAGCGCAGCCGTGCAAAGCCATAGGCGGCGGTGGTCGAGATGCCGACGATCAGCAGCGCCGACAGCGTGGCGATCTTGATCGAGTTCCACAGCCAGGTCAGCACCGGAAAGGGCGGCTGCACCAGGCTGCCATCGGCGCCCTGGTAGGGAATGCCCAGAGCGAGCTTCCAATGCTCCAGGCTGATCTCGGTCGGAATCAGGCTGCCGGTGGCGAAGTTGCCCGGCCGCAGCGAGATCGACACGACTGCGAGCAGCGGGAAGAGTGTGAGCGCCAGGAACACCCACAGCAGCGCATGGGCGCCATAGACGCGCCAGCGCGCCTGTTTGCCTCGAACAATGGCCATGTCAGCGCCTCAGGAGTTTTGAGCCTTGCGCATCAGGCGCAGGTTCAGCAGCGACATCGCTGCCACCAGGAAGAAGATCAGGGTCGAGATCGCCGCGGCCAGGCCGAAGTCCGAGCCCGAGTCCTTGAAGGCGATGCGGTAGGTGTAGGAAACCAGGATGTCGGTCTGGCCTGCCGGAATCTTGGTGCTGAGGTAGTCGGGCCGGCCATCGGTCAGCAGCGCGATCAGCACGAAGTTGTTGAAGTTGAAGGCGAAGGCGCTGACCAGCAGCGGCGCCAAGGGCTTGATGACCAGCGGCGCGGTGATCTTGAAGAAGTTGGTCAGCGGGCCGGCGCCGGCAATCGCAGAGGCCTCGTAGAGGTCCGACGGAATGGCCTTCAGCAGGCCGGCGCACAGAATCATGATGTAGGGATAGCCCAGCCAGACATTGACGATCACCAGCATGATCTTGGCCAGCAGCGGGTCGGCGAACCAGGCCGGCTTGATGCCCACCAGCGCGTCGAGAATGGCATTGATCTCGCCGAAGTTCTGGTTGAACAGGCCCTTGAACACCAGGATGGAGATGAAGCCCGGCACCGCATAGGGCAGGAACAACAGCGTGCGGTAGGTGGTGCGGTACTTCAGGTCGTCCCAGTTCAGGAGCACGGCCAGCAGCATGCCGATGGCGGTGGAGAAGATCACCGTCAGCAGCGAAAACATGACCGTCCAGCTGAAGATGTTCAGGAAGGGGCCGCGGAACTCGGCGTCCGCCACCATGCGGACGTAGTTCTGCCAACCCACCGTAACCTTGTAGCCCGGCTGCAGCGGCTGACCTGCGGTGTTCTCGTAGTAGCCGGTTTGTCCGTTCGGCTTGAACAGCTGGCCATCCGTTTCGCGCTTCAGGCTGCCATCGGGCAGCTCCGCCCAATGCCGCTTGATCGGGCCGAACTCGCGCAGGCCCAGATAGTGCAGCTCGCTCAGGCCCGTGGCGGCCGGCAGGACCAGGCTCAGCTTCATCAGCGCCTCGCGGTGCTTGATCAGTTCGCGCAGCGGCAGTGCGGCCTGCAGCGGTGCATTCAGCGGCAGCATCTCGACGCGCAACTCGTCGCGGGTGGGTCCCAGCGCCAGCGGCGGCGACACCCAGCGCGCCTGCGCCTGCCCCTGCTCCGTCCCCTCCGTGCTGAGCACCAGCCGGTAGGCCTTCTTGTCTGCGCCATCGGCATGCAGGCTGAAGGGCTGGACCTGGTCCTCGACCGCCTCGTGCTGGTCCAGCAGGTACTCGCGCACCCGCTCCTGACTCAGCAAATGGGTGGACGAGTAGTTGGTGAAGCCTATCTGCGCCGTGTAGATCAGCGGAAAGGCGATGAAGACCAGCATGCCGGCGATGCCCGGGAACAGGTAGCGATAGGCGAAGCCCGCGTTGGAGACATAGACGTAGAAGCCGGCGCTGAACAGGGCCAGCAGGCCCAGCGCCCACAGCGTCTGACCGCTGGCGTGGATCATGAACACCAGGTACAGCGAGGCCAGCATGGCCAGCCCGGTGATGGGCCAGCGCAGCGCGCGTGCCGCGTTTTCCAACGGGCTTGGCGGCAGGGTGCTGTAGCCCTTGGCAAGGGTAGCGGTCATCGCGTTCATTTGATGTTCAGCAGCATGCGGCCCGAGGCGCCGTCGAGTGCGTCCTTCGGCGATTGCAGTCCGTTGGTGATGGCTTCCAGCCCGGCGTCCATCGCGGTCCAGAAGCGGCCGACCTCGGGGATGTTGGGAATCGGCTCGCCGACGCGGACGTTGTCCATGCTCGCCCGTATCAGCGGATTGACGGCCAGCTCGGCGTAGAAGGCCTTGTTGGCCGGCACGCCTATGGCCACGTCGGCGTCCAGCACCTTGAGCGCCTCGGGCCGCATCAGATGGTTCTCGATGAACTCGCGGGCGATGTCCTTGAGCTTGCTGGGCGCGGCAATCATGCAGCCCAGCACGCCGATGAAGGGCTTGGACGGCTTGCCCGGCGTCACCGCCGGAATGGCCGCCACGCCGAAATCGATCTTGGCCTTGCGGGCGTTGTCCCAGGCCCAGGGGCCGGTGATCATCATCGCCACCTCGCCGCGGGCGAAGGCGCTCTCCATCTCGGAGTAGCGCGCGCCCTTGGGCATATGGCCTTCGCGTATCAGCCGGTTGATCATGGTTGCCCCGGCCAGCGCGCCGGCATTGTTGACGCTGACCTTGGCCGCGTCGTACTCGCCCTGGGCGTCGCGCTCGAAGATGGTGCCGCCGGCCCCGGCCAGCAGCGGCCAGCTGAAGAAGCTCTTGTTGTAGTCCCAGAGGATGGCGTGCTTGCCGGTCTTGGCCAGTTCCCTGTCCAGCGCGATGACTTCGTCGAAGGTCGCCGGAGGCTTGGGGACGAGGGCCTTGTTGTAGATCAGGCCTATGGTCTCGATGGCGATCGGATAGCCCCAGAGGCGCCCCTGATAACCCAGGGCCTTCCAGGCCTTGTCCTCGACCTCGGCATACAGTGCCTTGCCGGGGCGTATCGGGGTCAGCAGGCCCGCCTTGGCCCATTCGCCGACGCGGTCGTGGGGCCAGCAGAAGATGTCCGGGCCCTTGCCGGCGCCGACCGCCTGCTGGAACTTGTCGGTGGCGTCGACCGGATGCTCTACCACGACCTTGACGCCGGAGACTTTTTCGAATGCATCGCCGACCTTCTGCAGGCCGTTGTAGGCCTTGTCGCCATTGATCCAGACCAGCAGCTTGTGGCCCTGGGCCTGGGCCGAACCCGCCAGCAGCAGGCCGGCCAGCAGCAATGATGCCGACCTCATGCCGCCAGCTCCGGCGCGGCCTGGCGACGGAAGGCCCGGCCCTCGGCATCGAACAGATAGAGCGCCTCGGCCGGGAACTGCAGGTCCAGCGCCGTGCCGGCGCGCAGGCGGTCGCAGCCGTTGCGGCCTTCGAACTGGCAGGTCAGCGGCTCTTCGAGGCCGGGGTAGGGGCAGTAGGCGAAGGTCGTGCCGCCCAAGGACTCGACGAAGGCCACGGTGCTTTGCAGCAGATTGCCTTCGCCGCCCACCCGGATGTGTTCGGGCCGCACGCCCAGCGTCACCGGGTCGCCGACGCGGGCCCGGCTGGCATCCACCAGGGCCACCATCGTCAGTCCGCCGGCCAGCCGGACCTCGGCCCGGCCCGGTGCGATGGCGGCCAGTTCGCCGGCGAGGAAGTTCATCTTCGGGCTGCCGATGAAGCCGGCGACGAAGAGATTGTCCGGGTGCTCGTACAGCTCCAGCGGCGTGCCGACCTGCTCGATGCGGCCGGCGGACAGCACGACGATGCGGTCGGCCAGTGTCATCGCCTCGACCTGGTCGTGGGTGACATAGACCATCGTCGTCTTCAGATCCTCGTGCAGCTTGGCGAACTCGTAGCGCATGCGCACGCGCAACGCCGCGTCGAGGTTGGACAGCGGCTCGTCGAACAGAAACACCTCGGGCTTGCGCACGATGGCCCGGCCTATGGCCACGCGCTGGCGCTGGCCGCCGCTGAGGTCCTTGGGTTTGCGGTCCAGCAGATGCTCGATGTGCAGGATCTTGGCGGCATTGCGCACCGCACCGTCGATCTCGTTCTTCGGCACCTTGGCCAGCTTCAGGCCGAAGGCCATGTTGTCGTACAGATTCATATGCGGATACAGCGCATAGCTCTGGAACACCATCGCGATGCCGCGCTCGGCCGGCGGTATGTCGTTGACCAGCACGCCGCCGATGCGCAACTCGCCGCCGGTGATCTCCTCCAGTCCGGCGATGGTGCGCAGCAGGGTGGACTTGCCGCAGCCCGAGGGGCCGACGAAGACCATGAACTCGCCGTCGCGTATGTCCAGGTCTATGCCGTGGAGGATCTTGGTTTCGCCGTAGGCCTTGGCCACGCCGGTCAGCTTCACGTCTGCCACTGGGCTGCTCCGTGCCGGGCGCGAACGCTCGGCTTGTCTCGGGGATGGGATCGCCGCGGGCCAGGACCCGCAGCGACGCACCAGGGCAGGGCCCGGGCGCTGAATTTGTTGTGAATATACAGGCTGAAATGTAGTCTTACAACAGTAATTTCACCCATTGGTCACTGGCAAATTCATTGAAATCAATGGGTTAATGCCGAGATCGGGAATTTACTATGTAGTGAAACTACACATTTTTATGTGTCTGAGCGATACTCCGGCCGACGCCGCCGCTGACCCCGGCAATTCTTGCCCTTGCCCACAGGGCTCGCATTGAGACACACCCTATGAAAGCAAGCACGATCTTCGCCACTCTCAAGACCGCTGCCATGAGCTCCTCTCCCACTCCCGTTCAAGCGGCCTTCAACGCAGCCCTGCAGCGCGAGCTGCGCTCTTCGACCGATGGCATCAGCCGCGAGGCCCTGCTGCGCGCCGCCGCCGCCGCCTGCCGCGAGCAGCTCGGGGAACGCTGGGCCGACACGCAGACGGCCGATGCCCGGCGCGGCGATGACCCGCTCAAGGCCCCGGTGCGCCGTGTGCACTATCTGTCGATGGAGTTCCTGATGGGCCGGGCGCTGGGCAATGCCATCGCCGCGCTGGGCCTTGACGACACGCTGCGCGAGGCCTTTGCCGCCCAGGGCCAGAACCTTCCCGATCTGCTGGAGCGAGAGCCCGACGCGGCGCTGGGCAATGGCGGCCTGGGCCGGCTGGCGGCCTGCTTTCTCGACTCGTTCGCCGAACTGGGCCTGCCCTCGTTCGGCTACGGCCTGCGCTACCAGTACGGCATGTTCGCCCAGCGCATCCAGGACGGCCGCCAGGTCGAGCAGCCCGATGACTGGATGGCGCTGGGCAATCCCTGGGAGGTGCCGCGCCCTGAAACGCGCTATCCGGTGGGCTTCGGCGGTCGCGTCGAGATCGATGCCGACGGCAGCCGCCGCTGGCACCCGGCCGAGCACCTGATCGCCCAGGCCTATGACTTCATCGTGCCCGCCCATCATTCGCAGCGCGTCTCGACACTGCGCCAGTGGCATGCCAGTGCCGCCGCGCCGATAGACTTCCATGCCTTCTGCCGAGGCGCCCACGCGCAGGCGGCCAAGCACCGCGTCATGGCCGATTCGCTCAACTGGGTGCTCTACCCGGACGATTCGACCGACCCCGGCCGTGAGCTTCGGCTCAAGCAGGAGGCCTTTCTGGTCAGCGCCTCGCTGCAGGACCTGATCGCCCGCCACATTCGCGAGTTCGGCAGTCTGCACAACCTGGGCAAGCTCAACGCCATCCACCTGAACGACACGCACCCGGCCCTGGCCCCGGCCGAGCTGATGCGCTTGCTGCTGGACGAGCATGGCCTGACCTGGGACGAGGCCTGGGCCATCACCCGCCAGGCCATTTCGTACACCAACCACACTTTGATGCCCGAGGCGCTGGAGACCTGGCCGCTGTATCTGTTCGAGGCGCTGCTGCCGCGGCATATGGAGATCATCTTCGAGATCAACCACCGCTTCCTCGACGAAGTGCGCGCGAAGTTCCCGGGCGACGAGGGCCTGCTGGCCCGCGTATCGCTGATCGACGAAGGCGGTCCGTTCGGCCATGGCGGCGAGCGCCGCGTGCGCATGGCCCATCTGGCCATCGTCGCCTCGCACCGCGTCAACGGCGTGGCCGCGCTGCATTCGGAGCTGATGGTGCAGACCATCTTTGCCGACTACGCCAGGATCTTCCCCGAGCGCTTCCACAACGTCACCAACGGCGTCACGCCGCGGCGCTGGCTGCAGCAGTGCAACCCGCAGCTGTCGGCCGTGATCGATGGCCGCATCGGCAGCGGCTGGCGCCAGGATCTGGCCCAGCTGGGCAAGCTGAAGGCACTGGCTGCGGACGCTGTGCTGGGCCAGCAGTTCGCCGCCGTCAAGCGCGCCAACAAGGAGCGGCTGGCCGTGCTGATACGCCGCGAGCTCGGCGTGGCGGTCAATCCGGACAGCCTGTTCGATGTGCAGATCAAGCGCATCCACGAGTACAAGCGCCAGCTCCTGAACGTGCTGCATGTGATCGCGCGCTACCAGGCCATCATTGCTGATCCGACCGCCGAATGGACGCCGCGCACCGTCGTCATCGCCGGCAAGGCGGCCTCGGCCTACCAGATGGCCAAGAGCATCATCCAGCTGGCCCATGACGTGGGCCGCGTCGTCAACAGCGATCCGCGCGTCGGCGACAGGCTGAAGCTGGTCTTCCTGCCCAACTATGGCGTGTCGCTGGCCGAGACCATCATCCCAGCGGCCGACCTCAGCGAGCAGATCTCCACCGCCGGCACCGAGGCCTCGGGCACCGGCAATATGAAGTTCGCGTTGAACGGCGCGCTGACCATAGGCACCTGGGACGGCGCCAACATCGAGATGGCCGAGGCGATGGGCGTCGAGAATGTGTTCGTCTTCGGCCAGCGCACCGATGCCGTCGCGCAGATCAAGGCGCTGGGCTATGACCCTCGGCTGTATGTCGAGCAGAACCTGCAGCTGAAGGCGGTGATGGACGCGATCGCCGGCGGCGATTTCTCCAACGGCGACACCTCGCGCTACCGCGCCCTGGTCGACAACCTCCTGGGCCGCGACACCTATCTATTGATGGCCGACTTCGCTGACTATGTGGCCACCCAGTCGCGCGTCGATACGCTGTACCGAGACCCCGCGGGCTGGAATCGCTGCGCTATCCTGAACGTGGCCGGCATGGGCTGGTTCTCGGCCGATCGCACGATTGCCGAGTATGTGGAGCGGGTCTGGTCGGTGGCCAGCCTGGGCTGAGGGAGAAGGCCGCACGATGCTGGAGTCAGACGAGCTCAATGCGCTGCTGCAGGCGCGCCATGCCGACCCGTTCGCGGTGCTGGGCCTGCATGCTGCAGGAGACGGCCGGATGTGGCTGCGCGCGATGCTGCCCGGCGCCCTGGGCGTGATGGTGCTGGAGGCCGCCACGCGCAGGGTCGTGGCCACCTTGCCCCATCGTTCGGGTGGCTTCTTCGAGGCGATGCTTCCGCGCCGGCGCAAGCCCTTCGACTACCGGCTGCAGGTGCGCTGGGACGATGGGCTCGAAGGCTGCTATGCCGATGCCTATGCCTTCGGCCCACAGCTGGACGAGCAAGATCTGGCCCTGCTGCGTGACGGCACCCACCCGCGGCCCTACACCGTGCTCGGTGCGCATGCGATGTCCAACGGCGATGTGGCCGGCGTGCGCTTCGCCGTCTGGGCGCCGCATGCGTTTCGCGTCAGCGTCGTGGGCAACTTCAACACTTGGGATGGCCGGCGCCACGCGATGCGCTTGCGCCACGGGTCGGGGATCTGGGAAATCTTCGTGCCCCATGCGGCGCCGGGCGATCTGTACAAGTTCGAGATCGTTGCAGCCGATGGAACCCTGCTGCCGCTGAAGGCCGACCCCTGTGCCCGCGCCGCCCAGCTGCGCCCCGACACGGCCAGCATCGTCACCGCCTTGCCGCCGGCGCAGGCGCTGCCGGCGGAGCGGGCGGCGGCGAACCGGCGCGATGCGGCAATCACCATCTACGAGGCGCATGCGGCCTCATGGCGCAAGCCTGAAGGCCGCTTCCCCACCTGGGACGAGCTGGCCGCCGAGCTGCCGGCCTATGCCGCCGACCTGGGCTTCACGCACATCGAGCTGATGCCGGTCAGCGAGCATCCCTTCGACGGTTCCTGGGGCTATCAGACCCTGGGCCTGTTCGCGCCCAGCGCCCGCTTCGGCCCGCCGGAAGGCTTTGCACGCTTTGTCACTGCCTGCCGCGAGCGCGGCCTGGGCCTGCTGCTGGACTGGGTGCCAGCCCACTTCCCCAGCGACGCTTTCGGCCTGGCCCAGTTCGACGGCACGCATCTGTATGACTATGCCGATCCGCGCGAGGGTTTGCACCGCGACTGGAACACGCTGATCTACAACTTCGCCCGCCCCGAGGTGCGCCAGTTCCTGATCGCCAGCGCGCTGTACTGGGCAGAGCGCTGGGGCATCGATGGCCTGCGCGTTGATGCGGTCGCCTCCATGCTTTACCGCGACTATTCGCGCCCGGCCGGCGAGTGGCTGCCCAATGCCCAGGGCGGACGCGAGAACCTCGAAGCGATCTCGCTGTTCAAGCAGCTCAACGAGCGCCTGGGTATGGACGCGCCGGGGGCGATCACGCTGGCCGAGGAGTCCACCAGCTTCCCCGGCGTGTCCGCGCCGACCTCTGGCGGCGGCCTGGGCTTCCACTACAAGTGGAATATGGGCTGGATGAACGACACCCTGCGCTATATGCAGGAGGACCCCATCCACCGCCGCTGGCACCACGACAAGATGACGTTCGGCCTGGTCTATGCGTTCAGCGAGAGCTTCGTGCTGCCGATCTCGCATGACGAGGTCGTGCACGGCAAGGGCTCCATGCTGGTCAAGATGCCCGGCGACCTATGGCAGAAGTTCGCCAATCTGCGCGCCTACTACGGCTTTATGTGGGGCCACCCGGGCAAAAAGCTGCTCTTCATGGGCCAGGAGATTGCCCAGCCCAACGAATGGAATCACGAGGTCTCGCTGACCTGGGGCTTGCTCGACGACTCGCGCCATGCCGGCGTGCAGCGCCTGGTGCGCGACCTGAACCATCTGTACCGCGATCAGCCGGCACTGCACCGTCTGGATTGCGAGGCCGCTGGCTTCGAATGGCTGGTCAAGGACGACGCCGAGCAGTCGGTGCTGGCCTGGCTGCGACGAGACGGGCAGGGCGGGGCAGTGATCGTCGTTTGCAACTTCACGCCGGTGCCGCGCCCGGGCTACCGCGTGCCGGTGCCCGCAGGCTTCGGTGCCTGGAAGGAAGTCTTGAACACCGACTCGGCGCACTATGGCGGCAGCAATCTGGGCAATCTGGAGGGGGCGCTGCGGGCCGATTCCAGTCATGTCATTTCGCTGACGCTACCTCCATTGGCCACCTTGTTCCTGGTGCCCCTCTGACCATGTCCCAACTCCCCACCCAAATCCTCGAAGGCCGCCACGAACCGCTGGGCTCGCTGGCGCGTGACGGCGGCGTCAACTTCGCCTTGTTCTCCGAGCACGCGCAGCACATCGAGCTGTGCGTATTCGATGGCGATGGCGTGCGCGAACTGCGCCGCTATGTGCTGCACGGCCCGCACGACGGTGTGTTCCATGGGTTTCTGCCTGGCGTCGGGGCTGGCCTGGTCTATGGCTTGCGCGCTCATGGCCCCTACGCGCCGGAGCAGGGCCATCGCTTCAACGCGCACAAGCTGCTGCTCGACCCCTATGCCCGCGAGATCGTCGGCCACTTCAGCTGGCGTGCCGAGCACCATGGCTACGAGCTGGGCCATCCGGACGGCCCGCGCTCGCTGGACACCCGCGACAACGCCTTGCACGCGCTGAAGGCCCGCGTGGCCGCGCCGCTGGAAGGCATCAGCCCGCGCGACAGCGCGCCGCGCACCGCGCCGGCTGATGTCGTGATGTACGAGGTCCACGTCAAGGGCTTCTCCAAGCTGCACCCGGACATTCCGGAGGCGCTGCGTGGCAGCTATGCCGGCCTGGCCCATCCAGCGGCGGTCGCGCACTTCAAGGCGCTGGGTGTGACCACGCTGTCGCTGCTACCGGTGCAGTACGCCATCGACGAGCCGCATCTGGCCGACAAGCGCCTGCACAACTACTGGGGCTACAACACGCTGGGCTTTTTCGCGCCCGATCCGCGCCTGGCCAGTGCGGCCAACCGGGATGATCCGGCCGCCGTGGTGGCCGAGTTCCGGGCCATGGTGCAGGCCTTGCACGAGCAGGGCCTGGAGGTCGTTCTCGACGTGGTCTACAACCACACGCCCGAGGGCAATGAGTTCGGCCCGACCCTGTCTTTCCGCGGGATGGACAACCGCAGCTGGTATCGGCTGGTGGCTGACGACCGCAGCCGCAACGAGAACCTCACCGGCTGCGGCAACACGCTGAATGCCCAGCATCCCCGCATCGCCCAGTTCGTGCTGGACTCGCTGCGTTACTGGGTGCAGGAGCTGGGTGTCGACGGTTTCCGCTTCGACCTGGCGCCGGTGCTGGGCCGCACCGACCACGGCTTCGATCCGCAGGCCGCCTTCTTCGCCGCGCTGCGGCAAGACCCTGTGCTGGCCGGCGTGCACCTGATCGCCGAGCCCTGGGACGCCGGCTACGACGGCTACCAGGTCGGCCGCTTCCCCGGCCGCTTCCTGGAGTGGAACGACAAGTTCCGCGACGCAGTGCGCGGCTACTGGCTCGGCAGCGGCAAAGTGGGCAGAGGCGAGTTTGCCCGCCGCTTCACGGCGTCCAGCGATCTGTTCCACCACGGCCAGCGCCGGCCCACGGCCTCGGTCAACTTCGTCGCCGTGCATGACGGCTACACCTTGAATGATGTCGTCAGCTACAGCCACAAGCACAACCACGCCAACGGCGAAGAGAACCGCGACGGCCGGGATGGCGAACTGTGCGCCAACTTCGGTGTCGAGGGACCGACCGATGACGCTGCCATCAACGCCACCCGCGAGCGCGTGCGCCGCGCCATGCTGGCCACCCTGCTGCTGGCCCAGGGCACGCCGATGCTCAATGCCGGCGACGAGATCGCCAACAGCCAGAGCGGCAACAACAATGCCTATTGCCAGGACAACACCATCGGCTGGCTGGACTGGGCCGGCGCCGATCTCGAGCTCACGGCCTTCGTCGGCGAGCTGCTGAGGCTGAGGCGCGAACATGCCTTGTTGCACCATGGCCGCTGGTTGGTCGGCTCGGGCCATGCCGGGCCCGGGGACGCCAGCATCGCCTGGCACAGTCCGGCCGGTCACGAGATGCAGGTGCACGACTGGCATGACGGCGGCGAGCAGGCCTTCGCCTGCCTGCTGCGTGCCGCGGGCGACGCGGCGGCCAGTCTGGCGATGCTGTTCAATCCGGAGCCACAGCCGCGCGGCTTCAGCCTGACACCCCAGTCGTGGCGCTTGCTGCTCGACAGCAGCGGCGAGTTGGATCAACAAGACCTGACCCCCAATCACATCCTGCAAGTTCCCGCGCGCGGCCTCTTGCTGCTGTGCGCCTGACCGAGAAGAGACCCTCACCATGGACCTGAATCAACGTGTCGCCGGTGTGCTGCTGCACATCACCTCCCTGCCTGGCCCGCACGGCGTGGGCGATTTCGGGCCCGATGCCTACCGCTTCGTCGACTGGCTGGCCGCCAGCGGCCAGCGCCTTTGGCAGCTGCTGCCGACCACGCCCATCGGCCCGGGCGACAGCCCCTACCAGGGCGTGTCGGCCTTTGCCGGCAGCCAGTGGATGGTGGCCCTCGCGCCGCTGATCGCCAAGGGCTGGCTGCAGCCACCGCAGGTGCCGGACTTTCCGGCGCAGCGAGTGGACTATGGCAGCGTTTTGCCATGGCGCGAGCAGCAGCTGCGCCTGGCCTGGAGCGGCTTCAAGGCCGCGGCTACCGAGACCGATCGCGAGGCGCTGGCCGACTGGTCTGTTACGCAGCAGGATTGGCTGGACG
Source organism: uncultured Roseateles sp. (assembly GCF_963422335.1). NCBI lineage: Bacteria > Pseudomonadati > Pseudomonadota > Betaproteobacteria > Burkholderiales > Sphaerotilaceae > Roseateles > uncultured Roseateles sp. The sequence goes on from NZ_OY729424.1 coordinate 3,060,736, forward strand.
ACTACGCACTGTTCATGGCCATACGTTCGCCCTTGAACGGCCAGGCCTGGTGGACCTGGCCGGCGGGCCTGGCCCGCCGCGAGCCGGCGGCGATGGCCCAGGCCCGAGTCGAGCATGCCGACGAGATTGCCTTCTGGCAGTTCGTGCAATGGTGCTTCGACACGCAGAGCGCCGCGCTGAAGGCCTATGCCAATGGCAAGGGCGTGGCCCTGATGGGCGACCTGCCCATCTTCGTTGCCCACGACAGCGCCGACTGCTGGTCGCGCCCCGATCTGTACGAGCTGGACGATGACTTCCAGACCGCCGTCGTGGCCGGCGTGCCGCCCGATGCCATGTCCACCGCCGGCCAGCGCTGGGGCAATCCGCTGTACCGCTGGGACCGCATGGCGGCCGAGAACTACGCCTGGTGGACGGCGCGCATACGCCGCGCGCTGGCCCAGGCCGATGTGTTCCGCATCGACCATTTCCGTGGCTTTGCCGGCTACTACGAGATCCCGGCCAGCAGCCCCGATGCCAAGCAGGGCCGCTGGGTGACCGGCCCGGGCAAGGCGCTGTTCGATGCCATCGAGGCCTCGCTGGGCCAGTTGCCCATCGTGGCCGAGGACCTGGGCTTCATCACCGATGACGTCCACGAGCTGCGGCTGGGCTGCGGCTTCCCCGGCATGAAGATCCTGCAGTTCGGCTTCGGCGGGGACGGCACGCACGAGTTCCTGCCCCATATGTGGCCGCGCGCCAGCGTGGTTTACACCGGCACCCATGACAACGACACGGTACGCGGCTGGTGGAACAACGCCTCCGCTCGCGAGCGGGCCTATGCCGGCTCCTATCTGCCCTGCGCCGAGCACGACGTGCACTGGGCAATGATCCGCGCCTGCTGCAACTCGGTGGCCAATCTGGCCGTGTTCCCTATGCAGGACGTGCTGGGCCTGGACAGCAGCCACCGCATGAATATTCCCGGCATCCTGGGCGGCAATTGGGGTTGGCGCTTCAGCTGGGACATGGTGGACAGCGAACCGGGCAGGGTGCTGGGGCTGATTGCGGCGGCCAGCGGGCGTGCGAGCATCGAGCTGCTGGGTCTGCCGGCCTGAGTGCGCCTGGGCTCATCTTCATTGAGGATGCGCCACTGTTCGCCTGTGGCGAGTATCGTGGCTGGTTGCATCGCGCATCGAATGGGAGGATTTCATGTACCCTGCCGCTCTCGCGTTCAATGGCCTGCTCATCGTTGGCTGGCCGCTGCTCGATCCCCAGCCGCTGCGCAGCTGGCTGGTGGTGCTGTTGCTGATGACGCTGTTCACGCTGATCGCCGGCCGGGGCGTTACCGGCATGTGGCGCGGTGCGCTGATCGACGAGCGAAACACGATGTCGCTGTCACGCTTCCAGATGGCGCTGTGGACGGTGCTGATACTGTCGGCATTCTTCTGCGCAGCGATGCACAACGTCGCGGCCGGCGACGCGGCGCCGCTGCGCATCGTGCTGCCGCAGGAGCTGTGGGCGCTGATGGGCATCAGCTCGACCTCACTGGTGGCTTCGCCGCTGATACTGTCGACGAAGACCGATGCGTCCCGGGCACTGTCGCCGGGCGTTGCACCCACCCGGCTCGTCAACAATCCCAGTCCCGCTCTTGCTCGCTGGTCCGATTTGTTCACCGGTGAAGAGGCGGGCAACGGCGCTCACCTGGACCTGACGCGCATCCAGATGTTTTTTTTCACCGTGGTCACGGTGGTGGCCTATGCCGGCAGCGTGTGGGCAAGGTTTCGGGATTTCCCTGCGGCTGGTTTGCACGACCTGCCCGTGCTGGACGCCAGCATGGTGACCCTGCTGGGCATCAGCCACACCGGCTACCTCGTCGCCAAGGCGGTGCCGCGCACGCCCTGACACCGTCGAGCGGAGTCGGCGAAGACCTGAAAAAAACAAGGGCCCCGTCTTGCGACGGGGCCCTTGACTTTCACCGAAACTGATCAGGGATGATCAGAATTCATACTTCAAGGTCACTTGAATGGCCCACTGCGACTCGCCCTTGTTTTGCTTGGTCGTGTAGTCGCCTGGGTCGGCAACCGAGTACACCACCTTGCCCGTTGCGGGGTCGATGCCGGCAAAGTTGACCAGCGAACGCGAATAGCCACCTGAGCCATCACGGAAGCCGATCTCGTCAATGCGGCCCCAGCGCCTGTTGATCAGGTTGCCGAAGTTCAGTATGTCCAGCGAGACCACGCCCTTGTGGTTGGCAAACAAGCCCGGCAGCTCTTGGCTGATGCGAACGTCGAAGCTGTTGGTGAACTTAGAGAACGCCGTGTTGCGCTTGACAACGCCGCCCTTGGCGTCGCGCAGGCTCTTCTCGCCGTCCACGATGGACCAGAACTTGTTCTCGGCTTCCACGCTGGATTCGGCGACGGTCTTGCCCGGCAGCCTGAACAACACCTCACCCGAGCCCGGTGCCTTGGGGATGTACATGAGGTCGTTGGTCACGCCATCGCCGTTCATGTCGTTGCCATAGGTCCAGCTATAGGGCTTGCCCTCGCGGCCCTCGTAGAACAGGCCGAACGAGGTCTTGTACTTGCCCACAAAGGCCTTGGACCAGGTCATCGTGCCATTGAAGCGCTCGCGAATCAGATAAGACGAGTTGGCCAGCCCCTCCTCGTTCGGATTGAAGATGGCCCGATTGGCAAAGTTCGAGAACGAGGTTGACGAGGTCAGCGGGCTGACTTCGGTCGCCGACGTGCGGGTGTAGGCGGTCGACCAGGTGAACGCACCCTTGTTCGCTCCAGACAGCGACAGCGTGAGCGCATTGCCGCCGCCTTTGCTGCTGGACTCAATCAGCGTCACGTCGTTGTAGCCGCGGTTGCGCAGGTCACGTGTGCTGGGCGAGTTGCACGGTGCGGCCGTCGTACCGCCGGTGGTTGTGCCACCAGTGGCCCAGCAGTTGGTGCTGCGGCCGGCTGCGTTCCAGAACATGTCGCGCCCGTCCAGCGGTGACTTGATGGTTGCCGCGCCAAGGTTCAAGTGCTTGTAGTTCAGGCCTTGCTTGACCTTGGTGTGGAGCAACTCGGCACCGGCCACCAGACCGTACCAGGGCAGTTCGACGTCGTACGCCAGGTTGAATTTCCAGACCGAGGGCTGGGTAACGCCTGGGGCAATGATGTCGACGTTCTGCGCCGCGGCGCCGACGACCACCGGCTGATGGGCTGGGTCAGCGTTGTAGGCCAGCGTATTGCAGGGGGTGCCCGTCGGACCACAGGTGTAGTCCGCCACCGCCAGACCGGTGTTCTGGTAGGGGTTGGCAAGCCAGACGCTGGCGGCCGCGCCCTGGAACAGGCCGAAGCCACCGCGCAGCTGCGACTTGCGCTTGTCGGCCGTGTCAAAGGCGTAATTGAAGCCCACGCGCGGCTGCACCAGTTGCTCGCCGTCAAAGGTGTGGGTGTTGTCGTAGCCAAAGCCGCCGGTGGCACGTCCCGTGGCGGCATCGACGCCGGGTGCCAGTGCGACGCCAGCATTGGCCAGCGGATTGTTGCCCGTGCTGACGCGGTCGATGCGCACACCTGCATTGACGGTGAAGCGCTTGTTGACTGTCCACGTGTCCTGCAGGAACAGGCCCAGGTTGTTGAACGACATGTCTGCTGCCGCATCGTTCAGCGTCTTGCCGGGCAATGGCACCTGGATGCGATAGGCGGTGGGCACACCGGCCTGGAACAAGGCTACCGGGTCGGTGCCCTGGAAGGTGTACTGCCCATTGGCGCGGCGCACAAAGGCGTTGAACACATTGTTCTTTTCGTAGTCGCCGCCGAACTTGACCTCGTGGTCGTCCAGATTCAGGTTGCCCGCCAGATAGGCGTTGGTGGTCTTGGTTTCCAGGCGGTTGAAATGGCGGGTTTCTTCGGTGCCGAAGCGCAGGGTGCGATTGCCGGTGGCCGTTCCCGATGGGGCCGCGGCCGTGAACACAAGCATGACCTCGGGCATGGCCGACTTGTTGATCGGCACGCTCAGATAGTCGCGCTTGGACAGCTTGAACTCGGTCGAGAAGTTCTCGGTCCAGTCAGAGAAGATCTGGCCCACGACGGTTTCGATGCTCTTCTCGGTCGTGTAGAAACGCGATTCCAGCGACAGCGTCGTGCTCGTGAATCCGGGCGCAATCGGTTGCGACTGATCGGTCTTGGCATAGCGCAGATTGGCGCGATGCTTGTCACTGATGTTCCAGTCGAGCTTGAGCAAGGTGTCCTTGACCAGGAGGTCCTCAGCGGCTGGGATGCCACCGATGTCGATGCCGTACTTCGATTTGGCCACTTGCGTAGCCGCGTCAATCTGGGCTTGCGTGATGCCGACATTGGTCAGATTGCTGCCGACCGGACCGAACTGCGGTGCGTCGCGGTTGCTCTTCAGTTCTTCGTAGCTGGCGAAGAAGAACAGCTTGTCCTTGATGATGGGGCCACCCACCACAAAGCCCTTGGTGGTGTCCTTGAACGGCGGCGAGCCGAAGTAGGTGTCCTTGTTGCGGTCATAACGCAGGCCCGCCATGGAGTCATTGCGGAAGACGTAGTAGACGCTGCCCTTCAGCTCGTTGGTGCCCGACTTCGTCACGGCATTGATGTTCGCGCCGGTGTAGCCCTGCTGGGTCACGTCGTAATTGGACAGATTCACCTGCACGGCCTGAATCGCATCGATCGAGATCGGCTGCTTCACCGTTGGCAGGTTGTTCGACTCGAGGCCGAACATATCGTTGGTCCGAACACCGTCAATCGTGATGTTGTTGAACCTGGAGTTCTGCCCGGCGGCGGAGATTTCGCCGCGGTCCTTGTCGGTCTGAGCCAAGCGAGGGTCAGCGCGCGCATAGTCTTGCAGGTTGCGGGCAATCGATGCCTGGGCTTCGATTTCCTTGAGGCCCAGGTTGGTGCCAGAACCCATGCTCGTGCTGTTGAAACGACTGTTGGCCGTGCTCTGGCCGGTCACCGTCACAGTGCTCAATGCGGTCGCGGTGCTGCCCAGAGTCGCGTCCAGCGTCAGCGATTCGGCCAGCGCAAGGAACACGTCATCGCGGACTTCCCGGTCGCCGCCCTTGCTGACGGTGATGGTGTAGGGCCCGCCGACGCGCAGGCCGCGAGCCGAATAGCGGCCCTCGCTGTCGGTGGTCAGCGTATTGGCCGAGCCGGACTCGCGGTGAACGATGGACACCGTGGCGCCCGCCACCGGCTTGCCATCGGCGGTGGTGATGCGGCCGCCAATGGCGGCCGTGGTGTTCTGCGCCATCACCGGCGCCGCGGCGACGATCATCACCGCCGCACTCAGCGCGGTGCGCTGGAAGCCCTGCCAATACTTGCTGTTCATTCCACTAACTCCTCAAAAAGAAACTTATCGATCTATGCCAAGAGAGCCGGGCTGGCGCAATGCGCCACCGTGGCAGGTTTGTTCGCTCAATGACGCTAAAAAACCAGTCATTCAGGCGTTTTCAAAGGCTCGCAAACGTTTTCCTCTTCATTGCCGCAAGCAATTCTTGCGGTCTTGTCGTCTGTTGTCGCGGCCGTTCGCCGCTGTCAGCGACTGTCACAAATCATGTGACAGCTTGCAAGGACCATGCCCAAACGCCGATGCGTGGATATTCGTGCGTCCTGCCGCCAGCTCCGGCGCTTCATCTCGTCCGTCAACGCAGACCTGCGCCAAGGCTTGGTTCAGTCAAGCGTTACGGAAAAAAATGTACCACCAGGGGGGCTCGCAAACGTTTTCTTTTGGGGTTTTGACCGACCCGAGAAACTACCGCTTGAAAGCCCGCGGGCTTTGTGCTTGGCCTGCATCAGGGTGTGATGGCAGGGCACGCCCCTAGGTAACAGGTCGCCGCGAGCCCGAGCGGCCATCCAGGTAAGCCATCAAGAGGCAATCGCTGTCTTGATCGGTAAACCCTTTGACACAAATAGTATGTTGCGCAAATGTTTAAGTGCGATGACGGCCGGTGACGGTGGGCGCCGCGCCGCATGTTGCCTGGGCGATGGGCGCCCATCTGGCTTTGTCGCTGCCGCAGGCTTCGGGACCTGGCAGGAGAACGAAAAAAACCGCCCGTCCGGATGACCGGAGGGCGGTAAATGGGGGTTGGCACCCGAGTGGTGCGCCTCCCCCGAGGGGCTGGGCACCAGGACGGGGCCTGGTGTCTGAAGGTCTAGATGGGGCTCAGCGTTCCCGGCGCAGTGCACCGCTGGGGCTGGCGGCGCCGTCCAGCATGAACAGGGTGTAGACGCCCTGCTGCAGGATGTTGATCGTGGTCGCCGTGCCGTTGGTGGTGGTCGTGCTGCTGCTGTACAGCGTGCTGCCGCTGAGTCCCGAGGTGACATCGATGCGTGCTGCGCTGTTGCTGGGCACCAGGGCGAAGTCGGACGAACCGCCCACCGCCACATTGTTGGCCACGGCGCTGAAATCCACCGCCATGGTCAGGCCGCCTTGGCCGGACACGCCGTTGATCAGTCGCATCTTGGCGCTGGTGCTGCTGGAGGGCAGGCGGTTGTCATCGGTGATCAGGGACAGCTTTGGCGCTGCCAGGGTGCCGTAGGCGAGCAAGGTGTAGTCGCCGCCGGCCAGCAGGCCATGGGTCTCAGTGGCCAGCGGGTTGCCGCTGACCTGGCCGCTGAACAGCTGACTGCCCGCAGGCACCAGCACATAGCTGCCAACGGAGGGTGAAGGCAGGCCCACGTTCAGCGAACTGGCGCCGACATTGGCTGTTACCGCGCCGTTGCCGGCCACGCTGGCCACCAGGCGCACGCGGGCCTGGGTGTTCGGGCTGGCCGTGACCGCGCCCTTTTGCAGCATCTGCAGGCCATGCACCAGCATGCCGCTCTGGCTGGGTTGGGTGATCAGGGTGAGCACGTCCAGCGCCGTCAGGGTGACGGCGGGCAGGTCCAGGCGCACGTCGGTCTTGCTGCCGTTGGCGGTGACGCGCAGGCGGTAGGTGCCGGCGGTGACCTCGCTGTAGCCGCTGAAGCGGCTGCCGCTGATGGCGCTGACCACCGGCGTGGCGCTGCCCAGGTCGGCATCGGAGGCGGTCAGGTAAAGGTCCAGCGCGCCAGCATCCAGCGCGGTGTTGAACAGGCGCACCTTGGCCAGGCCGGCGCTGGGGGCCGCTTCGTTGTCCGGGAAATAGAAGGTCTGGGTCGCGCCAGCCAACCCCCAGGTCACGACGGTGTAGGCGGTGTCCTTGTCAAAGCTGGGCGAGGCGCTGGACAGTGCGGTGGCCGAGCCGGTGTTGGTGGCCTTGATCGTGTAGCTGCCGGTGGCGGCATCCTTGTAGGCGCTGGCCGCGTTGCTGCCCACGCCGCTGATCAGCAGGGTGTCGGTGGTGTACAGGTCCATCGCGCTCACGCCCACGGTGGCATTGACCATGCGCACCTGGGCCGTGCCCGAGCTGCTGCCGCCACCACCGCAGGCCGCCAGCAGAGCCGTGCCGGCCAACATCAGGCTGGCCAGGCCGCCCCTCATCATTCCGATTCTCTTCATTCCGTGTCCTTGTTTGAATCCACCGACCGGCGCCGCGCGCCAATCGCCTTGGATTCCAACCGGCACGGGTTGCGCGGCTGTTGCCTCTTCGTAAGGTCTTGTTCGCGGTTTGTGTCAGGTCGGAAATGAAGCGGGGGCTAGCGGATCTCAAGCACGAGTACCGAGCGGGCCGGCACGCGCAGGTTCTGGCCGAGCTCTTGGCGTGCGCCGGTCAGCACATCGGTCGCGACCGAGGAGGGGCTGACCATCTCGGCGAAGCGCCGCGTGTCCAGCAGTGTGATGCTGGTGCTCTTGTTCAGCACCACCATCACCTTGGCGGCCTTTGCGTCGCCAGGCAGGTAGCGGAAGTACACATACATGCCCTGCTCGGGGGCGAACTGCATCAGTTCACCCTCATGCACAGCCTTTGACTGCTTGCGCCAATTCAGCAGCTGGCGCATGAAGTCCTGCGCGTCGCGCTGCTCCCGGCTCAGGCCCACGCCGGTGAAGGCATTGACCGCGTCGCCGACCCAGCCGCCGGGGAAATCGCCCCGCACCGCGCCATCGTCGCGTTGCCGCGGGCTTTGCAGCAGCACCTCATCGCCGTAGAAGAACTGTGGAATGCGCCGGGTGGTGGCGATGTAGGCCATCGCCATCCTGTACAGGGCCAGGTCTTGATTCAGCAGCGAGTAGATGCGAGGCGTGTCGTGATTGCCGGGGAACAGCACCAGCCGGGCCGGGTCCGGGTAGACAAAGTCGTGGGCCAGCGCCTCGTACAACTTGGTGAAGCCGCTGTCATGTCCATCGCTTTCGTTGAGCGCCGCCAGCAGCGCGCCATGCAAAGGGAAGTCCATCATGCCGGGCATGTGCGAGACATAGCCGTCGTGGTTATGCTTGCCGCGCTGCCAGTACGACACGATGGCCGGGTGCGGGCTCCATTCCTCGCCAACCATATTCAGGCGCGGATACTCCAGCAGCAGGCGCTGCGACCACTGAGCCAGGAAGTCCCGGTCAGAATACGAATAGGTGTCGGTGCGCAGGCCTGACAGGCCCGCCGTCTCGACCCACCAGAGGCTCATCTGAATCAGGTAGGTGGCGAGCAGTGGCTGGCGCTGGTTCAGGTCCGGCATGTTCGGGCTGAACCAGCCGTCGGCGAAGCGCCGGCGGTCGCTGGCGCTGGCATAGGGGTCCTGCAGGGTGGTGCGTGCGTGATTCGTTTCGGTGTAGCCGGACCACTGGTTGATCCAGTCCCGGGTCGGCGGGTCACGCATCCATTCGTGGTTGGCGCCGATATGGTTGAGCACGATGTCCTGGATCACGCCGAGGCCCTTGGCGCCGGCCTCGCGCACCAGGGCCAGATAGTCCTCGCGGCTTCCGAAGCGTGGGTCGACCTTGTAGAAATCGGTGCTTGCGTAGCCGTGATAGCTGTAGTCGGCGGCATCGTTCTCGGGCAGAGGCGTGGGCCAGAGCTGGGTGAAGCCCATGGCGGAGATGTAGTCCAGGTGCTGGCGCATGCCGGCAATGTCGCCGCCGTGCCGCCCGCCGGGCGCGCTGCGGTTCAGTCCCTCGTGCAGGCCATGCGCGGTGTCGCCGGCTGTGCCGCCCTTGGCAAAGCGGTCGGGCACGATCAGGTAGATCGCATCCTGCGGGCCGAATCCCTGGCACTGCGCCGAACCCGGTGCCCGGGCCAGCAGCGGGTAGCCATGGGTCAGCACGGTTCGGCCCTCTCGCTCGAAGCGCAACTCCACCGTGCCGGGCCGGGCCTGTGCATCGAGCTTCAGGTCGAGGAACAGGTAGTTGGGGCTGTCGCCGCGGGTCACACGCAGCAGGGTCACTCCGGCGTGCTGCAGCTGCGGCTGCAGCTCCGCGATGCGCTCGCCCTGCACCAGCAATTGCACGATAGGCTCCCGCATGCCGACCCACCAGTTCTCGGGTTCGACGCGGGTCAGGGTTTGGGCGAGGCTTGAAGTCATCAGTCCGGTCGCCAGCGCCGCGGCAGCCAGCAGTTGTTGCGCAAGGTTCATCGGCAATAGACCGCCAGCGATTGTGCGGGCAAGGTCGCCTGCGCGCGGCCGTGGGAATCGCTCAGCAGCGCGGCCGTGCCGGCCGGAAAGGCCGCTCGTAGGCCGGTGCGTCGGGGCAACTGCTCGAAACTCAGGCGCTGCGTGCCGGCCGCATAGTTGATCGCCACCAGGCAGTGTTGACGCCCAAGCACGCGCTGGAAGCTCAGCGTCTGATCTTCGGCCCTGGCGGCCTGATAGCTGCCATGGGCGATGGCCGGCAAGGCGTTGCGCAGCTTCAGCATGGCCTTGTAGAAGTTCAGGATCGAGTCCGGATCGACCGCCTGTGCCTGGGCGTTGTGCGTGCCGGCATTCGGCGCCAGCGGCCGGAATGCCTTGCCGCCGGCACTGAAGCCGCTCAAATCAGAGGTCCAGCTCATCGGCGCGCGCAGTGGCTCGTCGCCGGCCAGGCCCTTGACGCCGGCCATGCCGATCTCCTCGCCGTAGTAGATGAAGGGTGTGCCCGGCTGCAGCAGATAGGTGGCCGCGGCGAGTTTGTAGGACGCCTGTCGGCCCTTCAGCTGGTCCCAGACGCGCTCGCCAGCGAAGATGTCGTGGTTGGACAGCATCGTTGCCATCGTCCGCGGTGCGGAGTTGAAGTAGTCGGCCACCGCCTGTATCGCTTCGCGGTCGCCCTGCGCCGCCTGGATGATGCGCTGCTCGTGGCCGAAGGCAAAGGCACTGCCGCAGACATCCGCGGCAGCATAGGCCGTCGGGTTGGCGGTCGCCTCGCAGACGACATGGCGTTGCTTGTACGCGGTGATCAGTTTGCGCAATTCGCTGGTCAGGGCGCGGCTCTCCGGCTGGTCGTTCCAGTGCGCCGCATCGTTCTCGATCAGGTGCGGCACTGCGTCGAGCCGGAAGCCATCCAGCCCGCGGTTCAGCCAGAAGCGCAGGCTGCTCTTGTGATACGCCACCACCACTGGGTTCTTCAGATTGAAGTCCGGCATGTGCGGGCCGAAGGTGCCGAAGTAGGCGCCGTTGGGCGTTTCCGTCCAGGGGTTCTTGCCCCAGATGTCCCAGCCGGCGATGGCCGGGTTCGGTGCCAGGCCCTGCCAGACGAACCAATCGCGGTATTCGCTGTGAGGGTCTGAGGCCGACTGCTCGAACAGCGGATGCGACTTGGAGCCATGGTTGACCACGTAGTCCATGATCACGCCGATGCCGCGCCGGTGCGCCTGCTTCAGCAGTTCTTCGAGGTCGGCCATGCTGCCGTAGTCAGGCTCCAGCGCGCGGAAGTCGGTCGTTGCATAGCCGTGGTCATGGTCCGAGCTTGCGGTGATAGGCATCAACCACAGGCCCTTGACGCCCAGGTCCTTCAGATAGTCCAGCTTCGATGTCAGGCCGCGCAGATCGCCGAAGCCGTCGCCGTTGCTGTCGGCGTAGCCTCGCACGAAGATTTCCATGAATGCCCCGTGCTGCCAGCCGGCCGCGAGGCGGCTGCCGGTATCGTGGGCGGCGATGGGGCTGATGTCCACCGGCGCAGCCAACAAGGCGCTGCAACTCAGTAGACAGGCGGCAGCCAAGTTCAATTTCAGTGTGGAATTGTTGTAGCTAAAGTACATTTCGTGCCTCGTCGATGGCTGGCAGCATAGGCAAATTCTCGAGGAAATGAAACTGGTGAATGCATTTGTATGTAGTTTTGCTACTATTTGTTGATGCTGCATTTGACGAAAACCAAGATGCGAATCCGCGAGCTTCGAGGGCTGGTTGTTGTTTTGCTGTTCTGCTTGAACCTGGGCCGGGCCGGTGCCCATGCGCTCTCGGCGTGCGACGACGAGGCGCTGCATCAGGTGCTGCGGCCAACGCAGGCCTTGGCCGCTGAGGGCATCTGGCTTGGTGCCAACCTGCTGCAGTGGCCGGGCGTCCGCGCCGAAGCAGGCAGCCGCTTCAAGCTCTATACCTCGCGCGACGGGCGCATGCATGCCGAGCCGGGGCAGCGCGTCAGCGGTGGCTCTGGCAGCTGGGCGCTGACCGAGCGGGCCGCGCCGCTGCCCGAGGTCTCGGCCCAACGCTTCAAGTACCTGCGGGCCGGCGTGATGTTGAGCGTCGCCGCAACCGATATGAAGGCCCTGCATCGCGGGCAACTGCTGCTGGTGCAGGAGCGGGCAGACGGCACGGTCCTGCGTGCCACCGCGCTGCAGGCTGCCGCCGCGCTGGACGAGCTGTATGCCGCGGCCGAGCAGGTGAACGATTTGGGTGCCAGGCCCGGCCCGGGATCGACCCGTTTCAAGCTCTGGGCGCCGACTGCGCAGCGGGTCAGCCTGTGCCGCTATGCCAGCGGCTCGGGGCGTGCGCTGTCGATGCAGTCGATGCGAGCCGATCCGGCCACCGGCGTCTGGTCATTGGCGCTGCCGGGCGATCTGTCGGGCAGCTATTACAACTTTGTGCTGGAGGTGTTCGTCCGCAACGTCGGCCTGGTGCGCAACCGCGTCACCGACCCGTACTCGGTCAGCCTGACGACCGACTCGAAGCGCAGCTATGTCGCCAACCTCGATGACGCCAGGCTCAAGCCCGCCGGATGGGATGAGAGCCGCGCGCCGGCCAAGGTGAAGGCGCAGACCGATATGGTGATCTACGAGCTGCATGTGCGCGATTTCTCGATCAGTGACGCGTCGGTGACGCCGGCGCACCGCGGCAAGTACCTTGCCTTCACCGAGCCGGGGGCCAATGGCATGCAGCATCTGCGCGCGCTGAGCGAGGCCGGTCTGACTGATGTGCATCTGCTGCCGGTGTTCGATATCGCCAGCGTGCCCGAGGCTGCTTGCGTCAAGCCCAGGGTACCCGACGCCGGCCCCGACAGCGAAGCCCAGCAGGCAGCGGTGATGGCCGTGGCCGCCGCCGACTGCTTCAACTGGGGCTACGACCCCTTCCACTACAACGCGCCCGAGGGCAGCTATGCCACCGATTCTGCCGACGGCGCCCGCCGCATCATCGAGTTCCGCCGCATGGTGATGGGCCTGCATGCCGCCGGCCTGCGCGTCGGCATGGACATGGTCTACAACCACACGGCGGCCTCGGGACAGAAGGACACATCGGTGCTGGATCGCATCGTGCCCGGCTACTACCAGCGGCTCAATGCCAGGGGCGAGGTCGAGCAATCCACCTGCTGCGACAACACCGCCACCGAGCACCGCATGATGGCCAAGCTGATGAGCGATTCGGTACTGCAGTGGGCTCAGGCTTACAAGATAGCGTCCTTCCGCTTCGATCTGATGGCCCACCAGCCTCGCGCGGCGATGGAGGCCTTGCAGGCCCGGCTCGATGCCGCGATGGGCCAGCACATCAATCTGATCGGCGAGGGTTGGAACTTCGGCGAGGTGGCCGACGGCGCGCGCTTTGTGCAGGCCTCGCAGCTGTCCCTGAACGGCTCCGGCATAGCCACCTTCAGCGACCGCACCCGCGACGCGGTGCGCGGTGGCGGCCATGGCGTCTCGGGCGAGGCGATGCTGACCCGCCAGGGTTATATCAACGGCCTGGTCTACGACCCCAATGAGCGGGTCACCACGCCACAGCCGCGCAGCGAACTGCTGCGGGCCGCCGATCTGGTGCGCGTGGGCCTGGCCGGCTCGCTGCGCGGCTATGCGATGACCGCGCAAGACGGCTCGCTCAAGACCCTGGAGCAGCTCGACTACAACGGCCAGCCGGCCGGCTACGTCAGCCAGCCCGGCGAGGTGGTCAACTATGTCGAGAACCACGACAACCAGACCCTGTTCGACATCAATGCCTACCGGCTGCCGCTCGCCACCTCGCGCGAAGACCGCGTGCGCGTGCAGATGCTCGGTGCGGCCATCACGGCCTTCAGCCAGGGCGTGGCCTATTTCCATGCCGGCCAGGACCTGCTGCGCTCCAAGTCCATGGACGGCAACAGCTATGACTCGGGCGACTGGTTCAACCGGCTGGATTGGAGCTATGCCGACAACCATTTCGGCAGCGGTGCCCCGCCCAAGGCCGACAACGGTGCGATGTATCCCTTCATCCTGCCGCTGTTGGCCGACCCGGCGATCAAGCCCGGCCCGGCCGAGATCGCGATGTCTCGCGACATGTTCCGAGATCTGCTGCAGATTCGCGCCAGCTCGACGCTTTGGCGCCTGCGCAGCGCCGACGAGATCCAGGCCCGGCTGCGTTTCCACAACACCGGGCCGGAGCAGATCCCGGCGCTGATCGTCGGCCGCCTGGACGGCGAGGGCTATGCCGGCGCCGGCTTCAAGTCGCTGCTCTACCTCATCAATGTCGACAAGCGGCCCCAGCGCCTGAGCATCGCCGCCGAGCAGGGCCGGGCCTACGAGCTCCATCCGGTCCATCTGCGGCCGGGCGCCGGTGACCCGCGCCCAGCAGCCGAAGCCCGCTACGAGGCGGCCAGCGGCAGCTTCAGCGTGCCGGCACGCAGCGTCGTCGTGTTCGTCGAAAAATAGTCGGAGCGCCTGCCCGGGCCAGCACTTACCATTCGCCTTCATCCGGGCGTGGGCCTGGGTCAACACAGGGTCAAGTCTTGAGTGCTGAAGTAACGCCGGCGGACGACCGGCCCCTGGGCCAGGCCGTGCAGCAGACGCGCTGCCGCAACTGCGGTTATGTGTTGGGCGACCCGCGTCCGAAGTTCTGCGCCGCCTGCGGGCAGGACACCTCGCTCAAGGCCCCCACTGTCGGTGAATTCATCCAGCACCTGGGCGGCAACTATGTGGCCATGGAGGGCGCGCTGTGGCGCACGCTGGCCCTGCTGCTGTTCCGTCCGGGCCGGCTGACCCTGGAGTACCTGGCCGGCCGCAAGCGTCGCTATGTGCTGCCGGTGCGGCTGTACCTGACGATCAGCCTGTTCACACTGCTGTTGTTACGCTTCACTGGCGCGATCCAGATTCCAGAGCTGGACGTGGATGGCAAGCGCTTCGACGCGAAACCTGGCACCAATCTGACCTTCATCGAAGTCGACTCGGCCCGTGCCGGTGTGGACAAGAACGGCGTCTTCTACTGCGAGGGCTTGCCGGACTGGATGTGCCGCAAGCTGGGCTACCGCTTCGATCTGGACCCGAAGAACCTGAAGCGTCAGCTGAGCGAAGCGCCGGAGCGCTTTGTCAGTCACTGGGGCACGGCGATGTTCCTGCTGCTGCCGATGTTCGCGTTGTGGCTGAAGCTGGTCTTCATCGACCGGCACAGGCGTTACACCGAACACCTGGTGTTTGCGCTGCACCTGCATGCGTTCTGGTTCGCGATGGTGCTGCTGGCCTTGGTCGGCAACCCCTTGCTGCGTGCGCTGGCGGCGCTGGCCATTCCCATCTACACGCAAATGGCCCAGCAACGCGTCTATGGCGGACGCTGGTGGCTGGGTCTGCTGCGCTCAGTCCTTTTGATCCTGCTGTACGGCTCGACAGTATCGGTCGCGCTATTGCTGGTGATGATCTGGACCGTGCTCAGCTGAGCCCGCGCATCGCACGGGCCCGCCGGCTTCAGTTCTTGACCAGGCTGAACACCATGGCCTGCACGGCTTCCTTCAGCTTGGCTGCGGCCAGTTCCTTGCACTGGTCCTGGGTGGCGCCGGGCAGGGCGTCGAAGGTGGTGACCTTCTTCTCGGCCTTGTAAACCAGGGTCTTGCCGCTCACACCGACCGGCAGCATCATCACCCGCGCTGTCACGACGCAGGTCTTGCTGGCGGTGAAACCACCCTCGACCTCGGTGGCGAAGCCCCACTTCTTCGGCGAATACAGCTTCAGCATCTGCGGTGTGGTGACTTCCTTCAGCGTGGCCGCTGCGGAGGCCTTGTCGATCAGGTTGGGCGTGGACTGATCGAGCACGATGTACTGCGGCGTGGCCGCAAAGGCGCTGGACGACAGGGCGAGCAGGGCGCTGACGGCGGAGATCAAGCAGGCGGAGCGAAATTTCATGGGGCAGATCCCGAAGGTAAGACGACAGAGATGCGGGAGTGTACGCAGTCTGAGCGCCTCCTCACGTCCTGATCAACCCGAAGCGGCGGCGGTCAGGGCCGCCTGATCGAGCAGCCACTGCGCCAGCGCATGAACGGCCGGCCTGGTCGCCGCCTCGGGAGCCACAATCAGGTGGAAGGCCCGCATCGAGGCCATGCCGTCATCGGCAAAGGGGGCGACCAGCTTGCGGCTTTGCAGCAGTGCGTCCACCAGCGGTCGCCGGCCCAGCGCCACGCCCTGGCCGGCCAGGGCAGCGGTGATGGTCTCGCCATAGCCGTTGAAGCTGAGCGTGGCAGCCGGCTGCAGGCCGGCCTGACCCTGGGACTGCAGCCACAGCTCCCACTCCAGCGGCATGGCTGAGCGGCGGTTGTTGAGCTGCATCTGCAGCAGGGTGTGCTGGCGCAGATCCGCTGCAGTGCGCAGCGGCGGCCCCGAGCGCAGCAGCTTCGGGCTGCACACCGGCAGCATGACCTCGCCGAACAGCTGCCGCCCCTCGGTCTGGCCGACCCGCCCGTAGCGGATGGCCAGATCGAAGCCCTCGCCACCCAGCTCGTGCAGAGGCAGGCTGGCATCCATGCGCACGTCGATGTCCGGATGGGCGCGGGTGAACAGGGCCAGGCGCGGAATCAGCCACAGCGACGCCAGGCCTGGCGTCGTCGTCAGAGCCAGTTCCTCGCGTCGCACCGGTGCACGGATCTGGCCTATGACGGTGCGCAGCTGCGCCAGCATCTCGATGCAGACCGCCTGCAACTGCTGGCCCTCGGGGGTCAGCTCCAACGCGCGGTGGCGGCGTAGGAACAGCGGCACGCCCAGTTCCTCCTCCAGTGCGGCGATCTGACGGCTCATGGCCGACTGGGTGATGAAGCGCTCGGCCCCGGCCCGGGTGAAGGACAGCTGGCGCGCCGCTGCCTCGAATGAGGCCAGCAGATCGAGTGGAGGCAACCGCCTGGCTTGGTTTTGCATGCGCTGAAGGAATGCGTTGGATTCGATATGAACGTTTGTCCGCACGGTCGTGCGAGATCAGTATCGCATTCATCCCGCCGGCCCGCTGACCCTCACAAGGAGTCCATCATGTTCATCACCACCCACAAGGTCAATCTGCCCGTGCTTGTCGGCTGCGTCGCCCGCCTGCAGCAGGCCCGCCACACCCGCTTGAGCGTGCGCCGCGGCGAGGCCTGGATCACGCTGGACGGCGACCCGCGCGACATCGTGCTGGCCGTCGGCGAAAGCTTTGTGCTGGACTCGGATGCGGCCGTGGTCGTCTATCCGCTGCGCGCCGGCGGCAGCCTGGAGCTGGAGATCACCGGCAGGTCAGGCCGGGCCCAGGTGGCGTGCGCCGGCAGCGATGCTGGTCGGCTGGCCCGCCTGGCTCAGGGCCTGCGCCACTGGCTGCGGCCGCTGGTCCCGGCTGGAGCACGGTGATGCTGGCGCCGCTGCAACACGGTACGGCCGCCGCGATGCCGCTGCCGGGCCGCGGTCCTGGCCTGCACATCGCACCGCTGCGTCCGCAGGATGCCGAAGCACTGCAGCGCTTTGTGCGCGGCCTGTCCGCCCATGCCCGCTACATGCGCTTCCAGTATGGCCTGCGCGAGCTCAGCCCGACCTTGCTGAGCCGGCTCACCCAGATCGACCAGCAAGACCATGTGGCGCTGGTGGCCTACGTGGCGCCGCCGGTCTGGGGCGACCAGGCCGTGCCCCGCCTGGTGGCCGATGCGCGCTACGTGCGAGTGCGCGACAGCGGTGATGCCGAGTTTGCCCTGGTCGTGGCTGACGATTGGCAGGGCCAGGGCCTGGCGCGCGAACTGCTGGGTCGTCTGACGGCGAATGCCCGCCGGCAGGGCCTGAAGCGCCTGCTTGGCGAGGTGCTGTGGGACAACCATGCCATGCTGGCCATGGCGCGCCGCCTGGGCGCCCGGCTGGTCGTGCAGGCCGGCCACACCAGCGTGGTGCAGGTGCAGTTCGACGTGTGAGCGCTCAGTCCGCGTCGGCCGGCTGAAAGGCCGGGCCGCCGGGCCGCAGGCGCTTTCCCGCCGGCAGCCGGGTCCAGGCCAGCGTGGCGGGGTCGGCCGGCATTGCGCCCGGCGCCTGGGCCACCAGTACCTGCTCGGCGATGGGTGCGAAGTCGGCGCGGAAATGCACCGAGCTCTTGTTGACCAGGATCTTCATCGCCTCGGGCACGATGCCGACATGGCGGTACAGCGCCCGGTCCAGCATCTGCATGCGGCCGCTGGACACGGCGATCCGCACGCCGGCTATCGCCAATTGCGCGCAGGGGCCCAGATTCGTCTGCACACCGTTCATCATCTGGCCGGGCAGGGTGACGCGGCCGTCGCCCAGGCCCAGCACGGTGAAGCGTCCGTGCAGCGGCTCATTGCCCGCCATGCCTGCCTGGCCACCCAAGGTCAGCTCGATGTCTGCGCCGATGCCGGCGGCATGCGCAGCTGCCGCCGCAGCCGGGTCGTGCAGCAGTCCCAGTGCTGCGCCCTGCGCGCCCGCGTCGAGCAGGGCCCGCAGCATGCCGGTGGTGTTGCAGTGGCCGCCGGCACCGGGGTTGTCCTGCGTGTCGGCTATCACCACCGGGCGGTGGGCGGTGGCCGAGACGGCTATGGCCCGGCGCACCGCCTCGGCGGCGCCCAGCAGCTCGAAGTCCCAGTCGGCCTCATGCGCCTCGACGGTGTCTGCCAGGGTGTCGACGGCCGCGCGCACGGCTGCAGCATCGCTGCCATAGCCCCACAGCGCCGGACCGCAGCAGGCGATGTCGGCGGCTGGAAAGCCGGTGGCAAAGCTCAGGTGTTGCACGCCGCCTTGCTCCAGCGCACCGAGCTGTCCGTAGATCTGCCGCGGCAGGTACAGATCGGTGCACTGCGCATTCAGCGCGATCAGGAAGGGCGTCTGCCGCCAGGCCAGGGCCAGGCGAGGTGCGCCGTCCAGCCGGGCCTGCAGCAGGGCAGCGGCGCGGGCGCCGGTGGCGCGCATGTCCACATGCGGATAGGTGCGGTAGCTGACCAGCGCATCGGCGAGTTCCAGCATCTGCGGGCTGACATTGGCATGCAGGTCCAGGCTGGCGATGATGGGGATCTGCGGCGGCAGCACCGCGCGCAGCCGCGCCAGCAGCTCGCCCTCGCAGTCATCGACATGCTCGGCCACGGCCGCACCATGCAGGTCCAGGTAGACGGCGTCGGGCTGCTCGCTGCGTGCGGCATCGACGATGGCCTGGCTGATGCGCTCGAAGGCCTCGTGAGTGACCGGGCCGCTGGGGCAGGCCGCGGCCCAGATCACCGGCAGATAGTGGTGGTCGCGGCCCTGCATCGCTTCGAGAAAGCCCCCCAGCGGCACATCGATGTCCTGCAGACCCAGCAAGTCCTGGCCCTGCCGCAGCGTCGGAAAACCACCGCCGTTTTCGAAGTCAGCCCAGCCGGCACGGCTGTCGGCAAAGGTATTGGTCTCGTGCTGGAAGCCAGCGATCAGGATGCGTGAAATGGTGTTCTCCCTGGTTGTCAGCCGGCGCGCTTGCCCATCTCGCGCACCACGGTCACCGAGCAGTCGGACTCGGCCACCACCCGGGCCGACACGCTGCCCAGGTATCGGCGCAGCACCGAGTTGTCGCGGGCGCCCATGATGATGTGATCGACACCCATCTTGGCGGCGAACTCGATCAGCGCAGTGGCCGGGTCAGGGGCTTCCAGTACATGGAAGGTCAGCCGCCCGTCCTCGAGTTTGAGCGACTGCGACACCGGCCTTACCCAATGCTTCAGCGCCACCAGCTGCTTGACGTGGTGGCTGCGGCCCTGCTCGTCGGTCAGCTCGTCCATGCCGATGCGGGCGGTCTTCATCACGCTGACGCAGGCCAGGCGGGCGCCGGGTTCGATCTCGATCACGCGGCGTACCGTCTCGCTGAGCTTGGCCAGCAGGCCCGGCGTGGCGCCTTGCACATCGACGGCGGCCAGGATGATGGGGCTGCGCGCAACCTGCTCGGTGCAGCTCTGCTGGGCCGGCGGCTCGGCGCCGAGGGCCGTGAACCAGCGCCGCGTGCGCGTCCACCAGCCGCTGGTGCGCAGCTTGGCGGCGCGGGCGGTGAGCTTGATCTGGACCGGGTTTTGCAGGTCCAGTGCCAGTTGCGCCGCACTTTGATAACGGCGCTCCGGCTTGACCTCCAGGCAGCGCAGCACCACCTCCTGCCACCAGGGCGGCAGCTCGGGACGCAGCGCCCGCGGCGGCACCGGTTCGACATAGAGGCGGCGGCGCAGGCCCGCCACCGAGCTGGGCTGGCCGAAGGGCCGTTCGCCGGTCGACAGGTGGTAGAGCATGACGCCCAGCGCGAACAGGTCGCTGCGCGGGTCGTTGCGCACGAACTGCACCTGCTCGGGCGACATATAGGGCCCGGTGCCCATCGGCAGCGAGAACTCTTCTTCCAGCAGATCGGGCAGGTGGTCGTGGCGCGACAGGCCGAAGTCCACCAGCACCGCCTCGCCGCTGGCGCGGAACAGGATGTTGCTGGGCTTCACATCCAGGTGCACGACATGCTGGCGGTGCAGGTCATGCAGGGCGGTGGCCACCCGGATGCCGATGTCAACCACCTCATCCAACGGCAGCGGTGCATGATCGAGTCGCGGACGCAGCGAGTCGCCGGGCACCCGTTCCATCACCACATAGGCCTGGCGCGTCCAGTCGCCGCGGGCGACGAAGCGTGGCACGTGGGGGCCGCTGAGCCGCGGCATCAGCATCTGCTCGACCTCGAAGCCGACGATGGTCGCCGGGTCCTCGCCACCCTTAATGCGGGGCACCTTCATCAGCAGCGGCAACTCGGGCTCGATGCCGTCGAGCCTTGTGACCCGCCACAGATTGGCCATGCCGCCCTGGTGCAGGCGTTCCTCCAGCCGGAACTGGTCCAGCACCTGACCGGCTTCCAGCGGGCCATGCTTGTCCTGCACGGTGGGTTCGGTGGCTTGGCCGGCGGCTTCTTCCATGCGCTCACTCCCCCTCGAACAGGCGCGCGGCCAGGCGGTCCGGCAGGCCGGCCTCGCGTATGCGCTGAGCCGCGCCCTCGATGTTGTAGGGCACACGGTAGAAGGTCAGCTCGGCGCTGGCCTGATCCAGCATGGCATAGGCGGCGGCGGGGTTGCCGTCGCGCGGCTGGCCCACCGAGCCGGGAATCGCCAACCACTGGCGGTTGCTCAACAGCGGAATCGGCACGCCGGCCACCGGCGCGAAGTCACCGGCCTTGCCGGTGCCCGACAGATGGAACAGCATGGGCTCATGCATATGGCCGCAGAAGGTCAGTCGCTGGCGGGTGGACTGCAGGCTGCGTACCGCCTCGCCGCGGCCGAGTATGTATTCCCAGCCGCCGGGGTCGAAGGCATTGGCGTGCACGTACAGGCAGTCATCGCGCTGCTGATGCATGGGCAGCTTGGCCAGAAAGTCGAGTTGCTCGGGGCTGAGCTGGGCACGTGTCCACTCCACCGCAGCTCGAGCGTCTTCGCGCATGCCTGAGCCTGCCCCTTGCACCACCGCTGCGTCGTGATTGCCCATCACCGCCACCGCGCCCTGGGCGACGAACTCGCGCACCCGATCCAGCACCCAGCCGGGGTCGGCGCCATAGCCGACATAGTCGCCCAGAAAGGCATAGCGGCTGGCGCCCTGGGCGCTGGCATGCTCCAGCACGGCCTCGAAGGCCTCACGGTTGGCATGCATATCGGTGATGAGGGCTTGTTTCATGGGTGATGCAGCATGGTCCCCTGGGCTGACGGCAGGCTGAGCATAGGGGAGTGCGGAGCCCGGTTGTTGTGCTTTGGGCGCAAAGTTGTGCGAAGAGCGTCATCGGGTGCACCGGCTCAGATGGAAAATCGGCAAAAATGGTGCCCGCCTACGCAAAGGAGTCTGGGTGCGCAAGATCCTCAGTCCGGCCCTCGGCCTGCTGGCGCTGCTGGTGTCCGGGTCCAGCCAAGCGCAATGCTCGCGTGTCATCAATGTGCCGCTGTCGCCGACGGGGCTCAGTGTCACCGTCGGCGCCGATGGAGTGGGCGGCGTCTACCCCGATGTGCTGCGCGGCGTCGCCGCCAAGGAGGGCTGCAGCTTTGCCTTCTCGGTCGTGCCGAGGGCACGCCAGGAAGTGATGTTCGAGACCGGCAAGTCGGATCTGTTGATACCGGCCAGCCGTACGCCGCGGCGCGACGAGTACGGCATCTTCGTGCCCATGATCTACAACCGCGCCACGCTGATCTCGCTGGCCTCGGAACGCGCCCAGGTACGCAGCATCGCCGAACTGCTCGAACGCCGCGAGCTTCGGGTCGCCCTGGTACGCGGCTACGACTACGGCGACATCTACCAGGAACTGGTCAAGGAACTGGGCCGGCAGGGCCGTCTGGTGCTGGATGTCGACGCGAACTCAATCGCCCGCAAGCTGGCGGCCGATATGGCCGATGTGACCATCATGGCGCCATCCATCCTGATCGGCGCCATGGCCGGCGACGCCCGGGTCGAACAACTGACCGACAAGCTGCGCTACGAGCCGCTGTCCGAACTGCCCTGGGGCGACAGCGGTGCCTACATTTCCAAGGCGGCGGTCAGTGCCGAAGACCGCGCCGCCCTGCGCGATCTGCTGGAGGGCGCGGCCAAATCCGGCGCGGTGTGGAAGGCCTTTTTGCGCTACTACCCGCCGGGCAGTCTGAAGGACAGCATCAGGCCGCGCTAGCGGTCATCAGCCGATACGCCCGAGCAACAGGTACTCCATGAGTGCCTTTTGCACGTGCATCCTGTTCTCGGCCTCGTCCCAGACCACCGACTGCGGCCCGTCGATCACGTCGGCGCTGACTTCCTCGCCGCGATGCGCCGGCAAGCAGTGCATGAAAAGCGCGTCGGGTCGAGCCAGCGCCATCATCTCGGCGTCCACGCACCAGTCGGCAAAGGCCTTGCGGCGGGTTTCGTTCTCCGCCTCGTAGCCCATGCTGGTCCAGACGTCGGTGGTCACCAGGTCGGCGCCGCGGCAGGCTTCCATCGGGTCCTTGAAGACCTTGTAGCAAGCGCTGTTGCTGATGCCGGCCACCTTGGCATCCACCTCGTAGCCGCTGGGCGTGCTGACATGGACGGTGAAGCCCAGGATCTCGGCCGCCTGCAGCCAGGTGTTGGCCATATTGTTGCCGTCACCGACCCAGGCGACGACCTTGCCCTTGAGGCAGTCCGGATCGATCACACCACGCGCGCTGGTGCCACGCTGCTCAATATAGGTGTAGATGTCGGCCAGGATCTGGCAGGGGTGGTACTCGTTGGTCAGGCCGTTGATGACAGGCACCCGCGAGTGCGCCGCGAAGCGCTCGATCTTGGTCTGCTCGTAGGTGCGAATCATCACCAGATCGACCATGCGGCTGATCACGCGTGCGCTGTCTTCCAGCGGCTCGGCACGGCCCAGCTGGCTGTCGCCGGTGGTCAGGTGCACCACCGAGCCACCCATCTGGTACATGCCGGCCTCGAAGCTGACTCGTGTGCGAGTACTGGCCTTCTCGAAGATCATGGCCAGGGTACGGTCGACCAGCGGCTGGTACTTCTCGTAGTTCTTGAATCGTCGCTTGATGATGGCCACTCGTTCGAACAAGTAAGCGTATTCCTCGGCGCGGAAATCCTTGAACTGGAGATAGTGACGCATCAGACTCATACCCGGTTTCATGTGGTTCAACTCTTGGCCAGAAAGGCCTTGATCAGGGGGCACAGGATGGCGACGATCTGCGCCGCCTCGTCCTCGCTCAGTATCAGCGGCGGCACCAGGCGTATCACCTTGTCGGCGGTGACGCTGATCAGCAAGCCCGCATCGGCGGCCTGGCTCAGCAGCACGCCGCAGGGGCGGTCCAGCTCGATGCCAATCATCAGGCCCTGGCCACGGATCTCGGTCACGCCGGCCACATCGGCCAGCTCACGACGCAGACCGGCGGTCAGCGCGGCGCCAACGGTGGCGGCATTGGCCATCAAGCCGTCCTCGACCATGATCTTCAGCGTCTCGACGCCGGCGCGCATCGCCAGCGGGTTGCCGCCGAAGGTCGTGCCGTGGTCGCCGGGGCCCATCACCGTCGAGGCCTTGGGGCCGCAGACGATGGCGCCGATGGGTACGCCCGAGCCCAGGCCCTTGGCCAGCGGCATCACGTCCGGGGTGATGCCGGCCCACTGGTGGGCGAACCACTTGCCGGTGCGGCCGATGCCGCACTGCACTTCATCGAGCATCAAGAGGATGTCGTGCGCGTCGCAGACGCGGCGCAGGTCTTTCAGGAACTGTATCGTCGCCGGGTTGATGCCGCCTTCGCCCTGAATCGTCTCCAGGAACACGGCGGTGACGTTCGGGTGCGCCTTCAGGGCGGCCTCGACGGCGGCGATATCGTTCAGCGGCACCCGCACAAAACCTTCGACCAGCGGGCCGAAGCCGGCCTGGATGCGCGGATTGGCCGTTGCCGACAGGGTGGCGATCGAGCGGCCGTGGAAGGCCCCCTCGAAGACGATCACCTCGGGGTTGTGGTTGCCGCGGTCATGGCCGTACTTGCGCGCGATCTTCAGTGCGCCCTCGTTGGCCTCCAGGCCCGAGTTGCAATAGAACACCGTGTCCATGCCCGAGAACTCAGCCAGCATCGCCGCCAACTCTTCGCGCATGGGCACGAAGTAGTAGTTGGAGCAGTGGATCAGCTTGGCGATCTGGTCCTGCAGGGCAGGCACCAGCTTCGGGTGGGCATGGCCCAGGGTGTTCACCGCGATGCCGCCCAAGCCGTCCAGGTATCGTCGACCCGCCGTGTCCCAGACCCAGCAACCCTGACCATGGCTCAAGGCGATGGGCAGACGGCCAAAGGTTTGCATCACATGCGGTTCGGTCGGTACGGCAGGCTTCTCAGGGGCGTTCATCAATCCTCCAAAGGGGTTGCGGGGGAATAAAAAAGGCATCCCGGAAATGCGGGGATGCCTGAACCATTCTATAGGGCTGATGTGTGCGAACAAGCGTCAGCTGCCCAAAACCACCGGCCTGAAGCCTGTTGCAGGGCGGCTGGCGTGCTGCGCTGCAACACAAGCAAGGCACAATACTGGTTTTACGTTCCAGCATGACGCCGTCCCTCCCCAAACCCCGCGAAGTCTTTATCCAGGGCCTGACCCTGGAAGGCAAGACGTTCAGACCCAGCGATTGGGCCGAGCGGCTGGCCGGCGCGATGTCCTGCTTCCGCCCCGGCGGCGGCAAGGGTGGCATCGGCGCCTACATCGGCTATTCACCGTATTGCGTGCCGCGCGTGATCAACGGCATCAAGTGCGTGATCGTCAACGAAGAACTGAAAAGCCTGGAGCCCATGGCCTGGGACTTCGTGATGAACTTCGCTCGAGACAACCGCTTGCAGGTGGCCGAAGCCTGTTTGTTGCCCGAGGGCGGTGCGCCCAGCAAGGATTGATTTCCCGCCCGAAATGCGAAAAGCCCGTTCGAGCGGGCCATCATGCAAAAAGCCCGCTTTCGCGGGCCGAATAAACAAAAAGCCCGCCGAAGCGGGCTTTGTGCTTTGCACCAGGGAGGCTGTTAGGCGGCTGCAGCCAGCGCCTTGATCTTCGCAGACAGACGGCTCTTGTGACGAGCAGCCTTGTTCTTGTGGAAGATGCCCTTGTCAGCCACCGAGTCGATGACGGTCTGAGCGGTCTGGAACAGCTCGGCTGCCTTGGCCTTGTCGCCAGTCAGCACAGCTTTTTGCACGTTCTTGATGACCGTGCGGAATTTGGAGCGCAGCGCCGTGTTGGCGGCGTTCAGCTTGACGTCTTGGCGAGCGCGTTTGCGACCCGATGCCAGACGGACGGTTTTCTTTTTGGCTTTGGAAGAAGTGGCCATGCTGTAATGGTGCCCAGTTGGTGCAAAGACGACGAGTATAGCATTTATACGGCCACTTAGCCAAGTTCGGTGACAGGGGCGCGGCAGAGGCCGTGCAAAAACCGGCATCGCAGCGGCGATTTTGCCCGGGTCGGACCCGATAATGCGGCCGTTCCAGCCCCTCCTGCGCCCAGGCGCCCATGCTCTTCGTCTGACTACATGAATCTTCTACGGGCCGCCTCGATTGTTTCCCTGTTGACCCTGGTATCCCGCATCACCGGCCTGGTGCGCGAGCAGATGGTGGCCTCGCTGTTTGGCGCCAATGCGATGACCGATGCCTTCAATGTGGCCTTCCGCATTCCGAACCTGCTGCGTCGGCTGTTTGCGGAAGGAGCCTTTTCCCAGGCCTTTGTACCGCTGCTGGCCACCACCCGGGCCGAGCGGGGTGACGAGGCCACGCAGGCGCTGATCGATGCCGCAGCCACCCTGCTGGCCTGGGCCCTGCTGGCCACCTGCGCTTTAGGCGTTGTCGCCACGCCTGCGCTGGTCTGGCTGCTCGCCTCGGGCATGGAAGGAGATGGTCGCGAGGCGGCCATCTCGATGACCCGCTTCATGTTCCCCTATATCGGCCTGATCTCCATGGTCTCCCTGGCCGCCGGCGTGCTCAACACCTGGAAGAAGTTTGTTGTGCCCGCTGCCACGCCGGTGCTGCTCAACCTGTCGTGGATCGCCGCCGGCTGGTGGCTGTCGCCCTACATGCCCGGCTGGGGCATGCCGCCCATCTATGCCTTGGCCGTCGGCGTGATGGTTGGCGGCCTGCTGCAACTGGCCGTGCAGGTGCCGGCGCTGAAGCGCATCGGCCGCCTGCCGCGCATCGCACTGAATCCGAAGCGCCTGAAGACCGCCTGGCAGCACGAGGGTGTGCGCAATCTGGTGCGGCGCATGGGCCCGGCGGTGCTGGGCGTGTCGGTGGCGCCGGTGTCCTTGATGATCAACAGCCAGATTGCCTCGCATATTGCCGTCGGCGCCATGTCCTGGCTGACCTATGCCGACCGGCTGATGGAACTGCCCACTGCCTTGCTGGGCATTGCGCTGGGCGTGGTGCTGACCGCGCAACTGGCGGCAGCGCAGGGCCGAGGGGATACGGCTGCCTATTCGGCGCTGCTCGATTGGGGCCTGCGCCTGGCGCTGCTGCTGGCCCTGCCTTGCGCGGTGGCCCTGCTGGTGTTTGCCCAGCCCATGGTGGCGGTGCTGTACCACCGCGGCGCCTTCCAGGCCGCAGACGTGCAGAACACGACATTCGCGTTGATGGGCTATGGCGTCGGCCTGCTGGGCATCATCGCCGTCAAGGTGCTGGCGCCGGCTTTTTATGCGCGGCAGGACTTCCGCACGCCGCTGCGCATCAGCATCATTTCATTGCTTGTGACGCAGGGCATGAATGCGCTGTTCGTGCCCTGGCTGGGCATTGCCGGGCTGACCTTGTCGATCGGCGTGGCGGCCTTGCTGAATGCCTGGCTGCTGTTCCGCGGCCTGCGGCGGCTGGGGGGCTACAGCGCTCAGCCGGGCTGGATGGCCTTTGCACCGCGCATCATCGTCGGCTCGGCCTTGATGGGCGGCCTGATGTGGGCGGCTGCTCACTACCTCGACTGGATCGCCCTGGGGGCCACCGACGGCCTGCGGGCACTGTACCTGGCCGGTGTGCTGGCCGCCTCGGCCATCGTCTATTTCGCGGCGCTGCTGCTGATGGGCATCAATTTGCGCCAATTTGCCAAACGGACTGTTTAGACGCCCCGTAGACTGCCTAAACTGTCGCCATGAGTTCATCCCTACGCCTGGAGGCGCCCAGCGCGCTGGAATACTTTCAAAGCCTGGTGGCCGATGACGCCAGCCTGCCGCTGTTCGAGGCTGCAGTGTCGCTGGCCCAGGACGAATTCGCCGGTCTGGACGTGCAGTCGGTACTGGCCGAGATGGATGCCCTGGGTGCGCGTCTGCGCCGGCGCATCCCGGCCGACAGCAGCCCGACCAACAAGCTGCGCTGGTTGAACAGCTACTTCTTTCAGGAGCTGGGCTTCGCCGGCAACGTCAACAACTTCTACGACATGCACAACAGCTTTGTGCATCAGGTGCTGAGCCGCCGGCGCGGTATACCGATCACCCTGGCGCTGATCTATATGGAGCTGGCAGGTCAGATCGGCCTGCTGGCGCGGGGCATCTCCTTCCCCGGCCATTTCCTGGTCAAGCTGCGCATGTCGCAGGGCGAGGTGGTGATAGACCCGTTCACCGGCAACTCGCTGTCGCGCGAGCATTTGGAGGAGTTGCTGACCCCCTACCGCCAGGCTCAGGGCGAGAGCGGCGGGCCGGACGGCCAAGAGCCGGCCACGCCGCTGGCGCTTTTCCTGCGGCCGGCGGCACCGCGCGAGGTGATTGCCCGCATGCTGCGCAATCTGAAGGAAATCCATCGCAGCAATCTGGACTGGGCCCGTGTGCTGGCGGTGATGCAGCGCCTGGTGCTGCTGCTGCCCGATGCGCCCACCGAGCGGCGGGACCGCGGCCAGGCCTTCGAGCATCTGGGGCATTTCGATGCAGCCGCCGCCGACTATGTCCAGTATCTGGAGCAATGTCCCGAGGCGCCCGATCATGCCAGCGTCAAGCAACGCCTGTTCGGGCTGCGCGGTGACGGGCGGTACCGCTTGCACTAGCGGGCGGCGGCCGCGCCTTAGAATCCCGGCCGGCGGACTCAATCTGCCGTCGCCCACTTTTTCAGGACTCACCCACAGCGGATGAACCTCAGCACCCACCAACGCAAAGCGCTCAGCTGGGCGGCCCTGGCCGCCTTGTTTTTTGCCGTTCTCTGGCTGCTGTCGCCGGTGCTGGCGCCGTTCATCGTCGCCGGGCTGCTGGCCTATGCCCTGCACCCGGCGGTGGAGCGCCTGGTCAGGCGCGGCGTGCCGCGCCTGCTGGCGGTGCTGCTGCTGGAGCTGGCATTTTTTCTCGGTGCGCTGGCGCTGCTGCTGCTGATCGTGCCGATACTGAGCAAGGAGTTGCCACTGCTGCGCGACCAGATTCCGCTGCTCGCCACGGCGCTGAACGAGCATCTGGTGCCCTGGCTGGCGCAGTTCGGCATCAATGTCGCGCTGGACACGGCCAGCATCAAGGCCTTTGTCGTCAAGTATCTGGACGCGAATCTGGAGGATTGGCTTGGCACGGCCTTGAGTTCGGCGCGCATCGGCGGCAGCTTTCTGCTCGCCCTTGTGGGCAATGCGGTGCTGATGCCGGTGGTCCTGTTCTATCTGCTGATGGACTGGAACCATTTGTTGGCGAGGGCCTGGAGCCTGGTGCCGCCGCGGGTGCGCGAGCCCACCGCCGCCTTCCTGGGTGACTGCGACGCCATGCTGGGCCAGTACCTGCGCGGCCAGATCCTGGTGATGCTGATACTGGCGGTGTTCTACAGCGTCGCGCTGGCGCTGGCACGTTTCGACCTGGCCCTGCCGGTCGGTGTGTTCACCGGGCTGGCCGTCTTCATTCCCTATGTCGGCTTCGGCCTGGGCCTGTTGCTGGCCCTGCTGGCCGGCGTGCTGCAGTTCGCCAGCCTGTATGGGGTGCTGGCGGTGGCCGTGATCTATGGCCTGGGCCAGGTGCTGGAGGGCTTTGTGCTGACGCCGCGCCTGGTTGGCGAGCGCATCGGCCTGAGCCCGTTGACAGTGATTTTTGCCTTGCTGGCGTTTGGCCATCTGTTCGGGTTTGTCGGTGTGATGATCGCCTTGCCGGTCAGCGCGCTGGGTGTGGTGGCCGGTATGCGGGTGCACAGGCTGTACCTGGGCAGCCGCCTGTTCCGCGGTTGAGCCAGGGATGAGTGCACGTTGAAGCAGATTCCCCTGTCCCTGGGCCCGGAGCCCACGCTGAGCTTTGACAGCTTTCTGCCCGGCGCCAATGCGGCGGCCCTGGCCCATCTGCAGGGCTTGAACACCGGCTCGCCGCCTGTCTTTTTGTGGGGGCCGCATGGCAGTGGCAAGACCCATGTCTTGCGTGCGCTGGCTAAAACCTGGCAGCAGCAGGGCGGGCAGGTCGGATGGTATGACCTGAACACGCCCTTGCCCTGGGGTGTGGACGCCAACCAGAGCCTGCTGCTGATGGACGATTGCGATCTGTTCGACGCCGACCGCCAGCATGCTGCCTTCGCGCTGTTCGTGGAGGCGGCGACCCTGGGCCTGTCGGTGGTGGCCGCAGGTGCCTTGCCGCCGGTCGATCTGGCCGTGCGCGAGGATTTGCGCACCCGTCTGGGCTGGGGGCCGGTGTTCGGCCTGCAGCCGCTGAGCGAGCCGGAGATGCGGGCGGCGCTGCGTCGTGAGGCGGACCGCCGCGGCATCTTCCTCTCCGACGAGGTGATGGACTATCTGCTGACCCGCTTTGCGCGGGACCTGAAACACCTGATGCAGCTGCTGGACAGGCTGGACGTGTTCGCGATGTCGCACAAGCGCGGCGTCACCGTTCCCCTGCTCAAGCAGATGCTTGCCGATGCTGAAGAAGAAGTAAAACCATGAACCTGACCCTTTTTGACCTCGATGGCACGCTGATCCCGACCGACTCTGATCATGCTTTCGGCCAGTTCATGGTCGATATCGGCTGGACCGATGGGGACAACTGGTCCCGCCGCAACGATGAGTTCTATGCTCAGTACCAGGCCGGCCGGCTGGATCTGGATGCCTACGTCGATTTCGCCACCTCGGTGTGGCGCGCGAGGCCGCCGGCCGAGTACCTGGCGGCGCGCCAGCGCTTCATGCGCGAGGTGATGGCCCCGGCGATGCACGACAATGCGCGGTCCCTGGTGCGTGACCACCAGCAGGCCGGCGACCTGGTGGCCATCGTCACGGCGACGAATGAATTCGTCACCGAGCCGATCGCCGAGGCCTTTGGCGTGCCCCATCTGATCGCCGTGGAGCTGGAGCGCCTGGCCGCGGTGGACGGACATGCACCCTATACCGGCGCGGTGCGCGGTGTGCCTTCGTACCAGGCCGGAAAGATCAAGCGGGTGCAGGACTGGCTGCAGGCGCAGGGCCGGCGCTGGGAAGATTTCGAGCGCATCACGTTCTACAGTGATTCAATCAACGACCTGCCCTTGCTGGAGCGGGTGAGCCATCCGGTGGCCACCAACCCGACCCCGGCACTGGAGCACATTGCGCGCGAGCGCGGCTGGACCATTCTGAAACTCTTCGCATGATCAAGACCTTCATAGACAAGCTGCTGGGCAAGCCCGCGGCCGGTGCCAAGGGTGCCAAGAGCGTGTTGGGCAAGCGCGTCGAAATTCCGCTGGCCGAGCATCAGATCGACAAGACCTTGCTCGACGACCACGCGGTGCGTGTCGTCAAGACACTGGTCGACGCCGGTTTCGAGGCCTTCATCGTTGGCGGCGCGGTGCGCGACCTGGTGGTCGGCAAGCGGCCCAAGGACTTCGACGTGGCCACCAATGCCACGCCGGAGGACGTGAAGCGCCTGTTCCGCCGCGCCTTCATCATCGGCCGGCGTTTCCGCATCGTCCATGTGGTGTTCGGTCGCGGACGCGAGCACGAAGTGATCGAGGTCTCGACCTTCCGCGCGCTGCTGGTCAATGACGACGCTGAGCAGGTCGCCGGCAACGAGAAGACCTCCAAGGCCGAGATGGCCGGCAAGAGCCATGTGGTGGATGCCAGCGGCCGCGTGCTGCGCGACAACGTCTGGGGCCCGCAGATCGAGGACGCGGCGCGCCGCGACTTCACCATCAATGCGATGTACTACGACCCGGTACGCGAGGTGGTGGTGGACTATCACAGGGGCCTGGCCGATGCACGCAAGAAGGTGCTGCGCATGATCGGAGACCCGGAGACCCGGTATCGCGAAGACCCGGTGCGCATCATCCGCGTCGTGCGCTTTGCCGCCAAGCTGGGCTTCGACATCGAGCCCAAGACCCGCGCACCGATCAAGAAGATGGCCGAGCAACTGGCCAATGTGCCGGCCTCGCGAATGTTCGACGAGATGATCAAGCTCTTGCAGACTGGCCATTCGCTGGCGAGTCTCGAAGAGCTGCGCAAGCAGGGCCTGCACAAGGGCATCTTCCCGATTCTCGACGTGGTGCTGGAAGACGCGCACCGCAAGGATGGCCGCGACGCCTTCGTCAAACGGGCGCTGGAAGACACCGATCTGCGCGTCAACGAGGGCCGTGGCGTGTCGCCGAGTTTCATGTTGGCCTGCATGCTCTGGCACGACGTGCTGGACCACTGGAACCGCCTGAAGGCCGGCGGCGAACCTCCGGTGCCGGCGCTGCAGCAGGCGATCGAGACGGTGTTCGATGCTCGCATCGGCGACATCTCGGGCCGAGGCCGTCTGGCCGGCGATATGCGCGAGATCTGGATGATGCAGCCGCGCTTCGAGCGTCGCAGCGGCAGTGGCCCGCTGGGCCTGGTCGACCAGCCGCGCTACCGCGCCGGCTTCGATTTCCTGCGTCTGCGCGCCGACGCCGGCGAGGTTGATCCGGCCCTGGCCGACTGGTGGGAAGACTTTGCACTGGGCAGCGACGACGAGCGCCAGGCGCTGCTGGAAGTGGCCCGCGAGGCCGACCGCCTGCGCCGCGGCAACAGCCCGGCCCGCGCCGAGATGCCGCCGGCAGGGCCTCGCGCCCCGCGTTCGGAGGCTGACAGTGAAGGCGAGGGCGGTGCTCCGGCCGCCAAGAAACGCCGCCGCCGTCGCAAGCCCGCCTCCCGAGGTGGCGCGGGAGGTGCTGCAGGCGGTGGCTCCGAGGGCGGCGCACCGCCGCCGGCCGCCGAGCATTGAGTCGTCATGCCGATGGAGAAGGCCTTCATCGGCCTGGGCGCCAACCTCGGTGACGCCCGCGCCACCCTGGACGCCGCGCTGGCGGCTCTGCGACAGCTGCCGCAGACCGAATGGCTGGGCCGTTCGTCCCTCTACCGCACTGCGCCGGTGGATGCCGGGGGGCCCGACTATCTGAATGCGGTGGCTGCGCTGAGCACCGGCCTGTCGCCCGAAGCCTTGCTGGCCGCGCTGCAGGCCATAGAACAGGCCCACGGCCGCGAGCGGCCCTACCGCAATGCACCGCGCACGCTCGATCTGGACCTGCTGCTGTACGGCGAGCAGGTGTTGGAGACGCCGGCGTTGCAGCTGCCCCATCCGCGCATGCACCAGCGCGCCTTTGTACTGGCGCCGCTGCTCGAAATCGATCCGGACGTGCAAATACCCGGGCAGGCTGACGCAGCGAAACTGCTCGCCGGCGTGGCAGACCAGGTGCTGCAACGCCTGACGGACTGACTCCGAATCGCTAAATCTTGCACCGATAGCTCGGGTCGGCTGCGCTGAAATCGTCGGGCCACGGCCTTCGCACGTACACTTCGCACCCGTCATGTGTGACATGACGATGACCCAACGATGACATGAGCCGTGCCGCCCGGGCCCGCGCTCGTCCAAGGACCCACTATGTTTTTTGGCAAATTCCTGCCCCGCGAAGGCAATTTCTTTGAGTTGTTCAACGAGCACGGCGGCAAGATCGTCGAGGGCTCGCGCGCCTTCATGCTGATGGTGCAGAACTACTCGGACCTGACCCTGCGCGAGAAATATGCCGCCGAGGTGGATGCCGCCGAGCGCCATGCCGACCGTGTCACTGCCGAGGTCAACCGCCTGCTGCACCGCACGTTCATCACGCCGATCGACCGCGAGCAGATCCACAGCTTGATCAACGCCATGGACGACATCCTGGACCTGTTTCAGGACGTCACCGAGACCCTGTCGCTGTACGACGTGCGCAAGATCACCGAAGAGGTGCTGCGCCTGGGCGAGCTCAGCGCCAAGTGCTGCGAGCGCGTCCAGCACGCGGTGACCCTGCTGCCCAAGCTGAACCAGGCCGAGGTGGCCGAGTCGGCGATCAAGACCTGCGAGGAGATCGACCGCCTGGAGTCCGACGCCGACCGCGTGATGCGTGCCGCCATGTCCAAGCTGTTCCGCGAGCAGGAAGACGTGCGCGAGCTGATCAAGCTCAAGGCGATCTACGAGCAACTCGAATCGATCACCGACCGCTGCGAAGACGTGGCCAATCTGATCGAGGGCATCGTCCTCGAGAATTCCTGATACGGCAGAGTATTGATGGAACCCCTACAGATCAGTTTCTGGGTCATCGTCCTGCTGGTGGTGCTGGCGCTGGGCTTTGATTTCATGAACGGCTTCCACGACGCGGCGAACTCGATCGCCACGGTCGTCAGCACCGGCGTGCTCAAGCCCCAGCAGGCGATTCTGTTCGCCGCCTTTTTCAATGTGGTGGCCGTGGCCATCTTCCAGCTCAAGGTGGCGGCCACCGTGGGCAAGGGCATTGTCGACCCGGGCATCGTTGACCACCATGTGGTGTTCGGTGCGCTGATCGGCGCCATTGCCTGGAATGTGGTGACCTGGTTCTATGGCATTCCGTCGAGCTCATCGCATGCACTGATCGGTGGCATCGTCGGCGCGGTGATTGCCAAGGCTGGTGCCGGTGCGCTGGTGGCCGCGGGTGTGCTGAAGACGGTGCTGTTCATCATCGTCTCGCCGCTGCTGGGCTTCCTCCTGGCTTCGCTGATGATGGTGGCCGTGTCCTGGATCTTCAGGCGCACACCGCCGCTGCGGGTGGACAACTGGTTCCGGCGCATGCAACTGGTCTCCGCCGGTCTGTACAGCCTGGGTCACGGTGGCAATGACGCGCAGAAGACGATTGGTCTGATCTGGATGTTGCTGATCGCCGCAGGCAAGGTGGGTGCGGGCGATGCCTCGCCACCGAGTTGGGTGATCTGGAGCTGCTACCTGGCCATCGGCATGGGCACGATGTTTGGCGGCTGGCGCATCGTCAAGACCATGGGCCAGAAGATCACCAAGCTCAAGCCGGTGGGTGGCTTCTGCGCCGAGACCGGAGGCGCGATCACGTTGTTCCTGGCCACGGCGCTTGGCGTGCCGGTCTCCACCACCCACACCATCACCGGGGCCATCGTCGGCGTCGGCTCGGTACAGCGGGCCTCGGCCGTGCGCTGGGGCGTGGCCGGCAACATCGTCTGGGCCTGGATACTGACCATTCCCTGCGCGGCCTTTGTCGCAGGGGTGTTCTACTGGTTGAGCTTCACGCTATTTTGATGACATTGGGGACAGACCTTGTCGTACCCGGCAAGCTCTGTCCTCAACTGACTGGGTCTCACTGGCTCAGTTCCTGGGACGCTTCAACCTGGCTCTCGAAGTAGCGCTGGCTGCCGAAGGCAATCGTCGCCATCAGCGCCGTGCCGCCCAGCAGCAAGGACAAGACCACCGCGATGATGGCGGCCCAGCCGCTGGGTGCACTGGCCTGGCCGCCGTTGTAGCGCGCGTCCCACTTCTCGTCCGAGGTCAGGCCGTAGACGATGGCCTGGAGCATGGACTGGGCCAGCATCAGTCCCAGCAGCGGTATCAGCACCCAGGCCAGATGGTCGTCCTGGCCCAACAACTCCATCCGTCGCAGGCCGTAGTAGCCAGCGAGTGTGGGCAGCGGATGCAGCCAGGCCAGCTTGTCCTTGAAGCCGAACATGTAGAAGCGGTGCAGGCCCAGACTGCCGCCGGCCAGCGCCAGCCAAGTGGCCAGCGTCTTGGAGCGGGCGCTCATGCGCCCGCCTTGGCGGCATCCACCGGCGCGGTCTCAGCGCCCTGGCCGAGCTGTTTTTGCATCAGCACAACGTCCAGCCAGCGGCCAAACTTCCAGCCGGCATTGTTGATCACGCCGGTCGGCTCGAAGCCCAGGCTGCGGTGCACGCCGATCGAACCGAGGTTCTGCGAGTCCCCGATCACTGCCAGCATCTGGCGCGCCCCCAGCGCCTCGCAGCGCGCCACCAGCTCGGCCAGCAGCAGCCGGCCCACGCCCTTGCCATGGGCATTGGGCCTCAGATAGATCGAATCCTCCAGGCAGAAGCGGTAGGCCATGCGGGGGCGGAAATAGTTGGCATAGGCATAGCCCAGTACCTCGCCCTGGTGTTCCGCGACCAGCCAGGGCAGGCCCCGGCCCAGCACTTCCTGGCGGCGACGGGCCATTTCGGGCTGCTCTGGAACCTCGGTTTCAAAGGTGCCCGTGCCCTGTAAAACGGCCTGGGCATAGATGGCGGTGATGGCGGCCAGATCCGATTCGCTGCTCGGACGTAGGAATAAATTGGAAGACTCGGTGCTCATGTGTACCCGTTGGTTGCAGCTGGAGTTTATAATGCCGGGTTCCGGTGCTGGTCGGTCGCAAGACTGGCGTATCTACAGCGCCTCCCTCGCGAGGATGCAAAAAATGCATCTGAGCCCCCGATTTGCTCGCCTGAGTGTCTCCTGGTGTGGCGGTCGATTTGAAGATCAAGGAAACATCATGGTCGTTATTCGACTGTCTCGCGGCGGCTCCAAGCGTCGTCCGTTTTACAACATCGTTGTGGCCAACAGCCAGAACCGCCGTGACGGCCGCTTCCTCGAGAAGGTTGGCTTCTACAACCCCGTGGCTTCCGGCGCTGCCGAATCGCTGCGCGTGGCTGTTGACCGCGTGAACCACTGGGTTGGCGTTGGCGCCCAGCTGTCGCCCACGGTGACGCGTCTGGTCGACCAGGCCAAGAAGGCCACGGTCTAAGACCGTACGCGATTGAACACCGAAGTGAGCTCATCCGACAGCAATGCCGCCTGGCCGGCAGACGCCATCGAAGTGGGCCGCATCGGTGAGGCCTGGGGGATCAAGGGTTGGGTCAAGGTTTTGTCCTATTCCGCCGATCCCCAGGCCCTGTTCCGGGCCAAGCGCTGGTTCCTCAAGGCTTCCGAGGACCGTAAATCGCTGCCCAAGCCAGGCTGGGTTCTTCCCGCCTCGCTGCAAGTCACCCAGGTGCGTGAGCATGGTGATGGCATCGTTGCCAGCATCGATGGCGTGACCGACCGTAACGGCGCTGAAGCGCTGCGCGGCGCACGCATCTTCACCTCACGAGCCGAATTCCCCAGCCCCAAGGCCGACGAGTACTACTGGATCGATCTGATCGGTCTGCAGGTCGTCAACACCCAGGGCGAAGATCTGGGTACGGTGATCGGCTTGATCGACACTGGCCCGCACAGCGTGCTGCGCGTGATGCCGGCTGGCATGGTCGAACCGATCAAGCCCGACGAAGAGCGCCTGATTCCCTTTGTGGCCGCCTATGTGGGCGAGGTCAGCCTGGAACAGCGCCGCATCACCGTCGACTGGGGCCTGGACTACTGATCCAGACCGTGGCCAAGGCCATGCACCGCCATGCGCTTTGACGTCGTCACCCTGTTCCCCGAGTTGTTCGGCCCGCATCTGAGCGAGGGCGTGACGCGCCGCGCGTTCGACAGCGGCCAGGTCGATGTGCGGCTGTGGCAGTTGCGCGACTTTGCCGACGGCAATTACCGCCGCGTCGATGACAGGCCCTACGGCGGCGGCCCCGGTATGGTGATGCTGGCCGAGCCTCTGGAGCGGGCGCTGGCCGCCGTGCGCGCTGATCGCGCTGATGCGGCGCCGCTGATCCACTTCTCACCCACCGGCCGGCGCATCGACCAGGCCTTGGTGCAGGAAATGGCCACAGGCCCCGGCGCCGTGCTGCTGTGCGGCCGCTACGAGGGCATAGACCAGCGTGTCATCGACCGCCATGTGACCTTGGAACTGAGCCTAGGCGACTTCGTGCTGTCCGGCGGCGAGCTGCCGGCGATTGCGCTGCTCGATGCGATCGCCCGTCTGCAGGATGGTGTGCTCAACGACGCAGCCTCGCACCAGCAGGACAGTTTTTCCGACGGCCTGCTCGATTGCCCGCACTACAGCCGGCCCGAGCGGCTGGCCACGCCGGAGGGCGAGCTGGCGGTGCCGGCGGAGCTGATGAGCGGCCACCATGCGCAGATTGCGCGCTGGCGCCGCGAGCGCTCGCTGGAGATCACCGCCCGCCGCCGGCCGGACCTGATCGCCGCGGCCCGCGCCGCAGGCAAGCTGAGCCGCGAGGATGAGCGGTTTCTCGGGTCGCTGAAGCCAGTGTGAGGCGGGCCCTGCCAGGGCAGGCCAAAGCTGCGCTATAATCAAAGGCTTTTCGATCCTCTGGCGGGCTGGGATGGTCCTCATCCCTGGAATACATATGAGCGCCGCCATGATCACAAGGAGAACTCTGTGGACTTGATCCAAACCCTTGAGCAAGAAGAAATTGCTCGTCTGAACAAGACCATCCCCGTGTTCGCTCCTGGCGACACCGTGATCGTCAGCGTGAATGTGGTTGAAGGCACGCGCAAGCGCGTCCAGGCCTACGAAGGTGTCGTGATTGCCAAGCGCAACCGCGGCCTGAACTCCAGCTTCATCGTGCGCAAGATTTCCAGCGGCGAAGGCGTGGAGCGTACGTTCCAGCTGTACAGCCCGCTGATCGCCACGATCGAAGTGAAGCGTCGCGGCGATGTGCGCCGTGCCAAGCTGTACTACCTGCGCGAGCGTTCGGGCAAGTCGGCACGTATCAAGGAAAAGTTGGCTTAATTGCCCGCTGCCAGTCCAGGAGGTGCGAAAGTACCTTTTTGACCAGTGCCCACAAGGCCGCCTCCGGGCGGCTTTGTTGTTTCCGCCCTATGCTCTATTGCTGTGACCGTTCCCATCTTCGATCCCCACGCCGTTCCGGTGATCAGCCGCGACGAGCACCTGCCCGCGCTCAGCCCCGAACGGATGACCCCAGCCTTTCTGCGCCAGCGCTTTCGCGACGGCGCCGACTGGTTGCCCGAGATTCCGGGCGACGGCCGCATGAGCGATCGCGAACCGGCCCAGGCCTCGGTGCTGGTGCCGCTGGTGCTGCGCGAGTCCGGTCTGACCGTGCTGCTGACGCGCCGCACCGCGCACCTGCGTGCCCATGCTGGGCAGATCAGCTTTCCTGGCGGTCGGGTCGAGGCGCATGATTTCGATCCGGTGGCCACCGCCCTTCGCGAAACTGAAGAAGAGGTCGGCCTGTCGCATGACTTCGTCGAAGTCATCGGCCAACTGCCGATCTACACCACGGTCACCGCCTTTCAGGTCACACCAGTGGTCGGCCTGGTGCGGCCTGGCTTTACGCTGACGCTGGACACCTTCGAAGTGGACGAGGCGTTCGAGGTACCGTTGCAGTTCTTGATGACGCCGGCCCACCACCAACGCCATCAAGTCGACTTCGATGGCGGCCGCCGCCAGTTTCTGTCCATGCCCTGGACCGGCCCCGATGCAGCGGGCGCGCAACGCGAATACTTCATCTGGGGCGCCACCGCCGCAATGCTGCGCAACTTCTACCGTTTTCTGGCTGTTTGACGAAGCTTGACCGCTATCATCCCCGGCCATGAACTTCTTCGCGGTCTTGTTTGCGCTGCTGTTTGAACAGCTGAAACCTCTGCCTCACGGGAACCGGGTCCACGACTCGGTCATTGCTTGGGTGCGCTGGACCGGACGCAATTTCGACGCCGGCCGCGAACACCACGCCACCGTCGTCTGGTGCATCACCGTGCTGGGCCCGGCCGTGATCACCGGGTTGATCCATCTGCTGATCAACCACTTCAGCGTCTTCCTCGCGCTGGCTTTCGACGTACTGATGCTCTACCTGACCCTGGGCTTCAGGCAGTTCAGCCATTACTACACCGACATCCGCGATGCGCTCGAGCGCGGCGACGAACTGGAGGCCCGCCGCATGCTGGCCGAGTGGCGCCATCTTGACGCCAGTGAGCTGCCGCGCACCGAGCTCTTGCGCCATGTCATCGAGCACTCGCTGCTGGCCGCACACCGCCACGTGTTTGGGGTGTTCTTCTGGTTCATCCTGCTGTCAACCCTGGGCCTGGGGCCCGCCGGCGCGGTGCTTTACCGCATGGCCGAGTTCGCCAGCCGCTACTGGGCCTTCAAGAGCCGCACCACCGATGCGCCGACCAATGAGCGGCTGATGCAGGTCTCGCTGCGCGTGTTTGGCTGGATCGACCATGTGCCCGCGCGACTGACCGCTGCAGGCTTTGCCATCGTCGGCAATTTCGAGGAGGCGGTGAATGGCTGGCGCCGCGATGCGGGCCTTTGGCGCCATGCCAACGAGGGCATCATCCTGGCCTCGGCAGCTGGGGCCCTGGGCCTGCAATTGGGCGGCAACGCCGCGCCCGGCGTGACGCCGGACCGCTCGAAGACCTTCGACGCCGGCATCGCTCCGGACAGCATGGACACCGATGGGGCCACGCCCGGCCAGCAGGCCCAGCTGGGCCATCTGCAAAGCGTGGTCGGCCTGGTCTGGCGTTCGGTCATCCTGTGGATGCTGCTGCTGGCCTTGATGACGCTGGCCAATCTGATCGGCTGAACTGATTGGCCGAAACTCAATACCGCTTGCCGCCCAGCTCCTGCAGGATCTCGCCGTAAATGCGGTAACGCGAGGCATTGATCTCGCCGCGATCGAGGGCCGCGCGCACGCCGCAGCCCGGCTCGTGCTGGTGGGTGCAGTTGTAGAACTTGCAGTTTTCGGCGTGCTTGCGCAGATCGGGCATCAGGCCCGGCAGCTGCAGCGGTTCAATCTGGCGCAGGCCGAATTCCTGGAAGCCGGGCGAGTCCAGCAAACCGGTCTTGCGCTCATCGTCCAGCCAGTACCACTTGGTCGTCGTCGTCGTGTGGCGGCCCGAATTCAGCGCCTGCGAGATGTCGCCGACCTGCGCATTCGCGTCGGGTATCAGCATATTGATCAAGGTCGACTTGCCGGTGCCGCTGGGGCCCAGCACCAGTGTGGCTTTGTCCTTCAGCCAAGGCATCAGCAGGGCCGTCGAGCCCACCGGGTCGGCCTTGAAGGCCACCTCGATCACCTCCTGGCCCATCGCGCGGTAGGGCGCCAGCCGTTCGCGGGCCAACTGCACGCCGGGCAGATCGGTCTTGTTCAAGGCGATCGTGGTGCTGATGCCGGCGCTCTCGGCGGCGATCAGTGCCCGGGCCAGCTGCGACTCGCTGAACACCGGCTCGACGGCCACCAGTATCAGCAGCTGATCGAGGTTGGCGGCAAAGCTCTTGGTCTTCCACTCGTCCTGGCGGAATAGCAGATTGCGGCGCGGCTCGACCTGCTCGATCACGCCCTCATCGCCGGTGATGGCCCAGCGCACGCGGTCGCCGACTACGCAATCGCTTTTCTTGCCGCGGGGCCGGCAGTTGACGCGCCGGCCTTCGGGGGTTTCGACCAGATAGTGACGGCCATGGCCGACGACCACGAGCCCGATGTCCAGCTCGCTGAAGCGGCTCATGCGGACGTTGGCTGCAAGGCGTTCACCAGCTGGGCGCAGACGAAGTCATTGACCGAGATGCCCTTGACCGAATGGGTGTTGAAGCGGACGACGCAGCGGCCGTAGGCGATATGCATATCGGGGTGGTGATCCTGCTCGTTGGCCAGCTGCGCCACCGCATTGACGAAGGCCATGGTCTGGTGGAAGTTGGGAAAGTTGACGCGCCGCTCCAGCGCGCCCTGGGTCAGCCGCCAGCCGCTGATCTGATCCAGCAGATCCCGGACCTCGGCCTCGCTGAGGGCCGTGACCTGGTTCGAACAATGCGTGGGCAGATCGGCAAGCTTCATGCTGTGGGGGCTCCATGCAGACTCAGGGCAGCCAGGCGTTCGCTGGCCGGCGGGTGAGAGTAGTAGAAGCGGGCATAGACCGGGTCGGCGTCAGGGTACCGGCATTGTCCTCATGCAGCTTCAGGAGCGCATTGGCCAGGTCCTGGCCGCTGGCCTGGGCGCAGGCATAGGCGTCGGCCTGGAACTCGTGCTTGCGCGACAGCATCGCGCTCAGCGGCGTGAAGAAGAAACCGAACACCGGCACGACCATCAGGAACAGCATCAAGGCCAGCGCATCGTTGGGCGCGGTCATGTTGGGGCGCACACCGAGGCCGGCGAAGAAGCCCGCCTGCTGCGACAGCCAGCCCAACAACGCGAAGGCAAGCAGGCTCAAGGCGAACATCGAGACGATGCGCTTCAGCACATGCTTGTGTTTGAAATGGCCCAGCTCGTGGGCCAGCACCGCCTCGACCTCGCCGGCGTTCAGCCGCTGCAGCAGCGTGTCAAAGAAGACCACGCGCTTGGCCGGGCCCAGGCCAGTGAAATAGGCATTGCCGTGGGCTGAGCGACGGCTGCCGTCCATCACGAACAGGCCCTTGGCGGCAAAGCCGCAGCGCGCCATCAGCGCCTGCACGCGCGCCTTCAGGCCCTCGTCGGCCAGCGGCTCGAACTTGTTGAACAGCGGCGCGATCACGGTCGGATACAGCACCAGGATGATCAGGTTGAAAGCCATCCAGGCGCCCCAGGCCCAGGCCCACCAGTAGGCGCCGGCCGCTCCCATCAGCCACAGCATCAGCGCGGCAATGGGCAGGCCGATCAGGGCACTGACCAGCAGGCCTTTCAAAGCATCGCTGACATAGAGCTTCCAGGTCGTGCGGTTGAAGCCGAAGCGCTGCTCCAGCCTGAAGGTGTTGTACAGCTCCCAGGGCAGGTCCAGCAGGGCGCCGATCAGGCTGAAGGCCGTCAGGAGCGCGAGCTGGTAGGCCATGGTTCCCCATGCCGGCTGCACCAGGTCGCGCACAGCCAGGTTCAGCCATTCCAGCCCGCCGAGCAGGGTCCAGCCCAGCAGCACGGCCGCGCCGAAGGCGGTGGCCAGCAGGCCGTAGCGGCCCTTGGCCAGGGTGTAGTCGGCGGCTTTCTGGTGCGCTTCCAGCGACACCGTGCCGACAAAGGCAGCCGGCACGGCGCCGCGGTGCTGGGCAACAAATCGCGTCTGACGGGTGGACAGCCAGAACTTGACGAGCAGGGAGGCGATCAGCGCGGCCACGAACAGGGCGGTCAGCGTGG
The DNA here is from genome assembly GCF_963422335.1 of uncultured Roseateles sp. Taxonomy (NCBI): domain Bacteria; kingdom Pseudomonadati; phylum Pseudomonadota; class Betaproteobacteria; order Burkholderiales; family Sphaerotilaceae; genus Roseateles; species uncultured Roseateles sp. The sequence continues at coordinate 3,102,791 of NZ_OY729424.1, forward strand.
GGGCGTCAACGGGGGGCAAATAGGTGGAAAGCATAGGTCGGGAGTGTAGGGCTGCGACAATCCGGGCTGAAGCAATACCGAAGGAAATCCCCATGAGTGAACCCGCGACCCTGGCCAGCAGCGACCAGAACCTGATCTGGATCGACTTGGAAATGACCGGTCTATACCCCGACACCGACCGCATCATCGAGATTGCCGTGGTCGTCACCGACGCCAACCTGAACCATCGTGTCGAAGGCCCGGTGTTCGCCATCCACCAGAGCGACGAGACCCTGGACAAGATGGACAACTGGAACAAGGGCACGCACGGAAAGAGCGGGCTGATCGATCGCGTCAAGGCTTCGACTGTCACCGAAGAGGAGGCCACCGCCCAGGTGATTGCGTTCCTGAAGAACTATGTGCCCAAGGGCAAGTCGCCGATGTGCGGCAACAGCATCTGCCAGGACCGCCGTTTCCTGGCCAACTACATGCCGACCTTGGAGAGCTTCTTCCACTACCGCAATCTGGACGTCAGCACCTTGAAGGAACTGGCCAAGCGCTGGAAGCCCGGCATCCTGGACGGCTTCAAAAAGGCCCAGGCGCACACGGCGCTGGCCGACATCCATGAGTCGATCGACGAGCTGGCCTACTACCGCACGCATCTGCTGAGCCTGTAAATCGGCCTGGAGGCCATGTACGCCGCCTTCGACTTTCCGCGCCATCCGCTGTCCCGAGAGGACGGCGAGAGGCTGCGTGGCGCTTTCACGGAGCCGCCTGCGCGCTGGCTGCGGGCATTCGCACCAGGCGAGGTGTCGGACGTGCTCGATCAGGCCTGGCGCGCCAGCCTGGCCGGCGCCTGGGTGCTGGGCGGTGTGCGCTACGAGGCCGCAGCCGCCTTCGATGCGGCACTCGCCAGCCATGGTCCGCCAGAAGGCCTCTTGGTCGAGTTCGCCGTGTTCGAGCAGGTGCCAACGGAATGGCCGGCCGAGGTCGCGCCGGATCGGGCGCTGAACAGCGACTGGCTCGACAGCCAGGCCGAGGTCGACGAGCTGGAGCAGATAGAGCGCATCCGCGAATGGATACGCAGCGGTGACTGCTACCAAGTCAATCTGACCACGCGCCTGGTCTCTCGACTGGCTGAGGCCGCAACGGCCTGGTCGTTGTTTCGCGCGCTGCACGCGGCCCAGCCCGGCGGCTTCTCGCTGTTCCTGCAGGACGGTGACCGCACCGTGGCCAGCGTCTCGCCCGAGCTGTTCTTCGACTGGCGCCCGAGCAGCGCCCAGGGCGAGAGCGCCGGCTCGCAGGACTGGCAACTCGCCGCCCAGCCAATGAAGGGTACGGCGCCACGTGGCCGCGATGTGGTGGAGGACGAAGCTCGGCAGCAATACCTGCGCACCAGCGTCAAGGAGCGAGCCGAGAACCTGATGATCGTCGACCTTTTGCGCAATGACATGGGACGGATCGCCCGCTTGGGCAGCGTGCGCGTGCCTCGCCTGTTCGAGCTGCATGCGCTGTCCACCGTCTGGCAGATGACGTCTACCGTCACCGCCCACACGCCGGCAGCGACGAGCCTGTCGCAGGTGTTTGCCGCGCTGTTCCCCTGCGGCTCGGTGACCGGCACACCCAAGGTGCGGGCGATGCAGATCATCGCTGAGCTCGAGCCCGGCCCGCGTGGCTTCTACTGCGGCGCTCTGGGCCTGTTGCAGCCCGGCGGGGCGGCCACCTTCAATGTGCCGATACGCACGGTGGAACTGGACGCGGGCCGTCTGCAATGCGGCATCGGCAGCGCCGTCACACTGGATTCAGACCCGGCAGCCGAGGTTGCCGAATGGCGGGCCAAGAGCCGCTTCCTGCTGCGCGCCCAGGCGCCGATCGCCGCGCTGGAGACGCTGCGGCTGCAGGATGGTGCGTTCCCGCGCCTGGCCGGCCATCTGCAGCGGCTGCAGCGGACCGCCCGGCACTTCGGCCTGGCGCTGGACCCGGCCGAGGTCCGCTCCGCCTTGCAGCGCCTGGCCGATGACAAGCCGCAGGGCCTTTGGCGCACCCGGCTGACGGTGGCCGCCAATGGCGCCATCACTCTGCAGGCCACACCGCTGGCCGACACCCCGCCAATGGTCTCGCTGGCCCTGGCGGCGGCGCCGATAGCCAGCCACGGCCCCGCCGCCGAGTTCCTGCAACACAAGACCACCCGGCGTGAGCTGTATGACGCGTTGCTGGCCCACAAGCCGGCCGAGGCCTTCGACCTGATTCTGTGGAACGAGGCCGGCGAGCTGACCGAGTGCGCCATCGGCAATCTGGCCCTGCAGCGCGGTGGCCAGTGGCTGACTCCTTGCGCCGAGGCCGGCCTGTTGCCGGGGGTCTATCGCGAGCAACTGCTGGCAGATGGGCGCATCGTCGAGGCACGGCTGATGAAGAGCGATCTGGCCACCGCCGAGGGTCTGGCTTTCTTCAACAGCTTGCGGGGCTGGTGCCCTGCGAGGCTCCTCTAGCCTGGGCTCGTCGCCGCCAGTCTGGTTTCGTCGCAATGCCACCCCGGCGAGGCGCCGTCCGACGCACAATCCGGCCATGCCGATTTCTGCCGTCCCATCCAGCACCACGCCCGGCCAGGCCTTCAAGGCCGTGTTCAACCTGCGCGTGTTGCTGGTGATGTTTGGCCTGTGTTCGGTCTTTGCCTGCGCACGTATGCTGTCCTGGTACGTCGGCTATGACTCCGACGAATCCTGGTTCCCCGGCCTGCTGCGGTACACCCGGCAGACCCTGCTGTCCGGCCTGACGCTGTTGCTGGGCATTGCCTGCGCCGAGGCCTGGCTGGCTCGGCGATCTGCCACCGCAGCACTGCCCTGGCGGGCGCTGGCCGTCGTGTTGGCCGCAGCGCTGGGGGCCATTCTGCGCAACCGCGTGGCCTATTTCTTCAACCCCAAGGTCACCTTCGAGTGGGTCTGGATGCTGTCCATCGTCGGTCTCTGGAGTCTGATGGGCGGCATGGCCTATGCGCTGTTCCTGCGCGCACGGCAGGCCCGTCAGGCCGAGCAGGCGCTGCTGGCTGCGGGCTTGCAGCAGGAGCGGTTGCAGACGCGCCAGGTCGAGGCTCAGCTGTCGGCGCTGAATGCGCAGATCGAGCCACACTTCCTGTTCAACACCCTGGCCAATGTGAAGCGCCTGTACGAGACCTCGCCGGAGCGGGGCCGCGACATGCTGCGGCATCTGATCGCCTATCTGCGCGCCGCCCTGCCCAGCATGCGCCGTGCCGACTCCACCCTGGGCGAGGAGCTGGAGCTGGTGCGCAACTACCTCAGCATCCTGCAGATGCGCATGGGAGCCCGGCTCGGCTATGCGATCAGCGCCGCGCCGGAGCTGCTGGACGCCCGGCTGCCGCCCATGGTGCTGGCGACGCTGGTCGAGAACGCGATCAAGCATGGCCTGGCGCCGCAGCCCGAGGGCGGCCACATCAGCATCCGCGCACGGCAGGACGGCGCTGACCAGTTGATCGTCGAGGTCGCCGACACCGGTCGCGGCTTTAGCGCCAGCGCCAGTGCCGGCAGCGGTGTGGGCCTGGCCAACACGCGGGCCCGTCTGCACTCGCTGTTCGGGCCGACCGCCGCGCTGGAGCTGGAGGCGGCCTCGCCCCACGGCGTGGTGGCGCGGCTGCGCATGCCCTATCCGGCGCCGGCGATGGCATTGGAGGCCGCATGAGCGCCGTCTTGCCACTGTCGGACGGCCAGAGCAGGCAATCGCCGCTGGCTTTTGTCTGGCAGGCCTGGCGGTCAACCCAGCCGCGGGAGCTGATGATCGTGCTCTTGATCGGCCTGCTCTACGGCGCCGTGGATCTGGGTGCGGTCTACGAGGTCTGGCAGCAGCCTGAGGCTTTGCTGGCCATGGCGCGCCAGCTGCTGCTGCCGGTGCTGGCGGCGCTGCTGCTGGCTTTGTGCTGGTTGCCTGCCGACCGCAGCAACCCCGAACACCCCCGCCGCGCCTGGCGCCTGGGCGTGGCGACGCTGACCGGTGCAGCCCTGTCGCTGCTGCTCTGCCGGGTGGTGATCGACTCGCTGCAATGGCCTGATGCGATGGACCTGATGTACCGCGCCAAGGGCAAGCCGCCGATGCCGATCTGGCATTGGAGCTCGATGCTGGGCGACCTGCTGGCCATCAGCCTCAGCGCCGGCCTGGCGGTGGCGGTGCACGAGATGAATCTGCGATTGCGCCGCAGCCAGGCCGCCGTGCAGCGCAGCCTTCAGGCCCAGAGCGTGCTGACGCGCAAGGCCATGGCCGCGCGCTTGGCCACCATGCAGGCGCAGATCGATCCGCAGTTCCTGTTCGACACCCTGGTCGGTATCGAGCAGGACTACCTGCACGGCCATGCCGGTGCCGCGCCACGACTGGAGCAGCTGATACGCCATCTGCGCGTGGCCCTGCCGCGGCTGCGTGACATGGGCAGCACGCTGGAGGCGGAGGCCGAGCTGCTGGACAGCTATCTGGCGGTGCGCCTGGGCGAGGCTGCCCCCCGATTGCAGCGCGACTGGCCGGCCGAGCTCGGCGGCCTGCCGCTGCCGCCCATGGTCTTGCTGCCGCTGCTGCAGCGCGCCTTGCAGCTGTGCGATGACCAACTGCCGGCCTGCGGTCTGCAGGCCGGGTTGGCCGCCCGCGGCTGGCGCATCACCCTCAGCCTGGGCCGGCCCGGCCTGTGCGGCGACGCCACCGAGATGGCCACCCTGCAGCAGCGCCTGCAGGCCCTGACCGGCCAGGGCACGGCCCTGCGCTGCGAGAGCGGCCACCACGACACCTCATTCATCCTGGACCTGCAGCCATGAAGAGCATGCCCACCGCCATCGTTGCAGAAGACGAAGACACCCTGCGCCAGGAGCTGATCGAACACCTGGGCCAGCTGTGGCCCGAGCTGAGCATCGTCGGCGAGGCCAGCGATGGCCTTCAGGCCTTGCAACTGCTGCAGACGCATCAGCCTGACCTGATGTTCCTCGACATCCAGATGCCCGGCCTGACCGGCATGGAGGTGGCGCGTCAGGTCGGCCAGCGCAGCCATGTGGTCTTCGTCACCGCCTACGACCAGTACGCGGTCGAAGCCTTCGACCAGGGCGCCGTGGATTATCTGCTCAAGCCCTTGCAGCCGGCGCGGCTGTTCACCGCCATCAACCGCATCAAGCAAAGGCTGAGCCAGCCTGTGCTGGACATCGGCCGCGTGCTCGACCAATTGGTGGCGCGCTCGGCGCAGACGGCGACGCGCCAGCCGCTGCGTTGGATCAATGCCTCGGTGGGCCAGATGCTGAAGCTGATCACCGTTGACGAGGTGCTGTACTTCCAGTCCGACACCAAATACACCCGCGTGATGACGCGCGAGGCCGAGGCGCTGATACGCAAACCGCTGAAGGAGCTGGTCGAGGAGCTGGACCCGCAGCAGTTCTGGCAGATCCACCGCTCGACCCTGGTCAATGCCACGGCGATCGCAGGCGTCACGCGTGACTTCCGCGGCCGCCTGCAGGTCAAGCTCAAGGACTGCGCCGACACCTTGCCGGTGGCTGAGAGCTATACCCACCTGTTCAAGCAGATGTGATGCCGGCACTGCTGTTGAGTGGTCTGTTGTTCGGGCTGGGTCTGCTGGGTTCAGGCTTGGCGCTGGCCGCACCCACCGCTCCACCGAATCTGGTCGCGCTGACCGGGCAGCTCGTCACCTCGGGCCAGCCCTCGGCGGCATGGCTGGCGACCCTGGCCGAGCAGGGCTTCGAGGCAGTCATCTATCTGGCGCCGCCCACCGTGTCGGATGCGGTGCGCGACGAGGCCTTGATCGTCGGCCGCCAGGGCCTGGTCTTCGTCAACATCCCGATCCGCTTCGAGGCGCCGACCGAACGCGACTTCGACGCCTTCGCTGCCCAGCTGCGTGCGCTTCAGGGCCGCAAGGTGCTGGTGCACTGCCAGGTCAATATGCGGGCCAGCACGCTGAGCTTTCTGTACCGCGTGATCGTCGAGAAAGCCGAGCCGCGCCAGGCGTTTGAAGCGGTGTCGCAGGTCTGGACACCCTCGGGCCCGTGGAAGCAGCTGATGCTCGAACAGCTGCGCAAGCACCGGGTCGAGTTCGACCCGTTCTGACTCAGCGACTGAGCGAACGCTCCCGCAATTCACGCAGCAGCGGCAGCATGTCCGGCTCGGGCCGGGCAGGGAGCTTGCGGTACTCCTTGCCGCCATCGGTGCGGGCGAGCAGCTTCATTTCGACCAGTTCGCGGCGCAGGGTGCAGTGGTCCCCAAAACCGTGGCGCGAGTTCAGGACCTCGTTGACCTCGGGCTCGGTGTAGCGGCGTTTGCCATCGAAGTGCAGCCACAGACCCCACAGCGCATAGCGCTGCACCTGGTAGCGGCTGGGCCAGCGCACCAGCCGGCCCTGATCGTCGAACTGGCGCAGCGCGCGGTCGGCGATCTCGCTCAGCTCGGGGTGCCTCGGGCCGCGGGCCGGCGCGGGTTGCGGCTGGGGTGCGTCCGCTCGGACCACCCTCAGGGCGGCGGCGCGCAGGCCCTGCATATTGCGATGGCCGGCGGCGCGGGCCAGCATGTTCAACAGGCTCAGGTGGCCGGGCAGGGCGGCGCGGGATTCGAGGTGTTGCGCCAGTTGCAGGCGCAGGGACTTGGCAAAGGCCGACAGATCGTCGGCCTGCAGAGGCAGGGATTCACGGGACATGGAGGGTCTCCAAACGCCTGTGCTCAGATCTCCGCAACGGAGCGCTGGTGCTCGCCGACTTCCAGCCGGGCACACGCATGAAGGTGACCACAGCATTGATTTCCATTGGCAGGTTTAGCTCGCGGAAGACCGCGCGGCAAGGCCTGGGTGTACTGCCGACCGAGCCGCGATTATAGGCAGCGGGTCTGTTGATGCAAGCGGGGAGATGGGAGCAAGCAGGCGTGAACAATTCCCCGGTTCGCGGGGGTAGGGCTAAAAATGTTCAAACCAATACTCGTGAAAACCCGAATCAGTATAGAATGCGAGCTTCGGCACAAATGTTCGTGCTGTTCGTTCATCCCCTTCGACCTCTTTCAGGCAGCCAAGGCAAGCAGGCATTCCCAGCGAATGACTTGCAAATCGATCCCCCCGATCGATAACGCCACCGGGCAGTCTCGAATACCCCCTGGGTTCGGTCGGCGGCGATGCCGTCGCTTTTGACTGTTCCCCCGGCGCCGCACCTCTTAGGTGCGCTACGCGAGCTTTCTCCCGGCGACTTGACCCGAAGCCAACCGATATCGGCTGGCTTGTGCCCTTTGTCGTGCCCCATTTGGGCACCGTGGGGCATTGCATCCTGAAAGAAGTAAATATGAATTTCGATACCCTGGGCCTGCATGAAGTTCTGGCCCGTGCTGTTGCCGACGCTGGCTACACCGAAACCACCGAAGTCCAGTCCCGCGCCATTCCGCTGGGCCTGAAGGGCGCCGACCTGATGGTGTCCTCGAGCACCGGCAGCGGCAAGACCGCCGCCTTCATCCTGCCGGCCCTGCAAGGCATCCTGGACGCCCGTGCCGACAACGACACCCGCCGCGAAAAGGGCGTGGTCTACGGCCCGCGCGTCCTCGTGCTGTGCCCCACCCGCGAGCTGGCCATGCAAGTCGCCAAGGCAGCCAGCACCTACGGCCGCCATGTGCAAGGCCTTCGCGTCGCCACCGTCCTGGGTGGCGTGCCTTACCCGCTGCAGATCAAGGCGCTGCGCGGCCCGCTGGACATCCTGATCGCCACCCCCGGCCGTCTGCTGGACCACCTGCAAAGCGGCAAGGCCGTGCTCGACAACGTGCAGATGCTGGTGCTCGACGAAGCCGACCGCATGCTGGACATGGGCTTCATTGACGACATCCGCACCATCGCCGACCGCGTGCCCGCGACCCGTCAGACCGTGATGTTCAGCGCGACCTTCGCCGGTCACGTCGGCCGTCTGGCTCAAGACCTGCTGCGCAACCCGGAACGCGTCGAAGTGTCGTCGCACACCGACACGCACGAGAACATCGAGCAGCGTCTGCACTGGGCCGACAGCAGCTCGCACAAGGATCAGCTGCTGGAGCATCTGCTGGCCGACAAGTCGCTGGATCAAGCCGTGGTCTTCACCAGCACCCAGCGCGACGCTGACTGGCTGGCCGAGCGCCTGTACGAGATCGGTCACTCGGTCGCGCCTCTGCATGGTGGCATGCCGCAAGGCCGCCGCAACCGCACGCTGATGGCCCTGCGCCGCGGCGAACTGCGCGTGCTGGTCGCCACCGACGTGGCCGCACGCGGCATCGACGTGCCGACGATCAGCCATGTCATCAACTACGGTCTGCCGATGAAGGCCGAGGACTATGTGCACCGCATTGGCCGTACCGGCCGTGCTGGCCGCAATGGCCTGGCCGTGACCCTGGCCGAGCGTGGCGATGTGTCGATGATCCGCCGCATCCAGCAATTCACGACGCAGAACATCCCGGCCGGCGTGATCGAAGGCCTCGAGCCCAAGATGCCCGAGCCGCGCATGTACGCTGCCCGTCCGGAAGGCGCAACCCGCCCGGCCGGCAAGCCCTATGGCAACAAGCCCAGCTACGGTGGCAAGCCGAGCTACGGCGCCAAGCCGGGCTTCGGTGGCAAGCCTTCGTTCAACAAGTCGGGCGGCGCGCCGTTCAACCGTGACGGTGGTGCTCCGTTCAACCGCGAAGGCGGCGAATCGCGCTTTGCCCCGGCTCCGGCCGCCGGCGACAGCCGCCGTGGCGCCAGCTTCGGTGACCGTGCTCCGCGTGGCGACAGCTTCGGCGGCGACCGCGGTCCCCGTCCTGCAGGTGGCCCGGGTGCTCGCACTCAGCGCCCGCGTACCGGTGGCTACAGCCGCTAAGAATCCAGCCAGCGCTGCGGCGCTGCGCTGAAAGAGAAGGGCTCGCTTGCGAGCCCTTTTTTCATGGGCGATCGAGCAGGGCGACCAGGCGCTGCATTTGCTCTCCGCTGAGCCGGCCGGCCTCGCGCGCCAGGTCCAGCTGACGCCGAGACAGTGCGCGGTAGAAGGCGCCATGCTCGCCTCCCAGTGCATCAAAGGCGGCAAGATGGGCGCCGACCACGCCGGCATCGCCGCGCGAAATCGGCCCGGCCAGCGCACTTGCCAGTCCGCGCACTTCGGCCGACTGCAAGGTGCCCTTGGCCATCGGCAACAACGCCTGCAGGGCCATGTCCGGTGGCAGGCCGATGCGTGCCCAGACCTGCACCGCCTCGTCCAGCATCGACAGCAGAAAGCTCGCCGCGAAGCTGGCGGCCCCGTGATAGGCCGCGCGCGTGCCCGGCTGCAGCTGCAGCGGCTTCAGCCCCAAGCCCAGCGCCAGCCTTTGCAGCTCGGCTTGCAGCGCGGGCTCGGCTTCGATCGCCACCGCGCTGCCGGGCAGCAACTGCAGCGCCAGCGCGGGATCGGAAAATATCTGCAGCGGATGAAAGCCGCCGACCCGGGCGCCGGCCTGCGCGGCCGCGTCCAGCGCGCTCAGCTCGGTGGCGCCGCTGCAATGCACGACTGACTGGCCGGCGTGCCAGGGCAGGGTGCGGCAAAGTGGGGCGATAGCATCGTCGGGCACGCACAGGAACACCAGTTCGGCCGCCGCGGCGGCCTGCTCGGGCGCCATCGCCTGGCAGGCCGGCAGTCGTGCTGCCAGAGACTCTGCCGCCGCGGTGGAGCGGCTGGCCACGGCCACCACCGCCTCGCCCTGGGCGCCCCAGGCCAGCGCCAGGGTCTGGCCCAGGCGCCCCAAGCCGATCATGGCAATCGTCGTCATTGCTGCCTCAGTTGCGCGCATGGGTCAGCATGTAATCCTGCAGGCCCGGCAGCTCAGGCAGATGGCCGGCCAGGGTGCTGAGCTTGGGCCCGCCACGGTTGGCGCGGGCGGTGCAGACAAAGCGCCATTCCTGGCGGCCGTCGCAGTACTCGATCGTGATCGAACCGCTGGCCAGGCGATAGCCCTGAGCATGGATGAAGTGGCGCAGGTCGGCCTCGTTGAATTGCGCGCCGACTTGACTGCGCAGCATCACGCCGATGGCCGGGTGCGAGGGCAGCCACATCTCCAGCCGCGAGCCCCACATCATCAGGCTGGCGCAGAGCACGGTCAGCATGATGGCGGCGAAATAGAAGCCAATGCCCACCAGCACGCCGATCGCCGAGGCCGACCAGATCGAGGCCGCGGTGGTCAGGCCGCTGATGCTCATGCCCTCTTTCATGATCACGCCGGCGCACAGAAAACCCACGCCGGTGACCACGCCCTGAATGACACGGGTCGGATCCGATCCGACCGGAGGCAAAACGCCCCTGAAGACGCCGCCATACCATTGGCCGGGATAGGCCAGCAGTATCACCAGGCCGGTGGAGGCCACGCAGACCAGCGCATAGGTACGCATGCCGGCCGCGCGGCCATGGTAGCTGCGCTCATAGCCTAGCAGCAGGCCCAGCACCGCGGCCCCGGCCAGATGCAGCAGTATCAGCAGATTGACCTGCCATTGCTCCACCGACCAATAGCTCAGCAGGTGCGAGGCATCGAGCAGATTCATGAGGGGTTCCGTGGCGGCGGGAGTGCCGGGCCACGATAACCGATAGCTCGGGGCTTGGACAGCCCCGGTGCCGAGCCTGGCCTCAGACGGCCAGCAGCTCCACTTCGAACATCAACGTGGCATTGGGCGGAATCACGCCGCCGGCGCCGCGGGCGCCATAACCCAGCTCGGCCGGGATGACCAGCAGGCGGGTGCCGCCGACCTTCATGCCCTGCACGCCCTCGTCCCAGCCGCGTATCACCATGCCGGCGCCCAGGGAGAACTTGAACGGGTCGCGGCGGTCCTTGCTGGAGTCGAACTTGGCACCCTTGGTGCTGTTGTTGTAGAGCCAGCCGGTGTAGTGCACGGTGACGTTCTGGCCGGCTTGCGCCTCGGCGCCGGTGCCTTCGACGGTGTCTTCGTATTGCAGGCCGCTCGGGGTGGTGTTCATGGGGGTTTCCTTCAAATACGGAGCACGGGGCTCCAGGGTGCAGGGTGACTCAAGGGCAGCGATCATGCCATTGCTTTGCCCAGGCCTGGGTGGCACGGTGCAACCAGTCACTGAGCGTGGTGTCGGCAGGGGCGTCGAGCTGCAGGCCCAGTGTCTGCGCGGCGGCGTGCAGCGCTGGCAGCGGGTCGTCCAGCTCCAATGCTGCCGCCCCGTTTTGCTTGGACAGCTTCTCGCCGTTCTCACCCAGCACCAGCGGGGTGTGCAGGTATTTCGGGGTGGCGAAGCCGAACACCCTTTGCAGGTGGATCTGGCGCGGCGTGTTGTCGGCCAGGTCTTCACCTCGAACGATGTGGGTGACGGCCTGCTCGGCGTCGTCCACCACCACGGCCATCTGGTAGGTGAACAGGCCGTCGGCGCGCTTCAACACAAAGTCGCCGACCGCTAGCGTCAGGTCTTGCTGTTGGGCACCCAGGCGCCGGTCGTTCCACTGAATGGTCACCGGTTCGTCGCTGCTCACGCTGACGGTGGTGCGCACGCGGGTGGCGGTGGCGGGCTTGCCGTGCACGCCGTGGCGGCAGGTGCCGGTGTAGGCCAGCTCGGTGTGGCGGGCGGCGACCCGGCCCTGTGCTTCGAGTGCGGCGGCAATCGCCTTGCGGCTGCAGCCGCAGGGGTAGACCCAGCCTTGGCTATGCAGTTGTCCGAGCTTGCGCACATAAAGCGCGCTGCGCCGCGATTGGTACACCGGTGGCTCGTCGGGAAACAGGCCGCACTGGGCCAGCTGCCGCATGATGGTCAGGTCGGCGCCTTCGACGCTGCGTGGGCTGTCGACATCTTCCATGCGTACCAGCCAGCGGCCTTTGAGCGCACGTGCGTCCAGCCAACTGGCCAGGGCGGCGACCAGGGAGCCGGCGTGCAGCGGGCCGGTGGGTGAGGGCGCGAAGCGGCCGATGTAGCGGTGTTGGGGCTTGGTGGGTATCACAGCAAAAGTCCTTCATGTTGTTCGACCAGGGCCTTGCGCGTGGTGGCGCTGCCCAGCTGCTGCAGCCACCAGGCCAGCGCCCGGCCGGGCGGATGGCCGGTGTTGCGCCAGGAGTAGTGCAGATTGGCGCTGCGCCGGCCGGTCTCGGTGGCCTTGATGCGCAGACGCCCGGCCTCGACGTGGCGGCGCACCATGGGCTCGGGGATGGAGCCGCAGCCCAGCCCGCGCAGCTGAGCCTCCAGCTTGGCCGCCATCGAGGGCAGGGTCAGCACGTCCTGGCCAGGCATCACGCCTATCGTCATCGGGTCTAGGCTGCGGGCGGTGTCGGCCACGGCGACGATGCGGTGCTGGGCCATCTGCGCCAGCGTCAGCGGTTCGGGCAGCTCGGCCAGCGGGTGGTGGGGGGCGACGCAGAACACGAAGTCCAGCTCGCCCAGCGGCTCGGAGTGCACGGCGCTGCTCTGCACATTGCTGCTGCCGGTGCCTATGGCCAGATCGGCCTGGCCGGAGATCAGCGCCTCCCAGGTGCCGGACATGACCTCCATGCGCAGCTTGAGACGGGTGGGCACATTGCCACCGTCTTCGACGCGCAGCTCGTAGAAGGCGGCGATCAGGTCGAACAAGGCGCGACGGGCCAGCGCGTCATCGACGGCGATGGTCAGCTCGGTCTCCCAGCCGGTGGCGACGCGGCGCACCCGGTTGGCCACCGCGTCGATCTCCTGCAGCAGGCGCCGGCCCTCGTTGAGCAGCTCATGGCCGGCGGCGGTCAGCGTGGCCTGGCGCGAGCCGCGGTCGAACAGCAGCACATCCAGCGCATCTTCGAGCTGGCGCACGCTGTAGGTCAGGGCCGAGGGCACCTTGCCCATGTCGCGGGCGGCGGCGGCAAAGCTGCCGGTGCGGGCGATGGTGTCCATCATCGCCAGGGCTTCGGGGGTCAATACATTGCGTCTGTCGGTGGCGGACATGGAGGATTCTTGGCTGCGGGCAGGCGTTCATCTTATTTGAATGAAGGCTTCAAGTCCGGTTCACCGTGGCCAAGGGTCGCGGAACTACATTGGATTCATACCCTAATACACCGGAGAACGACCATGATGGAACTGATCAAGTCCTGCGACCGCGGCCATGCCGACCATGGTTGGCTCAACTCGTTCCACAGCTTTTCGTTTGCCGATTACTTCGACGCCAAGCGCATGGGCTTCGGCAATCTGCGCGTCATCAACGAAGACCGCATCGCCCCGGGCACCGGTTTCGGCTCGCACGGCCACCGCGATATGGAGATCGTCAGCTATGTGCTCGATGGTGAGCTGGCCCACAAGGACAGCATGGGCAATGGCACGGCCGCTGGCGCGGCTGGCGTGATCCGACCCGGCGACGTGCAGCGCATGAGCGCAGGCCGCGGCGTGGTGCACAGCGAGTTCAACAACGCTCCGCAGCAGACGCACTTTCTGCAGATATGGATACTGCCCGCCGAAAAGAACATAGCACCCGGCTACGAGCAGAAGCAGTTCAGCGAGGCCGACAAGCGCGGCCGTCTGCGCCTGGTGGCCGCCCCCGATGGCCGCGATGGTGCGGTGACGATACATGCCGATGCCAGCATCCGTGCCGGCCTGTTTGACGGTGCCGAGACCGCCGAGCTGACCTTGGACCCGCAGCGGCTGAGCTATGTGCACCTGGCGCGTGGCGAGCTGACCGTCAACGGCCAGGCGCTGAAGGCCGGGGACGCGCTGCAACTGCGCGGCGAGACGCAGCTGCGCATGGCCGAGGGCAAGCAGGCCGAGGTGCTGGTGTTCGATCTGGCTGCCTGAGCGTCCAAACCGGCGGCAGGCCGGGGTAAGCTTGCGAGATGAATTCCCTGTTCGCGATCGTTCGCTTCCTGCCGCTGATCGACTGGCTGGCCCTGGCGCTCTTCTTTGTCGCCTGGGTTGGCTACGCGACGATGGCCAAGCGCTGGGCGCTCAGCAAGGGTTCCCTGCTGGCAGCCACCAACCGTGTGCGCCGGGACTGGATGCTGCAGGTCACCTACCGCGAGGTGCGTGTCGTCGACGGAGTGGTGATACAGAACCTGTCCACCAGCCCCTCGTTCTTCGCCTCGACGACGATACTGATCATCGGCGGCCTGCTGGCCGTGCTGGGGGCCAGCGACAAGGCCAGCGATCTGGTGCGGGAACTGCCGTTCGCGGCAAGGACTACCGGCCTGGTGTTCGACTTCAAGCTGGTGCTGCTGACGGCGATCTTCGTTTACGCCTTCTTCCGCTTCACCTGGAGCATGCGCCAGTACACCTTTGGCGCACTGCTGATCGCGTCGGCGCCGTCATTCGAGTTGTACGAGAGCGAGGGCCTGTCGCGCGAGGCCTTTGCCGACCGAGCCGGGCGCATCGTCGCGATGGCTGCCGAGACCTTCAACGACGGCCTGCGCGCCTACTACATGGCCTTCGCCGCCGTCGCCTGGTTCTTCTCGCCCTGGGCCTTCATGGGCGCTACCCTGGGCGTGGTCTACATCCTCTACCAGCGCGAATTCCGCTCCGACGTGCTGGAGCTGCTGCGCGACAGCTGAGCGACCTACTTCAGTCCGCCGCTGAGGAATTGCTGCAGCCGCTGGCATTGCGGGCGCAACAGCACCTCGCGCGGATCGCCTTCTTCCTCGACCACGCCCTGGTGCAGGAACAGCACATGGTTGGACACTTCGCGGGCAAAGCCCATCTCGTGCGTGACAACGATCATCGTGCGGCCCTCGGCGGCCAGGTCCTGCATCACCTTCAGCACCTCGCCGACCAGCTCCGGGTCCAGCGCCGAGGTCGGCTCATCAAAAAGCATGACCTCGGGGTCGACGGCCAACGCGCGGGCGATCGCCACGCGCTGTTGCTCGCCGCCGGAGAGCTGGGCCGGATAGACGTCCTGCCGATGTGACACACCGACGCGGGCCAGCAAGGCCTTGGCCCGCTCCAGCGCCTGGGCCTTCGGGACCCCGAGCACATGGACCGGGGCCTCGATGACGTTCTCCAGCACCGTGCGGTGCTGCCAGAGGTTGAAGTTCTGGAACACCATGGCCAGGCGGGCACGCCACAGCTGCAACTGCTTGGCATCGCTGGCATGCAGGCTACCGTCGCGGTCACGCTTGAGCTTCAGTTCCTCGCCGCCCAGCGTGAGCTTGCCCTCGTTGGGTTGCTCCAGCAGGTTGATGCAGCGCAGAAAGGTGGACTTGCCCGAGCCGCTGGAACCGATCAGAGTGATCACATCGCCCTTCTGGGCGGTCAGCGAGACGCCGCGCAGCACTTCGCGCTCGCCGAATTTCTTGTGCAGGTTTTCTACGATCAGGCTTGGGGTCGTCATGTTCTGTGTGGCTCAGCTACCGAGCAAGTTACCCGTGCGTGTGGCTTGCGCGCCGGCCACCTTGGCGATCTTGGTACCGGCACTGGCAAAGCGGCCGCTGATATGGGCGTACATGACGCCATCAACGGGGGTTTTGATTTCGGTCACCTGGCCGCTCAGTGGGTCGATCAGCTCGGCCACCACCTCGCCGGCGCGCAGCAGGGCGCCGGGCGCGACCAGAAAGGTCAGCATGCCGCTGGTGGGCGCGGCCAGCGGCACCGAGCCGGCCAGCGGCGTGGCCGGATGCAGCAACGGCGGCAAGGCCGGTGCCGGGCCTTTGATGACGCCGCGGTGACGCAAGAAAGCAATGATGCCGTCGGCGTCCTTGGTGGCCAGCGCATGGTTCACATCGCGGTTGCCGCGCAGTTCCACCGTCACCGACAGACAGGCCGGCGGAACGGGATAGCGGCCGGCAAAACGCTCGGCCAGTTGCCACCAGATCTTCGAGCAGGCCTCGTCGAATGGTTCGCCGCCCGACTCCTTGGCCAGCAGCGTGGCGTGCGCGCCCAGGCAGCGTGCCAGCGGCTCGCATTGCTGCCACAGATCGGTGCCGGTGTAGAGGTGCAGCACGGCCTCGGCGTCGCAGTGCAGGTCCAGCACCACCTCGGCGTCCATGCTCAGGCTCAGCAAGGTGCGGCGCAGATGCTGCAGCTCGGTGGCGGCGGGCTGCTCGGCGATGCTGTCGCGCAGCGCTTGCCGTATATGGGCCACATTGCTCAGTGCGTCCTCGCCCAGCTTCGATTCGATGCGGGCGGCCACCGCCTCGGCCAGGTCGCCATAGTGGCGGTTGAAGTTCTCGCCGGTGTTCAGCTCGAAGCGGCCGTGAGCGGCGCCCAGGACCCACTGCGACAGGCCGATCGGATTGGCCACCGGCACCAGCACAACCTGGCCCTGGATCTGGCCTTCGGCTTCGAGCTTGTCCAGGCGCTGGCGCAGATGATGGGCCACCAGCATGCCCGGCAGCTCGTCGGCATGCAGCGAGGCCTGGATATAGATCTTCGGGCCGCTGTCGGGACCGTAGTGCAGGCTGATCAGTTCGCGCTGCGTGCCAGTGTGGCGCTGAGCAGCGAGTGTTTGACGGTGCGCATGGTGGTGTGGTGGTCAGCGCGGCAGCAGGGGCTTCAGCCAGCGGGCCTCGGCCGCATGGAACAGGCCCACCAGGGTCGAGGTCATGACGAAATACATCAGCGCCGCCATGATGAAGGCCTCGAAGGGCAGGTAGTGGGTGGAGTAGGTCTGGCGCGCGGCGCTGGTCAAGTCCAGCAGCGTCACGACGCTGGCCAGCGAGGTGCCGTGCAGCATGAAGATCACCTCGTTGCCATAGGCCGGCAGCGAGCGGCGCAGCGCCGAGGGCAGGATGATGCGGCGGAACATCACCGTGCGCGACATGCCCAGAGCCTTGGCCGCCTCGATCTCGCCAGCCGGCAGTGCGCGGATCGCGCCGGCAATGATCTCGATCGTGTAGGCGCAGGTGTTGATGGCGAAAGACAGGCAGGCGCAGAACCAGGCCGACTGCAGCCAGGGCCACAGCCAGCTGTCGCGCACAAAGCTGAACTGTGCCAGGCCGTAGTAGATCAGGAACAGCTGCACCAGCAGCGGCGTGCCGCGGAATACATAGGTGAACAGCCACACCGGCCGGCTCAGCCAGGGGTTGTGCAGCGTGCGTAGCACGGCCAGCGGAATGGCGAACAGCAGGCCGAAGGCCAGCGAGATGGCCAGCAGCTCGATGGTCGTCACCGCACCGCTGAAGTATTTGGGCAGGGCCTCGATGATGGGCGCGAAATTCATAGCCGGCTGGCCTTCACGCCTATGGACAGGCGCTGCTGCGCCCGGCTGAACAGGTATTCGGAGGCACTGGTGAAGGCCAGGTAGATCACCGCCACGGCGCCGTAAAAGACGAAAGGCTCGCGGGTGGCACCTGCCGCCAGGCCCGCACGGTTCATCATGTCGCTCAGACCAATCACCGAGACGATGGCCGTGCTC
Organism: uncultured Roseateles sp.; assembly: GCF_963422335.1. Lineage (NCBI taxonomy): Bacteria > Pseudomonadati > Pseudomonadota > Betaproteobacteria > Burkholderiales > Sphaerotilaceae > Roseateles > uncultured Roseateles sp. The sequence goes on from NZ_OY729424.1 coordinate 3,120,056, forward strand.
TTGATCAGCACCAGCCAGTTGTTGAACAGCGCCGGCAGTGCGTGGCGCATCATTTGCGGCCAGGTGATGCGGATCAGCACCTGGGCCGGGCTCATGCCGAACGCAATGCCGGCCTCGCGCTGACCCGGCGGCACAGCCAGAAAGGCACCGCGGAAGGTCTCTGTCAGATAGGCGCCGAAGATGAAGCCTATGGTCAGGACACCGGCCACGAAGGGGTCGATGTCTATGTATTCGGTGTGGCCCAGGCGTTCGGCGAGGTCATTCACCGCCACCTGGCCACCGAAGAAGATCAAGAGCATCAGCACCAGGTCGGGCACACCGCGGATCGCAGTGGTGTAGACCTGGGCCGATGTGCGCAGAAAGCGCGAACGCGACAATTTGCACATCGCCCCCACAAGGCCCAGCAGGACCGCAATCAGCAGCGAAAGCAGGGCCACGCAAAGCGTGAGCCAAGCGCCTTCGAGCAGGCTCGTGCCATATCCGTGCAGCATGGGGGCGAGATGTCTTCGTCTTACTTGGGCAGAATGTCGTACTTGAAGTACTTGTCGGCCAGGGCCTTGGTGGCGCCGCTGGCACGGTGGGCGGCAATCGCCTCATTGAACTTCTTGGCCAGAGCGGTGTCGCCCTTGCGCACCGCCACGCCGACGCCGTCACCGAAGAACTTCTTGTCGGTGAAATCGGGGCCGGTGAAGCCAAAGCCCTTGCCGGCCGGCGTCTTCAGGAAGCCATCGTCAGCGGCTACCGAGTCGGCCAGGGTGGCGTCGATACGGCCGGCGGCCAGATCCAGGAACACCTCGTCCTGCTTGGTATAGCGCTTGATCTCGCTTTGCTTGAAGGTTGCTGCGGCGAAGGTTTCGTGGATCGTGCCGCTTTGCACGCCGATCTTCTTGCCCTTCAGGCCGGCCGGCGTGCCGTCCAGCTTTGTGCCCAGCTTGGCCACCAGACGCGCCGGGGTGCTGTAGTAGGCATTGCTGAAGGCCACGGCCTTCTTGCGCTCGTCGGTGATGGACACCGAGGCGATGATGGCGTCGAACTTCTTGGCCTGCATGGCCGGGATCAGGCCGTCGAAGTCCTGCTGCACCAGCGTGCATTCGGCCTTCATCTGGGCACAGTAGGCCAGGGCCAGATCGATCTCGAAGCCCTTGAGCTTGCCGTCGGCGCCAACTTCGCTGAATGGAGGGTAGGCCCCTTCCACGCCAATGCGGATCTTCTTCCAGTCGGGCGCCTGGGCTTGTGCAGCAAAGCTGCTGACGGCCAGGGCGAGCAGGGCAGCGATATGACGTCGTTGCATGGGTATCCTCCGGAGGTTGAAAAAAGGCATTGTGTGCTGGAATGCCGGGCTTGCAGAGCGGGCTGTGAATTTTATGTGACGCTCGGCAACAACCCTTATTGCCATTCCTTTGACCACCGTCTCGGCCGCTACAGCCGGGCCATAAACGCCTTCACCGCGGCCACGGTCAGCGCCGGGTCTTCTTCCTGCGGCACATGGCCCAGTTGCTCGAAGACTTGCAGCTGGCTGCCGGCAATCTCGCGGGCAAAGCGCTGACCATTGCTCAGCGGAATCAGTCGGTCTTTGCCCCCCCAAAGTATCAATGTCGGCTGCTTCAGGGTCGGGATCTGCGCTGCATAACGGCCCGGCTCCAGCTGGGCGAGGCGTTGCGTCAGCGCCTCGCGGTTGCCTTCGCGCACGGCCATCTCGAAGTATCGGTCTATCAGCTCGGAGTCGACCTTGGCCGGGTCCCCGTAGACATTGCGTACGCTTTGCTCGATCATCCGCCGCGGCAGGATACCCTTGACCAGATAGCGCGCGCCAGGCAGGCGGGCCAACTGGAAGCCCAGAGGTATCGACTCCGGCTGGAAGTCATAGCCACCGGCATCGACCAGTACCAGGGCCTTGACCCGCGTGGGCGCGTTGGCAGCCACCTGCCAGGCAATCTCACCCCCCAGCGAGTTGCCACCCAGCACCACCTGCTTCAGCTTGAGCTGGTCCATCAGGGCCAGCACGAAGCGCACGTAGGTGGGGTCGCTGTAGTCGCCGCTGTCGTTGGGCCCGGTCAGTCCGAAGCCGGGCAGGTCGAAGCTGATGACGCGATGCGCGGGCTGCAGCTCGCGCACCCAACCCTCCCAGGTGTGCAGGCTGGCCGAGGTGCCGTGTATCAGCACGATGGGCGTGGGGTCGGCCTTGGGACCCTGGTCGCGCAGATGGACAAGCTGGCCATTCAGCTCGATGAACTCGGACGGTGGCGGTGCCCAGCGCAGGACCAGGCTCTCCACCGGCCGCTCGGGCGCGCGTGACAGGCCAACGCCTATGGCCAGCAACAGGATCAGCAGTCCGGTCGCGCGCAGCAGCCAAGTCGAGATCATGCTTTTGCGTTGGCCGGAGGCTGCAGATAGCCAGGGTGCGGCTTGCCCACCGGCTCGGGCTGCAGGCTGGGTGCCAGCGCCTCGCGCTCGTCGAACACAAAGCAGCTGCCGTGGTAGTGGGCGCCGCCGGTGTCCTCGAAGTACTTCAGGATGCCGCCATCGAGCTGATACACCGGGCTGCCCAGGTTCTGCTCCTGCAGATAGATGGCCGCCTTTTCGCAGCGTATGCCGCCGGTGCAGTAGCTGACCACGGTCTTGCCGCGCAGCTCCTCGCGGTGGGCCTGCACGGCGGCGGGAAAGTCGCTGAATTTGTCTATGCGCCAGTCGATCGCGCCATCGAAGCCGCCGTAGTCCACCTCGAAGGCATTGCGTGTGTCCAGGGTCACCACCGGCCGGCCCTCGTCGTCATGACCCTGGGCCAGCCAGCGGGCCAGGTCCTTGGGCGCCAGGGCCGGGGCGCGAGCCTGCTGGTCGGGCCTGATGGTCGGGTGGTTCATGCGGATGATCTCGCGCTTGATCTTGACGAACAGGCGGCGGTAGGGGATCTCGCGTGACCAGCTTTCCTTCGGGCTCAGATCGGCCAGCCGCGGATCCTGCCGCAGATGTGCGAGGAACTGGCGCATCGCCAACGCCGGGCCGGCGATGAAGATATTGATGCCTTCCTCGGCCAGCAACACGGTGCCGCGTATGCCGAGCTCGGTGGCCAAGGCCTTGTAGCCGGCACCCAGGGCGGCGCAATCGGACAGACCCACAAACTTGTAGGTCGCGTAGTTCAGGATGGGGGTATCGGGGTTCTCTTGCACGGACACTATTGTAGGCAAGCGCCTCATAGTGGGCCTTGCGCCGAATCAGGGCGCTGGCTGGTTGCGCACCGGCACCGTGGCATTGCACAGATTGATATGGCCGGGGTTGTGTACGAACCATTCCTCGCGGCGATCGCGCCGGGCGGCCAGCAGCTGCTGCCACAGCGCCGTGTCGGTGCGCAGCACCTGCAGGGCCGGGCGATCGGCCTCGGGCAGGTCGGCCAGCAGCTTTGTGCCGCGTATGGCGGTGCGCTGCTCGGCCTTGTCGTAGAAACCCATGTTCGGGCCGCCGCGAGGCAGGCCCGACAGCAGCTCCATGCCCTTCAACACCCGGCCGACCAGGGTGATGTTCAGGTCCAGCCCGCGCGGGGCCTGGCCGATCACGACGTAGAGCTCGGCGCCAGTGCTGCTGTCTGGCGGGTTGTTGCGGCCGGCCCCGACCATGCCATAGCAATGGGCCAGCCAGGCGCGGCCTTTCTTCGGGTCTGCCGCCACCGGCATGCCATCGACAAAGCCGGTCACCGGTGCCCAGCCATCGGCGTCGGGGAGCTTGGTCAAGGGCAGGCCCTTCAAGGCAACATCGAACTCAGCCGGCACGTGCGTCGCGGCCGTGCCCAGTGGCTTGGCCCGCTCGGCGTTCTCGGCTTCCGGGTCGCCCCACTGGGTGACGAAGTTGTCCTGCACCCGCAGGATGGCCAGACCATCGAAATAGCGCTCCTTGGCCAAGGTGCGGATATTGGCGCTGTGCCTGGGCGCAAAGCGCGGCGCCAGTTCGATGATGACCTGGCCGCTGTCCAGCTGCATCAGCAAGGTGTTGCTGGGGTCCAGGCCACGCCAGTCCTGTGGCTTGGATTGTGCGATCAGCTCCGCCGCGCCCAGCCTCGGTTCAGGCTTTGCCGCCGCCGTCTTGGTCGCCGCTTGGGCGCCGATACTCCAGGCGCAGCAGAGCAGGGCGACAAGCAATCGGGCGGACTTGGCGTGCATGGGCGATCCTGGCAGGGGTGGTGGCGCGGGAGCATAGCTCAGCCGCCGGACTTTTTATTCCGCCGGCTGACGCCGGTGTCCGGCCGGGCGTCTTTAAAATCACCTGATGTCATTTGTTCATCTGCGTACCCATACCGAGTTTTCCGTCGTTGACGGCACCTTGAGGATTGACGATGCCGTGTCGGCTGCGGCCAAGGACGGGCAGGTGGCGCTGGCCATCACCGATCTGGCCAATATGTTCGGCGGCGTCAAGTTTTACAGCGCCGCGCGCAAGAAGGGCGTCAAGCCGATTCTGGGCGCCGATGTCTGGATGGAGCCCGAGGGCGGGGACAAGCATCCCAGCCGCCTGCTGCTGCTGGTGCAGTCGCACAAGGGCTATCTGAATCTGTGCGAGCTGCTGTCGCGCGCCTGGCTGACGAATGTGATTCGCGCCCAGGCCTGCGTGAAGTGGGAGTGGCTCGGGGAGCTGGGCGAGGGTTTGATCTGCCTGTCGGGCGCGCAGTACGGCGCCATCGGCATGGCCCTGCTGAGCCAGGATGCGGCACGGGCCAAGAGCGGGGCCGAGCGCCTGGCCGCCTACTTCCCCCAGCGTTTCTACATCGAGCTGCAGCGCGCCGGCCTGGCCGGCCAGGAGGCGCTGGTGCGGGCCTCGGTACCACTGGCGGCCGAGATGGGTCTGCCGGTGGTGGCCACCCACCCGGTGCAGTTCTCGACGCCCGAAGACTTCGAGGCCCATGAGGCACGTACCTGCATCGCCGAGGGCGAGACCTTGGGCAATCCGCGCCGGGTGAAACGCTTCGCGCGCGGCCAATACTTTCATACCCAGGCGCAGATGGAAGAGCTGTTCGCCGACATCCCGTCGGCGATCGCCAATACCCAGCAGATCGCGCTGCGCTGCAACTTGAAGCTGACCCTGGGCAAGCCCTGCCTGCCAGACTTCCCGACCCCCGAGGTCAACGGCCAGCGCATGACGCCGGAAGAGTATTTCCGTTACACCAGTTTCGAGGGCCTTGCGGAGCGGATGCTGCTGCTCTACCCCGATGCCGCCGAACGCGAACGCCAGAACCCCACCTACGTCGAGCGGCTCGAGTTCGAGATCAAGACCATCCTGAAGATGGGCTTCCCGGGCTACTTCCTGATCGTGGCGGACTTCATCAACTGGGCCAAGAACAATGGCTGCCCGGTGGGTCCGGGCCGGGGGTCGGGCGCGGGCTCGCTGGTCGCCTACGCGCTGAAGATCACCGACCTGGATCCGCTGCGCTACAACCTGCTGTTCGAGCGCTTCCTGAACCCCGACCGCGTCTCGATGCCCGACTTCGACATCGACTTCTGCCAGGGCAACCGCGACCGGGTGATCGACTATGTGAAAGACAAGTACGGCCGCGACGCCGTCAGCCAGATCGCCACCTTCGGCACGATGGCCGCCAAGGCGGCGCTGCGCGACGTGGGCCGGGTGCTGGGCATGGGCTATGGCCAGGTGGACGGCATTGCCAAGCTGATTCCGGCGCCGCCCGGCAAGAGCGTCACCTTGGCACGCCCGCCCGAAAAGCCGGACCCCGGCATCATCTACGCCCGCCTGGAAGCGCCCGAGATCGAGGAGCGCGAGAAGAAGGAAGAAGAGGTTGCCGAGCTGCTCTCGCTGGCCGAGCGCGTCGAAGGCATGGTGCGCAATATCGGCATGCATGCCGGCGGCGTGCTGATCGCGCCGGGCAAGATCACCGACTTCTGCCCGCTGTACATGCAGCCGGGCTCGAACAGCGCGGTGAGCCAGTACGACAAGGACGACGTCGAGGCCATAGGCCTGGTCAAGTTCGACTTCCTGGGGCTGGCGACCCTGACGATTCTGGAGATGGCCAAGGACTTCATCGTCATGCGCCATCCGGACCAGAAGGACTTCGATTTCGCCAAGATCGCGCTCACCGACAAGGCGACCTACAAGCTGCTGTCCGACGGCCTGACAGTCGCCGTGTTCCAGCTGGAAAGCCGCGGCATGCAGGGCATGTTGCGCGACGCCAAGCCCAGCCTGTTCGAGGACATCATCGCCCTGGTGGCGCTGTACCGGCCGGGCCCCATGGACCTGATCCCGTCCTTCTGCGCGCGCAAGCACGGCAAGGAAGAGGTCACTTATCCGCACCCGCTGATGGCCGAGGTGCTGAAGGAGACCTACGGCATCATGGTCTATCAGGAGCAGGTGATGCAGGTGGCCCAGCGCGTGGGCGGCTACACGCTGGGCGGCGCCGACCTGCTGCGCCGCGCGATGGGCAAGAAGAAGGTCGAGGAGATGGCCGAGCACCGCAGCATCTTTGCGGAGGGCGCGGCCAAGAACAATATTGCGCCGCCGCTGGCCAACGAAATCTTCGACTTGATGGAGAAGTTCGCCGGCTACGGTTTCAACAAGTCTCATGCTGCGGCCTACGCCCTGCTGGCCTATCACACCGCCTGGCTGAAGGTGCACTACCTGGCCGAATTCACCGCCGCGAATATGAGCGTGGCGATGGACGACACCGACAAGTTGAAGATCTTTTACGACGACGCCTTGGCAATGGGCCTCACCTTCGAGGCGCCCAATGTCAACACCGGCGTGCACCGCTTCTTCCCGGTCAGCGCCAAGGTCGTGCGCTACGGCCTGGGCGCGATCAAGGGCACGGGCCAGGGGGCGATCGAATCCATCGTCAAGACCCGTGAGAGCGGTGGTCCCTTTACCAGCTTCTTCGACTTTTGCGCGCGCATCGACCGCAAGGCGGTCAACAAGCGCGTCGTCGAGGCGCTGATCAAGGGCGGTGCGTTCGACCTGATCGAGATCGACCGTGCGCGGCTCCTGGCCAGCGTGGCCCGCGGCTACACCCATGCCGAAACCCTGGAAGCGAATGCCGACCAGGGCGGCCTGTTCGACTTTGGCGACTCACATGCCTCCTCGACGCAGGAGCCCGATCTGGTCGCGGCCGACACCTGGAGCATCAAGGAGCGCTTGAGTCTGGAGAAGACGGCGATAGGCTTCTACCTGTCGGGCCATCTTTTCGACCAGAGTGGCGACGAGGTGCGGCGCATCGTCAAGCGCCGCATCGCCGATGCGGTGGACAGCCGCGAGCCGGTGATGCTGGCCGGCATCGTCAGCGACTTGCGCATCATCAACGGCAACCGCGGCCGCGTCGGCATCTTCAAGCTTGACGACAAGAGCGATGTGATCGAGGCGGTGGCGAATGAAGAGCTGCTCAATGCCAATCGCGAGACCCTGGCCGATGACGAGCTGATCATCATCTCGGGCAAGGTGCAGAACGACCGCTTCTCCGGCGGCCTGAGACTGAACGTGCTACAGGTCTGGGACCTGGCCGGCGCGCGGGCCCGCTTCGGCAAGTTCCTGCGCCTGAAGGCCAATGGCGTGGCGCCGCCCATCGTCGAGGTGGTCAAGGCCTGGCCCCCACGCCAGATCCAGACCGAGCAGGGGCCGCTGGCGCTCGGCCTGAGCCTGCGCCTGAGCATCAAGCGCGAGGGCGCAGTGGCCGAGCTGGACCTCGGCGACGACGGCCGATTCTGGCCCTGCGACGAGGCGCTGGCCCGCTTTGCGGCGGCCCAGCCCGAGTCGCCGCCGCTGATCGTCTACGAGGCCGGGGCGTAACCTAAATCAGCCAGTTGGCCTGGTTCTTCTCGTGCTCGTCGATGGGCTTGTGCAGCCAGGCCGACAGCAATGCGGGGGCCACTTCGGCGCTGTGCATAGGTGGCGCGCTGGGCTGGGCCAGCAGGGCATCGCCGGGTTGGGCCAGCAGATCCGCCAGGCTGGGCAGCTCGGTGGGCGCCTCGCCGAACAAGTGTTGCTCGGGGGCGGGCGTGGCGGCGGCCCAGTGATGGATAGCCGGCGCTTCGGCCGTGACGGCGAGCGCGGGTGCCGGCTGCAGCAGCTGGTGCAGCGTGAAGGGTTCGAGTGCGGAGGCGGCCTGGGTCTCCTGCGGCGCCACCCCGATGCCACCCAGATCGACAAAGCCGCTGGGATGCACGGACGGCGCAGACAGCGGCTGCAAATGGCTGCTGTTGAGCGCCAGGCGCGTGGCCTCCGACATCGCCGCCACCGTCTCCGGGCGCAGCTGGTGCAACTGGTCCACCGTCATCGCGGCAGCCTGGGCGGCAGTCATCGCGGCGGCCTGGCCGGGACTGAGCAGGGCGATGTCGGACGGGCTCAGCGCAGCGAACTGCTGGCTGGCCAACTGGTGGATCTGACCGGCCTGCAGGGCCTGCACCTGGGCGCCGGTCAGTGCTTCGATCTGCTGCGGGCTCAGGGCATTGAGCGCGGCGCCGCCGAGGGCCTGCACGGCCGTCGTGGACAGCTGGGCCAGGCCGGCGTTCGATAGCGCGCGCCATTGCTCGGCATGCAGCAATCCCAGCTGGTCGGGCAGCAGCGCGGCGGTCTGCGTCGGCGTCAGCGCATGCAGGGCCTGGGTACTCAGCGCCTCCAGCTGCTGGGCAGACCAGGCCTGCAACTGATCGCCGTTCAGGCCGCGAATCTGCGCGCTGCCGATCTGGCCGAGCTGGACCAGGCTCAGGCTGCCGAGCTGGTTGCCGCTGAAGGCACCCAGCTGCTGGGCGCTGAGGGCGGCGAACTGCGGATCGGTCAGTGCGGCGATCTGTTCGCCGCGCAGCGCCTGCAGGTCGGCGTCGTTGAATTGCTTGAGGTCGGCCAGGCTGATGGCCTGCACCTGGCGCGGACTCAGTGCGGCAATCTGGCCGCTGCTGAGCGCGGCAAATTGCTCCGGGCTCAGCGCCGCTATTGCCTGCGGGCTCAAGGCCTGGATCTGCGGCAATCCCAGACCGGCCAGTTGGCTGGCACCAAGGGCTGCCGCCTGGGTGGCGCTCAAGGCGCCGAGCTGGGCGGTGTCGAGGTGATTCAGCAGCGCCGGAGGCAGGGTCTGCAGCACGGCCGGGGCCAGGTAGCGCAGTTGCTCGTTGCCCAGTGCCTGCCACTGCGCGGGTGACACGCTCAGCGCCTGGGCGCTGTTCAGTGCGGCGATCTGCTCTGCGCCCAGGGCGGCCACCACCTCGGGGCTCAGCATGCTCAAGCGGTAGGCAGACAAGGTACTGAACGAGGCGCCGCTGATCTGTGCGAACTGCTGCGGCGCCAGCGCTTGCAGTTGGGCGACGCTGAGGCTGGCGAAGGTGCCGGCCGACAGGCCGCCGAGTTGGGTGGCGCTGAACTGGGCCAGCCGTTCCGGCGCCAGGCCATCGAGCTGCTGGGCCGTGAGGGCATGCATCTGGGCCACATTCAGCGCCCGCAGGCTGTTGCCGCCCAGGGCCTGCAGGTCGGCCCGCTCCAGCGCAGCCACCTGCTCCGGGCCCAGCGCGGTGAGCTGGCTGGGTGTCAGCGCAGCCACCTGCTCGGGCAGCAGCGCACGTATCGTGGCCGTGCCCAGGCGGGCCAGCTGATCGGGTGTCAGTGCCTGCCACTGGGCCGTGTTCAGTGCTGCCCAGTGAGCGCTGCTCAGAGCCTGCAGCTGCTCCGGCCTTATTGCGGCCAGCGCCTGCGGCGACAGCAGCGTCATGGCCTCGGCCGGCAGGGCCAGCAGCTGTTCGGCGCCGAGGCCCGCCAGTTGGGCCGGGCTCAGGGCATGGATCTGGCCGCTGCTCAGCACATGCATGGCGGCGGTGGACAGCGCCGCCAACTGCTCAGGTCGCCACAGCGCCAAGTCGCCGGCGGCGATACCGACGATTTGCGCGGCACTCAGCGCCGCGATCTGGGCGCTGCCGAGCAGGGGCAGGGCGCTGTGGCTGAACAACGCGATCTCGTCTGTGCTGAGCGTGGCCAGCGCTGCCGGCGAGAGCGCGGCAATGCCGGCGCCACTGGCACCGCCAAGAGCCGCGAGCTCGCGCAGGCCCAGCGGGCCCACGGCCGCGGCGCTGAGGCCTGCGATCTGGGCCGTGCTGAGTTGTCCGAGCAGCGGCTCGCCCAGCGCACGCAGATCAGCGGCGTCGAAGGACTTCAGCTGCGCACTGCTCAACGCTGCCAGCTGCTGCGGCGTGAAGGAAGCCAGCGCGGCGCTGGACAGCGCACCCACCGCCCCGGTGCTCAGCGCCTGTACCTGCTCGGGCGACAGCCTGGCCACCGTGTCGGCGCTCAGCGCGCCAACCTGGGCGCTGGTCAGCGCGCCGAGCTGGCCCGCGTTCCATTGCGGCAACCGGGCCTGCAGGGCCGCGAGATCGGCGGCGGGCAGGGCGGCAATCTGGCCGCTGCTCAGCGCCAGTTGCTGGGCTGCGGACAGACTGGCGATCTGGGCTGTGCTCAGCGCGCTCAGCACGGCCGCCGGCAAGGCTTGGATCTGCGCTGGCGTGAAGGCCTGCAGCTGCGCGGCGCTGAGGGCGGTCACCGGTGTGCCGCTCAGGCCGGCGAGCTGGCCGCTGCCCAGGGCCTGCAACTGCTCCACCGTCAGGCTGCTCATCTCGCTGGCCGTCAGCCCGCGCAGGGCTGCGCTGCCCAGTGCACCGAATTGCTCGGCGCTGAGAGCGCGCAGCTGGGCGGTGCTGAAGCTGCCCAGCTCGGCTGCGGTCAGCGCGCCCAGCTGGCCAGTGGTGAGCCAGCTCAGTTGTGCGGCACCCATGGCGCGCAGCTCGACGAGGCTGAGGGCGGCGATGTCACGGCTTTCGATGGCCTGAAATTGCGCGCTGTCCAGTGCCAGGAACTGCGCCTTGCTCAGGCCTCCGATGGCGCTGGCGCTGAACGCCGCAATGACCTCGGGAGGCAACTTTTGCAGCTGGGCCAAGCTCAGGCCCTGCACCTGGCGCGCACCGAGCTGGGACCATTGCGCCGGGCTCAGCGCCTGCAAGGTGTCGCTGCCGAGGCTGAGCATCTGCGTGCCACTGAGGGCGTTGAGCTGCGGCCCTGTCAGGGCACGCCAGTCCTCGGGGTGCAGCGCCGTCAGCTGCGCCGGACTCAGCACCGCGATCTGGCTCGGGCTGAGAGCGCGCAGCTGTTCGGCACCCAGCGCATCGATCTGCTGGCTGCTCAGCGCCTGGATGGCGGTGGCCGACAGCGCCTGCAACTGCGCCGAGCCCAAGGCGGCGAGCTGCTCGAGGCTCAATGCCCCGGCCTGCAGCTTGCTGAGGCCGCGCAGGCAGCTCTCGCTGAGGCCGGCAAACTGCTCGGCACTCAGCACCTGGATCACACGCGTGCCCAGGCCGCTCAGCTGGGATGCACTCAGCGCCGCCAGCTGCGTGGCCGACAGCGCGGCCCAGCCGTCCGGGCTCAGCGCCTGCAACTGCCCGGCGCTGAGCGCGGCCAGCTGACTGGTGCTCAGTGCCGCCAGGTCTTGGGTGTCCAGCGCCGCGAGTTGCGAGCTGCTGAGACCGCGCAGCGCCAGGGGGCTCAGCTGCTCGACTTGTTCGGCGGTCAGCGCCTGCATCTGGCGGCTGCTCAGGCCCATCAGCTGGCGGGCCTGCAGTGCGCCGATCTGCTCCGGATCCAGGCCATGCAGCTGGGCGGCAGTGAGGGCGCCGATCTGGGCGCTGCCCAGAGCCGCAAATTGGGCCGAACTCAGCGCATGAAGGTCCTCGGTGCCCAGCGCCGCGATCTGGTCCGGGCGCAGGGCGCTGAGCTGAGCGCCGTTCAGCGAAGCGAGCTGCTCATGGTCCAGCGCCGCGATCGCAGCGGTGCTCAAGGCGGCGAGCTGGGCCGGGCCCAGGGCGCGCAGCCGGTCGGCGGCCAGGCCGGCGACATCGCTGGCATCGAGCGTGGCGATCTGTGCGGGGCTTAGGCAGCGCAGCGCAGCTGTGCTGAGCTGGGCGAACTGGCTGCCGTCAAAGGCCTGCAGCTGCTCTGCGCTCAGGGCGGTCAACTGCTTGCCGCTCAAGCCGGCGATCTGGGCGCTACCGAGTGCGTGCAACTGCTCGACGCTCAGGCGCGAGAACTGACTGCTGCTGAGTGCATTCAGCTGCGCCGGGCTGAAGCCCTGCAGGTCTTCGATGGCCAGGGCGGCGACCTGCGCCGGCCTCAGCGCTGCCATCTGTGGCGGGCTGAGGGCGGCGAGTTGGGTGGCCGACAGGGCTTGGATCTGCTCGGCGCTCCAACCCAGGATGGCCTGTGGCGACAGGCCCTGGATCTGCGCGGTGCTGAAGGCCGCCAGTTGAGTGTCGCCGAGCACGGCCAGGTCGGCGGCGACCAGGCCGCGAAGCGCCGGTGGGCTGAGCGCAGCCAGCGAGGCCGGTGTCAGCAGCTGAAACTGTTGCGGGCTCAGCGCGGCCAGCTGGGCCTGTGATACCACCGCCCAGTGCTCGGTGCGCAACGCCGGCAGCCCGGTCTCGCCCAGCGCGGCGAACTGATTGGGCAGCAGGGCCAGTACGCGCTCCGCCGGCAGTGCCGCCACTTGTGCGGCGCCCAGGCCGGCGACCTGTCCGGTGCTCAGCGAGCGCCAGCTGACCAGACTGAGCTGTCCGATCTGCTCGGCGCTCCAGCTCTGCAGCTGCGCAGGGCTGAGGCCCTGCAGATGCCGGGGCGTCAGAAAACCCATCTGCTCGTCACTGAGCGCATGCAGCTGGGCGCCATCGAAGCGAGCGAACTGGCCGCTGGAAAAGGCGTTCAGCTGAACTGCGGACAGCTGCTGCAAAGCCTGCGGGCTGATGGCGGCGATCTGCGCCGGCGTCAGCCGCGAAATCTCTGCCGGTGTCCAGGTGCTGGGATCGGAGCCGGTGCCCTGAGCCGTCGTCGGCGCCTTGCCGCCCGGCGCTGCCGCCGGCTTGTTGCTTGCTGTCGTCATTTTCTACCCCCTGCCGGGCTCGTCTTCTGCGGCCCCTTGCCCAGGAATCTAAAGGGGTGGGCCGGGGCCCGATCGGCTGAACTGGCCGGGCTTTCCAGCTCAGCAGGCAGGGCTTGTTGCTATGCGCACAATTAGGGCGCCATCTTGATAAAAACTGCAGGTGCCAGGTCTTGCCTTTCCGGGTGCGAACGATTTGCGGGCGCGATGGCAAAGCTCGGGCAGAATCAAGCCGACAGATTGATAAAAAGAGACAGCATGACCGCGGCTCCCCACTTCCCGACCACCGGCCTGGTGTTGACCGGCGGCGGCGCCCGTGCCGCCTACCAGGTGGGGGTGCTGTCGGCGCTGGCGCAGATCCGTCGCGACTGTGGCGTCTGGGGAGGCGTGAATCCCTTCCCGGTGATTGCCGGCACCTCGGCCGGTGCCATCAACGCGGCGGCCCTGGCCAGCGGCGCCGACGACTTCGACGGCACGGTGGCGCGCCTGGTGGGCTTGTGGGAGAACCTGCATGCCGACAATGTTTACCGCTCCGACTCCTTCGGCGTGATACGCACCGGCGCGCGCTGGCTGACGATGATGTCGGTCGGCTGGGCGATTGCCCGCTGGCGGCGCGCCCGGCCGCGCAGTCTGCTCGACAACAGCCCTCTGCGCGACCTGCTGGAGCAGGCGGTGCCCTTGCATCGGCTGAACCGCATGCTGCTGGATGGCCATATGCAGGCGCTCTCGGTCAGCGGCTCCAGCTACAGCTCGGGCCTGCATGTCAGCTTCTACCAGGCAATCAAGGATTTCGAGCCCTGGGAGCGCACCCAGCGCATCGCGGTGCGCACGCCGCTGAGCATCTCGCACCTGATGGCGTCCAGCGCCATCCCCTTCATTTTTCCGTCGGTGTCGCTGAACCTGGCGGGCCAGAACGAATGGTTTGGCGACGGCTCGATGCGCCAGAATGCGCCGATCTCGCCGGCCATCCATCTGGGTGCCGAGCGGGTGCTGGTGGTGGGGGCCGGGCGCATGCACGAGCCGCCGGGGCGGCGCGTGCAGGTGGATGGCTATCCCAGCCTGGCCCAGGTCGCGGGCCACGCGATGTCGAACATCTTTCTGGATGCGCTGGCGGTCGATATCGAACGGCTGCAGCGCATCAACAGCACCCTGTCCCTGCTGACGCCGGAGCAGCGCAGCTCGACCAAGCTGCGGCCGATCGAGGTGCTGGTGATAGCGCCCAGCCAGCGTCTGGATGACCTGGCCGCCAAGCACCAGGGCGACCTGCCCACGCCGATACGGGCGATGCTGCGCGGCGTCGGCGTGTCAGGGCAGGGTGAGCAGGCCAAGGGCGCGGCGCTGGCCAGCTACCTGCTGTTCGAGCCGTCCTACACCGGCGAACTGATGGCGCTGGGCCGGCACGACACCTTCGGCCGCAAGGAAGAGGTGGCCAAGTTCTTCGGCTGGGACCGCTACACCCAGCCTATGGGCCTGTACAAGCTCGGTAGCGCGCCGGCGGCCAGCGAACAGCTGCTGCCCGATGACATGGGCAGTCTTAGGGGTGGTGAGCGCCCGGATTGAGGCGTAGCATTCCCTCGCCCATGCCTGCGGGCAGGGCATGGGTGACTGCCTGATCTGCCCGACACGGAGGCACACATGGCTTATCACCTGGAAGGTCGATTGCTGGAAGTCTGCAACTGCAAGGTGCTGTGCCCTTGCTGGATCGGCGAATCGGCGAAGACCCTGACTTCGGCACCTGCGACACCATCGTCGCCTGGCGCGTCGACAAGGGCACGGTAGACGGCACCGATGTCGGTGGCCTGACGATCGCCGCAGTGGCCCATGTGCCCGGCAACATCCTGCAGGGCAACTGGACGGCGGCCATCTTTGTCGATGACCGCGCCAGCAAGGCCCAGGAAGAGGCCTTGCTCAAGGTCTACACCGGCCAGGCCGGCGGCCCGGTGGCCGATCTGGCCAAGCTGATAGGCACCGTCGTGTCGGTGGAGCGTGCGCCGATTCGCTTCGATGTCCAGGGCGGCTCTGGCATCCTGGAAATCGGCACCGACTACTACGCCGAGCTGGAGCCCTATCTGGGCGCCACCGGTGGCAAGACGACTCTGTCGGACACCGTCTTTTCCACCGTGCCCGGCGCGCCGGTGTTCGTCGGCAAGGCGCCGCGCTACCGTTCGAAGAACGCGGCCATAGGCATCGACCTGGACATCAAGGGCCACAACGCCCTGCAAAGCACCTTTGTGTTCGATGCCTGAGCGCTGAGTTCACGTGGCTGCGGCCTCGCGTCACCAGCGCGTCTTCCTGCCGGTGCTGCTGGCACTGGTCGCACTGGCCTGGGCCACGCTGTGGGCCTGGGCGTCCGGCCCCTATGCCCGCTATCTGGACCATGGCGACTGGGTCGCCGACGGGCCGCTGGCCCAGCTCTGCGCCGCGGTGCCGGCGGGTACGCTGCTGGTGCCGGCGGCGCTTTCTAGCCTGGCCTGGCTGGTGATGAGCCTGGCAATGATGCTGCCCACCACGTTGCCGCTGTTCGATGCCTTTGACCGGCTGGCGGCGCGCCGCCCCGACCATGGGCGGCTGCTGTTGCTACTGGGCTTGGGCTATGTAACGGCCTGGGGCCTGTTCGGCCTGCTGGCCCATGGCTTGCACGGGCTGCTGCTGGCCGGCATCGACCGCCTGCCCTGGCTCAGCTGGAATGCATGGGCGATAGGCGCGGCCACGGTGGCCTTGGCGGGAGCCTTCCAGTTCAGCTCGTTGAAATACCGTTGCCTGGAGCAATGCCGCACGCCGCTGAGCTTTGTGATCCAGCACTGGCGCGGCAAGCACCAGGCCTGGCAGGCCTTTGTGCTGGGTGCCCACCACGGCCTGTTCTGCGTCGGCTGCTGCTGGGCGCTGATGCTGCTGATGTTCGTCGTCGGGGCCGGCAATCTGGGCTGGATGCTGATGCTGGCCGCGGTGATGGCGGTCGAGAAAAACGTCGCCTGGGGGCGGCGCATCAGCACACCGCTGGGCCTGGGCTTGCTGGCCTGGGCGCTGTGGCTGGTGGCCCGTCATCTCTGAGACGGGCCTCCTCGGCGCATCAGCACATCAGGGCTTCTTCTCGGCCTTGGCTTCTGCCTTCGAGGCAGCCTTGGCGGCGGCCTTGGCCTTCTTTTCGGCCTTGGCGTCGGCCTTGGATGCAGCGGCAGCTGCGGGGGCTGCGGCGGCAGGTGCTGCGGCCTTGTCGGCCTTCACCGCTTTTTCCGCCTTCTCGGCCTTGGCCGGCTTGGCTTCGGCCTTGGCCGCCGGCGCTGCTGCAGCGCCCTTGAAGCCGGCGCCATTGACGGTCAGTCCTTCGGTCGAGAACTTGGCGGCGTTGCCGTCACCGACGCCCTTGACGCGGTCCACCAGGTCCGGCCAGTCCTTGAACGCGCCCTTTTTGCGTTCATCGAGGATCTTGCCGGCGATCGCCGGGCCGATGCCCTTGACTGATTCGAGCTCGGCCTGCGTGGCCTTGTTGGCATCGACGGCCGCAAACGCAGCCGCCGCGAACAGGGCCATCAAGATGACCAGGAATTTCTTGAACATATGCGCTCCCTCAGGATGGATGAACAGTGGTGCTGCAGCGCTACCTCTCGCTGCGTCCGGTGGGGCAAGCATTCTTTGCTTGCTCGCTGCTCAACGCCGCCCGGGGCGGCGCGTTGACAGCCAGGTCAAGCTTAGCCGCTATGCTGGGCCATGACCATGGCCTTGTAGGCGCCGGGCTCGGCCATCAGCTGCTCATGGCTGCCCTGCTCGATCACGCGGCCATCGGCCAGCACATGGATGCGGTCGGCGCGGCGTACGGTGCTGAGCCGATGGGCGATGACGATCAGCGTCTTGCGCCCATGCCACTGGTCCAGCGCCTGTTGCACGGCGCGTTCGCTCTCGGTGTCCAGCGCCGAGGTGGCCTCGTCGAAAACCCAGATCGGCGCGTCCTTGTACAGCGCACGCGCAATCGCCAGGCGCTGGCGCTGGCCGCCCGAGAGCTTGCTGCCATTGGCGCCGACCAGGGTCTCCAGGCCCTGCGGCTGGGCGATCGCAAAATCCCACAGATTGGCCGCGCGCAGGGCCTGCTCCAGGCGCGCGTCGTCGCGCGGGCTGGCATAGATCACATTGTCGGCCAGGCTGCCGTCGAAGAGCACGATGTCTTGCGAGACCACCGCGAACTGGCGGCGCAGCGACGCCTTCTTCAGCTCCTGCAGATTCACGCCGTCCAGCGTGATCATGCCGCTGCCCGGCGCCACAAAGCCCAGCAATGCGCTGACGATGGTTGACTTGCCGGCGCCCGAGGCGCCGACCAGCGCAATCGTCTGGCCTGCACCGACCTGCAGGTCGAAACCGTTCAGCGCCGGGCGCTCGGCGCCGTCGTAGTGCAGGGTCACGTCGCTGAAACGGATCTCACCCTGACAGTGCTCCATCGTGCGCGTGCCGGCATCGGGCTCGGGCGGCACATCCAGCAGTTCGAAGCAGCCGCGCGCCACGACCAGGCTGCTCAGCACCGGTTGCGATACATCGGTCAGGTGCCGCACCTTGGAGATCAGCAGCAGCATGGCGGTGATGAAGGCGACGAACTCGCCAACGGTGGCACGGTGCGCTTGCGCCTGCATCAATGCCAGGGTGAGGATGATGGCCAGGCCGATGCTGGCCACGACCTGGGAGACCGGGCTCATCAGCGCACTCGAAGCGGCGTTCTTCAAGGTCATGCGCTGCAGATGGCGGGCCTCGCGCTCGAAGCGCGCCGCCTCCCAGGCGCCGGCATCGAAGGTACGCACCACGCGCCAGGCACGGGCAATGTCGTCCACCACCGAAACCAGGCGCATCTGCGACTCGTAGGCCTGGGTGCCCAGCGCCTTGGCGCGCTTGTGGATCAGTCGCACGGCCACTCCCAGCACCGGCACGACCACCAGAGTCAGCAAGGTGAGTCGCCAGTTCAGATAGAACAGATAGACCAGCATCACGAGGCTGGTGCTGCCATCGCGCAGGATGGTGGTCAGCGCGCCGCTCATCAAATTGGTCAGCTCATGCGGATTGCTGACCACCTTGGTCACCGCCTCGGCCGGCGTCATGTGGCTGAACAGCTTGGCATCGGCGCGGATCACGCTGTGGATCAGCGCCCGGCGGATGTCCAGCACGGTGCGCGAGGCGGTGCGGCTCATCATGTAGGCGCCACTGAAGGCGAACAGACCGCGCGCGGCGAACAGACCCACCAGGGTCAGCGGCACGGCCCAGATCGGGAAAGCCATTTCGCTGGCGAAGCCCTGGTCGAGCACGAACTTCAGCAGCCAGGGCACCAGAGGCTCGGTGCCAGAGGCCAGCAGAAAGGCCAGCACCGACACCACCAGGCCCTTGCGATGCGGGCGGACAAAGGCCCAGAAGCGGCGGGCAGGGGACGAGCTGGCGGTCATTGGCGGGAGCGGCCTCTATATTTGTGGGACAGACCACGAAGTGCTCTGTCCCCAACTGACTTGGGATTTTGTGTTGTGGGCCACACTCTATCGCAGCGGCTGCGGCCTTCGGCCAGGGGCGCTGCATATACTCGCCGCATGATTTCTGACGCGCTGCCGAGCCGGCATGACCTGGACACCCTGCCGCTCGTGCCCTCCTCGATCCCGCCGGTGCGCGTACTCCACTTCGTGACGGGTGGTTTTTCAGGCGCGACCCAGGTGGCGGTGGATCTGGTGAGCGCCTCGCTGGCTGGCCGTCGCGTCGAGCCGCTGCTGGTGCTACGGCGCAAGCGCAATACCGATATGGCCCGCGTCCAGGCGCTGCGGGACCGCGGCCTGGCAGTGCTTGTGGTGTCCGGTTGGTCCCACCTGGTGACGATCAGGGCCCTGGTCAAGATTTGCCGTGAGTTCAAGCCCGAGGTGTTGGTGGCTCATGGCTTCCCTGAGCATCTGCTGGGCCGCCACGCCGGACTGTGGGCGGGCGTGAAGGCGCTGGTGCAGGTGGAGCACAACACACGCGAGCGCTACACGCCCTGGCGCCTGGCGCAGGCGCGCTGGTTGAGCGCCCGCACGGCATGGCTGGTGGGCGTGTCTGAAGGCGTGCGCCGCCGCCTGGTCGAACTGGGCTTCCCCAAGGCCAAGACGCTGGCCATACCGAATGGCATCCGCATGGAGCCCTATGCCGATGCCGAGCTGCATGCCTATGAGGCCCGCGTGCCGGGCATTGTGATGTCGGCCCGCTTCGCGCGGCAGAAGGACCATCTGACCCTGATCCGCGCCATCGCCCTGCTGAAAGCCCAGGGCCTGACGCCGCCGGTGCTGCTGGCCGGCGGCGGCAAGGTGTCGCTGCGGGCCGAGGCAGAGGCCGAGGTTGCCAGGCTGGGCTTGCAGGGCCAGGTGCAGTTTCTGGGCCATCACAAGGGCGTGCCCGGGCTCTTGATGACGCAGCAGATCTGCGTGCTGTCCACCCACTGGGAGGGCATGCCGCTGTCCCTGGTCGAGGGCATGGCGGCCGGCTGCGCGGTGGTTGGCTCGGCGGTGCCCGGCGTGCAGGAATTGATCATCGACCAGGTGACCGGCTTTCTGGTGCCCGAAGGCGATGCCAAGGCCCTGGCCGAAGTGCTGGCCGAACTGCTGCGCGACCCCGGCCTGGGCAGCCGTGTGGCCCAGGCGGCGCGCCGGCGCGCGCTGGAAGAGCATGGGTTGGCGCTGATGACGCAGCGCTACGAGGACTTGTTCGTGGGTCTGGCGACCCAGGCCGCAACCCAGGCCTAGGTGCTGCGTTCCAGCCAGCGCCTGATCGGCCGGCCCAGTCCGTAGACCAGGCGCTGCCAGGCGCTGCGGCTGTGGCGTTGCACAAAGATGCGTCGGTACCAGTCGCTGTGCTTCAGCTCAGGCTGCTCGCGCTCGATCAAGGCGATGCAAGCGGCCTTCAGCGCTGCGCTCTCCATCGCCGCCGTGCGGCCATTGCGATAGGTCTTCTGCCCGCTGGTGACCGGCCGCACATGGCTGGCGACCACGGCATTCAAAATCGCCGTGCGCTCCATGCCCATCAGCTTCTGCAAGGTGGGCACCAGGTATTTGTCTATGCCCCAGGACGAGACATTGCCCTCGTAGTGCGGCGCGCCGGCCATGAACAGCGGGCCGCGGTAGAAGGGCATCATCACCTCGACCCAATCCACCGGGTAGGCCATGGACTGGCCCTGCTGCAGAGTCCAGCGATGGGTGTAATGGCTGTCGTGGCTCAGGCAGGGCGAGAACACGTCCAACCCGGTGGCGCGGGCCAGGTGCAGCGCACGGTTGATGTCGCTGACGCCGATGATGATGTCGTCGTCGATCAGGCTCACGTACTCGGGCAGCGTGGGGGCCGCGGCCAGATGGGCAGCCAGCGCCTGGTAGATCTCACCCTTGCACTCGGTTGCGCCAGACAAGACCTGGCACCTCAAGTCCTGCACCGTCAATTCAGTCTGGGAACAGGTGCCCGAGAAGTCGAACAGCACGACGCTGAACTGCGGCTTGGCGTCCAGATGCAGGCACAGCAGGGGCTGGCTCTTGCCGTCCCAGGACACGAGTACCAGCGGCTGGTTGGAGTTTTCGATCTCGGGCACGAGCGTATCCTCAGCGACGAGCGCCATGCCAGGCGTTCAGCACCGTGTAGCTGAACTTGCGGCGAAACTTGCGGAACTTGGCGGCGAGGCCGGCCTCGCTGGCCTTGTCGCCGATCGAGCTCTGGAAGCTGGTCTCGTCCAGCGCGATGGCGGCCGGCAGCACACCCTGCACGGACAGATCGTTCTCCCACCAGTGGCGCAGGTCCACATCGATGGGCCGACCGAACGGCAGGCGGCTGGCCAAGAGCTTCTGTGCCCCACTGCGGCTGATCGCATAACCGGCGGTCAGGCTGGGAACGCGGCGGTAGTCGACCAGCTCGAAGCCCGGTGTCAGTGGCTGGCGGTGGCGGAGTTTTTCGCCCTTGCTCTCATCCAGTCGGCCGATCAGCTTGATCATGTCCCAACCGGGCGGCAGGGCAGCAATGGCGGCGATCACGGCCGCGAACTCAGGTTTGGGGCGCACATCGTCTTCCAGCACCACCAGCGCATGCTGAGGGCCGTCCAACAACTGGCGCCAGGCGTTCAGATGGCTGGCGTAGCAACCCTTCTCGCCATTCACCAGCGGCTTGTGGAACTGCTGCGCGTTCAGCGCGGCGGAGTAGAGCCTGTCCTGCTCGGCCTGGGGCAGCTCGGTCCAGCGAGTGGCGTTGAAGCGCTCGGCGGCCAGGCCCAGGCGCTCGAATTCGGCCTGCAGGCGTGCTCGGCGGTCGCTGTCGCTGTCCAGATTGATATAGACCACCGGCAGGGCCAGTGGCTGTGGCTGGGGCCCCATCACTCGTGCCAGTGCTGGGCGATCCAGGGCGCCGGGCGGGCATGGCGCCAGTTGCCGTTGTTGCGGCCGGCCAGCGCATCGGGCGGATTCATCACGCCATGGAAGATCAGGATGCGGGCGCCCTTGGGAATGAAGGGCTCTCGCCAGTAGCTGGTCGGCCAGGCCGGGATGCAGTGGTATTTGTAGCTGGCGCACCAGGCATCGTCCCAGTACTGCAAACGGCCCTGCCGGTGCATCTCGTCCGACAGATAGGCCTGCTCGTTGCGGAACTGCTGACGTATCGTCTCATGCTCGGCACGGAACTTTGCCAGCACATCGGCGTGCGCGCCTAGGGTGAAACGGTAGACCGAGGAGTTGCCGGTGACGCGCCAGGGTCGCTTCCAGTCATGGATGATCAGGAACTCGCCGGGCACCTCGAAAAAAGGCGTGATGTCGTCGACGATGACCACGTCCAGATCGAGAAACAGCGCCGTGCCCTTGAGGCCGTGCAGATCGCTCTCGAAGGTGGTCAGCTTGGTCCAGCCGCGCTCCGGAATGCCGGCGGGCAGTTTCAGCTCGGGGATGGGCAGGCATTGCACCTCGGCGCGAATGCCTTCGCTTCGGTCGGTCAGGCAGACGAAGCGGAAGTCACCCGACAGATGTCGGCGCACCATCGCGTACAGCCGGTTCACATACTCCGGGCCGTACTTGGTGCCCCATTTCATGCACAGGATGACGCGGTCGGGCGTGCTGGCGGTATCGGGCGGCATCACAGTTCCTCGACTCGGCGCGGCGGGTAGGTGTCCCAGCCCAGGCAGCCGGGGCATTGCCAGAAGTAGTGTTGGGCTTCGAAGCCGCAGGCGGCGCAGCGGTAGCGTTGCAGCGGCCGGCCGGCACGCTCCAGCGCCGTGTTGATCAGGCTTGCCTCGGGCTCGGGCAGCGCATTGCTGCGCACGCTCAGCAGCCGCTGGGCGGCCGACAGCGTTGGCTGGTGGCGCAAGTGCTCCTGCAGGCGTTGGCACTGGGCATTGCGGTCTGGTTCGACTTTCTCCAGCGCCAGCAGCAGCGGCATGCTGGGTGTGCGCTGGTACTGCGCGAGCAGGCTGGCGTGGCCCGAGGCCTGCTGGCCGCAGGCCACGGCTGCGTCGGCATAGTCCTTGGCGACCAGATTGAAGGCCTCGGGGTTCAGCGCGATCAGCTGAGCGTAGGCGGCCATGGCCTCGGCATGCAGGCCCCGGCGTGTCAGGCTCTGACCGGTCAAAACATGGCCCCGGGCCGACTGCGGCGAGGCGGCAATGGCATTCAGCAGCGCCTGGCCGGCGTCAGCATCCTTGTGCGCGGCCTGGGCTTCAAGTGCCAGCTCGCACCAGTAGTGCGCGATGCGCGAGGCGAATGAGCCGGTGCCGCTGCGCTCCAGATGGCGTGCGATCTCGATCGCCTGGCGCCACTCGCGCGAGCGTTCGTACAGCGACAGCAAGGCCAGCCGAGCCTCCAGCTCGAACGGCGTGCCGTCCAAGGCCTTGAAGGCCTCCTCGGCGCGGTCGAACAGGCCGGCCTTCAAAAAGTCCTGGGCCAGCGCATGCTGGGCGCGCTCGCGCTCGGCGCGGGGCAGGTCACCGCGCTGCAGCAGGTGCTGGTGCACGCGCACTGCACGCTCGTACTCGCCGCGGCGGCGGAACAGATTGCCCAGTGCGAAATGCAGCTCCGAGGTGTCGGGGTCGTTCTGCACCGCCTCTATGAAGGCGTCGATGGCCTTGTCCTGCTGCTCGTTGAGCAAGAGGTTCAGGCCCTTGAAATAGGCCTTGGGCGCGTCACGCTGCTCGCGTTTCCACTGGCGCAGATCCAGCCGCGAGGCCAGCCAGCCCAGGCCGAAGGCGACCGGCAGCGCGATCAGCAACCACTGCAGATCAAAGTCCATCGGGCAGGCTGCTGTTCAGGTGATCGGGCACGGGGGAGGCTGCCGCAGGAGTGGGTGCTGCCGGGGCGGCGGCATGCTTGCGCTGTGCCTGGCGGCGCTGGCGCCACCAGGCCGGCACCATGGCCAGCACGCCGAAGGCGCAGCCCATGGCAAAGGCCACCAGCACGATGATGACCATGGGTGCATGCCATTCGTGGCCAAAGAACCAGCGCACGCCGGCCTCTTGGCTGTTGTTCAGGGCGAAGGCAAACAGGGCAAAGAAGAGGAGGCCACGAAGGGCCCAGACGATCAATCGCATGCGTCGGATTCTAGGCGCAGGGCGGACCGATCAGCGGCTCAATCCTGAGTGGCCGGAGTCGTTGCCTCTTCGTGCACCGTTTGCAGGTCCACCGCTTCGCGCAAAGCCTTGCCCGGCTTGAAATGGGGCACCAGTTTCTCGGGGATGGTGACCTGCTCGCCGCTGCGCGGATTGCGGCCCACGCGGGGTGGGCGACGGTTGATCGAGAAGCTGCCGAAGCCGCGAATCTCGATGCGGTGGCCCTTGGCCAGCGCGTCTGACATCGCGTCCAGAATGGTCTTGACGGCGAACTCGGTGTCACGCTGCGTGATCTGGGTGAAGCGTTCAGCCAGCTGTGCAACGAGGTCGGATCGGGTCATGGCGGTGCTTGTTCCAAGTCTTGTGATTCAGGGCAGCAAGGACAGCGCTGCAAAGGTTTACATCATGCCTGCATCTTTAGGAAAAAAGCCCACCGTACGAATGCACGGCGGGCTTTCCCTTAATTCAATTGAGGGGTGTTAGAACACCCGCTCAACAAACGGCTGATCAGCCGTTGTCCTTCTGCGTGTCCAGCTTGGCGCGCAGCAGGGCGCCCAGGCTGGTCGTGCCGGCGTTTTCGCGCTCGGACGTGGCCGACAGGCGCTGCATGGCTTCCTGGTTGTCGGCGTTGTCCTTGGCCTTGACCGACAACTGGATGGAACGCGTCTTGCGGTCCACGTTGATGATCAGGGCGGAGACTTCGTCGCCATCCTTCAGCACATTGCGGGCGTCTTCCACGCGGTCACGCGAGATTTCCGAAGCGCGCAGGTAGCCGGTGACTTCCTCGCTCAGCTGGATCTCGGCGCCACGGGCGTCAACGGTCTTGACCTTGCCGACCACGATCATGCCGCGATCATTGATCGAGGTGTAGTTCGTGAACGGGTCGCTGTCCAGCTGCTTGATGCCCAGCGAGATGCGCTCGCGCTCGACGTCAACGGCCAACACGACGGCGTCAACTTCTTGACCCTTCTTGAAGTTGCGCACAGCAGCTTCGCCGGGCTCGTTCCAGGACAGGTCGGACAGGTGCACCAGGCCGTCGATGCCCTGGGCCAGGCCCACGAACACGCCGAAGTCGGTGATCGACTTGACGGGGCCGCGCACCTTGTCGCCGCGCTTGACGTTCTCGGCGAACTCTTCCCAAGGATTGGCCTTGCACTGCTTCATGCCCAGCGAAATGCGACGCTTGTCTTCGTCGATTTCCAGAACCATGACTTCGACTTCGTCGCCCAGCGAAACGATCTTCGACGGAGCCACGTTCTTGTTGGTCCAGTCCATTTCGGAGACGTGCACCAGGCCTTCGATGCCGGGTTCGATCTCGACGAATGCGCCGTAGTCAGCAATGTTGGTGACCTTGCCGAACAGGCGCGTGCCGGTCGGGTAGCGGCGAGCCACGCCGAACCAGGGGTCGTCGCCCAGCTGCTTCAGGCCCAGCGAGACGCGGTTCTTTTCTGCGTCGAACTTCAGGACCTTGGCGGTCAGTTCCTGGCCAACCGTCACGACTTCCGACGGGTGACGGACACGGCGCCAGGCCATGTCGGTGATGTGCAGCAGACCGTCGATACCGCCCAGGTCCACGAACGCACCGTATTCGGTGATGTTCTTGACCACGCCGTTGACGATGGCGCCTTCGGACAGGGTTTCCAGCAGCTTGGCGCGTTCTTCGCCCATCGAAGCTTCGACCACGGCACGGCGCGACAACACGACGTTGTTGCGCTTGCGGTCCAGCTTGATGACCTTGAATTCCATGGTCTTGCCTTCGTACGGGCTCATGTCCTTGACCGGACGCGTGTCCAGCAGGGAGCCCGGCAGGAAGGCGCGGATGCCGTTGACCAGGACGGTCAGGCCGCCCTTGACCTTGCCCGACACGGTACCGGTCACGAAGTCGCCCGACTCCAGTGCGGTTTCCAGGGACATCCACGAGGCCAGACGCTTGGCCTTGTCGCGCGACAGGATGGTGTCGCCGTAGCCGTTTTCGATCGCGTCGATGGCCACCGACACGAAATCGCCCACTTGGACTTCGAGCTCGCCCTTGTCGTTCTTGAACTCTTCGATGGGCACATACGCTTCGGACTTCAGGCCGGCGTTGACGACCACGAAGTTGTAGTCGATGCGAACCACTTCGGCAGAGATGACCTCACCTGCGCGCATATCGGAGCGCTGCAGGGATTCCTCGAACATGGCGGCAAACGAGTCACCACCAAAGCTGGCGGTTTGGGATTCGGACATGGTGTTTCCTGGTGCCGGGCTGATCCGGCAGGTTGTGCAAGCGCAAAGCTTGCGGGTTAAGTTATTGAGTTCGCCGCCCTCAGTGCAACTGACGTTGCGGGAGGGAAGGGCAGCGGGCCCGTTTTTGAACCTCGGTTTTGAACCTCGGTCCGGAGACTTCGTCTCTGCCGTTTCAATGCCCAGCGCTCTGAAACGGCCTGCGATCAGCCCACCAACTCAAAACCAGATCCACCGATTCATCGATGGTTTGGCTCGAGTTGTCGAGCATCAGCGCGTCTGCGGCTGGCTTCAAGGGCGACACTTTGCGGCTTTGATCCCGCAAGTCGCGCGCCTCTAGGTCTTCACGCAGGTCTGCAATGCTAGCCGAAATTCCCTTGGAAATCAATTGCTTATGCCTGCGCTCGGCGCGCGTTGCCGCGCTCGCGGTCAAAAACACCTTGAGACCGGCCTGGGGGAACAGCATCGTGCCCATATCCCGGCCATCGGCCACCAGGCCGGGCAGTCGTCGGAAGGCCAACTGCAGCCCGTGCAGGGCCAGGCGAACGGCCGGCAGCGCGGCGACCTTGGATGACATGGCACCCACCGTCTCGTCGCGCAGCGCATGGGTCACGTCCTCCGGGCCCAGGAAGACCTGGCCGCCCTCGAAGTGCAGATCCAGTTGGCTGGCCAGGGCGGCGATGTCATGTTCGTTGTCCAGCGAGACGCCGGCGCGCAGGCTGGCCAGCGCAGTGGCGCGGTACAGGGCGCCCGAATCCAGCACCCAGTAGCCGAGCTTGGCGGCGACCAGATCGGCCAAGGTGCCCTTGCCCGAAGCACTAGGCCCATCAATCGTGATCACCGGAATGCTGTCGCGCTCAGGTTCGACCACGGAGAACAGCGTCTCGAAATAGTCAGGGAAGGTCTTGGCCACGCATTTCGGGTCGAGGATGCGTACCGGCACGTCTGCGGCGCCATTCAGCCCGTTGAACGCAGCCAGCGAGAAGCACATCGCCACGCGGTGGTCGTCATAGGTGTGGATGGCGGCCGGCTGGAAGGTCTTGAGCGGGTGCACGCGCAGCCAGTCCGGGCCCTCCTCGACCATGGCGCCCAGCTTGCGCAGCTCGGTGGCCATGGCGACGATGCGGTCAGTCTCCTTGACCCGCCAGCTGGCGATATTGCGCAAGGTGCTGGGGCCGTCGGCATACAGCGCCATGACCGCCAAGGTCATCGCGGCGTCGGGAATGTGGTTGCAGTCCAGGTCGATGGCGCGCAGGGGCCAGACACCGCGCTTGACCTGCAGCCAGTTCGGCCCGCTCTCGACCCACGCGCCCATGGCCTCGGCGGCCTCGACAAAGCGCACATCGCCCTGGATAGAGGCCGAGCCCACGCCCTCGATGCGCACCGGCGCTTCGATGCCGGCAATCGCGCCCAGCGCGACAAAGTAGGAGGCCGAGGAGGCATCGCCCTCGACGTGGATGCTGCCCGGCGAGCGGTAGCGGCTGCCGGCGGGAATGGTGAAGCGCTGCCAGCCATCGCGCTCTACCGCGATGCCGAAGCGCGCCAGCAGCAGCAGCGTGATCTCGACGTACGGTTTGGAAATCAGCTCGCCCTGCACCTCGATCACCACCGGCCGGTCCGTGGCCACCAGCGGCAGGGCCAAGAGCAGGGCGGTCAGGAACTGGCTGGAGACGTCTCCACGCACCTGTACCGCTTGCTCGAGCTGCAGCGCGGACGGGCCTGTGAGCCGCAGCGGCGGATAGCCTTCGTTCTCCAGGCAGTCGATTTGACAGCCGAGCAGCCGCAGCGCATCGACCAGATCGCCGATCGGCCGCTCGTGCATGCGCGGCACGCCGCGCAAGGTGATGTCGCCGCCTTGAGTGGCGACCAGCAGGGCCAGAGCGGCGGTCAGCGGGCGCATCGCCGTGCCTGCGTTGCCCAGGAACAGGTCGGCCTGGGCCGTGCCTAGCCTGGCGCCCAGGCCGGTGACGCGAAGCGGGCCTTTGCCTTCTCGCTCCAGTTTGCAGCCAAGAGTGCGTAGCGCCTCCAGCATCACGGCGGTGTCGTCCGAGTCCAGCAGATCGTGAACGACGGTCACTCCTTCGCTCAGACCCGCCAGCAGCAGCACGCGGTTGGAGATGCTTTTGGAGCCCGGTAGCTGCACGGTGCCGGCGGCCGACACCAGCGGCGGCAGATCAAGAAAGGAGGTCGAATACATGGGGGGCGAAGTGCAGGCTCAGCGCGGTGGGTTCTTGGGGGGCGTGTTCATATGCCATTGCGAGCGGGTGTCCGAGGCCTGGCTGATCAGCTTCTCCAGGGCCTGGCCGTCGCCGTCCTGCACCAGCTTTTCGAAATGATGGAGCACGGCGCGGAAGAACTTCGCCTGCTTCAGCACTTCATCGCGGTTGGCGACGAGGATGTCGCGCCAGATGGACGGATCACTGGCGGCAATGCGCGTGAAGTCGCGAAAGCCCGGGCCGGCCAGTGAGAGAAAATCGGCGCCGGCCGGTTGCTGGGCAATCGCCGAGAAATAGGCAAAGGCCAGCAGATGCGGCAGATGGCTGACGGCGGCAAAGGCAGCGTCATGGTTCTCGGGCGACATCTTCAGCACCTGGGCGCCGATCGCCGACCAGACGTCGGTGGCTTTTTGCAACAGCGCCGCATTGGTCTGCGGCAGCGGCGTCAGTATGACCTGTCGCCCCTGATACAGCGCCGCATCGGCATGCTGGACGCCGGCGGACTCCTTGCCGGCAATCGGATGCGCGGGCACGAAGGAGCCCAGACGGTCGCGCAGCGCCCGCTTGGCGGCCAGCACCACATCGCATTTGGTCGAGCCCACATCCATCACCAGCATGCCGGGTTCGACCATGTGGCAGATCGCCTTGAAGGTGGCCTCGCTGGCGGCCACCGGCACGGCGATCAAGACGATGTCGGAGCCCGACACCGCCTGCAGCGCCGACTCGGCAATGGTGTCGATCACGCCCAGCCGGCGTGCCTTCTCGGTGGTGGACGGCGACTTGCTGTAGCCCACCACCTGCTTGACCAGGCCGGCCTTCTTGAGCGCCAGGGCGAAGGAGCCGCCCATCAGGCCGCATCCGATGACGCCGAGTTGGTTGAACATCGCAGCGCTCTCTCTCAATGCACGTCGAGCGGATAGGTGCCCAGCACCTTGAAGAAGGCGCAGACAGCGCGCAACTCCTTCATCGCCTGAGCCATGTGCGGCTCGTCCGGGTGGCCCTGCAGGTCGATGTAGAAGTAATACTCCCACTGGCCCGAGCGCGCCGGGCGGGACTCGAAGCGCGTCATCGACACGCCATGCACCTTCAGCGGCACCAGCATGTCATGTACGGCGCCGGGGCGATTCGTCACCGAGACGACCAGACTGGTGCAGTCATGGCCCGAAGCGGCTGGCTGCGGGTGGCGGTCCGGGTGGGCGAGCACGGCAAAGCGGGTGCGGTTGTGGGCATCGTCCTGGATCGCCGGCGACACCAGGTGCAGGCCGAACTCGCTGCCGGCACGCAGGCTGGCGATCGCCGCCAGCTTGGGGTCGAGACTCGCCAGCCGCGCGCCCTCGGCATTGCTGGCCACCGGCCGGCGCTCGGTCAGCGGTAGATGGGTGCTGAGCCACTGGTGGCATTGCGCCAGCGCCTGCGGATGGGCGCAGACGGCCTCGATGTCCGCCAGGGAGTTCTGCTTGCGCAGCAGGTTGTGGCGCACCACCAGGCTGGTCTCGCCGATGATGGACAGCGGCGTGGTTAGGAACAGGTCCAGCGAGCGGGTGACCACGCCTTCGGTCGAGTTCTCGACCGGCACGACGCCGAAATCGGCCGCGCCGGCAATCGTCTGGTGCAGCACCTCGTCGAAATTGGCGCAGGGCACACGTACGATACTGGAGCCGAAATAGCCCAGCGCCGCCTCTTCGCTGAAGGTGCCGGCCGGGCCCAGAAAGGCCACGCGTATCGGCGTCTCCAGCGCGCGGCAGGCCGACATGATTTCGCGCCAGATCGGCGCCACGCTCTCGGTCTGCAATGGGCCGCTGTTCTTCAGCTTCAGGCCGTCAATGACCTGGGCCTCGCGCTCGGGTCGGAACACCACCGAGCCTTCGTGCTTCTTCAGCTCGCCCACGGCCAGGGCCAGTTGGGCGCGCTGGTTGAGCAGCGCCAGCAGTTGGCCATCGACGCTGTCAATCTGCTGGCGCAGAGCCAGCAATTCGGGAGGGACGGGGGCGGTGGGAGGGGTTGATTCAGCCATGACGGGCTTCGAAATCTCGCAGTAAGTCGACCAAGGCCTGCACGCCTTCCAGCGGCATGGCGTTGTAGATCGAGGCACGCATGCCGCCCACGGACTTGTGTCCCTTGAGCTGGAGCAGGCGGCGCTCGCGGGCGTCGGCCAGGAAAGCGTCATTCAAGCGTTCGTCACGCAAAAAGAAGGGCACGTTCATCCGCGAGCGGGCGTTGTGCGCCACGCGGTTGATGAACATGCTGCTGCCGTCCAGTGTGCTGTACAGCAGCTCAGCTTTATCGATATTGCGCTGCTCGATCGCGGCCAGCGCGGTGCGGCCCTGGTACGAGAAGCGCTTCAGCCATTGAAACACCAAGCCGGCCATGTAAATGCCATAGGTCGGTGGTGTGTTGAACATCGACTGGGCTTGCGCCACGGTCTGGTAGTTGAAGGCCGAGGGGCAGGCCTGCAGGGCATGGCCCAGCAGGTCGTCGCGGACGAACACCAGTGTCAATCCGGCCGGACCTATGTTCTTCTGCGCGCCGCCGAAGGCCAGGCCGACACGCGACCAGTCCAGCGGGCGGGACAGCTGCTGCGACGAGAAGTCGATCACCAGCGGGGCATCGCTGCCCAGTGCTTTCAGATCGGGAATCTCGTGGAACTCGACCCCGTGTATGGTCTCGTTGGAGCACAGATGAACGTAGGCCGCATCAGCCCGCAGCTGCCAGCTGGCAGCATCGGGCAGGGCGGTGAAGCCGCTGGCCTCGTTGCTGGCAGCGACGTGCACGTCAGCGTAGCGCCTGGCCTCGCCTGCGCTCTTTTGCGACCAGGCGCCGGTGACGACGAAGTCCACCTTGCCGCTGCGCGACAAATTGAGCGGCACGATCGCGTTTTCGGCCAGACCACCCCCCTGCATGAACAGGATGTGGAAGTCCTTCGGCACGGCCAGCAGCTCGCGCAGATCGCTCTCGGCCTGCTCGTAAATGGAGATGAATTCGCGGCCGCGATGGCTCATCTCCATCACGCTCATGCCCGAGCCATGCCAGTCCAGCATCTCGGCTGCGGCGATTTCCAGCACCTCGGCGGGCAGGGCAGCCGGCCCGGCAGAGAAGTTGTAGGGACGCTGCTGCGGCTGTACTTGCATTATTTCTTGGCGGCGCTGGCGCTCGGTGTGACGGGCTTGGACGAGGTCGGCGGCGTGGGCGCCGGCTGCGGATTCAGGCCCAGGCGCTTGGCGACGCCCTGCTCCAGCGCCTTCAGCTTGGTCTCGATGGTGCCGCGCATCTCGGCCACCAGCTTCTGGCCCAGTGCGTTCTGCATCTCGCCGCCCATCTGCTGGTACTTCTTGTTCACCGGCGACTCGAACCAGGCGATCAGCTGCTTCAGTTCGTCCTCGTTGAACTTCTCGTCCAGCATAGGGCCGATGGTGGTCGGGGCCAGCTGAATCGCCTTGTCGCGGGTCAGTGCAGAGGCCTCGTCAACGAACTTGCGCACATCGGCCTCGATGGCCTTGGCCGTGGCTTCGCGCTTGTCTTGGGGCACTTGCTGCAGCGCGCCGCCGGCGCTCTGCATCAGGCGTGCCGCGGGCTGCTCGACCAGCGCCCGCGCCAGCGACTCGATGCCCGGTTGCTGGAAGGCCAGCACCTTGGCAATCAGCTCCTTCTTGGCGGCGCTGGGCGCGGCCGCGGTCTGTGCCTGTGCGCCAAAAGCCAGCAGCAGAGCGGCCGCAACGGTGAGCTGTTTCAGATGAAATTTCAAGTCGATTCCTTGTTGGAGCTGTCGTCCGGCGTGCCGCCGTTATTGGCTTCGGCATCGCCTTCGGCGACGGTGTCATTGGCGTCGTTCTCGACGATGCGCTGCAGGCCCGAGAGCTGGGCGCCATCGTCCAGCGCGATCAGGGTCACGCCTTGCGTGGCGCGGCCCAGTTCGCGGATCTCCGAAACGCGGGTGCGCACCAGCACGCCCTTGTCGGTGATCAGCATGATCTCGTCTTCCGGACGCACCAGCGTGGCGGCCACAACACGGCCGTTGCGCTCGCTTTGCTGGATGGCGATCATGCCCTTGGTGCCGCGGCCATGGCGGGTGTACTCGATGATGGAGGTGCGCTTGCCGTAGCCGTTCTGCGTCGCGCAGAGCACGCTCACCGGCGAGGTGGCGGTGTCGTCCTGCTCGGCCACCAGCATGGCAATGACGCGCTGGCCTTCCTCGAGCATCATGCCGCGCACGCCTCTGGCCTGGCGGCCCATCGGGCGCACATCGTCCTCGTCGAAGCGTACCGCCTTGCCGCCATCGCTGAACAGCATCACGTCATGCTTGCCGTCGGTCAGTGCGGCGCCAACGAGTGCATCGCCCGGGTCCAGGTCGACGGCAATGATGCCGGCCTTGCGCGGGTTGCTGAATTCGTTCAGCGCCGTCTTCTTGACCGTGCCCATGTCGGTGGACATGAACACATAGTGGTCGGCCGGGAAGCTGCGGAACTCGCCGGTCAGCGGCAGCACCACGGTGATCTTTTCCTCGGCCTGCAGCGGGAACATATTGACGATGGGGCGGCCGCGCGAATTGCGCGAACCCTGCGGCACTTCCCAGACCTTCAGCCAGTACACGCGGCCGCGGTTGCTGAAGCACAGTATCCAGTCATGGGTGTTGGCGATGAATAGCTGGTCGATCCAGTCATCATCCTTGGTCTGCGTGGCCTGCTTGCCGCGGCCACCGCGCTTTTGCGCGCGGTATTCGGTCAGCGGTTGGCTCTTGATATAGCCGGTGTGCGACAGGGTCACGACCATGTCGGTGGGTGTGATCAAGTCTTCGGTGCCCAGCTCCTGCACGTTGTGCTCGACCACCGAGCGGCGGGCGCCAACCTTGGTCTGACCGAACTCCTGCTTCACGCCGGTCAGCTCTTCGCTGATGATGAAGGTCACGCGGGCGGGCTTGGCGAGGATGTCCAGCAGATCGGCGATCTGCGACATCACTTCCTTGTACTCGCCGATGATCTTGTCCTGCTCCAGACCGGTCAGGCGCTGCAGACGCATCTGCAAGATTTCGCCGGCCTGGTCGTCGGACAATCGGTACAGGCCGTCGGCCTGCATGCCGAACATCGGCGCCAGACCCTCGGGGCGGAACGCCTCGCGGCCGCCGGGCGTGTCGCCCTCGGCGCGCACCAGCATTTCGCGCACCAGCGAGCTGTCCCAGCTCTTGCTCATCAGCGCGGCCTTGGCAACCGGCGGCGTCGGCGAGTTCTTGATCGTCTCGATGAACTCGTCGATATTGGCCAGCGCCACGGCCAGGCCTTCGAGCACATGGCCACGTTCGCGCGCCTTGCGCAGCTCAAAAATCGTGCGGCGGGTGACGACCTCGCGGCGATGCTCCAGGAAGACCGTGATCAGGTCCTTCAAATTGCATAGCTTGGGCTGACCGTCGATCAGCGCCACCATATTCATGCCGAAGGTGTCTTGCAGCTGGGTCTGCTTGTACAGATTGTTCAGCACCACCTCGGGCACTTCGCCGCGCTTCAGGTCGATCACCACGCGCATGCCGGACTTGTCGGACTCGTCCTGGATGTGGCTGATGCCCTCGATCTTCTTCTCGTTGACCAGCTCGGCAATGCGCTCCAGCAGGGTCTTCTTGTTGACCTGGTAGGGCAGCTCATCAACGATGATGGACTGGCGCTGGCCGCGGTCTATGTCCTCGAAATGCACCTTGGCGCGCATCACGATCTTGCCGCGGCCGGTGCGATAGCCTTCCCGCACGCCCTGCAGGCCATAGATGATGCCGGCGGTCGGGAAGTCCGGCGCCGGGATGATTTCCATCAACTCGTCTATCGTGCAATCCGGGTTCTTCAGCGAATGCAGGCAGGCGTCCACCACCTCGTTGAGGTTGTGCGGCGGGATGTTCGTCGCCATGCCCACGGCAATGCCGCCGGAGCCGTTGATCAGCAGGTTGGGCAGCTTGGTCGGCAGCACCAGCGGCTCTTTTTCGGAGCCGTCGTAGTTGGGGCCGAAATCGACCGTTTCCTTGTCCAGATCGGCCAGCAGCTCATGGGTGATCTTGGCCAGGCGGATTTCGGTGTAACGCATGGCGGCGGCGTTGTCGCCGTCCACCGAGCCGAAATTGCCCTGGCCATCGACCAGCATATGGCGCATCGAGAAATCCTGCGCCATCCGCACGATGGTGTCGTAGACCGACTGGTCACCGTGAGGGTGGTACTTACCGATCACGTCTCCGACGATACGGGCCGACTTCTTGTAGGGGCGGTTCCAATCATTGTTCAATTCGTGCATGGCGTACAAGGCACGCCGGTGCACAGGTTTGAGGCCGTCACGGGCATCGGGGAGGGCCCGGCCGACGATCACGCTCATGGCGTAATCGAGGTACGAGCGCCGCATCTCCTCTTCGAGGCTGATGGGCAGGGTTTCCTTGGCAAACTGAGTCATGCGCTGGGCGCGGCTTGAGCCCGAGGTTTCCACACACCTCCGGCTGGCCAACGTCTAATTGGACGGAAGCGTGAATTCTAATTGCCCCGGCGTGTCGCTCGCGCACAACATTGTGCGAACACTGGCCGGGTGCATTGAGCAAAATGGAGCCGTCCCAGTGCCCTATGGCACAATGACTCGTCGATGGCAGGCACCAGTGCAAGCTGGGGTTTACGCCAACGTACCCATACTTGTTGTGGACGTATCGCAGGGCAACTGCGGCTTTCCTTGAGAGGAGAATCATGAAGAAACTGAATCGAGTGGCATCGCTCTTCGCGGTCGCTGCTGTCGCCGCGTCTGGCGCATCCGCCCAGACGATCGACAACTGGCGTGCCACAGACGGCACGGTCTGGAAGAACGGTACCAACGAATATTGCTGGCGCGATGCCAATTGGACCCCGGCAACCGCCGCGGCCGATTGCGACGGCGCTATCAAGCCGGCTCCCAAGGTTGTGGCTCCCCCGCCGCCGCCGCCTGCGCCGGCCCCTGTCGCCGCTCCGAAGCCGCCCGCCCCGCCTGCCGTGCCCCCCGCACCGGTGAGCGAGAAGGTCACCTTCGCTGCTGATGCCTTCTTCGACTTTGACAAGTCGGTCCTGAAGACTGAAGCCAAGGCCAAGCTGGATGACCTGGTCGGCAAGACCGGTGGCATCAATCTGGAAGTCATCATCGCCGTGGGTCACACTGACTCGGTCGGTACTGATGCTTACAACCAGAAGCTGTCGGTGGCTCGCTCGGAAGCCGTCAAGGCCTACTTGGTGAGCAAGGGCGTCGAGAAGAATCGCGTCTACACCGAAGGCAAGGGCGAGAAGCAGCCTGTGGCTGACAACAAGACCGCCGAAGGTCGCGCCAAGAACCGCCGCGTCGAAATCGAAGTGGTCGGCACCCGCGCCAAGAAGTGATGCATCGAGCGTCTTGACGCTCGACAGCCAAGCCCCGCTCCGGCGGGGCTTTTTTTATGTCCGGGCCGGTGGGACCCCGACTTATTCGTAAGATTGCGCCCATGATTAACGCCGACCCCCAAGAGCTTGCCAAGTTCAGCGAGCTTGCCCACCGCTGGTGGGATCCGCACAGCGAGTTCAAGCCGCTGCATCAGATCAATCCGCTGCGCCTGGCCTGGATGGACGGTTTGAGCCCATTCAAGGGTCTCAAGGTGCTGGATGTGGGTTGTGGCGGCGGCATTCTGACCGACTCGATCGCGCGCAAGGGCGCCCAGGCGCTGGGCATAGACCTGTCCACCAAGGCCCTGCGCGTGGCCCAGTTGCACGCGATGGAGGCCGGCACCGAGGGCGTTGACTACCGCGAAGTGCCCGTCGAAGAGCTGGCCGCCGAGATGCCGGGCGCGTTCGACACCGTCACCTGCATGGAGATGCTTGAGCATGTTCCCGACCCGTCTTCGGTGGTCCGCGCCTGCAGCGCCCTGGTCAAACCGGGTGGCTGGGTGTTCTTCTCGACCCTGAACCGCAACCCCAAGGCCTTTTTGTTCGCCATCGTCGGGGCCGAATATCTGCTGAAGATGCTGCCCAAGGGCACGCACGAGTACGCTCGCTTCATCCGCCCCAGCGAGCTGGCGCAATACTGCCGGGATGCCGGGCTGGAGCTGCACAGCAGCAAGGGCCTGGAATACAACCCGCTGACCCAGGCCTATTGGCTGTCGGCCGACACCAGCGTCAACTACATGATCGCCTGCCGAAGGCCCGCACTGTGAACCGCCGTGACGTGCGGGCCGTGCTGTTTGATCTGGACGGCACCTTGGTGGACAGCGCCCCGGATCTGGCCGGCGCCGCCAATCAGATGCGCAGCGTCCGCGGTCTGGCAGACCTGCCCTACGCCCAGTTGCGGCCCATGGTCGGCACCGGCGCACGCGGCATGCTGGGTGTGGCCTTGGGCGTGACGCCTGCCGCGCCCGAATACGAGGCGCTGAAACACGAGTTCCTCGATCTCTACGAGAGCCGCATGCTGCAGGAAACGCGTGTTTTCGATTCCGTACTGAGCCTGCTGGACTCGCTCCAGCAGCTCTCGCTGCCCTGGGCCATCGTTACCAACAAGGCCGAACGCTTTGCCTTGCCGCTGACCGAGGCCCTGGGTCTGCAGCGCGGCGCGGTGGCTGTGATCGGCGGCGACACAACGCCCCATGCCAAGCCGCATCCGGCGCCCCTGCTGGAAGCCGCCCGCCGTGCCGGCGTGGCGGCCGAGCACTGCATTTATGTCGGTGACGACGAGCGCGACATCCTGGCCGGCCGCGCCGCCGGCATGCGCACGGTGGCCGCCGCCTGGGGCTATCTTGGCCAGGGCGCACCGATCCACGAATGGGGGGCGGATTTGACAATAGAAAACCCGCAGGCCCTCTTGCATTGGTTATCTGTGGCCTAATATCAGCTTCAGGGGCCGACCTGGTTTCGACGTGGGTGCGGATCCGGAGTGGGGCATGCCGAGCACCAGTTCGCTCGTAAAACCACTGGAAACAAAGTAACTGCAAACGACTCTACGTTCGCACTCGCTGCTTAATTGCAGATGAGCTTCTCAACGGTTGGCCTATGGGCCGGGCCGCGAATCGCAAGGTTCAAGGCTGAGAAGTCATTCACATAGGCTGGTTTCGTGACGGGTCACTCGTCACGGAACAAGATTTAGTGACTGGCGGGAAAGGTAGCGTGCCGCTGCGCGACCTGAACGCGAGATTCAAATCAGACGGCTACGCATGTAGAACTGCCTGGTGATGGCTGACGGACGGGGGTTCAATTCCCCCCGGCTCCACCAAATTGGATGACCCGCTGCCCGGCGGGTGAAGTGAAAAAGCAAAGGCTCAAGTCGTCACAGGCTTGGGCCTTTTTCTTTGTGCGGTTGAGCCGGGGGGAATTGAATCCCCGTCCCATGAGTCCTGAGCGTTGCAGCTGCAGGACGGACTTCCGCCTTGGCCCATATTCGCCCCCCGGCCGCTTGCGCTCCCTAAGATTCATTGACCCTGCCTGGCGCAATGCGATAAGGGTTGAGACCTGTCCCCGCACACTGCCGGCACAGTGACATCCATCACCCACGCCGGGGAAACACCGGATGTGGGCTGGCTTTTCCGGGCTTCTGAATTGGTTTGGCGGACAAGAATTTGTCCATCGCCACACCACTCAGGAGCGCCGTCATGCAAGTGAATACCCAAGCCATCAAGGTTGACCATCCGTCGAGCAGGCCGGCGGCCGCTCAGGCAGCAAAACCTGGCCCCGATAGCTTCAGTGAGTTGCTCAGGGGAGCTCAGGCCTCGGGCTCCGCGCCGCGGGATGCAGGTACCCCGGCCGCAACCGCTGTTTCCACCAATAAGGCCTGAGCGTTGTGGTCGCCATACACAACACCGGCATGCCGGCCGATGGGCCGGGTGCTCGGCTTGGCTCTCTGCCGACGCCGTCCGCCGATGAGTCGCGTACCGCGCGGCCTCAGCTCGCAGCTGCGCTATCGGACGAGCTCGGTACCGCGCCACCGGGCCTGCAGGTGAGCTTCAGTGCACAAAG
Source organism: uncultured Roseateles sp. (assembly GCF_963422335.1). Taxonomy (NCBI): domain Bacteria; kingdom Pseudomonadati; phylum Pseudomonadota; class Betaproteobacteria; order Burkholderiales; family Sphaerotilaceae; genus Roseateles; species uncultured Roseateles sp. Next base: position 3,157,871 of record NZ_OY729424.1, read on the forward strand.
CCTGCAGGCCTTGGAGGCCGCGGCGCTGGCCCAGTCGGCCAGGGCCGGCGCCGAGGTGCAGGGCTTCGGCGAGGCCATCGGCGGCGGCATCTCGGCAGCCGCACACGCGGTCGACGCGGTGGCGGCTCAAGCATCGGACCTGCTGAAGTCCGGTGCTCAGGTCTTGACCGCCGGCATGGGTGCGGTGGAGGCGGGGGTTGCCGACTCGACGCGCCGCCTCGGCGAGCTCGCCTCAAGCGCCGTGGGCTATGGCTCGCTGGCCGCTCTTGCGGGTGGTGCGCTGCTCGATGAACTTGTCTAGCCGGACCACCCAGAGGCCAAGATGCTCTATTCATTGTCCAGAGACTGCCTGTGCGGCGCCCTATTCGCCGCCTTGTCGGGTTGCTCGATCTTCAGCGTGGCACCCACCTGGGAGTTGGTGAAGGCCACCGGCACGGCAACCTCGGCGGCCTTGAACTACGGGCCAGGCACGGCGACGAACACCATTCACCATGGTGACGCCCCGATTCAAAGCGTGTGCATCGAGTACAACGGCCAGCCCCAGCTGGACGACCTGGTGCCGGCCCTGCAGCTGGAGCTCAAGGCGCAGGGCGTGGCGAGCCGGGTCTACGAGACGGGCTCGGGCGGGCCGGATTGCCGCTACTGGGTTCGCTATGCCGCCACCGTGCAGTGGGCCGTGCCGCCGATGGGGGGCGCACATCGCTCCTATCTGAGCGCCGCCACCCTCAGCCTGCACCGGGCCAATGGCTCGCTGATGGGCGCGAGCTCCTATCTGGTGGACGAGAACTTCGCGGTCAGCAAATGGGCCAGCACGCGACGCAAGCTCGCGCCGGTCGTGAAGGCGGTGATCACCGGCTTCGAGAGCTGAGCTCGCCAAGCAACCTTTTAGAGATTCAAGGACATGACCTTCAACAGCTCCTCAAGCCTGGGCTCGGCCGCGGCCCTGCTCGCAACCCTGCTGTGCGCCTGCACCTCAGCACCACCCTCTCTGGTGCAGGTCCCAGTGCAGGCCGCGGCGGCCAGAACCCCGCTGTATCTGGAGCGGCCGAACAACGGCGCCATCTTCCAGCTGAGCATGGCGTCCGGCACGCTGTTCTCCAGCGAACGCAAGCCCCAGGCCGTAGGCGACAAGCTGAAGGTGGACATCGCCGAGAGCCTGCAGGCCAGCCAGAAGCAGTCGAGTGACACCAGCCGCGACAACAAGGCGGCCGTCAAGGGCCCAGGCTCGGGCCGCAAATCGGGCGGGCTGATCGACTCGCTGCTCAATGCCGACGCCAATGCGGCCGGTAGCGACTCGTTCAAGGGTTCGGGCAGCACCGAGGCGTCGAGCAGTTTCAACACCCAGCTCGCCGTCACCGTCATCAATGTGCTGGCCAATGGCCATCTGCTGGTGGCCGGTGAGCGCAGCACCGGGCTCAACGGTGGGGTAAATACCTTGCGCTTTTCCGGCATCGTCGATCCGCGCGATATACGCCCCGGCAATGTTGTCAGCTCCAAGGAGGTGGTCAACGCCAGCCTCGAAAGCGTGGGTCAGGGCGATGTGTCGGAGGCCGCCTCGCGCACCTGGCTGCAGCGTGTGCTCACCAAGAGCATGGCGGTGTGGTGACCCAGCCGTTGGAGCCTCACATGCCCGGCCCGCGGCGTGAGACCGTCCATGGCTGGATGAGCGATGCACGGGTGAAGGTGTTTCGCCGCGGCCAGATCATTGTTCGCGCCGGCAGCACCCACGCCGATTGGATCGCCATCAGCAGCGGGGCGGCCTGCCTGGTTACCCAGGTGGCCGGAAGCACTCGGGTGGCGGTGGCGGCGCTGTGGCTCGGCGACGTGATCGGCTGGGGATCGCCGCTGGGCAAGCACATCGCCCCGTACGACGTCACCGCGCTGGTCGACGTCGTTACCATCAACATCCCCTGGGCCCGGCTGCATGCCGGGCAGCTGCCACAACAAAGCGCGGATACAGAGCACCTGTACGCGGCCACAGAAACAAGGCTGCAGGAGCAGATCTTCATGCGCCTGGCCGGCACCGGCTTCCAGCGTCTGATCAGCGTGCTGGCGACGCTTGCCGCCGCCCTGGCACCGGTGCTGGAGCCGCCGCGGCCGGGGCAGCGCCTGGCATTGCCGGTGGCGCAAACCTTTATCGGCCAGCTCTCTGGCCTGTCGCGGCGGCAGACCTGGATCTATCTGGGGCAGCTGGCCGAGTTCGGCTGGGTCACGACCTCACGAACTCAGGTGACCTTGGTGGGCCTTCGTTCCTGGCTGGCGCTGATGGGGGCGGTCGAAGGCAGGGGCTTGGCCTGCATCGCCAGTGCCGCGCTGTGCAGCGGCGTGCTGGCCGCCTTGGACCGTCCGGATGGTTTGAACGGCCCACCTGCGTAGCGGTCGATGGGGGAAAAGCCCGGATCAGAAGCGGTGACGCATGCCCACCAGGGCGAGGCGCGTGTTCAGCGTGTTCGGGGTGCTGGTCTTGTCGTTCTGCAGGGCCACGAACACGTCGGTGCGCTTGGACAGGTTGTGGTCGTAGCCAACCGCGGAGGTGTTGCGGCGTGCGTAGGTGGCAGCACTGTTGTCATTGACCCGTGCATGCGTGTGGCTGGCGAGGATCGCGCCCGCGCCCAGCGGAATGGTGATGCCGATGTCGCCGAGCTTGCGCTTGATGTTGTTGGCCGGGTTGTTGAAGTCGTCGTTGATCAGATGGCCCTGCACATGGAGCTTTACCACGCCGAAGTCATAGACGCCGGCCAGCACATAGGCCTGCTGGTCATGGCCGTCATTGCCGGCATTCAGATTGATGAAGTGGGCGCCGGCGGTGATGCGCAGCGGCCCGGCTGCATAACGTCCCACCGTCTCGAACACGCGGTCGCGCTTGTGGTCGGCAGCGGACGACTCCCGCTCCAGGCCCAGGCCGTAGATGAAGTCGGCATCAAAACCCCCGATGCTCGGCGTGGTGTAGCGCACCGAGTTGTTGAAGCGCGATCCACCCGCCAGGTTCGCGCCGCCGGAGATCGTGTTGGCGAATACCGGGCCGATGCCGGTTGAGCCGACGAAGGGCGAGTTGAGCGTGGCGGCCAGCGAATAGGGCGTGACATGGCGGCCCAGCGTGAGTCGCCCCCACGCGCCCTCCAGCCCGACGATGGCCAGACGCGACCAGAAGGGGTCGGCGTCATTGCGTCCGGTGGCGCCGCTGTCCGCTCGCATATAGCTCTCCAGACCGAAGATGGCGCTCAGACCTCCGCCCAGGTCTTCTCGGCCACGGAAGCCTATGAACGAGGTCGTCATCGCACCATTGCCGACCAACCGTGTGGTGCGGGCTGGGGCCGTACCGGTCTGGTCACGCTGTTGGCCGACGTAGAGATCCAGGGTGCCGTAGATCTCCACGCCGTTCTGCGCCTGTGCCAGGCCGCAGGTCGCCGTCAAGGCGACTGCGAGCAGCGGAGTCAGGAGCGGCAGGAGTTTGAGGTTGTGGTTCAAGAGTGTCTCCGTCATGGGTTTGCTTGCGGTTTGAACGGTGCCGCGACGCCTGGCCGCAGCACGCTGCAAGCTTGAATCCGGGAGGGCGAAACCGTGGCGCCGAAAGTGCCGATGGCCTACCAGATCGTCCGAACTTTCGGTGGGGTGCTGCTGGTGCCGTGCCGGCTCACCAGGGTCGTGTGACATTCAGCGCCGCAGCGGCACGGTCCAGTGCCGCAAGCGTGCCCGGGCGCAGCGCGATGCCGGCGCTGCGGCTTGCGCGGGCCTGCCGTGCACCGCGCTCGCCGGGCAACAGCAACTCCTGCTGCGGCATCGCCGGCAGGCCCTTGATGGCCGCGGCCAGCTCGCCGATCTGCTGCAGATAGTCGCCGGCCTGGGGGATCTGAGCGAGGTCGATGGCGATGACAAAGCCGTTCTGGTAGTGGCGTTGCGGGGCAGCTGTGGCCGAGGTCGTTGCCGTGGCTGTGGCTGAAAGCGCCGGGGCAAGAATGGGGTTGTTGACCAGCAGGCTGGTCAGTGCCTCCATCATCAGCGCCAGCCCCGAGCCCTTGGGGCCGCCGAGCGGCAGCGGGATCTTGGCCGCCGCCGGGTCGGTGGTGGGGTGGCCCTGGGCGTTCAGCGCCCAGCCGGCCGGGATGGCCTGGCCGGCGGCCTTGGCTTGCTGCAGCTTGCCGAGCGCCACCACGCCGGAGGCCATGTCGAACAGCATCGGATCGCCATCGGCGCCTGGAGCGGCGATGGACAGCGGTGCTGTCGACACCCCCGCCGCCGCGGCCTGGTGATAAGCCATATTCGGGCCCGAGGCCGCGCCGGCCAGTGCCAGCATGCCCGACCGGGCGATGTTCTCGGTGTAGAAGCCGAGCGCGCCGGTGTGGGTGGTGTCGCGCAGCAGGCACATGCCCATGCCGGCCTGGCGTGCCGAGGCCATCGCCTCGGCAGCGGCGGCGCGCATGCCCACGGCGCCGGCGCAACGCGCACCTTCCAAGATCGAGAGGGCCGGCAGATGCAGCACGCGCTGCAGCTGGGCATCTCCTCTCATCTGCCCGGAGGCCAGCAGTTCCAGGTACATGGGCAGGCGCACCACGCCATGTGAGTCGGTGCCGCGCAGATCGGCCCACACCAGTACCTCGGCCACCGAGGCGGCCTCGGCGGCGTCCAGACCACCGGCTGCCAGCAGGCGTGCTGCGAAGGCCTCCAGCGCCTCTTTCTGAACCAGCAGGCCGCCGCTCATCGCAGCACCGGAAGATATTTAGCCAACCAGTCGCGCACGATGTTGAGCACCATGGTGTTGTCGTCCGAGAAGATGAAGTGATCGATATTGGCCACCAGATGCAGGTCGGCGGGCATTCTGGCATGGCGGAATATCTCGATCGACTGCTCGGTCGGCGTGACCGAATCCACCGACGGGTGCAGTATCAGCAGCGGCCGCGGCGCGATGCGCTCGACCACGCCGTTCGGCTTGAAGCGGAACATGCTGTCCACCACCTCGAACGGAAACTCCATATAGGAGCCCGGCGGCAGATTGCTGCGCATGGCCGGCGGTATCGGCACGATGTCGAAGCGCGACACGCGCATCGAGCGTCCCTGTTCAAGCTCGCGCCGGCCGGTGTCCAGCAGCGCCTCGAAGCGGGCCCAATCGGCGGGTGCCGCATGCTGCTGGCGGAACTTGGACTCGCCGTCGCCCCAGCCGCCGCTGGAAATGCAGGCGGCGATGCGCGGGTCCACCCCGGCGGCGTACACGGCCACCGCGGCGCCGAAGCTGTGGCCCATCACCGCGATGGCCTCGGTGTCCACCTGCGGCAGTGTGGCCAGATAGCTCACCGCGTTGGAGGTGTCGGCCACCTGCTCGAGGCAGATCACCTTGGCGCGCTCGCCTTCGCTCTCACCGCAGCCCCGCATGTCAAAGCGCAAGGTGATGTAGCCCAGGGCTGCGAACAGACGCGTGGCCAGCTGGACCATGCCGTCGTCCTTGTTGCTGCCAAAGCCATGCAGTACGACCAGGGCCGGGCGGCGCTCGCCGGGCTGCAGCCCATCGGGCAGCTGGAGCACACCGACCAGTTGCAGGCCGTCGGATTCGAAGTTGATTTGTTGTTCCATGCTGTGCTCAGGCTTTGTCCGTCAGAAATTGCTCGATCGAGGTGGCCAGCGCCACCGGGGTTTCGTCCATCGGGTAGTGGCCCGCGTTGGCCATCACCTGCAGCGACGCGTTCGGGTACCAGCGCAGATAGGTGGCCTCCATTGCGGCGGCGTTCAGGCCGGGATCGTGCTCGCCGACGATCACCTTGATGGGCACCGGGTTGCCGGCAATTGCAGACGAGAAATCGCCCTTGGCCCAGGCTTCGAGATAGGCCGCAAAAGCCGCCTCGTTCGAATGCTTGACGGAGTGATCGACCAGCCGGCCCAGCCAGGCCTTGGAGAGCCGCGAGCCGGTGCTGTGGTCGACAATGCCCAGCCGCGCCTCGCGCTGCGCGGCGGCGCTGGCGAACAGCGCCCAGGTAGCGGCATCAAAGGGCACGCCGCTGGCAGGCACTGGCGTCACCGCGACCAGTTTTTCGACGCGTTGCGGCGCATCCAGCAGCACACGCTGAATGGCCTTGCCGCCCATCGAATGGCCGATCAGATTGAAGAGTTCCCAGCCGAGGGCGTCGGCCAGCGCCAGCGTGTCCGCAGCGATCTCCTCCATGGTGAACTGGCCGGCCTCGGCCATGCGCTTGCCGTAGCCGCGATGGTCCGGGAACACATAGGTGAAGCGCTGGACGTCCAGCACATCGGCCAGCGGCTTCCACGCATCGGCGCTGCCGAACCAGCCGTGCAGTGCGATGACGCGAACAGGCCCGTGGCCCACGATGATCGGTTTGCTCAAGAGGTAGCTCCTGTCAGCGCCTGGCGCCGACCCATGTTTGACTCGATTGACAAGGCGGCGCTGGCGCAAAACACTGGGGGCGTGAGTTGCAGCAGGGCCGCGTTGCCCCTGCGAGCAATCTAGTGGACGGGTTGCCTCAGACGGCACTCGGCAGGTCCGCCGGCTTACCGGATCGTCTTGTTATTTGCGAAGTGGGCAGGAGCATGGGAATGAAGGAGACGCAGGCCTCGGCCGCAGTGCAGGGCCGCTTCGGGCGGGTGGCGACGCACACCACCTCGCGGCCGCTGGTGGAGCATGCGCACTTCGAGTTCAACTTCATCTTCTGGGTGGGGGGCTCGACCACAGGCTTTCGTGTCGGCAAGCAGGACTGCGTGCTCGACCCGTCGTCTGCCATCCTCGTCAACCCCTGGCTGCCCCATGCCAAGCTGCCCAGCGCCGATGGCCCGACCCTGGTGCTGACGGTGCTGCCCGATCCGCACTGGCTGGCCCAGCTGCTCGACCTGGAGGACATGCCGCTGGTCAAGCTGTTCTCGCAGCCCTGCGTGGCGCTGACGCCGGAGGTGCGCGCGCTGATCGACCGCCTGGCGGCGACGATGAATGCCGGCGCCGCGTTCGGCGACAGCGCTTATGAGCCTATGGTCAGCAAGCTGGTGCTGGCGCTGGTGAACACCTATGCCGATGCCGATATGCGCACCACCTTCTTCCGGCGCGACCGGCCGATGGACGCGCGCATTTCGCGCTCGCTGCCGCTGATACGCGAAGCCGCGGCCAGCAACCCCAATCTGGACGACATCGCCAGCCAGGTGGGTTTGTCGCGCTCGCGGTTCTTCGAGCAGTTCAAGGCCTGCATCGGTGCGTCGCCGCAGCAGTATCTGGACTGGGCCCGCATGGCGGTGGCCACCAAGCTGTTGGCCAGCACCGAGCAGAGCGTGGCCGATGTGTCGCACGAGCTCGGGTTTTCGGCGCCCAGCCATTTCGCGCGCTTCTTCGCCCAGCATATGGGCGTGCCGCCCAGTGACTTCAAACGCGGTGTGATCACCGAAAACGAAACGGCGGCCTGATGAGGGCCGCCGTCGCGGGTCAGCGCCGGTCAAGGTCTTTCAACGCGCCTGGGGCCAGGCGGCAGGGGCCAGAAAGCGGTTCTCCTGCTGCAGCACCATGCCCTTGACCTTGCCCCGATAGACCTGCCAGTCGGCGTCTTCGAGCAGGCGGGTGCGGCGCTCGCTGCGGTCGTCGTGGCTGTCGAAGGCCCAGAGCTGTACGAGCTGATTCAGCAGGCCGCTCTCGGCCGTGTAGAAGCCCAGCGGGCGGCCAAAGATGCGCTGGTGCACCGGCAGGCCGAAGGCCTCGTAGGCGGCCAGAAAGCCCGGCAGCACGCCCGGCGCGAAGCTGTAGATGCGCTGCTCGACGATCATGAGGCCGTCCGGGTGGCGCGGGCGATGGCGGCCAGCATGTCGGCGCTGAACACGTTCTTCGGTATCACCGTGTGCACGCCCTTGGCCGGCACATTGGCATAGACGGTGTTGGTCTGGTGCGAGTATTGCGTGATGCGCACGCTGCCGGCCACGCTGATCAGCGAGTAGGCGTCGTCCCGGCCTATGCCCGACGCGGCGGACAACCATTCGATCGTGCTTTGCAGGCTGGCGCTCAGTGCCTTCTCCAGCGTCTCGCCGTGGCCTACGGAAATCCACTGGCTGGGTGTCTCGACCAGCAGGGTTTTCAGCGGCGCGCGCTTGTGCAGGATGAACTGGATGCGCATGTCTTCCATAGCGGTCTCGATCGCGGTCTGGTTGACCACGCCGTCGCCCTGGGCCGCATGCGAGTCGCCGGTCCAGACCTGGCCCCCGGCACGCAGCACCGGCAGGAAGATGGCCGCACCTTCGGTCAGTTCGCGCAGCACGATATTGCCGCCATGAGGTCCGCTCAGGATGCCGCTGACCGGGCGGTCGCCGGCCGGCATGGTGGCGATCACGCCCTGGGTCGGCTGCAGTGCATAGACGATGCCCTGCTTGAACGCCGCCTGGGTGCGCGCCGCGTCGAACTTGAAATAGTGAAGATAGGGCTGCTTGAACTCGGCCGGCAGCGCGCCCACGCCCAACGGTGCGCTGTTCCAGCCCCATTCGATGGGCCGCAGCCTCAGCATGCGGCACTCGATCCAGTCGCCAGGCTCGGCGCCGCGCACGGCCACCGGCCCGACCAGCGAGTAGGGCCCGGCGCTGTAGCGCTTGCGTATCGGTTCGCGCTCGGCGAACGACATGCCGTACTGGGCCTCGTTGGCCCAGTTCACCCAGGTGTTCGGGTAGTGCACGATATCGCCCGAATCCACTGTCACGGCCGGGGTGGCAGATGGGTCCATGGCGCCGATGCGTACCGTGTCCTTGTTGGATTCGAGCCGGTGCGTGCGTCCGGCGGGCGCTGCAGAAAGCGTGGGTGCGTTGGCGTTGGCGTTGGCGCAGCCCGTGAGCTGCGCCAAGGCGCTTGCGCCCAGCCCGCCCGCCCAGGCCAGGGCCGAGCGGCGGGATGGTGATGGCGGGGCGAGTCGGTGCGCCTCCGCACTGCGCTCGAGTTCATCACCGAGCACGCCATCGACTCGGGGCAGCGCAATGGGTAGCGCGAGCCGGTGCGAACACAGGCGTTCGCCGGCACAACAGTTCCACCGCGACATTGCACGGTCAGATGGGGTAGGCATAGATGTCCTTGTTGTTCAAGCCGAGCGCAGCGATGCCGACAGGCGTGCCTGCAGCTCCTGCGACAGCACCGCCTTGGGCAACATGCCGTGTAGCGTGTTCAGTGGCTTGTTGGTGTAGACGGATTGCGTCTGCCGCGCGAACTTGGTGACGCGAAAGCTGCCCGCCAGGCTGAACAGCGAATAGGCCTCGGCCTTGGACATGCCCAGCGCCGGCCCGACCCACTCCAGCAGATTGCGCAGGCACTGCACCAGCGCGTCGTCCAGTGACTGCCCGAAGCCCAGGCCTATCCAGTGGGTCTTGGTTTCGGCCAGCGGCAGCTTGACGGGCCGGCGCTTGTGCAGCACGTACTGGATGCGCAGCTCTTCCATGGCCGTTTCCAGCGCGGTCTGGTTCACCATGCCGTCGCCCTGCACTGCATGCGAGTTCGCCGTCCAGACCCGGCCGCCGGGGTGGAACACCGGCAGGAACAGGGCCGTGCCCTCGACCAGCTCGTGCAGGCCCAGCTTGCCGCCGTAGGGGCCGTTGAGAATGCCGCTGACCGCCTTGTCTCCGGGCGGCTGTGTGGCAAACAGGCCCTGGCCGGGATGCAGGTCGAGCTTGATGCCGGGGCGGAACTCCACCGACTTGCGGTCCGCGCTGAACTTGAAATACTGCAGATAGGGTTCCTTGAAATCCTCGGGCAGGCTGCCGACATTGGCCGGCGACGAGTTCCAGCCCCATTCGATGGGCCTGGCCTTCAAGGTGCGTATCTCTATCGTATCGCCGGGTTCGGCACCACGCACGAACACCGGTCCGATATTGGAGTAGGGCCCGGCGGGATAGCGGCGGCGGATCGGCTCGCGCTCGGCAAAGCTCATGCCGTACTTGGGCTCGTTGGCCCAGTTCAGCCATGTGTTGGGATAGTGGACGACATCGCCCGAGTCGATGGTCGCCGCTGGCTCATAGGCCGGGTCAAGATTGCCCACGCTGACCGTCCTGGGGCTGCACTCGACGACATGGACCCGCGTGCCGGGATCCAGCGAGAACGATGCTTGGCCGGCCTTCTCGGGCGATGCGCAGGCACTGGCGGCCAGCCCGAGCGTGCCCGAGGCCAGCAGCGTGCGGCGACTCAGGCCCAGGCGCGGCGCAACACGTTCCATTGCATCGGCCAGCGAGGCTTGAGACACGGTTGGGTTTGTCTCCATGTGGGTTCCTTTTTGTTTTGAGGGGTGAACGTCAACGGGTTTCGCTGGCGCCTATGGCCTTGATGCCCGCGCGGCCGGCGTCCTCATCGGTTTGCGATGACGCGGCGCTGGCACCCACGGCGCCGATCAACATGCCGTTCTGGAAGATGGGCAGCGAGCCTTGCGACGGAAACATCGGCCCGCCGTAGGACAGCGAACTGATCTGCCCGAAGACGATGGGGTTGGCCTTGTAGCGCTCCATCAGCTCGCGGCCGGAGACGCCGCCGGTGGCGACGCTGGCAATCGCCTTGCCCCGCGCCACGTCAAAGCTTCCGAAGGGCACGCCGTTCATGCGTGCACCGGTCACCACATGGCCCGAGGAGTCAACCACCACCACCGAGATGCCGACCTTGTGCTCTTTGGCATAGGCGACGGCAGCCTGCACCACGGCGCTGGCCTGTTCCAGCGAGATGTGGGCGGCGGGGAGGGCACCGCCGGTTTGCTGCGCTGCGGCCGATGCGGCGGCCAGTGCCAGCAGCAGCGCTGCCAGCGATCGGGAAGCGTGAAGATTCATGCGGGTCTCCTTGGGTCACAGGCGCTGCACGCGCTGATGGATGGCGCCGAAGATGCTCAGCCCTGCGGCGTCGAACATCTCCAGGCGCACGTCGTCGCCGAATCGCAGGAACGGTGTCGTGGACTGACCCGTGTCGAGCTGCTCGTGGGCACGCCGCTCGGCCAGGCAGCCGTAGCCGTGGCTGCGTTCGCCCTCGGGGGCCGCCAGTGCGCCCAGGCCCAGCACGGTGCCGGCGGCCAGGTCACGCGTGCGCGCGCCGTGCGCTATCAGCTGGTGGTAGCCGAAGGCCGCGCCTTCGGCCGGGTTCAGCGTGCCTATGGTTTCACCGCGCACCGCGCCGACAAAACGGCCGGCCAGCAGTTCACCGTTCCAGGCCTCGCCGACCTCATCCGGCGTCACGAACACCGGACCGAGCGTGCGGGCCGGTTTGCCTTGCATGAAGCCGAAGCCGCGCGGTATCTCGGTGGCGATGATCTGGCGCAGCGAGGTGTCGTTCATCAGGCCCAGCAGGATGATGTGCGCCTTGGCCTGCTCCGGCGTTGTGCCCTGGGGCACGGTGTCGGTGATGACGACGACCTCGCCCTCGTAGTCGATACCCAGGCCTTCGTCGCTGAGAAACTGGATGGGCTCGTGGGCGGCGAGGAAACGGTCCGAGTTGCCTTGGTAGAGCAGCGGTATGGTGTCGAAGTCCTCGGGCATGCCCACGCCACGCGCCTTGCGCACGGCACGCATATGGGCCGGATAGGCGCTGCCGTCGAGGAATTGATAGGCCCGCGGCAGCGGCGCGGCCAGCGTCTTCAGGTCAAGATCGAAGGCCTCGGCGCAGCGCCCGGCGTTCAATTGCTCGGACAACCCTTCGAGCTGGGGCCGCAGCAGCGCCCAGTCGTCAATGGCCGCCTGCAGATTGCGGGCGATGCCGGCGGCGCTGATCGCCCGGCGCAGGTCTCGGCTCACGATCAGCAGCGCGCCATCGCGGCTGCCGTCATTCAGGGTGGCTAGTTTCACGTCGGTAGGTCCTGTGGTGTGGGGGTGTTGCGTGCATAGCCGGTCTTGGCGCCGAACAGCTGTTCGCGCCGCGACCAGTCGTGGGTCTGCTCCCAGAGCTCGAGTACCTGATGGGCCTCGGCCTCGAACAGGCCCAGCCGCTCGGGCCCGGCGGTGTGGGCCGTCAGTTCGAGCCGGTGGCCGGAGGGGTCGAAGAAGTAGATCGAGGTGATGAAGTCGTCGTGGTTGGTGGGGCCGATCACGGCGATGCCCAGGTCCTCCAGCCGCAGCTTGGCCTGCATCACCATGGCCACGCTGTCGACCTCGAAGGCGAAGTGCTGTATCCAGCCGGGCGAGGCCAGGTCCTTGATATCGCCGGGGTCGCGTGGGCATTCGAAGAAGGCGATCGAGCTGCCGTCTTCCATCTCGAAGAAGATGTGGATGTGCGGGCTGTATTCGCCGGTCGACGGCACATGGTCTTCGCCCATGGCATGGGAGAACTTGAGCCCCAGCACCTCGGTGTAGAAATCGACCGTTGCCCGTGCGTCCTTGCAGCGGAATGCGGCGTGATGCAGCTTTTTGCAAAGCATGGTGTCCTCCTGGAGTGAAGCGGATGGGCCGGCGGTGGCTTCAGTTGGCGTAGTTGCCGGTCTTGACCGCGACGCGGCGCCAGCGGGCGATCTCGGTCTGCATGCGGTGCTGTATGGCCTCTGGCGTAGCCTTGGAGAAGGCCGGGTCAATGCCCTGGGCGGCCAGCTTCTCGCGCACCTCGGCCTGGTTGAGGATGGCCGTGAGGTGCTGGCTCAGTAGTGCGATGACGGGGGCGGGCGTGCCCGCCGGTGCGAACAGGCCGAACCACATGCTGGCGTCATAGCCGGGCACAAACTCTGCCAGCGTGGGCACGCCGGGCAGCTCGGGTATGCGCTGGGTGCTGGCCAGCGCCAGTGCACGGATTCGTCCCTGCTTGACCAGCGGCAGCATCTGCAGCGCCGGTCCGGTGGCGATGTCGATGCGTCCGCCCATCAGATCTTGCAAGGCTTCGCCGGCGCCCTTGTACGGAATCAGCTGCACGTCCAGCCCGGTCTGCACCTTGAGCAGGTCTATGGTCAGGCTGGTGGTGCTGCCCATCTGCACCTTGCCGGGGTTGGCCTTGACGTGGTCGAGGAACTGCTGGGGCGTGGCGAACGGGGCCGCAGGCGAGGCGGCGATCAGCACCGCGCTGTCACCAAGGGCCTTGACGGGCACGAAGTCCTTGTCGAGCTGGAAGGGGATCTTGCGGTAGAAGGCGGTGTTGGCCGTGTGCACGCCGCTGAGGATGCCTATGGTGTAGCCATCGGGTGCGGCCTTGGCCAGGAAGTCGGCGCCGAGATTGCCGGCCGCACCGGCACGGTTTTCCACCACCACCGGCTGCTTGAGCCGCTTGGCCAGCGGCTCGGCGATCAGGCGGGTCAGCACATCTTGCGCGCCACCCGCCGGGAAGGGCACCACCCAGCGGATAGGCTTGTCGGGATAGGTCTGAGCCTGAGCTTGCGGCGGCAAGAGGCAGGCCAGAAAGCAGGCCAGCGCGGACAGGGCAGGCAGGCGCCAAGTGGCGGGGTACGGCATCGACTTGTCTCCATGATCGGGTGCGCCGGCTCTGGGTCCGGGCCACCCGTGTTGCAATGGAGATCAGTCTACGGAGATGGGGCGCGCCGGACGCCCCCGCGGGTCCTAACGCTTACCGGATCGTCCGATAAACGAGGCCAGAGCGAGTGTCAACCCGCGGCGCTTGCGCCCGTGGGCCGCTGCTTCAGGTAGGCGCTCACGGCGTCGGCGTCATCTCCCACGGCCACAACTGCCCGCCTGAGATCTTCGGGGCTGACGTGCAACGCCTTGGTCCAGTCATGGAGCGCTTGCGCGTCGTCGATGTCGATGCGGCGACGGTCCTGGTCGCCTCCCAGGTATTTGCTGTCTGACATGGCTTATCTCCTTGCGTGGATGGGGTGACCTTGTGACGGTGCTTGCACCGGCGGGCTGTGGAGCAGCGTGCGCCGATGCAGGCGCGATATCGGTGCGTTGGCGTACACAGGCTGCGGCACGCTGAGCGCTGGCTACACTGATGCCCATGCGCGATGCCTTTCTGCTGGACCCGGATCTGGTGTTCCTGAACCATGGCTCGTTCGGCGCCTGTCCGCGCGAGGTGTTCCGGGTGTTCCAGGACTGGCAGCTGGAGATGGAGCGCAATCCGGTCGAGTTTCTGAGCCGGCGCTCGGCGGGCCTGCTGATGGAGGCGCGCTCTCAGCTGGCGGTGTATCTGGGCGCCTCGGCGGAGCATCTGGTCTTCATGCCCAATGCGACGACCGGGGTCAACACGGTGGCGCGCTCACTGGACCTGCAGCAAGGCGACGAGGTGTTGAGCACCGATCACGAATACGGCGCCTGCGATGCGGCCTGGCGCCTTGTCTGCGAGCGTGCTGGCGCGCACTACCGGCGCGTCGAGGTGCCACTGCCGTTTGACAGCGCAGGCTTTGCCGAGCGCCTGTTGGCCGAGGTGGCACCGCGCACGCGGCTGATCTTCTGCAGCCACATCACGTCGACCACGGCGCTGACCTTTCCGCTGGCCGAGTTGTGTGCCCGCGCGCGCCGGCTGGGCGTGCTGACGCTGATCGATGGCGCCCATGCGCCGGGGCAGATCGAGCTGGATCTGGATGCGCTGGGCGCCGACTTCTACACCGGCAACTGCCACAAATGGCTGTGTGCGCCCAAGGGTGCGGCTTTTTTGCATGCCCGGCCTGAGCACCATCAGCGGCTGCAGGCCCTGGTCGTCAGCTGGGGCTATGTGGACGAGGGCAGGGGTCACGAGGCCTATGCCGGTGAGTCGCTGCTGGCGCGGCGCCTGCAGTGGCAGGGCACGCGCGATATTGCGGCCCTGTTGGCCGTGCCTGCTGCGATCGCCTTCCAGCAGCGCCACGACTGGCCGACGCAGCGTGCACGCTGCCACGCGCTGGCGGGCGAGGCGCTGCGCGAGGTGGCGCAGCGCTACGGGCTGGCGCCCATTGCCCAGGATGCGGACTGGCTGCAGATGGTCACGCTGCCGGTGCCGCATCGCGATGCCGAGGCGCTGCGGGCGGCCTTGTTCGTCCAAGGCATCGAGATTCCGGTGACGCAGCATGCCGGCCGGCGCTTTGTGCGCCTCTCGGTCCAGACCTATAACGACACTGATGACATTGCCCGGCTGTTGGCCGCGCTGGAGCAGGTGGCGCCCTGAAGTCAGCGCCAGGACGGCGGCGAGCGCACAGCTGTCGCAATCAGTGGCTTGGCGCAGGGCTTGTCAAGTTACGATCTGCTGATCCGGCTCGGAGTGCAAGAACGCGCCCCCGGCCCTCTGTCTGGACGCGATGACGCTTCAATCTCCAACCCCGATGCCCATGCCCGGTTTGAATGCCCTGCCCGAGGCCTTGCGCGGGCTGGCACAGCGCGGCGTGACGCGCAGCTATCGCAAGCACACCCTGATCCTCGAAGAGGGTACGCAGGGTGACACGCTGTACCTGTTGCTCAGCGGCAGGGTCAAGGCCTTTTCCATCGATCACCGAGAGCATGAGGTGACCTATGGCGTCTACGGTGCCGGGGAGTACTTTGGCGAGATGAGCCTCGATGGCGGGCCGCGCTCGGCCAGCGTGATGGCGCTGGAGGCGACGGTCTGCGTGGTGCTGACGCGGCAAAGCCTGCGCGACCACATTGCTGCCGAACCCGAGTTCGCCTTCGAGTTGCTGAGCCGGGTGATACGCCGTGCCCGCATGGCCACGGCCAATGCCCGCAGCATGGCCTTGCTCGACGTGTACGGCCGGGTGGTGCAGCTGCTCGAATCGCTGGCCACGCCGCAGGACGACGGCACCCGGCTGATTGCCGAGCGCCTGACCCACGGAGACATTGCCTCGCGCGTAGGCTGCTCGCGCGAGATGGTCAGCCGGCTGCTGAAGGATCTGGAGCAGGGCAACTACATTCTGGTGTCACGCGAGGGCGTGCGCCTGCTGGGCTCGCTGCCGCAGCGCTGGTGAGCGAGCGCCGGCGCCACTCTCAAATTTGGAACAAGACCTATGCGATTGCTGATTTCTGTTGATATCGAAGGCGTGGCCGGCGTCAGCCACCCCAGCCAGGGCCAGATGGGCAATGGCGAATACGAGGTGGCGCGACGGTTGATGACGCAGGAGGCAAATGCCGCCATCCGCGGCGCGCTGGCAGGTGGCGCCACCGAGGTGATCGTCAATGACTCGCACGGCGATTTCCGCAATCTGCTGCCGCTGCACCTGCACCCGCAGGCGCGGTTGCTGAACGGCCGGCCACGTGCGCTGGGCATGGTGGCCGGTGCGCCGCTGTGCCAGGCGTTGATGCTGGTGGGCTATCACGCCAAGGCGGGGGCCGAGGGCATACTGGCCCACACCATCAGCGGCAAGTCGTTCGCCTCCATCGCGATCAACGGTGTCGAGTACGGCGAGGCGGCGCTCTATGGCTCGCTGGCCGGCGAGTTCGGCGTGCCGGTGCTGATGTGCAGTGGCGACAACGTGTTTGCCGACGAAACCCGGCCCCTGCTGCCCCACACTGCCTTCGTCGTCACCAAGCAGGCGCTCGGCCAGCGGGCGGCGCTGCACCTGTCGCCCGAGGCCTCTTGCGCCGCCATCGAGGCTGGCGCGAAGCAGGCGATGCAGTCGCATCTGCGCCTGCCGGTAGCGCCGGTTCGCGTGGCCGGGCCGATTCACTGCAAGGTGAGGGCGCAGTCGGTGGCCTTGGCCGATCTGTTTGCGATCACGCCGCTGGTCGAGCGGGTCAGCGGCACCGAGCTGGAGTTCAGCGGAGCGGACATGCACTATGTGGTGCGGGTGCTCAACACGCTGTCGGCGATGGGTATGGGGCTGGCATAGCTCACCGGTTAGACTCTGCCCCCGCTTGCTTTGCCCCGGTTCCCATCATGTCCGACCCCACAATTCCCGATGCCCCCGCCGATGACCAGCCGGTGAGGCGCGGCATCAAGAGCTTCGTGGTGCGTGCCGGTCGCATGGGCTCGGGCCAGGTGAGGGCGCTGGCCGAGCTGGGGCCGAAGTTCGTTCTGCCCTTCAAGGCCGAGCGGCTAGACGTTGCCCAGGCCTTCGGCCGTGACGCGCCGCTGGTGCTGGAGATCGGCTTCGGCATGGGCGATGCGACGGCCAAGATCGCCAAGACGCTGGCGGACATCAACTTCCTCGGCTGCGAGGTGCACGAGCCCGGCGTCGGCGCCCTGCTCAAGCATATCGATGAGCAGGGCTTGAGCAATATCCGCATCCTGCAGCACGACGCCGTCGAGGTGCTGGAGCAGATGATTGCCCCCGGCTCGCTGGCGGGCGTGCACATCTTCTTTCCCGATCCCTGGCACAAGAAGCGCCACAACAAGCGCCGGCTGATCCAGCCTGCATTTGTGAAGCAGTTGCTGGCCCGCCTCGCGCCGGGCGGCTATCTGCACTGCGCCACCGACTGGGAGCCCTACGCCCAGCAGATGCTGGAAGTGCTGAGCGCTGAGCCAGGGCTGGACAACACCGCCGAGGGCTATGCGCCCAAGCCCGACTACCGGCCGTTGACCAAGTTCGAGAACCGCGGCCTGAAGCTCGGCCACGGCGTTTGGGACCTGGTCTTCAAACGCAAGACCTGACACCACGCACCGGCGGGAAGCACGCCTGGTGCCCTGCTCCATTCTGGGTCGCGGGCGCGCACGGTTTCGGGCCGGAAAAGTCAGTGTTCACCCTATTCCTGATGGCGTGGCTTGGGGCTATCGTGGCCTGGGTCCGTGCCAGGCCGGAGCTTCTCCGGCGAGTGGCTGCGGCATCCCACTACCAGGAGCTTGAACGATGAGATCGAATGCTGTGAAGACGCTGGTCGGTTCTGTGATGGCAGCGGCCGCCTTGCTGGGCGCGAACAGTGCGCATGCCGGCAAGACCTTGGATGCCATCAAGGCGCGCGGGCAGGTGGTTTGCGGGGTCAACACCGGCCTGGCGGGTTTTGCGGCCGCTGACAGCAACGGCAACTGGTCCGGCATCGATGTGGACATCTGCCGCGCCATCGCCGCCGCCACCCTGGGTGACGGCACCAAGATCAAGTTCGTGCCGCTGAACGCACAACAGCGCTTCACCGCGCTGCAGTCGGGCGAGATCGACATCCTGTCACGCAACACCACCTGGACCCTGACCCGTGACGCCTCTCTGGGCATGGTCTTCACCGGGACGACCTATTACGACGGCCAGGGTTTCATGGTGCCAGCCAAGGGCAAGATCAAGAGCGCCAAGCAGCTCAAGGGCACGACGGTGTGTGTGCAGTCGGGCACGACGACCGAGAAGAACCTGACAGACTTCTCGCGCGCCAACAAGCTGGACATCAAGCCGGTGGTGTTCGAGAAGGTCGAGGCGGCCACCGGCGCCTACTTCGCCGGCCGCTGCCAGTCGTACACGACCGATGCCTCGGGTCTGGCCTCGGTGCGCAACAAGGAAGCCAAGAACCCGGATGACCACATCATCCTGCCCGAGCTGATCTCCAAGGAACCGCTGGGCCCGTCGGTGCGCCGCGGTGACGACGAGTGGTTCGCCATCGCCAAATGGGTGGTGTTCGGTCTGCTGGAGGCCGAGGAGTACGGCATCACCCAGGCCAACGTCGAGCAGATGAAGGCCAGCAGCGACCCCGCCGTGCTGCGCATCCTGGGCGTGACCGAAGACACCGGCAAGCTGCTGGGCCTGGACAAGGACTGGATGGCCAAGGCCATCAAGGCCACCGGCAACTACGGCGAAATCTTCGAACGCAACGTCGGCCCGACTTCGGCATTGAAGCTGCCACGCGGCGTCAACAACCAGTGGAACAAGGGCGGCCTGATGTACGCCCCACCGATCCGCTGATCAGTCCGGACCGGGGCCTTTGGGTGTGATCACCCGGGCCCGGTCTTTGCTTGCATGCATCCTGGCTGGTTGACCCCGCGTTGATGGGGTCAGCCTGGATGGCCGTACCTGCACAAGGAGTTTGTATGACCGCTAGACAGGTGCCGGGCCGGCGTCGGGAATGGTCCTGGCGCAGTCGGGGCTTCCGCGCGCTGGCCTACCAGTTGATCGCTGTGGCCCTGATCGTGCTGGCGGTCTGGTTCCTGGCCCACAACACGGCCGAGAACATGCGTGCGCGGGGCATGCAGAGCGGTTTCGGCTTCCTGCTGCAGCCAGCCGGTTTCGACATCGGCGAAGTGCTGATCCACTACGACGCACTCGATCCCTATTGGCGTGCATTCGCCGTGGGCCTGGCGAACACGCTGAAGGTGGCGGTGATAGGCATTGTGCTGACGACCCTGATAGGCACGGCCGTTGGCGTGGGCCGCTTCTCCAGCAATGCGCTGGTGCGTGGTTTGTGCTACGGCTATGTCGAGGTGTTCCGCAACGTACCCATCCTGCTACAGCTGCTGCTGTGGTATCTGCTGCTGACCGAATGGCTGCCCGATGCCAGCGAGCCGATCTCGGCCTTGGGCCTGGTGTTCCTCAGCAAGGGCGGGTTGACCTACCCGGTGCCGGTGTGGGGCATAGGCCAGGGCCTCGCGCTGTGCGGTGCCCTGGTCGGGCTGGTGGTTGCCTGGGCCTGGCGCCGCCATGCGCGCCGGCGTTTCGAGCTCACGGGCCAGGTGCTGAGCACCTTCTGGGTGCCGGTGGTGATCGTGCTGGCTGCGGCCACGCTGGGCTGGCTGGCCGGTGGTGCGCCCAATGCCTGGAGCGTGCCGCATCTGGCCGATGTGATCGTCGAGGGCGGCAGTGCGCTGACGCCCGAATTCATCGCCGTGCTGCTGGGCCTGGTGCTGTACACGGCAGCCTTTGTGGCCGAGGTGGTGCGTTCCGGTATTGCCTCGGTGCCCGGCGGCCAGAGCGAGGCGGCCGGCAGCCTGGGTCTGTCGCCTGGCCAGAACATGCGTCTGATCGTGCTGCCGCAGGCGCTGCGCGTGATCATCCCGCCGATGACCAACCAGTTCCTGAATCTGACCAAGAACTCGTCGCTGGCGGTGGCCATCGGCTATCCGGACGTGGTGTCGATCAGCAACACGGCCATCAACCAGACCGGCCGCGCGATCGAGTGCATCGCGCTGGTGATGCTGGTCTATCTGAGCACCTCGCTGACGACCTCGGGCCTGATGAACTGGTACAACAAACGCGCGGCGATCAAGGAGCGTTGAAGCATGGATGCTGTCTTCACTCCGATTGCCGCAAGGCCTGCCCCGACCTCGACGCGTGGGCCCGTCGCCTGGCTGCGGCGCAATCTGTTCGCCAACTGGCAGAGCACGGCCTTCACACTGGTGCTGCTGGTGCTGGCCGTGATGTATGTGCCGGGCATGCTGCGCTGGGCGATCTTTGCCTCGATCACGGCTGCCGACGCCGATGCCTGCCAAGCCGCGCGCGGCATCGGTGCCTGCTGGGGCGTGGTGACCGAGAAGCACCGGCTGATCATCTTCGGCCGCTATCCCTTCGACCAGCAGTGGCGGCCGCTGGTGGCCACCGCGCTGATGATGGCGCTGCTGATGGCCAGCTGCACGCGGCCGTTCTGGCGCGCCTGGCTGGCCCTGCTGTGGGTGACGGTGCTGGCGGTCGCCTTCACCTTGATGAGCGGCGGTGTGCTGGGTCTGGCCAAGGTCACAACCGACCAGTGGGGCGGGCTGCCGCTGACCATCATGCTGTCGTCGCTGTCTATCGTGATGGCCTTTCCGATCGCCGTGCTGGTGGCGATGGGTCGGCGTTCGCAGATGCCGGCGATCCGAACCTTCTGCACGCTCTACGTCGAGCTGATACGCGGCGTGCCGCTGATCTCGGTGCTGTTCATGGCCAGCTTCATGTTCCCGCTGTTCATGCCGCAAGGCTTCAGCATTGATGTGCTGGTGCGGGTGCTGGCGGGCATCACGCTGTTCGCTGCGGCCTACCTGGCCGAAATTGTGCGCGGCGGGTTGCAGGCGATCCCGAAGGGGCAGGTCGAGGCGGCGCAGTCGCTGGGCCTCTCCTACTGGAAGACGCAGCGCAAGATCGTGCTGCCGCAGGCGCTGGCCCTGGTGGTGCCGGGCATCGTCAACAGCTTCATCTCGATTTTCAAGGACACCTCGCTGGTGACCATCGTGTCGCTGTACGAGCTGACCGGCTCGCTGGGCCTGGCGCTGAATTCGGATGCCAACTGGCGGCCGTTCAAGGTCGAGGGCTATCTCTTCATCACCGCCATCTACTTCGTGTTCTGCTTTGCCATGTCCCGCTACAGCCTGTGGATAGAGAAGCAGCTGAATCGAAGCAAAAACCGTTAGCCCAACCGATCTACTTGCGGGCCAGACCTGAACGCTTCGCGTTCTGCTCTGTCCCCAACTGACCCAAGAACTGGCCCCATGAGCGAACCCATCATCACCTTTACCAAGGTCAACAAGTGGTACGGCAACAGCTTCCATGTGCTGCGCGACATCGACCTGACTGTGGCGCGCGGCGAGCGCATCGTCATCTGCGGGCCGTCGGGCTCCGGCAAGTCGACCTTGATACGCTGCATCAACGGGCTGGAGGAGCACCAGGAGGGCAGCATCGTTGTCGATGGGGTCGAGATCACCGATGACGTGCGCGCGATCGAGCAGATCCGCCGCGAGGTCGGCATGGTGTTCCAGCAATTCAATCTGTTCCCGCACCTGACGGTGCTGGAGAATCTGACGCTGGCGCCGATGTGGGTGGGCAAGACGCCCAAGGCCGAGGCCGAGAAGCGCGCGATGCTGCAGCTCGAACGCGTGAAGATCGCCGAGCAGGCGCACAAATACCCGCTGCAGCTGTCAGGCGGTCAGCAGCAGCGCGTGGCGATTGCGCGCGCGCTCTGCCTGACACCCAAGGTGATGCTGTTCGACGAGCCCACCTCGGCGCTGGACCCGGAGATGATCAAGGAGGTGCTGGACGTGATGATTGAGCTGGCCAACCAGGGCATCACGATGATTTGCGTGACCCACGAGATGGGCTTTGCCAAGGCCGTGGCCGACCGCGTGATCTTCATGGACCAGGGCCAGATCGTCGAGCAGAACAAGCCGCACGAGTTCTTCAACAACCCGCAGAGCGAGCGGACCAAGGACTTCTTGTCAAAGATCCTCGGTCATTGAGATATCGCCTGCAAACGCCTAGTCAGCCCAGGTGACCCAGCCCATATAGCTGGTCAGCAGCACCAACACGCCGAACACGATGCGGTAGTAGGCGAAGGGCACAAAGCTGTGGCTGGCGATGTAGCGCAGCAGCCAGCGCACGCAGATCCAGGCGCTCAGGAACGAGAACAGCAGGCCCACGGCGAACAGCGGAATGTCGGCGGCTGACAGCAGCGCACGTTCCTTGTACAGGCTGTACACACCGGCGCCGATCAAGGTCGGTATGGCCAGGAAGAAGCTGAAGTCGGTGGCCGCCTTGCGGCTCAGGCCCATCAGCATGCCGCCGATGATGGTGGCGCCCGAACGGCTGGTGCCCGGCACCATGGCCAGGCATTGCGCCAGGCCGACCTTCAGTGCATCCAGCGGTGACATTTCGTCCACCGAGTTGATGCGCACCGTGGTTGCCGGCCGGCGCTCGGCCCACAGGATGATGAAGCCGCCCAGGATGAAGGTGGTGGCGACGATGGTCGGCGTGAACAGATGGGCCTTGATGGCCTTGCCAAACAGCAGACCCAGCACCACCGCCGGCACAAAGGCGATGCCCACATTGACGACGAAGCGCCGCGCCTGCTCCGAACTGCCCAGGCTTGCCGCTGTGTCACGCAGACGCTGCCAGTAGACCAGGATCACCGCGAAGATGGCGCCGGTCTGGATCGCGATATCGAAGACCTTGGCCTTGCCGTCGGCGAAGTCGAGCAGCGAACCGGCCAATATCAGGTGTCCGGTGGACGAGATCGGCAGGAACTCGGTCAGTCCTTCGACAATGCCCATCAGGGCGGCTTTGATCAGCAGAATGATGTCCAAGAACGGATGCTCCGAATGAAATGAGAGGCGATGATAGCCGCGGCAGCCGCGCCGACTGATGTCAGGCGAGGCCATCTTTTGGCCGCACAAAGCAAAAGGGCCGGCTGTGAGGCCGACCCTTCAATCAAGCAGCGAGAGCGCCGCTCAGGCGTTTTGCTTGTTCAGCTTGCGGCGTGCGCCGATCATGCCCAGCAACGCAACGCCGGCCAGGGCCAGCGAACCCGGCTCGGGGGCTTTGCCACCAGGCGTTGTGAGGTCCTTGCTGGACACTGTCAGCAGCTTGACGTAGTCGGTCAGCGAATCGAGGCTGCCGCCGCCAAAGCCGCTGTTGTAGGCACTGATGATCCACCAGCTGGACGTGACGTTGGCACTGTTGACGGTGCGCACGTCGTTGGTGGTGCCGCCGCCCGAGGGCGTGCCGGGATTGGTGCCATTGATGCCCGAGTTTTCAACCAGGGCCCAGCCACTGCCGACACCGCCCTTGGTCAGCAGATTCGCGTCAGCTGCAGTTCCGTTCTTGCCCTTGATGAGGGCGTCCATCTTGGCCGCGTCGGTGGTGCCGGTCAAGGCGCCGGTGTAGGCCATCACCGTGATGTCGGAGTCACCCTGTTCCCAGCCCAGCGTGATCTTGTCCAGGGCAATGGCGGTGCTGAACTTCAGGACAATGATGTCGGGCACCGTGGGCGCCACAGGATTGTTGTCCATCGTGTGCTCAGGTTGCCCCGCACCCCAGCCCTCGTACTGGCTGGCAACGCCAAGGCCGCCGCCGTACTGGCGCACACCTGCCAATTGATAACCGAGGTTCGGGCTGCCAGCGATCGTCGTCGCACCCCAGGCATAGGCAGTCACAGTTTGGCTTGCGGTGGTGGTGCCGGCGCAGGTGACGCTGTTGCCCCACGTGGCAGTGGTGCCCGTGGCAACCGCGGATCCGGTGCAACCGCTGCTGGCCAGACCCCAGCTGTTGGCTGCCTGCGCAGACGATGCAGCGGCAAGGCCCAAAACGGCGGTGAACAGCGCAGCTCCCAATTGATTCATTTTCGAACTGATCATTCTTTTCTCCAATCTTTAAGGCTGAGCCTGTGCGCTGACTTAAGCAATTCCTGGGCCACTTGTTCTTTTTCTCGGTAAATCAAGAACTTAGCGTTTGTTGGCGATTCTGCTTTGAGCCGACTGTAAATCCTTCCGACAGGGCTGGCACCCCCTTACTTAAGGGTCAGCAGCAATTGCCGGGCTTCGTTTGCGCTATCGAAGTTCGGGTTTGTCTTGAGCGAGGCCTCCAGTTCCTCACGGGCCTCACGGTTTCGACCGGCCTTGGCCAGCACCGCGGCGAGGTGATAGCGAATCTCAGGATTGGCGGGGTCCCGCAGGCGGGCGTCGCGCAACAATTGCACCGCCCGGTCGCTTTGGCCGGCCAGATGGGCAGCCCAGCCTGCGGTGTCGATGACGTTGGCATTGTTGGGTGCCTTGGCCAAGGCCTGCTCGGCGACCTTCTGGGCCGTTGGGTCCTTGGTGCGCAGCAGCACGTTCGCCAGATTGTTCAGTGCATCGGCATCGCCGGGATTGATCTTCAGCAGATTTTCGTAAGTGCCGCGCGCGGCAGCGAAGTTGCCGGCGCGGGCCTCGGCATTGGCCATCGCGGACATCACGGCCAGGTCCCGGGGGTACTTTTTCAGCCATTGACCGACCAGTTGCAGGGCCGCTTTGTTGTCGCCCTGCACAAGCAACACGCCAAACAGTCGCAGCACCGACCCGGTATCTGGCTCGAGTTCGTGTGCGCGTTTGGAGGCCTCCAGCGCGGCGGGGATCTGATTTCGTGCCAGCGCGACTTCAGCCGTCAAGCTGTGGCCCAGCGCCAGCTTCGGATAGGTTTGAACAATCTGGCGGGCGCGTCGCTCGGCTTTGGCGGGGTCGCCTTGACGCAGCTCCACGGTGGTCATCATGGCTTGCGCGGGCAGATAGTCAGGCTTGCCGATGAGCGCCTTTTCCAGGCTGTAGGCGGCGCCTGCAACATCGTTGGCCGACAGTTGCAGGCTGGCAATGCCGTACTGGGCCGTGGCATCGTAGTCCGCCCGGCGCGAGGCATTGGTCAGGCTGGTGCGGGCATTCGGCAGGTCGCCATTGGCCAGCTGCGCCCGGGCGTAGGTGGTCAGCACCGACACATCGTCCGGTGCCTTGGACAGCAAGACCTTGGCGGCGTCCAGCGCCGGAGCGGCGCGTCCGCTGCGCAGATGCAGTTCCACCAGCGCGAAACTCGGACGTGTTTCGCGCGGACCGCTGAAGTCCACCGCCTTTTCCAGCCAGCGCTGCGCCTCCGCCATCTGGCCGCGCCTCTCGGACAGTACGGCCATGTCGTACATCGCATCGCCATTGCGCTCGTCTGCCTTGATAATTTCGCCCAGGCGCTTGGCCGCGGCGTCGTAGGCCTTGGTGGCAATCTCCAACCTTGCCAAACCCATCTTGGGCTGCAGATACCCGGCATCGAGCTTGATGGCCTGCTCGAACGCGGCCTTCGCGCCGACGGCGTCGCGGGCCTCAGCCTTGGTGACGCCCAGCAGGTTCTGGAAGCCGGCGTTGCCGGGCTGCTGCTTGGCCAGGGTCTGGGCCACGGCCACCGCCTTGGTGACCTGACGATCGCGCAGATACAGATTGATCAGCACCGTGCCCGCCTGCACCTGCTTGGGATCGTTCTTGAAGGCGGTTTCCAGCTCGGTGACGGCGTTGCCAACCTGGCCGCTGCCGATCAGGCTCAGGCCCAGGGCGGTGTGGAACTCGGGCGCATCGCGGCTGCGCAGGGCCTCCTGCATCAGCGCCGTGGCCTTCGGATAGCGGCCCTTGCTCATGTAGGCACCGGCCAGCAGCGAGGCACCCTGGCCGTCGCCCGGATGCCCCTTCATATAGATTTCCATCACCTCGATGGCGCGGTCGGCATTCTTCTCGGCCATATAGATCTGCGCCAACAGTTTGGATACCGGACTGTTGTTCTGCGCCTTCTGGAACAGCTCCAGATAGGGTTTGGCCTTTTCGCGCTCGTTCAGCCCGAAGTGGGCGAGGCCGTTGAGCATCAACAGTTGCGGCCGATAGCGGATGAAATCGACCTGGATCGGGTCGATCAATTCGGTGACCTCGCGCAGTGCGGCGCGCGAGGCGGCTGCATTGCCCTCGCGCTCGGCGATCAATGCCTTCAGATAGGCGCCGCGGGGCTCCAGCGGCGCCACGCGCACCACTTCCATGACGTCGGCCTTGGCCTCGGCACCACGCCCCTGATCGAGGTAGATGCCGGCACGCGCCAGACGGGATTCGACATGCTCGGCATCAGCCTTGATGGCCTTGTCGTAGCCAGCCACGGCGGCGCTCAACTCGCTCTGCACGTGGGCAATCGAGGCCTTCTGATACAGGCCCTCGGCGGAGCCCGGCGCCAGCGCCAGCGCCTTGTCGGCGGCCAGATTGGCCTCCGCGAACTGCCGCGCGCGGATGCGTATCGGCACTTCGGCCAGCCAAACCTCGGGTGCGCGTGCATCGATCGCCCGGGCGTCATTGATGTTCTTCATCGCCCCCTGAACATCACCCAGATCGGAGGCAGCCGAAGCGCGTATCAGCAGCAGATCCAGCTGCACCAGGGATGGCAGGCCGTTCAGCGCGAAGCGTGGCTGTTCTATCAGCTGCTTTTGCTTGCCCTGCGACACCACGGCCTTGGCTAGCGGCAGCACCACCTCGGCCCGGTTCACGCCCAACCGCAAGGCCTCGGTGAAGGCCACCTCGGCATTGGCCACCTCGCCATTGGCGAGCAGGGCCTTGCCCAGCAGCACCTGTACCGGCAGCATGCTGTTGTCGATCTGCAAGGCGTTCTTCAGCTGGATGATGGCGCCTTCGATGTCCTTGCGCTCATAGCGCTGCAACGCGTCTTCGTAATAGCGCGAGGCCTTGGCGTCGGTGGCCGCGTGGACGGGGGCGATGCCCAGCAGCAGGGCCAAGCTCAGCGCGCGCAGCGCCTTGCCGGCGTCAATGGAGTGGGCGGGGTTGGGATGCGGAGGCCGCTGCTTCATGCTTGGAGTCTCGAACAATGGGGGGCGCGGGCGAAAAGGTCCGCGCGCTATTCTGTTGTAAATCTGCGGTGGAGCCTCACCGTTATGCTCGCGAGCGCGGGTAAACCACACACTGGCGCCGGCTTTGAGCCGGGGTCGCAGGTGCGCGCCGCCGCCGGGGCTATCTCGGCGCCAGGGTCACTTCCACACCGCGCGCGGTCACCGTGACCGCGCCAGGGACATAGCCCAACCCCTCGGCGGCCTGCAAATCCTTGGGTTTGAACCGGTAGATGGCCAGATCCTTGAGCATTTGCTCGCCGATCAGGCTGCCGATGCGGCCGAGCTGAGCCTGCTGCTTGGGTGGCAGGTCGCGGACCAGGAATTCATTCACGCGCACCCGGTCGAGCCTGATGGACTGGCTCGCTTCGTCGTAGCGCAGGGCAAAGTCCAGCGCAATATGGCCCTGGTAGGCGCGGCCTAGCAGACGCTCGCGGCTGCTTACCTCCAAATCCAGCGCGACCCGGTTGCTTTGCGGTAGCAACTGCAGCCGGGGTTCGCTCAGGCGTATTTCGAGCAGCTCGAGCACGCGGCGCTCGATCGGCAGCTGGCGCTGCAGCAACTGGTTCAGCTCGGCCTCTCCCAAAGTCAGTGTGCGCACACCGCCCAGGGTGGCGCATGCCGCCAAAGCGAGGGCCATCGACAGCAGCAGCGTGCAACGAATGAGAAATTTCATGGTTTTCCAATGGGCTGGCGTGAGCTCCGCAGGCGAGTTGCCTTGACCGGGCGAGGGCCCACACGGTATATTACTGACCAGTTAGTCAGTATGGATTCAATGAACGTTACCCCCACCTTACGCCAGCGGCGCAAGCAGGCCCGTCCGCAGGAGTTGCTGGATGCGGCTCTGGCCCTGTTCGTCGAGCGCGGCTTTGCGGCCACGCGCGCCGAGGAGGTGGCCAAGCGCGCCGGGGTGTCCAAGGGTACCTTGTACCTTTACTACCCGAGCAAGGAAGAGCTGTTCAAGGCGGTGGTACGCCACAACCTCTCGGCCCAGATCATCGAGGGCATGGAGATCGCTGCGGCGTTCGAAGGGTCGACGGCCGATCTGCTCGCCCTGGTGCTCAGGACCTGGTGGGAGCGGGTCGGCGAAGGCCCCAGCGGAGGCATCGTCAAGATCATGATGGCCGAGTCGGGCAACTTCCCGGAGCTGGCGCAGTTCTACGCCGAGGAGGTGATTCTGCCGGCCCAGCAACTGCTGGGCAGCGTCATCGAGCGTGGCGTGCAGCGCGGCGAGTTCCGCCCCGTCAAGGTGGCCGACACCGTCCATGTGCTGTGCAGCCCGCTGCTGTTCCTGTCGCTGCAACAGCAGTCCTTCGGCGCCTGCGGCGTCTACACCCCTCTGCTGGTGCCGGAGTCGGTGCTCAACACCCAGATCGATCTGATGCTGCGTGGCTTGATGTCGGACCGGCCGGTGGCCAGCCCCTCGCCATAGAATTCGTCATTTGACAGTCTGCGCGCAGCTAAGGGAACAAGGTATGAACATTGAACAGGCCCGCTTCAACATGATCGAGCAGCAGATCCGTCCCTGGGACGTGCTGGATCAGACCGTCCTGGCTCTGCTGGCCGCGGTGCGACGCGAGGACTTCGTGCCCACCGCGTACAAGGGCATGGCCTTCATGGACACCGAGGTACCGTTGGGCGGTGGTCGCTTCATGCTGGCGCCGCGCCTGGAGGCACGCCTGCTGCAGGAGCTGAAGCTGCAGCGTCACGAGAAGGTGCTGGAAGTCGGCACCGGGTCCGGCTTCATGGCCGCGTTGTTGGGCCACCGGGCGCAGCAAGTGATCTCGCTGGAGCTGGATGCCGAACTGGTTCGCTCCGCCGCCGAGAAGCTCAAGCGCGCCGGGCTGAACAATGTGACCGTGCGCCAGGCCGATGGCTGCAAGGGCCTGAGCGGCGAGGCGCCGTTCGACGCCATTGTGCTGTCGGGCTCGGTGGCGGAGATTCCGCAAGACCTGCTGCAGCAGCTGAAGGTCGGTGGCCGTTTGATTGCCATCAAGGGCGAGGAGCCGGTGATGCGCGCGGTGCTGGTGACACGTCTTGCCGAGCGCGACTTCCGCAGCGTCGAGCTGTTCGACACCATCGCCCCGCGCCTGCAGGGCTTCGAAGAGGCCTCGCGCTTCAGCTTTTGATGGAGCAGCTGCCTGTCGATCGCCTGCCTGCCCAGCTGCAAGCATTGGGCGCAGGCACCGTGCTGCTCGATGTGCGTGAGCCCTGGGAGGTGGCGCTGGCCAGCATCCGTATCGACGGCGCCCGCTGGCTGAGCATACCGATGGGGCAGATTCCGCAGCGGCTGGATGAGCTGGACCCGTCGCAGCCCGTCGTCTGTTATTGCCACCATGGCATGCGAAGTCTGCAAGTCGTCGCATTTCTGCAGCGCCAGGGCTTCGATTCGGTCTATAACCTCGCCGGTGGCATCGAGGCATGGTCCGTGCAGATGGATCCTGCGGTGCCGAGATATTGAAACTGCTGACCGTCAGTTGAACAATTTTTTCCATAAGGAAGACTCCATGTCCGTCGAACGACCCCAAACCCTGGCCACGCGCCGTTCCGGTACGCCATTCCGACTCAGCGGCCGTCTGAGCGGTCGTTTGGCACTGGCCGTCAGCCTGGCCTTCGGCGGCGTGTCGGCCGCGCAGGCTCAAAGCCTGATGGAGTTGTATGACGCCGCCAAGGGCTATGACGCCACCTATCTGGCCTCGCGCTCGCTGGCCGACTCGGTGCAGTACAAGGTCGAGCAGACCAAGGCGCTGGAGCGCCCCTCGGCCTCGCTGACGGCAGGCGCCTCGCGGGTCAATTCGGAAGGTACGGCACCGACCAGCAACACGACCAATGCGCAGGTCGGCGTGCAGGGCGCCTATTCGCTGTTCAACCGCAACAACGCCGTCACGGTGCAGCAGGCCTTGAAGCAGCTGGATCTGGCCAAGGCCCAGCTGGCGACAGCCGAGCAGGACCTGATCGTGCGCGTCGCCCAGGCCTACTTTGATGTGCTGGCCGCACAGGATGTGCTGGGCACAACCCGCGCCAGTAAGGCCGCCACCACCGAGCAACTGGCCTCGGCCAAGCGCAATTTCGAGGTCGGCACGGCTACCATCACCGACACCCGTGAAGCCCAGGCCCGATTCGACCTCGGCACGGCTGCGGAAATCGCGGCGGAGAACGATCTGCGCTCCAAGCGCATTGCGCTCGATCAGCTGGTGGGTCGCACCGGCGTCAATCCCAAACCCCTGCTGGTGCCCGTCACATTGCCGCCGGTGCTGCCGGCTGATGCCGAGGCCTGGGTCACGAGTGCGGATGCCCAGCATCCCGGCATTTTGCAGGCGCGCGTCAATTTTGAAATTGCGCAGCTGGAGATCGAGCGTGCCCGGGCGGCCAATCTGCCGACCGTGGGTTTGACCGGTGGCTATGCACGTGCCCGCGCCGACAGCAATCTGGCGACCCTGAACGGCAGCAAGAATGATTTGTCGGTTGGCATCCAGCTGAGCATGCCGCTGTTCACCGGCTATGCAACCCAGAATCGCATCAAGGAAGTGCTGGTCTTGGAAGACAAGGCCCGCAATGACCTCGAGGCCGCGCGGCGCTTCGTCTGGCAGGGCACGCGCCAGGCCTACTTCGGCGTGGTCTCGGGCCAGGCTCAGGTCAAGGCCTTGGAAGCCGCCGAGTCGTCCACCAAGCTGGCGCTGGAGGCCACGCAGCTGGGCTACAAGGTCGGCGTGCGCGTCAACCTGGATGTGCTGAATTCGCAAACCCAGCTGTTCCAGACCCAGCGCGACCTGGCCAAGGCCCGCTACGACGTGCTGGTGGGCAGCTTGAAGCTGCGCCAGGCCGCCGGCCAGCTGAGCCCGGATGATGTGGCCGCGCTGAACCAGCTGATCGCTCCCTGAGCCGAGGCGCGCACCGTCGCGCTGGCTGCCAGAACAACCCGCCCCGGCGTCCTGCCGCGGCGGGTTGTGCTTTTTTCGGCTTTACATTTATTGACCTTCATCGCGGGCAAGGGCAACAGCGCAGGTGCACCATGGCGGCCTGGAACAGGAGTTGTCGCATGGCAATGACGCAAGACACGGGTGCCGCGCTGGCCGTCCACCGCTTCGGCCTGGGCGCGCCCTCGCTGGAGCGCATGGGGGCCGACCCGCAGGCCTGGCTGATGGCGCAGATCGGCCCGGCTGATGCCCCCTGGGGTGTGAGTCTGCCCAGCGCGCTGGATGGCCTGCGTCTGCAGCATGCCTTCTACCGCGAACGTCGCAACGCACGCACCGTCGATGCCAAGCCGGCCGAGCAGCAGTTCGCCGAGCACTTCCGCGCCACCGTCGAAGCCGATGTGCAATCGCGCCTGCTCGGCGCGGTGCAGAGCCCCCGACCCTTCAACGAGCGCCTGATGCTGTTCTGGGCCAATCACTTCACCGTGTCCATGGCCAAGGCTCAGGTGCGCGGCCTGGTCGGCGCCTTCGAGCGCGAGGCGATACGCCCGCATGTCGGCGGCTCGTTCGAGGCCATGCTGAAGGCGGCCGTCACCCATGCGGCCATGCTGCGCTATCTGGACAACAGCGCCTCGGCAGGTCCCAACTCGTTGCTGGCGCAGCGTCGTGCCCGGCGTACGGGTGCGGGCAGCGATGGCGAGATGCGAACCCCCCGCGTCACTGGCCTGAACGAAAACCTGGCCCGCGAGGTGCTTGAACTGCACACCCTGGGCGTGCAGGGCGGCTACACCCAGGCCGATGTGACCGCGCTGGCGGCGGTGCTGACCGGCTGGCGTGTGGCCGATCCGGAACGAGCGAACGACAAGGATGCCCGCGCCAGCTACTTCGATCCGCAGTGGCACGAACCCGGCCGCAAGACTCTGCTGGGCAAGAGCTACGCCGAGGGCCCGCAGGCGCTGGACCAGGTGCTGCATGACCTGACCCTGCATCCGGCCACGGCGAAGTTCGTCGCCACCAAGCTGGCCCGCCACTTCGTTGGCGATCAGCCGCCGCCGGCCCTGGTGGACCGCCTGGCGCAGAGTTTTCGGCGCAGCGGCGGCCAGTTGCCCGCGCTGTACCAGACCCTGGTCACCGCGCCGGAGGCCTGGGCACCGCTGCAGACCAAGCTGAAGACGCCGGAGGAATTCTTCGTCTCGTCGGCGCGCCTGCTGGGCCTGGGGGAGGCCCTGCTGGCACGCAACCGTGACGGCGGCATTGCCCAGATGGGCCAGCGTGTGCAGGCCGCGCCATCGCCAGCGGGCTGGCCCGACAGTGCGGACGAGTGGCTGGGCCCGGAGGCGATGTGGAAGCGCGTCGAATGGGCGTCGCGCCTGGCCGGCCGACTGGGTATGCAGGTGGATGCCCGCCAACTGGCCGACAGCAGCCTGGGGCCGCTGTTGAGTCCTTCCTCGGGCCAGCAGATCGCCCGTGCCGCCGATGGGCCGCAGGCGCTGACCCTGCTGTTGATGTCGCCTGAATTTCAACGTCGCTGAATCACCGGAGTCAGCTCATGAACGTCACCCCTTCCGGATTGCGTCGCCGCCATCTGCTGCAGGCGCTGGCCCTGGCGCCGGCGCTGAGTTTTGCCGGCACGTCCGCCGGTCCATCGTCAAACCGGCTGGTGCTGGTGATACTGCGCGGCGGCATGGATGGCCTCGGCGCCGCACCGGTGCCCGGTGACCCCGACTTTGCCGGCGCCCGCGGCGCGCTGGCCCAGTTTGCCGACCCGCTGCTGAGCCTGGCTGGCCCCTATGCCCTGCACCCGGCGCTGGCGCAGTTGCACGCCATGTATGGCCGTGGCGAGGCCAGCGTGGTGCATGCCACCGGCCTGCCCTATCGCGAGCGCTCGCACTTTGACGCCCAGCAGGTGCTGGAGAGTGGAGGCACCCGGCCGCATGAGCTGAGCACCGGCTGGCTGGCCCGCGCGCTGGGCCCGGCAGGTCTCAAATCGCTGGCCTTGAGCACGGCCGTGCCGCTGGTCTTGCGCGGTGCCGCCGAGGTCGATACCTGGTCACCGTCGGTCCTGCCCGAGCCGGGTGCGGATCTGGTGTCCAGGCTGATGCGCTTGTATGCCGATGATGCTGCCCTTGGCACGGCGCTGGCGCGGGCGCAGGGCCTGCGTGAACGCACCGATATGTCGGCCATGGCAGCCGGCGGTGGTGGCGCCGGCTTTGTGCTGCTGGCGCGGCGTGCGGCCGAGTTCCTGGCCCAGCCGCAGGGTCCGCAGGCGGCGGTGCTGGAACTGGGCGGCTGGGATACCCATGCCAACCAGGCGGCGCCGAATGGCGCGTTGACGCAGAACCTGCGCACCCTCGACGCCGGACTGGCGGCGTTGCGTGAGGGGTTGATGCAGGCGCCGGGGCAGGGCACCTGGGCGCGCACCGTGGTCGTGGTGGCCAGCGAGTTCGGCCGCGAGGTGCAGATCAACGGCACCCAGGGCACCGACCACGGCAGCGGCGGTGTGGCCTTTGTGCTGGGCGGCGCCGTCAAGGGCGGAAGGGTGCTGGGTGACTGGCCGGGCCTGGCCAAGGCGCAGCGCTTCGAGGGGCGCGATCTGCGCATCACCACCGACCTGCGCGCGCTGCTCAAAGGCGTGCTGGCCGACCATCTGCAGATCGCCAGCGCCAAGCTGGAGGCCGAGGTGTTTCCGGACAGCGCAGCCATCAAACCGCTGTCCCTGCTGAAGGCCTGAGGGCCTGGGGGCCGGCCTGCGGTTATTCTTGCTGCCGTGCCCGCAAGCTTCCCGCAAAGACTGACCCCATGCTATTTGTGCTGTCTCCCGCCAAGACCCTGGACTATGAAACCGCCGTGCCACCCGAGCTGCTGGCCCAGGCCACGACACCGCAGTTTGTGCCGCAGTCGGCCGAGCTGATCGCGCTGCTGAAGACCAAGACACCGGCCGATATCGCCGAGCTGATGGATTTGTCGGAAGACCTGTCTACCTTGAACGTTCGCCGCTACGCGGCCTGGTCCAAGCGCTTCACCAAAACCAATAGCAAGCCGGCCGTGCTGGCCTTTGCCGGCGACGTCTATGACGGCCTGGACGCAGGCTCGCTCAGTGCCGACGATATCGCCTGGGCCCAGCAGCATGTCGCCATCCTGTCCGGCCTGTACGGTGTGCTGCGCCCGCTGGACAAGCTGCAGCCCTACCGCCTGGAGATGGGCACGCGCCTGGCCAATGCCCATGGCAGCAATCTCTATGCCTTCTGGGGCGACACGCTCGCCCAATACCTTGACGCCCAGCTCGCACGCGAGAAGAAAAAGGCGTTGATCGTCAATCTCGCTTCGCAGGAATACTTCAAGGCCGCCGATCGCAAGGCCTTGCGCACGCCGGTGATCGAATGCGTGTTCGAAGACTGGAAGAACGGGCAATACAAGGTCATCAGCTTCTTTGCCAAACGAGCCCGCGGCCTGATGGCGCGCTATGCCATCCAGCACCGGCTGAAAACCGCCAGGGAGCTTGAGGGCTTCAATCTCGATGGCTATGGTTTTGACGGCACAGCCTCCGAGCCCCAGCGC
Source organism: uncultured Roseateles sp. (assembly GCF_963422335.1). Lineage (NCBI taxonomy): Bacteria > Pseudomonadati > Pseudomonadota > Betaproteobacteria > Burkholderiales > Sphaerotilaceae > Roseateles > uncultured Roseateles sp. Next base: position 3,192,133 of record NZ_OY729424.1, read on the forward strand.
CTTGTTTTCAGGCGTCGCCTGACCTGAGTCGCCAAGCTGAGGTAAAAATACGGCCCATGACGCAGCAACTGATCACCCCCGAATTGCGCCAGTGGATTGTGGAGCAGGCCGTCGCCGGCCATCCACCCGAAGAGGTGCTGAAGTCCATGCTCGCCAGCGGCTGGGTCGAGGACGTGGCCATCAAGGCGCTGGAAGACACGCTCACCGCGCACCTGGACGCGCAGGCCCGGCTCAAGGCCCTGCCGCAGGCGGTGCCGGTGCCCGAGCCTGATCTTTCGGGGGCGCCGTCCAGCATCTGGGCCTTCGACCGCGAGGTGCGGGTGCTGACCAGCCTGCGCCACCCTCGCGTGGTGGTGTTCGGCGGCCTGCTGTCCGACGAGGAGTGCGACGAGATCGTGGCCCTGGCCGGTGCCCGGCTTGCGCGTTCCGAGACGGTGGAAACGGCAACCGGCGGCAGCGAGGTCAACGAGGCTCGCACCAGCGAGGGCATGTTCTTTGAGCGCGGCGAACATGCGGTTTGCCAACGCCTGGAGGCGCGCATTGCCGCCTTGGTGCAGTGGCCAGTCGAGAACGGCGAAGGCCTGCAGGTGCTGCGCTACCGGCCGGGTGCCGAGTACAAGCCGCATTACGATTATTTCGACCCGGCGCACTCCGGCACGCCCACCATACTGGCCCGTGGCGGCCAGCGTGTGGCCAGCCTGGTGATGTACCTGAACACCCCGGTCAAGGGCGGCAGCACGGTGTTCCCCGATGTCAAGCTGGAGGTCGGTCCGATCAAGGGCAACGCGGTGTTCTTCAGCTACGACCGGCCGCACCCGATGACGGCCAGCCTGCACGGCGGTGCACCGGTGGTCGAAGGCGAAAAATGGGTGGCGACCAAATGGCTGCGCGAACGTCTGTTCACCTGACAGTGTTGTGCGCCATCAACGCCGCCGATCGGCGCAGGTTGTATGCTCATGGCGGAACTTCCCCCCGATTGCCGAACAAGGAGTAACACCATGAAGAATCTGCTCGCCGCCTTGCTGCTATCCGCACTGGGCCTGGGTGCCTCGGCGCCCGCACTCGCCGCCGTGGCCCAACCCCATGCCCAGGCCCAGGCGCCTGCTGCCGCCCCCGATGCGAAGCCGGGCAAGGCAGTGAAGAAGACGAAGAAGGCCGGTGCCAAGAAGGCAACGGCGAAGAAGGCCAAGAAGGCCAAGAAGACGGCCTGAGTCCGGCTTGCTTCACCCATGAAAAAACCCGGCCGAGGCCGGGTTTTTTCATGCTCTGGCGAGACTCAGCGCTTGGGCTGGGTCAGGCGCGGACCGTTGGACGGGCCGGCCGGGCGTTGCTGCGGGCGTTGCGCGGGGCGCTGGTCCGGGTTGCGCGGAGCCTGCTGGTCACGCGAGGCCGAGCCGTCGCGGCCGCGGCCGGCGGCTTGACCCGGCTGAGCCGGCTTGTGGCCGGCAGGGCGCGGCGCACCGCGACCGGGCTGTGAAGGTGCCGAGGCCTGCGGGCGTGCACCGCCGCGGCCACCGCCACCACCGCCGGGGCGACCACCACGGCCACCGCCACCACCACCGCTGCGGCCGCCGGCACCGGCGCCGCCATTGAGCACCATGCGGCCCAACACGATGGGCTCGGCCTTCTCGTTGGGGCTGGGCTCGAAGCCGGCGACGATTTCCTTGGGGATCTCGCGCTTGATCAGCTTCTCGATGTCGCGCAGAAAACCCAGCTCGTCGACGCAGACCAGCGAAACGGCTTCGCCCAGGGCACCGGCACGGCCGGTACGGCCGATGCGGTGCACATAGTCCTCGGGCACATTGGGCAGCTCGAAGTTGACGACGTGGGGCAGTTGGTCGATGTCGATGCCGCGCGCCGCGATGTCGGTTGCCACGAGCACGGCCAGATCGCCTGTCTTGAATTCGGCCAGGGCCTTGGTGCGGGCACTCTGGCTCTTGTTGCCATGGATGGCCATGGCGCTGATGCCGACGCTGTTCAGGTAGTCGGTCAGGCGGTTGGCGCCATGCTTCATGCGCGTGAACACCAGCACCTGATGCCAGTTGCCGTCCTTGATCAGATGGGCCAGCAATTCCTTTTTCTTATCGCGGCCGACCGGGTGCAGCTTTTGTGCAATGTTCTCGGCAGTCTGGTTGCGACGGGCGACTTCGATCAGCGCGGGCTGGTTCAGCAGGCGGTCGGCCAGGGCCTTGATGTCGTCGCTGAAGGTGGCCGAGAACAGCAGGCTCTGCTTCTTCGCCGGCAGCACGGCCAGCACCTTCTTGATGTCGTGCACAAAGCCCATGTCCAGCATGCGGTCGGCTTCGTCGAGCACAAAGATCTCGACCTGGCTCAGATCGACGGCGCGTTGCTGGTGCAGGTCCAGCAGACGGCCCGGTGTGGCCACCAGGATGTCAACGCCCTTGCGCAGCTGCGCGATCTGGGGGTTCATGCCGACACCGCCGAAGATCACCATGCTGGTCAGCGACAGGTACTTGCCATAGGTACGCACGCTTTCCTCGACTTGCGCGGCGAGTTCGCGGGTCGGGGTCAGGATCAGCGCGCGCACCGGCACGCGGCCCTTGGCGTCGCGCACGGCGGGGGTGGAGCTCAGGCGCTGCAGCATCGGCAGCGTGAAGCCGGCGGTCTTGCCGGTGCCGGTCTGGGCGCCGGCCAGCAAGTCACCACCGTTCAGGACGGCGGGAATGGCTTGCGATTGAATGGGGGTGGGGGTCGTGTAACCCTGTTCGTGAAGCGCACGCAGCAGGGGCTCGGCAAGGCCGAGAGTATCAAAAGACATGTAGGAACCAGGTGGTTCTGCCTGTCGCCTCTTACGGGCGTCAGTCTCAGGCGGAAACGGTAGTAGCGGAGTGCGAGGCAAGCTCGTCCGGTGTCAGAGTGACAGCAGCGCGGTGACTGGACTCGCAGCTGCTGGGCGCATTCTACCTTGGCTCTGTAAGCCACCTAGGCGACAATACGAGGTTTGCTGTAACGAGATCACTCATTTGCCCACAGAGTGCCAACTTTGTGGCGGTGCCGATCCCGGTCCGTCAGCCCCAGTTTTTTGCTTCTCTGCTTTCAGCGCAAGGCCCCCATCACCATGGCTCAATACGTATTTACGATGAATCGCGTCGGGAAGATCGTTCCCCCGAAGCGCCACATCCTCAAGGACATCACCCTGTCCTTCTTCCCCGGTGCCAAGATCGGCGTGCTGGGCGTCAACGGCTCGGGCAAGTCCACCTTCCTGAAGATCATGGCCGGTGTTGACAAGGACATCGAGGGCGAGGCCGTGCCCATGCCCGATCTGAAGATCGGCTATCTGGAGCAGGAACCCAAGCTCAACCCCAACCAGACCGTGCGCGAAGCGGTGGAAGAGGGCATCGGCGGCGTGCTGGCCGCGAAGAAGCGCCTGGACGAGGTCTATGCCGCCTATGCGGAAGAAGACGCCGACTTCGACGCGCTGGCTGCCGAACAGGGCGAGCTGGAAGCCATTATTTCGGCCGCCGGCAGCGAGAACACCGACCTGCAGCTCGAACTGGCCGCCGACGCGCTGAACCTGCCGCCCTGGGACGCCAATATCGGCGTGCTCTCCGGCGGTGAAAAGCGCCGCGTGGCGCTGTGCCGCCTGCTGCTGAGCAAGCCCGACATGCTGCTGCTCGACGAGCCGACCAACCACTTGGATGCCGAATCGGTGGACTGGCTGGAGCAATTCCTGCAGCGCTTCCCGGGCACCGTGGTGGCCATCACCCACGATCGCTACTTCCTGGACAACGCCGCCGAGTGGATTCTGGAACTGGACCGCGGCGCCGGCATCCCGTGGAAGGGTAATTACACCGACTGGCTGGAGCAGAAGGAGAAGCGCCTGGAGGGGGAGCAGAAGAGCGAAGACGCCCGCATGAAGGCGATGAAGGAGGAACTCAAGTGGGTGCGCTCCAACACCAAGGGCCGCCAGGCCAAGAGCAAGGCGCGCATGGCCCGCTTCGAGGAGTTGAGCGACGTTGACTACCAGAAGCGCAACGAGACCAACGAAATCTTCATCCCGGTGGCCGAGCGCCTGGGCAATGAGGTGATCGAGTTCAAGAATGTCTCGAAGAGTTTTGGCGACCGCCTGTTGATAGACAACCTCAGCTTCAAGGTGCCGGCCGGCGCCATCGTCGGCATCATCGGCCCCAACGGCGCCGGTAAGTCGACGCTGTTCCGCATGATCCAGGGCAAGGAAACGCCCGATGTCGGCGAGGTGGCGATCGGCAAGACCGCGCAGCTGGCCTTTGTCGACCAGAGCCGCGAAACGCTGGACGACACCAAGACGGTCTGGCAGGACGTCTCCGGCGGGCTGGACAACATCATCGTCGGCAAGTTCATCATGCCCAGCCGCGCCTATCTGGGCCGCTTCAACTTCAAGGGCAATGACCAGCAAAAGCAAGTCGGCAGCCTGTCCGGCGGTGAGCGTGGCCGCCTGCACCTGGCCAAGACGCTGGCCCAGGGCGGCAATGTGCTGATGCTGGACGAACCGTCCAATGACCTGGACGTGGAAACCCTGCGCGCGCTGGAAGAGGCGATGCTGGAGTTCGCCGGCTCGGCGATGGTGATCTCCCACGATCGCTGGTTCCTGGACCGCATCTGCACCCATATCCTGGCCTGCGAAGGCGACTCGCAATGGTTCTTCTTCGACGGGAACTACCACGAGTACGAGGCCGACAAGAAGAAGCGCCTGGGTGAAGAGGGCGCGCGTCCGAAGCGCATGCGCTTCAAGCCCATCCGCTGATTTCACCAGGCCTTGAGTGCCAGACCTTGAGATCCATGCGAAGCATGGCCGAAAGCTCTGGCACCAACTGACTGGATGACTTTTGTCAAAAGCCGCTCCGCCTCCCAGGCGCAGCGGCTTTTTCACGCCCGTGTACCCTTCACAGATCTTTACCGCCCCGCCATGGCGCACTTACAAGCGGCCGCGACACTGAAGTCTCTTGATCAACCCCCGGAGATCCCAAATGACCAAGCTGTCCCTGAAGCAAGTGTTGAAGTCCACGCTGGTTGTGTCCATGCTGGCGGGAGCGGCTCTTACCGCCCAAGCCCAGCCGATGCACGGCGGCCATGGCGGTCCTGGCGGCGCGGGCATGATGTTTGGCGGTGGTCACATCGAGCATGTGTTGGACTCGGTCGATGCCACCGACGCCCAGCGTGCCCAGATCAAGACCATCATGCAGGCCGCCATGCAGGACCTCAAGGGCCAGCGCGAAGCCGGCCGCAAGCTGCATGAGCAGGGCCTGGCCCTGTTCGGCGCACCGGTGGTGGATGCGAATGCGGTCGAGGCGCTGCGCCAGCAGATGCTGGCCCAACACGACCAGGCCAGCAAGCGCATGAGCCAGGTGATGATCGATGTGTCGCGTGTGCTGACGCCCGAGCAGCGCGCCAAGTTCGTCGAGCGCATGCAAAAGCGCCAGGCCCGCATGATGCAGCACATGCATGGCGCGCCGGCCGCGACGAAGTAAGCCCTGGTGGCCGCAGGCAGGCCGATCAGCTTATGCTTGCGGCCTGCCCGGTCTTTTGCCGGTGGCCAGCCCACACCACTTTTTGCTGAAACCGCCATGGGTGCATCACTGCTGCTGATCGACGACGACGCCCGACTCACCGGCATGGTGGGCGACTATCTGCGCAACGCCGGGTTCGAGATCACCGTGGCCGCCAGCCTGGGCGAGGGGCGGGCCTGCCTGCTCAATGGCGAGTTCGACCTGCTGCTGCTGGATCTGATGCTGCCCGATGGCGACGGCCTGGACTTCTGCCGCGAGCTGCGCGGCTCGCAGCGCACCCGCCGCCTGCCGCTGCTGATGCTGACGGCGCGCGGCGAGCCGATGGACCGCATTCTCGGCCTGGAACTGGGCGCCGACGACTACCTGGCCAAGCCCTTCGAGCCACGCGAGTTGCTGGCCCGCGTCAAGGCGCTGCTGCGCCGCGCCCTGCCCGAGGTGCAAGACCAGGATGTGCTGCGCTTCGGCCGCCTCGAGATCGATCTGGCCGCGCGTCTGGCGCGCCTGGACGGCCAGACCTGCGACCTCACCAGCCACCAGTTCGACCTGCTGGTGGTGCTGGCGCAAAGCCCCGGCCGCGTGCTCTCGCGCGACCAGATCATGGATTCGCTGAAGGGCCATCCGCTGGACGCTTTCGACCGCTCGATCGATGTGCACATTTCGCGCATACGCTCGGTGATCGAGGACGACCCACGCAACCCGCGCCGGGTGCTGACGATTCGCGGCGCCGGCTATGTCTTTGCCCGCAAGCAAGACGATGCCCATGAGCATGCCGCCTGAGGCGGCTCACCCTTCCATTCGCAGGCCGCACGTTTGAAGTCGCTTTACCTCCGCATCTACCTGACCCTGGTGGTGCTCTTGCTGGCCTTTGCCTTTGGCTCGGGCTGGCTGTTCCAGCGTCAATTCGAGCAGGAGCGTGCACGTTCGGACGCCGCTGCCACCGAGCGACTGGCTGCCATGGCGACCCTGATCCACCGCTCGCTGCCGCCGGCCGATGCGCCGCGCGAGGAGCAGGCCGAGGCCTTGCTCGACTGGTCGCAGCGCCTGCGCATACCGCTGGCGCTGGACGATGTCGGCGGCCAGCGGGTTGCCACATCGGAGTCCTACAAACGGCGTGAGCAGGAGCAGCTTGGCAAGGGCTTTGCCGTGCGCCTGGAAGACGAGCGCACCCTGTGGACCATGCGCGGCGGGCCGTTTCTGCGGGGCGCCCGTGTGGTCCGCGAGGGCGGCGCCTCGGCACCGATGGGCGGCATGTATACCGCCATGGAGCGCGGCCCGCGCATGGAGCCGGGGCTGCTGCCGGGCTGGCTGCCCGGGTGGTTGCCGGGCTTGCCGCCCGCCTGGCACAACGGGCTGACCCTGATCGTGTTGCTGGTGCTGCTGTTCCTCGGCGTGGCTCTGGGGGCTTTCCCGGTCGTGCGCCGGCTGACCCGTCGTCTCGAAGCCCTGCAGCGTGGTGTCGAGCAGTTCGGTGCCGGCCAGCTCAGCTACCGCGTCGATGACAAAGGCAGTGATGAGGTGGCACGTCTGGCCGGCAGCTTCAACCGCACGGCCGGCCAGGTCGAGCTGCTGTTCCGTTCGCACCAGAGCCTCTTGGCCAATGCCAGCCACGAGCTGCGCTCGCCGCTGGCGCGGCTCAAGATGGCCCTGTCCCTGGTCGAAGACGCCTCGCCGGCGCAGCGGGACTCGCTGCGCAAGGAGATACGCACCAATATCGCCGAGCTCGACGCGCTGGTCGAAGAGGTGCTGCTGGCCAGCCGGCTCGATGGCCAGGCCCAGGTGCCTGACCGTGCTGCCCACGACCTGCCGCAGGACCTGCTGGGCCTGGCCGCCGAAGAGGCGGCCCGTACCGGTGCCCAGGTCCAGGCTGAGGGCGCGGCGCCGCTGCGCGTGCAGGGCGACGAGCGCCTGCTGCGCCGTGCGTTGCGCAATCTGCTGGAGAACGCCAAGCGCTATGGCGGCGAGGACGTGCTGCTGACGCTGTCGCGCCAGGGCCAGCGGGTGGAGTTGCAGGTCTGCGACCGCGGGCCCGGTGTGCCCGAGGCGATGCGCGAGCGCATCTTCGAGCCCTTCTTCCGCCTGCCCGGCCATGCCGAGCAGGCCGGTGGCGTGGGCCTGGGCCTGAGCCTGGTCAAGCAGATCGCGCAACGCCATCAGGGCACCGTGCGCTGCCTGCCCCGGGACGGCGGCGGCAGCCGCTTCGTGATGGACCTCCCGGCCCTGGCCTGAGCCTGGCCGATCAGGCCTGGCGCAGCTCGGCCTTGTGCACCCGCGCCAGCAGCGCGCACATGCTGGCACCGGCCAGCACCAGCCCCGCCGTGGAGGCCGCCCACATGCCGCGAGCCCCCGACAGGCTGGCCGGCGCCCAGCCCTGCGAGTGAAAGGCCAGCGCATAGCCACCGCCCAGCCCCACGCCCCACAGCGCAAACACATAGATCAGCGAGGGCAGGGTGGTGACCCGGTGGGCGCGCAGCACGAAGGCGCCCAGGGTCTGGGCTGCATCGGCGATATGGAACACCCACAGCCAGGCCAGCAGGGGCAGGGCGGCGGCAATGACCCGCGGGTCCTGGGTGTAGACGCGCAGCACCTGGTCGCGGCCGAAGTACACCAGCCCGCCCAGCAGGGCGGCCGCCAGCAGGCCGATTTCCAGCCCATGCCAGCCGACCCGGCGTGCGTCCAGCATCTCGTGGGCGCCGATGCGCTGAGCCACCAGGGTGCTGGTGGCATTGGCCAGGGCCAGCGGCATCATGAACAGCAGGGACACCAGGTTGACGGCGATCTGGTGCCCGGCCACCGCCGTGGCGCCGATGCGGGCGATGAACAGGGCCATGAAGCTGAAGCCGGTGACCTCGACCAGCACGGTGAAGCCCATCGGCACGCCCAGCCGGAGCTGGTTGATGATGGCGGTGCGATCGGGCGGCATCAGGCCACGGCGCTGCAGGCCGAAGTCGGCATAGAAGGCGGTGTGCCGGGTCACCCACCGAGCCAGCAAGACCTGGCTCCACATCACCAGCGCGGTGGCCATGCCGCAGCCGGCCACACCCTGCGCAGGCAGGTGCAAGGGCCCCAGGTCGAAGCCGTAGACGAACAGCAGGCTCAGCGGCACCTTCAATGCCAGACCGCCCAGCTGCAGCACCATCACCGCCTTGGGCCGGGACACGGCCGTGTTGAAGGCACGGAATGCGGTGAACAGGAGCGCCGCCGGCAGCGAGAAGGCCAGTGCGCCGAGATAGGCGCGCACTTTGTCGGCCACCTCAGGGCTCGATTGCGCCAGGTTCAGGAAAGGCCCCGGCAGCAGCAGCACCAGGCAGCCCGGCACCGACAGCGCCAGGGCCAGCCAGATCGCCTGGTGGTATTGACGCCCGGCTTCCTGCAGCTTTCTGGCGCCGAACATCTGACCGGCGATCGGACTCAGTGCCAGCACCATGCCCATCAGGCCGATGAAGACGGTGATGTAGACGGCCGAGCCGACCGAGAGCGCAGCCAGATCGACCGCGGCGTAGCGGGCGACCAGCATCGTGTCCAGGGTGCTGAAGGCCAGCACCGCGACCTGACCGATGAACACCGGCCAGGCCAGGGGGGCGATGCGCTGCAGGCTGCTGAGCAGGGTGGCGGGCGCGCTCAAACAGCGCCCCCGGCCGGTGGCACGCCGTCATGATCGATACCTGATGCCGACCTGGCCCGCTCGGCATAGCGGTTGAAGCGCCAGGCTGTAGCCTCCATCGAGATGCGACGCCAGGTGGCCCGCTTTTCGCCGGGGGTCATCACCGGCCAATGCTGTACCTCATCGAAGCTGCGGCCGCAGCCCTTGCACCAGTCATCGCCCTGGCTGGTCGAGCAGATGGCGATGCAGGGGGCGTCCGGTGTGGTGTCGTACCAGCGCAGCCAGGCCTGTTTGGCTTCAGGAGGCATGGTGTCCTCGTCGCACTGGTTCTCGCGGTAATAGACCATCAGGCCGTAGACCTCGGCCAGCGCGAGCACCTCGGCGCAGGCCCGCAGGCCGTCGGACGGCGAGTGCGCGCGCCACCAGTTGATGGCGGATTCGATATCGGTGATGTGGATGCCGGCCATCGCTTTTGCGCTCGTCATGCGATCCGTCATCAGTAGGCCAGGCCCATGGCAGTGCGCACCTCGCGCATGGTCTTGCGCGCCACGGCGCGGGCGCGCTCGGTGCCCACCTCGACGATCCAGTGCACCTGCTTCGGGTTGCTCAGATAGGCCTCGGCGCGCTCGCGCCAGGGCTCCTGTTCCTTCTTGATCGCGTCAATCACCGGCTGCTTGCAATCCAGGCAGCCGATGCCTGCCGTTGTGCAGCCCCGGGCCGCCCAGGCCTGGGTGTCGGCGTCGGAGTAGAGCTGGTGCAGCGGCCAGACCGGGCAGCGCGCCGGGTCGCCAGCGTCATCGCGGCGCACGCGCTGCGGGTCGGTGGGCATGCGTTTGATCTTCTGCTCCACCACCTCGGGTGCGTCGCGCATCGCGATCGTGTTGCCATAGCTCTTGCTCATCTTCTCGCCATCGAGGCCGGTCAGCCGCGAGGTCTCGGTCAGCAGGGCCTGGGGCTCGGGCAGTATCGGCTTGTCTGGGCTGTAGACATGGTTGAAGCGGCGGGCGACCTCGCGTGTCACTTCCACATGCGGGGCCTGGTCTTCGCCGACCGGCACAAAAGCGGCCTTGTAGATCAGGATGTCGGCCGCCTGCAGCAGCGGATAGCCCAGCAGGCCATAGGTCGCAGGTTCGCGGTTCTTTTCCAGCATGTCCTTGTAGCTGGGCATGCGCTCCAGCCAGCTCAGCGGTGTGCTCATTGCCAGAAGCGTGAACAGCTCGGCGTGCTCAGGCATGCGGCTTTGGATGAACAGGGTCGCCTGCTCTGGGTCGATGCCGGCGGCCAGCCAGTCGACCACCATGTCGTAGACATTGCGTTCGATGTCGGCATGGTCCTGGTAGTGCGTGGTCATCGCATGCCAGTCAGCGACGAAGAAGAAACAATCGAACTCGGACTGCAGGCGCACCCAGTTCTTCAGTGCACCGTGGTAGTGGCCCAGGTGCAATGCGCCGGTCGGGCGCATGCCCGACAGCACACGCTGGCGTGGCGGGGCGGCGGAAGAAGTGTCTGGAGTCATGGTTCAGGCCTGTCGGGGGAGCCAGATTGTAGGCAGTCAAGCATTTGCGGGCAGGGCTACACTGCCGACCCATGAAAAACATCGTGATCCTGATCTCGGGCCGCGGCTCCAATATGGAGGCCATCGTCAAGGCCTGCGCCGCCGAGGGCTGGCCGGCCCGCGTTGCCGCGGTGATCAGCAACCGCCCCGGCGCCGGTGGCCTGGCCTTCGCGGCCGGGCATGGCATTGCCACGGCTGTGGTCGATCACAAGGCTTTTGCCGAGCGCGCGGCCTTCGATACCGAACTGGCCCGGGTGATACAGAGCTACGCGCCCGATGTGGTGGTGCTGGCCGGTTTCATGCGCATTCTGTCGGCCGACTTCGTGCGGACCTTCGAAGGCAGGCTGTTGAACATCCACCCCTCGCTGCTGCCGGCCTTTCCGGGCCTGCACACGCACCAGCGCGCGCTGGAGGCCGGCTGCAAGGTGGCGGGCGCCACCGTGCACCTGGTCACCCCGGAGCTGGACCACGGTCCCATCATCGCCCAGGCTGTGGTGCCGGTGCTGCCTGGCGACACCGAGGCAACGCTGTCGGCCCGCGTGCTGGTGCGAGAGCACGAGATCTATCCGCGCGCCGTGCGCTGGCTGGTGCAGGAAGAGCTGGCGGTCGAAGATGGCCGTGTCACGCAGCTGCAGGGCCGCGCCCAGGCGTTGATCTGATCACAGCGACCCGGCGACGATATTGATGGTCAACGCCAGCAAGACGGTGTTGAAGGCAAAGGACAGTACCGAGTGCAGCAGCACCAGGCGTCGCATGCTGCGCTTGGTGACCGCCACGTCCGAGGTCTGCGAGGTGGCGGCGATGGTGAAGGCGAAATACAGGAAGTCGATGTAGTCGGGCTCCTGCTCGGGCTTGCCATCTTCATCACTGGGAAAGCACAGGCCGCTATTGGCCTGGGCGGCACCGTAAAAGCGGCTGGCATAGGCCAGCGCAAACTCCAGCGGCAGCAAGATCCAGGAGCCGGCAATGGTGCCGACGGCCAGCACCATGTCCTGCCAGCCCGGCCCGCTGCTGCCGCGTGCGTGCGAGAGCTCCAGCGCGATCGCCGCCAAGCTGGCCAGCGCCGCCGTGATGGCCAGCAGCAGCACGACGGGCGCGCCGTCGGCCTGCTGCACGGCGCTGCGGCGCAGATGGCCTTCGTCGGCGCGGTGCATCATCCGCGCCAGCAGCAGCAGGTACAGCCAGACGGCGGCATTCCAGCCCAGCAGACCGCGGGTGGTGGCATGCAACGGGCCGGGCAGCAGCAGGGCCACGGCCAGGCCCAGGCCGACGGCCACCATCAGGCGCGGACGCACGCGCAGTTGTGCCAGGGCGGCGTGCATCAGCTGCCGTTCATCGGCGCAAAGCGCGGCACTTCGCGACCCTCGACGATCAAGCTGCCGAAGAACATCGCGTGTGGTCGCACCCAAAAGCCGCTGGCGTTGTACAACGGCCGGTAGAGCACCAGGGGCTCCAGCGTCTCGCTGTGGCGGGCCGCGCCCAGGACCTCGTATTCCCCGCCTTTGTAGTGGCGATAGCGGCCCGGCGGGGTGTCGGGCAGGGCGGGCAGGTCGGCGTCACTCATGAGTTGATTTCGGGCTGGTAAGGCTGGGCTGGGATAATCGGCGGATGCATCCTAATGCCCTTCTGGAAATGACCACCGAATTGCTGCACCAGGTGCTGCAGTTCGACATGCCCGCGGATTCCGTGGTGTCCAACTATTTTCGCAAGCACAAGAACCTCGGCCAGCGCGAACGCCACACCCTGGCCGAGACGGTTTACACCGTGCTGCGCCAGCGCCTGCTGTTCCAGCACTTCGCCCAAAGTGGCTTCGGTCCCATGGAGCGCCGCCTGACCCTGCTGGGCTGGCAGGGCAGCGACAAGTTCCTGCAGGCCTGCATGGAGTCGCACGAGCAGAAGTGGCTTGCCGGCGTGCAGGCCATAGACCGCAGCACCCTGGCGCCCAAGCTGCGCCACAACCTGCCCGACTGGCTGGCCAATCCGCTGATGGCCCAGCTGGGCGAGGAGGACTTCTGGCCACTGGCCGCCAGTCTCAATGAGGGTGCCGAACTCGATTTGCGTGTCAACCTGCTGAAGGCCAAGCGCGAAGAGGTGCAGGCGGCGCTGAAGGCCGCCGGCATCGAGTCCGAGCCCACGCCCTACTCACCCTGGGGCCTGCGAGTGCCGGGCAAACCGGCGCTGAACAAGCTGGAGCTGTTCACCAAGGGCCTGGTCGAAGTGCAGGACGAGGGCAGCCAACTGCTCGCCCTGCTGCTCGACGCCAAGCGCAGTGAAATGGTCGTCGACTTTTGCGCCGGCGCCGGCGGCAAGACCCTGGCGCTGGGTGCGGCGATGCGCAATACCGGCCGTTTGTACGCCTTCGATGTGTCCGGTCACCGGCTGGATGCGCTGAAGCCGCGCATGGCGCGCAGCGGTCTGTCCAATGTCTATCCGGCGCAGATTGCCCATGAGCGCGACGAGCGCATCAAGCGCCTGACCGGCAAGATCGACCGCGTGCTGGTCGATGCACCCTGTTCGGGCCTGGGCACGCTGCGCCGCAATCCGGACCTGAAATGGCGCCAGTCGCCCAAGGCGGTGGAAGAGTTGCGTGGCAAGCAGGCAGCGATTCTGGCCAGCGCGGCGCGCCTGCTGAAATCCGGTGGGCGCCTTGTCTATGCCACTTGCAGCCTGTTGCAGAGCGAAAACGAGGACATTGCCAATGCCTTCAGCGCCGAGCACAAGGACTTTGTGGCCTTGCCGGCCGCCGAGGTCTTGGAAAAAGCCCATGTGTCCCAAGCTGCAAGCCTGGATCAGAACGGCTTTTTGCGCCTGTGGCCGCACCGCCACCAAACCGACGGTTTCTTTGCTGCCGTGTGGGAACGCAAGTAGTTTCCTTGATCTAACCCCCTTGACAGGGCCTCGCGGCCATTGATTTGAGGGGCTAGGGTGAACTACTGCCATATCCGCCTAGGGTGGCTCGCCTACAATCGGAGTTGCGTGCAAGCCACGCATGCCTCATTACTCGCCCGCTCGCCGGGAAAGGTCTGGACTGAATGAATGAATTGATGATGGTGCATGACGCACTGGTGGATTGGCTGGCCAACGGCATTACCCATGCCAGCGGCTGGCAGATTCTGGTGTCTGCACTGGTGATGACGCACATCACGATCGCGGCCGTCACCATCTACCTGCATCGCTGCCAGGCCCACCGCTCGCTGGATCTGCACCCGATTCCCGCTCACTTCTTCCGTTTCTGGCTCTGGGCCACGACCGGCCAGGTGACCAAGGAGTGGGTCTCCATCCACCGCAAGCACCACGCCAAGTGCGAAACCGTGGAAGACCCGCACAGCCCGGTCACCCACGGCATCAAGACCGTGCTGACCCGTGGCGCCGAACTCTATCGCGCCGAGGCGAAGAATCAGGAAACCCTGAAGAAGTACGGTCATCAGACGCCGGACGACTGGGTCGAGCGCAATCTCTACAGCCGCTTCACCTGGCAAGGTGTGGGCCTGATGATGATTGTTGACCTGCTACTGTTCGGTGCCGCCGGCCTGTCGGTCTGGGCGCTGCAAATGGCCTGGATACCGATCACCGCCGCCGGCATCATCAACGGCCTGGCGCATCACCGCGGTTATCGCAATTTCGAAGCGCCCGACGCATCGACCAATATCTCGCCCTGGGGCATCATCATCGGCGGTGAGGAGTTGCACAACAACCACCACACCTACCCGACCTCGGCCAAGCTGTCGGTCAAGCCCTACGAGTTCGATATCGGCTGGGCTTACATCCGCGCAATGGAAATGGTCGGTCTGGCCAAGGTCCGCAAGACCCCGCCCATGCTGCGCCATGGCGTGATCAAGCCGGTGGCCGACAAGGACACCCTGGAAGCCATCATCGCCAACCGCTATGAAGTGATGGCCAAGTACGGCCGTGAGCTGAAGGCGGCTTGCGCCGCCGAGCTGGCCAAGCTGCAGGCGCAGGGGCATCAGCACAGCGACCAGTGGAAGCAGTTCAAGGCCGCCAAGACCTGGCTGCATCGCGATGAAGACCGCATCCCGCAGGCCTTCCACGCCGAACTGGCCGGCGCCCGCGCTGCCAGCCCGGCGCTGGACAAGCTGGTGCTGATGCGCGAAGAACTCCGCCTGCTGTGGACGCGCACCAATGTGTCGGCCGAGCAACTGGTCCATGATCTGCAAGCCTGGTGCCGCAAGGCCGAGGAAAGCGGCATTGCCGAACTACGCGCCTTCTCGCAAGGCCTGCGCGCTGCCCGCGCCTGAAGACACGGATCTTTACCGCGGCTTCACCAAAAGGCACCGCCCAGGCGGTGCCTTTTTCATGGGCGCTGCCTATACTGAATTGAAGTCATCAGCATGGGAGTGCAGCATGAAGAAAGCCGCAGTGGTGTTGGGCCTGTTGTGCCTGGCTTTGGGTGCAAGGGCAGATGTGGAAGTTCGCTTTGTCAGCCCCGAAAAATTCATCGACATCGGCCATGACGAAGCTCAGCAGCAGCAAGTGCTGCAGGGGCTTGAGGCGCATCTGAAGGCGGTGGGAAACAAGCGGCTGACGGCGTCGCAGACTTTGCTGATCGAGGTGCTGGATGTCAATCTTGCCGGGGACGAGCGTCCGATTCCATCGCGGGGTGCGATGCTGAGGGTGCTGCGTAGCGCCACGCCGCCATCGATGCAGGTTCGCTACACGCTGAGCGATGGCGGCATCGTGCTGCGCAGCGGCGAGAGCCGGATGAGCGACCTGGCCTATCAGGATGGCATCAACCACTATCACGGCAGCGATGCGCTGCGCTATGAGAAGGCGATGGTCGATGACTGGTTCAGGACCGAGTTTTCGCTCACCACCGCCAAGACCTCGCCCTGATCTGATCGATAGGCGAACAAAAACCCGCAGAGCTTGCGCCGAGCGGGTTTTTTGTTGAGCCCAGTCCGTGGTGGCTGGGCTGCCAGGCTGAATTACTTCAGCTTGGTTTCCTTGTAGGCGACATGCTTGCGCGCCTTGGGGTCGAACTTCATGAATTCCAGCTTTTGGGGCGTGGTCTTCTTGTTCTTGTTCGTGGTGTAGAAGTGGCCGGTTCCTGCAGTGGATTCCAGCTTGATCTTTTCGCGACCGCCTTTGGATGCCATGGTGGTGTTCCTTTACTTAGAGTGGTCGTGACGGATTACAGCTCGCCCTTGGCGCGCAGATCAGCAACGACTTGGTCGATGCCGACCTTGTCGATCAAACGCAGAGCAGCATTGCTGATACGCAGACGGATCCAGCGGTTTTCGCTCTCCATCCAGAAGCGGCGGTACTGCAGATTAGGCAGGAAACGACGCTTGGTACGATTGTTGGCGTGGGAAACATTGTTGCCCACCATGGGCTTCTTGCCCGTGACTTGACAGACGCGTGCCATGACGCTTCTCCGGTTTGTTGCTTCTCTATCCAGCCGCCGACTCCTGGGGTGTCCCTAGGTTTCGGTAGCCACATGACCGCTCTATGCCTGCTAATCCTGCGCCCGGGCATCACATCACTGTGAAATTACCGAGCCGCTGGGGCGGTCCATCCAGCAGGCAAGCCGACGAGTATAGCCGACTTTGAGCGCCTGGCCCAGCCTTGAGGCTTACTGCTCCAGGAAGCGCTGCGCGTCCAGGGCCGCCATGCAGCCGGTGCCGGCGCTGGTGATGGCCTGTCGGTAGATGTGGTCCTGCACGTCGCCGGCTGCAAAAACGCCCGGCACGCTGGTCATCGTCGCAAAGCCGCCGAGGCCGCTCTTGGTGATGATGTAGCCGTCCTTCATCTCGACCTGGCCCTTGAAGATGTCGGTATTGGGCTGATGGCCGATGGCGATGAAGCAACCTTGCAGCTTCATGTCGGTCGTAGCGCCGTCCTTGGTGCTCTTGATGCGCACACCGGTCACGCCGCTCTGGTCACCCAGCACCTCGTCCAGTGTCTGCCACAGATGCAGTTCGATCTTGCCGGCGGCGGCTTTCTCGTGCAGCTTGTCTATCAGGATGGGCTCGGCGCGGAACTTGTCGCGGCGGTGTATCAGATGCACCTTGCTGGCGATGTTCGACAGGTACAGCGCTTCTTCGACGGCGGTGTTGCCGCCGCCGACGACGCAGACTTCCTGCTCGCGGTAGAAGAATCCGTCGCAGGTGGCGCAGCCGCTGACGCCGCGGCCCATGAAGGCTTCTTCACTGGGCAGGCCCAGGTATTTGGCCGAGGCGCCGGTGGCGATGATCAGCGCGTCGCAGGTGTAGCTGCCGCTGTCGCCCTTGAGCTTGAACGGCCGCGAGGACAGGTCCACCTCGTTGATGTGATCAAAAACGATCTCCGTGTTGAAGCGCTCGGCATGCTGCTGGAAGCGCTGCATCAGGTCCGGGCCCATCACGCCGGACACATCGGCCGGCCAGTTGTCCACATCGGTGGTGGTCATCAGCTGACCCCCCTGAGCCATGCCGGTGACCAGCATCGGCTTCAGGTTGGCGCGCGCGGCATAGATGGCGGCGGTGTAGCCGGCCGGGCCGGAGCCCAGTATCAGGACCTGGGCGTGTTTGTTGGTTTGGCTCATGGGGGGTATGTGGGGTGGGGAACGGGAGTCACAAGATCGGCAGTTTCAGTACTGCAAAAGCACATACGGCCTAGACCCTATGGCGATCCGTGAACGAGTTGGCACAATATCCCGTATTCTAAAGAGGGTGGGGTAGGCACATGGCCTGCAGGCCCTTGATCTCAAACAAACCGAAGCTAGGAGCTTGTTCATGGCGATGTTGTCCAACTTGGACCTGATTCGACGCGTGCCGCTGTTCTCGTTGCTGACAACGGAACAGGCACAGTCGATTGCCGACAGCGTGGTCAAGCGGCGTTTCCGCCGTGGCGAGGTGATCGTCGAGCAGGGCCGCAAGTCAAACGCGCTGTTCATCCTGCTCAATGGCCGTGCCCGCGTGCTGACTGCTGACCAGCGCGGCCGCGAGGTCATCCTGGCCGTGCTGCAGCCCGGTGACTACGTCGGCGAGATGAGCCTGATCGACGACGAGCCGCATTCGGCCACCGTGCGCGCCGAGGTGCAGACCGATATGCTGGTACTGGGGCGCAACGAATTTTCGCGCTGCCTGCCCGACAGCTCCAGCCTTTCGTATGCGGTGCTGCGCGGCCTGGTCGCACGGCTGCGCAATGCCGACCGCCAGATCGAATCGCTGGCCCTGCTGGACGTCTACGGCCGTGTGGCCCGCACCCTGCTGGACATGGCCGAGGACGACAAGGGCATCAAGATCATCCGCGGCAAGGTGTCGCGCCAGGACATGGCCAAGATCGTCGGCGCCTCGCGCGAGATGGTCAGCCGGGTGATGAAGGATCTGGAAGACCGCGGCGTCATCGAGACGCTGGAAAACGGCTCGGTGGTCATCAAGGAACGTCTGCACAACGGGGACTGAGCCCGCGCACAAGACAGTCCCTGCGGACTGTCTTGTGGCTGGCGAAGGACTGTGCGCTTGCAAGCGCACAGGCTGATGGCGCCGTGATCAGCCACAATGGCGGCATGAGCTTTCCGTTGGGATCATTGCGTGGGGACGATGCCGCTGGTGCAGCGTCCGCCACCTACACACGTTCGTCCAAGAAATCGGCACCGGTGCGAGTCGAGGCGGCGCCTTCGCGTGGGTTGACGCAGCTGTGGCTGCTGCTGGGCGCGATTGCACTGGTGCTGGCCCTGCTGGCGCTGCTGACGCGCCACCCGGCCGATGCGGCCTTTTCCACCTCGGGTACCGGTGAGCTGACACGCAACAAGGTCGGCAACCTGGGCGCCTGGTTCGCCGACATGCTGATGTTCCTGTTCGGCTTCTCCGGCTGGTGGCTGGTGCTGGTGGGCTTGCGCCATTGGCTGGGCAGCTTGGCTCGGGTGCTGCGCGTGCAGGACGGTGGCCCCGCGCCAGCCGAGGCGCCCAAGCCCGCAGCCTGGATGTTCTGGCTGGGTCTGGCCGTCCTGATGAGCGCCAGCTGCTCGCTCGAATGGACCCGCCTCTATCTGTGGGAGTCGCGCCTGCCCGGCCATGCCGGCGGCGTGCTGGGCCATGCGCTGGGACCCTTGAGCATGAAGGCCCTGGGCTTTGCCGGTTCCGGCGTGGTCTGGATCGCGGCGCTGATCGTCGGCCTGCCGCTGGCCCTGCGCTTCTCCTGGTTGCGGGTGGCCGAGGCACTGGGCACCTGGATAGACAGCCTGCGCTACCGCCATCTGCAGCGGGTCGAGCAGGCCGAGGACAAGCGGGTCGGCAAGAAGGCGCAGCGCGAGCGCGAGCTGGTGGTCGAGGTCGAACGCCACGTCGTCGAGGAGCATGTACCGATCGTGATCGAGACGCCCGTGGTCGTGCCGCCACCGTCCGAGCGGGTGGCCAAGGAGCGGCAGAAGCCACTGTTCACCGAGCTGGCCGACACCAAGCTGCCCCAGGTCGATCTGCTTGATGCGGCGCCGGGCCGGGTCGAGAGCGTCACGCCCGAGTCGCTGGAAATGACCTCGCGCATGATCGAGAAGAAGCTGCGCGACTTCGGTGTCGAGGTAAGGGTGGTGGCGGCCTCGCCGGGCCCAGTGATCACGCGCTACGAGATCGAGCCGGCCACCGGCGTCAAGGGCTCGCAGATCGTCAACCTGGCCAAGGATCTGGCCCGCTCGCTGAGCCTGGTCAGCATCCGCGTCGTCGAGACGATTCCGGGCAAGAACTTCATGGCCCTGGAACTGCCCAATGCGCGGCGCCAGACCATCAAGCTCAGCGAGATCCTCGGCTCCCAGGTCTACAACGACGCGTCGTCGCAGCTGACCATGGGCCTGGGCAAGGACATCATCGGCTTGCCCATCGTTGCCGATCTGGCCAAGATGCCGCACTGCCTGGTGGCCGGCACCACCGGTTCGGGCAAGTCGGTGGGCATCAACGCGATGATTCTGTCGCTGCTGTACAAGGCCGAAGCCAACGACGTTCGACTGATCTTGATCGACCCGAAGATGCTGGAAATGAGCGTCTACGAGGGCATCCCGCACCTGCTGGCACCGGTCGTGACGGACATGAAGCAGGCCTCGAATGCACTGAACTGGTGTGTCGGCGAGATGGAGCGCCGCTACAAGCTGATGAGCAAGCTGGGCGTGCGCAATCTGGCCGGCTACAACAAGAAGATTGCCGAGGCCGACGAGCGCGGCGAGCTGCTGCCCAACCCGTTCAGCCTGACGCCCGAGCAGCCGGAGCCGCTGGAGCGCCTGCCCTATATCGTCGTCGTCATCGATGAGCTGGCCGACCTGATGATGGTCATAGGCAAGAAGATCGAGGAGCTGATCGCCCGCCTGGCGCAGAAAGCCCGCGCGGCCGGCATCCATTTGATACTGGCCACGCAGCGGCCCTCGGTGGACGTGATCACCGGCCTGATCAAGGCCAATATCCCGACACGCTTGAGCTTCCAGGTCAGCAGCAAGATCGACAGCCGCACCATCCTCGACCAGATGGGCGCCGAGGCCTTGCTGGGCATGGGCGACATGCTTTATATGCCCTCGGGCACCGGCCTGCCGATACGGGTGCACGGCGCCTTTGTCAGCGACGAAGAGGTGCACCGTGTGGTCGCCTACTTGAAGACCCAGGGCGAGCCGAACTATATCGAGGGCATTCTGGAAGGCGGGGTGCTCGATGGCGAAAGCACCGAGCCCGGTGCGCCGGGCGAGGCCAATGGCGAGGCCGATCCGATGTACGACCAGGCGGTGGCCATCGTGCTGCAGCACAAGCGGGCCTCGATCTCGCTGGTACAGCGCCATCTGCGCATTGGTTACAACCGTGCAGCCCGGCTGCTGGAACAAATGGAGAAGTCGGGACTCGTATCGAATATGGCCACCAATGGCAACCGCGATTTGCTGCTACCTAAGCGAGACGAATGAAGACTTCCCACCTGAAAGGCATTGCCCTGGCGCTGTTGACTGCCTGGGGCAGTGCCCGGGCCGATGGCCTGGAGGCTTTGCAGGAGTTCGTGCGTGACGTGAAAACCGGCAAGGCCAGCTTCACCCAGACCGTCAGCTCACCCGACGGCGCGCGCAAGAAAACCTCCAGCGGCAGCTTCGAATTTGCCCGCCCCAACCAGTTCCGCTTTGCCTACACCAAGCCCTTCGAGCAACTGATCGTCGGTGACGGGCAGAAGGTCTGGCTCTATGACGCCGACCTGAACCAGGTCAGTTCGCGGCGCATGGGCGAAGCCCTGGGGTCAACGCCGGCGGCGCTGCTGGCCGGCGGCAATCTGGCCAAGGACTTCGAGCTGAAGGCACTACCCAGCGCCCAGGGCCTGGACTGGGTGCAGGCCACCCCGCGCCAGCGCGACGGCAGCATCCAGCAGATGCGCATCGCCTTCAAGGGTAGGGAGTTGGCCGCGCTGGAGCTGGTCGATGGTTTCGGCCAGCGCTCGGAGCTGAAGTTCAGCGCGGTGAGCAGCAATCCGGCCTTCCCGGCGGATCGCTTCAAATTCGTGATGCCGGCGGGCGCCGACCTGATCGAACAATGAGACGTTGGGGATGGACCTTGAGACTCACGCGAAGCGTGACCGAAAGCTCCGTCCCCAACTGACTAGAAAATCAAGCCGCCAGCTGCGTTTCCGGCAACGCGCCGGCGCTGGCCAGCAGTTGCTGCATATCGGTCAGTATCAGCATGCGCTGCTGGTCGTCGGCATTGCGCAGGGTGGCGATGCCGGTGATGTGATCGGACTTGATGGCACCCGAGAAGCCGGGGGCGGGCTTGATGTCCTGTTCGCGCAGCTCGACCACGTCGTTGACGGCATCGGCCACCACGCCGACGGTCTGTCCGCCGAGGTTCAGGACTATGGTCACGGTGGAGGCGCTGGGCTCGATGGCGGGCAGGCCGAACAGCTGGCGCAGGTCCATCACCGGCACGATATTGCCGCGCAGATTCAGCACACCCTTGACGCAGGCCGCCGAGTTGGCAATGCGGGTGGGTTCCTCGTAGGAGCGGATTTCCTGCACGCGCAGGATCTCGATGGCATATTCCTCATTGCCCAGACGCATGCTCAGGTACTCGCCGGGCGCGCTATTGGCCGCGATGCGGGCGCTGCCGCGTTGCGCCACCGGGTAGCTGGTGGTGTTCACTGCGACGATGTCTGTGCTCATGTGTCTTTCCTCGGAAGTTTGTGTGCCGCGCTCAAGAACGCTTGCGGTCCTTCGCCGTATCGGCGCTGGCAGCCACCAATTGAGTCAGTGGCCCTGCAATGCTTCTGGCGGCGTGAACAATGCACGATGCTTTGTGCGGCCTGAGACAATTGCCCGATGACGGCGCAAGATCTTCTATTCGAATCCGACCCTTCCGAGGTTCCGGCAACGGCCCCGACCGATGCCCCGCTGGCCGAGCAACTGCGCCCGCGCACGCTCGACGAGGTGATAGGCCAGCAACAGTTGCTGGGGCCGGGCAAGCCGCTGCGCGTGGCCTTCGAGACCGGGCGCCTGCATTCGATGATCCTCTGGGGCCCGCCAGGTGTGGGCAAGACCACGCTGGCCCTGCTGGTGGCGCAGAGCTTCGACGCCCAGTTCATCGCCATCTCGGCCGTGCTGGGGGGCGTGAAAGACATCCGTGAGGCGGTCGAGCGGGCCCAGGTCGCCAAGGCCCAGGGCCGGCGCACGGTGGTCTTCGTCGACGAGGTGCACCGCTTCAACAAGGCACAGCAGGATGCGTTTTTGCCGCATGTCGAGTCGGGCCTGTTCAGCTTCATCGGCGCGACCACCGAAAACCCCTCGTTCGAGGTCAACTCGGCCCTGCTGTCTCGTGCCACTGTCCATGTGCTGAAGGCGCTGGACGAGGCCGAGCTGCTGGCGCTGATCGCCCGCGCACAGGCGCTCCTGGGCTGCCCACCGTTCAGCGCCGCGGCCGCCAAGCGGCTGGCCGCCTATGCCGATGGCGATGCCCGCCGGCTGCTCAATGCCGTCGATGCGGCCGCCTCGGTGGCCGTACCCGGCCTGGCCGAGATCGACGAGGCGACCCTGGAGCGCGCGCTCGGTGAGCAGCTGCGCCGCTATGACAAGGGTGGCGAGCAGTTCTACGATGTGATTTCGGCCCTGCACAAGTCGGTGCGGGGCTCCGACCCCGATGCGGCGCTGTACTGGTTTGCCCGCATGCTGGATGGCGGCGTCGATGTGCGCTACATCGCCCGGCGCCTGGTGCGCATGGCCAGCGAGGACATAGGCCTGGCCGACCCACGGGCGCTGCGCATCTGCCTCGATGCCTCCGAGACCTATGAGCGGCTGGGCTCTCCCGAGGGCGAACTGACCCTGGCCCAGGCTGTGGTGTTCCTTGCCGTGGCACCGAAGTCGAATGCCGTCTACAAGGCCTATAACGCGGTGCGCGCCTTCGTCAAACAGGATGGCACCCGCCCGGTGCCCATGCATTTGCGCAACGCGCCGACCGGACTGATGAAGCAGCTGGGCTATGGCAGCCAGTACCAGTACGCCCACGACTCGCCGGGCGGCTTTGTCGCCGGCGAGCACTATCTGCCTGAAGGGCTGGAAGACAAGCGTTTCTACGAGCCGGTGCCGCGCGGGCTGGAGCAGCGCATCGCCGACAAGCTGGCCGAGTTGCGCCGGCTCAACGAGGAAGCACGGGCCAAGCCCTGAATTTGGTTCCTTGCATGCCGGACCTTGATGTACTCGTCAAGCTCGGGCGTCAACTGACCGGATAAGCACTGGAACGTACGCCGGTCAAGGGGAAAAAGGCCTGCCGTGCCAATCCCGCCTCGCGGGAAACTCCGGGCCGGAAGCGCCTGAGTCCGCTCCTACAATGCGCCGGTCTGCACGACTTGTGCGCAGCAACCGGTCGTCCCTGAATGCGATGGTTGGGTTCCTTTCCCAGCCACGGTCGCAGGGCAGTAACGCGTGGTGCCTGCCGACCTTGGGTCGGCATTGCAACGAACAGGAGCCTCCTCAATGGAAACTTTCATCCAGCAGATCATCAATGGTCTGGTGCTGGGCAGCATGTATGCGCTGGTGGCCTTGGGCTACACCATGGTGTACGGCATCATCAACCTGATCAATTTCGCCCACGGCGAGGTCTTGATGGTGGGGGCGCTGACCAGTTGGACGGTGGTCACCTTCCTGGCCGACTCCGGCCTGCCGGGCTGGGTGCTGTTGCTGATCTCGCTGGTGGCGGCGGTGATCGTCTGCACGGCACTGAACTTCACGATCGAGAAGATCGCCTACCGGCCGCTGCGCAATGCGCCACGCCTGGCGCCGCTGATCACCGCCATGGGCATGTCGCTGCTGCTGCAGACCCTGGCGATGATTGTCTGGAAACCCAATCCCAAGCCGTTTCCGATACTGCTGCCGTCGATTCCGTTCGATCTGGGCGGCCCGGTCATCACCGTGGTGCAGATCATGATTCTGGTCACCACCGGCATCATCCTGGTCGGCCTGCTGTGGCTGGTCAATCACACCAAGCTGGGCCGTGCGATGCGCGCCACGGCCGAGAACCCCCGCGTGGCCGGTCTGATGGGTGTCAAGCCCGACTCGGTGATCTCGGCCACCTTCATCATCGGCGCCGCTTTGGCCGCTGTGGCCGGCATCATGTGGGCGGCCAACTACGGCACGGTCCAGCATTCGATGGGCTTCATGCCCGGTCTGAAGGCCTTCACGGCCGCAGTGCTGGGTGGCATCGGCAACCTCGGTGGCGCCATGCTCGGTGGCGTGCTGCTGGGCCTGATCGAAGCGATCGGCGCCGGCTATCTGGGGGACCTGACCGGCGGCATCCTCGGCAGCCACTACGCCGATATCTTTGCCTTCATCGCCCTGATCCTGGTGCTCACCCTGAGGCCCTCCGGTCTGCTGGGTGAACGTGTGGCCGACCGCGCCTGACGCTCAAGGAGCCCCTCATGCAAAAGAACAAGCTTTTCCTCTATGTGCTGGCGGCCATCGGCCTGTTCATCCTGCCGCTGCTGGCCCAGCAGATCGGCAACGGGCCGGTGCGCATCATCGACCTGGCCCTGCTCTATGTGCTGCTGGCCCTCGGCCTGAACATCGTGGTCGGCTATGCCGGTCTGCTGGACCTGGGTTATGTCGCCTTCTATGCCTTGGGTGCCTATATGTTTGCGCTCTTGGCTTCGCCACACCTGAGCGAGCAGTTCGAGGCCTTCAAGACGATGTTCCCGGAGGGCCTGCATTCGCCGCTGTGGATCGTCATCCCCATGGGCGCTGGGCTGGCAGGGCTGTTCGGCATCCTGCTCGGCGCGCCGACCTTGAAGCTGCGCGGCGACTATCTGGCCATCGTGACCCTGGGCTTCGGCGAAATCGTCCGCGTGTTCCTGAACAATATGGAGTACCCGCTGAACATCACCAATGGCCCGCGCGGCATTGGCCAGATCGACGGCATCCACATCTTCGGCATCGACCTCGGCAAGCCGCTGGAGGTGTTCGGCTTCGTCCTGCCGCCGGTGACGCTGTACTACTACCTGTTCCTTTCGTTGGTGATCTTCAGCGTCGTGATCTGCTACCGGCTGGAGAACTCCCGCATCGGCCGCGCCTGGATGGCCATCCGCGAAGACGAGATCGCCGCCAAGGCCATGGGCATCAACACCCGCAACCTCAAGCTGATGGCCTTCGGCATGGGCGCCACCTTCGGTGGCGTGGCAGGCTCGATGTTCGGCGCCTTCCAGGGCTTCGTCAGCCCCGAGTCCTTCAGTCTGCAGGAGTCGGTGATGATCGTGGCCATGGTGGTGCTGGGCGGCATCGGCCACATCCCGGGCGTGATCATGGGCGCCTTGCTGCTGTCGGCCCTGCCCGAGGTGCTGCGCTATGTCGCCGGCCCGCTGCAGGAGATGACCGGAGGTCGGCTTGACGCCGCCATCCTGCGCCAGCTGCTCGTGGCCCTGGCCATGATTGGCGTGATGCTCTTGCGCCCGCGCGGCCTGTGGCCCTCGCCGGAGCACGGCAAGGCCGCCCCGGCCCCGGCCCCGGCCACCAAATAAGAAGGAGCACCTCCCATGACTGAATCTGTTCTGAACGTCGCCGGTGTCTCCAAGCGCTTTGGCGGCCTGCAGGCCCTGTCCGAGGTCGGCATCAACATCACCAAGGGCCAGGTCTATGGCCTGATCGGCCCCAACGGCGCCGGCAAGACCACCTTCTTCAACGTCATCACCGGCCTGTACACCCCGGACGCCGGCAGCTTCGAGCTTGGCGGCGCGCCGTACAAGCCCAGCGCCGTGCACGAAGTCGCCAAGGCCGGCATTGCCCGCACCTTCCAGAACATCCGCCTGTTCGCCGAAATGACGGCGCTGGAGAATGTGATGGTCGGCCGCCACGTGCGCAGCAAGTCGGGCCTGTTGGGCGCCATCTTCCGCACCCCGGGCTTCAAGGCCGAGGAGGCGGCGATCGCGAAGCGGGCGCAGGAGTTGCTCGACTACGTCGGCATCGGCCACATGAGTGAGTTCAAGGCCCGGACGCTCAGCTACGGCGACCAGCGCCGCCTGGAGATTGCCCGGGCCCTGGCCACCGATCCCAAGCTGATCGCCCTGGACGAACCGGCGGCGGGCATGAACGCCACCGAGAAGGTCGTGCTCAGAGAGCTGATCGACCGCATTCGCAACGACGGCCGCACCATCCTCTTGATCGAACACGACGTCAAGCTGGTGATGGGCCTGTGCGACCGCGTCACCGTGCTCGACTACGGCAAGCAGATCGCCGAGGGCACGCCCTTTGACGTGCAGCGCAACGAGAAAGTGATCGAAGCCTACTTGGGCGCCGGTCACAAAGCCCACTGAGCGGGAGAGAACACATGGCAAAGAACATCCTGCTTCAAGTCGTCGGCCTGAACGTGGCCTACGGTGGCATCAAGGCCGTCAAGGGCGTGGACTTCGAGATCGGCGAGGGCGAGCTGGTCAGCCTGATCGGGGCCAACGGCGCGGGCAAGACCACGACGCTCAAGGCCATCACCGGCATCCAGCCGGTGGCCGATGGTGATGTGCAATTCATGGGCAAGTCCATCAAAGGGCAGGGCGCCTGGGATCTGGTCAAACAGGGCCTGGTGATGGTGCCCGAGGGCCGCGGCACCTTCACCCGTATGACCATCACCGAGAACCTGCAGATGGGCGCCTTTGTGCGCACCGACAAGGAGATCGACGCCGACATGGAGAAGGTGTTCAACATCTTCCCGCGGCTCAAGGAGAGAAGACATCAGCTGGCCGGCACGATGTCGGGCGGCGAGCAGCAGATGCTGGCCATGGGGCGGGCCTTGATGGCCAAGCCCAAGGTCTTGCTGATGGACGAGCCCAGCATGGGCCTCTCACCCATCATGGTGGACAAGATATTCGAGGTGGTGAATGACATCCACCAGCAGGGCGTGACGATACTGCTGGTCGAGCAGAACGCCAGCCGGGCCTTGGGCCTGGCCAACCGAGGCTATGTGATGGACTCGGGCAAGATCACCTTGAGTGGGGACGCCAAGGAGTTGCTCAACGATCCCAAGGTGCGGGCCGCTTATTTGGGTGAGTGAACGGGCGAATGAGCGGGGCGCTCAGACTGCTGGAGGCTGCCAGCCCAGGCGCTTGAGCGTTGCCATCGCGGCGTGCGGTGCACGCTCCTTGGCGCCGTTGATGTAGAAGACAAAAGTCTCCCGTGCCTTCTTGGCCGCAGGCTTGGCCTCCTCGACCGAGGGCAGGCCGGCGGGCTGCGAGCCCGCCGCCCAGGTCTGCGCCGCAGCCGTCCAATCGTCCAGCGCCTGGTCGGTGTAGCCCAGGGGCTGATCCGAAGCTGCGTTCATCAACCGGGCATAGACGAAATCGCCGGTCAGATTGGCGAAGGACGGGTAGTTCGGCGAGTCGGTGAAAACGGTGGCTGCCCGGTGTTTGCGGGCCAGCGCCAGGTACTCGGCGCACATGAAGCTCTCGTGCCGCACATCGAGCACATGGCGCAGCGGCAGGCCGTCCAGCTCGGCGGGCAGCAGATTCAGAAAGCCCTCGAAATCCTCGGCGTCGAACTTCTTGGTGGTGGCGAACTGCCAGACGATGGGGCCCAGCTTGGCGCCGAGTTCGGTCAGGCCGCTGGTCAGGAATTTGTCCACCGATTCGCCGGCCTCGGCCAGCACGCGGCGATTGGTGGCAAAGCGGTTGGCCTTGATCGCGAACACGAAGTCGTCCGGTGTTTCGTCTCGCCACTTGGCAAAGCTGCTGGGCTTTTGCGTGCCGTGATAGGTGCTGTTGATCTCGATCGCGCTGAGCTGGCGGCTGGCATAGGCCAACTCACGGGTCTTGGCCAGGCCCTTGGGATAGAAATTGTCGCGCCACTCGTCGAAGTTCCAGCCACCGATGCCGACCCTGATCGCTGCCATTGCTGCAGTCTTTGCCATGAGCGCCCCTTGAGACTTGCTGTGCGGGCGCCAAGCTTGCCATCAAGCGCGGCGCTTGTCTAAACTGCAAAATCACCAGGAGTCCGCCATGGCAAGCCTTGACCCCCGTGTCGATGCCTATATCGCCCAGTCGGCGCCGTTTGCGCAGCCGCTGTTGACGCAGATACGGGCGGTTGTCCACGCCGCCTGCCCCGAGGTCGTCGAGACGATCAAGTGGGGCATGCCCAGCTTCACTCATGGCGGCAAGATCCTGGCCCATATGGCAGCCTTCAAGCAGCACTGCACCCTGGGTTTCTGGCAGGGCCGGCAGCTGCTGGACAGCGAGAAGACCAGCGAGGCAATGGGCCAGTTCGGGCGCCTCACGACTTTGGCCGACCTACCTACGAAACGCGAGCTGACGCAACTGGTGAAGCGGGCCAAGGCCTTGATCGATGACGGCGTCAAGCCGCTGCGGTCGACCCGCACCACGCCCCGACCGCCGCCCGAGGTGCCGGTCGATCTTGCCGCCGAGCTGGTGCGCAACGCCGCCGCGGCGCAGCATTTCAAGGCCTTCTCACCGAGCGCGCAGCGCGAGTACATTGAGTGGATAGGCGAGGCCAAACGGGCCGACACCCGCAGCCGGCGTCTCGCCCAGGCCATAGAGTGGCTCAGCGAGGGCAAGGCGCGCAACTGGAAATACGAGAACTGCTGATGGCTCAGATCCAGGGTTTTGCCCTTTTCGACACCGCCCTGGGTTGGGCGGGCATTGCCTGGGGCGAGGCGGGCATCGCTCGGGTGCAGCTGCCCGATGCCAGTGCCGCCGACACCCGTGCGCGCATGCAGCGCCTGTGCACCGCTGCGACCGAGCGGATGCCGCCGCCCGAGGTGCAGACGGTCATGGCCGGGGTGGCGCGTTTGTTGGCCGAGGGCAGAGGCGACTTGAGCCAGGTGCGCCTGGACTGGAGTGAGGTGCCGGATTTCCACCGCCGCGTTTATGAGATCACGCTGGCGATTCCGCCGGGCCGCACGCTCAGCTACGGCGATATCGCCACACGGCTGGGTGATGTTGCCCTGTCTCGGGCGGTCGGCCAGGCCTTGGGTCGCAACCCCTTTGCCCCGGTCGTGCCCTGCCACCGTGTGCTCGGCGTGGGTGGCAAGATGACCGGCTTCTCGGCCAACGGCGGGGTGACAACCAAGCAGCGCATGCTGTTGATCGAGAACGCCCGTATGGGCAGCGAACCGGATCTATTCGATCTTTGACACGGCTGCAAAGCAAAACAGGCGGTCAAGCCGCCTGTTTGATTCACTAGAGCCAGGGAAGGCTTACTGGCCGGAACCCGAGTCACCGGTTTGCGCGGTGGCTGTGATCGTGTCCAGCGAGTTCACATTGCTGTTCAGGCGGGCGTACTCGCCATTCTCTTGAGCCTTCTTCAGCTCGGCCAGCACCTGGGCGCGGGTCACGGTGGAGGTCGAAGCCTGGCGCAGGTCGAAGCTGCCGTCTTCGCTGTTCAGGCGAGCGAATTCGCCGGAGGCGCGGGACTTGGCGAGTTCGGCCAGCACCTGGGCGCGGGTGGTGGTCGAGGCGAGCGCAGCCTTGCTGTTCAGGAACAGCGGCGTGTCCTCGCTGTTCATGCGGGCCAGTTCGCCGCTGTTGCGGGCTTGCACGAGTTCATTCAGCACTTGTTGGCGGGTGATGCCGGAATCGGCCATGGCCATGCCGGCAGTCAGGAGGGCGGCGGCAAAAACGGTCAGCTTCTTCATGATCAAATCCTTTCGGTTCAGCCTTTGGCTGGGTTGCGGACTCCGCTCTTGCGTTGTCCATGGCCTGAACTTTAAGCTTGAAGACCAAGGGTAAACACTAGGCAAATTTCAACTCACCATTGCGATTTATGAAATGAAGATGACATTGAAGTGACAATTCTCGCCCCCAGCAACTTGAAACTTGGTCTTCGGTCGGCACTGGCCTTGATGCCGGTCCTGATGGCCTGTCTTCTGCCCGCACCTGCTGCGGCCCTGGCCTCGGAGCGTGATCAGGAGATCGCCGAATGCCGCGCCGGCGAAATCTCGACCTGGGGTGACGGGCGGGACCGGCCGGCCGTGGCTTCGCCCCTGGTGTTCGTCTATCAGCACCGTGGCGCGCCGGCCTGGTTCAGCGAGGCCGAGGTGCTGGCACGGGTGAAACGGGCCGCAAGTGCCTGGTCGCAATGCGGCGTGCCCAGCCAAGTGCTGGCTGCCGATGCGCAGGTGCCCGAGGGAGCGGTGCTGGTGCAGTGGAGCGAGCAGGGCAGTGTCGGCAATTTCGGCCTGGCGAATCTGGGTCAGCGCAGCCTGTCGCTGGGGCCGGCGGCCTTTGCACTGCTGCACCAGCGCAACCCGGCCCATGATGCGCGCCAGACCTTGCAGATGGTGATCTCGCACGAGATGGGCCATCTCTATGGCCTGATGGCCCATTCACGCCGCTGCGTGGACGTGACCTCGTACTACCACGATGGCAAGGGGCAGAAGTGCCATGTGCGGGACGAGCGTGCGCTGAAGACCGTGCCCGAGTACCGGGCCACGCTGCCCACGGCCTGCGATATCCAGCGCTGCCGCATGGCCAACGGCCTGCTCAATTGAGCGGAGAGGCCAGTGCCTGCGTCAGGTCGGCCATCGAACTCAGCACCAGGCTCGCCCCCGCGGCACGCAGCGCATCGGCACCGTCCAGCGGCGCGTAGCCGAACACCCGCGCGCCGGCGGCCACGCCGGCCATCACGCCGGTGATCGAGTCCTCGACCACTGCACAGCGCTCCGGTGCGACGCCCAGGCCTTCGGCCGCGGCCAGATAGACGTCGGGCGAAGGCTTGTTGCGGGCCACCTCGTGGCCGCTGAAGATGCGGCCGGCGAAGAAGGGTGCCAGCCCGGTGCGGGCCAGCTGCAGCTCTACCTTCACGCGGTCGGCGCCCGAGGCGCAGGCCATGCGCAGGCCTCGAGCGTGCAAGGCGACCAGGGTCTCGCGGATGTGGGGCACGGCACGCACATGGCGGTCCAGTTGCACATCGCGCAGCGCGCGGAAATCGGCCATCCAGGCCTCGTCGACCACATCGCCGGTGCGTTCGGCGATCAGCGGCGCCAGATCCTTCAAGGCCTTGCCGTGGAGGAGGCTCAGGCATTCCGCCAGGGTCATGGCCCAGCCGCGAGTGACCAGCAGGTCGCGCATCACCGCGGCCGAGATGGCCTCGCTGTCCACCAGCACGCCATCGCAATCGAACAGTACCGCATCAAACTTCTGCATCGGGACTCCCCGGACGCCCGTGAGGCGCTAAGATTCAGGAAAATGGCTGAAACTGGTTTCAGCTGGTTCCGCAACTGTACCGGATGCCGGTCCTCAAGCCCCATGCCCAGACGTTCTGCCGAAACCCCCGATCCGACGCCAGGTGCCGCGGCCAGCCGCAGCACGATTGCCGACGTGGCGCGGGTGGCGGGGGTGTCCAAGGCCACCGTGTCGCGCTTTCTGAACCGCCGCGATGAGCTGCTGACGCGTGATATCGCGTCCCGCGTCGAGGCGGCGATTGCCGAGCTGGGCTACAGCCCCAGCCCCATGGCCCAGGCACTGAAGCGGGGGCGCACGCGGCTGATCGGCCTGGTCGTGGCCGATGTGACGAATCCGTTCTCGGTGGCCGTGCTGCGCGGCGCTGAGCAGGCCTGCCAGGAGGCCGGCTATCTGGTGATGCTGTTCAATCTGGGCAACCAGGCGGCGCGCGAGCTGGAGGCCATCGAGGCCCTGTCGTCCTACCAGGTCGAGGGCTTCATCCTCAACACCCTGGGCAGCGATCCGGCGGCGCTGGCCGCGGCCACGCGGCTGGGCAAACCGGTGGTGCTGGTGGACCGGCGCCATGCCGGCATGCAGTCTGATTTCGTTTCGCTGGACAATGCCGGCGCGGTGCAGCTGGCAGCCCGGCACTTGGCCGAACAGGGCCATGGCGAGTTGCTGTTCATCTCGGAGCCGACCGCCGGGGTCAGTTCTCGCCAGGAGCGGGCGCAGGCCTTCCAGGCCTTTCTTGCCAGTCATGCCGAGCAGCTGCAGGGCAGCCTGTTCGAGTGTGACGAGCAGCATCCCGAGGCGCTGGATGCGGCGCTGCTGGCGGCGCGGCAGCGGGCCGGCGGCAGGCGCCTGGGCGTGCTGGCCAGCAATGCCGTGGTCACCTTGAGGGTGGCCGCGGCGCTGGCACGGCTGGGCTGGCATTTTGGCGAGGAGCTGGGTTTCGTTGGCTTCGACGAGACCGAGTGGGCGCCCCATGTCGGCCCCGGACTGAGTGCCATTGCCCAGCCCACGGCTGACCTTGGGCGGATCGCGGCGCGCTGCCTGCTGGAGCGACTGCAAGGCCATCAATTACCGCCCCGCCAAACGCTGCTGCCGGGCCGGTTGATCGTCCGTGGTTCGTCGAAAAAGGCCTGAAGCGGGCCTGAAAAATTCTTTGAAATCTAAGTGTAATCCCTGATTTTTAACTGAAACCGGTTTCATAAACTGTGGGCATGGTGGTGCAAAACGTGCATGCCACCTCAAAGCGGAACGCTGCCTCGCAGCGATCCCGCGCAGAACAGAGACAAGCGTGAACTACGACTTTCAGTTCGGTGCCGTCTTCGCCGCCTGGCCCCTGCTGCTGCAGGGCACCTGGACGACGATAGAGCTGTCCTTCCTGGCCATGGTGCTGGGGCTGTTGGTGGCCATCGCCTGCGCCTGGGGCAAGACGGCGGGCTCAGCGCCGCTGCGCTTTGCGATCAACGCCTATATCGAGCTGATACGCAACACGCCCTTCCTGGTGCAGCTGTTCTTCTTCTTTTTCGCACTGCCGGCCCTGGGCCTGCGCTGGAGTGCACACACCGCGGCGCTCACCGCCATGGTGGTGAACCTCGGCGCCTATGCCACCGAGATCATCCGCGCCGGCATCGAATCGATTCCCAAGGGCCAGATCGAGGCCGGCCTGGCGTTGAGCCTGAAGCGCCACGAGATCTTCCGCTTCGTCATCCTGAAGCCGGCGCTGAAGGCCATCTACCCGGCGTTGACCAGCCAGTTCATCCTGCTGATGCTGAGCTCCAGCGTGGTCTCGGTGATCTCGGCCGATGACCTGACCTCGGTGGCAGCCAATCTGCAGTCGCAGACCTTCCGCAGCTTCGAGATCTACATCGTCGTGGCGCTGATCTATCTGGCCTTGGCCAGCGGCTTCTCGGCCCTGTTCCGCCAGATCTACCGCCGCACGCTCAACTACCCGGACCGCCGCTGATCATGCGTACCTTCGGAATTGCCGAGTTCTGGTTCATCGTCGAGGCCGCGCGCTGGACCATCGCGCTGTCGCTGATTGCCTTTGCCGGCGGCGCCCTCGGCGGCCTGCTGGTGGCCCTGGGCCGCACCGCGCAAAGCCTGTGGGCGCAGCGCGCGGCCGGTGTCTTCATCCAGATATTCCAGGGCACGCCGCTGCTGCTGCAGCTGTTCCTGATCTTCTTCGGCGCGCCGGTGATAGGCCTGGACATCAACCCCTGGGTGGCGGCCGGCGCGGCCCTGGTGCTCAACAGCAGCGCCTTCCTGGGCGAGATCTGGCGCGGCTGCATACAGGCCATACCCCGCGGCCAGTGGGAGGCGGCCGAGGCGCTGAGCCTCAGCTATGTGGCGCGCATGCGCGACGTGATCCTGCCGCAGGCTGCCCGGATTGCCCTGCCGCCGACCGTCGGCTATATGGTGCAGATCATCAAGGGCACCTCGCTGGCGGCCATCATCGGCTTTACCGAGATCACCCGCGCGGGCCAGATCATCAACAACGCCACCTTCCAGCCGCTGCTGGTCTTCAGCGTCGTGGCGGCCATCTACTTTGTGCTGTGCTGGCCGCTGTCGCTGCTGGCCGCGCGCATGGAGCGGCGCCAGGCCAGAGCGCTGGCACGCTGAGATTCACCTTTCCATTTCGCCCTATGCAAACCGGAGACAAAGCCATGAACACATTCAAACCCCGTCGCCTGCTGATCGCCACGCTGGCCGCCCTGAGCCTGGGGGCCGTTGCCCTGCAGGCCACCGCGCAATCGGTGGCCGACATCAAGAAAAAGGGCGAGCTGACCGTGGGCATGCTGGTGGACTTTCCGCCCTACGGCACGCTCAGCAGTGCCAACCAGCCCGACGGTTATGACGCCGACGTGGCCAAGCTGCTGGCCAAGGAGCTGGGTGTCAAGGTCAATATCGTGCCGGTCACCGGCCCGAACCGCATTCCCTTCCTGCTGACCAACAAGGTCGACCTGCTGGTGGCCTCGCTGGCCGTCACGCCCGAGCGCGCCAAGCAGGTGCAGTTCTCCAAGCCCTATGCCGCGGCCACCATCGTCGTTTACGGCAGCACCAAGGCGGCGATCAAGTCGGCCGCCGACCTGAAGGCCTTCCGCATCGGCGTGGCCCGCGCCAGCACGCAGGACATCTCGCTGACCGCCGCTGCCCCGGCCGGCACCGAGATCCGCCGCTTCGACGATGACGCTTCGGCCATGCAGGCGCTGATGTCGGGCCAGGTCGATGCGATCGGCTGCTCCACCACGGTGGCCGCCCAGATCGCCCAGCGCGCCGGCAACGCCTTCGAGAACAAGTTCGTGCTGCGCCAGCAGCAGATGGCCGTGGCCATGCGCCCGGGCCAGGAGGAGTTGCTGAAGACGGTGGACGCCTTCATCGACAAGAACCGCGCCACCGAGCTGAACGCCCTGTACAAGAAGTGGCTGGGCACTGACTTCCCGACGATGACGGCCAACTGAGCGTCAAGAAGGCCATGAGCAGCACCAGCAGCGGCGGCGCGGCGCCCATCATCCGCATCGAGAACGTCAACAAATGGTACGGCCAGTTCCAGGTGTTGACGGACATCAATCTGGACGTCGCCCCGGGTGAGCGCATCGTCGTCTGCGGGCCCTCGGGCTCGGGCAAATCGACCTTGATACGCTGCATCAACCGGCTGGAGGTGGTGCAGCAGGGCCGCATCACCGTCGATGGCATTGCGTTGACCGATGGCGGCAAGGCCGGGGCCAAGCAGGTGGATGCCGTGCGCCAGGAAGTGGGCATGGTGTTCCAGCAGTTCAATCTGTTCCCGCACATGACGGTGCTGCAGAACTGCACCTTGGCGCCCATGCGCTCGCGTGGCCTCTCCCAGGCCGAGGCCGAAGCCATCGCGATGAAGTACCTGAAGCGCGTGCGCATTCCCGAGCAGGCGCTGAAGTACCCCAGCCAGCTCAGCGGCGGCCAGCAGCAGCGCGTGGCGATTGCCCGCGCGCTGTGCATGACGCCCAAGATCATGCTGTTCGACGAGCCCACCTCGGCGCTGGACCCGGAGATGGTCAAGGAAGTGCTGGACACCATGATCACACTGGCCGAAGACGGCATGACGATGCTGTGCGTGACCCACGAAATGGGCTTCGCACGCAGCGTCGCCGACCGTGTGATCTTCATGGCCGATGGCCGCATCATCGAGCAGGCGCCTCCGCAAGCGTTCTTCGCAGCGCCCCAGCACGAGAAGACGCGTCAGTTCCTGGGCCAGATCCTCAGTTCGGCCCACGCATGATGAGTGGGGGACAAGCACCGTTGCTGATTTCGCTGTCGTCCTTCGGCGCCAGCGAGGTCCTGATGCGCGGCCAGCTGCACTACACGCGGCTGGCGCAGGCGGCCGGTGCGGACGGCGTCGAGGTGCGCGGCGAATTGCTGGTCGATGCGGCCGCCGAGTTGCCGGCGCTGGCCGAGACCGGCCGGGTGGCCGTCTATTCCAGCCCCGATGGTTTGTGGGCGGCGGGCGGGCAGCTCGATGTCGAGGCGCTGGAGCTGGGCCTGAGCCGTGCCACGGCGCTGCACGCACCGCGGCTGAAGATGGCCATCGGCGGCTTCGGGCCCGGTTCGCTGGACAGCCTGGCCGCGTTGCGCGAAGGCTTGAAGCAAAGCCCGGTCGAGCTGGTGATAGAGAACGACCAGACGCCCGCTGCCGGCACCTTGACGGCGCTGCAAACCTTCTTCACGGCCGCCGATGCCGCGGGCCTGAATCTGGGCATGACCTTCGACATGGGCAACTGGCACTGGATGGGCGAGTGCGCCCAGCAGGCCGCCGAGGCGCTTGCCTCGCGCGTGCGCTATGTCCACTGCAAGGGCGTGCAGCGCCAGCGCGAGCGCTGGATTGCCGTGCCCATCGCCGACTCGGCCGCACCCTGGCGCGCCGTGCTGCGCGCCATGCCCACCGGTCTGCCCTGGGCGATCGAATATCCGCTGCAGGGCGATGACCTGGTGGCGACCACCCACAACGAACTGGCCCTGCTGAGGGCCGCGAGATTGCAAGCATGAGCGCAAGCACGAGTCTGGACGTCGTGACCTTCGGCGAGGCGATGATGATGCTGGTGGCCGACCGGCCCGGCCCGCTGGAGCTGTCCGAGGCCTTTCACAAACGCACGGCTGGGGCCGAGACCAATGTCGCCATCGGCTTGGCACGGCTTGGGTTGAAGGTCGGCTGGGCCAGCCGCCTGGGCGCCGATTCGATGGCGCGCTATTTGCTCAACGCGATGCAGGGCGAGGGCATTGATTGCTCGCATGTGGTCTGCGATCCGGCCCAGCGCACCGGCTTTCTGATCAAGGGCCGCGTCAGCGACGGCAGCGATCCACCGATCGAATACCACCGCAAGGGCTCGGCCGCGAGCCTGCTGGGCCCGGACGACATCGACGCGCCCTGGCTCACCTCGGCCCGCCATCTGCATGCCACCGGCGTGTTCCCTGCGCTGAATGCCAATACCTATGCCGCGGCCGAGCGCACGTTGGCGCTCATGCGTGCAGCCGGCCGCACGATTTCGTTCGATCCCAATCTGCGCCCGACCTTGTGGCCCAGCACCGAGCGCATGCGCGAGGGCATCAACGCCTTGGCTGCGCAGGCCGACTGGGTGCTGCCTGGCCTGGAAGAAGGCCTGATCCTGACAGGCCACAGGACCCCCGATGCAGTGGCGACCTTCTATCGCGAACTCGGCGCCAAGCTGGTGGTCGTCAAGCTGGGGCCGGAGGGTGCTTACTACGACAGTGATGTGGCCGGCACTGGCTACGTGAGTGGCTTCCCGGTGACCGAAGTCGTGGATACCGTTGGCGCTGGCGATGGCTTTGCCGTCGGCGTGATCAGCGCTCTGCTGGCCGGTCGCAGCGTGCCGGAAGCGGTGAAGCGAGGTAGCTGGATTGGTGCCCGCGCCGTGCAGGTGCTGGGCGATACCGAAGGCCTGCCGACGCGGGCCGAGCTGGAGGCTGAGGGGCTATGAGTCGGGTTTTGGTGTATCGCGAGTTGCCGCCAGATCAACTGGCGCGTTTGCAGGCCGTCCACGAGGTCACGGTCGCCGATCCACGCCAGCTCGATCAGCGAGCGGCCTTCGATGCGGCTTTGCCGCTGGTCGAGGGCCTGATCGGCTCCAGCTTCAAGATTGATATCTCAGGCGCATCACGGCTGAAGGTGATCTCCAGCATTTCGGTCGGCGTCGACAACTACGACCTGGCCGATCTGAAGACGCGCGGCATCACGCTGTGCCACACGCCCGGCGTGCTGACCGAGACCACGGCCGACACCATCTTCGCGCTGATCATGGCCAGCAACCGCCGCCTGGTGGAGCTGGCCCTGCATGTGCGCGAGGGCCGCTGGACCCGCAACCTCACCGACGAGCTGTTCGGCTGGGATGTGCATGGCAAGACCTTGGGCATTCTGGGTTTCGGCCGCATCGGCCAGGCGGTGGCACGCCGCGCCGCCCTGGGCTTCGGCATGCCGGTGCGTTACTACAGCCGCCGGGCTATCGAGGCGCCGGGCCTCGAGGGCCTAGCCACCCATGGCAGCCTGGACGAGGTGCTGGCCGACTCGGACATCATCGTCGTGACCCTGCCGCTGTCGGACGAGACGCGCGGCCTGATCGGTGCTGCTGAATTCGCACGGATGAAACCGGGCGCCGTCTTCGTCAACGGCGCGCGCGGCGCGATCGTGCAGGAGGATGCCCTGCTACAGGCGCTGGACAGCGGCCATCTGCGCGCCGCCGGCCTCGATGTGTTTGCCACCGAGCCGCTGCCGCAGGACTCTCCGCTGCGCACCCACCCGAAAGTCACGCCGCTGCCCCACATCGGCTCGGCCACGCACGAGACACGCCACCGGATGGCGGTGCTGGCCACCGACAATCTGCTGGCGGCGCTGGCCGGCGACGTGCCGCCGGCGGTCTATCCCCTCTAACTGGCTCTGAGCGGCAACAGGCCCTGCACGGTCTGCACGGCGCTACGCAGAACTTGGCCCACATCCGAGTTCGACGTCCAAGTGTTATGGGTACAAAAGGCACACGCTGTCGGTAGAATGTCCGGGTGAAGCCATATCGGTGGAGTGCAGAAAAGAACGACCAGCTGAAGGTTGATCGTGGGCTTTCATTCGAGCGGGTTGTTGTCGCGATTGAGGCTGACGGACTGCTGGATGTTTTGGCGCATCCAAATCCGAGGAAATACCCAAGGCAGCAAGTGCTGGTTGTTGCTTTCGATGGCTACGTCCATTTGGTTCCCTTCGTGGAGGAAGATGAGTACTACTTCCTCAAGACGATCATTCCGAGTCGCAAGGCCTCACGTGACTATCTTTTGAAGGACGAGAGCGATGAGCAATCTTGATGCGGAAGAACTGGAACTTCTGGGCGCTTTCGAGAAGGGCAAGCTCAAGTCGACTGCCTCGAAAGCGGAGCTGGCTCACTTCAAATC
Source organism: uncultured Roseateles sp. (assembly GCF_963422335.1). Classification (NCBI taxonomy): domain Bacteria; kingdom Pseudomonadati; phylum Pseudomonadota; class Betaproteobacteria; order Burkholderiales; family Sphaerotilaceae; genus Roseateles; species uncultured Roseateles sp. Next base: position 3,230,813 of record NZ_OY729424.1, read on the forward strand.
TGCGGCACGGGCAACAGCGATCAAGGACAAGCGCGTGAACATCCGCCTTTCGTCGGGGGATCTCAGCGATCTGCAAGTCCGTGCCTTGCAGGAGGGTGTTCCGTACCAAACCCTGATTGCCAGCATTGTGCATAAGTACGTGACAGGGCGCCTTGCAGAGAAGGCTGAGGCGGTTGCCGCCCCGAAGGGTGGCCGCGGCAGCAAACGCAACACACCATCAGCAAGCTAGTTTGCTGGTCAATGATGCTGCCGAACACTTGCCAAACGCGCTACATCGGAATTCCATGTCACTTTCGCCGGTCGCTGCGGTAATGGTTCACGTGTCGGATGTAGAAACCGGCCTGGCCTGGTATCGGCAGGCCTTTCCTTCAAGCGTTCGTACCGTCGCTAGGGCAAACGGGTTCGAGTTTCTTGCCGTCGATGGCGTTCAATTGGAAATTGTCCTGGCGGACGAGAAAGTAGCCTCAGGTGCAGCAGGTTCCGTGGTCTATTGGCACGTTGCAAATTTCGATGCCGCGCTGGCTCACCTCCACAGCATTGGAGCGGTGCTGTATCGAGGCCCTATGCAAGTCGAAAACGGTTTGAACCTCTGCCAGGTCAGGGATCCCTGGGGCAATTGCATAGGCATTCGCGGTCTGTGAAGTGCACTTCCATGCAAGTCAGCGATCTCTTTCCTGCCCGGTTGGATGCCGTCCCCCGCTATTCTGCATCCGCCTGACCTGATCGCTCGGTGGTATCCGGTCTGCAGCTCAGCTTGACAGTTAGTTGACACACAACCGGTTTACGATAGGCAGGTGCAACCAAGAGTGAGTCCCGCCGCCATGAACAGCGTTCTCGTTTCCTTGTTCGAATACAAGTCCTGGGCCAACGTGGAGCTGTTCGCTGCTCTCGACAGGTTCGACGCGCAACAGCACCCCGAGGAGTTTCGCGCGATGCTGCACCTGCTCGACCACGTCAATGTCGTGGACCGAATTTTCCAGGGTCATTTGATGGGGGTGACGGGGCAGCGCTTCGAGGCCACGCACAGTGAAGCAGTGCCAAGCCTGCAGGCCCTGCGCGACGTCGTCACGGCCACCGACGGCTGGTATGTTCAATATGCATCCGGCATCAGTGCCGAGCGATTGAAGCAGCGGCTGCACTTCAGCTTCGTCGATGGAGACGGCGGGGCCATGTCTTGCGAAGAGATGCTGCTGCATGTCATCACCCACGGGGGCTACCACCGCGGGAGTGTCGGCCAGATGCTCGAAGACCTGGGTCTGGACTCCCCGCCCGACTCTTTGACCAAGTTCCTGCACAGGCATGAGCCCGAACGGCGGCTCGGCGCCGTGGGCCCTTGATCAGGCGCGCAGCCTGAAGGTAGCGATCGCACCGGCCAGCCGTTTGGCCTGATCCTGCAGGCTCGAAGCAGCGGCAGCCGACTCCTCGACCAGCGCGGCATTCTGCTGCGTCATCTGATCGAGCTGAGACACGGCGATGTTGACCTGGCCTATGCCCTGGCTTTGCTCGTTGGCGGCCTGGCTGATCTCGCTGATGATGTCGCTGACCCGTTGCACGCTGCCGACGATTTCGTCCATCGTGCCGCCGGCCGCCTTGACCAGGCTGGCGCCCGACTCGACCTTCTCTACGCTCTCGCTGATCAGGCGCTTGATTTCCTTGGCGGCTTCGGCCGAGCGGCCGGCCAGCGAGCGCACTTCGCTGGCGACCACCGCAAAGCCGCGGCCCTGCTCGCCGGCACGTGCCGCTTCGACGGCGGCGTTCAGCGCCAGAATGTTGGTCTGGAAGGCAATACCGTCGATGACGCCGATGATGTCGGAGATCTTCTTCGAACTGGTGTTGATGTCGTCCATGGTCTTCACCACCTGGGCAATCACCGTGCCGCCGCGTTGGGCTACCTCGGCCGCTGCGGAGGCCAGCTTGTTGGCCTGACCGGCCGAATCGGCGCTGTTGCGCACAGTGCTGGTCAGTTCCTCCATCGAGCTGGCGGTCTCCTGCAGGCTGCTGGCGGTCTGCTCGGTACGGGCGCTGAGGTCATGGTTGCCGACGGCGATCTGGGAGCTCGCGGTGGAGATGCTGTCAACCACGCCGCGCACCTCATGCAGAGAGCGCTGCAGTGCCTCGCGCATGGTGTCGATGGCGCGCAGCAGCCGGCCGGTCTCGTCCTGGCCCTGGTTGCCGCTGTTGGCGCCGGTCAGGTTCAGTTCGGCAATGGCCTGTGCTGCGGTCTCGGCCTCGGCCAGCGGGCCGGTGATGCTGCGCGTCAAGCGCCATGCCAGGAAGCCACCGAGGAGCACGGACAGTGTGCTGACGATGATCAGCAGGGTGCTGGTTTGCGCGCGCATGGCCAGGATGCGGTTGGCGGCGTCGTCGAACTGCTTGCGCTGCAACTCGACCATCTGCTGCACAGAGCCGGTGTAGTCACGGGCGGTCGGCTCGAACCGGTCGCTGAACACCTTGTTGGCGGCATCGGCGTCGCCGGCCTTCTTCAGCTTGCCGATCTCGTCGCGCGCGGCCAGATAGGTCTTGCGCAACTCGCCGACCTTGTCGAACAGGGCACGCTCCTGCGGCGTGTCGATGTGCGACTCGATCATCTTCTGCAACTCGTTAGTGTCCTTGACGGCGGCCGCGGTGAAGGGCGCAAAGTACTCAATCAGACTGGTGTCGCTGCTCTTGGCAATCGCCGATGCGCGCTGCACCCCCGAGGTGGTGTGGCGCAACCAGTCCGTGGCTGCACGCTCGACCTTCAGGTTGTCCGTGACCATGGTGTCCAGCTCCGAGCCCAGCGAACGCAGCTTGACGAGGGCATAGATGCTGCTGACCAGGCTCAAAGCCAGGATGGCGCCAAGCACCAAGGTCAGGCGCTTGCCGATGGAGACGCCGTTCAAAAACATGATGTTCACTCCCAATTGCAGGGTCTGCCGCGCAACGCGCAGGGACCGGTTTCGCGTATGCAGTCAATATATGAGTGTGGCGCGATTGGCCGGGTTCTGCTTTGGAAAATAGCGGACATACGGCCGCTTTTTGCGGCGTTTTTTGCGGCAACGCAAGTTCCCGGCCCACCTTTGATGTCGTGCGCCGGGCGGGCACCTAGTCGAGCTTGGCGCCCGAGGCCTTGACCACCTTCTCGTACTTGCCCAGCTCGGCCTTGACGAAGGCGGCGAACTGCTCCGGCGTATCGCCGGCCGGTTCGGCCATCAGCACGGCCATGCGCGTGCGCACCTCGGGGCTGGCCAGCGCGTCGGTGAAGGCCTTGTTGAGCTTGCGCGTCACATCGGCGGGCATCTTCGCCGGGCCGAACAGCCCGAACCAGGTGTTGACGTCGAAGCTGGCCAGACCCAGCGCCTTGCCGCCTTCGGCGATGGTGGGCAGTTCGGGCAGGGCTGTTGCGCGGGCGGCTGTTGTCACCGCCAGCGCCTTCAGCTTGCCTGCCTTGATATTGGCCGAGGCGCTGGCCAGGTTGTCGAAGTTCAGATCGACCTGGCCAGACACCAGAGCCAGCTGGGCCGGGTTGCCTCCGGCATAGGGGATGTGGACCATGAACACGCCAGCCTGGGCCTTGAACATCTCGCCGGCCAGATGGCCCGCGCTGCCGTTGCCGCCGGAGCCGTAGTTCAGTTTGCCGGGGTTCTTCTTGGCATAGGCGATCAGGTCGGCGACGGTGTTGATGCCCAGTTTGTTGGCAGTCTCGGCATGCATCACCAGCACATTGGGTACCTTGGCGACCAGGGTGATGGGCGTGAAGTCGCGGATCGGGTCGTAGGGAATCTTGTTGTACAGCCAGGGGTTGATCGCATGGGTGGCGACAGCACCCATGACGATGGTCTGGCCATCGGGGGCGGCCTTGGCCACTGCGTCGGCACCGAGATTGCCGCCGGCACCGGCCTTGTTCTCGACAATCACCGTGCCCAGGCTGTCTTTCACGCGCTCGGCCAGCGAGCGGGCGACGATGTCCAGCGGGCCGCCGGGGGCATAGGGCACGATCAGGCGGATGGGCCGGTTGGCCTGGGCCAGGGCGGCGCCGCAGAGTGTCAGTGAAGCAAGTACGAGGATGGCGGCACGACGGCCGGGCAGGGCGGGGGAGTGGGGCTTTTTCATGCCCCGAAGCGTAGCAGCCCATGGGGGCACCATGGGCTGCGGGCATCAAGCACTGCGCGCAGTACGCGCAGGCCTTTGATCAGACGGCGGGGCGTACCAGCTTGGCGCGGGCCCAGGCATCTGCCACGCGGGCCGGCGTGCCGCCGGTGCTCAGCGCCACGCGCTCCAGCAACTCGGCCACGCGCTCGGCAATCTTGGTCACCTCGACCATCACGGCCGTTTCCTCGCCCTCGTTGCGGTACTCGCGGGCCACGCTGATGATGCCGCCGGCATTGACCAGGTAGTCGGGCAGGTACATCACGCCGCGGGCGTGCAGCGCGTCGCCGTCCTGCACGGTGGCCAACTGGTTGTTGGCGGCGCCAGCGATCAGGCGGGCGCGCACCAGGGGCACGGTCTGGGCGTTGAGCACGGCGCCCAGCGCGCAGGGGGCCAGCACGTCGACGTCAGCGGCGAGGATCTCGTTGATGCCCACGGCCACGGCGCCGAACTTCTCTTGCGCGCGGGTCACCTTGGCGGCATCGACATCGGCGACGACCAGCTTGGCGCCGGCCATGTGCAGGAACTCGGCCAGATGCCAGCCCACCGCGCCGAGGCCCTGCAGAGCCACGCGCACGCCGGCCAGCGATTCGCGCTTCAGATGCAGCTTGACGCCGGCCTCGATGCTGACGAACACGCCCCAGGCGGTCTTGGGCGAGGGGTCGCCGCCAAAGGCGCCATCACGCGGGATGCCGCTGACGTAGGGGGTGTTCTGCTGCACCACGCGCATATCGGCGGTGGTCGTGCCCACGTCTTCGGCGGTGATGTAGGCGCCGTCCAGCGACTGCACAGCACGGCCGAAGGCGGCGAACAGCGCGGCACGGTCGAAGTCACCGGCGGGCTTCAGTATCACGGCCTTGCCGCCGCCGAAGGGCAGATCGGCCAGGGCATTCTTCAGGCTCATGCCCTGGGCCAGGCGCAGCGCGTCGGTCAAGGCGGCCTGGTCGTCGCCGTAGCTCCAGAAGCGACAGCCGCCGAAGGCCGGGCCACGGGCGGTGCTGTGCACGGCCAGAATGGTCTTCAGGCCGGTGGCCTCGTCGCTGGCGAGCAGCACTCGCTCGTGGGCAGGCTGGTCGGGCAGACCGAAAAGGGAAGAAGAGGAGAGTTCGGCGGGGGCGTCTTTGAGGGCCCGGGCCAGATCGGTGATGGCGTTCATGGTGCTCGCACTTGTGATGTGAGTAATTGAGGCACTGCGATTGCAGATGCCGACGGTGCGGGGCTTTTGGCCCCGGCGCGCAAGTGTAAGTGCGGGTGCTGCCGCTCAGGCCTGCCGCTGCGGCATGAGCTCATGCCGTTGGCGTATTGCTGCACGCATTGGCCGATTTACAGTGCTTCGATCTCGGTCAGCAGCCGCATCCACAGCCGGTTGCCAGACAGCCCGTTGCTCAGAAACACCAGGCCGCTGCGCCGCGTGGGGGAGAACTGGCTGTAGGCACGAAAGCCGCTGCTGTTGGTGCCGCTGTGATAGATCACATCCGCTTGGGTAGCGCTGTCAATGCCCCAGCCCAGGCCCCAGAACACCTCGCGGTCGGCCGGTGCGCCACGCCTTGGAATCGGCTGGCGCTCGGGGCTGGCGGGTATCTGGGGGCTCACCATCGCCCGGCGAGCGGCCGGTGGCAGCAGGGGGCCGTCGAGCACGGCGGCAACAAAGCGAGCGTAGTCGGCGGCGGTTGTGCTCAGCGTGTAGGCGGCATGGGCCTGGGTGTAATGACGCTCCGGCAGCGCCTGGCCGGTTTCATCGTGGCCGGCCGCCCGGCGGGTTCGCGGGTTCGGTGTCCAGACAAAGCTGCTGTGGTCCATGCCCAGCGGTCCGAACAGCTGTTGCCGGGCCAGGGCTTGCAAGTCCTGGCCCGTGACCTGCTCGACCACGCGTTGCGCCAGGCCATAGCCCTCGCCCGAGTAGCGATAGCGCGAACCTGGCTTGAAGCCTATCAGCAGCGGGGCCTGCGGGTCGTCATCGCCGCCGGGCCGCCAGTTGGGCAGGCCCGAGCTGTGGCTGAGCAAGTGGCGCAGCGTGATCTCGTCGGCCCAGGCCTGGCGCGGCGTGATGGCGTCAGGCAGATAGGCGCTGACCGGAAGGTCCAGCCGCAGCTTGCCCTGCTCGACCTGCTGCATCGCCAGATGCGCAAACACCGGCTTGCTCATCGAGGCCGCCTCGAACAGCGTCGCATCGCTGACTTCGGCGCCTCCGTGAGCTGCATGGCCGAAGCTGGCCAGGCCATCCAGCCGGCCATCGCGCAGCAGCGCAATCTGCAGGCCGGGCACCTGCAACTCGTCCATCAGCGGCGGGATCAGCCGCTTCAGCAGCGCCATACGCTCGCCCTGGGCGCGTGCTGGCGGCAAGAAAAAGGCCCAGCCGGTCGTCAGACAGGCCTGGCCGCAAAGCGTTGTGAACGCGCGCCGCGAGGCCAGCGCCCTCAGGGTCTTCACTTGAACTGATAGTTCACGCTGGCGTAGAAGAAGCGGCCGCGCGGGTCGGTGTAGCTGGGGTCGTAGCCGGACAGGAAGAAATAGGCCTGGTTGGAGTAGGGCGGGCTGGTGTTCAGGAAGTTCTGGATGCCGGCGCGCAGCTTCAGCTGCGAGGTGACGGCATACGACCCCGACAGATCCCAGATCGAATAGGCCTTGACCCGGTTCGAGGCCACCACCGTGCCGTTGTCGATATTGATGGCCGAGTTCTGGTCGTCATAGCCCGAGTAATAGGTATTGGCCAGGCTCAGGCCCAGCGGGCCGCGGTCCCAGTCCAGGCTGATGCGGTGACGCCAGCGCTGCACCACGCCCTTGGTCACGAATTTGCCGAGGTTGCTGATGTAGGCGTCCCCCGGGCTGGTCTGCAGCTTGGAGTCCAGCATCAGCGTGCCGTTCATGCGTGCGCCGAATTCGCCCCAGGCGGTCTTCAGTCCGTGCATCTCGGCCACCAGGTCCAGGCCCGTGGCCTTTTGTGCGCCCCGGTTCTCCTTGTGCAGCTCGATGTAGTCGATCAGGCCGTCGGCGTCGCGGTGCACCAGGTTGCCGTACTTGGCCAGGTTGCCCAGGATCACGTCATCGCCGATTTCGCTGATCAGGTCGGTGCGCTTGATGTTCCAGTAGTCGGCGCTGAAGGTCCATTGCTTGCTGGCCTCGAACACCGCGCCCAGCGAGAACTGCTTGCTCTTCTCAGGCTTGAGCTTGCTGTTGCTGTAGCGGCGCGTGCCCCAGTTGTCGGCGCAGATCGACAGGTCGTTGTCGTTCTCGGCGCAATAGACCGGATCGGGCAGGGTGGCTGTCGAGCTGTAGACCGTCGGTCGGTAGAGCTCGGAGACGGTCGGTGCTCGGAAGCCCTTGCCGACGGAAGCGCGCAGCAGCAGCTCCTTGGCCGGCGTGTAGCGCAGGCCCAGCTTGGGGCTGGTGGCGCTGCCCACACCCTGGTAGTGGTCGGTGCGCGCCGACAGCTGGGCTTCCCACTGCTTGGCAAAGGGCAGGAACAGCTCGCCGTAGAGGGCCGCGACCTTGCGCTTGTCGCTGGTGGCCTTGCCGCCCTCTGGGGCGAAGTCGTTGTTGATGTTGTCGCTCATCAGCAGAGCCGAGGGCGTGAAGTCGGTGCGCTCCTGGCGCAGCTCGCCGCCCAGGGCAATCATCATGTCTCCGCCCTCGAGCTTGCCGATGGCGCGCGAGCCCTTGAAATCCAGCGAGTTCATCGTGCCGCGCGCATGACGCACCACATCATTGACCTGGATGCTGTCCAGCAGCGCCACACCTGCAGCACTCGACGGGCCGAAGGGATTGATGCGGCCATCGGCAATGCCGGCCAGCAGCTCCTTGTAGAGCACATAGCCGTGGGTGTCCTTGTCGGCGACGGTGTTGACACTGTGGTTGACGCCGATGTCATAGTCCCAGCCCGCCAGCGTGCCGGTCAGGCCCAGCACGAAACGCTGGCCGGTGCTGGTCAGCTCGCTGGTGCGGCGGCCAGCTTCGTTCAGTCGCATGCGCAGCTGCAACTCGCCGTCGATCGCGTCCAGCCCGGTGTTGGCCAGTGCAGGCACCATTTTGTAGTCGATGGCGCCGGTCACCCGGGCCGACGAGCCCACATACCAGGTGCGCGCGCGGCTCAAGGCCAGTTCGGCGTAGAGCTGGTGGTCCTTGTTCAGCTGCAACACGCCACGGCTCAGCAGGTTCAGCTTCTCCGATTTCGGATACAGCTCGGTGTCGCCCATGTAGTCGTAGGTGCAGGCATTGGCTCCACCTGTGCCGGCTGGCAGGTAGAGATTGGCCGGCGGTGCGCAATTGGGCACCGACAGATTGATCATGCGCTGAACGATCGGCTTGCCATTGATCGTGAAACCGATGTCCTGAAGATGGTCGCGCTGGTCGCCGGTGAGCCGGATATTGGCCGGGCTGGTGAAGCCCGACAGCAGATGGCCCAGGCGATTGGGCACGTCCAGCCCGGCTATGAATTTGCGTTGCGAGGTGCTCAAGCGCCCGGTGGTCTGCACATCGGCCACGGCAAAGACGTTGAAACCGTCGCGCCCCACATCGCCGACGCCGCCGGCGATGCTGGCGGTGCGCTTGCCGGCGCCGCCCTCCTGTGTGCCGCCGGCATAGGCACTCAGCTCCAGGCCCTGGAAGTCCTTGCGGGTGATGAAGTTGATCACGCCGCCGATCGCGTCGGTGCCGTACAGCGCCGAGGCGCCGTCCAGCAGCACCTCGACACGCTGGATGGCCGCGACCGGGATGTTGTTCAGGTCCACGCCGGCGTCATCGCCCGGCGAGGCGAAATTGGCCATGCGCCGGCCGTTCAGCAGCACCAGGGTCGACGAGGTGCCGATGCCGCGCAGATTGGCGGCATTGAAGCCGCGCTGGTCGCCACCGACATTGATGCTGGCGCCATCGGTCAGGCCGCCGACGTTGGCCGAGATCTTGGCCATCAGCTCGGCGGCGGTGGTGACACCGGCCTTGTCGATGGTTTCTCTCGAGATGATCTGCACCGGTAGCGCCGTCTCCGACTCGATGCGCTTGATCGCCGAGCCGGTGATCTCCACCTTCTCCAGCTTGGTGGCCGTGTCGCTCTGCGCCTGCGCTCCGGCGCTGGCAAGGCAGATCAGCGCGGCTTGAGCGGTGGCGCGCAGGCGCGCCGAAGCCAGGGAGGGTCGAACGATTCTGGGCATGGGGAGGGACTCCGGGTCGGATGGGGCTGTGGGGACAGGACTTGCCCACAGGCGGCGCAGGGCATGTGACAGTCTATGAAGCGACCCCGCATCGTGACACGGTAGCTTCACTGAACCGTCGCATGGCCGCAACTTCGGGTCGCTTCAAGGCAAGCCGCCCAAGCGCTGCGGCGCGTTGCAGCAACGCATGTCAAACGCCAAGCATGGCAGGCACCGGCACGGTGCGTCGCGCTGGAGTTTGCATGTTTTGCGACTTTGCTCAAAGCGAGGTCGCCGTCGCGGCGTGGCCGGGCAGGGGGGCTTGCGCTCAAGCGACATCTTCTTATGAGAATGCGCTGTTGCCGGGGTGAAGGCTGGCAAACAATGGCGTGGCGATGACATGATGGGGCGATTGAATCCTCCACCCGAACGTCTGCCCGCGAGCCCGCCATCATGATCACCAACCGCACTCTGCTGTCGTCGCTGCGCACCGGGCTTGTCTTGCTGGCCTTGGCCAGCGGGCTGACCACTGTCTGGGCCCAGCCGGCCGGCAGCAAGCCCGCGCCGCAGCCGGCCAAGTCCGCACCGGCCAAGCCGGTGGCGGGGCCGCCGGCACCCGCGCCACAGTCCTATCCGGTGGTTGCCGTGCCGGCCGAGCCCTTGATCAAGGGCTATGCCGTGCCGATCGGCGGCGCGCTGCGCTCCGACAACGACGATGTCTGGGGACACATCGTCACCCTGGCCGGCGGCAAGGGCGCGCGCTTCGTCGTCTTCGGCACCGCCTCGGAAGATCCCGAGAGCAGCGCCAAGCAGGCGGCCGACAATCTGCAGCGGCGTGGTGCCGTGGTCGAGATCCTGCCGGTGGCGCCGCGCTTCGGCTGGGTGGACCTGCACAAGGTGGTGCGCGACCCGGCCCTGATCGCCAAGGTGCGCAGTGCCAAAGGCATCTATTTCACCGGCGGCTCGCAGGAACGCATCATCGATGTGCTGCTGCCCGGCGGCGTGGCCACGCCTATGCTGGAGGCGGTGTGGGACAGCTACCGCCGCGGTGCGGTGATTGCCGGCACTTCGGCGGGTGCGGCCATCATGAGCACGGTGATGTTCCGTGACGCCCCCAGTGTCATCAACATCATGAAAGGCAAGTGGATTGACGGCAAACAGGTGGACCGGGGGCTGGGCTTCGTCGGCCCCGACCTGTTCGTGGACCAGCACTTCCTGAAGCGCGGGCGCTTCGGCCGCATGATTCCGCTGATGCTGGCCAAGGGCTACAAGCTGGGCCTGGGCGTCGACGAGAACACGGCCACCGTGATCCATGGCGATGACGTCGAGGTCATCGGCGGCAGCGGCGCCCTCTTGGTGGACCTGACCGACGCCCAGTACGACCCGACCCAGGGCGTGTTCAACATCAAGGGCGCGCGCCTGAGCTATCTGGAGGCCGGCGACCACTTCAATCTGAAGACCCGGGTGGCCACGCCCTCGGCGCTCAAGCTGCGTGGCCAGCGGCTGGAGCCGGGCACGGCCGACTACAAGCCCGAGTACACCGAGGACCTGTTCCGCCTCGACATGCTGGGCGCCTCGACGCTTTCCAATGCGATGGCCTATCTGATCGACAGCACCCGGCCCGAGGTGCGCGGCCTGACCTTCGACGTGCTGCCCAAGCCCGACGATGCATTGGCCGAACTGGGCTTTCTGTTCCGACTCTACAAGGGCCGGGGCAGCGTCGGCTGGTCCAGTGACGAGCGCGGTGCCGAGGCCTACACGGTGCTGAGCCTTTACATGGACATCACGCCGGTGCGCATGCCCTATCCGCTGTACGGCAACTGGCAGGTCGAGAAGAAGACCGCCCAGCAGTGACCGTTGGTCATCTCCCATCCGATTCGCAACGAGGAATTCAACACCCATGAACCGTCGTCATCTGAGCACCTGGCTGGCCTTGAGCCTGGCCGTCCTGACCCAAGGCGCCGCGCTGGCGCAGGCCCCCGACTGGAAGAAGGTGCGCATCGGCGTCGAGGGCGCCTACCCGCCGTTTTCCGAGGTCGGCACCGATGGAAAGATCAAGGGCTTTGACATCGATATCGCTCTGGCCCTGTGCGCCGAGATCAAGGCCGAGTGCACCCTGGTGCAGCAGGACTGGGATGGCATGATCCCGGCGCTGCAAGCGAAGAAATTCGACGCCATCATTGCTTCGATGGCCATCACCGAGGACCGCAAGAAGGCGGTTGCCTTCACCAGCAAGTACAACAGCACGCCGGCCATGTTCATCGGCAAGTCCGGCTTGAAGGATGCCAACTCGCCCGCGGCACTGAAGGGCAAGAAGATCGGCGTGCAACGCTCGACCAAGCACGACCAGTACGTCACCGCCTTCTACAAGGAAAGCGAGATCGTGCGCTACGGCAAGCAGGACGAGGTCTTCCTTGACCTGGTGGCCGGCCGCATCGACGCGACCTTCTGCGACTCGGTGGCAGGCGATGTCGGTTTTCTGAAAAAACCTGAGGGCAAGGGCTTCCACTTCATCGGTCCGGCCATCGACGACCTCGCCTTCATGGGCGAGGGCGCTGGCATTGCGCTGCGCAAGAGCGATGCCGTGCTGCAAAAGCGATTCACCGACGCGATCGGCGCCATCCGCGCCAACGGCGTGTACAAGAAGATCCAGGACAAGTACTTTGACTACGATGTGTTTGGCAAGTAAGCCGGCTGGTACCCCAGGCATGAAGGCCTCATGAAGTCCATCACCCACCGCCTGCCGGCCGCAACACCTGGCACCCATCAGGAGTTGCTGAGCCTGCACTACGGCACGCCGGGCAGCGGCCAGAAGATCACCATCCAGGCTTCTCTGCATGCCGACGAGGTGCCCGGCATGCTGGTCGCCTACCACCTGCGCGAGCGCCTGGGCTTGCTGGAAGACCAGGGCTTGATCACAGGCGAGGTCGTGCTTGTGCCGGCGGCCAATCCGCTGGGCCTGCACCAGTGGATGTTGCGCGGATTCCAGGGCCGCTTCGAGCAGGCCAGTGGCGAGAACTACAACCGCGGCTATGCCGATCTGACCCAGGCTGTGCTGAAGGCCGTGGGCGCACAGCTGGGCGCTGACGCCGATGCCAATGTGGCCCTGGTGCGCCAGGCCCTGCGCGAGGCCGTGGCGGCACTGCCCTCGGTGACGCCGCTGGACAGCCTGCGCAAGACCCTGCTGGGCCTTTCGGTCGACGCCGATGCGGTGCTGGACCTGCACTGCGACGGCGAGGCCGTGCTGCATCTCTACACCACGCCGGCCAGCTGGCCGCAGGCGCAGACGCTGGCGCGCTGCATCGGTGCCCGGGTGGCGCTGCTGGCCGAGCGCTCGGGCGGTGACCCGTTTGACGAGGCCTGCGCCATGGTCTGGGCTGATCTTGCGGCCGCGCTGGGCCCGGCCAAGCCCTTGCCACAGGCCTGCATGGCCGTCACCATCGAGTTGCGCGGCGAGGGCGATGTCAGCCATGCGCTGGCCGCCGCCGATGCGCAGGGCATTGTCGATTTCCTGATCGCTCGCGGCGTGGTGTGCAGCGAGCGGCCGCAGGACTTGGCGCCGCTGCTGTGCGAGCCCACGCCGCTGGCCGGATCGATGCCGCTGGTGGCGCCGCATGGCGGCATGCTGGCCTTTCGCCTTGAGCCCGGAGAAAGCGTCGTGACGGGGCAGCCCGTCGTCGACGTGATTGACCCGATCAGCGGCGTCTGCACCACCTTGACGGCGCCGGTCGATGGCCTGTTCTTCGCTCGCGACCGGCTGCGCTTTGCCCGCGCCGGCATGACCCTGGGCAAGGTGGCCGGGCGCGAGGCCAGGCGGCAGGGGGCCCTGCTGTCGGTATGAGCGTGAACGGCCTGCAGCGCATAGCCTTCGTGCTGCTGCCGGGTTTCGGCCTGCAGTCACTGGCCGCCGCGCTCGAGACACTGGCCGCGACGCAGCAACTGTCCGAGGGCGGCGGTTATGAGGGTCTGCTGCTCTCGCCGCAGGGTGGCCCTGTGCGCACCAACACCGGTGCCGAGGTACTGACCACGGCACTGAGCGAGACCGCGGTACAGGCGGTGTTCGTCGTCAGCGACGGGCCCTGGCAGGGCGACCATCCTCTTGCGTCCCTGCTGCTGCCCTGGCTGAGGCGCCAGGCAGAGGCGGGTCTGGTGATGGGTGCGATCGGCAGTGGTGCGGCGTGGCTGGCCGAGGCCGGCCTGCTGCGCGGCCGCCGGGCCACCGTGCACTGGCCGCAGATCGCGGCGCTGGCCGAGCGCCATCCGGATCTGATCGTCTCGCAACAGCTGTTCGAGATCGACGGACAGCGGCTGAGCTGCGCCGGCCAGACGGCCAGCCAGGACATGCTGATCCACTGGCTGGGCCAGCAGCAGGGCGAGCGGGTGGCGCAGAGCCTGGTGGCGCTGCTTGGCCTGGAGCGGCTGCGCGGCCGCGAGGAGCGCCAGCGCCAGCCGCAGGCGGCGCGGCCCGGTGGCGGCTCGGCCAAGCTGGCCGAGGCCCTGCAGCTGATGGAGGCCAATCTGGCCGAGCCGCTGCCCACCGAAGATATCGCCCGACTGGTGGGCCTGTCCCGCCGCCAGCTCGAGCGCCTGTTCAAGCAGCATATGGATGCCTTGCCCTCGCGCTGGTATGTGGGCCTGCGCCTGCAACTGGCCCAGCGCATGTTGCGCCAGAGCAGCCAGTCGATTCTGCAGATCGGACTGTCCTGCGGCTTTGCCTCGGCCTCGCACTTCTCGAATGCCTACCGCGCCCATTTCGGCCACACGCCGCGCGACGAGCGCAGCCAGCATGCGGCGGCCTGGCGTGCCGCCCCTCAGCAAGAGGCACGATGATGACTATCGAACCACGCTATCTGTTCCGCGCCGTCCAGCCTGATGACCTGGCCGGCCTGCTGCGCCTGGCCCAGGCCAGTGCCATCGGCATCAGCTCGCTGCCTCCTGACCGTGAGGCACTGCGGCTGAAGATCGAGCATTCGCTGAAATCGATGGCCAGCGCCGACGATGCCAGCGGCGAGGAAACCTATCTGTTCGTGCTCGAAGACCGGGCCCGCGAGGGCGAGTTGATAGGCACCAGCGGCATCGTCGCCAGTGCCGGTTTCCACGACCGCTTCTTCAGCTACCGCAGCGAGTACATCGTCCAGGTCAGCAAGGCGCTGGGCGTGCGCAACCGCATCCACACGCTGCACCTGTGCCATGACCTGACCGGTGTGACCCTGCTGACCGGCTTTCATATCGCACCGGCCTATGCCGGGACCCTGGCGCCGCAGCTGCTGTCGCGTGCGCGGCTGATGTTCATCGCCCAGTTCCCGGAGCGCTTCTCCGAGCGCATCGCGTCCGAGAACCCCGGCCCGGCCAATGACAACGGCCAATGCCCGTTCTGGGATGGTGTGGGCCGGCGCTTCTTCAATCTCGACTACCCGACCGCCGAGGCGCTGACCAGCGGCGGCGACAAGGCCCTGATTGCCGAGCTGGTGCCGCAGTCGCCTATCTATGTGCCGCTGCTGGACGCCCAGGCGCAATGGGCGCTGGGCCAGTTGCACGAGGTCGCCGAGCTGCCGTTCGAGATCCTGCTCGACGAGGGCTTCGACGCCGACACCTACGTCAATATCTACGATGGCGGGCCGACGGTGGAGGGGCGATTGCCGCTGCTGAAAACGGTGAGCCGGATGCGGGCTTCGACGGAGGCGGCGGGCCGCTGGCGGCTGCTGTGCAACAACCAGCGCGGTGGCTTTCGCGCGACCTTGGGCGAGGCCGGCATCGAGGCGCAGGGCCTGCTGGGGCTGAAGCCCGGCCTGCGGCCGGCCAGCGCCGGCTTGGACCTCGATCTGCCGCTGGCGCCCACCGATGCGATGGGAGGTGCGGCATGACGAACTGGAGCGTACGGCCGGTGCAGGCCGCTGACATCGCGACGCTGGCCGGGTGGCTGCCACCGACGGCTTCGCTGGTGCTCGAGGTGCCCGCCGAGCATTGGCTGGTGGCTGAGCAGCAGGGCGGGGACGGAGCTGTGCATCTGCGCGCCTGCCTGCGTCTGAGGCAGGCCATAGGCCTGGAGGCGCCGCGCCATTGGTACCACGTTGGCTCGGTCGTCCATGCAACCCGGGCGCTGCAGATGTTCCACCGCCAGACCACGCTGTTGCTGGGCAATGATCTGACCGGTTCGAGTGAGCTGGCCGACATTGGCTGGGAGCGTGGGGGCCTCGATGACCATCAGCAGGGTCAGGCCTTGCAGCTGCTGCTGAGAGCCGCCTTGCGCCTGCTGGTGTCCGGGCACGATGGCCAGCGCCTGATCGTCGAATTGCCGGGCCGGCGCGATGCCCAGGGCCTGTCGCCGTTCTGGCAGGGCCTGGGCCGGCATTTCTACAGCGGTGATACGCAGCTGGCCGCGCAGCGCTTTGGCGCTCAGTGGCGCGAGCTGGTGGCCGGCCTGCTGCCGCGCCAACCGGTCCACGCGTCGTTTCTTCCTGCTGATGCGCAGGCGGCGATCGGCCAATCGGCGCCCGAGATCGAGGTGTTGAAGTCGCAGTTGCAGCAGGCTGGGCTGCATGCAGGCGAGCACATCACGATTGATGACGGCGGGCCGGTGTTCGAGGCGCTGGTGGCCAACTACGGCCCCTGAAATCCCTCGGCCCGCAAGGTCACCACCAGCGTGTCCCGATAGCCATGCGCGGCCGCCGGTTGTATCGGCGTGGTCTCGTGTATCACCCGTTCGTCGTCCAGCAGCAGCAGGGTCCAGGGCCGGCTCATCGTGAAGCGCTGGCCGTTCGGGCCCTGGGCTTCGAACACGCGCGACTCGCCGCCCTTGATGCCTTGGCGGGCAACCATGAACACCGCCACCAGATCGACGCCATCGCGGTGCGCGCCCTCGGGGGTGGGCCGGCCTATGCCGTCGGTGGTGTCGATGCGGAACTGGTGCGCCTCGATGAACCAGGGCCGCGCGCCCTTCAGCTTGGAGGCCACACTGGCCAGGCCCTGCATCAGCTGCGTCCAGGCCGGCTGTGCCACGGCGGCCGCATCCATCGGCTCGAACCAGCGCTCGATGCCGCCGTGCAGTGCGTTGTAGTCCAGTGGCTGCCAGTGGGCGCGGTGCGGCATCAAAGTCAGCTCGGAGCCGTCGGCGACAAAACAGCTGTGGCGACGAAAGCGATAGCGGCCGCCATCACGCAGATAGCCATCGGGCGGCAGGTCGTTCCAGAACGGGGCCAGCGCATCCAGCTTGGCCACGGTGCAGCCGAACACCTGCTGCACAGTCTCGGGGGCGATCACCGTGTGGCCCAGCCCGCGCAGCTGGACGTCGAACTGGTCGGCGGTGACGAAAGGCGGTTCGAACATCATGGTGAGGTGCCTTACTCGTCGCCGTGCTTGTCTGCTTCCGAGGTGAACGAGTCGGCGTAGAACTCGTCCTCGGGCAGGCCGGCCTTGGCAATGAAATCGCGCTGGGCCGACTCGACCATGATGGGCGCGCCGCAGGCATAGACCTGGTGGCCGGACAGATCGGGGAAGTCGGCCAGCACAGCCTGGTGGACAAAGCCGGTGCGGCCGGTCCAGCCATCTTCCGGCTTGGGCTCGGACAGCACCGGTTCGTAGCGCAGATTCGGCATCGCGGCCGCGGCCTGCAGCGCCCAGTCGTGCATGTACAGATCGGCCTTGCTGCGGCAGCCCCAGTACAGCACCGCCGGGCGTGTGAAGCCCAGATGCTGCATGCGTTCGATCAGGGCCTTGATAGGCGCGAAACCGGTGCCGCTGGCCAGCAGAATCATCGGCTTGTCGCTGTCCTCGCGCAGGAAGAAGCTGCCGTAGGGGCCTTCCATGCGCATGATGTCTTTCTCTTTCAGCGTGCTGAACACATGGTCGGTGAACTTGCCGCCGGGCATGTGGCGGATGTGCAGCTCGATCGCCGCCGGATTGCCCAGCAGATGCGGCGCATTGGCCATGCTGTAGCTGCGGCGGCTGCCGTCGCGCAGGATGAATTCCACGTATTGGCCGGCGTGGTACTGGAAGTTCTGCGTCGCCGGCAGCTGCATCTTGATCACGGCCACATCGGGGGCCGGGCGTTCGACCGTCATCACGCGACTGGGCAGCTTGAGGATGGCGAACTCGCCGGCACCGGGCACCGAGCGGGCCTCGACCACGCAGTCGGTCTGCGGCGTGGCGCAGCAGGGCAATATCATGCCGGCCGCCTCCTCGGCTTCGGACAGTGCCTTGTGCTGATGCGCGCCGTGGATGACACGACCCTCCAGCAGCTTGCTCTTGCAGGTGCCGCAGGCACCGTCCTTGCAGCCATAGGGCATGCCGATGCCGGCGCGGATGGCGGCGCTGAGCATGGTCTCGTCGCGCTCGACGGCGAAGCTTCGATTGGCGGGCTGGACGGTGACGTTGAGATTCATGGTGGCTATCAGGTGCGCGGCTGAGAAGACAAGGCCCCGTGCTCGCGCAAGCACGGGGCCGTAAACTGAAGCGGTATTTTGCCCTAGCCCCGCGCCAGCCCATGTCCCATATCCCCCCACACGCCGCTCGCTTCAAACGTCCCACCCTGTTGATCGTCGGTTGCGGCGATGTCGGCCTGCGGGTGCTCAAGTTGTTGGCCGGCCGCTGGAGGGTACTGGCGCTGACCTCGAATGCCGCGCGGCTGGCCGAGTTGCGCGGCGCCGGCGCTGTGCCGCTGCTGGGCAATCTGGACGATCCGCACAGCCTGGGGCGCCTGGCCGGCCTGGCTGATCATGTGCTGCATCTGGCGCCTCCCCAGGGCGAGGGTGAGCAGGACCTGCGCACGCTGGCCCTGCTGCGCGCGCTGGCGCGCAAGGGTCGGGTGCGGCGCCTGGTCTATGCCAGCACCACCGGGGTCTACGGCAATTGCGATGGTGCCCAGTTCGACGAGACGCGCACCGTGGCTCCGGCCACGGCACGCGCCAAGCGCCGCATCGATGCCGAGGACAGGCTGCGCTGGTACGGCGCAACGTCTGGCGTCAAGGTCAGCCTGCTGCGCATCCCTGGCATCTATGCCGGTGACCGCTCGGGCGGCCATCCGCGTGAACGCCTGCAGCGCGGCGCACCGGTGCTACGGCGCGAGGACGATGTCTACACCAACCACATCCATGCCGATGACCTGGCGCGGGCCTGCGCGGCGGCGCTGAGCCGAGGCCTGCCGCAACGCGTCGTCCATGTCTGCGACGACAGCCAGCTGCTGATGGGCGATTATTTCGATCTGGCGGCGGATTTGTGCGGGCTGCCGCGCCCTCTGCGCATCAGCCGGGCCGAGGCGCAGCAGCTGATGTCACCCATGCAGCTGAGCTTCATGGGTGAATCGCGACGGCTGATGAACGAGCGATTGAAGCGCGAGTTGCGACTGAAGCTGCGCTATCCGCAGGCCGAGCAGGGCTTGCTGGCCTGACTGCCATCAACGGCGGCGTGTGCGCCCGCCGCTGCGCCAGTAACGTATCAGCAGATAGGCACCCAGCATGCCACCCAGATGCGCGAAGTGGGCAATGCCGCTGCTGCCGAAGATGCCCATCAGCAGTTCCAGTCCACCGAACACGGCGACGAAGACCTTGGCCTTCATCGGAATCGGCGGGAACAGCGGCATGATGATGCGGTCCGGGAACAGCATGCCGAAGGACAGCAGCAGGCCGAACAGCGCGCCCGAGGCGCCCACCGTTGGTGCGCCTGAGCCGATCAGGAAGGTGAACAGCAGCTGGGCCAGCGCCGCCGACAAAATGCTGGCGCCCAGCATCTGCAGATAGCGCTTGGGCCCCCAGAGCCGCTCCAGCTCGGAGCCGAACATCCACAGGCCCAGCATATTGAAGAACAGGTGCCAGGTGTCGCCATGCAGAAAGGCATAGGTGAACAGCTGCCAGGGGTAGAAGTTGCCGGTCATCAGCGGCCACAGCTCGAACCAACCGGCAAGACCGAAGGGCAGCAGCTTGAACAGGCAGAACAGGCCGACGCACAGCAGCATCAAGGCCTTGGTCACAGGGGGCAAATGGGGCATGGATCTCGACTCGGTTGGGGCCGCTTCGGGCCACCGAGCAGCGAACGCTGAGTGTATGCGGTGAAAGGGTGGCGACGAGAACGCGTCGGCCAGGTCACGGAGCAGCAGGCTTGTATCGCGCTGTCTGGTGCCCGGGGCCGGACTCGAACCGGCACACCTTGCGGCGGGGGATTTTGAGTCCCCTGCGTCTACCGATTTCGCCACCCGGGCCAGGGCGCGAAGCAGTGCGCTACGTGAGCCGTAGATTATGCCATGCAAAAAGCCCTGCGCCGGCCGCGCCATGCCAGGGGCCCGCAGCAGGGCGCCAGCGAGGCTGCGACAATGCGGCGCAGGAGACCCGCATGACCGCTACAAAGTACCTCACGCTCGAGGATGTGATCGGCAACACGCCGCTGGTGCAACTGCTGCGCACGCCCGGTGCCGACAATGCCCGCCGTGGCAATGTGATCCTGGCCAAGCTGGAGGGCAACAACCCGGCCGGCTCGGTCAAGGACAGGCCGGCCATCAGCATGATCCGTCGAGCCGAGGAGCGCGGCGAAATCAAGCCAGGCGACACCCTGATCGAGGCGACCTCGGGCAATACCGGCATTGCACTGGCCATGGCTGCGGCGATCCGCGGCTACCGCATGGTGCTGATCATGCCGGAGGACCTGTCTATCGAACGCGCCCAGACGATGAAGGCATTTGGTGCCGAGCTGATACTGACGCCGCGTTCGGGGGGCATGGAGTACGCCCGCGACCTGGCCGAGAAGATGCAGAGCGACGGCAAGGGCCGGGTGCTGGACCAGTTCGCGAATGGCGACAACCCACGCATCCACTACGAGACCACCGGGCCCGAGATCTGGCGCGATACCGGCGGCCGCATCACCCACTTCGTCAGCGCCATGGGCACCACCGGCACCATCACCGGCACCTCGCAGTACCTGAAGGAGCAGAACCCGGGTGTGCGCATCGTCGGCGCTCAGCCGATGGAGGGCTCGCGCATCCCCGGCATACGCAAATGGCCCGAGGCCTATCTGCCCAAGATCTACAAGCCCTCGGCCGTCGATGAGATGGTCTATGTCAGCCAGACCGATGCCGAGGACATGGCACGCCGCCTGGCCCGCGAGGAGGGGCTGTTTGGTGGCATCTCGGCCGCGGGCGCCTGCTGGGTGGCGCTGCAGATCGCCCGCCATGTCGAGAATTCGACCATCGTGTTCGTGGTCTGCGACCGGGGTGATCGCTATCTCTCCACGGGCGTGTTCCCGGCATGAGCGGTTTCAAGTTCTGCCCGCAGTGCGCTACCGAGCTGGCGCTGATCACCTTGGACGAAGACAGCGGGCCGACCGAGCGGCTGCGCTGCACCGCCTGTGACTTCACCCACTGGAACAACCCGACGCCGGTACTTGCCGCCATCGTCCAGTGCATGGACCGCGAGGGCCAGGTCTTGCTGGCGCGCAATGCGGCCTGGCCGGGCCGCAACTTCGCGCTGATCACCGGCTTCATGGAGGCCGGCGAGACGCCCGAGCAGGGCATTGCCCGCGAGGTCAAGGAAGAGACTTCGCTGGATGCCGGCGCGATCACGCTGATCGGCGTCTATGACTTCCAGCGCATGAACCAGGTCATCATTGCCTACCATGTCGAGGCCACCGGCGATATCTCGCTGTCGCCCGAACTGGCCGAGTACAAGCTGTTCACGCCGGACAAGGTGCTGTGCTGGCCCAGCAGCACCGGGCTCGCACTGGCCAAGTGGGTGACGTCGCTGGGCTATGAGCCCAAGTGGCGCGAGCTGGCCAAGCTTTAGAATTGCCCAAAGCTACCCGAGACCCCATGGACGCCAACAAAGAACTCGACACCCGCGGACTGAACTGCCCGCTGCCCATCCTGAAGGCCAAGAAGGCCCTGGCCGAAATGGAGTCGGGCCAGTTGCTGAAGGTCGTGGCCACCGATCCCGGCTCGATGCGCGACTTCCAGGCCTTTGCCCGCCAGACCGGCAACGAGCTGGTCGAGCAAAAGGCCCAGGCCGACGAATTCATCCATGTGCTGCGCCGCCGCTGAAGCGCGTTGAACCATGAAAAAAGGCCGTGCACTGCACGGCCTTTTTGCTGGGCGGCTGAGCCGTGGCCAGTCCTTAGATTTCCACGCCGCGCAGGTACTCGCGGAAGCCCGGGCCCAGCTCCGGGTGGGCCAGTGCCAGCTCGACATTGGCCTCCAGAAAGCCTTCCTTGCTGCCGCAGTCATAGCGCTTGCCTTCGTAGCTGTAGGCAAACACCTTCTCGCGGCGCAGCAGGCCGGCAATGCCGTCGGTCAGCTGGATCTCGCCGCCCACGCCGCGCGGCTGGTTGGCGATCTCATGGAAAACTCCTGGCGTCAGGATGTAGCGGCCGGCCACACCCAGGCGCGACGGCGCCACGGCGGGATCGGGCTTCTCGACGATGCGGCTGACATCCATCAGGCGCTCGTTGATCGGGTTGCCGGCGACGATGCCGTAGCGGCGGGTGTGCTCGGCCGGCACTTCCTGCACGGCCAGTATCGACACCCGCCATTCGGCGAACTGGTCCACCATCTGCTTGAGCACCGGGGGCGTGCCGACCATCAGGTCATCGGCCAGCAGCACGGCAAAGGGCTCCTTGCCGACCAGGCGCTCGGCGCAGAGCACCGCGTGGCCCAGGCCCAGCGCACGGGGCTGGCGCACATAGACGCACTCCATGTCATCGGGCTTGACGCCGCGCACCACTTCCAGCAGTGCCTCCTTACCCGCCTGTTCAAGGGCTAGCTCCAGCTCGAAGGTCGTGTCAAAGTGGTCTTCAATCGGTCGCTTGTGGCGGCCGGTGACAAAAATCATTTCGCGGATGCCGGCCGCATAGGCCTCCTCGACCGCGTACTGGATCAGGGGCTTGTCCACCACCGGCAGCATCTCCTTGGGCTGGGCCTTGGTGGCCGGGAGGAAGCGGGTGCCAAGTCCGGCAACAGGAAAAATGGCTTTGGTCACGATCATGTCAATGAGCTCTCCTGAGGGTATGGGCGCATTGTTGCATGGCTCCGTGACTGCTTAAATGATAGTAAATACCCCGCCATGAGCGTGCTGATCGTAGAACCAATGGAAGTGGAGGTCATGCAATGGCTTGCAGACCGCCATGCGCTTCAGTACGCCCCCGAATTGGTTCGTCAGCCCCAGGCCCTGCGCGAGGCCTTGCACCATGCCCGAGCACTGGTGCTGCCGGCCTCGGTGGCGGTGGATGCCGCCCTGCTGCGTGCTGCCCCGCGCCTGCGCGTGCTGGGCCGCATGAGTGCCGGCATCGAGAACATCGACACCAAGGCCTGCGAGATGGCCCATGTGTTGGTGGTGCGCAGCACCTCGGCGTCCGCGGCGGCCGAGGCCGAATTCGTCATCGGTGCGCTGCTGGCCCTGCTGCGCCGGGTGCCGGTAGTGGGGTCGGACGGCTTGATGGTCGGCCGGGAGCTGGGCTGCGCCACCATAGGCCTGGTCGGCATGACGCCGGCGGCGCGGCTGCTGGCCCAGCTGCTGCCGGTGTTCGGCACCCAGGTGGTCGGCTATGACCCGGCCCTGCACATCAGCGATCCGCTATGGGCCCGCTGGGGCATCGCGCCCCTGCCGTTGCGGGTCTTGATGGAGCAGGCCGATGGCGTCAGCGTGCAGCTGGCCTACTTTCTGCGCTACCGGGGGCTGATGGGGGACAGGGTGCTGAGCTTTTGCAAGCCCAGCCAGGTGCTGGTCAGCATTTCGCATTCGGCGCTGTTCGATGACATCGCCCTGGCCCAGGCGCTGAACAGCGGTCGCATGGCAGCCGCCTGGCTGGACAGTCTGGAGCCCGGCCTGCTGGACCCCGGCCGGCCCCTGTATGGCGTGAGTTCGCTGCAGATCACCCCCCGGGTGGCCAGCACCACCCGCGAGGCCCGCACCCGTGCCGCCTGGGCGGTGGCGCGGCGCATCGATGATCTGCTCAATACGCCGGCCGAGCCCAGCGAGGACTTCAGGGCGACGTTTCCAGACGAGCTGCCTGATCCTTCAACCTAGCCACGGTGTTGGTGAACTCGGCCACGCGGGCGCGCTCCTGCTCGACCACGGCCACCGGCGCACGGGCCACAAAGCTTTCGTTGCCCAGCTTGGCCGTGGCCTTGACGATCTCACCCTCCAGCCGGGTGATCTCCTTGCCCAGTCGGGCCAACTCGGCCGGAATGTCGATCTGCACATGCAGGGCAAGCCGCGCCTCGCCTTCCATGATCACCGGCGAATGGCCGGTGGCGGCGGCAAAGCTGGCGTCATCGCCGAACTGCTGCACCTCGCTGAGCTTGGCCAGCGCCTTCAGCAGCGGGGCGGCCTGCTCGATGAAGGTGGCGTCGCCGGCGGTGTACAGCGGCACCCGCTCGGCCGGCGACAGGCTCATCTCGCTGCGCAGGCTGCGGCAGCTGCCGACCATGGCCTTCAGGCGCGCCACCCAGGCATCGGCTGAGGCATCGACCTTTTCCAGCTGGGCCTTCGGGTACGACGCGGTGACGATGCTGGCGTCCGAGCCGGCGGCCTTGCGGCCGGCGACCACGGCCACCGTCTGCCACAGCTCCTCGGTGATGAAGGGCGTGACCGGGTGCAGCAGGCGCAAGGTGGTTTCCAGCACGCGTATCAGCGTGCGGCGGGTGGCGCGTTGCTGCGCCTCCGTGCCGTTCTGGATCTGCACCTTGGCGATTTCGAGGTACCAGTCGCAGTATTCGTCCCAGACGAACTGGTAGATGGCGCCGGCCACATTGTCGAGCCGGTACTCGTCGAAGCCCTGGGCCACGGCCGCCTCGACGCGCTGCAGCTCGCCGCTGATCCAGCGGTCGGCGGGGCTGAAGCTCAGATAGCCATGGAACTCGGCACCCGGGGCGCATTGCTCCTTGGTGTGCTCCTCCAGCCCGCAGTCCTTGCCCTCGCAATTCATCAGCACGAAGCGGGTGGCGTTCCACAGCTTGTTGCAGAAATTGCGGTAGCCCTCGCAGCGCTTGCTGTCGAAGTTGACGCTGCGGCCCAGTGTGGCCATGGACGCAAAGGTGAAGCGCAGGGCGTCGGCACCGTAGCCCGGAATGCCCTCGGGGAACTCCTTCTCGGTGGCCTTGCGCACCTTGGGCGCGTTCTCCGGCTTGCGCAGGCCCTGGCTGCGCTTGTCCAGCAGCGGGGCCAGTTCAATGCCGTCGATCAGGTCCACCGGGTCCAGCACATTGCCCTCGGACTTGCTCATCTTCTTGCCCTGCGCATCGAGCACCAGGCCGTGGATGTAGACGTGCTTGAAGGGCACCTTGCCGGTGAAATGCTTGGTCATCATGATCATCCGGGCGACCCAGAAGAAGATGATGTCGTAGCCGGTGACCAAGACGGAAGAGGGCAGGAAGAGGTCCTGCTCGACCGTTTTCTCGGGCCAGCCCAGCGTGGAGAAGGGCACCATGGCGGACGAGAACCAGGTGTCCAGCACGTCTTCGTCGCGGGTTAGCGTCTTGCCCGGCGCCTTGGCTTGCGCCTCGGCCTCGTTCTTTGCAACGTAGACCTTGCCGTCCTCGTCGTACCAGGCCGGGATCTGATGGCCCCACCAGAGCTGGCGCGAGATGCACCAGTCCTGGATGTTCTTCATCCACTGATTGTAGGTATTGACCCAGTTCTCGGGCACGAACTTGACCTCGCCCGAGGCCACGACCTCGATGGCCTCCTCGGCAATGCTCTTGCCGTTGGCGCCCGCCTTGGACACGGCAACGAACCACTGATCGGTCAGCATCGGCTCTATCACCTGGCCGGTGCGGGCGCAGCGCGGCACCATCAGCTTGTGCTTCTTGACCTCGACCAGCAGGCCTTCCTCTTCCAGCTGGGCAACGATCTTCTTGCGCGCGACGAAGCGGTCCAGGCCGCGGTAGGCCTCGGGGGCCTCGTCGTTGACCTTGGCTTCCAGGGTGAAGATGGTCAGCATCGGCAGCTTGTGGCGCAGGCCGACCTGGTAGTCGTTCTGGTCGTGGGCCGGCGTGACCTTGACCACGCCGGTGCCGAAGGCCTTGTCCACATAGTCGTCGGCGATCACCGGCACCAGGCGGCCGGTGATGGGCAGGCGGACCTGCTTGCCGATCAGGTGGGTGTAGCGCTCGTCCTCCGGGTGCACCATCACGGCCGTGTCGCCCAGCATGGTCTCGGGGCGGGTGGTGGCCACGACCAGCGATTCCGTGCCCTCGGCCATCGGATAGCGGATATGCCAGAGGGACCCGTCTTCTTCCTCGCTCTCCACCTCGAGGTCGGACACGGCGGACTTCAGGATGGGGTCCCAGCTGACCAGGCGCTTGCCGCGGTAGATCAGGCCTTCGTCGAACAGCTTGACGAAGGTGTCGGTGACCACGGACGAGAGCTTGTCGTCCATGGTGAAGTACTCATGCTCCCAGCTCACAGAATCGCCCATGCGGCGCATCTGGCCCGTGATGGTGTTGCCGCTCTGCTGCTTCCACTCCCAGACGCGGGCGACAAAATTCTTGCGACCCAGCTCGTGGCGATTCAGCCCCTGCTCCTGCAGCTGGCGCTCGACGACGATCTGCGTGGCAATGCCCGCATGGTCGGTGCCCGGCACCCACAGGGTGTTGTCGCCCTTCATCCGGTGGTAGCGCGTCAGCGAGTCCATGATGGTCTGGTTGAACGCGTGGCCCATATGCAGGGTGCCCGTCACATTGGGCGGCGGCAGCTGGATGCAGAACGAGGGCTTGGCCGCGTCCAGGGTCGGCTTGTACAGACCACGCTGCTCCCACAGCGGGCCCCAATGGGCTTCCAGGGCGGCGGGCTCAAAGGATTTGGCGAGTTCGGTCATAAGAAGCAGTGGCAGAGGGCGCGGGGCAGCACCCTTGGAGCAAACGGGGCCTTGATTGTAGGTTGTGCTAAGTTGCCGCCCGATAAGCACGGGGAGACGTGATTGAAGAAGATTTCTGGCCGCACCGCGGCAGCCGGGGCCCTGGCCCTCACCGTCCTGCTCGCTGCCTGTGGAGGCGGAGGCGGTGGCGATACCACCCCGCCGGCGGCCAGTTGCGGGCTGGCCGACACCCAGAGCTGGCTCCTCGGCTACATGCAGGATCAGTACCTCTGGTACGCCCGCATGCCCAGCGTCGATGCCGCCGCGCAGCCCACTGTGGAGGCCTACTTCGCTGCCTTGCTCTATCCCGGCGGGGGCGCCGATCCGGCCAGCCGTGACCGCTGGAGCTATGTGGAAACCACCGCCAGCCACGATCAGTTCTTCGGCGAGGGCCGCTCTTTGGGCTATGGCCTGGCGGTGGGCGGCATCGAGCTGCGCGGCCGTCCCGACGAGCCGCTGCATGTGCGCTACATCGAGCCGAGGTCGCCCGCCGCAGCGGCCGGCCTGCAGCGCGGTGACATCCTGCTGAGCCTCAATGGCGTGAGCAGCGCGGAAGTCATCACCCGCGATGACTTCTCGGCGCTGACGCCCAAGGCCGCCGGCGACGTGCTGAAGCTGCAGGTGCGCAATGCTGCGGGCGACCGCACGGTGTCGGTGACGGCCAGCGTGTTCGATCTGACCCCAGTCAGCGCCAGCCAGGTGCTGCGCTCGGCCGCAGGCAAGACCACCGGCTACCTGCTGCTGAAGGATTTCATCAGCCAGGCCAGCACGCCGCTGGACGCTGCCTTCGGCCAGTTCAAGGCGGCCGGCGTGACCGAGCTGGTGCTGGACCTGCGCTACAACGGCGGTGGCCTGGTCAGCGTGGCCCGCGATCTGGCGTCCTATATCGGAGGCCAGGCGGCCCGCGGCGGCGTGTTCGCCACGCTGAAGTACAGCGACAAGCGGCAGAGCCAGAACAGCAATTTCAACTTCGAGCAGCCGAGCACCGGCCTGACGCTGAGCCGCGTGTTCGTGCTCAGCGGCCAGCGCACCTGCTCGGCCAGCGAGCTGGTGATCAATGGCCTGAAGCCCTTTGTCCAGGTTGTGCAGATCGGCGACACCAGCTGCGGCAAGCCGGTCGGTTTCGTGCCCAAGGCCCAGTGCGGCAACACCTTCAATGCAGTGAACTTCGAATCGGTCAACGCGGCCGGCGCGGGCCGCTACTGGGACGGCCTGGCGCCGACCTGTCGCGTCGCCGACGCCTTCACCCGGGCGCTGGGCGACCCCACCGAGGCACTCACTGCCGCGGCGTTGAGCTATGCCGACAGTGGTGCATGCCCGGTCGCGGCGCCCGTGGCCAAGAGCCTCGCGGCCCGGCCGCGTGGCAGTACGACGACCGAGCCGGGTGAGCGCCAGGGGATGTGGTTGAGGTAAGGCCGACGCTGAAACAAAACGAAACCCGGCGATACCGCGGCGAGATGCTTCGCCGGCGGCTCGCTTCCATCATGGAGTCCTCTGCAAACCAACGAGGATTTCAATGATGTTCTTCCACCGTTTCGGCCGCCGTCACCACGATCACGGCCACCATCATCATCATGGCCACCACGGATTCGGCTGGGGGGCTGACTTCGTGATGGACCGGCTGATGGCCAAGGCCAGCCGCCGTCTGGATCTGAACCCGGCGCAGCAGCTGGCTCTGCGCCAGCTGCTGGAGTTGCTGCAGCAGCAGCGAGAGGCGCTGAAGGGCGGCTCGGCACGGAAGGAGCTGGCCGACCTGCTGGGCGGGGCCAGCTTCGATCGCGCGGCCGCGCAAAGCCTGTGGGACGACCGCATGCAGGCGCTGCGTGATGGCGGCCCGGTGCTGATTGCGGCAATTGCCGATTTTTTCGACACGCTGGACGCCGACCAGCAGCAGTTGCTGCGCTTCATGCTCAGGCCGCGCCGTTTCGGCATGTGCTGACAGCCCAGGCAGAATCAGAACCACCATGCCACGACTGCTGATGATTGACGACGACGAAGCGCTGGCCGGGCCGCTGACCCAGTACCTGGCCCGCTTCGATTTCGAGCTGCATGCCGCGCCCCGGCCCAGCCTGGGGCTGCAGCGCCTGGCCGCCGAGCCAGTCGATGCCTTGATACTGGACGGCATGCTGCCCGAGATCGATGGCTTCGAGCTGTGCAAGCAGATACGCGCCGGCGCCGAGGCGACGCGCCACCTGCCCATCCTGATGCTGACCGCGCGCGGTGACCTGACCGACCGCGTCGTCGGCCTGGAGCTGGGCGCCGACGACTATCTGGCCAAGCCCTTCGAACCGCGCGAGCTGGCCGCGCGGTTGCAAAGCCTGCTGCGCCGGGCTCGCATGGCGCCCGGCCTGGCGGCGCCCGACATGCGCTTCGACGGCCTGCGCATCGACACCGCGCGGCGCGAGGTCTGGGGTTGCGACGGCAGCCTGCTGGAGCTGACCAGCACCGAGTACGAGCTGCTGGTGATACTGGCCCGCGAACCCAGGCGCGTGTTCCACCGCGACGAGATACTGAACCGCCTGCGCGGCCATGAGGCCTATCTGTACACCCGCGCGGTGGACATCCTGGTCAGCCGCTTGCGCAAGAAGCTGGCGCCGCTGGATGCCTTGAAGACGCTGCGCAATGCCGGTTACTGCTTTGCGCTGGCGGCGCAGCCATGAGGGGGCGGCAGGGGCAGCCACGGCAGCATGAAGCGCTGAACCATTGGCGCGCTCACCATCGCAAGCACTGGCGCATGCACCAACGGATGCACCAGCGCTGGCACGAGCAGCACCGTCATTGGCGCCATCGTTTCAAGCACCTGGGTGCGCGCCTGGCGGCGATCTTTCTGGTGCTGGCCCTGGCGAGCAGCCTGATCCTGTTCTATGCCACCCGCCAGCCCTACGGTTGGTTGTGGGGCGCGCCGCTGCTGCTGATCGTCACCGGCATGGCCTTCGGCACGATACGGCACATGATTCGGCCGCTGCGTGCGCTGGCCGTCGGTGCCGAGGCCTTTGCGCGCGGCGATCTGTCGCACCGCATCCGGCTGCGGCCGCACAGCGAGCTGGGTGAACTGGCCGATTTGTTCAACCGCATGGCCGCCGACATCCAGGCGATGCTGGACGGCAAGCGTGCACTGCTGCTGGCGATCAGCCACGAGCTGCGCAGCCCCTTGACCCGCGCACGGTTGAATGCCGAGCTGGTGGAGGAGGGGCCGCCGCGCCAGGCCCTGTTGCAGGACCTGGCCCTGATGCGCGATCTGATCACCGGCATCCTGGAAAGCGAACGCCTGGGCGCCGGCCATAGCGCGCTGGCCCTGCAAAGCTGCAATCTGAATGCGCTGATCGCCGAGCTGGTGCAAAACCAGTTCCCCGACGACGAGATCACACTGGAGCTGGCACCCGAGCTGCCTGCGATGCAGCTCGATCGCTTGCGCATGCAGCTGCTGCTGCGCAACTTGACGGACAACGCGCTGCGCCACAACGATGCGACGCAGGGGCCGGTGCGCATCAGCACGGTGGTGACGGAGCAGGGCGTTCGCCTGGCAGTGCGCGACTTCGGCCCCGGCGTACCGGCCGAGGTGCTGCCCAAGCTGGGCGAGCCCTTCTACCGGCCCGACGAGGCCCGCACCCGCAGCAGTGGCGGCGTGGGCCTGGGGCTGAGCCTGTGCAAGCTGATTGCCAGCGCCCATGGGGCGGCGCTGGTGTTGAGCAACGCTGAACCCGGCTTCGAGGCCAGCGTTGCGTTGCCGAAGACCTGATCAGTTGAGGTCGGAGCTTGCCGGGTACGGCAAGGTTCAACCCCAATTACATGAAAAGGTGCTCGCCCGCGTTCTCTCCACCGAGCACCACATAGTTGACCTTGCGCAGGTCCACCAGCTTGGTGCCGCCGGAGTAGGAGATCGAACTCTGCACATCTTCCTGCATCTCGCGCAGCGTGTCGGCCAGCTTGCCCTTCACCGGTTCGAGAATGCGCTTGCCCTCGACATGCTTGTATTCGCCCTTGTTGAAGTCGCTGGCCGAGCCGTAGTACTCCTTGTACAGCCTGCCGTCGACCTCGACGGTCTGGCCCGGTGACTCCTCATGGCCGGCGAACAGTGAGCCGACCATGACCATCGCGGCACCGAAGCGCACGCTCTTGGCGATGTCGCCATGGTGGCGTATGCCCCCGTCGGCAATGATGGGCTTGGTGGCCACGCGCGCGCACCACTTCAGGGCCGAGAGTTGCCAGCCGCCGGTGCCGAAGCCGGTCTTCAGCCGGGTGATGCAGACCTTGCCCGGGCCGATGCCGACCTTGGTCGCGTCGGCGCCCCAGGTCTCCAGATCGATCACGCCCTCCGGCGTGCCGACATTGCCGGCGATGACGAAGGCCTTGGGCAGCTTATGTTTGATGTGGGCAATCATGCGCTGCACGCTGTCGGCATGGCCGTGGGCAATGTCGATGGTGATGTAGTCGGCGCCCACGCCTTCGGCCGCCAGCCGGTCGATGATGGCGTAGTCGGCCTGCTTGACGCCGGAGCTGACCGAGACGATCAGCCCTTTGTCGCGCATGCTCTTGGCATAGGCGACGGTGTCCAGGTCGAAGCGGTGCATGACGTAGAAATAACCGTTGGCGGCGAGGAATTCGGTGATGCTCTCATCCACCACCGTCTTCATGTTCGCCGGCACCACCGGCAGCTTGAAGCGGTGGCCACCGAACTCGACCGAGGTGTCGCACTCGGCGCGGCTTTCCACGCGGCATTTGCGCGGCAGCAGGAGGATGTTGTCGTAGTCGAAGATTTCCATGATTCACGTCGCAAGAATAGGAATGCGTTGATGCAGTGCATGTCCGAGGCTGCGAGCGCTTGACTTGGAGATCCGGTCTGTCCGTGAGGCCGTCAGCGGGGACGGTACGAACCACCGGACGCCAAAATTTGGGCCCGGTGATTGATTCTACGCGGATCGGTTGAGGCCACCCGAAAGAGGGTGATCCCACCAAGGAGGGATGCCACCGCATCAGCGATGTGACGGGCTACGCTCGGCCCCACACCAATACTGGAGGCGCCATGACACCCAACACGCCACACCAGCCGCGCCGGCTGTTCTGCCAGCAGCTGCCGGCTGCATTGGGGCTGTCGGCAGGCGTGTGGGCGCCGTCGTTGGCGGCGCAGCCGGCCGTGCTGCTGGCCAAGGAATGGAGCACCGGCCGTGACCCGAGCCACTACCTGGTCAGCGAAAAGCTCGACGGCGTGCGCGCGCTGTGGGATGGCAGCACACTGCGCTTTCGCAGTGGTCGCGTGGTCGCCGCGCAAGCCTGGTTTCTGGCCCGGCTGCCGGCCGAGCCGCTGGATGGCGAACTGTGGCTGGCCCGCGGCCGTTTCGAGCGGCTGTCCGGCATGGTGCGCAAGTCGCCGGCGGTGGACGCCGACTGGCGCGAGATCCAGTACCGCGTGTTCGAGCTGCCCGGTGCCGGCGGCACCTTCGCCCAGCGTGCGCAGCAGCTGCACGCCTTGATCGCACGCCTGGGCTGGCCGCAGCTGCAGGCGGTGGAGCAGGACAGGGTGGCTTCGGCAGCGGCGCTGCAGGACCGGCTGCAGGCGGTGCTGAAGCTCGGCGGCGAGGGCCTGATGCTGCATCACCAGGATGCACCGGTGCAGGGCGGCCGCAGTGACGTACTGCTGAAACTGAAGGCGCGGGATGACGCCGAGGCCAGGGTCATTGCCCACGAGCCCGGCAAGGGCAAATACGCCGGCCAGCTGGGTGGCCTGAAGGTACAGACGCCGGAGGGCCGGCAGTTCGTCATCGGCACCGGCTTCAGCGATGCCGAGCGGCTGAGCCCGCCGCCGGTGGGCGCCGTGGTGACCTACACCTACCAGGGGTTGACCCGCACCGGGCTGCCGCGCTTTGCGAGCTTTCTACGCGTGCATCAGGAGCATTAGGCCGGTACGGCCTGCTCGCTGCGCAGGTGACGGGTGACCACGCTCAGCAAATCCTCCATCTCGAAGGGCTTGACCAGATAGTCGTTCATGCCTGACTTGAGGCAGAGGTCGCGGTCGCCGTTCACGGCGCTGGCAGTCAGCGCGACGATGGGCACCGGCGAACGTCCTTCGCTGTTCTCGACATCGCGCCAGCGGCGCGTCGCCTCGAAGCCGTCCATCTCGGGCATCTGGCAGTCCATCAGCACCAGGCCGTAGTCCTGTACCGACAGGCGCTCCAGCGCCAGCGCGCCATTCTCGGCCTGGTCCACATCGAGGCCGAAGCGCTCCAGCATGCTGCTGGCCACCAGCGCGTTGACGGTGCTGTCGTCCACCAGCAGAACCCGGCCGTGCAAACGGGGCAGGGGCATTGGCTGGGTGGCGGGGGCCATAGGCGCCGAGCTGACCTTCAGCGGCAGGGTGAACTCGAAGCAGGAGCCCATGCCCGGCGAGGAACTGCAGCGCAGGTCGCCGCCCATGGTGCGGGCCAGCTCGCGCGAGATCGTCAGGCCCAGGCCGGTGCCGTCGGTGCGCTGTGTCTTGTGGTTCTCGGCCTGCTCGAAGGGGTTGAAGATGCGTTCCAGCTGGTCGGGCGCAATGCCCTCGCCGGAGTCACGCACCTGAAAGCGCAGCAGCGTGCCCAGGGTGGCGTCCTGCACCGTGTTGATCTCGACATCGATGCTGCCGCGTTCGGTGAACTTGATTGCATTGCCCACCAGGTTGTGCAGCACCTGCTTGATGCGCGAGGCGTCGCCCAGGATGCAGCGCGGCAGTATCGGCGCCATGCGCAGATCGAAGCCCAGGCCCTTGTCGCGCGCCGTCTCGGCCAGCAGCAGGCAGACGTCTTCGGCGGCCTCGGCCAATATCACCGGCTTGGACTGCACCTCCAGCTTGCCCGACTCGATGCGCGACAGGTCCAGAATGTCATTGACCAAGGTCATCAGATGGCGGCCGGAGCGGCGCACGATGTCGACCTGCTCGGTCTGGCGCTCGTCCAGCGCCGAGCGCTCCAGCAGCTGGGTCATGCCCAGGATGCCGTTCAGCGGCGTGCGGATCTCGTGGCTCATCACCGCCAGGAAGCGGCTCTTGGTCAGGTTGGATTGTTCGGCCAGTTCCAGCGCCTGCTGGCGCTGCTCGGCGATCCAGGCGTTCTCGAAGCGCAGGCGCAGCAGCTCTATCGTACGAGCCTGGATGCGGCTTGACTCGAACAGCAGCATGCCCATGAAGCCCAGCACGCCGGCGGCGCAGAACAGGGCGTCGGCTCGCCCCAAGCTGAGGTAGTAGCCGATCAGCGGCACGAACAGGGTCACCGAGAAGATCAGATTGGCGGTGAAGATGCTGCCCAGCGTGAACAGCGCAATCGCGCCGACGCCGACCATCGAGGCCAGCAGCAGGCCGTCGACATAGGGCAGCTCCGGGGTGTGGAACAGCCAGCCCATCGCACCCCAGGACAGCGCCTCCAGCGCCAGCAGCACGAAATAGCGTTGGCGCCAGTGGCCGATCTGGCTGGCATCGGGCCTGGCCTGGCGGAACTGCCAGACATCCATCAGGCGCAGCGCCGACACCACGCAGCGATAGCCCAGCCAGCCCAGCAGCAGGCCATGAGGCAGATGCGGCCACAGCAGCACCATCGGGAAGAAGGTGAACAGCACTGCCGCCAGCAGAGTGGGCAGCGTCAGCTCATACAGTGATGCAACCCGCTCCGACTCCACCAATGCGGTGACGTCGGCGTGGCTGGGCGCGGCAGCACTCCCCCTCTTGGGATTTTTTATCATGTATCGGTACGGCCCGGATCCACGCTACCGCTTTGATGCGGTTTATCGCGCTCGGCCGAGCAAAAAAGCATTCCCCTGAACGACGCTTTGGTTTCTACACCGAGTGCATGACAAATTGTCTAGGGCGAACCCCTGGGCGTGGCATCAAAGCCGCAGTGTTGCGGTGCTTGGTTGCGCGCCTCAAGCAGACCCTAATACAGGACTTCAGGCCCAGGCAGGAAGCGCCACTGCCCCGGTGCCAGGTCTGAAGGCAAGACCAGCGTACCGAAGGCGCTGCGGTGCAGGCCCTCGACGCGATTGCCGACGGCCGCGACCATGCGTTTGACCTGATGGTACTTTCCCTCGGTCAGGGTCAGGCGCAGGCCGTGGGTGTCGAAGCGCTCGGCGCCCTCGGCGCGCACCTGCTCGGGCTTGTGGTGCGGTTTCGCATCGGGCTCGCGCAACTCCACGCCGGCCAGCAAGGCCGCCACCTGCTCGTCGGTCACCGGGTGCTTGCACTGCGCCTCGTAGACCTTGGGCACGTGGTGCTTGGGGCTGGTCAGCTTGTGGATCAGCTTGCCGTCGTCGGTGAACAGCAGCAGGCCGGTGGTGTCTTCGTCGAGGCGGCCGATCGGCTGCATGTCGCGCTCGCGCAGCGGTGCGGCCAGCAAACTCATCACGCTGGGGTGGTGCTTGGGTTTTTGCGAGCACTCGTAGCCGGTGGGCTTGTTCAGCAGCACCAGGGCCTTCTCGAAATAGGGCCAGTCCTTGCCGCTGACCCGGAAGATCAGGCCCTTGGGCTCGACCTCGTGGTGCGGGTCGTCGATCACCGCACCGTCAATGGCCACCTCGCCATGCTGGATCAGCCCGGCGCAGATGCGGCGGGTGCCGAAGCCTTGGGTGAACAGGATCTGGGCGAGGTTCATGATGAGGCTTTCAAGTGCGGCGGCCGCCCGCAGGCGGCCGTCGAGGAGTCATGGGCGCAGTTTATCTGTTCACAGATCGCGTGCTGCGGGCAGGCTGGGCAGGCCAGGCCCGGCCAGACCGACTGCCGCCCGCACCGCCCTCAGCACCGCCTGGGCCGTGACCTCGGCGGCCAGCACGCCCAGCAGATTCAGATTGCCCGGCAGGCCGGACGCCCCGGTGGCCAGCGCAAACATCACATCGCCATCGGTCAGGGTATGCACCGGGTTGATCGACCGCGCCAGGCCGTCATGCGACATCTGCGCCATCTTGGTGGCGGCCACCTTGTCCAGCACGGCGTCGGTGGCAACTATGCCTATCGTGGTCGCCATGCCGGTGAGGTGGTGGGCAGGCAGGGCGCCGCGCAGCATGGCCTGGGCAATGCCTATGCGGGTGAGGCCGTCCTCGCTGCGGGCGCCGGCCACGACCTTGCCGTTGCTGGGGTCGATGACGTCGCCGATTGCGTTCACCGCCACCATGGCCGCCACCGTCACCCCGCCGACCTTGACCGAGGCGCAGCCGATGCCGCCCTTCATCGCCCGCTCAATGCCGAAGATCTTGCCCACCGTCGCGCCCGCACCGGCGCCGATGCAGCCCTCGGCCGGGGGCTCGCTGCTGGCCGCTTCGCAAGCGGCATAGCCGGCGGCGGCATCGGGCCGTATCGAGGGGTCGCCGACCCACAGATCGAAGAGCACGGCCGCCGGCACGATGGGCACGCGGGCCGGGCCGACCTTGAAGCCGTGGCCGCGCTCGTCCAGCCAGCGCATCACGCCGCTGGCGGCGTCCAGCCCGAAGGCGCTGCCACCCGACAGCAGCAGTGCATGCACCTGTTGCACGCTGTTGACCGGATTCAGCAGATCGGTCTCGCGGGTGCCGGGGGCGGCACCGCGTACGTCGACGCCGGCCACAGCGCCCTGTTCGCACAGCAGCACGGTGCAGCCGGTCGGGCGGCGCGCATCAGTGAAATGGCCGACCCTGAGGCCGGCCACGTCGGTGATGCTGCTCCGGAGCAAGGTGGTCACTGGCCCATCGGCTTGATCGTGCCGCAATCGCCGCCCAGGAAGCGGCCTTCGCCGCTCATATTCATCGTTTCCATCTTGCCATTGCGCTGGGTGGTGATGCGGGTCTTGGTGGTGTAGGCGTCGCCGCCCATCACCTTGACCTCGCTCTCGCCCTCGGAGACCGGGTTGGTGCAACTGAAGCGCACCTGCGTCGTGCTGCCGCTGCGCGTCACGTCATGCTTGCAATTGCCCTTGTCGCTGACCGGCGGCGCGTTCTTGGCCGCCTGCTCGGGGCTGACGCAGACCTTGATGCTGATGCCACCATCGGCCAGGCTCATGCTCATGCCGCGCTGGGCCATCATCTGTTCCATCATCTTGCGCTGATCGGGCGGCAGATTGGCCATCTGCTTCTGCGCCTCCTCCATCTGCGCCTGCTGCTTGCCCTCCAGCTGGGGTTTTTGTTTGATTTCCCACAGGCCGGGTTTCATGTTCTGGGCCGTGGCGGGCAGGGCGGCGCAGACCAGCAGGGCGGTGAGCAGGGGCAGCTTCATGGATCAACTCCGGTTGGAATGAGGGGGAGCCAATGAAAAAGCCCGCCGACCTTTCGCAAAGTCAGCGGGCCTTCAGTCAGTTTAGCGCCATGGAACTTAGGCGAATACTCCCGCCGTGTCCTGCATCCGTGCCGACACCTCGCCGAGGTGGTGCAGGCTGTCGCCGAACTGCAGCTCCATCGCCGTGAGACGCTTGAAGTAGTGGCTGCTGATGTATTCGTCGGTCACGCCGATGCCGCCATGCAGCTGGGTGCACTGTTGGCCGACATAGCGCGTCGACTGGCCCAGCTGGTACTTGGCCTGGCTCAGCGCGCGGCGGCGCTGGGCAGGCGTTTCGCCAAGTTTCAGTGTCGCAAAGTAGCTCATCGAGCGGGCCAGCTCCAGCTGCATCTTCACGTCGGCCATGCGGTGGCGCAGCGCCTGGAAGCTGCTGATGACGACGCCGAACTGCTTGCGCGTGTTCAGGTACTCGGCGGTGATGGCGACCAGCTTGTCCATCGCCCCCACGGCCTCGGCGCACAGTGCCGCAATGCCCACGTCGACGGCCAGCTCCAGCAGCGCGTGGCCGTCCAGGCTGATCAGCTGGGCGGGGCTGTTGGCGAACTTCACTTCGGCGGCACGCGAGCCGTCCTGCGTCAGATAGCCCTGGGTCGTCACACCCGCAGCGCTGCGCTCGACCAGGAACAGTACGATGCCTGCCGCGTCGTCAGCCGCGCCGGAAACGCGGGCCGGCACGATGAAGGCATCGGCGCGATCACCGCAGGGCACCACGCTCTTGGCGCCGCTGATCATCCAGCCCGCCACGCCGGAAACGGCGGTGGTGCTGACATGGTTCAGCCGGTAGCGGGCTGCGCGCTCCTGATGCGCCAGCACGAGCAGCGCCTCGCCGCCGGCGATCTTGGGCAGCCAGGCCGCTTGCAAGGCCTCGGGCGCGGCCTGCAGCGCAGCGCTGGCCATCAGTGCGCCCTGGGCATAAGGCTCGAGCACCAGGCCACGGCCCAGCTCTTCCATCACCACCATCGCGTCAACGGCGCCGAAGCCCATGCCGCCATGCGCCTCCGGCACGGCCAGGCCCATCAAGCCCAGCCCGGCCAGCGCCTGCCAGTCTTCGGCCGATTGGCCGCCGGCACGCACCACCTCGCGGCGGTGCTCGAAGCCGTAGTCCTTGTCGACCCAGCGGCGCACCGCGTCGCGCAGCGATTCCTGGTCGTCGGTGAAATCAAAGTCCATGTTCTTGTCTCCTGCTTAACCGAGAACCACTTGGGAAACGATATTGCGCTGCACCTCGTTGCTGCCGCCGTAAATCGTCGTCTTGCGGTAATTGAAATAGCTGCTGGCCAGCGGCGGGCAGTGCGCCGCGCCGACGTAGTCGCCCTGCCAGCCGGCTTCCATCGCCTCCTGGATGAAGGGCAGGCTGTACGGCCCGGCGGCCAGCATCATCAGCTCGGTGTAGCGCTGCTGGATCTCGCTGCCGCGTATCTTCAAGAGGCCCGCCACGTCCAGGCTCTGCTTGCCGCTCTTCTCGGCGGACAGCACGCGCAGCACCATCATCTCCAGCGCGACGATGTCCACCTCCAGCTTGGCGATCTCGTCGCGGAAGCGGGTGTCGTCATACACGCCCTCGGCCCTGGCGATGCGTTTCAGCCGTTCCAGCTCGCGCTTGGCGCGGTTGACGTCGGCGATATTGGTGCGCTCGTGGGCCAACAGGTATTTGGCATAGGTCCAGCCCTTGTTCTCCTCGCCGACCAGGTTCTCGGCCGGCACCTCGACGTTGTCGAAGAACACCTCGTTCACCTCGTGTTCGCCGTCCAGCATGATGATGGGCCGCACGGTCACGCCGGGCGACTTCATGTCGATCAGCAGGAAGCTGATGCCGGTCTGCGGCTTGCCGGAGGTGTCGGTGCGCACTAGGCAGAAGATCCAGTCGCCGTACTGACCCAGGGTCGTCCAGGTCTTCTGGCCGTTGACGAGGTATTTGTCGCCTTGCCGTTCGGCACGGCACTTGACCGAGGCCAGGTCCGAGCCCGAGCCCGGTTCGCTATAGCCCTGGCTCCACCAGACTTCGCCACTCATGATGCCGGGCAGGTGGCGCGCCTGCTGCTCGGGCGAGCCGAAGGCCATGATCACCGGCGCCACCATCACCGGGCCGAAGGGAACGACACGCGGCGCACCGGCCAGTGCGCATTCTTCTTCGAACAGATGGCGCTGGATCGCATTCCAGCCCGGGCCACCGAACTGCTTGGGCCAGGCCCAGCCATGCCATCCTTTCTTGCCCAGGATGCGCGCCCAGCGCTGCAGATCGTCCTTGGAAAGGCGCAGCGCGTTGTGCACCTTGTGGCTGATGTCCTGGGGCAGGTTCTCGGCCACCCATTGCCGGATCTCGGCACGGAAGGCGAGTTCGTCGGGGGTGAAATTCAAGTCCACGGGGGTCTCCTGTCTGGCATGCGTCGCGGCATTGGGGATGTTTTAGCACGATCGTTCGCTTATCGGATGTCTCTGCTGAGACAGCGGGGTGGAGATCAGGGTTTGTACCGGTGTACCTTTTGAGCATGGGGCTGGAAGCATCCTTACAATGCGGTCAAATTGTTGAAAGAAAGCTTTCATGACCACTGCCGCCACGGCCTGGAGCGGTCGCCTGGCCGGTCTGCCTGTGCTGCAGCAGATCGCCCAGCGCGCCGACTCGCTGCCCGCCACCCAGGCCAAGATGGCCCGGGCGGTGCTGGCCCATCCGTTCCGCGCCGCCACCGCCTCGATCGAGGACTTTGCGCGCGAGGTTGGTGTGTCGATGGCTTCGGCCAATCGCTTTGCCGTGGCTCTGGGCTTTGCCGGCTACGCCCAGTTCCGGCTGGAGCTGACGCGGGCCTTTGAATCCACACTGGCCCCGGTCGAGCGCCTGCGCAGCGGCCTGCAGCAGCAGGCCAGCAACAGCGCCGAGGCCATGGCCTGGTCGCTGCAGGAGGATGTGCGCAATCTGGAGGCCACCAGCCAGGCCTTGCAGCCCGAGGCCTGCGAGCAGGCGGTGGAGATGATCCTGGCCGCCCGGCGCGTCAATACGCTGGGCTATGGCGCCAGCGGCTTCCTGGCCGGCCTCTTGCACCACGAGCTGGATGCCTACCACCCGAATGTGGCGACGCTGCCGCAGCTGGGTGGGCCTACGCACGCGGCGCGGCAGATCTTCAAGCTGGGCGCGGAAGACCTGGTCGTCGTCGTCGCCATGCCCCGCTACAGCGAAGACTCGGTGGTGTTGACGGCGATGGCCCGCGAGCGCGGCGCCAAGGTGCTGGCGCTGACCGACCAACCCGGCTCGCCGGTCGTGCCGCTGGCCGATGCGGTGATCTATGTGCGCACCGTCAAGCAGTTGTCGGCGACCTCGAATGCGGCCGCGCTGGCCTGCATTGAGGCCTTGAGTGCGGCTGTGGCCCGGCGTGTGCCGCAGGCGGTGGAGCGTGCCCAGGCCCTGGCCCAGGTGGTGATGCCTTGGCTGCACATGAACAAAACCGGGCTGCGTGCCCAGACCAGCCTCCAGCTTGCGCAGCAGCAGGCCGAGCGCGCGGCCGAGTCGAAATCTTGATGGGAAGCATGATGAGTGACAGTCAAACGAAACCCAGCCCGGTGCTGGTCATCCACGGCGGTGCGGGCACCCTGCTGCGCAGCAAGATGTCGGCCGAGAAAGAGGCCGAGTACCTGGCGGCGCTGCAGCGCATCCTGGCAGCCGGCCAGGCGCAGCTGGCCCAGGGCGCGGCGGCGCTTGACGTGGCCGTCGAGGCGGTGCGCCAGCTGGAGGAATGCGAGCTGTTCAATGCCGGCAAGGGTGCGGTCTACACCGCTGCCGCCACGCATGAGCTCGATGCCAGCGTGATGGACGGCCGCACCTTGCAAGCCGGCGCCGTGGCCGGCCTGCGCTGCACCCGCAACCCGGTGCTGGCCGCCCGCGCGGTGATGGAACACAGCGAACACCTGATGTTCATCGGCGAGGCGGCCGATGCGTTCGCCGCGGCCCAAGGTCTGGAGCAGGTCGAGCCCGACTGGTTCGACACGCCGGCCCGGCTGGAGCAGCTGCAGCGCGCCCAGGCCGCCAAGGCCGGCGTGCTGCTGGACCACGACGGGCAGAACGGCAGCAGCGGCCCGATTGCCGAGGGCAGCAAGTTCGGCACCGTCGGCGCCGTGGCGCTGGACGCCGCCGGCCATCTGGCCGCCGCCACCTCCACCGGCGGCATGACCAACAAGCAGGTCGGCCGCGTTGGCGACTCGCCCATCCTCGGTGCCGGCTGTTATGCCAGCGATGCCACCGTGGCTGTCTCCTGCACCGGCACCGGCGAAGCCTTCATGCGCTTGCTGGCGGCCTACGATGTGTCGGCCCAGATGGAGTATCTGGGCCTCGATGTGGTCACTGCCGCCGGCCGCGTGGTCAACGACAAGCTGCCACGGCTGAATGGCCGTGGTGGCCTGATCGCAGTGGCCGCCAATGGCGAGGTCTGCATGCCGTTCAACACGGAGGGCATGTACCGGGGCTTTGCGCGGGTCGGCGAGCCGGTGGTCGCAGCAATCTACGGAGAGTCCGCATGAGCGTGCTGGACGTCAAGAACCTCAGCGTGCGCTTCCAAGGCGAGGAGCGCACCGTCGATGCGGTCAAGGACCTGAGCTTCCACGTCAACGCCGGCGAGACCTTGGCCATCGTCGGCGAGTCGGGCTCGGGCAAGTCGGTGTCCTCGCTGTCCATCATGCGGCTGATCGAGCATGGCGGCGGTCGCATCATCGGCGGGGAAATCATGTTCCACCAGCGCAACGGCCAGGTGCTGGATCTGGTGCAGACGCCCGAAGACAAGATGCGCGCCATCCGTGGCGCCGACATCGCGATGATCTTCCAGGAGCCCATGACCTCGCTGAACCCGGTGTTCACCGTCGGCGAGCAGATTGCCGAGTCGATCCGCATCCACCAGCGCATGGGCCGGGCCGCCGCGCTGGCCGAGGCGCTGCGCATGCTGGAGCTGGTGCGCATACCGGCGGCGCGCCAGGTCCTGACCCGCCATCCGCACCAGTTGTCGGGCGGCATGCGCCAGCGCGTGATGATTGCGATGGCCCTGGCCTGCAAGCCCAGCCTCTTGATCGCCGATGAGCCGACCACCGCCCTGGACGTGACCATCCAGGCCCAGATCTTGCAGCTGATACGCACCTTGCAGCAGGAGATGCAGATGGGCGTGATCTTCATCACTCACGATATGGGCGTGGTCGCCGAGAGCGCCGACCGCGTGGTCGTGATGCTGCGTGGCGAGAAGGTCGAGGAGGGCGAGACGGTGGCTCTGTTCAAGGCGCCGACGCACCGCTACACCCAGGCCCTGCTGTCGGCCGTGCCGACACTGGGCGCGATGGCCGGATCCAGCGTGCCGGCCAGCTTTGCGCTGATGAGCATGGAGGGCGAGGGCCAGGTGGCTCGCGCTCAGGACAAGCCGCCCGGCGAGGTGCTGCTCAAGGTCACCGACCTGACGACGCGCTTCAATATCCGCCAGGGCCTGTTGAACCGCGTCACCAAGCGGGTGCATGCGGTCGAACGGGTCAGCTTCGAGCTGCGCGCGGGCGAGACCCTGGCCCTGGTCGGCGAATCGGGCTGCGGCAAATCCACCACCGGGCGCTCGCTGTTGCGCCTGGTCGATGTCGATGCCGGCCAGATCCACTTCCGCGGGCAAGACCTGGCCCAGCTGAGCCGCCGGCAGATGCAGCCGCTGCGCCGCGACATCCAGATGATCTTCCAGGACCCTTTCGCCTCGCTGGACCCGCGGCTGACGGTGGGCTTCTCGATTGCCGAGCCCTTGTACATCCACGGCCTGGCCAACAAGCAGCAGGCCGAGGAGCGGGTGCAGTGGCTGCTGCAGCGCGTGGGCCTGCCGCCCGAGGCAGCGCAGCGCTATCCGCACGAGTTCTCCGGCGGCCAGCGCCAGCGCCTGGCGATTGCGCGCGCGCTGGCCCTGAACCCGAAGCTGATCGTGGCCGACGAGGCGGTGTCGGCGCTCGATGTGTCGATACGCGCCCAGATCGTCAACCTGATGCTGGACCTGCAGGCCGAGCTGGGCCTGTCCTATCTGTTCATCTCGCACGATATGGCGGTGGTCGAGCGGGTGGCGCACCGGGTGGCGGTGATGTACCTGGGCCAGATCGTCGAGATCGGCCCGCGCAGCGCCGTGTTCGAAAACCCGCAGCACGACTACACCAAGCGTCTGATGGCCGCCGTGCCGGTGGCCGATCCGGCCAAGCGCAACCGCAAGCGCGAGCTGCTCAGCGGCGAGATTCCCAGCCCGATGCGCGAGCTGAATGATCTGCCGACGGTGGCGCCGTTGGTGCGCGTGGGTGACGATCACTTCGTCGCCCGTCACGACGTTGGCTTGAAGCTGCAAGCCTGAACTATTTCTTGTTGGTCTCGTTGATTCCCATCATTTGAAGGAGAAACCATGAAACGCCGAATTTATTTTGCCTCGCTGCTGCAAGCTGCCCTGGCCATTGCCGTTGGTCTGGGTGCTGCCCACAGCGCGCAGGCGCAGGACAAGACCGCCGTGTTCGCGGTCAACAACACCTTCTCGTCGCTGGACCCCTACGACACCAATGCCACCCTGGACCTGTCTGTCTGCAAGTCCTTCTACCAGGGCCTCTACACCTTCGACAAGGACTTGAAGGTCACGCCGCAGCTGGCCGACAGCTACGAGACCGCCAAGGCCGGCCTGATCTACACCTTCAAGCTGAAGAAGGGCATCAAGTTCCACGACGGCAGCGACTTCAATGCCTCGGTCGTGAAGGCGATGTTCGACCGCGTCACCAACCCGGAGAACAAGCTCAAGCGCTACAACCTGTTCTCGAATATCGACAGCACGACGGTGATCGATGACTTCACCGTGCGCATCACGCTGAAGCGCCCGTTCTCGGCCTTTATCAACCAGCTGGCCCATCCGTCGGCGGCGATGATTTCGCCGGCGGCGCTGGCGAAGTACGGCAAGCAGATCGGCCTGAACCCGGTCGGCACCGGCCCGTTCAAGTTCGTCGAGTGGAAGCAGCCCGACTACATGAAGGTCGTCAAGTTCGACGGCTACTGGAAAAAGGGTCTGCCCAAGATCGACGGCATCATCTGGAAGCCGGTCACCGACAACAACACCCGTACCGCGATGCTGCAGGCCGGCGAGGCGCACTTCACCGCGCCGGTGCCTTATGAGCAGGCGGAGAACCTGGCCAAGAATCCGAAGCTGGACCTGGTCAGCTATCCGGGCATCTTCGCCTACTACATGTCGATGAACACGCTGAGGAAGCCGTTCAATGACGTGCGCGTGCGCCACGCGATCAATTACGCCATCAACAAGCAGGCCTTGGCCAAGGTCGTGTTCTACGGCTATGCCGAGCCCGCGCAGGGGCCGGTGCCCATGGGCGTGGAGTTCGCGGCCAAGACCGGCAGCTACGAATTCAACCCCGCCAAGGCGCGCGAGCTGCTGAAGGAAGCCGGCTATCCGAACGGCTTCGAGACCGAGCTCTGGTCGGCCAATAACAGCACTACGCAAAAGGCCACGCAGTTCCTGCAGCAGCAGCTGGGTCAGGTCGGCATCAAGGCCAAGATCACGTTGCTGGAGACCGGCCAGCGCGTGCAGCAGATGGAGAACGTGCAGAAGCCCGAAGACGCCGCCGTGCGCCTGAACTTCGCCGGCTGGTCGGCTTCCACCGGCGAGGCCGACTGGGGCCTGCGCCCGCTGTTCGCCACCGAGGCCCAACCGCCACGGCTGCAGAACTTTGCCTACTACAGCAACAAGGAGTTCGACGACCTGCTGTACGAGGCCCTGGGCAGCTCGGATCGCGAGAAGAAGATCAAGATCTACAAGCAGGCGCAGGAGATCGTGCACAAGGACGCGCCCTGGGCTTTCCTGGTCACGGCCAAGGTGGCCTATGCCAAGGCGAAGAACCTGAAGGGCGTCTACCAGATGCCTGACAACTCCTTCTTCTACGAAGACGTCGAGTTCACCAAGTAACGCAAGCGCCGGTGGCCGTGCCTGTCTCTGACGGGTACGGCCCAAGCGGTGCAACCTCGGATCTATCCATGTTTCAGTACGTCATCAAGCGCTTGGCGGGCCTGCTGCCCACCCTGCTGATTGTTGCGGTGTTCGTGTTCTTCTTCGTCCACCTGCTGCCCGGCGACCCTGCGCGCCTGGCCGCGGGGGCCGAGGCCGACGAGAAGACCGTCGAGCTGGTGCGCCGCGATCTCGGCCTGGACAAACCGCTGCCGGAGCAGTTCGTGCGCTTCGTCACCGGCGTCGTGCACGGCGACTTCGGCCACTCGATGCGCTCC
This sequence comes from uncultured Roseateles sp., assembly GCF_963422335.1. Taxonomy (NCBI): domain Bacteria; kingdom Pseudomonadati; phylum Pseudomonadota; class Betaproteobacteria; order Burkholderiales; family Sphaerotilaceae; genus Roseateles; species uncultured Roseateles sp. The sequence continues at coordinate 3,275,409 of NZ_OY729424.1, forward strand.
AAGCGCCCGGTGGCTGACGAGATCGCCGAGCGCTTCCCCTACACCCTGAAGCTGACCATCGCGGCGATGGGCTGGTCGGTGCTGCTGGGCCTGGTGATCGGCGTGATCTCGGCCGTCAAGCGCAACCGCTGGCCGGACCGCTTGGGCATGACCCTGGCGGTGTCGGGCATCTCGTTCCCCTCGTTCGCGCTGGGCCTGTTGCTGATGATGGTCTTCGCCGTCGGCCTGGGCTGGCTGCCGACCGTGGGTGCCGACACCTGGAAGCACTATCTGTTGCCGTCTATCACGCTCGGTGCCGGCGTGGCGGCGGTGATGGCGCGCTTCACCCGCTCGTCGTTCGTCGACATCCTGCATGAGGACTACATCCGCACCGCTCGGGCCAAGGGCGTGTCCGAGAAGATGGTGGTGCTCAAGCACGGCCTGCGCAATGCGCTGATTCCGGTCGTCACGATGATGGGCCTGCAGTTCGGTTTTCTGCTCGGCGGCTCCATCGTCGTCGAGAAGGTCTTCAACTGGCCGGGCATGGGCCGCCTCCTGGTCGATGCGGTCGAGATGCGCGACTACCCCGTCATACAGGCCGAGGTGCTGTTGTTCTCGCTGCAGTTCATCCTGATCAATCTGATTGTTGACGTGCTCTACGGCGTGATCAACCCGACCATCCGGTACAAATGACATGAGCACCCTCATCGCAACTCAGGCAACACAGCTGCGCTCGCCCGGCAGCGAGTTCTGGCGCAAGTTCAAGAAGCAGCATGTGGCCGTGGCGGCGCTGGCCTTCATCGCACTGCTGGTGCTGACGGCTCTGGCCGCGCCCTGGATCGTGCCCTATGACGCCGAGAACTTCTTCGACTACGAGCGCATCAATGCCTTGCCCTCGGCCGAGCACTGGTTCGGCGTCGATGCGCTGGGCCGCGACATCTTCAGCCGCATCGTGATGGGCTCGCGCGTCTCGCTGACGGCCGGTCTGGTGTCTGTCGCGGTGGGCTCCCTGGTAGGCACGACCTTCGGCCTGCTCGCCGGCTATTACGAGGGCTGGTGGGACCGCACCATCATGCGGCTGTGCGATGTGCTGTTCGCCTTCCCCGGCATTCTGCTGGCCATCGGCATCGTCGCCATCCTCGGCGGCGGCATGTTCAACGTCATCATCGCCGTGGCGGTGTTCTCGATCCCGACCTTTGCCCGCCTGGTGCGCGGCAATACCCTGGCGCTGAAGCACCTGACCTACATCGAGGCGGCACGCAGCATCGGCGCCTCGGACTGGACCATCATCACCCGCCACATCCTGCCCGGCACGGTGTCTACCGTGGTCGTGTTCTTCACGATGCGCATAGGCACCTCCATCATCACCGCGGCCAGCCTTTCGTTCCTGGGCATGGGCGCTCAGCCGCCGACGCCGGAGTGGGGCGCGATGCTCAACGAGGCGCGCAGCGACATGGTCAATGCGCCGCATATCGCCATCATCCCCAGCATCGCCATCTTCCTGACCGTGCTGGCCTTCAATCTGCTCGGCGACGGCCTGCGCGACGCGCTGGACCCGAAGCTGGACAGCTCGCGCTGAACTGAACATGGACGCACCGCGCATCGGCACGCTGGCCGCCGGCCCGCTCGACAGCCTGGCCGATGTGGCCGGCGTCACCGTCGGCCATTGCACGCTGGACGCCGGTGCGGTGCAGACCGGCGTGACGGCCATCCTGCCTCATGGCGGCGACCTGTTCATGCACAAGGTGCCGGCCGGCCTGGCCGTGCTGAACGGCTTCGGCAAGAGCATGGGTCTGGTCCAGGTTCAGGAGCTGGGCGTGCTGGAAACGTCCATCGCGCTGACCAACACCTTGAGTGTGGGCACGGTGGCCACGGCGCTCACTCGTGAAGCGATAGCCCGTCAACCCGAGATTGGTCGCAGCCTGCCCACCGTCAACCCGCTGGTGTTCGAATGCAACGATGGCTATCTGAACGACGCTCAGGCCTTTGCTGTGCACGAGACACATCTGCAGCAGGCGCTTGCCGCAGCGGGTAGCGCCTTCGCGCAGGGCAGCGTCGGGGCCGGTCGGGGCATGAGCGCCTTCGGTGTCAAGGGCGGCATAGGCTCGGCCTCGCGCATCGCCGTCGGCGGCCACACCGTCGGCGCGCTGGTGCTGGCCAATTTCGGCCGGCCCGAGCAATTGATCGTCGCCGGCAAGCATCTGGGGCCGCAGCTGCTGCAGCGTCTGGCCCAGGCCGAATCAAGCCCCGAGCGCGGCTCCATCATCATCATCCTGGCCACCGACGTGCCGCTGGACTCCCGCCAACTGACCCGCCTGGCCCGCCGCGCAGGGGCAGGTCTTGCCCGCACCGGCTCCGACTACGGTCATGGCAGCGGCGACATCGCCCTGGCCTTCAGCACCGCCTACACGGTTCCGCAAAACCCCCGCGAGGCCATGCCGGCGCTGGCCATGCTGCACGAGGCGATGCTGGACAGTCTGTTCCAGGCCGCAGCCCAGGCCACCGAGCAGGCGATTGTCAATGCTTTATTTGCCGCCACTGAGGTGGTGGGGCGCGACGGGCATCAGCGCCTGGCGCTGCGGGATTTGCTGTAGCCCCCTGCGAAGCTCAGTTCAGGCTCCCGGTGCCCAGCCCTTGGGTGCCTCGCACATCAGCGCCAGGGGGTTGCCGGCCGGGTCCTTGAAGAAGGCCAGCCACAGATCGTGGTCGGGCATGGGGGCGACCCGTTGCGGGCCCTGCTGGAAGCTGACACCTCTCTCGGTCAGCGCGGCATGGGCCAGCGCGATATCAGGCACGCGAAAGTACAGCATCGAACTGGCCGGCACGAAGGGCAGGCTGCGGGCCTTCTCGATATAGAGCCGCAGGCCGGCCATGTCGAGAAAGAGCAGCTCGCCGAAGCGGTACAGCTTGCGCAGGCCCAGCGTCGCGGTGTAGAAGGCCTCGGCGGTATCGACGTCGTCGACGGTCAGGGATACCTGACCCACGGCGCTTAGCGCAAAGCTCATGGCGCCTCCTCAGTAGCGCAACTCCAGCAACAGCACATCGTTCTCGCGCTTCATCTGGAAGCGGGTCAGGAAGCTGTTGCCGAGCAGGATGTGGCTCATCTGGCCCGGGATGACGATGGCCTCGATATTGCGCACCTCGACGTCACCGACGCGCACCGAGGCCAGTTGCACCAGGTGGGCAGGCACGGCGCCGTTGGCGGTTTGCGTCAGTACGCGGCGGCCGTCGCGATAGCGGATGTTCAATCGGTCGGCCTCGCCCTGGCCGATAGCTACGCTGGTGGCACCGGTGTCGATCAGGAATTGCGTGGTCTGGCCGTTGATCGTGCCATTGGTCGTGAAATGGCCGCCGGCGCCGGCGCTGAGCATGATCTGTTTGCCCGCACCCGGGGCGGCGGTGGCGTCGCCAATGCTGCCGGGCGAGGCGCCGTAGACGAGGGTCTGGCGCTTGCCGCTGACCTCGATCTGGGCCTGGTCATCGCCCATGCTGACGAGGTGCACACCCTTGACAGTCTGACCCACGGCCAGGGTGCGCGGCTCGCCGTCGATCAGCAGCAGGGCCTTGTTGGCACCGAGGCTGCCATTGAAGCTGACGCGCGCGCCGGCCGGCTGGGCCTGGCCTGTGGCCAGGCCTGCCATCAAAAGAGCCGCAGTGAGCAGCGTGGCGCGTAGCTTCATGTGAACTCAGTCCCGGAAATTGTTGTAGCTCAGTGGCACGTCGGCGATCTCTTTCTTGAGCATCGCGATGGCGCCCTGCAGGTCGTCGCGGTTCTTGCCGGTGATGCGCACCGCATCGCCCTGGATCGAGGCCTGCACCTTGAGCTTGCTGTTCTTCACGGCAGTGACGATCTTCTTGGCTAGGTCCGACTCTATGCCCTCCTTGACCTTGAAGATCTTCTTGACCTTGTCGCCGCCCAGCTTCTCGACCTTGCCGCTGCGATCCAGATAGGTCAGCTCGACCTTGCGCTTGGTCAGCTTGTCGATCAGCACGGCGTCGATCTGGTCGAGCTGGAAGTCGCTGTCGCCGTAGAGGATGATCTCTTTTTCCTTCTCCTTGAACTCGATGCGCGCACCCGTGCCCTTGAAATCGAAACGGGTGCTGACTTCCTTGGCGGTGTTGTCAACGCCGTTGCGGATTTCAACCATATTGGGTTCGAGGACGGTGTCAAAGCTGGGCATGGTCTGAGAGATTCCTGGAGTGAGGCCTTATCGGCGAAAATTGTGCGCTTGTAGTCGAGAGAAGTGAATCCCCCGAATGAGCGCGCAGGCCTTGAGTATCGAGCAGGATGTGAACCTGAAGCCTTTCAATAGCTTCGGTTTAAGCACTTTTGCCAAACGTCTGGTGCGTATTCGCAGCGAGGCCGATGTGCGGCGGGTGTTGGATCACCCGGATCTGGGCCTGAATGCCAAGTTCATTCTCGGCGGCGGCAGCAATATCGTGCTGACCCGCGACCTCGACGAGGTGGTGCTGAAGCTCGAGGTGCCGGGCATGCGCCTGGTCGAGCAGCGGGCCGACGCCTGGATTGTCGAGGCCGGCGCCGGGGAAACCTGGCATCAACTGGTGGCCTGGACCCTGGATCAGGGCTATCCGGGCCTGGAGAATCTGGCCCTGATACCGGGCACGGTGGGCGCTTCGCCGGTGCAGAACATCGGTGCCTACGGCGTCGAGCTGAAAGACCGTTTCGACAGCCTCGATGCGGTGGACCTGGTCACCGGCCGCACGGTGACCCTGAATGCCGCCCAATGCCGCTTCGGCTACCGCGACAGCGTGTTCAAGCAGGGCGGTTTTGCCGGGCTGGCCGGCAAGAGCATCATCACCCGCGTGCGTTTTCGCCTGCCGCGCCCCTGGCAGCCGGCGCTGGAGTATCTGGAGCTGCAACGCAAGATGGTCGAGACCGGCATCACCGCGCCCGATGCGCGCCAGATCTTCGACTGGGTCTGCGCCGTGCGCCGCGCCAAGCTGCCCGACCCGGCGGTGATAGGCAATGCCGGCAGCTTCTTCAAGAATCCGGTCGTGACCGAGGAGCAGTGCCGCGACATCATCGGCCGCGATCCCGGCATCGTTCACTACCCCATGCCCGACGGCACGATCAAGCTGGCCGCCGGCTGGCTGATCGACGCCTGCGGCTGGAAGGGCAAGAGCATTGGCGGCGCCGGCGTCTATGAGCGTCAGGCCCTGGTGCTGGTCAACCGCGGCAATGCCAGCGGCGCCGAAGTGGTGACCCTGGCCCGGGCGATACAGGAGAGCGTTTACGGGCGCTTTGGCATCCGGCTGGAGCCGGAGCCGGTGGTCATCTGAACGCTAGGAAATCAGCCCCATCTCCTGACACACTTGGCGGGCCTGACCCAAGGCCACCCGGAGTTCGCGTATCGCATGCTCGGCCGCGGCCGAAGAAGCGTCGGCGGGCAGTTGCTCCAGCACCATGGCCGGGCGGGAGACGACCAAGAGGCCCAGGCTCAGCGCCGCGCCCTTGACGCTGTGGGCGGTCTGGCGCAGCTCGCTGCGTGACTGCTCGCGCAGTGCGCGTTCCAGATTGGGCAGGCTTTGCGCCTCGTCGCGCAGAAATGCCTGCAGCAACTGGCGGAAGGTCTCGGGCGGCAGGGCGTTGCGCACCTGATTCAGCGTTTGCTGATCGATGGCCGGCAGCGGTTCGGCGGGGGCGGCCGGGGCGCGTTCGACCGTCTGGCCCGGGCCATGGCGCAGCAGCATGGCCTGTAGATCGGCGATGTGCACCGGCTTGGCCAGGAAGTCGTCCATGCCGGCGGCCAGCGCGCGTTGGCGCGACTCCTCGAAGGCATCCGCCGTCAGTGCGACGATCTTGATATGGCGCTTCGGTGCGGGCAGGGCGCGCATGGCCTCGGTGGCGGTCAGGCCGTCCATCACCGGCGTGTGCAGGTCCATCAGCGCGATGTCGAAGTCTTCGCGCATCAGTGCCTGCAGCGCCTCCTTGCCGTTGTGGCAGAAGCGCGCGCTGTGGCCCAGGCGCTGCAGCACCGCCTCCAGGTATTTGCGGTTGATCTCGTGGTCTTCCGAGACCAGGATGCGCAGGCTGCGTCCCGGCTGGGTGGAGACGGGCGCCACCACCGGCTGGACACCGGGCTCACAGGCCGGCAGCGGTAGCTCGACGATGAAGGTGCTGCCCAGGTTCAGTGCACTGTTGACGCGGATGTCGCCGCCCATGCGCCGCGCCAGATTGCGCGAGATCTCCAGCCCCAGGCCGGTGCCGCCGAAGCGTCGCGAGGTCGAGGCGTCGCCCTGGCTGAAGCGTTCGAACAGGCGGTTCTGCGTGGCCTCGTCCATGCCGATGCCGGTGTCGATGACGGTGAAGCGCAGCATGGCGGCCGAGGCGGCCGACAAATCGCTGTCGGCCGGCAGGTCTTCATCCCGGCGCAGGGTGACGTCCAGTGACACCGCCCCGGCTTCACAGAACTTGATCGCGTTGCTGAGCAGGTTCAAGAGGATCTGGCGCAGCCGGGTCACGTCGGCGCGCACCCAGCGTGGCACATCGGGCGCCATCGTCAGCTGCAGGGCCAGTTGCTTGGCCTGGGCCTGGGGCAGCATCAAGGCCTCCAGCTCGGCCAGCAGGCGGGGCAGCTCCACCGCCTCGGGGCTCATCTGCAGGCTGCCCGACTCCAGCTTGGACATGTCCAGGATGTCGTTCAGTATCACCAGCAGGTGGCGTGCGCTCTCACTGGCGGTGGCCACCTGCTCCTGCTGCACCTCGTTCAGCGGCGAGTCCTTCAGCAGCGACAGCATGCCCAGCAAGCCGTGCAGCGGCGTGCGTACCTCATGGCTCATATTGGCCAGGAACACGCTCTTGGCGCGGTTCGCGCCCTCGGCCTCGGTGCGCGCCTCGGACAGGTTCTGCGCCAGCGTCTCCAGCGCCTTGCGGCGGGCGTCGAGGCGGCGGAACTGCTGCAGCGCCAGCAGCGCGAAACCCAGGGTCAGCACGCACTGGAACAGGGTCAGTCCTATGCTGTATTTACTCTGATCTCGTATCAGCTGGATGCGCTGCGTGGCCTGAGCGGCCAGGTGCTGTGACAGGCGCAGCGACAGGTCGCGCACCGGCGTGTAGAGCTCGGCCATGCGCTGCTGGGTGTTGTGCAGCAGGGTCTCGTCAAAGGCGCCGCCATTGCTGCGCGAGGCCTGGGCATCGAACCACAGCACAAAGCCGCGCACCTGGGCCAGCGCCTGCTGGTAGGCGAGATCGTCCTGCATCATGCCCGAGGCCTGGTCGCCGGCGATCACGCCCAGCCGGCTGACGAAGATCTCGTAGCGCGTCTTCATCGTCTCCAGGCTGGCGGCGCCGGGCTTGTCGATCGCATGCTGCAACTCGCCCTGCAGCTTCAGATACTCCACCTCGAGTTGGAACATGCTCCAGACCAGCGAGTCATGCTCGGTGCGCACGCTGGCTTGCAGCATATTGACCTGCCGGCCCTCCAGATAAAACACCGCGCCGAAGGCAATGGCCAGGGCGGCGGCCATCAGGGTCAGCAGGGTGCGGCGTTTGCGCTGTGCAGTGTCTGCCACCATCACTGGACCTCCAGCCCGCGCAACTGCCAGATGCAGCGGCTGAAGTAGAGCGCACTGCGCAGCGCGGGCTGCTGGTCGAAGGGGTACATGATCAGCAGCGGACCCTTGTCACGCAGTGCCATCGGCTGGCCATTGGTCAGGCGCACCACGATCACATCGTGCTTTTGCACGTCTTCCATCGGTATCGTCACCCGGTAGTCGTTGAGGGCGGTGGCAAAAATGGTGTGTCCGCTGGCACCGGTGGCAGCGAGGATGTCGCGCAGCAGCGGACCGGTGAACTTGGTCGTGCCCTTGTGCCAGGGGGTCTTGGTCTCGAAGCTGTGCTGGGGCAGCTTCTCCAGCAGTTCCATGTCAAACACGGCCACGCGGCCGGCATTGGTCACCTTGACATTGCCCGTCACGGTCAGCAAAGGGCTGCCGGAGGCGGGGTCCAGCGCCAGCGCGCCCAGCGGCCAAAGCAGCAGCCCGGCCATACCGGTGAGCATCAGCAGGCTGCGCCGTTGTGCAAAAGCTAGGCGGTTCATTGTGTATACCTCTTCCCAATCGTGGCGTGCAGGCCGCCAATACCCGGGCTCGGGGGCTCGGGTCAAGCTTGCTCAAAGGCTGTTTGAGGCGTGATTCTATGGGGGCTTCAGCGCGGCAGGCCCGGCGGCAGCGGCAGGCCACGGGCGGCCATGGCGCTGCGCACGCGGTCGGGGCGGTCGCTGATGATGCCATCCACGCCCAGGTCCAGCATCTGCTCGATCTGTGCCGGCTCGTTGACCGTCCACACGACCACCGACAGGCCCAGGCCCTTGGCCTCCTTCAAGGCCTCCGGCGTCAGGTCACCGAAGTAGGGCGACCAGATGGCGCCGCCGGCGGCCTTGATCATCTTCGGCAGCGACCCGCCATGCTCGGCCAGCGTGCGGCCATCGGTCCAGCGCGGGTCGGCGACATTGTTCATCCAGCTGCGCTGGGCTGTCAGATAGACGGTGGGTATCCTGGGCTCGAGCTTTTGCGCGATGCGCAGCGTGCGCCAGTCAAAGCTTTGCAGGGTCACCCGCTCGGTCATGCCATGGGCCTTGATGACGGCCAGCGCCGCTTTCACAAAGGGCTCGGGCTCGGGCGTCAGCGTTGGCTCCAGCGGCGAGAGCTTGGTCTCGATATTGAAGCGCACCGTGGTGTTGCCCAGTGCCTTCACCCGCTCGAACAGCTGGTCCAGGCTCGGGATGCGGGTGCCGTCCACTGCCTGCTGGTCAGGGAAACCGGCGCCGTACTTGCTGCCCGGCTTGAGTCGGCCGATGTCAAAGGTCTGCAACGCAGTCCAGGCCAGCCGATACATCGGCGGCGGCGTGTCGGGAATCCAGTTGCCCATCGCATCGCGGGTGAAGTTGGGGTTGAGCCGAGAGTCATGGGCGATCAGCACCATGCCGTCGATGCTCATGCCCAGGTCCAGCTCCAGCGTGGTCACGCCCAGCCTCATGGCATTCTCGAAGGCCGGCAGCGTGTTCTCGGGCATCAGGCCGCGGCCGCCCCGATGGGCTTGCAGGTCCAGGGCGCCGGCGGTGGCGGCAAGGCCCAAGCTCAGGGCCAGGGCCAGTGAGGCGGAGTGAAGGGTTTTCATGGGCATAACGCTATCACGAACCTTGGGCCTTCCGACGGCGACACGCCTTGCCTGTCTCCTCGGCGACAAGGGCTCCGGCGGGCTGCGTGGAAGATATCGGTGAGCACCCCCCACGCCATCGAGGATTCATGCCCATGTCGAACAGCGTTGACCGCCCCCACTTCGCCCATTGGCCCAAGCGCCTGCCGCGGACCCTGAGCATCCCCGAAACCAGCCTGTGGTTCAACCTGGAGGTGGCTGCGCGGCGCTTCCCCAGCAAGCCGGCCTACGTCTTCTTCGGCCGCGAACTGTGCTACGCCGACCTGCATGCCCAGGCCCTGGCCCTGGCCGGCTGGCTGCAGAGCGTGGGCGTGCAAAAAGGCGACCGGGTCGCGTTGTTCATGCAGAACTGCCCGCAGTATGTGGCGGCTTTCTACGCCATCAACCGAGCCGATGCGGTGGTGGTGCCGGTCAATCCGATGAACCGCAGCGAGGAGTTCAAGCACTACATCACCGACCCGCAGACCAAGGTCGTGATCTGCGGCGCCGAGCTGGCGGCCATCGTCGATGAGGCCAACCGCGCCCTGCCGCCCGAGGCGCGGGTGCAGCAGGTGCTGGTCAGCCGCTATGTCGATGCCCTGCCCGAGGGCGCGCCGCCGGCCGAGCTGATGCCCTCCGAGGCGATGTGGGCCTGGCTCAATCAGGCCCATGCCCTGCCCGAGGGGGCCACGCCCTGGCACGAGGCCCTGGCCGCCGGCCAGACGCCCGGCACGCACACCGCCCAGGCCGACGATCTGGCCCTGCTGCCCTATACCTCGGGCACCACCGGCCTGCCCAAAGGCTGCATGCACACGAACCGCACGCTGATGGCCAACGCCGTGGCCGGCGTGTTCTCGAATGCCGGGCCCGAGACCGTTGGCCTGGCCGTGGTGCCTATGTTCCACATCACCGGCATGCTGTACGGCGTGATCGCCACCATTTACGCTGGCGCCACCCAGATCATCTTGCCGCGCTGGGACCGCGAACTGGCCGGGCGGCTGATCTCTCGCCACAAGGTCTCGCACTGGGTCTGCATTCCGACCATGATCATCGACCTCTTCGGCAGCCCCAACTACCGGAGCTTCGACCTGTCCAGCCTGCGCAATCTCAGCGGCGGCGGTGCCGCCATGCCGCTGGCCGTGGCCGAGCGCCTGCAGCAGGAGTTCGGCCTGACCTTTTGCGAGGGCTATGGTCTGACCGAAACCGCCGCGCCCTCGCATGGCAATCCGCCCGAGCGGGCCAAGCTGCAGTGCCTGGGCATGCCGATCTTCGGCGTCGATTCCCGCGTCGTGGACCCGCTCACCCTGCAGGAGATGCCGGTCGGCGAGGTGGGCGAGATCATCACCCGCGGGCCCATGGTCTTCAAGGGCTATTGGCGCAACCCGCAGGCCACCGCGGCGGCCTTTGTTGAGTTCGAAGGCCAGCCCTTCTTCCGCACCGGTGACCTGGGAACCATGGACAAGGACGGCTACTTCTTCATCACCGACCGGCTCAAGCGCATGATCAATGCCAGTGGCTACAAGGTCTGGCCGTCCGAAGTCGAGATGCTGCTGTACAAGCACCCGGCCGTGCAGGAGGCCTGCATCATTGCCACCAAGGACGCTTACCGGGGCGAGAGCGTCAAGGCCATCGTGGTGCTGCGCGCCGAAGCCGTCGGCAAGACCACCGAGCAGGACATCATCAGCTGGGCCCACGAGCACATGGCTGCCTACAAGGCGCCGCGTGCGGTGCAGTTCGTCGCCAGCCTGCCCAAGTCGGGCTCGGGCAAGGTGATGTGGCGGCTGCTACAGGAAGAAGAGAGCGCGAAGGCAGGCTAGAACCCCGATCCCGGCTCCGCCAGATAGGCCAGTTCCGCCAGCGTCGAGTCGCGGCCCAGCATCGCGTTGCGGTGCGGGAAGCGGCCGAAGCGCTGTATCACCTCCTGGTGGCGCTTGGCATAGTCCAGCGCGCCGCTCATCCGCGGGTCGGCGGCAGCCAGCCGCTCGAACAGGGCCACCGAGCGGGCCTGGTTGGCCAGGCCCTCGTCATGCTCGAAGGGCATATAGACAAACCAGCGCTGCAGCGTGCCGAGGGCGAGGTCCTGACTGGCATCGACCAGGGCCGCGGCCGTCCTCAGTGCCTGGGCATCGCCGGCGAAGGCCTGCTTGCTGCCGCGGAAGATGTTGCGGGTGAACTGATCCAGCAGCACGATCTTGGCCAGCGCCGTCTGCGGCGCCAGCGCCCAGTCGCTGAGCTCGCCATGCAGGCCACGTCGCACCAGCGTGCCGAAGCGTTCGGCAATCTCGGCGTCGAAGGCGGGGTCCTTCTTGAACCAGACTTGGCGAACCTGGCCGGCTTCGGCGCTGCCGGCGGCGCCAAACCAGAAGTCCAGCACCTGCTGCGCCTCGTTTGCGGTGGCGGTGGACAGGCGGGCGTCATGCGCCAGGGTCAGGTCCTGATACTCCGGGTGGCGCTGCAGGTAGACGCGCACATAGCTGCAGGCCGGCACGACCTGCAAGTGCTCGGCCTTGGCCCATTCCAGCGCCTGCCGGACCAGGGCGGCGGCAATGCCTCGGCCCTCCAGCCGCGGCGGCACGCCTGTGTGGGTGAAGACCACGCGCGGGCCCTCCAGCTGGTACTCGGCCTCGCACTCCAGGCCATCGACGATGGCGACGAAACGGCCGCGTGCGGCCTCGTGGCGGATCTCCAGGGCAGGGTGCGGCTGCATCTCAATCCACCCTGATGTCCACAGGCCCGGCGATGGATCGGGCTTGAGCAAAGTCAAGCAGGGTGCAGGCGGCAGGGACACACGACAGGGGCTTCATCGGCTCTCCAGAACTATTTGTCGCCGCACAGGGGGATTGTTCACGTCTGGGCATGCGGCGCCCCGGGGCCAGCGGCTAGCATGCCACATCCCAATGGCTGACATCGGCACCGTCTTGCTCCAACGCCTAGTTCCCGACACCCTGGCTCGCCAGCTGGCCCTGGCCATCGGCGGCCTGATCCTGCTGATGTTGCTGACCCTTGCGGCCATTGCCTATGGCTCGGTCGGCCTGCTGCTTTCGGACGCCTTGCCTGGTGTGATGCTGCGCAATGTCGAGTTGCGCGCGGCCAGCCAGGGCCAGTTGCTGGCGCAGGCCGAGGGCAGCGTGAATCGCCTGCATGCCGAGTGGCAGCGCCGTGCGGCCGAGCTGGACCCGGTGCAGACGGTGCAGCAATTCGACCGGCTGTTTGTCCGCTCTGCCGACGGCGTCTGGCGGCTGCGGCCCGAACTGATCAATACCGACACGCGGCCCAGCTTCTATCTGCAGCATGGCGTGCGGGGGCCCAGTGCCTCGGCGCGGCAACGCGCCGTGCTCAGCTACGAGCTGCTGCGAGAGCAGGGCCCGGCCCTGGTGCCGCCCTATTTCTCGGCCTATGTGGACTTCGTCGAGAAGGGCCTGATGGTGTTCTCCCGCGGCATCGATTGGGGCCAGGGTGCCACGCCGGCCACCGACAATTTCGACTACCCGACGATGAAGGGCTCGGACCCCCGCGCCAACCCCGGACGGCAGCTGTTCTGGACGCCGGTCTATTTCGATGCGGAAGCCAAGGCCTGGATGGTGTCGGTGATCAAACCGCTGGACTGGCAGGGCAGCTGGGTCGGCACGGTGGGGCATGACATTGCGATCGATGCCTTGCTGAGCGGCATAGGCGACGCGCTGCAGCCGGGCGCCAGCGCCATGATTCTGAACGACGCCGGCGACCTGATTGCCCATCCGCACTTGCGCGAGCGCATCCAGCAGGCGCAAGGCCAGCTGTCGCTGGGCGCCGTGCGTGACCCGCTGATCGGCGCCATCCATCAGCTCACGCAGCGCGCCGCCAGGGAAGGCGAACATGCACTGACCGGGGCCTCGGCCGATGGCGAGCAGCTGCTGGCGGTGGCGCGCATTCCGGGGCCGGGCTGGTGGTCGGTGCTGGTGCTGCCGCGCGCGCTGCTGAAGGCCAGGCTGCAGCCGGCGATCGGCGTGATACTGGCCGTCGGCCTGCTCTGCCTGCTGATCACCCTGCTGGTCTTGCGCCGCCTGATACATCGCCTGGTGCGTCGGCCGCTGGGCCGGCTGACGCGGGTGGTGGATGCCTTGCGTGCCGGGCGGGAGGTGGCGCCAGTTGCACTGCGGGGCCGAGGCGAGCTGGTCAAGCTGGCCGATACCTTCGACAGCATGGCCGGCGAGCTGGCGCAGCAGCGCCGCGCTCAGGAGCGCCACGCGGCCGAGCTGGAGCAGCAGATCGCCGAGCGGCGTCAGGCCGAGGCCGTGGTGCAGGCGCTCAACCACACGCTGGAGGCCCGCGTAGCCGAGCGCACCGAGGCCTTGCAACGCGCCCGCGACGAACTGGTGCAGAAAGAGACGCTGGCCGGCCTGGGCTCGCTGGTGGCCGGCATCTCGCACGAGCTGAATACGCCCATCGGCAATGCCTTGATGGCCTCGGGCACGATGCTGGCAGCGATGCGCGAACTGGATGCCTCGGTGCAAACCGGCGCGGTTCGGCGCAGCGAGATGCACGGGCAGATCAATCGCGCGATGCAGGCCGCCGAGTTGGCCCTGGGCAATCTGCAGCGCTCGGCCGAGCTGGTTGGCGACTTCAAGCAGGTGGCGCTGGATCGCTCGCACCTGGTCAAGCGCCGCTTCCGGCTCAGGCAGGTGATCGAGGAGACGCTGAGCCTGCTGCGCCTGTCGTTCAGGCAGGAAGAGTGCCGCTTGGAGATCGACATTCCGGCCGAGCTGGAACTGGACAGCTATGCCGGCCCGCTCGGCCAGGTGCTGACCAATCTGGTGCAGAACGCCTTGCTGCACGGGCTGGACGGCCGCAGCGACGGCTGCATCAGCATCCGCGTCGAAGGACACGACGGGCAGCGGGTGCGTCTGGCCGTCAGCGACAACGGCCGCGGCATCGCGCCAGAGCATCAAGCCAAGATCTTCCAGCCCTTCTTCACCACCAAGCTGGGCCAGGGTGGCAGCGGGCTGGGCCTGCACATCGTCTACACCATCGTCACCGGCGTGCTGGGCGGCCGCATCGAACTGCGCAGCCAGGCCGGTGAGGGCTCATGCTTTGTGATCGAGCTGCCGGTGGACGGGCCGGTCAGCGTCCCAGCTGCTGCCACAGATAGCTGAACTCAAGTGCCTGCAGGGTGGCGCGCTGTTCGTTGTCGGCGGCGCCGCCATGGCCGCCTTCGATGTTCTCGTAGTACAGCAGTTCGTGGCCTTGTTCGATCATCTTGGCCGCCATCTTGCGGGCATGGCCCGGGTGTACACGGTCATCGCGGGTCGACGTCGTGAACAGCACCTTGGGGTATTTCACCCCGGCCTTGACGTTCTGGTAGGGGCTGTACTTGGAGATGAAGGCCCATTCGGCCGCGTCATCGGGGTTGCCGTACTCGGCCATCCAGGAGGCGCCGGCCAGCAGCGTGTGGTAGCGGCGCATGTCCAGCAGCGGCACCTGGCAGACCACGGCGTTGAACAGGTCCGGGCGCTGCACAAAGGTCGCGCCGACCAGCAGGCCGCCGTTGCTGCCGCCCATGATGCCCAGATGCCGGGGCACGGTGATCTTGCGCTTGATCAGGTCCTCGGCCACGGCGATGTAGTCGTCATAGCTCTTCTGCTTGTTGGCCTTGATCGCTGCCTGGTGCCAGTTCGGGCCGTACTCGCCACCGCCGCGCAGATTGGCCACCACCAGCACGCCGCCGCGGCTGTACCAGGCCTTGCCGAAGCCGCCCGAATACCAGGGCTGCAGTGAGACCTGGAAGCCACCGTAACCGTAGAGCAGGGTCGGGTTGGCGCCGTCGGCCTTGGCTCCCTTGGGCCAGATCACGAAGTAGGGCACCTGCGTGCCGTCCTTGCTGGTGGCGAACAGCTGCTCGGCCTTCATGCCATCGGCATTGAACTGGGCCGGGCGGGCCTTCAGCAACTCGCGCGTGTCGCTGCCGGCCTGGCCCAGGAACAGGCTGTCCGGAGTCAGGAAGTCGGCGTAGTTGATCAGATAGCCGTCGCCCATCGCGTCCTTGGCCAGCATCGGGTCATGCAGGCTGGTGACGCTCAGATGGCCGGGCGAGGGCGCATTGACGACGCGGTGGCTGAGCTTGGCGCCATCGAACTTCCACTCCTCGAGCTTGCTGGTCACATGCTCGTTGATGGTCAGCAGCAGATGGCTGCGCGTGTGCGTGAAGCCATCCAGCGAACGGCTGGCGGTGGGCGTGAACAGGGCCTGGAACTTGCGCTCGCCCTTCAGGTAGGCGGCAGCATCGGCCAGCAGCAGCGAGCCGCTGGCATGGGTCTGGCCGGGCAGCTTCCAGTCGCTCTTCAGCTCGATCAAGAGCTTGTCGCGCCAGAAGGTGGCATTCGCGTCGCTGGGCAGGTCCAGCTCGATCTGCTTGCCGTCGGCATTCAGCAGGAACTGCTTGCTGTTGTAGAAGTCCAGCGCGCGGATGAACACGGTGCGCTCGAAGCCGGGCTCGCGATCGACGCTGACCTGTACCGCCACATCCTTGGCCACGCCCTCGAACACCTGTGTCGCGCTGGACAGCGGTGTACCGCGCTTCCAGCGCTTGATGATGCGGGCATAGCCCGAGTCCGTCATAGAGCCGGGGCCGAAGTCGGTGGCAACGTAGAGGTTGTCGGCGTCTATCCAGTCGACCTGCAGCTTGGCCTCGGGCAGGTTGAAGCCATCGGCGATGAAGCGCTTGTCGATCAGATCGAACTCGCGCACCACCTTGGCGTCGGCGCCGCCGCGGGACATCATCAAGAGGCAGCGCCGATATTCCGGGCTCAAGCAGACCGAGCCGCCCCAGACCCAGTTTTCGCCTTCCTTGGTGGCCAGCGCGTCCAGGTCCAGCACGGTTTCCCAGACGGGTGCGGCCTTGCGGTATTCGGCCAGCGAGGTGCGGCGCAGCAGGCCGCGCTTGTTGCTGGCGTCCTGCCAGAAGTTGTAGAGCCAGTCGCCTCGCCGCACGATGCCGGGGATGCGGTCCTTGGCATTCAGCACCGACAGGATGTCGGCGCGTACCGGTGCGTACTCGGCGCGGGCCTGCAGCACTTTTTGCGTGCCGGCATTGCGTTCGCGGACCCAGCTCAGTGCGCGTTCGCCCTGAACCTCTTCAAGCCATTGAAACGGATCGGCGGGTGCGGCGGAGTTCTGTGCCATGGCGTGGGGGGTGATCAAAAGGGCTGACAGGAGCAGCTGGACGCTGCTTTTGATGAGTGTCTTCAACGCTTGTCTCCGGAGGGCTGCGGGCGGATTATTCCTGCTCGTCGGGCTCGGCCTGGCCAGCAGGCCGTGGCTTGCGAATGCCATGCTTGGCCAGGATCTCGACATAGAACTGGGTACCGGCGGCCTGCACCACGGCGTTGATGCGCTCGGTGATGGCTTCCAGGTGCACGACCTCGGCTGCTTCTTCGCTGGCGCCGAACCGGCAATCGAAATCCCAGTAATCGACGCCTGCCGGCAGCGCACGGCGGCGCTCGCGGGCGATGTATTTGCGGATCTCGTGCTTGATGGCTTCGAGCAGGCGCTCGGGGTGCTTGCCTTCGACCTGGAGTTGGAATGTCTTCTTCATCTTGATACCTTTAGCTCGGAAGCTTCAACGCCTTCGGCGTGATCTCCACACTGCCCTTTTCGGTGGACAGATAGACCGTGCCGTCCTGCACGCTGACCTGCAACTGCATGCTGCGTTCGGCCAGCGCGGCCAGGGCCTGGCTTTGCTCGGCATCGATCTGCCAGACGGCCAGGCGCGGTGCCCGGGTCAGCTTGTTCTCGATGCCGCTCCACCAGATCGGCGTGCTGCTGTTGGCGCTGTAGACGCTGACGCGATCGGCCCGGCCATGGGCCTTCATCAGCCGGCGGTCGTCGGGCTGGCCGACGTCTATCCAGTGCAGCAACTGGCCGGTCAGGTCCAGCTGCCAGAGGTCGGGTTCGTCGGTGTCCCACAGGCTTTTGGCGAACTCCAGCTTGCCCTTGTGGTCATCGGCCGGCACGTTCAGCGCGAAGGCCAGCACGCGCAGCATCATCCGTTCATCGTTCTCGGATGGGTGGCGGGCAATCGTCAGCGCATGCTCGCCGTAGACGCCTCGGTCCATATCGGACAGCTGCAGATTGGCTTTGAAAATGGTGGCCTTGAGTGCCATGGATGACCCGGGTTCTGAGAAGCCGCACATTAGACCCTATTCGCCGCCCGGCCCCGCATGTAGGACAATCGAAGGTTTTCCGCACTCGAAAGGCCAGCCATGGCAACGAAGAAACAAGATCTCGTGCGTCAGCTCGAATCCAAGATCGAATCGCAGAAAAAGGGCCCCAACGTCGCCGGCCGCTTTGGTCAGGGAGCCGCCGCCCTGGTGGATCGCAAGGAGCAGCGCCGTCTCGACGCCGCCGCCGGCCTGGTGCCTTTCGCCTGCAAGCTGCCCTCCGAGCTGACCGAACAGCTGCGCCAGCGTGCCGACAAGCACGAGGGCGGTCTCAACGGTCTGATGGCCGAGCTGCTGCAGCGCGCACTGGCTTAGAGTCTGTTAGCTGGCATCATCGCGCGCCAGCACTCCAGTTTCAGCCCGGATTCGACCCCCCGGGTTCCCTCCAGTCCCCCAGATGATTCGAGTTTTGCAATGAAACGACTTCTGCCCCTGATCACCGCCGCCCTGATGCTGCCCCTGGGCTTGCAGGCCCAGACCACGCCGACCAAGCCCGCGCCCAAGCCGGCGGCGAAGTCGCAGAAGGCCGCACCGGAAGCCGCCGCACCGGCCAAGGCGCCGCTGATGACGCGTGACGAACTGCGCGCCTGCATGAAGCAGGTCGAGGTCAATGACAACGAGGCCAAGGCCATCAATGCCGCACAGGCCGCGCGCAACCAGGAGCGCGACGAACTGCTGAAGTCCGAAGAGGCGCTGAAGCAGATCATCAAGGACCGCGCCACCGCACTGGCCACATTGAACCAGGAACGAGCCGACATGCTCAAGGCCGGCGAAGACCTGAAGGTCAAGCTGCCCGGCGTGAAAAAGGAAGAGGCCGAGGTCATGATCGCCGCCTACAACGCCCAGGCCGCGGCCTTCGATGCCAAGGCCGATGCCTACAACAAGTCGGGCGGCGCTATCAAGGAACAGACCGCCGCACGCGAAGTGCGCGTCGACAAATACAACCAGGGCAAGGATGCCCTGGTGGCCCGGGCCGAGGCGCACAACCGCAATATCGAAGCCTGGAAGACCAGCTGCGCCGACCGCCGCTACGACGAAGCCGACGAGATCGCGATCAAGGCCGGCAAATAAGCCCATTCCTTGACTGACGCAAGGCGCATGCATCGCTACCCGCGGGCCTGCGCCTTTTTTGATACCTGAAGCCTTTACCCAAGGACCGATGATGAGCAACGCCACCAACCCCTTGCTGCAGCCCTGGAACACGCCTTATGGCTTGCCTCCGTTCGCCGAGGTGCGGGCCGAGCAGTTCGAGCCGGCCTTCAAGCAGGCTCTGAGCGAACAGCGTGCCGAGCTGGATGCCATCGCCGCCCAGACGGCCCTGCCGAGCTTCGACAACACCCTGGTTGCCTTCGATCGCAGCGGCCGCCTGCTGGCCCGCCTGGAAACCCTGTTCTACAACCTCACCGCCTCGGAGACCTCGCCCGATCTGCAGGCGGTGCAGCGCGAGCTGGCCGCGCCGCTGGCCGCGCACAACAACGCCGTCTACATGCACGCCGGCCTGTTCGCCCGCGTCGATGCGCTGTACCAGCAGCGCGAGAGCCTGGGCCTGACGCCGCAGCAGCTGCGCCTGCTGGAGCGCGTGCACCTGGACTTCGTCCGGGCCGGTGCCAGGCTGCAGGGCGCGGCCCAGGCCCGCTATGCCCAGATCATGGAGCGCCTGGCCGAGCTGACGACGCAGTTTGCGCAGAACGTGCTGGCCGACGAGACCGGCTATCGCCTGGTGCTGCGCGGTGAGGCCGATCTGGCCGGACTGCCCGACTTCGTGCGTGCCGCAGCCAAGCAGGCCGCCGCCGAGCGCGGCGTCTCCGACGGCCATGTGATCACGCTGTCGCGCTCGCACATCGTGCCCTTCCTGACCTTCAGCGAGCGCCGCGATCTGCGCGAGCAGGCCTGGAAGGCCTGGGTCAGCCGTGGCGAGCATGCCGGCGAGCACGACAACCGCGCCGTGGCCCAGGAAATCCTGACCCTGCGCAACGAACAGGCCCGCCTGCACGGCCACGCCTGCTATGCCGACTACGCGCTGGCCGACACCATGGCCGGCACGCGCGATGCCGTCAACGACCTGCTGCAACGCGTCTGGGTGCCGGCCAAGGCCGCTGCCCAGCTGGAGCGCGAGGCGCTGGAGGCCTGCGTGCTGTCGCGAGGCGAGTCGCTGACCCTGGAGGCCTGGGACTGGCGCTACTACTCGGAGAAGGTGCGCCAGGCCCGCTACGAGCTGGACGAGGCCCAGATCAAGCCCTATTTCCCGCTGACCCGCATGGTCGAGGCGGTGTTCGATGTTGCGGCCCGGCTGTTCGGCCTGCGCTTCGTCGCCAAGCCCGAGATCAAGGCCTATCACCCCGATGTGCAGGTCTACGAGGTGCAGGGCGCCGACGGCCAGCTGCGCGGCGTGTTCCTGCACGACAACTTCGCCCGCCCGACCAAGCGCAGCGGCGCCTGGATGAGCGCCTTCCGCTGGCAGTCGCGCATCGACGGCGAAGTGCTGCCCGTCATCGTCAACAACAACAACTTCGCCAAGGGCGCACCGGACGAACCGACGCTGTTGAGCTTCGACGATGCGCGCACGCTGTTCCACGAGTTCGGCCACGGCCTGCACGGCCTGCTGTCGCAGGTGGACCATGAGCGCCTGTCGGGCACCCAGGTGCTGCGCGACTTCGTCGAGCTGCCCTCGCAGCTGTTCGAGCACTGGCTGTCCGAGCCCGAGGTCTTGAAGCAGCATGCCCGCCACTACCAGACCGGCGAGGTCATCCCGCAGGTGCTGGTCGACCGGCTGAAGGCCGCCGAGCTGTTCAATCAGGGCTACGAGACGGTGCGCTACACCGCCAGCGCCCTGGTCGACATGGCCGCCCACTCGCTGACCGACGCGCAGGGTCCGGACATCACCGCCTTCGAGGCCCAGGTGCTGCAAGACGCCGGCCTGCCGCCGGCGATCGGCCTGAACCACCGCCTGGCCCACTTCCAGCACCTGTTCTCGGGCTCAAGCTACGCTGCCGGCTACTACGTCTATCTGTGGGCCGAGGTGCTGGACGCCGATGGCTATGACGCCTTCGTCGAGGCTGGCAGCCCGTTTGACGCCAAGGTTGCCCAGCGGCTGCTGGAGTGCATCTACTCGTCGGGCAACAGCCGCGAGCCCCGCGCTGCCTTCCGCGCCTTCCGCGGCCGCGATGCCAAGGTCGAGCCCATGCTGAAAGGCCGGGGCCTGCTGCCGCTTACGGCCTGAGTAGTTTCTCAGGCTCGGTCCAGCCAGTCGCGCAGCAGGGCGGCGCCCGCCAGGGCCGCCGCCGCGCCGTGGCGCTGCGAGGCTTCGCGCAGCGCCACCACATCGACACCGGCCTGGCCCAGCTCGGCCGTGTGGCCGATCAGCCAGCACTCGATCGCGCTGGCGTCCACCTCCGGGTGGAACTGCAGCGCCAGCACCTGATCGCCGATGGCAAAGGCCTGGTGTGGCGTGATCGCCGTGCTGGCCAGCAGCTGGGCGCCGGGTGGCAGGTCGAAGGTGTCGCCATGCCAGTGCAGCACCGGCAGATCGGCGAGATGGCGCAGAGGCGAGACCTGACCCTCGGGCGTCAAGCTCACCGGCGCCCAGCCAATCTCCTTGGCCGTGCCCGGATAGACACGGGCGCCAAGCGCCGCCGCGATGATTTGCGCGCCCAGGCAGATGCCCAGCGTCGGCTTGCCGGCGCGCAGGCGCTGGCCGACGCGGCGCATCTCCAGCGTCAGCCAGGGATAGCGGTCCTGCTCGTAGACGCCTATCGGCCCGCCCAGCACCACGCCCAGATCGGCGGCCAGCCATTCCTCCTGGCTGACCGTGTGCACGCCGGCCTGGCGGTAGGCTATCTCGTAGCCGCGCTCGGTCAGCACCGGCGCGAATACGCCCAGGTCTTCAAAGGCCAGATGGCGTATCACCAGACATTTCATCGTCGTTCCCTGAAAAAAGCGGGCCGGTCAGTGTCGGCCCGCTGGTCAGTTTAGGCCGCGCGGCGCAGCTTGATCTGCGGAAAGTCCACCGGCACGGCGAAGGCCACATTGACGTAGTTGGTGAACAGATTCAGCGCCACATGGGCCAGGATCTCGACCACCTCGCCGTCATTGAAGCCGGCGGCGCGCAGGGCGGGCACGTCGGCGTCGCTCAGCTGGCCGCGCTCGCGCACCAGCTTCAGCGCGAAGTTCAGCGCTGCCTGGGTCTTGGCGTCGGCCGACTCGCCGCCCTGGGCGGCGGCCATTTCCTCGGCCGTGGCCCCGGCCTTGCGGCCCAGGGCGGTGTGGGCGGCCAGGCAGTAGTCGCAAGCGTTGGCGTCGGCCACGGCCACGGCGATCTGCTCGCCCAGCTTGGCCGGGATCACGCCGCCGCCGAGCGCGCCGAAGGCGGCCCACATCTGTTGCAGCGCGGCCGGCGAGTTGGCCACCGCCTTGAACATATTCGGGGTGGCGCCGAAGGCGTGGTGGACCTGTTGCAGCACGGCCTGGGCGGGCGCAGCGGCTTGAGCGGAGGCGAGAAGAGGGATGCGGGACATGATGAGTTCCTTGAGCGTTGGTGTTGGATAAGCGCGCCGGCTGTATGCCCGGCACAGACTCAGTGTCCTCGCGCTGCTGATACCATAAGTGCCATTCAGTCCATTAAACACATCCATTCGTCCAGATGAGGCCAGGCCTAGACCGACTCTCCAGCCTGCTGGAGCGCTTCCGCGTGCAGGCGGACCTGTTCCATGCCGGCCCGCTGTGCGGCGTGACGCACTTTGCAGAACGCCCCAGCCAGGGCTTTCTGCATGTGATGCGGCGCGGCACGATGGAGGTCACGCACAGCGCCGGCAGTGGCGCGCCGCTGCGCCTGAAGGTCGAGGAGCCCAGCCTGCTGTTCTACCCAAGGCCGCTGGCCCATGACTTCCACAATGCGCCGACGGAAGGGTCGGACTTCAGCTGCGCCACCTTGGAGTTCGATGGCGGCGCCCAGCACCCGCTGGCCCGTGCGCTGCCACCGGTGGTGGTGCTGCCGCTGGCCCGGGTGGCGGGCCTGGAGCACACCCTGGCCCTGCTGTTTGCCGAGACCGAGCAGTTGCGCTGCGGCCAGCGCCTGCTGGCCAATCGCCTGTTCGAGGTCCTGCTGCTGCAGCTGCTGCGCTGGTTGCTCGATCATCCGGAGCAGGCCCAGCTGCCCACCGGCCTGCTGACCGGCCTGGCCCATGCCCAGCTGGCCAAGACGCTGGTGGCCCTGCACGAGCGCCCCGGCGAGGCCTGGAGCCTGGAGCGGATGGCCAGCAGCGCGGGCATGTCACGCAGCGCTTTTGCTGCCGCCTTCAAGGCCCAGGTCGGTGAGACGCCGGCCGACTATCTGGCGAACTGGCGTCTGGCGATTGCGCAAGCCCAGCTGCGCCAGGGCCAGTCGGTCAAATCGATTGCCGAGCAACTGGGCTATGGCAGCGCGGCTGCGCTGTCACGGCTGTTCACGCAGAAGCTGGGGGCCTCGCCACGGGCCTGGATGAATCAACCCGGTGCGGCAAACAGCGCGTCCAGCCCGCCGAGAAAGACCTTGAAGTCGATCGGCTTGGTCCAGTAGTCGGAAAAGCCGGCCTGCAGCGCGCGGGCGATGTCCTCGGGCATGGCATTGGCCGACAGTGCGATGCAGGGGGTTTGCGCGGTCTCACTCTGCGCGCGCAGCCGCTTCAGCACTTCGTAGCCATCGAAGTCGGGCAGCTGCATGTCCACCAGTATCAGCTCCGGCAGGAGCCGCGCCGCCAGCGCCACGCCGCTGCTGCCATCGACCGCGCAGTCGAGCTGCAGATTCGGCCGCGTGGCCACCAGTTCCTGTACCACCAGCACATTGACCGGGTTGTCTTCGATGTACAGCAGCCGGTGGCTGGCCACGGCCGGCTGCGGGCTGCTTGGGTCTGGCATGCTGGACTCCCGTTGCTGCTGCGCTGCGCCGGCCGGCTCCGAGGGCTTGGACGCATGTGCGTGGCTCACATCATCGGCCTCTTGCAGCCAAAGCTCAAATGTGCTGCCGCGGCCGGGTTCGCTGCTCACCCGGATCTGGCCCTGCATGCGTGTCACCAGGGCCTTGACGATGGCCAGGCCTATGCCCGAGCCCTCGATGGTGCCGCGCTCCTGGCCCAGGCGGTTGAACGGTTCGAACAGATGGCCCAGCTGCTCGGCGTCCAGACCGCGGCCCGAATCGCGTACGGACAGGCACCAGCCGGGCTGGCCCTCACGCGTCTCGGCCCGGCTCTCCAGCCACACCTGGCCGCCGGCGCGGTTGTACTTGATCGCATTCGACAGCAGATTCAGCAGCACCTGGCGCAGCCGTATCGGGTCGGCGCGCACGCTGCCGGGCAGGGGGCCCACCCGCATGCCCACCTCATGCGTGCGCCCCAGGCCCTCGACCAGGGGCAGGGTGTCGCGCACCAGCGGCTGCAGGGCCACCGGCCGCAGCGCCAGCCGGGCGCCGCCGCTTTCGATACTGGACAGGTCCAGCACCTCGTTGATCAGTGCCAGCAGGTGCTCGCCGGCCGAACGGATATGGGCCAGCTTGCGCTGCTGGTTGGCCACCGTGCCGGGGTTGCTCCTGAGCTGGGTCTGCAGCAGCTGGGTGAAACCCAGCACCGCATTCAGCGGCGTGCGCAGCTCGTGGCTCATGCGCGCCAGAAACTCCGACTTGGCCTGGCTCTCGTGCTGGGCCAGCGCGCGTTCCTGGCTGGCCACGGCGGCGAGCTTGGCATCGCTGATGTCCCAGTTGATGCCGATGCGCTTGACCAGATTGCCGGCCTCGTCACGCACCGGGATCGAGCGCGAGGCCAGCCAGCGGTAGCTGCCATCGGGCAGGCGCACGCGGAATTCGTAGCCGGCGTTCTGGCTGCCGGCCTGCATGGCCTTGAAGGCGCGGCTGATGGCGGACCTGTCGTCCGGATGGACCAGCTCGAGCGCCACTTCGTTGCTCAGCGGCTCCGGTGCTGGCGGCAGGCCGCGCAGCACAAACATCTGTTCGTCCCAGGCCACGCAGCCATTGACCAGATCCATCTCCCAGGTGCCCATGCCGGCGCCCTGGGTCGCCAGGGCGGCGCGCTCGCTGGCGGTGCGCAGCGACAGATCGGCGTTGCTGGCCTGGATCAGGGCAGGGCCGGTGCCGAGATCCTGTAGCGCAAACAGCCAGGTGTGGCCGTGGCGCTTGAAGCGGGCACTGCCCCAGCGCTGCGGCCCCTGGGACGGTTGCCAGAACAGGGGCAGGTCCAGCTCACCGGCCTCGGGCTCGGTGGGGGGCTGCAGGCTCTGCCGGCTGTCCAGGGCCTGCGCCGGTGTCAGCCCGATCAGGTGAGTGCGGCCGCAAAATTCAGCCAGGCGTTCATTGGCCCAGCGGATGCGGCCCTGGGCATCGAGCAGGGCCAGGCCCTCGCGGCTGAAGTGCAGCAGCTGGTGCAGGTCCTGGGCCGGCGGCTCGTCGGGAGGGGCAGATGCGGACGCGGGCATCGGCTGAGTCTAGCCAGGGCCGGCATGGGCCAAGCGTCGAGTGCGAGGTGAATCGAGGCGTATTTCGCGCAATCCGGCCGGTGCCGGCCGGCGCGATGCGGGGTGCGGCGCGCCGGCACCGCACCGTGGCGCTTACTTCTTCTTCTTGCTGCGTTCCGGCACCACCGTGGTGATGGTGGGCATCACGGCGCCGGGCGAGATCGGCTTTGGCGGCGAGCTGTCTTTCTTGGGCTTCTTCGCTTCCTTGTTGGTCTTCTGTTGTCCTTTGGCCATGTGCTTCTCCTTGGGTTGTGTGGCGAGACGGTTGTCAACGGCAGTGAGCATTGTCACCTCGACTGCTGCGGCCACCGATTAGCGCTGTCCCTAGGGGGCCTCAGCCGGCCCGATGCGCCGTATGGCCTATGCTGATGCGCATTCGCAAGCCATCTCCTCAGCCATGACACCCGAACACTTCAGCAACACCCTGCCCACCTGCACCCCCGAGCAAGCCGGACTGAGCCGTGCCCGGCTGGACCTGCTCCGCACCGTGCTGCAGCGTGATGTCGATGCCGGCCGCCTGCCCGGCGCCGTGCTGATGATTGCCCGCGGCGGCCAGATCGCCTGGCAGCAGGCGATCGGCCAGCGCCGGCCCGGGGAGTCCGACGCGATGACGATGGACAGCCTGTTCCGCATCTACTCGATGACCAAGCCCATTGTCTCGGTGGCGATGATGAGGCTGATCGAGCAAGGCCTGGCCCTGCTCAGCGATCCGGTGTCGCGCTACATCCCCGCCTTCGCCGACTGCCAGGTGGCGGGGCCCGGCGGCGACCCGCTGGAGCTGGCGCCCCAGCTCCAGCCCGCCACCCTGCAGGACCTGCTGCGCCACAGCGCCGGCCTGACCTATGCGTTCACCGGCGACTCGCCGGTGCAGCGGCTTTACGACCAGGCCGGTCTGTGGCGCGGCAACCCCGACAGCGCCGAGTTCTGCGCCGCGCTAGCCAAGCTGCCGCTGGCCCACCAACCGGGCCGCTTCTGGGCCTACAGCCATGCCACCGACGTGCTGGGCCATGTGATAGAGCTGATCGCCGGCGAGGCGCTGAGCACGCATCTGCAGCGCGAAATCCTGGCGCCGCTGCAGATGCATGACACCGCCTTCAGCGTGCCGCCCGAGCAGCAGCAGCGCATCGCCGAGCCCTTTGCCCAATGCCCGGAGAGCGGCATGCCGGTGCAATTGCTGGACCCCCGCCAGCCGCCGCGCTTCGAGTCGGGCGGCGGTGGACTGATCTCCAGCGCGCCGGACTATGCCCGTTTCGTGCTGATGCTGCGCAATGGCGGCGAGCTCGACGGCGTGCGCCTGCTCTCGCCCCAGACCCTGGCCTTCATGACCGCCGACCACATCGGCGACATGCCCCAGGATCCGGGCCTGCTGGATCCCGGCCATGGTTTCGGCCTGGGCTTTGCGGTGCGCCGGGAGGCGGGCATGGCGCCGGTGCCCGGCAGCGTGGGCACTTTCTTCTGGAGCGGCGTGGCCGGCACCAGCTTCTGGGTGGACCCGTCCCAGGACCTGTTCGCCCTGCTGCTGACCCAGGCACCGAATCAGCGTGCCCACTACCGGCAGCTGTTCCGCAGCATGGTGTATGGCGCCCTGGTGCGGTGACCGGTCATCCGGGTAAACCGCAATTCACCGCGCCAAAAAGGCAGCTCGTCGCAAGCCGCTGGTAGGTGGTAACCCTAGGCCTGACACTTCGTCCATCAGAAGACAAGTCAAGCCAAGGAGCCACCATGAACACCACCCGCCAAGCCGTCCGCTATCTGCCCACCGTCCTGTTTGCCCTGCCCATCATGGTGGCCCTGCTGGGCGCCGGTCTGGCACAGGCCGCCACGCCTCGGGTCGAGCAACTGCCCCGTGTGGTGATCAGCGGCCAGAGCCTGCAGGCCAAGGCCGCTGTGCAGGTTCGCCAGCTGCCTCGCGTGGTGGTGGTCGGTCATGCCAGCGGCACCACCGTCGCCCTGGCCTGCGCCCAGCTCACCTCTGCCACCCAGGTCTGCTGATATTGCCGACTGTTATGCTGCGCCAGCCGGTGCCCGTTGCCGGCCACGCGCTTGTCGCCCCTGCATGGCCGCTCTTGCCGAGCGCAATGCCTGTTCGATCGGACCTCCGATGTCTTCGAGAGAACAGCCTCCATGCCGGCGCACAGCACCATCCCCGCTCCACCGGGCTATCTCGTCAAGCATGGCGATATCGATGTGGGCGGCCTGCCGCTGCACATCCGCTCCCTGCTCGACCGCCAGCAGTTCCACGACCCGCTGGGCACGGCCGAGCGTGCCGGCATCTCCTCGGCGGCCTGGCCGATGTTCGGCCTGGTCTGGCCCTCGGCCCGGGTGCTGGCGGCCGAAATGCAGCTGCGCAGCTTCGAGGGGCTGACGGTGCTGGAGGTCGGCTGCGGCCTGGCTCTGGCCAGCCTGGTGGTGCATCAGCGCCTGGGCCGGGTGACGGCCAGCGACTGCCACCCGCTGGCTGGCGACTTTCTGGCCCGCAACGCGGCGCTCAACGACCTGCCGGTGCTCAACTACCTGGACGGCAACTGGCGCCAGCACAACCCGCTGCTGGGGCGATTCGATCTGATCATCGGCAGCGACCTGCTCTACGAACGCGATCTGCCGGCGCTGCTGGCGGCCTTCATCGAACGGCATGCCCAGCCCTGCTGCGAGGTCGTGATCGTCGACCCGAACCGCGGCAACCGGCCCGAGTTCAGCCGCTTGATGCGGGCGCTGGGCTATTGTCTGAGCGAGCGCAAGGTCACGGTGCTGCCCGGGCTGGCGCAAGAGGCCTACAAGGGGCGGATACTGAGCTATACCCGCAGTCGCGGGTTGGCCTGAGGGCGAGGCGGGCCCTATCATCCCAGTTCATCAATCGGGAACTTGCATGACAGCGGAAGCCAAGATAGCCATGGTCACCGGGGCCGGCACCGGCGTGGGGCGCGCCGTGGCCCTGAGTTTGCTGCAGGCCGGCTGGACGGTGGTGCTGGTCGGGCGGCGCGAGGCGCTGCTCCAGGAGACCGCGCAACTGGCCGGGCCGGGCGCCGAGCGCTGCCTGGCGCTGACCGCCGATGTCAGCCAGGAGGCCGCCGTCACGGCGCTGTTCGAGCAAATCAGTTCGCGCTTCGGCCGGCTCGATCTGCTGTTCAACAACGCCGGTGTGTTCGCGCCGGCCGTGCCCATCGACGAGCTGACGCTGGCCCAGTGGCAGAGCGTCGTCGATGTCAATCTGACCGGCAGTTTCCTGTGCGCCCAGGCCGCCTTCCGGCTGATGAAGCGTCAAGCGCCCCAGGGCGGCCGCATCATCAACAACGGCTCGGTCTCGGCCCATGCGCCGCGGCCAAATTCGGCGCCCTACACTGCAACCAAACACGCGATCACCGGTCTGACCAAGGCCTTGTCGCTGGATGGGCGTGCCTTTGACATCGCCAGCGGGCAGATCGACATCGGCAATGCCTTGACCGAGATGGCCGCGCCGATGGCCAAGGGCGTGCGGCAGGCCAACGGCGAGATTGCCGTCGAGGCGGTGATGGATGTGCAGCATGCAGCCAGTGCAGTGCTTTATATGGCGGGCCTGCCGCTGCAGGCCAATGTGCAGTTCATGACCGTGATGGCGACCAAGATGCCCTTTGTCGGGCGTGGATGACAGATTGAAAGTACC
The DNA here is from genome assembly GCF_963422335.1 of uncultured Roseateles sp. NCBI lineage: Bacteria > Pseudomonadati > Pseudomonadota > Betaproteobacteria > Burkholderiales > Sphaerotilaceae > Roseateles > uncultured Roseateles sp. Next base: position 3,303,877 of record NZ_OY729424.1, read on the forward strand.
GAGATGAATGTTGTGACGCAAATCGTTTCGCTGGTCTTGAAGCTGGTGTTGGCCGTGGCCGGCTTCATCTTCATGCTGAGCTTGTTGCTGGCCGGCCTGATCGCCGGCGCCGTGTTCCTGCTGTGGAGCCTGCTGCGCGGCCGCAAGCCGGTGATCGTGATGCCGCGTTTCGGCATGCCGCCGGGCCGGCAGTGGGGCTTTCCGAATGCCGCCCGGCGCCCCGCGGCGGCAGCTGGCGAAGTGGTCGACGTCGAGGTGCGCGAGGTACCGGATCAGACGCCGCAGATCGACCGGCGTTGACGTCAGCGCATCGATAGCAAAAAGGGCCGCGGATCGCGGCCCTTTTTTCGTCCAGCGGCGCCGGCCCTACTTCAGCAGGGTCTGCTGCAGGAACAGGATGGTGGCGTAGAACTGGAAGTCGGCATTCTCCTTGCGCGCAAAGCCATGGCCTTCGTTCTCGGCGCGCAGGTACCAGACCGGCGTCTTGTTCTCGCGCGCCTTGGCAACGATCTGCTCGGCCTCGGTGAAGGGCACACGCGGATCGTTCTTGCCTTGCACGACGAACAGCGGCTTGGTGATCTTGCCGGCATTGTTCAGCGGCGAGATCTTTTCCTGGAAGGCCCGCATCGCCGGGTCGCGCTCATCGCCGTACTCGACGCGGCGCAGATCGCGGCGGTAGCTCTCGGTGTTCTGCAGGAAGCTGACGAAGTTGGAGATGCCCACCACGTCGATGGCACCGGCAATGCGGTCGGCATAGTGCGTGCTGACCGCCAGCGACATATAGCCGCCATAGCTGCCGCCGGTGACCAGCACGCGCGAGGCGTCCAGGTTGGGTTGGGTGGCGATCCAGTCGAACAGCGTGCCGATGTCCTTGACGGAGTCCTCGCGCTTGTAGCCGTCGTCCAGGCTCAGAAAAGTCTTGCCGTAGCCGCTGGAGCCCCGCACATTGGGCTGCAACAGGGCAATGCCCAGCTCGTTGACGTAGTAGTTGTAGCGGTTCAGGAAGCCCACCGTGGCCTGGCCCTCGGGGCCGCCGTGTATCAGGACCATCACCGGCCGCCTGCCGGTGAAGCGGGCCGGCGGCGTGCTCAGCAGTCCGGAGATGATCTGGCCGTCAAAGCTCTTCCAGCGCACGATCTGCTGTTCGGGGAAGCTGCTCATGTCCAGGCCGGGCGGGGCATAGGCCTGCGTCCATTGCTCGACCTTGCCGCTGGCGGTGTTCAGCGTGTAGAGCTGACCTGGGCCCTTGCTGCCGCTGGTGGCGAGGGCCAATTCCTTGGCCTTGGGATGGAACTGCGCGCTGCTCACGCTGCCGCCTGCCAGCGCCGGGGCGGGCAACTCCTTCAGGGTCTTGCCGTCGAACAGGCGCAGTTCGTTGCGGCCATCGACATTCAGCTGGGCCGCCAAAACCCTGCCGTCATGGCTCAGCGATGCGCCGTTCACATCCCAGGGAATGTGGCGGGTGATGCGCTTGAGCCGGGCCGTGGCCAGGTCGTACAGCATCAGCTCCTGGAATTCACCGGCGCGGTCGCTGACCAGGTAGAGGCCCTTGTTGTCGGCGGTGAAGCTGCTGACAAAGTGGCTGGCCTTGGCTGCGGCGGCGCCGGGTGCCGGCAGCACCTGGCGGGTCTTGCCGCTGGCCAGGTCGAGCAGCCAGATTTCCGATTCGCTGGCGGACAGATAACGCGTCAGCGCCACCTGCTTGTCGTCGCGCGAGGCCGCGCCCACACCCCAGCCACCCCCTGGCAGGGTGGCGAGTGTGCGCGTGGCCTTGGGGTCCAGCGGGTCCATCAAGCGGATGACAGTGTCCACGCTGGCGCGGCTGCCGCCCTGGGCGGTCTTGTCCAGCGGCACCGATGCGGTCAGCATCCGGCTGCTCTTGTGCAGCCAGCCCTGCAGATCATGACGTTCGGCCGGATCGGTCAACAGGGTGACCTCCTTGGTGGCCAGGTCCAGTCGATAGAGCTGGTTGGCCTCGTTGCCGCCGCTGCTGCGTTCGAACACCAGGTAATGGCCCGAGAGCGGTTCGAAGCTGGCCTGGCGCACCGGGTCGGCAGAGTCGGTCAGCTGCTCCGGTTCGGCCATCGGCGAGCGCAGCAGGTACAGCTGCACGGTGTTGGCGCCGGCTTTGCGATGTGAGACCAGCATCTCGCGCTTCAGCGGATGCCAGTCGACGAAGCTGTGGCCACGGAAATCGGTGTAGCGCGCCACCTGCTCGACCAACTGGGTCGGGATGTCCGGTATGCCCTGGGCAACCAGATTGGCATTGGGCTTGAGCACCGACGCTTCCTTTGCGTCTTGGGCCTGGGCGGCCAGGGGCAGCAGCAGGGACAGGAGGCTGACAAGAAGCGGCTGTCCCAACAGGGAGCGTAGGGGCTGGGTCATGGCGGGGGAGGAGGGTCGGTAAGGGTGGGATAGCCCCGATTGCAGTTCGTCGTCTGCAGCGGCGGGTTGATCGCAAAAGCCTGGAAATATGGGCCCTGAGGGACGAAACTGCAATCAGGGACATGCCTCATGCCCCGGGCAAGCAAGGAGTTACGCATCATGATCACCTGCCCGAAAATTCCGTTCGGGGTGCGCGTGGCCGGCGCGATCGGCGCCGTCATCGTCACCACCTCCCTGATGACCGGCGTCGACCAGTTCGCACCGATACCGTTCAGCGCGATTCTGAGCATCGTCCAGCTTGATCGTGTGGTTGTCACCGGCGGCGTGCAATTGCAGCGCGTGGTGGTGACAGGCCGCCGCTCATGAAAAAAGCCCGCTGCATTGCGCAGCGGGCTTGCTGACCGGTCAAGCGAATCAGGCGGCTTGCTGGATGCCGGCAATGGCCCATTCGCGGCTACCGTCCAGCGGGCGCACCAGGTGCCAGATTTCATTGAAAGCCTCGGCCGGTGCGTCCTTGACTTCGCGAATGAGGCCGCTGAAGCGCACGCTGACGATCTGGCGGCCATCTTCCTCGGCGTGCTCGGCCACGGCGGCCTGCAACTGCACCACATCGGTCTGCTGCGGCGTGCTGGGACGCTCCAGCAACTCTTGGCGGGCCATGGCAAACATCTCGGGCGTGGTGAAGCGGCGCAGATCATCCAGATCACCTGCGTCATTGGCCGCCTGCAGGCGGATGAAGACGCGCTTGGCAATGGTCTCGAACTCGGCGTTGTCAAATCCGATCGGTGCCGCTGACACGGGTGCGATCATTTCGACGTCGTTGCGCGCGACATTGGCCAGCGGCGCGACCGAGCCGCCGCTGAACGATTGCGGTGCCGAACCAAAGCCGGCATTGGCGAAATGCATGCCCTGCAGACCCTGGGTGGCCGGGGCATTGCGATTGCGCAGGAATTTCATCACAAAGCCCAGCAGCAGGGCGCCCAGCATCACCACCAGCAGAATGCTCATGATGTTGGCCAGGCCGGCACCGAAGCCGAGGTGGCTGGCCAGTGCAGCCAGACCCAGGCCGGCAGCCAGACCGGCCAGCGGGCCCATCCACGAGCGCTTCGGCGGCGTGGCGGCAGCGGCGGCCGGCGCGACCGGGGTCGCCGGCGCAGGGGCCGCCTGAGCGGGCCTGGCCGGCGCGGCGTCGGGTGTGGCGGCCGGCGTCGTGCGCTTCATGCCGGCAGACGAGCCGCCGCCGAGGCGCCGAGCCTCGGCATCACCGTGCACGACCGTCAGGCCTGCCAGGGCAATGCACACACTCAACAAAAGATGTTTCACTTGAAAGTCTCCCAATGCCCGTAGCGGGCGGTTTCGAGGTCGTCCTGACCTCAATCTGCGAGCAGATGAGGCCTGGCGCAGTGTTTGCAAGAGTAGCAGCCCGCTCAGGCGTCGCGCACATCGCCGATCGGGTTGCTGCCGAAGTCGGCGCGGGCGAGGTAGCGAAGCACCTGGCTGGCCGCTTCATCGGGCGATGAGAGTTGTCCGGCGGCCTTGAGTTCCATGAAACGCGCGCGCTCCGGAAACTGCCCCGGGTCGCTGCCGCGCAGCTGCACCTGCATATCGGTGTCGATCACGCCCGGCGCCAGCGAGACGATGCGTGCACCGTTGACCAGGGCGGCCTCTTCCAGCGCAACGGCGCGGGAGAAGTGGTCCATGCCGGCCTTGGCCGCGCAATAGGCGGCGCTACCGGCCATCGCGCGCCGGCCCAGGCCGGACGAGATATTGAGGATCTTGCGGCTGGCGCTCCAGGTGGCGGTGGTGCGCAGAAACACGCTGCTCAGCAGCAGGCAGGACTCCAGGCCGACGCGCAAGGCATTCGACAACTCCTCCGCGGACGAGTGCGCCAGGGGCCCCGGCGTCGAGACCACCCCGGCGTTGTTGATCAGGCTTGCGCTGGCAAAGCGATGGGCTTCGATGGCGCCGAGCCAAGCGTCCAGGCGTTGTGCGGCGGCCAGGGGCTGACCCAGGTCCTGGGGCCATTGCTCGAGCTGGGCGCCACGCTCCTCGGCCAGCCGGGCCAGGCCGGGATTGATCTGGCGCGACAGGCCCAGGACCACATGGCCGGGCTGCAACAACTGGCGGGCAATGGCCTCGCCCATGCCGCGTGAGGCGCCAGTGACGATGTAGAGGGAAGCTGAGGACATGGTGCGGGGCTTTCCAGCAGTGGCAGGTGTGGCGGCATCGTAGCCGTTGGGGCGAGCAGCGTACGAAGCAGTCGCCGGGGCACTCTTTACGGTATCGCAACAATTATTGTGGAGAAGCCCGGTTTTGCTGACTCAATTGGTATAGACTCGCTGCACAGATATACCAAGACCGTTTCTGCAAGGTCTTCCTCCTCTTCCATCCAGCTCAGGCTGGGTCGGCCAGGTACATGAACTCCCCGGTTTGCGTTTCTTGAGTGTCTCTGCCCGCACGGGTGATTTTTCTCGTGCGTCTTTTTTAATTTTTCAAGGAATACATCATGAGCGCAACTCAAACCGGTACCGTCAAGTGGTTCGACGATGGCAAGGGCTTCGGCTTCATTACCCCGGAAGCCGGTGGTAAGGATCTGTTCGCCCACTTCAGCGAAATCAAGGGCGAAAGCGGCTTCAAGAGCCTGCAAGAAAACCAACGCGTCGAGTTTGAAGTGAAGCAAGGCCCCAAGGGTCTGCAAGCTGCAAACATCCGCGCGATCTAATTCATTAGATCCCACGGGCGCTTCGGCGCACGACAAGAAAGCCGCAGCTTGCTGCGGCTTTTTTCATGGGCGATCGAATGGCCTGTGTTGCGGGAATGCTGCTGCGGGACTTGACCGCCGCCCGATCTCGCTGAGACACTGCGCCACCGCAGCGAGCCATTGGCCGCTGTTTTCCCACCGCAAGCCAAGGAGAGTGATATGAGCTACGAACCCATTGCCCACTCCTCGGTTGCCGTCTGAGGCGAGCACTTTTCGCCGTTTGATCTGATGATCTGAGCGTTCGACGCCCTCGCGTCCGCTCCCTCCACCGCAACCGATTCACTCAGTACCCGCGTGGCTCAGCCGCGCCGGGCGTGATCCGTTTGCTGGAATCATCATGATTGATATCGACTTCGAGCGCCTAGCCGCGCTCGGGCTGCACGCCACGATGGCACAAGCCGTGCAGCAATTGATTGCCGAGTTCGCTTCTCAAACCCCCGACTTCGCTGCCCAGGACTGGCAGCTGATGCGCGTCTGCACCGTGCACCGCGACCGCCTGCAGCTGCATGACGGCCTGTCCGAGCGCAGTGCCACAACCTTGCCGCGGCTGGCCAAGCAGCATGCGCTGGACGGCACCAGCATTGCCGTCGGCGACTGGGTGCTGACCCAGATGCCCGAGCCCGACCGTTGCTGGGTCCACGCGGTGCTGCCGCCGGTGACCCGCATCAACCGCCGCGATGCCGATGGCAGCCGCCACGCAGTGGTCAGCAATGTCGACACGGCCCTGCTGGTGATGGGCCTGGATCAGGACTTCAGCCTGCGCCGGCTGGAGCGCTATCTGGCGCTGGTCCAGGGCAGCGGTGTGTGGCCGGTGGTGGTGCTGACCAAGCTCGACACGCTGGGCGACACCGCCTGGGCGCGCTCGGAGCGGCTGGTGGACATTGCCCGCCAGCTGCGCGAGCGGCTGCCGCCGGAGGTCATCGTCCATGCGCTGGATGCGCGCAGCTCCGAGGTGGCGCAAGACCTGGCCCCCTACCTGGGGCTGGGCCAGACGCTGGTGTTGCTGGGGTCGTCGGGCGCGGGCAAATCCACCCTCACCAACAGCCTGGCCGGCATGGGCCTGCAGGACACCGGCCCGGTGCGCGAGCATGACAGCCGCGGCCGCCACACCACCACGGCGCGCACCCTGCTGCCGCTGCTGTCGGGAGCCTGCCTGATCGACACGCCCGGCGTGCGCAGCCTGCGGCCGGATGCCAATGCGCAGACGCTGAGCGCCAGCTTCACCGACATCAGCGCGCTGGCCGGGCAGTGCCGCTTCCGCAACTGCCGGCATGTCAACGAGCCGGGTTGCGCCGTGCTGGCCCAGGTGGCGGGTGACCGCGTGCGCAACTTCCACAAGCTCGAGCGCGAGATGCAGCGCGACCAGCAGACGCCGCTGGACCGCCAACGCCAGCTGGCGCGCTGGAAGCAGATCGGTCGCGCCGGCCATGAGCGCGCCAAGATGAAGCGAGGCGAGTAGCGAATCCATTCAAGCGGGCGGCAGGCGCACGGTGCGCCGGCCGTTTCGCGATTGCCATAGTCCGACCGGACCATGGCGGCTCCTGTGTTGTCAAGACCCGACCCTAGATTGGGTACCGCGCATACCGCTGCATGCGCTGTGCATGACAACAAGGAGTTAACCATAATGAAACCTTATCTTCGCGCCCTGCTGGCCGGCGCCGCCCTGGCGGCCTGCCTGCCCAGCGCCATGGCCACCGTGCTGAGCTTTGATGACCTGGCCCAGGACGGCACCCTGCCGCTGAACTATGGCGGGCTGGACTGGTCGGCCGCCGGCTGGACCGTGTTCAGCACGCCCGCCGCGCCCTACACACCGCACTCGGGCTTGGGCCGCGTGGCCACGGGCTTTCTGGCCGAGGATGCCAGCAGCCTGATCCGCTTCGTCAAGCCAGGCACCTTCGATGGCGCCTATTTCGCCGGCCTGGGTGGCGCGACCCTGAGCTTCGAGCTGTTCCTGAACGGCGCCAAGGTGCACAGCTCGGCGGTCCTCGACCCGTCGGCCACACCGACCTTTCTGGCCAGCGGCTATGCCGGTCTGATCGACACGGTGGTGGTGAAGAGCGCCAACCATGGCGAGTTCGCGATGGACGACTTCAGCTTCACCCAGGCCGTGCCCGAGCCGCAAACCTATGCGCTGCTGATCAGCGGCCTGTTCGTGGTGGGCCGCCTGGCCCGCCGTCGCCCCTGCGCCACCACTACCCAAGCCTGAGCCCGACATGAGCCAACAAGACCGCCGCAGTTTCCTGCGCACCATGGCCTCGGCCGCCGGTGCTTCCGCCGCCCTGGCGACTTTTCCTCCCGCCATCCAGCGCGCGCTGGCCATCTCGGCCAACAACCGCACCGGCACCATCCAGGACATCGAGCACATCGTCGTGCTGACCCAGGAGAATCGTTCCTTCGACCACTACTTCGGCACGCTGAACGGCGTGCGCGGCTTTGCCGACCCGTTCCCGGTGCCGGTGGTCAACAAGACCGGCATCGCCGGCCGCACCGTCTGGGTGCAGCCGAACGCCGTGACGGCCGTGCCGGGTCGCCCGTCGCCCGGTCCGGCGGCAATTGCCCCGTTTCATCTGAACACGGTGCAGAACTTCGCCTACATGCGCGTCTCGGGTACGCCGCACAGCTGGTCCGATGCCCAGGCGGCCTGGGATCTCGGGCGGATGAATGCCTGGCCCAAGGCCAAGAACAACCACTCGCTGGGCTACTTCACTGAGGCCGACCTGCCGTTCCAGTTCGCGATGGCCAATGCCTTCACGCTGTGCGACCACTACCACTGCGCCTCGCAGACCGGCACCAACACCAACCGCCTGTTCCTGTGGACTGGCAGCAATGACCCGCTGCGCCTGGGCAATGGCCCGTCCACCGACAACAGCCATGACTGGTTCAACGAGAACCCGCTGGACGACTACACCTGGACGACCTACCCGGAACGCCTGCAAAGCGCCGGCATCACCTGGCAGGTCTACCAGAACATGGCCGACAACTTCACCGACAACTCGCTGGCCGGTTTCCGCGCCTTCCGCGACGGCTGGTACAAGCGGCCGGGTTATTCGGCGCAGTTGCTGGCTCGCGGCATCAGCACCCGCGACCTGGACAAGCTGAAGGAAGACGTGCTGGCCAACAAGCTGCCGCAGGTGAGCTGGATCGTGGCCACCGCCGAAGGCTCCGAGCACCCCGGCCCGTCCAGTCCCGCTCAGGGCGCTGACTACACGGCCAAGGTGCTGGATGCATTGACTTCCAACCCCGAGGTCTGGAGCAAGACGGCGCTGTTCATCAATTTCGACGAGAACGACGGCTTCTTTGACCACATGCCGCCGCCGGCCGCACCGTCCTACCAGGTCTGGGACGCCGATCCGGGCAAGGCCCAGCTGGCGGGCGCCTCGACGGTGGACACCACCGGCGAGTACCACCACATCCTCAACGGCACGGCCGCCACCCACCAGCACAAGCCCTACGGCCTGGGCCCGCGGGTGCCGATGTATGTGATCTCGCCCTGGAGCAAGGGCGGCTGGGTCAACTCCCAGGTGACCGACCACACCTCGGTGATCCGCTTCATCGAAAAGCGCTTTGGCGTGATGGAGCCCAATATCAGCGCCTGGCGCCGTGCCGTTTGCGGCGACCTGAGCTCGGCCTTCAACTTTGCCGATCCGCAGGACAGTGCCTTCTTCGACCAGCTGCCGCAGACCCTGGCCCTGGCCACCAAGGCCCGCGCCTTGCCCGGCACGACCACGCCGCCGGTGCCCGGCAGCCTGGCCGCGCCGGAGCAGAACGCCGGCGTGCGCCCGGCCCGCGCGCTGCCCTACGAGTTGCACACCACGGCGCGCATCGTGCCGAATCCGGGCCGCGTGGGCTCTACCCGTGTCGAGCTGCAGTTCGCCAATACCGGCGAGGCGGCCGCGGTGTTCCATGTCTATGACCGCCTGAACCTGGCCGCACTGCCGCGTCGCTTCACCGTCGAGCCCGACAAGCAGCTGGTGGACAGCTGGCAGCCGACCACCGCAGGCGGCTATGACCTGTGGGTGCTGGGCCCGAATGGCTTCCACCGCCACTTCACCGGCAATGCCCGCCGCGTGGCCGCTGCCGCCCAGCCCAACCCGGAAGTCCGCGTGACACCGGACGCGGTCAACGGCGAGCTGGTGGTCGAACTCAGCAATCCGGGCAGCCTGGCCTGCACCGTCAGCCTGGTGGCCAACAAGTACTACGACCTGGGCCCCAAGGTGCAACTGCTGGCCCCGCAGGCCACGGCGACGATACGCCTGCCGCTGAAAGACAGCGCCCATTGGTACGACTTCAGCGTGCGCGTGGCCGGCCAGCCCGACTACAGCCGCCGCTTTGCCGGCCACCTGGAAACCGGCCAGCCGTCGATCAGCGACCCGGCCATGGAAGGCCAGGCCTTGCTGAACCAGTACCAGGTCTGAACCTTGTTCTTCACGCTCTACAACTTTGGAATGACCATGCAAAACACCCTTATTCGCGGCGCGGCCGCTTTGACCCTGAGCCTGTGCGCGCTGGGCGCGCAAGCTGTCGGTTTCGGCAGCAATCTAATCGTCAACGGTGATGCCGAGGCCGGTGTCAGCGGCTGGACCGGTTTCGACGGCACCGACCTGTTCCAGTCCGTCAACTACGGCAGCAACTGGGTCAAGCCCAGCGAACCGGGCCCGGTGAACCGTGGCGCCAAGATGTTTGCCGGCCAAAGCTCGCCTTACTCGGCCGGCTTCCAGACCGTCAACGTCGGTGCGCTGACCGCCAGCTTTGCCAGCGGCAAGGCGTCCTTTGATCTGAGCGGCTTCATCGGCGGCTGGAGCAGCCAGGGCGATAACGCCGTGCTGCAGGTGTCCTTCCTCGATGCCAGCAGCCTGGCTCTGAGCACCGTCGAATTGGGCCCGGTGACGCCGGCCGATCGCGGCAACAAGACCGGTCTGCTGTTCCGCTCGACCAGCGGCTTCGTGCCGGTCAACACGGCCAAGATCGAGTTCATCCTGTCGATGGAGCGCCTGGACTCGAACGACAACGATGGCTATGCCGACAATCTGTCGCTGGTGCTGAACACGGCGCCGGTGCCCGAACCCGGCAGCTATGCGCTGATGGTGCTGGGCCTGGGCCTGCTCGCCGCTGTGAAGCGCCGCAAGGTCTGAGCTAGAACGGCGCGGCGCAGCTGAAACGCAGCGCCGCGCCCGTCACCGGGTGGTCCAGGGCCAGCTCGGTGGCGTGTAGATGCAGTCTCAGCGCCCGGTCTTGCCGCTCGGCATACAGGCCGTCACCGACGATGGGGTGGCCGAGCGCGAGCAGGTGTACGCGCAGCTGGTGGGTGCGGCCGGTCAGGGGCTCCAGCTCGACGCGGCTGGTCTGTGCCTGCCCGTCCTGGCTGATGCAGCGGTAGCGCGTCAGCGACGGCTTGCCGCGAACATGGCAGACCTGCTGGCGTGGGCGGTTGGGCCAGTCGGCGCCGACCGGCAGGTCGATCAGGCACCAATCCGGGGCGGCCAGCAGGCCGTGGACCACGGCCACATACTGCTTGTGCACCCGTCGCTCGGCAAAGGCCAGGCTCAGACGGCGCTGCATCTCGGCGCCACGGGCCAGCAGCAGCAGGCCCGAGGTGGCCATGTCCAGCCGGTGCACGATCAAGGCCTCGGAATGCAGCTGCTGCACGCGGCTGATCAGGCAGTCCTGCTTGTCGGGCCCGCGCCCGGGCACGGCGAGCATGCCGGCGGGCTTGTCGCACAGAATCAGGCTGTCGTCGGCGTGGAGAATGTCCACCGGGGTGGTGCTCATGCGCGGATTGTCCATCAGCCGATGACACGCCCGTTTGTGCAGCATTCACGCAAAAGCGCGGCGCCGCAGCCCAGCTAGGGCCAGCCCGGACTGTGTTTTTGCCGTTCTTGGTGCAAGCTGTGGCAACCGGTGCTTGCCAGGACTGTCAGGGCAGGCCCGTGTCGCCAAGGTTTTGATCTCGTCCCACGATGTCTGGAGATTGCATCAAGCCATGGAAGTGAGTGCGGATCTGGCCTCGCTGAACTACGCGGCGCGGTGTGCCAAGCTGAGCGCGCCCGATCAGGCCATGGCCTTGGCCAAGCGCGCCTTGCAGATGGCCGAGGCACAGGGCGATGCGCTGGCTGCCGCCGAAGCGGCCACCACCCTGGCCTTGCTGCGCTCCCGCCGTGAGGGCCAGGACCGCGTCGAACCCGAATTTGCCCGCCTGCTGGCGGAGTTCACCCGTCTGGGCGATGAGCTGGGACGCCTGCGCATCGAGTGCCGCCTGGCCGGCATCCCCTTGCTGCGTGGTGACGAACGCGACAGCTGGGATCACCTGATCGAGCTGACCGAGGCGCTGGAGCAGGGAGGCGATGCGATCGACCGCTGCGACGCGTTGAATCTGCGGGCGCTGTTTCACGACCGTCTGGGCCATACCGAGCTGGCACTGCGGACCTACTTTCAGCTGCTTGAAGAAGCGCAGCAATGCCCCGACCCAGGCAGTCTGCCGCATGCGCTGGCCAATCTGGGCTATGTGCAATACGCTGCCGGCGACAGCGCTTCGGCCCTGCGCCAGCTGGAGCTGGCCGGGCATCTGGTCGAGAACCAGGGCCAGGCTTCGCTGGGATCGCTGCTGGTGGCCCATCTGGCCCAATGCCTGCTGCACCTGGGGCGGCCGCAGCAGGCGCTGGACGCCTTGCTCCCCTGGCTCAGCGGCGCCAAGCGTGCCCACGAAAATCTCAGTCTGCTGTCGATGCACACCACGGCCGCGCACTGCCTGGTGATGCTGGACCGCCTGGACGAGGCCGATGAGCTGATCGCCGTGGCCCTGCCCATGGTCGGCAGCGGGCTGCGCGAGGAGGTCAGGGCTCATCTGGTCCATGGTCTGGTCGAACAGGGCCTGGGCCGGCTTGATGGGGCCCGTCAGGCGCTGGCCCAGGCCGAGGGGCTGCTGGGGCGCATGCAGCAACTGGACCTGCACCTGCCGATTCAACTTCATCTGGCCCAGGCCAGGCTGCACGAGCAGATGGGCGACTTCGGCCGCGCCTACCACTATCTCGAGCGCCATCGCCAGGCCTACGAGCAGACCCAGAGCAGTGCGGCGCGCGCCCGCGTGATGAGCTCGCAGATCGAGGCCGACCTGGAGCGCACCGAGCGTGCCCGGCTGCAGCTGGAGCAGGAACGCAACGAGGCACGACTGATCGGTGCCTATGTGGACACGCTCACCGGCCTGCCCAACCGCGAGCGCCTGCGCATCGAGGGCGAGGAGTTGCGCAACCAGCATGAGGGCCTGCTGCCGGCGGTGCTGATGCTCAACATCAACCGCTTCAAGGCCATCAACGATGCGCTGGGCAACGAGCTGGGCGACGCCGTGCTGCTGGCCACGGCCCAACGCCTGGCCGAGTTGCCGCATCAGTTCCTGGGCCGCACCCATGCCGACCAGTTCTGCCTGCTGTGCACCGAGCCCGGGCGGCTGCCCGCCCTGCAAGTGCAGCTGGAGGCGGCCTTTGCGACGCCCTTGAGCGTCTACGACCAATGGGTCGATGTGTCACTGTCGATCGGCGTGGCCCTGCCGCCTCATGGCGGCGAGACCATGACGGCGCTGATGCGCAATGCCGAAACGGCCATGTATGCCGATCGCAAACGGCTGGCCGGCTGGACGGTGTATGTCCCCGAGCTGGAGACCGTGCGGCCGGCCGATCTGACCCTGCTGTCCGAACTCAAGCGCGCGGTCGAGCAGGACGAGCTGCTGCTGTATCTGCAGCCCAAGGTCTGCCTGCACGACGGCTCGGTGCACAGCGCCGAGGCGCTGGTGCGCTGGCAGCACCCCGAGCGCGGCATGGTGCCGCCGTTCCAGTTCATTCCTTTTGCCGAGCAGACCGGGCGCATCAGCATGCTCACCCACTGGGTGCTGCGTGCGGCCATGCGGCACACCGTCGATTGGCGGCAGCAAGGCCTGCAGATCCAGGTCTCGGTCAATGTGTCCACTTTTGACTTGCGTGATCAGGGCTTCGCACAACGCGTGTTCCAGCTGCTGCGCGAGACCGGCGCCCGGGCCGAGGATGTACGGCTGGAGGTGACCGAGAGCGCGGCCATGGATGATCCGTCGACGACGCTGAAGGTGATGCAGGCGCTGGTGGACGGCGGCCTGAGCCTGTCGATCGACGACTTCGGCACCGGCTACTCCTCGCTGGCCTATCTGCAGAAGATGCCGGTCACCGAGCTCAAGATTGACCGCGCCTTTGTCAGCGGCGTGCGTGCCGGCACCGATGGCGAGGCCCTGCTGCGCGCCACCATAGGCCTGGCCCATGTGATGGGCATGCCGGTGGTGGCCGAAGGTGCCGAGACGGCCGAGGAGTGGGCGCTGCTACAGGCCCTGGGCTGTGACTATGCCCAGGGCTATCTGATCGCGCGGCCCATGCCCGTGCCCCAGTTTCTGGCCTGGCGCGAGCGGCACATGCCCTTTGTGCCGCTGATTGCCAGGCATGACGAATTCAGGCCCACCGTCTGGTGAGCCTGAACAAGGTCAAACAAGCCTCGAGGTCTAGCCCTTGCGCCGCCGTGTGGTCGCACCGAGCAGCCCCAGGCCGGCCAGCAGCATCAGGCCCGCAGCTGGTTCCGGCACGGCACCAACTGTTGCCATGCCCGAGAAGGTCATGCTGTTGTTGATGCCGCCGGTGGGGTCGGCCGTCAGCGTGAAGTAGCGTGACGACAGGGTCTTGCCTTCGTCGGACAGGCCCACGTGGATGGTCCAGGTCTCGCCGGGGTTCAGCGTGCCCAGATCCCATTGCAGGCCGACCATGGAGTCGCAGCCGGTGACGGTGGCGCAGGCGGGCAGCACGCCGCTGCCATCAGGCCCGGCGGCACCGCCGCTGAGCTTCCAGGCAAACGGCAGATCGTCGGTGTAAAGCGCCGTCTCGCGGCGATTGGGGTCGCCGGTCAGGGCGGCCTTCCATACCTCGGCGACGGACTCCTTCTGGGTTTGCGGGTTGCCATCGGCGCCGAGCACGACCATGAAGCGAAGATCGTCACGCGCAATCACACCGGTATTGGTGAGCTTGTAGCTGAGGTCCAGCAGGCCGCTGCCATCGCCGGTGATGTCGAAGTTGAAGGCCAGATCGGTCAGCGTGAAAACGCGCTGCTTGACCTGGTCGGTGGCCAAGCCCAAACCGGGGTAGAGCTGAGCCGAGACCTGGTAGATCAAGCCATCCTGGGCCGCGCCGTAGCTGATATTGGCCAGGCTGCCACTGCCATCGTTGAATTCGGTCTGCGTGACGACGGCCTGAGCCGCCATCGGACCGATCAGAGCCAGTGTGGCGGCTGCCTTCGCCAGCTGGGCATATCGATAGAACTTCCTCATGTGAAAACTCCTTCTGGGTGAGCCATTCGTCGCTTGGGATCAGGGGTGACAGATGTGCTTGCGGCCCGCTCGCGCGGGCCGCAACGGCGGGACTACTGCATCAGGCGGGTTTCGGTGCTGCCCAGATCAAAGTCATGCACCAGGCCCGGCGCCGCGACCTCGCCCTGGGTCGGGTTTTTGGCGTCGAGTGCATACAGCGCCACGCGCAACACCGGGCGCAACACTCCGCCGCAACGCGCGCACTGCGGTGACTTGGGGTCTTCCGGGTTCGGATTCGACCCCTGGGCGAAGGCAAAGCTGTAAGACAGCCGGGCTATCTTGCGCCCACCATGCGCGAACAGGTCCTGGGCGATCTCGTCGATCAACTCGTCGCTGGACTTGCCCAGCTTCGGGTCGAGTTTCGGGTCTATCGGCATGGACAACCAGCCTTCGATCCTTGCACCTTGTACGCCCTTGTCGTCAAGCAGGAAGGTGGCCTCCCCGGGCAGCAGCACATGCTTCAACTCGGGGGGGGCGGTCGCTTCGTCGAGGCCACCACCGGTGACGGCCATCGGAATGCCCTTGGGCAGTTCGGCAGCGCGCTTGATGTGCACCACGCGCATCAGCGCGATCTCACCCAGCTGGCGGCCGTCCGCGCCGAAGCCC
This sequence comes from uncultured Roseateles sp., assembly GCF_963422335.1. NCBI lineage: Bacteria > Pseudomonadati > Pseudomonadota > Betaproteobacteria > Burkholderiales > Sphaerotilaceae > Roseateles > uncultured Roseateles sp. The sequence continues at coordinate 3,318,996 of NZ_OY729424.1, forward strand.
AGGGTCAGCGTGTTCACCGGCAGCGGTGCATCGCCCGGGGGCGTGGGAATCTCGGCGTTCGACAGGCCCAGCGTGTCGACGGCGAATTTCATCGCGCCGAGATAGGCCCCCTTGTCGTCCAGCTTGACGTTGGGCAGGCTGGTGGGCGTGATGTCCTTGCGCGCCGGCCGCTTGAGGATGGTGATATTGCCCAGCTGGATGTGCTTGCTGAAACTCAGCGCCGTGAAGGCGCCGTCGCCATTGGGCGCTCCGGAACTGGAGTTGCACTCGTCCTCATCGACGTCACCGGCATTGGTCAGTGGCTGGTTGCACAGCGGGTCTTTGCTCGGCAAGGTGCGGCCGAACACCGCCTTGGAAACCTCGGCCGGATTGAAGGTCTTGGACAGCGGTCTTTCGGTGTCCAGCTTGGCATCGCGCAGCAGCCCGATCAGGATGCCGGTCGTGCCCTGCTGGGTGACGATGGGCGGCAGCGAATCGCGCACCATGACGCGTATTTCTTCCATGCTCAGCGGGCCGCGGGTCTGGGCCTGCGCGGGCGAAATGGCACCCAGGGCAGCGGCCAGGGCCGTGAGGGTGAGGGCGTGACACAGTTGTTTCATGACGGATTCCTTTGCTAGAACGGCCCCCGGCGCTCGATCCGATGTCACTCAAGCGCGGTGGCTTGACGGCTCGACGCTTCAGCCCGGGGCTGGGCGCTGGCCCGCGCCGCCTGAGCGGCGGCGGGCCGCGGAGTCAGGGGTTGAAGGCGTGGTCCACGCAGGCCGGTTTGCAGCCGCGGTAGCCCATCCAGGCATACCAGTTGGAGCCGGCCGGGGAGCCGAATGCCAGGGCATTGCCGTAGCTCTCGTAGTACAGCCGCGTCAGCGCCGCCGAGGAACTGCTGCCAATGGTGTAGGCCACCGGGCATTGCTCGGTGCAGGTCTTGTACCAGTTGAAGGGATCCCACCAGGCGCAACCGAACTTCTTGTAGTGGTTCTTCACCCAGGAATTGGCAATGCCGCCCCACTGGCCGTCGATGGCCGTTTGCTTGTAGTCGCCGTTGTAGCTAGACGAGATCCACATGCAGCCGTGGAAACCGGTGAACATATGCAGCTTCTTGGCGCCGCCGTTGTTCATCGAATTGCGCAGATTCGGCAGGTAGTAGTCGTTCGCGCTGACGCAGGACGAGGCGTGCAGGATCTTCAGATTGTGGTCACCCACAAACATATTGGGGCTGGTGCCGCCGAACTGGGTGCCGCACTTGTTGTTCCACTTCATGCGCATCAGCCCGCCCCAACCACCGCCACCGCCGTAGTCATAGCCATGGAAGGCGACGATGGCGGCATCGGGCCAGTCAACCCAGGCCGAATCGCTGCAGCCGGCGCCGGTGCAGAAGCGCGAGAGGTTCATGTTGCCGTCAACGAACTTGCCGGTCTTGGTGTGGCCCTGGGCGCCCATTTGGTCGTACCAGGCCTGAGCCATGCCCGGCCACGAGGGGCGGTTGTCATCGGCATTGGTGTCGCAGTCGCCTGAGCTCCAGTTGCCGATGGCGTACATGTCTACCTTGAACGCCCATGTGGGGCTGTGGGCCGCGGCACACAGCGCCACGGCGAGCAGTGGACGCCACAGGCGCTGCCACCAGTTGCTTGCTTTCATCATCGACCTCCTTGGGTTACGGCGCATACCCGCACCCGTTCCGGATGCAGGCATCCGGACGCGGCTGGGGTGCAAACTTGGGAGAGGCCTCGCGAGACTCCACGTTGCGTGCCTGACCCCCCGATTTGAGGGGGTTTGGCATCAACGCAGCGAAAGAATAGGTCGCGTCCGGGGTACGGACAATCCCCCATACCGCTTCAAACGTGGGGGGAGTTCCGACGCTGTTACAGCCGTGTCAGGGCAGCCACGGACCCTGGAGCTGGGCGCGCGTTTCATCGACGGCCACCGACCACAGCGCGTTCATGACCGCCTCGGGTTGCTGGTAATGGCCGCCGTAACAGCCGTCGCCGAGGTAGGCACGCTTGGCCTGCGGGTTCATCAGCGCCATGCGGGCGTAGTCGACCAAGGCCTTGGGCGATGCGGGCAGTTCGACGCCGCGCAGCCGCGTGCTCTGGAAGTTCTCCATCCATGAGGCATGGGAGGCCTGCGGGTCCTGCTCGCGCACAAAGGCCATCGTGCGCGGGGCGGCCCACCAGTTGTGCCACTTGAGCTGCAGGCCGGGGTGCTCGGCCATCAGCTGCTGCAGCAGGCCGGCCACCGGCTGATTGCCGCCGTGGCCGTTGACGATCAGCACGCGCCGAAAACCATGGTGGTGCAGCGAGGCGATCAGGTCGCGCATCACCGCCAGCAGGGTCTCCAGGCGCAGGCTCATCGTGCCTGGAAAGGCCATATAGGTGGGCGTGTAGCCATAGGGCTGGGCCGGATAGACCGGCACGCCCAGTGGCTCGGCGGCATCCACCGCCACCTCCTCGCTGAGGATGGCATCGACGGCCAGTGACAACCATGCATGCTGCTCGACGCTGCCCAGCGGCAGCACGACGCGGTCGTCGGTGCGCAGATAGCTTTCGATCTGTTGCCAGTGGCAGTCGCGGATGCGCATCGGTGTCTCCTGTGCGGGAAGGTGCTCACTATAGTTGTGACAAGACCTTTTCAATAAATACACTATTTGGTTATAAATAAGGCCGCTACGGCACAATCAGGGCACGCCCATCCGAGCCCGCCAACGTGACCGACACCGCATCGACCTCAAAGACACTCAGCCGCTTGCTGGACCGCAACCAGGCCTTCGGTCTGGCGGCGCGCGGCACCACCAACCATCTGCCGATGGCCTTGATCGCGCTGCATCGCATGGGCGCCTCGGCGAGCCGGCTGCAAGCCTATTTCGACCACTGGGCGCAGCACAAGGCCTTGCCCCATGTGGATGCACCGCCGGCGGCCCAGGCGCGGCAATGGTCGGCCTGGCGCGGTCAGGCGCGGGCCTTCGAGCCGCTGAGCCGGGGCTTCGCCGAGCGGGTGGTGCAGGAGGGCGCGGCGGCGGTGGTCGGCGAGGTCTGGGCCGATCTCGGGAGCGGGGTGGCGACGAATGCCTTTCATGCCTTGATACGGGTGGCCTACGGTCTGGAGGCCGACCATGCCGGCGAGATCGGCGCGGGACTGGCCAGCCTGGTGGTCGCCCATCTGCCGCTGGATCTGAGCCTGGACGACGTGCCCACCGTTTCCTCGGTGCCGGTCGCACTGGAGCGTATCCACCTGAGCCTGGCCGGGGCTCATGCGGTGACGGCGTCTATCACCTCGGCCTTGCGCGCCGCAGCCGCTGACCCGCGGTTGGCTCAATCGCTGAGCCTGCCCGAGGGCCAGGGTCAAGAGCTCATCCCAGCGTTGGCCGATGCCGCCTTGCAACTCTACGCGCAGACGCACAGCTTCACCGTGCTGCATCTGGTGACCATGCTGCATGCGAGGCGCGTGCTGCTCCGGCACTGCCCGCGGCTCGCCACGCCCCAGCAAGACCTGGCCCTATGGCTGGCGTTCTGCACCGCCTATACGGCGGTCGGCGCGCCACGGCTGCAGGCGCCGACCTCGTTGGCCGCGCCGCTGAGCTGGCCCGAGATCTTTGCCCTGGCCGTGGCCCAGGACGATGACCATGTGATCAAGCTCAGCCACAGCTGCCACGAGGAGTTTCTGCACTACGGCCGGCCGCTGTACCAGCAGGTGGCCAGCGATCTGGTGCGAGGGCTGCAGCGATGACCCAGGCGCGCACCTTGCTGTGGGTCGTCTGCGCCATCTCGATGATGAGCACCATAGGCATGGCCATGCCTTACCCCATCCTGGCACCGATCTTCGTGCAAGGTGCGGCGGACGGTTTCACCCACTTCATGGGCCTGCCGCCCAAGCTGTTGATGGGCATCGCGCTGGCGGCCAATCCGCTGGGCATCTTGATCGGCAGCCTGTTCATCGGCCCGTTGTCCGACCGCCATGGCAGGCGCCGCACCTTGCTGTGGACGCTGTCGCTGACGGTGCTCAGCAGCCTGCTCGGCGCCTGGGCGCTGGAGCAGCGCTGGTACGCGCTGTTTGTCGGTGCGCGCTTCCTGACCGGCCTGACCGAGGGCAATCTGGCGGTGGCCCGCGCGGTGCTGGCCGATCTGCACCCGGTGCTCGATCGCACCCGCTCCTTTGCCTGGCTCAACGCCAGCAACTACGCCGGCTGGCTGCTGGGCCCGCTGCTGGGCGGGCTGACCCTGCCGCTGGGCGAGCCGGTGCCCTTTGTGCTGGCCGGCCTGGCCCTGCTGCCCTGCCTGCTGGTGATCTGGCGGGCCCTGCCGGAGACGCACGCGCGGCCGGCCGACGCGCCCGGCGGCCTGCTGCGGCAGGCGATGCAGCAGCAGGCGCTGGGCCTGCTGCGCCAAGACAAGCTGCTGGCCCGCCTGTTCGCGCTGCAGCTGGCCTACACGCTGGGTCTGACCACCTGCTATGAGTTCTACCCGCTGTGGCTGCTCGAGAACGCCGGCCTGGGCAGCCTGGGCATTGCCTGGGTGACGGCGGGCCTGTGCCTGGTGATGTCGCTGGCCAGCATGCTGATAGGCCGCTTCGATGCCTTGTCGTCACGCGGCCATGCCTTGCGGCGTGCCAGCGCCTGCGCGCCCACGGCCGCGGCCGGCCTGCTGGGCCTGGCCCTGCTGCCTGGCACGGCCGGGCTGCTGGTGATCATCGCCATGGGCCTGCCGCTGGCGCTGTACAACGCGGTGCTGCCGGCCTGGGTGTCCGAGCGCTTTGCCCACCACGGCCAGGGCAGGGTGATGGGCCTGCTGACGGTGATCTTCTATCTGGCCAATGTGGTGATGGCGCTGGTGGGCGGGGCCTTGAGCCTCTTGGACACGCGCTGGATCATGGCGGTCGGTGGCGCCTGCAGCCTCTGGGCGGCCTGGAGCCTGCTGCGCCTGGCGCGCGATGTGCCAACATCACCGACCCCGAGCACCGCGGCTGTGGCCAGCAACGCATGAACAGCACCAGCGACCAGATCCTCTATACGCTGAAGAGCCGCGGCCCCCAGGGTGCACAGGTGGTGGCCGAGGCCTGCGGCCTCAGCGCCATGGGCGCGCGCAAGCAGCTGCTGGCGCTGGAGGGCGCGGGCCTGGTGGCCTCGCACGAAGAGGCCCATGGCGTCGGCCGGCCAGCCCGCCTCTGGCAGCTGACCGAGGCCGGCCATGCCCGCTTCCCGGACCGCCATGGCGAGCTGGCCGTGCAGCTGATCGCCCAGGTCAGCGCGCTGCTGGGCCCGCAGGCGCTGCAGGCGCTGATCGCCCAGCGCCAGGCCGAGGCGCAGGCCGCCTACGAGGCAGGCCTGGCGGGCGCCAAGACCCTGGCGCAGCGCGTGCAAGGCCTGGCCAGGAAGCGTGCCGAGGAGGGCTATATGGCTCGCGCCGAACGTGAAAAGGGCGGCGCCTGGCTGCTGATCGAGGACCATTGCCCGATCTGCGCCGCCGCCAGCAGTTGTCAGGGCTTCTGCCAGTCGGAGCTGGAGTTGTTCCGGCATTGCGTCGGCAGTGCGGCCACCGTCGAGCGCAGCGAGCACCTGCTGGCCGGTGCCAGGCGCTGCGTCTATCGCATTCGGCCGGTTTAGGCTGTCATCCGCCCCGCCAGCGAGGACACCACTTCCAGCACCGTCTTGACCTTGAACGGCTTGAGCATGATGCGCTGAAGGCACAGCGGCTTGAGCAGGGCGATGGTTGAGGCATCCATGGTGCCGGCGATGACGGCCATCGGCAGATCGCTCTTGCTGAGCGTGCCCCCACCGCGCACGCTGTGCAGCAGGGCCAGGCCGGTCAGCGCATCGTCGATGTCGAGCAGCATCGCGTCAAAGCGTTGCGAGGCCAGCAGGCGTTGGGCGGCCTCATGGCTGCTGGCCTCATGCACATCGGCCAGATTCAACTCGCGGGCGGTCAGGGCGACGGTGCGCCGGAACAGCGAGTCCGGTTCGACCAGCAGCAGGGTTCTACGGTTCGGCATGGGCAGTGTTCAGGGCTCGAGCGACTGGCCCAGCAGCTCGCTGCAGACCAGGTCGCGCAGCGTGGACAGTATGGTCAGGTCCATGGCATCGAGCGTTCGCGGTTTGCTGTCGATCAGGCACAGCGTGCCCACGCGCAGCCCGGGCCGGGTTTCGAGTGGCGCGCCGGCATAGAAGCGGAGCTGGGTCGGACCGGTCACCAGCGGGTTGTCCGCGAAGCGCGGGTCCAGCAAGGCGTCAGGCACCACGGTGATGTTGTCGATGGCGATGGCGTGGCCGCAGAAGGAGCTGCGGCGGTCTAGCTCGCAGACGTCCATGCCGACACGGGCCTTGAACCACTGGCGCTCCTCGTCCACCAGGCTGATCAGCACGGTGGGCATGTCGAACTCCTCGGCAGCGAACTGCACGATGCGGTCGAAGCGCTGCTCGGGCGGGGTGTCGAGTATCAGCAGCTCGCGCAGTGCGGCCAGGCGCTCGGCGTCGTTGGCGGGTATCGGTGCGGCTTGCATGGGGACTTGATCAGTTGAGGCCGGAGCTTACCGGGTACGGCAAGGTCCGGCCCACAAGAGTTAAAACTTGTCTATCAAGCCCGACTGCGCGGCTGTTTGCGGGTTGGCGCCGGCCTGGCGCACCTGCAGCAGGGCCTGCTCGGCTGGCACGCCCAGGCTTTTGAGCACGCAGGCGGCGACCGTGCCGGTGCGGCCGATGCCGGCTGCGCAGTGCAGCAAGGCATGGTCACCCAGGCGCAAGGCCTGGCTCAGCTGGTCCACGCCCTCGCGGAAGCTGGCCGCGTCGGTGGCCAGGCCCATATCGCGCATCGGCAGGTGCAGCCAGCGAAAGGGCACCCGGCCCAGGGTGATGGCCTTGTGATACTCGGGCGAGAGCTGGGCCACCTCGTCGAGCGGATTCAGGCACATCACCAGGCTCAGCTTGGCTCGGCGCATATCGGTCAGGAAGCGGTCCCAGGGCTCCATGCGGCCGGGCATCGAATGCAGCCACAGGGTGCCGGGCACCTCGACGGGCAGGGGAAGGCGGCGAAACAGCATTGTTCGGTTCAGGCGTGTTTTCAGGGGACAGGGCGGCGCTTGTTGCCGGCCAATTCTGCCTGCATGTCGCGCACATTGCGCGGCCCGAGGTTTTTGAAATAGGCCCAGCCGCCGTAGCTGGGTGCCAGCTGGCTGAGCGCTGCGGCCTGCAGGGCTTCGCCATCCTTGCCGCCATCGAGTTGCTGCTTGACAGCTGCCTGCAGGTCACCGAGATAGCGCTGGAAGTCCTGCACATCGCCGGCCTGGCCCACCTCGCCATGGCCGGGCACGAAGACGGCGCTGGCCGGCTGACCCTGGCGCAGCCCGTCCAGCGTGCGTATCCAGTCGGCCGTGTTGGCGTCTATCAGGTTCGGTATCGCGCGGCGCCAGAACAGGTCGCCGGCAAACACCACGCCGGCATCGACCACGCTGATCACCGCATCGCCACCGGTATGGCCGGGCAAGGCCTTGATCAGCAGCGTGCGCTGGCCCAGATTGAGACGCATCTCGCTGTCGAAGCCGATCTGCGGCGGCACCAGCGCGGCCACCTGGGCCTGGGCCTCGGCCGTCGGTGTGGGGCCGAAGAACTTCAGGTTCTCGGTGTTGATCCAGCGGGCCACGTTCTTGTGCCCGACGATCACCGCCCCGGCCTGCGCAAACACCGCGTTGCCGGCCACATGGTCGATGTGATAGTGGGTGTTGATCAGATAGCGTATCGGCAGCGGCGTCAGCTTGCGCACCTCGGCCAGCAGCGCCTGCGTGGCCTTGGGTTTGTACAGGCTGTCGATGATGGCCACCGCCTCCTCACCGATGACCACGCCGGCATTGGCCCCCGAGTCGCCGGTGGCGTTGTCTATCACCGCATAGACCTTGGGCGCCACCAGCTTCAAGCTGAAGGGCAGGGTCTGGGCCTGGCCGGGCAGGCTGGCGGCGCAAACCAGGGCGGCGAGCAGGCGCAGGGCAGGGCGGCGTGTCAGGTGCATGGATGGCTCCGAGGCTTGGGCTGAACCCAGTATGCCCACAGGCTCAGAGCTTCATCTCCAGGCGCAAGCCCCAATTGATCTTCGAACGGTTCGCGCTCTCATTCTCCTGGCGCTGAGTGTCGTTGATCAGGCTGCTGGTCGTCAGATAGTCGTGGGGCGCCAGATTGTTGGCGCTGAAGCGCAGCTGGGTGCCGGCATCGATGAACCACAGCACGAAGGCGTCGGTGACGATCTTGCTGCCCACCGAGCTGCTGGAGATATCGCTCAGGCGCAGCTTGTAGGCCGGTGTGATGTTGACGCTGGCCCCCAGGCTCAGCGGCAGGCCGCGCAGCTTGTAGTCGGCGCCGAAATTGGCCGTGCCCCTGGGCTGGCCCTCCAGGCGGTTGTTCGGGCCGGGCACCTGGTCCACCTTGGAGTCGAAGAAGCTGAGGTTGGTGCGCAGCTGTACCGGCAGGGCGTCTTCGACCAGCTCGTCGAAGCGGAACTTGGCCTCCAGCTCCAGCCCCTGCGTGGTCGCATTGCCGACGTTTTGCGGCCGGGAGACCCAGCGCTTCTGCGCCGACCAGCTCACGTCCTCCAATGCGACGACATTGCGTATCAGATCGCTGATGCGCCGGTAGAACAGATTGGCGCTGAGCAGTCCGCCCTTGGACAGGTAGTGCTCGTAGGCCAGCTCGACGCCGGTGGCCAGTTCGGGTTTCAGGTTGGGGTTGCCGGCGCGGTCCGGGTTGCCGATCTCGTTGGCGCCGGTCGGGAAGCGCTGCGAAATGCTGGGCCGGGCGATCAGCTCCTGCAGGCTGGCGGCCTTGTAGCTGCGCGTCAGGCTGCTGCGTATCTGGTTGCGGCTTTTCTCGTCCGGTTTCCAGACGGCATGCAGCAGCGGCGTCAGCACATGGCTGGTGTTGCGGGCCTGATAGCTGGCGCTGTCACTGGCCGTGGCGATGCTCTCCCAGCGCAGGCCGGCATAGGCCGAGATCTGCTTGCTGGGGTTCCATTCATCCTGCAGATAGCCGGCCATGCGCCGAGACGAAGCGGTCAGGTCGTCGCCGAACTCGGTCAGTATCGGCAGGCCGTTCTGCAGGGTGGTGCGACCCTGCAGGCGGCGGCTGCTTTCCAGCTCCAGCCCGCCGACCAGGCTGTGCTCGCTCTCCAGCTGGTGCGAGACCTTGGCGTTCAGGCTCCAGTTGTTCTCGCGGTTGCTGGTTGTGTCATCGACGGTGCGGGTCTGGGTGCCGGCGCTGTCGAACTCGCGGCGCAGGCCGTGGCTGTTGAAAAGGCCCGTGCCTAGGCCGCCGCGGGCCTCCAGCCGCGTGCTGGCGCCCAGGCGCTTCTGCCACTGGGCATTGCCGCGCAGCAGCTTGAACGTGCCGTCGCCGGCGCTGCTGTAGCTGGCATAGGGCTGATCGGTGGCCGTGCCGGTCTGCACCAGGGTGCGCGCGGCCTCGGTGTTGCCGCGGCTGAGTATCATGAAGGGCATCAAGGTCAGCGACTCTCCCTCGGCCAGCGGTATCTGCAGCCGCGCATTGACATTGATTCCCTCGCGCTGCTCCAGCGAGTAACCGGTCTCGTGCTGGTCCAGCAACTGGGCGCCGCTGGCCAGGTCGTACCAGCGCGTGTGCGTGTCGGCATCGTCCCAGCGGTTGTTGCGGTTGACCGAGACGGTCAAGGTGTAGGCGCCCTTGTCGCCGAGCTTGTTGTTGCGCGTCCACGAGGCATTGGGCGAGACGCGGCCCTGCTCCATGCCGACGCCGGCCCGCACCTCGTTGAGGGTCTTTTTCAGCGCCTCCTTGAGCACGATATTGATCGTGCCGGCCACCGCCCGGGCGCCGTACTCGGCGGTGGGCGCGCGCATCACCTCGATGCGCTCCAGCTGGTCGGGCGGCAGATTGTCCAGCGAGAAGCCCGGCGGCATGCGCTCGCCGTTGACCAGCAGCTGGGTGTAGCCGCCGCCCATGCCGCGCATGCGCACATCGCCGCCGCGGCCGGGCCGGCCGCCGGTGGTCACGCCGGGCAGGCGCTTGAGCACTTCGCTGACCGAGCTGTCACCGAAGCGCTCGATCTCCTCGCGGCCGATGATGATCTTGGCCGCCGTCGAGCTGCGGCGCTGCTCGGTGTCGCTGGCCGTGCCGCTGACCTCCACTCTCTCCAGCTGGGCCGGCGCCTCCGGCTTGGCCACCGGCGCCTGCCTTGGCGCGGTGCGTGCCGGCGCACTGGCCGCGCCGGCCGGGGCCGAAGCGGCCGCAGCGGGCGGGGCGGTTTGGGCCTGGGCTTGAGCCAAGAGGCCGCTGGCGGCGAGCAGGGCCAGGGCGAGCGGGGACAGCTGGACGGGGGGCAAGGGCATGGCAGGATGGGACCGGGCGGGGAGGCAAGGCCCGCATTGTCTGGTGCGCACCGGTGCTTTCCGTGTCACTTTTGAATTCTTTACACCGCTGTGCACTGTGCGCACGGCCGGTGCACCGATCTTCAACCCTGGTTTGTTCGCTGTTCAAACCAAGGCTTCCGGTGCAAAGTGCTGGATGCAGGCGACAGGGGGTGGGGCTGTGGAGATGTTTGCTCTGAACGACGAGGTGGCGAGGCTGCAGGCCGAGCTGGCTGGTTTTGGCGCCCAGCCAGACGTGGCCGCTCTGCAGGCCATGGTCACCCTGGCCTGGCATTTGCGCCAACGCGATACCAGCCGTGCCCTGCAACTGGCCGACGAGGCCCGGGCCCTGCTGCGCGGCGCTGACGCTGCCCAGACGCAGAACCTGGCGGTGCGGCTGAAGCTGATCTACGGCGAGGCCCGCTGGCTGTACGCCGATCTGGATGAGGCCCAGTCGCTGGCCCAGCGGGCGCTGCAGGAGTTCGCCGCGCTGGGTGACCCCGTCGGCTGTGCCGACGCCCACTGGCTGCTCAGCTGCATTGCCGTTGACCAGGGCTGGCGCGACCGCGTCGAGGCCGAGCTGGAGGCAGCCGCTCTGCAGGCCCGCGAGGCGGCCGATCACCTGCGCCTGGCGCTGATCGAGAGCGAGCTGGCGCGCCATCTGGCCTTCCAGAACTGGCGCCTGGCCGCCGCCCGCTGGGACCGGCGCCTGGCCCCCATCGATGGCCAGACGCCCCCGGCCCTGCTGGCCGTGCTCAGCGACTACCGCAGCGCCATGTGCTCGTTTTCCGGCGATCCCGGCGGTGCGCTGACCCATGCCATCAAGGCCTTTGATGCGGCGCAGCAAAGCGGCCAGATCCGCCGTGCCATCGTCGCCGCCAGCAATGCCGGCTATGAGCTGTGCAGCCTGAATGACCAGCATGGCGCGCTGGAATGGATGCAGCGCGGGCTGGACCTCGCGCGACCGAACGGCTGGCCGGCCAGTGTCGGGCGCAGCCTGCAGCAGACCGCCGATACGCTGGTGCATCTGGGCCGGCTCGATGCCGGCCAGGAGTTGCTCGGCGAGGCGCTGCAGATCCTGGCGCCGCTGGCCGGTTCGCGGGCCTATGCCATCGCCCTGTGCTCGGCCGGCCATCTGGCCTATGCCCAGGGCGACCATGCCCGGGCCTACGAGACCTACTGCCAGGTGCAGCAGCGGGCCAAGGCACTGAGTCAGACCGATTTCCACATCATGGGCATGCTGGGCCAGGCGCAGAACCTGTTCAAGCTCGACCAGCCGCTGAAGGCGCTGGAGGTGGCACTCAGCGGCCTGGCCCTGGCCCGCGAGCAGCACGATGTGTTCCACCAGATCGAGCTGCTGCGCCTGCTGGCCGAGATCCATGCCAGCCAGCCGCTGCCGCTGCTCGGCGCCGATGGCGGACCGGCCATCCATCCGGCGCTGCAGTGCGAGCTCAAGGGTGCGGTGGTCAACGCACCGCTGCATTTTCTGGAGCAGGCGCTGAAGCTGGCGTCCTCCATCGAGGGCTATTCGGTCACTGGCGACTTGCTCGATGCGCTGGCCCGCGAGTACGCCAATGTGGGCTCCTATCTGTCGGCCTACAACATCAGCCAGCAGGCCAACCAGGCGCGCGAGAAGATCCGCGGCCAGAAGGCGACCAATCTGTCCATCGTCATGCAGGTCCAGCACCGCACCGAACAGGCACGGGCCGAGGCCGAGCATCTGCGCCAGCTGGCCGCCTCCGAGGCCGGCCGGGCCGAAGTGCTGCAGCAGACCGGCATGACCCTGCTCACGCTGGGGGCCATCGGCCAGGAGATCACCGCCAATCTGGACCAGGCGGCCGTGTTCCAGGCACTGGACCGCCATGTGCACAGCCTGCTGGACGCCACCTGCTTCATGGTCTATCTGCTCGACGAGGGCGGTGACCGGCTGGAAATGGCCTTTGGCATGGAAGACGGCAAACCCTTGCCGCACCGCGAGCTGAGCCTGGCCGACAGCCAGACGCACACCGCCCAGTGCGCCCGTCAGCGGCGCGAGATCAAGCTTGACGTCAAGGCCGATGTCGACGACTGCCCGACCCTGATCCCGGGCACCCTGCCGACCTTGAGCCTGCTGTTCGCGCCGCTGGTTGTCCACGACCGGCTGCTGGGCGTGATGAGCTTGCAGTCGCCACGCCCTCAGGCCTATGGCGAGCGCGAGCAACTGATCTTCCGCAACCTCTGCGCCTATGGCGCGATCGCGCTCGACAACGCCGCTGCCTACCGCCAGCTCCATGCCACCCTGGGCACGCTACGCGAGACCCAGGCCGAGCTGATGGCCAAGAACCTGGAGCTGGAGCAGGCCAATCTCGCGCTGGAGCAGGTCAGCCTGACCGACACCCTGACCGGCCTGCGCAACCGCCGCTTCCTGCAGCAGCAGCTGGATGGCGATGTGGCCATCACCTTGCGCCAGCACGAGGAATGGCTGAAGGCCGGCGGCCACGGGCCGAATGCCGACAACGACCTGATCTTCTTCATGGTCGATCTGGACCAGTTCAAGAAGGTCAACGACCACCACGGCCATGCCGTGGGTGACCGGCTGCTGGTGCAGATGCGGGAGCGCCTGCTGGAGGTGTTCCGCGAGTCAGACTATCTGGTGCGCTGGGGCGGCGAGGAGTTCCTGGTCGTCGCCCGGGCCAGCAACCGCGAGGACGCGCCGACCCTGGCCGAGCGCATACGCAAGGCCGTGGCCGACCGCCACTTCGACCTTGGCGACGGCGTGCACCTGGCCAATACCTGCTCGCTGGGCTTTGCCTGCTACCCCTTCATCCCCAAGCATCCGCAACTGCTCAGCTGGCACCAGGTGGTGGAGCTGGCCGACCAGGGCCTCTACATGGCCAAGCGCGCCGGCCGCAATGCCTGGGTGGGCCTGATGGGCAAGGAGCGCCACGCCAGCGAGTCGCTGTTCGAACGCCTGATGCGCGGCGCCGAACAGGCGGTGCACGCGGGTGAGCTGCAGGTGGTCAGCAGCCTGAATCAGGCCTGATCAGCTGCGAACAAAGAGCAGGTTCCTGACCCGGCTGGTGTCCACCAGCAGCCCGGTTACCCGGCCCTGTGCATCGCGCTGCGGACGCAGCAGCTGGCTGCTCTTCATCCAGTAGACCTGGCCTCGCAGCTCGATGACATCGTCGCTCAGGCCGTGCAAGGTCCACAGCCCGCCATCGGCCAGCACCGGGCCGCTGATGCGCACCTGCAGGCCGGCCTCATTGCCCGGCGTGGCGGCGATCACCCATTGCACGCCGTTGTGTTCGCAGCGGTAGCTGCCGGCCAGATCAGCGGGTAGGGCAGGGCGCTCGAGGATGCGCGTGAAGCGCTGCGTGAGGCCGGCGCCAACCTCAACCTCAAGCAGATCGGCCGAGCGCGGCCAGAGCTTGAACTCGTAGGCACCGCGCAGCGGCACCCAGCTGCCATCGGCGGCCGGGGTCAGCTGGAAGGGCATGCCCCACTGGGTGGCGATCAGCTTGCCGTCCTTGGCGGCCAGCTCCAGCAGCGCCGGTTCGGGCTGGCCGGCACGCGGGGCGCTGAACCATTCGCCGGCCAGCGCGGCCATGTCCATCGCCGGTTTGACGTAGGCCGGCACGGCCAGCACCTCGGCCGCCACCTCGCGGGCGATGCGGTAGGGCTCCAGATGGCCGCCATTGGCAATCACCACCACGGTCAACCCGGCCTCGGCGATGCGCAGGAACTCGGTCTTGAAGCCCGGCCACAGCCCGCCGTGGCCCAGTGTGGCCAGACCGGCAAAGCTGCCGAGCTCGACGCCGCGGGCATAGGGGCTGAGCTGCCCACCGCTGAGCGTCGTCGGCGCGGCCAGTTGCGCCGGCAGATCGAGCGGCGCGAGCCGCGGCTGCTCGTAGTGGCGGCTCCACAGCAGCAGGTCCTCGACGGTGGAGACCATGCCGCCCTCGCCGCCCTGCTCGAAACCATGGAGCGCGCGGCGGAAGCTGCCGTCCGGACTCTGCAGATAGCCGGTGGCCAGGCCGGCCACCGGCACATCGGTCTCGCAGCACATGGCGGTGCGTTTCATGCCCAGCGGCTCGAAGATGCGCTGCTGCACAAAGCCGGCCAGGCTCTGGCCGGACAGGCGCTCGACGATCAGGCCCAGCAGCAGGAAGTTGGTGTTGCAGTAGAGAAAACGGCTGCCCGGCGCAAAGCTCAGATGACGGTTGGCGGCGATCAGCTGCAGCATGCGCGCGCGGCTCAGATTGAATTCAAGGCCGACGCCGCCCAGGCGCAGCATCTCCAGAAAGTCGGGCAGGCCGCTGCAGTTGCGCATCAGGTGCTCGATCGTCACCACGGCCGGCAGCTCGGGTAGCTCCGGCAGGTGCTGCCGCATATCGTCGTCCAGGCGCAGCCGGCCCTCGGCGGCCAGCATCAGCACGGCGCTGACGGTGAACTGCTTGGAGACAGAGGCGATGCGGAACACCGTGTCGCCGCGTATCGGCAGCCCATGCTCCAGGCTGGCCAGCCCATAGCCCTTGCTCAGCAAGACCTGGCCCTGGTGCAGCACGCCGACGGCATAGCCGGGCACGGCCTGGCCGTGCTGCGCAGCAAACAGTGCGTCAATGCGTTTTTCGAGCGAGAGCGGGTCGACTGAGAGGGGCATGGCTCAAACCTTGGAGTGGAGTTTGTGACGGGTGCTGGGCTGCCTGCATCTTAAGAGGCCAGGCCTCAAGATCTGCCGAGCCTCGCTGCCGGGTGCGAACTGCGGTACAAAGCGCTTGTCAACCACCGACCCTGCGATGCATCCAACCCGCCGCGACTGCCTTGCCTTGGCCCTGCTGGCCTCCGGTGGGCCGGTGCGCGCCGCGCTGTCGCCGCCGGCCAGCGGCCTCGAGCTGCTCACCCAGTACGACTATCCGCCGTTCGTGACCACCCCGGGCGCCGGGCTCAGCCATGACTGGGCCGCCTGGCTGGCCCAGCGCCTGCCCCACGAGCTGGCGGGCTTGCGGCCGCAGATACTGCCGCGCCGCCGCCTCGACCAGGTGCTGGCCAAGCCGCAATGGACGGGCATCGTGCCCTGGGTGGCGCCGTCCTGGTTTGGCGACGCCGGGCTGACCCGCTTCATCTGGTCCGAGCCGGTGATGGACGACGAGGATCTGGTGCTGTCGCTGAAAAGCAAGCCGGTGCTGTTCGATGGCCCGGCCTCGCTGAAGGGCCTGCGCCTGGGCGGCGTGGCCGGCCATGTCTATGTCGATATCGACCCGCTGGTGAAGCGCGGTGAGCTGCTGCGTGACGATGCCACCGACACCGGCAAGAACCTGCGCAAGCTGCTGCTGGGCCGGGTCGACGTGATCTTTCTGTCGCGCAGCGGCATGCCCTGGTGGCAGTCGCTCATGCCGGAAATGGAGGCGCAGCTGTTCGTGGCGCCGCAGCCCCGTGCCCGCTTCCAGCGCCGCATGCTGCTGTCGCCGCAGATCGATGCCGGCCTGCGTGCGGCCCTGCTGACCGAGATCGAAGCCATGCCGCACGACCCGGCCTGGCAGGAGGCGATGCGCCACTATGGCCTGGGCGCGCTGGCCTCGCGGCAGCGCCACGGCGAGCGGGATGACGAGCGAGGCGGCGGCCCGGCTACCGGTTGAGGGCTCAGGTGCTCAGCCGTGTCACCATCACCTGGTCGATCTTGTAGCTGTCGACGTCGAGCACTTCGAAGCGCAGGCCGGCCAGGGTGACGGTGTCGGTGCGGCGCGGGATGCGGCGCAGCATCACCATCAGAAAGCCAGCCAGCGTGTCGTACTGGCCGCGCAGCGGCAGCTCGTCGATGTCGCAGGCCCGCATCACATCGACGATGGGCGTCACGCCGTCGATCAGCCAGGAGCCGTCATCGCGCCTGACGATCTGCTCCTCGTCATGCGACTTGACCAGATCGCCCATCACCGTGCTCATCACGTCGTTGAGGGTGATCACACCGACCACCAGGCTGTATTCGTTGACGATGACGGCAAAGTCTTCGTGCACCTGGCGGAACTGCAGCAGCACCTCGGACAGGGTCAGCCGGTCCGGCACCATCAGCACCTTCTTCAGCAGGCCGTGGCTGTGCGAGGCGCGCAGGTCGACCGGCTCGTTGTTGAGCACGAGCTGGAACAGGTCGGTGGCGTCCACATAGCCGACCACCTCGTCGATGTTCTCGTCGCAGACCAGATAGGTCGAGTGCGGCTCGGCGGCGATGCGCGTGCGTATCGTTTCCTCCGAATCGTCCTGCAGCAGATAGACGATGCGCTCGCGCGAGGTCATGGCCGACTCGACGGTGCGGGTCTCCAGCTCGAACACATTGCTGATCACCTGCTGGCCCTGCTGGCCCAGCACACCGGCCTCGGTGCCGGCGGCGGCCATGGCCATGATGTCGTCGGTGGTGACGCTGTCATCGCGCTGCACCGGCAGGCCCAGCAGGCCGAACACCCCGTTGACCAGGCCGTTGAACACCCAGACCACCGGCTTGAGCACGGTCATGCAGACCTGCATCGGACCAATCACCCGCATCGCCATCTGCTCGGGCTGGTTCATGCCCAGGCGCTTGGGGCAGAGGTCGGCGAACAGGATGAAGAAGGAGGTGATGCTCAGAAAGGACACGACGAAGCCGGTGGTGGCCGCCGCCTGCGCCGGCATCAGCAGACCGAACAGGGCCTCGAAGTGCGGCGTCAGCGCGCCCTCGCCGACGATGCCGCCCAGTATCGCCACCGCGTTCAGCCCGATCTGCACCACGGCCACATAGTGGCCCGGATGGGCTTGCACCTGCAGCACCCGCTCGGCACGGGCATCGCCCTCGTCGGCCAGCTGGCGCAGTTTCAGCCGGCGCGCGGCGGCCATGGAAATCTCGGCGACGGAGAAGAAGGCGCTGGTGGCCACCAGCAACAGGATGACGAGCAGGCTTGCGGAAAGGCTCATGGCAAGAGTGTAACGAGCGACTTGCAGGTGGCGGCAGCCGGTGTGCGGTTTTTGGCGCTTGGTCCGCGGGCCTGTGCGGGCCCGGGTCGCCAGCGTGTTTTTGTCACATCGACGACGCAACTGGACCTTAGATTGACCGAAAAGCGGGGCAGCCCTCTCCCGCTTACAGTCACCTGCTCAAAGGTTTGTCATGAGCTCCATTGCCCACCCCCACGCCCCCACCGATCTGCAACGCCGCCGCCTCTGCCTGGGGCTGCCGGCCCTGGCCCTGGGCGGCCTGCTGGGCGGCTGCGCCAGCGGACCGGCAACACGCGCGGCGCCCGCGGTGGTTGCGGCGCCTGGCGACGTGGTGCCCTTTTCCAGCGCCGGTGCCGACGGTGGCCTGCCGCGCGGCTGGGCCCCCTATGTGATGCGCCGCGACCTGCCGCGCACCCAGTATCAGACCTGCAGGCAGGGCGGCAAGACGGTGCTGCATGCCCAGGGCACGGGCACCAGTTCGGGCCTGCAATGCCAGGTTGATATCAACCCGGAGCAGACGCCTTGGCTGCGCTGGCAGTGGCAGGTCAACGAGATGGACGCCCGCGCCACCATTGGCGAAGAGGATGCCGCCGACACGCCGACGCGCATCATCATCGGCTTCGAGGGTGATCTGTCGCGGTTGTCCTTCCGCGACCGGCTGATCTTCGAGCAGGTCGAGCTCTTCACCGGCCACAAGCTGCCCTTCGCCACGTTGATGTATGTCTGGGATGGCCAGTTGCCGGTCGAGCATGTGCGACAGCACGACCGCACCGGTCGCGTGCGCTATCTGGTGGCCGAGAGCGGCCAGTCCCGGCTGCGCCAGTGGCTGGCGGTGGAGCGCAATGTGGTGGCCGACTACCAGCGGGTGTTCGGCGAGCTGCCCGGCCGCATCAGCAGCGTCGGGGTGCTGACCGACAGCGACAACCTGAAGTCGCCCACCGAGGCCTGGTACGGCGATATCGGCTTCTTCGGCCGCCCGGCCAACGCCTGATCAGCCCCGGGACTGGCGCGCCTGCTCGCGCAGCATATAGCCGTACAGGCCTTCGACCTTCTCGCGCGCCCAGGGCGTCTTGCGCAGAAACTTCAGGCTGGACTTGATGCTGGGGTCGTGGGTGAAACAGCGGATATTGATCTGCAGGCCCAGTTCGTCCCAGCCGAAGAAGTCCACCAGCCGGGTCAGCATCGCTTCCAGGGTGACGCCGTGCAAGGGGTCGCGTGAGGGGGAGGGGGTCTCGGACATCGGCGCATTATCTCAAGGTGCGGCCGGCGAGACGGTGGGTGGCGCATCCTTGGCTGCCTCGGCCGCGCCCACATCCAGCGGCAGGTCCAGCAGGAAACGGGTGCCCTGGCCCGGCGCGCTGATGAGCTCGATCTGGCCGCCCAGCAGGCTGGTGACAATGTTGTAGCTGATGTGCATCCCCAGGCCGCTGCCGCCCTGGCCGAATTTGGTGGTGAAGAAGGGCTCGAACACCCGCTTCTGATGCTCCGGGGCAATGCCCACGCCGTCGTCCTCGAACTCGATCAGCACCCGCCCGGCGCGGGGCTGGCTGGCGCGCAAGCACATGCGGCCGTTCTCCCGGCCCTCGAAGCCGTGCAGCATCGCGTTGTTGACCAGATTGGCCAGCACCTGGCCCAGCGGCCCGGGGTAGCTGTCCATGACGATGCCCGCCGGAACCTCCACGCTGATCTGATGGCCGGCCTTGCTGATCTTGCTCATCAAGGTGGACAGCAGCTCGTTGCAGGTGCGCTGCAGGTCGAAGCGCCGCTGCTGGGCGCTGGTCTGATCGACCGCCACCTGCTTGAAGCTGCTCACCAGCTCGGCCGCGCTGTGCAGGCTGCGCATGATGATGGCCGCCGCGTGCTCGGCCATCTCGCAATAGGTGTTCAGGTCCGAGCGTTTCATCGTGCCGCCCTGCAACTGGCCCATCAAGGTGGTGGTGTGCTCGTGCAGGGTGCTGGCCACCAGCAGGCTGTTGCCTATCGGCGTGTTCAGCTCATGGGCGACGCCGGCCACCATCGCACCCAGCGCGGCCAGCTTCTCCTGCGCCACCAGCTGGGTCTGGGCGCTTTGCAGCTGCATGAAGGCCTGGGCGTTCTCCAGCGCCACCGCGGCATAGGCGGCCAGGGTGCGCAGCATGTTCAGCTGCACCTCGGTGTAGGCATCGGGCACGAGGCTGTGCACGCTGATCACGCCCAGTACCCGTTCGTGGGCGACGATGGGCAGGTAGAGCATCGAGCGCTGCAGACCCGGCTCCGAGCCATCCTCGAGGCGTATGCCATGGCGTGCCAGGCCGTCCCGCGGCATCAGGCTGACATAGCGGGGGTAATCGGTCTCGATGTCGCGTATCCAGATCTCCCGGCGCTGCGTCAGGCAGACGACGGCCAGCTGGTCGGGGTCGCTCAACGGGCGGCTGTACGGCGCGAAGCGGCGCGTGCCCTCGAAGCAGAAGTCGTAGTCGATGGCCTCGCGCTCGGGCTTGTAGATGCCTAAGCCGAACACCGTCGCATCCATCAGCTTGGTGACATGCTTGTACAGCGTGGTGGCAATGTCCTGGGGGTCCAGGTTGGCGGTGATCTCGCGGCCGATCTCGCTCAGCACCGAAATGTTCAGATGGGCCTGCTGCACCCCGTGCGCCTGCTGCATCGCTTCGGCCGTTCGAGCCTGGACCTGCGCTTCGAGCTGCTCGGTCTGGCGTGTCAGCGCGTGCATGCGCAGGCGGTATGCAGCTACCAGCGAGCCCAGCAGCAGCAGCAGCGCCAGCAGCCGGGCCCACCAGGTCTGCCAGAGCGGGGGCGTGATGGTGATGGCCAGGGTGCTGTCCTCCTGTGTCCACAGGCCGTCCTTGTTGGCGGCACGCAGGCGGAACAGGTAGCGGCCCGGGTTCAGATTGGTGTAGGTGGCGGCCCGCTGGCCGGCGCCCACCTCGACCCAGCCCTGGTCGAAACCCTCCAGCATGTAGGCATAGCGGTTGCGCGTGACGTCGGCAAAGTGCAGGGCGGCGAACTCGAGCGTGAACACGCTGTGGCGGTAGGACAGGGTCAGTTCGCGGGCGCGGTTGATCGGCTGCTCCAGCACCAGGCCCTGTGGCAGCTGGCCGAGCTGCACCGGCTGATTGAACACGCGCAGCTCGGTCAGCGCCAGCTGGGGCGGGCGCTCATTGGCGCGCACATGGTCCGGGTGGAAGCGGGTGATGCCGCGCACGCCACCGAAGTAGAGCTGGCCGTCTTCATCGCGCAGGCCGGCGTTGGGGCTGAACGAGCCATCGACCATGCCCTCGCGGACGGCATAGTGCCGGAACGCCTGGGTGTCGGGGAAGAAGCGGGTGATGCCATTGTCGGTGGCCAGCCACAGCACACCGGACTGGTCTTCGACCAGGGCCATGATGCGCTCGTTGAGCAGGCCATCGGCACGGCCATAGCTGCGGAACAGCACCTGGCCGTCGGGCATCTGCCTGAGCTCGCTGAGGCCTTTGTCGGTGCCGACCCACAGCCGCCCCTGGCGGTCCTGCAGCAGGGCATTGATGTTGTCCCCGGCCAGGCTCTCGCGTGAGCCCGGCCGGTGCTGGAAGCGGCGGAAGGTGCCGGAACCGGCCTCGAACAGGTTCAACCCGCCGTTGGTGCCGACCCAGAGCCGGCCGTTCCGGTCTTCCAGCAGGGCCTGCACATTGTCATGGCTGAGGCTGTGCGGGTCGGCCGGCTGGTGGATGAAGCTGGTCTCCGGTGCATCGAAGGAGGCCAGGCGGTGCAGGCCGCCGGCGCTACCCATCCACAGCTGCCCGGTGCGGTCTCTGAGCAGACTGAGCACATTGTTGCTGGTGGCGTTGCGCGCCTGCACGCGGCGGGTGCGGGAGCGACCGCTGGCCGGGTCGAACAGCTCCAGGCCGCTGACCGTGCCCAGCAGCAGCTTGCCGGAGGCGGCGTCGCGCAGCATGGCATGCACGCGCGGGTCGCTCAGCTCAGGCTCGCGGCCCTGGGGGGCAAAGCTGCCGCTGAGCGGGTCCAGATGCCGCAGGCCACCCAGGCCTGCCACCCACAGGCCGCCCCGGCCATCGCCGACCAGGCTGTTGACGACGCGCGCGATCTTCGACTGCCTGGGGTCCAGCGGCGGCAGCAGGCGTTCGAAGCCGCCGCTGCTCAGGTCCACCAGGTTGACGCCGGCGTCCCAGGTGCCCACCCACAGGGTGCCGGTGCGGTCCTGGAACAGGCTGGCCATCTGGTCGTCCGACAGGCTGTGCGGATCATCGAACTGGTGCTTGTGCTGCACAAAGCGCTGGAGCTGGGGCGACCAGCGCTTCAAGCCGTCGGAAATGGCGCCCACCCAGACCTGCTCATCGCGATCCTGCAGCAAGGCGAAATAGCGCCCGCGCGGTATGCCCTGATCGGGCGTGAAGCGCAGCCGCGTCGGCTCGGCAACGTTCAGATCCCATCGCTCCAGGCCGGCGTAGGTGCCAATCCACAGCCGGTTCTCGCGGTCCACCATCAGGGATTGGACGGTGTTGTGGATGACGTCGGGCCGGGCCGGGCTGTCGATGCGCAGATGGGCGAAACCGCTGGCACCGGGGTCCAGTCGGTCCAGGCCGGCGCCGGTGCCCACCCAGAGGCGCCCCTGCTGGTCCAGCGCCAGGCCGCGCACACGGTCTGACATCAGGCTGTCGGGCTGGTCGGGATCGTGATGCCAGAAGCGGAAGCGCTGCGTCTGCCGGTCGAAGTGCTGCAGGCCGTCGGCGCTGCCCAGCCAGAGACCCTGGGCACCGTCGGCCAGCAGATGGTGGAGTTCCAGCCCGGCCCTGCCGCGCAGGCCGGATTGGGGCAGATGCCGCTCGAAGTCATTGCGCTGGGCATCGTAGCTGTGCAGGCCGCCATGGGTGGCGACCCAGAGCGTGCCCGCGGCATCCACCAGCAGGGCCTGCACCAGATTGTTGTTCAGGCTGCGGGGATTGCCCGGGTCATGCTGGTAGATGACGAAGCGATAGCCGTCATAGCGCACCAGGCCGTTCTGCGTGCCCATCCAGATGAAGCCCTGGCCGTCCTGGACGGTGGCCAGCACCGACTCCTGCGGCAGGCCGTCTTCGACACCGAGGTGCTGGAAACGCAGGCTCTGCAGCGGCATGGCGCCCAGGCCGCAGGCCCAAAGCAGCAGCACCGACAGGGCAAGCCAGCGGGTGATGAGGCGGCGTGCGTGCAGGCCGGGGGGCATGGGAGGAAGAGCCGAGGCGCCAGTCCTCAGACTTCGAGGTTGTCGATCAGCCGCGTGCTGCCCAGCTTGGCCGCGGCCAGCACCACCAGCTCGTCGGGCCGGGTCAGGTCTTGCGCGCTCGGAGCCTGCAGGTCGACGCGGCGGCGCACGCAAATGTAGTCGGGCGCCCAGCCATGCGCAGCCAGCGCCGCCTGGGCCTGCCGCTCAAGCTGCTGCACGGCGGCCTCGCTGTTCAGCGCACCGCTGCGCAGCGCCGACTGGATGTGGCGCAGCAGGCGGTTCAGCTCGGGCGCCTCGGCGCGCTCGGCAGGGCTCAGATAGCCGTTGCGCGAGGACAGTGCCAGGCCATCATCGGCGCGGGTGGTTTCGCCGGGCAGCATCTCGACCGGCAGGGCGAACTGGCGCACCATCTGGCGCAGCACCATCAGCTGCTGGTAGTCCTTCTTGCCGAACACGGCCGCGGCCGGCTGCACGCACTGGAACAGCTTCATCACCACGGTGCAGACACCGGTGAAGAAGCCGGGGCGGAAGTGGCCCTCGAGGATGTCGGCGAGCTCGGCGGGGGGCTGTACCTTGAAGACCTGGGGTTGCGGATACAGCTCGGCCTCGTCGGGGGCGAACAGATAGTTGCAGCCGGCGCTGGCCAGCATCTCGCAATCGCGCTCGAAGGTGCGCGGGTAGCGGTCGAAATCCTCGTTGGGCCCGAACTGCAGCCGGTTGACGAAGATGCTGGCCACCACCGGCCCGCCGTTGGCGGCCGCCACGGCCTGGCGCACCAGGTTGAGATGGCCCTCGTGCAGATTGCCCATGGTGGGCACGAACACGGTGCGCTGGCTGGCCTGCAAGGCCTGGCGCAGATCGGATATTTTGGGAATGACTTGCATGGTTGTGCTGTGAAAACCTAGAAACCGTGCACGGCGTTGTCCGGGAATCGGCCCGACTTGACCTCGCTGACGAACAGGCGCACCGCCTGCTCGATGCTGGCGCCGTCCTGCTGCATGAAGTTGCGCACAAAGCGAGGCAGCTTGCCGGCGGTGATACCCAGCATATCGTGCAGCACCAGCACCTGGGCGGCGGTGACATTGCCGGCGCCGATGCCGACGGTGATCAGCGCCGGATTGGCCTCGGTGATCTCGGCGGCCAGCGCCGTGGGCACCAGCTCCAGCACCAGCATCGTCGCACCGGCCTCGCTCAGCTCGCGCGCATGCTGGCGCAAGGTGGCGGCGCCATCAGCGTCACGCCCCTGCACGCGGTAGCCGCCCAGCGCGTGCACGCTCTGCGGCGTCAGACCCAGGTGGGCGCAGACCGGTATGCCGCGCTGGGTCAGGAAGTGCACGGCCTCGGTGGTCCAGCCGCCGCCCTCGAGCTTGACCATCTGGGCGCCGGCCTGCATCAGCGCGACGCTGGAACGCATGCACTGGTCCAGGCTCTCCTGGTAGCTGCCGAAGGGCAGGTCGCTGAGCAGCCAGGCATGGCGGTTGCCGCGGGCCACGCAGCGGGTGTGATAGGCCATCTCGTCCAGGCTCACCGGCACCGTGCTGGACTGGCCCTGCAGCACCATGCCCAGCGAGTCGCCGACCAGCAGGCAGTCGAGCTCGCAGCTGTCCAGCAGACGCGCAAAGCTGGCGTCGTAGCAGGTCAGCATGGTGATCTTCTCGCCCTGGGCCCGCATCTCGCGCAGGCGGTGCAGGGTCATGGCTTTGCGCGCCGACGGCGCTTCAGTGACGGTGGGGTGACTGCTCATGGGGGCGCATTGTCGGCCAATTTGCCCCCACGGCTCCGTCAGCGCTTGATCTTGCGCCCCAGTACCCGGCTGAGGATCGCGTCGGTGCGTGCGCCGCGTGCTTGCGCAGCGGCGGCCGACAGCGTCTTCGCCCCCGTCTTCTTGGCTGGCTTGGCACTGCCGTTGTCGCGTGGCGGCAGGCCCGTGTGTTGGGTCAGGATCTGGCCCCTCACCGGCGTAGCCGCCTTGGTTGGTCCCGGGGTCGAGTTCTTGCGCCTGGCGCTTTGATAGCTGCCGTCGGCCGTGGCCGGTTGGTAGGTCGGGATCAGCTGGTGCTTGCCGTTGCCTATCAGGTCGGCGCGGCCCATGTCCTTCAAAGCCTCGCGCAGCAGCGGCCAGTTGTTGGCATCGTGGTAGCGCAAAAAGGCCTTGTGCAGGCGCCGGCGGCGGTCACCGCGGACGATGTCCACCGTCTCGCCCTTGGCCGGGTCGCGCGAAATACCCTTCAGCGGGTTCTTGCCGGTGTGGTACATCGCCGTGGCCGTGGCCATGGGGCTGGGGTAGAAGGTCTGCACCTGGTCGGCGCGGAAGCCATTGGCCTTCAGCCACAGGGCCAGATTCATCATGTCCTCGTCGCTGGTGCCCGGATGGGCGGCGATGAAGTAGGGAATCAGGAACTGCTTCTTGCCGGCCTCGGCCGAGAACTTGTCGAACATCTGCTTGAAGCGGTCGTAGGAGCCTATGCCCGGCTTCATCATCTTCGACAGCGGCCCGCCCTCGGTGTGCTCGGGGGCGATCTTCAGGTAGCCGCCGACATGGTGGCTGACCAGCTCCTTGACATACTCGGGCGACTTCACGGCCAGGTCGTAACGCAGGCCTGAGCTGATCAGAATCTTCTTCACGCCCTTCAAGGCCCGCGCGCGGCGGTACATCTTGATCAGCGGCGTGTGGTCGGTGTCCAGGTTCGGGCAGATGCCCGGATAAACGCAGCTGGGCTTGCGGCAGGCGGCCTCGATGGCCGCGCTCTTGCAGCCGATGCGGTACATATTGGCCGTCGGGCCGCCGAGGTCGGAGACCACGCCGGTGAAGCCCTTGACCTTGTCTCGCATCTCCTCGATCTCGCGGATGACCGAGTCTTCCGAGCGGCTCTGGATGATGCGGCCCTCGTGCTCGGTGATCGAGCAGAAGGTGCAGCCGCCGAAGCAGCCGCGCATGATGTTGACGCTGAAGCGGATCATCTCCCAGGCCGGGATCTTGGTCGCGCCATCATGGCTGCCGTTCTCGTCGGCATAGACCGGGTGCGGCGAGCGCGCGTAGTCGAGATCGAACACGAAGTCCATCTCGGCCGTGGTCAAGGGAATCGGCGGCGGGTTGATCCAGACATCGCGGTCGCCATGGCGCTGCACCAGCGCGCGGGCATTGCCCGGGTTGGTTTCCAGGTGCAGCACGCGGTTGGCATGGGCATACAGCACGGCGTCGCTCTTCACCTGCTCGTAGGCGGGCAGGCGCAGCACGGTGCGCTCGCGCGGCGGCAGCTTGAACTTGCCCTCGGCCTTGATGGCGGGGTTGCGGTGGAAGGTGATGGGCTGGATGGCCGCACCCATGGGCGAGCTGACGGGTGCCACCATCGTCTCGCCGGCCTTCTCCGCATCTTCCTTGGCGCAAGTCGAGCCCTGGGCTTCGGCCTGCTCGGACGTGGTCTGGTAGGGGTTGATGTGCTCGTCGATGCGGCCGGGCATGTCCACCTCGGACGAGTCCAGCTCGAACCAGCCCTCGGCCGTCGGGTCATTGGTGCGGCGCATGAAGGCGGTGCCGCGCACATCGGTGATCTGCTCGACCGGCTCGCGGGCGGCCAGGCGGTGGGCGATCTCGACGATGGCGCGCTCGGCGTTGCCGTAGAGCAGCAGGTCGCACTTGGCGTCTACCAGGATGGAGCGGCGCACCTTGTCCGACCAGTAGTCGTAGTGGGCGATGCGGCGCAAGCTGCCTTCGATGCCGCCCAGGATGATGGGCACGTCCTTGTAGGCTTCCTTGCAGCGCTGCGAATAGACCAGGGACGCGCGGTCGGGCCGCTTGCCGCCGACATCGCCGGGCGTGTAGGCGTCGTCGCTGCGGATCTTGCGATCGGCCGTGTAGCGGTTGATCATCGAATCCATATTGCCGGCGGTCACGCCGAAGAACAGATTCGGTTTGCCCAATGCCTTGAACGGGTCGGCGCTCTGCCAGTCCGGCTGGGCGATGATGCCCACGCGAAAGCCCTGCGCCTCCAGCATGCGGCCTATCACGGCCATGCCGAAGCTGGGGTGGTCCACATAGGCGTCGCCGGTGACGATGATGATGTCGCAGCTGTCCCAGCCCAGCACGTCCATCTCGGCGCGGCTCATGGGCAGGAACTTGGCCTTGCCGAAGCGCTTGGCCCAATAGGGCTTGTAGCCATTGAGTGGCTTCAAGGCGCGAGGAGCGGTGGCCGGGACGGCAAGAGTGGCAGACATGGTGTGACCGGGGTGAATCAGATGGCAGCAACCCAGGCGGCGCCTGGCGTGCAACCCTCTATTGTCCCAGCAATACGGGTTTACAGCTATCTGCTCCGGCAGAGAGGGGCCGGTTTGCAAGGACTTTGGCAGGACTTATTGCCCATTTGGCCTGCGCTCGGGCTGGCCGTCGCCCGCCTGATCGGGTTTGTCACGCCAATGCATGACATTCTCAAGATAATCGCGGTTCCTGAAATCTTGGCGCGTCTTGCACGGGCCTGCGTCATGACCGTTGCCTTTTTCTTGCGCTGTGCCTGTCTTGCCGCTGCCTGTCCCCTTGGCGCCGCGCTGGCCCAGACGGCCCGCAGCGAGTCGCCCGAATCGAAAGAACCCGCGCCCAAGCAGCTGGAGCGCGTCGAGGTGCAGGCCACCCAGCGCAGCGACAACGACCTGCGCCGCCAGTCCACCGCCGCCAAGATTGTCTTCAGCCGCGAGGAGCTGACCCGCTACGGCGACACCAATATGAGCGATGTCCTCAAGCGGCTGCCGGGCGTGAACATGCAGGGCGGCGCGCCGCGGATGCGCGGCCTGGGCGCCGGTTTCACGCTGATACTGATCAATGGCGAGCCGGCGCCGCCCGGCTTCTCGCTGGACAATCTGTCGCCCTCGCAGATCGAGCGCATCGAGGTGTCGCGCGGCCCTACGGCCGAGAACAGCGCCCAGGCGGTGGCCGGCACGATCAACATCATCCTCAAGGAAGCGCCGAAGAACCGCCAGCGCGAGTGGCGCGGGGGCTTCAACGCGGCGCAGGGCCACGTCACCCCCTGGGTCAACTTCACTTATGGCGACAAGGATGGCGACCTCAGCTATTCGCTGCCGGTGTCGGCCTACAGCAGCCGCTACATCGGCGAGACCGTGGTGCACACGCAAAGCCTGGATGCCACCGGCCAGCGGTTGGTGCAGGACGCCCGCTATGTGGACGACGGTGACGGCCGCGGCTTCAATGCCTCGCCCCGGCTGGCCTGGCGGCTCGGGGACAACAACAACCTGAGCTGGCAGACCTTCGTCAACCGCCATGACTGGGGCAGTACCGGCAGCAATGTCGTCGACGTGCAGCAGGGCCAGGGGCCCATGAGCCTTGATGAGCGCTACCGCAGCTGGGGCCGCTGGCAGATGCTGCGCAGCAATCTGCAGTGGACGCGCAATCTGGCCGACAGCCAGAGCCTGGAGCTGCGCCTCGGTGGCCAGGGCTGGTCGCGCGACGCCGGCTCCGAGCTGCAGGGCAAGGGCGCCGGCGGCCAGCAGGTGCTGGACCAGCACAACCGCAGCTACAGCGAGGAGCAGGGCCTGACCGCTTCGGCCAAATACAAGCGCCCGCTGTGGGAGGCCCATGCCCTGGCCGTTGGCGCCGAGGCCGAATACCGCCGCCGCAACGACAGCCGCAGCCAGCTCGACAATGGCGTCGAACAGCTGCCCGGCTTCGAGGCGCCGTTCAAGGCCAATATCAGCCGGCTGGCGGCCTACGCCCAGGACGAGTGGGACATCAATGCCCAGTGGTCGGGCTATGCCGGCCTGCGCGCCGAGACCATCAGCACCGCGTCCAGAGAGCCCGGTGGCGAGCAGCGCAACCGCAGCCAGGTCGTCACGCCGCTGCTGCACTTGGCCTACAAGCCCGGCAAGGGCCGCGACGTGCTGCGCGCCAGCCTGACCCGCAGCTACCGAGCACCCAATCTGAACCAGCTCTTGGCCCGGCCCAGCGTCAACAGCAATCTCTACCCGACCTCGGGCCCCAATATCGAAAGCAGCCCGGACCGCACCGGCAATCCGAATCTGCGGCCCGAGCTGGCCCTGGGCCTGGATGTGGCCTACGAGAAGTATCTGCAGGCCGGCGGCCTGCTGAGCGTCAGCGTCTTCCACCGCCGTATCGACGGGTTGATACGCTCGGCGACGACCTTGGAGACGGTGTCCTGGGCGGCCGTGCCGCGCTGGGTGGCCCGGCCCACCAATCTGGCAGGAGCCAGCACCAGCGGCGTCGAGATGGAGGCCAAGGGCCGGGCCGGCGAGTTGTTCCCCAGCGCCTTCGACGCCGGCCTGCCGCTGGACCTGCGTGCCAGCCTGAGCGTCTACCGCTCCAATGTGGCCGGCATCCCGGGGCCCGACAACCGGCTGGAGTCGCAGCAGCCCTATTCGGTCAATCTGGGCTTTGACTACCGGGCCACGGCCTTGCCGGTCAGCTTCGGCGGCAGCCTGGCTTACACCCCCGCCTATGCGGTGCAGCAAAGCATCGAACAGCGCAACACCCAGGGGCTCAGCCGCAAGTTCGACGCCTATGCCCAGTGGCGCTTCTCGCCGACGATGAGCCTGCGCCTGTCGGCCCGCGACCTCTTGCCTCTGGAGGAGTTGAGCAGCAGCAGCTACCTCGACGCCAATGGCAATGAGCAGGGCAGCCAGACCGAGCGCAAACTGGTGCGCTCCATAGGGCTGCAGCTCGAAATCAAGCTCTGAGCCTGCGCCATGCTGAATCGCCGTGACTTGACCACCCTGCTGGCGAGCCTGGCCGGTGGCCTGCCTGTGCAGGCGGCCGAGCCTGAGCTCCGCCTGCGCGCCTTCACCGAGAACCTGCCGCCGCTGAACTATCAGGATGAAGACACGCCGCGCGGCTTCAGCGTCGAGCTCTTGCGCATGGTGGCAGCCGAGGCGGGCGTGGGCCTGGACATCGAGGTCCAACCCTGGACGCGGGCCATGCAGTCGGCCAGCCAGACGCCCAACAGCGTGCTGTTCTCGCTGACCCGCCTGCCCGAGCGCGAGGCGCAGTTCCAGTGGGTGGGACCGATCAGCGAGCGCCGCATCGTCATCTACAAGCTGGCCAGCCGCGCCGATCTGCAGATCAGCAGCCTGCGCCAGCTGCGCGGCGCCCGCATCGGTGTGGTGCGCGACTCGGCGGCGGCCAAGCAATTGCTGGCCGAGGGCCTGCGCTCGGACGATGACATCGAATGGGCCCGCGACGACGCCACCAATCTGCGCAAGCTGCTGGCCGGCCGCATGGAGCTGATCGTGCTGCTGGACTGGGCGGCGGCCTGGAATCTGCGCCAGCTGCAGCTGCCCTTCGTCACCCTGACCCAGGTGCTGGAGTACGACGCCAGCAAGTCCTACTGGTTCGGCCTGCCGCCCGACACGCCGCAGGCGCTGTGCCGCCGCCTGCAGGCCGCCCTCGACAAGGTGCGGCGCGACGGCCGCTACGAGGCCCTGAAGCTGCGCTACTTCTCCTGATCGCACAGGAATTCACGTCGCCCGGCCGGTCAACCGGGAAACCCTGATGCGTGCCCCTGCCTTAAACACCAGAATTGGGCGGGCGCCCAATGCTGGGGCGCTGACTAGCGAGTGTGCAATGAAATCCCTGTTGAAGACCCTGTCCCTGGCCCTGATGTCGCTGGTGCTGGCAGGCAGCGCCTGGAGCGCGCCGGTCGACGTCTACGGCGTCAAGTTCGACGAGCAGATCGAGATGCGCGGCAGCAATCTGCTGCTCAACGGCGCGGGTGCCCGCTTCAAGGGCCCGTTCAAGGTCTATGCCGCCGGCCTCTATCTGGGCAAGAAGGTCAACACGCCCGATGAGGTGGTGGCCCTGCCCGGCCCCAAGCGTCTGTCGATCACGATGCTGCGCGGCATCGACGCCGCCGAGCTGGGCAAGCTGCTGACGCGGGGCATGGAAGATAATATGGGCAAGGCCGCAATGGCCCCGCTGATCCCCGGCCTGATACGCATGGGCCAGATGTTCGCCGACCACAAGACCCTGGTGGCGGGCGATAACTTCACCGTCGATTGGGTGCCCGGCACCGGCTCGGTGATCACCGTCAAGGGCAAGGTCCAGGGCGAACCGTTCAAGGAGCCCGAGTTTTTTAAGGCCCTGATGTGGATCTGGATGGGCCCGGTGCCCGCCGACTGGAAGCTCAAGGACGGGCTGCTGGGCGTCAAATAAGATCTTGTGGCACAGTGCCGGCACTTTCACACCGTGCCGCCCTGACCATGAAATTCCGCCTGCTGCTGTTGTTCGGCCTGTCCAGCCTGCTCGCCATCGGTGCACAGGCTCAAAGCCCCGCCGCCGGCCCCTATGCCGAGCAGGCCGATGCCCGGGCCGACATCAATCAGGCGCTGCAGAAGGCCGCGGCCGAGAAGAAGCAGGTGCTGGTGGTGTTCGGCGCCAACTGGTGCAAGGATTGCCTGGCGCTGAACCAGCAGATGGCTGACACGCCGCTGGCGGCCGAGGTCAAGCAGCGCTACATCGTGACCAAGGTCGATGTCGGCCGCTTCAACCGCAATCTGGACATTGCCCAGGCGATGGGCAATCCGATCAAGAAGGGCATTCCGGCCGTGGCGCTGCTGCAGGCTGACGGCAGCCTGCTCAAGGCCACCACCGGTGGTGAGCTGGCTGATGCGCGCAGCATGGGCCCCGACGCGGTGTTGAAGGTGCTCGCCACCTTGCACCACTGAGCTGTGAGTTTGTGTAAGTAGTGAGCATCCCCGAAACAGGGGGCTAAACCTGGCGCATTTCGAGACGATAGACCGTCGAGAGGTGCAGTATGGGTTCAATTTCTTCGATTGCCAGGTCCGGTCTGAATGCCGCCCAGTACAGCCTGGGCGTCACGGCCCACAACATCGCCAACGCGCAGACGAGCAATTTCCGCCGCCAGGAGGTGGTGCAGCAGGCCCAGGAAACCGGCGGTGTCTCGGTGAGCGTCAGGCAGGCCGCCCAGCCCGCCGGCGACACCATGGCCAACGACTTCGTCCAGCAAATGGTCGCCAGCTACGCCTTCAAGGCCAATGTGCTGACCCTGCAGACCGAACAGAAGATGATGGGCAGCCTGCTTGACGTTGCGGCATAAGCGCGACTTGAGCCTTCAACCGAACACCGACGCAAGCCCTGGCTGATCCAGCACCAGATCGGTGCGCGCGATCGCCACGCAGGGCAGTATCCAGCCCTCGGCCTTCTCCTCGGTACTGAGGCCTGGCCACTCGATCACATAGCTGATTTCCCCCGAGCGCAGCCTGCAGATGCAGCTGCGGCAGGTGCCATTGCGGCAGGAGCTGGGCAGGCGCCAGCCGGCCGCCAGCGCCGCGATCAGCACCGATTCCTGCTCGCCGACCTCGAAGGCAATGCCCGAGGGCTCGATGTGTACACGGTGCAGCGGTGATGGCTCGGACATGCCGCCATTGTCTCCGGCCCGCCTGCTGCACAATCCGCCGCAACTTCATGGGCTGCGATGGGCAAGCGCTTCCAGGACTTTCACCGCGTACTGGCCGCCGAGTCGGTGTCGAACTTTGGCGCCATGCTCAGCCGACTGGCCATCCCCTGGCTGGCGACGCTGGGCCTCGACGCCACGCCCTTGCAAATGGGCTGGCTGCTGGTGGCCGATGTGCTGGCCGGCGCCATCGGCGGCCTGCTGCTGGGGGCCTGGATTGACGCCCGAGGCAAGCGCCGGGTGATGCTGGTCGCCGATGTGCTGCGCGCCGTCGTGCTGGCGGGCCTGAGTGCACTGGCCTGGCTGCAGCAGCTGAGCCTGGCGCTGCTGGTCGCGTCAGCCGCCGCCAACGGCCTGCTGACGGTGGCTTTCGAGATGGCCCGCTCGGCCTGGATGGCGCAGCGCATCGCCGATGCGGACCTGACCCGTGCCAATGCCCAGCTGGCCGTGGGCACCAGCCTGTCCGAGACCCTGGCCTTTGCGCTGGGTGGCTGGCTCTATCAGGGCCTGGGGGTGGTGCTGGCGCTGATGGTGGACGCGCTGAGCTATCTGGCCTCGGCGCTGTGCCTGCGCGGCCTGCGAGAGGCACCCGCCGCGGCGCCGGCAGAACCGAAGATGTCGGCCTGGCGGCAGTGGCGTGACGACACCGCCGCCGGCCTGGCCCTGCTCTGGACCGACACCCGCCTGCGCCTGCTGGCCGCGATCGAGCTGCTGGTGGCGCTGGCCATGAGCCTGGCCGGCACCAGCTACATGATCTTCGTCACCCGTGAACTGGGCTTCAGCACCGGTGAGCAGGGGCTGATCTTCGCCACCGGCGGCCTCGGAGCCTTGTTGGGCGCCGGCCTGGCATTGCGGCTGGGGCGGCATCTGGGCGCGGGCCTGTCGATGGCGGCCGGCCTGGGCCTGTGCGCGCTGGGCTCGGCCTGCACACCGCTGGCGGCTGGCGCAGGGCTGGGGGCTGCCGTGCTGTTGGTGACACAGCAGATCGTCGGTGACGCCGGCCAGACGGTGCACCAGATCCACGAGCGCACCCTGCGTCAGACGCTGGTGCCCCAGGCCCTGCTGGCGCGGGTGGACGGCGGCCTGCGCAGCCTGGGTCAAGGTGCTACGCTGCTGGGAGCGCTGGGCGGCGGCGGGCTGGCCAGCGTCTGGGGCACCCGCATGGCGCTGTGGGGTGTTGTGCTGCTGATGGGCATTGCTGCCTTGCTGGCCTGGCGGGGTTTGGCCGGGGTGCGCAGCCCTCAGGCTTGAATATTTGTGTGCAAACGTCTATGCAGACTAAAGTTCTGCAAAGCCCTGCCGAAATTCGTGACACGGAGGTACTCGCCATGAGAGTTGACCAGACCGCTACTGCCACGCCCACTGTGACCGCCTTGCCCGCAACGCGGACCATCAAGGAAGAGACGCGCACCCCGGTCGCCATCGCGCGCACCGAGGCAGCACCCTCTGCACGCGTGGACGGGCTGCGGGTTTCTATTTCGGACGCTGCACGCCAGGCCGCCAATGCGGCCGGCGCAGCCGCGGCCGCCGATGCGAGCACCGGCGGGGAGGCCGCTGCCGTGTCGACTGCGCAAAGCTCGGGCGTGGCCCAGCCGCTGAGCCTGATCGACGGCGTGCCCTGGCCGGTGGGGGTTGGGCCCCCGCCGCCCTGGCAGCCCGCTCAGGGTGCCGCTGGAGCCACCAGCCTGGTGGCGCCCAAGGTGGCCGAGCAGCATGCCTCGCAGGCCCGCGCACCGGCCGAAGCCGAGGTGGCGCGCGAGGAGCCACGCGCCGATGTGTCGGCTCAGGTGGCCGCCCAGGCTCAGCTGGCGGCGGCTGCCGCGCCGGCCCGCCCGCATCGCGAGGCGGCGCAGACGCACCGCACGCAGGATGCCAAGCCCGAGGCCCTGCATCACCGCACGGCCAGCCCGGAGGCACGCAACGAGACCACGAGGCTGGCAGAGCGACGCAAGGCCAGTGCCGTCTATGCCAGCGAAGCCGGCAAGCCGGTGCCTCAGAATCTGGCTTTGGATGTGAAGGCCTGATCGGCCTCGCCGAAACTGAAAGCCCGCCGGGCGACCGGCGGGCTTTTTCATTTGGGGCCTTGTTCAGGCCGACAGCGCCACCGGCTCCAGCACCTCGTCGTCATCGGCCTCCTCACCGAGGAAGCCCCCGCTCTGATGTGCCCACAGCCGCGCGTACAGGCCGCCCTTGGCCAGCAGGCTGCGGTGATCGCCTTCCTCGACGATGCGGCCCTTGTCGA
The DNA here is from genome assembly GCF_963422335.1 of uncultured Roseateles sp. Lineage (NCBI taxonomy): Bacteria > Pseudomonadati > Pseudomonadota > Betaproteobacteria > Burkholderiales > Sphaerotilaceae > Roseateles > uncultured Roseateles sp. Next base: position 3,353,146 of record NZ_OY729424.1, read on the forward strand.
GCACGATCAGCCGGTCCATGGCGGCAATGGTGGACAGCCGGTGGGCGATCGCCACCACCGTCTTGCCCTGCATCAGGTTGTAGAGGCTGGCCTGGATGGCGGCCTCGACCTCGGAGTCCAGCGCGCTGGTGGCCTCGTCGAGCAGCAGGATGGGCGCGTCCTTCAGCATCACCCGGGCGATGGCGATGCGCTGGCGCTGGCCGCCCGAGAGCTTGACGCCGCGCTCGCCGACATGGGCGTCGAAAGCGGTGCGGCCCTTGGGGTCGGTCAGGCTCTGGATGAAGTCGGTCGCCTCGGCCCGTTCGGCCGCGGCAATCATGTCGGCATCGCTGGCATCGGGACGGCCGTAGAGGATGTTGTCGCGCACCGAGCGGTGCAGGAGCGAGGTGTCCTGAGTGACCATGCCGACCTGGGCGCGCAGGCTGTCCTGCGTGACCTCGCTGATGTTCTGCCCGTCGATCAGCACCCGGCCCTGCTCGACGTCATAGAAACGCAGCAGCAGGTTGACGATGGTCGATTTGCCCGCACCCGAGCGGCCGACCAGGCCAATCTTCTCGCCCGGGCGGATGTGCAGGTTCAGGTGGTCGATGACCTTCTTCTCGCCGCCGTAGGCAAACGTCGCCTGCTCGAAGCGGATCTCACCGCGGCTGACCTGCAGCGGCTTGGCTCCTGGATGATCGACCACCGCATGGGGCCGGGCCAGCGTATTGATGCCGTCCTGCACCGTGCCGATGTGCTCGAACAGCGCGGCGAACTCCCACATGATCCAGTGCGAGATGCCGTTCAGCCGCAGGGCCATGGCCGTGGCGGCAGCCACCGCGCCGACGCCCACCTGACCCTGTATCCACAGCCACAGGGTGATGCCGGCGGTGCTGGCGATCAGCAGCATGCTCAAGGCATGGTTGACGATCTCGAAGCCGCTGACCAGGCGCATCTGCGCATGGGCCGTCTGCATGAACTCCTGCATCGCCGAGCGGGCAAAGCCGGCCTCGCGCTGCGCGTGGGAGAACAGCTTGACGGTGGCGATATTGGTGTAGGCATCGGTGATGCGGCCCGTCATCAGGCTGCGCGCGTCGGCCTGGTTCTTGGCGACCTTGCCCAGGCGGGGCACGAAGTAGCGCAAGGCCGCCACATACAGCACCAGCCAGCCGGCGAACGGGCCCAGCAGCCACAGATCGAAGCTGCCGACCACGGCCACCATGGTGATGAAGTAGATGACGACGAAGACCAGGATGTCGGCCAAGATCATCCAGGTGTCGCGCACGGCCAGGGCCGTCTGCATCACCTTGGTGGCGACGCGGCCGGCGAACTCGTCCTGGTAGAAACTCATGCTCTGGCTGAGCATCAGGCGGTGGAAGTTCCAGCGCAGCAGCATCGGGAAGTTGGCCGCCAGCGCCTGGTGCTTGAGCAGGGTCTGCAGGGCCACGATCAGCGGGCTGACGAACAGGATGGCGGCGAGCAGCAGCAGGCTGTTGCGCTCCTGCGCCCACAGCTGGGCCGGCTCGACCTTGCCCAGCCAGTCGACTATTCTGCCCATCATGCTGAACAGCAGCGCCTCGAAGGCGCCGATGACCACGGTGCACAGCGTCATGCCGAGGATGAAGGGCCTCAGGCCGCGGGTCGCCGCCCACAAGAAAGCAAAAAAGTCCTTGGGGGGCGTTTGGGGCGGGGCGTCCGGATAGGGGTGAACGAGTTTTTCAAACCAGGCAAACAAGCGGGATCTCCGGGAAATTGTGGGTGCTGGGCACTCAGGCGCCGGCCTTGTCTTGCCGCAGCGCGCTTTGCGCCAGGGCGATCAATTCTTCGGGCTGCTGCAGGGCATCGTCGATCTGGGCCACGCCCAGGCTGAGCTTCAGGGTGACGGGGCGGCCATCGGGGGCACTCAATGCGCCGGTCTGCAGCTTGGCGCGTATGCGTTCGGCCACCTGCCGGCCCTCGGCCAGATCGGTGTCGGGCATGACCAGGCAGAACTCCTGGCCGCTGACGCGGGCCAGCCAGTCCACCAGGCGGATGCTGCCCTGGGCCAGCTCGGCGAAATGCTGCAAGGCCTTGTCGCCGGCCGCCCAGCCATAGCGCTGGTTCAGGTCGTGCAGATGGCTGATGTCCATCCAGGCCAGGCTCAGCGGCCGGCCGTGCTTGCGCGCGCTGCCGAACTCGCGCTCCAGGCGCAGATCGAAATAGCGCCGGTTGTTGAGCTGGGTCAGCGGGTCCTGGTAGCTCTCGCGCAGCACCGCGTCGCCGGCATTCGGGCCGACCGGCTTGAGCAGCTGGTCCATCCGTTCGGACACCACCTTGGTGACGTTGAGCAGGTGCTGCAGCTGGGCCTGCTCCTCGGGCGTGCTGCCCAGCGGTCGTATGCCCACCGGCGCGGCATAAATCTCCAGCCGGTTGCGGCCGGCCGTCTTGGCCTCGAACACGGCTACGTCCAGCTGGCGCCACAACTCCGGCACCGGTGCGCCCGGCGCCAGAAAGGCCAGGCCGGCGCTGGCGGTCAGCGACAGATGGGTGGGCGCCGCGCCTTCGGCTGCATGGGCGTCGATCATGAACTGGTGCTGGGCGATGCGCTGCACCAGCAGCCGGGCATCGGCCAGCAAGGTGGCGCGGTCATAGCGGCTCAACAGGCAGACGAATTTGTCTGCGCCGACGCGGGCCAGAAGATCGCTGGGCGCCAGCTCGCTGCCCAAGAGCATGGCCATCTGCACCAGCACCAGGTCGCCGCCCAGACGGCCGTATTGCTCGTTGACCTGGCCGAACTGGTCCAGATCCAGAAAGACCGCGGCCTTGTGCGCGTCCGCCGACAGGTTGACCAGACATTGCGTCAGCTCGGCGTCGAAACGCTCGCGGTTGGGCAGGCCGGTCAGGGCATCGGTCTGCGGTGGGGCGGCGCGCTTGAACTGGCTCGCCCGCCGGGCCAGCCGTTCGAGCCGCAGCGCCAGCAGGTCGGCACGCGGGGTGAACGGTGCCAGATCGTCGTGCTCGGACAGATAGCCCAGCACGCTCAACTCCTGCGCCTCGGCGCTGGTCAGCACCAGGGTGGGGCGGGTGTCCTGCAGATACTCGGCCTGCAACTCGTCCGGGCCGGCAAAGGCATAGGCCGGCAGCACGCGCAACTCGGCCTTGAGCTGCCAGGAGTCACCCGGCAGGCAAGACCTGGCACTGAGACCCAGTGCACCCAGCGCCTCCAGCAGCGGCGCCAGTTCGGCGCCCGTGTCGGAGGTGGCAACCCACACCACACGTGTTGTATCCAAAGCAAGCTCCCCGCGATGCTGGCCCATTCTGCCTGCGATCAGCGTGTCAATTCCTCAAGCAATCTGACTTTGACCTTCTTGCCCTTGACCTTGCCCGCCGACAGCTTGCGCACCGCCTCGGCGGCGATGTCACGGGCTACCGCCACATAGGTGTGGAACTCGGTGATATTGATCTTGCCGACCTGGGCGGCGGTGTAGCCGGCCTCGCCGGTCAAGGCGCCCAGCACATCGCCGGGGCGAATCTTTTCCTTGCGGCCACCGAGGATTTGCAGCGTTTCCATCGCCGGCAACAGAGGCTCGCTGCTGGCGGGCGTCAGCTCACTGAGCTGATGCCACTTCGATTCCTGGCCCTGCATCTTCTCGATATTGCCCACACGCCCCATCTCGTCGAGGCTGGCCAGGCTGAAGGCCCAGCCGTCCTCGTCGGCGCGGCCGGTGCGGCCGATGCGGTGGGTGTGCACCTCGATATCGGGCGTGATGTCCACATTGATCACAGCCTCCAGCTGGGCGATGTCCAGGCCGCGGGCGGCGACGTCGGTGGCCACCAGCACCGAGATGCTGCGGTTGGCGAACTGGATCAGCACCTGGTCGCGGTCACGCTGCTCCAGGTCGCCATGCAGGGCCAAGGCCTTGTAACCCTGGGCCTCCAGCACATCCACCAGATCGCGGCACTGCTGCTTGGTGTTGCAGAAGGCCAGCGTGGTCGCCGGGCGGTAGTGGGCCAGCAGCAGCGATACCGCATGCAGGCGCTGCTCCTCGGTGACCTCGTAGAAGCGCTGGCGGATCTTGCTGGCCGCATGCTGGGTGGTCAGCTTGACCTCCAGCGGATTGCGCAGGAACTGCTTGCTCAGATTGGCGATGCCCTCGGGATAGGTGGCCGAGAACAGCAGGGTCTGGCGCGTCTTCGGGCACTGCTTGGCAACGGTGACGATGTCATCGAAGAAGCCCATGTCCAGCATGCGGTCGGCCTCGTCCAGCACCAGGGTGTTCAGCGCGCCCAGATTCAAGGTGCCGCGGTCCAGATGGTCCATCAGCCGGCCCGGCGTGCCGACGACGATGTGGGCGCCATGCTCCAGGCTGGCGATCTGCGGCCGCATCGTCGAGCCGCCGCACAGCGTCAGGATCTTGATATTGTCTTCGGCGCGGGCCAGGCGGCGTATCTCTTGCGTCACCTGGTCGGCCAGCTCGCGGGTCGGGCACATCACCAGCGCCTGGACCTCGAAACGGCGCAGATCCAGCTTGCTCAGCAGGGCCAGCGCGAAGGCGGCCGTCTTGCCGCTGCCGGTCTTGGCCTGGGCGATCAGGTCCTGGCCGGCGAGCGCCGCGGGCAGGCTGGCGGCCTGGATGGGCGTCATCTGCGTATAGCCCAACTGCTCCAGATTGGCCAGCATGGCGGGGGTCAGGGGCAGGCGCTTGAAGGCCAGGGCGTCGTCGGCGGACGTGTCTTGTGAGGCGAGGGTCATCCTCCGATTATCCGGGTTTCCCCGGAACGCCCATTTCAAGCGATGCCGATGACCTTGTGCATCTGCACGCTCAAGCGCCATTGCGGGTGGGCCATGCAGTACTCGACCGCGCGGCGGGTGTTGTCGGCGCGCAGCAGGCTGTCCATGGGCTGCAGGAAGAAATGGGTGAAGGCCAGCCCCTCGAAGCGCTCCGGCTGGGCCTGCGGCTGGGGGAAGACCAGCTTCAGCTCGTCGCCCCGGGTCAGCACGATTTCGGTGTCAGCCTTGGGGCTGACGCAGATCCAGTCCAGACCCTTGGGTGGCAGCTGCGTGCCATTGGTCTCGACGGCAATCTCGAAGCCGACGCTGTGCAGCGCATCGACCAGCGCCTGGTCCAGCTGCAGCAGCGGCTCGCCGCCGGTGCAGACGACATAGGGCTTGCCGCCGGCACCCGCCGGCCACAGCGCCGCCACCGCCTGCGCCAAGGCCTCCGGCGTGGCAAAACGCCCGCCGCCGATGCCGTCCATGCCGACGAAATCGGTGTCGCAGAAGTTGCACTGGGCGGTGGCCCGGTCCTGCTCGCGGCCGCTCCACAGATTGCAGCCGGCAAAGCGGCAGAACACCGACGCGCGGCCGGCCTGGGCGCCTTCACCCTGCAGGGTGAAGAACATTTCTTTCACGGCATAGCTGCTCATACTCACACCGGCAGCGCCGGCCCTTCCGATGCTGCGCTGACGATTGCCCCGCAGCCGCGTGTTTCATACAGGTCTACGCGGTCCAGTTGCGGCAGCTGGGCGCGGGCCTTCTCCAGAATCCAGGCGGCAATGCTGGCGGTGTCGCCATCGCTCATGTCGGCGATCTCGTACAGCGGCCGGTGGTCTATGGCCTTGAAGATGGGGTCGAACAGCGTCTTCACATCGCCGAAATCCACCGTCCAGCCCATCACCGTGTCCAGCGGCGCGCTCAGGTGCAGGCGCAGGGTGTAGGTGTGGCCGTGGATGCTGCGCAGGGCGCTGCCGTCGGGGGCGCGCTTGAGCTGAATCGCGCTGTCCAGCGTCAGCTCCTTCCAGATGCGGTAGTTCTCGCCATCGAAATTGGCGCCGCAGGAGCCGGTCTCGTAGACGGTGATCCAGGACAGCTCGGGCAGTTGCGGCTTCAGCCGCTGCCACAGCCAGCTGGAGATCACCTCGCTGGTCGGGTTGTCCAGGCCCTCGATATCGTTCAGGCACTGGTAGTTCAGCTGGTGGTGCAGCGGCGCCCAGACCTCGTCCAGATGGTCGTAGTCGATGCTCAGGTCGCGCGTGCCCAGGTCCTGATTGGCATGGACGATGACCTCGAAGCCATGGCCATGCATGCGCCCGCATTTGTGGCCCAGCGGCACCTGAGGCAGGCGGTGGGCGGCCTGGAAGCGGTAGCGGCGCCAGACGTGGGCCATGCCGGCGGCGTCCAGGTCAACACCCGAATGCGCGGTGCTCTGGATGCCGATCTGGGCGATGCCGGGCACGTTCAGCCGTTCGCTTAATTGTTCCAACACCCAGCGCGCGATGTTCTCGTCGGTCGGCTGGGCGATGGTGTTGTTCAGCAGCTGGTAGTCCAGCGGGGCCAGGCATTCTTCAAGCCGGGTGCGCAGGGCCTCGACCTCGCCGCCGGGGAAGGGCGCCCAGCCTGCTGGCAGATCGGCGCGCACGGTGGCCAGATAGCTGTGGCCATGCAGGCCGCGCGAGCGGTGGCCGACCGGCAGCAGGGTGACCTGTGCGGCCGATTCAAAGCCGCTGGCGGCGGAAAAAAGGGTGTGGGGCGTCGTCATGCAAATACCGGTAGCGGGGAGCGGCGGGCCTTGGAGGGGCCGCGCTCAAGGCAGTATTTTCGCTGTTTCGGCGCGAAGCCGGGCCGGCGGGGCCATTTGCGCAGGATTCTGCAAGTGCCGGGCGGACGAAGGCGCTACAAACAGCGATCACTTTTGCTCAGGGAGATGGCGATGACTGCAAGCGTTTTGACGGTGGGCCTGGCCCAGATTGCGCCGATCTGGCTGGACCGGACGGCGACCTTGGCCAAGATGGTGGATTGGGTGGCCCGCGCCGGCCGCGAGGGCTGCCAGCTGGTGGCCTTCGGCGAGGCCCTGCTGCCCGGCTACCCCTTCTGGGTCGAGCTGACCGATGGCGCCCGCTTCGAGTCGGCGCTGCAAAAACGTTTCTACGCCCACTATGCCGAGCAGGCGGTGCGCATCGAGCGCGGCGACCTGGCGCCGCTGTGCGCCGCTGCCCGGGCGGCGAAGTGCTGGGTGTTGCTGGGCGTTATGGAGCAGCCGGCCGCGCGCGGCCACAGTGTCTATTGTTCGATGGTCTGGATCGATCCGCAGGGCGAGGTACGCAATGTGCACCGCAAGCTGATGCCCACCTTCGAGGAGCGCCTGGTCTGGGCCACCGGCGATGGCGCGGGCCTGCGCACCTTCGATGTCGGCTCCTTCCGCGCCGGCGGCCTGAACTGCTGGGAGAACTGGATGCCGCTGCCGCGCGCCGCGCTGCAAGCGCAAGGTGAAGACCTGCATGTGGCGCTGTGGCCCGGCAATGTGCGCAACACCATCGACCTGACCCGCCACATCGCCCGCGAGGGCCGCAGCTATTCGCTGGCCGTCAGCGGCCTGATGCGGCGCAGTGATGTGCCCGACCACATCCCCGAGGCGGCCCTGCTGCGCGAGGTACTGCCCGAGACCTCGGCCAATGGCGGCTCCTGCATCGCCGGGCCGGACGGGCAGTGGCTGGTCGAACCGGTGGCGGACGCGGAGACCTTGATCGTCGCCCAGCTGGACCTGGCCCGGGTGCGCGAGGAACGCCAGAACTTCGACCCCAGCGGCCACTACGCTCGGCCCGATGTCTTGCGGCTGGAGATCGACCGCCGCCGCCAGCAGGTGCTGCTGGAACGTGACTGAGCGCGACTAAACTGGCCGTTCGCATCAGGACGGAGAAATCGGCATGCTCAGCGCGGCGCAACAACAGCAGTTCCGGCAGGAGGGCTACCTGGTCCTGCCCGGCTTCAAGTCGGCCCAGGACGTGGCCGCGTTGCGCGAGAGGGCCCAGGCCCTGGTCGAGGCCTTCGACCCGGGCGAGCAGAAAAGCATCTTCACCACCGACGAGACCAAGCGCCAGGACGACAGCTACTTCCTGGGCTCCGGCGACAAGATGCGCTGCTTCTTCGAGGAGCGTGCCTTTGACGCCCAGGGGCGCCTCGGCCAGGCCAAGGCCTTGTCGATCAACAAGATCGGCCACGCTCTGCACGATCTGGATCCAGTCTTCGATGCCTTCTCCCATGGCCCGGAGCTGGCCGCGATGGCCCGCGACCTGGGCCTGGAGCAGCCGCAGATCTGGCAGTCGATGTATATCTTCAAGCAGCCCGGCATCGGCGGCGAGGTGCGCTGGCACCAGGACGCGACCTATTTCGACACGGATCCGATGAGCGTGACGACCTTCTGGTTCGCGCTGGAAGACGCCACCCGAGACAACGGCTGCCTGTGGGTCGAGCCGGGCGGCCAGCAAGGGGCGCGCGGCGTGCTGCGCGAGCTGTTCGTGCGCGATGGCGACCGGACCGAGCTGCTGAAGCTGGATGCCACGCCCTGGCCGGACGACAGCCTGGCCGTGCCGGTGGAGGTCAAGGCCGGCACCCTGGTGTGTTTCCACGGCCTGCTGCCCCACTACAGCGCGCCCAATCTGTCGCCGGTCTCGCGACATGCCTACACCCTGCATGTGACCGATGCCCGCACCCGCTATTCGCCGCGCAACTGGCTGCAGCGGGACGGAGCGCTGCCGCTGCGCGGTTTCTGACCATGGCGTGAGCTTGCGGGGCCAGGTCTCCACGGGTCTTGTGGTGGTTTTGACTGCGGGTTTTCACCCCAAATTCTTTCGGGATCAGGTGCCGGGCCAGGTCTTGTCTTTTTTTCATTTTGAGCCTAGATTGCAGTCATGGCACGCCCTCTACGCATCGAATTCCCCGGCGCGGTGTATCACGTGACCTCCCGCGGTCATGCTGATGCCGCGATCTTCTTGGACGACGCGGACCGGCAGTCCTTGCTGGCGGTCATCGAGCAGGGCATGGCGCGCTTTGACGCCCAGGTGCTGGCCTACAGCCTGCTGGGCGAGCACTACCAATTGCTGCTCTACACAGCCCAGGGCAATCTGTCGCGGCTGATGCGGCATATCAACGGCGTCTACACCCAGGCCTTCAACCGGCGCCACGGCAAGAACGGTCCGGTGTTCCAGGGCCGCTTCAAGGGCGTGCTGGTGGACCGTGATCAGCATCTGCTCTCGGCCTGCCAGTATGTCGAATCTGCGCCTTTGCGCGCGGGTGTGAGCAAAGGCATTGATGGCTGGCCCTGGTCCAGCTATCCGGCCCACAGCCTGGCAACGGCCACACCGGCCTGGCTGGAGACCCAGGGGCTTTTGAGCTATGTGCTGGGCCGCGAGGCGCGTACGCCGGGTGATCAGCGCAAGGCGGCGCAGAAATATGCGGCGGCGCTGACCTCGTCCGATGGCGATGCCTTCTGGAATTCGACCCTCAGGCACCAGATCTATCTGGGTGACGAGGCCTTTGTGGCGCGCATGCAGGCCATGGCCGGCGGTGGCAAGAGCCGATCGGTGGCCAAGAATAGTAAGGCGAAGAACGGCAAGGTCGGCGTGGCGCAGTGGATCAAGGACAGCGACAGCCGCGAGCAGGGCCTGCTGCGGGCCTATACCGAGGGCGGCCTGAGCATGACGGCGATGGCCGATGGCCTGGGCCTGTCGGTATCGCGGGTCAGCCGGTTGATCGCGCGGGCCGAGGCGCAACGCGGCGGTGCCTCCCGATAAGCAGGCAAAACCTGGCACCATGAAAAAAGCCTCCCACGGGAGGCTTTCTCATTGGCCCTGGTCAGGGCCAGTGTGCGAATTCAGCGTGAGAACTTGTAGTCCGTCTTGGCCTTGTCCTTCAGCTCGTCGCGGAACTTGGCCAGCTTTTGCTGGGCCATGCGCTGCTGGATCTGGGGCTTGACTTCGTCAAAGCCGGGGAACTGCGCTTCACGCGTGTCTTCCAGGCGGATGACGTGGTAACCGAACTGGGTCTTGACCGGGGTGTCGGTCATCTGGCCCTTGGTCAGCTGCGTCAGTGCGGCGCTGAACTCGGGCACATAGCTGTTGGCATTGGCCCAATCCAGGTCACCGCCGTTTTCGGCCGAACCGGTGTCCTTGGAGGCCTTCTTGGCCAGGTCTTCGAACTTGGCGCCGGCCTTGATCTGGGCGATCAGGGTCTTGGCTTCGTCTTCCTTCTCGACCAGGATGTGGCGGGCGCGGTATTCGCTGCCGCTGGCCTGGACCTTGACCTTGTCGTACTCGGCCTTGGCTTCGGCGTCGGTGACCGGGTTCTTCTTGTTGAAGTCCTCGAACAGCTCGCGAATCAGCAGGCTTTGGCGGGCCAGTTCCATCTGGGCCTTGTAGTCGGCGCTGGCGGGAATGCCGCGCTTCTCGGCTTCCTGCATGAAGATCTCGCGCAGCACGACTTCGTCGCGCACTTGCGCTTCCATTTCAGGGGTGCGCTGCTGCTGGCCGCTGCGGGTGACTTGCTGAATCAGCGTGTCCGCACGCGACTTCGGCACGGCCTTGCCGTTCACGGTCGCAATGTTCTGCGCGCTGGCCGAGATGGGCAGCAGGGCAGCGGACGCGGCCGCCAGCAGGGCGGTCAGGACGATCTTCTTCATGGGGGTGTGGCCTTTCAACAGACTCGACCGGCAGCGCCTGCCGGGATTTTCGATACCGCGCAGGGCGGCTGTGGGCAAATCGACGGTTTGGGAAGACTTGAAAACATCAGCACTCTTGAGGCGTGCGGGCGTCGATGACGAGCGCATGTATGCCTTGGTGCATCAATTCACGGAGGGCATCATATACGAGGCGATGACGGGCCACGCGTGACAGTCCCGTGAAACGCTCGCTGACCAGGCGCACCGTGTAATGGCCGCCTTCGCGGGCGCCGGCATGGCCGGCATGGAGGTGGCTGTCGTCCTGCACTTCCAGGCCCTGCTCGCCGAAAGCCAGCGCCAGTCGCTCGCGAATGGCATCAACGCCGGCGTGGGTGCTGCTCATGGCGTGGCGTCCTTGGCCGCGGCCTCTTCCGGCGGCGACTCTTCCTTCAAATGGGGGCTGAGGTAGAGGCCCTGGGCGATGGTGAACAACAGGATCAGCCCGGTCGTGCCAAAGGCCTTGAAGCTGGCCCAGGTGGAGGTGCTGAAGTTGTAGGCGACCAGCAGGTTGAGCACACCCATGAAGGCGAAAAAGCCTATCCAGGCCCAGTTCAGCCGCTGCCAGATGGCATCGGGCAGGGGCAGTTCCTTGCCCATCATGGCCTGTATCAGATTCTTGCCGAAGAAGCGGGCGCTGATCCAGAAGCTCAGGGCCATGGCCCAGTACAGGCCGCTGGGTTTCCACTTGATGAAGGTCTCGTTGTGGAACCAGACGGTGGCGCCGCCCAGCACGACGACGAGCACCAGGCTGATCCACAGCATGGTGTCCACCTTGCGGCGCATGGCCTTGAGCACGATCACCTGGGCCAGGGTGGCGGCAATCACCACCAGGGTGGCCAGCAGCACCGGCGCCTCGCTGGCGCCGACGCTGCCACCCTGCACCAGAAAGCCGAAATGCTGGGTGGCAAAGGCCGCCGCCGCATCCGCCGAGCCTTCGGCGAACTTGAAGGTGGCAAAAAACAGTATCAGCGGCAGGAAGTCGAGCAGGATTTTCATGGACGGGGGCGGGCAGGGAGCAGCGCCATCTGATGGCAGATGGCGTATTTGGTTCAATCGCGCCAGCCCGGGCGCTGGTGTATCAATCCTTGGGCGCGAAGTCTATCGCAGCCGAGTTGATGCAGAAACGCTCACCCGTGGGGTCCGGCCCGTCAGGAAAGACATGGCCCAGGTGCGAGCCGCAGTTGTTGCATCGCACCTCGACCCGCACCATGCCGTGGGCCCTGTCGATCACGCGTTCGACCACGGCACTGTTCACCGGCGCCCAGTAGCTGGGCCAGCCGCAGCCGGCATCGAATTTGGTGTCAGCCTCGAACAGCGGGGTGCCGCAGCCCACGCAGTTGTAGTGGCCGGCCTCGAAATGATCCCAGTACTTGCCGGTGAAGGCCCGCTCGGTGGCGGCGTGGCGCGCCACCTGGTACTGCATGGGGTCGAGCTCGGCACGCCATTGCTCGTCGGTCTTCTTGACCGGGTACTTGCTGTCGTCGCTCATGATGAACAGGAGACCTCCAGATGTTGGGCCCAGTCGGGCGGGAAGGCTGCATAGTCAGCCACTGCAGGTTCGTCGTACGGCGAAGCCAGAACTTTCAGCAGGCGCTCGACTTCGCTGAAATCGCCCTCGCGGGCCTGGCGTATGGCCTGCTCGGCCAGGTGGTTACGCAAGACCACGGCCGGATTGGTGGCCAGCATTCGCGCATGGCGCTCGGCGGGCACCGAGCCCTCCTGCGCCAGCCGATCCTGGTAGCGCAGTGCCCAGTCGTCGAAGGTCTCGCGATCGAGGAACAGGTCGCGCACGGCATGGCGGCTGGCCTCATCGGTGGCATCGAAGCGGGACAGGCGGCGGAAGGTGATGGTGAAATCGGCACGGGCGGTGGCCATCAGGCGCAGCAGATCATCCACCAGCACGCGGTCGGCATCCTGCTCGGTGGCCAGCCCGAGCTTGGCGCGCATGCGGCGCATCAGCGCCTCGGGGAACACCGTCTTGTAGGGCTCCAGCGCGGCGATGGCCGCCTCACTGTCGTCATTCAGCAGCGGGAGCAGGGCTTGAGCCAAGGCATGCAGATTCCAGAACGCGACATTGGGCTGGCGGGCATAGGCGTAGCGGCCCTGATGGTCGGAGTGGTTGCAGACGTGGCCGGGGTCGAAGGCATCAAGAAAGCCGAAGGGCCCGTAGTCCAGGGTCAGCCCCAGCATCGACATATTGTCGGTATTCATCACGCCGTGGCAGAAGCCCACCGCCTGCCAGTCGGCCATCAGCTCGGCGGTCTGGCGGGCGACCTTTTCCAGCAGGGCGAGAACGGGATTGGCGGCGTCCAGGCACTCCGGCGCGTGGTGCTGCAGCATGAAGTCGGCCAGCTCGCGCAGTGCGGCGTGCTGGTCGCCATTGGCGGTATGGGCGAAATGCTCGAAGTGGCCGAAGCGCAGAAAGCTGGGCGCGACGCGGGTGACGATGGCTGCCGTCTCCATCTCCTCGCGGCGCACGCCTAGGGGCGAGCCGGTGATGCACAGCGCACGCGTGGTCGGTATGCCCAGGGCATGCATCGCCTCGGAGCAGAGGAATTCGCGTATCGACGAGCGCAGCACGGCGCGGCCGTCGCCCATGCGGGAGTAGGGCGTCAGGCCGGCGCCCTTGAGCTGCACATCCCACAGGCCCTGGGGCGTCATAGTCTCACCGAGGCTCAGCGCCCGGCCATCACCCAGCTGGCCGGCCCAGACGCCGAACTGGTGGCCGCTGTAGACACTGGCCAGCGGCCGCATGCCGGGCCACAGCGCATTGCCGCTGAAGACCTCCAGCGCGCCGGGCTGCTGCCACCAGTCTGCGGCCCAGCCTAGCGTCTGAGCGCAGGCTTCGCTGCGCGCCACCCAGTGGGGGGCGGGTGCGGGGCTGGGCGGCAGCTCGGTGTAGAAGCGGTTGCCGAGCGCGGCAATGCGTTGCGACCAGGCGGGAGGCGGGGGAACTTCGGGCGCTGTTTCGGGTCGCGTCAGACCGGTGTCGGCAAGCATCGCGGCAGTGTAACGAGGGTGACTTTGCCCCTCGATATGCGGGGGTAAACTGATCTGGACAGCGGCTTTGGCCGTACTTGAATCAACAGCAACAGGAGACAAACGATGGCAGCTTTGATGGGTCAGATGATGCAGATGCCGCTGCTCATATCGTCCTTGATCACGCATGCGGCCCGCCACGCGGCCGATACCGAGATCGTCAGCAAGCGCAATGAGGGCGATCTGCACCGCTACACCTGGAAAGATGCCGAACTGCGCTCGCGCCAGCTGGCCCAGGCCCTGGCGCGGCTGGGCTGCGAGGCCGGTGACCGCATTGGCACACTGGCCTGGAATGGCTACCGCCACCTCGAGATCTACTACGGCAGCTCGGGCTCGGAGCTGGTTTGCCACACCATCAATCCGCGGCTGTTCCCCGAGCAGATCGTCTGGATCGCCAATGACGCGGCCGACAAGGTGCTGTTCTTCGACCTGAGCTTCCTGCCCCTGGTCGAAAAGATTGCCGCCCAGCTGCCCACCGTGCGCCACTTCGTGCTGATGACGGACCGCGCTCACATGCCGGCCGCCAGCGCCATACCGAAGCTGCTGTGCTTCGACGAGCTGGTCGAGGCCGAGGATGGCCGCTACGAGTGGCCCGAGTTCGACGAGAACACCGCCTCGTCCATCTGCTACACCTCGGGCACGACCGGCCATCCCAAGGGCGCCGTCTACAGCCACCGCTCGACCTTGCTGCATGCCTTCGGTTCGGCCCTGCCGGACGCAATGGACTGCTCGGCCAAGGACGTGATCTTGCCGGTGGTGCCAATGTTCCACGTCAACGCCTGGGGCCTGCCCTACAGCGGTGCGCTGGTCGGTGCCAAGCTGGTGTTCCCCGGCCCGCACCTGGATGGCAAGTCGCTGTACGAGTTGTTCGAGGGCGAGCAGGTCAGCTTCAGCGCCGGCGTGCCGACGGTGTGGCTGGGCCTGCTGACCTACATGAAGACCAACGGCCTGAAATTCAGCAGCTTCAAGCGCACCGTCATCGGCGGCTCGGCCTGTCCGCCGGCGATGATGAAGACCCTGCAGGAAGACTTCGGCGTCGAGGTCATACACGCCTGGGGCATGACCGAGATGTCGCCGCTGGGCACGCTGTCCAAGCTCAAGGCCAAGCACCTGGCCCTGAGCGCCGTCGAGCAGACTGCGCTGCTGCAGAAGCAGGGCAAGGTGATCTACGGTGTCGACATGACGGTGATCGACGACGATGGCAAGGAGTTGCCCTGGGACGCGCAGAGCTCGGGCAATCTGGTCGTGCGCGGACCCTGGGTGATTGAGCGCTACTACCAGCGCGACGAGTCGCCGCTGGTCGAGATCCCGGGCAAGCGCAGCTGGTTCCCGACCGGCGACGTGGCCACCATCGATGGCGATGGCTTCATGCAGATCACCGACCGCAGCAAGGACGTGATCAAGTCCGGCGGCGAGTGGATCAGCTCGATCGACCTGGAGAACATCGCCATGGCCCATCCGGCCGTGCACGAGGCGGCGGCAATCGCTGCGCACCACCCGAAGTGGGACGAGCGCCCGCTGCTGGTGGTGGTCAAGAAGCCCGAGGCTCAGCTCAGCCGCGAGGAGTTGCTGGCCTTCTTCGAAGGCCGCATCGCCAAATGGCAGATTCCGGATGATGTGGTCTTCGTGGCCGAGATTCCGCACACGGCCACCGGCAAGATCCAGAAGCTGAAATTGCGTGAGCAATTCAAGGAGTATCGCCTGGCGACCCTGTGAATTTGGGGCAGCCTGTCTCGTGAGCGACAGGCTGCGCGGGTAGTCCCTAAACCCAAGGGGCGGGTCATCCATTAAGGTCTGTGCATATCGAACAATATGGAGACAAGCATGGTGACGCTGCGTATTTCGACTCTGGCCCTGGGCATTGCCACCGGCCTGTTCTGCGCTTCCCAGGTGCAGGCCCAGGCGGCCAAGCCCGCGGCGGCTCCGGCCAAGGCAGCAGCACCCGCTGCGGCGGCCAAACCGGCCGTGAATCTCAACGAGACGGTCAAGATTGCCTGGATCGACCCGCTGTCGGGCCTGATGGCGCCGGTTGGCCAGAACCAGGTCAAGAGCTTCCAGTTCTTCGCCGAGAAGTTCAACAAGACCAACCCGGCCGGCGTGAAGTTCGAGATCATCCCGATCGACAACAAGCTCAGCCCGGCCGAGTCGCTGAACGCCTTGAAGTCGGCCATCGATCAGGGCGTGCGCTATGTCACCCAGGGCAATGGCTCGGGCGCGGCGCTGGCCATCAGCGACGCGGTCAGCAAGCACAACGAGCGCAATCCCGGCAAGGAAGTGCTGTACCTGAACCATTCGGCCGTCGACCCCGACCTGACCAACAGCAAGTGCAGCTATTGGCACTTCCGCATGGATGCCGACACTTCGATGAAGATGGAGGCCATCACCACCTTCCTGAAAGACCAGCCCGACGTCAAGAAGGTCTTCCTGCTGAATCAGAACTATGCGCACGGCCACCAGGTCGCCAAGTACGCCAAGGAATTGCTGGGCCGCAAGCGCCCTGACATCCAGATCGTCGGCGAGGACCTGCACCCGATCGCCCAGGTGCGTGACTTCGCGCCCTATGTCGCCAAGATCAAGGCCAGCGGCGCCGATATGGTGATCACCGGCAACTGGGGTTCAGACCTGGCCCTGCTGATCAAGGCGGCCAACGAGGCTGGCTACACCGGCAAGTTCTTCACCTATTACGCCGGCGTCACCGGCACGCCGACGGCCATGGGCGCCAGCGGCGCCGGCCGCGTCTACCAGGTGGCCTACAACCACAATGCCATGGGCGGCCAGATGGACGCCTGGGCCAATGAGTTCAAGGCCAAGTTCAACGACGACTTCTACACCGGCAGCGTGATCCATATCTACAGCGCGCTCGGCGAGGCCATGGCCAAGGCCAAGTCGACCGACCCGGTCAAGGTGGCGGCGGCGCTGGAAGGACTGAAGTTCAACAGTTTCAACGGTGAGGTCGAGATCCGCAAGGCCGATCACCAGCTTCAGCAGCCGCTCTACATCTCGGTGTGGCAGAAGGTCGATGCCAAGCATCCGTACAACGTCGAGAACACTGGCTACAACTTTGCCAATCTGAAGACCTACGAGTCCTATGTTTCCAGCACGCCGACGTCGTGCCAGATGAAGCGCCCCTGATGTTCGCGGGGCATTACGCCCCGCCATCGCTTTGGTGTCCTTGAGAGGGTGCTCGGGCCCGTCGGAGGCAACTTCGCCGGGCCTGTTTTTTGTAGTGAGGACTCGAGTTGGACCAGATCGTCATCAATGTCCTGAACGGGCTGAGCTCCGGGCTGCTGCTGTTCATGCTCAGCTCCGGCCTGACGCTGATCTTCAGCATGATGGGTGTGCTGAACTTCGCCCATGCCAGCTTCTACATGCTGGGCGCCTATGTCGCCTACTCGCTGACAGGCCTGCTGGGCTTCTGGCCGGCCCTGCTGCTGGCGCCCCTGGCCGTGGGGGTGCTCGGCGCCGGCTTCGAACGCCTGGCCCTGCGCCGGGTGCACAAGTTCGGCCATGTGCCCGAGCTGTTGATCACCTTCGGCCTGACCTATGTGCTGCTGGAGGTGGTGCAGCTGATCTGGGGGCGTTCGTCGCTGACTTTTGCACCGCCGCCAGCCCTGCAGGGCTCGGCCTTCACCATCATCCAGTCCTCGGCCGACGGCCTGCGGCTGATGCTGGGTGCGGCGCCGGCCGAGGTTTGCCGCCCGGCAAACGCTGCGATCCAGGTCATGTGCTCGACCTTTCCCGCCACCCGCGCCTTCATGATGCTGGTGGCCCTGCTGATGCTGGTGGCCCTGTGGCTGCTGCTGACCCGCACCCGCATCGGCCTGGTCATACAGGCCGCGCTGACCCACCCCGAAATGACCGAGTCGCTGGGCCACAACGTGCCGCGGGTGCTGATGCTGGTGTTTGGCAGCGGTTGCGCGCTGGCGGCTCTGGCCGGCGTGATCGGCGGCATCACCTTCGTCACCGAGCCCTCGATGGCCATCCTGGTGGGGCCCATCATCTTTGTCGTCGTGGTGGTCGGGGGCATGGGTTCGTTGTCGGGCGCCTTTGTCGGCTCCATCCTGATCGGCCTGCTGCAGACCCTGCCGCTGACGGTGGACGGCTCGCTGGCCACGCTGGCCCGAACCCTGGGCTGGATGGTGACGCCGGACACCTTCGGCTACCCCTTCCTGAAACTCACCCTGGCCCAGGTGGCGCCCATCCTGCCCTACCTGCTGCTGGTCTTGATACTGATCTTCAGGCCCAAGGGTCTGCTGGGCACGCGGGATGACTGAGATGAAGCGCACTGCAAAGCACACTGGCGCGGCCAGCTTCCACTTCAAGCCCTACAACGTCGGCCGCTGGCTGATCTGGAGTCTGTTCGCCGCGGCGCTGATCGTGGCGCCGCTGCTGTGGACCAGCAGTCTGGCGCAGACGCTGCTGAGCCAGATCGGCATCGGCATCATCGCCTGCCTGGCCTACAACGTCTTGCTGGGGCAGGGGGGCATGCTCAGCTTCGGCCATGCGGTCTACAGCGGCCTGGGCTCCTATCTGGCCATCCACACGCTCAACATGGTGGGTGCCGGCACGCTCAACCTGCCGGTCAGCCTGGTGCCCATCGTCGGCGGTTTCGGCGGCCTGCTGTTCGCGGCGCTGTTCGGCTATGTCAGCACCAAGAAGTCGGGCACGCCGTTCGCGATGATCACCCTGGGGCTGGGCGAGCTGATCTGGTCGATGTCGCTGATGCTGCCCGAGTTCTTCGGCGGCGAGGGCGGCATCTCCAGCAACCGCGTCATCGGCAAGCCCTTCCTGGGCATCACCTTTGGCCCGCAGATCCAGCTCTACTACCTGATCGCCCTCTACTGCTTTGTCTGCACCGGCCTGCTGTTCGCGCTGACGCGCACCCCGCTGGGCCGCATGCTCAATGCGGTGAGGGACAACCCCGAGCGGGTCGAGTTCGTTGGCTACGACACGCAGTGGGTGCGCTTCATGGCCTTCCTGATCTCGGGTTTCTTCGCCGGCATTGCTGGTGGGCTGGCGGCACTGAACTTCGAGATCGTCACTGCCGAGGTGGTGGGCGCGCTGCGCTCGGGGGGCTATCTGCTGTTCACCTTCCTGGGCGGCGCGACCTTCTTCTTCGGGCCCATCATCGGCGGCGTGCTGATGGTGCTGGCCGGCGTGCTGCTGTCCGAGCTGACCAAGGCCTGGCTGCTCTACCTGGGCCTGGTCTTTCTGTTCATGGTGATGTATGCGCCGGGCGGGTTCTCCAGCCTGATCATGATGAATCTGCGCGTGGCCGCCTACGGCCGCCTGCGCCAGCTCTGGACCGGCTACCTGGCCCTGGCCGGCACGGCGCTGACCATACTCGTCGGCGCCGCCGCGATGATAGAGATGATGTACCACCTGCAGCTCAACGAGGCCCTGGGTCCGCAGCTGACTTTTCTCGGCGCCAGCCTCAACTGCAAGGGACTGGACAGCTGGTTTGGCGCCGGTTTCGTGCTGGCCATAGGCCTGCTGCTGTTCGAGCTGAGCCGGCGGGTGTTCAAGCAGCAATGGGACCTGGTGCAGGAAGAGATCGAGAAAGACATCAAGCGCAGGGAGTCGCTATGAGCAGCAGCACTCCATTCGCCTTGGAGCTGAAGGACCTGCGCAAGCAGTTCGGCAAGACCGAGATCATCCGCGGCGCCAGTCTGGCGGTGAAGGCCGGTGAGCGCGTGGCCATCATCGGCCCCAACGGCGCCGGCAAGTCCACGCTGTTCAATCTGATCAGTGGCCGCTTCGCGCCGACCAGTGGCGAGGTGCTGCTGCACGGAGCACGCATCGACGGCCACAAGCCCTACGAGATCAACCGCCGCGGCCTGAGCCGCAGCTTCCAGGTCTCGAATCTGTTCACGCGGCTGTCGGTGTTCGAGAACATCCGTTGTGCGGTGCTGTGGTCGATGGGTCACCGCTATGCGTTCTGGAAGTTCCTGGCCGATCTGGACGATGCCAATGACCGGGCCGACACGGTGCTGGAGATGATCAAGCTCGACAAGAAGCGCGATGTGCTGGCCATCAACCTGACCTATGCCGAGCAGCGGGCGCTGGAGATAGGCATCACCATTGCCGGCGGCTCCAGCGTGATCCTGCTCGACGAGCCGACCGCCGGCATGAGCCAGAGCGAGACGCGGCGCTTCGTGCAGCTGATTCGCGAGGTGACCGTCGGCAAGACCCTGCTGACCGTGGAGCACGACATGGGCGTGGTGTTCGGCCTGGCCGACAAGATTGCGGTGCTGGTGTATGGCGAGGTCATCGCCTTCGACGAACCCGAGGCGGTGCGCGCCAATGCCCGGGTGCAGGAGGCTTACCTCGGTTCGGTGGTGGCCGATGCACAGGGAGCGGTGGCGCAATGAAGACGCTCAAGAGAACGCTCAAGCTGGAAAACCTGCATGCCTTCTACGGCAAGAGCCATGTGCTGCATGGCGTCAGCCTGGAGGTGAGGCCGGGCGAGATCGTCAGCCTGCTGGGCCGCAACGGCTCGGGCCGCTCGACCACCGTCAAGACCATCATGGGCCAGGTCGATGGCCAGGGCACGGTGCTGTGGGGAGAGGAATCGATACTGGGCCGCAAGGCCTATCAGATCGCCCATCTCGGACTGGGTTATGTGCCTGAGAACCGCGACATCTTCCCGAAGCTGACGGTGCACCAGAACCTGATGCTGGGGCAGAAGTCGGGGGCGAAGAATCCTCGCTGGGGCTTCGAGGACATGTACCAGATGTTCCCGCGTCTGAGAGAGCGCCAGCACACCGAGGCCGGCGTGCTGTCAGGTGGCGAGCAGCAGATGCTGACGCTGTGCCGCACCCTGATGGGCGACCCGGACCTGATCATGATCGACGAGCCCACCGAGGGTCTGGCGCCCAAGATCGTCGAGCTGGTGGCCGAGTACCTGAAGGAGTTGCAGCGCCGCGGCATCTCGGTGCTGCTGGTCGAGCAGAAGCTGGCCATTGCGCTGGAGATCTCCGAGCGCTGCTATGTGATGGGCCACGGTCGCATCGTGTTCGAAGGCACGCCGGCCGAGTTGCGCGCCAATGCCTACATCCGCAAGGAGTGGCTGGAGGTCTAGGACCTGCCCTGTCACAGCCGGGACATGAATCGCCCGAAGCTTGGTCCTAGAATCGAACGGTCGTTCTATTTCGGGGTCCCGGCTGCGCCGGGGCCTGTATTCGCTGAAAAGGGGTCACGCATGAGCGCCAGCTATGAAGTCCGGGGTGACGTTGCCGTCATCACATTGAACAACCCTCCGGTCAACGGTCTGGGTTACGAGACCCGCAAGGCCGCGGCCGCCGGCATCGAGCAGGCGGAGAACGATGCCGCCGTCAAGGCCATCGTCATCACCGGCGCCGGCAAAGCCTTCTCCGGTGGTGCAGACATCAAGGAATTCGGCAGCCCCAAGGCCCTGGCCGAGCCCAGCCTGCACAGCCTGATCGCCGTCGTCGAGAACTGCAGCAAGCCTGTGGTGGCAGCCATCCACTCGGTCTGCATGGGCGGCGGCCTGGAGCTGTCGCTGGGCTGCCACTACCGTGTGGCCTCGCCAGGCGCCAAGATCGCGCTGCCGGAAGTGAAGCTGGGCCTGCTGCCCGGTGCCGGCGGCACGCAGCGCCTGCCCCGCGCCCTGGGTGTGGAGCCCGCGCTGAACATGATCGTCAGCGGCGAGCCGGTGAACAGCGAGATGCTGGCCATGGTGCCGGGCCAGAAGCTGTTCGACAAAATCGTTGACGGCGACTTGATGGAAGGCGCGCTGGCCCTGGCCCGCGAAGTGGCCGATGTGCGCCCCTTGCCGCGTGTGCGTGACCTCAAGGCACGCCATGCCAGCCCCGAGGCCTACTTCCAGTTTGCCCGCAATATGGTTGGCGGCATGAGCAAGAATTTCCCGGCACCCTTGCGTTGCCTGGAGGCCGTGGCCGCCTCGGTTGCTATGAAGTTCGAGGACGGCATGAAGGCCGAGCGCGAAGGCTTTCTGGCGCTGATGATGACGCCGGAATCCAAGGCCCTGCGCCACGCCTTCTTCGCCGAGCGCGCCGCCAGCAAGATCGGCGATGTGCCCGATGACACGCCGACCCGCAAGATCGAGAAGGTGGCCGTGATCGGCGCCGGCACCATGGGTGGCGGCATCAGCATGAATTTCCTCAACGCCGGCCTTCCGGTTGTGATGCTGGAAACCAAGCAGGAAGCGCTGGACCGCGGCGTGGCCACGATCAAGAAGAACTACGAAGCCCAGGTCAAGAAGGGCAAGCTGAAAGACGACAAGTACCAGCAGCGCATGGCCCTGCTGACAACGACCCTGAACTACGCTGACATCGGCTCGGCCGATCTGGTGATAGAGGCGGTGTTCGAGGAGATCGGCGTCAAGGAGGCGGTGTTCAAGCAGTTGGATGCGGTGATGAAGCCCGGCGCGATCCTGGCCTCCAACACCTCGACGCTGGATGTCAACAAAATCGCCAACTTCACCCAGCGTCCGCAGGACGTGGTGGGCATGCACTTCTTCAGCCCCGCCAATGTGATGAAGCTGCTGGAAGTGGTGCGCGGTGCCGCCACGGCCAAGGACGTGCTGGCCACGGTGATGGGCCTGGCCAAGAAGATCAAGAAGACGGCGGTCGTGTCCGGCGTCTGCGATGGCTTCATCGGCAACCGCATGATCGAGCAGTACTCGCGCCAGGCCGGCTTCCTGCTGGACGAGGGTTGCAGCCCGCAGCAGGTGGACAAGGCAGCCGAGAAGTTCGGCTTTGCGATGGGCCCGTTCCGCATGGGCGATCTGGCCGGCAATGACATCGGCTGGGCGATCCGCAAGCGCCGCTATCAGGAGAAACCGAATCTGGTCTATTCGAAGAGCGCCGATCTGCTGTGCGAGCTGGGTCGCTACGGCCAGAAGACCAGCGCCGGCTGGTACGACTACCAGGCCGGCAAGCGCGATGCGATCCCGTCGACTGTGGTCGCCGAGATGCTGGAGAAGCACCGTGCCGCCAAGGGCATCACGCCGCGCCAGATCAGCGACGACGAGATCGTCCACCGCCTGGTCTACGCCCTGGTCAACGAGGCCGCCCATCTGCTCGAAGAGGGCATTGCCCAGCGCGCCTCGGATGTGGACATGGTCTATCTGACCGGCTATGGCTTCCCGCTGTGGCGCGGCGGCCCGATGTGCTACGCCGACACGGTGGGCCTGTTCAATGTCGTGCAGGCGATGAAGCGCTTTGCCAAGAACCCGCTCGATGACGCCACGTTCTGGGAGCCAGCGCCGCTGATCAAGCGCCTGGTCGCCGAAGGCAAGAGCTTCTCTTGAGCCCAACCATTCAAGCGAGAACAGAACATCATGAGTAAAGCAGTCATTGTTTCCACCGCGCGCACCCCGCTGGCCAAGAGCTGGAAGGGTGCTTTCAATATGACCCATGGCGCGACGCTGGGCGGCTTTGCCGTCAAGGCCGCCGTCGAGCGCGCCGGCATCGAGGCCGGCCACATCGAGGATGTGCTGATGGGCTGCGCCACACCCGAGGGCGCCACCGGCGGCAATATCGCGCGCCAGATCGCGCTGCGCGCCGGTCTGCCGATCACGGTGGCCGGCGTGACCATCAACCGCTTCTGCTCCAGCGGCCTGCAGACCATTGCGATGGCCGCGCAGCGCGTCATCGCCGGCGAGGGCGATGTGTTTGTCGCCGGTGGCGTCGAGAGCATCTCCTGCGTGCAGAACGAGGCCAACCGCCATATGTACGCAGACACCTGGCTGGTCAAGAACAAGCCGGAGATCTACTGGAGCATGTTGCAGACGGCCGAGCAGGTGGCCAAGCGCTATAACATCGGCCGTGAGCGCATGGACCAGTACGGCGCGCAAAGCCAGCAGCGTGCCTGTGCCGCCCAGGCCGCCGGCAAGTTCGCCGACGAGATGGTCAGCGTCACCACCACCGCCGGCGTGGCCGACAAGGTGATGGGCCTGATGACCAAGGAAGTGACGATCTCGGCCGACGAAGGTCTGCGCGAGGGCACGACCTATGACGGCATCAAGGACCTGCGCTCGGCCCTGCCCGGCGGCCTGATCTCGGCGGGCAATGCCAGCCAGTTCTCGGACGGCGCCGGCGCCTGTGTGGTGGTCAGCGAGCAATACGCCGAGACCCATGGCCTGAAGCCCCTGGGCCGTTTCCTGGGCTTCGCCGTCGCCGGCTGCGAACCCGACGAGATGGGCATAGGCCCGGTCTTCGCCGTGCCCAAGGTGCTGAAGAAACTGGGTCTGACCGTTGCCGACATCGACCTGTGGGAACTCAACGAGGCCTTTGCCGTGCAGGTGCTGTACTGCGCCGATACCTTGGGCATTCCGATGGACCGGCTGAACGTCAACGGCGGCGCGATCGCCGTCGGCCACCCCTACGGCGTGTCGGGCCAGCGCCTGACCGGCCATGCGCTGATCGAAGGCAAGCGTCGCGGCGCGAAGAAGGTGTGCGTCACGATGTGCATTGGCGGCGGCATGGGCGCTGCCGGGGTCTTCGAAGTTCTCTGAGGCCGAGGCGATGCGTCAAACCCTGGACTTTCTGCTCAACGATTGGCTCAAGGTTCAGGCGCTGACGCAGCGTCCGCGCTTCGCCGAGCATTCCGACGAGACCTTCACGGCGGTGCTCGACACCTGCGAGAAGATTGCCCGCGAGAAGTTCGCGCCGTTCAACCGGCTGGCCGATATGCAGGAACCTCGCTTCGACGGCGAGAAGGTGCAGCTGCCCGAGGCCACCCATGCGGCCATGCAGGCCTATGTGGACTCGGGCATGCTGGCCGCGGCGCAGGACTACGAGCTCGGCGGCATGCAGCTGCCCTGCGTGATCGAGATGGCGGCCAATGCCTTCTTCAGCAAGGCCAGTGTGGCCATGGGCGGCTATGCGATGCTGACCAATGGCAACGCCAATCTGCTGATGGCCCACGGTACGGAGCTGCAGCGCGAGGTCTTTGCCAAGAACGAGTTCTCCGGCCGCTGGTTCGGCACCATGTGTTTGAGCGAGCCGCAGGCCGGTTCCAGCCTCAGCGATGTGGCGACGCGCGCCGTGCTGGAGGATGAGACCGATCCTTTGGGCCCGCGCTACCGGCTCAAGGGCAACAAGATGTGGATCTCGGCCGGCGAGCACGAGATCACCGAGAACATCATCCATCTGGTGCTGGCCAAGATTCCGGGACCGGACGGCAAGACGGTGCCGGGCACCCGCGGCATCTCGCTGTTCATCTGTCCGAAACACCTGGTCAACGAGCGCGCGGAGCTGACCGGCGTGCGCAACGATGTGCAGCTGGCCGGCCTGAACCACAAGCTGGGTTACCGCGGCACGACCAACTGCCTCCTGAACTTTGGCGAGAACGGCGCCGGCGCGATCGGCTATCGGGTGGGCAAGCCGGGCGAGGGCCTGAAGTGCATGTTCCACATGATGAATGAGGCGCGCATCGGCGTCGGCCTTGGCGCCACCATGCTGGGCTATGCCGGCTATGAGGCCAGCCTGGAGTATGCGAAGCAGCGGCCGCAGGGCAGGGCGACCGGCCCGGCCGGCAAGGATGCGAGTGCGCCCCAATTGCCCATCATCGAACACGCCGATGTGAAGCGCATGCTGCTGGCGCAGAAGAGCTATGTCGAGGGCGCCCTGGCGCTGGAGCTGTATTGCGCGCGCCTGGTCGATGAGCTGCACACGGCCGAGGGCGCGGCCCGCGAGCAGGCCAGCCAGCTGCTGGATGTGCTGATTCCCATCGCCAAAAGCTGGCCCAGCGAATGGTGTCTGGAGGCGAACTCGCTGGCCATCCAGGTGCTGGGCGGCTACGGCTACACGCGGGACTTTCCGGTCGAGCAGTATTGGCGCGACAACCGTCTGAACATGATCCACGAGGGCACCCATGGCATCCAGGGCCTGGATCTGCTGGGCCGCAAGGTGGTGATGAATGGCGGCGCCGGCCTGAGCCTGCTGGCGCAGCGGGTCAGCGACACGATTGCCCAGGCCCAACAGCGCCCGGAGCTGGTGGACATGGCCCATCGCCTGGCCGCCGCGCTGCAGGCCCTGGGTGCAGCCACCAAGTCGGCCTGGGCCACCGGCCTGCCGGAAGAGGCACTGGCCAATGCCACGCCCTATCTGCAGGCCTTTGGCCATGTCGTGCTGGCCTGGGTCTGGCTGGAGCTGTCCCTGGTGGCGCAAAACAATGCGGAGCAGGCCTTTTATCGTGGCAAGCTCGCGGCAGCGCGCTATTTCTACAGCTACGAGCTGCCCAAGGTGGCCGCCTGGCTGGAAGTGGTGCGCGACCGAGAGCCACTTTGCAAGGACCTGCCCCATGACTGCTTCTGATCCCAGCCCCGAAACGCACCCCGACCACGGCCGGCTGCACACCACCATCTGGGTGCTGATCTACGGCGGCCTGCTGGCGGTCTGCCTGTCGCTGTTCCTGCCCCGTGAGGCCGAACTGCTGAGCCTGGGTTTCCTGAGTGGCGGCGGCCTGGCGGTGGCCGTGGGCGCCGTGCTGCTGGTGATCCGCTCGCGCATGCCCGGCCCCTGAGGCCTCACCTTTCAAGCGAGTCAAGCGATGAGTACACCCGTCCAAACCCTGTTTGATCTCACCGGCCGCACCGCCCTGGTCACCGGCGGCTCGCGCGGCCTGGGCCTGCAGATCGCCGAAGCCCTCGGTGAGGCCGGCGCCAAGCTGGTGCTGACCTCGCGCAAGGCCGACGACCTGGAGCAGGCCATGGCCCATCTGCAGGCACGCGGCATCGAGGTCAGCTATGTGGCGGCCGATGCCAGCGACCCGGCCCAGGCCCGCGAGGTCGTGGCCAAGGCGGTGCAGCATCTGGGCCATGTCGACATCCTGGTCAACAACGCCGGTGCCACCTGGGGCGCGCCGGCCGAGGAGCACCCGCTGGAGGCCTGGGACAAGGTCATGAACCTGAACATCCGCAGCCTGTTCGTGTTCGCCCAGGCGGTAGCCAAGGCCAGCATGATTCCGCGCCAGCAGGGCCGCATCATCAACGTCGCCTCGATCGCCGGCCTGAGCGGCAATCCGGCGATGATGAGCACCATCGCCTACAACACCAGCAAGGGGGCGGTGGTGAATTTCACCCGCGCGCTGGCGGGCGAATGGGGCCGGTACGGCATCACCGTCAATGCGCTGGCGCCGGGCTTCTTCCCGAGCAAGATGACCCAGGGCCTGCTGGCCCAGGTCGGTGCCGAGAACCTGGCCCAGCATGCGCCGTTGCGCCGCCTCGGCGACGAGGACGACCTGAAGGGCGCGGCCCTGCTGTTCGCCAGCGCCGCAGGCAAGCACATCACCGGCCAGATCCTGGCGGTCGATGGTGGTGTCAGCGCCATTCATGGGTCCTGACGCGATGATGAAGCTCAAATTCCCGGTTCACATCCCCTTTGTCGAGCAGCTGGGTTTCGAGCTGCACAGCATGGGCGGCGGCCTGGCCGAGCTGCGTGTCGATCTGAACGAGGGCCATCTCAACTCCTGGGAGGTGGCCCATGGCGGCGTGCTGATGACGCTGCTGGACGTGGCCATGGCCCATGCCGCCCGCAGCGTGCACATGGACCTGCCCGGCATGGGACCGGGTGTGGTCACCATCGAGATGAAGACCAGCTTCATGCGCCCCGGCGAGGGTTGCCTGCGAGCAATGGGCAAGCTGCTGCACCGCTCCACCACCATGGCCTTCACCGAGGGCTCGGTGTTCGGCGGTGACGGCAAGCTCTGCGCCCATGCCACCGCCACCTTCAAGTACCTGAAGGCGCTGCCGGGTCAGCGGCGCAGCCTGAAGACGCTGCAGCGCCAGGACCCCGCCAGCTGAGTTTCAGTGGCGTGAGTCCAGCCTGAACACCGCCACCGCCTGCACCAGCTGACCGGCCTGTTGCTTCAGGCTCTCGGCCGCGGCGGCGCTTTCTTCCACCAGGGCTGCGTTCTGCTGGGTGACCTGGTCCATCTGCGTGATGGCCTCGCCGACCTGACCGACGCCCAGGCTCTGCTCGCGGCTGGCGGCGCTGATCTCGCCAACGATATCGGTCACGCGGCGGATCGCGCTGACCACTTCCTCCATCGTCCGGCCGGCCTGGTCGACCTGGGCCGTGCCCTGCTCGACGCGCTCGACGCTGGTGCCGATCAAGGACTTGATCTCCTTGGCCGCCTCGGCACTGCGCTGGGCCAGAGACCTCACCTCGCTGGCCACGACGGCAAAGCCGCGGCCCTGCTCACCGGCGCGGGCCGCCTCCACGGCGGCATTCAGCGCCAGGATATTGGTCTGGAAGGCGATGCCGTCGATGACCGAGATGATGTCGGCAATCTTGCGTGAGCTTTCGTTGATGCCGCTCATCGTGCGCACCACCTGGGCCACCACCTCGCCGCCGCGGGCCGCCACCTCGGAGGCGCCCAGGGCGAGCTGATTGGCCTGCTGGGCGCTGTCGGCGTTGTTGCGTACCGTGGCCCCCAATTGGTCCATTGTGGCCGCGGTCTGCTCCAGCGCGCTGGCCTGCTCTTCGGTGCGCTGGCTCAGGTCGGCGTTGCCCTGGGCGATCTGGGCACTGCCGGTGGCCACGCTTTCGGCGTTGCCGCGCACCACGCCGACAATGTCCCGCAGGCGCACGCGCATGGCCTCCAGGCCCTGCAGCAGCAGCGAGGTCTCGTCCTTGCCGGTGGCTTGAAGGCTGACCGTCATGTCACCGTCGCTCATGCGCTGGGCCGCCAACACCGCCTCGGCCAGCGGGCGGGTGACGTGGCGGCTGACGGCGATGCCCAGGCCTATGCCCGTGGCCACGCCCAGCACGATCAAAACATAGGTGATGTTGCGGCTGCGCGCGTACAGCGCATCGTTGTCGTCCGACACCTCCTTGGCATGCTTCTCCTTCTGCTGCGACAGTGTGCCCAGCGCCTTGCCCAGCGCAATGCTGGGAGGCGCGAACTCGCCCTTCAGGAACTTGAGGGTGTCATTCGAGGTGGTCAGGTCGGTGGCCTGGATGCGCTTGATCAGGCTGTCGGTGGTGATCTTGTCCCTGTCCCAGTCGCTGCGCAGCTGGGCCAGCGCCTGCTTGCCCTCGGCGCTGACGAACAGTGGCGCGGCCTGATCGATCAACGTCAAGGCCAGATCCTTGCCCAGCTTGGCGTTGGACAGAAACTTCTCGCGCTCCTGCGCGTCGGTGGCCAGGATGGCATCGCGCAAGGCCACCACACTCTTCAGGCGCTCGACATTTGCCTCCTTGATCAGGGACAGGCCTATGGTTTCGTGGTCGTACAGCGCCGAGTCTGCATCGTTGATCGCGCCCATATTGTTGACGGCATAGATGCCTATGACCGCACCTATCAGGGCCACCACCAGAAAGGCGGCAACGAGCTTGACCGAGGTCTTGTAGTCTGACAGTTGCATGGCTGGATCTCCCGGAAGCGTTGCTGGCTTTGTCGGATGCGGCTGGCCTGGGCCCGCTCCTGGCCCAGCGGACCGCCTATTGCAACTCAAACTGGCCGATTCACGCTGTGCATAAAGAAGCGTTTTTGAACGTTTTTTGCATTTCTGCGGGTCTGGGCGTACCCGTGGCTGAATGCAATGCCGGGCCACTGACGGCCGTTTGGGGCCTTGCCAGCATCCGGCCGGTACATCGATTCGCGAATCCGTCAGTTCAGCCAGAACGGCGGCTCGGCTGGCGGCACACCCGCAGGCGGCGGATAGTCGACGCGGATGATGAGCCTGCGCTTCAGCTGCGCCCGGGCCAGGGTCGGGCCGAACTCGCGCAGGAACAGGGCCTTGAATGAGCCGTCGTTGCGGATGATCTGGAAGCCGCGCTCGAAGCGCTGCCGCAATGCAACATCCTTCTTGTTGAACAGAAAGTACACCGGGAGCGGATAGGCCAGGGCGAGCCGCGGCTCGACCATCAACTGGCCCAGTTCCGGATGCTGCTCCAGCTCTGCCCAGGCCTCATGCAGGCCACGGTGGAAGTATTGAAAGCGACCGGCTTCCAGCATCGCCAGCAGGCTGTCGGTCTTGCCGACGCCTACGACGGGTAGGCCGTTGCGCTCGAACAGCTTGAAGTCGGTCCACTGCGCGCCGAAACCACCGACCAGATTGCGCAGTTGGTCCAGCCCTTGAACCTGTGCAAACAGCTCCTGGTCCTTCTTGTGGATCAGCAGCAGCCGGTAGCCCAGGATGCCCTGATGCAGATCGATCTTGATTGCATCGAACTCGGCCAGCCGCTCCTCGGATGGAGGCAGATAAAGCAGGCGCACTTGGCCTTGGCGCAGCAGCGCCAGGCAGCGGTCTTGGCTGGGGTCACTGCCCGCAGCAAACGGGATCAGCCGGTCGGCGCGCGTGCCGGGCGCGCGCGTC
This sequence comes from uncultured Roseateles sp., assembly GCF_963422335.1. Classification (NCBI taxonomy): domain Bacteria; kingdom Pseudomonadati; phylum Pseudomonadota; class Betaproteobacteria; order Burkholderiales; family Sphaerotilaceae; genus Roseateles; species uncultured Roseateles sp. The sequence continues at coordinate 3,382,948 of NZ_OY729424.1, forward strand.
CTGTCCAGTATCAGCTGAGCCAGGGCGATGCGGTAGCCGTAGCGGCCGCTGTCGGCCTGGCAGATGTGAAGGTTGTCGGCTGTGGCGAAGCCTGGCAGAAGCAGGCAGACAGCCAGCCATACCCGCTGAACCCATTGTTTCATCTTGTCCATGTCCGGCGCAGTCTAACGGCCTAATATGACAAAAATGAAACGAGAGCGCTGACCGACCCTTGCGACGGGCGCTGGCATCGTTTGTCGCCAAAGGGACGCCTGCGCGGCGGCGCACATGGTTCAATCCGTCGATTCGGAACCGACACGCCAGGAGACACCATGAGCCAGATCAATCGCCAAATTCAATTGGCCTCGCGCCCTGCAGGCGAGCCCAGCACGGACAACTTCAAGCTGGTCGACGTGCCGGTGCCCGAACTGGCCGAGGGCCAGGTGCTGGTGCGCAACCATTACCTGAGCCTGGACCCTTATATGCGCGGCCGCATGAATGACGGCAAGAGCTACGCTCAGCCGCAGCCGCTGAACGAGGTCATGATTGGCGGCACCGCCGGCGAAGTCGTGGCCTCGCGCAATGACTTCTTCAAGGTCGGCGACAAGGTCGTCGGCATGGGCGGCTGGCAGGAGTACCAGCTGGTCGGCGCCGAGCAACGCGGCGCGCTGCAGAAGGTCGATACGACGCATATTCCGTTGTCGGCCTACCTGGGTGCCGTGGGCATGCCCGGCGTCACCGCCTGGTACGGGCTGGTCAAGATCATCAATCCCAAGGCTGGCGAGACGGTGGTCGTCAGCGCGGCCAGCGGTGCCGTCGGTGGCGCCGTGGGCCAGCTGGCCAAGGTGCGTGGCGCGCGCGCGGTGGGCCTGGCCGGCGGACCGGACAAGTGCCGCCAGGTGGTCGAGGAGCTGGGCTTCGACGCCTGCATCGATTACAAGCAGCATCCCGACCTGAAGTCGCTGTCGGCGGCGCTGAAGGCCGAATGCCCGAACGGCATCGATGGCTATTTCGAGAACGTCGGCGGCATCATCCTGGACGCCGTGCTGCTGCGGGCCAATGCCTTCAGCCGCATCGCCATGTGCGGCATGATCTCGGGCTACAACGGCGAGCCGATCCCGATGCAGTATCCGCAGCTGATCCTGACCAACCGCATGAAGATCGAAGGCTTCATCGTCAGCGAGCACATGGACATCTGGCCCGAGGCGCTGAAGGAGCTGGGCACGCTGGTGGCCACCAAGAAGCTCAAGTACCGCGAGACTGTTGCCGACGGTATCGCCGCCGCCCCCGAGGCCTTTCTGGGTCTGCTCAAGGGCAAGAACTTCGGCAAGCAGCTGGTCAAGCTGATCTGACAACAGCCATGGCTGTTGAGTGGACTTGCAAGCCCTTTTCAGGGCTGACGGCGGCCGAGCTGTACCAGGCGCTGCAGCTGCGCTCCGAGGTGTTCGTGATCGAGCAGCAGTGCATCTATCTGGACCCGGACGGGCTGGACCAGCAGGCCTGGCATCTGATGGGCCGCAGCGAGGCCGGTTTGCAGGCCTATCTGCGCCTGCTGCCGCCGGGTCTGAAGGCGGCTGAGCCGGTGATTGGTCGGGTCGTGACCGCGCCGGCGGCTCGTGGCGGCGGTCTGGGGCGCCGGCTGCTGCGTGAGGCCCTGCTCGAGTGCGAAAAGCTGTGGCCGGGCCGGGCGCTGTTCCTGTCGGCCCAGGCCCATCTGCAATCCTTTTACGGCGGGCTGGGCTTTGTGCCCGTCAGCGGGCAATATGTCGAAGATGGCATTGCGCATGTGGACATGCGCCGCCCCGGCACCTGAATCTGGAGAGCACCATGAGCGAGCTGATTCTTCACCACTACCCCGGGTCCCCGTTCTCGGAGAAGGTCCGTCTGGTGCTGGGCTACAAGCGCATGCACTGGCGCTCGGTGATCGTGCCGGTGGTGATGCCCAAGCCCGATGTGCTGGCGCTGACCGGCCGCTACCGGCGCACGCCGTTCCTGCAGGTCGGCGCCGACATCTATTGCGACTCGGCGCTGATCTGCCAGGTCATCGAGCAGCACCATCCGGCGCCGACGATCTATCCGGCCAGCGCCTCAGGTGCCAGCCAGATCATCGCCCAGTGGGCCGACACCGATCTGTTCTGGGTGGCGATTCCGTACACCATGCAGCCGGCCGGAGCGGCCGAGATCTTCAAGGGCGCGCCGCCCGAATTCATGAAGGCCTTTGCCTCTGACCGCGCCGCCATGACGGCCGGCATGAAGCGCCCCAGCACCCGTGACGCTGCCGCCCAGTTGCACAGCTATCTGGCCTGGCTGGATGGCCAGCTGACCGACGGCCGCGCCTTTCTGTGCGGTGCAGAAGCCTGCGTGGCCGACTTCTCGGTCGCGCAAAGCGTCTGGTACATCCGCCGCGCACCGGCGGTGGCCGGCATCCTGCGGCCCTTCGAGCGGCTGGCCGCCTGGTTCGAGCGCGTCAATGCCTTCGGTCACGGCGTCTACCAGGCGATGAGCAGCGCCGAGGCGATCGCCCTGGCCGAGAGCCGCCACAGCTTTGCCCCGGTGTCCATCAACCCGGAGCTGGGCTATGAGGAAGATGAGGCCGTCACCGTGACGCCGATCGACTATGCCCAGGATCCGGTCGACGGCATGCTGGTCGGCCTCAGCCATGAGCGCATCACGATACAGCGCCAGGACGAGCGGGCGGGCACCGTGCATGTGCATTTCCCGCGCATCGGCTACCAGCTGCGCAAGGCTCAGGATTAAAAGAAGAGAACATGAAGCAATTTCAAGGCAAGACCGCCGTCATCACCGGCGCGGGTTCGGGTTTCGGTCTGGAGCTGGCCCGCCTGGCCGCCGCCAAGGGCATGAATCTGGTGCTCTGCGATGTGCAGCAGGACGCACTGGACAAGGCCGTCACCGAGCTGCAGGCCACCGGTGTGCCCATCCTGGCGCAGCGTGTCGATGTCGCCAAGGCCGAGCAGATGCAGGCCCTGGCCGAAGCCGTGCAGCAGCGCTTCGGCGCGCCCCACCTGGTGTTCAACAACGCCGGCGTCGGTGCGGGCGGCCTGATCTGGGAACACACGCTGAAGGACTGGGAGTGGGTCATAGGCGTCAATCTGATGGGCGTGGCCCATGGCGTGCGCCTGTTCACGCCGACGATGCTGGCGGCGGCCAAGGCCGACCCGACCTACGAGGGCCATATCGTCAACACCGCCTCCATGGCCGGCATGCTCAATGCGCCGAATATGGGCGTCTACAACGTCAGCAAGCATGCCGTGGTGGCAATGAGCGAGACCCTGTACCAGGACCTGCGCCTGGTCACCGACCAGATTGGCGCCTCGGTGCTGTGCCCCTTCTTCGTGCCGACCGGCATCCACCAGAGCGAGCGCAACCGCCCGGCCGAGCTGTCGGAGGCCGGTGCCAAGCCGACGCAGAGCCAGCTGATCGGCCAGGCCATGAGCGGCAAGGCGGTGACCAGCGGCAAGCTGACCGCCGCCCATGTGGCCCAGCTGGTGATGGACGCCGTCGAGGCCGACCGGTTCTATATCTTCAGCCACCCCAAGTCGCTGGCCACGGTGCAGACGCGGCTGGAAGACGTGATGCTGCAGCGCAACCCGACCGATCCCTTTGCCGGCAAGCCGGAGCTCGGTGCCCAGCTGAAGGCAGCGCTGCGGGCTACCGACTGAGGTCCTCCAGGGCCCTGTGGCACACTCGCGCGCTCTTCGGCCGGCCCCTGTGCCAGCCGATTCGCCGTTTTGCCTGAGGTAACCCCATGTCCACCACCCCCGCCGAATCACCCCGCTGCGCCGTGATCGGCGGCGGGCCCGCAGGGCTGATGGCGGCGCAGGAGCTGCGCGCAGCCGGCATCGAGGTCCATCTGTTCGATGCGATGGCCTCGGTGGGGCGCAAATTCCTGCTGGCCGGCAAGGGCGGCCTGAACCTCACCCATTCGGAAGACTTCGAGCCCTTCTGCAGCCGCTTCGCCGAGCGCCAGGCGCAGATCGAACCGATGCTGCGCGCCTTCGGCCCGGAGCAGACGCGCGCCTGGGCCAAGGGCCTGGGCATTGACACCTTCGTCGGCACCTCGGGCCGGGTGTTTCCGACCAGCCTGAAGGCCGCGCCCTTGCTGCGCGCCTGGCTGCACCGGCTGCGCGAGGCCGGCGTGGAGTTCCGTATGCGCCACCGCTGGCAGGGCTGGACGGACGACGGCGCCCTGCGCTTCAGCACCCAGCAGGGTGAGATCACCGAGCGCTTTGACGCCGTTGTGCTGGCCCTGGGCGGCGCCAGCTGGCCGCAGCTGGGGTCGGACGGCAGCTGGTGCCAGGTCTTGGCCCCGCTGGGCGTGGACATCGCACCGTTGCGCCCGGCCAATTGCGGCTTCGATGTGGCAGCCACGCCGGCACATCCCGACGCCCCCGGCTGGAGTGCCGTCTTCGGCAGCCGCTTCGCCGGTGAGCCCATCAAGCCGGTGGCGCTGCAGTTCACCGGCAGCGATGGCCGCGAGTTCCGCCGCCAGGGCGAGTTCGTCGTCACCGCCACCGGTGTCGAGGGCAGCCTGATCTATGCCGTGTCGGCCCAGCTGCGCGACGAGATCGCAGCCCAGGGCAGCGCCACCTTCTATCTGGATCTGCTGCCCGATCGCGATGCCGCCTTCGTGCAGGCCGAGGTCACCCGCCCGCGCGGCCCGCGCTCGCTGGCCACCCACCTGAAGAGCCGTCTGGGCATACAAGGCGTCAAGGCCGGCCTGCTGCACGAGTTCCTCAGCAAGGACGCCTACAACGACCCGCAGCAGCTCGCTGCAGCGCTGAAGGCCCTGCCGGTGTCCGTGCAGGCCGCCCGGCCGGTGGCCGAGGCGATCAGCACCGCCGGTGGCGTGCGTTTCGAGGCGCTGACCGACGGCCTGATGCTGAACACCAGGCCCGGCCTGTTCGTGGCCGGCGAGATGCTGGATTGGGAGGCGCCCACCGGCGGCTACCTGCTCACCGCCAGCCTTGCCAGCGGTAGGGTTGCGGGACAGGGCGCGGCAGCCTTCCTGAGCGGGCGGTGCTAAGCTGGAAGACCAGTTTTCCAATCCAACAAAAGGGGACTCCCATGCCCGGTTTGCTGCCCGAAATCGATCCCGACGGCCTGCTCGAATACTCGGTGGTGTTCACCGACCGCGCGCTGAACCATATGTCGGCCAAGTTCCAGCAGGTGATGCGCGATATCTCGGGCACGCTGAAGGAGGTCTATCACGCACGCTCGGCCATCGTCGTGCCGGGCAGCGGCACCTTCGGCATGGAGGCGGTGGCCCGCCAGTTCGCCACCGGCCAGAAGGCCCTGGTGATACGCAATGGCTGGTTCAGCTTCCGCTGGACGCAGATCTTCGACATGGGCCGCATCCCGTCCGAGCACACCGTGCTGAAGGCCCGGACTGTGGCCAGCGGCCGTCAAGCCGCGTTCGCGCCGGCACCGATCGACGAGGTGGTGGCCGCGATCCGCGAGCAGCGCCCGGCCGTCGTCTTCGCCCCTCACGTCGAGACTGCCGCCGGCATCCTGCTGCCCGACGGCTATCTGAAGGCGGTGGCGGATGCCGTCCATGAGGTCGGCGGCCTGTTCGTGCTGGACTGCATCGCCTCCGGCGCGATCTGGGTGGACATGCAGGCCACCGGCGTCGACGTGCTGATCAGCGCGCCGCAAAAAGGCTGGAGCGGCTCGCCCTGCTGCGCCTTCGTGATGTTGAGCGAGCGCGCCCGCACCGCTATCGACGCGACCACCAGCACCAGCTTTGCCGCCGACCTGAAGAAGTGGTTGCAGATCATGGAAACCTACGAGGGCGGCGGCCATGCCTATCACGCGACGATGCCCACCGACGCGCTGACCGTCACCCGCAACGTCATGCTGGAGACCAAGGCCTATGGCTTCGACAAGCTGCGCGGCGAGCAGCTGGAGCTGGGCCGCAAGGTGCGTACGCTGCTGGCCGCCAAGGGCCTGCGCAGCGTTGCCGCCGAGGGCTTCCAGGCGCCGGGCGTGGTCGTCAGCTACACCGATGATGCCGGTCTGCACACCGGCAAGGCCTTCCTCGGCGAGGGCCTGCAGACGGCTGCCGGCGTGCCGTTGCAGTGCGACGAGCCGGCCGATTTCAAGACCTTCCGCATCGGTCTGTTCGGCCTGGACAAGCTGCACAACGTGGACCGTACGGTCGCCAGCCTCGATGCTGCGCTGACCCGCATCCTCGGCGACGCGCGCGCCGCTGCCTGAAGCTCCACCACAGGGGGCGCTGTCCCCCTGTGGCAAACTCGCGCGCTTCCCATTTCCTGCCTTGCTTCGTAGGCATTGAGTCCAGCCTTGGAAAAGATACTGCTTCAAATCGCCGCCGAGCTGAAAGTCCGGCCGGCGCAAGTCACCGCAGCCGTGCAGCTGCTCGACGGGGGCTCAACCGTCCCCTTCATCGCCCGCTACCGCAAGGAGGCCACCGACGGCCTGGACGACACCCAGCTGCGTGATCTGGAGGCCCGCCTGGCCTATCTGCGCGAGCTGGAAGAGCGCCGCGCCGCCGTGCTAAAGAGCATCGAGGAGCAGGGCAAGCTGACGCCGGAGCTGCGTGCGGCCGTCGAGTCGGTGCCGACCAAGCAGGAGCTGGAAGACATCTACCTGCCGTTCAAGCCGCGCCGCCGCACCAAGGCGATGATTGCCCGCGAAGCCGGCATCGAGCCCTTGGCCGACAAGCTTTACGCCGATCCGTCGCTGGATCCTCTTGAGCAGGCGGCTGCCTTCATCAACGCCGAGGGCGGTTTTGCCGATGCCTTCGCGGTGCTCGACGGCGTGCGCGACATCCTGTCCGAGCGCTGGGCCGAAGATGCGGCCCTGGTCGGCAAGCTGCGCGAGTGGCTGTGGGAGGAGGGCCGTTTCCAATCCAAGCTGATGGCGGGCAAGGACGAGAACAACCCCGACATCTCCAAGTTCCGCGACTACTTCGACTACGAGGAAGCGATACGCACCGTGCCCTCGCACCGCGCGCTGGCCGTGTTCCGCGGCCGCACGCAGGAGTTCCTCGACGCCAAGCTGGTGCTTGATGAAGAACTGGTGCCGGGCCAACCCAGCCTGGCCGAAGGTCGCATCGCCCGCCATCTCGGCTGGAGCCATGCCAAGCGCGCCAGCGATGATTTGATACGCAAGACCATCAGCTGGACCTGGAAGGTCAAGCTGAGCCTGAGCCTCGAGCGCGATCTGTTCGGCCGCCTGCGCGAAGACGCCGAGAGGGTGGCAATCAAGGTCTTCGCCGAGAACCTGCGCGACCTGCTGCTCGCCGCCCCGGCCGGCAAGCGCGTGGTGATGGGCCTGGACCCCGGCATACGCACCGGCGTCAAGGTGGCCGTGGTCAGCGACACCGGCAAGGTGCTGGACACCCACACCGTCTATCCGCACGAGCCGCGCAAGGACTGGGAAGGCTCCATCCACACCCTGGGCCGCCTCTGCGCCACCCACGGCGTGAACCTGATCGCCATCGGCAACGGCACGGCCAGCCGCGAGACCGACAAGCTGGCCGCCGACCTGATCAAGCGCATCCAGCAACTCGCACCCGGCACTCACATCGAGAAGATGGTGGTCAGCGAGTCGGGCGCCTCGATCTACTCGGCCTCCGAATTCGCCAGCAAGGAGCTGCCCGATCTGGATGTGTCCCTGCGCGGTGCGGTATCCATCGCCCGCCGGCTGCAGGACCCGCTGGCCGAGCTGGTCAAGATCGACCCCAAGAGCATCGGCGTCGGCCAGTACCAGCACGACGTCAATCAGAGCGAGCTGGCCCGCACGCTGGACGCCGTCGTCGAGGACTGCGTGAACTCGGTCGGCGTGGACCTGAACACCGCCTCGGCACCGCTGCTGTCCCGCGTGTCGGGTCTGAGCAATGCGGTGGCCGCCAGCATCGTGCGCTGGCGCGACAGCAATGGCGCGTTCAAGAACCGCAAACAGCTGATGGATGTGGCGGGCCTGGGCGCCAAGACCTTCGAGCAGTCGGCGGGCTTCTTGCGCATCAGCGGTGGAGACAACCCGCTGGACTTCTCGGGCGTGCACCCCGAGACCTACGCTGTCGTCGAACGCATCCTGAAGGCCGTCAACAAGCCAGCCGGCGAGGTGATGGGCCGCAGCGATGTGATACGCACGCTGAAGCCCGAGGCCTTCGCTGACGACAAGTTCGGCGCGATCACGGTCAAGGACATCCTCGCCGAGCTGGAGAAGCCCGGTCGCGATCCGCGCCCCGACTTCAAGGTGGCTCGCTTCAACGAGGGCGTCGAGGACATCAAGGACCTGCAGCCGGGCATGATTCTGGAAGGCACGGTCAGCAACGTCGCGCAGTTCGGCGCCTTCGTCGATCTGGGTGTGCACCAGGACGGCCTGATCCACGTCAGCCAGCTGGCCAACCGCTTCGTCACCGACGCGCGCGAGGTGGTGAAGACGGGCGACGTCGTGCGCGTCAAGGTGCTGGAGGTCGATCTGGCCCGCAAGCGCATCTCGATCACGATGAAGCTGGACGCCACGCCTGCAGCTAAGGGCGGCAACAAGAGCGACAACAGCTTCCGGCCGGCCGCGCGCAACGAGCGTTCGGGCGGCGGTGCTGCCCGGCCCGCGCCGCAGGCCAGCGGCCAGTCTGCGATGGCTGCGGCCTTTGCCAAGCTGAAGTCCTGATAAAAGTAGACTTGACGCATCACGACAGAGAGAAGAGCAATGGTTCAGCGCGTTTTGACCGGCATCACCACCACGGGCACCTTGCACCTGGGCAACTATGTGGGCGCGGTGCGGCCGGCTATTGCCGCCAGCCGCGAGAGCGGAGCCGAGAGCTTCTTCTTCATGGCGGACTACCACGCGCTGATCAAGTGCGACGAGCCCGACCGCATCGAGGCCTCGCGCCTGCAGATCGCCGCCACCTGGCTGGCTGCCGGCCTGGACACCTCGCGCGTGACCTTCTACCGCCAGAGCGACATCCCCGAGATCCCGGAGCTGACCTGGCTGCTGACCTGCGTCACATCCAAGGGCCAGATGAACCGGGCCCACGCTTACAAGGGCGCGGTCGATGCCAATCTGGCCGTCGGCGAGGATGCCGATGCCGGTATCAGCATGGGCCTGTACAGCTATCCCATCCTGATGGCCGCCGACATCCTGATGTTCAATGCCCACCGCGTGCCGGTGGGCCAGGACCAGGCCCAGCACATCGAGATGACACGCGACGTGGCCCAGCGCTTCAACCATCTGTTCGGTCAGGGCCGCGAATTCTTCGTCCTGCCCGAGGCGGACATCGAGAAGGAAATGGCGCTGCTGCCGGGCCTGGACGGTCGCAAGATGTCCAAGAGCTACGACAACGCGATTCCGCTGTTCGAGGGTGGCGCCAAGGGCCTGAAAGAGGCGATCGCCCGCATCGTCACCGACTCCAGGCTGCCCGGCGAGCCCAAGGACCCGGACGGCTCGCATCTGGTGACGATTTATGACGCCTTCGCCACACCGGCCCAGCGCGCCGAGTTCCGTCAGCAGCTGCGCGAGGGCCTGGCCTGGGGCGAAGCCAAGCAGCGGCTGTACGACCTGATCGAGGCAGAGATCGGCCCGATGCGCGCGCGCTACGACGCGTTGCTGGCGCATCCGGAGAAGATCGAGGCCATCCTGCTCGAAGGCGCGGCCAAGGCGCGTGCCATTGCTGCTCCATTTCTTGCACAACTGCGCGAGGCGGTCGGCCTGCGGCGCTTCACCGCCGTGGCGGCCCCTCAGGCGGCCGTGGCGGCAAAGCCAAAATCTGCGCTGCCGGTGTTCAAGCAATACCGCGAGGCCGATGGCAAGTTCTACTTCAAGCTGACCGATGCGCAGGGCAGGGTGCTGCTGCAAAGCGCCGGCCTGGAGCAGGGCAAGACGGCGGGCCAATGGGTTGCGCGGCTGAAGCAGGAAGGTGCGGCAGCTTTGAACGGGGCCCCGGTGCGACGCGACGAGGCCGCCAGCGAGCAGGATGTGCTCGAGGCCCTGGCCGCCCTGCAAGCCGCCGAGCAGGCCTGACGCCGCCCGGATGCAGGCACTGCACGTTCACGCCGGGCCGAAGGCACGCCGGCACCTGCTGGAGCATGGTCTGCGTGCGAGCGATGTGCGCATCGTGCCGGCCGCAGCGGGCGGGCCCAAGGGCCTGATACTCAATCCGCTGGACCAGTTCATCTTCGGCCCCTGGCTGGGTGCCACCGATCACACCGTCCATCTGCTGGGTGCCTCGATCGGCGCCTGGCGCATGGCCACCGCCTGCCTGGCTGACCCGCAGGTCGAGTTCGAGGCGCTGGCCCAGGGCTATATCCATCAGCAGTACGCCGGTGAACCGGGCAAGCGGCCCACCGCCCAGGCCGTGACCCAGGGCTTTGCGGCCAAGCTGGACGAATGCTTCGGTGGCCGTGAGGGTCAGGTCTTGAGCCATCCGCGCTACTGCCTGCATATCTTCGCCTCGCGCGGCCGCCATATCCTCGGTCGCGAGGGGCGCCTGCGCACGCCGCTGGGCTATGCCGGCGCATTCGCCGCCAATCTGCTGCAGCGTCGGGCTATGGGCGCCTGGCTGGAGCGCGTCGTGTTCTCCGACCCGCGCGAGGCCCTGCCGCTGCCGCTGAGCGACTTCCGCAGCCAGGTCGTCAAGCTGGACGCGGCCAACTTCCAGCCCAGCTTGCTGGCCAGTTGCTCGATCCCGTTCTGGCTGCAGGCGGTGCACGACATCCCCGGCGCGCCGCTGGGCGCCTACTGGGACGGCGGCATCACCGACTACCACCTGCACCTGAACTACGCGCAGATGAGCGAGCCGGGTCTGGTGCTGTATCCGCACTTCCAGAAGACCGTGGTCCCCGGCTGGCTGGACAAGGCTTTGAAACACCGCCATCGCGCGACCGCGGCGCTGGACAACGTGGTGCTGCTGACGCCCAACCCCGAGTGGGTACGCTCCTTGCCCAATGCCAAGCTGCCCGACCGCAACGATTTCACGCATTACGCGCTCGATGTGCCGGGCCGTGTCAAGGCCTGGCAGCAGGCGGTCGATGAAAGCCAGCGCCTGCGCGATGAATTCGCCGCGCTGACGCAGCTGAACAGCGTGCCCAGCCAGCCGCTGTGATGTAGCCAGATGTAACGGCGTTCAACCGATGGCGCCCGGCCACCGTTGAACCCGGGCGCAGGCCTTGCAAAGGGCTGCTCAAACTTTTCCGTGGAGCGCAAATGAACCGCCTGTCCAGACTTCTGATACTCGTTCCCCTCGTCTTCGGTCTCGGTGCCTGCGCCCATCAGCGCCAACGCGACGACCGCTACAGCCAATACCCCAATTCGGCACCGATGCCGGCCCAGGGCCAGCAGACCCAGTACGGTACGGTGCGCAATATCGAGCAGCTGGAGGCCGGCGGCGGCCCCGGCGCCCGTCAGGGCTCCGGTGGCGGTGCCTTGGCCGGTGCCCTGTTCGGCGGCGTGGTCGGCAACCAGATGGGCCGCGGTAGCGGCCGCGCGGCGATGACCGCCATCGGCGTGATCGGCGGCGCCATCGCCGGTGATGCTTTGGAGCGACAGGGCAATGGCGCCAGCGGTGGCGGCGAGCGCCACACCGTGTTCCGTGTGCGTGTGCGCCTCGATCACGGTGGCGAAGCCCAGTACGACTTCCAGGATCTGGACGGCCTCAAGGTCGGCGACCGGGTGCGTCTCGAAAATGGCCGCCTGCACCGCACCTGAGCGGTGCTTGCCAATGCACGCAGGGCATGGCCTACAATAGGGCCATCCTGAATTTGCAAGAACTGGGGAAAGGCGACATGGTTATGACACCGCGAACTACGACCTCAACCACCACCATGGTTTAGTCGGCCGCGACCTTTCACGTCTTTTGCATATCAATCAAGCGCGGCCGATGCCGCGCTTTTTTGTTTTCCGGGCCCTATTCGGCCACCCTTGCGGAGTTTTCTATGATCTCAATTCAATTGCCCGACGGTTCCAAACGTGAGTTTGAACAGGCCGTGACCGTGGCCGATGTGGCCGCCTCGATTGGCGCCGGCCTGGCCAAGGCCGCACTGGCCGGCCGTGTGGGGCAGGGCGATGCCGCCCGCGTGGTGGACACCAGCTACCTGATGGAGGCCGACACGCAACTGGCCATCATCACCGACAAGGATCCCGCCGGCCTCGAAGTCATTCGCCATTCGACGGCCCACCTGCTGGCCTATGCCGTCAAGGAGCTGTTTCCCGATGCTCAGGTGACGATAGGCCCGGTGATCGAGCATGGCTTCTTCTACGACTTTGCCTACAAGCGCCCGTTCACGCCCGAGGATCTGGTCGCCATCGAGGCGAAGATGACGGAGCTGGCCAAGAAGGACGAGAAGGTCGAGCGCCGTGTGCTGCCGCGCGACGAGGCCGTGGCCTATTTCAAGAGCCTGGGCGAGGACTACAAGGCCGAGATCATCTCCAGCATCCCGGCCGACCAGGATGTGTCGCTGTACCGCGAAGGCAAGTTCGAGGATCTGTGCCGCGGCCCCCATGTGCCGAGCACGGGCAAGCTCAAGCACTTCAAGCTGATGAAGGTGGCCGGCGCCTACTGGCGCGGCGACCATCGCAACGAGATGCTGCAACGCATCTACGGCACGGCCTGGGCGAGCAAGGACGATCTGCAGCAGCATCTGAAGATGCTGGAGGAGGCCGAGAAGCGCGACCACCGCAAGCTGGGCCGCGAGCTGGACCTGTTCCACATCGACGAGCATTCGCCCGGCACCGTGTTCTGGCACCCCAAGGGCTGGACGGTCTGGCAGGGCGTCGAGCAGTACATGCGCGCCGTCTACCGTGACAACGGCTATCTGGAGGTCAAGGGCCCGCAGATCCTGGACCAGGGTCTGTGGGAGAAGACGGGCCACTGGCAGAAGTACCGCGAGAACATGTTCACGACCGAGTCGGAGAAGCGTGACTACGCGCTGAAGCCGATGAACTGCCCGGGCCACATCCTGATCTACAAGCAGGGCATCAAGAGCTACCGCGACCTGCCGCTGCGCTTCGGCGAATTCGGCCAATGCCATCGCAACGAACCCACCGGCGGCCTGCACGGCATCATGCGCGTGCGCGCCTTCACGCAGGATGACGGCCACATCTTCTGCATGGAAGACCAGATCCTGGAGGAGTGCGTCAACTACACGGCCCTGCTGCAAAAGGTCTATGCGGACTTCGGTTTCAGCAAGATCCTCTACAAGGTCGCCACGCGTCCCGAGGCCCGTATCGGCTCGGACGAGAGCTGGGACAAGGCCGAGGAGGCCTTGATCGAAAGCCTGCGCCGCTCAGGTTGCGAATTCATCATCTCGCCCGGTGATGGCGCCTTCTACGGTCCGAAGATCGAGTACACGCTGAAGGACGCGCTGGGCCGCGAGTGGCAGTGCGGCACGATGCAGGTCGACTTCTTCATGGCCGAGCGCCTCGGCGCCGAGTATGTGACCGAGGCCGGTGACCGCAAGACACCGGTGATGCTGCACCGCGCCATCGTCGGCTCACTCGAGCGTTTCATCGGTATCCTGATCGAAGAACATGCCGGCGCGCTGCCGACTTGGCTCGCTCCGGTGCAGGTGGTGGTGGCCAATATCACCGACGCGCAGGCCGATTACGTCCAGGAAATCGTGAAATCGCTGCAAAAACAAGGGCTTAGAGCAGTGGCCGATTTGCGCAACGAGAAAATCACGTATAAAATCCGCGAGCATTCTTTGCAAAAGGTTCCGTTCATCCTGGTCGTTGGCGACAAGGAAAAGGCAAGCGGAGCCGTTGCGGTGCGCGCTCGGGGCAACCAGGACCTCGGCGTGATGCCCCTAGAAAACTTCATCCAGAAGCTGGCTAGTGACATCGCCCAGAAGGCTTGAAAGAGCTGCCGGGGCGCGCAAATCCATTGTTTGGGTCTCTCTGCCTTGAGGCTCTTTGAAAGGTAAGCACCATCGCTACTTTTGCTGACCGTCGTGCCATTCCTGAACGGAAGCACAGGCTGAACCGCGAGATCATGGCCCCGGAAGTCCGTTTGAACGGGCCGGAGAATGAGCCGCTGGGTATTGTGAGTGTCCAAGAAGCGCTGCGCATGGCCAGCGAGTTGGACGTCGATCTGGTGGAAATTGCCGCGCAGGCGGATCCCCCGGTGTGCCGTCTGATGGATTACGGCAAGTTCAAGTACCAAGAGCAGAAGCGCGCGGCCGAGGCCAAGTCCAAGCAAAAGGTCATCGAGGTCAAGGAAGTGAAGTTCCGCCCTGGCACCGATGAGGGCGACTACGCGATCAAGATGCGCAATCTGCGCCGCTTCATCGCCGAAGACGGTGACAAGGGCAAGGTCACGCTGCGTTATCGCGGTCGTGAAATCACCCACCAGGACATCGGCATGCGCTTGCTGGAACGCATTCGCGACGAGTTGTCCGACGTGGCTGTGGTTGAGAACATGCCCAAGCTGGAAGGCCGGCAGATGATCATGGTGCTGGCGCCGAAAAAGCGCTGATGCATCGCTAGGGAATCAAGAGTTCGAACCATCGATTTGGTCATCGGTGGTTTGCAAGAAGCCCCAGCGGGCTTGCAAGTCCGGCAAGAAGTTTGCTGGCGCCTGCTGGAGCAAATTAAAAGGAGCAGTCATGCCCAAAATGAAGACCAAGAGCGGCGCGAAAAAGCGTTTCCGCGTCCGTCCGGGTGGCACCGTCAAGCGTGGCCAGGCGTTCAAGCGCCACATCCTCACGAAGAAGTCCACGAAGGTCAAACGCCATCTGCGTGGCGCGACCAACGTGAATAAGAGCGATATGGGCTCCATCGCCCAAATGTTGCCCTCTGCTGGCCTCTGACTGAAGGAGAAGATATATGCCTCGCGTTAAACGTGGTGTAACGGCCCGTGCCCGTCACAAGAAAGTCCTCGCCCTTGCCAAGGGTTACCGCGGTCGCCGCAAGAATGTCTTCCGTATCGCCAAACAGGCGGTAATGAAGGCTGGGCAATATGCCTACCGTGACCGTCGTACCCGCAAGCGCGTGTTCCGCCAGCTCTGGATTGCCCGTATCAATGCGGCCAGCCGTGAGTTGGGGCTGACGTACAGCAAGTTTGTGGCCGGCCTGAAAAAGGCCCAGATCGACATCGACCGCAAGGTCCTGGCCGATCTGGCCGTGCGTGACCCCGCTGCTTTTGGCAGCATCGTCGCCAAGGTGAAGGCCCATCTCGCTTGAAGCTGAAGCCGTGCGGGCCGCAAGGTCTGCGCGGTGACAGCCGCCCCCGGCGCTTTTGCGCTTGGGGCGAGTTCCAAAGGCCGACACCTGGTGTTCGGCCTTTTTTATTTGCTTTTCTATTCACTGCGATCCGATGAACGACCTCGATCAACTGGTGCTCAGCGCCCAGGGCGATTTCGCGACGGCCGCCACGCCGGCCGAGCTGGAGAATGCCAAGGCGCGCTTTCTGGGCAAGGCCGGTCGCGTGACCGAACTGCTCAAGGGCATGGCCGCACTCTCGCCCGAAGAGAAGAAGACCCGCGGCGCCGAGATCAATCTGGTCAAGCAGCGCATCGAGAACGCGCTCACCGCCCGCCGCCAGGCCCTGGCCGATGCCGAGCTGGAAGCCCAGCTGAAGGCCGAGGCGCTGGACGTGAGCCTGCCCGGCCGCCAGCGTGGCACCGGCGCCTTGCACCCGATCACCCGCGCGATGGAGCGCATCGAGGCGATCTTCGGATCGATGGGTTTCGAGGTCGCCGACGGCCCCGAGATCGAGACCGACTGGTTCAGCTTCACGGCGCTGAACAATCCGGAGAACCATCCGGCGCGGTCCATGCAAGACACCTTCTACGTCGACATGAAGGACGAGCAGGGCAGCTGGTACAACCTGCGCCCGCACACCTCGCCGATGCAGATCCGCTATGCCCAGGCCCATGCGCGCAAGTACGCCGGCCAGGACAGCATGCCCGATATCCGTGTGATCGCACCGGGCCGCACCTACCGGGTCGACAGCGACGCGACGCACTCGCCGATGTTCCACCAGGTCGAGGGCCTGTGGGTCGGTGAGAACGTCAGCTTCAAGGACCTGAAGGCCGTCTACGTGAACTTCATGCAGCAGTTCTTCGAGACGACGGACATGGAGATACGCTTCCGCCCCAGCTACTTCCCGTTCACCGAACCCAGCGCCGAGATCGACATGATGTTCGGCTCCGGCCCGCTGAAGGGCCGCTGGCTGGAGGTGTCGGGCTCGGGCCAGGTGCATCCACAGGTGATACGCAATATGGGGCTGGACCCCGAGCGCTACATCGGCTTTGCCTTCGGTTCCGGCATCGACCGTCTGGCGATGCTGCGCTATGGCGTGAACGACCTGCGCCAGTTCTTCGACGGCGATCTCCGCTTCCTGTCGCAATTCAAGTAAACGAGTCCCGTCCATGCAATTTCCAGAATCCTGGCTGCGGGCCTTTTGCAACCCCGCGCTGAACACCCAAGAACTCGCCGAGCTGCTGACCATGTCCGGCCTCGAGGTCGAGGAGCTGCGCCCGGTAGCGCCGCCCTTCCATGGCATCGTGGTGGCCGAGATCGTCGAGGCCGAGCAGCATCCGAACGCCGACAAGCTGCGCGTCTGCAAGGTCAATGCCGGCGGCCCCGAGCTGCTGCAGATCGTCTGCGGTGCGCCGAATGCACGCGTTGGTATCAAGGTGCCGCTGGCCACCGTCGGCGCTGAGTTGCCGCCCGCGAATGTTGAAAATTCGGACGGCAAGCCGTTCAAGATCAATGTCGGCAAGCTGCGTGGCGTCGAGAGCTTCGGCATGCTGTGCTCGGCGCGAGAGCTCAAGCTCAGCGAAGACCATGGCGGCCTGCTTGAGCTGACATCCGATGCGGTCATTGGCCAGAACATCCGCGCGCATCTGAACCTGGATGACACGCTGTTCACCCTGAAGCTGACGCCTAACCTGGCCCACGCCTTGAGCGTGTTCGGCGTGGCGCGCGAGGTGTCGGCCCTGACCGGCACACCGCTGCTGCAGCCGAGCTTCCCGCCGGTGGTGCCCGCCCATGACGCCAAGCTGCCCGTCTCCGTGCAGGCCAGCGATCTGTGCGGTCGCTTCTCAGGCCGCATCATCCGCGGCGTCAACACGAAGGTGCAGACGCCGGCCTGGATGGTGGCGCGCCTGGAGCGCTGCGGCCAGCGTTCGGTCAGCCCGCTGGTGGACATCTCGAACTATGTGATGTTCGAGTACGGCCGTCCCTCGCATATCTTCGATCTGGACAAGATCCACGACGGCCTGACCGTGCGTTGGGGCAAGCCCGGCGAGAGCCTGAAACTGCTCAACGGCAACACCATCACGGTCGATGAAAAGGTCGGCGTGATCGCCGACAGCCAATCGGTCGAATCGCTGGCCGGCATCATGGGCGGTGACGCCACCGCCGTGTCTGACGACACCCAGAACATCTATGTCGAGGCCGCGTTCTGGTGGCCCGAGGCCGTGTCCGGCAGATCGCGCCGCTACAACTTCTCGACCGACGCCGGCCATCGCTTCGAGCGCGGCGTCGATCCGGCGTTGACGGTCGAGCACATCGAGCACATCACGCGTTTGATACTGGACATCTGCGGCGGCCAGGCCGGCCCCATGGATGACCAGACCCTGGCCCTGCCCGAAGCCAAGCCGGTGAGCCTGCGCGTCGCGCGCGCCGCCAAGGTCATCGGCATGCCGGTGACGCAGCAGGACTGCGCCGAGGTCTTCCGCCGCCTGGGCCTGAGCTTCACCGAGGCGCCTGGCGTGCTGACAGTGACGCCGCCAAGCACGCGCTTTGACATCAAGATCGAGGAAGACCTGATCGAGGAAGTCATCCGCGTGCTGGGCTATCCGCAGCTGCCCAACACGCCGCCGGTGGCGCCGATTCAGGGCAAGGTCGGCTCCGAGTCGCGCCGCAGCAGCCATGCGCTGCGCCACGCGATGGCCGATCTGGGCTATTTTGAAACCATCAACTTCAGCTTTGTCGAAGAGCGCTGGGAAACCGAGCTGGCCGGCAACACCAACCCGATCCGTGTGCTGAACCCGATCGCCTCGCCGTTGTCGGTGATGCGCTCCAGCCTGCTGGGCAGCCTGGTCAACACGCTGCGCTACAACCTGACGCGCAAGGCACCGCGCGCCCGTCTGTTCGAGCTGGGCCGCGTGTTCCTGCGCGATGCCGCGGCCAAGACGGGCGACACCTCGGTGGCCGGCATCGATCAGCCCATGCGCCTGGCCGGTCTGGCCTGGGGCAGCGCCGAGCAGTCGCAGTGGAGCGTGCGCGAGCGTGCCGTCGATTTCTATGACGTCAAGGGCGATGTCGAGGCCTTGCTGGCCCCGCGCGCCGTGCGTTTCGAGCCCGCCAGCCACCCGGCCCTGCATCCCGGCCGTAGCGCCAACATCCTCATCGATGGCGAGGTCGTGGGCGTGCTCGGCGAGTTGCATCCGAAGTGGCGCCAGGGCTATGAGCTGCCCAGTGCGCCGGTGCTGTTCGAGTTGAATCTGGACGCCGTGCTGGCCCGTGACCTGCCCGTTGCCGTGGCCCTGCCGCGCCAGCAACTGGTGCTGCGCGATCTGGCGGTGATCGTCGGCGAGGGCGTCAGCCACGACGCCCTGATCGCCACCATCACCGAGGCCGGTGGCCCGCTGCTGCGCTCGGCGCGGCTGTTCGACGTTTACAAGCCCAGCTCACCGAGCGCCGACATGTTGGCGGGCGAACGCAGCATGGCCGTGCGACTGGAACTGCTGGACGACGAAGCTACGCTGACCGACGAGCGCATCGAGCCGGTGATCAACGCGGTGGTGGACGCCCTGCGTGTGAAACTGAACGCCCGCCTGCGTGGCTGAGACAGAAGAACCGATAACCCGACGACGCCATGACAACTGAACCCAAGCCCAGTCCCTCGCGTCTGTTGTTGCCGACCCTGGAGACGCCGACGCTGACCAAGGCCGAACTGGCCGAGCTGCTGTTCGAGCGGCTGGGGCTGAACAAGCGCGAGTCCAAGGACATGGTCGAGGCCTTCTTCGACATCATTCATGCCACCCTGGTCGAGGGCAAGGACGTCAAGCTGTCGGGTTACGGCAACTTCAATATCCGCCGCAAGGCGCCGCGCCCGGGGCGCAATCCGCGCACCGGCGAGGCGATTCCGATCAAGGCACGCAACGTCGTCACCTTCCATGCCAGCCACAAACTCAAGGGCGTTGTGCAAGGCGATGTTCCGCTCGGGGAAGAGTTCGAGTAAAGTCTAGCGTCCTGCCTCGAAGTCTTTGATTTCAATGGAAAATGCGCTTCCCGCCATTCCTGCCAAACGCTATTTCACCATCGGTGAGGTGAGCGATTTGTGCGGCGTGAAGCCGTATGTGCTGCGCTACTGGGAACAGGAGTTCACCCAGCTCAAGCCGATGAAGCGGCGCGGCAACCGGCGCTACTACCAGCACCACGAAGTCCTGCTGATCAGGCGCATACGCGACCTGCTCTACGACCAGGGCTTCACCATCAGCGGCGCACGCAACCGGCTGTCCGAGTTGAACGGTCATCGTGGCGAGGCCAATTTGCGCGAGGTGCTTGATGCCGAGATGGCTGTGGATTCGGAGTTTCCCGAAGGCGATGATGAGTCCGTGCTTGCCGCAGAAGAAGTCGAGCGCCATGCCCAGCCCGGCAGCGAACTGAGCCTGCCCCAGGTCCGTGCCGAACTTATTTCGATCCGAGCACTGTTATTGGTCTGAGGCCAGAAATTCTGGGTTAGAATACGAGGCTTAGTCGGGGCGTAGCGCAGCCTGGTAGCGCACTTGCATGGGGTGCAAGGGGTCGCGAGTTCGAATCCCGCCGCCCCGACCAAAAATAAGAAGAGAAATCAATGGGTTAGCAGCGAAAGCCGCTAACCCATTTTTCATTTCCGCCCGAGATTGCCGCTCAATGGGTAAACCAATGGGTAAACCGGCGGGTAGCTGTTGGGGGACATCATTGGACGCCACAGGATGAAGCCTATCGGCCATCCTTGCTGGCGCTGATTTTTGTCGAAATTCAGCGCGCGCCCGAGCGCTGATACCGACGCAAACTTGCGTCATGGGAAAAGTCACCTTCGCCCACCAAGAGAGAGCCAATGCCTCTCGCATTGCCTTGGCGGGGATAGCGAGTCATGTCGACAACCTCTGATGGGTAAACCAGTGGGTAAACCGGAGCATAGATTTCTTTAAACGACGTTGGACGCCTTGAAACGAATTGTCGCGTATAACTTGTTGATGTTAAAGGGAATTATTCGTCCAATAGCGTCCCAGGCGATATCAGAGAAGTCCCTGTTTAATGGAATGGGGTGCAAGGGGTAGCGAGTTCGAATCCCGCCGCCCCGACCAAAAATAAGAAGAGAAATCAATGGGTCAGATACGAAAGTATCTGACCCATTTTTCATTTTCGGTCCTGCAACACCGTTCAGAACGGGCGGCGATCTGGCATCGCCGTCCATTGGCCCGCGGGTCGCGGCTTGATTGCCACGTAGAGCAGCTCCGCTGGCGAGCTGCCACGCCCCAGCCAGCGGCCTGTGCCCAGCGCCCGCAGCTGGGCAATCAGCAGATCAATGGCAGCACGCAATCTTCACCTCACCTCTCGCAGTTCTCTTAGGGTCTTGCTTTCGATGACTGTATGTTTATACAGTATCCCTAAAAAAGCAAGGGCAGGAGGGCGAGGCCGCTGCGCTGCTCAGCGAGGGATTCCCCGCAATTCGGTCCGTTGGCGCGGTGGTAGCCTGGGAAGGCTCTGTTTTGGCGTCTGAACCGTTTCTTGCCGGCCTCGGGCGCTCTGTTCCTCTCGACTTCAACAGTTCAAGGAGATACAGATGAGGACATGTGCTCGACCCGACGGCCGGCCGGGGATCTGCTCCCGATTCCGCAGCGCACTGCGCCTGCTGCTGCCCACGCTGGCGCTGCTGGGCCTCGGTGCCGAGGCCACGGCCAACACGCTGACGCAGAACGTCTCCTGGACCATAGACCGCGCCGGCACCACGGCCAAATACCGCGTCGTGGCCTACGGCGACTCGATCTACGCCGGCTACAACGGCTCGACCCTCAACGCGGCGAAGTACGCGGCCCCGACGGTGGATGCGGAGTACCTGTCCGCGCTGTGGAATGCCGACATCGAGAGCGTGCGCCGCGCCAAATCCGGCGCGGTGGCCTCGGACGTCTACAACAACAAGATCGTGGCCGAGAAGTCGTACATGCAGGCCGCTTCGACCCGCGTTGTCACCTTCGAGATGTGCGGCAACGATGGCCTGCAGGCCCGCTCGGCTTTCAAGAGCCAGACCGGCACCTGCAACTACACCGGCATGAACAACGCCGTCAGCAGCTGCAAGACCTATGTCGCGGCCGCGATGGATTTCATCAACGCCAACGCCTATGCGGGCACCAAGGTCAAGATCATCTCCAACCTGCACTATCCCGGTTATGCCGCCGACAATGTGCAGAGCGCCTGCAAGGACGCGACCACCGGCGCGACGGTGAACCTGCAGACCCTGTTCCTGCCCAAGCTCGCGACGATGAATTACTGGATGTGCGAGTACGCGCGGCTCAAGGGCTTCCAGTGCGCAGACAACTTTGCCCAGTACATGGGGGCCGACTACGACAGCAACGGCGATGGACTGGTGGACTCCGATGCTTTGCGCTATGTGGCTGGCGAGAGCGAGGCCAGCTACCTGACCCGCATCACGTCGACCTTGCGATCGACCTTGCGCGACGCCAACACGCACTTCGTGTCCGCCAGCAGCAGCTACGACTACATCCAGTCTGACAACACGCACCCGACCTATAGCGGGGGCACCGTCACCGCCGGCCTGTTCGGCGGCACCACCGGCTCTGGCGCACCGCGCTACACCTCGTTCGCCGGCGGCAAGAGCCCGATCTGGAACCAGTACGGCCACGAGCGCATGGGCTGGGCGGTGTCGACGTCCAACCCGGCTGCGCCCTGAACCGTAGGAGTCGGTGCCGTGGACAAGCCTCGCGATCCGGTTGGCGGTCATGAGGCCTGGGGCCCATCGCTGGGCCTTCTTGCAGCGGCGCTGGGCCTTGTGGCCGGTGGACTCGCCTGGTGGTGGATGACGCCTGCGCCCGCAGAGCCCGTCGCGGGACACGTGAGCACGGCCGCGAGCAGTCCGCCGGTGTCACTTGTCCCACCACCCGTCACGGTCGCGCCAAGCGAACCCGCAGCTGCTGCTGCACCGGTGCTCGCCGCAGCCCCGGCGGGCCAAGTTGCGCCGGCGTTGCGCATCCCGCGTATGCGCGATCCCGGCGGTGACTTGACGCCCGACCTGGCCGACTACGTCAACGAAGGCGAGCGACCGACGATGGCCGAGGTGATCGCCCGGCTGCACCAGGCCGGCGTCTACACCGGCCTGGGCGCTTTTTCGCCACCGGGCACGCGGCCGCCGCTGTTGGGGCTGGCGGTGCCCGAGGATTTTGCGCTGCCGGAAGGCTATGTGCGCCACTACCAGGCCACCGATGACGGCCAGCGCATCGAGCCCATCCTGATGTTCGCGCCGGACTATCAGTTGTTCGACGCCGCCCGCCGACCGATAGCCATGCCCAAGGACCGCGTCGTTCCGCCGGAACTGGCGCCCCAGGGCCTGACGATACGGCGCATCGTGGTCCCGGCGCCGGCCGATAGCCCCGGGAGCTGAGCATCACGGCGCTGCTGTCCTGGCTGCGCGGCAGCCGTTGGGCCGGCATCCTGGCCAGCGCCGTGCTGTGTGGTCTCTATGCCCGGGGCGGTGCCGGCTGGTGGCTGGGCTTCTTGGTCCTGCTGCCGTGGCTGCGCACGCTCGATGGGGCACAGACCTGGGCAGGCTCGCTGCTCAGTGCCTGGGCGATGTCGGTGGCCTTCACGGCGGCAGTATTCGCCTGGTTCGGCAGCGCTATCGGCGGCTACACCCAGCTCGGCACGGTTGCCGGGCTGGCGGTGCTGCTGTTGGCCGCGCCGCTGTTCCAGCCGCAATTCCTTGCCTTTGCGCTGGTGCGCCAAATCGTTGGTCGCCGGCACGGCACCGTGTGGGCCGCGCTGGCGGGCGCGGCGGCCTGGGTCGCGACCGAGTGGCTGGTGCCGCGGCTGCTCGGCGACACCTTGGGTCACGGGCTCTACCCCTCGCGGTTGCTGCGCCAGGCCGCCGATGTCGGCGGCGCGGCGGGCCTGACGGTGCTGCTGTTGCTGGCCAACGAGAGCCTCACGGTCGCGCTCGCACGCCGCAAGCAAGCTGTCCGTGCGATGGCCCGGCCGATTCTGCTGGCTGCGCTGGTGCCGCTGCTGCTGGCCGGCTACGGCCTGTTCGCCGTGTCGGCCGAACCCGCTGCCACCGGCAAGCCGCTGCGCATCGGTCTGGTGCAATCGAACATCGTCGACTACGAAGGCCTGCGCCGCGAAAAAGGCGCCGGGGCGGTGGTGCGCGAGGTGCTCGACACCCATTTCGCGATGTCCTACGACGCCGTCGAGCGCCAACGGGCCGATGCGGTGCTGTGGTCGGAGACGGTCTACCCGACGACCTTCGGCCATCCGAAGAGCGAGGCCGGTGCCGAGCTGGACCGCGAGATCCTGGACATCGTCAACGCCGCCAAGGTGCCCTTTGTGTTCGGCACCTACGACCGTGACGAGGCCGGCGAATACAACGCTGCCGCCTTCGTCGCACCCGGCACCGGCCTGCTGGGCCTCTACCGCAAGACCCGGCCCTTTCCGCTGACCGAATACGTGCCTGCCTGGCTCGACGGCAGCACGCTCCGGCGCTGGCTGCCCTGGGCCGGCAGCTGGCGGCCGGGCAGCGGTGCGCGCGTGTTCCCGCTGCGCCTGGCCGACGGCCGTGAGATTCCGGTGCTGCCCCTGATCTGCCTGGACGACGTCGATGCCGACCTGGCGATCGCCGGCGCCCGGCTGGGCGGGCAGGTGATACTGACAATGTCGAACGACGCCTGGTTCACCGGGCAGGGGGCGGCGCTGCACCAGGCGGTGGCGGCTTTTCGCAGCATCGAGACCCGGCTGCCCCAATTCCGTGTCACCACCAACGGCTTCAGCGCCGTCATCGATGCGAGCGGCACCATCATCGCCGGCTCGCGCAGCGGCGAACGCATGCTGGTGCTCGGCGACCTGCCGGTGCGGGATCCACCCCCCACGCTGATGGTGGCCTGGGGTGACTGGGTGGGCCGCGCAGCTGCCGTCCTGCTCATGCTGCTGGCCGTGGCGGCGGCGCTCCGCCGATGGTGGCCACCGCCTGCGGCCGAGGTGCCGGCACAGGCCGATGCCGCCATCCTGGCCCGGGTGGCCGTGCTGCCCCTGACGGCCCGCTTCGCAGCCGGCCTGTTGCGGGCGTTTGCGCGCGCCAGCCTGCTCTGGATGGCGGCGGCGATTGTGCTCGGCGACGGGCCGCTGCAGTCCAACACACTGACTCAGATCCGCACCGTCGCCGCGCTGTTTCTGATTCCCGAGGCCGCGGCCTGGTGTGTACTGCGTGCGTTCGCGGCGCGGGCGAGCATCGAGGCGGGCATGCTGGTGCTGACGCGCGGCAGGCGACGCCTCGAACTCGCCGTGCGAGACATCGTCTCCATCGAGCCCTGGCGGCTGCCGCTGCCCGGGCCGGGTGCCTGGCTGCGGCTGGCCAACGGCGAGCGCTGGCAGCACGGGATCGCGCTCGCCGATCCCATGGCGCTGGCCCGCCTGCTGACGGTTGCCGCAGCGACCCCGGTGTCGCCGTACGCCCAGGCACGCCTGGCCGTCCGGCGCGGCCGCCTCGACAGCCCGCTGGCGAAGTTCCTGCTGTTCCCGCTGGTGCTGGCGATACCGGCGTTCCGGCTGCATCAGCACATTGCCTATGGCAGTGCCTTCGGCGAGTACCACAGCTTCGGGCTGCTGACCTACCTCAAGGGCTTCGCGCTCTGGTGGGCGGCCTGGGCGATCGGCGTGGTGCTGTGCGCCGCGGTGCTGCGGGCGGTGATCGAGGCCGGCACGCTGGTGGCGGTGTGGTTGCGCGCCGAACGCGCCGTCGAGCTTCGGCGCTGGCTCGAACGCCTCGGGCTTGCCTTGCTCTATCTCGGTCTGCCGGTGTGGCTGCTGCTCAGGCTTGTCGTCAGCTGAACCGGGGCGTAGCGACACCGCTCACTCGCTGAACTCCAGGCCCAGGGCCTGCGACAGGCGCTCGTGGAGCGCGGCGAAGGCTGTCGTGCTGCGCTTGCGCGGACGCGGCAGGGCGATGCGGAAGTCATCGACGATGCGGCCGGGGTGGGCCGACAGCACGATCACCCGCGTGGCCAGGAACACCGCCTCGCCGATATTGTGGGTGACGAAGACAATGGTCTTGCGCTCGCGCGCATGGATCTCCAGCAGCTGGGCCTGCAGATCGCTGCGCGTCATCGCGTCGAGCGCGGCAAAGGGCTCGTCCAGCAGCAGCACCTTGGGGCTGGTGGCCAGCGCGCGGGCGATGGCCACGCGCTGCTTCATCCCGCCCGACAGCTCGAAGGGGTAGCGCCCCGCCGCATGGGCCAGGCCGACCAGGGCCAGATGGCGCTGCGCGGCGGCTTGCCGCTCGACCAGGGGCACGCCGGCCATGCGCAGGCCGAACTCCACATTGCCCTGGACGGTGAGCCAGGGGAACAGCGAGTAGTCCTGGAACACCACGCCGCGCTCCGGGCCGGGCCCCTGCACCGGCGTGCCGGCCACGCCGAGCGTGCCCTGGCTCGGTTTGACGAAGCCGGCAATCATGTTCAAGAGGGTGGTCTTGCCGCAGCCGCTGGGCCCCAGCAGGCAGACGAACTCGCCGTCGTCGATGTCGAGGCTCACATTCGACAACGCCTGGTGGGTGCCGCCGGTGGTGGAGGTGTAGTGGTGCGCCAGGTCGCGCGCGTGGATCAAGGTGTTGCTCATGGCGGGCTCGTCAAAGTCGATTGGCAGCGATGCTAGGCAGGCTATGCCTGAGCGCCAACGAAGCTTTCCGAGCAAGCAAATGCGTTGGCAGGCCATCGACGCATTTCGAGCAAGCATCTGCGGATTGCTTCGTTGCCCTGGGCGATTACGGCTGAGACCATGGCTGTTTCGAACCGGAGTGTTGTCCATGAGTTTCCCGAACTGGTTGCGCCGCGTGCGCGCCGCCCTGCCGGCGCTGTTGAGCGCCGCCACCTTGATCACCGCGACGGCGGCCGCCCAGGCGCAAGAACTGCCCCCCGAAGTGCGCTTTGCCTATGCCGGCGGCCCGCGCGTGTGGGTGCTGGGCAAGATCGACCAGTCCTTCGACAAGGCCTTCGGCACCAAGGTGCGCTGGATTCCGTTTGCCAGCGGCGCCGATGTGCTGACGCTGTTCGCGGCCAACGAGATCGACATCGCCCGCTTCGGCTCCAGTCCGGCCGTGGCCGGCATCGCGCGCAAGCTGCCGATCGAGATCATCGGCGTGCCCGAGGTGATCGCCACCAGCGAGCGCCTGATAGGCCGCTCGGCCAAGGGCGTGAACAGCCTGAAGGACATCGAGGGCAAGACCGTTGCCTACCCGCCGAACTCGACCGCGCATTACGCGCTGGAGGCCGCCATCAAGGCCAACAAGCTGGACAAGAGCAAGATCAAGCTGGTGCCCCTGAAGCCTTCCGAGCTGGTGGCCGCCTGGAAGCGTGGCGACATCGACGCGGGCTATGTCTGGGGGCCGTTCTCGCAACAGCTGGAGGCCGATGGCGGCAAGGAGGTGTTCGCCACCAAGCAGCTGCAGAAGGACGGCTATCTGGTCTACAACAATTTCGCCGTGCGCAAGGCCTTTGCCGAGAAGCATCCCGACATCGTCGTCAAGTTCCTGCGTGTCTATCAGGAGAAGCTGGAGCAGTACCAGCGCGACCCCGAGGGCTCGACCGTGGCCATCGCCAAACACCTGAGCATTCCGGTGGACACGGCCCGCTCGGTGCTGACCGGCCTGGAATACGCCTCGCTCAAGGATCAGCTGACGCCAGCCTATCTGGGCCAGGGTGCGACGGCCGCCACCGCCGGCATCTCGCGTGCCACCAAGGACACGGCCCACTTCCTGGCCGATATCGGCGAGATCCGCCGCGCCGATATTCCCGACAGCTTTGTGCCCTATATCAACAGCAGCTATGCAAGCCGAGCACTCGCTGGTCAATGAGTTGGTGGCCGCGCCGGCTGCCCAGCCTGCATGCGCTCCACGGCTGAGCCCGGCCTGGCGCCTGCGTGCCATCAGCGTGGCTTCGGTGCTGGCCGTGCTGCTGCTGTGGCAGCTGTCCGGCAGCCTGCACTGGATCGATGCGCTGTTGCTGCCGCCGCCGGCCGAGGTCTTGCGTACGACCGGCGAGCTGCTGCAGTCCGGCTATCGCGATGTGCCGCTGTGGCAACACCTGGCCACCAGCGTGGCCCGCGCGCTGGTGGCCTTTGCTGCCGCCGTGCTGGTCGGTGTGCCCCTGGGCCTGGCGATGGGCCTGACGCCGGTGCTGTCGGCCGCCATCAATCCCTTTGTGCAGTTCCTGCGCCCGCTGCCCAAGATCGCGCTGATCCCGCTGGTGGTGGTCTGGTTCGGCGTCGGCGAGGGCTCGAAGTTCGCGCTGATCTTTCTGTCCACCGGCCTGAGCGTGGTCGTCAGCGCGGCGGCAGCCGCCGCCTCGGTCAGCGAGATGCGCATGCGGGCGGCACTGTCGCTGGGCGCGAGCCGGCGCCAGCTGTTCACCTACATCGTACTGCCGCACAGCCTGCCCGAGCTGCTGACGGGCATTCGCCTGTCGGTGGGCATTGGCTGGACCTCGCTGATCGCCGCCGAGATGGTGGCGGCCACCTCGGGCCTGGGCTGGATGGTGTTGAATGCCAGCTCCTATCTGCGCACCGATGTGGTGATGCTGGGCATTCTGCTGCTGGGGCTGACCGGCTATGCCTTCGATTGGCTGCTGCTGGCTCTGCAACGGCGCTGGGTGCCCTGGGCCGGGCGGGACTGAGAAGCCTGCGCAGCCAGCCCGTCGCCGGAGCTGGCTGCGCTGATGCCTCAGATCGCGAACGACCATTCGCCGAAGGCGGCGTGTTCCGGCCTGTGGTCGCGCGCGGCCCGGGCCTTGGCGGACTCGACCCAGCGCTTGGCGTAGGGGAAAGGGCCGAAGCCCGACTCGGTGTTGATATGGCCCACGGCACCCAGATTGGTGAAGGTCGAACCCCAGCGGCTGGCCCAGCGCAGCGCGCTGGAGGCACTCATCCACGGATCGTTCTGGCTGGCCACCAGGGTGCTGGGCAGGCCCAGGCGCTGATGGGGCAGCAGCTCGGCCAGGCCGAACTTGTCGGGCTCGGCGGGTGCCACCAGCAGGGCCTGGCGTATCGGTGAGTCGGGGTGCTCGTGCAGATGGCGTGCCAGGGCCAGGCAGCCGAAGCTGTGGGCCACGGCGATCCACTCGCCGCCACCGGCGCTGTCCAGGGTGCTGTGGATGCGGTCCGACCAGCGCTGCAGATCGGGGTTGCTGAAGTCACGCTGCACGACACGGCGTGCATCGCGATACTGCTGCTGCAACCAGGTCTGCCAATGGGCGGGGCCGCTGTCACGCAGGCCGGGGATGATCAGCAGACGTGGCGGGCGATAGGGTGCGACCATGACGGCCTCCTGCTTGAAAACTCCAGCCTAGGGCTTGCGGGGGCTCGGCGGAACGAAGACATCCGCAGCTGGTCATGCGCTGGCTGAATATGGCTGCGGCCGGGCATGGAGATTCAGGCTGAGACGCCCTCAAGCCTTGCGGCATCGACGGCCGCCCGCGTCAGTGGCGCGGCAAAGGTGGTGATGAAGGCATAGACATAGTCGCGCAGATACGCGTCTCGCCGCACCGCCAGCCGCGTCATATTGTCGACGAACAGATGGCGGGCATCGATGGCTGCCAGGTGGCGGTCGCGCTCCTCGTCATAGGCTATGGCCGCGACAATGCCCACGCCCAGGCCGAGATCCACATAGGTCTTGATCACGTCGGCGTCCATGGCCACCAGCACCACATTGAGCGGCAGGCCGGCGGTGCGGAAGGCCTCGTCGATGTGAGAGCGGCCGGTGTAGCCGGTCTCGTAGGTGATGATGGGGAATTGCGACAGCCGCTCAAGGCTCAAGACCTGGCCCTGCTCGGCCAGCGCCGCAGCCTCCAATGCCAGCGGATGGCCCGGCGGCGTGATCAGGGTGTGCGTCCAGCGGTAGCAGGGCAGGGCGACCAGCTCGTCGTACTGCGCCAGCGCCTCGGTGGCAATGCCCACATCGGCCTCACCGTCGAGTAGCAGCTTGGCCACTTGCTGGGGCGAACCCTGCTGGAAGTGCAGCATCACATCGGGATGGGCGTCGCGGAAGTCGCGTACCACCGGCGGAAGGGCGTAGCGGGCCTGGCTGTGCGTGGCGGCAATGCGCAAGGTGCCACTGCCGACGCGGGCGAAGTCGTCGCCCGCGCGCCGCAGATTGTCGGCCTCGTGCAGCAGGCGCTCGACGATGGGCATGACATTGCGGCCCGGCTCGGTCAGGCCGGTCAGGCGTTTGCCGGCGCGCACAAAGATGTCTATGCCCAGCTCGTCCTCGAGCTCGCGGATCTGCCGGCTGACGCCGGGCTGCGAGGTGTGCAGCGCCTGCGCCACCTCGGTCAGGTTGAAGCCGCGGCGCTGGGCCTCGCGGACGGAACGGAGTTGCTGGAAGTTCACGGGGACGCTTGTCTCTTGCTCAACGCTTGACGACCAGCTGGTCGTAGATGCCGCCATCGGCGAAATGGGTCTTCACCACGGCGGGCCAGCCGCCCAGCAGCGAGTCCACGGTGAAGGTCTTCACATTGCCGAAGCGTGCGGCATGGCGCTTGGCCACCTCCTTGTCGCGCGGGCGGAAGTTGTGCCTGGCGATGATCTCCTGGCCGGCCGGGCTGTAGAGGAAGTCCAGATAGGCCTTGGCCGCGTCGGCGCTGCCCCTCCTGGCTGTGACCTTCTCGTTGATGGCCACCGGCGCCTCTGCCTCTATCGTGATGCTCGGATAGACGACTTCGTACCTGCCTTTGCCGAACTCGTTCTCGATCAGCTCGGCCTCGTTCTCGAAGGTCACCAGCACATCGCCGATGTCGCGCTGGGTGAAGGTGGTGGTGGCGCCGCGGCCGCCGCCGTCCAGCACCGGCACATTGGCCAGCAGCTTGGCGACGAAGTCGCGCGCCTGCGCCTCGTTGCCGCCCTTGGCGATGACGCTGCCCCAGGCGGCCAGATAGGTGTAGCGGCCATTGCCCGAGGTCTTGGGGTTGGGCACGATCACGCCGATGCCGGGCTTGGTCAAGTCCGCCCAGTCCTTGATGTTTTTCGGGTTGCCCTTGCGCACCAGGAACACCGTGGTGCTGGTGTAGGGGGCGGCGCCCTCGGGGAGGCGCTTGCGCCAGTCGGTGGCGATGATGGCCTTCTCGGCCAGGAAGTCCAGGTCCGAGGCCTGGTTCATCGTCACCACGTCGGCATCCAGCCCGCTGGCCACGGCCTGGGCCTGGCGGCTGGAGCCACCGTGCGACTGGTTGACGGTCACCGTCTTGCCTGTCTTGGCCTTCCAGGCGGCGGCAAAGGCGGGGTTGATGTCCTTGTAGAGCTCGCGGCTGACGTCGTAGGAGACATTGAGCAGCGTATCGGCGGTCTGGGCCTGGGCCGCCAGCGGCAAGACGCTGGCCAGCGCGAGGAGGGCAGCGGTGGTGAGGGCGGTACGGCGCGCGCGCATGGGGGTCTCCGGCTTGAATTGAAGCCGCGAGCTTGCCAACAAGCGCTTGTTCAGGGAACGATGGTTTTTGTATTTGCTAATCCGTCATAAGCTCATGAAGATTTCATCGCAGGACCTGACCGAGCCTCCAGCCCATAGGCCACCCGCGACAGCCCGAAGCAGAGGATGAAGTAGCTGAGCGCCAGGGTCATATAGATCTGCAGTGGTTTGACCAGCACCTGGGCATTGATCTGGTTGGCGATGAAGGACAGCTCCGACAGGCCGATGATGGTGCCCAGCGAGGTCTCCTTGATGGTGGACACGAACTGGTTGACCAGCGAGGGCAGCATATGGCGCAGGGCCTGGGGCAGCAGCACCCAGCGCATCGCCTGCCAGGGGCGCAGGCCCAGCGAGCGGGCGGCCTGCAACTGGCCCTTGGGCAGGGCCCGCAGGCCGGCGCGCACGATCTCGGCCAGATAGCTTGCATCGAACAGCACCAGGGCGGCCAGCATGGTGCTGAACTGGTCGGTCTTGTGGCCGGTCACGCTGGGCAGGAAGAAATAGGCCCAGAACACCACCATCAGCAGCGGCGTGCCGCGCACCACGAACACCAGGCCGGTCACCGGCAGCCGCAGCCAGGCCCAGGGGCTGATGCGCGCCAGGCCCAGCAACACGCCCAGCGGCAGGGCCATCAGCATGCCCAGGCTGGCCAGCACCAGGGTCAGCGCCAGGCCGCCCAGCGGGCCCTTGGGGTACTGGCCGATCAGGAAGTAGAGCCAGTAGGTGTCGATCAACTCCATCATGGCGCGACCCTGACCGGATAGCGGCGCTGGAACAGCAGGGCCAGGCCGGTGATGAACAGCGAGACACCGAGGTAGGCGACGGTCACCACGGCAAAGGTCTCGAAGCCGCGGAAGCTGGCGCTCTCGACGCGCTGCGCCTGGCACATCAGCTCGGCCGTGCCTATCACCGTGGCGACGCTGGTGTTCATCCACAGATTCAGCGTTTGCGAGATCAGCGGCGGCACGGTGAGGCGCAGGGCCTGGGGCAGGACCACCAGGCGCATGCTGGCCAGGAAGGTGAAGCCCAGCGCACGAGCCGCCTGCAGCTGGGTGGCGGGCACGGCGCGCAGGCCCGAGCGTATGTCCTCGGCCATATAGGCCGCCGTGTAGAGCGTCAGCGCGATCACCGCGCTCAGGGCCTCGATCTGGCCGGGGAACTGGTCGCTGTAGAGCCAGGTCTTGAGCCTGTCGGGCAGCAGCTCGGGCGCGCCGAAGTACCAGAACAGCATATGCACCAGCAGGGGCACGCTGCGCACGCCTTCCACATAGGCAAAGCCCAGGCTGTTGGCCAGGCGCGAAGGGGCCAGGCGCAGCAGCGCCACGGCGGTAGCCAGCGGCAGGGCCAGCACCAGGGTGATGGCCGTCAGCTGCAGCGAGAACCGGAAGCCGCCGAGCAGCCAGGCGAGGTACTGGCCCTGCAGCAGCGGCGAGAAGTCGAGATGGGGCATGGGGCGAGCGTGAAAACGCCCCGCGTTGCGGGGCGCTCAATCGGTTGATGGGGGTATCAGCTCTCGACCTTGTCGGAGTCGATCTTGAAGTTGCGGCTGGGGAACTTCAGGCGCGTGCTGGGGCCGTACCACTTGACGAACAGCTTGTCGGCCTCGCCGGCCTTCTCCAGATCGCGCAGCACACCATCGATCAGGGCCTTGAAGCGGGTCTCGCCCTTCTTGATGCCCAGCGCCAGCGGCTCGACGCTGAGGTTCTGCGCCAGGATGGTGTACTGGGCCTGTGCCGCGCCCAGCTTGGCATGCTGGTCCAGCAGCGACACCTCGTCATTGACAAAGGCCACGCCCTTGCCCTGCTGCAGCGCCTGGAAGGCCTGCGGGCCGGTCTCGAAGGTCACCACCTCGACATTGGGCACCGCCTTGCGAACATTCGGTTCCTGCGTGCCGCCCTTGATCGTGACCACCTTCTTGCCGGCCAGCTGGGCCAGATCCTTGATGCCCGAGTCGGTCTTCACCAGCACCTTCTGGCCGGTGACGAAGGTGGTCAGCGAGAAGTCGATCACCGCCTCGCGCTCCTTGTTGTGCGTCAGCGAGGCGGCCAGCAGGTCCACATGGCCCTGCTGCAGCTCCGGGATGCGCGCGGCCACGGCCAGCTGCTTGACCTGCAGCTTGACGCCCAGCTTGGCGGCGACGGCGCGGGCCAGATCGACCTCGTAGCCGATGATCTCGCGGGTCTTGGGGTCGATGAAGCTGTTGGGTTCATCGGTGCCCAGCACGCCGACCACCAGCTCGCCCTTCTTCTTGATGTCGTCCAGCTGGTCGGCCTGCGCTGCGCTGACGCCGAACAGGGCTGCGGTGATGGCGGTGATGGCGAAAATGCGCCGTGTGATGGTCATGAGTGAGTTCCCTCTCTTTTGATGAGGCCCTCAGCTTAGGCAGAGCCCGCGGCGGCGTGAACAAAGGCTTGTTCATATGTATGCTCGGCTTTCGAGTTACCGATGCAAACGGCTTGCCCCATGCTCGGCATATCCACCCATCACACCAGGCCCATGAGCAACACGCCCTCGCAGAACGTCCCCGTCATCAACGTCCAGGCCCTGTCGGACCCGCAGGCCGGCGCCGAGGCACTGGACGCGGTGGCGCAGCAGATCGCCAGTGCCTGCCGCGCGCACGGCTTCTTCTATGCCATCGGCCACCAGGTGCCGCAGCCGCTGATTGACAAGCTGGAGCGCTTGAGCCGCCAGTTCTTCGCGCTGGATGAGGCCACCAAGCTGCAATGGCGCATGGCCTTGGGCGGGCGCGCCTGGCGGGGCTATTTCAAGACCGGCGGCGAGCTGACCTCGGGCGTGCCGGACTGGAAGGAGGGCCTGTACCTGGGCAGCGAGCTGGGCGCGGACCATCCGCTGGTGCGCGCCGGCACGCCGGTGCATGGGCCCAATCTGTGGCCCGATGTGCCCGGATTCCGTGACACGGTGCTGGCCTATATCGAGGCCGTCATCGGCCTCGGACATGCGCTGATGCGCGGCATCGCGCTGAGCCTCGAGCTGCCGGTCGACTACTTCGCGAGCCGCTACACGGCCGATCCGCTGATACTGTTCCGCCTCTTCAACTACCCGAGCCGGCCGGCGCCCGAGGGCTCGGGCGTGGCCTGGGGTGTCGGCGAGCACACCGACTACGGCCTGCTGACCCTGCTGTACCAGGACGCCACTGGCGGCCTGCAGGTCAAGACCCGCGACGGCTGGATAGAGGCACCGCCACTGCCCGGCAGCTTCGTCTGCAATATCGGCGACATGCTGGACCGCATGACCGGCGGACTGTACCGCTCGACGCCGCATCGCGTGCGGCTGAACACCTCGGGCCGGGACAGGCTCTCGTTCCCGCTGTTCTTCGACCCGGCCTTCAATACCCGGGTGCAGCCCATCGCCGGCCTGCCGGCGCCCGAGGACGACAGCGGCTCGCGCTGGGACCAGAGCAATGTGCACACCTTTGCCGGCAGCTACGGCGACTACCTGCTGGGCAAGATAGGCAAGGTGTTCCCGGAGCTGCAGCAGCAGGTGCTGTAGCACCCTGCCGCTGCAGCGGAGACGGACTTACTTGACCGTCACCCAGCGCGCTTCCAGCCAGTTGTCGGCGCGGTGCACGACCGTCACATTGCTGCGCGCGGCCCAGGGGATGAACTGGCGGTGCAAGGGGATGTAGTGCACCTGATCGGCCTGGCGTTTGAAGGCCTGCTTGATCAGCGCCTTGCGCTTGTCGGGGTCGCCTTCCTTGCTGGAGGCGGCCACCAGCGCATCGAGCTCATCGTCCTTGAAGTTGCCGCGGTTGTACTCGCCCACACCCTTCTCGCCGCGGTTGCGGTAGAGGGCGGTGAAGGTGGTTTCGGCATCGGTGATGGAGCCGCCCCAGCCGAACAGATAGGCCGAGGTGTCCAGCTTCTCGACCTTGCTGAAGAACTGCACCTTGGGCTGGGCATTGACGCGGGTCTTGATACCCAGCTTGGCCCATTGCGAGGCCAGGGTGACGCAGATGCGCTCGTCGTTCACATAGCGGTTGTTCGGGCAGTCCAGGGTGAACTCGAAACCGCTGGCGTAGCCAGCATCGGCCAGCAGCTTCTTGGCAGCATTGAGGTCGAAGGGCAGTCGGGCCTCGATCTCAGGATCATTGAAGCTGCCCAGCGGCGAAGTCACGACCGCACCGGTGGGTGCGGCCTGGCCGTTCATCAGCTTGTCCCTGATGGTGTCGATGTCGATGGCCTGGTAGAGCGCCCGGCGCACACGCACGTCCTTGAACGGATTCTTGCCCTTGACGCTGCTGTAGAGCAGCTCGTCACGGCCCTGGTCGAGGGCAATGAAGATGATGCGGTTTTCAGGCCCGTCGATGACGTTGACGCCGGCCGTGTTGCGCAGCTTGTCCAGATCGCGCGGCGAGGGGTCGAGCACGAAGTCGATCTCGCCCGAGACCAGGGCGGCGGTGCGGGTGGCATCGCTCTTGATCGGCGTGTAGACGATCTGCTGCACATTGCCCTCGATCTTGCCCCAGTAGCTCGGGTTGCGCTTGTAGACGGTCTTGGTGTCAGGCTCGCGGCTGACCAGCTGGAACGGGCCGGTGCCATTGGTGTGGAAGGCGGCATAGGCCTCCTCCTTGCCGGCGAAGTCCTGCGTCTTGGTGGCCTTGTTTTCCTCGGCCCAGCCCTTGCTCAGGATGTACAGCGTGTTCAGGTGCTGCAAGAAGATCGGATTGACCTGGGGCAGATTGAATTCCACCGTCAGATCGTCGATCTTCCTGGCCTCGCCCAGCACATTGGCGTAAAGGGCGATCTGCGACGTCGGCTGCTTGGCCCGATTCAGCGAGAACACCACATCGTCGGCGGTGAAGGGGCGTCCGTCGTGGAACTTGACGCCCGGGCGCAGCTTGAAGGTCCACTTCAGCGGGCTGTTCTGCTTCCACTCGGTGGCCAGCTGGGGCACGATATTGAGCTGCTTGTCGCGCGCAACCAGGAACTCGTAGACCTGGCCGTTGATGACGTTGGTGAGCGACTCGTTCTGGGCGTAGGGGTCCAGCGTCAGCGGGTCGCCTGCACTTGACCAGCGCAGGGTCTGGGCCTGCGCCTGGGGCTGGGCAATCGCCAGCAGGGCCAGGCCCAACAGGCTGGCCGCAAATTCTTTCTTCATTCGGGTACTCCGGGGTGGGTTCACAAAACACTTGTACCCCAGAGCATGCAAGACATGGCCCCAAAAGGGAAATTGGAATTTGTTGGATGCTTATGCGCGGCCGCGCTCAAAGCTGCTGCGCCTGCAGCCTCATTTTGAAGAACGACAGGATTTCGTCCCGGGCGGCCACGGTGGGCTGGCCCGCTTCATCAATCAAATGGGTCGTGACCACACTGTGCGGGCTGGCCACCACCTGCTCGAAGAAGGGCGGCAGGTCTGTGCGATTCGCGGCGCTGTCGGGCAATATCCGCGCGACGAAGCGATCGCCGAGGGCCTGGGCATAGGCGGCGAAGCGCTCGGCCTTGCAGTAGCGGTCGCCGTCGAAGCGATAGGCCAGGGCGGTCAGGTCGTCCTGCTCCAGGCGGCTGCGCACGGCTGCGAGTTGCTCCGGGGCGATCTCCAGCCCGGCGGGGTCGTCAAACGGCAACGAGGGCTGGCACAGCACCGGTGCCAGCATGGCGGGCTCCAGCATCATCGTCAGTGCGAAATTGCCGGTGAAGCACATGCCTATCGCCCCGATGCCGGGGCCGCCGCACTCGGCATGGGCCAGCCTGGCCAATGCGCGTAGCCACAGCGTCACCGGGCTGGCCTTGTTGGGCCCCTTCTTGTTGGCAAAGGCGCTGAACTCGGCGCTGACGCAGGCCTTTTGCATGATGGCCATGCCCTCGGCGGCATCGGGCACGGCGCCGTCGCGGCCGAACAGCGAAGGCATATAGACCGTGAAACCCGCATCCCGGACCCAGCGGCTGAAGCGGGCGACCTGAGGGCTGATGCCGGGCATCTCGGTCATCACGATCACGGCCGGGCCGGCGCCCGCCACGTGCACCACTTTTGATGCACCGTCGAGGCTGATCTCGCGGGCCTCGAAGTCTTCGAGCGCGTCGGGCTCGTTCATTGGGTGATGGGGCATGTGCGGGGGCGTTGGTGGTGTTCGAGACTGGCGGTTCAGCTTGCGACAAAACCCTGCTGAAAGGTGGCCACCCCGTCGGGGATGGTGACCCAGGCGCATTTGGACCGAACCCAGACATGCCTGTCAATGGTGAACCAACCGGGTTCGTCGAAGGTGCCAGCGGCAATGGTGCGCATGCCGACCCGCAGTTCGCTGATGTGAAAGACGGTGGTGCCGCAGCGTCCGCAGAAACTCATCCTCAGCCAGCGGCCGCTCTCGTCGGAGCGATGCTCGTACTCGATGGGCTGGCCCTGGGTCAGTTCGACGGCGGCCGCGGGAAACGTCGCGAAGATGGCAAAGGCACTCGCCAGCCGCCGCTGGCAGAAGGTGCAATGACAAACGCCTCCAGCCGTGGGGCGACCAGTGACGCGGTAGCGGACGGCGCCGCAGGCGCAGCCACCGGTGTGGAGTTCGGTCATGGATTCTCCTGTGGGCATGGAATCAGGTACAGAACGCGGACAGCAGCAGCCAGGCCGCGACGTTGCCTGGGCTCAGCCAGGCCCAGAACACCAGCAGGCACAGCGCGGTCAGCAGTGCCCAGCCGGCGGTGCAACGCCAGCTCATGCCACTGCCCCGGCCTTGGGCAGACGCACCAGCTCGCGGTCGTCGATCGGCCAGTGCAGCAGGGCCGCCAGCAGGCCCAGGCCCAGCGCGCACAGCCAGATCAGGTCATAGGATTTGGTGATCTCGAACAGCCGGCTGCCCAGCCACACGCCGAGGAACGCGCCCAGCTGGTGGCCGAAGAAGACGAAGCCGAACAGCGTGGTGATGTAGCGCACCCCGAACACCTGCGACACCAGGCCGTTGGTCAGCGGCGCCGTGCCCAGCCAGACAAAACCCATCACCGCCGCAAAGGCGTAGAGGCTCAGCGGGCCCAGCGGCAACAGCAGAAACAGCGCCATGGCCGCCGTGCGCACCAGATAGATGCCGGCCAGCAGATGCTTGCGGCGCAAGCGCGCGCCGAGCAGGCCGCTGTAGTAGGTGCCGAAGATATTGGTCAGCGCGATGATGGCCAGCGCGGTGACGGCTTGGGACGGCCGCATGCCCTTGTCCAGCAGGTAGGCGGGCAGATGGGTGGCCACAAAGGCGAGCTGAAAGCCGCAGGCCAGGAAGCCCAGGTTCAGCAGCCAGAAGCCGCGATGGGCGAAGGCCTCCCGCAGCGCCGCTGCCAGCGGCAGGTCGGCCTCGCTGCGTACCGAGGCCTGAGGTTTTTCCTGCATCGCCCGGGCCAGCGGCATGGCCATCAGCATCACGATGGCCAGCACCAGCAGGGCGCCGCTCCAGCCCCACAGGCCCAGCAGCTCCTGCGTCGCGGGCACCATCACGAACTGCGCGAGCCCGCCGATGGCGCCCGCCAGTCCCAGGGCCCAGCTGCGCCGCTGCGGCGCGACCAGCCGGCTGAGTGCGCCGTAGACGGCCCCGAAGGTGGTGCCCGACAGGCCTATGCCTATGCAGACCCCGGCGCTGAGCATGAAGCTGGCGGCCGTGTCGGCCTGGGTCATGAGGTAGAGGCCTACGGCATAGCAGGCCAGGCCTGCCGCCACCACCTTGGCCGACCCGAAGCGGTCGGCCACCATGCCTGTGAATGGCTGGGCAATGCCCCAGGTCAGGTTCTGCAGGGCCATGGCCAGGCCGAAGGTTTCGCGGGACCAACCCCGCTCCATCGTGATGGGCAGAAAGAACAGGCCCTGCACATGGCGCACCCCCAGGGCCAGGCCCATGACGATGCCGCCGGCCAGGACCAGTACCCAGGCCTGCTGCCACCAGGCGACGGCGGCGGCTGGAATTTCGGTGCGAGAGGGGGGCGGATGGGTCACGGACGAGGTTTCCTTGTTGGGCGAGCCGGTGCCGGTTCGAGGTCTCGATTACAGGCTTTCAAGGCCTGTGCTTCAATCGATCTTTCCGCTTCACCACATGAGCGCTGGGCATGTCACTTCCGCTGGTTCGCCTGTCATCGCTGGACCTGATCCGAGGCTTTGTTGCCGTGGGGCGCCGCATGAGCATCACGCTTGCGGCGCAGGATCTGTGCCTCACCCAGTCGGCGGTGAGCCGGCAGATCCACGCGCTGGAGGAGCAGCTGGGCGTCAAGCTGCTGGCGCGCGGCTATCGCTCCATCAGCTTCACCGCCGAGGGCGAGCGGCTGTTCCGCAGCGCGGACGGCGCCGTGCAGCAGCTGCAGGATGTGCTGGGCGAGCTGCATGCCGACGGTGGGTTGCGGCCGGTGATGCTGAGCGCCAGCATCGGCTTCACCGGGCTGTGGTTGCTGCCGCGCCTGAGCCGCCTGCAGGCCCAGCATCCCGGTGTGGATCTGCGCGTGTCCGCCAACAACCGTGTGGTCGACCTTCGCCATGACGGCATCGACCTGGCGATCCGCTACACCACGCCTGAGCAGGTCCCGGCGGGCGCCCTCCGCCTGTTTGGCGAATCGATCGCCCCGGTGGCCCACCCGTCGCTGGGGCTCAAGGCGCTGCGTTCGGTGCAGGCCCTGGCCAAGGTGGCGCTGCTGGAATTTGACAACCCGCTGCATCCTTTTCTGCAGTGGGGCGACTGGCTCAGCGAGCGGGGCTGGAGCGAGGCCAGGCCCAACGGAGTGCTGCGTTTCAACCAGTACGACCAGGTGATACAGGCCGCCCTCGACGGCCAGGGCGTGGCGCTGGGTCGGCTGGAGCTGATCCAGCCACTGCTGGACGATGGCCGCCTGCTGCTGCTGACGCCGCCCGAGCACAGCAGGCAAACCAGCCACGCCTACTGGCTGATCGGCGGCAGCGAGCATCCCCGCGCCGATGTGCGCCGGGTCGCGGCCTGGATACGGGCCGAGGCCGGCTCCGCGTCTGCCTGAGCCGAGTCAGCGGGAGTCCGTTGGCGCCACCGGCTGGGCGGCATGGCCGCCTGCGCTGTCCATCGGTGGGTGCCTGGCGGAGCGGCAGATCTCGCTGGCTGGCAGGTCCGTCACCTGCGGGCTGGCCCGGACATTGAGCAGCAGGCCGGCGGCCAGCGCGGCCAGTGGCAATGCGATGCGCAGCTTGTGCATGGCTACATGCGGCTGTCGTGCAGCGCGCCTCCGCTGAGGTCCACCATCTCGGGCTTGACCTCGGCGTAGCGCAGCAGGCGGCCGCCATAGCCGGTGATGAATTTCTGCGCATCGGCCTCCTGCCGGAAGCTGGCGATGGTGGGGCCCATCGAGCCATGGCGCTTGCTGCCCAGCACGTAGAAGCCGGTCTTGGCGTCGAACCAGTGGCCGCGTGGCTGCTCCCAGTCGGCCTGGCCCATGTCCTGGACGTAGACGGCCAGGATGGTCTTGACCTGCTCCGGCTTGAGCAGGGTGTTGAACATCTCGACGGTGTCGCAGTACCAGCACGGCTTGGGGCTGCCGCTGAAGTGGATCTGCGCCTTGGGGCCGGGGTAGTCGGCCAGCAGCATGCCGTCCAGATCGCAGGTGCTGCTCGGGTCTATCTCGACGGCGGCGAGCTGGGAGCCAGCCTTGTCGCCGCAGGCGGCCAGCAGCGAGGCGCCGGCCAGGGCGGCGAACAGCCATTGACGGCGGTTGAGAGCATTCATCATGCGCGGAATCTCCAGGTGGCAAGGGCCAGGGGCGCGGCGATCCAGGCCAGCATGGCGCCGCCCATCAGCCAGGGATTGGCCAGAGCGGGGGGCACGATGCTGGCCAGGCCGTAGAGGCTGCGCACCTGGTCCAGTGAAAAGACATTGAGGATGCGGAAGATGTCGGTCGGGTTCAGCAGCAGCGCGTAGGCCAGGGCCTGGCCGCCAAACTCTCCACCGCTGGCGACCAGCAGGCCCAGCATCAGCAGATCGAACACCAGCACGAAGCCGAACCACAGCGCGATAGCCCCGCCCGAGGCCTTGGTGCGCTCGCGGGCCAGCACCGAGATCAGGAGGGCCAGGCTCAGAAAGGCCAGGCCCAAGAGCACCGAGCTGAGCACGAAGCCCAGGTACTGGTAGAGCCCGGGCCAGCCGAACTGGCGGTAGAGCAGCCCGGCGTCCAGCGCAAAGCCGGCCAGGGTGGAGAGCGTCAGCGCCGCGGCCAGGCCCAGGTATTTGCCCAGCAGCAGCTCCAGCCGCGTGATGGGCAGGGCCAGCAGCAGATCGAGCGAGCCGCGCTCGCGTTCGCCGACGATGGCGTCGAAGCCCAGCAGCAGGGCGATCAGCGGGATCAGATAGATCACCAGGCTGACCAGGCTGGCGATTGTGAACTCGATCGAACGCGGCCCGAGCTGGCCCTGCTGGGCCGCGCCGAAATAGGTGATGACCAGCGAGAACACGGTGAACACCAGCGCGACGGCCAGCACCCAGCGGTTGCGCATGCGGTCGCGGAACTCCTTGCCCGCCAGGGTGGCGAGCTGGCGCCATTCGATATCAGGCATCTTGGCCTCTCAGGTCGAAGAACAGATCCTCCAGCGAGGGCTCGCGGATTTGCAGATCGAGCAGCAGGCTGCCCAGCGGTGCCAATGCCGCCAGCACGGCCATCTTGGCCGGCCGTGGGCAGCTGACGATGTGCTCGTTGCCGGCGTCGCGGGCGGTCTGCAGGCTCAGGCCCGGCACGACGCTCAGGCAGCTGCGCAGCAGCTCCAGCGCCGAGGGCGGCAGCCGCAGCGCGATGTGCAGCGGCATGTCCTGCTGCTCGCGCAGCTCAGGCACGCTGCCCAGCGCCTGCACCCGGCCTGCGACCATGATGGCCAGCCGGTCCACCCGCTCCTGCAGCTCGGCCAGGATGTGCGAGGTGATCAGCACCGTCACGCCCTGGTCGCGCAGCTCGTGCAGGATGGCGTAGAACTCGCGAATGGCCGCCGGGTCCAGGCCGTTGCTGGGCTCGTCGAGAAACAGCACCTGGGGCTTGCCGAGCAGGGCCTGGGCAAAACCCAGGCGCTGGCGCATGCCCTTCGAATACTCGCGCACCGGCCGCCCGGCCGCGGCGGCCAGGCCCAGCCGCTCCAGCAGCGGCGCGCAGCCGCCGAGGTCGGCGCCCTTGAGCCTGGCGAAGAAGCGCAGCGTCTCGATGCCGCTGAGGTTGTCGTACAGGGCCAGGTGCTCGGGCAGGTAGCCGATCTGCCGGCGCGCGGCGCGGAAGTCGCGTCCGCGCACCGAGGCGCCGGCGATGGCGATCTCGCCGCTGCTGACCGGCAGCAGGCCCAGCATCAGCTTGAACAGCGTGCTCTTGCCGGCGCCGTTGTGGCCGATCAGGCCGAACAGCTCGCCGCGCCGAACGCTCAAGCTCACGCCATCGACCGCACGCACCGCGCCGAAATGCTTGGTCACGTCACGCAGCGCAATCGCTGCGGCGCTCTCATTGACCGGGGAAGTGTTTGTCACGCCAGATACTCCAATCCTTGTGGCCCGGCCGCATCAGCGGGTGGGCATCGACCACGCTGGGCACGCGCAGCACCGGGAACTGCTGCCCCACCAGGCGCAACGCCTGCACGGCAGGGCTGGCCAGCAGCAGCTTGATTTGCGGATGGCGGAAGCTGAGCCGGTCCACCATGTCATTGGCCTCGTAGGGCAGGTCGCCCAGGCCGTCGCCGTCGCGGTCCCAGCCGAGGTAGTTGCTCCAGTGGTTGCCGCCGGCTGTTGCGCCTGGCTTGGCACCCCAGGGTTCGTCGCGCGCTCCGACATAGCGCACCTGCTCGCGGTTGGCGATGAAGTCGTTGCCCTGGACGATGTTGCGCGTCGAGCCGGCCGACAGATGCACACCGACATGGTTGTCGACGATCAGGTTGCCGCGCAGGGTCGCGTACTCGACGTCGTAGATGAAGAGGCCGCGGTTGTTGCCGGCGACCACATTGTTCTCGACTACAGAGTCCTGCAGCGTGCGCAGCATGATGCCGTGGTCGGAGTTGCCCCAGGTGCGGTTGTTGCGCACCACCTGGTTGCGCACCTCCATCAGGGCCAGGCCGCCGCGGTTGTAGTAGCTGTCGTTGTCCTCCCACAGGTTGTAGTAGGAGTTCATGTAGTGGCTGCCGTAGCGGCTGTGGTGCAGCTTGTTGCCGCGGAAGACCGCGTGGTGCGACACATCGACATACAGGGCATCACGCACGAAGCCGATGTTGTTGCCGATGATGCGTGCGCCGTTGGTGTTGTAGAGCTGCACGCCGTTGCCGCGCTGCGCCGAGTTGTACTCGCGCTTGCCGGTGATCAGATTGCCCTCGATGCGCACGTCGTTGGCCTTCTCTATCCACAGGCCGAACAGGTTGTAGGTCAGGTCGCAGTGCTGCACCACGGCGCGGTGCGCGCCGGGGCGGATGTAGATGCCGGCGTTCTGGTCCTTCAGGCTGTCGCCCGAGTCGCGCACGATCAGCCCTTCGATCACCACGTCGGGCGCGGTCACCCGTATCGTGTCGCCGCGCTGGCCGCCGCTGAGCGTGGGGCGCTGGAGGCCGCGCAGGGTCAGCGGCTTGGTGATCAGGAAGTTGCCGGTGTAGACGCCGCGCTCGACCTCGATCACATCGCCGGCCTTGGCCGCGTCCAGCACCGGCTGCAAGGCCTCGCCAGGCTTGACGCGCAGGGTCGCGGCCTGCGCGCCCAGCAGCGTCAAGCACAGCAGAACCAGGGCCAGGACTTGCCTCATGCCAGCACCAGCCCCAGGGCCTTCAAGCTCAGGAACAGCGCCGCGCCGATCAGCAGATTCTTGAAACCGACATAGCTGAGCATGTCCATCACGCTGGCGCGGCGGTAATTGCCTTGCCACCAGGGGCCGTCTTTCACATAGCGGCGGCCCGACAGGCGTATCAGCACCTCGTACACGCTCCAGCCGAACCACCAGCCGATGATGGCGCTGGCCGACAACCGGCCGGTGCCGGCCAGCACCCAGGCCAGGCTGGCAGCGATGGCCAGCGAGACGCCGGCGATCTGCAGGCCGCGCTGGGTCTTCCAGCCTTCGGCACTCCAGGGCCACAGATGGTCACGCAGTTCCAGCCACAGCCACTTGATGCCGGTGGCATCGGCCTTGTGCGGAGGCGCGACCGGGTCGGTGGGCATGCGCGGATCGGGGCCGTTGGCGACCTTGGGGTTCATCGCCGGCACCGGATGGATGGGGATGAAGTAGCCGTCGCGGCCAATCGGCGTGATCTCCAGCCCGTCACGCTCGCGGCGCTTGCGCTCCTTGGCCAGCGGCGGGCAGCCGCGCGCATCGGTGTAGAGCACCATGCAGTCCAGGCAGTGCAGGCATTCGCGGTGGTCGATGCGGCCCTTCTCGTCGATGGCGAGAGACCCGCAGCCAACCGCACAGGCCTTGCAGCTGTTGCAGTCCTGCTTGCGCTTGAGCCCGAACCACCGGAAGGTGCTGGGCATGGCCAATGCCGCGCCCAGCGGGCAGATGTATTTGCAGTAGGGCCGCTCGATGAACAGCGAGATGCCCAGCAAGACGCAGACGAACAGGCCGTAGGGCCAGGCGCGATGCGTGATGCCGACCAGAAAGGTGGTCTTGAACGGCTCGACCTCGGCCAGCACTTCGGCGCGGCCCATGTCGAACATAGACACCGCCAGCAGCGCGAAGAACACCGCGTACTTGACCCACTTGAGCTGGTCATGCCAGATACGCGGCAGATGGCCCTGCAAGCGCCGCAGGCCGATCAGGCTGCCCAGCTTGTACATCGCCTCGGACAGCGAACCAAAGGGGCACAGCCAGCCGCAGAACAGGCCGCGCCCGAACAGGAACACGGTCAGGATGATGAAGATCCAGAACAGGAAGATGAAGGGATCGGTCAGGAACAGCGACCAGGTCCAGTTGAACAGCAGCGAGTGGAACCAGGTCAGCACCTGGGTGATCGAGGGCTGGGCCATCGCCCCGAAGCCGACGAAGCCAATGCTCAAGCCCCAGGCGCTGTACTTGAAGGCATTGACCGGCCATTTGTTCTTGTGCGTGGACCGCCGGGTCAGGGTTTCACGGAAGGCATAGACCACGGTCACCGCCACCAGCAGCAGGGCGAACAGCGCGATCTCGACGGCCCGCGTCTTCCACACCTGCACCCAGGGTGCGGCGGCCTCTTCGATGACCGGGCGGCCGCCCTGCAGCAGTTCGTCGGCCAGCCAGTAGTTCGCATCGAAGACGGTGAAGCTGCGCGTGCCGGTGGCGCGGTCCACCCGGTTGCCCAGGAAGGCCAGCTTCCAGGGATAGGCAGCAGAA
This sequence comes from uncultured Roseateles sp., assembly GCF_963422335.1. NCBI lineage: Bacteria > Pseudomonadati > Pseudomonadota > Betaproteobacteria > Burkholderiales > Sphaerotilaceae > Roseateles > uncultured Roseateles sp. Next base: position 3,427,822 of record NZ_OY729424.1, read on the forward strand.
AATGTCGACCCCGAGACCGGAGCTTTGCTCCGGTCGCCCCCCGAGGGGGGCAGGGAGCCTTGGGACGGCCCGGCGGCTCCCTGAGCCTTCCCGCGGATGACGAAGATCGCCGACTCGTTGAAGGCCGGTGCGCCGGCCGCCTCGAGGCCGTAGAGGTTCAGATAGTCGAGATCGCGGAAGGTGAACGAGTCGGCGCCCTGCTTGACCTGCACGCGGTCGTAGATGCCGCCGCGCACAAAGCCCGAGCCCTTGAACGATTCGACGCCGCCGGTGCGCACGACGAACAGCGCGTGTTCGCCCTCCCTGAGCTGGGCGCGCAGATTGCGCCAGCCCAGTTCGCCCAGCAAGCTGCGCGCGAGGTCCGGGTGGTTCAGATCACCGAACCACAGCTCGATGAAGGGCTCGCCGGAAGGCGCCAGGCCGACCTGCTCGGGCTTGACCCGCAGGTGCTGCACGGCGCCGAGCTTGACCAGCTCGGCCCAGCTCAGGCGCCGGCCGCTCTCCGCGTACCTGGCCGGCTCGCGCACGGTGGGCGCGAGGATGCCAACCTGGCGGGCCACGGCTGTGCCCGAGGTCATCATCACCTGGTTCTGCGCGATCACCGTGACGGTGGCGCCGGAGATCGCGTCCACACCCAGCACGCCCTCATCGGGGCGCGACTGGCCGACCTCGATCTTGTCGGCCACCGATTTGCCGAGGTACTGGTTGTTGAATTTCAGCAGGGCCGATTCCGGGATGCCCAGCAGCAGAATGGGCTCGGAGTGCTTGAGCACCTTGACGCCGACGAAGCGGCCCTTGATGTCCATGGCGATCAGGGTGACGACCGGCTTGCCCGAGTAGGCGGGCGTGTCGGTGATGTCTGTCGAGAGCATCACATAGCCCAGCAGCGGCTTCTTGCCCTGAACGTCGTCGCCATAGGCTTCGACATAGGGCGGCGAGCCGATGCGTTCGGAGAAGCTCTTGGCGCCGGGGAACACCGCCGCGCAGGGCAGCAGGGCGCACATATTCCTGGCCGTGGCCAGTTCGGCGGGCAGTTCGGCCTCGTAGGCGCTTTGACCCGTGCCTGCCGCATGGGCGGCAGGGCCGCCGTTCAGCAGGAGCGCCAGAAAAAACGCGGCCAGCAAGGCCGCGAACCGGTAATGTTGAAGCTGCATTTCTATCTCTGGAAACCGCCGGTGCAGGCGTGCTCGAGACGCGAGCACCGGCTGAGCCGACATCAGGCTTCAACAATCATGCGGGTGCGCATCTCGAGGTGCAGCGCATGGCAGAAGTGGGTGCAGTAGCACCAGAACACGCCGGGCTTGTCGGCCACGAACGAGACCGAGGCGGTCTCCTGCGGATTGACGATGAAGTTGACGTTGTATTTGGGGATGGCGAAGCCGTGTGTCAAATCCTCGACCTTGTCCAGATTGGTCAGGATCAGGGTCACCTCGTCACCCTTCTTCAGCTTGAACTCACGCAGGCTGAAGGCCGGTGCCTGCGAGGTCATCTTCACGGTCACCTTCTTGCCGTTGCGCACCACGCCCGACTCTTTCGGATCCTTCACCGCCAGCGGGAATTCGTCCAGCGTGTAGACCTGCTTCGGACGCACCAGATCGCGCTTGAAGATGATGAAGTCATGCGGCTCGCCGCGCACCGGGTGATCGGCCAGCAGCACCATCTTCTCGCCCGAGATGTCGATGAACTGCTCGTTCTCGGGGTGCAGCGGTCCGACCGGCAGGAAGCGGTCCTTGGAGAATTTGCAGCCCACGGCCAGGTACTTGCCATCGGCCGCGATGGTCTCCGACTGCGAGGCGTTCAGATGCCCCGGCTGGTATTGCAGATCGATGCGATCGACCACGTACTTGGCGCTCTTGTCGCCCTTGTGGAACTTGATCGCGGCGTCCACATTCCACTTGACCACGGCGCTGTCCAGGAACAGCGTGGTGTAGGCATTGCCCCGGCCGTCGAAGGCGGTGTGCAAGGGGCCCAGGCCCAGCTCGACCTCAGCCACTATTGAATCGTCCAGCTTCTCCAGCTTGCCGTCGAACCAGTCCAGCACCTTGGCCAGCTCGATCACGGTGCCGGTGGGCGATAGCTTGCCGGCGCAGATGAAATACTTCTGGTCCGGGCTGGCGTTGACGCCGTGCGGGTTCTTGGGCACCGAGACATAGGCGGTCAGCGCCGTCTTGGCGTCCTTGTTGGCCTCGTGCGTGCCATCCACCACCGGCACCTTGGAGTCGCCGATGGTCTTGAACTTGCCGGCCTTCACGGCCGCTTCGATGCGTGCCACGTTGAAGAACAGGCAGGCGTCGCGCTCGGCGGACATCATGTCCTCGTAGTGCACGCCCATCTCGGTGTTGTACTGGTTGGTGGCGGCCAGCTTGCCGTCGTAGGAGGTGGCGACCAGGTCGCAGTTGCCGTCGATCAGCACCTGCCAGCGCACCTCCATGCTCTCCGCATCGACGCAGGAGAACAGCGAACGGTATTTGCTGGCGTCCTCGGTGCCGGTATTGGGCAGCGGGATGGAGAACTCGCCACCGCAGAACACCCGTGTCGTGTAGTTGATCTTGGCATCGACCGGATCGCGCTTGTCCGGAAAGATGCCGTGGAAGCCCTGCACATTGGGCAGCTCGGTGATCTTGTCGCAGACGAAGTAGTCGAGCCGGATGCGCGCCACGCGGGCGTTGATCTTGTCGTTGATGAAGGCGTAGCGGCCGTCGTAGTTGCCGTCCTTGTAGGAGGCGTGCGTGTGGTGGGTGTCGGCCACCGTGTACTTCAGGCTGCCGTCGGGCTTGGTGCCCATGACCTTCTTCGACTCATTGGTCACGCCCCAGCCGACCAGCGCATCCGGCACGAAGCAGGGAATGCGGTGGATCTCGCGGCCCGAGGGCAGGCCCAGCACGCGCATGTCGCCGGTATGGCCGCCGCTCCACAGGCCGTAATAGGTGTCCAGCTCGCCCGGCTTCAGATGCGTGGCGTTGACGGCGGCATGTGCATCACCGGTGGTGGGGGCCGAGCCGGCCGCCGCTGTGTTGGTCGAAGGGGCTGCGCTGCCCTTGTCGGTGCAGGCCACCACGCCGGCCAGGCTGGCCAAGGCGGCTGTATTGATGAATTTGCGGCGGCCCAGGATGGTGGGGGAGGCCAGGTCTTTGCTCATGACGGAATCCTTGAACGGTCGGGTTTGAGATATTTGTTGGCAGAGGGATGTTCGTGCCGCCGGCGCTGAAGCAAATTGACCTGGATCAATCGTCTTGTAAAAGAATGGAATTTATGCACCTTTAAATAAAAGGGATACGCCTTGACGGCCTGTTTGGTTTCTAGAATCACATCAACCCTTCACGGAGATCGTCATGAGCATGAAAACAAAAGCCCTGCTGTTGATTTGCACCGCAGTATTGATGGCCTGCGGCAAACAGGAGGCTGCGGCACCCGCAGCACCAGCAGCCGCGCCCGTGCCGGTGGCCGCAGCGCCAGCGGAACCTGACAACGCCTTGGGCAAGAGCGTGTTCGGCAAGACCTGCGCGATGTGCCATGCGGCCGGCGTGGCCGGTGCGCCTAAGCCGGGCGACAAGGCCGACTGGGGCCCGCGCATCGCCCCGGGCAAGGACACGCTGTACAAGCACGCGCTGGAGGGCTTCACCGGTGCCAAGGGCATGATGCCGCCCCGCGGTGGCGGCGCCGCGCTGAAGGATGAAGAGGTCAAGGCCGCCGTCGACTACATGACGGCCCAGTCGCGCTGAGCTTGATTTCCCTATGAAATCAATGCCAAGCCCCGATCCCGTGCGTCGACGCTGGCTGGCGGCGCTGCCGTTGCTGGTCACCGGTCTGTACCTGAATCCGGGTCTGGCCCGTGGCGAGGCGGCCGGCGTGCACCAGGCTTCGCGCCCGCTGATGGGCACGCGACTGGACATCACCGTGCAGTGCACCGATGCGCTGGCCGCCGGCCGGGCGATGGACGCCGCCTTCGCCGAAATGGCCCGTCTGGCCGGTTTGATGAGCCGCTACCCCGACAGCCGCGGCACCAGCGCCGTGCATGCGCTGCACGAGGCCGCGGGCCGGCGGCCGCTGCCGATGGCGCCAGAAATGATGCAGGTGCTGAATATGGCAAAAGCCATGTCACAGCGCAGCGCTGGAGCTTTTGATATTACCGTCGGGGTATTTGATGCCTGGAGTTTTGACCCAGATCAAGAACGAATACCCTCGGCTGCAGAGATTGCCAGAGAAATACCTCTGGTGAATCATCGGGATTTGATCGTCGATGACAAACTGGCGAGTGCCTATTTGCGCAGGTCGGGTATGCGCATAGATCTGGGCGGTATTGCCAAACTGCCTATCCTGCGGGCCGGCCTGTCGGTGCTGCAAGGCCACGGCCTGCGCAGCGCCATGCTCAATGGCGGCGGCGACGTGCTGGTCAGCGGGCAGTTGCAGGGCCGCGACTGGCGCGTCGGTGTGCGCGACCCGCGCGACCCGAGCCGCCTGCTCGGCGTGGTGGGCTTGAGCGAGGGCTTTGTCGCCGCCTCGGGCGACTACGAGCGCTGCTTTGTGCGCCATGGTCGCCGCTACCACCACATCCTCGACCCCAAGACCGGCCAGCCGACGCAGGGGCCGCACGGCGTGACCCTGGTGTCGCCCAGCCTGGAGGCCATCAACGGCCTGGGCGCGGCCATCATGGTGGCTGGCGCCCGGTCCGGTCGCGAACTGCTGGCACCGCTGGCCGGTGTCGATGCGCTGATCGTCGAGTCCGATCGGCGGCTCTGGCTGTCGCCGGGCATGGCGCGCCGGCTGCAGGCCTGAGAGCAGGACGGAGTGCTGGCCATGCCGCCGCTGATCCAAGACCAGCGGGCACCGGCGCCTGACGTGCCATCACGCTGGCGCCTGGGCCTGCTGCTGGCCGCGCCGCATCGGCTGGCCTTTGGCGCCGCGGCGGCCATGCTGGCCTCAAGCGGCCTGTGGTGGTGCCTGGCCCTGGTGGCGCAAAGCCAGGGCCGGCCGCTGCCCTGGACGGTTGCACCGGCCGTCGCGCACGGCCTGGTGATGAGCTTTGGCTTCATGCCGCTGTTTGTCACCGGCTTTCTGTTCACCGCTGGCCCGAAGTGGCTGGAGCAGCCTGCCGTCGAGGCGCGCCGGCTGCTGGCGCCGGTGCTGGCCCAGCTGGGCGGCTGGGGCGTGTTCCTGATCGGCGTGCACGGGCCCGAGCCGGCCTTTGGTGCGGCATTGTGCGGCTTCGGCCTGAGCGCGGTGGCGCTGGGCTGGGGTCAGGTCTTGTGGCGCTTCATGCACCTGCTTCGGCTCAGCCGCGCGGCAGACCAGCTGCATGCCCGGCTGATCGCGGCCGGTGGCGTGCTGGGTGCGCTGGCGCTGTGGGCTGCCGCCTTCGGCCTGGCCACCGCCCGGCCTGCGCTGGTGCAGGCCGCCACCCAGATCGCGCTGTGGGGCTTTGCCGGCACCGTGTTCGCCACTGTGTCGCACCGGATGATTCCCTTCTTCTCGGCCGCCGCGCTGCCGGCATTGGACGCCTGGCGCCCGCGCTGGCTGCTGTGGTGCTGGACCGGCCTGTTTGCGCTGGAGGCCGCAGCCCTGCTGGGCGAGTTGCTGTGGGGCCCGCTGTCACCGGCACTGCGGGCGCTGCAGGGCCTGCTGGAGCTGATCGCGGGTCTGGGCCTGCTGGCACTGGCGCTGCGCTGGGGTGTGGTGCAGAGCCTGAAGCTGCGCCTGCTGGCGATGCTGCACCTGGGCTTTGTCTGGCTGGGTCTGGCCCTGCTGCTGCTGGCCGTCTCGCATGGCCTGATGGCCGCCACCGCGGGCCGGCTGTCGCTGGGCCTGGCGCCCCTGCATGCCTACACCATGGGTTTTCTGGGCTCCACCCTGCTGGCCATGGTGACCCGCGTCAGCTGCGGCCATGGCGGTCGCACAAGCACGGCCGACAACTTCATCTGGCCCCTGTTCTGGCTGCTGCAACTGGCCGTGCTGCTGCGCGTGCTGGGTGGTGTGCTGCAGGCCGCCGGTGTCGGCCCTGTGCTGCCACTGCTCGCCTGGACGGCGCTGATCTGGGCGGCCGTGTGCAGCGCCTGGGCGCTGCGCTACGGCCACTGGTACGGCCTGCCGCGCGTCGATGGACGGCCCGGCTGACGCGCCGTCGCCTGCCATCTCGCGGCACCGCCTCAGCGCTTGGCCGCCGGGGTGACCAGCAGCCGGGCCGCCGGCAGCTTCAGGCCCTTGGCCGAGGCACCGGCCGCCGGCACTTCGGCCCAGTTCGACTCGCCGACGGCGCAGACCTGGCGCACCTTGAACCACAGCTCGCCGGCCTGCTCCGGCAGGGTCGTGCGCAGCTCGAACTCGTCGTACCAGGCATCCTGCAGCTGGTCGGCCTCGGTCAGGGCCGTCCAGCTCACCTCGGCCAGGCCTTCGGTGACGGGCTTGCCGTGGCTGTCGAACGGTTGTGCCAGCTTCTCCGTGCGCAGGTTCAGGCGCCAGCCAGGCTTGGGCACCGGCTTGGCCCCGCGCAGGCCGGCGGGCAGGGTGACGACCAGCTGGCGCGTGGCCGAGCCCTCGCAGCCGTGGCCCACCTTCAGTACCGCCCGGTAGCTGCTGCCGGCCTCGGCCTCGCGTTGTTCCAGCACGATATGGGCCTGCGTTGTGCCGGTCAGGGCCAGCAGGCAGGCAATCAAGGTCTTGTTCATGGTGTGGTTTCCTTGGGTCACAGGTCGAATTTCAGCTCGGCGTTGTAGCTGCGCTGGGCGTAGGGGTGGAAGTTCCAGTAGCGGTAGTTGTTCAGGTTGTCTATGCCTGCGGCCAGGCTCCATTGCTTGTTGATCTGGTAGCGCACACGCACATCGGTGGTGAAGAACTTCGAGAAGGCCTGATAGGCAAAGCCGTTCGGGTCGCTGTTGTTGAGCGTGCCGTATTGCTGGCCGGAGTAGCGTGCGCCATAGCTGGCTGAGAGTGCAGGCGTCAGCTGGTAGCTGGCCAGCAGGGTGGCGCGCCACTTGGGCACGCGGGGCTGCTGGCGGCCTATCGTGTCGCCCGGCGTGGTCACGAAGCCGCTGTTCTCCTTGATGGTCGAGTCGGCGTAGGTCAGGCTGCCCTGCAGGTCCAGGCCCTTGACCATCAGGTCGCTGGACTGCAGCGCCAGCTCGACACCGGTGGTGGCGATGCGGGCGATGTTCTGCACGCTGGAGACGGTCCTGCCCTCGATGATGCTGGACTGCGAGTACAGCGCATCGCGCGTGTCCTCATGGAACAGGCTGGTGCGCAGCTGGTGGGCACCGAAGCTCCAGGTGGCGCTCAGCTCGGTGGTCCAGCCTTTCTCGGGCTTGAGGCCTGGGTTGGTGCTCGGGTCACCGGGAACGTAGGCCCCGGTCGCGCTGACGCCGCCCTGGTAGAGCTCGCCGGCCGTGGGCATGCGCACCGCCCGACCGGTGGACAGCTTGAGGGTCAGGTCTTGCGAGACCTGATAGCCGACGGCGGCCTTGGGCGAGAAATAGGTCTCGCTGCGGGCGGCGTAGGCCACCGTGGTGCCGCTGGAGGCGGTCTTGCTGCCGCCCGTGGCCTGCCATTGCTCGAAACGTCCGCCCAGCATCGTCTTCAGCTGATCGCTGAGCTCCCAGGTGTCTTGCGCATAGGTGCTGCGCAGCTGGGTCTTGCCGCTGAAGGCGGTGAACAGGGCGGCCGGCGCGCCAGCCAGCCAGTCGTCGGTATCGCTGACGAGCTGGCGCCATTGGTAGCGGTCCTGCTGCGCGCCGAAGTCCACTTGATGGGCATGGCCGGCCGGACGCCAGACGCCCCTGGCAGCCAGGGTCGTCCAGCCGGTGCCGGCCAGATTGGTGATGCGGCCGGCGCCGCCGCCATCTGCGCCTGGCTTGGCCCACAGCGGCGAGCGTGCCAGGTCCTTGGCATAGTCGTACAGGCTGGCGGCCAGTTCCCAATCGAACTCGCCACGGCTATGGCTTTTCAGCGACAGGCCGTGCATGCGGTGCTCCAGCGCTTCGCGGCTCTGGCCGAAGTCATTCGCTCCGAGCGAATAGGCCTTGCCATCGATGCTGATCGGCGTGGCCTTGGCCGTGCCGCTGTTGGCGGCCAGCGCGTAGAACGGGTTGGCGGCGGCGTCGCGCAGATAGCTGGTGGCGCTGTTGGTGGCGTTGTTGCGCCACAGGCCGAAGCTGTAGCTGGCACGCAGGATCGGGCTGAAGTCGTAGGCCAGCTTGACCTTGGCATGGTCCTGCACCGTGTGGTACTGGGTGGCGGCACCGAGCAGCAGCCATGGCGTGTTGCTCTTGTCGAGGCCGGCCATGCTGCCGGTCACAACCGTCGCGCCGGCGGCGGCTGGGGTGGTCGAGACTGGCTTGGTGACGAAGGTCAGCGGCTGGCCCTCGCTGTCCAGCCGGTTGGCATTGAGCCACCAGCTGAAGCTACCTTCGCGGCTGCCCACCGAGGCGCTGGCCTGGTGGCCGCCGTAGCGTTCGTGGGTGCTGTACAGATCGAAGGGCTGGTGGAGCAGGCCCAGCTTGGCATGGACCTCGAAGGCCTTGGGCATGCGCGTCTGATAGTCCACCACGGCGCCGACCGAGTTGCCCGAGTAGGCGGCCGAGAACGGGCCGTAGAGCACGTCGACCCGCTCGATCTCCTCTGGCGTGACCAGGCCCCAGCGCGGCGTGAAGCCGGCGCCGTTGCCGAGCAGATTGCTCAGGAGGATGCCGTCGGCGAAGACCAGCGAACGGGCGCTGTTGCCGGTGCCCGAGGCGCGGGTGGACAGGACGGCATGGTTGTAGTCGCCGGTGTAGCGCTTGCGCACCAGCAGGCTGGGCAGGTATTTGAGCGCGTCCTCGGCGTCGGTGGCATTGATGTGGCGCTCGATCTCGGCGGCATTGATGCCTTCGATCGTGGTCGGGATATTGGTCGGCAGCGAGGTCGGCGTGCTGCCGCTGACGCGCACCAGGCCCAGCTGGTGCACCGGACCGCTGAGGGCGGCTCCGGTGGTCGTGCCGGCCTCGGGCTCGTCGTCGCCGCAGCCTTCGCAGGCGTGGGCCGGGTGGATGGCGAGAAGGGCGCAGGCCTGGGCGCAGGCCAGGGCCACGCTGCGCAGCGCGGCCGGAGTCGGGGTGTTCATGAGGAATCCGTGAGACGTCTGAGATCGTCCGGCACAGCGGCCGTGACGACGGAGGCGCGAGCCCTGACCGTCAACGGCAGGGCAGGCGCGCGGGCTTCAACTCAGATGTTCAGCGGTGGGGCGCGGGCCGGCGCGGCGCGCCAGGCATGGGCGGTGTGCGGCGCGCTGTAGAAGCGCTCGGGCATGGCGAAATCCAGGCCCTCGAGCTGCAGCACGGGGGCGGCGGCCGGAGGCGGTGCCAGATCGGCATGGTGCAGATGGCACATCGCGCAGTGACCGCTGAGCAGCATGTCCAGCGCCTCGCCTTGCTGCTGTGCGCCGCCGGCTTGCGGACTGGCGGCGCTGCGGCAGATCTCCTGCCAACGGTAGTCGCCGCGCAGATGGCTGACCGCCGCGCTGATCGAGGGCGCGAGCATCCCCAGCAGCAGGGTCGCGATGGCGAACCAGGCTTGCAGTCGGTGGGGGCGCTTGGGGCTGATCACGAGCTGATTTTAGCCAGGGTTTGCCCCGAGTCCACCGCCGATCGGCCGGGCCGTCGCCGTTGCGTCTTCGAAAGGCCGCTGGCTTGATGCACATCAAATTTTGCGGTGCTGCCGGGGGGCGTGGCCCTTATCTGGCGGCATCGGCAACCGATGGCAGGGCATCACTTTGCGAGATCACCATGAATGCACTCAGAAACCTCCGCCTTGGCGTGCGCCTCGGGTCCGGCTTTGCCGTTGTGCTGGCCCTGATGGCGGCAATGCTGCTGATGGCCCTGATGGGCTTGTCGCGTCTGGGCGGAGAGACCGACCGGATTGTCAGCAGGGACTGGATCAAGGCCGAGGCCGCCGCCACCGTCAACACCCTGGTGCGCGCCAATGCCCGCCGCACGATGGAGCTGTTCTTCGCCAGCGACAAGGCTCAGCTGGACAAGACCCGCCAGTTCATCGAGAGCAACAAGGCACAGATCGGCGAGGCCCTGGCCACGCTGGACCGGCTGGTGGTGCTGCCCGAGGGCCGGGCGCTGCTGGAGCGTATCAAGCAGTCGCGCGGCGCCTATGTGGCTTCGTTCTCGGCGGTGGACCGCTTGATCGGTGAGGGCCAGCGCGAGGCCGCCACCCAGACCCTGCTCAGCCAGACCCTGCCGGCGATCGATGTGTTGCAGGCCGATGTGGCGGCGCTGTCGACGCTGCAGAGCAAGCTGGTGGATGCCAGCGGTGCCCGGATCGCCACCGACATCGTGGCCACCGAGCGGCTGATGCTGGCGCTGGGCTGCCTGGCCCTGCTGGCGGCCGTGGCCCTGGCCTGGGTGCTGACCCGCTCGATCACCGTGCCCATCCGGCAGGCCGTGGCCGTGGCCGAGACCGTGGCGGCCGGTGATCTCAGCGCCCGCATCGAGGTGAGGGGCAAGGACGAGACCGCCCGCCTGCTGCAGGCCCTGCAAGCGATGACGGCCAGCCTGTCGGCCACCGTCAGCCAGGTGCGCCAGAGTTCGGACTCGATCGCCACTGCTTCGAGTCAGATTGCCACCGGCAACGCCGACCTCAGCCAGCGCACCGAAGAACAGGCCGCCAATCTGCAGCAGACCGCTGCCTCGATGGAGCAGCTGACCGGCACCGTGACGAGCAATGCCGACACCGCCCGTCAGGCCTCTCAGCTGGCCGGTTCGGCCAGCGATGTGGCCACCCAGGGTCGCGAAGTGGTCGGCGAAGTGGTGCAGACCATGAACGACATCAATGCGGCCAGCCACCGCATCGTCGACATCATCGGCGTGATCGACGGCATTGCCTTCCAGACCAATATCCTGGCGCTGAATGCGGCGGTGGAAGCCGCACGGGCCGGCGAGCAGGGCCGCGGCTTTGCCGTCGTGGCCGGCGAGGTGCGCAGCCTGGCGCAGCGCAGCGCCCAGGCCGCCAAGGAGATCAAGACGCTGATCAACGACAGCGTCGAGCGCGTCGAGAAGGGCAGTCAACTGGTCGGCAGCGCCGGCCGTACGATGGGCGACATCGTCAACCAGGTGCGTCGCGTCAGCGACCTGATCGCCGAGATCAGTGCCTCGACCCAGGAGCAGACCACCGGCATCGGCCAGGTCGGCAGCGCGGTGCAGCAGCTGGACCAGGTGACGCAGCAGAACGCCGCCCTGGTCGAGGAAAGCGCCGCGGCCGCCGACAGCCTGAGCCAGCAGGCGTCGGAGCTGGTGCGTGCCGTCAGCGTGTTCAAGATCGCGGCGCTGGCCGGCTGAGCCCGGCCGCCATGGCTGGAGCGGGGGCGGGTGGCGCGTCAGTCGCCGCCGAGGGCCTTCTCCATGAACACGCTGAACGGGTCTTCGTCGTAATCGCCATAGGGTCCGCGGCGCTGGTAACCCAGGCGCCCGTACAGCGCCAGTGCCTCGTGCTGCTTGGGCCCGGTTTCCAGGCGCAGCAGCGGCAGCCGGGCCTGCCTTGCCTCGGCCTCGAGCAGGCTCAGCAACTGCCTGGCCAGGCCGAGGCCGCGCTGATCGTGACGCACGAACATGCGCTTGAGTTCGCCATAGCCGGGGCAGAAGACCAGGGCGCAGCAGGCCACGGCCACGCCATGGGCATCGCGGGCCACGGCGAAGCGCAGCTGCGGCTCGGGCACGCTGGACAGGTCCAGCAGATAGCAGCTCTCGGGTGGGTACAGGGTGCGCTGGTAGGCGTCCAGGTCGGCAATCAGGGCCGCGACGCCCGGAGCGTCATGGCGCTCCAGGGTGATGCTCAAGCTCATGTCAGGTGGTTTTGGGCCGCTTGCGCAGCGAGGCCAGGGCCTCGACGCGCTTGAGCAGCTCGCGGTCGTTCCAGGGTTTCTTGAAGATGCCGTACAGGCCTTGGTACTCGTGCACGCGGGCCGACAGCTCATCGTGGCCGGTGATGGCGATGATGGGCAGATCCTCGGTGTCCAGGCTGCCCTGCACGGCGGCGATCAACTCGAAGCCGTCCATATTGGGCATTTCCAGATCGGTGATCAGTACCGAGAAGTAGCCGGTGGCCAGCGCCTCCAGCGCCTCGCGGCCGTCGCCGGCGACCTCGACTTGGTAGCCGGCGCCGACAAACAGCTTGCGCAGCTTGGCCCGGGCCACGGCCGAGTCGTCGACCAGCAGGATGGCGCCGGGCAATTGTTCGGTGACCGGCGTCTCGGTGACCGGGGCGGGAGGCGGCTCGCTGACCGGCTGGGCCGCCGGCGGTGGGGGCGGCGTGTCGTCGCCGCGGCGCAGCGCCAGCACGAACAGCAGGATGGCGAAGGGCACGGCAATGACGAAGGGGAGCAGATAGGTGCTCAGCAGATCCTGGACATCAAATTGCATGACGACTTCTCCTCACCTCTTGGCTTGCGCGCGCCTGCCCGCAATCGCGCATTTTGCGCGTGCGTCAGGGCGGTGCCGTGAGCGTACGCCATACCTGACCCCTGCAAGGGCCGGAATAGTGCCGGAGATTGCGACAAATGTCCGCAGCCGGCCAGGCACTCAGGCCGGCGCCAGGGGGGGCAGCTGGTAGTCGAAGGTGTAGAAATGCTGGCCGTCGGTGATCTGGATGTCCATCCTGCCGGTCAGGCCCGCCAGCAGGCCGGTGGCGGTGTCGGCCACGACATGGATGCTCAGCGACGAGGCCCCGCGGTCCATGCTGCCGCTGTGCTGCAGCACAAAGCTGCCACTGCGGCCGGCCAGGCTGCCGACGACACGCTCCATGGCCACATAGCCGGCCGATCCCGCCACCGCCGAGCGGTAGGCCAGCATCTGGCCCTTGCTGATGCCGGTGAGGTCGCCATGGAACTGCTTGGCTATCAGCATGCGTCCCGGCCCCTCCTCGTTGCCGCCGTCCTGGGCTTGCGGGGTCAGTGTCACGTCGAAGGTGCCGGCGGCATGGCTGGTCATGGTCTTGGCCTTTGGGTGTTGGTTCAGGTGCCGAAGCGGATCTCGGCGGCGGGCAGGGCGCGAATCACCGGGCCGAAGCTGGTCAGGTCGGGCAGGGTGGCGTTGTGATGGGCGCGGATCTGCGCTGCCGTGGCATGGGTCTTGTCATGCGTGGTGTGGCTGTCGGCCACCAGATCGACGGCATAGCCCAGGCCGGCGGCGCGGCGGGTGGTGGTGTCCACGCAGTACTCGGTGGCATAGCCGCAGATCACCAGGCGCTTGACGCCGGCAGCCTCCAGGCTTGAGCCCAGTTCGGTGCGCAGAAAGGAGTCAGGCGTGGTCTTGCCCATCACCAGATCGCCGGCCTCCACTTGCAGGCTTTGCTCCAGCGCCCAACCCGGGCTGCCATGGGCCAGGGGGCTGCCGGCACGCTCGTGCTGGATGAAGATCACCGGCGCGCCAGCCTGGCGGGCGGCGGCGGCCAAGGTGTTGATGCGGGCCAGCACCGCGTCGGCGTCCTCGGGCCGGGGCGCGGCATCAAAGAGGCCGCGTTGGACGTCGATCACCAGCAGGGCGGATGTCATGGAGTCTCCAGGAGGTCAGTGGGGCTTGGAATGGGGGCGGGAGAGGGCACGATTTTGCAAGGTATTCAGGGCTTGCCGCTGCCAAAGCGGGCCAGCGTGCGCTCGCGCAGCCGGGCGGCCTCGAGCGCGCGGTCGCGCGGGTCGGCATGGGTGACCAGATCGCCGATCAGCCGGCTGGCCGCCACGGCCACCTCCTCGACCGCGCGCTCGAAAGCCAGCCGGTTGGCCTGCGACGGCGCGTTGAAGCCGCTGAGCTTGCGCACGAATTGCAGTGATGCGGCGCGTATCTCGTCCTCGGTGGCGGGCGGTTCGAAGTTGAAGAGCGTCTTGATGTTTCTGCACATCGGGGCCTCCTGTGCTGTGCAGCGCTGATTCTCGGTGACGGGCTTGCGGCCGGTGCGTGAGGAAATATACTGTATAAAAATACAGTCAACAAGGCATTCGCCCACTGCTTCACGCCATGACTCCGCTGCCCCCCTATGCTGAGCTGCTGTGCACCAGCAACTTCAGCTTCCTCACCGGCGCCTCGCATCCCGAGGAGCTGGTGGCGCGCGCCGTGGAGCTGGGCTATGCGGCGCTGGCCATCACCGACGAGTGCTCGCTGTCGGGCGTGGTGCGGGCCCATGTGGAGGCTAAGGCGCGGGGCCTGCCGCTGATCATCGGTGCGCAGATGCGGCTGACGCCGACGCGCGACTGCGGGCTCTCGATGCGCCTGGTGCTGCTGGCCCAGACGCGCCGCGGCTACGGCAATCTGTCGGAGTGGATCACCGTGGCACGCCGGCGCGCTCCCAAGGGCCAGTACCTGGCGCACGCCACCGACGTGCAGGGCAAGGTGCCGCATCTGCCCTATATCGCCGGCCTGCCCGACTGCCTGGCCCTGCTGCTGCCCGAGCCGGGCGATGACTTCGAGAGCCTGCTGGCCCATGCGCTGTGGTTGAAGACCTGGTTCGGCGAGCGGGCCGGCCTGGGCCTGCCGCTCTTGCATGGCCCGCATGACAAGCTATGGCTGGACATCGTTCCCCGCGTCGCCGAGCTGACCGATCTGCCGCTGCTGGCGGTGGGCGATGTGCTGATGCATCTGCGCTCGCGCAAGCCGCTGCAGGACGTGCTGACGGCCACCCGCCTGAAGCAGACGGTGGCGCAATGCGGCTATGCGCTGCAGCCCAATGCCGAGGCGCATCTGCGCTCGCGGGCACGGCTGGCCCAGCTCTACCGGCCCGAGTGGCTGGACGCCACGGTGCGCTGGGCGGCCCGCTGCAGCTTTTCGCTGGACGTGTTGAAGTACGAGTACCCGCGCGAGATCGTGCCCGAGGGCGAGACCCTGGCCGGCTATCTGCGACGCTTGGCCGAGGAGGGGGCATTCACGCGCTACAAGGGCCAGGTGCCGGACAAGGTGAAGCAGCAGATCGAGCATGAGCTGGCCCTGATCGCGCAGCTGGACTACGAGCCTTACTTCCTGACCGTGTTCGACATCGTGCGCTGGGCCCGCGCGCAGAACATCCTCTGCCAGGGCCGCGGCAGTGCGGCCAATTCCACTGTCTGCTTCTGCCTGTACGTGACCGCGGTGGACCCGGAGAAAACCGGCCTGCTGTTCGAGCGCTTCATCAGCGCCGAGCGCGGCGAGCCGCCGGATATCGATCTGGACTTCGAGCACGAGCGCCGCGAGGAGGTGATCCAGTACATCTACCAGAAGTACGGTCGCCACCGCGCCGCGCTGACCGCCGTCAACATCCGCTACCGGCCGCGCAGCGCGCTGCGCGATGTGGGCCGGGCGCTGGGGCTGGACCTGGCGGTGATCGAGGCGGTGTCCAAGACCCAGCAGTGGTTCGACGGCAGCAGGGTCGATTACACCCGGCTGCGCGAGCAGGGCCTCGATGTGGACGCGCCGCTGATACGGCTGTGGATGGAGCTGACGCAGAGCCTGATCAACTTCCCGCGCCATCTGAGCCAGCACCCGGGCGGCTTCGTCATCGCCCGCGACCAGATCGCCCAGCTGCTGCCGGTGGAGAACGCGGCAATGGAGGGCCGCAGCGTCGTGCAGTGGGACAAGGACGATCTCGACGCCCTGGGCATTCTGAAGGTCGACATCCTGGCCCTGGGCATGCTGACGGCGATACGCCGCGCGCTGGTCTTCATTGCCGCCAAGCTGGGCCGGCCGAAATTCGAGATGGAGGAGGTGCCGCAGGACGAGGACCCGGCCAGCTACGAGATGCTGTGCAAGGCCGACACCATAGGCGTGTTCCAGGTCGAAAGCCGGGCGCAGATGAGCATGCTGCCGCGCCTGCAGCCACGCTGCTATTACGACCTGGTGATCGAGGTGGCGATCGTGCGGCCGGGGCCCATCCAGGGCGGCATGGTCCACCCCTATCTGAAACGCCGCAGCGGCGAAGAGCCGGTGGACTATCCCAGCCAGGAGGTCGAGGAGGCGCTGGGCCGCACCTTGGGCATTCCGATCTTCCAGGAGCAGGTGATGCAGCTGGCCATCAAGGCCGCCGACTTCACGCCCGGCGAGGCCGACCAGCTGCGCCGCGCGATGGCGGCCTGGAAGCGCAAGGGCGGCCTGGGGCCCTTCCACGAGCGCCTGGTCGGCCGCATGGTGCAAAAGGGCTACGAGCCCGAGTTCGCCGAGCGCATCTTCAAGCAGATCCAGGGCTTTGGCGAATACGGCTTCCCGGAGAGCCATGCGGCCAGCTTTGCACTGCTGGTCTACATCAGCGCCTGGCTCAAGTGCCACCACCCGGATGCCTTTCTGGCCGGCCTGCTGAACAGCTGGCCCATGGGTTTTTACGCCCCGGCCCAGCTGGTGCGGGATGCCCGCGAGCATGGCGTGCAGGTGTTGCCGGCGCGGGTGGAGCTGAGCGACTGGGAGGCCAAGCTCGAGCCGTTGAAGGGAGGTGGGGGCGGGGCGCTGCATATCGGCGAGCCCGGGGTGGTGCTATCGGCGCAGACCGAGGCCCTGCTCGCACCGCTGCGGCCGGTGCGCCTGGGTCTGAACAGCATCAAGGGACTGTCCGGCGCCGCCGCCGAGCGCATCGTCAAGGCGCGCGGCGAAGCGCCGCTGAGCACCGTCGAAGACCTGAGCCGGCGCGCGGAGCTCAGCGCCCATGACCTGAATATGCTGGCCGAGGCCGATGCCTTGCGTGCGCTGGCGGGCCACCGCCACCAGGCGGCCTGGGTCGTGGCCGGCGTGGATACGCGGCCCACCGCCCTGCTGCACGAGGCGCGCACCGAGGAGGCCGAGGTGCTGCTGGCCGCGCCCACGGTGGCCGAGGAGGTGCAGGCCGACTACCGCCGCTCGGGCCTGACCCTGGGTCCGCATCCGCTGGCCCTGCTGCGCGAGCAGCTGAATGCCTTCAAGGTGCAGCCGGCCGCGGTCTTGAACCGGTATCCGAACGGCCGGCTGGCGCGGGCCAGCGGCATCGTCACCCACCGCCAGCGGCCCGGCACGGCCAAGGGCACGATCTTCGTCACCCTGGAAGACGACACCGGCCAGGTCAACATCATCGTCTGGCCCCGCGTGGCCGAGGCGCAGCGCAAGCCGCTGCTGGCGGCGCGCCTGATGACGGTCTACGGCCAGTGGCAATGCCAGGGCGAGGTCAGGCACCTGGTGGCGGCCATGATCATCGACCACACGCCGCTGATGGACGGCCTGGTCAGCCGCAGCCGCGATTTCAAGTGAAAGACCGCCGCGGCCCATGAGGCGAAGGCGTGCGCTACAGTCGCGGCCATGTCTGAAGCACTCCAACGCAAGCACATCGTGCTGGGCCTGTCGGGCGGTATCGCCTGCTACAAGGCCGCCGAGCTGACCCGCGCGCTGATCAAGGCCGGCGCCACCGTGCAGGTGGTGATGAGCGAGGCCGCCGAGCAGTTCATCACCGCGGTGACGATGCAGGCGCTGTCCAACCGCCCGGTCTACACCAGCCAGTGGGACGCCCGCGAGGCCAACAATATGGCCCACATCAACCTCAGCCGCGAGGCCGATGCCATCCTGGTGGCGCCGGCAAGCGCCGACTTCCTGGCCAAGCTGGTGCAGGGCCGGGCCGACGATCTGCTGAGCCTGATGTGCCTGGCCCGGCCCATCGAGCGCTGCCCGCTGCTGGTGGCCCCGGCGATGAACCGCGAGATGTGGGCCCACCCGGCCACGCAGCGCAATATCCGCCAGCTGCGCGAGGATGGCACCACGGTGCTGGGCCCCGACGCCGGCGACCAGGCCTGCGGCGAGATCGGCGATGGCCGCATGCTCGAGGCGCTGGATCTGCGTGACGAGGTGATCAGCTTCTTCCAGCCCAAGCTGCTGGCCGGCAAACGCCTGCTGATCACCGCAGGCCCGACCTTCGAGCCGATTGACCCGGTGCGCGGCATCACCAACCGGTCCAGCGGCAAGATGGGTTTTGCCATCGCCCGCGCCGCGGCCGAGGCCGGCGCCCAGGTCACCCTGGTGGCCGGCCCGGTGCACCTGCCCACGCCACGTGGCGTGCAGCGCATCGATGTGCAGACCGCCCAGCAGATGCATGACGCGGTGCTGCCCCGGGCCGCCGCCCACGACCTGTTCATCGCCACCGCGGCGGTGGCCGACTGGCGGCCGGCCGAGCTGGCCGAGCACAAGATCAAGAAGAACGGCACCAAGCTGGCGCCGACCTTCGAACTGACCGAGAACCCCGACATCCTCGCCGCGGTGGCGCGCCTGCCCGCGGGCCAGCGCCCGTTCTGCGTCGGCTTTGCGGCCGAGAGCCAGGACCTGATCAAGCATGCGCGCGAAAAACTCGTGCGCAAGAACGTCGAACTGGTGGTCGGCAATCTGGGCCCCGCCACCTTCGGTCGCGACGACAACACCCTGGTGCTGGTCGATGCCCAGGGCCAGCGCGAGCTGGCCACCGCCGACAAACTCAGCCTTGCCCGCGACCTGGTGCGCGATATCTCCGGCCGCCTGGCCTCACAACAATGACCACCATCGACATCAAAGTGCTCGACGCCCGCATGGCCGAGCAACTGCCCCAGTACGCCACCCCCGGCAGCGCCGGCCTGGATCTGCGCGCCTGCCTGGACGGCCCTGTGACCCTGGAGCCCGGCCAGACCTTTCTGGTGCCCACCGGCCTGGCCATCCATGTCGCCGATCCCGGTCTGGCGGCCATCATCCTGCCGCGCTCGGGCCTGGGCCACAAGCATGGCATCGTGCTCGGCAATCTGGTCGGCCTGATCGACTCCGACTACCAGGGCCAGCTGATGGTCAGCTGCTGGAACCGCAGCCAGACCGCCTTCGTCATCCAGCCGCTGGAGCGCATCGCCCAGTTGGTGATCGTGCCGGTGGTGCAGGCGCAGTTCCGGCGCGTCGAGGAGTTCGGTGCCTCGGAGCGCGGTGTCGGCGGTTTCGGCTCAACAGGTTCACGCTGAGCGCTGGGCGGTCGATAATGGCCTGAGCTCGCTGCCTGCCAGGCAAGCCCGAGTCGACTTGCCACGGAGCCCTCGATGCGTTTGTATCGGCCTACGCTGCGTATCGCCATTGCGGTGCCCTTTGCACTGATTCTTGCCATCACCGTGGCACTGCAGGCGGCTTCGCAGCAGGAGCAGGTGAGCCGCCTGATCGACAAGGAGAGCGACCGCCTGCTCGATGCGGTGACCGAGACCACCCGCCACCGCCTGGCCGACTTCCTGGAGGAGCCCTTCCGCATCCAGCAAAGCCTTGCCGACGCGGTGTCTCGCCACGGCCTGTACCGCGGCGGTGATCTGAGCAGCGTCTACCGCTATCTGCTGGGTGTCTACCGAGACCTCTACCAGGCGCGCAGCCAGATCAGCGTGATGAGCTTCGGCAGCGAGCAGGGCGAATATGCCGGCCTGCGGCGCGAAAGCGGCGGCGGCTTCACCCTGATGCTCAAGGATGCCTCCACCGCCGGCCGGCTGCGCATCTACCAGGGCGAGCTCGCCGGCCCGGTGGCGGCCGAGTTTCCCGGCTACGACCCCCGCGTGCGCCCCTGGTACGAGCCGGTGGCGAAAAGCGGCAAGGCGGGCTGGTCGGCCATCTACACCAATATGGACGAGCGGGCCGAGATTGCCATCTCGGCCATGTCGCCGGTGATGCAGCAGGACAAGCTGCTGGGCGTGGTGGAGGCCGACATCAAGCTCGACGGACTGAACCAGTTCCTGCGCAATGATGCCGAGCGCGGCCGGGGCCTGATCTTCATCGTCGATCTGGAGGGGCGCCTGGTGGCGCAGTCCGAGCGCGGTTCGGTCGTCGCCGAGGGCGGCGGCGGCACCCGGCGCGGCGAGCGCCTGCCGATGGCCGAAAGCCCCTCGCCCTTGATACGCGCGGTGGCCGAGCAAGTGATGCAGGCCCCCACCGAGAGCGGCGCCGGCTTTCGCCTGAGCCTGGCCGGCGAGCTGCACTTCTGCCGCGTCACGCCCTACTCCGATGTGCGCGGGCTGGACTGGCGCATCGTGGCCCTGGTGCCCGAGTCCGATCTGCTGGGCGATGTGCGCGAGTCCAGCCGCCGGGCCATCCTGGGCATATTGGGTTTTGCGATGCTGGGCCTGCTGCTGGGCCTGTGGGTGATAGGCCGTGTCACCCGGCCCATTCTGCGCACCGCCGAAGCCGCCAACCGCCTGGCCGGCGGCCATTGGCGCAGCGCCATCGACCAGACCGGCGCCCTGCGCGAAACCGCCATCCTGGTGCGCGCTTTCAACGAGATGGCCGACCGGCTGCAACGCTCGTTCAACGAGCTGCGCGAGCAGCTGGTCCACGATAACCTGACCCATCTGCTGACGCGGCGCGGCCTGCTGGAACAGATCGACTGGCTGGAGCCCCGGCCGGCCGTGCTGACCCTGGTCGGGCTGGATGCCTTCCGCGCCATCAATGACAACGTCGGCTACGGCACCGGCGACCGCCTGCTGCAGGCCATCACCGAGCGCATGCGAGCCCGTCTGCCCACGCCGGTGCTGATGGCCCGCCTGGGCGGCGATGAGTTTGCCCTGCTGCATCTGGGCCTGCCCGATGCGCCGCCGCCGGCCGCCGCCGATCTGGGCGCCCTGGTGCTGGCGCTGTTCGACGGGCCCTTCGCGGCCGGCAACGACGAGCTGGTGGTGACGGCCTCGGTGGGCGTTGTCGACGGTCTGCTGCGACCCGACGCGCTGCCCGACTGGCTGCGCAGCGCCAGCATCGCGCTGGGCGAGGCCAAGCGGCGGGGCCGCGGCCAATGCGTGCTGTTCGAGGCCGGCATGCTGGAGCAATCGCTGCAACGCGCCCAGCTCGCCAACGAGCTGCGCCATGCGCTGGAGCGCGAGCAGTTCCTGGTCTACTACCAGCCGGTGATCGAGCTTGCCAGCGGCCGCGTCACCGGCGCCGAGGCCTTGCTGCGCTGGGCCAGCCCGCAGCGCGGCATGGTCTCGCCGGCGCTGTTCATCCCGGTGGCCGAGGAGTCGGATCTGATACTGGCCCTGGGCGACTGGGTGCTGCACCAGGCCACGCAGGATATCGCCCAGCGCCTGGCGCAGCTGGCCCCCGACTTCGAACTGCACGTCAACGTCTCGGCGCGCCAGCTGATCCAGTCCGACTTCCCCCGCACCCTGCATCACGCGCTACAGAGCAGCGGCCTGCCGCCGCAGCACCTGACCCTGGAGCTGACCGAGTCGCTGCTGATCGGCGAAGACATCGTGATCGAGCAGCGTCTGCGTGACATTCGCGCGCTGGGCATACGCATCGCCATCGATGACTTCGGCACCGGCTACTCGTCGCTTGCCTACCTGAGCCGCCTGCCGTTCGACAGCCTCAAGATAGACCAGAGCTTTGTGCGCAAGCTGTCCAACTCAAGCCAGGACACGGCCATCGTCACCGCCGTGCTGCACATGGCGCGCGGCTTTGAGGTGGAGGTGGTGGCCGAGGGCGTCGAAACATTTGCCGAGGCCCAGCTGCTGCGCAATATGGGCTGCAGCCATGCCCAGGGCTACTTCTTCGGCCGTCCGGCGCCGCTGCTGCAGTTCGATGCCACGACTCGCGAGGTGCCGCCAGCACCTGAATCTTTTTGAGACTTTGATTTAAGTCCTGGCGCGGCCGGGTCGCCTTGTGTGGTTGAGGGCAAGACAAGAACTTGTCCGAGTACGACGACAACCCACTGGAGCTTCCCATGCTTAGCCTGCACACCAACGCCGCTGCCCTTTCCACGCAAAATTCGCTGGGCGCTTCGCAGCGCGCTCTGTCCACCTCGATGACCCGCCTGGGCACGGGCTTCCGCGTCAACTCCGCCATGGACGACGCCGCCGGCCTGCAGATCGCCACCCGTCTGGACGCCCAGACCCGCGGCCAGGCCGTGGCCATGCGCAACACGCAAAACGGCATTTCGATGCTGCAAACCGGCGAAGGCGCACTGAACGAAGTCTCGAACATCCTGCTGCGCATGAAGGACCTGGCCACCGAGTCGGCCAGCGGTTCGTCCACGGTCAAGGACCAGGACGCCATGCAGGCCGAGTTCGACGCCCTGGGCGGCGAGCTGAACAACATCATGAACAACACCAGCTTCGGCGGCAGCAAGCTGCTGAAGGGCGGCACCCTGGCCGCGTCGGTGACCTTCCAGATCGGCGCCTCGTCGAGCGAGACGATGGCCGTCAACCTGAGCGCCGACTTCACCCAGGCCAGCACCGATCTGGCTGCCGTGAGCGCCAAGTTCACCACCCCGGGCGGCGCGGCCGGTACCGAAATCAACGCGGCCAGCGCCAACGGTGCGATCGACAAGGTCAACACCGCGCTGGACACGGTCGGCAAGATCCGCGCCGGCATGGGTGCTGCGGCCAACCGCCTGGACCACGTCTACAACAACCTGCAGAACGTCAGCACCAATGCCGCCCAAGCCCGTGGCCGCATCATGGACGTGGACTACGCCACCGAAACCTCGAACATGACGACCAAGCAGATGCTGATGCAAGCTGGCTCTTCGATGCTCAAGCAGAGCAACAGCATGTCCGGCCTGGTCATGTCGCTGCTGCAGTAATCCCGCGAGGGCCTTGCCTTCCAGCAAAAGCCCGGCGCGCAAGCGCCGGGCTTTTTCGCTTTCTGCTGAGTTGTCCGAATCGCCACGCCCATGACTTCCTCGATCGCGCCCATTCCTGCACTGCCGGCGCTGCAGCCCGCCACCGGGCGCGCCACCCCACCAGGCCCGGCCTTGGCCAGCGTCGATGCGGCCGAATTGATCGCGCCGGAACCGGTGGATGCGCTGCCCGGCCTGGCGGCCATGCGCCTGGAACTGCGCGCCGAGCACCCGGACGCCGCCACCGAGGCGGCGCGCTGGCAGGCTCACCTGCTGGACGGCAGCCTGGCGCTGTCCGCCGCCGCCGCAATGCCGCAGCACTGGCTGCGCTTCATGGCCATGGCGCAGGCGCCCTGGCGCTGGCCGAGCGATCACCAGCAGGAGCAAGGCGGCGCTGCGCAGGACGACCCGAGTCTGGCCTTGGGCCTGGTGCTGGAGGGTGAGCCGGTGCTGGTCTTGCTGCATTGGCAGCAGGGCCTGTGGATGCAGCTCGGCGCGCGCTCGCCCGCCACCTTGCAGGCCCTGCGCGCCGCAGTGCCGGCCATTGCCACGTCGCTGGCGGCGGTGCCGCTGCGCTTGCGGCGTTGCTGGCTGGTTCGTTTGACACGGCCGATGCCCACCGCCGCCGCGCCGCCGCAGGCGCTGGTGCGCGGCCACGGCGCCTGGCTGCTGCGCGCCGCGGCCGAGATCAGTGCGGTGCTGCGTCAGCGGGAGATCGGCCTCAGCCCAGCGAACCCAGCACGCTGATCTCGCGCTGCTCCGGCACCTCGTTGTAGGACAGCACATGCAGGCCGGGCGCGAACAGCCGCGCATAGCGGGCCAGCAGCGGGCGCACCTGCGGCGTCACCAGCAGCAGCGGGGCACTGGCCTGTGCCTTCATCGCATCTCGGGCGGCGGGCATGTGCTGCTGCAGCTGGCCCAGCAGCTGCGGGTCCACCGGATAGCTGTCCAGGCTGACCTTGGCGCCGCCCTGGCGGGCCTGGTTGAGCGCACCCAGCAGCAGGTTCTCCAGCTCGTTGCCGAGATTGAAGACCTTCATGCCGCCCACCGGGCCGCAGATGCTGGAGACGATCTGCCGGCGCAGCGCGCAGCGCAGCTCGGCGGCCAGCAGAATCGGATCCTTGGTGGCCTCGGCATTCTCGACCAGGGTGCTGGCGATCAGCACGATGTCCTTGATGGACACGTTCTCGGCCAGCAGCAGGCGCAATATCTTCAGCAGCTGGCTGTGCGTGTAGGCCTTCTCCAGCGCCGCGGCGAGCTTGGGGCTTTGGGCGCTCAGCCGCTCCATCAGCGCGGTGATGTCCTCATAGCGCAGGAGCTCGGGCAGATGGTCGCGCACCAGCTTGGACACGTGCGTGGCGATGGTGCTGGCCAGGTCCACCACCTGATAGCCCAGGCCCAGCGCATGGGCCTTGTGCTGCGGCTCTATCCAGGTCACCGGCATGCCATAGGCCGGGTCCAGGCCGGGCACGCCGTCGAGCTCGCCATAGACCTGGGTCGAGGCGATGGCCATCTGCCGGTCGGCATAGACCTCGCCCTGGGCGATCACGCTGCCGTTGAGAAGCACGCTGTACTGCGCCGGCTTCAGCGAGAGATCGTCGCGCACCGACAGGCTGGGCAGCAGCAGACCGAGGTTCTCGCTGAGGCTTTGCCGCATGCCCTTGACGCGCTTTTGCAGCGGCTCGCCGTGGGCCGGGTCTATCAGCTGCACCAGCTTGTAGCCCACCGCCACCGACAGCGGCTCCACCACCGGCAGCGCACGCCAGTCGGGTTCGGGCGAGGCCTCGACCAAGAGCGCCGTCTCCACCGCCGCAGCCGGCTTGGGCGTGGCCTGCTGGCGCTGGCTCATGCGCCAGGCCACAAAGCCCAGCACGGCGGCGAAGCTGGTGAAGGTCAGCACCGGCATGCCGGGGATCACCGCCAGGCCCAGCATCACCGCGGCGGCGCTGTAGAGCACGCCGGGCGAGGCCAGCAGCTGCTCGCCGATCTGGTTTTCGATGTCGCCGGCGTCGCTGATGCGGGTGACGATGATGGCCGCCGCGGCCGACAGCAGCAGCGCCGGGATCTGGGCCACCAGGCCGTCACCGATGGTCAGCAGCGCGTACTGGCGGAAGGCATCGCCCAGGCTCAGGTCGTGCATGAAGGCGCCGATCGCGACGCCGCCAATCATATTGATCAGCAGGATCAGGATGGAGGCGATCGCATCGCCGCGCACGAACTTGGAGGCGCCGTCCATGGCGCCGTAGAAGTCGGCCTCGGCGCCCACGTCCTTGCGGCGTTGCTGGGCCTTCTCCTGGTTGATCAGGCCGGCGTTGAGGTCGGCATCGATGGCCATCTGCTTGCCGGGCAGGGCGTCCAGCGTGAAGCGGGCCGAGACCTCGGAGATGCGCTCGGCACCCTTGGTGACGACGATGAAGTTCACCACCATCAGAATCACGAACACGACGATGCCGACGACGAAGTTGCCGCCTATCACGACATTGCCGAACGATTCGATCACCTGGCCGGCCGCATGGGTGCCCTCGTGGCCGTGCAGCAGCACCACGCGCGTGGACGCCACGTTCAGCGACAGGCGCAGCAGGGTGGTGGCCAGGATGATGCTGGGGAAGACCGAGAAGTCCAGCGGCCGCTTGCTGTTGACACTGACCAGTATCACCACCAGTGCGAGCACGATGTTGAAGGTGAACAGCATGTCCAGCAGCACCGGCGGCAGCGGCAGTATCACCATGGCCAGGATGGCCATCAGGAACAGCGGCGAGGCGACGCGGTGACGGGCCATCAGCCCACCCAGGCGAGAGAACATATTCATGATGATGTGGCTTGGGGCTCGGACAGATGGGTGGGCACGGCCAGGTCGGCCGGCAGATGGGGAACGGTGGCGCGGGCGCCGCGCTGGAAGGCCTTGAGCTGCATCACATAGCCCAGCACCTGGGCCACGGCGTTGTACAGCGAGGCCGGAATCTGTTGCTGCACCTGGCTGGTGTTGTAGATGGCGCGCGCCAGCGGCGGCAGCACCAGCACCTGCACGCCATGCTCGGCGGCGATCTCGCGGATGTAGAAGGCCATCTCATCGACGCCCTTGGCCAGCACGAAGGGCGCCTCGGCGCGCTGCTCGTCGTACTTCAGCGCCACCGCGTAGTGCTCGGGGTTGACAACCACCACATCGGCGCCCGGCACCGCCTGGCGCACGCCGCGCTTGGCGAGCTGGCGCTGCAGCTGGCGGATGCGCTGGCGCACCTCGGGCCGGCCCTCGTTCTGCTTGTGTTCTTCCTTCATGTCCTGCTTGCTCATGCGCTGGCCGCGCATGAAGAAGAACTGCTGCAGCGGCAGGTCGATGACGGCGAACAGCAGGAACACGCTGCACATCACCATCGCACCGTCCAGCATCAGGCTGCTGCCCTGCAGCAGGGCCTCGTGCAGGCCCAGCGCCTGCAGGCCGGCCCAGTCGCGCGCCATGCTGCGGGCCACATGCCACAACGCCAGCAGCAGGCACAGCACCTTGGCGATGGAGACGCCCAGCTCGCTGAAATGCTTGGCGCTGACGAGACGACCCAGATTGCTGATCGGGCTCAGCCGGTTCAGCTGCGGCGCCCAATGCTGGGTGCTGAACACCAGGCCCCCTGGGAAGGCCGAGGCCAGCAGCACGGCGGCCGGCACCAGCAGCAGCGGCAGCACCATCTTGGCCACCAGCCAGAGCGCGTCCAGCATCGCCGCGGACAGCAGATTGTCCAGCGAACCCTCGCTCTCCAGCGAGGCAAAGCCGATGCGGAACAGGCGCCCGAAGTCATCCAGATAGCCGGGCAGCAGGGCCACCAGCAGCTTCAGGCTCAAGAGCACGGCGACGGCAGTCGACAGATCTTTCGAGCGGGCCACCTGGCCCTGCTCGCGCGCCTTCTTCAGCTTCTGCGCTGAGGGCTTTTCGGTCTTGTCGCCGTTGCTGGCCTCAGCCATGGCCGGGCACTCCGGCCTTCAGGCCATGGTCTATCAATTCCAGCACGCGTTCGGTCAGGCGCAGATAGTGGGCCGGCACGGCGCTGAGCAGCTGGCTCAGCATGAACAGGCCGAACAGGGTCACCACCGAGAAGCCCAGCGAGAACAGGTTCAGGCTGGGCGCCACCCGGTTCAGCCAGCCCAGGCCGATCTGCACCAGGAGGGTGGAGAAGATCACCGGCAGCGCCAGCAGCAGCGCCGCAGAAAACACCCAGGCGACGTTGTAACCGATGGTCTCCAGCGACAGCGCCGCAAGACCCGACCCCACCGGCCAGGCCTTGAAACTGGCACCGACCACGCCGACCAGCAGCAGATGGCCGTCGATGGCGAAGAACACCAACATGCACAGCACACCCAGGAGGCCCGACACGACGTCGGACGAGCTGCCATTCATCGGGTCGTTCATCACCGCCATCGCCAGGCCCAGCTGGGACGAGAGCAGAAACCCCAGCAGATTGATCACCGCCAGCGTCAGATGGAAGGCCAGGCCCAGCACGAAGCCCAGCATTGCCTGCTCGGCCGCCACGGCCACGCCCTGCAGCGACAGGGGGTTGACGCTGAGGGCCGTGCTTTGCGACACCGGCATCAGCACCACGGCCAGCGCCAGAGACAGCAGCACGCGCACGGTGACGGGCACCATCTCCTCGCCCAGCAGCGGTGCGGCGCTGAGCATGGCCATGACGCGGCAGAAGGGCCACCACAGCGCGCTGAGCAGGCCCACCAGCTGGACGAATTCGACATCCATCGCTGGTCTCAGCCCACCAGGGTGGCCGCACGCTCGAAGATGGAGACGCAGAAGTCCATCAGCGAGCCCACCATCCAGCGGCCCATCAGGCCCACCACCAGCAGGGTGACCAGCAGCTTGGGCAGAAAGCTCATCGTCTGTTCGTTGATCTGCGTGGCGGCCTGGAACAGGCTCACCAGCAGGCCGACCAGCAGGCCCGGCAGCACCAGCAGGGTGACCAGGAGCATCACCAGATGCAGGCTCTCGCTGATCAAGTCGATGGCGATCTCGGGCGTCATGTTCGCCCCTCGTCCGTCGGGTACGCCGGCCGATCCCCCGGGGGGATGCGGGCCGGCTTGGGAGCGGCCCGGCGCTCGGCCCGCCGCGCAGATGGCGATTTGCACATTGACATCAGTTCACCATCCTCACGCTGCTGACCAGGGTGTTGACGGTCAGCGTCCAGCCGTCCACCAACACGAACAGCAAGAGCTTCAGCGGCAGCGAGATCACCAGCGGCGACAGCATCATCATGCCCATGGCCATCAGCACCGAAGAGACCACCAGGTCGATGACCAGAAAGGGGATGAAGAGCATGCAGCCGATCTGGAAGGCTGTCTTCAGCTCGCTCAGCACAAAGGCGGCCAGCTTGACGGTGAAGCCATGAGCCTCGGGCTTGGTCACGGCTTCCTCGCCGGCCAGCTTGGCGATCTGGGCCAGTGCGCTCTTGCTGGTCTGCGCCAGCATGAAGCGCGACAGCGGCGCCTCGGCCACCTGCAGCGCCTGGGTCAGGGTGATCTTGTCGGCGTCGTAGGGCACGAAGGCCTTTTCCCAGATCTGCTCGCCCACCGGCCGCATCACCAGAATCGTCAGTATCAGCGCCACGCCGGTGATGAGCCGGTTCGGCAGGCCCTGCTGCAGGCCCAGGGCCTGGCGCAGCAGCGACAGCACGATCACGAAGCGGGTGAAGCTGGTCATCATCAGCGCCAGCACGGGCAGCAGCCCGAGCAGGGTCATGATGATCAGGACCTGGGTCTTGACGGTGAAGTCGCCACCTCCGCCCGCGCCCATGCCGCTGATCTTCAGCGTGTCGGCCAGGGCAGGGTGGTGGGCCAGGCTCAGCGCCCCGCCCATCAACAACAGGCCTGCGCGGTGCAGGCGTTTCAAACTCATGGCTGCAGCTGGTCCAGATCGAGGCCGGCGATCTCGATGATCTTCAGGCCGTAGTTCTCGCCGGAGACGACGACCTCGGCGCGGCCTATGGTCGCGCCATTGACCTTCAGGGTCAGTGGTTCGCCGGCCAGCGTGTTCAGCTCGACCACGCTGTCGGCGCCCAGCTGGGTCAGCTCATGCAGGGACAGCTTCGCCTCGCCGACCTCCAGGGTCAGCGTGACCGGTATCTTGCGCATCAGCTGCGGCAGATCGCGCCGCGCCGGGGCAGGGCTGGCGGGCGCCTCTTCGATCGGGTCCAGCAGTTGATGGCTGGACTCGTTGAAGTCGTCCAGCAGGGCGTCCAATGCTTGGGTGTCATTCATATTCATGGCTCACTCGGCGTCTTCAAAAGAGGTCAGGCACAGCTTGCCCTGGTGTTCGGCCACCGAGGCGGTGAACAGGCGCGAGCCCTGCACCAGCACTTCGGTGTCCTTGATGCGGATCGGAATCAGGTCGCCGGGGCGCAGGTCCAGCAGTTCGCCCAGCAGCATCGGCCGCTCCAGCAGGCGCGCGCTCAAGGTCAGCGGCAGGCGCTTGGCCAGCGGCAGGGCCGAGGACGTGGCAGTCTGGGCCTTGCCCGGGGCCAGCTGCTTCAGTACGGCGGTGATGTAGGCGGGCTCCAGCGCAATCACCAGCTTGCTGAAAAGCCCCTGCGTGGGCTCTCGCAGGCTCAGGCGCAGCAGCCAGCTGCCGGCGGGGAACTGCGGCGCCATCTGGCCCTGCAGCTCGCCCAGATCGGCCTCGGCGGCGTCTGCCATCAAGGTAGTCAAGACCTGACCCAGCAGCAGACGGCTCAGCTGCGTCTGCACGCGCTCTTCGCTGGCGGTCTCCGGCGGGTTGGCGTCGGCCACCGGCATCGCGCCACCGTAGCGCTGGGCCATCACCGCCAGCACCAGCGGCCGGTCGATGCGGCAGCCGAGCTGGCCGGCCGGCCCGGGGCCCACCTGCCAGCGTCCGGCGGCCGGCACGCCGTCCAGCGGCCTGAAACTCAGCTCGCTGACGCTGTACTGCGTGCGGTAGCGGCGGTTCAGCTGCAGGCGCAGGGCCTCGTTGATCGCGTCGCGCAGCGCATCGGCCACGCGCGGCAGCAGATGCACCGGCCGGCCCAGCGTGCGCGGGTCCAGCGGCAATGCGGCAGGGGTGGAAGGCGGCAGTTGAGGGAGGGGCATGTCGGCGGTATCCGGGCGGGCCAGTGGCTGCGATGGGCGGGGCAGTATGGAGATACGGCCCGGTGCATGGTCTGTATTTTATGGAGCACGCGGTGAATCGGTATCGCCGAGGCCAATATAAGGGTTTGCGAGCGGTAGGATTTAACGAATCTGGCAGCGATGCGTTTAATTTTCGATTATTCCGCGCCGCCTATATTCAGTGGTGCACCAGCCCGATGCATTTCGGCCGCTGCACTATTTTGGCGCCGATCGCAGTTTGTGCGGATGGCGCGCAAATAGTGATAAAAATGAGTGGGTGGGCCTTTTAAGCCACTGGTTCGCAGCGAGATACTGCGGGCCCCGGGCCCAATGCGTGAACGATGTCACGCGTCCGCAGACGAATTACGCCAATATCGCTCGCATGGCTTGTGGGGATATGTTGCCCCCGGTACAGTTCGATACATCAGGGCACACCCGAGCGAAAGCCGGGGTCGCAAAGCCTCCGGTCTACCATCCGGTCAGCGCTCCAACAGGGGCTCGGCCAGAAAACGATAGCGGGGTTGCCAGACCTGAGTCTGCCGATCCACGTGCCGCGTGGGTCAGTGGGTGCTCTCGCCTGCCGGGCCACGCCAGTGGCCTGTTGTGACCTCTGCTGGCTTTCGCCAGGGCTTGCCTCCGACCTTTGGGCCTTCACCGGCCACGATGGAACGAAGCCTATGAGCAAGCTGTATCGAACCCCCTCTCTCGCATTTGCCGCTGCTGCGTCCCCTGGACCGCGGCCGATTCGGCCCTGCGCCGACTGATCGCCCGGCTGCTCCAGCGCTTCGTCTCAGCTTGAATATCACCCCTGCCGGGTGAGGTGGATAGTTTCGCCTTCGATATTCTTGGTTTCAAATACACCGCAAGGATTGCTCTGTCATGAATAGTTCATATTCCAGCGATACCTTGTGGTTATGCTTTAAAAAGCTTCAATCAGACTTGATTGAAAATTCATTGAGGCGCCAGAAGAAAATGATATCGGCGCAAAAGGAGTATCCAATGAAATTGCATCTGAGGCGCTAGCCGTCATTTTTTTTGAATCGCCGCCAAAACAGTGGTTTGGCGATTTATTCAAGCAGTATCAAACCGCTTACCTCGGTATTTGAGGTAAGGCCCGAACACGTCCGGACGTTGCGTCGAAAACCCTTTTGGGCGGGGGCGCAATATCGATGAAAGGTTTTCCATGAGCGCTATGTCTGCAATGTCGGCAGTAGGGGGCACGGGCCAGGTCCAGGCCGAGTTGGCCCGCATCGAGCTGGACGCCTTGCGCCTGGCATCCGGGCCGGCAGGCGAGGCGGGTGAGGCTGCAGGGCAGGGCTTCGGCCACAGCCTGCAACAGGCCTTGCATGGCGTCGATGGCAAGGAGCAGCTGGCAATCGAGCGCATGGGCGCGGTCGAGCGTGGCGACAGCGACGACCTGGTCGGCGCGATGCTGGCCAGCCAGGACGCCAGCCTGTCCTTCTCGATGCTGATGCAGGTGCGAAACAAGCTGGCCGGTGCGATGGACGAGCTGATCAAGCTGCAGCTCTGAACCCCGCCCCGCACACGCCGCACACACCAAACATCGCGCACCGATCGAACACAACACCATGCTCAACACGCTGATGGCCCGCCTGGGTCCCGTCTGGAAAGCACGCCCCGCCATACCCTCCGGCCTGGCCAAGGGCCTGCTGCCGGTGCTGGCCCTGGCCGTGGCCGGCACCGCGCTGGCGCTGATGCTGATGTGGCGCGAGCAGGCGGCCTTCAAGCCGGTGTTCGGCCAGCGTGAGCGCGTGGCCAGCGGCGAGATGCTGGCGGTGCTGGATGCCGAGCACATTGCCTACCGCCTGCACCCCGAGACCGGCCAGGTGCTGGTGCCCGAGAGCGCGCTGGGCCGCGTGCGCATGCTGCTGGCCGCCAAGGGCGTGGTCGCCAAGCTGCCGGCCGGCATGGAGCTGATGGACAAGAACGACCCGCTGGGCGTCAGCCAGTTCGTGCAGGACGTGCGCTTCCGTCGCGGGCTCGAAGGCGAGCTGGCGCAGTCGATGATGGCGCTGGATGCTGTGGACGCGGCGCGCGTGCACCTGTCCATCGCCAAGTCCACCAGCTTTGTCCTGAACGACGGGCAGAAGAGCTCGGCCTCGGTGGTGCTGACGCTCAAACCCGGCCGCAAGCTCAGCAACGAGCAGATCGCCGCCGCCATCAATCTGGTGGCCGGCAGCGTGGCCAGCCTGGAGCCGCAGCGCGTCAGCCTGCTGGACCAGGCCGGCAATCTGCTGTCCTCTCGCGTTGACCTGGCCGAGGGCTTCGAGGCGAATCAGGGCAATGAGGCGGCGCAGCGCTATCAGGACGAGGTGCGCCGCAATGTGCACGATCTGCTGGCCCCGGTGCTGGGCGAGGCCAACTACCGCCTCAGCGTCACCGCCGAGGTCGACAACGACCGCGTGCAGGAAACCCGCGAGCAGTACGGCGATGCGCCCAAGCTGACCAACGAGGCGATGCGCGAGGAGCAGGACCGCGAGCGCATTGCGCTGGGCGTGCCCGGCTCGCTGAGCAACCGGCCGGTCAATGCGCCGTCGAACGGGGCTTCGGGGCCAGGTGGTGAGGGGGGCGACAGCGGCGCCAGCGCGCGCAAGAACGCCAGCACCCGCCAGTACGCCTACGACCGCAACATCACCCAGATCAAGCGCAGCCGCGGCCGCCTGTCGCGCTTGAATGTCGCCGTGGTGCTGAACAGCGCCGCCGCACCGGGAGCAGACAAGACCTGGACCCCGGCCGAGCTGGCCAAGATCGAGAAGCTGCTCAACAGCGGCCTGGGCATCAACAGCGAGCGCGGCGACCAGCTGACCGTCTCGCCGATGAGCTTCCCAGCGCCGCCGCAGGTCGAGCCCTGGTACCAGCAGCGCGACAACGTCGTCGATGTCGGTGGCTGGTTGGTCTACGGCCTGGGTGCCATCGCCGCCTACTTCCTGCTGGCCCGACCGATGCTGCGTCTGGCCCAGCAACGCCTGGCCCCGGCCGCGCCGCTGCAGGCGCTGGAGACGACCGAGCTGACGCCGCTGCATGCCGAGCCGGCGCTGACGGCCGACGGCATGCCCGGCCTGGCGCTGCCGGCCGGTGCCCCGGCGATGGCCGTCGTGCCGCTGCTCGAGAACTACGAATTGCCGCCCCCCGGCTCGCCGGTGGATGTGTTGGTGGATCACCTCAAGGTGCTGGCGGCCAAAGAGCCCGAGCGCGTTGCCGAGGTGGTGAAACAGTGGGTGCAAAAGAATCATGGCCGAAGCGAGTGATCTGATGGCTGCTGCCGCCACGCTGAACCCGGTCGAGCAGGCCGCCATCGTGCTGCTGAGCATGGGCGAGGAGCCGGCCGCCGCCGTGCTGCGCTGCCTGTCGCGCGAGGAACTGCTCGACGTGACCCAGGTGATGTCTCGCATGAGTGGCATCAAGGTCGACTCGGTGAAGACCGCGATCCAGCATTTCTTCGACGACTACCGCGAGCAAAGCGGCGTGCATGGCGCCTCGCGTTCCTATCTGAAACGCTCGCTGGACCTGGCCCTGGGCGGTGACATCGCCAACAGCGTGCTGCACAACATCTACGGCGACGCGATACGCCCCAAGATGCAGCGCCTGCAATGGGCCTCGCCGAAATGGCTGGCCGAGCACATTGCCTACGAGCATGTGCGCATGCAGGCGGTGTTCCTGGCCTTTCTGCCGCCGCATCTGGCCAGCGATGTGATCGCCGCGCTGCCGGCCGAGGGCCGCGATCTGGTGCTGTTGAACGTGGCCCGCCTGAACGAGGTCGACCGTGAGCTGCTGGTCGAGCTTGAGGAGCTGGTCGAGCGCTGCCTGGCCGGCCTGGGCCAGCAGAGCGCCAGCGTCGAGGGCGTGCGCCAGGCGGCCGAGATACTGAACCGTCTGCCGGCCGACCGCCAGCAGATGGTCGAGCGCCTGCGCGCCCAGGACCCGGTGGTGATGAGCGAGATCGAGGTCAGCATGTACGACTTCCTGGTGCTGTCGCGCCAGAGCGAGGCCGTGCTGACCCGCGTGATCGAGGAAGTCGCGCCCGAGCTGTGGGCGGTGGCGCTGAAGGGTGCCGAGGGCACGGTGCGCCAGGCCATCCTGGCCGCGATGCCGCGCCGCCAGGCCCAGAGCTTCGAGGACCTGATTCGCCGCAGCGGCCCGGTGCCGCTGTCGCGCGTCGAGCAGGCCCGTGCCGAGGTGATGGCCCAGGTCAAGGCGCTCGTCGATGCCGGCGAGATCGAAGTCCAGCTGTTCGCCGAGGCCACCGTCGAATGAACAAGCTGCGTCCGCACCGCTTCCCGCCGCTGGCCCAGCTGCACGCCAGCCGCGATCTGCCGGCCAACGCACCGGCCCAGCTGCAGGCCAGCCTGGCCCAGGGTTTCCAGGAGGGCCTGGCCAAGGGCTATGAGGAGGGCCATGCCAGCGGTTCGCTGGCCGGCAGCGAGGCCGCCCAGGCGCTTGGCCGCGAGCAGGGTCTGGCCCAGGGCCGGCGCGAGATGCAGGAGTATTTCCAGGGCCTGGCCCAGCCGGTCGATGCGCTGCTGGCCGAGCTGAGCCAGCTGCAGACCGAGCTGCAGGCCGCCGCACGCAAGGAGGTGGTCGAGCTGGTCGAGAAGGTTGCCCGCCAGGTGATCCGCTGCGAGCTGACCCTGCAGCCGGCCCAGCTGCTGGCCCTGGTCGATGAGACGCTGGCCAGCATGCCGGTCACCCGCGAGGGCGTCGAGGTCTATCTGAATCCCGAAGACCTGCGCCGCATTCAAGACCTGGCCCCCGAACGTGCCGAGGCCTGGACCCTGCTGCCCGATCCGGCCCTGGCCAGCGGTGAATGCCGCCTGCTGGCCGGTGGCCGAGAGGCCGATGCCGGCTGCGCCCAGCGCCTGGCCGCCTGCATGGCCCAGGTGAAGAGCCAACTGGTCGACAGCGACGCCGAGGAGCAGCGCGCATGATCGCCGCCGCGCTGCGCAAGGTCGAGCTGGGCGCCGTGCCGGTGGCCACGCCCACCGGCCGCCTGGTCGGTGCCTCCGGCCTGCTGCTGGAGAGCGCCGGCTGCGCCCTGCGCACCGGCCAGCGCTGCATGATTGAGGCGGCCTCGGGCGAGTGGATCGCCGCCCAGGTGGTCGGCTTTCGCGAGCAGATTTCCTATCTGATGCCGTTCAAGAAGCCCGAGGGCCTGAGCACCGGCGCCCGCGTGCTGCCGGCCCCCGAGCGCGCCGGCCTGATGATCGGCCCGTCCTGGCTGGGCCGCATCGTCAACGGCCTCGGTGAGCCCATCGATGGCCTGGGCCGCCTCGGCGGCGAGCATCCGCTGCCTACGCAGCCGCCCAAGATCAACCCGCTGAAGAAGGCCCCGGTGCATGAGCCGCTGGACGTCGGCGTGCGCGCCATCAACAGCATGCTGACGCTGGGCCGCGGCCAGCGCGTCGGCCTGATGGCCGGCAGCGGCGTGGGCAAGAGCGTGCTGCTGGGCCTGATCACGCGCCAGACCGTCGCCGATGTGGTGGTGGTGGGCCTGATCGGCGAGCGCGGCCGCGAGGTGCGCGAGTTCATCGACCTGAGTTTGGGCGAGGCCGGCCTGGCGCGCTCGGTGGTGGTTGTCGCGCCGGCTGACGAATCCCCGTTGATGCGTTTGCGCGCCACCGAGCTGTGCCACAGCGTGGCCGCCCATTACCGCGACCAGGGCCAGCATGTGCTGCTGCTGGTCGATTCGCTGACCCGCTACGCGATGGCCAAGCGCGAAGTGGCGCTGGCCCTGGGTGAACCGCCGGCCACGCGCGGCTATCCGCCGTCCGTCTTCAGCCTGCTGCCCGAGCTGGTCGAAAGCGCCGGCAATGGCGAGCAGGCCGAGGGCAGTATGAGTGCCATCTACACCGTGCTGGCAGAGGGCGATGACCAGCAGGACCCGGTGGTCGACACCGCCCGCGCCATCCTCGACGGCCACATCGTGCTCAGCCGTGCGCTGGCCGAGCGCGGCCACTACCCCGCCATCGACATCGCCCAGTCGATCAGCCGCTGCATGGCCCTGGTGGCCGGCCGCGAGCACCAGGCGCTGGCGCGCCAGCTGAAGCAGCTCAGCGCCCGCTACGAGCAGGTGCGCGAGCTGATGCCGCTGGGCGCCTATGTGCCCGGCGCCGACCCGCAGACCGACCGTGCGGTGCAGCTGTTCCCTCGCATCGAGGCCTATCTGCACCAGGGCGTCAACGAAGCGGCGCCGTTGCAGGCCTGCCTGCAACAGCTGCAGGAGCTTTTGCAATGACCAAGACCGCGATGCAACGCAGCCTCGATCTGATGATCACCGTGCGGGAGCGCGAGCTGGAGCGGCGCGTGGCCGATCTGGCGCGCAAGCAGGCGCTGGGCGCACGCTATCTGGGCAATGTGCAGCGGCTGGAGCAGCTCGCCCAGCAGCTGGGCAGCAGCACCGACACGGTGCTGGACGCCGGCCTGGCCGCCAACCGTGCGGCCTACCAGCAGGGCGTGCAGGCGCTGACCGAGACCCATCGGCAAGAACTGGCCCTGCACGAGGCCGACACCGCGCACACCCGCCACGGGGTGCAACACCTGGCGCGTCGCCAGCAGGTGCTGGGCCAGGTGCTGGACCGCAGCCTGGCGCAGAGCCAGGCCGAGCAGCAGCGCCGGGAGCAGAAGAGCCAGGACGCGATGGCCGGCCAGGCCTGGCTGAGGGGGCAGGCATGAGCCCGTTTAAGCAAACAGCGATTTTGGTCGCCTTCATCACAGGTAGTCCCGAAACCTATCTGCGAGGAGTTCGCCATGGCTGATATCAACCCGACCTCGATGGCCCAGCAACTGGCCACCGCCTACACCCAGTCCACCCAGACCCTGCTCGATGCGCAGACCAAGTCGAGCAAGGCCACTGCCACGGCGCTGACCAAGCTGCAAGGCGCTTTGCAGGCCTTCGACAGCGCGATGAAAAACCTGTCCGCCAAGGGCTCGCTGGCCCAGCTGGGCGGCAGCCTGAGCAACCCGGCCATCGCCACCGTCAGCGTGGCGGCCACGGCCAGTGCCGGCAGCTATCCGTTGTTCGTCGAGCAGACGGCCAGCAACCATCAGATTGCCTTCCAGGACCTGCCGGCCGTACCGGTGGCCATGGGCGGCAGCATGGCCGTGCAGCTGGGCAGCGGCGCGGCCTTCAATGTCAACCTGAGCAGCGCCGATGCGGACAGCGACGGCACCCTGTCGCAGGCCGAGATCGCCCGTGCCATCAACCAGGCGCCGAGCAATAGCGGCCTGGTCACGGCGATGGTGATGACGGTGGGCGGCCAGACGCAGCTGATGCTGTCCTCTGGCGTCAGTGGCGCCGCCGGCGCGATCACGCTGGACACCACGGGCCTCAACGCCGGCCAGCTGAAGACCAAGCTCAGCGGCGCGAGCGTCGAGCTGGCCGCGGCGCGTGACGCCGTGGTCTGGCTGGGCGCCCAGGGCACGGGCGTGCGCATGCAGCAGGCCAGCAACAGTTTCACCGCCATCAGCGGCGTGACGCTCAATCTGACCCAGGCCAACAAGGCTGGCGATGCCCCGGTGACCTTGACGGTGGCCAAGGACGACAGCGCCACCACGGCCAATGTGAAGGGCTTTGTCGATGCCTTCAACACGCTGGAGAAGACGCTGGACGATCTGACCTCGTCCGGCAGCGCCAAGGACGGCGTGGCCGCTGCGGCCTTTGCCTCGGACGCCGGCGTGCGCGCGCTGCGCGACCGCCTGGGCAATCTGCTGCGCCAGGGCTATGGGGGCTTGAGCCTGCGCGAGCTGGGCATCAGCATCGACCGCAACGGTTCGCTGGCGCTGGACACCACGCGCCTGAACAAGACGTTGACGGCCACGCCCGATGCGCTGAGCAAGGTCTTCGGCAGTGCCTCCGCCGGTGCGGCAAGCGGCCTGATGGGCGCCCTGAGCAAGAGCGTGGACCAGTGGACGAATCTCGGCACCGGCCAGATCAAGCAGCGCCAGAGCTCGGTGCAGACGATGCAAAAGGCCATAGGCCTGCGCCAGACGCGACTGGATACCCAGTACGAACAGTCCTACAAGCGCTATCTCGCGCAATTCACGCAGCTGCAGAACCTGCAGTCCCAGCTGGGCGACACCACCAGCATGCTGGCCGGGCTGAGCGTCTAGCTCGGCCCCCAACCACTTCGAAGACCATGAGCCACGACGCCTATCAAAGCTACCAGACCGTCAATCTGCATGCGCAGACCGCCCAGGCCTCCCCGGTTCAGCTGGTGCTGATACTGATGGACGGCCTGCTGGACGAGCTGGCCCGCGCCCGCGCCCACATCGAGGCGCGGCGCTACGAGCTGAAGGCTGCCAGCCTGGAGAAGTGCGTCAGCATCATCAACGGCCTGTCCAGTGCGCTGGATCTGGACGCCGGCAGCGAGGTCGTCAACAACCTCGCCCGCCTGTATGACTACTGCGCCGAGCGCCTGTACCGCGCCGGCGTGCAGCTGGATACCGGCGTGATTGATGAGGTGGTGCGCCTGCTCAGCCAGCTCAAGAGCGGCTGGCAAGGGGTGCAGGTCCGTCATGCCTAAGCCCATCGACCGCTTGAGCCAGCTGCAAGGCCTGACGGCCCGCTTTGTCGCGGCCGCGACCGAGCGCGACTGGCTGGCGCTGGCGCATCTGGACGGCGAGCTTGCCGCCCAGCTGCGTGACTGGACCGACACCGCGACATGGAAGGCCGGCGAGCGCCAGGCGCTGAAGCAGCTGCGCCAGATCCATGCCGACACGCGCGGCCTGGTCGATGCCGAACTGGGGCAGGTGGCCCTGTTGCTGCGCCGGCTGACCGACAACCAGGGCCGCTGGACGGCCTACGCCGCCAGCGCCGATTGGGAGGAAAGAACATGAACACCCTGCTGACCCTGTCCGGCGACTCGCGCCCGGCGGCCGAGCCTGCCATCGGTGCGGCAACGGCCGTGGGCGCCGTGAGCCCTGTTGCGGATGAGGCGACCCAGCTGGCGCAGGACTTCGCGAGCGCGCTGGCGGCCCTGTCCGGTGGCGAGTTGGCCCGGTCCGCGCCGGCCGCCGCCGCGCAGAGCGATCCCTCCGGCGACCAGCTGCAGGCCGATCTGCGTGACCTGCTGCGTGCGCTGGAGCAGGGCATGCCGGCGGGGCAGTCCATGGCCACCACGCCAGCGGTCGCCACCCCCGGTGAACCCGAGCCCACCGAGCAGACCGACGCGGCACAGGAGACCGACATGCCGGCGATGGATGGCCTGTTGCAGCTGCTGCAGCCGCAGCTGGCCGCTCAGATGCCGAATGCGCCGGTGGCTGCACTGACGGTGGCCGACAAGGCATTGCCTTCGAGCCGGCTGCCGGAGCGGGGCGTTGCCGCGAGCGCCACGGAGTGGGCCCGTGGCAGCTTGCCTGCGCCGCCGCCCGCCCCCGTCGAGCCCGTCGCTGTGCCCGTCGCCTTGCCGGCCCCGGTCGGCGATGACACCTCGATGGCGGCCGTGATCAAACCGACCGACGTCAGGCCGGCCGCGACCGTGGCCCGTGCCGAGCCGGCCTTCGGCACCGCCGTGTTGCAGCTTGCCAAGACCGACAGCGATGCCGGCGACGGCCTGGCCGCCATCGACGGCAGCGGCCCGGTTGCCGCCTTGAGCGGTCCCTCGGCCCAGCCTCAGATCAAGACACCGGCGCCGCTTGCCCCCACTGTCCTGCATCTGCCGGATGCGCAGCCGCGCCAATGGCAGCAGCCACTGATGCAGGCGCTGGGCGACCGGCTGCAGCTGCAGATTGCGGCGCGCAGCGAGCAGGCGGTGATACGGCTGGAGCCGCCGTTGCTCGGCCGGGTGGAGATCTCCATCCAGCACCAGGCCGGTGATCTGCAAGTGCGGTTGAGCGCCAGCCATCCCGAGGTGACGCGCCAGCTGCAGCACATCAGCGACGGCCTGCGCCAGGACCTGGCCCAGCGCCAGTCCGGCGAGGTGTCGGTGCAGGTGTCGCAGCGCGCGCTGAGTGATCAGGGCGGCCAGACGGATCAACAGCAACGGCGTCAGGCCGAGGCCGATGGCGAGGCCCGCAAGCCCGGCCGCGCACTGAGCGAAGACATCGAAGCGCAGTCGCTCACATTTGCCCAGCGCCTGGGCGGACGGAGCAAGGAGTGATGAGCATGCCGAAAACCAAAATGCTGCTGGCGCTTGCGCTGGCCGTCGTGCTCACCGCAGGCGCGGTGGGCGGAGGCGTCTGGTGGAGCCTGAAAGGCGCCCACGCCGCCGCGCCCGAGGAGGCCAAGGCAAAACCTGGCCCCGAGCACAAATACGTGACCCTGGACAAGGTGCTGGTGATGCTGCGCGGCCGTGGCGGCGAGGCGATGGCGCACTACATGGCCGTGGACGTGGTCTTCAAGACCTCGCCGGAGCAGGAGAAGCGCACCAAGGAGCATCTGCCGCTGCTGCGCACCATCGCCGTCAAGGCGCTGGCGGCCTACAACGTCGAGAGCGCCAGCGCGATGACGATAGAGCAGTTTGCCGAGGAGCTGAACCGCGCCTACCGCGATGGCTATGCCGCCGAGCATCGCGAGCCGCCGTTTGCCGAGGCGCTGATCGGCAAGCTCATCATCGAGTAAGCGCAAGCGCACCATGCACATGCAGGAAGCCTACGCCGAGCTGAGCCAGGTCGCACGAGCGGACCTGGGCCCGGCCTATGAGCAGCGCCAGTTGCGCCAGTACGCGCCGCTGGTCAAGCGCATCGTGCGCCAGCTGGGCTCGCAGGTCAGCGCGGCGATGGACCGCGAGGACATGGAGCAGGTCGGCCTGATGGGTCTGCTGGAGGCCCTGCGCCGCTACGGCCCGCCGGACGAGGCCTTCACCGGTTTTGCCTCGCTGCGCGTGCGCGGCGCCATTCTCGACGAGCTGCGCCGCCTCGACTGGCGGCCGCGCTCGGTGCGCCAGGACAGCCACAAGCTGCGCGACGCGCTGCGCGAGCTGCGCCGCCGCCTGGGCCGCGAACCCAGCGAGGCCGAGATCCTGAAGAACCTGAAGCTGACGCCGCAGGACTACCAGGCCTTTTTGCAGGGCGATGCGGCCGAGGAGATGGCCAGCTTCGACGAGATGGTGCAGGAGCTCAGCGAGCTGCCCGGCGACAGCCAGTCGCCCGAGACGCTGCTGATCGCACGGCGCAGCATCGAACAGGCGCTGACCCGGCTGGACGAGCGCGAGCAGCGCGTCATCCAGCTCTATTACGAGTACGAACTCAGCCTCAAGGAAATCGCTGCCGTGCTGGACCTCACCGAGGCCCGCGTGTCGCAGCTCAACAAGGGCGCTTTGCTGAAGATGAGAACTCATCTGCAGCAGGCCTGAACGGAAGATCCCACCACCATGCAGCCCTTCATCGGCATCCTCATTGTTCTCGGTTGTGTGTTCGGCGGCTTCATGCTGCACGGCGGCAGCTTCGGCGTCATCTGGCAGCCGGTCGAGCTCTTGATCATCGTCGGCGCCGGTGTCGGCTCCCTGGTGCTGGGCAACCCGCGCCATGTGCTCAGCGAGATGCTGCTGCAGCTGCGCAAGGTGATGATGCGCCGCCGCCCCGGCGAGGAGTTCCAGCGCCAGCTGCTGCTGCTGATGTACGAGCTGCTGCAGACCGCCGCCGGCGGCCTGAAGGCGCTCGATGCCCACGTCGAGGCGCCGCAGGACAGCGTGCTGTTCAAGCGCTATCCGCTGATACTGGCCGAGCCCAAGCTCCTGCACTTCATCGTCGACAACTTCCGCCTGATGGCCATGGGCAAGATCAACGCCCACGAGCTGGAGGGCGTGCTGGAACAGGAGCTGGAGGCCATCCATGACGAGATGACCCAGCCCGCCAAGTCGCTGCACAAGATCGC
Source organism: uncultured Roseateles sp. (assembly GCF_963422335.1). Lineage (NCBI taxonomy): Bacteria > Pseudomonadati > Pseudomonadota > Betaproteobacteria > Burkholderiales > Sphaerotilaceae > Roseateles > uncultured Roseateles sp. The sequence continues at coordinate 3,469,292 of NZ_OY729424.1, forward strand.
CGAGGCCATGCCCGGCTTCGGCATCCTGGCCGCGGTGCTGGGCATCGTGATGGCGATGAACACGGTGGCCGAAGGGGCCGGCACGGCCGAGATCGCGGTGATGGTGGCCGCGGCCATGGTCGGCACCTTCATCGGCATCTTCATCTGCTATGCGGTGCTGGACCCGCTCGCCAATATGATGAAGCAGCTGGTCAACGAGGAGCTGCAGGCGCTGGAGTCGGTCAAGGTGGTGCTTGTCACTCACGTCTCGGGCAAGCCGGCGCTGCTGGCCATCGATGCCGGCCGCCGCCTGGTGCAGCTGAACATCAAGCCCAGCTTCGCCATCCTCGAGGGCTGGATAGACAAGATGCAGGACGCCGGCGATGCCGACGCCACGCCGCGCCGCCGCGCCACCGACCGCGAGCCCGGAGAGCGCCGTGCAGCCTAAGCTCCATCGCGTCGAGGCCCACGAGACCGTTGTCAAGCGCGTCTCGCGCAAGCACGAGGACGAGGCCCATGGCGGCGCCTGGAAGGTCGCCTTCGCCGACTTCTGCCTGGCCCTGATGTGCCTGTTCCTGGTGCTGTGGCTGCTGGCTGCGCGCAACTCCGAGCGCATGCAGCAGCTGCTGAAGACCGCCGGCGCCGACCTGATCGAAGAGGGCCAGGGTTTGACCAGTTCGCTGGCCTCGGGCTCGCGCGGCAGCATGATTGATCGCAACCCGGTGCCGGCCCACGGCGAAGCGCCGGTCAAGGGCAAGAGCAACCAGAGCAGCGACACCGATCAGCCCGATGCCGACCCGCGCCTGAGCAAGTCGCGCTATGAGTCGGCCGGCGAGATGCGCGAGCTGGCCAAGCTGATCGAGCGCATTGCCGCCTCGGTGGGCCTGGCCAGCAATCTGCACAGCGCGATCACGCCCCAGGGCCTGCGCCTGATGCTGCACGACACCGATGCCCAGGGCATGTTCGAGCGCGGCAGCCCCTATCCCAGCGCCCGCATGCGCGAGCTGCTGCGCAAGCTGGGTCCGCTGTTCGCGCAGATGGACAACCAGCTGATCATCGTCGGCCACACCGATGCCTCGCCCTACAACGACAAGAGCCCCGGGGCCTTCTCGAATTCGGCCCTGTCCAGCCACCGCGCGATGGCCGCACGCCACCAGCTGATGGAGGGCGGCATGCCGGCCGACACGGTGATGCAGGTAAGCGGCATGGCCGACCGTGCGCCGCTGGACCCGGCCCGTCCGCAGGCCGCGATCAACCGCCGCATCGAACTGATGGTGCTGACCAGCAGCCAGGCCCGTCAGCTGTCCGGCATGTTCGGCCTGCCGCGCGAAGGCCTGTCGCTGGACGCGACGCCGCCCAACCCCGAAGGGCTGCTGCAGCGCCTGCAACAGCAGCTGAGCCCGTATCGGGCCGCCAGCGCGCCGGCGCCCTGATGCCGCACGAGTACCGCCATGAGAACCAAAGCCCGAGGTGAACGCATGAGAGTCACAGGATCCAACCACCCGCTGAGCGGCCCCGCCGATGTCAGCGCCGCCAGCACCGCCGCCGAGGTCAAGCCGGTGACCGAGGCCGCTGCGCCGTCGGCCACCGCCGCCGCGCTGGAGTCGAATGTGATGAAGCCGGCCCAGGAGGCACTGGCCGCCATGCCCGACATCGACCAGGCCAAGGTGGCGTCGCTGCGCGACGCACTGGCCCGGGGCGAGATCACCTTCGATGCCGGCCGCCTGGCGAGCCTGATCCAGCGCTTCCACGGAGGCCGGGGATGAAATCCTCAACCCATGACGCACTGTTGAGCCTGCTGCGCGGCCTGCATGCCGACCGCGCCGGCTACTGCCGCCTGCAGGAGCTGCTCGAGGCGCAGTTCCAGAGCGCGCTGCGTCATGAAGGCAACGCGCTGGTGGGCCTGGCCGAGCAGATCACCGGCCAGGTGGCTCAGCTGGAGTCGCACCGCGAGCACCGCCGCGAGCTGATGGCGCGTCTGGTGGGCCGTGACCATGAGTTGACGATGCCGGCATTGATTCAGCGCCTGCCCAGCCGCGCCGGCCAGGCCGTGACCGCTGCCTGGCGCGGCCTGGAGCAGCTGGTGCGCGAGTGCAAGGAGCTGAACCAGCGCAACTGCAAGCTGATCATCGAGCAGCACGCCCTGATGCAGCGACTGATGGGCCAGGAGGGAGCACTGTATGCGGAGCGTTGATCTGCAAGGCCTGGGCGCCAGCATCGCCGCCGAGGCGAATGCCGGCCTACGTGGCAATGGCGGCGGCGCCGGCTTCTCCGGCCTGTATCGCGAGCTGCAGGGCGAGGTGCGGCAGTTCATCGAGTCGGGCAGCGGCAGCGAGCCTCGTCCGGCGATGGCCGCCACCGCGATCAGCCCCGAGGGCTGGTGGGGTCAGGCCCGTGCCACCGAGGCGGTGTCAGAGAAGATCGAGCTCGATGGCAATGCTGCCGAGTTCCTGCAGGCCATCGCCCCCCATGCCGAGGCCGCTGCGGCCCGCCTGGGCGTGGCGCCCGAGGTGCTGTCGGCGCAGGCGGCGCTGGAGTCCGGTTGGGGCACCAGGCCGATACGTCGAGCCGATGGCAGCGACAGCCACAACGTCTTCGGCATCAAGGCCGGCGGCGGCTGGCGTGGCGAAGTGACGCAAGTCGCGACGACCGAGTACGAGCAGGGCCAGCCGGTGGCCCGCCAGGAGAAGTTCCGCAGCTATGCCGATGCCGGTGGCTCTTTCCGCGACCTGACCCAGCTGCTGCTGGACAACCCGCGCTACCGCGGTGCGTTGCAGACCGGTGGCGATGCCCGCGCCTATGGCCAGGCCCTGCAGCGCGGCGGCTATGCCACCGATCCGGCCTATGCCGACAAGCTGACGCGCGTGGCCGCGCGCATCAAGGCGGGGCTATGACAACATCATTGCTGTGCAGCCAACTCGGCCGGTTCGACAAGACCGGGCCCCAGCACGCGTGCGGCGATGATGCGGCCGGTGCTGCTGTTGCGCACGCGCACGGTTTCATTGCGGCGGCCGGCGTCCAGTGCCTCGCCGCTGGCATGGACCTCGATGCCGCCGTTGCGCGCCATGATGCGCACCGCCTCGCCGCGCTTGATCAGCAGCGGCTCGACCAGCTGGCTGCGCAGCAGCGGTTGACCGGCACGCAGCGTGCTGCGCGGGCTCAGGCCTCTGGCCGCCTCGGTGTCGGACAGCGCATCACCCAGCTGCGCCAGCTCGCGGCGCTCCAGCCGCAGATCGGCCTCGGCCAGCGGCCGGCCCGAGGGCAGGGTGGCCGCTGCCACCAGCACCTCGGCGCTCAGTTCGGCACGCAGCACGAAGTCCTGCGAGGCGCTATCAGCGCCCGGGCAACGCGCGCCGACGCGCAGCCGGCTCAGGTAGCGGGTGTCCAGCATCTGGAATTGCCAGCCGGCAGCGCAGGCCGCAGGGCCTTTGGCCTTGGGCGAGGTCGCTACGCGCAGCTGCAGCTCAGGGGCCTGCAAGCCCTCGCGCTGCGCCTGCTCCAGCAGGGCTTGGCGCGCAAAGGCCAGCACCCGCGTGTCCAGGCTTTGCGCCTGCGCGGTACCAGCGACGAGCAGCAGCAAGAAACGTACAACGAACGAGCAAAGGAAGCGCATGAGCATTGATTTCAGCAAGGCGGTCGGCATTCATCCCGACGCGCTCCGATTGCGAGCCGAGAGAACCAAGATTCTGGCCTCCAACATCGCCAACGAAAGCACGCCCGGCTACCAGGCGCGCGATGTCGATTTTGCGGCCTCGCTGCGCCAGGCCCAGCAGGACGGCAGCGACGGCCTGCTGTTGGACACCGGCGCCGAAGACCTCAAGTATCGCGTGCCTTTTCATCCGGCACAGGACGGCAACAGCGTCGAGCTCGGTGTGGAGCAGGCGGCGTTCTCGCAGAACGCCTCCGACTTCCAGGCCAGCCTGACTTTTCTGAACCTGCAACTGAAGGGGCTGGCCAAGGCAATCGCCGGCCAGTGACGACCATGTCATTCAAGCAAATCAGCCAGATCGCGGGCTCGGCCATGTCGGCCCAGACCACGCGCCTGAACACCATTGCCAGCAATCTGGCCAATGCCCAGTCGGCCAGCGGCAACGAGGCCGACACCTACCGCGCCCGCAAGCCGGTGTTTGCCGCGCTGCCGGTCGCCGCCCAGGGCGAGCAGCTGGGTGGCACGCGCGTGCAGGTGATGGACGTGGTGGAGAGCAGCGAGGCGCTGCGCAAGGTCTACGAGCCTGGCCATCCGCTGGCCAACGAGGAGGGCATGGTGTTCTACCCCAACGTCAACTCGGTGGCCGAGATGACCGACATGCTGTCGGCCTCGCGGGCCTTCGAAAGCAATGTCGAGGTGTTGGGCCGCGTCAAGTCCATGCAGCAGTCGCTGCTGCGTCTGGGAGAGGGTTGATCATGGTCGCATCCGTCAACAACAACAGCAGCACCGCGGCCGGCTCGTCCAATGACGTGCAGGGCAACGGCGCGATGTCCCATCTGTTCACCACCCTGCTGGTGGCCCAGATCAAGAACCAGGATCCGCTGTCGCCGGCCGATCCCAGCGCCTTCGTCAACCAGCTGACCCAGCTCAGCCAGATGGAAGCGCTGCAAAAGTTGGCCAGCCAGGGCAGTGGCAGTGCCGCCAGCCTGCAAAGCCTGCAGATGCTGGGCCTGGGCGCCCAGGTCGGCAGCACGGTGCAGGCCCGCGTCGAGCGCCTGAAGCTCGACAAGGATGCAGTGCAGACCAGCTTCAACCTGCAAAGCGCGGCCAAGGACACCACCCTGGTGCTGACCGGCCGCGACGGCCAGGAGCAGCGCATCGCCCTGGGCAGCCGAGCCGCCGGCGAGACCAGCTACACGCTGGACCCGGCCAAGCTGGGCATCACCGCCGGCGACTACAGCGTGCGCATCGAGACCGACACCAAGGAAAGCGCCGCTCTCGAGATCGTCACCGAACTGAGCCGCGTCAAGCTCGACGGCAGCGGCCAGGTGGTGCTCGCACTCGGCGCCTTTGCCGAAGTGGATCCGGCCGCCATCACCCAATTCCGTGGCCGTGCCACGAACCCCAGCCACTGAAAGGCAACCATCATGAGTTTTGAAATTGCACGCTCTGGTATCAATGCGGTCAACGGCAGCCTGGAAGCCATCAGCAACAACATCGCCAACTCCGGCACCTACGGTTTCAAGTCCAGCCGGGCCAATTTCTCGTCGATGTACTCGGGCTCGCAGATGATTGGCGCCGAGGTCTCGTCGACGACCCAAAGCGTCGAGCGGGGCGGCGGCCTGTTCAGCACCGGCCGCGGCATGGACGCGATGATCCAAGGCCGCGGCTTCTTCGCCGTGCGGGACAGCTCCGGCCAGCAGGTCTATACCCGCGTCGGCATCTTCAACACCGACAAGGAAGGCTATGTGGTCGACAGCCTGGGCCGCAAGGCCCAGGGCTATGCGGCCGTGCTGGACGCCGCCGGCAAGCCGGTGCCCGGCGCCGGCCTGGGTGCTCTGGGCGACCTGAAGGTGCCCACCGGCCAGATCGGCGCCGAGGCGAGCAAGAAGCTGGCCTTCAACGGCAATCTGTCCTCGGACTGGAAGGTGCCCGGCGCCCCCGGCCCGCTGCCGGCCCTGGACACCACCGACCCCAAGACCTTCAACAGCTCCATCACCTCGGTGGTCTATGACTCGCTGGGTTCCAAGCACACGCTGACCCAGTACTTCGTCAAGACCGCCGCGAACGCGGTCAATGTGCACTACAGCTTCGATGGAGCGGCGCCCGGCGCGGCCCAGGCACTGACCTTCAATACCTCGGGCCAGCTGACGGCCCCGGTGGCGCCGGTGGCCTTTGCCGCCGCTCCGGCGGGCGCGGCTGCGCTGGCGGTCAGCATCGACTACAGCGGCACGACCCAGTTCTCCGGCGACACCACGACCCTGACCAATGCCGCCGACGGCTATGCCGCCGGCACCCTGACCGGCACGGCCATCGCCGAGGACGGCAGCGTTGTCGCCACCTACAGCAACGGCCTCAAGCAGACGGTGGGTACGCTGGCCCTGGCCTCCTTCGCCAACGAGGGCGCGCTGACCGCCATCAGCGACACCAGCTGGGAAGCCAACGGCGCCACCGGCACCGCGCTGTTCTCGCGCCCCGGCTCGGCCACCGCCTCCAAGCTCAGCACCGGCGCCATCGAGCAGTCGAATGTGGACATGACCGGCGAGCTGGTGAACCTGATGTCGGCCCAGCGCAACTACCAGGCCAATACCAAGGTGATCTCGGCCGAGAACGAGATGATGCAAACCCTGATGCAGGCCATCTGATCATGGATGGACTGATCTACACCGTCATGAGCGGTGCCGAGCGTGCCCTGCGCGCTCAGCAGGTGCATGCCAACAACCTGGCCAATCTGGAGACGCCGGGCTTTCGCGGCAATATCGAGATGACGGGCAACCAGGCCGTGGCCGGCTACGGCTATGCGGCACGCCATATGAGCGAGCTGCAGTCCGATGCCGTCAGCGGCCGCGCCGGCACGCAGCGCGACACCGGGCGCGAGCTCGATGTGGCGGTGCAGGGCGATGGCCTGTTCACCGTGCAGTGGGGCGATGGCGAGGCCTATACCCGCGCCGGCAACTTCAGCCTCAATGCCGAGGGCGCCCTGTTGCTGGGCGAGCGGGCCGTGATGGGCGATGGCGGGCCCATCACCCTGCCGCCGCACACCAAGGTGTCGATTGCCAAGGACGGCGTGATCTCCATCCAGGCCGCCGGCCAGACCGAGATGCAGCCGGTGGACCGGTTGAAGCTGGTCAAGCCCGCCAACGGCGAGCTGACCAAGAACGAGGCCGGCCTGCTGGTGCCACGCCAGGGCGGCGAACTGGCCGCCGACGCCACGGTGCAGCTGAATGCCGGCCACCTGGAGTCCAGCAATGTGTCGGCGGTCGAGGAGATGGTCGCGACCATGAGCCTGAGCCGCGATTTCGAGATGCAGATGAAGCTCTTCAAGGCGGCCGACACGATGGCCGACGCGGGGAACAGATTAATACGCGATTGATACGCGAATAAGCGAAGGAATATCCGATGAACCCAGCAATGTGGATCAGCAAGACCGGTGTGCAGGCGCAGGACGCCAAGCTCCAGGCCATTGCCAACAATCTGGCCAACGTCAACACGGTGGGCTTCAAGCGCGACCGTGTGATGTTCGAAGACCTGTTCTACCAGGTCGAGCGCCAGCCCGGCGCCGCCCGTGACGACAACACCGCCAGCCCGGCCGGCGTGCAGCTCGGCAACGGCACGCGCATGGTCGGCACGCAAAAGGTGTTCACCACCGGCAGCCTGCAGACCACCGGCCAGTCGCTGGACGTAGCCGTCGTCGGCCAGGGCTTTTTGCAGGTCGATGGCCCCGGCGGCCGCCCGGCCTACACCCGCGCCGGCCAGCTGCAGATCAACTCCGAGGGCAAGCTGGTCAATGCCCAGGGCCTGCGCCTGCAGCCCGAGATCACCGTGCCGGCCACGGCCACGGCCATCACCATTGCCGAGAACGGCACCGTCTCGGCCACCCTGGCCAACAACACCACGCCGACCGAGCTGGGCCAGCTGAAGCTGACCCACTTCGTCAACCCCACGGGCCTGCTGGCCATGGGCGACAACCTCTACCAGGAGACCAGCGCCAGCGGCGCTCCGGCCGAGGGAGTGCCCGGCGCCGATGGCCTGGGCAAGCTCAAGCAGGGCGCGCTCGAAGGCTCGAACGTGCAGGTGGTCGAGGAGATGGTGGACATGATCGCCGCCCAGCGCACCTACGAGATGAACACCAAGGTGCTGTCGGCGGCGGACAATATGCTGCAGTACTTGGCCCAGGCGGTGCGGTGATGAAGGCCCGCCGCCTGCTCGTCGCTGCCGCAGCGCTGCTGCTCGGCGCCTGCGCCTCCATCCAGCCACCGGCCTTGCCGCGCGCCGAGTTGGAGCCGCTGCCCTTGCAGCCCATGGCCAAGCCGGCCAAGGGCCAGGCCGGTGGCCTGTTCGTCGCCGAGCGGGCCTCGTCGCTGACCTCGGACAGCCGGCCCTTCCGCCCCGGCGACGTGCTGACCGTGGTGCTGCTGGAAACCACCCAGGCCAGCAAGAAGGCCGACACCCAGCTGGGCAAGACCAGCAGTGGCGGCGTGCAGGCGGCGGCCAAGAGCAGCGGCCTGAACCTGAGTGCCGGCGCGCAGCGCGACTTCAACGGCAGCGCGTCGAGCAGCCAGCAGAACACCCTGCAGGGTGCCATCACCGTGGTCGTGCACGAGGTGCTGGCCAACGGCCTGCTGCGCGTGCATGGCGACAAGAGTCTGTACCTGAACCAGGGCGAAGAGATGATTCGCGTCAGCGGCTTTGTACGCGCCGCCGATGTGGACAGCGACAACCGCGTCTCCTCGCAGCGCCTCGCCAATGCCCGCATCCTCTACAGCGGTCAGGGCACCCTGGCCGACAGCAACACGCCGGGCTGGCTGACGCGCTTCTTCAACAGCCCCCTGATGCCTCTGTGACCCTATCCGATCGAGAACAGCGATGACAACTACCTGGATCTCCGCCCTGCTGCTGGCCAGCACATTGGCCCTCGCGCCGCAAGCACAGGCGGCGCAGACGCTGCGCCAGCTGGTCAGCGTCGAAGGCGTGCGTGACAACCAGCTGATAGGCTACGGCCTGGTGGTCGGCCTGAACGGCAGCGGCGACAGCAGCCAGGTCAAGTACTCGGGCCAGTCGGTGCAGAACATGCTCAAGCAGTTCGGCGTCAAGCTGCCCGAGAAGACCGACTCCAAGTCGCGCAATGTCGCCACCGTGATGGTCAGCGCGGTCTTTCCCACCGGCTACCGGCGCGGCCAGAACATCGACATCACCGTGTCCTCGCTGGGCGATGCCAAGAGCCTGCGCGGCGGCGTCTTGCTCTTGAGCCAGCTGTACGGCGCCGATGGCGAGGTCTATGCGCTGGCCCAGGGCAACCTGGTCGTCGGCGGCCTGAGCGCGCAGGGGGCCAGCGGCTCCAGCGTCACCGTCAACACGCCCACCGCCGGCCGCATCCCGAACGGTGCGACCATAGAGCGCGAGATCGAGAGCGATTTCGACAGCCGCGAGAGCGTGCACCTGAGCCTCAAGCGCCCCGGCTTCCAGACCGCCACCGCCATCGTGCAGGCGATCAACAAGCGCTTCGGCGCCATTGCCACCACCCGCGATGCCACCAGCGTCGAGGTCCAGGCTCCCGCCAATCCGACCGAGCGCGTGGCCTTCATGGCCGGGCTGGAGCAGCTGGAGATCGAGCAGGGCCGCGAGAACCCGAAGGTGATCTTCAACTCGCGCACCGGCACGGTGGTGATTGCCGAGGGCGTGCGGGTGCGGCCGGCGGCGGTCTCGCATGGCGCGCTGAAGGTGGTGATCAGCGAGAGCTCCCAGGTCAGCCAGCCGAATGCCTTCGGCCGCGGCGACACCAAGGTCACGCCGCAGTCGCGCGTGGCCGTCGAGCAGGGCTCGGGCAGGATGTTCCGCTGGAGCGGCGGCGTCAGCCTGCAGACCATTGTGGACACCATCAACAGCATTGGCGCGAACCCGGACGACATCATGGCCATCCTGCAGGCGCTGGACCAGGCCGGGGCCATCGAAGGCGAGCTGCAGGTGATCTGATGCAAGTCAATATCCATCCAGACGCCCAACCCGGCAGCACCGACGACACCGTGCTGCGCGCCAAGGCTGGCCAGGCGGCCGAGAAGTTCGAGGCCTTCTTCATCAAGCAGATGCTCAGCCAGATGCGTGCGGCCACGCGCGAACTGGCCGACGAAGACAGCGTGTTCAAGAACCGCGTCAACCAGGACATGCAGGACCTGGCCGATGGCCTGGTGGCCGACACCATGGCCCAGCAGCGCGCCTTCGGCATTGCCGACGTGATCCTGAAGCAGGTGATGCCCGCGGATTTAAGTTCACAGGCCAAGCCGTCGCCTTGAACTCCTGATACCTCCATCCCAAGCGAGCCCACCATGTCGATGATCTTCAATGCCCTGTCCGGCGCCCAGGCGGCCCAGGCCGCGCTGAGCAGCACCAGCCAGAACGTCGCCAATGCGATGACGCCCGGCTACTCGCGCCAGGGCGTGCTCCTGAGCTCGGTGCAGCCGCAGCGCGGTGGCGCCGGCGAGGCCGGCAGCGGCGTGGCGGTGTCGGCCCTGCTGCGCTTCAGCGACGGCTACAAGAACTCGCAGCTGTGGCAGGCCAGCGCCAATCTGGGCCAGGCCAACAGCACCCAGCCCTATTTCAACCAGCTGGAGCAGGTGATGTCGGACGACACGTCCAATATCAACAAGGGCCTGGACGACCTCTTCGCGGCGCTGAATGCCGCCAGCGTGCAACCCGACTCCGGCCCGCTGCGCGAACAGGTGATGACGGCGGCCGACGGCCTGGTCAAGCGCTTCTCCAGCCTGCAGCATCTGCTGGACAACCAGCGCAATGCCATCACCGAGCAGCGCCAGGCGGGGCTGGACCAGATCAACAGCCTCAACCGCGACATTGCCAAGCTCAACGAGCAGATCGCCGCCAGCCGTGGCACCAATATCAATGCCGCCGGCCTGCTGGACGCCCGCGACCTGAAGACCGATGCACTGGCGGCCCTGGTCGGCGTGCAGGTGGTGGACCTGCCCGATGGCACGCGCAGCGTGTCGCTGAAGAACGGTCAGCCGCTGGTGGCCGGCAGCGATGCGGCGACGCTCAGCGTCAACAGCAGCGGCAGCATGGACCTGCAGTTCGCCAACACCCAGTTCAAGGTGCTGGGCCATGGCCTGGGCGGCCAGCTGGGCGGGCTTGATGACTTCGAGCAGCAGGTGCTCAAGCCCATGGGCCAGAACATCGACGAGCTGGCCCAGGGCATCACCGGCAAGTTCAACACCCAGCTGAAGCTGGGCTATCAGCCCGACGGCACGGCCGGCGTCGATCTGTTCGTCTACGGCGCCGGTGGCCTGAGCCTGACCGGCATCAGTGCCAGCCAGCTGGCCTTTTCGGCCAGCGCGCTGCCGGCCAATGCGGCCGGCGACAGCAAGAACCTGAGCGCGTTGATTGCGCTGAAGCACCAGACCGTCAACCTGAGCGCCTTCGATGCCGCGGGTCAGGCCCTGCCCACGCCGGTGCCGGTGGTGATGGGCGACGTCTACACCCAGATCGTCGGCAAGCTGGGCGTGGCCAGCCAGCAGAACCAGGCTTCGCTGAAGACCGCGCAGACGGTGCGCGACCAGTCCGAGGAGAACTGGAAGTCGACCAGCGGCGTCAACAACGACGAAGAGGCGATCAACCTGATGCAGTTCAAGCAGATGTACGAGGCGAATATGAAGGTGATCGCCGTGGCCAACCAGCTGTTCGACAGCACGCTGGCCATGGTCGGCTGAGGAGAGAGACGATGCGTATCGCCAGCAACCAGTACCACCAGACGATGAACAGCGCGCTGCAGGCGGCCAACACCGGCCTGAGCACGGTGATGCAGCAGATGGCCGCCGGCCAGCGGGTGATGAAGCCCTCGGACGACACCATTGCCACCATACGTCTGGCCCGCCTGGCCCGCGAGGAGGCGGCGCTGAACCAGTACCGCGACAATATCGGCAGCCTGCGCACCCGGCTGCAGAGCAACGAGGTGACGCTGGACAGCATGAAGGAGGACCTGCTGCTGGCCCGCGACCTGATGGTCTGGGCAGCCGATGGCACCAACACAGCGGCCGACCTGCAGGCCATGTCCGGCTCGCTGGCGGCGCTGCGCGACAGCCTGTTCTTCAGCATCAACAGCAAGAATGCGGAAGGCCGCTATCTGTTCTCGGGCACGGCCACCAATGTCGCCACGGTCGAGCTGACCGGCGCGGTGCCGGGCTCGCGCTACACCACCGGCGTAGGCGTCAACACCGCCACCCAGGACGTGGCCGTTGGTGACGGCGTGGCCCTGGCCGCCAACGTCAGCCTGGCCGGCATCACCGGCTTTCTGAACCAGCTGGACGACACCGTGGCCCGACTGGCCACCGGTGACGCCAGCACCGCCAGCGCGCAGATCACCGGCGTGGACACCATGCTGTCCACCATCACCGGCCAGATCGGCGCCCTGGGCGGGCGCCAGATGGTGCTGCAGACCCTGGAAGACAACCATGGCGCGGTCGGCCTGTCCAACAAGCAGGCCAGCATCACGCTGGGCCAGCTGGACTATGGCGAGGCGGCGGTGCGGCTCAACAGCTACACCCAGGCCGTGCAGGCGACGCAAAAGGCCTATGCCCGCGTCAGCAGCCTGAGCCTGTTCGACGCGCTTTGAGCGCCGCCATGGTGCAGATCCCGTCCCTGGCCCCGCCGCGCCCGCTGGCGGCCGGCTCGAAGGCCGCTGCGCAGCTGCCACCGCTGGGTGCACAGCCTCTGCGCAGCGCTGCAGTGGGCGCGCGTGCGGTGTCGCCGCCCGAGCGCCTGTTGCAGCCCGTCAGCCCATTCCGCGAACCTGGTCTGCAGCAGCGCGTGGCCGCGGCCCAGCAGGGGCTTGACTATGTCGATGGCCTGCAGCAGCGCCTCGACTCGATGCAACGCGGCCTCGATGCCGCCTTGGCCGGTGGCGACGCCGTAGCCTTGCGCCAGCCGCTGCGCGATCTCGATCAAGCCTGGCAGCAGCGCGAGGCCGCGGCCGGCGGCATGCTCGATGGCCGGCTGCGCCTGGTCGAGCCGGGCCAGGCCCGCAAGCTGTTCACCGTGCGCGGGCTGGATCTGGCAGCGCTCGCCGAGGCCGGCGCCGAGACCTTGAAGCTGTCGCTGCCCGGTCAGCCCCGCCCGCTGAGTTTTGTGCTGGATCCCAGCCGCGGCACGGCTGCAGCGATCGAGGCGCTGAACCGCCTGCTGCAGCCGGCCGGTGTGCGCGCTGCGGTGGCCGGCTCGGAGCTGCTGTTCAGCGCGGCCGAGACTGCCTGGCCGGCGCTGCGCGATGGTTTGCGCATCAGTGGCAACGGGCTGCGTTTCCCCAGCGGCCAGGCGATGCCGGCACGGCTGGAGGCGGCGGGCGAGGCGCTGCAGCCGGCGCAGTGGCGCCTGGACGACCCGGCGGCGCTGCGGGCCAGCCTGGCCCAGGCGAACAAGGCGCAGGCTGCACTGGATGCCGCCAAGTCCGGACTGGACGCGCGGCTGGCCGGTCTGGATGGCACTGCGTCATCGACCCCGGGCGATCTGGCCGAGCTGCAGGACTTCGTTCAGTCTTTCGACCAGCGATATGGCGCTGACGCGCAAGCGCCGCTGGGCTATGAGGAGGCCGCCGGCCTGATGCCAGCCGTCAAGGGCTTGCAGCGGGAGCGCGTGCAGCGCCTGTTGGCTTGATGCGGACGTGACGGGGCAGGGCCCGTCAGCGCTCAATGCACTTGCTGGCTGGGTGGCTGCATGTTGAGCAGGCTGAACACCGGCTCGCCGACGCTGCCCTTGCCCACTTCCTCTTCGGTCGCGGCGCGCACCGCCACGACCTTCAGATGCATGCGCAGGGCGATGCCGGCCAGCGGATGGTTGCCGTCCAGCACCACGTGCTCGGGATAGACCTCGGTCACCGTGTACAGCGTGTCGGCGGGCATGTCCGGCGTGACGGCGCCCTCGGGCAGGCCGTCGAGCTGCATGCCGGGCTCCAGCAGTTCGGGGAACAGGCTGCGCGCCTCGAAGCAGACCAGATTCGAGTCGTAGTCGCCGAAAGCATGCTCGGGCTCCAGGTGCAGGCTGGCCTCGAAGCCGGCCTCCTTGCCTGCTATAGCCTCTTCGACCTTGGCCAGCAGGTCATTGCCGCCGTAGAAGAACTCCATCGGCTCGGCCAGCTCGTCGATCAGCTGGCCTTGGGCATCATCAAGTCGCCAGCTCAGGGAGACGACGCAGGGGTTGGAAATTTGCATGGGCGGCATGATCGCACAGTAGGAGGCTGCCGGGCTTGGGGATGGGAATCCATCCCCAAGCCCGGCAGCCTCCTTGGTTTCACCAGCCTCCTTGGTTTCACCATTTGGTAAGCGCTGTTGCCTGGCGTCAAGCCTGTTGCGGGCCGCTGCAAGCACAATGCGGGGCATGGATATCACCCAACCCACCGCGCTGCTGGCCGGCCTCTCGCCCGCCGCCTTCATGCAAAAGCACTGGCAGAAAAAGCCGCTGCTGGTCCGCCAGGCCCTGCCCGGCATCATGCCGCCGGCCACCCGCGCCGAGCTGGCCCGGCTGGCCGCCAGTGATGACGTCGAATCCCGCCTGGTCAGCGCCTTCGACGGCCAATGGGCCATGCGCCAGGGGCCGACAGCGAAACTGCCGCCGTTCTCCAAGCCTGGCTGGACCCTGCTGGTGCAGGGCCTGGAGCAGCATCTGCCGGCGGCCTACGAACTGCTGAGCCGCTTCCGCTTCGTGCCCGAGGCCCGGCTGGACGATTTGATGATCTCCTATGCCACCGACGGCGGCGGCGTCGGCCCGCATTTCGATTCCTACGACGTGTTCCTGATACAGGTGCAGGGCCAGCGCCGCTGGCGTATCGGCCGCCAGCCCGACGCGGTGCTGCGCGACGATGTGCCGCTGAAGATCATCGCCAACTTCGAGCCCGAGCAGGAGTTCGTGCTGGAGCCGGGCGACATGCTCTACCTGCCCCCCGGCTGGGCCCATGACGGCGTGGCCGTTGGCGAGTGCATGACCTGCTCGGTCGGTTTTCGCACGCCCTGGCGTGCCGAACTGGCCCGCGAGCTGCTACAGCGCCTGATGGACGATGAGGACGAGCCGCGCAGCAACCGCATCTACACCGATCCCAAGGAGCCGGCCACGGTGACGCCGGGCCTTGTGCCCGAAGCCCTGCTGGCTTTTGCCCGTGATGCCGCGCAACGCGCGCTGGACGAGCCGCTGGCGCTGGAGCGGGCGCTCGGTGAGGCGTTGACCGAACCCAAGCCCCGCGTCTGGTTCGACCCCGGCCAGGCGCTGGCGCCCGGCCAGGGCGTGCTTCTAGACCGCCGCACACGGATGATGTACGACAAGGCCCATGTCTTCATCAATGGCGAGTCCTACCGCGCCGCCGGCAAGGATGCGCAGCTGATGCGCCGCCTGGCTGATGCGCGCGGCCTGTCGGCGGCCGATCTGGCGCGACTGTCCGAGGGCGCACTCGAGCTGCTCGAACAATGGGCGCAAGACGGCTGGGTGCGCGTTTCGGCCTAGTGGTGAAACCCTAGAAACAATTCTTTACCCATGACGGGCCACGACCCCGAGGAGCCGCGATGACCGAGCCGAGCCACCGCATCTTCACCACCCGCAGCGACTTCATCGAGGCCTTGCGCCAGGGCCTGAACCTGGCTGCCGACAAGGGCTGCCGCGAGCTGTGGTGGTGCGACAGCGACTATGCCGACTGGCCGCTCAGCGAGCCGGCCGTGCTGGATGCGCTGACGCGCTGGTCTTTGCCCCATCGACGCCTGGTAATGGTGGCAAAAACCTTCGACGAGGTCCGGCATTCGCACAGCCGTTTTGTACAGTGGCGGACCCGCTTCAGCCATGTGCTGGATGCCCGTCAATATGGCGAGGAGGCGGACGAAACCCAGGAGCTTCTGCCCACCTTGATGCTGGCGCCCACGGTGGTGACTGTGCGCCTGTTTGACAAGCAGGTGTGGCGTGGCAGCGTGTCGTACGAGAAGGGTGATGATGTCCGTGCAAGGGATTTGGTTGACGCTATTGCGCAACGATCGACCCCTTCATTTGCCAGCACCACGCTGGGGCTCTGACGCTCAGGGTTTGCCTCAGGCTACAATCCAAGGCTAGGCGATAGAAACGCTCGAGCTTTTTATTGTCTTGCCAAGCATGTTGGGGCTCTGCGGTTCGGAGGGACCCCTCAATTACCGGTAATTGTTTGAATCTAATAGATTGAGGACGAGTATGAAAAAGTCGATTCTGATGGCATCCCTGATCGCTGCTGTTGCCCTGGCCGCTTGCGGCAAGAAGGAAGAAGTCGCTGCTCCTGCACCGGCTCCTGCCGCCGCACCGGCTGCCGATATGGCCGCTGCTGCCTCCGGCGTTGCTGCTGCTGCTTCCGAAGTGGCTGCCGCTGCTTCCGAAGTTGCTGCTGCTGCCAGCAAGTAATCGGTTCGCGATCACTGCAAAAGCCGCCCTCGGGCGGCTTTTGTCGTTTCTGGGGCCGGCTCGTTTATTCGATCTGCAACCAGTCCAGTCCCAGCTTGGGATCGGCCACGGCCAGCCCTGCTGCCGGTAGGCCCAGTACCTGGCCCATCAGCTCACGGACCAGCGCCGGGCGGTTGTTGCGTTCGCTCAGGTGGGCCGCCACCACATGCTGCAAGTCGGCATGCTTGCAGGCCGCCAGCAGCTCGGCGGCACTGTCGTTCGACAAGTGGCCATGGGTGCCGGCAATGCGCTTTTTCAGCCCTGCCGGATAGCTGGAGTGCCTGAGCATCTCCAGGTCGTGATTGAACTCCAGCAGCAGCGCGTCCAGCCCCTGCAGCAGTTGCTGCATCCGCGCCGTGATGGAGCCGGCGTCGGTGAGTATGCCCAGCCGTGAGTGGCCATCGCTGCAGATCAGCTGCAGCGGCTCCTGCGCGTCATGCGGCACGGCATAGGGCTGCAGCTCCAGATCACCGAGCGCAATTGCCTGGCCGTCCTGGGCAAAGAACAGCTTGCCCTTGGGCAGCTCGGGCTCGTCGACGGCCCGCCAGGTGCCACGGCTGAGGACGACCGGTACGCCATGCTTGCGCGCCAAGGTGAAGGCGCAGCCGACATGGTCGCCATGCTCATGGGTGATGAACACACCATCCAGCTCGGCCGCGGTGGTGCCTGCCCACTGCAGGCGCCGCTCCAACTCGCGCAGCGAGAAGCCGCAATCCACCAGCACCCGCGTCGTGGTGATGCCTTGCGAGGACTCCACCAGGGTGCTGTTGCCGGTGCTGCCGCTGCCGAGATTGCGCAGGCGCATGGTGATTGGGAGCTTGGAAGTGAAAAGCCCGTCGAGCTGTATCAGCTGACGGGCTTGGCCTGAGGGTCAGACGCTGCGACTAGCGGAGGTCGTCCATCATCAAGCTGATGATGCGCTTGGCGATGTCATCTGACTGTACGGCGCCCTTGTCGTCCAGCACCTGCACGGTGCTGACTTCACCGACCGACTTGACCGAGACGCGGTAGCGGCCGGCGGTGGTGTCCACCTTGGCGCCGAACAGCTTGGCGAAGAAGTTGGGCTCTTCCTTGCCGGCCTTGGTCGGGTCGGCATAGCGCAGGAAGTAAAGGCCCTGCACGCGGTCGCGGTCTTCGATGGTGAAGCCGTTGCGGTCCAGGCTCTGGCCGACGCGGCGCCAGGCGCGGTCGAAGCCGTCCTTGACCTGCAAGGAGTTGGGCACACCGGCCAGCGAGCGGTTCTCGGCGAGGCCTGCGGTCGACGGCATGGCCGCAGCCGGCGTGGCCGAGGCGGTCAGCGCGGTGGCGGCTTCTTCCTTGCCACCCAGCTTGAGCATCAGGCGCGACAGCATTTCGGCTTCGAGCTGAGGCTCCGAGGGGCGGGCGGCCCAGCGGAAATCGTCCTTGGCGCGGGTCACGGCCACTTCCTGCAGGCCCTTGTGAGCGATATAGATCTCGGTGCCCTTGGGCGTGCGCTCGACGCGGGTGCGGTACATATCGCGCTCGCCGGACGAATACAGATTGTCCAGGATAGAGCCGATGTACTTGCGCAGGCCGTCGGCCGGGATGCGGGCGCGGTTCTCGGCCCAGTCGGTTTCCATGATGCCCACTTGCGGCTGGTCGAGCTTGACGGTCATGCCGCGCTCCTGCCAGAAGGTGCGCAGCACGGGCCACAGCTGCTCGGGCGTCAGGCTGGTGAGCAGCCAGCGCTGGTCGCCGGAGCGCTCCAGGCTGACCTCGCCGGCCTTGGCAATGGCCACATTGGCCACCAGCGCGGCATTGCTGCTGGGCGTGGTCGCGGCGGTCTGCTGCATGGCCGAGGCGCTGACGACGCCGCCCTGCACCTGGGCGCGGCCGTCCTTGGCCAGCTGGGTCAGGTCCGGCGGCACGTCCAGACCACCGGTCTGACGCGAGGCGCTGCGGTAGTCCACCTTGCTGCTGGAGATCACGCCGTCGAAAGAGCTACATCCCGCCACGGAGGCAAGAAACAGGGCGCAGGCCACGCGCACGGTGGCGGCCTGGCTGGAATGGGGCAGGGAAGCAGTCACGCTAGACATCTCCGAAGATCTGGGCTCGCTGGGAGCACCGGTTGGGCGTGTGAACAAGGGTCGGGTGAGACGAGGTGATGAACGATCGATTACAGCAGGCCGGCCTCAACCATGGCCTGCCTGACGCTGGCCTGGCCGGCCGCCGTCAGCGGCGTGATGGGCAGGCGCACCGTCTCGCCACAGCGGCCCAGCTGGGCCAGTGCCCATTTGGCCGGTGCCGGGCTGGGCTCGATGAACAGCTGCTTGTGCAGCGACAGCAGCTGGAAGTGGATGCGGGTGGCTTCCTGGATGTCGCCGGCCAGGGCCGCGCGGCACAGATTGCGCATCGCCCGCGGCGCCACATTGGCGGTGACGCTGACATTGCCATGGCCGCCCAGCAGCATCAGCGCGATGGCCGTGCCGTCGTCGCCGGAGTAGATCGAGAAGCCCTTGGGCGCCTGCTTGATCAGCCAGGCCGCACGCTCGATGTTGCCGCTGGCCTCCTTGACGCCGATCACCCCGGGCAGGGTGGCGCAGCGCAGGGTGGTGTCCACCTGCATATCGGCCACCGTGCGGCCGGGCACGTTGTACAGCACCATGGGGATGTCCACCGCTTCGGCTATCGCCTTGAAGTGCTGGTAGATGCCTTCCTGCGAGGGCTTGTTGTAATAGGGCACGACGCTCAAGGTGCAGTCGGCGCCTATCTTCTTGGCGTAGGCCGAATGCTCGATGGCTTCACGCGTCGAGTTGGCGCCGGTGCCGGCCATGATGGGGATACGGCCCGCGGCATGCTCGACGGCGACGCGGATGATCTCCCAGTGCTCTTCCACCGACACGGTGGGCGATTCGCCGGTGGTGCCGACGACGCCAACGCAGTCCGTGCCTTCGGCAATATGCCAATCAATCAAGCGACGCAGGCCGGGGTAATCGACGCTGCCGTCTTCAAGCATCGGCGTGACCAGGGCCACGATGCTGCCAACAATGGGTGTCATGACAATTCCTCGCAATCCTCTGATTCTACCCAGGCGCGGGCCTGCGGCCCGTCAAGCCAGAAGGTAGCGGGCGAAGTCGGGTGCGGTATCGGAATGCGCCCCCTGGTCCTGCATCGCGGCGATGCGCTGCACAAAGCGCTCCGGCGAGGGCAGGAAGCCATCTTCGTAGGCCAGCACCCGCAGGCCGGTGGCGGCCGTCAGCAACTCGCGCGGGCGCAGCAGAAAGTCCGGGTTGCTGGGTTTGCCGAAGGTCTGGTTGCCCTGGGCAAAGGTTTCGTAGATCAGGGTGCCGCCGGGGGCCACCGCCGCCACGATCTTGGGCAGCAACTCGCGCCAGAGATAGTTGGTGACCAGCACGCAGTCGAACTGCCGGCCCTCGAAAGGCCAGGGGCCGGTCTCGATATCAGCCAGCACCAGCTCGGTGATGCCCGGCACGCCTTCCAGCCCCTTCAGCGCCGCTGCATCGCGGTCCACACCGGTGACGCAGTGGCCCAGCTCGGCCAGAAAGCGGGCATGGCGGCCGGTGCCGCAGGCCACGTCCAGCACGGTGCTGGCCGGCTTCAGATTGGCGGCCCAGCGGCGTACCCAGGGGGAGGCGGCCAGGCTGTTGTGCGTGGCTTCACTGGTACTCATGTCGGTCTTGCTTCCTTGTTCACGGCCTTCAAGGCCAGTTTGTCCACCAGGGCCGGGGCCAGCAGCTTCAGCCAGCGGCCTATTTTGCCCTTGGTGCTCATCACGATGTCGCGCTCGCCGGCCAGGGCGCCGTCCAGTATCAGCCGGGCGCAGACGTCCACCGGCATCGCGCCGCGCTCGTCCAGCCCGCTCTTGCCGGCCGACTGGCCCTGGGCGTTGAAGCCCCGGTAGCGGATCTGGGTGTCGACCACGCCCGGGTAGGCAATCGTCACGCTGACGCCCTTGGGGCCCAGCTCGACCCGCAGCGCCTCGAAGAAGCCCGTCATCGCGAACTTGGTGGCGCTGTAGGCGGTGCGGCCCGGCACGCCGACCAGGCCGGCCAGGCTGGACACGGCGACGACGCGGCCCCGGCTCTTGATGAGGTGCGGCAGCGCGGCATGGGTGCACCAGACGGCGCCCCAGTGGTTGATGCGCATCAGCTCCTCGTACCAGCGCAGGTCGGTGACCTCGCTGAGCAGGGCATGGGCCGACATGCCGGCGTTGTTGACGAGCACGTCCAGCCGGCCGAATTGATCGACCGTCTGCGCGATCAGCGCGCGGCAGTCGCCCTCCTGGGCCACATCGCAGCGCACCACCAAGGTCTGCGCGCCGGCATTCCGGCATTGCAGGGCCACGGCGTCGAGCTTGTCCTGGCTGCGTGCGGCCAGCACCAGGGCCAGCTTGCTGCCGAACTTCGCTGCCCACTGCCGCGCCAGCTCGGCGCCAATGCCGTCCGAGGCGCCGGTGATGATCACCACGCTGTCCACCATCGCTTGTCTCCTGTTGTTTCAGTCAGATGGGGCCGGAGCTTGCCGGGTACCGCAAGGTCCAGCCCGCAATGTTCTAGAAACAGGCCCAGGCGCGCGTTGCCAAGTCGACAATCATGTCCGGCCGCAGATACGACCAGCTCACCAGGGCAAGCGCCAGTATGACGGCTGTCCAGGTGAGGGCGCGGCGGGCTGCCTGTTTCATGCTCAGCCTCAGGCGGGCGCCAGCGCGGCGCGCTTGATGCCGGTCTCGCGTATCGGCAGGTTCAGCAGGGCGGCGGCCACGCCGAGGGCTACCACCATCCACCACACCAGGTCGTAGCTGCCGGTCGTGTCATAGAGCTTGCCGCCCAGCCAGACGCCCAGAAAGCTGCCGATCTGGTGGCTGAAGAACACAAAGCCGCTGAGCATGGACAGATACTGCACGCCGAACACCTGGGCGACCACGGCATTGGTCAGTGGCACGGTGGACAGCCAGAGCAGGCCCATCACGGCCGAGAAGATGTAGACGCTGATCGGTGTCAGCGGCGCCCACAGAAAGGCCACCACGACCACCGAGCGCAGGATGTAGATCAGCGACAGCAGGTAGCGCTTGGGGAAGTGCTGGCCCAGCAGGCCCGCGCCATAGGTGCCGAACACATTGAACAGGCCGATCAGCATCAGCGCGTAGGTGGCGACCTCGGGCGAGAGCCCCTTGTCCCGCAGGTAGCTGGGCATGTGCACGCCGATGAACACCACCTGGAAACCGCAGACGAAGTAGCCGGCCATCAGCAGCTGGAAGCTGGGGTATTTGAAGGCCTCGCGCACCGCCTGCATGATGCTTTGCTGCGGGCCCTTGGCAGCCGCCTTGCGCGGCTCCTTCAGGCCGAAAGCCAGCGGAATGATGACCAGGGCCGCGCAGGCCAGGATGAAGAGGGCGTTCTGCCAGCCGGTGTAGCCGATCAGAAAGCTCTCGATCGGCACCATCGCGAACTGGCCGAAGGAGCCGGCGGCGGCCGCCACGCCCATCGCCCAGCCGCGCTTCTCTGCCGGCACATTGCGGCCCAGCACGCCGTAGATCACCGCATAGGTGGTGCCCGACTGGGCCATGCCTATCAGCAGCCCGGCGCTGCCGGTGAAGGCCAGGCCCGAGGTGGACAGGCCCATCAACACCAGGCCGATCGCATACAGCACGCTGCCGACGATGAGCACCCGGAAGGCGCCGAACCGGTCGGCCAGCATGCCGGCCAGCGGGCCCGCGGCGCCCCAGGCCAGGTTCTGGATGGCGATGGCGAAGGCGAAGGTTTCGCGCGTCCAGCCGCGGTCCATGGTGATCGGCTGCAGCCACAGGCCGAAGCCGTGGCGTATGCCCATGGACAGGGTGACGATCATGGCGCCGCAGATCAGCACCTGGGTCATCGTCAGGCTCGGGGCGGGGGATGGGTGGGTGGGGTTCATCCGGGCACTGTAGCCAATCGGCGCTGCCCCTGCTGAAACTACGCCCTTCCACGCTGCAGCGGAGCGAAGGCTTATAACGCAGATCGCACAAGAGTCGCTGCTGGCCTGCACCCTAGAATCGCCCGACATGGCAACCACCAAACCCAATTCTTCCTACGGCGAAGCCTCGATCCGCGTGCTCAAGGGCCTGGAGCCCGTCAAGCAGCGCCCGGGCATGTACACCCGCACCGACAACCCCCTGCACATCATCCAGGAGGTGATAGACAACGCCGCCGACGAGGCGCTGGCCGGCTTCGGCAAGCGCATCGCGGTGATACAGCACACCGATGGCTCGGTCACGGTGGACGACGACGGCCGCGGCATTCCCTACGGCCTGCACCCCGAGGAGCAGGTGCCGGTGGTCGAGATCGTGTTCACCCGCCTGCACGCCGGCGGCAAGTTCGACAAGGGCTCGGGCGGCGCTTACAGCTTCTCGGGCGGCCTGCACGGCGTGGGCGTCAGTGTGACCAATGCGCTGTCCAAGCGCCTGAACGTGACGGTGTGGCGCGAGGGGCAGTGCGCGGCCCTGGCCTTCAGCGGCGGCGACGTGATCGAACCGGTGACCGTCCGCAAGGCGGCGAGCGGGGAACGAAAACATGGCACCTCGGTGCGCGCCTGGCCCGACGCCAAATACTTCGAGAGCGCCGAGCTGCCCAAGAACGAGCTGGTCCATCTGCTGCGCAGCAAGGCCGTGCTGATGCCCGGCGTCACCGTCACCCTGACGCATGAGAAGACAGGCGAGGTCCAGACCTGGCTCTACAAGGGCGGCCTGCGCGACTATCTGATGCAGACGCTCAATGCCGAGCCGTTGATCCCGCTGTTCGAGGGCGAGCAATATGCCGACGGCAGCGAATCGGAGAACTTCGCCGAGGGCGAGGGCGTGGCCTGGTGCGTGGCCTTCACCGACGAGGGTTCGCCGATGCGCGAGAGCTATGTCAACCTGATCCCGACGGTGGCCGGCGGCACGCACGAGTCTGGTTTGAAGGATGGTCTGTTCGGCGCCATCAAGGGCTTCATCGACATGCACAGCCTCCTGCCCAAGGGCGTCAAGCTGATGCCCGACGATGTGTTCTCGCGCGCCAGCTTCGTGCTCTCGGCCAAGGTGCTGGACCCGCAGTTCCAGGGTCAGATCAAGGAGCGGCTGAACTCGCGCGATGCACTGCGCCTGGTCTCCATCTACGTGAAGCCGGCGCTGGAACTGTGGCTGAACCAGCATGTGGACTATGGCAAGAAGCTGGCCGAGCTGGTCATCAAGCAGGCGCAGACGCGGCTGCGCGCCAGCCAGAAGGTCGAGAAGCGCAAGGGCTCCGGCGTGGCCGTGCTGCCCGGCAAGCTGACCGATTGCGAAAGCCGCGACCTCTTGCACAACGAGCTGTTCCTGGTCGAGGGCGACTCGGCCGGCGGCAGCGCCAAGATGGGCCGCAACAAGGAGACCCAGGCGGTGCTGCCGCTGCGCGGCAAGGTTTTGAACTCCTGGGAGGTCGAGCGCGACCGGTTGTTCGCCAACAACGAGATCCACGACATGGCGGTGGCCATAGGCGTGGATCCCCATGGCCCCAACGACAGCCCCGACATGAGCGGCCTGCGCTACGGCAAGGTCTGCATCCTGAGCGACGCCGATGTGGACGGCTCGCACATCCAGGTGCTGCTGCTGACCCTGTTCTTCCGCCATTTCCCCAAGCTGATCGAGGCCGGCAATATCTATGTCGCCAAGCCGCCGCTGTTCCGCGTCGACGCCCCGGCGCGCGGCAAGAAGCCGGCGGCCAAGATCTATGCGCTGGACGAGGGCGAACTGGCCGCCACCCTGGACAAGCTGCGCAAGGAAGGCGCGCGTGACAACAGCTGGAGCATCAGCCGCTTCAAAGGTCTCGGTGAAATGAACCCCGAGCAGCTGTGGGAGACCACCCTGAACCCCGACACCCGACGCCTGCTGCAAGTAGCGTATGGTCAGCTCAACTTTGGCGACACCGAGATCTCGATGAACAAACTGATGGGCAAGGGCGAAGCCCAGGCGCGACGCGACCTGATGGAATTGCGCGGTGATGAGGTCGAGGTGGACGTATGAAGAGCATCTACAACCACCATCACGTTGTGCACGCGGCCACCCATGAGTTCTTCCGCGGCAAGCTGGTGCCTGCCTTCGAGACGCCGGCCCGCGCCGACTATGTGCTGAAGGCCCTGCAGGCGTCCAGCCTCGGCGAGATCCTGCCGCCGACCGATCACGGCCTGGCACCCATTGCCCGTGTGCACAGCGAGGCCTACCTGCGCTTTCTGCAGGGCGCCCATGGCGAATGGCGGGCTTCGGGCGGCGAGGGCGATGCCTTCCCTGCCGTCTGGCCGGTCAAAGGCCTGCGCAACGATGTCGAGCCCAAGAGCTTTGCCGCCCGCATGGGCCTGTATTCGATGGACAGCGGCACGCCGCTGACCGCCGGCAGCTGGGACGCCGCCTACTGGGGCGCCCAGGCCTGCCTGGACGGCGTCGATCTCGTCTTGCGTGGCGAGCGCAGCGCCTATGTGCTGACACGCCCGCCGGGCCACCATGCCGGGGCCGACTTCTTCGGCGGTTACTGTTTTGTCAACAACGCGGCGGTGGCGGCCCAGGCGGCGCTGGACCAAGGGCTCAAGCGCGTCGCCATCCTCGATGTGGACTTCCACCACGGCAACGGCACGCAGGCCATCTTCTACGACCGCGCCGATGTGTTCTTTGCCAGCATCCATGGCGACCCGATGACCGAATACCCCTTCTTCCTCGGCCATGCCGATGAGACCGGGGCGGGCGAGGGCATCGGCTTCAATGCCAACTACCCGCTGCCGGCCGGCGCGCCGAACGAGGACTGGTTCGCCTGCCTGGACGCGGCGCTGGCGCGGCTGCGCGACTACGCGCCCGAGTTGCTGATCGTCTCGCTGGGTGTCGATACCTACGAGGATGATCCGATCTCGCACTTCCATCTGCAGCAGCCCGACTTCGCGCGCATGGGCCAGGTCTTGGCCGGCTTTGGTGCGCCGACCCTGTTCCTGCAGGAGGGCGGCTATGCCACCGAGGCGATTGGTCACAACGTGGTCGCCGTGCTGCGCGGGTTCCAGGAAGCCTGAGATGGTTGCGGCCATCCGTGCGCGGCTGCGGCCGACGATGCTGTCCGATCTGGATTTTGTCGTCTCGGTCGAGCAGGACGGCCAGAACCGGCCCTTCATCACGCCCTGGGAGCGCACCCAGCACGAGGGTGCGATCCGCTTCCCCGACTCGCGGCACTTCATCGTCGAGGCCGGGCCCGAGTACGAGCGCGCCGGCTTCGTCATCCTGCAGGGCTGCCGCAATCCGAATGGCTCGGTCGAGCTCAAGCGCATCGTGCTGCAGACCAAGGGCCAGGGCCTGGGCCGGGTCTGCGTGCGCCTGCTGAAGAAGATGGCTTTCAAGGATCTGCACGCCCACCGCTTCTGGCTCGATGTGAAGGGCCTGAACACGCGGGCACTGGCGCTGTATGCCAGTGAGGGTTTCGTCGAAGAAGGGCGGCTGCGCGAAAGCGTGCGGGTCAATATGGACGGCGCCGATGGCTATGACAGCCTGATCGTGATGTCCATGCTGGATCGCGAGTTCCAGGCCCGTGTGGCGCTGGGCGAGGAGCAGGCGTGAGCCTTGTTCGGCTCGGTATGCTGCTGTCACTGCTGCTGAGCAGCGCCCTGGCGCGCGCCGAGCTGTGGGGCTATGTCGATGGCGCCGGCGTCGCCCATCTGGCCGGTCATGCGGTCGATTCCAACTACGCGCTGATTCTTGGCGAGCCACGCGCCGGCAACGGCCGTGTGCCGGGCAAGACCGATGGTGCCACGGGCATGCTGACCTGGCTGGAGATCGCGCCCGCAGCCAAGGCCGTGCAACCCTGGCTGCGCGAGGCCTCGCGCCAGCATGGCGTCGATATCGAATTGCTGACCGCGGTGATTGCCGTCGAGTCAGGCTTCGACCCGAAAGTGGTGTCGCCGCGCGGCGCGATGGGCCTGATGCAGATCACCGCCGAGACCGCCGAGCGCTATGCCACCAAGGCCGAGGCACTGCGCCCGGCCGAGCAGCGCCTGCTGGACCCGCGCACCAATATCCACACCGGCGCCCGCATGCTGGCCGACCTGAACCGGCGCTTCGGCCGCATCGACGCCGCACTGGCGGCCTGGAATGCCGGCGAGGGTCGGGTGCGCCAGCATGGTGGCCGGGTGCCGCCGATTCCCGAAACGCAAGCCCATGTGCACATGGTGCTGGAGCTCTACTGGGCCTTGCTGCAGCGCAGCCAGACCCGCCACGCGACCCGGCTCAGCCTGCAGTAGGACGACAACTATCATGTCGCGCATGGGAGGCCCCGACACCACGGTCGAGATCGCGACCCTGCTGCGCCAGGCCGGCGCGGGCAGTGCTGACGCTGTCGATCGTCTCTACGCCTTGCTGTATGCCGACCTGCGCCGCATCGCCCACGCCAAGCTGCGCTTCGGCAGCGGTCCGGCGCTGCTCAACACCACGTCGCTGGTGCATGAAAGCTACCTGCGCCTGGCCAAGCTGGAGCAGCTTCAAGTCCATGACCGTGCCCATTTTCTGACCTATGCCGCCCGCGTGATGCGCTCGGTGGTGGTGGATCTGGTACGCGAAGCGCGTGCCGAGCGGCGTGGCGGTGGGCAGCCGCTGCTGACGCTGGACACCGCGGCCGAGGGCGCGTTGCCCGCCGGTGACGCGCAGATACTGGCCGTGCACGAGGCACTGGAAGCGTTGGCAGCCGTTGACCAGCGGCTGGTGCGGGTGGTCGAGATGCGCTACTTCGTCGGCCTGGAGATGGACGAGATTGCCCAGGCGCTGGGGGTGGCCAAGCGCACCGTCGAACGCGACTGGGAGAAGGCGCGCAGCTTTCTCTATGCCGTGCTGAAAGCCGGCTGAGTTGCCGGCACCATGGCGGATGACCGCGTGGCACGACGTGACAGCTGACGATGAAGCCGCCCGCACTGGATCTGTCTCCCTCCGACTGGCATGTCGCGCTGGCCCTGCTGGATGAAGTGCTGGCGCTCGACGCCGGCCAGCGCCAGGCCTGGCTGGCGGCGCTGGGCCCGGAGCATGCCTCGCTGGCATCGGCCCTGCGGCGCCTGCTCGATGACCGCAGCGCCTTGGAGACCGATGACTTCCTGAGCGCCTTGCCCAGTCTGACCGGCCCGGACGGGCCGGGCGCCGGGTGGCAGACCGGCCAGCTCCTCGGGCCCTACGAGCTGCTGCGCGAACTGGGCCAGGGCGGCATGGCCAGCGTCTGGCTGGCGCGGCGGGCCGATGGCGCCCATGACCGCGAGGTGGCGCTGAAGCTGCCCTTCGCCGACCGGCACCCTCAGCGGCTGGGGCCACGGTTCGCTCGCGAGCGCAAGATCCTGTCGGCGCTGAGCCATGCGCACATCGCCGGTGTGCTCGACGCCGGCAGCGACGGTGCCCAGCCCTGGCTGGCGATGGAGTACGTGGACGGGCTGCCGCTGACCGAATGGGCAAAGGAGCAGCAGCTCACACCGGCGGCGCGGCTGCGCCTCTTCGTGCAGGTCCTGCAGGCAGTGGCCCATGCCCATGCCCAGCTCATCATCCACCGCGATCTCAAGCCCGGCAATGTGCTGGTCAACGCCCAGGGCCAGGTCAAGTTGCTGGACTTCGGTGTGGCCAAGCTGCTGGGTAGCGAGACCGAGGCCGCCGCCGATGTGTCCGACCTCACCCGCGAGGGCGGGCGGGCCCTGACGCCTGCCTATGCCTCGCCCGAGCAGTTGCGCGGCGCGGTGCTGGGCACGGCCAGCGATGTCTATAGCCTGGGGGTGCTGCTCCACGAGCTGCTGACGGGCCAGCTGCCCTATCCACGTCTGAGTGCGGTGACACTGGAGCAGGCCATCCTCAATGGCGAGGTCCGACGCCCCAGTCAGGCGGTGCAGGACGCCAGGCTGGCCAGCCATTTGCGCGGCGACATCGACACTATCGTGATGAAGGCGCTGGCGCTGGAGCCGACCCAACGCTATGCCTCGGCAACCGCCTTTGCCGATGACATCGAGCGCCATCTGCAGGCGCTGCCCATTGCCGCCCGGCCGCAGACCCTGGGCTACCGCCTGCGCAAGCTGTGGCAGCGCCAGCGCCTGCTGCTGGTGGCCGGCTCGGCCGTGGCGCTGGCGCTGGGCCTGGGCCTGTCGGCCGCCCTGTGGCAGGGCCAGCGGGCGCGGCAGGAGGCGCGGCGGGCCGAGGCGGTGCAGCAGTTCCTTGTCAGGCTGCTGCAGCGTACCGATCCGCAGCAGGGGCAGGCCCGCGACCTGCCGGCCGGCGCGCTGCTGGACCTTAGCGTGGCTGGCCTCGACACCGAGTTCAAGGACCAGCCGGACGTGCAGGCGCAGCTGCTGCAGACCTTGGCCAGCATCTACACCGCGCGCGGCGAGGCGGCCAAGGCGCGGCCGCTGCTCGAGCGCGCCATCGCCCACTTCGCCGCGCGTCAGCCGGGCAGCGAGGCCCATGTGCAGGCGCTGGTCGACCGCACCGCGGTGCTGGATGCTCTGGATGACCCACCGGCCCAGCGTGCGGCGCTTGCCGAGGCCTTTGGCCTGGCCGAACGTGAGTTCGGCCGGGCGCATCGCTGGGCCAGCACCCTGCTCGCCAACCAGGCCTGGCTGGAAATGAGCGAGGGCGCGCTGGACCAGGCCGCCACCCATGCCGAGCAGGCCCGCGAGTTGCGGCGCCAGGAGGGGGGCGAGCAGTCCTCCGCCTACCTCGACCTGAGCGGCACCCTCGCCACCATCTACATGACGCAGGGGCGCCTGCAGCAGGCCCGCGAGCTGTTGCTGCGTACCGAGACGCTGGAGGCCGCCTTGCCCGGGCCGGTGACCATAGACCGTGCGATGACCGGCTACAACCTGGCCCGGGTGGACTACATCCTGGGCGAGCAGGCGCAGGCGCAGACGCGGCTGCGGCATTGGTTGCCGCAGCTGGAGCGCATCGTCGGCCCGGCTCATGCCCGCACGGTGATGGCCCGTGCACTGCTGGCCCAGTCGCTGGCCGACAGCGGGGAGCTGGATCAGGCGCTGGCCGAGCAACGCGCCAACCTGGCCACCGTGCGCGCCCAGGCCGAGCTGGACGAGTATGAGCTGTCGACCCAGCAGACCACGCTGGCTCGGGTGCTGCTGCTGGCCGGCCGTGCCGACGAAGCACTGCCGCTGGCGCGCGAGGCCCTGGCCCGCACCGAAGCCAAGTACCCCCATCCCAACTACCGGCGCGAGGCGATGCGCCGGGTGCTGGGCGAGGTCGAACTGGCGCTGGGACGGCGCGACACGGGCCTGCGCACCTTGCAGGCGGCACTTGGCCACCTGGCGACCTTGCCGGCCAGCGGCTCGAACGCGCTCGGCTCGGTGGGCATCCGCATCGCCCTGGCCGTGGCACAGCGGGCCGAGCCGCCGGCCCTGGGCCTGATCGAGCAGGCCTGCGCCACAACCCGTTCGTATCAGACCGAGAACGGCCTGCCACTGCGCCGTTGCGAGGCCTTGCAAGCCTGGATTGCCGCCTTGCAGGCAGCGCCGGCCGAGCGCGAGGCTGCACGGCAACGCTTCACGGCCGCCCGCGATCAGCTGTTCGCCGCCGGTCTACCCGAGCGGCACGGACTGCGCGCCGAGTTGGCGGTGGCCGAGGCGGAGATCCTGGCGCCGGACCCGCTGCAGCGCGCGCGAGCGTCGCCCCTGCTGACCGTGCATTGATCCCACAGCTTAGGGGGTTGGCCCGCCGGCACGGCGGATGGACCTCGCGTTTCGCGTGTTCCCCAGCAAGCAGCCCTGTCGGCGCTGCAGGGAGCTCCAAGATGCAGCTGAATCCTCTTTCTCTCCGTGCCGCGGTGGCGGTGGCCTGCCTGATGACGGCCGCGGCCTCGGCCCAGGCCCAAACCTGCACCAACGGCGGCGGCCAGGGCGGCCGCGTGAAGCTGGGCGCGGAGGGCTTCGTCCCGCCGTGGGAGCTGGGCGGCGGCTTGTTGTGCAACGGCCAATCGCTGACGTCCACACTGCTGGCGCCCGCCAGCTATGACACGCGCCTGCTGCATTTCCAGCTGGAAGGCCAGGCCTCGGGGCGCGACGGCATCGTGCATGCGCGGGCCAAGTCCCAGGTGCTGGATGGCCTGCTGCCCCCTGCAGACCGCGCCTTGCCATACGGCGCCTTTGCCGAGGCGGGCGCGGTGGTGAACTTCACGCTCAGCGCCCGGCCGGGCACGCCGGCCAGTGCCCGGGCGCGTGTCACCATCGATGGCACCGGCGACGGTCTGCTGGGTGGCCAGGGGCGCAAGACCGACCAGGCCAGCGCCGAGTTGAGGCTGCGCTCCGACAACCCGTATTTCGGCATCGTCTCGGGGTGGTCCAGCGACAGCGAGGGCGGGGTGACCGACGTCTTCCCTGGCAGCTTCTCCAGCACCGGCGCCGAGCGGCTGGTGCAGTACGGTTTCGAAGGTGTCGGTTTCTTCGCCCCGGGCTCGCACTGGATCCAACTGGATCTGGCCGTCTGGGCCACCGGCAATGCCCATGTCGACTTCGGCAACACCAGCCGCATCACCGGTTTCAACTTGGAGGGCGAGGAGTTCGATCTGAGCCTGCCGCCGGGTCTGTTCACGGCCGACCCGAACCAGCCCGGCCACTACATCCTGAGCTCGCTGCTGCCGGTGCCCGAGCCGGCCTCGGCGGGCCTGTGGCTGGCGGGCCTGCTGGGCCTGGCCTGGCGCCGTCGCGGCGTGGATGCCGCCCGGAGCTGCTCATGAACGCGCGCCCATGTCCGGGCCTTCGTTGCAAGCCCTGCGCGCTTGCGGTCGCGGTGGCGATGCTGGGCGGCAGCCCGGCCGCCAAGGCCGTGAGCCTGGAGCTCACCGAACTCGCCGGCCTGGCCCCAGGCAGCCAGCCGCTGGCCCTCAGCAACAGGGGGCAGGTGGTGGGCAGCGCCAATGTGGGCGGCCTCAGCCGCGCCTTTTCCTGGACCGCCGCGGGCGGCTTGCTGGACCTGCACTTCCCTGCGGGCACGGGCAGCGAGTCCCGGGCGCGTGGCGTCAATGACGGAGGCACGGTCGTCATTGATCTGGGCCTGCCTTCCGGCTACGCCTATGCCTTGAGCTGGCAGGGCGGCGTGCACAGCTTCCTGCCCAATGCCTGGGCCGCACCGCGCACGGCCATGACGGTCAGCGGCATCAACAATGCCGGTCAGGTGGTGGGTTTGGCCCTGGAGGGCGGCGCATCGACGCTGTCCTACCTCTACCGGCCCACGCTGGGCGGCAGCGCCGCCGCCTTGCCCGGCAGCCTGGGCGATACCTTGTACGCCGCGGCCATCAACCAGGACGGGGCGGTGACCGGCTCCTACGTCAACGGCCTGGTGTCGGGCGGCTTCCTGTGGACGCCGGCTGCCGGCACCGTGCACCTGCCAGGCCTGGCCGGCTCGGCCGCGCCGATGGCGATCAACGACCGCCAGCAGCTGGCCGGCTATCGGACCCTCGACGGCCAGGCCCGCGCCTTCCTGTGGCAGGCCGATCGCGGCCTGGTCGATCTGGGCACGCTGGCCGGCGAAAGCCGGGCGCTGGGCCTCAACAGCGCCGGCCAGGTGGTGGGCAAGAGCATGGCCGATGGCCGCGGCGGCGGCTGGACCGGCGGCTTTCTCTACACCGAGGCCGGTGGCATGCAGGACGTCAACCGCCTGCTCACCGCCGGCACGGTGGCGCGGGTGCAGAGCCTGGCGGCTATCAACGAGGCCGGGCAGATGGTGGGCCAGGACAGCAGCGGCCGCGCGGTGCTGTTGACGCCTCGCGGTGAGCTGGCCTGGCAGGCGACCAACGGCGGCAGCTTCAATGAGGGCCGGCTGTGGGAACAGGGCTTCGCGCCCAGCCGCTTTGTCGATGCGAAGATCCAGACGGCCGGCGCGCAGCGCGTCACCCTGGCTCAGGATGCCGAGGTCAACAGCCTGGGGCTGGGCAGCGCGGCGGGCGGCCAGGCAACGCTGGTGCTGCAGCAGGGCACCGTGCTGAATGCCGGTTATGGCGTGACGGTGCGCGCCACCGGTGTTCTGACCGGTGACGGTCGGGTGGCCGGCGGCGTGGTGAATCTGGGCACGGTGCTGGCCGATCATCTGAGCCTTGACGGCGTGCTCAGCAACCAGGGCCTGATCGGCGTTGCTGCCGGCACGCCCGGGCTGTTGAGCGCCCGTCTGGACAACCAGGCCGCCGGTCAGCTGCGCGTTGGCGCTGGCGAGCGCCTGCGGGTGTCGGGCACGCAGCATGCCAACAGCGGCACGATCGAAGTGCGGGGCGGCGAGCTCGAGTTCGCCAGCGGCGCCTTGCTCAACGAGGCGGCGGGCCGGCTGCTGCTCAACGGTGGCACGCTGCGTGTGGCCGATGGCCTGGTCAATCGCGGCAGCCTGCAGATCGGCTTCAACGGTGCCGAGGTATTTGGCCAGCTGCAGCAGGGCGAGGGCGGCCTGACGGTGCTCAGCGGGCGCAGCAACACCACCTTCTACGACGCGGTGGACATCGGCGCGGGCAGCGAGCTGCGGGTGGCGGCTGGGGCGACTGGGCTGTTCTTTGGCCGGGTGGACCAGCGTGAAGGCGCCCGCTTCACTGGCAACGGGAGCAAGTTCTACGAGGGCGGCTTGTCGATCGGCGCCTCACCGGGCCTGGGCCATGACGAAGGCAGCGTGTGGTTCGGTGCCGCCAATCTGTATCTGGCCGAGATCGGTGGCCTGGCACCGGGCACCGGGCATGACCAGCTGACCGTCGAAGGCGAACTGCATTTCGGCGGCACGCTCAAGCTCAGCGCCTGGGGCGGCTTTGCCGTGCAGGCGGGCCAGCGCTTCGATCTGTTCGACTGGGGCCGCAGCAGCGGCAGCTTCCAGTCCATCGACGCCAGCGGCCTGGCCTTGGCACCCGGCTTGGTGCTGGACACCTCGCGGCTCTATCTGGACGGCAGCATCGGCGTCAGCGCCGTGCCCGAGCCGGCCTCGGCGGGGCTGTTGCTGGCTGGCTTGGCCGGCCTGTGGACCGGCCTTCGGCGCCGGCTGGATAGAATCAGGTCAGACCGAGCAGTCGCTCATCCACCACGGCTCTTCTGAGGCACGGTTCCGCTCCAGGCGGCGCACGGCCCACCGGGGTGGAGGCTGGTCCGAACCCTGTCCGCGTCGCCCTGGTGGCGAGCCCGTGCCCACATGACCGATCTCTTCTCCCCCCCACCGCCTGATGCGGCCGATGCCTTGACCCTGGCGCACTACGCCGAGCAGGCCTACCTCGAGTACGCTTTGAGCGTCGTCAAGGGCCGGGCCCTGCCCGATGTCTGCGACGGCCAGAAGCCGGTGCAGCGCCGCATCCTGTACGCCATGGAGCGCATGGGCCTGCTGTCCACGCCGACCGGTGGTGGCGCCAAGCCGGTGAAGAGCGCGCGTGTGGTAGGTGACGTGCTGGGCCGCTTCCACCCGCACAGCGACCAGGCGGCCTATGACGCGCTGGTGCGCATGGCGCAGAACTTCAGCCTGCGCTATCCGCTGATCGACGGCCAGGGCAACTTCGGCAGCCGCGATGGCGACGGTGCGGCGGCGATGCGCTACACCGAATCGCGCCTGGCGCCTATCGCGCGCCTGCTGCTGGACGAGATCGACGAGGGCACGGTCGACTTCATTCCCAACTACGACGGCTCGACGCAGGAGCCCAAGCAGCTGCCGGCCCGCCTGCCCTTTGTGCTGCTCAACGGCGCCAGCGGCATTGCCGTGGGCCTGGCCACCGAGGTGCCCAGCCACAATCTGCGCGAGGTGGCGGCGGCCGCCGTGGCGCTGCTGAAGAACGACAAACTCGTCGACGACGAGCTGTATGCCTTGCTGCCAGCGCCCGACTATCCCGGTGGCGGCCAGATCATCAGCCCGGCCGAGGACATACGCGCGGCCTATGCCAGCGGCCGCGGCAGCCTCAAGGTGCGTGCGCGCTGGAAGATCGAGGACCTGGCCCGCGGCCAGTGGCAGCTGGTCGTGACCGAGCTGCCGCCGGGCGCCAGCGCGCAAAAGGTGCTGGAAGAAATCGAGGAGCTGACCAATCCCAAGGTCAAGACCGGCAAGAAGGCGCTGAGCCAGGAGCAGGTGCAGCTCAAGGCCACCGTGCTGTCGGTGCTGGACGTGGTGCGCGACGAGTCGAGCAAGGACGCCGCCGTGCGCCTGGTGTTCGAGCCCAAGAGCCGCACCGTCGAGCAGCAGGAGCTGATCACGACGCTGTTGGCCCACACCAGCCTGGAGGGCTCGGCGCCGATCAACCTGACCATGGTCGGCGCCGATGGCCGGCCGACGCAGAAGAGCCTGCGCCAGGTCTTGAGCGAGTGGCTGGGCTTCCGCCAGGCGACGGTGCTGCGCCGCACCGAGCACCGCCTGGCCAAGGTGCTGGAGCGCATCCATGTGCTGGAGGGGCGCCAGCTGGTGCTGCTCAATATCGACGAGGTGATACGCATCATCCGCCAGGCCGACGAGCCCAAGCCGGCCTTGATCGACCGCTTCAAGCTCAGCGACCGCCAGGCCGAGGACATTCTCGAAATCCGCCTGCGCCAGCTGGCCAGGCTGGAGGCGATCAAGATCGAGCAGGAGCTGAGTTCGCTGCGCGACGAGCAAAAGAAGCTCGACGAGATCCTCAACAGCCCGGCCATCCTGAAGCGCACCCTGGTCAAGGAGATCGAGGGTGATGCCAAGCTCTACGGCGATGAGCGCCGCACCCTGATCCAGGAAGAAAAACGCGCCACCGCCGAGGTGAAGATCGTCGACGAGCCGGTCACCGTGGTCATCAGCCTGAAGGGCTGGACCCGTGCGCTGAAGGGCCATGAGGTCGATGCCGCGGCGCTGGCCTTCAAGTCGGGCGACGGCCTGTACGGCGTGTTCCCCTGCCGCAGCGTCGACACGCTGGCCGTGTTCGGCAGCAATGGCCGGGTCTATTCGGTGCCGGTGTCGCTGCTGCCCGGCGGGCGCGGCGACGGCGTGCCGATCACAACCCTGATCGAGCTGGAGTCCGGCACCCAGGCCGCGCACTACTTTGCCGGCGCGGCGTCGCAGAAGCTGGTGCTGGCGGGTACCGGTGGCTTCGGCCTGCTGGCCCAGGTCGGCGATCTGGTCAGCCGACAGAAGGGTGGCAAGACCTTCCTGAGCTTGGAGGCCGGCGAGAAGCCGCTGCCGCCGAGTGCGGTTCCGTCCGGTGATCTGCTGGGCTCGCAACTGGCCTGCCTGAGCCTCGACAGCCGCCTGCTGGTGTTCCCCCTCGATGAGCTGAAGCACCAACCGAAGGGCGGGCGAGGCCTGACCCTGATGGATCTTGAGGCCAAGGACGCCCTGGTCAGCGTCGCCGCCTTCGGCCAGGCCCTGCAGGTGCTGGGCACCGGCCGCGGCGGCAAGCCCAAGGAGGAGATCCTGAAGAACACGGCGCTTGCCAACCATGTGGGCAAGCGCGCCCGCAAAGGCAAGGTGCTGGAGGGGATCAAGGGGCTGAGAGTGGTGGCAAGCTGAGGCCGGTGGGCCGGCCAATCGGTTTCCAACGGGCCTGCGGGCCCGTTTTTTTTGTGGCTGCCTCGGATCGCAGATCCCTCGGATGGGGGGTGCTTGCCGCGTCTTTGTGCAGTGCGTCACGAACCACTCGGCGACCCCCTTTGCTCACGGGGTGCCGGCAAGACCTGGCACTCCCTACAGTCCGCTCCACACCAACAGGCCGCTATGGCCGGACAACAAGGGAAGCCCAAAAATGAAGACCTCGAACAAGACGCTGATTGCCGCCGCCGCCCTGGCTCTGACCGGCCTCGCCGGCGCTGCCACGACCCAAATCAAGTACGTCAAGGAAGACCCGGCAGGCCTCAGCGTCAACGTCACCGGCAGCGATGACACCACGGTCGGCCGCATGCTGTTTGCCACCCAGGGCGGCCCGAGCTTCTATGCCTACTGCGTCGAGCTGGCGCAGCCGGCCAGCACATCCTTCCACAGCTACACCATTGGCAGCTTCGCCGGCGCCCAGGCGAAGAATCTGGAGGGCCTGTTCTCGGCCACCAGCCTCTACACCGGAGACAAGAAGATCGACACGGCCGTCGAGTACGCAGCCTTCCAGGTGGCCGTCTGGGAGATCACTCACGAGACCGGCAAGACGCTGGATGTCGCCGGCTATGAGTCGCGGCAGGTGACCACCACCACCGGCCACGGCCGCAACCAGCACACCACGACCAGCACCGTCTGGGACAGCAATACCGACCGCGGCAGCTTCTATGTGCAGGACTATCTGGGCAGCGGCTACTCGAACTCGAACGGCAAGACCGCGGCATTCGCCGGCCTGGCCAACAGCTATCTGAACGATGCTGTCAACTACAGCGGCCGCGATCTGTTCACCGTCACCAAGCTGAGCAATGGCAGCTATCAAGACTATGTCACCGTGTCGGCCCTGCCTGTGCCCGAACCCACCAGCTATGCGCTGATGATGGCCGGCCTGCTGGCCTTGGGCTTTGTGTCGGCCCGACGCCGTCAATCGAGGGCCTGAGCCTCTGAGTAAGCGGTCTGGTGCGGGGAGCGGGACTCGAACCCGCACGCCTTGCGGCTCGGGATTTTAAGTCCCGTATGGCTACCGATTTCATCATCCCCGCGCAGGGCGCGAATCATAGCCTGGGCGGTCAAGCCCCCATCCAGCGCCCCAGCATCTCGTGCAGCGCCAGCAAGGTGCCGACGTAACCGCCGCGGGTCGGCAACCAGTCCCCGGCGCTGAGCGCTTGCCGCACCTTCAGGCCCATCGGCGCGGCCTGGATCACGACCTTGCTGTTTGCGCGCAGCTTGGCGCGCTCGAAGGCGGCGATGGCGCGGGGCATGTGGAAGCCGTGGGTCACGACGACGATGTGCGTGATGCCTTGCGGGGCCAGCAACTCCAGCGTGCGTATCGCGTTCTCGTTGGTGTCCCGCGAGCGGCTTTCGGTCCAGCGCAGCGGCTGCCGGTACACCTGCTCGGCCACGCTGGCGGCAATCTCGGCCTCGCTGGGGCCGGGCTCGCTGCCGTAGGACAGTCCGCCGCTGTAGCCCACCGGCAAGCCGGTCTTTTGCGCCAGCCACAGGCCGTAGCGCAGGCGTTCGTGCGTCATGGGCTTGAGGTCGGCGCGGCCGTACTCGGGGGCGAGCAGGATGCGGCCCGAACCGAGCACGATGATGGCCGTCTTGGGCGACTGGCTCAGCGCGTGTATCTGGGCCGGGCCGAGCGTCGGGTGCTGGCTGTCCAGCCGGGCGTTCAAGGCTCCGGCGACTGCGCCCGTGCCCATCAACCACAGGCCCAGGCAGCCGCCGAGCACGCCAAGCCAACCCAGCCAGGGGCGCCGGCGCAGGCAAGCCGCACCGAGCAGCACCAGCAGCAGCAGGGGGACGGGCGGCAGGACGAGGATGCCCAGCAGCGGCTTCCAGGTGATCAGGCCCGTGGCGATCAAGAATTCATTCATGGTTTTGTCTGACTGATGACGACATCGTTCCAGCCCAGGCCGTTGGCGGCAAAGCGCGCCAGCACGTCGATCGACCCGGTGGTGCACAGATGCAGGGGTCCGGTCTTGCCGCCTGCCGTCGGCTCGGGCCACAGGCGGGCAGTCTGGCGTGCGATGGCTGCCTCGGTGTCGACGATCAGCACCTCGCTGCCCAGTGCCTGCTGGAACAGCGGCCGGATGAAGGGGTAGTGGGTGCAACCCAGCACCACGGTGTCGACCTCGGCCTGGCGCAGCGGTTCGCAAAAGCCCTGCACCAGCTGGCGCAGGGCCGGGCTGTCCGATTCGCCCTGTTCGATGCGTTCGACCAGTCCCGGGCAGGCCTGGGCCACGACCTTGAGCCCGGCCGCATGGCTGCTGATCAGCTGGGCGAAGCGGGCGCTGCGCACCGTGGCGCTGGTGGCCAGCACGCCGATGCGGCCATTGCGCGTGGCGGCGGCGGCGGGCTTCACGCCGGGCTCGACGCCGACAATGGGCAGGGCAGGCCAGCGCGCGCGCAGCGCGGCCACGGCCTGGGTGGTGGCCGTGTTGCAGGCCACTACCAGCAGGCGCGCTCCCTGGTCCAGCAGGTGCTGGGCTATGGCCACGCTGCGCTCGATCAGAAACTCGGTACTGCGATCGCCGTACGGTGCGTGGGCTGAATCGGCCAGGTAGAGCAGTGGCACTTCGGGCAGTTGCTCGCGCAAGGCCCGCAGCACCGAAAGGCCACCCAGCCCGGAATCGAATACCCCCATCGAAGAGCGGATTTGCGGGCTTGATTCGTCTGTCATTTGGGGCAGCAGTCTAAGTGCCTGGCCGCGCGGTCGAACTTGTGCGTAAAATAGCACGATCGTTCTATTTTGCTGCACTTGCGTAATGTCTGGGGCGCGGCGGGCTGCGGCCACTAGAATCTGGTTAACGTTAACGTCAATTAGCTTGGAGTGCTTCGATGAAGGTATTGGTCGCAGTCAAACGGGTCGTCGATTACAACGTCAAGGTGCGCGTCAAGAGCGACGGCACCGGCGTGGATATCGCCAACGTCAAGATGAGCATGAACCCCTTTGACGAGATTGCCGTCGAAGAAGCCGTGCGCCTGAAGGAGAAGGGCGTGGTCACCGAGGTGATCGCCGTGTCCTGCGGCGTCACGCAGTGCCAGGAAACGCTGCGCACCGCCATGGCCATCGGCGCCGACCGTGCCATCCTGGTGGAAACCGACGTCGAACTGCAGCCGCTGGCCGTGGCCAAGCTGCTGAAGGCCCTGGTGGACAAGGAGCAGCCCGGCATGGTGATCGTCGGCAAGCAGGCCATCGACGACGATTGCAACCAGACCGGCCAGATGCTGGCGGCACTTGCCCATCTGCCGCAGGCGACCTTCGCCAGCAAGGTCGAAGTGGCCGACGGCTTTGCCAGCGTCACCCGTGAGGTCGATGGCGGCCTGGAGACCGTCAAGGTCAAGCTGCCGGCCGTGGTCACCACCGACCTGCGCCTGAACGAGCCGCGCTACGTGACCCTGCCCAACATCATGAAGGCCAAGAAAAAGCAGCTCGACGTGTTCAAGCCCGCCGATCTGGGCGTGGATGTCACGCCGCGCATCAAGACCCTCAGCGTCACCGAGCCGCCCAAGCGCAGCGCCGGCATCAAGGTGCCCGATGTGGCCACGCTGGTTGACAAGTTGAAGAACGTTTCCAAGGTCATCTAATGACCTTGCGGGACAGACCTGACGCGCAGCGGCTGCTCTGTCCCCAACAAATTAAGGAATTTTCATGACCGCTCTCGTTATTGCCGAACACGACAACAGCTCGATCAAGGGCGCCACGCTGAACACCATCACCGCCGCCGCCCAGTGCGGGGGTGAGGTCCATGTGCTGGTGGCCGGCACCGATGCCGGCGGCGCCGCTGCCGCAGCCGCACAGATTGCCGGCGTGGCCAAGGTGCTGCATGCCGACGCTGCCCATCTGAACCACGGCCTGGCCGAGAACCTGGCCGCGCAGGTGGTGGCCGTGGCCTCCAGCTACAGCCACATCCTGTTCCCCGCCACCGCCAGCGGCAAGAACATCGCGCCGCGCGTGGCCGCGCTGATGGACATGGCCCAGCTGTCCGACGTCACCAAGGTCATCAGCGCCGACACCTTCGAGCGCCCGATCTACGCCGGCAACGCGATTGCCCATGTGCAGAGCGGCGACGCCACCAAGGTGTTGACCGTGCGCACCACCGGTTTTGACCCGGCCGCCGCCACCGGTGGCAGCGCCGCCGTGGAGACGGTGGCAGCGGTGGCCGACAGCGGCCTGAGCGCCTTCGTCGGCAGCGAGATCGCCAAGAGCGACCGCCCCGAGCTGACCGCCGCCAAGATCATCGTTTCCGGTGGCCGCGCCCTGGGCTCCAACGACAAGTTCATGGAAGTGCTGACGCCGCTGGCCGACAAGCTGGGTGCCGCACTGGGCGCCAGCCGCGCCGCGGTCGACGCCGGCTATGCGCCGAACGACTGGCAGGTCGGCCAGACCGGCAAGATCGTCGCGCCCAACCTGTACATCGCCTGCGGCATCAGCGGCGCGATCCAGCACCTGGCCGGCATGAAGGACAGCAAGGTCATCGTCGCGATCAACAAGGACCCGGAAGCGCCCATCTTCAGCGTCGCCGACTATGCCTTGGAAGCCGACCTGTTCGTGGCCGTGCCCGAGCTGATCAAGGCTCTGTAAGCATCGCCCGTCCACGCATTTGACCTCAGGGCGCCCCGGCATTCGTCGCGGCGCCCTTGTTTTTCCAGGAGACAAAGAATGACCTACCGCGCCCCCATCAAGGACATGCTGTTCGGCATGAAGGAACTGGCCGGCCTTGCGAGCCTGCAGAACATCCCGGCCTTTGCCGACGTCGATCTGGACACCGCCCAGGCCGTGCTGGAGGAGTGCGCCAAGCTCAATGAAAACGTGATCGCGCCGCTGAACGTGGCCGGCGACCGCAACCCGTCGAGCTGGAAGGACGGCGTCGTCACCATCACGCCGGGCTTCAAGGACGCCTTCCGCCAGTTCGCCGAGGGCGGCTGGCAGGGCCTGCAGCATCCGACCGACTTCGGTGGCCAGGGCCTGCCCAAGACGATTGGTGCGGCCTGCATCGAGATGATCAACAGTGCCAATCTCAGTTTTGCGCTGTGCCCGCTGCTGACCGATGGCGCGATCGAGGCGCTGCTGACCGCGGGCACGCCCGAGCAGCAGCAGACCTATCTGCCGAAGATGATTGACGGCAGCTGGACCGGCACGATGAACCTGACCGAGCCCCAGGCCGGTTCAGACCTGGCCCTGGTGCGCACCCGCGCCGAGCCGCTGCCCGATGGCAGCTACAAGATCTTCGGCACCAAGATCTTCATCACCTATGGCGAGCACGACATGGCCGAGAACATCGTCCATCTGGTGCTGGCCCGCGTCGTTGGCGCGCCCGAGGGCGTGAAGGGCATCAGCCTGTTCCTGGTGCCCAAGTTCATGGTCAATGCCGACGGCTCGCTGGGTGCCCGCAATGACGCGCATTGCGTCAGCATCGAGCACAAGATGGGCATCAAGGCCAGCCCGACGGCAGTGCTGCAGTTCGGCGACCATGGCGGCGCCATCGGTTACCTGATCGGCCAGGAGAACCGCGGCCTCGAATACATGTTCATCATGATGAACGCCGCCCGCTATGCCGTGGGTGTGCAGGGCATCGCGATTGCCGAGCGGGCCTACCAGAAGGCCGCCTCGTATGCCCGCGACCGCGTGCAATCGCGCCCGGTCGACGGCTCGCTGCCAGGCAGCGCGGCCATCATCCACCACCCCGATGTCCGCCGCATGCTGATGACGATGCGCGCGCTGACCGAGGGTTGCCGGTCCATGGCCCTGGTGGCGGCCTCGGCCTATGACGCCGCGCATGAGCACCCGGACGCCGAGGTGCGCAAGCAGAACCAGGCCTTCTATGAATTCCTCGTGCCACTCG
Source organism: uncultured Roseateles sp. (assembly GCF_963422335.1). NCBI lineage: Bacteria > Pseudomonadati > Pseudomonadota > Betaproteobacteria > Burkholderiales > Sphaerotilaceae > Roseateles > uncultured Roseateles sp. Next base: position 3,510,720 of record NZ_OY729424.1, read on the forward strand.
TCAAGGGCTACAGCACCGAGATGAGCCTGGAGGTCACTGACCTGGGCGTGCAGGTGCACGGCGGCATGGGCTTCATCGAGGAAACCGGCGCGGCCCAGTACTACCGCGACGCCAAGATCCTGACCATCTACGAAGGCACGACCGCGATCCAGGCCAATGATCTGGTGGGCCGCAAGACCGCCCGCGATGGCGGCCAGACGGCCAAGGCGATTGCCGCGCAGATCGCGGCAACCGAAGCGCTGCTGGCCACGCGTGACAGCGCCGCCAGCAAGGCGATGCTGAAGCGCCTGAGCGCGGCTCGCCTGGCGCTGGTCGACGTGATCGAGTTCGTCGCCGGCCAGAGCAAGGCCAATCCGAATGCCGTGTTCGCCGGCTCGGTGCCCTATCTGATGCTGGCCGGCAATGTGGTTGCCGGTTGGCAGATGGCGCGCGCGCTGATCGTCGCCGAAGACCATCTGGCCGCTGGTGTCGATGCTCCGTTCATGGCCGCCAAGATCGCCACCGCGCGCTTCTACGCCGAGCACATCCTCGCCCGCGCCGGCGGCCTGCGCGACAGCATCGTCGAGGGCGCCGACAGCGTCACGGCGATGGCCCTGGACGCCTTCTGAATCCACGATCGGAGAAACGCCTGTGTCCCTGCCTCCCGTTCTGCAAAACCTGCCCCTGCCCATCATCGGTTCGCCGCTGTTCATCATCAGCAACCCCAAGCTGGTGATTGCCCAGTGCAAGGCCGGCGTCGTTGGCTCGATGCCCGCGCTCAACGCCCGCCCGGCTGAGCTGCTGGACGAGTGGCTCAACGAGATCACCACCGAGCTGGCGGCCTACAACAAGGCCCACCCGGACCAGCCGGCCGCGCCGTTCGCGATCAACCAGATCGTGCACAAGAGCAATGACCGGCTGGAGCACGACATGGCCCTGTGCGCCAAGTACAAGGTGCCCATCATCATCACCTCGCTGGGCGCGCGCGAGGATGTCAACCAGGCCGTCCATGCCTGGGGCGGCGTGGTGCTGCACGACATCATCAACAACAAATTCGCCAAGAAGGCGATCGAGAAGGGTGCCGACGGCCTGATCGCCGTGGCGGCCGGCGCCGGCGGCCATGCGGGCGTGAAGAGTCCGTTCGCGCTGATACAGGAAATCCGCGAATGGTTCGACGGCCCGATCGCCCTGTCCGGCGCCATCGCCAGCGGCAACGCGGTGCTGGCTGCGCAGGCCATGGGGGCCGACTTCGCCTACATCGGCTCGGCCTTCATCGCCACCGAGGAGGCCCGCGCGACCGACGACTACAAGCAGATGATCGTCGACAGCAACAGCGACGACATCGTCTACAGCAGCCTGTTCACCGGCGTGCACGGCAACTATTTGAAGGGCTCCATCGTCAAGGCCGGCATGGACCCGGACAAGCTGCCCGAGGGCGATGTCAGCACCATGGACTTCGGCGGCGCCGGCGCCAAGAAGGCCTGGAAGGACATCTGGGGCAGCGGCCAGGGCATTGGCGCGGTGCGCCAGGTGGTGCCTGCCGCAGCGCTGATCGCGCGCTTGAAGACCGAGTATCTGGCGGCGCGGGAGCGTTTGCGCCTGGCTTGAGCTGACGTGGCCCATGCGGGCCACGTGCCTTCGCTTACTGGCCGAGTCTGGCTGCGGCCTTGATCATGTCCGCCGCCTTCTCGGCAATCATGATGGTCGGCGCGTTGGTGTTGCCGCTGACCAGGCGCGGCATGATGGAGGCATCCACCACGCGCAGGCCTTGCAGCCCATGCACGCGCAGCTGCGGGTCCACCACGTCGAGTTCACCGGTGCCCATGCGGCAGCTGCCGACCGGGTGGTATTCGGTGTCGGCGAAGTTGCGCACGAACTGCTCGATCTCGGCGTCACTCTGGGCGCCGGCCGAAGCAGCGGTTTCGCGGCCACCGTACTGCTTCAGCGCCGGCTGATCAAGCAGTGCTCGCAGGCGTCGGAAGCCTCGCACCATGCCGTCCACGTCCTCGCGCTCGCCGAGGAAGTTCGGGTCGATCAGCGGCGCCGCCAACGGATCGGCACTGGCCAGTTTCAGGCTGCCGCGGCTCTTGGGCCGCAGCAGGCAGACATGGCAGGAATAGCCATGGCCCAGCACCGTCTTGCGGCCATGGTCCACCAGCTTGGCGACGACGAAGTGCAGCTGCAGATCGGGCCGGTCCAGTTCCGGGCTGCTCTTGATGAAGCCTCCGGCCTCGGCGAAGTTGGTCGTGAACATGCCGCGGCGGTGATTGCGCCACTCGAAGATGCCCTTCAGCGAGCGCCAGGCACCGGGCAGCGAGATGCCGAACAGGTCTTTCAGCTGCGGCGCATCGACGACCTCGACGACGTTGATGTGGTCATGCAGATTCGCCCCGACCCCGGCCAGCTCGTGCTGCACGGCAATGCCATGCTGCTGGAGCTGCGCGCCGGCGCCTATGCCCGACAGCATCAGCAGCTGCGGGGACTGCAGCGCGCCGGCGCTGAGCAGCACCTCGCGGCTGGCCCTGATCTGCTTGAGCTCGCCGCCCTGGCGGTACTCGACGCCGACGGCGCGCCGGCCCTCCATCAGCACGCGGGTGGTATGCGCCTCGGTCATCACGCTCAGATTGGGGCGGTTCAGGTTCGGCGTCAGGTAGGCCTTGGCGGCGCTGAAGCGCTCGCCGGCCTTCTGCGTGACCTGGTACATGCCCACGCCCTCTTGGCTGACGCCATTGAAGTCGAGGTTCAGCGGATAGCCGGCCTGCACGGCGGCCTTGACGAAATCGGGGCTGTAGCGGTTGGGGCTGGTCGGGTCCATCACATTCAGCGGGCCGCCGGCACCGTGCAACGGGCTTGCGCCGCGCTCGTTGTTCTCGGCCTTCAGAAAGTAGGGCAGCACCTCGTCATAGCCCCAGCCGGGGTTGCCCTGCTCGGCCCATTCGTCATAGTCTTCGCGCTGGCCGCGGATGTAGATCATCGCGTTGACAGAGCTCGAGCCGCCCAGCGTCTTGCCGCGGGGCTGGTAGCCGCGACGGCCGTTCAGCCCCGGCTGCGGCACGGTCTCGAAGCTCCAGTTGTTCAGCCCCGTCTGGCCCATCAGCGCAAAACCGGCGGGGCAGTGGATCAGCACGCTGCTGTCGCGCTTGCCGGCCTCCAGCAGGCAGACCTTGACCCCAGGGTCTTCGCTCAGGCGCGCGGCCAGCACGCAACCGGCCGAACCGCCACCGATGATGATGTAGTCGAACAATGCAGTCTCCAGGAGTTATAGGGGCCAGCCAGCGCCGAGTTTGGAGCCACATTAGCCGCTGCCTGGGCGATCTGCATCAAGGGAAGCCCTGTGAGCTTCTAGACCTGCGGCTCTAGGCCATGAAAAAAGAAGGCCGCCCGGAGGCGGCCTGCAAGGTTCAGCGGTGGTTGACGATCACTTGATCGAGGTCATGCGCGCTTCGGGGCGGTCGTCCGAGCGATGCACGGTTTCGACATTGGCCTTCATCGCCCAAGGGCGCATCTGGTGGTGCAGCGGCACGAACAGGAATTCGTCGCGGATGCGCAGCAGGGCCTCACGGATCATCGCGTTGCGCTTGGGCACGTCGATCTCCGAGCTCATTGCATCGGTCAACTGATCGACCTTGGCATCGCTGACCTTGGAGAAGTTGAAGTTGCCGTCGGCACCGGTGGTCTTGGTGCGCGCCAGCGACTGCAGTGCGTACTGCGCGTCATAGGTGGCCACGCCCCAGCCCAGCATGTAGAGCGGCGCCTCGAACTTCTGGAAGGTCAGGCTGTGCTGCGCCATCGGAGTGGCCACCAGCTTGGCCTTGAGGCCGATCTTGGCCCACATCGCCGTCACGGCCTGACAGATTTCCTCGTCATTGACGTAGCGGTTGTTGGGGCAGTTCAGCTGCACCTCGAAGCCATCGGGGTAGCCGGCTTCGGCCATCAGCTTCTTGGCTTTTTCCGGGTCGGCCTTCAGCGCCACGTCGATATCGGGCGTGTTGCCGTTGACGCCAGGCGCCACCATGATGGCTGCCGGGATCGACAGACCGCGCATGATGGTGCGCTTGATGGCCTCGCGGTCCACGGCCAGATTCATGGCCTCGCGCACGCGCTTGTCCTTGAACGGGTTCTTGCCCTTGACGTTGGAGAATTTCAGTTCGTCGCTGCCCACGTCCATGGCCAGGAAGATGGTGCGCACCTCGGGGCCTTCGACGACCTTGAGTTTGGGGTCGGCCTTGAGCTTGGCCACGTCCTGCGTGGGCAGGTCGGTCAGCAGGTCCACATCACCCGACAGCAGGGCTGCCACGCGGGTCGGGTCCGACTTGATCGGCGTGTAAATCACTTCGGTGATGTTGGTGGCATTCTTGCTGTCCCACCAGTCCTTGTTCTGCACCATGCTGACGCGCTGGTCAGGCTGCCAACCGGTGATGTGGTACGGGCCCGTGCCATTGACATTGCGCGAGGCGTAGTTCTCTTCCTTGGCCTTGTAGTCCTGGGTCGAGGTGGTCTTGTTCTTTTCGGACCAGATCTTGCTCATCATGCGGAAGTCGATGATGTTGCGCAGCAGGATGGGGTTGGGCGCCGACAGGATCACGTCCACCGTGTAGTCGTCGATCTTCTTGATTTCGCTGATGCCGGTGACGTAGATCTGCATCGTGCCCTGGGGCTGCTTGATGCGGCCGAAGGTGAACAGCACGTCATCGGCGGTGAACGGCGAGCCGTCATGGAATTTGACGCCGCGGCGCAGCTCGAAGCGCACCTGCGTCGGGGTGATATAGGTCCACTTGGTGGCCAGCGCCGGCTCGACCTTGTAGTCCTTGCCATAACGGGTCAGACCTTCGTAGGAATGCATCAGGATGGCATTCGTCGTGGCATGGTTCTGCGAGTGCGGATCCAGGGTCAGGATGTCGTTTTGCGCCGCCCAGCGCAGCGGCACGGCCTGGGCCGTGGCAGCCAGCAGGCTCAAGCCCAGGGCGGCAGTCAAGGCGGCGATTCTGATCTTCTGATTCATATCGGGTCACTCCACTTGTGGGGAAAGGAATTGATCATCGTAACTTCACAATTCGCGGCCGGCGCTACGGGCTTGCCCGGAGCCAAGGGCTCAGTCGCCCGGCGCGGGCGGTTGCTGGATTTGCAGCGCGGCGTCGCAGCCCTTGCCGGCCGAAATCAGCCGCCGCGCCCAGCGCGCGGCCAGCGGCTGCAGCCATACCGGAAGCCAGGGCAGGAACTGCTGCGGCTCCACCACCATGCCGCAGCGATAGCGGGCCTGTTCGTCCGACCACAGCAGGGCGCTGCAGGCGCCTTGCCGGCGCCGGCTCACCAGAATGCCCACCGGGCAGGGCTCCAGCAGGCAGCACAGGCCACAGCCATTGCAGGGTTCGCCCAGCTCGGGTTTGGCCGGTGCAGCGGTGCGGATGTGAATGATTCGAGGTTCGGCCATAAAAAACCACACTGGTGTGTGGCTATTGGTGCAAGATGCGGCCCTTACGTAGTTCGGGAAAACAGCAATAGTGCTACAGTCCGACCCACTTTAGATCCTTCCCGTCCCCTTTGCTGGCTTGCAGCTTAGGCGGGTCGCAATCCGCCAATCGGTCTAGCCGTGTCGCGGAAGGTTTTTCAACCAGCCAAATCCCTGGAAGCCGGGGTAAGAGGTGAGCGAAATGATGCAGCAATACAGGTCGAACTCGTACCTGTTCGGGGGCAATGCCCCTTATGTCGAGGAAATGTACGAGGCCTACCTCGACAACCCCGGCTCCGTGCCCGACAACTGGCGCGCCTACTTCGACGCGCTGCAGCATGTGCCGGCCGCCGATGGCACCGATTCCCGCGACGTGGCCCATGCGCCTGTGGTCGAGTCGTTTGCCCAGCGTGCCAAGGCCAATGCCTTCGGCAACAAGGCTTCCGGCGCCGATCTGGCGATTGCCCGCAAGCAGGTCCATGTCCAGTCGCTGATCGCGGCCTACCGCTTTCTCGGCTCGCGCTGGGCCGATCTGGATCCGCTCAAGCGCACCGAGCGCCCGAAGATTCCCGAGCTGGAGCCGGCCTTCTATGACCTGAGCGAGTCCGATATGGACATCCCGTTCAGCGCCAGCAACACCTATTTCTCCAAGGCGGAGAACATGAGCCTGCGCGAGATCGTGCAGGCCCTGCGTGAAACCTATTGCGGCTCCATCGGCGCCGAATACATGCATTGCACCGACCCCGGCGAAAAGCGCTGGTGGCAGGAAAAGCTGGAGGCCTCGCGCTCCAAGCCGGCCTTCACGGCCGAGAAGAAGAAGCACATCCTCGACCGCCTGACCGCGGCCGAGGGCCTGGAGCGCTATCTGCACACCAAGTACGTGGGCCAGAAGCGCTTCTCGCTGGAGGGCGGTGACAGCTTCATCGCCTCGATGGACGAGTTGATCCAGAGCGCCGGCGAGAAGGGCGTGCAGGAAATCGTCATCGGCATGGCTCACCGCGGCCGCCTCAACGTGCTGGTCAATACGCTGGGCAAGATGCCCAAGGACCTGTTCGCCGAGTTCGACCACACGGCCAAGGAAGACCTGCCCTCGGGCGACGTCAAGTACCACCAGGGTTTCTCCAGCGACGTGACCACGCCTGGCGGCCCGGTTCACCTGAGCCTGTCGTTCAACCCCTCGCACCTGGAGATCGTCAACCCGGTGGTCGAGGGTTCGGTCAAGGCCCGCATGGACCGCCGCGGCGATGCCGTCGGCGCCCAGGTGCTGCCGGTGCTGGTGCACGGTGATGCGGCCTTCGCCGGCCAGGGCGTGGTGATGGAAACGCTGGCGCTGGCCCAGACCCGCGGCTACTACACCGGTGGCACGGTGCACATCGTCATCAACAACCAGATCGGCTTCACTACCAGCGACCCGCGCGACAGCCGCTCGACGCTGTATTGCACCGACGTCGTCAAGATGATCGAAGCGCCGGTGCTGCACGTCAATGGCGACGACCCCGAAGCCGTCGTGCTGTGCACGCAGTGGGCGATGGAGTACCGCCAGCAGTTCAAGAAGGACGTGGTGCTGGACATCATCTGCTTCCGCAAGCTGGGCCACAACGAGCAGGACACCCCGTCGCTGACCCAGCCGCTGATGTACAAGAAGATCGCCCAGCATCCCGGCACGCGCAAGCTGTACGGCGACAAGCTGGTGGCCCAGGGCACCTTGCCCGCCGACGGCCCCGATGCGATGTTCAAGGCCTTCCGCGCCGCGATGGACGAGGGGCGCCACACGGTCGACCCGGTGCTGACCAACTTCAAGGGCAAGTACGCCGTTGACTGGTCGCCCTTCCTGAACAAGAAGTGGACCGATTCGGCCGACACCGCGCTGCCGGTGGGCGAGTTCAAGCGCCTGGCCGAGCGCATCACCACCATTCCTGCGGCCTTCAAGGTGCACCCGCTGGTCGAGAAGGTGATTGCCGACCGTGCGGCTATGGGCCGTGGCGAAGTGAATGTGGACTGGGGCATGGGCGAGCACATGGCCTTTGCCTCGCTGGTGGCCAGCGGCTACCCGGTGCGCCTGTCCGGTGAAGACTGCGGCCGTGGCACCTTTGTGCACCGCCACGCCGTGCTGCACGACCAGAACCGCGAGAAGTGGGACACCGGCACCTATGTGCCGCTGGAGAATGTGGCCGACAGCCAGGCGCCGTTCGTCGTCATCGACTCCATCCTGTCCGAAGAGGCGGTGCTGGGCTTCGAGTACGGTTATGCCTCGGCCGACCCCAACACGCTGGTGATCTGGGAGGCGCAGTTCGGCGATTTCGTCAATGGCGCACAGGTCGTGATCGACCAGTTCATCGCCTCCGGCGAAGTCAAGTGGGGCCGCGCCAATGGCCTGACCTTGATGCTGCCGCACGGCTATGAAGGCCAGGGTCCGGAGCACAGCTCGGCCCGCCTGGAGCGCTTCATGCAGCTGGCCGCCGACAACAATATGCAGGTCGTCCAGCCGACCACGGCCAGCCAGATCTTCCATGTGCTGCGTCGCCAGATGGTGCGCCAGTTCCGCAAGCCCCTGGTCATCATGACGCCCAAGTCGCTGCTGCGTAACAAGGACGCGACCTCGCCGCTGTCGGACTTCACCAAGGGTGAGTTCCGCACCGTCATCACCGAGCAGGATGCAAGCATCGACGCGGCCAAGGTCAAGCGCATCGTCGCCTGCTCCGGCAAGGTCTACTACGACCTGGTCAAGGCCCGTGCCGAGAAGAAGAACACCGACACGGCCATCATCCGCGTCGAGCAGCTCTACCCCTTCCCGCACAAGGCCTTCGCCGCCGAGATCAAGAAGTTCGCCAACGCGACCGACATCGTCTGGTGCCAGGACGAGCCGCAAAACCAGGGCGCCTGGTTCTTCGTGCAGCACTATGTGCACGAGAACATGAACGATGGTCAGCGCCTCGGTTACGCCGGTCGCCCGGCCTCGGCCTCGCCGGCGGTGGGCTACTCGCACCTGCACCAGGAGCAGCAGAAGGCGCTGCTGGATCAGGCCTTCGCGAAGCTCAAGGGTTTCATCCTCACCAAGTGACGAGACAACCCGCGCCCTCCCTGGGCGCGGGAAGCCGTTGCTGCGCGCGCGGCACAAAGACGTACAGAATCGGAGTGAATTGTTATGGCAATCGTAGAAGTCAAAGTCCCCCAGTTGTCGGAATCCGTGGCCGAAGGCACGCTGCTGAACTGGAAGAAAAAGCCCGGCGAAGCCGTGGCCATCGATGAAATCCTGGTCGAGATCGAAACCGACAAGGTCGTGCTGGAAGTGCCTGCGCCAAGCGCCGGCGTGATGGCGCAGCTGGTCAAGAATGACGGCGAATCGGTCGTCAGCGAAGAGGTCATCGCCCGCATCGACACCGAGGGCGCGACCCAGGTCAGCCCGCTGGAAGTCAAGGCCGTGGCCGATGTGCCTGCTGCACCCGCTGCAGTTGCCGCCCCGGCCTCCACCAGCAAGAGCGATGTGGCCATGCCGGCCGCTGCCAAGCTGCTGGCCGACAACAAGCTCGGTGTGGCCGATGTGGCTGGCACCGGCAAGGATGGCCGCGTCACCAAGGGTGATGTGCTGGCCGCCGTGGCCGGTGGCACCGCGGCTGCCAAGGCCGCCGTGCCCGCACCGGTGGCCGTGCCGGTGGCCGCCAAGGCCGCACTGCCGGCCGTGGCCGCACCGGTGCAGCAAAACCTGGGGGACCGCCCGGAACAGCGCGTGCCGATGAGCCGGCTGCGCGCCCGCATTGCCGAGCGCCTGCTGCAGTCGCAGTCGACCAATGCCATCCTGACCACCTTCAATGAAGTCAACATGGCACCGCTGATGGAGATGCGCAAGCGTTTCCAGGAGAAGTTCGAGAAGGAGCATGGCGTCAAGCTGGGCTTCATGAGCTTCTTCGTCAAGGCGGCCGTGGCGGCGCTGAAGAAATACCCGGTGCTGAACGCCTCGGTCGATGGCAACGACATCGTCTACCACGGCTATTTCGACATCGGTATCGCCGTGGGTTCGCCGCGCGGCCTGGTCGTGCCGGTGATCCGCAATGCCGACCAGATGAGCTTTGCCGACATCGAGAAGAAGATTGCCGAGTTCGGCCAGAAGGCCAAGGAAGGCAAGATTTCGATCGATGACCTGACCGGCGGCACCTTCTCGATCAGCAACGGCGGCACCTTCGGTTCGATGCTGTCCACGCCCATCATCAACCCGCCGCAGTCGGCCATCCTGGGCGTGCACGCGACCAAGGACCGCGCCGTGGTCGAGAACGGTCAGGTCGTGGTGCGCCCGATCAACTATCTGGCCATGTCCTACGACCACCGCATCATCGACGGCCGCGAAGCCGTGCTGGGTCTGGTGGCGATGAAGGATGCGCTGGAAGATCCGTCGCGTTTGCTGTTCGATATTTAACTGAGAAATCGCCATGTCCATCGCCGAAGAAATCCACCGTCTTGATGAACTCCGCGCCCGCGGCGTGCTCAGCGAGGCGGAGTTTCAGCAAGCCAAGGCCCGTCTGCTCAGCGGCGCGGTCCCGGCTGGCGGTGGCAATGGTGCGCCTGCCGTCGAGGCGCTGAACCGCTTCCGGCGCAGCCGCAGCGACAGCTGGATCGGCGGCGTCTGCGGTGGCCTGGCCCTGATCACCGGGCTCGAATCCTGGATCTGGCGGCTGATCTTTGCCGTGATGTTCCTGTTCGGCGGCGCCGGTGCTCTGCTTTACATCCTGCTGTGGGTGTTCGTGCCTTCGGATTGAGTCCTGGCAACGCCTGACCCCAGCAACCAACAAGACTTCATCACCATCATGTCCAAGCAATTCGACGTTCTCGTCATCGGCGGCGGCCCCGGCGGCTATATCGCTGCCATCCGCGCGGCCCAGCTCGGCTTCAACACCGCCTGCATCGACGAGTGGAAGAACGCCGCCGGCGGCCCCGCACCGGGCGGCACCTGCACCAATGTCGGCTGCATCCCGTCCAAGGCGCTGTTGCAGTCGTCCGAGCATTTCGAGCATGCCGGCCATCATTTTGCCGACCATGGCATCAATCTGTCGAACCTGAGCATCGATGTCGCCAAGATGCTGGCCCGCAAGGACCAGGTCGTGAAGCAGAACAACGATGGCATCCTCTATCTGTTCAAGAAGAACAAGGTCAGCTTCTTCCACGGCCGTGGCAGCTTTGTGGCGGCCAAGGATGGCCTGTACGAGGTCAAGGTCGGTGAGGAAAGCCTGCTGGCCAAGCACGTGATTCTGGCCACCGGCTCGAACCCGCGTGCCTTGCCCGGCGCCGCCTTCGACGAAGAGAACATCCTGTCCAACGACGGCGCGCTGCGCATTGGCGGCGTGCCCAAGAAGCTGGGCGTGATCGGCTCCGGCGTGATCGGCCTGGAAATGGGTTCGGTCTGGCGCCGTCTGGGCGCCGAGGTCACCGTGCTGGAAGCGCTGCCGGCCTTCTTGAGCGCCGTCGATGAAGGCGTGGCCAAGGAAGCGGCCAAGCTGTTCAAGAAGCAGGGTCTGAAGATCGAGCTGGGCGTGAAGATCTCCGAGGTCAAATCGGACAAGACGGGCGTCACTGTTTCCTATGCCGATGCCAAGGGCGCAGCGCAGACCTTGGCGGTCGACAAGCTGATCGTCTCGATCGGCCGTGTCGCCAACACCATAGGCCTGAACGGCGAGGCCGTGGGTCTGAAGCTCGACGAGCGCGGCGCCATCGTGGTCGATGACGAGTGCAAGACCAATCTGCCCAATGTCTGGGCGGTTGGCGACGTGGTGCGCGGCCCGATGCTGGCGCACAAGGCCGAGGAAGAGGGCGTGGCCGTGGCCGAGCGCATTGCCGGCCAGCACGGGCATGTCAACTTCAACACCATTCCCTGGGTCATCTACACCAGCCCCGAGATTGCCTGGGTTGGCAAGACCGAGCAGCAGCTGAAGGCCGAAGGCGTGGCCTACAAGGCCGGCCAGTTCCCCTTCATGGCCAATGGCCGTGCGCGCGCGCTGGGTGATACCAACGGCTTCGTCAAGATGCTGGCCGATGCCAAGACCGACGAGATCCTGGGCGTGCACATCATCGGCCCGTTCGCCTCGGAGCTGATTGCCGAGGCGGTGGTGGCGATGGAGTTCAAGGCCAGCGCCGAGGACATCGCCCGCATCTGCCATGCGCATCCGAGCCTTAGCGAGTCGACCAAGGAAGCGGCTCTGGCCGTGGACAAACGCACGCTGAATTTCTGAGCATGGGTTCAGACGTTTGATAGACAAGGGGCGGCCACGGTCGCCCCTTTGCTTTGCAGGATTCCCGCACGCCCTCACATGACCTCGGTTAGCGATCTCTACCAACAACTCCTCGTCGAGCGCGGCTACAAGTCCGACCCGGCCCAGCTGTGTGCCGTGGCGGCCTTGCAGCGCTGCCAGGACGAATGGGCCGACTACAAGGCCCGGCGCAGCAACGCACTGACCAAGCTGCTGATGCGCCCGCCGATACCGCGCGGCGTCTACATGTACGGCGGGGTGGGGCGGGGCAAGAGCTTTCTGATGGATTGCTTCTTCAACGCCGTGCCCTTGACGCGCAAGACAAGGCTGCACTTCCATGAGTTCATGCGCGAGGTGCACCGCGAGCTGCAGGAGCTGAAGGGCACGGCCGATCCGCTGGACGAGCTGGGCCGGCGCATTGCGCGGCGCTACCGGCTGATCTGCTTCGACGAGTTCCATGTCGCCGACGTCACCGACGCGATGATCCTGCACCGGCTGCTGGACGCCTTGTTCGCCAACCGCGTCAGCATCGTCACCACGTCCAACTTCAAGCCCGATGACCTCTACCCCAACGGCCTGCACCGTGACCGCATCCTGCCGGCCATCGAGCTGTTGAAGGACAAACTGGAGGTGATCAATGTCGATGCCGGTGTCGACTACCGCCAGCGCACGCTGGAGCATCTGCAGCTCTATCACACGCCCTTGAACGAGCAGGCCGAGGTGGCGCTGAGCCAGGCTTTCGACGAGCTGGCCGAGGCCAAGGATGAAGATCCGGTGCTGCACATCGAGCATCGCGCCTTGCGCTCTCGGCGCCGTGCGGGCGGTGTGGTCTGGTTTGACTTCAAGACGCTGTGCGGTGGTCCGCGCTCGCAGAACGACTATCTGGAGCTGGCCACGCAATTCCACACGGTGATACTTTCTGGCGTGCCCGAAATGTCGCCGCGGCTGGCCAGCGAGGCGCGCCGCTTCACCTGGTTGGTCGATGTGCTGTACGACCGTCGCGTCAAGCTGATACTGTCGGCCGAGGTGGCGGCCGAGCGGCTCTACACTGAGGGGCCGCTGGCGCACGAGTTTCCGCGCACCGTCTCGCGGCTGCAGGAGATGCAGTCGGCCGAATACCTGGCGCTGGAGCGCCGCGACGTGGATACTTCGTTGACATGAAAAATTCGCTCCTGATGCTGTTGGTCTTGGTCAGCTTGCAAGTGCAGGCAGCCAGCGAGCGCGAGCAGCTGCGCGCGCAGCGCCAGCAGATCGAGGCATCATTCAAGGCCGCCATGCACGATTGCGCCGGCAAATTCCAGATCACCGACTGCGAGCTGGCCGCCAAGGCCCAGCGTCGTGCGGCGCTGCAACCGGTGCTGAAGCAGGAGCAGGCGCTGGATCTGCTCGAGCGCCAGCAGCGGGCTCAGGCCCAGACCGAGCGTGTGGCTGCCAAACAGCAGGCCAAGGCGCTGGAAGCCAGGGAGCTGGCCGCCAAGGCCGCGTCGGCGCCAGCAGTGGCGGCCAGTCGCCCGTTACCGGCCGAGCCGCCCAGGCGCGCCGCGAGCGCGGCGGCCACCTCGCACCCGGATGCCGCCGCGGCCCGTGCGCTGGCCGCCAGCCAGGCAGAACAGTCGCGGCTGGCGACTCAGCGCCGCATCAAGGCCGCGCAGGCGCATGAAAAAGACGTGCTGGCGCGCGAAGCCGCCAAGACCAAGCATGCGGCCCCGCTGTCCCTGCCGGCCAGCGCGGCGTCGCGCTGATCTGCGGGCTTCAGCTCAGCGTCTCGACCTTCACCACGGCCAGCGACAGGTTGTCGCCGCCGCCGCGTGCACGGCTGCGGGCCTTGTTGATCAGCATCTCCACCGCATCGCGCGGCGGCAGCGCATGCAGCACCTCGCCCAGCTCCTTGGGGGTGAAGTAGTGCCAGAGGCCGTCGCTGCAGGCCATCACCGTGTCGCCCACTTCCAGCCGGCTGATCAGGTGCTCGGAGATCGGTGGGTCCTGCAGGGTGCCCAGGCAGCCGGTGAGCAGATTGGACTGCGGATGGGTGGCAGCCTCCTGCTCGTTGATCTGGCCCTCGTCGATCAGCCGCTGCACAAACGAGTGGTCCAGGGTGCGGCTGATCATCTCGGCCTGGCGGAAGTGGTAGAGCCGCGAGTCGCCGGCATGGACCAGATGACAGCGCCGGTCGGGGCCGATCAGAAAGGCCGCCAGGGTGCTGTGCGGTTCCTCCTCCGAGGTGATGGCCGTCAGCTTGATCATCAAATGCGCCTCGCCGACCAATTGCCGCAGCAACTCGGCGGGGTCTTCCTCGCCCGGCACAAAACGCTCGAACAGCTGTTTGGCGGTCAGAATCACCTGGTCCGAAGCCTTGCGCCCACCGCTCTTGCCCCCCATGCCATCGGCCAACACGGCCAAAGCACAGCCGGGCACACGCGGATGCGCGATGATCTCCACTTGGTCTTGCTGGTATTGGCGGTCGCCGCGGTGCAAACCGGTGGCGGCGTTCAGGCGGTACCCTGGGGGCGGTCGAATCATGTCGAAAACTATAATCGCTTTATCTACCGGCCTCGGGCCGGCCCCCCTGAATGGATGAGAACCTTCACTCGCCGCAGCGCTACCTGATCGAATTGCGTATCGAGCATGCCGATCTGAATGCGATGGTGGATCGCATTGCCAGCGAGCTGCCTATCGACCAGATGGCCTTGCGTCGCTTGAAGAAGCGCCGCCTGCTGTTGCGTGACCTGATTGCCAGGCTGGAGCGCGAGAACGATCCCCCCGAGCCCGCATGATGTGCAGGCCTTTTATTGATTGGCCCGGCGCCCGGCGCTGCTTTGGGGTCTGTGAGTGAGCGAGCAACAACAGAAGTCCGAGCTGGAACAACTGGTCGCGGCGGCCTTTGACGTCGGCGGCCCCTTGGCCCGTGCCGATGAGGGCTACGCACCGCGCGAGCAGCAGATGGCAATGACGCTGGCCGTGGCCAAGGCCATCTCCGAACGCGACACCCTGGTTGTCGAGGCCGGCACCGGCGTCGGCAAGACCTTTGCCTATCTGGTGCCGGCCCTGCTGTCGGGCAGCCGCACCTTGATCAGCACCGCCACCAAGAGCCTGCAGGATCAGCTCTTCCTGCGTGACCTGCCGCGCCTGCGCGAGGCCTTGCAGATGCCGGTGCAGACGGCCCTGCTGAAGGGCCGCGGCAGCTATCTGTGCCTGCACCGGCTGAGCCAGGCCCGCCAGACCGAGCAGTTGCCGGACCGCCGCGCGGCGATGGCGCTGGCCCGGGTCGAGCGCTGGGCGCAGGAAACGCAAACTGGCGATCTGGCCGAGATGGATGGGCTGGACGACCGCTCGCCGGTGATACCCATCGTCACCTCGACCCGCGACAACTGTCTGGGCAGCGACTGCCCCGAGTTCCGCGCCTGCCATGTGGTGAAGGCGCGGCGCGAGGCGATGCTGGCCGATGTGGTGGTCGTCAACCACCACCTGTTCTTTGCCGACATGGCGCTGCGCGACAGCGGGGTGGCCGAGCTGCTGCCCAGCGTCGAGGTCGCGATCTTCGACGAGGCTCATCAACTGGCCGAGGCCGGCGTGCAGTTCCTGGGCACGATGCTGGGCACGGCCCAGCTGATCGACTTTTCGCGCGATCTGCTGGCCATAGGCCTGAGCCAGGCGCGCGGTCTGCAGGACTGGCAGGTGCTGAGTGCCAGCGTCGAGCGCGCAGCCCGCGAGCTGCGCATGGCCGCCGCCGGGCCCATGCGCGAGGTGCGGGGCATGCTGAAGCTGCGCTGGGAGGACCGCGCCACCGGCGAAGGCTTCCAGCCCGCCGTCGATGCAGTGGCGGCCGCGGCCGAGGCGGCGGTGGCGGCCCTGGCCACGGTCACCGAGATGGCGCCTGACTTCATCCGCCTGCACGAACGCGCCCAGCAGTTCGTCGCGCTGGCCACCGTGTTCTGCGGCACGGCTGCGGACGGCGCCGTGCGCTGGATAGACCTGACCCCGAACACGGCGCGCCTGGTCGAGTCGCCGCTGGACATACGCGCGGCGATGCAGGAGCAGATGGCCGCCGCGCCCAAGGCCTGGGTCTTCACCTCGGCCACGCTGGGCGAGGACGAGAGGCTGACCTGGTTCACCGAGCCGGCCGGCCTGGACAGCGCCACCGTGCTGCGCGTGGGCAGCCCTTTCGACTATGCCAACCATGCACGGCTGTACGTGCCGCGGGGCTTCCCCAAGCCCAACGAGCCCGGCCATCCGCTGGCCGTGGCCGAGCTGTCGGCGCGCTGCGCCCGCGCCTTGGGCGGCCGCACCTTTGTGCTGACCACCACGCTGCGCAATCTGCAGACGGTCGGTGAGGCGCTGATCCAGAAATTCGAGGCCGCCGGCGACAACATCGCCGTGCTGATACAGGGCGGGGCGCCCAAGCGCGTATTGCTGCAGCAGTTCATGGCCCAGCCGCGCTCGGTGCTGGTGGGCTCGCAGAGCTTCTGGGAGGGCATAGACGTGCCCGGTGATGCGCTGCAGTGCGTGCTGATCGACAAGCTGCCGTTCCCCCCGCCGAACGATCCGCTGGTCGAGGCCCGCGTGCGCAAGCTCGAGAACGAGGGCCGCAATGCCTTTGCCGAGTACTTCATCGCCGAGGCGGCCGTGTCGCTGAAGCAGGGCGGAGGCCGCCTGATACGCACCGAGTCCGACAAGGGCCTCCTGGTGATCTGCGACCCGCGCATGGCCGGCATGAACTACGGCAAACGCCTGCGCGCCGCACTGCCGCCTATGGGCCAGGTGGCCAACGAGGGCGAGGCAATGGACTGGCTGGAGGGCTTGAGCCTGGAGCGCACCTACCAGCCCGGCGCCGATCTGGCCAAGGCCTGGTGAACGGCCGTTAAAAAGCCCGCGTCAGCGGGCTTTTTCCACTCCAGGGTCAGGTCAGGGCCTCACCAGAGCTTCCACCAGGCCTTGGTGTCGACAAAGCCTTCGCGCAGATAGGCACTGTTCGGGAAGCTCTTGCGCAGCACGCGCTCGGCGTCATCGCGCAGGGGCTTCAGGTCCAGCTTCTCGTAGCTCTGCATCATCAGGAACAGGGCCTCTTCGGCTGCCGGCGCGCGCTGGAACTCCTGCACCGCCTGCTGGGCTCGGTTGGCCGCGGCCACATAGGCGCCGCGCTTGTAGTAATAGCGGGCCACGTGGACCTCGTAGGCCGCCAGCGTGTTCAGGATGTAGTCGATGCGCTGCGAGGCGTCGGGCGTGTACTTGGACTGCGGGTACTGGTCGACCAGCTGGCGGAACGCCAACAGGGCGTCGCGGGAGGCCTGCTGGTCGCGCTCGGACAGGTCCTGGCGCGCGATGCTGCCGAACAGGCCCAGATCGTCATTGAAGTTGATCACGCCCTTCATGTAGATGGCGTAGTCCAGCGCCGGGCTGGACGGGTTCAGCTTGATGAAGCGGTCCAGCGTGCTCAGCGCCTGGGCGCGTTCGCCGCTCTTGTAGTTGGCCCAGGCCAGCTCCAGGGTGGCCTGCTGGGCCATCAGCGTGCCGGCGGCGCGGCCTTCGATGCGCTCCAGCGTCTTGATGGCGCGGTCGTAGCTGCCGCCTTGCAGGTCGTCCTTGGCGTCTGCGTACAATTTGTCCAGACTCGCCTGGGAGTTCGGGTCATCTTTGGGGGTGCTGCTGCAGCCCGCCAGCGTAGCCGCCAGCACCATAGAGATCGCTGTTGCGAGACCCGTCCTACCCATCAAGCGCGCCGTTTGGCGCTCCACCCACATCATGACCATGGTCCCTATGGCGGTGCAATGCACCGTCCTGTGCTGAAAACGGAGTCGCGATTATATGGTTCAGCCTGAAGGCACGGACGCAAGCCTGGATGAGGCCGAATTTTCCGAGGATGGCCCCTCCGATGCTCACGAGCAGCGCCAGGGCGTGGTGGCCCGCGACTGGCATGCCCAGCGGCTTGACAAGCTCTTGGTGACGATGGCCCCCGAGTTCTCGCGCAGCCATCTGCAGGGGCTGATCGAACGCGGCCATGTGCAGGTCGATGGGGTGGCCGCGACCACCGCCTCGCGCAAGGTGCTGTCCGGCCAGCGGGTGCTGCTGGAGCTGGTGCCCACCGAGGAGAGCCGCGCCTTCAAGGCCGAGGCGATGGACCTGCACATCGTGTTCGAGGACGCCCACCTGATGGTCGTCAACAAGCCGGCCGGCCTGGTCGTCCACCCAGCCGCCGGCAATTGGTCGGGCACCTTGATGAATGGCGTGCTGGCTCATCACGCGGCGGCGGCCACGCTGGCGCGGGCCGGCATCGTGCACCGGCTGGACAAGGACACCTCGGGCCTGATGGTGGTCGGCAAGACCTTGGAGGCGGTGACCGCGCTGACGCGCATGATCGCCGCCCGCGACGTGCACCGCGAATACCTGGCGATGACCCACGGGCTGGTGCCCAAGACCCTGACCGTCGATGAGCCTATCCGGCGCGACCCCCAGTCCCGCATTCGCATGGCGGCCCTGGCCGGCGGCAAGCCGGCGCGCACCGACATCTATCTGGTCGCCGCCCGTGACGGCATGAGTGCCGTGCGCTGCGTGCTGCACAGCGGCCGCACCCACCAGATCCGCGTGCACCTGTCCTGCAGGGGCTTCCCGCTGCTGGCCGATGCGCTGTACGGCGGCAAGCCGGCGCTGGGCCTGACCCGCCAGGCCCTGCATGCCACGCGGCTGAGCTTCGCCCACCCGATAGGTGGCCAGCCACTGGCCTTCAATGCGGCCCTGCCGGAGGATCTGGCCCCTGCCTGGGCTCAGCTGACCCAAGCACCCTGAAGCAACAGGTGTCTGAAGAATTTGAGCGCATTCGGCCAGCGGCGCTACAATGCGCCATCGGGCTATGCCTGCAGCTGCTTTCGGTCAATGCCCCACCAGGGCAGTACCAGGGCGCTAGCGCACAGTGCCGACCCGAGCCGCCCGCATGATTGCGGGTGCCGCGCCGCCCCTCAAAGCCCGCCCCAAGTCCCCCGCTTCAAGCCAGCGCGGACTGCTGGCCTGCCGCAGAGGGCCAGGTGGTCAGACCCAGAAATACCTGCCGGATAGCCGGTGGAGATGTGACAACAGTCCATGAATACACAGGATGCAAAGCGCGTCCTTGAGACCGCGCTCATTTGTGCGCAACAGCCTTTGCCGTTGCGTGACATGCGAACGCTGTTTGCCGATGAAATCGGCCCCGATACCTTGCGCAGTCTGCTTGACGAGCTGACGCGCGACTGGGAGGGCCGCGGCGTGGAGTTGGTGGCCGTGTCCACTGGCTGGCGCTTCCAGAGCCGGCCCGAGTTGCGCGAGTACCTCGACCGGCTGAACCCCGAGAAGCCGCAACGCTATTCCCGGGCGGTGATGGAGACTTTGGCCATCATTGCCTACCGCCAGCCGGTGACGCGGGGCGATATCGAAGACATACGCGGTGTGGCCGTCACCAGCCAGATCGTCAAGCAGCTGGAAGATCGCGGCTGGGTCGAGGCCATCGGCTACCGTGAGTCGCCGGGTCGGCCGGCCCTGCTGGCGACGACCAAGCAGTTTCTGGATGACCTGGGCCTGGCCAGCCTGGAGCAGTTGCCGCCGCTGGAGCACGGCACCCAGGTCACGCCGGCCTTCGAGCTGGCCCTGGCCGATCAGCCCTCTCTGCTGGAAGAAGACGGACAGGCCGATCTGCCGCTCGATGCGGCGGCCGATATGCCGCCGGCCGAAGCGGCGGCCCCGAATTCCGAAGCGGCCCTTGAATTGGCCCCCGAATTGATTGAAGAACCAGAGTCCCCCGTTGCAGCCGGCGAGCCGCTTGCAACCTCCCTCCCACCCGCTGAGCCGGGCCCCGAGTCTGACGACGCTGACAAGGCGCAACGCGACGCATGAAACCTGACCACACCGATCCCACCCTGACCCCCGCTGCAGACGAGGCCGCGCCCAAGCGACGCCGCACGCGCAAGCCTGCCGACGAGGCCGCCGCGCCCGCGGCAGCGACTGCTGCAACGTCAATTGAAGCGCCGGTTGCGGCTGCTTTGTTCGGCGATGCGGCCGAGGCGGCGCCCAAGGTGCGCAAGCCCCGGGCCAAGAAGGTGAGCGCAGAGGCTGCGGTGGAGGCCCCCGTCGAGACGCCGGCGGCCGAGCCGGCCGAAGCGCCCGCTGCCAAGCGCCCGGCGCGTTCGCGCGCCAAGCCCAAGGCCGAGGCGGTCGAGCTTGTGGCCGAGTCGGTCCCGCAAGCCGCCCCGCAAGCTGCCACGGCGACCGAGGTGCGCGTGGAGTCCGCGGGCGAGTCGACGGAAGCCGGCCCGCGCGAAGGCGGTGATGGCGACGAAGGCGAGGGTGATCAGGGCGGCGAACGCGGTCCGCGCTCCGGCCGCAACCGCCGCCGTGGCCGCAAGGGCCGCGCGCAAGACGGTGATCAGCCCCGTGTTCAGGGCCAGGAACAGCGTCCTCAGGCACCGGCCGTGGCACTGGCGCCCGAAGTGCAGGCCGAGGCCGGCGCCTTGTTTGCCCAGGTGCTCACCGGTGACTTCGATGCCGCTGGCGATGGCACCCAGCCCGCGCTGGACGATGCCGAGGACGACGACCGCGACCTGGATGACGACGGCGATGACGACGAAGACGGCGGCGAGGAATTTGAAGGCCAGACCAAGCGCGTGCTCGCCCCCGATGCCGATGCGCCCAAGCTGCACAAGGTGCTGGCCCAGGCCGGCATCGGCTCGCGCCGCGAGATGGAAGAGCTGATTCTTGACGGCCGCATCACCGTCAATGGCGAGGCGGCCCATATCGGCCAGCGCATTTCCTACGGCGACCAGATCCGGGTTGGCGGCAAGCCCATCCGCTTCCGCATCGCCGCACCGACGCCGCGCATCCTGGCTTATCACAAGCCCACCGGCGAAGTGGTGTCGCACAACGACCCGGAAAACCGTCCGACCGTGTTCCGCCATCTGCCGCGCCTGCAGCAGGGCAAGTGGCAGTCGGTCGGCCGGCTGGACCTGAACACCGAAGGCCTGTTGCTGTTCACCACCTCCGGTGATCTGGCCAATCAGCTGATGCATCCGCGCTTCGGCGTCGAGCGCGAGTACGCCGTGCGCGTGCTGGGCACCTTGACCGACGATCAGCGCAACCGCCTGCTGGAAGGCGTGATCATCGAAGGCCAGAAGGCCGGCTTCAAGAGCATCGAGGACGGCGGCGGCGAGGGCGTGAACCACTGGTATCGCGTCATCATCACCGAAGGCCGCAACCGCGAGGTGCGCAAGCTGTTCGACGCGGTGGGCCTGACGGTCAGCCGCCTGATTCGCATCCGCTACGGCACCGTGGTGCTGCCGCGTGGCCTGAAGCGCGGCGTCTGGGTCGAACTGGGCGAGAGCGATGTCAGCACGATACGCCGCCTGGCCGGTGGCGACCGCCAGCAGCAGAACCAGCAGGGCCGTGGCGACAACCGCAACGAGCCGCGCAACGACGGCCGCAACGAGCAGCCGCGCAACAACGATGGCCGTGGTGGCCGCAACAATGAAGCCCGCGGCCCGAACCGTGGCCAGGGCCCCCAGCAGGGCGGTGGCCAGCAGCAACGGGGCCCGGACGGCAACCAGCAGCAGCGCGGTCGCCGTGGCGAGCCGCGCCAGGGCGGGCAGGGGAACCAGGGCAATCAGGGCCCGCGCGACGAGCAGCGCGGCCCGGATCGCAATGTCGAGCGCAATCTCGACCAGAGCGCACCGCGCGACCGTGACGACGACTTCGACGATGACGATTTGCCGCGTGGCGTGATCCCGAATCCGCTGGAGCAGACCTTCGACAAGCGCTTTGTCAAGGGCGGTGGTCGCGGCGGTCTCGGTGGTTTCGGCCCCGGCGGCTCCAGCCCCATCCATGACCGCGGCCCGCAGGGCCGTGGTGGACAGGGCCAGGGTCGCGGCCAGGGTCGCCAGGGTGGCGGCAACAAGGAAGACGGCCCGCGTCAACCCGATCCGTTGCAGACCTCTGTCGGCTATATCGGCGCCGATGCCTTCATGCAGCGTGCCCGTGGCGGCAAGCGCGGCGGTGGTGGCGGTGGCGGTGGCGGAGGAGGTCGCGGCTTCGGCGGTGGCTCCGGCGGCGGTGGCGGTGGCCGCGGCTTTGGTGGGGGCGGTGGTGGTGGTGGTGGCGGTGGCAACCGCGGCGGCCGCGGCCGTTAAGTCTCAGGCCCAGCCCTGCTATTCGCCGGCCTGATATCACCTGACATCAGGCCGGCATGTTCCCAAGCTACAATCCAAGGCTTTGCTAAGTCTTTGAATTCAGGAGAATTTCACCATGGCGATCGAACGCACACTGTCCATCATCAAGCCCGATGCCGTGGCTAAAAATGTCATCGGCCAGATCTACGCCCGCTTCGAAGGCGCTGGTCTGAAGATTGTTGCCGCCCGCATGGCGCATCTGTCGCGCGGCGAAGCCGAGGCGTTTTACGCCGTCCACAAGGCACGTCCCTTCTTCAACGACCTGGTCAACTTCATGATCTCCGGCCCGGTCATCATCCAGGCGCTGGAAGGCGAGAACGCGATTGCCAAGCACCGTGACCTGATGGGCGCCACGGACCCGAAGAAGGCCGAGAAGGGCACCATCCGCGCCGATTTCGCCGACAGCATCGACGCCAACGCCGTGCACGGTTCGGACGCTGCCGAAACGGCCGCCGCCGAAGTGGCATTCTTCTTCCCCGGCATGAACGTTTACAGCCGCTGAAAGCGGTTTGCACCTCTTGAAGCCTCGGCAACAAGAGGCGCTTGAGAGGATGGATATGGACGCGGTCAACCTGCTTGGATTCGATCTGGAAGGCCTGGCCGCGTTTTGCGAGCAGCTGGGGGAAAAGCGCTTTCGCGCCACCCAGCTGTTCCGCTGGATTCATCAAAAGGGCGCGGCGGACTTCAACGCCATGTCCGACCTGGCCAAGTCGCTGCGCGACAAGCTGGCCACCCGCGCGGTCATCACCGCGCTGCCCATCATCAGCGAGCATGTCTCGACCGACGGCACCGTCAAGTGGCTGTTCGACGTCGGCGCAGGCGATGCCGTCGAGGCGGTGTTCATCCCCGAAGACGACCGCGGCACCTTGTGCATCTCGTCTCAGGCCGGCTGCGCCGTCGGCTGCCGTTTCTGCTCCACCGGCCATCAGGGCTTCAGCCGCAATCTGACCACGGCCGAGATCCTGGCCCAGCTCTGGTTTGCCGAGCACACGCTGCGCAAGCGTCTGGGCAGCGACGAGCGGGTGATCTCCAACGTCGTGATGATGGGCATGGGCGAGCCGCTGCAGAACTATTCGGCCCTGGTGCCGGCGCTGAAGGTGATGCTGGACGACCATGGCTACGGCCTGTCGCGCCGCCGCGTCACCGTCTCGACCTCGGGCGTGGTGCCCATGATAGACCGCCTGCGCGATGACTGCCCGGTGGCCCTGGCCGTGTCGCTGCACGCGCCGCTGGACCCGCTGCGCGACATGCTGGTGCCGCTGAACAAGAAGTACCCGATCGCCGAGCTGCTGGACGCCTGCAACCGCTATCTGGACAAGGCGCCGCGCGACTTCATCACCTTCGAGTACTGCATGCTCGACGAAGTCAACGACACCCCCGAACTGGCGGCCGAGCTGGTCAAGCTGCTGCGCGGCCATGTGTCGTGCAAGATCAATCTGATCCCGTTCAACCCGTTTCCGGCTTCGGGCCTGAAACGCAGTTCGCGCGAACGCGTCACGGCCTTTGCCAAGATCCTGCAGGATGCGGGCCTGATCACCACGGTGCGCAAAACCCGCGGCGACGATATCGACGCTGCCTGTGGTCAACTCGCGGGTGAGGTACAAGACCGAACCCGTGCGCACATCCGCATGGTGCGAGCCCCGGTGAAGGCGCCGGGAACAGAACAAAACAGTCCCCAGTGAGCGCTTCGCGGCGCTGGCTGAGCGATTTGAGAGAGGCGGCAATGAGCGGTTGTTGGCAATGGCGTTTGTGTTGGGTCCTGGCTGTGGCCATGGGCCTGTCGGCCTGCGGCACTGCGGGCATGGGCGGCTCCACCGTGGGCCCGCAGATCCGCACCGAATCCGATCAGACCGACAATGATCGCCGCGCCAAGGTGCGGCTGGAGTTGGCCGAGGGCTATTTCTCGCGCGGCCAGTACACGACCGCGTTGGACGAGGTCAAGCAGGCCTTTGCCGCCAAACCCGAACTGATTGAAGGCTACAACCTGCGCGGCCTGATCTATGCCGCGATGGGCGAAGACGCGCTGGCCGAGGACAGCTTCCGCCGCGCGCTGGCCATCAATGGCCGTGATGCCGACGCCTTGCACAACTACGGCTGGTTCCTGTGCCAGCAGCAGCGCTGGGCAGCCGCCACGGCGCAGTTTGATCTGGCCATCGCGCTGCCGCAGTACCGCGGCGTGCCTCGCACCCTGCTGACCAAGGGCGTGTGCCAGGCCCGCGCCGGCCAGTGGCTGGAGGCCGAGGGTACTTTGCTGCGCGCCTTCGAGCTCGACCCGGCCAGCCCGGCGGTGACGGTCAACCTGGCCGAGGTGCTGTACCGCCGTGACGACCTGGACCGCGCCCGCTTCTACATCCGCCGCGTCAACAGCCAGGCCGAGTTGCTCAGCGCCCAGACCCTGTGGCTGGCGCTGCGCATCGAACGCAAGCTGGGCAACACCCAGTCGGTGCGCGAGTTGGGCGATCAAATGCTGAAACGATTCCCTAGATCCCAAGAGGCCCAGGCCTTCGAGAATGGACGATTTGATGACTGAGGATTCCGGCCTGCCCGTGCCGCCGCCCCCGGCCGAAGTGCCTCGTACGGCCGGCGCCTTGCTGCGCCAGGCCCGCCAGGCCAAGGGCCTGCATATCGCAGCGCTGGCGGCCTCGCTGAAGGTGCCGCAGCGCAAGCTCGAGGCGCTCGAGGCCGACCGCCACGAGGAGTTGCTGGATGCCACCTTCGCCCGCGCGCTGGCCCAGACCATGTGCCGTTCGCTGAAGGTCGATCCCGCGCCGGTGCTGGCCCTGCTGCCCCATGCCGTGGACCCGGCGCTGGACCGCGTCGCCCAGGGGCTGAACCAGCCCTTCCGCGAGCGTCCGGGCCGTGAGGAGCCTCAGTCTTGGGCCTGGCTGAAGCGGCCCGGGCCGCTGGCGGCCATCGGCCTGCTGATTGCCGCGGCGGCCGTCTATCTGGCGCCCAGTGGCCTGTGGAGCGGCCTGGGGCAGGGCGAGGGTGCGGCCACGCCCAGCGCCGCAGCATCGGAGGCCGCCTTCCCGCCCGCCACCGCCAGCTCGGGCCCGGCTGCCGGCGAGACGGTTGTCGAGGCCGCGCCGGCGCCGCTGCTGAGCGCGCCTGCGGCGGCTTCGGCTGCTCCGCTGAGCTTGAGCACGCCGACCACGGCTGCGCCAGCCGTGGTGGCCGCGCCGCCTCCGGTCGCAGCCGCCGCCGGCAACGGCCCGCTGCGCCTGAGCGCCCGCGCCCAGACCTGGGTCGAGGTGCGCGATGCCAATGACCAGATGCTGGCCAACCGCACCTTGGAAAGCGGCGAGCAACTGGTGCTCGACGGCGCCATGCCGCTCAAGATCAAGATCGGCAATGCGGCCGGTGCCGAGGTCCAGTTCCGCGGCCAGCCGGTGGACCTGAGCACGCGCGCGGTCAACAACGTGGCCCGCTTTGAACTCAAGTAATCCTCAGAATGGGTAGCAGCTTCATCATGAGCGACTTCAACAACGATCTCGAAGAAGCCATCGCCCCGGCCGTGGTGGCGCCGCGCCGTTCGCGCCAGGCCCAGGTGCGTTGGGGCGAGCGGCTGGTCACCGTCGGTGGCAATGCGCCGGTGCGCGTGCAGTCGATGACCAACACCGACACGGTGGACGTGATAGGCACGGCCATCCAGGTCAAGGAGCTGGCGATTGCCGGCTCGGAGATGGTGCGTATCACCGTCAACACGCCCGAGGCGGCCGACGCCGTGCCGCACATCCGCGAGCAGCTCGACCGCATGGGCATAGACGTGCCCCTGGTCGGCGACTTCCACTACAACGGCCACCGCCTGCTGACCGAGCATCCGGCCATGGCCCGGGCTTTGTCCAAGTACCGCATCAACCCCGGCAATGTCGGCAAGGGCGACAAGAAGGACCGCCAGTTCGCGATGATGGTCGAGGCGGCGATGCAGTACGACAAGGTCGTGCGCATAGGCGTCAACTGGGGCAGCCTGGACCAGGAGCTGCTGGCCCAGATGATGGACGACAACGCCAAGCGGGCCCAGCCCTGGGACGCCAAGCAGGTGATGTACCAGGCGCTGGTGCAGTCGGCGCTGAGCTCGGCCGCCTATGCCCGCGAGCTGGGCATGAACCCGGACAACATCATCATCAGCTGCAAGGTCAGCGGTGTGCAGGACCTGATTTCGGTCTATCGCGCGCTGGCCCGTCGCTGCGACTATGCGCTGCACCTGGGCCTGACCGAGGCCGGCATGGGCACCAAGGGCACGGTGGCCTCGGCCACGGCGCTCTCGATCCTGATGCAGGAGGGCATTGGCGACACGATTCGCGTGTCGCTGACGCCCCAGCCCGGCGAGGCCCGCACCCAGGAGGTGGTGGTGGCGCTGGAAATCCTGCAATCGCTGGGCCTGCGCCACTTCAATCCCAGCGTCACTGCCTGCCCGGGCTGTGGCCGCACCACCAGCACCACCTTCCAGGAGCTGGCCAAGCAGATCGACGACTTCCTGCGCGAGCAGATGCCGGTCTGGCGCAGCCGCTATCCCGGTGTCGAGAACATGAAGGTGGCCGTGATGGGCTGCATCGTCAACGGCCCCGGCGAAAGCAAGCATGCCGACATCGGCATCAGCCTGCCAGGCACCGGCGAGGCACCGGCCGCCCCGGTCTTCATCGACGGCGAGAAGGCGCTGACCCTGCGGGGCGCCGGCATTGCCACCGAGTTCCAGACCCTGGTCGAGGACTACATCGAAAAGCGCTTCGGCGCAAAGAGCGGCGTGGCCGCGTGAGATTGCATGACTGAACAGAAGAAGCTGCCGCTGCTGCAAGCGGTCAAGGGCATGAACGACATCCTGCCGCCGGAATCGGCGCGCTGGGAGTGGCTGGAGGAGAAGATGCGCAGCGTGCTGCATCGCTACGGCTACCAGAACGTGCGCACGCCCATCGTCGAGCCGACCGCACTGTTCGTGCGCGGCATCGGCGAGGTGACCGACATCGTCGAGAAGGAGATGTATGCCTTCGAAGACCGTGCGGACAAGCACGGCCAGGCCGAGCACCTGGCCCTGCGCCCCGAGATGACGGCCGGCGTGGTGCGCGCAATGACCGAGCATTCCTTTCTGCGTGACTCCGGCCGCCGCCTGTACTACTTTGGCGCGATGTTCCGCCGCGAGAAGCCGCAGAAGGGCCGCTACCGCCAGTTCCACCAGATGGGCATCGAGGCGCTGGGCTTTGCCGGCCCCGATGTGGACGCCGAGGTCATCCTGCTGGGCAACCGCCTGCTGCGCGAGCTGGGCCTGGTCGACGGTGAGCATTTCCATCTGGAGCTGAACTGCCTGGGCGAGGCCGATGAGCGCCGCGCCCACCGCGAGGCCTTGATCGCCCACCTCGAGCAGCACATCGACCTGCTCGACGAGGACGGCAAGCGTCGCCTGCACACCAATCCGCTGCGCGTGCTCGACACCAAGAACCCGGCGCTGCAGGACATGGCCAATGCGGCTCCGAAGCTGCTGGACTTCCTGGGCGAGGCCTCGCTGGCCCACTTCAACGGCGTGCGCGCCATCCTCGATGCGGCCGGTGTCGCCTACCGCATCAACCCCCGCCTGGTGCGCGGCCTGGACTACTACAACCTGACCGTGTTCGAGTGGGTGACCGACAAGCTCGGCTCCCAGGGCACGGTCTGCGGCGGCGGGCGCTATGACGGCCTGATCGAGCAGCTGGGCGGCAAGCCTGCGCCGGCGGTCGGCTTCGGCATGGGCATGGAGCGCATGCTGCTGCTGCTGGAGGAGGTCGGCGTGCCCGTGCCTCAGCAGGCGCCCACCGTATATGCCATCGTGCCCAGCGCGGCGGTGCTGCCCCAGGTCTTCGTCGTGCTGGAGGCGCTGCGCGCCGCCGGCGTGTCGGTGCAGATGCACCCGGGCCAGTCCGGCATGAAATCGCAGTTCAAGAAGGCCGATGGCAGCGGCGCCTCGTGGGCGCTGATCTTCGGCGATGACGAGGTGGCCCAGGGCCTGGTGGCCGTCAAGCATCTGCGCGATGCCACCGTGGCCCAGACCACCAAGGCCCTGTCCGACGTGTCAAGCTGGGCCTCCGGGCTCCTCCGCGCATAATCCCCGCTTTCCCTTTCTCTCTACCCACACACAGTCTCATGGCGTCCCATCTCGATCTTGAAGAACAGGAACAGCTAGACCAGCTGAAGGCCTTCTGGAAGCAGTACGGCAATCTCATCACCTGGCTGATCACCCTGGTGCTGGCCGCCTATGCGGGCTGGATGGGCTGGAACTGGTGGCAGCGCGACCAGGCCGTCAAGGCCGCCGCGATGTACGACGAACTCGACCGCGCCGCCGCCACCGGTGAGGCCGACAAGGCCGGCCGTGTGTTCGCCGACATGAAGGAGCGCTTCCCGCGCACCGTGTTCACCCAGCAGGGCGCCTTGCTGGCGGCCAAGGTGCAGTACGAAAAAGGTCAGGCCGAGGCGGCCCGTACCACCTTGACCTGGGTGGCCGACAACGCCGGTGAAGACGAATACCGCTCGCTGGCCCAGCTCCGCCTGGCCGGCCTGCTGTTCGACGCCAAGCAGTTCGATGCCGCGCTGAAGGCACTGGATGCCGTCAAGGGCAAGGATTTCGAGGCCCTGGCCGCAGACCGCCGCGGTGACATCCTGGTCGCCCAGGGCAAGGGCGACGAAGCCAAGATCCAGTATCAGAAGGCCTACGACACGATGGAGAAGACTCTGGACTACCGCCGTTTGATTGAAGCCAAGCTGGGTGGCTTGGGTGTGCAGGCCGATGGGGGCGCCGCCAAGGCTGCCGCCGCAGGAGCGTCGAAGTGATGCGCGCCGGCAAGTCGCCCTCTGTGCGCCTGGCCTTGAGCCTGGGTCTGGCCGCAGCCTTGCTGGGCGGCTGCTCTATTTTCAGCAGCTCCAGCAAGAGCAAGCCCACCCCGCTTGAAACCCTGACGCCCCAGATCGCCGGCCGTGTGGTCTGGAACCAGCGCCTGGACAGCGTCAAGTTCCCGCTCGCACCAGCCGTCGTGAGCGGCAATTTTATCGTCGCCGGCAGCGATGGCACGGTGACGGCCCTGGCGGCGGCCACCGGCCAGACCGTCTGGCGTGTGCAGGTCGGCGAGGCCATCAGCGCCGGTGTCGGCAGCGATGGCCGCTTCTCGGCCGTCGTCACCCGCAACAACGACCTGGTGGTGATGGACGGCGAGCGCGTGCTGTGGCGCAAGCCGATCGGCGCGCCGGTCAGCACCCCGCCGCTGGTGGCTGGCGAGCGTGTGTTCGTGCAGCGTGTGGACCGTGTCGTCCAGGCCTTCGATGCGCTGGACGGCCGCAAGGTCTTTGACCTGCGCCGCCCCGGCGAGGCACTGACACTGGCCCAGGCCGGCGTGCTGGCCAGCTACAAGGACACCCTGGTGGCCGGCCTCGGTCCGCGCCTGACCGGCCTGGATCCGCTCAATGGCAATGTGCGTTGGGAGGCCGCCGTGGCCAATCCGCGCGGCACCAACGAGGTCGAGCGTCTGTCCGATGTGCTGGGCCCGGTCGTTCGCGCCGGTGAAACCATCTGCGTGCGTGCCTTCCAATCGGCCGTGGGCTGCGTCAATGCCGAACGTGGCACGGCGCTGTGGACGCGCAATGTCGGCGGTACCGACGCCATCGGCGGCGACGCCCAAGCGATCTATGGCGCCGATGGCAGTGACCGCATCACCGCCTGGAAGACCGCCACCGGCGACGTGATCTGGACCGCCGAGCAGTTCCTGCACCGTGACCTGAGCGCTCCGCTGGTGCTGGGCAACACGGTCTTGTTTGGTGACTTTGAAGGCCAGGTGCACTTTCTCGCCCGCGACACGGGCAAAACCCAGCTGCGCGTGGCCACCGATGGTTCGGCCATCGTCGGCCGGCCGGTGGCCTCGGGCACAACCGTGCTGGTCGTGACGCGCAATGGCGGCTTGTTCGCCCTGCGTCCGGAATAAACAGGATTACATGAAGCCAGTTATCGCCCTGGTGGGCCGCCCGAATGTGGGCAAGTCCACGCTGTTCAACCGCATGACCAAGAGCCGCGACGCGATCGTGGCCGATTTTGCGGGCCTGACCCGCGACCGCCACTACGGTGACGGCCGCCTGGGCGACCGTGAGTTCATCGTCGTGGACACCGGCGGCTTCGAGCCGACCAGCACCACCGGCATCGTCAAGGAAATGGCCAAGCAGACGCGCCAGGCCGTGGCCGAGGCCGATGCGGTGATCTTTGTCGTTGACGTGCGCATGGGCCTGTCGGGCCAGGACCATGACATCGCCCGCTACCTGCGCACCGCCAACAAGCGTGTGTTCGTCGCCGTCAACAAGGCCGAGGGCATGGCCGAGTCGCCGCTGCTGGCCGAGTTCCACGAGCTGGGCATGGGCGACCCGATACCGATCTCCTCCGCCCACGGCCAGGGCATACGCAGCCTGCTGGACACGGTGCTCGACAGCTTCGACTATCCCGAGGAAGACGAGGAAGCGGCCGATGACGGCGCGATCCGCCTGGCCGTCGCCGGCCGCCCGAATGTCGGCAAGAGCACGCTGATCAACACCTGGCTGGGCGAAGAGCGGCTGATCGCCTTCGACATGCCCGGCACGACGCGCGACGCGATCTCCGTGCCCTTCGAGCATGACGGCAAGCAGTTCAAGCTGATCGACACCGCAGGCCTGCGCCGCAAGGGCAAGGTCTTCGAGGCGATCGAGAAATTCTCGGTCGTGAAGACGCTGCAGGCCATCTCGGATGCGAACGTCGTCGTGCTGCTGCTGGACGCGACCCAGGGCGTGACCGACCAGGACGCCCACATCGCCGGCTACATCCTCGACAGCGGTCGCGCCGTCGTGATGGCGATCAACAAATGGGACGCCATCGACAGCTACCAGCGCCAGATGCTGGAGCGTTCGATCGAGCAGCGCCTGGCCTTTCTGAAGTTCGCCCCGCTGCTGCAGATCTCGGCGCTGAAGCGCCAGGGCCTGGGTCCGCTGTGGAAGGCCATCGCCGACGCCCACGCCTCGGCCACCAAGAAGATGACCACGCCGGTGCTGACGCGCCTGATCCTGGAGGCCGTCCAGCACCAGACCCCGAAAAAGGTCGGCCACTTCCGGCCCAAGCTGCGCTATGCCCACCAGGGCGGCATGAACCCGCCGCTGGTCGTCATCCACGGCAATTCGCTGGCGGGGGTGACGGAGAGCTACAAGCGCTTCCTCGAAGCGCGCATCCGTGCCCACTACAAGCTGGTGGGCACGCCGTTGAAGATCGAGTTGCGTTCCTCGGAGAATCCCTTCGATCCAAAAGGATCGTGATCTCACGGGGGTAGAAACCCGACCCTGTGGTAACGTGCAGATCTCTCTTCACTCTTTTCAACACGGAGAATATCGTGAGTAACAAAGGACAACTCCTGCAAGATCCTTTCCTGAACCTGCTGCGCAAGGAGCATGTGCCGGTGTCCATCTATTTGGTCAACGGCATCAAGCTCCAAGGGCACATCGAGTCCTTCGACCAGTATGTGGTCCTGCTGCGTAACACCGTCACGCAAATGGTCTACAAGCACGCCATCTCCACGGTGGTGCCAGGTCGGGCGGTCAATTTCCACACGGCCGAAGTTCCGGGCGAAGCGCCCTGAGCCTTGAGGCCAGCCCGCACGGCGTGCCCCAGGGGCGCCGTGCCCCAACAGCTCCCACCAGCCCACCACAACCTTGAGTTCTTCGCCCCCCAACACCTCGCCACTGTCTGACGACACGGCGCGGGCTATTCTTGTGGGCGTCGATTTCGGTCGCGGCGCCAGCTTCGACCCCACGCTGGACGAACTGGCCCTGCTGGCCGAGTCGGCCGGGGACTCTCCGGTGGCGCGCGTGATCGCCCGCCGCAAGGCACCCGACGCCGCGCTGTTCGTCGGTTCTGGCAAGGCCGACGAGATCAAGGCCCTGGTGCTGGGCCATCAGGCGCACACGGTGCTCTTCGATCAGGCGCTGTCGCCTGCGCAGCAGCGCAATCTGGAGCAGCACCTGGGTGTGCCGGTCGCAGACCGCACGGCGCTGATCCTCGAAATCTTCGCCGCCCGAGCCAAGAGCCATGAGGGCAAGCTGCAGGTCGAGCTGGCGCGGCTGCAATACCTGTCGACCCGCCTGGTGCGCCGCTGGAGCCATCTGGAGCGGCAAAGCGGCGGCATCGGCATGCGCGGCGGCCCGGGCGAGGCCCAGATCGAGCTGGACCGCCGCATGATTGGCGAGCGCATCAAGTCGGTCAAGGAGCGCCTGGTCAAGGTCAAGCGCCAGCGCAACACGCAGCGCCGCGCCCGTGAGCGCAACAATAATTTCAGCGTCGCCCTGGTCGGCTACACGAATGCCGGCAAGTCGACGCTGTTCAACGCCCTGGTCAAGGCCCGCGCCTATGCCGCCGACCAGCTGTTCGCCACGCTGGACACGACCACCCGCCAGCTCTATCTGGAGGAGGCCGGCCGCAGCGTGTCGCTGTCCGACACAGTGGGCTTCATCCGCGACCTGCCGCACAAGCTGGTCGAGGCCTTCCAGGCCACCTTGCGCGAGGCCACCGAGGCCGATCTGCTGCTGCATGTGATAGACGCCGCCTCGCCGGTGCTGGACGAGCAGATGGAGGAGGTCGACCGCGTGCTGGCCGAAATCGGCGCCGACGGCATCCCGCAAATCCTCGTCTTCAACAAGCAGGACCTGCTGGAAGAGAGCCAGCGCCCGCGCGTGGCCAGCGATTGGCTGGAACTCCCGGGCGGCATCCGGGTCCAGCGGGTGTTCGTTTCCTCGCTGACCGGCGAGGGGCTGGATCTGCTACGCCGCGAGATCACCCGCACAATGCAGGAGCTGGAGGCCAAGGCGCTATTGAATAAGGCCGCCGGCCTCCCACATGATGATGTCGATCCGCGCGAGCGCATCATCGAAGAAGACTTTGACGACGACGCCGATCCGGCGACCGGAACCCAATCAACAAAGCCATGAACATGAGAATTCAGCCCTCCGCATCCGCGCCTTTCGGCGAGCGTCTGGCGCAAGTGGCCTCCGCCGCGCGAGCCCTGCTGGCCGGCCGCGGCTGGCGTGCCGGTCGCCATCTGAACAACGGCCGCAACGAGGGTCCACCCGATCTGGATGAGTTGTGGAAGGACTTCAACCGCAAGCTCAGCGGCCTGTTCGGCGGCAAGGGCGGCGGCAATAGCAGCAACGGCGGCTCCGGCGGTAACGGCCCGAACTTCCAGCCTGACATGAAGAGCGCCGGCATAGGCGCCGGCCTGATCGGTGGCGTGGTGCTGCTGGCCTGGCTGGGCAGCGGCTTCTTCATCGTCCAGGAAGGCGAGCAGGCGGTCGTCACGTCCTTCGGCAAGTACAGCAAGTCGGTGGACGCTGGCTTTCAGTGGCGTCTGCCTTACCCCTTCCAGGCCCATGAGACGGTGCGCGTGACGCAGCTGCGCACGGTCGAGGTGGGTCGCAATGCGGTGGTGCAATCGATAGGCCTGCGCGATTCGTCGATGCTGACCCAGGACGAGAACATCGTCGACATCCGCTTCACCGTGCAATACCGGCTGAAGGACGCGCGCGACTATCTGTTCGAGAACAACAGCCCCGATGGCGCCGTGGTGCAGGCCTCGGAGTCGGCCGTGCGCGAGATCGTCGGTCGCAGCAATATGGACTCGGTGCTCTACGAGCAGCGCGATGCGATTGCCACCGAGCTGGGCAAGTCGGTGCAGGTGCAGCTGGATCGCCTGAAGGCCGGCATCCTGATCGTCAATGTCAATGTGCAGAGCGTGCAAGCGCCCGACCAGGTGCAGGCCGCCTTCGACGATGCCTTCAAGGCCGGTGCCGACCGCGAGCGCCTGAAGAACGAAGGCCAGGCCTATGCCAACGACGTGATTCCCAAGGCCCAGGGCACGGCCGCGCGCCTGCGCGAGGAGGCTGAGGCCTACAAGGCCCGCGTGGTCGCCCAGGCCGAGGGTGACTCGCAGCGCTTCAAGAGCGTGTTGGCCGAGTACCAGAAGGCGCCGGCGGTGACCCGTGACCGCCTCTACATCGACACGATGCAGCAGGTGTACTCCAACGTCTCCAAGGTGATGGTGGACTCGCGCAATGGCTCCAACCTCCTGTACCTGCCGCTGGACAAGCTGATCCAGCAAGCCGGCTCGGTGTCGGCCACCGCGCCGGTGGTGGTGACGCCGCCGGCCGAGGCCGGCAGCATTCCCGCCACGACCGATGTGCGCTCGCGCGATGGTTCGCGCAGCCGCGACCGTGACGGCCGCTAACAGCAGCAGGACTACTCCGCCATGAACCGTATCGCCTCCATTCTTGCCGCTCTGCTGGCCCTGTTTCTGCTGGCCAGCTCCACCCTGTTCATCGTCGATCAGCGCCAGTTCGCCGTGGTCTATGCACTGGGCGAGATCAAGGAAGTGCTGACCGAGCCCGGCCTGAAGTTCAAGCTGCCGCCGCCGCTGCAGAACGTTGTCTTCCTGGACCGCCGCGTGCAGACGCTGGACAGCCCCGAGTCGCGCCCCATCTTCACCGCCGAGAAGAAGAGCCTGGTGATCGACTGGCTGGTCAAGTGGCGCGTCTCCGAGCCGCGCCAGTTCATCCGCAACAACGGCGTGGACATGCGCACCATTGAGTCGCGCCTGAGCCCCATCGTGCAGGCCGCGCTGAACGAAGAGATCACCAAGCGCACGGTGCGCGGCGTGCTCGCCACCGAACGCGAGAAGGTCATGCAGGATGTGGGCAAGCGCCTGCAGGAAGAGGCCAAGTCCTTCGGCATCGAGATCGTTGACGTGCGCATCAAGCGGGTGGACTTCTCGGTCAACATCACCGAGTCGGTCTATCGCCGCATGGAGTCCGAGCGCAAGCGCGTGGCCAATGAGCTGCGCTCCACCGGCTCGGCCGACAGCGAAAAGATCCGCGCCGACGCCGACCGCCAGCGTGAGGTGATCGTTGCCGAGGCCTATCGTGATGCCCAGAAGGTCAAGGGCGAGGGCGATGCCAAGGCCTCGGCTCTGTATGCCGAGTCCTTCGGCCGCGACCCGCAGTTTGCCCAGTTCTACCGCAGCCTCGAGGCCTATCGCTCCAGCTTCCGCAACAAGTCGGACGTGATGGTGGTCGACCCGAGCAGCGAGTTCTTCAAGGCCATGCGCGGCAATTCGTTGCCGGCCGCTCCAGCAGCCCCGCGCAAGTAATTGCCATGAGCGCCGATCTGCAGCAGGCGCTGCTGGGCGCCTTCGCGCTGATGCTGGTGATCGAGGGCCTGCTGCCCTTTCTGAGCCCCAGCAAATGGCGTGAGGTATTTGCCCGGGCGCTGCAGCTCAGTGACGGGCAGATACGCTTCATCGCGCTGAGCTCCATGCTCACCGGCCTGGTGCTGCTGCTGTTCTTCTGGCAGTGATGGTCATTGTCAAATCGGGTGGTCCCGCGGCCGCCCGGTACAATGCCGTTTTTAACCCCCTCGCATTTCCATGACCTCTGCTTGGCTGCTGCCAGAGCACATCGCTGACGTTCTGCCTGCCCAGGCGCGCCGCATAGAAGAATTGCGCCGTCAGCTGCTGGACATGGCCCGCGCCTATGGCTGCGAGCTGGTCATGCCGCCTCTGCTCGAATACCTGGACTCGCTGCTGTCGGGCACCGGCCAGGCACTGGACCTGAAGACCTTCAAGCTGGTCGATCAGCTGTCGGGCCGCACACTGGGCGTGCGTGCCGACACCACGCCCCAGGTCGCCCGCATCGATGCCCATCTGCTCAACCGCCGCGGCCTGACTCGGCTGTGCTACTGCGGCCCCGTCTTGCATACCCGGCCCGACGGCCTGCATGCCACCCGCGAACCCTTGCAGTTCGGTGCCGAGATCTACGGCCACGCCGGCATGGAAGCCGATCTGGAGGTGCAGGAGCTGGCGCTGGACGCGCTGCGCCTGGCCGGTCTGCGGGGCGTGACCCTGGACCTGGGCGATGCCAGGTTGGTGACCGGCGTGCTCGAGGGCGTGAGTCTGGAGCCCAAACGGCTGAGTGCCTTGATTGCCGCGCTGGCGGCCAAGGATGCGGCCGAACTGAGCGCTCTGACCCAGGACTTGCCGGCTGCCGCCCGCGAGGGTCTGAAGGCCTTGCTGGGCCTGTACGGCGATCTGACGGTGCTGGACGAGGCACGCCGGGTGCTGCCCGACAATGCGCTGACCCGCGCCGCTCTCGGTGATCTGCAGTGGCTGGCTGCCCATCTCACTCAAACCCATCCGGAAGTGCGGCTGGGCTTCGATCTGGCCGATCTGCGCGGCTACGCCTATTACAGTGGCGTGCGCTTTGCGCTGTATGCCGAAGGCTCCAGCGACGCGGTGGCGCGAGGCGGCCGCTATGACGAGGTCGGCGCCGTGTTCGGCCGCAAGCGTCCGGCCGTCGGCTTCAGTCTCGATCTGAAGGCGCTGGTCGCCTTGTCGCCCAGCGACCCCCTGCGCGCCGCGATCCGAGCGCCCTGGGGTGAGGAAGCCAGCTTGCGTGCGGCCATACGCCGTCTGCGCGAGCAGGGCGAAACCGTGGTGTGTGTGCTCCCCGGGCACGAACATGAGCACGACGAATTCAATTGCGACCGCGAACTGGTGAGTGCCGGCGGTCAATGGGTGGTGCGCGCGCAGTAAGCTGCGCAGCACCTCGCTTTCATCTTTTCAAATCAGCAGGTTTTCATCATGCAAAGCGAAATCGCGCGTGGTCACAATGTGGTCGTGGTCGGCACCCAGTGGGGCGACGAGGGCAAGGGCAAGGTCGTTGACTGGCTGACCGACCATGCCCAGGGCGTCGTGCGCTTCCAGGGCGGCCATAACGCCGGCCATACCCTGGTCATCAACGGCGTCAAGACGGCTCTGCAGCTGATCCCTTCGGGCATCATGCGCGCCGGCGTGGCCTGCTATATCGGCAACGGCGTGGTGCTGGACCCGACCCATTTGCTGAGCGAGATCGAGCGCCTGGAAAAAGCCGGCGTCGAGGTGCGTTCGCGCCTCTTCATCAGCGAGTCCTGCCCGCTGATACTGCCGTTCCATGTGGAGGTGGACAAGGCCCGCGAGGCGCTGCGCGAGACCAGCGGCGCCGGCAAGATCGGCACCACCGGCAAGGGCATTGGCCCGGCCTATGAAGACAAGGTCGCCCGCCGTGCGTTGCGCGTGCAGGACCTGAAGCACCCCGAGCGCTTCGCCAAGAAGCTGCGCGAGCTGCTGGAACTGCACAACTTCGCGCTGACCGGTTATCTGAAGGGCTCGGCGCTGGAGTTCCAGCCCATCTTCGACCAGGCGATGAAGATGGCCGAGGTGCTCAAGCCGATGATGGCCGACGTCGGCTACCTGATACACAAAGCCCATCTGGCCGGTGCCAACCTCCTGTTTGAGGGTGCGCAGGGCACGCTGCTGGACATCGACCACGGTACCTATCCGTACGTGACCTCGAGCAACTGCGTGGCCGGCAATGCCGCCGCCGGCGCCGGCGTGGGCCCGCAGATGCTGCACTACATGCTGGGCATCACCAAGGCCTACACGACGCGCGTCGGTTCGGGCCCGTTCCCGACCGAACTCGACTGGGAGACCGAGGGCACGGTCGGCTACCACCTGTCCTCGGTGGGGCAGGAGCGCGGCACCGTCACCGGCCGCCCGCGCCGTTGCGGCTGGCTCGATGCCGCTGCACTGAAGCGTTCCATCATCATCAACGGCATCAGCGGTCTGTGCATGACCAAGCTCGACGTGCTGGATGGCCTGAGCGAAATCCTGATGTGCGTGGGCTACGAACTGAACGGCCAGCGCATCGACATCCTGCCGCTGGACGCCGACGACATCGCGGCCTGCAAGCCGATCTACGAAACCTTCCCCGGCTGGACCGAAACGACCTACGGCGTCACTTCGTGGGATGCGCTGCCGCTGAATGCGCGCCGCTATCTGGAGCGTGTGTCCGAGCTGATCGGTGCGCCGGTGGCCATGGTTTCGACCGGTCCGGGCCGCGAGCACACGATTCTGTTGCGCCACCCCTATCAGGCCTGACCTTGTAACTATCTAGCGATCTCAGACGGAGAAGCATTCATGTTGACTGATGACGGCAAACACCTGTACGTGTCCTGGGACGAGTACCACATGCTGACCGAGCGCCTGGCGCTCAAGGTGCACGCCTCGGGTTGGGAGTTCGACCAGATCCTGTGCCTGGCCCGTGGCGGCATGCGCCCCGGCGATGTGCTCTCGCGCGTGTTCGACAAGCCGCTGGGCATCATGTCCACCAGCTCCTACCGCGCCGAGGCCGGCACCATCCAGGGCCGCCTGGACATGGCCAAGTACATCACCCTGCCCAAGGGCGAACTGGCCGGCCGCATCCTGCTGGTCGATGACCTGGCCGATTCGGGCGTGACCCTGCGTGCGGTGGTCGAGCGCCTGCGCGGCATGCCGTCGATTCAAGAGCTGCGCTCGGCCGTGATCTGGACCAAGGCCGTGTCCAGCTACACGCCGGACTACTACGTCGAGATGCTGGAGACCAGCCCCTGGATCCATCAGCCTTTCGAAGAATATGACGATCTGCGGCCCGACGGCCTGGCGAAGAAATTCGCCGTTTGAATTGCAAAGGCCAGCACGATGCTGGCCTTTCTTTTTGGGGCTCACTTTTGCGGAGCCGCAAATGAAAATGGCCAACACTCTCGTGTCGGCCATTTCACTGGTATTTTGGTGCCCAGAAGAGGACTCGAACCTCCACGGAGTTACCCGCTAGTACCTGAAACTAGTGCGTCTACCAATTCCGCCATCTGGGCATCTCAGGAGCCTCAGATTATATACCGGGATTTTCTGGTCGCTGGCAGGCAACAACAAATCTTTGTTTGAATGACTCGACCTTTATGATGCAACGGTGCAAGCAAATACCCCGAACAGACACGATCAAGAACAGCGTCGCTGGCAGTATGGCCAGGCAAAAGAAAAAGGCCTGCACTTTCGTGCAGGCCTTCTCAAATTTGGTGCCCAGGAGAGGACTCGAACCTCCACGGAGTTACCCGCTAGTACCTGAAACTAGTGCGTCTACCAATTCCGCCACCTGGGCAAGGTTCTGATCCGAAGTTCAGAATTTCTTCAAGCGTTTCAAGCTAAGCTAGGATTCTATCATCAATACAAAAACAAATGCAAGCGGCCCCGCACTCGGTGCTGCACTCATGAGCGAAGTCGAAGGCGTGGTGCAAGGCCACCGCGATGGTCACGGCTTTCTGATACGCGACGACGGCCAGCCTGACATTTATCTGTCATCGCAGGAAATGCATGCGGTGATGCACCGCGACCGGCTGAAGGTGCGGGTGATACGCATGGACAAGCGCGGCCGCCCCGAGGGCCGGGTGCTGGAGATCATCGAACGCCGCAAGACGCCCATCATCGGCCGCCTGCTGCACGAGAACGGCATGTGGCTGGTGGCGCCGGAGGACAAGCGTTTCGGCCAGGACATCATGATCCCGAAGAACGCGATCGCGACCGCCACGGCGGGTCAGGTCGTGTCGGTCGAGCTGACCGAGCCGCCGTCGCTGTATTCCCAGCCGGTGGGCCGCATCCTGGAGGTGCTGGGCGAGATCGACGACCCCGGCATGGAAATCGAGATCGCGGTGCGCAAGTACGAGGTGCCGCATCGCTTCAGTGCCGAGACCCTGGCCCAGGCGGCCAAGCTGCCCGAGAAGATACGCGCCATCGACAAGCGCAATCGCATCGACCTGACCGACATACCGCTGGTCACCATCGACGGCGAGGATGCGCGCGACTTCGATGACGCCGTCTATTGCGAGCCGATCAAGACCGGCCGCGGCAAGACCGCCTTCACCGGTTGGCGGCTGCTGGTGGCCATTGCCGACGTCAGCCACTATGTCAAACCGGGCGAGCCCATCGACGAAGACGCCTTCGAGCGCGCCACCTCGGTCTATTTCCCGCGCCGCGTGATTCCCATGCTGCCCGAGAAGCTGTCCAACGGCCTGTGCTCGCTGAATCCCTACGAAGACCGGCTGAGCATGGTGTGCGACATGCTGGTCAACGAGCAGGGCGATGTCCATGCCTACCAGTTCTTCCCGGCCATCATCTGCTCCCATGCCCGCTTCACCTACAACGAGGTGGCGGCCATTCTGAGCAACACGCGCGGCCCCGAGGCGGCCAAGCGCGAGGAGCTGGTGCCGCATCTGCTGCATCTGCACGAGGTCTATCGCGCGCTGCTGGCCGAGCGGGCCCGACGCGGTGCGGTGGACTTCGAGACCACCGAGACGCAGATCGTCTGTGACGACAACGGCCGCATCGAGAAGATCGTGCCGCGCACGCGCAATGAGGCGCAC
The DNA here is from genome assembly GCF_963422335.1 of uncultured Roseateles sp. Lineage (NCBI taxonomy): Bacteria > Pseudomonadati > Pseudomonadota > Betaproteobacteria > Burkholderiales > Sphaerotilaceae > Roseateles > uncultured Roseateles sp. The sequence continues at coordinate 3,550,836 of NZ_OY729424.1, forward strand.
CGGCTGATCGAGGAAGCGATGCTGGCGGCCAACGTATGCGCTGCCGACTTCATTGCCGGCAAGAAGCACCCCTCGCTGTACCGCGTGCACGAGGGCCCGACGCCGGAAAAACGCGGCGTGCTGCAGGCCTATCTGCGCACGCTGGGCGTGGGCCTGGGCATCAGCGACGACCCGACGCCCGGCGAGTACCAGGCCATCGCCCAGGCGACCAAGGACCGGCCCGATGCGCAGCAGATCCACACCATGCTGCTGCGCTCGATGCAGCAGGCCATCTACACCTCGAAGAATGCCGGCCACTTCGGTCTGTCCTATCAGGCCTACACCCACTTCACCAGCCCGATACGCCGCTACCCGGACCTGCTGGTGCACCGTGTCATCAAGGCTCTGCTGCAACCGGGCAAGCGCTATCACCTGCTGTCGGGGCGCATCGACGAGGCGGCGCCCAAGCCACGCCGTGCACCGGCCGAGGCGCCGCATGTGGTGACCGAGGGTGAGCGCTGGGAGATGGTGGGCGCGCATTGCAGTGCCAACGAACGCCGCGCCGACGAGGCCTCGCGCGACGTCGAGGCCTGGCTGAAGTGCCGCTATATGCGCGACCACCTCGGCGAGGAGTATTCGGGCACGGTCAAGGCGGTCACCAGTTTCGGTGTGTTCGTGCAGCTCGATGGCCTCTATGTCGAGGGCCTGGTGCACATCACCGAGCTCGGCGGCGAGTATTTCCGCTTCGACGAGATGCGCCAGGAGCTGCGCGGCGAGCGCACCGGCATCCGCTATGCCCTGGGCGCCCGGGTGCGGGTGCAGGTCAGCCGCGTCGATCTGGATGGCCGCAAGATCGACTTCCGCATGCTGCGCGAGGGCGATGAGGAGCGCGCCATCACCAGCCGCGCCGCGCGCGACAAGGCCGGCGAGCCACCGGCCACCGCCCAGCAGGCACTGGCTGACGTGCAGCGCGCCAGCCGCGCGGCCAAGGCCGGCCGCAAGAATGCGGTGGCACGCACGCCCTCGGCCAAGCTGAACCCGGTCAAGGCGGCGCGCAAATCGGCGCTGAAGGGCGGCCCGGAGAGCCGCACGCGCAAGCGTCGTTGACGCTATCGGCTCAGCCGCGCAGCGCGAACATGGCTTCGATCAGGTCGGCGGCGCGCAGCAGCGAGCCGCCGCTGTGGTCAGCGGCGAGGCCATGCCAAAAGCAGGCGGCACTGGCGGCAGCAAGACCTGACGCCGGTGCCTGTTGTGCCCACAGGCCGCCCAGCCAGCCGGCCAGCACATCGCCGGTGCCGGCGGTGGCCAGGGCTGCATTGCCGCTGGCGTTGATCGCCGGCGTGTAGCCTGGCGAAGCAATCACCGAGCCCGAGCCCTTCAGCACCACGGTGCACTGGAAGCGCCGGCTCAGCTGATCGGCGGCGGCGAGCCGGTCGGCCTGCACGTCTGGTGTGCTGCGACCCAGCAAGCGGGCGGCTTCCAGCGGGTGCGGGGTCAGCACGGTGTGCAGGCCCTGCGCCGCCCGTTGGCTCAGCAGGGCTTGCAGCGAGGCATCGGCTGCAACCGCATTCAGCGCATCGGCATCCAGCACCAGCTGTGCGGCCAGCGCCAGCAGGGCGGGCAGGGCTGGCGCAACGAGCGCTCCGCCACCGCAGCCGCAGACGACGGTGCGCTGCCGGAGTTCATCGGCCGCCATCGCCTGGCGCCAGGCCATGCGCATCAACTCGGGGCGCGTCGTGTCGGCTATTCCCTTGGCCTCATCGTCGAGCAGGCTCAGATAGACACGTCCGGCGCCCGCTGCATGGGCTGCACGGGCGGCCAGCAGCGCGGCGCCGCCCATGCCCGGTGCACCGCCCAGCACGATCACGTCGCCGAAGCTGCCCTTGTGCTGGCCATGGCGGCGTGGCTGCCTCCACGGCGCGCAGGTGTCAATGCCCAGCAGCAGCGCATCGGCGGGCGCGGAGGGCGTGATGCCGAGATCGTCGAACCAGACCCGGCCTGCCACTTCGCGGCCCGAGCCGGTGAACAGGCCAGGCTTCAGGCTCAGCAGGGCCAGTGTGTGCTGGGCCTGCACGACCATGGGCCCGAAGGCCTGGCCGGTGTCGCCGCTCAGGCCGCTGGGCAGATCGAGGGCCAGCACCGGGCAGGGCAGGGCGTTCAGCGCGGCAATCGCCTGACCTAGGTCCCCCTCGACGGCGCGGCTGACACCCAGGCCCAGCAGCGCGTCGATGGCGAGGTCGAAGCCTTGACCGGCTGCAGGCAGTTCGCTGGCAATGCGCACGCCGGCCGCCTGGGCCTGCTGCAGCGCCTCTGCGGCGTCGGCCGGCAGTTTGGCGGCGTCGCCGATCAGGCTCACCTGCACCTGCTTGCCCAAGCTGTGCAGCCAGCGCGCGGCGACCAGGCCGTCGCCGCCGTTGTTACCCGGCCCGCAGGCGATCCAGATCGTGCTCGCGCAGGGTGCCAGGGCCAGGGCCAAGCGCGCCGATCCGAGGCCGGCACGTGCCATCAGGCTGTGCGGCGCAGCCGGGTCGAGTGCGGCCCTCTCGATCACTCGCGAGGCGGCCGTGCCATGCAGGGGCCGCGTGACGGAGGAGGGCAGTACCAGCTCGATCATGATGGGTTCAACGCAGGCGCTCGACGCCCAGCCCCTCTGTCTTGACCTCGGGCGTGCGGCCCGCCACCTGGTCGGCCAGCACCCGCGCCGAGCCGCAGGACAGGGCCCAGCCGCTGGAGCCATGGCCCAGGTTCAGCCAGATGCCGGGGATGCCGCAGGCGCCCAGCACCGGCGGGCCATCGGGCAGCATGGGCCTGGCACCCTTCCAGTGCTGCAGCTTGCCGCTCTGCGCCGCGCCGGGGAACCAGTCATGCAGGACCTTGTACAGCGTGGCAATCGCGCCCTTGTTCATGGCTCCCGGCGCACCACCAAACTCGGCACTGCCGGCCACGCGCACCCGGTGGCCCAGGCGGCTGATGGCCACCTTGTAGCGTTCGTCCATCAGGCCGGCGCGCGGGCCGAAGTCCGGATGGGCCTCGATATGGCGCAGTGGTGCGGTGATCGAGTAGCCATAGACCGGTGCCATTGGCAGCTTGAGGCCATGGGGCCGCAGCAGCGCCGGCGCGCCCATGGCGGCGCAGACCACGATGGCGTCGAAGTCCTCGAGCACCGGGCCCATGACCATGGGCTGGGTCGCCGGGCCGGCGACGCTGGCCAGCTCGCTGTTCGCGGCCTCCTGTGCACTGCCCAGGCTTTCGCCCGGCGGCGTGTACTGGTGCATCAGCTGCGGCCTGGCGCCCGGACTGAGGTGCTGCACCGTGGTGTGGAAGCGGAACTGCACGCCCAGGCGCTGCGCCTCGGTCTTCATCAGATGGGCGAACTGGCGGCAATTGCCGACCTCATCCTGCGGCAGGTGCACGCCGGCGCGCAGCTCGGTGTCGGCGCTGAGCCCGGGTTCGACCAGCCGGCATTCGGCGGCATCCAGCAGGCGGTGTTTCTGGCCCAGCTCGGTCAGCAGCTGCAAGCCGGGCTGGATGCCGGCCAGCTCGCGCTCGCCGCGCAGCAGCACCAGATAGCCATCGGCGCGCTCGTAGTCGAGCTTCAGGGCGCGGACCAGCTCGTGCAGCCGGTCGCGGCTGTAGCTGGCCAGGCCATGCATTGCCGCGCGATGGGCCTGGTAGGGCTTCAACCGGCTGGCGCGCCAGGCCTTCCACAGCCAGCGCAGCGTGCCCATGTCCATCGTGGCATGCAGGCGCACCGGCGTGTGGGTGCTGAACAGGCCGCGCAGCACCTTGGCCGGCATGCCCGGCGCGGCCCAGGGGCTGACATAGCCGGGCGCGACGATGCCGGCATTGGCAAAGCTGGTGCCGGCGGCGACGCTGCCGCTGCGTTCGAACACGGTCACCTGATGGCCGTCGGCGGCCAGCTCGTAGGCTGTGGTCACACCGATGATGCCGGCGCCAATCACGGCGACCTTCATGCGGATGTCACCACGGCAGCTGCCGGGGCGGGCTGGCGATGAGGCGCCAGTGCCGCTTCGATCTGCAAGCCCGCGTCGAGCACGGTGTCATCCTGCAGGGCCGTACTCCAGACCATCAGGCCGACCGGCATTTCCCTGACCGTGTGGCAGGGCAGCGAGAGGGCGCAGCCGTCCAGCATATTGACGACCGCCGTGTTGCGCAGCAGCAGGCTGTTGGCGGCGAAGAACTGCTCGTCACTGGCCACCAGGGGGGCGATCTCCGGCGCGACGATGGGCACGGTGGGGCTCAGCACGGCTTCGAAGCCCTGCAGGGCGGCTTGCATGCGCGCCACCCAGGCCGCGCGGCCATTGATCACATCGATGTAGTCGGCCGCGCTCATGTGCTCGCCGGTGCGTATGCGCTGCACCACGCGGGGGTCGTAGTCGGCCTCGCGCTCGCTGATACGCTGGCGGTGCCAGGCCCAGCTCTCGGCCGCCGGCAGGCTGCCACGGGCCAGCAGACGGCCCAGCTCCAGCAGCGGGGCGATGCTGATCTCCTCGATTTGTGCGCCGGCCTCGCGCAGCTGCGCCAGCGTACGCTCGAAGGCGGCCGTGACTGTGGCATCCATGCCGTCCTGCATCAGTTCGCGGGCCACGGCAAAGCGGCGCTGGCGCAGCGGCCGATGGGTCAGCTGCACGCGAGAGTCGGACAGGATCTCGTGCAGCAGCACCGCGTCCCGCACCGACAAGGTGATCGCGCAGGCCGTGTCCAGGCTCTGCGACAGCGGAATCGCGCCGTCCAGCGGCGTCAGCCGCTTGGTGTTCTTGAAACCGACCAGGCCCTGCAGCGCGGCCGGGATGCGGATCGAGCCGCCGGTGTCCGAGCCCAGCGTCGCCCAGGCCGCGCCGCCGGCCACGCTGACCGCGCCGCCCGAGGTCGAGCCGCCGGGGATGCGCGGCTTCTTGTCCAGCTTCAAAGTGGCCGGATTGCGCGGCGTGCCGTAGTGCGGATTGATGCCCACGCCCGAAAAGGCGAATTCGCTCATATTGCAGTGGCCGATCAGCGCGGCGCCGGCGCGGCGAAGGCGCTGCACGGCCAGGCAATCCCGCTCGGCCAGCTTCGCGTCGGACATCGCCCGCGAGGCGCCGGTGCTGGGAAAACCCTGCACATCGAACAAATCCTTGACACTGATGGACAGGCCCGCCAACGGCGGCAGCGGCAGGCCGGCCTCCAGTTGCAGGTCCACCGCCATCGCCTGGGTGAGGGCGCTCTCGAAGAAGGTGCGCACGAAGGCGCGGGTGCAGGCGCTGCCATTGGCGGCCTCTATGCTGGCCTGCATCAGGCCGGTGGCGCTGGCGGCCCCGGCTCGTACTGCGTCGGCCGTGCCGGTCAGGTCATGCGTCATCGGTGGTATATAATCTTTGGGTTTTGCCGGGCATGCTCGGTGGAACGAAGTACCGAAGTACAACCGCAGGTCATGTCGAACGCGACTGTCGTCGTGAACGCAGACCAAACAAACCCGGCTGCTGAAAGGTGTTGCGAAGGCTTACGGAAGCTCTCGCGATTCAAGCCGGATTTTAGAACCAACCTTTGGAGTTGAAACATGTCCGTTACGATGCGTGAAATGCTGGAAGCCGGCGTCCACTTTGGTCACCAAACCCGCTTCTGGAACCCCAAGATGGCCCCGTATATCTACGGCCATCGCAACAAGATTCACATCATCAACCTCGAAAAGACGCAGCCGCTGTTCGAGGAAGCGATGAAGTTCGTGCGCCAGCTGGCAGCTCGCCGCGGCACGATCCTGATGATAGGCACCAAGCGCCAGGCCCGCGAAGTGATCGCCATGGAGGCGCAGCGCGTCGGCATGCCTTATGTTGACCAGCGCTGGCTGGGCGGCATGATGACCAACTTCAAGACGGTCAAGGGCTCGCTGAAGAAGCTGAAGGACATGCAGGCTCAAGTCGAAGCCGGCACCGAGTCGATGATCAAGAAGGAAGCGCTGCTGTTCGCACGCGACCTGGCCAAGCTGGAAAAAGACATCGGCGGCATCCAGGACATGACCGCGCTGCCTGACGCCATGTTCGTGATCGACGTCGGCTATCACAAGATTGCCGTGGCCGAAGCCAAGAAGCTGGGCATCCCGGTGATCGGCATTGTCGATACCAACCACTCGCCCGAAGGCATCGACTACGTGATCCCCGGCAACGATGACTCGTCCAAGGCTGTGGCCCTGTACGCCAAGGCCATCGCCGATGCGGTGATGGATGGCAAGGCCAACGCGACCAACGAAGTGGTGCACGCCGTGGCCGCCGGTTCCGACGAATTCGTGGAAGTCAGCGAAGGCGCCTGAGCTCGTAGCAGCCGCCAACACAGGGGCTGATTTCAGCCCCTTTTTTACACAGAACCTTGTTTCCAGCAGCGGTGCAGCCCCCAGGGCCGCCAACGCTGCAAGCTCGTTCAACGGAGATTCAAAATGGCAATTACTGCAAGCATGGTGGCCGAACTGCGCGCCAAGACCGACGCCCCGATGATGGAGTGCAAGAAGGCGCTGACCGAGGCCGAGGGCGATATGGAGCGTGCGGAAGAGCTGCTACGCGTCAAGCTCGGCTCCAAGGCCGGCAAGGCCGCTTCGCGCATCACCGCCGAAGGCGTGGTGTCCGCATTTGTTGATGGCACGACCGGCGCCCTGGTCGAGATCAACTGCGAAACCGACTTCGTTTCGAAGAACGACAGCTTCCTGGCCTTCACCAAGGCCACGGCCGAGCTGATCGCCAAGCACAATCCGGCCGATGTGGCCGCGCTGTCGGCACTGGCCTACGAGCAAGACGGTTTCGGCCCGACGCTCGAAGAAGTGCGCAAGGGCCTGATCGGCAAGATCGGCGAGAACATGGCCATCCGCCGCTTCCAGCGCTACGCCAATGGCGGCAAGCTGGCCAGCTATCTGCATGGCACGCGCATCGGCGTGATGGTCGAGTTCGACGGTGACGAAGTTGCCGCCAAGGACGTTGCCATGCACGTGGCCGCGATGAAGCCGGCTGCACTGTCGTCGGCCTCCGTGCCCGCCGAAGTGGTCGAGAAGGAACGCAAGATTGCCACCGAGAAGGCTGCCGAATCCGGCAAGCCGGCCGACATCGTCGCCAAGATGGTCGAAGGCTCGGTGCAGAAGTTCCTGAAGGAGGTCTCGCTGGTGGACCAGGTCTTCGTGAAGGCCGCCGACGGCAAGCAGACCGTGGGCGCCATGCTCAAGGAAAAGGCCACCGCGGTGAAGGGCTTCACCCTGTACGTGGTGGGTGAAGGCATCGAGAAGAAGGTCGACGACTTTGCTGCCGAAGTGGCGGCGCAAGTCGCTGCTGCCAAGGGGCAGTAAGCACCAAAAGGGCGCCTCCTGGCGCCCTTTACACTTGTGGCCGTGTGCAGCGGCCGAAGAACCGAGCCGCCGCCCCCGGCGCCCACCCCCGTATCTCCAGAGGTCCGCATGCCAGCGCACAAACGAATCCTGCTCAAACTGTCCGGTGAAGCCCTGATGGGCGACGATGCCTACGGCATCAACCGGGCCACCATCGTGCGCATGGTGCGCGAGATCCGCGAGGTCACGCAGCTGGGCGTCGAGGTGGCCGTGGTCATCGGTGGCGGCAATATCTTCCGCGGCGTCGCAGGCGGTTCGGTCGGCATGGACCGCGCCACGGCCGACTACATGGGCATGCTGGCCACGGTGATGAACGCCCTGGCCCTGGCCGACACGATGCGCCAGGAAGGCATGACCGCCCGGGTGATGTCGGCCATCGCCATCGAGCAGGTCGTCGAGCCCTATGTGCGCCCCAAGGCCTTGCAGTACCTGGAAGAAGGCAAGGTTGTGATCTTCGGTGCAGGCACCGGCAACCCCTTCTTCACCACCGACACTGCCGCAGCACTGCGGGGTGCCGAAATCGGCGCCGAGATCGTGCTCAAGGCCACCAAGGTGGATGGCGTCTACACCGCCGACCCCAAGAAAGATCCCACCGCCACGCGCTACCACCGCATCAGCTTCGACGAGGCCATCGCGAAGAACCTGCAGGTGCTGGACGCGACGGCGTTTGCGCTGTGCCGCGACCAGAAATTGCCCATCAAGGTGTTCAGCATCTTCAAGCCGGGCGCGCTCAAGCGCGTGGTGATGGGCGAGGACGAGGGCACACTCGTCCACGTTTGATGCTTCATTGAAGAGGTCCCCCATGAGCATTGCAGAAATCAAGCAAAACGCAGAGCAGAAGATGGCCAAGTCCATCGAGTCCTTCAAGGGCGAGCTGCAGAAGATCCGTACCGGCCGTGCCCACCCCGGCATCCTGGACCAGGTCTCTGTCGACTACTACGGTTCGATGGTGCCTATCAGCCAGGTCGCCAACGTGACCCTGATCGACGCCCGCACGATCAGCGTGCAGCCCTGGGAAAAGAACCTGGCGCCGAAGATCGAAAAAGCCATCCGTGAATCGGACCTGGGCCTGAACCCGGCCTCGCAGGGCGAGCTGATACGCGTGCCCATGCCCGCGCTGACCGAAGAGCGCCGCCGCGACCTGACCAAGGTGGTGCGCAACGCCGGTGAGGACTGCCGCATTGCCGTGCGCAATCTGCGCCGCGATGCCAATGAGCATGCCAAGAAGCTGCTCAAGGACAAGCTGATCACCGAGGACGACGAGCGCCGCAGCCTGGACGAGATCCAGAAGCTGACCAATGCGGTGATCGCCGAGATCGACAAGCTGATCTCGGGCAAGGAAGCCGAGATCATGGCCGTTTGAGTGCCGGCAACCCGGTGAGCAGCGAGACCCCCATCGTGCCGCGCCACGTTGCCATCGTCATGGACGGCAACGGGCGCTGGGCCAAGAAGCGCTTTTTGCCGCGCTTCTTCGGCCACAAGGCCGGCGTCGACAGCCTGGTCAAGGTCGTGCAGGCCTGCATAGACCGCAAGATCGAATACGTCACCGTGTTCGCCTTCTCGTCCGAGAACTGGAAGCGGCCCAGCGACGAGGTCTCGGGCCTGATGGGCCTGGTGCTGGCGGCGGTGTCTCGCTATCTGGCCCGCATGGGCAGCATGGGTGTGCGTATCCGCATCGTCGGCGATCGCGATGCGGTGTCCGACAAGCTGCGTGCGGCCTGGAACGAGGCCGAGACGGCCACCCAGCACAACACCAAGCTGACGCTGTCGGTGGCCTTCAACTACGGTGGCCGCTGGGACGTGGTGCAAGCCTGCAAGCAGGCGATGCGCGCTGGTGTGTCGCCGGATCAGCTCGACGAAGCCAAGCTGTCTCAGTTCATGGCCATGAACTATGCGCCCGATCCGGACCTGTTCATCCGCACCGGCGGCGAGGTGCGCATCAGCAACTTCCTGCTCTGGCAGGTGGCCTATTCCGAGTTCGTGTTCTCCGACTGCCTGTGGCCCGAATTCGGCGAGACGCAGCTCGATGCCGCGATACAGGAGTTCCGTCTGCGCGACCGGCGCTTTGGCGGTGTCAAGACCGCGGATGCTGTGGCCGCTCTGGGAGCCTGACCTTGCTCAAACAACGGATTGTCACGGCCGTGGTGCTTCTGGCGATCCTGCTGCCGGCGCTGTTCGCGGCCTCGCCCTGGCCTTTCGCCCTGCTCACCCTGGTGATGATTGCCGCCGCCGGTTGGGAATGGGCTCGACTCAACGGCCTGGCCGGCGCCGCTGCCCTGGCCTATGGCGGTCTGACCGCCGCCCTGTGCGCCGGCACCTTGCTCAGCGTCGGCCTGCATGCGATGCCGTCCTGGGTCTGGTGGGGCGTCAGCCTGGCCTGGGTGCTGGGCGGCGCCTATGCCTTGAGCCTAGGGCCGGCCGGCTGGCCTCGCCTTGGCAAGGCGCCGCGCCTGGCGCTGGGCCTGCTGTGCCTGTGGGCCGCCTGGCTGGCAATGGCCCAGGCCAAGGCGATGAGCATCAACTTCCTGCTGTCCATCTTCTGTCTGGTGTGGATGGCCGACATCGCCGCCTACTTCGGTGGCCGCACCTTCGGCAAGCGCAAGCTGGCGCCCGCCATCAGCCCCGGCAAGAGCTGGGAGGGCGTGTGGAGCGGCATGGCCGGCGTTTTTGCGCTGGCGCTGCTGTGGGCCTTTGTGATCGACCAGCAGATCGCCGTCGATGGGCCCAGCCTCTACCAGCTGCTGTTCGTCAAATTCGGCTGGCTGATTGCCCTGCTGGCCCTGCTGTTGCTCAGTGCGATGAGCGTGGTCGGTGATCTGTTCGAATCGCTGATCAAGCGGGCCGTCGGCGCCAAGGACAGCAGCGGTCTGCTGCCAGGACACGGCGGCGTGCTCGACCGCGTCGACGCGCTGCTGCCGGTCTTCCCTTTGGCGATGGCCCTGGCCTCGCATTCCCGGTATTTCTGACATGAGCCTCTCCCCACAACGCCAACGCATCTGCGTGCTGGGCTCCACCGGCTCGGTGGGCGTCAACACGCTGGACGTGATCGCGCGCCATCCCGAGCGCTACGAGGTCTTCGCGCTCAGCGCGATGAGCCGCGTGGACGAGCTGTTGGCGCAAGTGCTGCAATGGAAGCCCCGCTTCGCGCTGATGCCCAACCCGCCGGCCGCGCGCCTCTTGCGCGAGCGCCTCGCCGAGCAGGGCTCGCGCACCGAGGTGCTGGACGGAGCATCGGCCCTGGCCGAGATCGCGGCCCACCCGGAAGTGGATGCGGTGATGGCGGCCATCGTCGGCGCCGCCGGGCTGGAGGCCTGCCTGGCCGCCGCCCGGGCCGGCAAGCGGCTGCTGCTGGCCAACAAGGAGGCGCTGGTGGTCGGTGGTGCGCTGTTCATGCAGGCGGTGGAGCAGGGCGGTGCGACCCTGCTGCCTATCGACAGCGAGCATTCGGCGATCTTTCAATGCCTGCCCGAGGACCGCAAGGCCTGGCCCCAGCGCATCGACCACATCGTGCTGACGGCCTCTGGCGGCCCGTTCCGCCAGCGCGATCCGGCCACCTTGCACACCATCACGCCCGAGCAGGCCTGCGCACATCCGAACTGGGTGATGGGGCGCAAGATCTCGGTCGACTCGGCAACGATGATGAACAAGGCGCTGGAGGTGATAGAGGCGCGCTGGCTGTTCGGTCTGACGCCCGAGCAGATCAAGGTCGTGATCCACCCGCAAAGCATCATCCACTCGATGGTCGTGTGCCGAGACAACTCGGTGCTGGCCCAGCTCGGCACACCGGACATGCGCGTGCCTATCGCCTTCGGCCTGTCCTTCCCCGAGCGGGTGGAGTCGGGTGCGAGCCGGCTGGACCTGCTGACCACGCCCGCACTCAGCTTCGAAACGCCCGACCATCAGCTGTTCCCCGGCCTGGCCCTGGCCTGGGCCGCGCTGGCCGCGCCCGAGGGCAGCACGGCGGTGCTGAACGCGGCCAACGAAGTCGGCGTGGCCGCCTTCCTGGAGCGCCAGATCCGCTTCGACCAGATCCATCAGCTCAACGAGCAGACGCTGGCGGCCGTGCATCCCGAGGCCGGTGACACCCATTCGCTGGAGGGCCTGCTGGCGCTGGACCAGCGTGCCCGAGCACACGCGCAGCAACTGGCGCGAGGCCTGACCCCATGATCACCCTGCTGGCCTTTGTGCTGACCCTGGGCGTGCTGATCGTCGTGCATGAGTACGGCCACTACCGAGTCGCCCGGGCCTGCGGCGTCAAGGTGCTGCGCTTCTCGGTCGGCTTCGGTCAGGTGATCTGGCGTCGCCAGCGCAGCCCGTCCGATACCGAGTTCACATTGTGTGCACTGCCGCTGGGCGGCTATGTGCGCATGCTCGACGAGCGCGAGGGGCCGGTGCCCGAGAGCCTGCGCAGCCAGGCCTTCAACAACAAGAGCCTGCGCCAGCGCACGGCCGTCGTGGCGGCCGGTCCGATCGCCAACCTGCTGCTGGCCATACTGCTGTATGCCTGCGCCAACTGGATAGGCCTGGACGAGCCCAAGGCCGTGCTCGGCTCGCCGGTGGCCGAGAGCCTGGCCCAGCGTGCCGGCATGCGCGCCGGCGACTGGGTGCAGGCGGGCTCCAGCGACGGCATGGCCTGGGAGGATGTGCGCTCGCTGCCCGAGCTGCGCTGGCAGCTGACCCGTGCGCTGAGCAAGGGCGAGCCGCTGCACCTGACCGTCACCGATCGCGATGGCCGCGGCCGCCGCACCCTCATGCTGGACACCGCCAGCCTGGCTGGCCAGGACCTAGACGCCGAGCTGCTGCGCAAGATCGGCCTGGGCGGCCCGTACAGCGAGCCGGTGCTGGGCGAGGTCAAGGTCGCAGGTCCGGCGGCCAAGGCGGGTCTGCGCGCCGGCGACCGCGTGCTGTCGGTCGATGGCGTGACGATCAGCGACGCGGCCATGCTGCGCGAGCAGATCCGTCAATCACTGGACAAGGGCACGCCGCGCGAAATGCTCTGGCATGTGGAGCGGGCCGGTCAGGTGATGGACCTGAATGTGCTACCGGTGGTGGCGCAGGACGGTACCCGGCAAATCGGCCGCATCGAGGCCTTTGTCGGCGCCGCGCCCGAAATCGTGACGGTCGATTACGGCCCCGTGCAGGGCCTGCTCAGAGGAGCGGAGCGCACCTGGGACGTGTCCACGATGAGCCTGAAGATCTTCGGCCGCATGCTGATCGGCGAGGCTTCCTTGCGCAATCTCAGCGGCCCCATCACCATTGCCGACTACGCTGGCCAGTCCGTGCGGCTCGGAGTGTCTTATTATCTCGGCTTTCTCGCGATGGTGAGTGTCAGCCTGGGGGTGTTGAACCTGCTGCCTTTGCCCATGCTCGATGGGGGGCACCTCATGTATTATCTTTTCGAGGGAGTGACCGGCCGGCCGGTCTCCGAATGGTGGTTGAAGTGGCTGCAACGCACAGGTGCGTTCGTGATGCTGCTGATGATGTCACTGGCCCTTTCCAACGATGTGGCCCGCCTGATGGGCCTGCACTGATTACCTCATGTCATCATCCTTTCGTTCCAGCACGCGCTTGCGCCCCGCTCTCCTGACTATCGCCCTTGCCGCTGCCCTGCAGTCCGGCAGCGCCTGGGCTGTGGACCCCTTTGTGTTGAAAGACATCCGTGTCGAGGGCCTGCAGCGCACCGATCCGGGCACGGTGTTCGCCTCGCTGCCCTTCCGCATCGGTGACACCTACAGCGACGAAAAGGGTGCTGCCGCACTGCGCGCGCTGTTCGCCACCGGCCTGTTCAAGGATGTGCGCATCGCCATCGACGACACCTCGGTGGTCGTCTACATCGACGAACGCCCGGTGATTGCCAATGTCAGCTTCGTCGGCCTGAAGGAGTTCGACAACGAGGCGCTGACCAAGTCGCTGAAGGAAGTCGGCATCGGCGAAGGCTTGCCCTTCGACAAGGCGCTGGCCGATCGCGCCGAGCAGGAATTGAAGCGCCAGTACCTGACCCGCAGCCTTTACGGCGCCGAGGTGGTGACGACCATCACCCCGATCGAGCGCAACCGCGTCAACGTCAGCTTCGCCGTCACCGAGGGCGAGCCGGCCAAGATCGGCCAGATCCGCATCCTGGGCAACAAGGTGTTCTCCGAGTCCACGCTGACCGGCCTGCTGGAACAGACCAGCAGCGGCTGGCTGACCTGGTACACCAAGACCGACCGCTATTCGCGCTCCAAGCTCAACGCCGATCTGGAAACGCTGCGCTCCTACTACCTGAACCGCGGCTACCTGGAGTTCGCCGTCGAGTCGGCCCAGGTCACGATCTCGCCGGACAAGCAAAGCATCAATATCTCGATCACCGTCAACGAGGGTCAGCCCTACACGGTGACGGCGGTCAAGCTTGAAGGCGAGTACTTCGGCCGCGAGGACGACTTCAAGAGCCTGATCGCGCTGAAGCCCGGCCAGGCCTATCGCGGCGAGCTGGTGGCCAACACCACGCGCGCCTTCACCGATCTGTTCGGCTCCTACGGCTATGCCTTTGCCCGCGTCGAAAGCCGGCCCGAGATCGACCGTGCCACCGGCCAGGTGGTGGTGACCTTTGTCGCCGAGCCGCAGCGTCGCGTCTATGTGCGCCGCGTCAATGTGTCGGGCAACTCGCGCACCCGCGACGAGGTCGTGCGCCGCGAATTCCGCCAGTTCGAATCGGCCTGGTATGACGGCCAGCGCATCAAGCTGTCGACCGACCGGGTCAATCGCCTGGGCTATTTCAGCGACGCCAATGTCGAGACCAACGAGGTCGCTGGCGCGCCGGACCAGGTGGACCTGACAGTCACCGTCAAGGAAAAGCCGACCGGCAACATCACCGTCGGTGCAGGCTATTCGAGCGCGCAGAAGCTCAGCTTCACCGGCTCGATCAAGCAGGACAACGTCTTCGGCTCGGGCCACTACCTGGGCATCGAGGTCAATACCGGCAAGACCGGCCGCGCGCTGGTGCTCAGCACCACCGACCCCTACTTCACCGTCGATGGCGTCTCGCGCACTGTCGATCTGGGTTACCGCACCGTGCGCCCGTACAACAATCTCGGCGAAGAGTACGAGTACGTCACGCACAGCGCCGGCCTGAAGTTCGGCGTGCCCCTGTCCGAGTTCGACGTGGTGTTCCTGGGCCTGGGCTATGAGCGCACGTCCATCACCACCGACAAGGGCCTGCCGGAGAATCTGAACCGCTATCGTGAGCTTTTCGGCGCCACCAGCATCAGCTTCCCGCTGACCCTGGGATGGCAGCGCGATGAGCGTGACAGCCTGCTCTCGCCCACGGCCGGCAAGATGCAGCGCGTCAATCTGGAAATGAGCCCGGTCGGTGACGCGCGCTACGCCCGAGCCAACCTCCAGTACCAGCAGTACTTCCCGCTGTATGCCAAGTTCACCTGGGGCATCAACGCCGAGCTGGGTTGGGGCAAGGGCCTGGGCGGCCGTCCCTACCCGGTGTTCAAGAACTTCCAGGGCGGCGGCCTGGGTTCGGTGCGCGTGTTCGAGCCCGGTACCCTGGGCCCGGTGGACATCACCAACTCCTACATCGGCGGCAACCGCCGCGTGAACGTCAACGCCGAGTTGTACATTCCGGTGCCTGGCACCGGCAACGACAAGACCTTCCGTCTGTTCGGTTTCTTCGACGCCGGCAATGTCTGGGCCGAGCATGAAAAGCTCAAGGCTTCGGACCTGCGCACGTCGGCTGGCGTGGGCATCAGCTGGATCTCGCCAATGGGACCGCTGAAGCTGAGCTGGGGCACGCCATTGCGCAAGAAGCCCACGGATAGAATCGAGAAACTCCAATTCCAGATCGGGACTGCATTCTGATGAAGAGCACGCTGCTGAAATCCTTGGCCCTTGCGGCCATGATGACCCTGCCCACGGTAGCCTTGCAAGCGCAAGAGCTGAAGATCGGCTATGTGAACAGCGAGCGGGTGCTGCGTGAAGCCAATCTGGCCAAAGCGGCGCAGCTGAAGCTGGAAGCCGAATTCAGCAAGCGCGAGAAGGAGCTCAAGGACGTCGAGAACCGTCTGCGCACCGCCGCTGAAAAGCTGGAAAAGGACGCGCCGACCCTGGCCGAGTCCGAGCGCAACCGCCGCCAGCGCGATCTGGTCGAGCAGGACCGCGACCTGCAGCGCAAGCGCCGCGAGTGGCAGGAAGACCTGACCCAGCGCAAGAACGAAGAGTTGTCCGGCGTGGTTGATCGCGCCAACCGCGTCATCAAGCAGATCTTCGACAACGACAAGTACGACCTGATCGTGCAAGACGCCCTGCACGCCAGCAATCGCATCGACATCACCAAGAAGGTGATCGACCTGCTCAATGCCCAGGGTGGCAAGTGACCTGCTGCAGTGATTGAAGTCGAACTGGGTGAGCTGATCGCTGCCCTGGGCGGCGAATTGGTCGGCGCACCCGGTTCTGCCAGTGCCATCAAGCTTGCGCGCTTGGGCCCGCTGGAGTCGGCCGACGCGCAGACGCTGTCCTTTCTCTCCAACCCGCGCTACCAGTCGCAGCTGGCCACAACGCAGGCCGCCTGCGTGATCGTGGCGCCGGCCATGCGCGATGCCGCCGCCGCCCGAGGCGCGGCCATCGTCACCCCCGACCCCTACCTGTACTTCGCCCGCTGCACCCAGTGGTGGGCGCAGCGCTTGCGCCCGTTGGCCGCTGCGCGCATCCATCCCTCGGCCGTGATCGATGCTTCGGCCGAGATCGGCGAGGGCGTGGATATCGGCCCGCTGGCGGTGATCGAGGCCGGCGCGCGCATTGCCGCCGGTGCCCGCATCGGCGCGCACTGCGTGATCGGGGCGCGTGCTCAGGTGGGCGAGGGCAGCCGGCTGTCGCCCCGCGTCACCATTGGCTTTGATTGCGTGATCGGCCAGCGCTGCATCGTGCACAGCGGCGCCGTGATCGGCGCGGACGGTTTTGGTTTCGCACCGACCGAAGGCCGCTGGGAAAAGATCGAACAACTCGGCGCCGTGCGCATAGGCAATGACGTCGAGATCGGCGCCAACAGCTGCATAGACCGCGGCGCGCTCGATGACACCGTGCTGGAAGACGGGGTCAAGCTCGACAACCTGGTGCAGATCGGCCACAACGTGAAGGTCGGTGCGCACACCGCGATGGCTGGCTGCGCCGGCGTGGCCGGCAGCGCCACCATCGGCGCGCACTGTACGGTCGGCGGCGGCGCCATCATCCTCGGCCATCTGAGCCTGGCCGACCACGTCCATGTGTCGGCGGCCACCGTGGTCACCCGCACCATCTCCAAGCCAGGACACTACAGCGGCGTGTTCCCGTTCGACGACAATGCGTCCTGGGAAAAGAACGCCGCCACACTCAGACAATTGCATGCATTGCGGGAACGCTTGCGCGCTCTCGAAAAGAAGAACTCACCATGATGGACATACACGAAATCATCAAGCGCCTGCCGCATCGCTACCCGATGCTGCTGGTGGACCGCGTGCTGGAGCTGAACAAGGGCGTGAGCATCCGCGCCATCAAGAACGTCACCATCAACGAGCACTTCTTCACCGGCCACTATCCGAACCGCCCGGTCATGCCCGGCGTGCTGATGATCGAGGCGCTGGCCCAGGCCGCCGCTATCCTGGCTGTGGAGTCGG
Source organism: uncultured Roseateles sp. (assembly GCF_963422335.1). Taxonomy (NCBI): domain Bacteria; kingdom Pseudomonadati; phylum Pseudomonadota; class Betaproteobacteria; order Burkholderiales; family Sphaerotilaceae; genus Roseateles; species uncultured Roseateles sp. Next base: position 3,567,810 of record NZ_OY729424.1, read on the forward strand.
CCGGTGCAGTGCTCGACGACAAGACCGTTTACTACTTCGTCGGCATCGACAACGCCCGCTTCAAGCGCCCGGTCGAGCCCGGTGACCAGCTGACGCTGGAAGTGACGCTGGGCCGCGCCAAGGCCGGCATCTTCAAGTTCAGCGCCCGTGCGCTGGTTGGCGAGGAGCTGGCCGTCGAGGCCGAGCTGATCTGCGCGATGCGCCGTATCGAGTCCTGAAGCGGAGCCAGCCATGGCCCAGATCCATCCCACCGCCCTGGTCGACCCCAAGGCCCAGCTCGATGAGTCGGTGACCGTTGGCGCCTACACGCTGATCGGTCCCGATGTGCAGATTGCCGCGGGCACCACCGTCGGTCCGCACTGCGTGATCGAGGGCCACACCCGCATCGGCCGCGACAACCGCATCTTCCAGTTCGGCTCCATCGGCGCCGCGCCGCAGGACAAGAAGTACGCCGGCGAGCCGACCGAGCTGGTGATAGGCGACCGCAACACCATTCGCGAGTTCTGCACCTTCAACCGGGGCACGGCCCAGGACGGCGGCGTGACCCGCATCGGCGACGACAACTGGCTGATGGCCTATGTGCACATCGCGCACGACTGCACCGTCGGCAACAAGACCATCTTCGCCAACAACGCCCAACTGGCCGGCCACGTCGAGGTCGGCGACTGGGTGATCTTTGGCGGCTTCACCGTCGTGCACCAGTTCGTCAAGTTCGGCGCCCACTGCATGACCAGCATGGGCAGCATCGTGTTCCAGGACGTGCCGCCCTTTGTGATGGCCTCGGGCAACACGGCCCAGGCCACCGGCCTGAACACCGAAGGGCTGAAGCGCCGCGGCTTCGCGCCCGAGCGCATCGGCGTCGTCAAGCAGATGTACCGCAGCCTCTACCGCAAGGGCCTGACGCTGGACCAGGCCAAGGCCGAGATCGCCGCCCAGCGCGAGGCCGTGCCCGAGGCCGCCGGCGATGTGGACCTGATGCTGGACTTCCTGACCGCCTCGACGCGCGGCATCGTGCGTTAACGATGGAAACCACTGCGCCACGTTTGGCGATGGTCGCCGGCGAGGCGTCCGGTGACCTGCTGGCCGGCCTGCTGCTCGGTGGCCTGCGTGCCCGCTGGCCCGGCCTGACGGCCCAGGGCATAGGCGGGCCCAGGATGGCCGCCCAGGGCTTCGAGGCCTGGTGGCCGCACCACAAGCTGTCGGTGTTCGGCTATGTCGACGCCCTGCTGCACTACCGCGAGATCATGGGCATACGCGATCAGCTGGCCCAGCGCCTGCTGGCCGACAAGCCCGACATCTTCATCGGCGTCGATGCCCCCGACTTCAATTTCGGCCTGGAGCTGAAGCTGCGCGAGGCCGGCGTCAAGACGGTGCACTTCGTCTGTCCGTCGATCTGGGCCTGGCGCGGTGAGCGGGTGCAGAAGATCGCCCGCGCGGTGGACCATGTGCTGTGCCTGTTCCCGTTCGAGCCGGCCCTGCTGCAGCAGCACGGCATTGCCGCCACCTATGTCGGCCATCCGCTGGCCGATGCGATTCCGCTGGAGCCGCCCAGGGCCGCCAGCCGCAAGGCACTGGGGCTGAAGGACAGCGACACCGTCGTCGCCCTGCTACCCGGCAGCCGCAAGAGCGAGACCCGTTTCATCGCCCAGCCCTTGCTGCAGGCCGCCGCGCTGCTGCAGCTGGCGCGGCCGGAGCTGCGCTTCGTGATGCCGGTGGCCCCTGGCTTGGCCGAGCTGATCACCCCGTTGGTGCAGCGCTTCGCGCCGAACGTGAACCTGCAACAGCTGGACGGTCGTTCGCACGAGGCCCTGGCCGCTTGCGACATCACCCTGGTGGCCAGCGGCACCGCCACCCTGGAGGCCGCGCTGTTCAAGCGCCCCATGGTCATTGCCTACCGCATGCACTGGCTGAACTGGCTGCGCATACGCGGCCGGCGCTACCAGCCCTGGGTGGGCCTGCCCAATGTGCTGGCCCGCGAATTCCTGGTGCCCGAGCTGCTGCAGGACGACTGCACACCCGAGGCCTTGGCCGCCGCGGCCCTCTCCTGGCTGGACGATCCGGCGCGCTGCGAAGCGGTGCAGGCCCGCTTCATGGAACAACACCAGCTCTTGCGCTGCAATACCGCCCAGATTGCCACCGATGCCATCGCGAAAATCCTCAACAGCAAAGCCTGAACAGCTGGGCCTGATCTGGGACGGCCCCGGCCTGATGGCCGGCGTCGACGAGGCCGGCCGCGGGCCCTTGGCCGGCCCGGTGGTGGCGGCGGCCGTGATACTCGACGAGCTGCAGCCTATCAAGGGCTTGAATGACTCCAAGGTGCTGAGCGAGCGCACGCGCGAGCGGCTGTTCGACGAGATCCGTGCCAAGGCCCTGTGCTTTTGCATCGCCGAGGCCAGCGTCGAAGAGATAGACCGGCTGAACATCCTGCACGCCACCATGCTGGCGATGAAGCGCGCCGTCGAGGGCCTGCGCCTGAAACCGGCCAAGGTGCTGGTCGATGGCAACCGCATTCCGCAGCTGCTGATACCGGCCGAGGCCATCGTCAAGGGCGACAGCAAGGTCAAGGCGATCTCGGCCGCGTCTATCCTGGCCAAGGTCTCACGCGACCGCCAGTGCCTGGCCATGCACGAGGCCCATCCGCACTATGGTTTCGCCACCCACAAGGGCTATCCGACGGCCGAGCATTTGCAGGCCCTGCGCGAGCATGGTGCCTGCGCCTGGCACAGGCGCACGTTCGGCCCGGTACGACTTTGCTTGGAGCAGGCGCGATGAGCCAGACGAAACAGCCCCTGCACATCACCTCGCGCGACAACCCGCTGTTGATGCGCCTGCGCAAGCTGTCGCAGGATGCCGGCGCCTATCGCAAGCTGGGCTCCGTCTGGCTGGAGGGCGACCATCTGGCCCGGGCCTGCCTGCAGCGCGGCCATGCCTTGAGCCTGGCTCTGCTGACCGAGGAGGGCTGGGGTCAGGTGGACCTGCGTGCGCTGGCCGAGCAGGCACCCAAGGTGGTGATCGTGCCGCGGGCGCTGTTCAAGAGCATCAGCGGCCTGGAGTCGCCGGCCGAGCTGGGCTTCGAGGTGCCGCATCTGGCCTCGGCGGCCGTGCTGCCCGCAGTGGACAGTGTGATCCTTGACCGGCTGCAGGACGCGGGCAATGTTGGCAGCATCCTGCGCAGTGCCTCGGCGCTCGGCGTGCGCCAAGTGCTTGCCCTGAAGGGCACGGCCGCCCTGTGGTCGCCGAAGGTCCTGCGCGCCGGCATGGGCGCGCATTTCGCGCTGAACCTGGTCGAGGGCCTGAGCCTGGCCGATCTGGACGGTCTGCAGTCGGCGATGGTGGCCACCAGCTCCTACGCCGAGCGCGAGCTGCAGCAGCTGCAACTGCCAAGGCCCTGCGCCTGGGTGCTGGGCCATGAAGGGCAGGGCATCAGCGACGACCTGATGGCCCGCTGCGCGCTGACCGTGCGCATCCCGCAGCCGGGCGGCGAGGAGTCGCTGAACGTGGCCAGCGCGGCGGCGATCTGCCTGTACGAGTCGGCCAGGCAGCGCCTGACCACCGCTTGAGGCGACTCAGGCAAATTCCTAGTCAGTTGGGGTCAGAGCTTTCGGCCACGCTACGCGTGGATCTCAAGGGCTGACCCGCAACAACTCAGAAGATTGCGAGGGCATCAGGCTTGATGTCGCGCAGAATCGTCGCCGAGATCTCCTCGATCGACTTGTGCGTCGATGACAGCCAGGCAATGCCCTCGCGCTTCATCATCGCTTCAGCCTCGTTGACCTCGTAGCGGCAGTTCGCCAGCGAGGCGTATTTGCTGCCCGGGCGGCGCTCGTTGCGGATCTGGCTCAGCCGGTCAGGATCTATGGTCAGGCCGAAGCAGCGCTTCTTGTGCGGCGCCAGCATCGAGGGCAGCTTGCCGCGCTCGAAATCCTCGGGAATCAGCGGGTAGTTGGCGGCCTTGATGCCGTGCTGCATGGCCAGGTACAGCGAGGTCGGCGTCTTGCCGCTGCGGCTGACGCCCACCAGTATCACGTCGGCCGATTCGATATTGCGCGTCGCCTGGCCATCGTCATGGGCCAGCGAGAAATTGATCGCCTCGATGCGGTCGTGGTACTCCTGGCTCTTGGCCACATCGGAGAAACGGCCCACGCGGTGATTGGACTTGACGGCGAACTCGGCTTCCAGCGGCTCGATGAAGGTGTTGAACATGTCCAGCACCAGGCCCTTGCAATGGGCCTTGAAGAAGGCCAGCACCGTCATGTCGACCAGGGTGACGAAGACCACCGGCCGCTTGCCCTCGGTCTCGCCCAGGATGTTGATCTCGTTGATCACCTGCCTGGCCTTGTCTTCGGAGTCGATGAAGGGCCGGCGCACCAATCGCGGCTTGCCCGGGAACTGGGCCAGTATCGATTTGCCAAAGGTTTCGGCCGTGATGGCCGTGCCGTCCGAGACAAAGTACACAGAGCGATTGGGCATGGCGGGGCATTGAGTTCAGGGTAAGCCCCCATCATAGAAGGGCTTGCCCGTAGAATCCGGCTTAACTTATCCGCGACGCCAGTCCGTGCACACTGTCTCCCTCGAATCAGAATCTACAAATGGGTGCAGACCCATGCGCCGCTGCGTTTGCCGCGCCGCGCATGGCATGGTTGACAGCGCAGGAACCCAGGTTTTTCAATCCTATGGAGTTTCCCTATGTCTGCCAACTATGAGGCGACCGCACTGGTCGTACCGTTTGAGCACCTGAGAATGACCGATGTCGAGGTGGTCGGCGGCAAGAACGCCAGCCTCGGCGAGATGATCTCCCAGCTTGCCGCCAGCGGCGTGCGCGTGCCAGGTGGCTTTGCCACCACCGCGTTCGCCTTCCGGGCCTTCCTGAAATACGAAGGCCTGGATGAGCGCATCAAGACCCGTCTGGCCACGCTGAACACCGACGACGTGCGCGCACTCGCCGAGGCCGGCGCCGAAATCCGCGGCTGGGTCGAGGCGCAGCCGTTCCCGGCCGACCTGGAGGCGGCGATCCGCGCCGAGTTCGCCCGCATCAGCGCGGGCAACCCGGACGCCTCGTTCGCCGTGCGTTCGTCGGCCACCGCCGAAGACCTGCCCGATGCGTCCTTCGCCGGCCAGCAGGAAAGCTTCTTGAACGTCGTCGGCATCGAGACGGTGCTGCACAAGCTCAAGGAAGTGTTCGCCTCGCTGTACAACGACCGCGCCATCAGCTATCGCGTGCACAAGGGCTTCGAGCACAGCGAAGTGGCCCTATCGGCCGGCGTGCAGCGCATGGTGCGCTCCGACCTCGGCTCGTCGGGCGTGATGTTCACGATGGACACCGAGTCGGGCTTCAAGGACGTGGTCTTCATCACCTCCAGCTATGGCCTGGGCGAGACGGTGGTGCAGGGCGCCGTCAACCCGGACGAGTTCTATGTTCACAAGCCGGCACTGGCACGTGGTAAGGTGGCGGTCATCCGCCGCAATCTGGGTTCCAAGCTGATACGCATGGAATTCGCCTCGCCCGAAGAGAAAGCCGCCACCGGCCGGCTGGTGAAGACGGTGGACACCGCCCCCGAGCAGCGCAACCGCTATTCGCTGAACGACGCCGAGGTGACCGAGCTGGCCCGCTACGCGCTGATCATCGAGCAGCACTATGGCCGCGCCATGGACATCGAATGGGGCCGCGACGGCATCGACGGCCAGATCTACATCCTGCAGGCCCGCCCGGAGACGGTGAAGAGCCAGGCCGAGGGCAAGGCCGAGCACCGCTACAAGCTCAAGGGCCACAGCGCCGTGCTGGCCGAAGGCCGCGCCATTGGCCAGAAGATAGGCACCGGCCCGGTGCGCCTGGTGCACAGCATTGCCGAGATGGACCGTGTCCAGCCCGGCGATGTGCTGGTCACCGACATGACCGACCCGAACTGGGAGCCGGTGATGAAGCGCGCGGCGGCCATCGTCACGAACCGTGGCGGCCGCACCTGCCACGCCGCCATCATCGCCCGCGAGCTGGGCATCCCGGCCGTGGTCGGTTGCGGGGATGCGACCGAGCATCTGAAGGACGGCCAACTGGTCACCGTCGCCTGCTCGGAAGGCGACACCGGCTATATCTACGACGGCCTGCTGGAGACCGAAGTCACCGAGGTGCTGCGCGGCGAGCTGCCCTATTGCCCGGTCAAGATCATGATGAACGTCGGCAACCCGCAGCTGGCCTTCAACTTCTGCCAGATGCCCAGCGCCGGCGTCGGCCTGGCGCGGCTCGAGTTCATCATCAACAACAATATCGGCGTGCACCCCAAGGCCATCCTCGACTATCCGAATGTCGATGTCGACCTGAAGAAGGCCGTCGAGTCGGTGGCCCGCGGACATGCCTCGCCGCGTGCCTTTTATGTGGACAAGCTGGTCGAAGGCATTGCCACCATTGCCGCCGCCTTCTGGCCCCGCCCGGTGATCGTGCGGCTGTCGGACTTCAAGAGCAACGAGTACCGCAAGCTGATCGGCGGCTCGCGCTACGAGCCCGATGAAGAGAACCCCATGCTGGGCTTCCGCGGCGCGTCGCGCTACATCAGCGGGGACTTCCAGGACGCCTTCGCGATGGAATGCGAGGCCTTGAAGCGGGTGCGCATCGACATGGGCCTGACCAATGTCGAGATCATGGTGCCCTTTGTGCGCACGGTGCGCCAGGCCGAGCGCGTCGTTGCCATGCTGGGCGAGCGCGGCCTCAAGCGGGGCCAGGACGGCCTGCGCCTGATCATGATGTGCGAGGTGCCCAGCAACGCCATCCTGGCCGAGCAGTTCCTTGAGCATTTCGACGGCATGTCGATAGGCTCCAACGACCTGACCCAGCTGACCCTGGGCCTGGACCGCGACTCGGGCCACGAGCAGTTGGTCGGTGACTTCGACGAGCGCGATCCGGCCGTCAAGGCCTTGATCTCGCGCGCCATTGCCGCCTGCCGGGCCACCGGCAAATACATCGGCATCTGCGGTCAGGGCCCCAGCGACCACCCGGACTTTGCCGACTGGCTGGCCCAGGAGGGCATCGCCTCGATGTCGCTGAACCCCGACAGCGTGGTCGAGACCTGGACGCGCCTGGCCAAGCGTTAAGCGGCTAGCGCCTCGTGCAACGGCCCTTCGGGGCCGTTTTTCATCGCGGCAGCATCCGTCCGGCCCGGGAAGATCAGGATAGCCAGCCGCCCAGCGATGCCGATGATGGGTCACGGCCTCACAACGACAAAGAGACAAGCGGACCATGAGCGGGCGCGCCTTCAAGCAAAGGCTCAACAAGATCTATGGCTGGTACACGGTGGGCTTCATCGCCTTTGTGCTGGGCATGGGACTGCTGGAGCGCGCCGGCCTGCCCAAGTCGGGCATAGGCTTCATCTTCCTGCTGGCGCCGGTGGCGCTCTATGCCTGCATAGGCATCATGAGCCGCACCACCGACGCGACCGAGTACTACGTGGCCGGCCGGCGGGTGCCGGCGATGTACAACGGCATGGCCACCGCCGCCGACTGGATGAGCGCCGCCTCCTTTCTGGGCCTGGCCGGCAGTCTCTACCTGTCGGGCTACTCGGGCCTGGCCTTTGTGCTGGGCTGGACCGGCGGCTACTGCCTCGTCGCGCTGCTGCTGGCGCCCTATCTGCGCCGCTTCGGCGAGTACACCATCCCTGACTTTCTGGGCGCCCGCTATGCCAGCCATCTGGTGCGCGGCGTGGCCATCCTGGCTGCCATCCTCTGCTCCTTCACCTATGTCGTGGCGCAGATCTACGGCGTGGGCCTGATCACCACACGGCTGACCGGGCTGACCTTCGAGATCGGTGTCTTCGTCGGCCTCGGTGGCGTGCTGCTGTGCTCCTTCCTGGGCGGCATGCGGGCCGTCACCTGGACCCAGGTGGCGCAGTACATCATCATCATCCTTGCCTACCTGGTGCCGGTGGTCTGGCTGTCGGTCAAGCAGACCGGCATTCCGCTGCCCCAACTGGTTTATGGCTACCAGCTGCAGCAGGTCAGCGAGCGCGAGCAGCAGCTGATGAAGGACCCGAAGGAGCTGGAGGTGATCGAGGTCTTCAGGCAGCGCGCCCGGGCCTTCGAGGACAAGCTCGCCGACGTGCCGGCCGCGCTGGCCCGTGACCGCGCCGAGGCGCAGGCCCGCGTGGCCAAGCTGAAGGCCGACGAGGCAGGGCTGGCCCAGGTGCAGGCTGCCGAAAAGGCGCTGGGCGCCTTGCCCAAGAGCGTCAACGAAGCGCGGGAGGTCTGGACCAGGGCCCGGGCGCTCAACGAAGCACGTGCGCGGCCGCTGGCCGGCATGCGCGCCCACACCGAGCAGTTCACCGGGGATCCGGATGGCGACCCCGGGGCGCGCGACAGCTACGACAGCTCCCGCCTGAACTTCCTGGCCCTGGTGTTCTGCCTGATGGTGGGCACGGCCGGCCTGCCCCACATCCTGATGCGCTGCTACACCACACCCTCGGTGCGCGAGGCGCGTGAGTCGGTGACCTGGTCGCTGCTCTTCATCTTCCTGCTCTACGTCACCGCGCCGGCGCTGGCGGTGATGGTCAAGTTCGAGGTCTTCAATGTGCTGGTCGGCACGCCGTTCGACCAGCTGCCGCCCTGGATCGCGCAATGGTCCAAGGTGGATGCCAGCCTGCTGTCGGTCAGCGACGTGAACCGCGACGGCATCTTCCAGCTCGGCGAGATGGCCATCAACGGCGACATCGTGATGCTGGCCACGCCCGAGATTGCCGGCCTGCCCTACGTGGTGTCGGGCATGGTGGCGGCCGGCGGCCTGGCGGCGGCGCTGTCCACCGCCGACGGTCTGCTGCTGACCATCTCCAGCGCGCTGTCGCACGATTTCTACTTTCGCATGATCAACTCGAATGCGACGGCAGCCCGGCGCGTCACCATCTCCAAGGCCCTGCTGCTGGTGGTCGCGCTGGGCGCGGCAGCGGTGGCGGTGCAAAAACCCGCCGACATCCTGTTCCTGGTCTCGGCCGCCTTCTCGTTTGCCGGGGCGGCCTTCTTCCCGGCCCTGGTGCTGGGCGTGTTCTGGAAACGGGCCAACACCTGGGGCGCGCTGTGCGGCATGGCCGCCGGCCTGGGCGTGACCTGCTACTACCTGGCCACCACCCATCCCTGGCTGCGCAATCTGCTGGGCATCAGCTCGCCGATCGAGCTGTGGTGGGGCATACAGCCGATCTCGGCCGGCGTGTTCGGCGTGCCGCTGGGGTTCGCCGTGGTGGTGGCCGTGAGCCTGCTAACGCCCAGGCCGACCCCCGAGCAGGGTGACCTGGTCGACTGGCTGCGCACGCCTCGCACCGGGCGCTGACGCCCTCCTGCTGCCGATAGTGCGGCAAAGCCAGTCGCATCAGGCTATAATCGCGGGCTTCACCTTGCCGTCGCTGCGACTTTGACGCTGCAGCACGGCTTCCACGAACCCGAATTCCCCCCAAGGTTCGGAATCCACAAGGAGTAAACATGCGTCATTACGAGATCGTTCTGCTGATCCATCCGGATCAAAGCGAACAAGTTCCGGCTATGCTGGAGCGTTACAAGACCCTGATCACCGCCGGTGGTGGCACGGTCCATCGTCTGGAAGACTGGGGCCGTCGTCAGATGGCTTACCTGATCCAGAAGCTGGCCAAGGCCCACTATCTGTGCCTGAACATCGAAGTCAGCAAGGAAGTCCTGGCTGAGCTCGAAACGGGTTTCCGCTTCAATGACGCCGTGCTGCGCCACCTGACGGTGGTCAAGCCCAAGGCCGAAACCGCTCCTTCGATCATGATGAAGGCGGTTGAGCGTGAAGAGGCCCGCAAGGCCCCGGTGTCGCAGGAAGCGACTGCCTGAAGTCCATAGCCGCGAGCCACGTCCCTGCACTGCCTGCCGTGAACCAGTTGGTTCTGAGTGCGCAGTTGCTGGAACGAGGCGCTGTGAGATACACACCCGCCGGTCTGCCCGTGATCGACATGTGCCTGAAGCACGAGTCGCAAGTCCAGGAAGCCGGCACCCCGCGCAAAGTCTCGATGGAGCTCAAAGCGGTGGTGATAGGGGGGTTGTCACAGCGGGTCAGCGCGCTGGGGATTGGGGAGTCGGCTTGTTTCACAGGCTTTCTCGCTGCCCAGCGCAACGGTCGCGGTACGGTGTTTCACATCACCGCCCTGGACTGAAAGCTCGCACTGTTTGTTTTGTTCCGGATTGAATTGAAAGAGGTCTAAAAATGGCACCACCTCGTGGTAAAGGCCGGTTCTCCAAGGACCGCAAGCCCAAGCGCAATACCCAGTCGCTGCTGTTCCGCCGCAAGCGTTTCTGCCGCTTCACCGTCACTGGCGTCGAACAGATCGACTACAAGGACATCGACACCCTGCGCGACTTCGTCGGCGAAAACGGCAAGATCACGCCCGCTCGTCTGACCGGTACGCGTGCTTTCTTCCAGCGTCAGCTGACGGTTGCCATCAAGCGCGCGCGCTTCCTGGCCATGCTGCCGTACAGCGACCAGCACAAGGTCTGAGGAGTCACCCAACATGCAAATCATTCTGCTTGAAAAGGTCGCGAACCTCGGCAACCTGGGCGATATCGTCAAGGTCAAGGACGGCTACGCACGCAACTTCCTGATCCCTTCGCGCAAGGCTCGCCGTGCGACCGAAGTGGCAATCAAGGAATTCGAAGCCAAGCGCGTCGAACTGGAAAAGGCTGCCGCTGAGAAGCTGGCCGCTGCCCAGGCTCTGGGCGAGTCCATGGCCGGCAAGACCGTGCGCGTCAGCCAAAAGGCTGGCGTGGACGGCCGTCTGTTCGGCTCGGTCACCAATGCCGACATCGCCGAAGCGCTGGTCAAGCTGGGCTTCACGATTGCCAAGGCTCAGGTTCGCCTGCCCAACGGCCCGCTGAAGACCGTGGGCGAGCACCCGGTCAGCGTCGCTCCGCACACCGATGTGGTGGTCGAAGTGACCGTGCAAGTGGTCGCCGAAGCCGAGTAAATCGGACAGGCCCTCGCATGCCTTGGGCATGCAGCGCACCAGAAAGGCCGGCATTGCCGGCCTTTTTTCATGGTCAGGCGCCAAGGTTACAAAAGAGTCGCTTGCCCCCAGCGACTCCCCAGCTTGCCCACAGTATTGTCCACAGGGGCGGGAGCCTTCCCGCCGTATAGTTCCAGCCATGTCAGCCGTCTTCTCCAAAAGCAATTTCCCCGGCGCCGAGCCGCGTGATGACGAGGTGGCCCGCCTGCGCGTGCCGCCCCATTCGGTCGAGGCCGAGCAAAGCGTGCTGGGCGGGCTGTTGCTGGACAACTCGGCCTGGGACCGCGCCGGCGACCTGGTCACCGAATCCGACTTCTACCGCTACGAGCACCGCACGATCTTTGCCGCCATCGGCGGCCTGATCAATGGCAGCAAGCCGGCTGACGTGGTGACGGTCTACGAGCAGCTGCAAAGCCTGGGCAAGGCCGACGAGTGCGGCGGCCTGACCTATCTGAATGCCCTGGCGCAAAGCGTGCCCAGCGCGGCCAATCTGCGCCGCTATGCCGAAATCGTCCGCGAGCGGGCGATTCTGCGCAAGCTGATCTCGGCCAGCGACGAAATCGCCACCAAGGCCTTCAATCCGCAGGGCACTCCGGTCAACACCATTCTGGACGAGGCCGAGGCACAGATTTTCCGCATCGGCGAGGAGGGCACCCGCACCAAGCAGGGCTTTCTGAGCATGGACAAGCTGGTCATCGAGCTGCTCGACCGTGTCAATGAGCTGGCCGAGAACGGTGCCGAGGAAGTGACCGGCGTCAGAACCGGCTTCTACGACCTGGACCGCATGACCGCCGGCCTGCAGCCGGGCGACCTGATCGTGCTGGCCGCGCGCCCCTCGATGGGCAAGACGGCGTTCGCCATCAATATCGGCGAGAACGTGGCCATCAACGAGGGCCTGCCGGTCGTCATCTTCTCGATGGAAATGGGCGCCGCCCAGCTGGCCCTGCGTATGGTCGGTTCGATCGGCCGCATCGACCAGAGCCATCTGCGCACCGGCGCGCTGCGTGACGACGAATGGAGCCGCCTGGCCGAGGCGGTCGACAAGCTCAGCAAATCCAGCATCTTCATCGACGAGAGCCCGGGCCTGTCGCCGTCCGAGGTGCGGGCCCGTGCGCGCCGCCAGTCGCGCCAATGCGGCAAGCTGGGGCTGATCATCATCGACTACCTGCAGCTGATGAGCGGCAGTGGCGGCAACGAGGAGAACCGGGCCACCGTGATCGGCGAGATCTCGCGGGGCCTGAAGGCCCTGGCCAAGGAACTGAAGTGCCCGGTGATTGCGCTGTCGCAGCTGAACCGCTCGGTCGAAACACGGCCCGACAAGCGGCCGATGATGTCCGACTTGCGCGAATCGGGCGCCATCGAGCAGGACGCGGACATCATCATGTTCATCTACCGCGACGAGTACTACACCAAGGACGAGTGCAAGGAACCGGGCGTGGCCGAGATCATCATCGGCAAGCAGCGTAACGGCCCGGTGGGCACGGTCAAGCTGACCTTCCTGCGTCCGCTGACCAAGTTCGACAACCTGGCGCCTGGCATGGCCAGCGACGGCGGGCCGGACTACTGAAACGGGGTCGCCCCGGATTTCCTTCCTGCCCGGAGGGCGGTGAAATACTGTATATAGTTACAGTATGTCGCCCGACAAAAAACGCTTCATTCCGATTGCCGCCGTGCCCGACGCAGAGGCACGGGCCGACGGCCGCGCCAGCGTGGCGCTACCGCGCAAGGGCCGCGGCACGGACTGGCAGATCGCGCATCGCTTTCACAGCGACGAGCGCGAAGGCTTCGACGATGGCTGGGGCACGCTGGACCAGCTGGCTGACGAAGAGCATCTGGCGCCGGCCACGCAAATCATCGAAGAGCAGGCCAAGCGTGTTGTCAACACCAACAGCTCGCCCGACATCTTCTTCGAGCTCTCGCTGAACCCCTACCGCGGCTGCGAACACGGCTGCATCTATTGCTTTGCCCGGCCCACGCACAGCTATCTGAACCTGTCGCCGGGGCTGGACTTCGAGACCCGCATTGTCGCCAAGGTGAATGCCGCCGAGCGCCTGCGCAGCACGCTGGCCGGCAGGGGCTACCAGCCGCACCCGATCTGCATAGGCGCGTCCACCGACGCCTACCAGCCCGCGGAGCGCAAGCTGGGCATCACACGGGCCGTCATCGAGGTCTTGAGCGAACACCACCACCCGTTCTCGGTGATCAGCAAGTCGTCCGGCATCGAGCGTGACCTGGACCTGATCGTGCCCATGGCCGAGCGCCAGTTGGTGGCCGTCTATCTGTCCATCACCAGCCTGGATGCCAGGCTCAGCCGCATCATGGAGCCCCGTGCCGCCGCACCGGCGCGCCGGCTGGAGACGATGGAGAAGCTCGCGCGGGCCGGTGTGCCGGTGGGCATCAGCGTCTCGCCGCTGATTCCCTTCATCAACGAGCCGGAGCTGGAGCGTGTGCTGGAGGCCGGCGCCAATGCCGGTGCGCGCACGGCCTTCAGCATTCCGGTGCGCCTGCCCTGGGAGGTAAACCCGCTGTTCCAGCAGTGGCTGGAGCAGCATTTCCCGGACCGCGCGGCGCGGGTGATGGCGCGCATACGCGATATGCGGGGCGGCAAGGACAACGACCCGAACTTCGGCACGCGGATGAAGGGCTCGGGCCTGTGGGCCGAGCTGATGCAGCAGCGCATGCACAAGGCCTGCGCACGGCTGGGGCTGAATCGCCACCGCTTCACGATGGACCTGAGCCAGTTCAAGGTGCCCGAGGCACCTCGGCCGGGCGGTGCTCAGGCCGAGCTTTTCTAGAACAGCCAACAGCTACAAACGGTTGGGGTCGGAGCTGCCGTGGGTACCCGTCAGGTCCAACCCGCAATGACTAGATTCCTCGGCCAGCCCACCAGCGCCGTGAGGTGTGGAACAGCAGCAGGGTGCTGGTCCAGCAGATCCAGGCCGTCCACATCGTATGGCTGGGGTAGTGGGCGCCGCGTGCCATCTGGGCCAGGCCGAACACCGCGCCCAGGCTGCAGGCGGCGATCAGGAAGGCGCGGGCCAGCCGGCCGTGCTGCTCGCGCAGCGCGAAATAGCCGCCGATGAAGGCAAAGGCGGCCGAGGCATGGCCGGACGGGAAGCAGCGGCCCGGGCCGCCGTCGGCCACGCCCCAGCGCCAGTGGCTCACATACTGGGCAATGCCGCCGAACTCCTGCAGGTCCCAGGGGCAGCTGCTGAGGCTCAGGCGCTTGAGCACCGGGATCAGGATCAGGCAGAAGATCGTGCTCAGCAGCCACCACAGGCGCAGGCGGCGCGGCATGGCCTTGGCGCCGCCCAGACCGGGCAAGGGTTTCCAGACATTGAACACCAGGGCCGCGAACACCGCCCAGCCGAACAGGCGCCCACCCTGATGCAGCAGGCCACTGGTGAAGCCATGCTCGCGCCAGGCAAAGCCCTCGGCGCTGCCGAAATGGCGGGTCAGCGCCAGATCCCAGCCCAGGCCGTCCCAGGCCAGCAGGGCCAGCAGCAGCAGGCCGCAAACAATCAGGTCACGCTTGAAGGGCCGTTCAAGCGCGCTCATGGTTGGGCCTTGCAACTGGCAAAGAAGTCGCGGTCGCGCTGGTAGATGCTGGTCTGCACACCCATCAAGCCCAGCACGCTGTGGAACAGATTGTCATGCGACAGCGGCTGGTCGAGCTTGCCGCGCATGCAGCTCTTGGCCACCGCGCTGCCCGCCTCGGGCAGCCACAGCACCATAGGGATATGGGTCTGCTCGCGGGGCGCGAAGGCATAGGGCATGCCGTGCAGATAGAGGTTGTTCTCGCCCAGCGACTCGCCGTGGTCGGACATGTACCAGAGCGCCGCGTCGTAGGCCGGCGCCCGCTGCTTGACCCAGGCGATGGCCTGGGCCAGCACATGGTCGGCATAGGCGATCGAGTTGTCATAGGCATTGATCAGCTGCTGCGGCTCGCACTGCTGCAGCACATTGGTCTTGCACTCGGGCTGGAACGGTTTGCGATCGGCCGGCGAGCGCTTGTAGTAGGCCGGGCCATGGCTGCCCATCTGGTGCAGCACCAGCACCACGCCCTTGGCGCGGCGCTCGGCGGGCAGGGCGGCCAGGCGCTGATCGAGGCCTTGCAGCAGGGCGCCATCGAGGCATTCCTCGCCATCGCACAGTCCGGCTGGCAAGGCCGGTGCACCGGGGGCGGGGTCGCTGGCCATGGCGTTCGGCGTGCGTTCGCAAATGCCCTTGCAGCCCGATTGATTGTCCAGCCACAGCACGGCCAGGCCGGCGCGCTGCAGCACGTCCAGCAGACTTTCCTGGTGCAGGCCCTTGGCCTTGCCATACTCCTCCCGGCCCAGGTGCGAGAACATGCAGGGCAGGGAGGCCGCCGTGCTGGTGCCGCAGGACGTCACGTCTCGGAAGCTCAGCACATCGAGCTTGGCCAGCTCCGGATTGGTGGGGCGCGCATAGCCGTTCAGCGAGAAGTTCCTGGCCCGTGCGGTCTCGCCGACCACCAGCAGCAGCAGCGGCGGTTTGGCCGAGGCCGGGCGTGCCACCAACTTGGCATCGGCGCCTACGACCTGCGGTGGGCCCTTGGGCTTGGCGCTGCTCTTGAAGGCCACCATGCCCAGCGCGTAATAGCTGTTCAGCGGATTGATCAGATAGCGCAGCGACTTGTGGTTGCGCATTGTCGCCGCCAGGTCGGCAAAGCTGGCCAGGGCCAGGGCCACCGCCAGCACCAGGCCCAGCACCACGCCGCCCAGATTGCGCAGCAGCTGCCTGCCAAAGCCCAGCGATTTGACCCGCGCGCGCCACAGGTAGAGCAGCGGCAGGCCGGCCAGCACGACAAAGCTCACGAGCATGCGCAGACTCAGCAGGTCGCGGGTCTCACGGGCATCGGTCTGCAGCACATTGACGATCATCGTGTCGTCGATGACCACGCCGTAGGTGCCCATGAAATGCGCGCCGGCGGCGGCGCTGATCAGCAACAGAGCGGCCACCGGCTTGATGACCCGGCGCCAGGCGGCGACGCTCAGTATCGCCGCCAGCACCCCGGTGATCATGCCGGCAAAGGCCAGCAGGAACAACCCGCCGCGCAGGCTGTTGATTTCCGGCAGGGCCAGCAGGGCCTTCCACAGCGGCCAGTTGCACAGGGTGCCCAACCAAAGGGCGGTCAACCAGGCCAGGAACAGCGGGGACGTTTGAGTCTGGGAGTGGCTACGCATGCAAGAGGCTGGGCTGACGGTGCGCTATTGTCACCGAAGCCCATCGCCAGGCTGTGGTGCAAGGCCTATCCGTTCAGGCGCGCAACACCATGCCGCCCGCGCTGCGCCCGCCGCGTTTCTTGCTGACCACGCCGGTGCTGGGCTGGCAGAACCGGCGTTGCAGCTCGTCGGCCTGGGCCAGCAGATCGGCGCCGTTCTCGATGCGCTCCTGATGGCGCTTGACGACCAGACCGGCCAGCTCGATCAGCTTGGCATTGCGCGTCTCTGTCCCGCGGGTGATCAGCGACTCCACCGCCAGGCGCGGACGGCCGCGCATCGAGTGGCTCATCGCCTGCTCGGCAAAGGCGGTGATCTCGGACTGGCAGCTGCGGATGATGCTGCCGGCCGGTTCGGTCTTCTCGGTCACCGACACCAGGATCTCGGTGCTGGACTTGGAGGTGCAAAAGCGCAGGCCCACCTGGCGCATCATGGCCTCCATCTCGTCGAGCTGTATCTCCTGCTGCGACAGCCGCGTCCACAGCGCCACCAGATTGCTGGCCGCCTCGATGTCGAAGTCTTCCAGGGTCACATCCTTGGCCAGCTCTCGGGCCAGCTCCAGTGCGTCGCCGAGCTTGCGGTCCAGCAGCAGGCGCATCGCGGCAATGACCTTCTCGAAGCGGCGCAGGCGCAGCGAGTCGCTATCGTTCTCAAGTGCCCGGCGCACCGTCTCGTGGGCGTAGAGCAGACCCTTGCTGTCCTTGTTGTCGAAGCGCAGCAGGGCGATCAGCACCATCGTCAGCATGTCGAACAGCTTGGACTTCAGGCCGGCGCTGACGGTGCGCTCCAGCATCTTCAGCGCCTCGTCCTTGTGGCCCATGTAGAAGGCCAGGGTGCCGCAGTGCTGCTGGCGCAGCAGGCAGCCGGGCGTCAGCTGCGCGGCCAGGCGGTAGGTCTCCAGCGCGCTGCCGATCTCGCCCTGCTCCATCTGCACCCGGCCCATCACGTCGTAGGAGTCGGCGTGGCCGGGGATGTCGCCGATCAGCGTTTCCAGCGTGCGGCGCGCGGCGACCGTGTCGCCGGCCGCCAGATGGGCGCGGGCCACGCCCAGCCGGGCCCAGGGCACGGTGCGGGCCTCGACCACCGCGTCATAGAGCTTGCGCGCTTCGCCGTGTCGCTCCAGCCGCAGCAGCAGCTCGGCGCCGATGCGGGCGGCATAGAGCCAGTACTGGTCACGGGCCTCGAAGCGCTGCACGCACAGGCCGGCGGCCAGCTCGAAGTCCTGCTTCTCCAGCGCTTCGAAAATGCCCTTCAGCACCTTCTTGCGATGGCGGGCCTGACTCAGGCGGTCGGCCAGCGAGGTGGCGGAATAGGGTTTGAGCAGATAGCCGTCGAGTGCGGCCTCGGCCGCCTCGGCCACCTTGGCGTAGGAGGCCTCGCCGGTGACCATCACGAACACGGTGGAGTAGGGCAGCAGCTGCTCGCGGCGCAACTCGTCCAGCAGGTCCTGGCCCGACATCTCGACGCCGTCGAAGTGGTAGTCGCACAGCACGATCTCGAACTGCTTGTGCTCCAGTATCAGCCGCGCCTCGGTGACCTTGCCGACCTGCTTGACCAGGCCCACACCCAGATCCCTCAGCTGGGCCGACATCACGCTGCGCGAGGTCGGGTTGCTGTCTATCACCAGCGCGCTGGCGGTGGCGATCTCGGTGTCCAGCATCAGCATGGACTACCCCTTGAGTCATGGCACGGCCGACGCAGAGGCTCTGTGTTGGCCGTCAATGGCAGGGGCAGGGTCAAAGTGTGGGCGGCGAGCTGAAAGGAATGCAGGTTTTATCGGCTTTTGCACAGGCGGCTTGAACTGGGAGTTCTACCAGGGCCCAAAAGCAAGGGGCCTGATGAATGTCATCAGGCCCCTTGCAATCACTTTCCCACTTTCTGATCAGTTGGGGCCAAGCCCCACAGTCACTTGAACAGGTCCTTGACCTTGTCCGTCCAGCTCTTGGCATTCGGCGAGTGGCGCTCGCCGCCGTCCTTCAGCGACTTGTCCAGCTCCTTGAGCAGCTTGCGCTGGTGCTCGGTCAGCTTGACCGGGGTCTCGATGCTGAAGTGGCAGTACAGATCACCGGGGTAGGACGAGCGCACGCCCTTGATGCCCTTGCCGCGCAGGCGGAAGGTCTTGCCGTGCTGGGTGCTCTCGGGCAGGTCGATCTCGGCCTTGCCGCCCAGCGTGGGCACCTCGATGCTGCCGCCCAGCGCCGCGGTGGTGAAGCTGATGGGCACCGTGCAGTGCAGATCGTCGCCGTCGCGCTCGAAGATCTCGTGCTGCTTGATGCGGATCTCGATGTACAGATCACCGGCGGGGCCGCCGTTGACGCCGGGCTCGCCATTGCCGGCCGAGCGTATGCGCATGCCCTCGTTGATGCCGGCCGGGATCTTGACCTCCAGGGTCTTGCTCTTCTTGACCTTGCCCTGGCCGTTGCAGGTCATGCAGGGGTCGGGGATGATCTTGCCGGTGCCGTGGCAGTGCGGGCAGGTCTGCTGCACCGAGAAGAAGCCCTGGCGCATGTGCACGGTGCCGCTGCCATTGCAGGCGCCGCAGCCCTTGGCCGTGGTGCCGGGCTTGGCGCCGGTGCCACTGCAGGTCTCGCAGCTCTCCCAGGTCGGCACGCGGATCTGTGTTTCCTTGCCGCGCGCGGCTTCCTCCAGCGAGATCTCCATCGCGTAGCTGAGGTCGCTGCCGCGGTAGACCTGCTGGCCGCCGGCACCGCGCCGCGCGCCGGCGGCACCAGCGCCACCGAAGATGTCGCCGAAGATGTCGCCAAAGGCCTCGGCAAAGCCGCCGAAGCCCTCGCCACCGGGGCCGGCGCCGCGGCCGCCCATATTCGGATCGACGCCGGCGTGGCCGTACTGGTCGTAGGCCGCGCGCTTCTGGCCGTCGGTGAGCATCTCGTAGGCCTCCTTGGCCTCCTTGAATTTCTCTTCCGACGCCTTGGCGCCTTCACCCTGATTGCGGTCGGGGTGGTGCTTCATGGCCAGCTTGCGGTAGGCCTTCTTGATCTCGTCGTCGGTGGCGGTTTTCGCAACACCGAGGACTTCGTAATAGTCACGCTTTGCCATGGGCTTGTCCGGCTCGTCAAATGAGAACGCCGCGAGGAGGGTTGAACGCCAGGTTCAGCACACTCTCACGCGGCGAAAGGTCACCGGGCTGCCCCGGTGCCCTGATGCTTACTTCTTGTCCTTGACTTCCTTGAACTCGGCGTCCACCACATTGTCGTCGGCGGGCTTGCTGTCGCCGGCCGGCTGTTGCGGGGCCTCGCCACCGGCGGGACCGGCGGCTGCAGCGGCGGCCTGCTGGTCGGCATACATCTTCTCGCCCAGCTTCTGGCTGGCGGTGACCAGCACCTCGCTCTTGGCTTCGATGTCGGCCTTGTCCTCGCCCTTCATCGCTTCCTCGACGTCCTTGATGGCGGCTTCGATCTTGGCCTTTTCATCGGCATCGAGCTTGTCGCCGTACTCGGTCATCGACTTGCGCACGCTGTGCACCAGGCCATCGGCCTGATTCTTGGCCTGCACGACCTCGACCTTCTTCTTGTCCTCGACGGCATTGGCCTCGGCGTCCTTGACCATCTTCTCGATCTCGGCTTCCGACAGGCCCGAGTTCGCCTTGATGGTGATCTTGTTTTCCTTGCCGGTGGCCTTGTCCTTGGCGCCGACGTGCAGGATGCCGTTGGCGTCGATGTCGAAGGTCACCTCGATCTGGGGCATGCCGCGCGGCGACGGGGGGATGCCTTCCAGATTGAATTCGCCCAGGCTCTTGTTGCCCACGGCCAGCTCGCGCTCGCCCTGGAAGACCTTGATGGTCACGGCCGGCTGGTTGTCGTCGGCGGTGGAGAAGGTCTGCGAGAACTTGGTCGGGATGGTCGTGTTCTTCTGGATCATCTTGGTCATCACACCGCCCAGGGTTTCGATACCCAGGGAGAGCGGCGTCACGTCCAGCAGCAGCACGTCCTTGCGCTCGCCGCCCAGCACCTGGCCCTGAATGGCGGCGCCCACGGCGACGGCTTCATCGGGGTTGACGTCCTTGCGCGGCTCCTTGCCGAAGAACTCCTTGACCTTGTCCTGCACCTTGGGCATGCGGCTCATGCCGCCGACCAGGATCACGTCGTCGATCTCGCTGTTCTTGACGCCGGCATCCTTGATGGCCGTGCGGCAAGGGGCGATCGTGCGCTCGATCAGCTCTTCCACCAGCGACTCCAGCTTGGCGCGGGTCAGCTTGATGTTCAGATGCTTGGGGCCCGAGGCATCGGCCGTGACGTAGGGCAGATTGATGTCGGTCTGGGTCGAGTTCGATAGCTCGATCTTGGCCTTTTCGGCGGCTTCCTTCAGGCGCTGCAGGGCCAGCACGTCCTTGCCCAGATCAACGCCTTGCTCTTTCTTGAACTCGGCAATGATGTAGTCGATGATGCGCTGGTCGAAGTCTTCGCCGCCCAGGAAGGTGTCGCCATTGGTCGACAGCACTTCGAACTGCATTTCGCCATCGACGTCGGCGATCTCGATGATGGACACGTCGAACGTGCCGCCACCCAGGTCATAGACAGCGATCTTGCGGTCGCCCTTGCCGTGCTTGTCCAGGCCGAAGGCCAGGGCCGCGGCGGTGGGCTCGTTGATGATGCGCTTGACGTCCAGGCCGGCAATGCGGCCGGCGTCCTTGGTCGCCTGACGCTGGGCGTCATTGAAATAGGCCGGCACCGTGATCACAGCCTCGGTGACTTCCTCGCCGAGATAGTCCTCGGCGGTCTTCTTCATCTTGCGCAGGATTTCGGCCGAGACTTGGGGAGGGGCCAGCTTCTTGCCGCGCACTTCGACCCAGGCGTCGCCGTTGTCGGCCGAGGCGATCTTGTAGGGCATCAGGTCGATGTCCTTCTGCACTTCCTTCTCGGTGAACTTGCGGCCGATCAGGCGCTTCACCGCGTACAGCGTGTTCTTGGGGTTGGTGACGGCCTGGCGCTTGGCCGAGGCGCCAACCAGGATCTCGCCGTCTTCCTGGTACGCAATGATGGACGGCGTGGTGCGCGCACCTTCGCTGTTCTCGATCACGCGGGTGGTGTTGCCTTCCATGACGGCCACGCACGAGTTCGTGGTGCCCAAGTCAATGCCGATGATTTTGCCCATGTTCCAGCTCCTGATTTCTGATGTTTCTAATCTGTGGATAAGTCGCCGTCTTTCAAGTGACAGCGGCCTGTGAATGACTTATTTCGGGGCGGTCACAGTGACCAAGGCCGGACGCAGCACGCGGTCGGCGATCGAATAGCCCTTTTGCAGCACCATGACCACGGTGTTCGCTTCCTGCTCGGCCGGCACGACGCTGATCGCCTGGTGCTGGTGCGGGTCGAACTTGGTGCCGGCGCCGGGGTTGATCTCGAGCACCTTGTTGCGCTCCAGCGCGCTGGCCAACTGGCGCTTGGTGGCGTGCACGCCTTCCAGCACCTGCTCGACCTTGGCCTCGGGCATGGCGATCGCTGCTTCCATGCTGTCCATCACCGGCAGCATGGCCTCGGCAAAGGCCTCGACGGCGAATTTGCGGGCCTTGGACATCTCGTCGTCCGAGCGGCGGCGGATGTTCTCGACCTCGGCCTTGGCGCGAAGATAGGCGTCGGACATTTCCGCCAGCCGGCCCTGTGCCTCGGCCAACTGGGCCTCAGGCGTGGCGGGGCTGGTGGCGGCTGCTGCGGCTTCGGCGTCTGCCGTGCCGGGCGTACCCGGCTCTTGGGGTGTGGAGTTGTCGTTGGTCATGGTCAGTGAAAGCCGAAGAAAGGTTCCGGCTTGATGTGGGCCCATTGCCCTGGGTTTCAAGAGGGGGATTTCCAGGATTTCGCCGAAAACAGCGGAATCGGCGTAGCAGTGTCGGGCTTGGTCAGTCGATGCTGGCGCTCCAGCGGTCCCAGTCGGCGAGCTTGCGCCGGTCCTGCTTGGTGGGGCGCCCCTCGGTGATGCTGGCGGCCGGCTCGGGCGCCAGGCGCTGCTGCTCGGCGGCCTTGGCGCGGGCGGCCAGGCTCTCCGGGGTCTCCTCATACAGCGCCTGGGCCTGGGGCGCGGGGCCGCGGATGGCGCTCAGGCCCAGCACCCGCACGGTGCGGGCGACCGCACCCTGGCGCAGATCGAGCAGATCACCCGCGCGCAACTCCTTGGCCGCCTTGGCCGGCTGGCCATTCACCTGCACCCGGCCCTTCGCCGTTTCCTCGGCGGCCAGCGAGCGGGTTTTATAGAAGCGGGCGGCCCAAAGCCATTTGTCCAGTCTCAAGGTGCGACGTCGCCGGAAGGGGGGAAAGACCGCTATTGTCCCTTATCGCCCGCCAACGGCAACCTCACCGTCGCCGCCAGCCCGGTGACGCGGCCGCCGCGAACGAGATTGTCCAGGCTGATGCTGCCGCCCAGCGACAGCACGATCTCGTGGCAGATGGCCAGGCCCAGGCCCGAGCCCTGACCGCTGGCGCCGGCCGCGAACGGCAGGAACAGCTTGTCTCGCTGGGCGTCGCTCAGGCCCGGGCCGCTGTCGCTGATGGTCAGCGCCGCGTAGCTGGCATCGCTCACCAGGGCGATGTTCAGGCGGCCCTGGGTGGGGCAGTGCTGGATGGCGTTGTGCAGCAGGTTCCGGGTGAGCTCGCGCAATGCCCATTCGAAGCTGCGGATCGGGGCCGGCGCCGTGGCGATATCGAAGTCCAGCTGGCTTTCGGCGATCAGGGCCGACAGGTCCAGGGCGATTGCGCGCGTCACCACGGCCCAGTCCTGGATCGGGGCGGGTTCGAGCTGCTGGCGCAACTGTTCGACCTTGGCCAGGGCCAGCATCTGGTTGGCCAGCTGGGTGGCGCGCTCGACCGTGGTGTTGATCTCGCGCAGTGCCTGCATCGGCTCCACATCACCATGCAGGGCTGATTGCACCTGGGTCTTCAGCACGGCCAGCGGCGTCTTCAGTTGATGGGAGGCGTCGCGGACAAAGCGTTTCTGGTGCTCCAGCAAATGCCTCAGCTTGGCCACGACCTGGTTGGTGGCCTCGACCAGGGGCAGCCACTCCCGGGGGGCGTCTGGTGCCTCGACCGGCGCCAGATCGTCCTCGCCACGGGCCAGCATCTGTGCGCTGAGCCGACGCACCGGCAGCGTGGCGCGTTGCACCACCAGCACGACCACGATCACGATCACGATCACCAGCAGGGCCTGGCGCCACAGCGTTTCGAGCAGGATCTTGCGCGCCAGCGTGTGGCGCAACTCCAGCGTTTCGGCGACCTGTATCGTCGCCACGCCCTGGCCCGTCGGGCCGGCCACCGGTTGCAGCAGCACGGCCACCCGCACCGGCAGGCCGCGGTACTCGTCATCGTAGAAGTCGACCAGGGCGGCATAGGGGCCCTGCGTGGGCAGCCGGCCGCGCCAGATGGGAAAGTCATCGAAACCCGACACCATCTCGCCCTGGAAACCGCCAACCCGGTAGAACAGCCGGCTGCGGTTGTCGGCCTCGAAGGGCTCCAGTGCCGAATAGAGCACGGTGGCGCGCAGCCGGGCCTCGGCGCCGCTGCCCGAGACCTCGAGCAACTCGCCGATGGACTTGGCCGAGGCCAGCAGCGTGCGGTCGTAGGCGGTGTCGGCGGCGTCGCGGGCCTGGTGGTAAAGGCTGACGGTGTTGAAGGCGATCAGCGCGATCACCGGCAGCAGGATGCCGATCACCAGGCGCCGGCGCAGCGAGGTGTGGCCGCCCCGACTCAGCATGTCTGATCTCTCATGCCCCGGCCTTCAGCAGATAGCCCAGGCCGCGCAGGGTCACCAGCTGGGCGCCGGTCTGGGCAATGCGCTTGCGCAGACGGTAGACGACGACCTCGATGGCCTCGATCTGCACCTCCGGCTCGCCCTGGAACACCAACTCGAACAGGCGCTCCTTGGCCACCGCATGGCCGGGCCGGGCCAGCAGTGCGCGCAGCAGGGCGCCCTCGCGCGGGGTCAGTTCAAGCACCGCGCCCTGGTAATAGATCGCTCCGCTGTCGGCGTCCAGGCTCATGCCGCAGAACTCGCGCCCCGGCCGCGTGCTGCCCGTGCTCTCGCTGCCGCCGCGGCGGGCCAGGGCCTGCACGCGGGCCTCCAGCTCGTCGAGGTCGAAGGGCTTGGGCAGGTAGTCGTCGGCGCCGCTGTTCAGGCCCAGGATGCGGTCGCCGACGGTGCCGCGGGCGGTCAGTATCAGCACCGGCGTCTTCAGGCCGGCGGCGCGGGCCTGCTGCAGCACGTCCAGGCCGTCGAGCCCGGGCAGGCTGAGGTCCAGCAGCACCACATCGGGCAGGCTGGCCTGCCAACGGTCCAGCGCGCGCAGGCCGTCGCCACAGCTGACGACCTGCATGCCGCGGCGCTCGAAGGCGCGCGCCAGGGTCAGCTGCATGGCGGGATCGTCTTCGACCAACAGGAGTTTCATGCTGCCAAGCCTAGCATTTGCCCTAGGTCCGCGGACAGCCGACTGACAGCCTCGGGCGCGAACATGCGGGAGCCAAATACCATTGATGGAGACAAAACCATGCGTCGCGACACCTTTCTGAAGTCCCTGGCCGCCCTGGCCGCAGCCGGTGTGCTGCCCAATGCCGCCTTCGCCTCGGCCAATCTGAAGATGATGATTCCGGCCAATCCGGGCGGCGGCTGGGACACCACGGGCCGCGCGCTGGGCAAGGCCCTGCAGGACGCCGGCGTGGCGGCCTCGGTGCAGTACGAGAACAAGGGTGGCGCGGCCGGTGCCATCGGCCTGGCCCAGTTCGTCAACGCCAGCAAGGGCGACGGCAATGCGCTGATGGTGATGGGCGCGGTGATGCTGGGCGGCATCATCACCGGCAAGCCGCCGGTGAACCTGTCGCAGGCCACGCCGCTGGCGCGCCTGACCAGCGAATACAACGTGTTCGTGCTGCCGGCGACCTCGCCGCTGAAGACCATGAAGGATGTGGTCGAGCAGATGAAGAAGGACCCCGGCAGCGTCAAGTGGGGCGGCGGTTCGCGTGGCTCCACCGAGCACATTGCCGCGGCCATGCTGGCCCGCGAGGCCGGTGTCGACGCGACCAAGATCAACTACGTGCCCTTCCGGGGCGGTGGTGAGGCGACGGCGGCCATCCTGGGCGGCAACGTCACCGTCGGCGGCAGCGGCTACAGCGAGTTCCAGCAATACATCGAGAGCGGCAAGATGCGCGCCGTCGCCGTGACCTCGCCGACCCGCCTCAAGGGCCTGGACATCCCGACGCTCAAGGAGCTGGGCTACAACGTCGAGATCGGCAACTGGCGCGGCGTCTATGCCGCCGCCGGTGTCACGCCCGAGCAGCGCAAGGCACTGACCGAGATGATTCTGAAGGCCACCAAGTCCAAGGCCTGGACCGAGGCGCTGGACAAGAACGGCTGGACGCCGGCCCTGCTGACGGGCCCGGCCTTCGACGAGTTCGTCGATCGCGAGTTCGCGACCCTGCGCGCGACCATGGTCAAGTCGGGAATGATCTAAGGCCGTCGAGGCGATCCACCGACCGGCGGGCTGTCTCCCAGCCCG
The DNA here is from genome assembly GCF_963422335.1 of uncultured Roseateles sp. NCBI lineage: Bacteria > Pseudomonadati > Pseudomonadota > Betaproteobacteria > Burkholderiales > Sphaerotilaceae > Roseateles > uncultured Roseateles sp. The sequence goes on from NZ_OY729424.1 coordinate 3,593,534, forward strand.
CTGTCTCCCATCTTCAGACGGAGGGCGCATGACGTCCCAATCCACTCCTGTGCTCCACCAATCGCTGGTGGGTGTCGGCGCCCTGTTGATAGGTGCCGTGCTGGCCTATGGCGCCCTGTCGATTCCATCCGATGCCGGCTATGCCGGTGTCGGTCCGAATGCCTTGCCCTGGCTGGTGGCCGTGGTGCTGCTGATCTGCGGCGTCTGGCTGATCTGGGAGGCGCGCACCGGCGGCTACCGCGAGATGGAAGTGCCCTCGGGCGCCGAGCGCGGCGACTGGACGGCCTTTGCCTGGGTGGTGGCCGGCGTGGTGGCCAATGCCAGCCTGATCACAGTGATCGGCTTCATCCTGGCCTGCACCCTGTGCTTTGCACTGGCCGTGCGCGGCCTGCGCCTGGCCGAGGGCAAGCCCGGCGGCGACTTCAAGCGCTCGTTGGTCGACTTCATCACCGGCCTGCTGATCGCGGCACCGGTGTTCTGGATGTTCACCAAGCTGTTGGCGATCAACTTGCCCGGCTTGACCGCCAGCGGCTGGATCTGAAGGACTCATCATGGAACTCTGGAACCAACTGCTGGGCGGCTTTGCCACCGCCGGTACACCGATCAATCTGCTGTGGGCTTTTCTGGGTTGCGTCATCGGCACAGGCATCGGCGTGCTGCCGGGCCTCGGTCCGGCGGTGACGGTGGCAATGCTGCTGCCCATCACCTCCCAGGTCGAGCCGACCGCCTCGATGATCTTCTTCGCCGGCATCTACTACGGCGCGATGTACGGTGGCTCGACCACCTCCATCCTGCTCAACACCCCGGGCGAGACGGGCACGATGGTGACCGCGCTGGAGGGCTTCAAGATGGCCAAGAACGGCCGTGCCGGGGCGGCGCTGGCGACCTCGGCCATAGGCTCCTTTGTGGCCGGCACCATTGCCACCATTCTGGTGACCTTGTTTGCGCCGGTGGTGGCCGAGTTTGCCGTCACCCTGGGCCCGCCGGAATACTTCTGCCTGATGCTCTTGGCCTTCACGACGGTCAGCGCCGTGCTGGGCAAGAGCACCTTGCGCGGCATGACGGCGCTGTTCATCGGCCTGGCCATGGGCCTGATAGGCCTGGACCAGATCACCGGCCAGGTGCGCTACACGGCCGGCATTCCGGAGTTCATGGACGGCATCGAGACCGTGCTGGTGGCGGTGGGCCTGTTTGCCGTCGGCGAGACGTTGTACAACGCGCTCTACGAGGGCCGCAGCCCGCAGGAGCTGAACAAGATGAGCTCGGTGCACATGACCAGGGCCGAGTGGAAGCGCTCCTGGCCGGCCTGGCTGCGCGGCACCTTCATCGGCTTTCCGTTCGGCACCATTCCGGCCGGCGGCTCCGAGATCCCGACCTTCTTGAGCTATGCCGCGGAGCGCAAGCTGTCCAAGCATCAGCATGAGTTCGGCACCGTCGGCGCGATCGAAGGCGTGGCCGGCCCGGAGGCGGCCAACAACTCGGCGGTGACGGCCACCCTGGTGCCGCTGCTGACCCTGGGCATACCGACCTCGGTGACGGCGGCCATTCTCTTGAGCGCGCTGCAGAACTACGGCATACAGGCCGGGCCGCAGCTGTTCCAGACCTCGTCTGCCCTGGTCTGGGCGCTGATCGCCTCGCTCTACATCGGCAATGTGATGCTGCTGGTGCTGAACCTGCCCATGGTCGGCCTGTGGGTGAAGCTGCTGAAGATTCCGAAGCCCCAGCTCTACGCCGGCATCCTGATCTTCGCCACCGTGGGTGTCTACGGCATGCGCCAGAGCGCCTTCGACCTCTACCTGATGCTGGCCATAGGCCTGCTCGGCGTGGTGATGCGGCGCTTCGACTTCCCGACCGCGCCGGTGGTGGTGGGCATGATTCTCGGCCCCATCGCCGAGGCGCAGATGCGCAACGCACTGTCGATCGGCGAGGGCCACTGGGGCGTGTTCTTCCAGCGGCCGATGTCGGCGGGCCTGCTGGTTGTCGTCGTGCTGGTGCTGGTGGCGCCGCGGCTGATGCGTTGGAGAAGCCAGCGCGCCGCGCGGGCCTAGGGTTTGTTCGCCCCTAACTCGAAGGCGCGGTCCCGTCGGTTTGATGATGACTTGACGCTGCTGCCTGCTTATTCTCGTGCGTCCCCGGCACCTGTGCCGGGGCGCAACACGAGGATCAAGCCATGCATTTGCCCGTTGCCACTTTTCGCGGCGCTGCGCCGCAAGCCGTCTTCAAGCTGAAGCCTGTCGCCCCGATTGCCCTGGCCGCTGCGCTGGCCCTGTGGGCCTTACCCGGGCAGGCGGGCATATCGACCACCGGCAGCGTCACCTCCAATCCCGCGGCGGCTCTGGGTCCGGGCGATACCGTGGCGCCCGGCACCGCTTTCGGGATCGGCGCTGGCAGCGCCGGGTCGCTGCTCGTCGATGGGGGCTCCTTCCTGCAGGCCGCCCGCTTGAGTTTCGGCAACGGTGGCAGCGGCAATGGCTCGGGTCTGCTGAGCGGCACCGGCAGCCGGATCGAGCTGGTCGGCAATGGCACGGGCTCGCAGACGCAGCGCCTGCTGGTCGGCGACTGGGGCACCGGTGTGCTGACGGTGGCCGCCGGTGCGACGCTGGACACCAGCACGCAGAACAACGCCTGCCTGATCCAGTTCCACTACTGCGACTCCTTTGTCGGCGGGGCGGCCGGTGACAATGCCACGCTGAACGTGACCGGCGCCGGCAGCCAGGTGCGCATCGGCAACCAGCTGTTCGTCGGCCATCCGGGTCTTGGCATCCAGAACCTGGTGGGCTACACCTACGGCACGCCGGGTGCCACCGTGACGGCCAATGTCAATGTGCTGGCCGGAGCCGAGCTGAAGACCGACCGCGCCCAGATCGGTACGCGGCAATGGGACAGCTCCAGCACCGGCTTCGAGCGCAGCGTCAGCAATGTGCTGATCAGTGGCACGGGCTCGCGCTGGGTGGTTGTTGGCGGGCAGGCCTGGGACGCAGTCACAGGCGCCATCATCACCCCCGATGCCGGCATCTCGACCGCCAACGACCGCTATGCCGTGGCCAATATCGACATCCGTGATGGCGGTCTGATGCGCTTCGAGGGCCCCGCCAATGCCTACAACTACCTCAATCTCTCCAGCGGCGGCCGCACCGACATGACCGTACGGGGCGCGGGGTCGATGATGGCCTTCATCGGCGACAACGGTGTGCTGCAGGTCGGCCGGGCGCTGGGCAGTGCGTCTCTGTCGGTGCTGAGCGGCGCCGAGGTCAATGGCGCCTGGTACACCTCGGTGGGCCGGGATGCCTCGTTTGGCGAATTGCTGATCGATGGCAGCGGCTCGCTGCTGTCGATGACGGGACTGTCGACGACGGCGGTGGCGGGGGCGCAGCAGAACGCGATCATGGATATCGGCCGCAATGGCACCGGCGTGGTCAATGTTCGCAATGGCGGCCAGATCGTGTTCAACGCCACCGAGGCGCGCACCAACGGGCCGCAGCTGAGCCTGGGCCGCGACGCGGCCTCTTCGGGCACCTTGAACATCGACGGTGCCGGTTCGGTGGTCAGCCTGAAGGCTGCTTCGGTGCTGGCCGGCGGCGGTCCGGGCGAAGCCTTCAATCCTCTGGTGCGTATCGGTCGCGAAGGCTCGGGTCAGCTGAGCATCACCAACGGCGGCAAACTGCTGATGGAGGGCCAGGCGGTATCGACGGTCGCCAATTCGCGCAGCACCACCCTGTTGGTTGGCGGCATCTCGGACGTGCTGAATGGCGGGCGAGGCATTGCCCTGGTCTCGGGTGCCGGTTCCCAGATTGCGCTCAGCGGCAGCGATGCCTATATCGGCGTCGGCCATGGGCCGCAGAGCAATGGCCAGCTGACGGTGCAGAACCAGGGGATGGTCAGCGCCACCAATATGAATGTCGGGCGGTCCGGCGGTGTGGGCGTGCTCAAGCTGGACGCCGCCACACTCAATCTGAGCGGGCAGCAGACCGGCAACAACCTATCGGGTGCAGGCCTGAGCGTCGGGGTCGGCGGCGGCATAGGCGTGGCCACGATAGGCAATGGCAGCGTGGTGAACATCAGCAATATGGGCTCCGCCGGCGCCAGCCTGAATCTGGGAGGGAGCGGCGTCTATCCGCTGGGCGATGGCAGCCTGACCCTGTCCGGCGGGTCGGCCATCCACATCACGGCCGCGCCGGGGCTTGCGGCGATGAGTGTGGGCCGCGACGGCACGGCATTTGCCCGCGTGCGCGGCGGTAGCAGCATCGATCTGGGCGATGGATCGCTCTATGTCGGCCGGCTCACCGGCTCGGACGGCACCTTGATCATCAGCGAGAACTCGAGCATCACGGCCGGCTGGGTGGGCGTGGGCAGGCGCAAGATCACCGGCGGTGACACCGACGGCGGCAGCGCCACCATGGTCATCAACAACAGCGTCTTGACGGCACCGACCATCGTCATCGGTACCAACGGCTTCCTTGGCGGCAATGGCACGATCAACGGCACCGTCACCAACTACGGCATCTTCAGCCCCGGCAATTCACCGGGCACCATGGTCATCAATGGCGCCTATTCGGCCGCGGCCGGCAGCCGGTTGATCATGGAGGTGGAGAGCGACGGCATGGGCGGTTTCAAGACCGACCAGGTGGTGTTCGGCGAGGGCTCGCTGCTGGACCTGTCGGCGCTCAAGGTCGAGTTCCGCTTTCTGGGCAACACCGATCCGAATGCCTTCAAGAGCAGCGGTGGTTTCGATGTCGACACCTTCTTCCGCTCGCGCGGTGCCGGTGGCGACAGCGACCTCGCTCACACCTTGTTTGCCACGGCCAGCTTCACGGCCCAGGCCGATCACTACGCGATCAGCAACTTCACGTTCAGTGCCGACGGCGGTGCTGCGTTCAGTGCGGTGCCGGTGCCGGAGCCCGGCGCCTGGGCACTGATGTTCAGCGGCCTGCTGTTGACCGCCTCGGCGGCACGGCGGCGCCGCCGCTGAGTTCAGCCAGCAGCGCCCAGCGCCAGCGCAGCCTCGCGTTGGCGCTGCAGGGCCGCCGCATCGGGCGCCACCTGCGTGGGCCAGCCCTGCAGATGGCGCTCGGCCAGCGAGGTGAGGGCGCGCATGCCGTCCGGCCTGTCGTTCAGGCAGGGGATGTAGTGGAAGGCCTTGCCGCCGGCGGCCAGGAAGGCTTCACGGGCTTCCTGGTTGATCTCTTCCAGTGTCTCCAGGCAGTCGGCGCTGAAGCCGGGGCAGATCACATCGACACGGGCCACGCCCTCCGAGGCCAGACGTTTGAGGCTGGGCTCGGTATAGGGCTCCAGCCACTTGGCCTTGCCGAAGCGGCTCTGGAAGGTCACCAGATACTGCTCCTTGCTCAGCCCCAGGGCCTCGGCCAGCAGGCGGCCGGTCTTCAGGCATTCGCAGTGATAGGGATCGCCCAGGGCCAGGGTGCGCGCCGGCATGCCGTGAAAGCTCATCACCAACCGGTCCGGCCGGCCCTCGCGCTCCCAGTGCTCGCGCACGCTGCCCGCCAGTGCGGCAATGAACTCGGGGTCGTCGTGGTAGCGGTTGACGAAGCGCAGCTCGGGGATGTTGCGGCGCTGGGCCGTCCACTGTGTCACCGCGTCTATGGTGCTGGCCGTGGTCGCGCCCGAATACTGTGGGTAGGCCGGCAGCACCAGCACACGGGTCACGCCCTGTGCGGCCAGTTCGTCCAGCACCTGCGGGATGCCCGGGTTGCCGTAGCGCATCGCACAGCGCACGGTCACCAGGTGGCCCCGCTCGCCCAGGTAGCCGCCCAGCAGCTTGGCCTGTCGCTCGGTCCAGACGCGCAGCGGTGAACCCTCCGGCATCCAGACGCTGGCGTACTTGGCCGCCGATTTGGCCGGCCTCACGCGCAGGATGATGCCGTGCAAGATCACCTTCCAGACGATGGCCGGAATCTCGACCACGCGGGTGTCGCTGAGGAACTGGGCCAGGTAGCGGCGCAGCGCCGGCGCTGTGGGCTCATCGGGTGTGCCCAGATTGCACAGCAGCACGGCGGTGCGCGGCGTCTGGCCGTGGGAAAAGGCGGGTTCGGGTTGATAGCGCATGAGCTTGGATAGGGGATCAGCCGCGTCCGCTGAATTGTTGGCCGGGCTGGGTGTCGGCAAAGTGCAGCACCTCGAAGCGCACACAGGGTGCGCTGAGCTCGGTTGGCGGGCTGCCCAGACCGATCACGCCCTGACCATGCAAGGTGCAGCTGCCGCGCCTGAGATTGAGGATTTCTCCACCATCGCCAAAGCGCACATAGGTGCCGTTGTAGCTGAGGTCGGTCAGCGAAAAGGTATTGCCGTGCCAGTCGATACGGGCATGCGAGCGCGACACGCGGGCGTCGGTGATGCAGTAGGTGGCCTGCACGCTGCGGCCCAGCACGATGGGCATCGAGGTGGCGTCAAACACGCGGTCCAGGTCTAGCCAGACCAGGCGTATGCCATCGGGTTCGGCCGAGCGGACGACTTCGCCAAACTGGGTGGCGGCGACGTCGCCGCCGTTCGAGGTGTCCAGCACCAGCACGTGGATGGACTCGACGCGGCCACGCAGGGTGATGCGGTCCAGGCTGCGAAAGTGCCCGTGCTGGGCCTTGGGCAGGCCGTCCAGCACCTCGCCGGTGATCAGGGTCTCGTTGTCGCCGGCGTGGTCGAGCAGGCGGGCCGCCACATTGACGGCGTCACCGAAGCAGTCGCCGGCCATCTCGACCACCTCGCCGCGGGCCAGGGCGACCTGCAGCTTCATGCCCTTGAGCGCCTTGGAGGCGCCACGCTGCTTGCCGCGCAAGACCATGCGCTGCAAGGCCTCGTGCATCATCGCGGCGGACTTCAAACCCTCGGGCGGCGTGGCGAAGATGGCCATCAAGCCATCGCCCAGGGTCTTGACCAGGGTGCCACCGCACTTGCCCACCGCCTCGCTGACCTGCTTGACGGTCTGCGTCACCACGGCCGTGGCCTCGGCATTGCCCAGCGACTCGTAAAGCGCCGTGCTGCCGCGCAGGTCGGCAAACAAGACGGTGCGCTCCCGTATCAGGGTCATGAGTGAAGGTTTGGGCTGAGAACTATGGCTCAGTGTAGCGCCCGCCGGTGACGGCAGATGACGCTGCGCGCACATGAAAAAAGGCCGGCGTTGCGGCCGGCCTTTGATGCAGAGTGCATGCGCAGTATCAGATGTTATCCAAGTACGTGCGCAGCTTGTCCGAGCGGCTCGGGTGCTTGAGCTTGCGGATGGCCTTGGCCTCGATCTGGCGGATGCGCTCGCGGGTGACGTCGAACTGCTTGCCGACTTCTTCCAGCGTATGGTCCGTGCTCATCTCGATGCCGAAGCGCATGCGCAGCACCTTGGCTTCGCGCGGCGTCAGGCTGTCCAGGATGTCCTTGACCACGTCGCGAAGACCCGCCTGCATGGCCGCTTCGATGGGCGCCGTGTTGTTGGTGTCCTCGATGAAGTCGCCCAGATGGGAATCGTCGTCGTCGCCGATCGGCGTTTCCATCGAGATCGGCTCCTTGGCGATCTTCATGATCTTGCGGATCTTGTCCTCGGGGATCTCCATCTTCTCGGCCAGGGTCGGCGCATCCGGCTCGAAGCCGAATTCCTGCAAATGCTGGCGGGAGAGGCGGTTCATCTTGTTGATCGTCTCGATCATGTGCACCGGGATACGGATGGTGCGCGCCTGATCGGCGATCGAACGGGTGATGGCCTGACGGATCCACCAGGTGGCGTAGGTCGAGAACTTGTAGCCGCGACGGTATTCGAACTTGTCCACCGCCTTCATCAGGCCGATATTGCCCTCCTGGATCAGGTCCAGGAACTGCAGGCCGCGGTTGGTGTACTTCTTGGCGATCGAGATCACCAGGCGCAGATTGGCCTCGATCATCTCCTTCTTGGCATCGCGCGAGGACTTCTCGCCCTCGTTCATGCGCTTGTTGATGCCCTTCAGGTCTTCCAGCGGCACGACGGCGCGGCCCTGCAGGTCGATCAGCTTCTGCTGCAGTTCCTGCACCGCCGGCAGATTGCGCGTCAGCACCGTGCTGTACGGCTTGTTGGCGGCAATTTCCTTCTCGGCCCAGCTGCGGTTCAGCGCATTGGGCGGGAAGGTCTTGATGAAGTGCTCTTGCGGCATGCCGCACTTGTCGACCACGATCTTGCGCAGCTCGCGCTCGTAGCGGCGCACATCATCGACCTGCGAGCGCAGGATGTCGCACAGCTTCTCGATCGTCTTGACGGTGAAGCGTATGGTCATCAGCTCGGAGCTGATGGCATGCTGGCTCTTCTCATACGAAGGCGACTTGTAGCCGTCCTTCTCGAAGGCCTTGCGCATCTTGTCGAAGTTGGTCGACAGCGCGTCGAACTTGACCAGGGCTGCGTTCTTCAGCTCTTCGAGCTTCTTGGTCAGCGCCTTGCTGCCACCCTGGCCGTCGTCGTCGTCTTCCTCGTCGAAGAAGTCGACGTCTTCTTCGGCCACGTAGTCGTCGGCCTCGCCTTCGGACACGAAGCCGTCGACGATTTCGGAGATCTTGGCTTCGCCCGAGCGGATGCGGCCGGCCATGGCCAGGATCTCGGCAATCGTCGTCGGCGAGGCGGAGATGGCCAGCATCATTGCCTGCAAGCCGCCTTCGATGCGCTTGGCGATCTCGATTTCGCCTTCACGGGTCAGCAGCTCGACCGTGCCCATTTCGCGCATATACATGCGCACCGGGTCGGTGGTGCGGCCGAACTCGGAGTCCACCGTCGAGAGCGCTGCTTCGGCGGCTTCTTCGGCTTCTTCTTCGGTGGCCGTCGAGGTGCTGGCGCCGGCGATCAGCAGGGTGGCCGCGTCGGGTGCCTGTTCGTAGACCGCGATGCCCATGTCGTTCAACATCGACACGATGGCTTCGAGGATTTCGTTGTCCACCAGCTTTTCAGGCAGGTGGTCGTTGATTTCCTGGTGGGTCAGGAAGCCGCGCGTCTTGCCCATCTTGATGAGCGTCTTCAGCTCATGGCGGCGCTTGGCGACTTCTTCTTCGGTCAGGGCGGTTTCGTCCAGGCCGAACTCGCGCATCAGCGCGCGTTCCTTGGCCCGCGACACCTTCATGCGCAGGGGCTTGGCCTTGGGCTTGGCTTCGCCGGTCTCTTCGACCTCGGCTTCCGGCTCCGATTCCAGCTCGAGATCGGCCTCGACATCGCTGAAGTCCTCTTCGGGGATGTCTTCCTTCTTCTTGGTCTCGACCGCGGCGGCCTTGGGCTTGCGCCCGCGCTTGGCCTTGACTTCGTCGTCCGCCTTGGCGGCAGGGGCGGCCTTGGCTGCCTTGGCAGATTTCTTCTTGTTGTCTTCTGCTTCGGTCGTGGCGGGGGCGTCAGCCTTCGACGGGGCGGTCTTCTTTGCGGTCATGCAAGTCCTCAAGTGCTTAGGGGCGGGGCAAGGCCAGTGTCAACAGATGGCATCAAAAAACAGCAAATCAATGCCGAATTCCATGTGTTTCAGCGACAGCTGGGCAGGCCGTGCTCACGGCCGACGAGCGGACGTGTGGCACAGCGCCGGAAGCGGGCAAGCTGAGGGTGATCGTTTGTGGAGTGCAGCCCTTGCGGGTATCGGTTGGCCTATCAACCCATTGAAGGGTACCCAGGGTCAGTGGGTGGCCGGGGACCGGAGGTACTGCCGTCACTCTTGCCGCGCGTAACAACCCTCGATTATCGCTGAAGAGTTGAGGGTTTTCAAAGAATTAGCGGAAATATTGTCGATTTGCCGCGGCATTCAGCTCGGATTCGCGTTGCTGGCCGACAGGAGCAGGGCCTTGATCTGCTCCTGCACCTGCTTGTAGCGGGCCATCGCCTCGGGTTCGCTGGCCCGGGCGGCCAGCGCGGCGGCCTCCAGGCGCAGCAGCTCGACCCACAGCCGGTTCATGACCTGGCGCAGATCGGCAAAGCCGTGTTCGTCCTGGGCCGCCATGGCCTTCATGATGCGCTGGGCCGCGCGCTGCAACTTTGCATCCGCCTCGATGTCAGCTTGCATCGCGCTCCAAGCCTCGGGACCGTGGTCCACCAGGCGACGCTCCAGCCAGGCGATCAGCGCGCCATGCTCGCCGGGCAGCTCGTGCAGCAGCTGATGGTCATCGGCATTGAGCTGGTCCCACCAGTCGCTGTGCAGCAGCAGCATGCGCACTGCGTTGTCGGCCGGGCCGTCGGGCTCGACCCGGGGCGACTGGGGCGGCAGCGGGGCCTCGCCGCGGTCGCGCCACTTGCCCTTGCCTTGCCATTTGCCCTGTCCGCCGCCGGGTTTGGGGGTCCAGGGTTGGTCGCGGCGCGGGGCGCGCGGCGCGCTCGGAACGCCGTGATCCACATAGTCGTCGAAGGGCGGCGGCTCGCCGATGTAGTCAGGCTCGTCGCTGCGTTGCCTGGCCTCGCTCGCGCCGGTGCCGCCCTGCCACTGCTGCATCAGCTCGGCCTCGGGCAGCTGGGCCAGCTTGGCGATCTCGCCGATCAAGAGGCGCTTCAGTCCGCCGGCGGGCAGGGAGGCCCACAGCGGCTTCACATTCGCCAGCAGCCGGGCGCGGCCCTCGGCGCTGTCCATCGCGCAGCCCTCGCTGGCCACTTCCAGCAACTGCTTGGACAGCGGCATGGCCTGCTCCACGCAGCGCTCGAAGGCCTCGGGGCCCAGTTCGCGGATATAGGAGTCGGGGTCGTGCTCGGTGGGCAGGAACAGAAAGCGCACCGTGCGGGTGTCGGTGGCAAAGGGCAGGGCGGCTTCCAGCGCGCGGCCGGCGGCGCGCCGACCCGCGGCGTCGCCATCGAAGCTGAAGACAATCGATTCGGTGAAGCGGAACAGCTTTTGCACATGCTCGGGGCCGCAGGCCGTGCCCAGGGTGGCCACGGCGTTCGGGAAGCCCCATTGCGCCAGGGCCACCACGTCCATATAGCCCTCGACGACCAGGGCATAGCCCTTGGCGCGCAGGCCCTGGCGGGCCTCGAACAGGCCGTAGAGCTCGCGGCCCTTGCTGAACACCGGGGTTTCCGGCGAGTTCAGGTATTTGGGCTCGCCCTTGTCGAGCACACGGCCGCCAAAGCCGATCACATCGCCCTGCACGCTGCGTATCGGGAACATGATGCGGTCGCGGAAGCGGTCGTAGCGCCGCTGCTCGGCGGCATCCTCGCCCTGCACGATCACCAGGCCGGCCTCGGCCAGCAGCGGGTCGTCATAGGCCGGGTAGACGCTGGCCAAGCCGCGCCAGCCCTCGGGCGCATAGCCCATGCCGAAGCGGGCGGCAATCTCGCCGGTCAGGCCGCGCTTCTTCAGATAGTCGATCGCGCGCGGTGTTTCCTTCAGCTGACGGCGGTAGTGGTCACCGGCACGCTCCAGTACTTCGCTGAGCGTCGCCTGCTTCTGCTTCTGCTGGGCCGCCTGCTCGCGCTCCTCGGGGGAGCGCTCTTCTTCGGGCACCACCATGCCGGCCTGCTGGGCCAGATCCTTGACCGCCTCGACGAAGCCCAGGCCGCTGTGCTCCATCAAAAAGCCGATGGCATTGCCGTGCACGCCGCAGCCGAAGCAGTGGTAGGTCTGGCGCGTCGGGCTGACGATGAAGCTGGGCGACTTTTCGCCGTGGAAGGGGCACAGGCCCTTGTGGTTGATGCCCGCCTTCTTCAGTTCGACATGGCGGCCGACGACCTCGACGATGTCGATGCGGGAAATCAGGTCCTGGATAAAGCCGGGTGGGATCACGGGAGGAGTCTACTGCCCGTCGGTGCGTGGCTTGAACGGCGACGAAGCGCGCGACAACAAACAAAAAGGCCACCGCTAGGGTGGCCTTGGTGCAAGGGGGCGGGCAGATCAGACGGCGAAATCGTCCAGTTTGGCGCCGGCGCCTATGGCCGCTTTCAACCACTTCGGTTGCAGGCCGCGGCCGCTCCAGGATTCCCCGGTGGACTTGTTGCGATACTTGGCCGCAACCTTGGAAACCTTTTCCACTTTCGGCGCCTTGGTGCTCAGGTCGGCAATCGTCAAGCCATATTCGGACATCAAGGTCTTGACTTTGGCAATTGCGTCGCTGCGTTCACGCGAGGTGGTTTCCTGAATTTGCTGATCCAGGGCGGCCCGCTGGGCCAAAAGGTCTTTCAAAGATGCCATCGTGCGTTTCCTCGGTAGGTTTCGGGCCAAACCCAGTATGGGACGCCTTGATTATAGGCATAAGCCTATCTATTTGCCTACCAACGGTATTCGCGACGATATTCGCCCGGCCGTGAATTGCATCACGACCGGGTTTTTGCCAAAACTCCGCTGCGTGATAGAGGGGCCGGCAAAAAAATCATTTGTAACCGACACGGTCAAGCAATTGCTGGACCTTGGCTTGATTGCGCCCGACCACGGCCGACGGTATGGTTTCGCTCTTGAAGTTGCCGAGCGCCTGCAGTGCCGGGTTGGCGACCTTGGTGTCGGTCACGGCCGGCCATTCGTTGTTGCCGTTGGCGAAATAGGCCTGCGCCTCGGGGCTGCTCAGGTATTCGAGAAACTTGACGGCGTTGTCACGATTCTTGGCGTGCCTGGCCACCGCGCCACCAGCGATATTGATATGCGTGCCCCAGGAATTCTGGTTGGGGAAGACGACGCCGATCTTTTCGACCGCCGTGCGGTCTTCAGGCTTGGTCGAGCGCATCATGCGCGCCAGGTAATAGGTGTTGGTCAGGGCAATGCCGCATTCGCCGCTGGCCACGGCCTTGATCTGGTCGGTATCTCCGCCCTTGGGCTCGCGTGCCATATTCGCCACCATACCCTTGAGCCATTGCTCGGTGCGCTCGGCGCCCATATGTTCAAGCACGGCGCCAAACAGCGACAGGTTGTAGGGATGTGAGCCACCGCGTGTGCACAGCTTGCCCTTGTTCTTGGGGTCGCCGAGTTCCTCGTAGGTATCGACGTTTTCGCGGTTGACACTGAGTTTGTTGTAGACGATCACGCGAGCGCGGGTCGAGAAACCAAACCAGGCCGAACCCTGGCCGCTGTCGGTGGCGCGTAGCTGGGCTGGTATCCGCGACTCCAGCACACTGGATTTGATGGGCAGGAAGAGACCGTCGGTTTCGGCGCGCCACAGGCGAGCGGCGTCGACCAGCAAGATCACATCGGCCGGGCTGGATGCGCCCTCGCTTTGCAGCCGGGCCAGCAAACCGGCGTCGTCGGTATCGACGCGGTTGATCTGGATGCCGGTGGCCTTGGTGAAATTCGAGTACAGCGCCTCGTCGGTCTGGTAGTGCCGTGCGGAATAGAGATTCAGCACCTTGTCCTGCGCCTGGGCGCCCAGCGTCGTGGTGGCCAGGGCGATACAAGAAATGGCTGCGCGCAGCAGGGTATTGAGACGAGGACTGGTCATGCTGACTCCGTAGGCCTACACAGGGTTGAAGGCCTGGAGTCTAGCATCAAACAAGAATGATTCGCGTTACCGAAACTTGTCCTGCATCAAGCTTGGGTCAGGCGGCGGGCGGCACATAGCCGGCCGGTTTGTCGGCGCCTTCGCCGAAGAAGAACTGCTCCATCTGGCGCGCCAGATACTGGCGGGCGCGGGCATCGGCCAGATTCAGCCGGTTTTCATTCACCAGCATGGTCTGGTGGCGCAGCCACAGCTGCCAGGCTTCCTTGCAGACGTTGTTGTAGATGCGCGCGCCCAGTTCGCCGGGGTAGGGGGCGAAATCCAGGCCTTCGCCTTCTTTCTTCAGATGAACACATTGCACGATGCGGGCCATGGGGGTGCTTCCTTGCGGTTTGTTGAATGGTCGCCACTGTAGCGGGCTTGGCGGGGCGCCGGTCGGACGGGGGGATTGGGGCGGTGTCAGAGTTCCAGGCTGCGCTTCATCAGCTTGTCGAGAATGATGTCGAGCTGCTTGTGCTCGTGGTCGTCCAGCGCGGTCAGGAACCAGGCCTCGCGCTTGGCTGCCTCGGGCAGGATGTCCTCGCACAGCTGGGCGCCGGTGGGCGTCAGTGACAGGATCACCTTGCGGCCGTCCTCCGGGTCGCCGAAGGTTTCTATCATGCCCAGGTCCACCAGGCGGCGCTGCGCACGCGACACGCGGGCCTTGTCCATGCTGGTGCGATCGACGACCTCGTTGAACACCAGGTCCTGGTAGGCGTAGAGCGCCATCATGATGCGCCACTCGGGGATCTGGATGTTGTAGCGGGTCTCGAACAAGCGCCCGATCGACTGCGACACGCGGTTGGCCACCACCGACAGCTTGTAGGGGATGAAATCTTCGAGGCTGCCGATGGGCCCGAGATTGGGGCGCTTGACCGTGACGCGGCGCGTCACCGCCTTGCCCTGCTTGCGCGCAACGCCGGTTTTTGCTGCGGGTTTTGCCTTTGTCGCCATGGCGGTCCTTGTCGAAGATGAGGGGATTGTGCGGCAAGGCGGCGGCCTCGGCGCTGCGATTTCCGAAGGTCGACATTAAAACTTGTTGACAACGAAACAAATTGAAGAGAGCATGCGGCCCATCGCCAGATCCGGCTGATTCACGAGTTGCCCCATGTCCTATCCCGCCATCCAGCTCTATATCGACGGCCAGTGGCTGGCCCGCACCGCCGCGCCGCGCCGCGCCATCATCAACCCGGTCGATGGCCAGCCGCTCGGTGATCTGCCGGTGGCCACCGAGGCCGAGCTGAAGGCGGCGCTGGCTGCGGCGCAGCGCGGCTTTGCCCTCTGGTCGCGCCTGCTGCCGCTGGAGCGCTATCGCCTCATCACCCGCGCCACGGCCCTATTGCGCGAGCGGGCGCCGGCGATAGCCCGCGTGCTCACCCTGGAGCAGGGCAAGCCGCTGGGCGAGGCGCTGCGCGAGGTGCAGCTGTCGGCCGACATCATCGATTTCCTGGCCGAGGAGGCCAAGCGCCTGGCCAGCCGCGGCGTGCCGCCGCGCCTGCCCAACATCCTGAGCCAGACCGTGATGCGCGTGCCGGTGGGGCCGGTGGCGGCCTTCACGCCCTGGAACTTTCCGGCCAACCTGCCGGCTCGCAAGATCGGCGGCGCGCTGGCGGCCGGCTGCAGCGTCATCATCAAGCCCGACGAGCAGGTGCCCGCCACCTGCATGGCCCTGGTGCAGGCCTTTCACGATGCCGGCCTGCCCGCCGGCGTGCTGAATATGGTGCTGGGCGAGCCGGCGCAGATCTCGGCGCGGCTGATTGCCGACCCCGTCATCGCCAAGGTCTCGTTCACCGGCTCGGTGCCGGTGGGCAAGCTGCTGGGCGAGCTGGCAGCACGGCATATGAAGCGCTACACGGCTGAGCTGGGCGGCCACGCGCCGGTGATCGTCTGCGCCGATGCCGACGGCGCGGCCGTGGCGCGCCTGGCCGTGCAGGCCAAGTTCCGCAATGCCGGCCAGGTGTGTGCGGCGCCGATCCGCCTTCTGGTGCATCGCAGCCAGCTCGATGCATTCCGCCAGACCTTTGTCGACGGCGCACGGGCGCTGCGCATAGGCTCAGGCCTGGACGAACAGACCCAGCTGGGCCCGCTGACCCATGCACGCCGCGTCGGCGAGATGCAGCGCCTGGTGGACGATGCGCTGGCCCAGGGTGGCCGGCTGCTGTGCGGCGGGCGGCCCGCCGGGGGGCCGGGCTATTTCTACCCGCCCACCGTGATCGAGGGCGCGCCGCTGACGGCCCGGGTGCAGATCGAGGAGCCGTTCGGCCCGATCGCCCTGCTGGATGTCTTCGACGACATCGATGCCGCGCTGGCTCGCGCCAATGCCTTGCCCTATGGCCTGGCCGCCTATGCCTTCACGCATGACCTGGCCCTGGCGCATCGTCTGGGCCAGGAGCTGCAGGCCGGCATGGTGGGCCTCAACCACTTCGGCGTGTCGCAACCCGAGACGCCGTTTGGCGGCATCAAGGACAGCGGCCTGGGCCAGGAAAGCGGCCTCGAGGGCCTGCTGGCCTACACCGAGGCCAAGCTGGTCAGCGTCGCTGCCTGAGCCCTATCCCCACGCACTGCAAACCGTTCCAAGATGACTGTATTCAATGACTCGGCGCTGCAACAGCAGCCGCCCAAGGCCTTGCTGCTCGATTTCGGCAGCGTGATGAGCGTGTCGGTGTTCGAGCGCCACCGTGACACCGAGCGCGAGCTGGGCCTGGCGCCCGGCAGCCTGCGCTGGATGGGCCCGATCGCCCCCGAGACCGACGCGCTGTGGCAGGCCATGCAGCGCGACGAGATCAGCGAGCGTGACTACTGGGCGGCGCGCGCAAGCGAGCTGGGCGAGGCCGTGGGCGAGCCGGGCTGGAACATGCTGGCCATGCTCACCCGCATCCGCCAGACCGACCCGAATGCCGTGGTGCGGCCCCAGATGCTGCGGCTGATACGGCTGGCCCGCGCGCGGGGCATCAAGCTGGGCATCCTGACCAATGAGATGGAGCTGTTCTACGGCACGGCCTTTCTCAACCGCATGGATGTGCTGCGCGAGTTCGAGGTGATCGTGGACGCCACGCACAACAACATCCTCAAGCCCGACCCGCGCGCCTATGCGCTGGCCGTCGAGGCGCTGGCCTTGCGGCCCGAGGAGATCCTGTTCGTGGACGATCAGTTCCGCAACGTGGCCGGCGCCGTGAAGGCCGGGTTGCAGGTGCAGTACTTCGATCTGCGTGACGTCGCCGGCAATCTGGCCGCGGTGGCTGCGCGCCTGCAGATCCCGGTGCAGGAATGTCTGCAATGAGTGCACGCGCAGTCAAGTTCCCGCGCGCGGGTGCGCGTAGTTTCGGTATGACGACCCAGGAGTGGAGATGAGCAAGATGACGGTGGAGGCGCAGAACCTGAACCGATTGAACCCCGACGCCGTGCTGGCCATGCTGGAGCGCGAGCAGGCGCGCTTTGCCGCGCTGCACCCGCAGTCGCGCGCCGCCTACGAGGCCGGCCAGCAGCACTATCTCTACGGTGCGCCGTCGCACTGGATGCGGCGCTGGGCCGGCGGCTTTCCGCTGCAGGTGAGCAGCGCGCAGGGCACGCGCCTGGTCTGCGCCGACGGGCTGGACTATGTCGACTTCTGCCTGGGTGACACCGGCGGCATGTGCGGCCACGGCCACCCCGCCATCACCGAGGCGGTGGCCGCCCAGCTGGCCCGCGGCTCCACCCTGATGCTGCCCACCGATGACGCGCAATGGGTGGGCGCCGAGCTGGTGCGCCGCTTCGGCCTGCCTTTCTGGGGCTTCACCACCTCGGCCAGCGATGCCAACCGCGCGGTGGTGCGCATCGCACGCATGATCACCGGGCGCGAGAAGGTGCTGGTGTTCAATGGCTGCTACCACGGCTCGGTCGAGGAAGCCCACGTGGCGCTGGACGAGCAGGGCGCCGTGGTGCTGCGCAACGGCATTCATGCCAACGGGGTGGACCATGCGCGGGTCTCGCGCGTGATCGAGTTCAATGATGTCGCCGCGCTGGAGGCAGCGCTGGCCCCGGGCGATGTGGCCTGCGTGCTGGCCGAGCCCTTCATGACCAACTACGGCATGATCCCGCCCCAGCCGGGCTACCTGGACGCGCTGCGCGAGATCACGCGGCGCACCGGGACCTTGTTGGTGATGGACGAGACCCACACCTTCTCCAGCGGCCCCGGCGGCTACACCGGCGCGCAGGGGCTGGCACCGGACGCCTTCGTCGTTGGCAAGGCCGTGGGGGGCGGCGTGCCGGTGGGCCTGTACGGCCTGGCAGCGCCGGTGGCCGAGGCCCTGTGGCGCCAGGTGCCCAAGGTCAACCCGGCCCTGGTGCGCCAGAGTGCACATCTGGGCTTTGGCGGCACGCTGGCGGGCAGCGCGTTGCAGGTGGCGGCGGTGCGCGCCGTGCTGTCCCGGGTGCTCACCGATGAAGCCTTCGCCCGCATGGTGGCCCTGGCCGACACCCTGGCCGCGCGGGCCCGCGCGCTGATTGCCGACCACCGCCTGCCCTGGCATGTGGTGCAGATGGGCGCGCGCGTCGAGACGCTGTTTGCCCCCCAGCCGCCGCGAGACGCCAGCGATGTGCGGCGCGGCCGCGATGGTGTGCTGGAGGCGCTGCTGCACGTCTATTTCATGAACCGCGGCGTGCTGATCACGCCCTTCCACTGCATGCTGCTGATGTGTCCGGCCAGCACGGCCGCCGATGTCGAGCGCTACCTCGACGTGCTGGGCCGCTTCTGCACCGAGCTCAAGCTTGGCTGCGCCGAAGGGAGTGCCTGATGCCGTTCCGTTTCGATGGCAGGGTGGCCCTGGTCACCGGTGCCGGCCGCGGCATCGGTGCGGCCGCGGCCACGCGTCTGGCCGAGGCCGGCGCCCAGGTGCTGCTGGCCAATCGCTCTATCGACGCCGCGCGCGTGCTGGCCGTGGACTTGCGTGCGCGTGGCCTGCGCGCCCAGGCCATTCCCTATGAAGCCGACGAGGCCGGCTGCCGCCAGGCCGTGCACGACACGCTGGGTGCTACCGGCCGGCTGGACGTGCTGCTGCACAACGCCGGCGGCTGCAACTGGGCCACGCTGGAGGCGCTGGACAGCGCCGGGCTGGAGGCGGCCCTGAGCCTGAACCTGAAGACCTGCTTCTGGCTGACGCAGGCCGCCTTGCCCGCACTCAAAGTGAGCGGCGGCCGCATCGTCATCACCTCCTCGGTGACCGGCCCGCGCGTGGCCATGCTGGGCGCGGCGCATTACGCGGCGGCCAAGGCGGGCGTCAACGGTTTCATCAAGTCGGCCGCGCTGGAGCTGGCACGGCACCGCATCACTGTCAACGGCGTCGAGCCCGGCTTCGTGGCCAAGCCGCAGGGCCGGCTCAGCCAGCCGGCGGTGCGCGAACGGCTGCTGCGCTACATTCCGCTGGGCTGCGCCGGCCAGCCCGACGACGTGGCCTGGGCGATGCTGTACCTGGCCAGCGACGAGGCGCGCTGGATCACCGGCCAGACCCTGGTCATCGATGGCGGCATGACCTTGCCCGAATCGGGCCAGGTGATGGACGACTTTCATGTCGCGATGGAGGCAGGCCAGTGAACGAGTCCACCATCCTGCTGATAGGCACCGCCGACACCAAGGCCGACGAGCTGCTGTTCCTGGCGCAGTGCATTGCCACGCAGGGCGGCCGGGCCCTGCTGATGGACGTGGGCGTGGGCCGGCCGGAGCACCCCGATCTGGCCCTGGCCATCACCAACCAGGCGGTGGCCGAGGCGGCCGGCACCAGCCTGGCCGCGATCGCCGCGCTGGGCGACGAGAACGCCGCGATGACCTTGATGGCCGCCGGCGCCGTGGCCCTGGCGCTGCAGCTGCATGCGCAGGGCCGTGTGCAGGGGGTGCTGGCGCTGGGCGGCACCATGGGCACCGACCTGGCGCTGGACGTCACCGCCGCGCTGCCCCTGGGCCTGCCCAAGTGCATCGTCACCACGGTGGCCTTCTCGCACCTGATTCCGCCCGAACGCCTGGCGCCCGACTTGATGATGATGCTCTGGGCCGGCGGCCTGTTCGGCCTCAACAGCCTGTGCCGCACCCTGCTGGCCCAGGCCGCCGGCGCCGTGCTGGGCGCCTGCCGCAGCCTGCCGGCGACCAGCGGGCAAGCGCCTATGGTGGCCATCAGCTCGCTGGGCAAATCCTGCCTGCGCTATATGGTGCGCCTGAAGCCGGCGCTGGAGGCGCGCGGCTACGAGGTGGCGGTGTTCCATTGCACCGGCATGGGCGGGCGGGCGCTGGAGGCGCTGGCACGCCAGCGCCGCTTCGTGGCCGTGCTCGATCTGTGCCTGCAGGAGCTGGGCAACCAATCGCAGGGCTCGGTGGTCACCGCCGGAGCCGACCGGCTCGAGGCGGCCGGTGCTCTGGGCATTCCACAAATCGTCGCGCCGGGCGGCATGGACATGATTGATCTGCAGGCCTGGCGGCCGCTGGCGCCTCGATACGAGGGCCGGCCCTATCACGCGCACAACCGGCTGATCGCCTCGGTGCTGATGAACGCTGGCGAGCGCCGCGAAGCGGCCCGTCTGCTGGCCGCCAAGCTGGCGCGGGCGCAGGGCCCCACGGCCCTGGTGCTGCCGCGCGGTGGCATCGAAGCCTGGGACCGCCCCGGCGAGCCGCTGCATGACCCCGAGGGCCTGAGTGCCTTCTGCGACGAACTGCGCGCACAGCTGCGGCCGCCGGTGCAACTGCTGGAGCTCGAGGCCCACATCAACGACGACGCCTTCAGCGACGCCGTGCTGGCCGTCTTCGACGACTGGGTGGCCCGCGGCCTGTTCGCGTCGGGCCATTTGCCGCCATGAAGGGCCGGCGCGTGTTCGTCAGCGGCGCGGCCAGCGGCATCGGCGCGGCCGTCGTCGAGCGCCTGTGCGGCGAGGGCGCCCGGTTGCTGGCCTTCGACCGCAACGCCGCGGCGCTGCAGGCCTTGGCCGAGCGCACCGGCGCGCAGCCGCTGGCGGGCGACATCACCGTGCAGGCCGATGTGGCGCGTGCTGTGGCCGCAGCACAGGCCTGGGGTGGCATCGACGCAGTGGTGAATGCCGCCGGCGTGGTGGCCGCCGACGAACCCGAGGGCGTGCTCGACGCCACCTGGGAGCGCATGCTGGCCGTCAACCTGACCGGCACCATGCGCGTGTGCCGCGCCGCCTTGCCGCTGCTGCGCGCCGCGGGTGGCGGCGCCATTGTCAACGTCGCCTCGGTGGCGGCCTTCAACTCCACGCCAGGCAGCGCCAGCTATGCGCCGTCCAAGGCCGGCGTGGTGGCCTACACCCGCAATCTGGCCTATGCCCATGGCGCCGAGGGCATTCGCGCCAACTGCCTGTGCCCGGGCTGGACGCGCACCGCCATGGCCGAGCAGGAGATGCGCGAGGCCGCCGCGCTGTCGGGCAGCACGGCCGAGCAGGAATTCGCGGCGCTGGCTCAGCGCCTGGCGCTGCGGCGCATCGCCAGCCCGGCGGAGATGGCCAGCTGCATACGCTTCCTGGCCAGCGATGAAGCCTCTTTCGTCACCGGTGCCGTGCTGGTGGCCGATGGCGGCGGGCGCCAGCCCGCCGCGGCGCGGGGCTGGTAGGCGAACCATTGCTTGACTGAGAGTGCACGTTCTTGTGCGCATCTGCTTCGCCTTGAAATAAGTACTGTTGACAACAAAACAAATGACTTTTATCTTGAGCGCAGTGCTGCAGAGGTCCTTCCAACAACACCGCACCCCGGAGAAAAACATGCCCACGCAAGCCCCCATTCCGACAACAGGCCCGTCAGACGAAAGCGCTGCGCTGTCGCGCCGCCAGCTGCTGGCCGCCGGCGCTGGCGCCGCGCTGGCCGGCATGCCCGCCCTGGGCGCGGCCCAGGCTGCCAAGACGATCAAGATCGGCTATCTGACCACGCTGTCCGGTGCGCGAGCCAATTTCGGCGAAGCCGACACCTGGGGCCTGGAGCGCGTGCGTGCTGCGTTGAAAGACGGTTTGAAGATTGACGGTACGGTCTACAAGGTCGAGATCGTCGTGCGCGACACCCAGACCGACGCCAACCGCAGTGCCACCCTGGCCAGCGAGCTGGTGCTGCGCGAGAAGGTCGACCTGCTGCTGGTGCAGGACAGCGACGCCGCGCTCTCGGCCGGCCAGCTGTGCGACGTCAACGGCGTGCCGATGATTTCCACCATGGGCCCCTGGCAGGCCGTCGTGTTCGGCCGCGGCTCGACGCCGGACAAGGGCTTCCCCTACTCCTTCCATTTCTTCTGGGGCGCCGAGGACGTGCTGAAGAACTTCTTCGGCATGTGGGACGGCCTGAAGGTGCCCCGCGTGCTGGGCAGCATGTACATCGACAACGCGCCCGGCCACTCGTTCAACGATGGCAACACCGGCATACCCGGCGGCGCCAAGCAGCGTGGCTACAAGGACATCAACACCGGCTTCTTCAAGATCGCCACCGACGATTTCACCAATCAGGTGTCGGCCTTCAAGGCGGGCAATGCCAGCATCGTCTCGGGCTTTGCCTTCGCCAACCACTTCGCCACCTTCTGGAAGCAGGCCCAGCAGGCCAACTACCGGCCCGAGGTGGTGACGATGGCGGCGGCCTTTCTGTTCCCCAGTGCGGTGGAGTCGCTGGGCGCGGCGGGCAACGGCATGTCGACCGAGATCTGGTGGACGCCGGCCTTCCCCTACAAATCGTCGCTCACCGGCCAGAGTGCCCGCGAGCTGGCGACCGACTGGGAGAAAAGCACCGGCAAGCAGTGGACCCAGCCGCTCGGCTACGGCCATGCGCTGTTCGAGGTGGGCATCGCGGCGCTGAAGGCCAGCCCGAATCCGAAGGACAAGAAGGCGCTGCGCGATGCCATCGCCGGCCTGCAGATGGAAACGGTGGTGGGCCCAGTCAACTTCAAGACCAGCACGATCAAGAGCGTGGCCGTCACCGAGCTGGCGGGCGGGCAATGGCGGCGCAGCAAGTCGGGCAAGTTCCCCTACGAACTGCTGATCACGCACAACAGCACGGCCAGGAAGATCGCCGTTGAAGACGAGCTCAAGCTGCTGTCGCAGCTGAAGGCCTGAGCCCGGGGCACAGCGAGCCACCATGCCGGACTGCCTCGTTATCCAGGGCCTGAGCAAGCGCTATGGCCAGGTCGTCGTCGCCGACGATCTGGGCCTGGTGCTGGCGCGCGGCCATTGCCTGGGCGTGGTCGGGCCCAACGGCGCGGGCAAGAGCTCGCTGTTCAATCTGATCACCGGCGTGGCCCGGCCCGACGCCGGCAGCATCCGGCTCGACGGCTCCGAGCTGGTGGGCCTGGCGCCCAGTGCACGGGCGCGCCGCGGCGTGGCCCGGGCGTTCCAGATTCCGCAGCCCTTCGCCCATCTCAGTGCCTACGAGAACGCCTTGGCAGCGGCCACCTTCGCCGCCGGCCTGGCACCTGCGGCCGCCGCACGCGCTGCCGTGCGGGCCTTGGAGCAGTGCGGCCTGGCGCCGCGCATGCACGAGCCGGCCGGCCGCCTGCCGCTGCTCGACCGCAAGCGCCTGGAGCTGGCCAAGGGCCTGGCCGCCCAGCCACGCCTGCTGATGCTGGACGAGATTGCCGGCGGGCTGACCGAGCCCGAGGTGCTGCAGCTCACCGAGCTCATCCTCAGTCTCAAGCAAGACGTGGCCCTGATCTGGATCGAGCACATCGCCCAGGCGCTGATGGCTGTGGCGGACCGCATCATGGTGCTCAACTTCGGCCGCAAGCTGCTGGAAGACGCGCCGCAGGCGGCCATGAACAGCCGCGAGGTGCATGAGGTTTACATGGGTGTGAAAGCGCCGCAGGGGGAGGCCCATGGCCCTGCTTGAATTGGCCGGGGTGGACAGCCACTACGGCGACCTGCAGTCGCTGTTCGGCCTGTCGCTGCAAGTGGGCGAGGGCGAGCTGGTGGCCCTGATAGGCGCCAATGGCGCCGGCAAGTCGACGCTGATCAACGCCATTGCCGGCCTGCACCCCTGCCGCGGCGGGCGCATCGCCTTTGATGGCGCGGCCATCGAACGTCAGCCGGCCGAGCGCATCGCGCGCCTGGGTCTGGCCCTGGTGCCCGAGGGGCGTCAGCTGTTCGCCTCGCTGACCGTGGAAGAGAACCTGCGCATGGGTGCCCACACCGGCCGGCCCGGCCCCTGGTCGCTGGACACCGTGTACGCGCTGTTCCCGGTGCTGCGCGAGTTCCGCGGGCGGCCGGCCACCAGCCTGTCGGGCGGGCAGCAGCAGATGGTGAGCATAGGCCGGGCGTTGATGGCCAATCCGCGCCTGATGCTGTGCGACGAGATCTCGCTGGGCCTGGCGCCCATCGTCATCGAGCAGATCTACCGCGCCTTTGCCGAGATCCGGGCCCAGGGCCTGTCGCTGCTGATCGTCGAGCAGGACGTGACCCGGGCCTGTGCCGTGGCCGACCGCGTCTACTGCCTGCTCAAGGGCCGCGTCACCCTGGCCGGCACGCCCGCCACCTTGGCGCCGGCGCAGATTGCCGCTGCCTATTTCGGTGCTGGGGCGCAGGCCATGGCCGACACGATCAAGGAGGCCTGACCATGGCCTGGCTCGAAACCCTCGTCAACGGCCTGCTGCTGGGCGGCCTGTACGCCTTGTTCGGCCTCGGCCTGGCCCTGGTGTTCGGCGTGATGCGCGTGGTCAATCTCGCCCACGGCGAATTCGTCGTGCTGGCGGCCTACTTTGCCGCGGCGCTGGCCCAGCAGTTCCCGGGCGTATCGCCGCTGCTGCTGATACTGCCGGTGGCGCTGGCCGCCTTCGTGCTGGGCTATGCGCTGCAGCTGCTGCTGGTGAACCGCGCCGTGGCCGCCGGCGACCCGCTGGCGCCGGTGCTGCTGACCTTCGGCATTGCCGTGGTGCTGCGCAATCTGATGGTCGAGCTGTTCGGCACCGACCCACGCGCGCTGGACGCCGGTGCGCTCTCCACTGCCGGCTTCGAGCTGGCGGGCCTGCGCGTCGGCCTGTATCCGCTGCTGGTGCTGGGCCTGGCCTTGCTGGCCTTTGGTGCGCTGCACTGGCTGCTGAGGCACACCCGCTTTGGCCTGGTGCTGCGCGCCACCTCGGACCATCGCCAGATCGTGCGCACCATGGGCGTGCAGCCGCAGCGCGTGTATGGCGTGGTGATGGGCCTGTCGCTGGTGTTTGCCGCCATGGCCGGCGTGCTGCTGGCCATGCGCAGCTCGTTCACGCCGTTCTCCGGGGTGGAGCGCCTGCTGGTGGCCTTCGAGGTGGTGATCATCGGCGGCCTGGGTTCGGTCTGGGGCGCGCTCGCCGGTGGCCTGGCCCTGGGCGTGGCCCAGCTGGCGGGCCAGCGCTTCGACTCGAATGCCGGCGCGCTGTATGCGCACCTGCTGTTCTTCGCCATCCTGCTGCTGAGGCCGCAGGGCCTGGCCGGAGCAAGGGCATGAGGCGCCTGGGCAGCACCGCGCTGCTGGCGCTGGCGCTTGTTGGCTTGGCAGCGGCGCCGCAGATGGCCGACGGCGGCACGCTACGTCTGTTCAGCGAGATCGCGCTCACACTGGCGATGGCGCAGATGTGGAACCTGCTGGCTGGCTATGCGGGCCTGGTGTCCATGGGCCATCAGGCCTTCATAGGCACCGGCGCCTACCTGCTGTTCCTGCTCTCGGACCTGTTGAACCTCTCGCCCTACTGGACGCTGCCGCTGGCCGGCCTCGGTGCGGCGGCGCTGGCCGCGTTGCTGGCGCCGCTGCTGTTCCGGCTGCGCGACGCCTACTTCTCGATCGGCATGTGGGTGCTGGCCGAGATCGTGCGCCTGCTGGTCACCAAGAGCGACCGGCTGGGCGGTGAGTCGGGTGTGCCGCTGCAGGCCATGCGCCTGGTCGATGCCGGCTCGTTCCAGCAGATCGCGTTCTGGATCTCCGGCGCCATCGGCCTGGCCAGCGTGGTGGGCGTGTACGCGCTGATGCGCTCGCGCTTCGGCCTGGGCCTGATGACGGTGCGCGACAACGAGCTGGCCGCCACCAGCATTGGCGTGAACGTGTGGCGCAACCGCTTTGCCGCCTTCGTGATCTCGGCCTTCGGCTGCGGGCTGGCGGGGGCCGCGCATTTCATGGGCACGATGTTCGTCGCGCCCGATGCGGCCTTCGACATCAACTGGGTCGTCAGCGTGATGTTCATCGTCATCATCGGCGGCATAGGCACCATCGAAGGGCCCTTGATCGGCACCGTGCTGTTCTTCGGCCTGCGCGAATGCTTTGCCAGCCTGCTGGGCCTGTCCGGCGGCTGGTATCTGATGGCCATGGGCTGCATTGCCATTGTCGTGATGCTGGTGGCACCGCGCGGCCTCTGGGGCCTGGCGCGTGAACGCTTTGGTCTGCGCGGCTTCTCGATCCAGCGCTTCCCGCCCGCCGAGCCCAGCACGGGCCTGACCCCAACCCCTTCGTCCCGCAACCCCTTCGCCCCATGAAAACCACCGCCTACTACCACGATGAACGCACGCTCTGGCATGTGCCTGGAGGCCTGCATGCGCTGTTCCTGCCGGTGGGCGGCTGGGTGCAGCCGATGGCCGGCAGCGGCATGGCCGAGTCACCCGATTCGAAGCGCCGCATCAAGTCGCTGATGGATGCCTCGGGCCTGACTGCCCACCTGGACGTACGCAGCGCCGAGATGGTCAGCGAGGCCGATCTGCTGCGCGTGCACGCGGCCGGCTATGTGCAGCAGTTCAAGGCGCTCAGCGATGCCGGCGGCGGCGACCTCGGCGAGGTGGCGCCCTTCGGTCCGGGCAGCTACGAAATCGCCAAGCTCTCGGCCGGCCTGGTGAAGGCCGCCATGGACAGCGTGCTGCGCGGCGAGCATGCGAATGCCTTCGCCATGTCGCGCCCGCCCGGCCACCACGCGCTGCGCGAGCACAGCATGGGCTTTTGCCTGTTCAACAACATCGCCGTGGCGATCGAGGCGATGAAGGCCGCGCACGACATCGAGCGCATCGCCGTGATCGACTGGGACGTGCACCACGGCAACGGCACGCAGCAGATCTTCTACGAGCGCGCCGATGTGCTGACCCTTTCGTTGCACCAGGAGCACTGCTTCCCCTTCGGCTACAGCGGCGCCGAGGACACAGGCGCCGGCGCGGGTCGCGGCTACAACGTCAACATTCCGCTGCTGCCCGGCGGCGGGCATGCCTCCTACCTGCATGCCTTCGAGCGCATCGTGCTGCCGGTGATAGACCGCTACAAGCCGCAGCTCATCGTCGTGGCCAGCGGCCTGGACGCCAACGGCGTGGACCCGCTGGCGCGCATGCAGCTGTACGGCGAATCGTTCCGCCAGATGACGCGCATGGTCAAGCAGCTGGCCCAGCGCCACTGCGGCGGCAGGCTGGTGGTGGCCCACGAGGGCGGCTACGCCGAGGCCTGCGTACCGTTCTGCGGTCTGGCGCTGATGGAAGAGCTTTGCGGCCACCGCACCGAGGTGCAGGACCCGTTTGAAGAGATTTTCAGGTTGCAGCAACCGTCGCGGCGCTTCATGGACCTGCAACGCCAGTTGATCGACGAGATGGCCGTCATCCACGGCCTTTGACTGCTTTCTTGGGGCGCCGCTCGGCCCCCTGAACCGCAGTAACCGACGGGCAATTTCAAACGCGGCCGCCAGCCGCGCAGGCGCAGCCCTGCCCGAGTTTTTCTCAATTCAACCAACGATGGAGACAAGCATGAAGAACACAACAATCCTTTCCCAAGCGCTCGCGCTGGCCCTGCTGGGTGGCGCCTTGGACGCGGCCCAGGCGCAGTCCGTCACCCTGTTCGGCCGGCTCGACGCCGGCGTGGCCAAGCAGTCGGGCGATGTGCTCGGCTCCACCGCCTGGCAGCTGCAGGACGGCGCCGGCAGCCTGTTCGGCATACGCGGCAGCGAAGACCTGGGCGGGGGCCTGTCGGTCTCGTTCGATCTGCAGCACTGGCTCGACTCCAGCTCGGGCAGCACCCTCAACCCCGACCCGCAGCCACCCGGCGGCGGGCTGAAGTTCTGGGGTCGCCGTGCCGTGGTGTCGCTGAAGGGCAGCTTCGGCCAGGTGACCCTGGGGCGCGATCTGTCCCCGGTGTTTGTCCAGGGCGTGCTGGTCGACCCCTTCACCTTCGACCGCGCGGCCTGCCTGTGTGGCGGCGCGGTGGCGCTGTCCAAGGACCGGAGCAGCGGCAAGCCCTATGTGGCCGCCGGTTCGGTGGCCAATGTGGGGGCAGCGCGCTATGACAATGCCATCATCTACGCCGCGCCGGCCATGGGCGACATCCGTGTGAGCGCGATGGTGGCGCTCAACGAGAACCAGGTGCTGGGCGGCAAGCGCAGCTACGGGCTGGCCTTCGACTACGGCGCGCACTTCGGCGCCCCGCTGGCGCTGAGCCTGGGCTTCGAGCAGAACGGCACCATCGCCACCGCCGGCGGCGCCGGCAAATACTGGATCGCGGCAGGCGGCTACCGCTTCGACGCCTACCGCCTCACGGCCGCCTACTCATCGGGCAAGCTCGATGCCAATGGCGACCGCACCCGCAATCTGCTGCTGGGCGGCGAGATCGCCCTGGGCGCGAGCACCCTGCTGGCCTCGTTCGACCATTTCACCAACCGGGGCGTGGCCAACTGGGAGTCGAACAAGCTGACCGTGGGCTACCACTACAGCTTCTCGAAACGCACCATGCTGTATGCCGACGCCTCGAACGTGCGCGCCAAGGGCCAGGGCTCCGGCGCTCGCGTGAATGCCTTTGACACCGGCATCTCGCACGACTTCTAAAGCTGCTACAGCTTCTTCACCAGCACCTGGGAGCGCCGGTCGCGGTTGTATTTGCGCTTGCGCTCCTCGGGCAGCCACTCGGGGTCGACAGGCTGGAAGCCGCGCTTGATGAACCAGTGCATGGTGCGGGTGGTCAGCACGAAGATGCTGCTCAGGCCCTGGGCCTTGGCGCGCTGCTCGATGCGCTTGAGGATACGGTCGCCGTCGCCCTGGCCCTGCACGGCCGAGGACACGGTCAGCGCCGCCATCTCGGCGGTGCGCGCCTCGACGTAAGGGTAGAGCGCGGCGCAGCCGAAGATCACGCCGTCGTGCTCGATCACCGTGTAGGCCTCGATGTCGCGCTCGATCTCATTGCGGTCTCGCTTGACCAGGGTGCCGTCGCGCTCGAACGGCTCGATCAGCGCGACGATGCCACCCACGTCGTCGGGCGTGGCCTCGCGCAGGCTCTCCAGCTTTTCATCGACCACCATGGTGCCTATGCCATCGTGGGTGTAGACCTCCTGCAGCAGCGCGCCATCGACCGCCAGCGGCAGGATGTGCGAGCGCTCGACGCCGGCCTGGCAGGCCTTGACGCAGTGCTGCAGGTAGAAGGCCACATCGGTGGGCTGGGTGGGGCGGGGCAGGGCGGCCAGCATGCGCTCGGCATCGGCCAGGGCCAGCTCGGTATCGATCGGGCTGCTCGGGTCGTCCCACTTCTCGTGCACCCCGGCCACTTCGCTGATGAACAGCAGCTTGTCGGCCTGCAGGGCGATGGCGGCGCTGGTGGCCACCTCTTCCATCGTCAGATTGAAGGCCTCGCCGGTCGGTGAAAAACCGAACGGCGACAGCAGCACGATGGCGCCGCTGTCGATGGCGCGCTGGATGGCCGCGGCATCGACCTTGCGCACGATGCCGCTGTGCTTGAAGTCCACCCCGTCAACGATGCCCACCGGCCTGGCGGTCAGGAAATTGCCCGACACCACCCGCACGGTGGCATTGGCCATCGGCGTGTTGGGCAGGCCCTGCGAGAACGCCGCCTCGATCTCGAAGCGCAGCTGGCCGGCGGCCTCCTGGGCGCAGTCCAGGGTCACCTCATCGGTGATGCGCAGGCCATGGCTGTAGTGCGAGGCATGGCCCTTGGCGGCCAGTTGCTCGGCCACCTGCGGTCTGAAACCGTGCACCAGCACGATCTTGATGCCCATCGCGTGCAGGATGGACAGATCCTGCACAAAGGCATTCAGCTTGCCGGCCGCCACCAGCTCGCCCGGCATGCCCACCACAAAGGTCTCGCCTCGGTAGGCATGGATGTAGGGCGCGACCGAGCGGAACCAGGGGACGAAGGTGTGCGGGAAGACAAGACTCATGGGGCGGGCGGGTGAGAGGGTGGCGTGATGCCTGATTGTGCAGCAGCCCAGGGCTTTCCCTCGGTCGTTGTCGCGCCCGACTCGCTACTTCACCGGTTCCCTGGCCTTCATGCGATAGGCGTGCAGCGTGGCCAGCAGGGCCAGCAGGGCGCAGGCACTGGCCGCGGCCATTGCCGCCGGGTAGCCGCTGCGCTCGGCCAGCTCGCCCGCCGCCAGCGGCGCCAGCGCCAGGCCAAAGCTCTGTGCCGCCGGCGTCAGGCTGACGGCCAGGCCCGCAAGGTCCCAGTGCCCGAGCTGGGCCATCTGCACCACCATCAAGGCATTCCACGCCACCACGAACAGGGTCAGGTTGACCAGGTAGGCGGCAGCGCTCAGCGGCAGCAGCAGGCCCAGCGGCACGACGATCGCCAGGCCCAGGCCCAGCAGCAGGGTGCGCCGCTCGCCCAGCCGACCGCTCACCCAGGGGGCGATCAGGGCCGCCAGCAGGGCAGGCAGGTTGGAGGCCGCCAGCCAGCCCCCGACCTGCTCGGGTGTCAGCTGCGCCGTCACGCCCACCCGCTCGATGAAGGCCCAGTAGATGCCGATGCAGGAAAAAAACATCATCACCGCCAGCAGGGCCGCACGGGGCGCCGCGGTCAGCCGCCCCGCGCCGGGGGCGTCCGGCGGCGGCGGCGTGGGCCGACAGCGCAGCGCCCACAGGCCGGCCAGCGCGGCCAGGGCCGCCAGCGCGGCGTAAATCCCCTCGACACCCGCTTGGCGGGCGATGACCGGAAAGCCGAACAGCTCCAGCGAGCCCTGCACCGTCTGCATGCCGACGAGCCAGGAGAACAGGCGCTCCGGTTCGCTGGAGCGCCCCAGAAAGGCCACTGCGGCGGGCATGGCCAGGCCCGCCGCCACGCTGGTCAGCAGCCGCATCGCAATCAAGGCGCCGTAGCTCGACACCAGGCAGGTGCCCAGATTGCTGAGCGCCAGCAGGGCCATGCCCAGCAGCATCAGCGGCCGTATGCCGAAGCGCCGCATCAGCACCGGGCTGAAGGTGGCGGTGATGGCGATGCCGAAGGTTTCGGCCGAAGCGATCTGGCCGAGCTGATCGGGGGGCAGGCCGCGCAGATCGGCCAGCGCGCCCAGCACCACCGGCATGGCAAGAAACACCGAGGCCGCCGCGCAGGTGACGAGGATGGCCCCGGCCCGTTGATCGGGCTGGTCGAAGGGCGAGAGGATGTGAAGCTTCATCAAAGGGTCCGTGCTCAACGCTCGCTGATCGCACGCAGGCTGTCGCTGGTGAAGAAGTCGACCTTGAAGCGCTTGTCGCTCGTCTCCGGCAACCAGCGCACGTCCTTGCCGGCGCCGACGGTCACGAAGTCGGCCAGGTAGCGTTTCTGAATCAGGTCGTACTGCACGAAGGAGGAGCTGACGCAGGCGCTGCCCAGCTCCCAGGCCGGGATCAGGGTGGCCTCGCGCATCTTCCACAGCTCCCCTTGGGCGTCATAGTCCTCGCCCACGAGGATGATCCAGCTGTCTTCATCGATGTAGAACAGCTTGCGCGGCGCGTTATGGCGCATGCCCTTCTTGACCGTCGCCTCGACCACCCAGACCCGGTGGGCCTCGTAGCGGCGGTAGTCGGCATTGATGAACTTGTCCTGGTAGACCGCCTCGCGCTTGGCATTGAAATCGAGCTGGCGGAAGGTGTTGTACGGGACGTAGATCTCCTTCTTGCCTACCAGCTTCCAGTCGAAGCGGGTGAGCAGGCCCTGGAACATCAGGGTCTCGTCGATGGTGTACTGGTTCTCGAAGCCGATCTGCGGCGCGTCGTAGCCGTAGGAGGGCAGGCGCCGCACGCGGCGCTGGCCGGGGAAGTAGTAGTAGACCTCGTTCTCCTTGTCGCCAAAGCTGTTGCGCGCCACCAGCGCCTGGCCGGCGGAGGCGGCCGGCGAGCGGGCGCCGAAGTAGTAGCCATACATCAGGCCGTTCTGTTCCTCGACCGTGTGCGCGCCATGGCTCGCCCAGGGGAAGGCGATGTGCACGGCGCCTTCCACATTGATCCAGTTGGCGCCGGCCTCGCGGGGCGAGACCAGGGTGAAGTTGCTCGCCCAGTCCACGCCCACGCCCTTGTAATAGGTCTGGAAATTCCACATCGCCTCGGCCCCGCTGGCCGGGATCGGGAAGGGCACGCCGGGCAGCACGGCCTTGGCCAGCGCATTGCCATCGTCCGTCAGCCGCGCCTGGGTCACGTTGCGCCGCGTGTTGGCATTGACCCAGTCGGGGGCCGTGCAATTGCGATGGCCGGGGTAGACATCCATGCGGTAGCCCGGGTTGCGCTTGAGCATCTGCAGCTGACCGGGCGACAGCTTGTCGGCATGCTTGTCGGCGGAGGCCGCGTCGATGCTGAACAGCGGCTTTTCCGCCCGGTGCTGCCAATGGGCCTCGCGCAGCTTGCCGAAGGCCCAGCCTGCGGTGGGCTGATCCGCCCCTTCCCAGGCGGGCACCGCCGCGCCCGCCGCGCGCTCGCCGCCGTTGGGGGTCAGCGTGGTGCCGAGCCGCTCGGCGTCTTTCTCGGTGGCGGCCAGAGGGAGGCTGGGCAGGGCCGCGATGGCCAGCAAGCCCAGGCAATGGGCAAGGCGTTGGCTGCAGCTGCGGTCAGTTCTTTTCATGTTCATCACCATGGGATGTATCAGGGGAGATGTCTGTAGCTGCGCATCAGCTGCAGCAGGCGATCCGTGTCTATGGCCTTGAAGGCCGGACCCCGGGGTTTGATGAAGGACATGTCGCGGGCCGCCACCAGGGCGTTGATGACGGCCTCTTCGCAGGCCAGCGCAGTGGCGCGATGGAGTTCGTCCGTGAGGTTGTCTTCAAGGTAGTGCAGCGCCTTGACCGCCGCGCCGTGGTGCCGCTCCGCGCTGGACCAGGTCCGGCTGTTGGCGGTGCTGAAGGCCAGCATCAGATCGCCCGAGTTCACGCCGCCCGTGGTGCCGGTGCGCCCCATGCCCAGCGCGGCACGCTTGGCCAGCCGGCGCAGCTGCAGCGGGTTGAGCGGCGCATCGGTGGCCACCACCAGCACCACCGATCCGGTCTCGCGCTGCCCGGCTTCGGTCAGCGGCGCATCCTCGGGCCACAGCCGCCCGATCGGCACGCCGAGGATCTGCAGGTCTTCGCGGCTGCCGAAATTGGTCTGCACCAGGGCCCCGACGGTGTAGCGCCGGCCTTCGATGCTCACGCAGCGCGACGAGGTGCCGGTGCCGCCCTTGAACTCGTAGCACATCATGCCGGTGCCGCCGCCCACATTGCCTTCCGGTGGCGGGTCACTGCTGGCACCGTCCAGCGCCGCGGCCACATGCTCCCAGGCGATGTGCTGGCCGTTGATGTCGTTGGTGGCACCGTCATAGGTTTCCGCCACCACCGGCAGGTACCAATGGTGCGAGCTGCGCATGGCGGGCACCTGCTCGATCATCCAGCGCGTCACGCTGTGGTGCACCATGCCCACGCTGTGGCTGTTGGTCAGCATGACCGGGCCATTGAAGTAGCCGGCATCCTGCAGCCACTGCAGGCCGGTCATCTCGCCGTTGCCGTTGAAGGAGAACTGACCCGCCCACACCGACTGGTCGACCTGAGCGCGCCCGCGCGGAAAGATGGCCGTCACGCCGGTGCGCACCAGGGCCGCATCGGCACCCGACGTCGGCTCGGCATCGCAGCGCGTGTAGGTGCCGACCTCCACGCCGGGGACATCGGTGATGGCGTTGCAGGGCCCCGTTTCGCCCACAAAAGGCAGGCCGAGTTCACGGGCTCGTGGTTTGGCCTGCGTCATCTCGGCGGCCATCGGCTCAGCCATCGCTATCTCCTTGGCATGTCGACCCGGCGGGCCGATGGATGCAAAGGTAAGGGCAGGGCGGAGGGGCGCGTTATCGCCGACGCGAAAACCGCAGACCCGGAAAAACCCTTGCGGCAGCGCGAGGCCGGGCGGGCCCGGGCGTCAAAGCGTCTTCGGCAGGGGCGGCAGGCCCTGGGCCCGGCGCAGGGTTTCGGAGGGCAACTCGCCAAACTGCTGCCGGTAGTGAGCCGAGAAGTCGCTGAGGTGCCAGAAGCCCCAGCGTGCCGCGACGTCCTGCACGCTGGACGGCCGCTCGTGGCCCCGCTTGAGGTCGCGCCGTGCACCGTTCAAGCGCACGGCCCGCAGGTACTTGACCGGGCTGATGCCCAGGATGTCGCGAAAGCAGTACTCCAGCTTGCGTGGCGTGGCGCCGAGCTCGCTGCACAGGCGCAGCAGGGTGGTCGGCTGATCCGGCTGCGCCAGCATCAGCTCACAGGCCCGGTCCACCACGCGCTGGCGTGCCTTGACGCTTTTGCAGGCGGCGCTGTCCACGCTGACCGGGATGGAGGCCATCCAGTCGGCCAGTATCTCGTCGCGCATGCGCAGCATCACATCGGTGCTGTGCAAGGCCTCGGGCGCGCAATGAACATGCTTGAGCATGGCCAGGTGCGCCGCACGCAGACGCCCGGCCATGCCCGGCCGCACCTGTACCACCAGCTTGTGCGACAGCCAGCTGACCAGGGGCTTCTGGTACATGCGCTCCCACAGCGAGTTCAGCAGCGCACCGTCGACGACGATGCCCACCATGCTCAGATTCGCGGGGCTGGCCAGATCGAACTCTTCGCTGGGCCCGATGATCATGGACTCGCTGCCATGCCGCTGTCCGTGGAAGTAGGCCTCGCCCGGCTGGTCCAGCGTCATCGCGAAGCCGAACTGCCCGTCGGCCAGATGGCCGCGCTGCCGCACGGCGCAGTTGACGGTTTCATGCACCAGGCGCACGCCGGGCAGCTGCAGGTGGTTCAGCTCGCCGGCAAAGGGCCCCGCCGAGAGCTGGTCGTAGTGCATGGACCAATGCACCTGCGCGACCGCGTGCTCATCCACATCGGTCGTGCGCCTGACGTCATGCCAGACCGGCGCGATCGGTGTGTGGGTCAGCGGGTCTGCGTGCACAGGTGAGGGTGGCAATGAGGATGGGCCGTCAAACAGGCATGGCGGATTGTCTTCAATTCAAGCCCGGGGCGGGTGTGGGGGTTTCTCCCAGTGATGGCTTTTCGCGTTGGCGATAACGCGCCCGGCCCCTGGCGACTTACCGTCGCGCCCACTCTTCCAACACCGGGACACCGACCATGAGCAGGCAATCAAACACGCGTCTGGCGGCACTGGCCGCTTGCGCCACCGTGGCGACAGGCGCCCAGGCCCTGACTTTCGATATCGAGGGCGGCAGCATCAGCCTGGATTCGACCGTCACGGTGGGCACGGGCCTGCGCCTCAAGGCCCCGGCCTGCGACCTGATCACGCAAGGCGCCACCGGCAGCGGCGCGCCGGCCGGCTGCATCGCACCCACCGCTGCCCTGGGCGACCAGGGCGATCTGAACTATGCCAAGGGCGATCGTTTCACGACCTTTCTCAAGGGCAGCCACGAGCTGGTGGTCAAGCTGCCCGAGGCGATCACGGTGCTGGGCCGGGTCAACTGGCTGAAGGATTTGTCGGCGGCCCAGACCACCGGCTACACCAGTGCCACGACGCCACCGACGCTCAGCGGCGGCCTGGCCGACGATGCGCGCAGCGATCTCAGGTTCAAGGCCCGCCTGCTTGACCTGTGGCTCAGCAAGACCTTCGATGTGGCCGGCCAGCAGGCGCGTGTTCGTGTCGGCAATCAGGTCATCAGCTGGGGGGAGAGCCTGTTCCTGCCCGGCGGCATCAACAGCACCAATGCGATGGACGTGATGCGCCTGTCCCAGCCCGGCACCCAGCTCAAGGAAGTGTTTCTGCCCGCGCCCATGGCCAGCGTGGCGTCGTCGCTGGGCCATGGCCTGAATGCCGAGGCCTATGTGCAAGCCAGGTGGAATGCCAACTACATGCCGCCGACGGGCAGCTACTGGTCGGTCTCCAACGGCCTGGGCAAGGGCCATGAAGCCTACGGCCTGGCCGAGAGCAAGGCGCGCAACGGTGGGCAGTGGGGCGCCTCGCTGCGCTATCAGCCCGAGGGCACGGCCTTGAACCTGGGCCTGTATGCGATGAACTACCACGACAAGGGGCCGCAGTTCAGCACCAACCTGGACGGCACAGGCGCGCTCGGCTTCGCCTACCCGGAAGACCGCCGGCTCTACGGCGTCAGCGCCAATTTCCCGGTGGGCGATTGGGCTATCGGTGCGGAGCTTTCCTATCGTCCGAAGGACGCCGTGGCGCTCAATCCGGCGGCCAGCGGCTGCGCCTCTCAGAACGGCAATTGCTGGGTCGACGAAAAGCGTCTGCAGGCACACCTGACCGGCCTGCTCAGCCTGTCGCCCAGCGTGGGCGGCGGCCTGCTGAAGCTGCTCGGGGCGCAGACCGCCACCCTGCTGGCGGAGGCGGTGGTGATCCGCTATCCCGGATTGAAGCGCAGCTATGGCGGCGATCCGATCGCCGCCGGCGCCTGGGGCTGGGGCCAGGAATTCGACCCGGCGGCGGCGCCCGAGGCGGTGGGGTCAAAGACCTCCTGGGGCTACAACTTCGACTTCAGCTGGGTCTACGACGGCACGCTGATCGCCGGGTGGCAGGTCGTGCCCGAGGTCTACTTCTTCCATGCCGTCAAGGGCCGCACCCCGAATGGTCAGGGCCTGTTCATGCAGGGCGCCAAGTCGATCAATCTGACGGTCAGCTTTGTGCAGAACCCGGCCGACTGGCAGCTGGCGGTCAATATCGGCACCTTCTGGGGCGGCAGCCGTGTGTTCGACCAGCCCTATCGTGACCGGACCTTCCTCGGGCTCACGCTGGCGCGCAACTTCTGAACGAAAAAAGCGCCCCGGAGGGCGCTTGAAAGAATGTGCCGACAGGCACCGGGCTCAGCCGCGGGGGCTGACACCGCGGCGGCGGCGAGCCACCGTGCCCAGCAGGCCCAGGCCTGCCAGCAGCATGGCCCAGGTCTGGGGTTCCGGCACGGCCGTGACGTCCAGGCGCACGCTGTCCGGGCCATAGGTCAGCTTGGTCACGTAGCCGGCGGTGAGACCGTCGATCTGCACCGTGGCGAAGTGGCCCAGCAGGTTGTGAGCGCTCAGCAGCGTGAAGCTGCCGGCGCCGAAGCCGTTGAGCAGGCTCACCTGCAGCGTGCCGCCGAGGAAGGCGGTGCCGCTGATGTTGAGCCAGTCGGCCGCGCCAAAACCCACGTCCAGATCCAGCGCGCCGGTCGGGAACTGGGCAAAGCTGCCCAGCACGCTCAGGGTGCCGATCGAGTTCTCGCCCGGTGCCACATGGCCGGCCTGGTTCAGCAGATCGCCGGCAATGGTGGCGGTGCCAGCCAGCGTGCCGCCGAAGATGACCACGTCGCCGCTGCCAAAGGCATTGGCAGAGCGGCCCACCAGTGTGCCGCCGAAAACTTCGACGCCGCCCGAGAAGCTGTTGTTGCCGCTCAGCACCAGGGTGCCCGCGCCCGACTTGGACAGGCTGCCCTCATACACGCGCGCATTGCGTGCGGCTTCGCGCGCCACGCCCATCGTGTACTCGGTCTGATCGTCGGCGCTGGCGCCGGCGGGCAGGCCGTTGGTCCAGCCCTTGCTGGTCTTGGTCGTCAGCCAGCTGGCAGCCTCGGCCTGGTCTTCCAGCTTGCGTGCCTTGATCGCCACGTCGGAGATATTGTTCGACCAGGTGTCGTTCTGCCCCTGCGTGTTGACGGCGAACTTGCCCAGGAACTGGCCCGGGCCGTTCATCGCGTTCTTCAGGCTGATCGTGCCCCAGCCGTTGCGGGCGTCGGGCACCAGGGTGTTCTGACCGGCGGTCGGGTTGGCGATGGCCGTGCCGACGGCGTTGTTGATGGTGCCGTTCTGGATGCCGGTGGTCTTCATCACCTCCAGCGCCTGGGCGTTGGTCATGTAGCCGAAGCGCTCCATGATCACGGCCAGCGAGCCGGACGCATGGGGTGCGGCCATCGAGGTACCCGACAGGCTGGAGTAGGTTGCCGTCGTGCCGGCACCGTTGACCGTGCTGCCGTTGATGGCATTGCCCGGTGCCGTCATGCAGGACCATTTCTCCATGCCGCACTGGTTGTACAGCTGTGCGCCGGGCACATTGACCGAGCCGTCGGCATTCAGCGACTGACCCACGGCTGCACCGCTGATCGTCAGGTTCTGGCGGATGGCAGCAACAGCCAGCCAGTTGCTCTCCAGCTCTGGCATGTAGTAGGGCATGCCGGAGCGGGCGCTGGCATTGGCGAAGCCGGTGTTGCCGGCGCTGAAGACCATCACCGTGCCGGTCTTGGCCGCATCGACGGCGCCCTTCATCCAGACGTCGTCGCGGGCCAGAAAGCCCCAGGCGCCGATCAGGCCTGCCACGCCGGTGGCGCTGGGGCCCAGCGTGTTGTACTGCTCGCTATTGGGCTGGCTGCCCCAGCTGGTGCTGATGATGCGCACGCCCTGGGCGTTGACGCCGCGGTACACATCGGCCACATAGCCTTGCTCCAGGGTCTGCGCGGCAGTCTGCGTGACCTGGGGCAGGCCGAACAGCACGCCGTCGGTCTTGTGGGTATTGCCCACATAGAGGTCGGCGTTGAAGGCCACGCCGTGGAAGTTGTTGACCCCGCCGATGCTGCCGTCGCGCGAGGCGGCGATGGTGCCTGAGACATGGGTGCCATGGGTATCGTTATAGGCCGCGTTCTGCGCGCCGGAAATGCCGTTGACGGTGACCGCGTGGTAGCGAGAAGCGGTCAGCTGCGGATGCAGATTGAAGTAGCCGGAGTCCACCATGCCGACCTTGACGCCGGCGCCGCTGTAGCCGGCCGCATAGGCGAACTCGGCGCCGAGGGAACGCAGACCCCAGTCGCTATTGAACTCGGCGGTGCGCCAGCTGGCGGGGTTGCCCAGGGTGCCGGGGTCGCCTGCGTAGGTGACAATGGCCTGGGCCTGCAGCGCGGCGAAACCGCTCAGCATGAGCGCCGCCAGGCGGGTGACTTGCAGTGGGGTTCGGGAGTGCTTCATCGGGGTTCCTCTGATATGTTTTTGGATCGGGGCCGCAGGCATGGTGCTTACAGAACCCGCCCAGATCGGCGACACCGACATGCATGCCGACATCAACCATCCGGGCGAATTCATCGTAGTCACCACAGGCCGAAAAGTGTGCGGTTTTTCACGCGTTTGTCATGACGTGGGCGATGCACGCCCATGTGCGTGACCTGACCCCCGAAGTACCGTGCGCTATGCGGTCAGATACGGGTCATTCCCGATACCGTGATCAAGCGGCGCACAGGCGGCGATAAGCACCGATAATCCGCGCCTCGTGAATCCATTGCCCCCGCCTCCTCCCAAGCCCGCCCAGCCGGCCCGACCCCGCGCGCCTCGCCCCGAGCGAGCACCCGTCGTTGCCACGCCGCTGCCGCCCATCACCTTCCCCGAATCGCTGCCGGTCAGCGAGCGGCGGGAGGACATCGCCCGTGCGATGTCCGAGCACCAGGTCATCATCGTCTGCGGCGAGACCGGCTCGGGCAAGACCACCCAGCTGCCCAAGATCGCGCTGGCGCTGGGGCGAGGGCGGGCCAACACGGGCAAGCTGATCGGCCACACGCAGCCGCGGCGGATTGCCGCCAGCAGCGTGGCCAAGCGCATTGCCGAGGAGCTGAAGTCGCCGCTGGGCGAGGTGGTCGGCTTCAAGGTGCGCTTCCAGGACCGGCTGCAGCCGGGCGCCTCGGTCAAGCTGATGACGGACGGCATTCTGCTGGCCGAAACGCAGACCGACCCGCTGCTCAAGGCCTACGACACCATCATCATCGACGAGGCCCACGAGCGCTCGCTGAACATCGACTTCCTCCTGGGCTATCTGCGCGAGGTGCTGCCGCGCCGGCCGGACCTGAAGGTGGTGGTGACCTCGGCGACGATTGATGCCGATCGTTTCGCCAAGCACTTCGCCTCGGCCAAGGGACCGGCGCCGGTATTGACCGTCTCCGGCCGGCTGTTTCCGGTCGAGCAGCGCTACCGCCCGTTCGAGGAAAGCCGCGAGTACGACGTCAACAACGCCATCGTCGATGCGGTCGATGAGCTGTGGCGCGAGGGCGCCGGCGACGTGCTGGTGTTTCTGCCCGGCGAGCGCGAGATCCGCGAGGCGGCCGAGGCGCTGCGCAAGCACCATCCGCCCGGCGTCGACGTGCTGCCGCTGTTCGCGCGGCTGTCGCCGCAGGAGCAGGACAAGGTGTTCGAGCCGCACGGCCAACGCCGCATCGTGCTGGCCACCAATGTGGCCGAGACCTCGCTGACGGTGCCCGGCATCCGTTATGTGATCGACCCCGGCCTGGCGCGTGTCAAGCGCTACAGCTACCGCAACAAGGTCGAGCAGCTGCAGATCGAGGCCATCAGCCAGGCGGCGGCCAATCAGCGCGCGGGCCGCTGCGGCCGCGTGTCGAACGGCATCTGCGTGCGGCTGTATGACGAGAAGGACTTCAACGAGCGCCCGCGCTTCACCGACCCCGAGATCCTGCGCTCGTCGCTGGCCGGCGTGATCCTGCGCATGAAGGCCTTGCACCTGGGCCAGGTGGAGGACTTCCCCTTCATCGAGCCACCGCCGCGCAAGGCCATCGCCGACGGCTACCAGTTGCTCAACGAGCTGGGTGCCGTCGATGAACGGAATGACTTGACGCCCATCGGCAAGGAGCTGTCCAGGCTGCCGCTGGACCCCCGCGTGGGCCGGATGATTCTGGAAGCCAAGGACCGGCAGGCGCTGGACGAGGTGCTGATCATCGCCAGCGCGCTGACCGGCCAGGACGTGCGCGACCGGCCCATGGAGCAGCAGCAGGCCGCCGACGAGCGCCACAAGAAATTCGACGACGAGAAGTCGGAGTTCATGGGCTATCTGAAGCTCTGGAAGTGGCTGGAAGAATCGAAGGGCGGCAGTGGCGAACACAAGCTGAGCCACCGCCGCTACGAGGCGCTGCTGCGTGAGAACTTCGTCAGCGTGCGCCGCGTGCGCGAATGGCGCGATATTCACTCGCAGCTGCACACCGTCGTCGCCGAGCATGGCTGGCGGCTCAACGGCAGTGCCGCCACCTACGAGCAGGTGCACCTGTCGATGCTGGCCGGATTGCTGGGCAATCTCGGCCTGAAGAGCGACGAGGACGACTGGT
This sequence comes from uncultured Roseateles sp., assembly GCF_963422335.1. Taxonomy (NCBI): domain Bacteria; kingdom Pseudomonadati; phylum Pseudomonadota; class Betaproteobacteria; order Burkholderiales; family Sphaerotilaceae; genus Roseateles; species uncultured Roseateles sp. Next base: position 3,634,101 of record NZ_OY729424.1, read on the forward strand.
ACCTGGGGGCTCGCGGCATCAAGTTCTGGCGCCATCCCGGTGCGCACCTGAGCAAGAAGCCGGGTCGCTGGATCGTGGCCTCGGAACTGGTCGAGACCACCCGCCTGTTCGGCCGCGGCATTGCCAATATCGAGCCGCAGTGGATTCCGCAGATGGCCGGCCACTTGCTGAAGGTGCAGCTGCTGGAGCCGCACTGGGAGAAGAAGGCCGCCGAGGTGATCGCGCTGGAGCGGGCCACGCTTTACGGCATCGTCATCTACAGCAACCGGCGGGTGAACTTCGGCAATGTTGATGCCCCGGCGGCGCGCGAGATCTTCATCCGCGAGGCCCTGGTCAATGGCGACTGGGAGACGCGGCTGCCGTTTGTGTCGCACAACCAGAAGCTGATACGCCAGGTCGAGGAGCTGGAGCACAAGTCGCGCCGGCAGGACGTGCTGGTCGATGACGAGCTGATCTACGCCTACTACGACCAGCAACTGCCGGCCGATGTGTGCTCGGGCGCCAGCCTGGAGCGCTGGTACCGCGTCGCCAGTCGTGAGAACCCCAAGGTCCTGCATCTCAGCCGCGAGGAGCTGATGCGCCACGAGGCGGCCGGCATCACCGTGGCCAGCTTCCCCAAGACCCTGCGCCTGGGTGGTGTGGACTGCGCCACCAGCTATCTGCACCAGCCCGGCGACGCCCGCGACGGCGTGACGGTGACGGTGCCCATCTATGCCTTGAACCAGGTCAGCGAGGAGCGCTGCGAGTGGCTGGTGCCCGGCATGCTCAAGGACAAGCTGCTGGCCCTGCTGAAAAGCCTGCACCAGCGCCCCCGCTCGCGCCTGGTGCCGCTGCCCGACTATGTGGCCGAGTTCGTCGAGCTGAACCCCTTTGCCCAGGGCAGCCTGGTCGATGTGCTGCTGAAGGCGGTGCGTGACCGCACGCAAATCGCCGTGCAGCGCAATGACTTCAAGCTGGAGCAGGTGCCGGTGCATCTGTTCATGAATTTCCTGGTCGTCGACGAGCATGGCCGGCAGCTGGGCATGGGCCGCAATCTGGCGGCGCTGAAGGCCGAGCTGGGCACCAAGGCCCGTTCGGCCTTCCAGGCCCTGGCGGCGCTGAAGCTGCCCGCAGCCGCGCCGGCTGCAGCCCCTGCGACCACTGGCAAGAGCACCGCTGTGCGCGTGCCGGCCCCCGACAAACCGGTCAAGGACGTACCGGCCGCGACCTACACCAACTGGACCTTTGGCGAGCTGCCCGAGCTGATGGAGGTGAGGAAGGGCGCGCAGACGCTGATCGGCTTCCCGGCGCTGATAGACCGCGGCGCGCACGTCGAGATCGAGGTCTTCGACGAACCCGATGTGGCCGCCGCCAAGCACGGCCTGGGCCTGCGCCGGCTGGTCGCCCTGCAGCTGAAGGAGCCACTGAAGTATCTGGAGAAGAACATCCCGGATCTGCAGAAGATGTCGGTCTACTTCATGCCGCTGGGCAGCGCGGATGAGTTGCGTGAGCAGATCATCGGCGTGGCCCTGGACCGCGCCTTTCTGGCCGATCCGCTGCCCACCGACGAGTTTGCCTTCAAGCGCCGCATCGAGGAGGGCCGCACGCGGCTGAACCTGATCGCCCAGGAAGTGGCCCGGCTGACCGGCGTGGTGCTGATCGAGTACGCCGCCGCCGCGCGCAAGCTCAAGGACAGCCGGCCGGCCAAGGAGGTGGCCGACGATATCCAGGCCCAGCTGCAGCGCCTGGTGCCCAAGCACTTCGTCACCGCCACACCCTGGGCCCAGCTGCAGCACCTGCCGCGCTACCTCAAGGGCATCGTCATGCGTCTGGACAAGCTGCGTGCCGACCCGGCCCGCGACAGCCAGCGCCTGGCCGAGTTGCGGCCTATGGAGCAGCGCTTGCTGCGCCGCCTGGCCGAGCTGAAGGGCACCCATGATGGCCGGGTGGACGACTTCCGCTGGCAGTTGGAGGAGTTGCGCATCAGCCTGTTCGCCCAGGAGCTGCGCACGCCCCAGCCGGTGAGCGTGAAAAGGTTGGAGAAAGTCTGGGCCCAGATCACGCAATGAGCCGGGGGCGGGGTTTCCCCCTGCTTCAGCTTGTTACAAATGTGTCGAAATAGGCCGCAATTGCCTGACTCATCCGGGTATGAGCATTGCAAGCTGTTGTTTCAATGCGTACTGTCATGCTTGTCTCCTCACGCGCTGCCTCTATGCCCTTGCCGCCCCAAACGCCCTCCGCGCCCTCGGCCACCTCACAAGGTGAGGCCGCCCGCGCGCCGCTGAGGCGTTTCGGTCGTTTCGAGTTGCGGGCCCTGCTGGGCAAGTGCTCGCGCAGCATGAGCTGGCTGGTGTTCGACCCGCGCAGCGGCCAGGAGCAGATCCTGATGTTGCCGCGCGTGGCGCCCAGCAGTCAGGAGGAAATCGAGCAATGGCAGCGCCAGGTCCGGCTGGCTTCGCGTCTGAGCCACCCCAATCTGGCCCATGTCATCGACATCGGCCAGCAGGACCAGTGGCCCTTCGTCACCTATGACCGCGCGCTGGGCGAGACGCTGGACGAGCGCCTGAAGCGCCAGCCGATTCCGCAGGCCACCGAGCTGGCGCACTGGATCTGCCAGGCGCTGGAGGGCCTGGCCTTTGCCCATGAGGCCGGCCTGTCGCACCGCAGCCTGCAGCTCAGCAGCCTGCTGATCAACGAGGCCGACCACGTCAATCTGATCGGCCTGGAGGTGGCCCCCGAGGGCGTGGTGGACCAGGGCGACGGCGCGGGCATTGGTGGCGTGTCGTCCGACCGCCGCCGGCGTCAGCGTGACGATGCCGAGGCCGATCTGGTGGCCATCGGCGTGATCATGCAGCGGGTGCTGACCGGACAGAACGTGCTGGAAGAGGCCGATGTGCAACTGGTCATCGCCCGCATGTTCCCGAACGGCAAGGAGCTGGTGCGCCTGCCCTGGGGCATGCCCCAGCCGGTGCCCGAGGCCTTGCGCGCCATCGTCAACCGCAGCACCGACCGGCAGCCGCGCCAGCGTTATCACAACGCCCGCACGCTGCACCGTGCGCTGGACGGCTGGCGGTCAGACGCCTCCCGCGAGGGCGGCGGGCCCACCGCCCTGCTGCTGGAGCGCATGAGCCGCTACGGCCATCTGCCGGCCATGCCCGGCGTGGCGACCCGGGTCAACCGCATGGCGCGGATGGAGCAGCAGCACACCAGCGAGGTCTCGCAACTGGTGCTGCAGGACATGGCGCTGACCTTCGAGCTGCTGCGCAATGTCAATTCGGCCAGCCTGCGCGGCATGACGGCCAGCAGCGGGGGGCCGGTGCTGAATATGCAGCGGGCCATTGCCATGCTGGGCCTGAATGGCGTCAAGCGCGGTGCCTCAGCCTTGCGCGAATGGCCGGGCCCGCTGAACGAGACCCATGCCCAGGCCTTGATGGGCCTGATGGAGCGGGTGCAGCGTGCCGGCGAGGTGGCGCAGGCGCTGCGCCCGGCCGGCTACGACCCCGAGGTGATCTACCTGATCACGCTGCTGCAGAACCTGGGCCGGTTGCTGGTGCAGTACCACTTCCCGGACGATGCCCTGCAGATCCGCCAGCTGATGCAGCCCATGCCGCCCACGGCCGAGCAACCGAATCCGACGGTGATGACCGAAACCGGTGCCTCCTATGCGGTGCTGGGCATAGACATTGCCACCCTGGGCGCTGCCGCAGCCCTGCACTGGGGCCTGCCGGACGAGGTGCTGCACATGATCCGCCGGGCCGCGCCCGATGCGCCCATCCACACGCCCGACAGCGATGCCGAGACGCTGCGCCTGACGGCCAGCCTGGCCAATGACGTGATCGATGCCTTGCTGCTGCCCACGGCCAAGATCGTCGGTGCGCTGGACCAGTTGGCCAAGCGCTATGGCCGCGCGCTGGGCCTGGGCCTCAAGGAGCTGCACGAGGCCTTGACGCCCGCAGCCTCCAAGCCGGCTGAGGCAAAAAACGCTAAAAGTTGAATTTGCCATGCGACCGCGCTCACGGCGGAGCCAAAACAAGAATAGATTCCAGACATGGCCGTATCTCCCCCGATTCCGAACCCAGGCCAGCTGACCGCTGGCAGCGCGATGGGCCGTTTCAGGCTGTTGCGGCCGCTGGGGCAGGGCGCCCAGGCCACCGTCTGGCTGGCCCATGATCCGCGCCTGGAGCGCGAGGTGGCGGTCAAGGTGCTGCTGCCCAGCGAGACGCCGCTGAGCCTGGATCAGTGGCTGCATGAGGCCCGTGCGGTCAGCCGGCTGACGCACCCGAACATCGTGCCGGTTTTCGAGGCCGATGCCGCCGCCGGCCGACCCTATATGGTGTTCGAGTACGTGCCGGGCCTGACGCTGTCCGAGCGCCAGCGCCGCGGGCCGCCGCTGGCCCCGCGCGAGGCGGTGGAGCTGATGCTGGGCGTGCTGGAGGCGCTGCAGACGGCCCACCAGGTCGGGGTGGTGCATCGCGATCTCAAACCCTCCAACATCCTGCTCGATGGCAGCGGCCGCGCCCGGGTGATGGACTTCGGCATCGCCGGCCGTGTGGCCGCGCCGGGCAGTGGCGACAAGCCGCAGCGCATCGTGGGTACCCCTGGCTATATGTCGCCCGAGGCAGCCCAGGGCCGGCCGCCGAGCCCGCAGATGGATGTGTTTGCCGTGGCGCTGATGCTGGCCGAGCTGCTGAGCAATCAGCGCATGAACGCCAACCCTGACCCCTGGGCGGCCGTCAAGCGCGTGGCCGATCAGGACCTGAACCTGCCCAGCGGCCTGCCGCCGGCGGTGGACGACAAGCTGCGCGCCATCGTCCAGCGCGGCCTGGCCCGAGACCCGGCCCAGCGCTGGCCCAGCGCCAGTGCCTTCCTGGCGGCGCTGAACGAATGGCTGCATGCGCCGCTGCAGGCCGCCCCCGAGGCTGCCGGCGAGAGCGCCACCCTGGAGTTCCTGCTGCGCCGTATGCGGCACAAGTCGGACTTTCCGGCGCTGTCGGACTCGGTCTCGCGCATCCACAAGGTCACCAGCTCCGAGAACGAAAGCCTGTCGGCCCTGTCCAACGAGATCCTGAAAGACGTGGCCCTGACCAACAAGCTGCTGCGCCTGGTCAACACGGTGCAGTTCAGCCATGCCGGTGGTGGCAGCATCAGCACCGTGTCGCGTGCGGTGGCCCTGGTCGGCTTTGCCGGCATACGCAATATGGCGCTGTCGGTGGTGCTGCTGGAGCGCATGGAGAACAAGGCCCATGCCCAGCAGCTGAAGGAAGACTTTCTGCGCTCGCTGATGGCCGGCGCGGTGGCGGGCGAGCTGTGCACGGTGCGCCGCGAAAGCGAGGAGTCCTTTGTCGCGGCGATGCTGCAGCATCTGGGCCGCTTGCTGACCGAGTTCTATTTTCCGGAAGAGGCGCTGCAGGTGCGCCAGCTGGTGCGCCCGGCCAAGGCCGGCGCCGGCGCCAAGGCGATACCGGTCAGCGAACAGGCTGCCTCGACCCAGGTGCTGGGCCTCAGCTACGAGGAGCTGGGTGTTGGCGTGGCCAAGCAATGGGGCCTGCCCGACACCCTGCAGCGCAGCATGCGCCGGCCGCAGGGCGACCCGCCGCGCACCCATGTGGACAATCCGGTCGAACGGATGCGCATGCTGTCCAGCGCAGCCAACGATGTGGCCGATGCCATCCTGCACAGCGAACCCAGCGACGCCCATGCCCGCGTTCGCGCGGTGGCCGAGCGCTATGGCCGCGCGCTGGGCCTGTCGCAGACACGCTTCGAGGTGGCGGCCGACGAGGCCCGCCAGCGCCTGTCCGAGATGGCCATTGCGATGGACCTGAAGGTGCCCAAGAATTCGCCCGCCCAGCGCCTGCTGGCGCCGGTGATTCCCGTCGAGCAGGACAGTCTCTCGCCGCACGAACTGCAGGCCACGCTGGTGGGAGACGACACCCTGGTCGCCGAGCCCCATATCCCGCGCGAACAGGTGGCCGAGATCCTGGCCGCCGGCATCCAGGACATCACCAACGCCATGGTGGAGAGCTTCAAGCTCAACGAAGTGCTGCGCATGATTCTGGAAACCATGTTCCGTGGCCTGGGCTTCAAGCGCATCGTCTTCTGCCTGCGCGACCCCAAGACCGAGACCCTGACCGGCCGCTTCGGCCTCGGCGAGGGCGTTGAAACCATCGTGCCGCACTTCAAGGTGCCCTTGCGCACCCCGCCGGGCGTGGTGCCTGACCTGTTCGCGGCCATCTGTCAGAAAGGCGTGGATACGCTGATCGCCGACGCCTCCTCGGGCAAGATCGCCGAGCGCCTGCCGCCCTGGTATCTGCAGCATGCCAAGGCCTGGAGCTTTCTGATACTGCCCATGGCCGTCAAGGGTGCCCCGTTCGCGATGATCTACGCCGACAAACTGGCGCCTGGCAGCATAGACCTGGGCGAGAAGGAGTTGTCGCTGCTGCGCACCCTGCGCAATCAGGCGGTGATGGCGTTCAAGCAGTCGAGCTGAGCATCCAGCCAGAAGTTTGCTGCGGGTGTGGTGGCAAACTAGGCTTGGACCAGATTTGATCGAGAGCCACTCAGGCGCGGTGGAAGAGGATATTTATGTCAGATCTAATAAGCGCGGAGGCAGCGAAGGCACTGAGTGCGCCGCTTACAAAACTCATCGAAGTCGTCGCGACCGGCTTTGGAAGACTCTATGAGCCACGATCTATTCGACAAAAAGCGCAAGCAGAAGCGGATGCTTTGGTGATTCTTGAGGAGGGAAAGGAACGAGTTTCCCAAGTCCAGTTCCGCGCCGCGGAACGGCGGATTGCAGTCGAAGAGTGGCGGCAGATCAACATCGAGTCCATTGCGGAGAAGGCAAAAGACGCGTTGCCAGAAGAGGTTAGTGAAAGCCCGGTGAGTAGGGACTGGGTTGTACGGTTTTTTGATGACTGCAAAGATGTGTCCGACGATGAGATGCAGACCTTGTGGGGGCGACTGTTAGCTGGGGAGGTTGCTCGGCCCGGAGCGTTCTCCTTGCGAACATTGCAGCTGCTGCGGAATCTTTCGTCGCTAGAGGCGAATTTGTTCAGTCGGCTTTGCGCGCTAGTTCTTGACGTCGACAATGGATTGCCGTTTCTTACTGTGCGGCGTCATGAGTTCGCTGCGTCGCTTGGGCTCAACTATTCAGCCCTTCGTCGTCTTGAAGACGCCGGCCTAACTCGAAACGAAACACTTGGTGTAGGGCTCTCGGCGGCAACTGACGAATTGCTTCTATTGTTCTCGGCCGGCGGTGGCCCATTGATCTACGCGCTTCCACCCAAAGCAAATCCATCAACACGGATAGAGGCTGGCACCGTGCAGCTCACCCAAGTTGGGCGGGAACTTGCAGGCCTATGGCGTGGGGAAATCGATTCGACTCACTTGGGCCAGTTCGTCGAGAATCTAAGGCAGCTTGGCTGGCAGGCAGACTTTGCTTGCCCCGATTCCGAAAGGCAGTGGACGCCTCCGCAGTGGGCTGCAGACCATCTAAAAGAAGTAGCCCGGAAAGCGCCGCCTGAGAAGGCGTAGCAGCGCAATCTGGCTAGCAAGTGTTGGGGTTGACAAACCTTGCTATTGTCCGGCCTCATGCCAAGTATTCATGCAGGACTGCGGGTGGTTGGCATTTCGGAGTGACGCTGCAAGGTGACACCCCAAGGCACCTGTTGGGATGACGGCCTTTCGGGGGCGCAGCTTGAGATGCGTTTCCCACCCTCCTTGGCTTACCGGCTAACGGTGTAGGCGTCGGCCGCATTCTCGCGGGGAGCCAGCTGTCAAGTTCAAAGTCCCGGCCTGTAGCCATTGTCCCTACTTCTTGCGGAAGTGGGAGTAGGCCCCCATCGTTGCGCCAACTACGGCGCCTGCGGCGGGGCCAATAAGTGGAATAGGAATAGCAATCGCTGCACCAACCGCTGCTCCCGCAGCAGTATCTTTTACCAACTCGGATGACGCGACCTGTTTCGCGAGGGAGCCAGCCTCCTGGGCCACCTCCTTCGTAATGGCAATGCCTTTCTCAGTCATGATTCTCAAGTCTTCTTGATCGACTACACCGTCTCCATTCTGATCAAGAGCTGCCGTCGCGACTGTTGATGCGCTGCGTTTGAATGCCGCTGCAGCCTTAGAGAACGCAGAACCTGATGCGCCCGCTGCGTCCTTGGCAGAATTGGACAAGCGACCAGCCAAGCTTGACGCAGCTGCAAGCGATTTGCGAGTGTTGTCCCCGGCGACGACAACAGCGGAGTTGATCGCGACTCCCGTAGCCTTTACGCCTTGGCTGAGCTTTTCACCTGCGAATTGTGCTGACGCTACACCCGCTTTTCTCGCATCGGAACTAGCGCTCGCCACGGTAGCAATAGCAGCTCGCGCACTCGCTACTGCTGCATCCGACAGATCAGTCGCTCCAGTCTTGGCATCTATTTTCTCGGAGGAAATGGATTTCTTCATTGGTTCTACCCTTGAGTGCGACTGGATGGTGACATGGCTGCGAGGCCTTTGAACCTAGCGTCTCTACCGGTGCGCGACGCCACTCGTGCTACTAGCCCGTGTGCGTATTCGCTGCCGTCCGGATGGCCGGTAAGTACCGGAGCAGTTCCGGGAGTGCGGTTTGGGTGGTTTCCCAAACAACATCAAGGTTGATGTCGAAGTACCCATGGGCAATGCGATTCCGCATGCCCTTCATGCTGCGCCAGGGCACGTCGGCGTGCATGGCCAGGAACGGCTCATGGTCCTTCAGCAGTTTGGTCGCGGCTTCGCCAATGATCACCAGGTTCAGGATGACGGCTTGCTGCGTGCGTTTGTCTGCGAGGAACTCTTCCTTGGAAAGGCCTGCGGTGTAAGAGCAGGCTTGGCGAGCCGCCTCGATGATGTGGTCAAGGTAGTCGGTCAGCCGACTCTCGCTCATACCGGGCAAGCTTCTGCCAATACCTGATCGCGAAACCTCGTTGGTAGATCGCCCGGGGTCAGGAGATCGACCGGAACGCCAAGAAGATCTTCGAGTTCGACCTGCAGTCCACCAAGGTCGAACAAGGTGGTGCCGGGCAGCGGATCGACCAACAGATCCAGGTCGCTGCCGTCGGTGTCATCGCCACGTAGCGCGGAGCCAAACACACGCAGGTTGGCCGAGCGATACCGCTGCACCACTTCGCGCAGCAGGTCGCGCTTTTGCGCAAGTGCGATGGAGGGCCTCATTGGCGGCGGCTTTTGGAATAGGGGTTGACGAGCCTTACCCCCGGCACTGGTCACAACAGTTAGGGCTGCTTGGTTCCCCACCTGACCCGGTTGGCCGTGCTTCCATGCGAGGAGGCCCGTCAGCGCTGATTGTATGCGAGCCGGAGGGGTGCTCCGAGCCGGCCGGTGCAAATCTAGTCGCAGATCGAACCGGCGGGCAGGGCCTGGGGCAGGCGCAGGCCACGCTGCCTGAAGGCGATCTCGCTGCGGCCGGGGGCCGCCAGAACCAGTTCCAGGTCGGCCTCGGTGTAGTCGCGGCGTTGCAGGCGCTTGAGCAGGCTTGGCTGCAATATCGCCTCGAAGCGTATGGCGCCGGCCGACTTGGCGTCGACATGGGCATTGACTTCGACCGGCTGGGGCGCCGAGCCGGCCAGGCGAAGGGTCAGCAGCCACAGGCCGGGCTCGGTGGCTTGCCAGCCGAGGTTGAAGCTGGCCGACTTCAGGCAGTCGCCGGAGCCGGTCACCAGGTTCAGAGCGCTTCGCAGGCTTTTGGCATGCGGGGCCGGGCTGACCTGCAGCGTCCGCTTTGCCTGCAGGGTGACGAGGCGCTGCCGGCTGTCGGGCAGCGCCAGGCCCACGCTCAGCTGATGAAGGCCGGCCTGCAGTGGCTGGTACTCGGCGAAGAAGTGACCGGGCTCCAGATTGATGCGCTGGCCGCGTCCGTTGCGCAGATCGCCGGTCATCGTGAGTGTCTGCGCCGGCGCGGCGCCCGGGGGGCGTATCAGCAGCAGGGGCCGCACGTCATCACGCACCAGGCCGTGGTCGAACACGGTCAGATCGATCAGACCGACACCCCCTTCGGGCACCGGGCGCTTGGGCGCGTTCAGCAGCAGTTCAAAGCGCGGCAGCTGCCGTGCCAGCAGGGTCAGCGACTCGCGACCGCTGGCCTTGCCATGGTCAACGGTGAGCCGCCATACGCCGGCTGCCGGATCACGCTGCTCGGGCAGCAGATAGGCGTCGCCCAGCTCGGGGTGCTGACGCTGCTGCCGGGTGAGGCTGATAACCTGTGCCGGGCTCCAGGCCAGCGCAGGCGCCCCGGGAGGCTGGAGCCGGATGGCTAGCAGCGGCAGTGTGCTGTCGAACTGGATCAGCAGGCGGCTGTCGCTGTCGCCCTGGATCGGAATGTCGATCGCGCTCTGCTGTGCGCCACTGGGCGGCCGCAGGATTTGCGGCAGGGCCTGGCCGCCGGCTTGCGTCCCGGTGGCCAGGGCCAGCAGCACCGCGGCGCAACGCAGGGCGCGCCGGGTGAGGGACCCGCGCTCAGCGCAGCTGCAACGAGTCGTCGCCAAACTGGAGGCCCAGCGGCTCGATCAGCAGCTGCTTGGGGCCTGCCTCGATCTGGCCGGCGACCCAGGCGTCCACGCCCTGGGCCTTGGCCACCTCCACGGTGCGCTGGGCGTCGGCGGCCGGCACGAAGATGGCAAAGCCGGCACCCATATTCAGCGTCGAATAGGCCTCGCGGTCGTCCTGCTTGGCATGTTGCTGCATGAACTTCAGCACCGGCGTGACCGGGGGCACGGTGTGGATGCGGTAGGTGAACTGGCCGGGGTGGCGCAGCAGCTTGCGCCAGCCGTGGCCGGTGATGTTGGCGCAGTAGTGCGGCTGGATGCCGGCCTTGAACAGCGCCTCGGTCACCGGCGAGTACAGCACCGTCGGCGCCAGCAGCGCGTCGCCATACGTCAAGCCGGGCTCGATCTCGGTCAGATAGCCCTGGGGCAGGCGCTCCACCAGCTTGCGCGCCAGGCTCAGGCCGTTGGCATGGATGCCGCTGGAGGTCAGCAGCACGATGGCGTCGCCTGGTGCCAGCTTGTCGCCGACCGACAGGCGCTCCTTCGGGTTGATCAGGCCGGTGCAGCTGGCGGCCAGGTCGATGCGGCCGGCTTCGACGATGCCGGCCAGGGCCGGCGTCTCGCCGCCGCCCCAGGCCACCTGGCAGACGTCGCAGGCCTTCTTCCAGCCCTCGACCAGGCTTTGCGCGCGCAGCTTGTCGCCGAACCACTCGGAGCCGCCGGCGGCCCAGTAGGCCTGCACCACCAGCGGCGTGGCGCCGACGGTGATCAGGTCATTGATGGCCATGGCGATGGTGTCCTGGGCGATGCTGGCGTAGTAGCTCTTGCCGGTCAGCTGGTACATCTCGTCGGCGACCAGGGTCTTGGTGCCCAGGCATTCGACGATGGAGGCCAGGTAGAAGGGGCCGACATCAACCACATAGGCCGATTCGCCGCGCGAGGCCGGCACCTCGCTGAAGCCGTGGCCGGCCAGATGGGCGCCGGTGGCGGCGGCGGCGCGCTGGGCGGCCACCTTCAGCGGGTCGATCAAATCGTAGTTGACCCCCGCCTGTTCGTAGCTGAGGGTATCGGAGGAGGAGGGGGCATGGGTACTCATGGGGCGAGATTATCGGTCACCTCGCCCCGAGGCCCGGCCGGGCCACTGGCGCGCCCGTAGAATCGCCGCCATGAGCTACCTGGTTCTCGCCCGCAAATACCGTCCCCGCAGTTTCGAAGAACTGGTCGGGCAGGAGCATGTCGTGCAGGCGCTGGCCAATGCGCTGACGCAGCAGCGGCTGCACCATGCCTATCTGTTCACCGGTACGCGGGGCGTGGGCAAGACCACGGTCTCGCGCCTGCTGGCCAAGAGCCTGAACTGCACCGGGCCCGACGGCCAGGGTGGCATCACCGCCCACCCCTGCGGCGTGTGCGAGGCCTGCCGCGACATCGACGCCGGCCGCTTCGTCGACTACGTCGAGCTGGACGCGGCCTCGAATCGCGGCGTCGAAGAGATCTCGCAGCTGCTGGACCAGTCGGTCTACAAGCCGGTGGTGGGCCGCTTCAAGGTCTACATGATCGACGAAGTGCACATGCTCTCCAACACCGCCTTCAACGCGATGCTGAAGACGCTGGAGGAGCCGCCCGAGTACCTGAAATTCGTGCTCGCCACCACCGACCCGCAAAAAGTGCCGGTCACCGTGCTGAGCCGCTGCCTGCAGTTCAATCTGCGGCCGATGGCGCCGCAGACGGTGCACGAGCATCTGCAGCGCGTGCTGGCCGACGAGAACGTACCGGTCGATGCCGGCTCGCTGCGCCTGCTGGCCCGGGCTGCACGCGGCTCGATGCGCGATGGCCTGTCGCTGGCCGATCAGGCGATTGCCTTCGGCTCGGGCGAGCTGAAGGAGGCCGGCGTGCGCCAGATGCTGGGGGCCGTCGATCGCAGCCATGTGATCGCGCTGATCGATGCGCTGGCGGCCAGCAATGGCCCCGAGGTGGTGGCGATTGCCGACCGCCTGCGGGCGCAGGGCTTGTCGGCCTCTGGCACCTTGGAAGACCTGGCCAGCCTGCTGCAGCAGATGGCAGTGGAGCGCGCCGCGCCGGGCAGTGCCGACGCGGCCGACCCCGAAACACCTGAGATGCAGCGCGTCGCGCGCCTGCTGCCCTCCGACGAGATTCAGCTGATGTACAGCATGGCCCTGCACGGCCGCGCCGAGCTGGGCCTGGCGCCCGACGAATACGGCGGCCTGGTGATGGTGCTGCTGCGCATGCTCAGCTTCCGGCCCGAGGGCGGCGGGCGCGGCGCCTCTGCGGCGCCGACCGAGGCAACGCCGCCGGCCCGTGCGCCGGCGATGGCCGCAGCAGCAAGCGCCGCCAGCCCGGCGCCGGCTGCTCCTGCAGCGCCTGTAGCGAGTACCGCGGCCCTGATGGCCGAGCCGGTGCGGGCCGAGGCCCGGGCGCCGGCTCAAGTGGCTGCCCCGCCGTCGAAATATTCACCCCCGCCGGCACCGTCCGCTCCTATCGTCATGGCGCGCGAGCCGGCCACACCGAGCCCGCCTCCCAGCCCGCCCGCACCCAGGCCTGCGCCGCCGCCGGCCGCCGCCAGCGACGATGTGCCGCCCTGGATGGACGCGCCAATGGCCGATGAAGAGGGTATGGCCATGCCCGCAAGTGCGGCCCCGGCCGAGCCTGCGCGCCGCGCACCACCGGCAGCGTCGGCTCCGCCAGCGCCCGTGCAGCAGAGCCCGGCCGCACCCCAGTCCACCGCAGGCGAGCCGATCAGTATCCAGGCCACAGCCCTGGGCGAGCGCTGGTACCAGACCGTCAAGCAGCTGGGCCTGGTGGCGATGGCGCGCGAGGTCGCGCTGCAGGCCGAGTGCGTGGCCATCGAGCAGGACGGCGAGACGCAGGTCTGGCGTTTTCGCATCGAGCGTGAATCGCTGCGCGCCCCGGTGCTTAAAGACAAGCTGCAGGCCGCGCTGGTGGCTCATCTCGGCCTGGAGTTGCGCATCGAGCTGGAGGCCGGCCCGGCGCTGGATTCGCCGGCGCTGCGCGATGCCGCCGAGGGTCAGCGGCGCCAGCTGGATGCTGAAGCGATCATTTTCAACGACCCGCTGGTGCAGCAGATGCTGAGCCAGTTCAAGACGGCGCGCGTTGTGCCCGGGTCGATCAAACCTCACTGAACACCAAGGAGTATCACCATGATGAAGGGTCAACTGGCCGGTCTGATGAAGCAGGCCCAAGCCATGCAGGACAACCTGAAGAAGGCGCAGGATGAGCTGGCACTGGTCGAGGTCGAGGGCCAGTCGGGCGCCGGCCTGGTCAAGGTCACGATGACCTGCAAGCATGACGTCAAGCGCGTGGCCATCGATCCCAGCCTGCTGGCCGATGACAAGGACATGCTGGAAGACCTGGTCGCTGCTGCCTTCAACGACGCGGTGCGCCGCGCCGAAGAGGTCAGCCAGGCCAAGATGGGCAAGCTGACCGCCGGCATGCCCCTGCCTCCGGGCATGAAGTTCCCGTTTTGAACCTGCTGGCTGGCGCTGAAGCGAGGGGCTTGCGGTGAGCAATGCCCAGCATTCGCTTGACGGCCTGGTCGAGGCGCTGCGGCGCCTGCCCGGCGTTGGCCAGAAGTCGGCCCAGCGCATGGCCTACCACCTGCTGCAGCATGACCGCGATGGCGCGCGCCAGCTCTCAAGGGCGCTGGGCCAGGCGGCCGATCACATCCTGCATTGCCAGCGTTGCCACACCTTCACCGAAACGCCGGTGTGCAGCATCTGCCTGGACGAGACCCGCGATGCGCGCCTGCTGTGCGTGATCGAGTCGCCGGCCGACCAGGCGGCGCTGGAGCGCACCGGCTCCTACCGCGGCTACTACTTCGTGCTGATGGGGCGGGTCAGCCCGCTGGACGGCATTGGCGCGCAAGACATCGGCGTGGCCCAGTTGCTGGCGCGCGCCGCTGACGGCAAGGTTGACGAGGTGATTCTCGCCACCAGCTTCACCGCCGAGGGCGAGGCCACCGCCCATGTGCTGACCCAGGCGCTGAAGGCGCGCGGCCTGCGTGCCACGCGTTTGGCGCGCGGCGTGCCGGTGGGCAGCGAGCTCGAGTATGTGGATCTGGGCACCATTGCCCATGCATTGGTGGACCGGCGCTGAGCACCGTTCCGCAAGAAAGCCTCAAGACATGACCCTCGCCAACTACTGCATCATCGCCGCCGGCCTGCTGCCCATCGTCTGCGCCGGCATTGCCAAATCCAAGGGCTTTGGCAAGCGCCGCCGCGAGGGTGGCTTCGACAACAACAATCCGCGCGCCTGGCTGGCCAATCTGTCGGGCTGGCAGGCCCGCGCCAATGCCGCCCAGGCCAATAGCTTCGAGGCGCTGCCGCTGTTCATCGCCGGCGTGCTGGTGGCCCAGCAGATGCAGGCGCCGCAGGGCCGGGTGGATGCGCTGGCGCTGGCCTTCGTCGCCTCGCGCCTGGTCTTCATCGGCCTCTATCTGGCTGACAAGGCTTCGCTGCGCTCGCTGGCCTGGACTGTTGGCGTGGGCTGCAGTGTGGCGCTGTTCTTCAGCGCCTGACACTGCGTCAGCTCAGCGCCGGCTCAGCTGTCGGGTGGCCGGTGCGCCGATGGTGTTGAGCGCCACCGTGCTGCGGCCGCTGGTGCGCAAGACCTTGCGCGCCGGCTTCAGATTCTTGCCGACAGAGGCGGTGCGCACCGGCGTGGCGGCGGTGTAGACCACCAAAGTCTGACCGGCCTTCAGCGCGCTCTTGGCATTCAGCTTGTTCCATGACGCCAGCTGTTCGCTGCTGACGCGGTAACGCTTGGCCACGCCGGCCAGCGTGTCGCCCTTGCCGGCCTTGAAGGCAACGCGCTGCAGCGGCGGCACGTCGGGGGCGAGAGTGATGCTGGCGTTCTCGGCCAGATGTTCGGACACATCGTCCAGGCGGTGCAGGCCGCGCGGCACCAGCAGGGTCGAACCCTGCTTGACCAGCATGCGCGGCGGTATCTTGTTGATCTCGCTCAGTGCGGCCTCGCTCATGCCCACCAGCTTGGCGGCCTCGGCAGGCTTCAGGGTGCGAGGAGCCACCCAGGCCGTCCAACTGGCCAGCGGGCCCTGGTGCGAGGCCAGGCGGCGAACGAAGTGGCTGGCGTTGTCGTAGGGCAGCAGCACTTGCTGGGTGCCGGCGGCGAGTATCACCGGCTTGTTCATCTGCGGGTTGTAGAGCTTGAAATCGTCGACCTCCAGGCCGGCCAGGCGGGCGGCCACATCGACGTCCATGTCGCGGTCAATCTTCACACTCAGGAAGAAGGGGTGGTTGGCCACCGGCGGCAGGCTCAGGCCGTAGGTATCCGGCCGGGCGATGATGTTCTTCACCGCCTGCAGCTTGGGGATGTAGTAGCGCGTCTCGTCGGGCATGCGCAGGCTCAGATAGTCGGTCGGCAGGCCGGCCTTCTCGTTGCGGGCGATCGCCTTCTGCACATTGCCCTGGCCCCAGTTGTAGGCGGCCAGCGCCAGATGCCAGTCGCCGAACATGCCGTGCAGCTTGTCCAGATAGTCGAGCGCGGCCCGGGTTGAGGCCAGCACGTCGCGGCGGTCGTCGCGGAACACGTTTTGCTTGAGCGCGAAGTCGCGCCCGGTGGCCGGCACGAACTGCCACATGCCCGAGGCCTTGGCGGTGGACATGGCCTGCGGATTGAAGGCGCTCTCGACGAAGGGCAGCAGGGCCAGTTCGGCGGGCATGCCGCGCTTCTCGACCTCTTCGATGATGTGATAGAGGTAGCGGCTGCCGCGTTCCGTCATGCGCTGCACATAGTCGGGGCGGGTGCTGTACCACTGCTCGGCCTTGCCGACCAGCTCACCGTCCAGGTCTTGCAGCGCAAAGCCCTTGCGCACACGCGCCCACAGGTCGGCCTGAGCCTGGCTGTCATCCAGATCGATCTTGGCGCCGGGTTGCAGGCTGTCTTCCAGCAGCGCCGCCGACATCTGGTCAAAGGCTGCGGCCGAGGCCCGGGTGACCGGTGCGGACTCGACGCTGCGGTTGCTGGACAGGGCAACCGACGGCGTCGTGGTGTTTTCAGAGGGGACCGTACTCACCGGAGCGGTGGTGGCACAGGCTGCGAGCAGCAGGGTCAGCAGAGGCAGGAGTCGCGGCAGTGAGCCGTGGACGGAGTGGCGTGGGCTATCAGTCATCGGAATTCGTTCTTCCATTGGCGCAGGGCGGTGAACACCGAGACGGGATCAGCGTCTGCGGCACCATGATGGCTGGCGGCCCTGATCACGGCAGGCTCGGCGCAGCGCAGGAATGGATTGATGGCGAGCTCGCGCGTCAGGCGCGAGGGCAGGGTGGGCTGGTGCAGCGCGCGTTGCGCCTGGCACCATTGTTGGTAGTCGGCCAAGGCCGCGTTGTCGGGCTCGACCGCAGTGGCAAAGCGCAGATTGGACAGGGTGTATTCGTGGGCGCAGCATACCCGTGTTGTGCCCGGCAGGCCAGCCAGCCGCGACAGCGAGTCATGCATCTGCGCCGGCGTGCCCTCGAACAGCCGCCCGCAGCCGCCGGAGAACAGCGTGTCGCCGCAGAACAGCACCGGGGCCGCATCGCTGCTGCCGATCAGGCTCGGCAGGTAGTAGGCGATATGGCCGGCGGTGTGGCCCGGTACGTCCAGTACCTTGAAGTCCAGGTCCATCAGCGTGACCGTGTCGCCGCCGCGGCAGGTCGTGTACGGACCGGGAATGTCCTCGGTGGCCGGGCCGAACACCGGGCCTTGCAGATGCGCGCGCAGCGCTTCCAGGCCACCGACGTGATCGCCATGGTGGTGGGTCACTAGAATGCCTGCCAGGCGCAGACCCCTGCTGCTCAGTGCTTGCAGCACCGGCGCCGCTTCCCCCGGATCGACCACGATGGCGTTCGCGCCATCGTGAAGCATCCAGATGTAGTTGTCTGTGAAGGCAGGCAGTGCGATAAGGTTCATGGCAGGCAATCCATCGATTATAGAGTTGGCCCACTGGCTGCAAACCCCTGCGGGCCGCTATATGCTGGCCTGGGAACAGGCGCAGCTGGATGCCGCCGTGGTCGATCTGTTCGGCTTCCACGCCTTGCAGCTGGGCCTGCCCGAGCTTGACGCCCTGCGTACCAACCGCATGCCGCACCGCTGGCTGGCCCTGCAGCAGGCCCGGCTTGACGAGGCGGAGCAGCCCATGGCTGGCAACGCGGCGCTGCATTGCGATTTTGACGCACTGCCCTTCGATACCAACAGCCTGGACCTGGTCGTGCTGCCTCATGCGCTGGAGCTGGCCCGGGACCCGCACCAGACCCTGCGCGAGGTCGACCGCGTGCTGCGGCCCGAGGGTCGGGTCGTGATACTGGGCCTGAACCCGACCAGCCTGTGGGCGCTGCGCCAGCGCCTGGGGCGCCTGCGTGGCCATCTGCCGGGCCGCAAGGGCGAGCCGGGCCTGTTCCTGCCCAGCAGCGGCGAGTTCATCGGCTACTGGCGCTTGCGCGACTGGCTGCGCCTGCTCAGCTTCGAGGTCGAGGGCGCGCAGTTCGGCTGCTACCGCCCGCCGGGCCTGAGCGAGCGCTGGATGCAGCGCCACGCCTGGATGGAGGGCGCGGGCTCGCGCTGGTGGCCGGTGCTGGGCGCGGTCTATTTCCTGGTGGCCGTCAAGCGTGTGCCTGGCATGCGTCTGGTCGGCCTGCTGCCGCAAACCCGCAAGGTGCCCAAGGCCGCGGCGGTGGCAGCGCACAACAACAAAGAGCTTTCATGACAGAGAAACAAGAACCCATTGCCTCGATTCAACGCCCCAAGGTGACGGTCTACACCGATGGTGCCTGCAAGGGCAACCCCGGCCCCGGCGGCTGGGGCGCCTGGCTCAATTCCGGCGGTCATGACAAGGAGTTGTTTGGTGGCGAGCCCAACACCACCAACAACCGCATGGAGCTGACGGCTGTGATCGAGGCCCTGGCCTCGCTGAAGCGCACCTGCGACGTGACGCTGTACACCGACAGCCAGTACGTGCGCAAGGGCATCACCGAATGGATCATCGGCTGGAAGCAGCGCGGCTGGCAGACCGCCGACAAGAAGCCGGTCAAGAACGTGGACCTGTGGCAGCGGCTGGATGCGCTGCGCCATCTGCACCAGGTGGATTGGCGCTGGGTCAAGGGCCATGCCGGCGACCCCGGCAACGAGCGCGCCGACGCGCTGGCCAACAAGGGTGCAGCCTCGGTGGGGCGCTGATGGTCAGGGTTACTGCCTAGTCACCGCTCGCCAATCGCACACCGCTGACCGGGCCTTCACGGCCCTGGGGCTCCACCGCGCAATCGCCGTTACAGTCCGCGCTCGGAGAATTCGGCATGAGTGTCAAAAAATTACATACTTTGGTGGCTGTGGCCGCGCTGGTGGCGATCAGCGCCGCAGCGTATTGGTGGCAGCACAAGCCGGGGGCGACCTTGGCTGCGGGCCCGGTGTCGGGCGCGGCCCAGAATCAGCCAGGTCGTCCCGGGCCGGGCGGCCCCTCGGGCCCCGTCAGCGTCGAGGTGGGCCGGGTCGCGGTGATGAATCTGCGCGACGAGGCCCAGGCGGTGGGCAGCCTGCGCTCGCGCCAGGCGGTGGTGCTGCGCCCCGAGGTCAGCGGCCGGATTTCGGCGCTGGGCTTTGTTGATGGCCAGCGCGTGCGCAAGGGCCAGCTGATGGTGCAGCTCGACGACGCCTTGCAGGTGGCTCAGCTGCAGCAGGCCGAGGCCCAGGCCGGCATTGCGCGCACCAGCCTGCAGCGCAACCGCGAGTTGCTGGCACAAAACTTTGTCAGCGCCAGCGTGGTCGATCAGGCCCTGGCCAATCTGCAGGTGGCCGATGCCCAGGTGGCGCTGGCCAGGGCGCAGCTGAGCCGGCTGAAGATCGTCGCCCCGTTCGATGCCCTGGTGGGCATACGCGCCGTCAATCTGGGCGACTACGTCAAGGATGGTGCCGACCTGGTGAGCCTGGAAGACAGTTCCAGCATGTGGGTCGAGTTCCGCCTGCCCGAGCGCTTTGTGCCCCGCCTCAAGGCCGGCCAGAGCGTCGATCTGACCTTGGACGCGCTGCCCAGGCAGGTGTTCCAGGCCAAGGTGGACGTGGTCGATGTGCAGTTCGATGCCAACGGGCGATCGATGCTGGTGCGTGCCAAGCTGATGGGCCCGACCGCCGATCTGCGCTCCGGCCTGTTCGCCCGCGTCAATGTGGTGCTGGGCGAGCGCCCGAATGCGCTGGTCGTGCCCGAGGAGGCCCTGGTGCCCCAGGGCGGCAAGCAGTACATCGTCAAGCTGGTCGATGGCCCCAAGGGCAGGCAATCGCAGCGCGTCGAGGCGCAGCTGGGCATGCGGGTGCCGGGCAAGGTCGAGCTGCTGGGCGGCGTCAAGGACGGCGACGTGGTCGTCACTGCGGGCCAGGCGCGCTTGATGCGCGGCGAGGGCCAGTTGGTCAATATCGTCGATGTGGACAAGCAGGGCGGTGCGCCACGCAGCGCCGAGGCCTCCGGCCCGCAGGGTGCCAGCGTGGCCTCGCGCTGAGCGCCTCGCAGTCACGCCCACGCTCAAGGAGTCGGCATGCGTCTCTCAGAAATCTCCATCCGTCGCCCGGTGTTTGCGACCGTGATGTCGCTGCTGCTGTTGCTGGTCGGCATCGTCTCGTTCGACCGGCTGAGTCTGCGCGAGTACCCGCGCATCGACGAGCCGGTGGTGACGGTCAGTACCCGCTTGATCGGCGCGTCCAGCGAGGTGATCGAATCGCAAGTCAGCAAACCGCTGGAGGACTCCATCGCCGGCATTGACGGCGTTGACATCCTGACCTCGATCTCGCGCTCGGAGCAGAGCCAGATCACGGTGCGTTTCAAGCTTGAGAAGAACCCCGACGATGCCGCCGCCGATGTACGCGACCGTGTCGCCCGCGTGCGCGGCCGCCTGCCCGATGCCATTGACGAGCCGGTGGTGGCCAAGGTCGAGGCCGATGCCACGCCGACGATCTGGATTGCCTTCACCAGCGAGTCGCTGTCGCCGCTGGAGATCACCGACCTGGTGAACCGCGTCGTCAAGCCGCGGCTGCAGACCGTGCCTGGCGTGGCTGATGTGCAGATCGGCGGCGACCGCAAGTACGCGATGCGCATCTGGCTCGATGCCGACCGCCTGGCCGCCTACCGCCTGACCGTGCAGGATGTGGAGGACGCGTTGCGCAAGCAGAACCTCGAGGTGCCGGCTGGCCGTATCGAGAGCCAGCAGCGCGAGTTCAACGTCACCGCCCGCACCGATCTGAACACCGTCGCCCAGTTCAGCGAGGTGGCGCTGCGCCAGGTCAACGGCATCACCGTGCGCCTGAAGGACGTGGCCCGCGTCGAAGAAGCCGCGGCCAGCGAGCGCTCGCGCGTGCGCCTGAATGGTGTGCCGTCGGTGAGCCTGGGCGTGGTCCGCCAGGCCACGGCCAATCCGCTGGAGGTCTCGGCCGGGGTGCGCGCCATCCTGCCGCGCATCCAGCAGGACCTGCCCGAAGCGGTGACCGTTCGGCCGGCCAATGACAACTCGATCTTCATTGACCGCTCGATCAAGTCCGTCTACTCGACGATTGCCGAGTCGGTGGCCCTGGTGGCCCTGGTGGTGTTCGTGTTCCTGCGCACCCTGCGCGCCTCCATCATCCCGCTGGTGACGATTCCGATCAGCCTGATCGGCTCGTTCGCGCTGATGGCCGCGGCCGGCTTCACCGTCAACACGCTGACGCTGCTGGCCCTGGTGCTGGCCATAGGCCTGGTGGTGGACGATGCCATCGTCGTGCTGGAGAACATCTTCCGCCATATCGAGGAGGGCCTGAGCCCGTTCCAGGCGGCGCTGAAGGGCGCCAAGGAAATCGGCTTCGCGGTGATGGCCATGACCCTGACCCTGGCGGCCGTATTCGCGCCGCTGGCCTTCACGCCGGGCCGCACCGGCCGGCTGTTCGTCGAGTTCGCGCTGACGCTGGCCGGGGCGGTGATCGTCTCCGGCTTCGTGGCCCTGACGCTGACGCCGATGATGTGCAGCAAGCTGCTGCGCCACAACGCCAAGCCGAATCGTTTCGACCGGGGCATGGAGCGGGTGCTGGTCTCTATCACCGAGCGCTACGCCGCTGCGCTGCGCGCCGTGCTGGGCCAGCGCTGGGCCGTCGTGCTGGTGATGCTGGCCTCGGGGGCGGGCAGCTGGTGGTTGTTCAGCACCGCCAAGTCCGAGCTGGCGCCGATGGAGGACCGCGGCGTCATCATCATGCCTATCAGTGCGCCCGATGGCGCCACCCTGGACTTCACGGCCCGCTACCTGGATGCGATCGACCGCATCTCGTCCGGTTACCCCGAGTTCGACCGCGTGTTCCTGTTCGCCGGCGGCGGCATCGTGTCTCAGGGCACGGCCATTCTGCGAGCGGTGGACTGGAGCGAACGCTCGCGCAGCACCCAGGAGCTGGCCCGTTCGCTGCAGCCTCAGGTCAGCCTGCTGCCGGGCGTGACGGCCTTCCCGATCACGCCGCCCAGCCTGGGCCAGGGCTTCCGCGAGCGGCCGATCAACTTCGTCATCGTGACCAGCGACAGCTATGCCAACCTGGCCCATGTGACGCAGCAGATGATGGCCGAGATGGGCAAGAACCCCGGCTTTGTGCAGCCCGACAACGATCTGCGCCTGAACAAGCCCGAGGTCTTTCTGGAGGTGGACCGCGAGCGCGCCGCCGACCTCGGGGTCAGCGTCGACCAGATCGCCCGCACCGTCGAGTCCATGCTGGGTGGCCGCGCTGTCACGCGCTACAAGCGCGACGCCGATCAATACGACGTGATGGTACAGACCGAGGCCCAGGGCCGCACCACGCCCGAGCACATCGAGAAACTGTTCGTGCGCGGCCGTGGCGACACGATGCTGCCGCTGTCCAGCCTGGTCAAGGTGCGCGAGGCGGTGAGCCCGCGCGAGCTGAACCACTTCAACCAGCGGCGCTCGGTCTCCATCACTTCAAACCTGGCCCCGGGCTATTCGCTGGGCGAGGCCTTGCAGTTCATGGACGACGCCTCGCGCAGGGTGCTGCCGGTCGGCTATGCGACCGAGCTCAACGGCGTGTCGCGCGAGTTCAAGTCCAGCAAGGGCGCGCTGGGCCTGGTATTTGTGCTGGCCGGCTTGTTCATTTTCCTGGTGCTGGCGGCGCAGTTCGAAAGCTTTGTTGATCCGCTGATCATCATGACGGCCGTGCCGCTGTCCATGGTCGGCGCACTGGCGGCGCTGCAGTGGTCGGGCGGCACCTTGAATGTCTATTCGCAGATCGGCCTGATCACCCTGGTCGGGCTGATCACCAAGCACGGCATCCTGATCGTCGAGTTCAGCAACCAGCTGCGCCAGGCCGGCAAGGACACGCTGGAGGCGGTGATCGAGGCCAGCGCGCTGCGCCTGCGCCCCATCCTGATGACCACCGGCGCCATGGTGCTGGGGGCGGTGCCGCTGGCCCTGGCCTCCGGCGCCGGCGCCGAGAGCCGCCAGCAGATCGGCTGGGTCATCGTTGGCGGCATGTCGCTGGGCACGGCGCTGACGCTGTTCGTCGTGCCGACGATGTACAGCCTGCTGGCCCGCAAACGCGTGCCGGGTGAGATCACGACGGCTGCCGTGGCTTCCTAACCGGGCGCAGATAGTAGTTGTCGAACTCCGCCCGCTCGACCAGCTCGAAGCCGTGGCGGAGGTAGAAGCGGTTCGAATCGCTGTCGCGCAGCGCGCCTACGCGCACCGGCAGCGCGGCCGCGTCGGCCCGGGCGAAGACGTCGGCCAACACCGCCGCGCCCAGGCCCTGGCCCTGTGCGCCGGGAGCGATGTACAGGTGGTCCAGCAGCAGTGCATCAGCCTGCGGCTTGACGACGACGAAGCCGACGCGTTCTCCATCCAGCAGGATGTGCCGGGTGTGCTCCGGCACAAAACCGGCCGCGAAGCGCTCGCGGGCCCTCTGCGGGTCGAAGCGACCGATGCGCTCCAGGCTTTCGCGCATTGCGGCGATGCGCAGGGCCAGCAGGGCTTCGAAGTCGCTGGCCTGCGCCGCCACAAAACTCAGGTCGACTGCCGCAGCCGTCTTGGGCCCTTGCAGCGGGTAGGATGGGATGTTCTTCAAAGCATCGCCCTCTCGCGCGACGACTGAAAGTTCTGATCGTCGGCGCCCAGCATGGCGTAGCGGCAGCAAAAGCGCAGCGCGGCATGAGCCTTGGTGGCCGCCTGCACGTGCTGCAGATAGTCGGCCTCGGGCAATGCCTTGCAGCCGAACAGCAGCGTGAAATGCGGGGCGATCAGCTTCACCCGGTCCGGGTCGTGCCTGCCGCGAAAGGTCTGCAGGAACTGCCGGTCTGCGGCCGTGAGCGCCGGATAGGCGAGGGTGTAAAGCGTGCGCATCAAGAGCCCCTGCTAGGCCGCCGTGGCAGCTTGCCATGCCAGGCTCGCCAAGCCTGCGACAAGACACCAGGCAAGCATCCCGAGGTAGAGCAGCATCGTTGCCTTTGTTCCGCCCCAGAGTCCCCGGCTGCGGAAGAAGTAGCCGGGCAGCATCAGCCACGACAGCGCAATGACCAGCCAGTTGAACGTTGTGCTGGTGAGGCGGGATCGTTGAATCAGGTCGGCCTTGTACCAGCAGTACAGCAGCGCCCAGGCCAGCAGGGTGGGCACCTCGGCAAGCAGGGCTAACGAGCGGCTTCGTGGTGAGTAGCTCAGCAGGACGCCGGCAAGCAATGCGGTGACACCGATCGCAAGCAGGATCCGCTTCTTCTGGGTTTCCGTCTTGTGACTTGCAAACGGCATGTCTCAGCCCCGCCCGCGCATCGGCTTGATGGCCTCTATCTTGTTGCCCTGCTGAAGGGCCGCGAGCACGTCGGGTGGCAACGGGGCTGTAGTGGGTATCGTCATGGCGTGGCTCCAATGCCTTGCTAGCTGACAGGGAAGGTCGGCCCCGGAGCTGCCCGGAGCACGACGGCGCCATGCAGGGCCGCCAGCGCGCTCTTCAGCGATCCGCTGACCGCAGGCGACTCGACCATCTCCGATTTGCTCATCTTCGAGCCCAGCAGTGCGATGGAGACCGAGGCATCCTCGACGATCAGGGCCGACATCGTCTTCAAGGTCTCGCGCAGCGCTGCATCGGCATGGTGGGCCCGCGGCGAGGCATTCAGCACCGCCACCGGCTTGTCGACGAAGGCCTCCTGGCTGACCAGCCAGTCCAGCGCCGTCTTGATCACGCCGGTCACGCCGTGGGCATACTCGGGGCTGGCGATAAGCAGCGCGTCGGCTGCCGCCACTGCGTCGCGCAGGCGCTGCGCGGCCGGCGGTGCCTGCGCATCAAGGTCGGGATTGAACAGCGGCAGTGCCGCCATGCCGTCGAACACAGTGACCCGTATCCCGGGCGGTGCCAGACGCGCGGCCGTGCGCAGCAGCGCGGCGTTGAGGGAGGCGGCGCGCAGGCTGCCGCAGAGGGCGAGGACTTGAATGCCCGAAGACCGGCGCTCGTTCATGCCGGCAATGCCTTCAGCTGCGCCGGGTCATAGAAAAACTGCTCCTCGGCGATGCGCTCGCCCTCCCAGCGCTGATAGGCCAATTCCTCCATCTGCATCACCGTGCCGTCCAGCCGTTCGAAGCGGAAGATCCAGCGGATCACAACCCTGTCGCCCTGCTGGAACACCGGGCGCACGCATTGCGAGTGCACCGCCTTCGTCTTGGCCAGGACCTTGCGCTCGCCCTCGGCCAGCAGATCCCGGCCTGCGCGTGGCGCCGTCATGTTCTCCTGCATCGAGGCCTGTTCGGTGTAGAACTCAAGAATGGCCTCGACGTGGGCGCCTTGCTCGACGCGGGTGATGAAACGCTCCAGTGTTTCTTGAGTGGGCATGCAGTGGCTCCGGGTGCGCAGATGGCAGGGGTTCAGGGCTCGATCTTGGCGCCTTTTTCTGCGAGCAGTTCGCGCAGCACCGAGCGGTGGCAGCGGGCCTCGGTCTCGCAGTAGCAGCCCACAGAGAAATTGCTGCCTTGCGACAGCGTGGCCAGCAGCGCCAGCGAGTGCCCCGCTTCGGGCGTGGCCATTTCGGCACGGTACTTCTTGACGAACTGGGCCCATTGCGCCGGCGTCTCGGCGGTCTGGCCCAGCTTCATGGTGTCGGCGCTGGGTGCCAGATTGGGGTACCAGACGTCGTACCAGTTCTGCGTCGAGAACTCCGTCTTGGGCACGCCGCGTGGCGGGCGGCGCACCGTGCCGATGCGCGTGCCCTCATCGGCGCTGCGTGGGCTGCCGAGCCTGACGATGCGAAGTGTCATGACGGCTCAGCCTGCGATGGGCGTGCACAGCTCCACCAGGGTGCCGTCCGGGGCCCTGACATAGGACACGACCTGGCCCCAGGGCTTGGCGCTGGGGGCGGTCAGCTCGGTGGCACCGTGTTCGATGGCGCGTGCGTGGGCGGCGGCCACGTCCTCCGTCACCAGGGCGATCTCCATGCCCAGCGGCTGGGGCGAGTCGCTGGCGCGCACATGGCCGCCGGCGAAGTTCATGTCGCCCAGTTCGTGGGCAGCGAACGACAGCGTCGTCTCGCCGGTGTTGAGCTCGCCGTAGCTGCCCGACTCATGCAAGAAGCGCTGCTCCAGACCGAAGGCTCGGGTGAAGAAGGCCATCGAGTCGGCGACCGATGGCACGTAGATGATGGTGTAGCCAAGTTTCATGGTCTTCTGATCCTGGGGGTGTGGGCTTCAGGTCTGCGCCTCGCGCGGATGCGATGTTAGCGCCACAAACTCCTAGGGCAGGAGCAGGGCTGCCGCATACAGCAGCGTGGCCAGGGCAAGACCCCACTGGGGCACGCTGAACCAGTAGCGCCGGGCCAGCACCAGCATGGCCAGCAGATAGCTCATGCCCAGGCCCAGCAACAGCGGCGAGCGGAACACAAAGCGCTCCGGCTCCAGTGCCAGATAGAGGTGGCTCAGGCCGAACAGCATCGCCCCGAGGCTGTGGCTGGCATGGAAACCCAGGCCCGACCGCCACATCGTTGTCTGGCGGGTGATGCGGGGCGAGACCTCCTGCAGGCGCGTCATCAGCACCGCATCGCGCGGGTGGAAACGCTGGCCGACAAAGGTGAAGACCAGGTGCAGGCTGCCCAGCAGCAGGACGATGGCCGCTGCGCCGGCGAGCAGCAGGGCGGCGATGGAGGGATGGGGCATATGCGGCTCGTCGGCTTAGGCAGGCAGGTGTGGCCGCCGGGTCACGCGTCGGCGGCCGCTGGCCAGCCCAGCCGCGCCGCCCGCCTGAGGCTGGCCTGCACAATCACGCGGTGAAAGGGCGCGATCAGCAGGATGTAGCTACGGCCCAGGCGGTTGTGGCAGTGCACCACGGTGGAGAGCACCAGCCGGCGCTCGGCGGTGCACAGCAGCGAGAGGCGGAAGTCCAGGTGCTTGTCGTCCTCGCCCAGCACCACCTCCTGCGCATTGCTGCTGTAGAGCTTGAAGATGCCCACGCGCGTGCCAGCCGCTGTCGTCAACTGACGCGCGGTTTTCAGACCGAACAGGCGGACCACCGTGTCGCGGATGGCCATCAGCCCATCAACCCAGCGAGGTTGCTGCGCGAAGATGAATCGTGCCAGCTGCTCCGGATTCGTCGACGCGCCGGCAGGCAGCGTAGTGGCGTAGGCGTCGGCGAGATGGATCTGTGGGTACAGGCCGGTGATGCTGGCCTGTGTCGGGATGCTGACGGGCAGGACTGTGGCGTTGGCGGCGGGCATGGCGGCGAAGTGAGCAGCGGAGATAGCCGCACCTTACCTCAGAGCAGGGGCCAGGTCATCTGTGTCAAGCACGGCGTGGCGCAGCGCGGCGCGGGCCAGCAGCCGCGTCGAGTCCAGCGTGGGCAGCGCCGAGTTGGTATCACTGATGATGAGCGGAATTTCGGTGCAACCCAGGACGACGGCATCACAACCCTGCTGCTTGAAGGCCCGGATGAGGTCCTGAAAATACGCGATGCTCGCCGGCTTGAAGACCCCGGCCACAAGTTCGTCCATGATGATGCGGCCGATCTCGTCACGCTCGGTGTCCCCGGGGCGGACGCACTCGATGCCCTGCGCGGCCAGCTTCTCGGGATAGACCTCGCCGCGCACCAGCCAGGCGGTGCCCGTCAGCCCGACGCGCCGGTACTGGCGCAGCCGGGCCTCGGCAGCAACCACCTCCGCGATGTGCAACCAGGGCAGCGGGCTGCGGGCCTGCACATAGGTAAAGGCCTGATGGATGGTGTTGTCCGGGCAGATCAGAAAGTCGGCGCCGGCCCCGGCCAGTTTCTGCGCCGAATTCAGCATCAGCTCGCCGACGCCGGTCAGATCGCCGCGCTCGAGGCAGTCCACATAGGCCGCCAGCGAGGGGGTGTGCATCGAGACCTCGGGGTGGGCGTGCGCTCCCAGCAGCTGGGGACCTTCCGCGCAAATGGTCCGGTAGCACAGGGCCGCGCCTTCGGCGGAGCAGCCGACGATGCCGATGTGCCGGGTCCTGCTCATGAGCCGTCCTTCATCAGGCCTTGTGGCCAACTGCGTCACCCGTCGCAATCACCCCATCCGTCAGCACATCGGCCCGTATGCCGGCCCGGTGCAGAAAACGCTTGACCACGGCGGCCGGGGTCAGCTCGGCGGAGGCCAGCGTGGTGCCGAGACCGAGGCAGGGCTCGCACAGCTCGACGCCACGCAGCAGCACGCTGCCCACCATGAATTCCTGACCCACCAGCTCGTTCAACCGCACGCCGCGGGTCACAAGGTTGCGCTGGGTGATGGCCTGGTCACCCGGATCGCGGCCAAACTCGCGGGCGAAGGCCTCGATCTCCTCGGCCTCGACCAGCGTGATGTTCTGGCCCGGTTCGTCGTGGCGACCGAAGTAGCGGTCGCCCTGAATGCCGGCGCCGGCGATCACCGTGACCGAGGCGTGATCGATTTGCCTGGCGTCTTCGGGTGGGTGGGTGTAGATGCGTTCTATGGGCATGGTGCTAGGGCCTAGGAGTCGCGGTCAATGATGACCAGCGTGCCATGACTACCCGGCGCAACAGCGTGTGGAACGCCCGCCGGAACGATATAGACCTGGCCGCTGGCAACCTGCACAAGCTCATCGCTGAGCCGCAAGTTCATCTGGCCTTCGACGACCAGGAGTGCCTCGTCGAAACCGTGGTCTTCGTTGGGATATTCGCCCCCGTCCATGCGGAGAACCTTGACGTTGACACCGGCAGCCTGGCCGACGACGGTGGAGCGCCAGGCGCTAGGCAGGGCAGCGGCAACGGCCAGCAGATCAGTTTTGCTCATCTGCCTATCGTAGCCGGGTGTGCTCCACCGGTGCCGCCTTCCCATGCGCAGGCGCGTCCAGGGTTCAGTTGGTCTTGGTCGGTTCCAGACCCAGCGCGGGCTGGCCTTCCTTTTCGGAGGTGCGATCAAACACCAGCGTCTTGCCGTAGACCAGCTGCACCCAGGTCGGGTAGGTGTAGGCGGTGCCCTTGTTGTGGTCGATGATGGCGCCGACACCGCCGCCAAGGATGATGTTGCCCCACATGCCGCTGTTGGCGCGCGAGATGGCGCGCGCCTTGGCCTCGGGGTTCTGCGGCTGTACGCAGGTGATGTCCAGATCCTTGCTGGAGCGGCGCACCTGTGTCGTGTCACCGGACTTGACGGTGATGCTGCCGTAGTCGTTGGTGAGCTTGCACTCGGCGCCGGCGACGAGCTGACCGTCGGCCGTCTTGGTCTCCACCTTCATCGGGTGCGACGAGTCGTTCATCACGGAGGCGCAGCCCGTGAAGATGATGGGGGCGCAAAGGGCGAGTAGTAGTTTTTTCATAGGTGTTCTTCAGTTGAATTTCAAACGATGGGCCAGCATCCGTGCTTTTTGTGCGTTAGTGCATCTCCTGTGGCGAGCTTGGGTAGGGGCGAAGCCATGCAAGCGGGCGCGAGCCCGCCTTGCCGTCAGCGACGATGGAATGGAGGCGACTGCCTGGCCGTGTTCAGCGGCGGCGGGGTCGGCTTGTGGGTGTGGCAGCGGGCCGCGAATGCGGCACGGCAGAACTCACGGCCCTGACCGGGCCGGTGGTGATAGACGGCATGATTTCCCTCCCTGGCTCGAGCAGGCCGTGATGGCCCGTCGGCGGTTTTTGTTGCGTCAAGTTTATTGTTACAAGGCGCTGGCCGGCAACAATGGTTTACGCGAGTGAGGGTTCAATCGATGCCTGCAGCGCAAGCCTTGGGAAACAAGCGCAACTCGATACTGACTCGATCCCGGTGCATGCCCGTGGCGACATGCGTCCGGTGCAGCAGGTCGCCGCAGAACAGCAGTGCATCGCCCGCGCCCATGCGTGGCCGCCAGAACTCCTGCGCTGCAAAGCGGGCAGACAGATGCGCTGTCGTCAACTCGACGGGCGCCAGCAGCGACTCCTGCCTGCGCGCAATCAGCTCCAAGCCCGGCGCGTCATCGCCGCAGTCCATCAGCGGCACCCAGCAAGTCAGCATCTCCAGCAGTGCGTTGGCAGGTGCCGGCTGCTGGCCCAGCGCCAGAAAATCGAAGCCCAAGGCCCCGTCCTGATGCCAGCTGTGCGGCGCGTGCAGAGGTGGGTTGCGATTCGGTGCGTATTGCCGCCGTATCCAGCACTCATCGACGGCACAGCGGATCTGCGGGCCGAGGGTGTGGTGCACCGTGGCCAGAAAATCGGGGTGGCGGCGCAGCGCCGCCCAGACGTCGTCGATGGGGATCTGGGGCAGGGCGCGCAGGCGCAGTGATGAGCTGTGGGGGGAGTAGTCGGCGGAGGCGGTCAGGGCCTCGGCGTCCAGCGCGGCGTAGCGTTGCTCGATCAGGGCCAGCCAGCGGTCGCAGAGATCTAGGGGCACAAGCCCGGGTAGCAGCAGCGCGCCTGAGGGGTGAGGGAAGCTCAGCATCGCCGCCGCGGTATCACGCGCTAGGTGATGTCCCTCGCCACTCGAACAGCACATCCGGGCAGCGCTCCTCGTTGCCCTGGCCGTCGGTGAGGGCGATGGCCTCGAAGCCATGTCGCTGGTAGAAGCGCCGCGCGCCGGTGTTGAGCTGGAAGGTGTAGAGGCGGATGGTTGCGCCCAGCAATTGCTTGGCCTCGCTCAGCAGGGCCGAGCCCAGGCCGCGCAGGATGGCGTCGGGGTGCAGATAGAGCTGGTCTATCCAGCCTATGCCGGCCTCGTCTCGCGACACAGCCAGCACGCCCAGCATCGTGCCGTGGCCATCCAGCGCGACGCTGACGCCCTGGCTTGGGATCAGAGCCCCTGCCACCCATTGGTGCACGTCGGCGTCGCTGTGCACCTGGGGCAGATAGGGCAGAAAGGTCTTGCGGCTGAGCAGCAGCAACTCGGCCACGGCGGGCGCATCGGCGGCCATAGCTGGTCGCAGCTGGATGCTGCTCCGCAGGCCGCTGAGCCGAATCTCACGCGGACTGATCTGCATCGCTGTAGCGGCGTTCAAACCAGGCCGTCGAAGCTCAGGACCTCGACCAGGTCGCCGGCCATCACATGGCCTTGCTCGTGCTGCAGCACCACCAGGCAGTTGGCCTCGCTCATGCTGCGCAGAATGCCCGAGCCCTGGGCGCCGGTGACGGCCACCTGCCAGTGGCCGTCGTGGCGGCGGCTGAGGAGGCCGCGCTGGTATTCGGTGCGGCCGGGTTTCTTGCGCATGGCGCTGAGGCAGGGCACGCGCAGCAGGGGCAGGGGGCTGGCGGTGGCCCCGCTCATCGCCAGCAGGGCCTCGCGGACAAAGGCATAGAAGGTCACCATCACGGCCACGGGGTTGCCGGGCAGGCCGAACAGTATGGCTTGGTGACCCGTGTCGCCGGGGGCCGCGATGCGGCCTATGGCCATGGGCCGGCCGGGGCGCATGGCGATACGCCAGAACAGCACCTCGCCCATCTCGGCCATCACCTGCTTGGTGTGGTCGGCCTCGCCGACGCTGACGCCGCCGGAGGTGATCACCGCATCGGCGCTGGCCGCGGCTTCTCTGAACGCCTCGGCCAGCGCCGCCGGGTCGTCGCGCACAACCCCCATGTCCAGCACCTCGACGCCCAGGCGCTGCAGCATGGCCCACAGCGTGTAGCGGTTGCTGTCGTAGACGCAGCCTGCGGGCAGTGCCTCGCCAACCGAGCGCAGCTCATCGCCGGTGGAGAAGAAGGCCACGCGCAGGCGGCGCAGCACCTGTACCTCGGGCAGGCCCAGCGAGGCCAGCATGCCGATGTCGGCCGGGCGCAGCACGCGGCCGGCGGCCAGGGCCACCTCGCCCAGGCCCAGGTCCTCGCCGGCCAGGCGGCGGTTGTCGCCGGGCCGGACGATATCGGCCGGCACCAGCACCTCGTCACCCTCGACTTGCGTGAATTCCTGCGGCACGACGGTGTCCAGGCCGGCGGGCATGACGGCGCCGGTCATGATGCGCACGCAATGGGCGATCGGCACCTCGCCCTCGTAGTTCTGGCCGGCAAGGCCGGTGCCGGCAATTTTCAGCCGGGTCGTTCCCTCTGCCGCAAGTTCGAAGCCGCGCAGCGCATAGCCGTCCATCGCCGAGTTGTCGTGAGCGGGCACATTGATCGTCGAGACGATGTCCCGGGCCAGCACGCGGCCCAGGGCCGCGCGTATCGGCAGCTGCTCGCGCGCCGTGACCCTGGGCACCAGGCGGGCGATGAACTCCTGGGCCTGGGCGACGGGCAGGGCCTGCGGGTCGTAGCCGGCGACGCAGGAGGCGATCTCTTGCAGGGACTGCAGCGGTGCACTCATCGCAGCGGGCAGACCATCAGGTCCTTGTCGAGATACACCGGGTGGCCGGTCTCGCCCGGTGGCACCGGCAGCTTGATGGCCCGCGGCAGGGTGCCGTAGCGCACGAAGCCGACACGGGCATACAGGCGCACGGCGCCGTGGTTGCTGGAGGTCACGGTCAGTATCAGCTGTTCAAGCCGGCCATCGCCGCGGGCCAGGTTCAGCGCAGTCTTCAGCAGGGCATTGCCCAGGCCCTGGCCCTGCATATCGTCGCGCACCATCATGCCGACGATGTGGCCGATGTGGGCCACCTTGGTGCGGTCGTCGCGCTCGCAGGTGATGGCGCCGACCATCTCCGCACCGACCCAGGCGCACAGGGTGAACAGGGTGCCGTTGCCATCGGCCTGGGGCAGGCGGAAGCGGTAGCTGGCCGCGCTGCGGGTGGACTCGCCGGCGGCGTCCGATGTGAAGGCATCCTCATGCGCGGTCAGCATCTGGTCGCGCAGGGCTTTGTAGGCGGCCAAGTCCTCGGGCTTGAGCGCGTGGATTTCGAAGGCGTTGATCATGGTTCCAGCGTCTTCAGCTCGGCCAGGGTGTTGGCATTGAAAAAGGCCTTGGAGTCGGCCGGCGCATGGAACTGCACCAGCGCATGCTTGTGCTGCTGCAGCCAGTGCTCGATCTTGCGGCCGCCCTCGGCCATGTACTTGGCCAGGCTGGGGTGCAGCGAGGTGCGCAGCAGGCAGAACACCGGTTGCACGCGGGCGTGGCCGTCTTCCAGGGTCACCGGCGCGGCCAGGTCGGCCTGCTCGGCCTCTATCGCCTGGCCCAGGCGCTCGGCCAGGTCCAGCGGGAACAGCGGGCTGTCGCAGGGCACGGTCAGCATCCAGGGTGTCTGGCAGGCCCGCATGCCGGCCATGAAACCGGCCAGCGGGCCGGAAAAGTCGGCCTGCGTGTCGGTGACCACCGGCAGGCCCAGGGCGGCGTATTCGGCCAGGTGCCGGTTGGCATTGATCAGCATGCTGCCCACCTGCGGGCCCAGCCGGCTCATTGTGTGCTGCACCAGGGTGTGGCCCTTGAGCATCTGCAGCCCCTTGTCCACGCCGCCCATGCGGCTGCCCCGGCCGCCAGCCAGTATCAAACCCGTGATGTCTTCGGCTCGCACGGTGCTCAACCCCCTATGTAATGCATTTCAACGCGGCGTTCGCCGCTGGTTTGGCCTGCCTCGGTGGGCAGGGCGCTGCGCATTTGGGAATAGCGGTCGCTGCGGCCGGCCCAGACCTGGCCAAGCGCG
This sequence comes from uncultured Roseateles sp., assembly GCF_963422335.1. Taxonomy (NCBI): domain Bacteria; kingdom Pseudomonadati; phylum Pseudomonadota; class Betaproteobacteria; order Burkholderiales; family Sphaerotilaceae; genus Roseateles; species uncultured Roseateles sp. Next base: position 3,667,594 of record NZ_OY729424.1, read on the forward strand.
CCTGCGATCTGCGCGTCGCTGTAGCCGCCACGCAGCAGGCTGCGCAGGTCATGGCCCTGGGTCGCGAACAGGCAGGTGAACAGCTTGCCCTCGGTGGACAGGCGGGCCCGGTTGCAGTCTCCGCAGAACGCCTGGGTGACGCTGGAGATCAGGCCGATTTCGCCCGACTGGCCACCGGCCGCATAGCGCCAGCGCTGCGCGGTTTCACCGGGCGCGCTGGGTTCCAGTGCCTCGACCGAGAACGCCTCGCGCAGCAGGTCCAGCACCTGAGCGGACGGCAGCACCTCGTCCATGCGCCAGCCGTTGCTGGCACCTACGTCCATGTATTCGATGAAGCGCAGCACCACGCCGCTGCCCAGAAAGTGCCGGGCCATGGGCAGGATCTGGTCGTCGTTGGTGCCGCGCTTGACGACCATATTGACCTTGATCGGTGCCAAGCCCGCGGCATGGGCGGCATCAATACCGTCAAGCACATCGCGCACCGGGAAGTCGGCGTCGTTCATGCGCTTGAAGATGGCGTCGTCCAGTGCGTCCAGGCTGACCGTCACGCGCTGCAGGCCGGCGTCTTTCAGGCTTTGTGCCTTGCGGGCCAAGAGGGAGCCATTGGTCGTCAAGGTCAGGTCCAGCGCGGCGCCATCGGGCGTGCGCAGCTGGCTCAGCATCGCTATCAGGTTTTCGATGTGGCGGCGCAGCAGCGGCTCGCCACCGGTGAGTCTGAGCTTCTGCACGCCGTGGGCGACGAACAGCTGGGTCACCCGGGTGATTTCCTCAAAGCTCAGCAAGGAGGTGCTGGGCAGGAACTTGTAGTCCTTGCCGAACACTTCCTTGGGCATGCAGTAGCTGCAGCGGAAGTTGCAGCGGTCGGTGACCGAGATGCGCAGGTCGCGCAGCGGCCGGCCCAGCGAATCGGACAACAGCCCGGTGGGCGCCTGCAGGTGCGCAGGTATGTGCGGCACCCGGGCGGCGTAACGCAGGTCGGCAATGGAGATGACTTGGTCTGTCATGGCCCCATTGTGCCGCGCCCCAATACCCTCACAGGGCGAAATCGCAAAGTTGCCAGGGGGTTCGGGAGCGGTAGTCCTCGATGAAGTCATCGAAGCTGCCGGTCTGGCTGGTTTCCATCTGCTCCTGCTCGGCCAGCGACTGGCGCGCCATGGCCTCGAAATGGGCGGTTTCCTCGGCGCTCAGGGGGCGCGAGCGGAAGTTCTGCGCATGGGCCAGCGACTGGGCCAGCGAGAAGGCCTCGAACGAGTTGCCATGCTCTTGCAGCGCCGCCAGCACACGCGCCGAGGGGGTGAGCGCCGCGTCCTGCAGCTTGGCGCGCTGGGTGGCCAGGCTTTTCGCATGCTGGCTGTCGCCGCGCTCGGCGTCGAGCAGGGCCGCTACCTCGCCGATCTGGTCCAGCAGCTCCAGGCCCCAGGCCTGCAACTCCACCGGCTGGCCGTTGTGCTGCAGGGTCAGGCCCGGGCGGCGGCCCTGCTTGACGGTGCGGGCGAAGTTCTGCGCGTTGTCGCTGGCCTCCAGCTCCAGTGGGCTGTCGTCAAGCGCACAGAACAGCACGAAGGCGTCCAGAAAACGCGAGGTCTCCAGGCTGATGCCCACCGGCTCGAAGGGGTCGACGTCCATGCAGCGCACTTCGACGTACTGCACGCCGCGGGCGCATAGCGCCTCCAGCGGGCGCTCGCCGGGGCGTATCACGCGCTTGGGGCGGATGGTGGCGTAGTACTCGTTCTCGATCTGCAGCACATTGGTGTTGATCTGCACCCATTCGCCGTCGCGCTTCAGGCCTATGGCCTCGTAGGGCGCGTGGGGCAGGCGCACGGCGCGGGCCAGGCCCCGCATATAGCCCTGCACCGAGTTGTAGGGCGGCATCAGATCGGCCTGGGCGTCGTTCTGGTAGCCCAGATCGCTCATGCGCAGGCTGGTGGCATAGGGCAGGTAGAGGGTGTCGTCCGACAGCGTCTCCAGCTTGTGGATGCGGCCGCGCAGAAAGTGCGAGCTCAGCGCCGGCGAGGCGCCGAACAGATACATCAAGAGCCAGCTGTAGCGGTGGAAGTTGCGTATCAGCGCGATATAGCGCTCGGACTGGTAGTCCTGGGCCGACAGCGCCTTGGCGGGTTCGCTGTCAGCCTGCTGCAGCAGCTTCCAGACGCCCTCGTTCAGCGAATAGTTGTAGTGGATGCCGGCAATGCACTGCATCGTCTTGCCATAGCGCAGCGCCAGGCCGCGCCGGTACACATGCTTGAGCATGCCGATGTGCGAGCGGCCGTACCAGGCGATGGGGATGTCGGCCTCGCCCGGCAGATGGCAGGGCATGGACTGGCTCCACAGCAGCTCGGGGCCCTGGGCCTTGTCAAGCTGGGTGTAGGCGAAGCGGTGGATCTGGTCCAGCTCCTGCAAGGCGGTGGCAATGTCGGGCTCGGCCGGGGTGATGAACTCGAGCAGCGACTCGGAGTAGTCGGTGGTGATCTGCGGATTCGTCAGCGCCGAACCCAGGCCCAGCGGATGGGGCGTCAGCGCCAGCTGGGCATGCCTGTCGACCCGCAGCGTTTCACGCTCGATGCCGCGCAGCCCCTGAGACAACAGGGCGCGGTGGGCGGGGGAGGAGAGCAGGCTCAAGCCTTGCTTCAAGAGGTCGTTCAATCGCAGTCCTAGCTTGTCTCTGTGGTGGCGGGCGCTCGCGGGCGGCGCCCGTTTCTGGGTAGGCGTGAAGATTAGTCGAATTCGATGTTTCGCGTGTGACCACGCCGGTATGGCGGTCGCAGGCTAACGGTTATGACCGTCGTCCTCAGCAGGCGCAGCCGATTTCGGCTTGGCGCTGGGGGCATCCGCCAGCGCATGGACCAGGCGGTACTCGCAGACCTTGAACACCAGGTAGGCGAGCAGGCTCAAGTAGCCGGTGAGCAGCAGTTCCAGCAACTGCTGCAGGCCGCCGTCCATCAGCGCCTGCCAGCCGTGCTCGGCCAGCAGGGCGGTATTGGCCTTGAGCAGATAGAACAGGTTCAGCGAGCCGGCGCCAAAGGCGAAAAAGCTCAGGCCCATGACCAGGAAGGTGGCCCAGCGGCGCGACAGCACCAGGTGGTGGAACCAGGTTTTGATCATGGGCGACCTCGGCCGATGGAAAGCGGGGAAGTCTAGTCCTGACCGTCCAGATTCTGCTTGACGCGGTGCAGCAGGGCGGCCAGTTGCGCCTGTTCCTCGTTGCTCAGACCCTGCACCGCCCGGGCGCCCAGCACGCGGGCCTGGCCTTGCAGTGCCTGCAGCAGGGCCTCACCCTCCGGGCTGAGCCGCAATCGGATATTGCGCCGGTCGGCCTCGTCCGACTCGGCCAGCAGCAGGCCGCGCTCCTTCAAGCCCTTGATCAGCCGCGCCAGCTGGGCCTTGTCGCGCCCGCTGTGCTGAACCAGATCGCTCTGCGTACCTCCAGGGTGCCGGCCGAAAAAGCCCAGCACCTTGCTTTCCATGTGGGTGATGTCGTGACCTTCGCGCAGCACCTGGTACTGCTGTGAGCGGAACTGATGCATGACGGTGTGCACCAGATCCATGACCTCGTCACCCGGCAAGGTAGCCTGACTGTTGACTTTATCCACTGATTTATCCATGATGGAGGACATTATCAACCAAATGAGCCTCCCACCGATGAGTGAAACCCTCACCCCCCGCCAGGTGCAGCGCCTGCGCCATGAAATCAAACGCCGCGAGCTGACCGTGCTGCGCGTCGAGCGGCTGACGCCGCACTTCCAGCGCATCACACTGGGCGGCGAGTCGCTGGCTGACTTCATCAGCGCCTCGTTCGACGACCATGCCAAGCTGATTTTCGATGCCCCCGAAGGCTTGGAGCCGGCCAAGCGCGACTACACGCCGCGCTCTTACGATAACGCCGCCCGCGAGCTGGTGCTGGAATTCGCCCTGCATGGCGAAGGCCCGGCCGCCGATTGGGCGCTGCAGGCGCAGCCCGGCCAGACCCTGGTGGTGGCCGGGCCACGCGGCTCCATGGTGGTGCCGAAGGACTACGACTGGCATCTGCTGATCGGCGACGAGAGCGCGCTGCCGGCCGTCGCCCGCCGCCTGGAGGAGTTGCCCGCCGGCACACGCGCCATCGTCATGCTACAGCTGGCCGACGTGGCCGACCGCCGGGTCTTCAACAGCGCTGCGCAGGTGGAGCTGCATTGGCCCGACAGCCCGCAAGCGCTGTTGCAGGCGGTGCGCGCGCTGGGCCGGCCGGCCGGCGAGGGCTATGTCTGGGGCGCCGGCGAGGCGGCCGAGATGAGCGCGCTGCGCCAGGTGCTGGTCGGCGAGATCGGTCATGACCCGCGGGCGATGCGGGTGGCGGCCTATTGGAAGCGGGGTGCGATCGCGCACCACGGCGACATCACTGACTGACGGGAGTCAGACGCCGCGCTTGGCTGCAATCAAGGTCTGCGGGCCATCGACCTCCAGCCGCGGCCGGTCGGCCTCGACCTCGGTCAGCGGCGCCACCTCAACCAGCGAGGCATGGCAGCGCTGGCTCAGCACCTGGTAGGTGCGGGTGCCCTCGGCCTTCCAGCGGATCTCGTCCTCGCTGAGCTCGCGCATCACCTTGGCCGGCAGGCCGGCGATCAGTGACTTCTCGGGCAGCTTAAGCCCGGCCCGAACAAAGGCACAGGCGGCGACGATGCTGTAGGCACCGACCTCGGCCTCATCCATCACCACCGCATTCATGCCCACCAGCGCGTCATGGCGCACCACGCAGCCATGCAGCACCGCGCCGTGGCCGATATGGCCATTGGTCTCGACGACCGTCTCCGAGCCCGGAAAGCCGTGCACGACGCAGGTGTCCTGCACATTGACACCCTGCTGCAGCACGATGCGGCCGAAGTCGCCGCGCAGGCTCGCGGCCGGGCCGATATAGCAATCCGGCCCGACGATCACGTCGCCGATCAGCACCGCGGTCGGGTGGACGAAAGCGCTCGGGTGAACGACGGGAATCACCCCATCGATGGCGTAACAAGGCATGGCGAACTCCGGCTGAATCTCGTAACCAGGTAGTAACCCTAGGATTATTTGACTTGCGTCAACGGGTCAAGCACCTTACGATCTACCGACCGGTCGGTCAAGAGTGTTTTGCTTGACCTGGATCGTCAAAGCCACGAGGAAACCCATGCAAGAGTCCCAGGTTCTGCTGTCCCAGCAAGGTGCCGTGCGCACCTTCACGCTCAATCGACCGGCTGCGTTGAACAGCTTCACGACCCAGATGCTGGGCGAGTTGCTGGTCGCGTTCGAGGCCTCGGCGGCCGATGCCAGCGTGCGCTGCATCGTCGTCACCGGGGCCGGCCGCGGCTTCTGTGCCGGCCAGGATCTGTCCGACCCCGCCATCAAACCCGATCTGACGCCAGGCGCGGCGCCCAAGGACATCGGCGCCTTGCTCGACGGTTTCTATATTCCGCTGGCCCTGCGCGTGCGTAGCATGCCGATCCCGGTGATTGCAGCCGTCAACGGCGTGGCGGCCGGCGCAGGTGCCAATTTCGCATTGGGCTGCGACCTGGTACTGGCCGGCCAGTCGGCCAGCTTCATCCAGGCCTTCTCGAAGATAGGCCTGGTGCCCGACTGTGGCGGTACCTGGCTGTTGCCGCGCCTGGTCGGCCGCGCCCAGGCGATGGCGCTGACGCTGCTGGGCGACAAGCTGCCGGCCGAGCAGGCCCGGGCGCTGGGCATGATTTACCGCTGCGTGCCGGATGCCGAATTGGCCGAGCAGGCGCAGGCGCTGGCCCAGCGCGTGGCCGCGATGCCGGTGGCCGCACTGGCCGCCACCCGCCAGGCGCTGGACAGCGCGATGCAGATGGACTGGGCCACCGCCCTGGCTCAGGAAGCGGCGCTGCAGCGCCAGCTGGGCATGGCGCATGACTACCAGGAGGGCGCCTCGGCCTTTCTGCAAAAGCGCCAACCGACCTTCAGCGACCGTTGATGGCCATGAGCGCAACCCACACCCCCCAGCAGATCGCTGAAGCCGTGCGCGACGCGATGTTCGCCAACGACCGTGCGTCCAAAGCCATGGGCATGGAGATTCTTGCCGTCGGCCCGGGCACGGCCACGCTGCGGATGGCCGTGCGCGACGACATGCTCAACGGCTTCGACATCTGCCACGGCGGCTTCATCACCACCCTGGCCGACTCGGCCTTTGCCTTTGCCTGCAACTCGCACAACGAGCTGACGGTGGCCTCCGGCTTCGCGATCGACATCGTCGCGCCCGGCCGTGTGGGCGACACACTGACGGCGGTGGCCGGCGAGGTTTCGCTGTCCGGCCGCACCGGCGTCTACGACATCACCATCAGAAACCAGCGCGACGAACTGGTCGCGGTCTTTCGTGGCAAGAGCTACCGCATCAAGGGCAAGCCCGTGGTGGCAGGTCTTGTCACGCAGGCACAGGAGTAACAGACATGACGGCCAAGACACCCGCCCCCGGCGAACTGGAACCCATCGAGAAGGCCAGCCGCGACGAGCTGCAGGCCCTGCAGTTGCAGCGCCTGCAATGGTCGCTGCAGCACGCCTACGACAACGTTGCGCATTACAAGAATGCCTTTGACGCCAAGGGCGTGCATCCCAGCGATCTGAAGACGCTGGCCGATCTCGCCAAGTTCCCGTTCATGACGAAAAAGGACCTGCGCGACCACTACCCCTTCGGCCTGTTCGCGGTACCGCGTGAAGAGGTGGTGCGCGTGCATGCCTCTTCGGGCACGACGGGCAAGCCGACCGTGGTGGGCTACACCGCCAAGGACATCGACACCTGGGCGAATCTGGTGGCCCGCTCGATCCGCGCCTCGGGCGGCCGCAAGGGCGACATCATCCACATCGCCTATGGCTACGGCCTGTTCACCGGCGGCCTGGGCGCCCACTACGGCGCCGAGCGCCTGGGCTGCACGGTGATACCGATGTCCGGCGGCCAGACCGAGAAGCAGGTGCAGCTGATACAGGACTTCAAACCCGACATCATCATGGTCACGCCCAGCTATATGCAGGTGATCATCGAGGAGTTCGAGCGCCAGAAGATGGACCCGCGGGAGATGTCGATCAAGGTCGGCATCTTCGGCGCCGAGCCCTGGACCGAGGCGATGCGCCGCGAGATCGAGACCAAGGCCGGGCTGGACGCGGTCGACATCTACGGCCTGTCCGAAGTGATGGGCCCCGGCGTGGCCAACGAGTGCATCGAATCCAAGGATGGCCCGGTGATCTGGGAAGACCATTTCTACCCCGAGATCGTCGACCCGGAGACCGGCGAGGTGCTGCCCGATGGGGCCGAGGGCGAACTGGTGTTCACGTCTCTCAGCAAGGAAGCGCTGCCGGTGATCCGCTACCGCACGCGCGATCTGACGCGTCTGCTGCCGCCGACCTCGCGCAGCATGCGCCGCATGGGCAAGATCGTCGGCCGCAGCGATGACATGCTGATCATCCGCGGCGTGAACATGTTCCCGACGCAGATCGAGGAGCTGGTGCTGCAGGAGCCGGCGCTGTCGGGTCAGTACCAGATCGTCGTCACGCGCGACGGCCACCTCGACGCGGTCGAGGTGCGCTGCGAGCTGCAGGGCGCTGCCCAGGGCGCCGACGTGGGCGCGATCACCAAGTCGCTGCAGCACCGCATCAAGACCTTGATCGGCGTCAGCACGCGGGTGGTGATAGGCGCGCCAGACTCGATAGAGCGCACGCTGGTGGGCAAGGCCCGCCGCGTGATTGACCAGCGACCCAAGTAAGGAGTACCGCATGTACACCCAGGCAATGAGTGTCGGCCCGCAGGATGTGGCCGCCAAGGTGAAAAGTGCCGAAGAGGCGCAGCGCGAGGAGGCCTTCGAGGCCCGCATCGCCGCCGGCGACTTCATCGAGGCCAAGGACTGGATGCCCGAGCATTACCGCAAGACCCTGGTGCGCCAGATCAGCCAGCATGCGCATTCCGAGATCGTCGGCATGCTGCCCGAGGGCAACTGGATCTCGCGCGCGCCGACGCTGAAGCGCAAGGCCATCCTGCTGGCCAAGGTGCAGGACGAGGGCGGCCACGGTCTCTACCTCTACTCGGCCGCCGAAACCCTGGGCACGACCCGCGACCAGATGCTGGACGCCCTGCACACCGGCAAGGCCAAGTACAGCTCCATCTTCAACTACCCGACCCTGACCTGGGCCGATATCGGCGTGATCGGCTGGCTGGTCGATGGTGCGGCCATCATGAACCAGGTGCCGCTGTGCCGCTGCTCGTTCGCCCCCTATGCCCGCGCGATGATCCGTGTCTGCCGCGAGGAGAGCTTCCACCAGCGCCAGGGCTATGAAAGCCTGCTGGTGATGATGCGCGACGGCACGGCCGAGCAGAAGGCCTTGGTGCAGGACGCCGTCAATCGCTGGTGGTGGCCTTCGCTGATGATGTTCGGCCCGGCCGACAGGGACTCGCCGAACTCCGAGCAATCGATGCGCTGGGGCATCAAGCGCATCTCCAACGACGATCTGCGCCAGAAGTTCGTCGATGCGACGATTCCGCAGGCCGATGTGCTGGGCGTGACCGTGCCCGATGCCGACCTGAAGTGGAACGAGGCCCGCGAGCACTACGACTTCGGCGCCATCGACTGGGCCGAGTTCTGGCGCGTCGTCGGCGGCGACGGCCCCTGCAACCGCGAGCGCCTGGCCACCCGTGTCAAGGCCTGGGACGACGGCGCCTGGGTGCGCGAAGCGGCCCTGGCCCACTCCCGCAAGCAAGCCACCCGGGCCCAGGCGGCCTGAGCCGACGACAAGGAATCATCATCATGAGCGACAACAAGCAAGCTTCCTCTGCCACCGCCACCGAATGGCCGCTGTGGGAGGTGTTCGTGCGCAGCAAGGCCGGCCTCGACCACAAGCATTGCGGCAGCCTGCACGCGGCCGACGCCAAGATGGCCGTGCAGCTGGCCCGCGACGTCTACACCCGCCGCCAGGAGGGCACCAGCATCTGGGTCGTGCTGTCCAGCCAGATCGTCGCCTCGGACCCGGGCGAGAAGGGCATGTACTTCGATCCGATGGAAGACAAGGTGTACCGCCACCCGACCTTCTATCAGCTGCCCGAATCCGTTGACCACATGTAAGGCAGGGCTCATGAGTACTCCCTCCATTCACGTCGGCGACTCCGCCTCGGTGCGCTATCTGCTGCGCCTGGCCGACAGCTGCCTGATCCTCTCGCAGCGCCTGGGCGAGTGGTGCGGCCACGGCCCCATCCTCGAAGAAGACCTGGCCTTGACCAATATGGCGCTGGACCTGGTGGGCCAGGCCCGCGGCCTCTTGACCCGCGTCGGCCAGCTCGACGGCAAGGGCCATGACGAGGACCAACTGGCCTTTCTGCGCGAGGAGCGTCACTACTACAACCCGGTGCTGATGGAGTTGCCGCGCGGCGACTTCGCCTTCACCCAGGCGCGCAACTTCGCCGTCGCCACCTGGCTGGAGCTGCTGTGGCAGCGCCTGCAATCGTCCAGCGACGCCGAGGTGGCGGCCATCGCCGCCAAGGCGGTGAAGGAGGCCCGCTACCAGCAGCAGCATGCGGCCGACTGGGTTGTGCGCCTGGGCGATGGCACGGCCGAGTCGAAGGCCCGCATGGAGGCTGCCTTGAGCACGCTGTGGCCCTTCTTCAACGAGTTGTTCGTCGATGATGCGGTTGATGCGGCGGCGGTGCAAAGCGGCCTGGGTCCGGCCTGGAGCGAGCTCAAGGCCGAGTGGCAGCAGGCCATGGATGCGGTGCTGGACGAGGCGGGCCTGGCCCAGCCCAAACCCAGTGCCTACGTTTCCGCCGGCCGCCAGGGCGTGCACAGCGAGCATATGGGCCATATGCTGGCCGAGATGCAGTACCTGCAGCGCGCCTATCCGGGCGGCGTCTGGTAGCCATCATGACCTTGCCCATGGCCAATAGCTGCGGCCGCCTGGAGGCGGCCTGGGAGGTGCTGCGCCAGATTCCCGACCCCGAGGTGCCGGTGATCTCGCTGGCCGAGTTGGGCATCGTGCGCGACCTGCGCGAGACGGCAGGCGGCCTGGAGGTGGTGCTGACGCCCACCTATTCCGGCTGCCCGGCCACCGAGCTGATTCAGGACAATGTCCGCACCGGCCTGGCCGCCTTCGGCGAGATCCAGATCACGATGCAGCGCGCACCGGCCTGGACGACCGACTGGATCAGCGAGGAGGGCAGGGCCAAGCTGAAGGCCTACGGCATCGTGCCGCCCGGCCTGACCCATTTGACGGAGGGTCAGCCGATTCGCTTCGTGCGCCGCGGCGCCCAGGCCCGCCTGGCCTGCCCGCACTGCGGCAGCGAGAACACCGAGAAGACCTCGGCCTTTGGTTCCACCCCTTGCAAGGCGCTGTACCGCTGCCTGGCCTGCCTGGAACCCTTCGAGCATTTCAAACCGATCTAGAGCCACAGGATCCACCATGAGCCTGCATTTCCATCCCCTGCGCGTGCGCGAGGTGCGCCCCGACACCGAAGAGGCCGTGATCGTCAGCTTTGACGTGCCCGCCGAGCTGAGCGAGGCCTTCAAGTTCACCCAGGGCCAATACCTGACCCTGCGCAACGATGTGGGCGGCGAGGACCTGCGCCGCTCCTATTCGATCTGCGCCGGCATCGATGACGGCGAGTTGCGCGTGGGCGTGCGCCGCGTCGGCGGCGGCCGGTTCTCGAACTGGGTCAACAGCGAGCTGAAGGCCGGCGACATCCTGCAGGTCTATCCGCCGCAGGGCCGCTTCTTCGTGCCGGTCGATCCTGCCAGCCAGCGCCACTATGTCGGCATCGCCGGCGGTTCCGGCATCACGCCCATTCTGTCCATCATGAAGACCATGCTGGCGCGCGAGCCCGGCAGCCGCTTCACGCTGATCTACGGCAACCGCCGCCAGGCCTCGACGATGTTCAAGGAAGAGATCGAGGACCTGAAGAACCAGTACCTGACCCGCGTCAGCCTGCACCATGTGTTCAGCGACGAGGCCACCGACTCGCCGCTGATGGCCGGCATCATGAACCGCGACAAGATCGCCGAGTTTCTGACGACCCTGGTGGCCCCCGGCGGCATCGATCATGCATTCATCTGCGGCCCCTACCAGATGAATGACGAGGCCGAGGCAGCGCTGCTGGGCGCCGGCGTGGCCCAGGAGCGCATCCATATCGAGCGCTTCGGCACGCCGGAGATGCTGCAGGGCAAGGCGCCGCCGCACGAGGTGCGGCCGGAGGATGCCGAGAGTGCCCGCGTCGTCGTGATACGCGATGGCGTATCGCGCGAGATCGAGTTCAGCAAGAACGATCCCAGCATCCTGGACGCCGCCGCGCGGGCCGGCATGGACGTGCCGTTCTCGTGCAAGAGCGGCGTCTGTTCGACCTGCCGCTGCAAGCTGCTGGAGGGCGAGGTGCGCATGGACAAGAACTTCGCACTCGAGAAGCATGAGATTGCCGCCGGCTTCATCCTCAGCTGCCAGGCCCATCCGCTGACGCCAAAAGTCGTTATTTCCTACGACGAACGCTGATGGCACGCGGACGCGCCCCGGGTTTTGAATCGCAGCGTGACGAGATCGTTCGTCACGCCGCCCAGCTGTTTGCCCGCAAGGGCTATACCGGCACCTCGATGAACGAGGTGGCCGAGGCCTGCGCTGTCTCCAAGCCGACGCTCTACCACTACGTGCGCGACAAGTACGAGCTGCTGGTGCTGATTGCCGAAGGCCATGTGACGCGGCTGGCGCATCTGATCGAAGAGGTCGATGCCGTGCCGCGCCCGCCCGAGGAGCGGCTGCGCGCGCTGATCACCCGCTTCGTGCGCGAGTATTCCGAGGCCCAGCACCACCACCGCGTGCTGACCGAGGATGTGAAGTTCCTGAACGAGGAAGACCAGACCCGCGTGCTCGATCTGGAGCGCCGCGTGGTGATGGCTTTTGCCAACGCCGTGGCCGCGGTACGCCCCGAATTGTTGGCTGCACAGCTGCACAAGCCGCTGACCATGCTTTTGTTTGGCATGATCAACTGGATGTTCACCTGGCTCAAACCCGAGGGTGAGCTGACCTATGACGCCATGGCCCCGATGGTGGCCGATCTGTTTTTCGGCGGCATAGGGGCGGTGAAGGCCGAGCCGGCCACGGCCGAACTGGCTTGAACCGACGCACCGAGTTCCCTGATTCCGATAAACCACGTAGGAGACCGAGACAATGAAATTCATCAAACACCTGCTGGCGCTGGCCGCGCTGAGCGCGACGCTGAGCGCTTCATTCAACGCTCAGGCCGACATCAATGTGGGCGTGACGCTGTCCACCACCGGTGCCGCCGCTTCGCTGGGTATTCCCGAGAAGAACACCATCACCCTGCTGCCCACCACCATCGCGGGTCAGAAGGTCAACTACATCGTGCTGGACGATGCCTCCGACACGACTGCCGCCGTCTCCAACACGCGCAAGCTGATCACCGAGAGCAAGGTCGACGTGATCATCGGCTCCACCGTCACGCCCAATTCGCTGGCCATGGTGGACGTGGTCGCCGAGGCGCAGACGCCCATGCTGTCGATCGCCGCTTCGTCGCGCATCGTCGAGCCGGTCGATGCGAAGAAGCGCTGGGTCTTCAAGACGCCGCAGAACGACATCATGATGGCGCTGGCCATCGTCCAGCACATGGTGGACAACGGCGTCAAGACGGCCGGCTACATCGGCTTTGCCGACGCTTACGGCGAGGGCTGGTACCAGGAGTTCGTCAAGATCGCCGCCATCAAGGGCCTGCAGGTCGTGGCCAACGAGCGCTTCAACCGCAATGACACCTCGGTCACCGGCCAGGTGCTGAAGGTGATGGCAGCCAAGCCCGATGCGGTGCTGATCGGTGGCTCGGGCACGCCGGCCGTGCTGCCGCAAAAGACGCTGAAGGAACGCGGCTACGCCGGCAAGTACTACCAGACCCATGGCGTGGCCAACAACGACTTCCTGCGCGTCGGTGGCAAGGACGTCGAGGGCACCCTGTTGCCCGCCGGCCCGGTGCTGGTGGCGGCTCAGCTGCCGGCCAACCATCCGGTGCGCAAGAGTGCGCTGGAGTACACGGCCAAGTACGAGGCCGCCTTCGGCAAGGGCTCGGTCAGCACCTTCGGCGGCCATGCCTGGGACATCGGTCTGCTGCTGCAGCACGCCGTGCCGGTGGCCTTGAAGAAGGCCCAGCCCGGCACACCGGCCTTCCGTGCCGCGCTGCGCGATGCGCTGGAAGCGACCAAGGAAATCGCCGGCGCCCATGGCGTGTTCAATATGTCGCCCAACGACCATCTGGGTCTGGACCAGCGCGCCCGCGTGATGGTCAAGATCGAGAACGGCAGCTGGAAGTACATCCCGTAAGCATTGACTCCGTCTTTCACCCGGGCGGCGCACGGCGCCATCCGGGTGACCCATTTCTTCTCTGTTGAGCCCGTCATGAGCAGCACCCCCATCCTCCAAAGTTTCATCGCCGACCGCTGGGTGGGTGTTCAGGCCGGCAAGGCCTTGCACAGTGCCATCGACGGCCATGCCGTGGCTCTGGCCCATGCCGACGAGCTCGACTTCGCCGAGGCGCTGCACCACGGCCGCACCCGCGGCCTGAAGACGCTGACGGCCATGCACTTCCAGCATCGCGCGGCCATACTGCGCGCGCTGGGCGCCTATCTGCTGGAGCACAAGGAGCAGCTCTACGCGGTGTCGCACCACACCGGCGCCACCCGCGCCGACAGCTGGATAGACATCGAGGGTGGCGCCGGCACGCTCTACGCCTATGCCAGCATGGGCGCCAACGAACTGCCGTCCAGCAATGTGATGCACGAGGGCCCGGTGCTGCAGCTGGGCAAGGGCGGTCAGTTCTTCGGCACCCACATCCTGGTGCCGCGCGGCGGCGTCGCGGTGCACATCAATGCCTTCAATTTCCCGATCTGGGGTCTGCTTGAGAAGTTCGCCCCGGCCTTTCTGGCCGGCATGCCCTGCATCGCCAAGCCGGCCACCGCCACCAGCTATCTGACCGAAGCGGCCGTGCGCCTGATGCACGCCTCCGGTCTGCTGCCCGAGGGCAGCCTGCAACTGATCGTCGGCAGCAGCGGAGACCTGCTGGACCGCCTGACCGAGCAGGACCTCGTCACCTTCACCGGCTCCGCCGACACGGCGACGATGCTGAAGGCCAACAAGAATCTGCTTGCGCGCTCGGTGCCCTTCAATGCCGAGGCCGACTCGCTGAATTGCTCCATCCTCGCGCCCGATGTGACGCCCGACGACGAAGAGTTCGACCTCTTCATCAAGGAAGTCGCCAAGGAAATGACAGCCAAGGCCGGCCAGAAGTGCACGGCCATACGCCGCGCCATCGTGCCGCGCGCGCAGCTCGATGCGGTGGCCACCAAGCTGCGCGAGCGCCTGGCCAAGATCGTTGTCGGTGATCCGTCGGTCGAGGGTGTGCGCATGGGCGCGCTGGCTTCCAAGGCCCAGCAGTCCGATGTGGCCGAGCGCCTGGCGCTGCTGCTCGAGGGCAACGAGCTGGTGTTTGGCGAGCGCGACGGTTTTGCGCCGGTGGGCGAGGGCGTGGCCGCGGGGGCCTTCTTCGCGCCGTCACTGGTGCTGTGCCGCGACGCGTTTGGCAATGCCCATGTGCACAACGTCGAGGCCTTCGGCCCTGTCAGTACCTTGATGGCTTATGACGATGTCGATGAGGCGATCGCGCTGGCCGCCAAGGGCCGCGGCAGCCTGGTCGGCAGCCTGGTGACCCATGACCCGCTGATCGCTGCACGCGTCGTGCCGGCCGCTGCGGCCTACCACGGCCGCATCCTGGTGCTGGACCGCGATGCCGCCAAGGAATCGACCGGCCACGGCTCACCGCTGCCGCAGCTCAAGCACGGCGGCCCGGGTCGCGCCGGCGGTGGCGAAGAACTCGGCGGCCTGCGTGCCGTCAAGCACTACCTGCAGCGCACGGCGGTGCAGGGCTCGCCGACGATGATCACGGCCATCACCGGCGAGTACCAGCGCGGAGGTGCGGTGCGCGAGGACGGCATCCATCCGTTCCGCAAGCACTTCGAAGACATCCAGGTCGGCGACTCGTTGCTGACCCACCGCCGCACCGTCGGCGAGGCCGACATCGTCAACTTCGGCGGCATCTCGGGCGACTATTTCTACATGCACTTCGACGAGATCGCGGCCAAGAAGACGCAGTTCGGCAAGCGCATTGCCCACGGCTACTTCGTGTTGTCGGCCGCGGCCGGCCTGTTCGTCTCGCCGGGCGAGGGGCCGGTGCTGGCCAACTACGGGCTGGACACGCTGCGCTTTGTCAAGCCGGTGGGCATAGGCGACACGATACGTGCGCGCCTGACTGCCAAGCGCAAGATCGACCGCCCCACCAAGCGCGACCAGCAGCCCCAGGGCGTGGTGGCCTGGGATGTGGCGGTGACGAATCAGGACGACGAGCTGGTGGCCAGCTACGACATCCTGACGCTGGTGCTCAAGCGCGGCGCCTGAACCGCGTTGTCATCAAAAAAAGCCACTGTCGTGACAGCGGCTTTTCTTTGCCTGGGCCCAGCACCTCAGCGCAGCGTCGGCTTGGCGTCCGTCGCGGCCTGATCCAGCGCCGTGGTCGGCAGCTTGGCGCGGCGGGCGCCGGTGAAGCGCTTGTTCCAGTAGGCCTCGCGCATGTCTTCGACGCGCACCGCCCCGCCGGCGCGCGGCGAATGGATGAACTTGCCTTCGCCCACGTAAATGCCCACGTGTGAGAAGGTGCGGCGCATGGTGTTGAAGAAAACCAGATCGCCCGGCTTGAGCTCATCGCGCTTGACCGTGGTCAGCGCCGAGTCCTTGGCCTGGTCATCGGCGCGATGCGGCAGCACCAGGCCCAGGCTCAGCTCGAAGATATGTCGGGTGAAACCGCTGCAATCAAAACCCTCGTCGGCGCTGGTGCCGCCGCGGCGGTAGGGCACGCCCAGAAAGTTCATGGCCGACAGCACCATGTCCGAGGTCGTGTCGCGCATGCGATCGATGAAGACGGTGGAGCTTTCGGCCGTGGCGGCGCTGATGATGCCGCGGTCGCTGAGGAAGCGTGACACCGGGTCCACCGGCGGGCTCTGCTGGGCCCACACCGGCTGCTGCACGCTCAGGGCGGCCAGCAGACAGCCCAGGGCGCCAATTCGGCGCAGCGCTGGGTTGATGAGGGCGTGGGAGGGGCGAGATTTCACGGGCACGGGGCGCAGGATAGAGGCGCCGCCATGCCACTGTCAAGGTGAAAATCCCTTTGAGGACAATGATTTACAAGGGTTTACCACGATTTCTGCGGGGCGTCTGCCGCACATCAATCGGGCCGCCATCACAGCCACGATTGCCGTGAAAAAGCGCACGGCTTGCAACTCGTCCCGCCGGATGTCGATTTCGTCGCATGCGGCTGCCGACGCGGCGGCGCCGAGGCACAATCCGCGCGCGCTGCGACCTGCGGCACATCCACGGAGACCCCATGAAGAGACCCTTGATCGTCGGCGCCTGCGCGCTGTTGCTGCAAGCCAGCGTCCTGCAAGCCCAGACCCCGGCGTCGCTGCCTGGCCCGGCCTTTCCTCAATTCAAGAGCGAGGCCGAGATCAAGGCCGCCTGCGAGTCGGGACTGAAGGGCGCAGATCAGCGCGTCAAGACGCTGGAGAAGCGTGTCGTCGACAAGGGCTGGTTGGCCGCCCTGGATGATCTGTATGCCTACCAGGAAGACGTGCAGAATCCGATCGAGTTCGTGCTCAATGTTCATCCTGACAAGGCCGTGCGTGATGCCGCCCAGGCCTGCTCGCAGCGCTGGGCCGAGTTCGGCTCGGCGCTGGGCCAGAACGAGAAGGTCTACCGCGGACTGAAGATGGCGCCCGCGGCCGATGCCATCGATCGCGAGCTGGTGCGCATCAGCCTGGGCCAGTTCGAGGACAGCGGCGTGGCCCTGACCGGCCCGAAGCGGGCCCGTGCCAAGCAGATACTGGACAGGCTCAGCGACTTGAGCCAGACCTTCAGCAAGAACATCCGCGACGAGGGCACGCAGGTCGCCTTTGACGAAGCCGAGCTCAAGGGTGTGCCGGAATCGGTGTGGAAGACGGCCAAGCGCGACGCCAGCGACAAGGTCTTGCTGGGCCTGGACTACCCGAGCTACATACCGGTGCTGCAGAGCGCCGACAGCGGCGCTGCCCGCGAGCGCATGTGGCGCGCCAAGATGAACGAGGGTGGCGAGCCCAATCTGAAGCTGCTGGCCGAGATCACCGCGCTGCGCAACGAGTACGCCAAGCTGTTCGGCTTCGACAACTATGTGGACTTCAATCTGCGCCGCCGCATGGCCAAGGACGGCAAGACGGCCTGGAAGTTCCTGGACGAGGTCAAGACCGCGGTCACCGAGGGCGAGCGCAACGATCTGGTCGATCTGCGCGCCGCCAAGGCCCAGCACCTGGGCCTGGCGCCCGGGGCTGTCAAGCTGGAACGCTGGGACGCGACCTTCTATGCCGAGCGCGTGCGCCTGCAGCGCTACAGCGTCGATCAGGAAGCCTTCCGCACCTACTTCCCGCCACAGGAGAGCCTGCAGTTCGCGCAGCGCATCATCGAGAAGATGATGGGTGTGAAGTACACGCCTGTGAAGGCCGAGCTCTGGCATCCGGAGGCGCAGGCCTTCGTGGTCAGCGACGTTGCCAGCGGCAAGGCCCTGGCCACCCTGTATGTCGATCTCTATCCGCGCGACGGCAAGTACAACCATGCGGCCGTCTGGCCGCTGCGCTCCAGCAGCACCCGCCTGGGCCGCACACCCACGGCGGCCCTGGTCGTCAATTTCGATCGCAAGGGCCTGACCCTGGACGAGGTCGAGACCCTGCTGCACGAACTGGGCCATGCAGTGCACAACAATCTGTCGAATACCCGTTACGCCTCGCAGGGCGGCACGTCGGTGATGCATGATTTTGTCGAGGCGCCGTCGCAGATGCTGGAGGACTGGGTCTACGACAAGAAAGTGCTGCGCCTGATGACCGAGGTCTGCCCGGCCTGCAAGCCGGTGCCCGACGAACTGGTCGACAAGGCGGTGGCGGCGAAGGACTTCGGCAAGGGGTCGCTGTACAGCCGCCAGCATCTGTTTGCCAGCTATGACCTGGCCCTGCACGGCGCCCGGGTGACCGATCCGATGACCCTTTGGGCCAAGATGGAAGGCGCCACCCCGCTGGGCTATGTGCCGGGTACGCGCTTTCCGGCCGGCTTTTCGCATATCGCCAGCAACTACGGCGCCGGCTACTACGGCTATCTGTGGAGCCTGGTGGTGGCGATGGATCTGCGCACCGCCTTCGCCGACGACAAGCTGAGCACCGCGGTGGGCCGACGCTACCGCGACATCGTGCTGGGCAGCGGCGGCCAGCGTCCGGCGCCCGAGCTGGTGACCGAGTTCCTGAAGCGCGAGTCCAATGCCAAGGCCTTCTACGACTACCTGAAGAAGTAGGGCGGACGGGGTTTCCTGGCCCGGAGTCGCCGATACTTCGGGCATGAGCGACCCCTTCTTGCGCCCCGTGCTGACCCCCGCGGCACGGCGCTTTCTGCCCTGGGTCGTGGCGCTGGCGTTCTTCATGCAGACGCTGGACACGACCATACTCAACACCGCCTTGCCCGGCATGGCCCATGACCTGGGCGAGAACCCGCTGCGCATGCAGTCGGCGGTGGTGGCCTATATGTTGACGGTGGCGCTGCTGATACCGGCCTCGGGCTGGCTGGCCGACCGTTTCGGCACCCGCACCCTGTTTCTGTGGGCGATCGCGCTGTTCAGCGCCGGCTCGCTGGCCTGCGCGCTGAGCGGCTCGCTGAAGATGCTGGTGGCTGCTCGCGTGCTGCAGGGCGTGGGCGGTGCGCTGCTGGTGCCGGTGGGGCGGCTGACGGTGCTGCGTGCGTTTCCGCGCGAGGAGTTCCTGCCGGTGATGACCTTCATCGCCATCCCCGGCCTGGTCGGCCCGCTGATAGGCCCGGCCCTGGGCGGACTGCTGGTCGAGTACGTCAGCTGGCACTGGATCTTTCTGATCAATCTGCCGGTGGGCGTGGCCGGTGTGCTGGCCAGCCTGCGCTTCATGCCGCAGCTCAAGAGTCAGCGCGCGGCGCCGTTTGACTGGGGCGGCTATGTGCTGTTCAGCCTCGGGCTGATGCTGCTGTCGGTGGCGTTGCAGGGCTTTGGCGAACACATGGTCAGCTCGGCCTTCGCCATCGTGCTGCTGGTGGCCGGAGCGGCCAGCATGATGGCCTACTGGCTGCATGCGGCGCGCGCGCCCGAGCCGCTGTTCAGCATGGCGCTGTTCACGATACCGACCTACCGCATCGGCATCATCGGCAATGTGTTCGCCCGCCTGGGCAGCGGCGCCACGCCGTTTCTGACGCCGATGTTTCTGCAGATCGGCCTGGGCTTCTCACCCAGTGTGGCCGGTCTGTCCATGGTGCCGACGGTGATGGGCGCGATGCTGACCAAGACGGTAGCCATCAAGCTGATCAAGCGCTTCGGCTACCGGCGCGTGCTGGTCGGCAACACCTTGGCGCTGGGCGCCATGATCGCCAGCTTTGCGCTGGTCGGCCACCACACCACGCATCTGTGGCTGGCCTTCCACCTGGGCCTGTTCGGCATGATCAACAGCATGCAGTTCACGGCGATGAACACCCTGACCTTGGGCGATCTGGACGCCGCCACCGCCAGCAGCGGCAACAGCCTGCTGTCGGTGGTGATGCAGCTGTCGATGAGCCTGGGCGTGGCCACCTCGAGCACCCTGCTGCTGCTGTTCTCGGGCGTTGGCGATATGCACGCCGGCCCGGGTGCCGGTGTCGACCTGGTGCCGGCCTTTCACGCCACCTATCTGGCCATCGGCTGCATGGCGGCGCTGGCTTCTTTCATCTTCTACCAGCTGCGCCACCACGAAGGTGCCGAGGGCGCACGTGACACGCTGGGAGAGGGCTGAATCAGCCACAATATTGAGGCGATGAAGCGCATCGCGACAACGGGAAAAATCATGGGCTTGATGGATTCATTGATGGGCGCGGCGCAACAGGCCTTGGCGGGCCAATCGTCGGGCGGGGTGGACTGGATGCACATCGCCTCCGGCCTGCTGGCCAGTGACTCGGCCCATGGCGGCCTGGCCGGCCTGCTGCAGCAACTGCAAAGCTCGGGGCTGGGCGATCAGCTGCAGTCCTGGATCTCGACCGGCGCCAATCTGCCGGTCTCGGGCGAGCAAATGAGCGGTGCGCTGGGCGGTGACCTGCTGGCCAAGCTGGCCGGCCAGGCCGGGGTGTCGCAAAGCGAGGTCGGTCAGCAGCTGAGCCAGATCCTGCCGCAAATCATCGACCATCTGTCACCCCAGGGCGAGCTGCCGTCCGGCGGCATGGGCGGCGCCAATGATGTGATGGGCATGCTCGGCGGCCTGCTGGCCAAGCGCTAAGCCTGGACGACGGGGCGGCGCCAGTCCGCCTCGATGAAGCGCAGCACGCTGTCTTCGTCGTGATGACCGATGACCTCATGGGCATGGCGCTTCAGTTCGTCGATCGCATTGCCCATCGCAATACCACGGTGGGCGGCGCGCATCATGCCGATGTCGTTGACCTGATCGCCGAACACGACCACTTCGCGCTCATGCAGGCCGTAGCGTTCAGCCAGGGTCTTGATCGCCTGATCCTTGGTGGCACGGCGGTCGTGCACGGTCAGCCAGAACCAGCCGGGCAGGTAGAGGTCATCGGCCAGATGGCATTCGACCCGTTCGCCGAACAGAGCCTCGATCTCGGCCTCCAGCACCAGCAACGGCCCTTCGCGATCGATGACGACAAAGGTCACGGTCGGGTCGATCAACTCGTCCTGCAGGCGCGCGGTACGGCGCAGCCGCGGGTCGCGGTTGGCAATGCGCTCATCGATGAAGCGCTGCTGACCGTGGTTCTGCGCCTCGATGTGGAACAGATGGTCGCCACGGGCGCCATGGGTGGCGAAAAAGGGCGTCAGGCCGAGCCGATGAATCAGCGCGAACACCTGCTGCGCCAGCGCCGGCTCCATCGCGTGGACCAGCTCGTGCTTGCAGGTCGCCATCTCGCTGATGCAGGCGCCATTGGTCGAAATTACCGGCAGCCGCAGCGGCAGGTCACCGAGCAGATGGCGGATGGACGAGACATGGCGCGCGCTGGCCACGGTGAACAGCAGGCCTTCATCGAGCAGGCGGGTCAGGCCCGCGCGGGTGCGGTCGGAAAGCCTGCCGGACCTGTCCAGCAAGGTGCCGTCCAGGTCGGACACATACAAAGTCATGGGAGAAACCAATAGCTACAAACGGTTGGGGTCGGAGCTGCCGGGAGTACCCGTCAGGTCCAACCCGCAAGTCTTAGAGAACATCAGACGCGAAGTCCGCCAGTCGAGAACGCTCGCCGCGCGCCAAGGTCACATGGCCGCCGTGCGCCCAGCCCTTGAAGCGGTCCACCGCATAGGTCAGGCCCGAGCTGCCCTCGGTCAGATAGGGCGTATCGATCTGCGCCAGGTTGCCCAGGCAGATGATCTTGGTGCCGGGGCCGGCGCGGGTGATCAGGGTCTTCATCTGCTTGGGCGTCAGGTTTTGCGCCTCGTCGATGATGACGAACTTGTTCAGGAAGGTGCGGCCGCGCATGAAGTTCAGGCTCTTGATCTTGATCTTGCTGCGCACCAGGTCGTTGGTGGCTGCTCGCCCCCATTCGCCGGCGCCGCTGTCGCCGCGGGCCAGCACTTCGAGGTTGTCGTCCAGCGCGCCCATCCAGGGGCTCATCTTTTCTTCTTCTGTGCCGGGCAGGAAGCCTATGTCCTCGCCGACCGGCACGGTCACGCGGGTGACGATGATCTCGGTGTAGCGGCGGTCATCGAGCACCTGTGACAGGGCCGAGGCCAGTGTCATCAGGGTCTTGCCGGTGCCGGCCGTGCCGGTCAGGGTGATGAAGTCGCAGTCCGGGTCCATCAGCAGGTTCAGCGCGAAGTTCTGCTCGCGGTTGCGTGCGGCCACGCCCCAGACGGCATTCTTCTGGTGGCTGTAATCCTTCAAGGTGCGCAGCACCGCGTGCTTGCCGGTGATTTCGGTCACCTTGGCGTACAGCGGTGTGG
Organism: uncultured Roseateles sp.; assembly: GCF_963422335.1. Taxonomy (NCBI): domain Bacteria; kingdom Pseudomonadati; phylum Pseudomonadota; class Betaproteobacteria; order Burkholderiales; family Sphaerotilaceae; genus Roseateles; species uncultured Roseateles sp. The sequence goes on from NZ_OY729424.1 coordinate 3,689,627, forward strand.
CGCCGGGGGCTTCCAGATAGACGAACTGGTTGACCATCAGCGCCGGCACCATGGGGCCGCTGATGCGGTAGTAGGTCAGGCCGGCCTGCTGCCAGCTCTCCATGGTCTTGCCGTGGTGCTCCCAGAAATCTGCGGGCAGGGGCAGCACGCCGGTGTAGAGCAGGTCACCGTCTTCCAGCGTCTTGTCATTGAAATAGTCTTCGGCGGGCAGGCCCAGTGCGCGGGCCTTGATGCGCATATTGATGTCCTTGGACACCAGCACCACCTCGCGCTTGGGCTGCTGCTTGCGCAGCGCCTGGACCACGGCCAGGATCTGGTTGTCGGCCTTGCCCTGGGGCAGGCCGGCGGGCAGCACCGTCTCCATCAGGCCGGTCTGGAAGAACAGCTTGCCGCCGGCCTCGCGATGGCCGGTGTGGGCCAGGGGCAGGCCCTCGGCCATGTTTTCGGCCGTGTTTTTGCCGTTCCCGCTGCTGGGCAGGCTGGCGGCCAGCGCGTCCAGCTCACGGCTGACCTGGCGCACATTGCGCGAGACCTCGGTCATGCCTTTTTTGTGGCCGTCCAGCTCTTCGAGCGTGATCATCGGCAGATAGATGTCGTGCTCCTCGAAGCGGAACAGCGACATCGGGTCGTGCATCAGGACATTGGTGTCGAGCACGAACAGCTTGGCCGGGCCCGTGCCGCGCGGCTTGCGGGTGCGTGGCTCAGGCGACTTGCGGTTGGCGGCGCCGTTGTGGGCCGGCAGTATCAATGGGGCAGGGCTGCTGGGCGCCGGCGGCAACACGACCGGCGACTTGGCCTTGGCCTGGGGAGCGGGAGGGGCAAGGGCTACGGCCGCGGCGGTCACGCGGGTTTCGCGTGCCGGCGCAGTTGCTGCGCGCGGGCGGGCAGCGCTGGGGCTTTTTCGGGCTGCGGTGGCCGTGGCTTCAAAGTCGGCGGCGGAGAGGAGGCTGGCTCGTTTTGCGGGTGGCTTGGGCAGAGGCATGTGGGCGTCTTCAAACAGGCTATGAGGGCCAAAAAAGCAAAAAGCCGCACAGTCGGCTGTACGGCTTCAGGGAAGTTCGTGGTTCACGCAGGGGCGTGGTTCGCGTCACGGGCATGGAATCATTATGCACAAGTCAATGTGACACCCGCGCCACGCGGCGCGGCGCAAATACGACAAAAGCCGACACGAGGTCGGCTTTTGTCACAAACATGGCGAACCGATCAGGCGGCTTTTTTCAGCGCCTTGACGGCCTTGAGGACTTCGTCCACATGGCCGGCCACCTTGATGCCGCGCCATTCGGCACGCAGCACGCCGGCGCCGTCGATCAGGAAGGTCGAACGTTCGATGCCCTTGACCTTCTTGCCGTACATGATCTTGTTCTTGACAACGCCGAACATATGGCACAGTTTTTCTTCTGTGTCGGCAATCAGTTCGAAGGGAAGTTCAAGGTTTTGCTTGAACTTGTCGTGGGAAGCCATGTTGTCGCGAGACACGCCCAGCACCACGGCACCGGCCTTCACAAAATCCTTGTGACGGTCACGGAACTGCATTGCTTCGGTTGTACAACCGGGCGTATTGTCTTTGGGGTAGAAGTAAAGCACGACGGCTTGACCGGCATAGGTCTGCGGCGTGAACTTCACACCGCCGGTGGCGAGTGCTTCAAGTTCCGGGAGGGTTTTATTGAGCGCTGGCGTCATGAGGCGTTCTGCACAGAGGTATGTGCCCTGAGTGGGCATAGCCCGCAATTATACGGTCTGATCGGGGTCGGTCCGTTCAAGTCGTGAGGGAAGTCTCAGATTGAGGCCGATTCGGCCGCTTTCAGCCTTCGATCAGCAGGGCCGCCAGCACCGCGCGACCCTCGCTGGCCAGCACGTTGTAGGTGCGGCAGGCGGCGGCCAGATCCATGGTTTCCATGCCGATGCGTGCATCGATCAGGCTCCGGTACAGGGCCGCCGGGGCGAAGCGGATCTTGGCACCGCTGCCGAAAATCACCAATTCGGGCTTCAGGGCCAGGATTTGCTCGAAATGCCCGGCCTGGAGATCGGCAAAGCGGCTCACCGGCCAATCCTGCACCTCGCCCTGCCAGGGCACGAGCAGGCTGCGGCCATGCACCTGGCCGTTGACCCAGACCTGGCTGGCATCGTGGCGCGAGATGCTGTTGCCACCCATCGGTTCGTCGAGTTGAAACTTCATCTTGAAGGGAATCCTGTCGCGGCGCGCTGTGCCCGGGGCGATGGAATTTACCTCAAAGCGTACCGCGGCCCGGCGGCCCCGCTAACCATGGGTGCGCAGCAACTCGGCCAGATCGCCCAGCTCCCGGGCATTGAGATCGGACACCAGGCTGTAGGCCGCGCCGCCATGCGCCAGCTGGACCACATTGAAGCCGCGTTCCTGTCGGGTGGCGGTGGCGTGCTCGCCCGTCTGCGGCCAGACGAAGACCGACACCAGGTGCTGGCGGCGGCGGTAGACCAGGACGGCCACGGTCTGGCCGTCGATCAAGTCGCGGCGAGCGCCCAGCAATTCGAAGCCCTGCGCCGACAGCTCGGGCACCAGCGTGGCAAAGCCCAATTTCGCCGACAGCCAGGGCCGCACGGTGTGCTGGTCCGAGCTGGCCACCTCGATCAGCCCATCGACCAGCATCGCACGCGCATGCCCAGCCACGGCTTGCTGAGCCAGGTGCTGCAGGCGGTCATCGGTGGATGGCGCGCCCCAGCGCATGCGCAGACCCAGGCCGGTGGCCAGTGATGCCGCCACGGCCGCACCTGCGGCGCCCAGCCACCAGCGGCGCGAGGGCAGCGGCGCCGCGATCACCGGGGTGCCGGCTTGCGGCTCGGCGATCTGCCGGGCCAGCCGGTCGCGCAGCGCCTGGGGGGGCAGGTGATAGCTTGCCTGGCTTCTGATCGCTGCGGACAGCGCGCTGCGAGCCTCCCAGGCGGCCTTGAAGGCCGGGTCGGACCGCAGGCGAGCCTGCAGTTCCACGCTGTGTGGCGCGTCCAGTTCGCCGTCGACACCGGCGTTGAGCCACAACTCGTCATCGTGCTTCATTTCGTCGCCTCGGGTTCGGACGCGTTGATCAGGGTCGCCAGCGCCTGGGACAGCAGCCGGCGTGCCCGCGACAGCCTCGACATCACCGTGCCCAGCGGCACCTCGGTGATCTGGGCGATCTCGCGATAGGACAGATCCTCCAGCTCGCGCAGGATCAGGGTCTCGCGAAAGGTGATCGGCAGCGCAGCGATGGCGGCGTTGAGCATCTGCCTTTCGGCGCGCTGGATCAGCAGCGTCTCGGGGTTGAGGTCGGGGGCATGCGGCGCGGTGGCGGCGTCCAGCTCGTCGACACTGAACTCCTGCAGCTCGCCCGGGCGCCGTGCGCGCAGCCAGGCGTAGCTGGCATTGCGCACGATCGCCAGCAGCCAAGGCCGGGCGTCGCTGCCACGAAAGCCGTCGAAGTGGCGCAAGGCACGCAGCATGGCGTCTTGCACCACATCTTCGGCGTCGTGGGCGTCGCGCACCAGCCAGCGGGCCAGGTTGAAGGCCGCGTCCAGATGCGGCAGCACCGATAGTGAGAAGTGTTCGCGGCGCGTGTCTGTCATGGGCATTCCATCAGGCCAGCACGATGATGCGCCCGGACATGCCCTCATGGCCATCGCCGCAGAACACATCGCAGACGAAGTCGAACTGGCCCGGCCGCTCGGGCGTCCAGCGCAGCCGCGTGGTCTGACCCGGGATGATCAGGCCGCGCAGCTGCAGTTCCGGGGCGTGGAAGCCCATCACCACCTCGGGAGCGCTCAACTCCAGCACCACCGGTTCGCCGCGGGTGACGGTGATTTCATTCGGCAGGAAGACGAACTTGCGTGCCACCACGGCGATCACCCGTTCAGGCCGCTGAGCACCGGCGCGTGACAACAAGCCGGCGCCCAGCGCCAGCATCAAATGGCGTCGGCGCATGGCTCAGGCCTCCTTCAACGGGATTTCGGAGATCGCGATGCCGCCTGCCGCACTGCGGGCCAGTTCACGGAAGCCCAGGCCGCGAAACGGCCGGGCCGGGTCCCAGCGCAGCGGTTCGCGGCGGGGCTGCGAGCCGGGCGCCGGCAGCGGGAAGATCAGCGAGTTCGCTGCATGATGGGCAATATGGCCGGTCTGGTGGTGGTGTTCCTGATGGATGTGGCCGTAGAACACCGTCACATGCTGATAGGGCATCAACACCGCCAGCGTCTGGGCACCGTCCCGGGTGGCCCAGTCCCACTGCGGCGCCAGATCGAACAAAGGGCGGTGCGTCAGCACGACGATAGGGGCATCGAGTGCGTGGTGCGCCAGATCGGCCTTCAGCCAGGCCAGTTGCTCGTCGCCGATGCGCGCTGCCGGGTCGGACACATTGTCGAGGGCGACGAAGTGCACGCCCTTGTGGTCGAAACTGTAGTGCGTGGGGCCGAAGAACTCCTGGAAGGCCGCGCCACCGTCCAGCGAGGCGTCGTGCTCGCCGGGCATGAAGCGCACCTGGGTCACCTTGAGTTCGCTGACGATGGCCTTGAACTCGCGCATCCGCTTGCGGCGTTCCAGGCCATCGTCGGTGGTGTGGGTGAGGTCGCCGGTGAAGACGATGAAGTCCGGCGCACGGGCCAGCGCATTGACGGCCGCCACCGCCCGCTGCAAGGTGCTGCCGGCCAGCGGGTTCACGGCGGGGCCGCTGAAGCCCCAGTGCGTGTCGGACAGTTGCACGAAGTGGAAGTCTTCGCGGTCCGGGCCGGTGCTGGCGCAGCCGGACAGGCCGGAAGCGAACACCACGCCGCCCAGGCCGGCCAGGCGCATGAAGTCGCGTCGATCAAGGTCTTGATGCATGGCAAATCCCCCGCGGTTCTCTCGCAGATGCCGCCTCGGGATGAGCCGGCCTGCTTTGCAAGATCGTGCGGGGCGGCAGAATATTCCTGCGTTGTCGCTAAACTGGTGCTTTTGCAGTGCAGCAATTTGGTGCATGCAGAGCTCGACCACCGAGGAGCCCCCGTCTTGATGAAACCCGCGATGAAGACCGTTTCCAAGTCCGACAAGCTGGCCAGCGTTTGCTACGACATCCGCGGTCCGGTGCTGGACAAGGCGCGGCAGATGGAGGACGAGGGCCACAAGATCATCAAGCTGAACATCGGCAATATCGCCGCCTTCGGCCTGGAGCCGCCCGACGAGATCGTGCAGGACATGATCCGCAACCTGCCGCATGCAGCCGGCTACACCGACTCCAAGGGCCTGTTCGCGCCGCGCAAGTCGGTCGTGCACTACTGTCAGGAGAAGCACATCGCCGGCGTCACCGTCGATGACGTGTATCTGGGCAATGGCGCCTCCGAGCTGATCGTGATGAGCATCAATGCCCTGCTCAACAACGGCGACGAGGTGCTGCTGCCTGCCCCCGACTACCCGCTGTACACCGCCGCCGTGGCCCTGTCGGGCGGCACGCCGGTGCACTATCTGTGCGACGAGCAGAGCGACTGGATGCCCGACATCGCCGACATCAAGTCCAAGATCACCGAGCGGACCAAGGCCATCGTCGTCATCAACCCGAACAACCCGACCGGTGCGCTGTACCCGGACAGCGTGCTGCTGGAGATCATCGAGGTCGCGCGCCAGCACCAGCTGATCATCTTTGCCGACGAGATCTACGACAAGACGCTCTACGACGGACACACCCACACCAGCATCGCCTCGCTGGCCGACGATGTGCTGTGCGTGACCTTCAACGGCCTGTCGAAGAACTACCGCTCCTGCGGCTACCGCGCCGGCTGGATGGTGGTGTCGGGCGAGAAGCGCCATGCCCGCGACTACATCGAGGGCCTGAACATGCTGGCCTCGATGCGGCTGTGCGCCAACACCCCGGGGCAGCTGGCGATACAGACGGCGCTGGGCGGCTATCAAAGCATCAAGGACCTGGTGGCGCCGGGCGGCCGCCTGGCCCGCCAGCGCGACCAGGCCTACGACCTGCTGACGCAGATTCCGGGCGTGTCGGTGGTCAAGCCCAAGGCGGCGCTGTATATGTTCCCGCGGCTGGATCCGAAGATGTACCCGATCGCCAACGACCAGCAGTTCGCCTACGACCTGCTGGCCGAGGAGAAGGTGCTGATCGTGCAGGGCACCGGCTTCAACTGGGGCCAGCCCGACCACTTCCGCCTGGTCTTCCTGCCCAATACCGATGACCTGGCCGAGGCGGTGGGCCGCATCGCCCGTTTTCTTGAGCATTACCGCAAGCGCCATTCGGCGCATTCCTTCTGATCCCAACTTGCAGGGCGCCCAGTGGCGCATGAGCTGACATGAAACCAATCCAAGTGGGCCTGATCGGGGCCGGTGTCGTCGCCACGGGCGTGGCCAAGGTGCTGGAACGCAACCAGAACGAAATCATGCGCCGTGCCGGCCGCGGCATACGGGTCACCCATGTGGGCGCGCGCAATCTGGACAAGGCCCGCAACACGCTGGGTATTGCGGCCGATTACAGCAGCCAGCTCGAGGCCGTCGCCACCCACCCCGATGTGGACATCGTCGTCGAGTTGATCGGTGGTACCACCCTGGCCAAGGACCTGGTGCTGAAGGCGATTGCCGCCGGCAAGCATGTGGTGACGGCCAACAAGGCCCTGCTGGCCGTGCATGGCACCGAGATCTTCGCCGCGGCCCGCGACAAGGGTGTGATGGTGGCCTTCGAGGCGGCCGTGGCCGGGGGCATTCCCATCATCAAGGCGCTGCGCGAGGGGCTGACGGCCAACCGCATCGAGTGGATCGCCGGCATCATCAACGGCACGACCAACTTCATCCTCAGCGAGATGCGCGCCAAGGGCCTGGACTTCGGCGTGGTGCTGAAGGAGGCCCAGCGCCTGGGCTATGCCGAGACCGACCCGACCTTCGACATCGAAGGCGTCGATGCGGCCCACAAGCTGACCATCATGAGCGCGATCGCCTTCGGCACGCCGGTGCAGTTCGACCGTGCCCATATCGAGGGCATCACCAAGCTGCAGGCCACCGACATCAAGTACGCCGAGCAGCTGGGCTACCGCATCAAGCTGCTGGGCATCACGCGCCGGCGCGACCACGGTATCGAGCTGCGCGTGCACCCGACCCTGATCCCGGCCAAGCGCCTGATCGCCAATGTCGAGGGCGCGATGAACGCCGTCGTCGTGCAGGCCGATGCGGTGGGCACGACGCTGTACTACGGCAAGGGCGCGGGCTCCGAGCCCACCGCCTCGGCCGTCGTCGCCGACCTGGTGGACATCACCCGTCTGCACACCGCCGACCCCGACCACCGCGTGCCCCACCTGGCCTTCCAGCCCGATGCAATGAGCGATGCGCCCATCCTGGCCATGGACCAGGTCATCACCTCCTTCTACCTGCGCCTGACCGTGGCCGACGAGGCCGGCGTGCTGAGCCGCATCACTGGCATCCTCGCCGAGCACGACATCTCGATCGACGCCGTGCTGCAGCGCGAATCGGCCGAGGGCGAGCGCCAGACCGATCTGATCATCCTGACGCACGACACGCTGGAGGGCAGCATGAACAAGGCGCTGGCGCAGATGCAGGCCTTGTCCACCGTCTTGGCGCCCATCGTCCGCATCCGCAAGGAGGAGCTGGCGTGAAGTACATCAGCACCCGCGGCGACCAGACCGAGCGCAGCTTCTGCGACATCCTGCTCGAAGGCCTGGCGCCCGATGGCGGGCTGTACCTGCCCACCCACTACCCGCAGATCGACGATGCCACGCTGACGAAGTGGCGTGAGCTGAGCTACGCCGAGCTGGCCTTCGAGATCCTGTCGCTGTACATCAGCGACATCCCGGCCGCCGACCTGCGTGCGATCACGGCCAAGGTCTACAACGAGGAGGTGTTCGGCACCAAGGCGATCACGCCCCTGAAGCCGCTGGAGCCCGGCCTGGTGCTGGAAGCCCTGTCCAATGGCCCGACCCTGGCCTTCAAGGACATGGCGATGCAGCTGCTGGGCGCGCTGTTCGAGTACGAACTGGGCCGCCGCGGCGAGCAACTGAACATCCTCGGCGCGACCTCGGGTGACACCGGCAGCGCGGCCGAGTACGCGATGCGCGGCAAGCGCGGCGTCAATGTCTTCATGCTCAGCCCCAATGGCCGCATGAGCGCCTTCCAGCAGGCGCAGATGTTCAGCCTGCCGGATGCCAACATCCACAATATCGCCATCGAGGGCGTGTTCGACGACTGCCAGGACATCGTCAAGGCCGTGTCCAACGATCTGGACTTCAAGCGCAAATACCGCATCGGCACGGTCAACTCGATCAACTGGGCGCGGCTGCTGGCCCAGGTCGTCTACTACTTCGCCGGCTACATCCAGGCGACGAAGTCGAACGAAGAAAAAGTCAGCTTCACCGTGCCCTCGGGCAATTTCGGCAATGTCTGCGCCGGCCATGTGGCGCGCAGCATGGGCCTGCCTGTCCAGCACCTGGTGGTGGCGACCAACGAGAATGATGTGCTGGACGAGTTCTTCCGCACCGGCAGCTACCGCGTGCGCGGCAGCGCCGAGACGCATGAGACCTCCAGCCCGTCGATGGACATTTCCAAGGCCTCGAACTTCGAGCGCTTTGTGTTCGATCTGCTGGGCCGTGACGGTGCCCGCACCAAGGCCTGCTTCAAGGACGCGCTGAATGCCAGCGGTGCTTTCAGCATCACGGCCGACGAGTTCGCCCGCATCGCCGGCTTCGGCTTTGTCTCCGGCTCCAGCCGCCATGCCGACCGCCTGGCGACGATACGCTCGACCTATGAAAAGACCGGCGTGATGGTGGACACCCACACCGCCGACGGCCTGAAGGTGGCCCGTGAGCATCTGCAGCCGGGCACGACCATGATCGTGCTGGAAACCGCCTTGCCGGCCAAGTTCGCCGAGACGATACGCGAGGCGCTGGGCATCGAGCCGCCACGGCCCGCCGCGCTGGCGGATCTGGAGTCGCGCCCGCGCCGCGTCACCGTGATGGCGTCCGACGTCGACGCGGTGAAGCGCTATGTCGTCGAACATGTGGTGCTCTGAGCCGCGATGAAGGTTCTCGGCCTTTGCGGTGCCTCGGGCTCGGGCAAGACCACCGTCGCCGAGGGCCTGATCACGGCCTTGCGCGAGGCCGGTCAGCGAGTCTCTGTCGTCAAGCATGCGCACAAGCGCTTCGACATCGACCACCCGGGCAAGGATTCCTACCGCCACCGCGAGGCCGGCGCCTTCGAGGTGGTGATCGCCAGCGGCCAGCGCCTGGCCCTGGTGCGCGAGTTCGAGGCTCCGGTCGATCTCAACGTCGATCAGCTGCTGGCCGAGCTGGCCGACAACGGCGAGGCCCGCAACTGGGCCCTGGTCGAGGGCTTCAAGCATGCCTCGCTGCTGAAGCTGGAGGTCTGGCGCAGCGCGGCGGGCGGCCCGGTGCTGTACCCCGAAGATCCCTATGTCGTTGCGGTCGTGACCGACACGCCCGATGCCTTGCCGGTGGCCACCGGGCTGCCCGTGTTCACAATGGGCGACTCGGCGACATTGCTGCAATTCTTGATGCAAGATGCGGCTCGATATGACTATCACAGCCCCTATGCCGACGAGTCCTCCGACGCCTGATGTGAAGCAGCGCCCCGCCCTGCAAAGCCTTGACGAGGCGCTGGCCCGGCTGCTGGCGGCTGTTGCACCGCTGGGCGAGGTCGAGCAGGTTTCGACTTTTGATGCGCTGGGCCGGGTGCTGGCGCGGGACGTGGTCTCCACCATTGACGCCCCGCCGGCCGACAACACCTCGATGGACGGCTACGCGATGCGCACCGCCGATGTGCCCGCCGCCGGCACCGTATTGCCGGTCGCGCAGCGCGTGCCGGCCGGTGTCGTCGGCGCGGTGCTGCAGCCGGGCACGGCCGCCCGCATCTTCACCGGCGCGCAGATTCCGCTCGGCGCCGATGCGGTGGTGATGCAGGAGTTGTGTGAGGCCGTGCCAGGCGAGGGCCTGGGCTCGGTTCGTATCAACGAGGTGCCGCAGGCCGGCCAATGGATACGCCGCCGCGGCGAAGATGTGGGGCAGGGCGCTGTCGTGCTCCATGCCGGCCACCGGCTGGACCCGGCTGCGTTGGGCCTGGCCGCCACCGTCGGCGCTGCGAATCTGCAAGTCGCCCGCCGCCCGCGTGTCGCGTTGTTCTCCACCGGCGACGAGCTGGCCATGCCCGGTGAGGTGCTGAAGCCCGGCGCCATCTACAACTCGAACCGCTTCACCTTGCGTGGCCTGCTGCAGGCATTGGGCTGCGAGATCACCGATCTGGGCATAGTCCCCGACCGGCTGGACGCCACCCGAAGCGCGCTGCGCGAGGCGGCAGCCGGCAATGATCTGATCATCACCTCGGGCGGCGTGTCGGTCGGCGAGGAAGACCATCTGCGACCGGCCGTGCAGGCGGAAGGGCGGCTGGACCTGTGGCAGATCGCGATCAAGCCCGGCAAGCCGCTGGCCTTCGGCGAGGTGCGCCGCGCGGAAGGGGCGTGCAGCGCCTGGTTCATCGGCCTGCCAGGCAATCCGGTGTCCAGCTTCGTGACCTTCATGCTGCTGGTGCGGCCGGTGATTCTGCGGCTGCAGGGCGCGACCGAGCTCGCACCGCAAGGCCTGACCCTGCGCGCCGACTTCGACTGGCCCAGGCCCGACCGCCGCCGCGAGTTCCTGCGCGTGCGGCTGAACGCCCAGGGCGGGCTGGATCTGTTCCCCAATCAGAGCTCCGGCGTGCTGACCTCGGCCGTCTGGGCCGATGGCCTGCTGGACCTGCCGGCCGGGCAGCCGATAGCCGCCGGCGACACGGTGCGATTCCTGCCGATGGCGGGGCTGATGTCATGAGCACGATTCATCTGCGCTATTTCGCCTCGCTGCGCGAGGCGCTCGGTTCCACTGAGGCGGTCGAGACCCAGGCCGGCATTACCGTCGGTGCGTTGCGTGATCAGCTGATTGCCCGCGGCGAACCGCACGCCGGTGTGCTGGCCCGCGGCCGGGCCTTGCGCGCGGCGCTGAACCAGACCCTGTGCGACGAATCGGCGGTGATTCCCGATGGCGCCGAGGTGGCCTTCTTCCCGCCGGTGACCGGAGGCTGAGATGTCGGTCGCCATCCAGACTCAGGACTTCGATCTCAGCGCTGAAGTCGCCGCGCTGCATGCCGGCAATGGCGGCGTCGGCGCCATCGTCAGCTTTGTCGGCACGGTGCGCGACCGGGCCCAGGACCAGGCGATCAGCCTGATGGAGTTGGAGCACTACCCGGGCATGACCGAGCGGGCTATTCAAGCCATGGTCGAAGAGGCCCGCCAGCGCTTCGACATCCTCGGCGCCAGGGTCATCCACCGCGTCGGCGTGCTCCAGCCGCTGGAACAGATCGTGCTGGTAGCGGTCACCTCCAAGCACCGCGGCCAGGCCTTCCAGGCCTGCGAGTTCCTGATGGACTATCTGAAGACGCAGGCGCCGTTCTGGAAGAAGGAAACCACGCCCGAGGGCGCGCGCTGGGTCGATGCGCGCAGTGTTGACGATGCCGCGCTGGCTCGCTGGGGCATACAGGCGGGCAACGCGGGCAGGGATTCGTGAGCGTGCTGCTGGCGCAGGCGGGAGTCGTCGCCGCGGGGGCGTCGCTGGGGGCCCTCGCACGCTGGGCCGCCGGCCTGTGGCTCAACGCCAGCTGGGGCGGCTTTCCGCTGGGCACCCTGCTGGTCAATCTGATCGGCGGCCTCTTGATCGGCATGGCGCTGGAGTGGTTCGGCCGCACGCCTGACGAGATGCTGCGCCTGCTTGTGGTGACCGGCTTTCTGGGCGGGCTGACCACGTTTTCGGCCTTCTCCGGCGAGTCGCTGTCCTTGCTGCAGCGTGGCGCTTTGGGCATGGCCTTGATGCACACCGCCGCCCATGTGCTGGGCGCGCTGGCCGCCGCCGGCCTCGGCCTCAAGCTGATGCAGTTCCTGCTCGATTGAGCCTGCCATGCTGCTGAAAGTCGGCGAACTCGCCAAGCGTGCCGGCCTGACGGTGCGCACCCTGCACCACTACGACAGCATAGGCCTGCTGCGCCCCTCGGCCCGCTCCGACAGCGACTACCGCCTGTACAACCAGGGCGACATCGCCCGCCTGCACGGCATCCAGGCGCTGCGGGGCCTGGGCCTGCCGCTGGACGAGATCGGCCGGCTGCTGGACAGCGGCGGGGCCGACCTGCCGCTGATCGTCGAGCGCCAGCTGACCGCCCTGGACGATCAGATCAGGCAGGCCAAGGCGCTGCGCCAGCGGCTGGAACTGCTGCAGCAGAAGTTCGCCTCCGGCCGTGAGCCGGAGCTGGAGGACTGGTTGTCCAGCCTGCAGCTGATGACCACCTGCGACAGCTATTTCACCCCGGCCGAGATGAAGCTGATCTTCGGCAACTGGCCGGCGGTGGAGGCCGACTGGCAGCAGCTGGTGGCCGATGTGCACGCAATGATGGCCACCGGTGTGGGCTCCGGCGACCCGCAGGTGCAGCCGCTGGCGCAGCGCTGGATGAACCTGATGCACGACTGGATGCGCGGCGACTTCGACCTGATGGAGCGCTGGGGCAAGATGTATTTTGCCGAGCCCGGTCTGCATGCCGGCGCCGGCCCGAACCTGGCCATGGTCAGCTTCATCGACCAGGCCGTGCAACTGCGCCTGGCGCTGATGCGGCGCTACATGAGCGACGCCGAGCTGCGCAGTCTGGGCAATGTGCCTCAGCGCGAATGGCTTGCGCTGGCCGAAGCGGTGCAGGCGCTGATCGACACGCAGACTGCCCCCGACAGCGCCGACGCCCGCGCGCTGCTGCAGCGCTGGCTGGCGCTGGCAGAGCGCACCACGCGCGGTGATGCCCAACTGCGCGCCCGGCTGCTGCAGGCCTATGAGAGCGAGCCGCTGCTGCGCCTGGGCTCCCACCTGAGCGAGGTGCAGCGTGCCTTTCTGATGCAGGCGGGAGCCGGTCAAGCGATGCCAAAAAAGGCTTGACCCTCACGCCACGTCAGGCCCGACAGTCCGGGCCATGATGAATACACAGACCGCTTCCCCACCGGCGCCGCCACGCAACGCGCTGTTCCGCGACCGCAACTTCTGCTGGATGCTGGGCGGCGGCATCCTCTCGATGCTGGGCGACCAGTTCACCTTGATCGCCTTGCCCTGGCTGGTGCTGCAGATGAGCAGCGACACCCGTGTGCTGGGCACCGTGCTGCTGATTGTGGGCTTGCCGCGCGCGCTGTTCATCCTCATCGGCGGCGCCTTTGTCGATCGCTACTCACCCAAGCGGGTGATGATGCTGACCAAATACGTCAACACCGTGCTGCTGGGCGCACTGACCTTCCTTGTCTTGACCGGTGCACTGACGCTGCCCTGGCTGTATGCCTTTTCGCTGGGCATAGGCCTGGCCACGGCCTTCAGCATTCCGTCCGGCACGGCCATGCTGCCCCAGGTGGTGGCGCGCGAGCATCTGCAGGCCGCCAATGGCGTGATGCTGGGTCTGCGTCAGCTGACGATGTTTGTCGGCCCCTTGCTGGCAGGCCTGCTGATCGCGCTGTTCGGCTCCGGCCATGCTGACGCGGTGACCGATGCGCGTGGCCTGGGCCTGGCCTTCGGCTTCGATGCCTTCAGCTTCGCGCTGTCGGCCTGGACGCTGTCCCGGGTGCGCGTGCTGGCGCCACCGGCGACTTCGGCCACCAAGGTCTCGGTGCTCGCCTCGGTGGGCGAGGGCCTGCGCGCCTTCTGGGCCGATGTACAGCTGCGCACCTGCCTGCTCTACTGGGCGGCGGTGGCCCTGCTGATCACCGGCCCGGTGCACATCGCGCTGCCGGTGCTGGCCAAGCAGGTGCCCGGCCTGGGTGCTGCTGCCTTGGGCACCATGCTGGCCGCACACGGCGCCGGCACGCTGATGGGCATGGGCGTCGCAGGCGCCAAACCGACCTGGCGCCTGCGCAGCCTGGGGCTCACCTTGCTGGCCGTCGACGCCGTGGTGGGCCTGCTGTTCATGCCCATGGGCACCATCACCGCCACCTGGCAGGGTGCAGGCCTGCTGCTGCTGATCGGTCTGCTCGGCGGTTTCATGCAGGTGGCCGTGTTCACCTGGATACAGCGCCGCGTGCCACCCGTCATGCTGGGCCGGGTGATGAGCCTGTTCATGTTCATCTTCATGGGCCTGGCCCCGCTGTCGTCTGCGGCCACCGGCTGGCTGCTGCACAGCCTGGCGCTGAGCACCCTGTTCCTGGGCAGCGGGGCGTTGCTGGTGGTCATCGTGGTGGTGGCCCTGGTGGCCACCCGGATGCCGCAAGTCAGTGATTCTGTGGTGACGGCCTAGGGCCGCTGAAGGTCCGCCCAGAAGCGCTGCTGCAAGCCCTCCGATGCGCTCTGCAGCGGCGCCCGGAGCTCGTTGTGCATCTCGCCCAGCCGTGCCAGCATGGCCTTGATCGGCGCCGGGTTCGGCTCGGCGAAGCACCGCTCGATTAGTGGCCGCAACTGCCGCCACAGCTCACGGGCGCGGGGCAGATCGCCGGCCTGCAGTGACTGGACCAGGGCGATGAAGCGAGGCGTCTGCAGATGGGCGCTGGCCGTGATCGCGCCGGCCCCGCCCAGGGCCAGGGTGCCGAAGATCTGATGGTCCTCGCCGGCAAGCACGGCCAGGCGGCCGTCGGCGATCAGGGCCTCGGTTGAGGCGGGCTGGCCGCCGCAGTCCTTCAGTGCCTGGATGGCGGGGTGGGCCGCCAGCTCCAGCAGCGTTGGCAGCTCTATCTTCACGCCGGTGCGGTAGGGGATGTCGTAGAGCACCAGCGGCAGCGGCGTGGCGTCGGCCACGGTGCGGAAGTAGCTCAGCAGCCCGGCCTGCGAGGGGCGGATATAGCTGGGCGGTGGCAGCAGAAAGGCGTGCAGCGGAAAGCGCTCGGCCAGCCATCGCGTGCGTGCGGCCACGCGCTCGGGTCGTGGCCCCGACACCCCCATGATCACCGGCAGACCGCTGACCGCCTCCACGAGGGTGGCCAGGGCGGCGTTCTGCTCGGCCTCGTCCAGCAGGCCGCCTTCGCCGGTGCTGCTGCTGGCCACGAGGCCGCGCACGCCGTCCTGCTTGAGCCGCTGCGCCAGCGCTTTCAGCGCGCCATGGTCGATCTCGCCATGGTGGAACGGGGTGACGACGGGAATCCAGAGGCCGGAAAAGTCTTGCACGATCACGATCAAAGTCCTTCAGGTGGTGTTGACCTGGAAAACCGTGCGGGAAGATGCGCGAAGACTGTCGCCGGGGAGGGAGTGGAGGCTGCCGTCGCTCATCCGAGCACGGCAGCAGCGCCGGTCAGATGAGCGGCTGCTTTTTCGATTTGCTCGCGACCAAGCCGCAAGCCCGGCTGGCGCAGGGCCGATGGGCGATAGATGTGGAGCGAAGCATCGGGCGATTATGCATGAGGCTCACGGCTGCGCACGCCGTCGATCAGCAAGGCGAGCAGGCCGCGAGCAGTGGCATCGAGCTGCTCGGGTGCGCCCGCCGACGTCAGCAGCCCATCGACATGCAGCGAGGCCAGGCCATGGGTGATGGCCCAACCGGCCAGCGCCACGGGCTGCGGGTCACTGCCAGCGATCAGCCCGGCCGCCTGGCAATCGGCCACTGCACGGTGCAGCACGGCCAGAGCCGCATGGCCGGCGGTCATCAGCTCGGGGTAGTGGGCCTTGTCGCATTCCGGGCCGAACATCAGCCGGTAGATGCGAGGCCGGTCGGCGGCGAAGCGCACATAGGCCAGGCCGGTGGCGAGCAGCGCCTGCATGGGCTCGGGTGCGGTGCTGCGGGCGGCCTCGGTGCGCTTGGCCAGCTCGCCAAAGCCCTCGGCCAGCGTGGCGGCCAGCAGGGCCTCGCGGTCGGCAAAGTGGCGGTAGGGCGCGGCGACGCTGACGCCGGCGGCCTGTGCCGCGGCGCGCAGCGTCAGGCGCGCGCCCTGTTCTCCGGCTTCGATCAGCTGTGCGGCCGCGGCAACGAGCGCGCGCGGCAGGTCGCCGTGGTGATAGGGGGCCTTGGGCACGGGCTCAGGTTTTGACACGGCTTTGCGGGGCTTAGTGACTGCCATGTTGACAAGAATAACATTGACCTCTTAAGTTAACGTGCATAACATTGATTGGTCCCCGCTCAAAAAAGGAGGCTTGATATGCAGACCGAAGCACCGACCCCGGCCGCAGATGCCGATGCCCGCCTGGGCCTGCGCCTACTGGGCCTGGGTGCCGCAGGCTTGATGGCGACCTGCCTGTTTTATGTGCTGGCAGGGCCGGTCGCGGCCCTGCCCGGTGGTGCGGCGAGCCCCGCGCAGGCGATCGCCGCCACCCCGGTGGCCGCCGGCTGGATGCGTGCCGCCGGGCTGACCGGCATGGCCAGCGACATCCTGCTGGCCGTTGCGGCCCTGCTGCTGGCCGCCCATGAGTTCCGGCGCGGGCAAGCCCGGTTGCTGGCCGGCTGGCTGGCGCTGGCCCTGGCCGCTGCGCTGTTCGTCATCGTCGATGCGATGGTGGCCCTGGTGCTGCCGGTGGCGGCGGTGCAGGCGGGAGGCGAGGCCGCTTATGCCGGCCTGCGCGCCTTGTTCGATGTGCTGTTCGCGATCGGCACGGTGGCGGCCGCCGGCGGTGCGCTGGCGCTGGGCTGGCGGCTGAACGGCCAGCGCCGGCCCGTGCTGGCCTGGGGCCTTCGCCTGGCCGGTGGCCTTGGCCTCCTGGCCAGCGGCTCCCATCTGCTGGGTGGGCCGGGCGCGGCGTTGATCGGCCCCGGCATCGCCCTGCTGGCCCTGTCCTCCTTGGGCCTCGCCTTGGCCGGGCCGAATGGCAGCGCCAGGAATGTTGATCTGGCGCAAGATGGCCTGCCGTCCCCGAGTGCCCACCCGTCTTGAAATCGGGGCCCGCAGACCCATGTGCTCGACAACTGTGGAGGACATCATTCATGCGAGCCGACAAACTCACCACCCGTTTTCAAGAAGCCCTGGGCGAGGCGCAAAGCCTGGCCGTGACCCGAGACAACCCGTACATCGAGCCGGTCCACGTGCTGCTGGCCATGCTGGCCCAGGACGACGGGCCGCGCAGCCTCTTGGAGCGTGCCGGCGTCAAGCTGCCGGCGTTGAAGACCTCGCTGGACGCCGCCCTGAACGGCCTGCCCCAGGTGCAGGGCAGCGACCAGCAGGTGCAGGCCGGGCGCGATCTGCTGAGCCTGCTGCAGACGTCGGAAAAGGAAGCCTCCAAGCGCGGTGACCAGTTCATCGCCAGCGAGATGTTCCTGCTGGCGCTCAGCGAGGCCAAGACCGATCTGGCCGGCATCGTCCGCGGCCACGGGTTGACGCGCAAATCGCTCGAAGCGGCGATCGAATCGGTGCGTGGTGGCCAGAAGGTCGACAGCGCCGACTCGGAAGGCCAGCGCGAGGCGCTGAAGAAATACACGCTGGACCTGACCGAACGCGCCCGCCTGGGCAAGCTGGACCCGGTGATCGGCCGCGACGACGAAATCCGCCGCGCCATCCAGGTGCTGCAGCGTCGCACCAAGAACAACCCGGTGCTGATTGGTGAGCCGGGCGTGGGCAAGACGGCCATCGTCGAGGGCCTGGCCCAGCGCATCGTCAACGGCGAGGTGCCGGACACCCTCAAAAACAAGCGCGTGCTGGTGCTGGACATGGCCCTGCTGCTGGCCGGCGCCAAGTTCCGCGGCGAGTTTGAGGAGCGGCTCAAGTCGGTGCTGAAGGAAGTCGCGCAAGACGCCGGCCAGACCATCATCTTCATCGACGAGATCCACACGATGGTCGGCGCCGGCAAGGCCGAGGGCGCGATCGACGCCGGCAATATGCTCAAGCCGGCGCTGGCGCGCGGCGAGCTGCACTGCATCGGCGCGACCACGCTGGACGAATACCGCAAGTACGTCGAGAAGGACGCGGCGCTGGAGCGGCGTTTCCAGAAGGTGATGGTCGATGAGCCCTCGGTCGAGGCGACGATCGCCATCCTGCGCGGCCTGCAGGAGAAGTACGAGGTCCACCACGGCGTGGAGATCACCGACCCGGCCATCGTCGCCGCGGCCGAGCTGAGCCACCGCTACATCACCGACCGCTTCCTGCCCGACAAGGCCATCGACCTGATCGACGAGGCCGCGGCCAAGATCAAGATCGAGATCGACTCCAAGCCCGAGGTGATGGACAAGCTCGACCGCCGCATCATCCAGCTCAAAATTGAGCGCGAGGCGGTCAAGCGCGAGAAGGACGAGGCCTCGCAGCGCCGCCTGGGCCTGATCGAGGTCGAGATACTGAAGCTCGAGCGCGAGGCCGCCGATCTGGACGAGATCTGGAAGAGCGAGAAGGCCGCCGCCCAGGGCTCGGCCCATCTGAAGGAAGAGATCGAGGCTTCGCGCTTCCAAATGGAAGAACTCAAGCGCAGGGGCGACTTCAACAAGGTCGCCGAGCTGCAATACGGCAAGCTGCCCGAGCTGGAAAAGCGGCTCAAGGAAGCTCAGGCCAAGGAGGCCGGCAAGGCCAAGGCTGGCAATGCGCCGCAGCTGCTGCGCACGCTGGTCGGTGCTGAGGAAATCGCTGAAGTGGTGGCCCGTGCCACCGGCATTCCGGTCGCCAAGCTGATGCAGGGCGAGCGCGAGAAACTGCTGCAGATGGAGACCAAGCTGCATGACCGCGTGGTCGGCCAGGACGAGGCGATCACCGCCGTGGCCGACGCCATCCGCCGCTCGCGTGCCGGCCTGTCAGACCCGAATCGTCCGACCGGCAGCTTCCTGTTCCTGGGCCCCACCGGCGTGGGCAAGACCGAGCTGTGCAAGGCGCTGGCGGGCTTTCTGTTCGACAGCGAAGAGCACATGATCCGTATCGACATGAGCGAGTTCATGGAGAAGCACTCGGTCAGCCGCTTGATCGGCGCGCCTCCGGGCTATGTGGGCTATGACGAGGGCGGCTACCTGACCGAGGCGGTGCGCCGCAAGCCTTACAGCGTGCTGTTGCTGGATGAGGTCGAGAAGGCGCACCCGGATGTGTTCAATGTGCTCCTGCAGGTGCTGGACGACGGCCGCCTGACCGATGGCCAGGGCCGCACCGTGGACTTCAAGAACACCGTGATCGTGATGACCAGCAACCTCGGTTCGCACATGATCATGCAGATGGCTGGGCAAGACCCGGCCCTGATACGCGAGGCCGTGTGGGGCGAGGTCAAGCAGCACTTCCGTCCGGAGTTCCTGAACCGTATCGACGAGACAGTGGTGTTCCATGCACTGGATCAGAGCAATATCGAATCCATCGCCCGCATCCAGCTGAAGGTGCTGGAGGCCAGGCTGGAGAAGATGGACATGAAGCTGGAAGTCAGCGCCGCGGCGGTGGCCGAGCTGGCCAAGGTCGGCTTCGATCCGCAGTTCGGCGCGCGGCCGCTGAAGCGGGCGATCCAGCAGCGCATCGAGAACCCGGTGTCCAAGCTGATACTGCAGGGCAAGTTCGGCCCCAAGGATGTGATTCCGGTCGATGTGGCGGACGGGGAGTTCGCGTTCAGCCGGGTCGTGCATTGAGCAGCCGGCATCGATTGCGTCAGCTCTCGATGGACGGATCGGGCAGCAACTCCAAGAGTCCGATCTGTCTATTTGGTTCTGCTTAAGAGTTCATCTCTGTGTCACGTTCGACTGCTTCACTTGATTCACTACAAAAATCGGTTAGCCGATTCTGAGGGAATCATGAAGAAGACTCTGTTTGCGGTGTTTGTGTATGCCTCTGCAGTTCCGATGCTGGCGCAGGCTGCCACATATGACATTGATCCGCAGGCGAGCTTCGTGGAGGTGGAGACGATCTCCGATCTGCGTTGGACTGTTACCGAAGCACCAGAATGGGTTGACATGGGATGGACATACTCGACAACCTCGAGCCGCTACGCCTTGTCAGGCTCATTGAATCTCGAGTATCTTGGACTGAACAATTCAGCCGGGCATCCTGAGGTTCGCTTCGGGGATGCCGCGATGTTTCATCAAGCACCGTTGAATTTTGACTTCGCTGTCAATGTTCGACGAGAGTTTGATGCGTCCACCGGCGTGTTTGGACGAGCTATTGATGACCCAAGGCCGCCATTCGAGGCCGGATGTCCACCTCTGTGGGCCGGGGGAATCTACGCCTGCTTTGTTACCGGTCCTGCCATGCCGTTGTGGACGCCCGAGCGTCTTTCCGGGCGGTTAGAAACAACGGAAGTGGCATTGACGCTTGAACCGAATTACCACGCGCTCTACAACACCACTCCGATCATTACGTACCGCGTGTTCAGACCGATAGTGAGCGAAGTAGGTCAGGAGCCTGGGGCTCCTCCGGTGTATGGTCCGGTGATCCTTCCGGACCCTGGTCCTGTGCCCATCCTGCGAGAGTGGCCGACGGGTAGTCGCATCAGTCAAGTGTCTATCGTCGGTACGGTAAGTTCCGTGCCAGAGCCCTCGGAGGCGATTCTGTTGTTGGTCGGGCTTGGGGCGGGACTAGCGCAAGTCGGGCGTCGACGCAGTAATTTTTGAAGTCTTGCGCCCGGTGCGGGACTCGCGCGAGGTTGTCGGGGTGGGCCCTGATGTCGAGGCCATCGCCAAGATCCAGCTGAAGGTGCTGGAAGCCAGGCTGGAGAAGATGGACATGAAGCTGGAGGTCAGCGCCGCGGCGGTGGCCGAGCTGGCCAAGGTGGGCTTCGATCCGCAGTTCGGCGTACGGCCGCTGAAGCGGGCGATCCAGCAGCGTATCGAGAACCCGGTGTCCAAGCTGATCCTTCAGGGCAAGTTCGGCCCCAAGGACGTGATTCCGGTCGACCTGGCGGACGGGGAGTTCGCGTTCAGCCGTGTGGTGCATTGAGTTGGCGAGGAGAGGTCGGACTGCGACCCTTTCGCATGACCCGACTTCTCGCATTGAACTGAGTCGGGCCTTGATGCTGAACTCTCTGGTTAACCCGCCCCCTGTTCAAGGGGGTGATTTGCCGAGGCCTGATCTGTTGACCCGTTAGCATCCCTCCGAGAAAAACAGAAGATTCGCTAACCCAGATCGCAGCCAGCCCCATGGAGCCAGAAGCTGCACAAGTTCGCTAGAGGGAGAACCAATGCGTACCACCTATTTCGTGGCAGCTATGCTGTCCTCGTTGACCATTCCTGCCTTCGGCTCAGCCGGGGCGAGCGTTGATGTCAGCAACTTCGCTTACACATTGAAGGCCATCGACAGTGCCTCAGGCACCCTGCCTTCTCTGGCATGGCAGCCCGATTGGTCCATGCACGCGAGTGCGTCCATTGCGACACCTGAGTGGTCGACCAGAAACTATGGGGTGGGGGAGTTTAAGTGGGGGTCGGGTGACAAGGCCTGGGTTCAGAGTTGGAACTATGCCGACTGGCAGTCCGGATCCAGCACTGCCCCCCAGACTTCGCTGCAAATGGCGTTTACGTACGGCGCTTCGCAGCTCTACACGACAGGCACAGGCACTCAACTGCTATCTGCGAATCAGGAGGTGGAGACCGGGCACCTCGGTCACGGCTCGGGTAGCACCCGTCAACACTTCAGTTTGGGGGCCGGCAGCGAGGTGACGTTTTCCATCAGGGTCAGCGGTTTTGCTTACGGGACGGCCTACGCGGGGGACTGGGTAACTCCACGCGATACCGACCTCCATCCGCTGACCCCTCATTCGAGGGCAAGTTTTTCGGCTGGGATAAGTATCCAAGATGGCGACGATTGGGTCATCGAACGGTATGGCAATTTTGGCGATAACTACTGGTCTAAGCACGATCTGGCCTATACCAAGCGCGCCGATTCTGAGTTGGTGCAAGTCACGGTGACGAACTCAAGTGCCGAACAAAAGACCTATGTACTTTCGTTGTTTGCGGAAGTGGATGCGCGGGAAGCCACGGCACCGGTGCCCGAGCCCAGCACCTATGGTTTGATGGCCATAGGCTTGCTCGCCTTGGGTGTCGTGAGACGGCGGCGCCAGGCGCACTGAGATCCTAGGCAATCGGCTGACTGGTTCACGACTGCTCGCGGGATTTGCGCTACGCTAGGCCCGTAAGGAGGGCCAGCCATGCTGAAGCGCCGCGACGGTTTCGCCGCCATGCTCGCCATGCTGAACCTGCCAGCCTGGCCGCAGGCGGTGGTCATGCGCGCCTCGACCCTGCTGGAAGTCGATCCGGCCACCACGGTGGCGGCGCGGGTGATGCGCGAGGCCTACAAGCGCCTGGGCCTGGGCCTGGAGGTGCTGGGCATGCCCGGCGAGCGCTCCCTGCTCAGCGCCAATGCCGGAGACACGGATGCCGAGCTCTACCGCAAGGCCGGCATCGAGCGGGGCTATCCGAATCTGCTGATGGTGCCGGTGCCGCTGCAGACCTATGAAATCGTCGCCTTCACCAAGACGCTGACCCAATTGCAGCCCGGCAGCTGGGAGGCCCTGCGTCCCTACAAGCTGGGCTTCGTCAAGGGTATCAAGATTGTCGAGGAAAACACCGGAGGCATGCGCATCGACGTGGTGGCCACCATGTTGCAGGCCTTCACGATGCTGGAGCTGGGCCGCACCGAGATCGTGCTGGCCAATCGCACCTCCGGCCTGGCCACCGTCAATGCGCAGCGCTTCGGTGGCGTGACCGTGCTGACGCCGCCGCTGGCCAGCTTCCCGGTCTATCACTACCTGCACCGCAAACATGAGGCCCTGCTGCCGCGGCTGACGGCGGTGCTGCGCGACCTGGAGCGCGAGCGCTTCATCAGCCGGGTTCAGGATGAAGTGCAGGGGGCTTACTGAGCGAGCGCCGGCCAGAGGCGCATGCCTCCTAGAATCGAGACCCCTGATCACCCTGCCGCCGGGCCTGCCCGGCGACCAAGCGCTCCATGACTGCTGCCGTGAATGCCTCCCCCGTCGTGATCGTTGGTGCCGGACTGGCCGGTCTGACCGCGGCCCTTCACCTGGCCGACACCGTGCCCGTGGTGGTGCTGGCCAAGCGCGAGCTCAACGTCGGGGCCACCGCCTGGGCGCAGGGCGGCATCGTCGGCGTGCTGGGCAGCGATGACAGCATAGACAGCCATGTGCGCGATACCCAGGAGGCCGGTGCCGGCCTGGTCGACGAGGTCACGGCGCGCTTCATTGCCGAGCGCAGTGCGCAGGCGGTGGCCTGGCTGGTGGAGCAGGGCGTACCGTTCACCCCGGACGACAGCGGGCCCTTGGGCCTGCACCTGACGCGTGAGGGCGGCCATGCGGTGCGCCGTATCGCCCATGCGGCCGATGCCACCGGCAAGGCCATCCACGACCAGTTGCTGGCTGCCGCCGCGGCCCATCCGAACATCACGCTGCGCGAGCGCTGGATGGCGCTGGACCTGATCACCTCGCGCCATCTGAAGCGCGACGAGCAGCCGCGCTGCTACGGCATCTACGCGCTGGACATCGATCGCCAAAGCGTCGAGGCGCTCGATGCCCGTGCGGTGATCCTGGCCACCGGCGGAGCCGGCAAGGTCTATCGCTACACCACCAACCCCGACACCTCCACCGGCGACGGCATTGCCATGGCCTGGCGGGCCGGCTGCCGGGTGGCGAATATGGAATTCATCCAGTTCCACCCGACCTGCCTGTACCACCCGCAGGAGCGCAGCTTCCTGATCACCGAGGCGATGAGAGGCGAGGGTGGCCACCTCAAGTTGCCTGATGGCACCCGCTTCATGGCCGCCCACGACGAGCGCCTGGAACTGGCGCCGCGCGACATCGTTGCCCGCGCCATCGACTTCGAGATGAAGAAGCATGGCCTGGACTATGTGCTGCTGGATGCCACCCATCTGGGCGAGGCCTTCCTGAAGGAGCACTTCCCGACCATCCATGCCCGCTGCCTGGCCCTGGGCATAGACATCGCCCGCCAGCCGATTCCGGTGGTGCCGGCCGTGCACTTCACCTGCGGCGGCGTGGTCACCGATCTGCAGGGCCGCAGCGACATGCCGGGCCTCTACGCGGTGGGCGAGACCACCTACACCGGCCTGCATGGCGCCAACCGCCTGGCCAGCAATTCGCTGCTGGAGTGCGTGGTGGTCGGCCAGACCTGTGCCGACGACATCCTGACCCGCTCAAGCCCTGACCCCGTGGCCCTGCCGGCCTGGGACGAGAGCCAGGTCGAGGATGCCGACGAGCAGGTCGTCATCGCCCACAACTGGGACGAGTTGCGCCTGGTGATGTGGAACTATGTCGGCATCGTGCGCACCACCAAGCGGCTTGAGCGGGCGCTGCATCGCATTGCCCTGCTGCGCAACGAGATCGACGACTACTACGCCAATTTCCGCGTCACCCGCGACCTGCTGGAGCTGCGCAATCTGGTCGACTGCGCCGAGCTGATCGTGCGCTCGGCCCTGGCCCGGCACGAGAGCCGCGGCCTGCATTTCAGCCGCGACTATCCGGCCACCCTGCCGGTCAGCTTCCCGACCGTGCTGGTGCGCCCGGCGCGGCGCCGGCCCAGCGAGGTGGCGCCCAGCGCGGCCTGGCTGGACTCGCTGAAGCAGGGGCATTGAGCTTAAATTGCCTGAGTCAAATAATAATTTGACTTAGGCAATCATTTGGTGGATCATCGGCCCGACAAGGAGCATGATGATCATGTCCGACACCCCCACCGTCGAGGCCGTCCGCCGCTTCAGCCGTTTCTACACCGGCCAGCTGGGTCTGCTGGACGATGGCCTGCTCGACAGCCCGTTCTCGCTCAGCGAGGCGCGCATTCTCTACGAGCTGGCCCATCGCCCGGACCTGACCGCCACCACGCTGCGCAGCGAACTGAGGCTGGACGCCGGCTATCTGAGCCGCATCCTCAAGCGCTTCGAGGGGCGCGGCCTGCTGAGCCGCCGGACTTCGCCCGACGATGGGCGCCAGACGCTGCTGAGCTTGACCGAGGCCGGCCATGCCGCCTTTGCGCCGCTGAACGAGGGCTCCAGACGGCAGGTCGCGGCTCTGCTGGAGCCGCTGAACCCCGATCAGCAAGGCGAGCTGGTTCAGGCACTGGTCACGGTCGAGCGCCTGCTCGGTGCGCCCGCGCCGGCGGTAGCCTATCTGCTACGTCCGCACCAGATCGGTGACATCGGCTGGGTCACGCGCCGCCAGGCCATGCTTTACGCGCAGGAGTACGGCTGGGACGAAAGCTTCGAGGCGCTGGTGGCCGAGATCGGCGCCAAATTCATCAAGGAATTCGACCCGAAAAAGGAGCGCTGCTGGATCGCCGAGCGCGAGGGCGCCATCGTTGGTTCGGTGTTTGTGGTGCGCGAATCGGACGAAGCGGCCAAGCTGCGCATGCTCTACGTCGAGCCTTCGGCTCGCGGCCTGGGGCTGGGCCGGCGGCTGACCGAGGAATGCATACGCTTTGCCCGGCAGCAGGGCTACAAGACCCTGACCCTGTGGACCAACGATGTGCTGGTCTCGGCGCGCAAGATCTATCAGGCGGCCGGTTTTCAGCTGGTGGCCGAGGAGCGGCACCACTCGTTCGGCAAGGACCTGGTGGGGCAGAACTGGAATCTGGCCCTGTAGAGGGCCGTTGGCCTACTGCTGGCGCGCCCTCAGCGCCGCGCGGGCGGCGACGAACTCGAAGGCATAGCCGACTGCCTCCTTGGTCGCCAGATCCATCTCGTGGCGCTCGCGGTCGGTCAGGTAGAACACGAAGTCCACCTCGTGGCGGATATAGCGCGGCGGCAAGCGGTTCAGGGCCACGCAGGCCACATCGGCCAGCAAATCATCGTCGTCGCGGATCTCGGGGTAGTTGGATGCATAGTCCATCACCGCGCCGAAGATGATGCGCTCGTGATGGTTGTAGATCGAGGTGAAATCGGTTGTCATGACCAGTTCTCGCGGCTGGGTTGGCGATGTGCTCTTTATAGGCCCAATCGCCACCGGCCAGCGCCGAATAAGCAGCGGCCGACGGTTCTATTCCTCACAATACCGCTCAGACCGCACCGATGCCTGGGGTCAGCCCGATGGCGCCGCGCACTGCCGGCTGGGCCAGAGCTGCCGGGTTTTGCGCGACGAAGTCCAGCATACGGGTGATACAGCCCAGCGCCTGCTGGCGTATCGCCTCATCGACGAAGATCTCGCCCGAGCCCTGCTCCAGGCAGTCCACCACACCCTGCACCGCGTTCATCGCCATCCAGGGGCAATGGGCGCAGCTCTTGCAGGTGGCGGCATTGCCGGCGGTCGGCGCCTCGATCAAGGTCTTGCCCGGCGCCAGCTGGCGCATGCGGTGCAGGATGCCGTTGTCGGTAGCGACGATGTACTCCTGGGCGGTGCCGTCTATCACGGCCTTCAGCATCTGCGAGGTCGAGCCGACGACATCGGCCTGGGCCACCACGCTGGCCGGCGACTCGGGGTGCACCAGCACCATCGCGTTCGGGTGCTGGGCGCGGAGCAGGTCCAGCTCCAGGCCTCTGAACTCGTCGTGGACGATGCAGGCGCCCTGCCACAGCAGCATATCGGCGCCGGTCTGCTGCTGGATGTAGCCACCCAGGTGCTTGTCGGGGGCCCAGAGAATCTTCTCGCCGCGGGCCTTCAATTCATTGACGATGGCCAGCGCGCAGGAGCTGGTGACCATCCAGTCGGCGCGGGCCTTCACGGCGGCGCTGGTGTTGGCATAGACGACGACGGTACGGTCCGGGTGGGCATCGCAGAACGCGGCGAAATCGTCGGCCGGGCAGCCCAGGTCCAGCGAGCAGGTGGCGTCCAGATCGGGCATCAGCACCCGCTTGTGCGGGCTCAGTATCTTGGCCGACTCGCCCATGAAGCGCACGCCGGCCACGACCAGGGTCTGCGCGGCGTGGTCGCGGCCGAAGCGGGCCATCTCCAGCGAGTCGGCGACGATGCCGCCAGTCTCCAGCGCCAGGTCCTGCAGATCGCCATCGACGTAGTAGTGCGCGACCAGCACCGCCTTGTGCTCTTCCAGCAGTTCGCGGGCGCGCTGCTTGACGGTCTTGCGCTGCGCGCTGTTCAGAGGGGGCGGCACCTTGGCCCAGGCATGGGCGGTGCAGCTGGCGCCTTGGGCGTCCTGGCGGGTGTAGTCGAAAAGCACCTGGGTCATGGCGGCGGCGAGAGCGGAAGTTCAGAAAGTCGGGGGATGGTAGCCCACGGCGAGCAACCGGATTGCGTGAGGGTCTTGGCCTCGGTTTTGACCTCAGTTTTGGCTTCAGGCCTCGGCAAAGAAACGGCTGGGCGGCATGCCCACCGCCCGCGTGACCATGGCCGTGAAGGCGCTGGCGCTGGCATAGCCCAGCTCGGCGGCGATATGGCTCATCGGCCGCTTGCGTGCCGCCATCGACAGCGCACGGGCCAGCAGCACCTGTTGACGCCACTGCGCAAAGCTGGTGCCCAGTTCCTGACGGAACAACCGTGCGATGGTGCGGGGGCTGGCGCCGGTTTCCTCCGCCCAGCCGTCCAGATTGGCGTGGCGGGCCGGGTCGTCGAGAATGGCCTCGCACAGCGCGAGCAGGCGTTTGTCCTGCGGCAAGTCCACCCCCAGGCGCAGCGGGCGGGCGCGTTGCAGCTCGTCCAGCACTAGGGCGGAGAGGTGGTGTTCGCGTTGCTCGTCGGCCGGGCCGACGGGCGGGTTGTCAGGGTCGGTGGCGAGTTGCAGGACCAGCTCGCGCAGCAGCGGCGAGACCTCCAGCACCCGGCACTCCCGCCAGGCTGCGCTGTCGGGCACCACGGCCTGATGCAGGTACAGCGTGCGCAGATCGGCCTGCTCGACGGCGGTGACGCTGTGCACGCGCCGCGGGGGGATCCACACCGCCCGCGACGGCGGCACGATGAAGGTGCTCAAGCCCGCGCTGACCCGTGTCACCCCGGTGACCGAGAACACCAGCTGGCCCCAGGCATGGTGGTGCGGCTCGATGCGGATGTGGTTGGCCAGCACCCGCGCCTTGGCGCGCAACGGCCGCTCGGCCGTGGGCTCGTACAGCCGTGGATCCAGCGGCGGGGTGTCGACCAGCTGGCGGCGGGGGCGCTGAGGTGGGGAATGCGCGGTCATTGGCGTGAATTCAATAGAATATGTCGGACTATCGTAACCCGGACGCCGCGGCCCCGCCTACAGTGAGGCCATGAGCAGCACCACACTTCCCAACACAGCTATTGCCTCGGCAAAAAGCGACATCACCACCATCAGCCTGATCGGCCTGGCCCACGGCACCTCGCATTTCTTCCACATGCTGCTGCCGCCGATGTTCCCCATCTTCATGAAGGAATTCGGCCTGAGTTTCTCCGAGCTGGGCCTGCTGGTCACGACCTTTTTCGTGATCTCCGGCATAGGCCAGGCGCTGGCCGGTTTTCTGGTCGACCGCACCGGCGCGCGGCCGGTGCTGTTCGCCGCGCTGAGCTGCTTTGTGCTGGCCTCGATCGCGGCCGGCGTGGCGACAGGCTATTCGGGCCTGATGCTGGCCGCGGCGCTGGCCGGTCTGGGCAACTCGCCCTTCCACCCGGTGGATTTCACGATTCTGAACAAGCGCGTGTCGGCGCCGCGCCTGGGCCATGCCTTCTCGGTGCATGGCATTACCGGCAATCTGGGCTGGGCGGTGGCACCGGTGCTGCTGATCGGTGTCTCGACGGCCACCGGCAACTGGCGCTGGGCCTATCTGGCCACCGGCCTGATCGCCGCCGCTGTGATGCTGCTGCTCTTCCTCAAGCGCGACGCGATCGACGACAGCCAGGGCGCCTGGGCCCATGACAAGGCCAAGGGTGCGGCGCCCGTCGATGAGCATCCGATGGCCTTTCTGAAGCTGCCCTCGGTGTGGATGTGCTTCTCCTTCTTTTTCTGGACCACGGCGGCCCTGAGCGCCATCCAGAGCTTTGCCAGCCCGGCCCTGGCCGGCATGTACGGCCTGCCGCTGACCTTGACCGCCTATGTGGTGACCGGCTATATGTTGTGCGGTGCCGCCGGCATGGTGGTGGGCGGCTTTCTGGTCGCCCGCGTGCAGCAGCTGGAGCGCACCATCGCCGCGGCGATGGCCTTTGCCGCCATGCTGCTGCTGCTGACCGCCAGCGGCTGGCTGCCCGGCATGCTGGCCGCCATCGTGGCCGCGATCGCCGGTTTCGGCACCGGCCTGGCCGGCCCGTCGCGCGACATGCTGATCAAGCGTGCCGCCCCTCCGGGCGCCACGGGCCGGGTCTACGGCACCGTCTACTCCGGCCTGGACGTC
Source organism: uncultured Roseateles sp. (assembly GCF_963422335.1). Taxonomy (NCBI): domain Bacteria; kingdom Pseudomonadati; phylum Pseudomonadota; class Betaproteobacteria; order Burkholderiales; family Sphaerotilaceae; genus Roseateles; species uncultured Roseateles sp. The sequence continues at coordinate 3,718,705 of NZ_OY729424.1, forward strand.
GGCTTCGCCCTGGCCGCGCCGGTGTTCGGCGCTCTGCTGGACCATGGCCAGCCGTCCAGCATCTTCGTCGGCTCGGCGGTGGCGCTGATGCTGGGCGTGGCTTCGGCGGGCCTGGTCGGCGGCTATCTGTCGCGTCGCAATTCCGCGCTGGCCGCGGCCTGAAGCGCAAGCGCTCGACTGGCTACTGGAGTTGCAGAGGGAGCGGGGGGCCGGTCACTGCGGGCTGAAGCTTGGGCCGTTCCTGAACGGACCGACCTTCAGCTTCTTTATGCCCTCCGTGGCCGGCCCCCCGCCCCCTCTGCGGATGCGCTGGTGGCCGCCAATCCCGAGTTGCGTGCGCGTGTTTCGGGCAGACGAATCGGCACACCCGGTGCAGCAGGGGCGAGGGCGTGCCGGTCGCAGCGGGCATAAAGAAGCCGGAGCCCGGTCCGTCCAGGACCGGACAAGGCTTCAGCCCGCAGCGGCCGGCGCACCCTCGTCCCTGCCACTGCACGTTTCATGTGTCGCGCCAAACACGGTGGAGAACTGAAATGGACACTCGCCACGGTACAGTGGCGGGATGAGCACGCAACCCACCACAACACCGTCCCGCCTCGCCGGCCACGCGCTGGTCGAGGCCTTGATCGCCCAAGGCATTGATACCGTCTTCGGCGTCCCCGGCGAAAGCTATCTGGCCGTGCTGGACGGCTTCCACGAGCATGCCGAGAAGATACGCTTCATTGCCTGCCGGCAGGAGGGCGGCGCCGCCTTCATGGCCGAGGCACAAGGCAAGCTGACCGGCAAGCCCGGCATCTGCTTCGTCACCCGCGGCCCCGGCGCGACCAATGCCAGCATAGGCCTGCACACCGCCTTCCAGGACAGCACGCCGATGGTGCTGTTCATCGGCCAGGTGGCCAGCGACCAGCGCGACCGCGAGGCCTTCCAGGAGGTGGACTACCGCCAGATGTTCGGCCCCGGCACCCTGGGCATGGCCAAATGGGTGGGCGAGATCCACGACCCGCACCGCCTGCCCGAATACGTGGCCCGCGCGTTCCACACCGCGATGCAGGGCCGTCCCGGCCCGGTGGTGCTGGTGCTGCCCGAGGACATGCTGACCCAGGCCACGACGGCACCCATCGTCGCGCCGGTGGCCTTTGCCGAGGCCGCGCCGACGCCGGCCGCGCTGGGCACGCTACGTGACATGCTGCTGGCCGCCAAGCAGCCGCTGGTGATTGCCGGCGGTGGCGGCTGGACGCCCGGCGCCTGCACCGATCTGCAGGCCTTTGCCGAGGCCTGGCAGCTGCCGGTCGGCTGCGCCTTCCGCTTCCAGGATCTGTTCGACAACGGACATCCGCTCTATGCCGGCGACGTCGGCATCGGCATCAATCCGAAGCTGGCACAGCGCGTGCAGGACGCCGACCTGATCGTCGCCATAGGCCCGCGCCTGGGCGAGATGACGACCGGCGGCTACACGCTGCTGCAGGCGCCGCGTCCGAAGCAGCGGCTGGTGCACATCCACGCCGGTGCCGAGGAGCTGGGCCGGGTCTACACGGCCGATCTGCTGATCAATGCCAGCATGGGCTGCGCCGCCACGGCGCTGAAGAGCCTGGCAGCGCCAGCTGAAGCTGCCTGGTCCGACTGGACGGCCGCAGCGAATACCGACTACCAGGCCAATCTCGTGCCCCAGCCCGTCGCGCCCATGGACATGGCCGAGGTCATCAAGACCCTGGACGCCTTGCTGCCCGAGGGCACCATCTACACCAATGGCGCCGGCAACTACAGCGGCTGGTTGCACCGTTTTCACCGCTACACCGCGCTGCACCAGCATGGCCGCACCCAGCTGGCGCCGACCTCGGGCGCGATGGGCTATGGCGTGCCGGCGGCCGTCGCCGCCAGCCTTTTGCAAAGCGAGCGCTGGGTCGTCAATATCGCCGGCGACGGCGACTTTCTGATGACCGGCCAGGAGCTGGCCACGGCCACCGGCTATGGCGCGAAGAAGCTGCTCAGCATCGTGGTGGACAACGGCACCTACGGCACGATTCGCATGCACCAGGAGCGTGAATACCCGGGGCGCGTCAGCGGCAGCGATCTGTTCAACCCCGACTTCGCCGCGCTGGCCGTGGCCTATGGCTGGCGCGCCGCCAAGGTGGAGAGCACGGCCCAGTTCGAGCCCGCGCTGCGCGAGGCCATCGCCAGCGGCCGACCCACGCTGATACATATCAAGCTGGACTCGGATGTGATCACCAGCCGTGGCACCTTGAGTGCCATTCGCGAGGCGGCGCACAAGCGCCTGGGGTCGTCATGAGCAATATCCTGTTCGAGCTGCGTGGCGAGTTCATCCCGCTGGACAGCCTGTTGAAGGCCACGGGCCTGGCCGAAAGCGGCGGGCGCGCCCGCGTCGTCATCAGCGAGGGGCAGGTCGAGGTGGACGGCAAGACCGAGCTGCGCAAGACGGCCAAGATACGCGAGGGTCAGGTCGTGAGCTACCTGGGCACGCAGATCAGGGTGCTGGCTGGCACCTGAGCCGTCACGGCGCGGTTTGCATGCGCTTGATATCGCGTTGGGGCGGGGCGCCGAACAGCCGGCTGTAGTCGCGGCTGAACTGTGAGGCGCTTTCGTAGCCGACCCGCGCCGCCGTGCTGCTGGCATCCAGCGCCTGATTGAGCATCAGCTGGCGGGCCTCCTGCAGGCGCAGCTGCTTCTGGTACTGCACCGGGCTCATGCCGGTGAGCTGGCGGAAGTGCAGCCGGAAGGTCGAGGGGCTCATGTGCGCGGTGGCGGCCAGATCGTCCATCAGCACATCGCGGCTGAAGTTCTGCTTGAGCCAGGCCATGGCCAGGGCGATCTGGTGGCTGGGCGAGCCCGCGGCCACCAGCTGCCGCAGATAGGGCCCGTGCGGGCTGGACAGCAGCCGCACCAGAATCTCCTGCTGTATCAGCGGCGCCAGGCTGGCGATCAGCTGAGGCTCATGCAGCAGTTGGACCAGCCGTTCCACCGCGTCGAGCAGCGGCGCTTCCAGCGGGCTCAGCGAGATCGCTCGCGGCGTCTGCTCGCGAGGCAGCGGCGGCAGGGCCATCTCCGCCGCCAGCTGCACGATGGCACGGGCATCGAGCTTCAGCAGCAGGCCCAGAAAGGGCGCCGCCAGATCGGCCCGGGTGACCTGGGCCAGGACGGGCAGATCGACCGTCGTCAGCAGCGACTGGCCCGGGCCGTAGTCGAGCACCAGCTCGCCCAGCGTGACCTGCTTGCCGCCCTGGGCGATGACGGCCAGCCCGAGCCCGTACATGCAGGGAATGGGGTCGGTCTTGAGGCTGCGGCGGTGGAAGCTGAGCTGCGGGATGGCCGTGGGGTGATCACCATCATTTTGGGCAATCTTGCCAATCTCGTGAGCCAGGGTGGTGATGGGCATGATGGTCTGGGTGCGCTAGGCTTTTCACTGTACCCCTCGTCGGTGCGAGGCCTACCGTTTCTGATGACGATTGATCGGAAAAGGCAAGACAAGAATCGGATTTGGCAACCGTATCCGAACCCAGGGGCCGACACTCGCAGGCATTGATCACCCCTGCACAGGACTGCCCCACCATGAGCACGCTCAACGTCAACGGCCGTGAACACGCGGTCGATGCCGACCCCGGCACCCCCATTCTCTGGGCCCTGCGCGACACGCTGGGCATGACCGGCACCAAGTTCGGCTGCGGCGCGGCCCTGTGCGGTGCCTGCACCGTGCATCTGGACGGCCAGGCGATACGCTCCTGCATCACGCCGATCTCGGCCGCCGAGGGCAAGCAGATACGCACCATCGAAGCCACCACCGATGGCAGCGACAAGGTCGGTGCGGCGGTGCATGCGGCCTGGGTCAAGCACGACGTGGCCCAGTGCGGCTACTGCCAGAGCGGCCAGATCATGAGCGCCACGGCCTTTCTGAAGTCGCTGCCTCGCGGCAGGAAGCCCACCGCGGCCGAAATCGACTCCGCCATGGCCGGCAATATCTGCCGCTGTGGCACCTACGCACGAATCCGCGCCGCGGTGGCCGATGCCGCCAAAGCCCTGGCCTGAACGGAAGAACTGCCATGCTGCCCCATACCGACTACAGCGAAATGCCCCGCGCCCTGCAGCACATGCTGGAGCGCGACCGTGACCATGAGCCCGCCACGCTGCCGCGGCGCAGCTTCCTGAAGCTGGCCGTGACCTCGGCCGGCGGCGGGCTGGCGCTCGGCGCCTTCCCGCATCTGGCGCTAGGCCAACCGGCCTCCGGCGTGAAGGCCACGCAACAGCCCTCGGCCTTTGTGCAGATCGCGCCCAATGGCGAGGTCATGGTGACGATCAACCGGCTGGAGTTCGGCCAGGGCGTGCAGACGGCCCTGCCGATGATCCTCGCCGAAGAGCTGGATGCCGACTGGAGCCTGGTGCGCAGCCGGCATGGCTCCGGCGATGCCGCCTACGTCGACCCGCTGTTCGGCATCCATCTGACCGGCGGTTCCAACTCGGTCAAGAACAGCTTCACCCAGTACCGCGAACTCGGTGCCCGCGCGCGGGCCATGTTGCTGGGCGCCGCTGCCGAACGCTGGAAGGTGGATGTCAGCACCCTGCGGACCGAGGCTGGCAAGGTCTTGTCTGCGGACGGTCGCCAGTTCGGCTATGGCGAGCTGGCCGAGGCCGCGATGGCCCAGCCGGTGCCCGAGAAGATTGCGCTGAAGGACGCCAAGGACTTCCGCATCATCGGCCGGCCCACCGGGCGGCTGGACGCCAAGGCCAAGAGCAGCGGTCGGCAGGACTTCGGCATCGACGTGCGCCTGCCCGGCCAGCTGACCGCCGTGGTCGCCCGTCCGACGGTGTTCGGCGCACGGCTGGCCTCGGTGGACGACGGCGCGGCGCGGGCCGTCAAGGGCGTGCGGGCCGTGCTGCGCGTGCCGCTGGACCGCGGCGCCGAGGGCGTGGCCGTGGTCGCCGATGGCTACTGGCAGGCCAAGCTCGGGCGCGACGCGCTGAAGCTGAAGTGGGACACCACCGCCGTCGAGAAGGTGGACAGCGACAAGCAACTGGTGCAGTACCGCGAACTGGCCACCCAGCCCGGCCCGCGCCATTTCGACGCCGATATGGCGCCGCTGGCGAAGGCGCCGCGGCAGCTGGAAGCCGAGTTCGTCTTCCCCTATCTGGCCCATGCGGCGATGGAGCCTCTGAACTGCACCGTGGTGCTCGGCGACGGCAAGGCCGAGCTGTGGACCGGCTCGCAATGCCCGGGCCTGGACGCGATGGCCGCCGCCAAGGTGCTGGGCCTCAAGCCCGAACAGGTGGCGGTGCGCGTGCAGATGGCCGGCGGCGGCTTCGGCCGGCGCTTCTCCAGCGGCAGCGACTTCGTCGTCGAGGCCTGCGAGATCGCCAAGGCGGCACGGGCCGCCGGCCTCAGCGCCCCGGTGCGCACCTTGTGGAGCCGCGAGGACGATATGCGCGGCGGCTACTACCGCCCGATGCAGCTGCACCGCGCCCGCATCGGTTTCGACGAGCGCGGCCAGGTGCTGGCCTGGGACCATGTGATCGTCGGCCAATCCATCACCACCGGCTCGGTGTTCGAGTCATTCCAGGTCAAGAACGGCATCGATGCCACGGCCACCGAGGGCATGCGCGACCCCTACGCGGTGCCCATGCGCCTGACCGTGCACCACCCCAAGCTGAATGTGCCTGTGCTGTGGTGGCGCAGCGTCGGCTCCACCCACACGGCCTTCGTGATGGAGACCCTGATCGACGAGATCGCCCGCGCGACCCAGCAGGACCCTGTCGCCTACCGCCTGCAGCTGTGGGGCGACAAGCACCCGCGCCACCGCGCCGCGCTGCAGCTGGCAGTGGAAAAGAGCGGCTATGGCAAAAAGGGCAAACTGCCGGCCGGCCGCGCCTGGGGCGTGGCGGTGCATGAGTCTTTCTCGACCGTGATTGCCTACGTCGTCGAAGCCTCGATACAGAAGGGCAGCCCGGTGCTGCACAGGGTGACGGCCGGCGTGCACTGCAATCTGGCCGTGAACCCGCGCACGATAGAGGCGCAGCTGCAGGGCGCGGCGGTGATGGGCCTGTCGATGTGCCTGCCCGGCGCGGCCATCACCTTGAAGGACGGCGAAGTGCAGCAAAGCAATTTCGGCGACTTCACGGTGGCCCGCATCACCGACATACCGCAGTTCGAGGTCCACATCGTGCCCAGCGCCGACGCACCGACCGGCATGGGCGAGCCGGGCCTGCCACCGCTGGCGCCGGCCTTTGCCAATGCCATCGCAAGGTTGACCGGCAAACCGCTGCGTCAGCTGCCGCTCAAGCTGAGCTGATATCAGCTGCTTCTGCGCCCGGCCAGCAGCAGCACGACGCCCACCAGCACCAGGCCGGCCGAGGCCCACTCGAACGAGCTGACCACCTCGCCGGCAATGCCCACGCCCAGCAGCATGGCGATGACCGGGTTGACGAAGCAGTAGCTGGAGGCCAGGCCGGTGGGGGCCTTGGCCAGCAGCACCATATAGGCGTTGAAGGCGATCAGCGAGCCGGCCACCACCAGGTAGAGCCAGGCCGCCACCGACACCGGCTCGGGCGGCCATTGGCGGGCGAGCACGGTGTAGTCGCCGCTGACGGCGGCCATCAGCAGCAGCACCAGACCACCGCAAATCATCTCGCTGGCAAAGCCGGTGGCGCCCGGGGCCAGGGGCAGCTTGCGCTGAGACAGCATGCTGCCTGCGCACCAGGCCAGGCAGGCCAGGGCGATGGCGATCAGCCCTGGCGTGCTGGCGGCAAAGCCGGCGCCCTGGGTCAAAAGCAGCACGCCGCCCAGACCGCAGGCAATGCCCAGGGCCTCCAGCCGCGAGGGCAGGCTGCCCATCATGGCGTTGGCGGCCACCATCAGCACCGGCACCACGGCGATGAAGGCCACCACCAGGCCCGAGCCGACGGTCTGCTCGGCATAGGCCGTGCCGCCCATGCCGCCGCCCAGCATCAGGGTGCCGACGGCCAGCGCGTTACGCCATTGCAGCCGGTCGGGCCAGGGCGCGCCGCGCCAGCGCATCCAGGCCATCAGCGCGATGCCGGCCACCAGAAAGCGTGAGCCCATCTGTACAAAGGGCGGCAGGCTGATCAGCGCGTACTTGATCGCGAGGTAGGTGGAGCCCCAGACCAGCCAGGTCGCGGCCAGGCAGGCAATGATCAGGGGCGAGAGGGCGGGAGCGGCCCGCAGCGGGGTCAGGGTGGCGGTGGTCATGCAGCAAATCGTAGAGAGCAAGCAGATCGCGGTGAATGCACATTCGCAGGAGTTCACCGGGTTTGACCTTGCAATTCAAGATTTTTTGACTGCTATGCTTTGAGCATGGAAGTTGGAACCGCCTTGGACGCCCATGACACCCGAATCCTGCTGGAGTTGCAGGCGGACGCCCGCCTGTCGATGGCCGAACTGGGCCGGCGCGTGCACCTGAGCCAGCCGGCCGTTACCGAGCGGGTGCGCAAGCTGGAGAGTGCGGGGGTGATCTCGGGTTATCGGGCCACCGTCAATCTGGCGGCGATGGGCTACGGCATACGGGCGCTGATGCGCGTGGGCCGCACCGACTACCCGCGCATGGTCAAGCTGGTGGAGGACACGCCCGAGGTGATTCGCTGCCACAACATCACCGGCAGCGACAGCTGGATGCTGGAGATCGCCGTGCTGGACGTGGCCCATCTGGACGCCGTGGTCAGCCGCTTCTGCATCCTCGGCGAGACGGCCACCGCCATCATCCTCAGCACGGTGCGCGAACAGCAGGCCGTGCGCCCGGCGCGGCGCGAGGACGTGAAGCCGCCACAGCGCAGCGCCAAACCGGGCTGACTCAGTTCAGCAGCTCCAGCAGGCGATCGAGACCGCCCTCGTTGATGGCCACCATGGCCTGCTCGCGCACCCGGGGCTTGGCGTGGTAGGCCACCGACAGGCCCGCCGCGCCCATCATCAACAGGTCATTCGCCCCGTCGCCGACGGCAATCGCCTGCTCGGGCTTGCAGCCAATCTCGGCGCAGCACTGCAGCAGCATGCGCCGCTTCTCCTCACCGTCGCAAATCTCGCCCCAGGGCTGCATCAGCAGGCCGCCGGTCAGCGCACCGTCCTTGAACGCCAGCTCGTTGCTGCGCACGAAGTCCATGCCCAGCTCGGCCGCGACATGGCGGGTGAAGAAGGTGAAGCCGCCCGAGACCAGCACAAGCTTGATGCCGGCCGCCTTCAGTGCCGCGCACAGTGCCCGCGCGCCCGGGTTGAATTGCAGCCGCTCCTTCAGCACGCCTTCCAGCGCCGACGTCGGCACGCCCTTCAACAGGGCCAGGCGGCGGCGCAGGCTGTCCTTGAAGTCGGTGATCTCACCGCGCATCGCCGCCTCGGTGATGGCCGCCACCTCGGCCTTGCGGCCGGCCGCGTCGGCGATCTCGTCTATGCACTCGATATTGATCAGGGTCGAGTCCATGTCGAAGGCGGCCAGGCGGAAATCGGCCAGGCGCAGCGGCGGGGTGAAGCCTTGGGTGACGAGGGCGTTGTTCATCAATTGCTTGGGGTTCAGTTCAGCCAGTTCTCAACCGTGAGGCCGGGCACGCGCTGGAACTCGGCGTCGGCTGTGACTAGGGTGGCGCCCAGCGCCAGGGCGTGGGCGGCGATCAGGCTGTCATTGGCGCCGATGGGCGTACCTGCGCGCTCAAGTTGAGCGCGCAGGCTGGCGTAGGGGGCGCAGACCGCCTCATCCAGGGGCAGGACTTGCAGCAGGATCATTGCCTCCTCGTAGCGGGCCTTCCAGCGAGTGCTGGCGACGCGCTGCAGGCCAAAGAGCAGTTCGCACTGAACGACCACGCTGATGCAGAGCCTGTGGCCACTGTCTTGCGAGAGCAGCGTCTGGACACGCTGCATGGCATGGCCCGCTGCGTTGCGCATCATGTGGGAGACGATATTGGTGTCGAGCAGGTAGAGCGAGGCCAAGACTATCGCTCCGGCGCATCGAGGATGATGTCATCCAGCGGCAGCATGCCGGCGTCAACATCGGGGAATTCTTCATCGATCGGACCCTCGGCCGCCCATTGGTTCAGGGCCGCCAGCAACGCTGCCGGGGATCCTTTTTCATGCTTGGGCTTGATGGCTTCCAGAATCAGCCGGTCCCCGTCGCGGTACATCAGGGCCTCATGTCCCGGCAATTCGAATTCCTTGGGTATACGCACTGCCTGATTGGCGCCGTTGCGGAACAGGCGCACATGGCGTTCCTGTACCTCGGTGCCGTAGGCGGGGGCACTTTCTCGGGCTGTTGGCATGGAGAAGCTCCTGTGGAGTCGGAATCAATAGATTAGCATATGCCTTGGCATATGCCAGTCCTTGCGGCTCAGTCCTGCCTCACCGGCTGCCCCAGTAGCCGCAGCACCTCGCGTATCGCTTGCGCGCGGTCCTTGGGATCGGTCAGCTGCTTGTCGATGCGCAGCTTGTCATTGCCGACCAGCTTGATGGTCTTGTTCTTCTGCACCATCTCGATCACGCGCATCGCGTCGATCGGCGGGTTCGGGCGGAAGCTGATGTTCATCACCGTCGGCGCGGCATCTATCTTCTGCACGCCATAGGGCTTGGCGAGCACGCGCAGGCGGTGGGTGTCGAACAGCGTCTGGCCCTGAGCGGGCAGCTTGCCGAAGCGGTCGGTGATCTCCTCGAGCATGGCGTCGATCTGCTCGTTCTTCTCGGCCGTGGCCAGGCGCTTGTACAAACTCAAGCGCACATGCACGTCGCCGCAATAGGCATCGGGCAAGAGGGCCGGGGCGTGCAGATTGATCTCGGTGGTTGCCGCCAGCGGGCTCAGCAGATCGGGCTCGCGGCCGGCCTTAAGCGAGCGCACCGCCTCGGCCAGCATGTCGTTGTAGAGCTGGAAGCCGACTTCCATCATGTTGCCGCTCTGGTTCTCGCCCAGCACCTCGCCGGCACCGCGGATTTCCAGATCGTGCATGGCCAGGTAGAAGCCCGAGCCCAGCTCTTCCATGCTCTGGATCGCATCCAGCCGCTGCTGGGCCTGCTTGGTCAGGCTCTGCACATCGGGCACCATCAGATAGGCATAGGCCTGGTGGTGCGAACGGCCGACACGGCCGCGCAGCTGGTGCAGCTGGGCCAGGCCGAACTTGTCGGCTCTGGAGATGATGATGGTGTTGGCGCTGGGTACGTCGATGCCGGTCTCGATGATGGTCGAGCACAAGAGCAGGTTGTGCTTGCCGCCGACGAACTCGCGCATCACCCGCTCCAGCTCGCGCTCGGGCATCTGGCCGTGGGCCACGGCGATGCGGGCCTCCGGCACCAGCTCCTGCAGCTTCTGCGCGCGGTTCTGAATCGTCTCGACCTCGTTGTGCAGGAAGTAGACCTGACCCCCACGCTTGAGTTCACGCAGCACGGCCTCGCGTATCGTGCCGCTGGACTCGCTGCGCACAAAGGTCTTGATCGCCAGGCGGCGCTGCGGGGCGGTGGCAATCACCGAGAGGTCGCGCAGGCCTTCCAGAGCCATGCCCAGCGTCCGCGGTATCGGCGTGGCCGTCAGGGTCAGCACATCGACCTCGGCGCGCAGGGCCTTCATCGCCTCCTTGTGGCGCACGCCGAAGCGGTGTTCCTCGTCTATCACCAACAGCCCCAGGCGCTTGAACTTGACGTCCTGGCTCAGCAGCTTGTGTGTGCCGACGACGATGTCTATCGTGCCATCGGCAATGCCCTCGACCGCGGCCTTGATCTCCTTGGCCGAGCGGAAGCGGCTCATCTCGGCCACCTTGACCGGCCATTTGCCGAAGCGGTCCGAGATGTTCTGGTAGTGCTGCTCGGCCAGCAAGGTGGTCGGTGCCAGGATCGCCACCTGCTTGCCGCCAATCACCGACACGAAGGCCGCGCGCAGCGCCACCTCGGTCTTGCCGAAACCCACATCGCCGCAGACCAGCCGGTCCATGGGCTTGGGGCTGATCATGTCCTGTATCACCGCATGGATGGCGGCGCGCTGGTCCGGCGTCTCCTCGAAACCGAAGCTGGCCGCGAAGGCCTCATAGTCATGCGGCGAGAAGCGGAAGGCATAGCCCTCGCGCGCGGCGCGGCGGGCGTAGAGATTGAGCAGCTCGGCCGCGGTGTCGCGCACCTGCTCGGCGGCCTTGCGCTTGGCCTTCTCCCACTGGCCCGAGCCCAGCCGGTGCAGCGGTGCCTCTTCGGCACTGACGCCGGTGTAGCGGCTGATCAGGTGCAGCTGGGCCACCGGCACGTAGAGCGTGGCCTTGTCGGCGTATTCGAGGTGCAGGAACTCCGAGGCACCGTCGCCGATGTCGATATTGATCAGGCCCTGGTAGCGGCCTATGCCGTGGTTGACGTGAACCACCGGATCGCCGACCTTCAGCTCGGACAGGTCCTTGATCAGCGCATTGACGTCGCTGACCTGCTCCTGCTTGCGCCGCCGCCTTGTCGTCGGCGTGGTCGCAAAGAGCTCGGTCTCGGTGAAGAACTGGATCTGTCGTTCAGCTTCGGGTTCGAACCAGAAGAAGCCCTCGGCCAGCGGCGCGGCCGTGATCGCGAACTTCTCATCGCTTGCGATGAACTCCTCCAGCGTGGCGACCGACGGCGGGTCTATCTTGTTGTCGCGCAGCAGCTCCAGCAGGCTCTCGCGTCGGCCCTCGCTCTCGGCCAGCAGCAGCACGCGGTGCGGTGTGCTCTTCAGATGGTCCTGCAGGCGCTGCAAGGGCTCCTGCGCGCCGCGCTCGACGCTGACGTCGGGCAGCGGCCGGGCATAGTCCACAGCCTCCTTGCCGCGCAGGGCCAGCACCGGATGCGTATGCGTCAGCGAGAAGAAGTCCTCGGGCCGCAGAAACAGCTCTTCGGGCGGCAGTATGGGCCGCTCGGGGTCGTGCTGCAGAAAGCGGTGGCGCTCGCGGGTGTCCACCCAGTAGCGGCCCAGGGCCTCGTCCAGATCGCCATGCAGGACGATGGTGGCCTGCTCGCCGAGGTAGTCGAAGATCGTCGCCGTCTGCTCGAAGAACAGCGGCAGGTAGTACTCGATGCCGCCGGTGGCCAGGCTCTGGTCAATGTCCTTGTAGATGCGCGACTTGGTCGGGTCGCCGTCCATCTTCTCGCGCCAGCGGGCGCGGAAGGCCTTGCGCGCCGCCTCGTCCATCGGGAACTCGCGGCCGGGCAGCAGGCGGACCTCGGGCACCGGGTAGAGGCTGCGCTGGCTGTCGGGATCGAAGGTGCGTATCGAGTCGACCTCGTCGCCGAACAGATCGACGCGGTAGGGCACGGGCGAGCCCATGGGGAACAGATCGATCAGTCCGCCACGCACCGCGTACTCGCCGGGCGAGACGACCTGGCTCACATGGGTGTAGCCGCCCAGGGTCAGCTGGGCCTTCAGGCTGGCCTCATCGAGCCGCTGCTTCTGCTTGAAGTTGAAGGTGGTGGCGGCCAGAAAGCTGGTCGGCGCAAGCCGGGTCAGCGCGGTGGTGGCTGGCAGCAGCACGACGTCGATCTCGTGGGTGTGGCGGTTCTGCAGCAGGCGCCACAGCGTGGCCAGGCGCTCGGAGATCAGGTCCTGGTGCGGGCTGAAGGTGTCGTAGGGCAGGGTTTCCCAGTCGGGGAACACGGCCACCTTCAGGCCTGGCACGAAGAAGGGAAGCTCGTCTTCCAGCCGCTGCGTGTCGCCCGGGTCGGCGGTGATGATGGCCGTGATGCGACCCTCGGCCACCTGCTTTTGCACGAACTGCGCCAGCAGCAGCGCATCGGCGGAGCCGATGGGGCGGGGCAGGGTGAACTTCTTGCCGGGGGCGATCGCAGGGCTTTGCATGGCTCACAAGAAAGAGAAGGGCCGCCCCGAGCGTTCTTGCGCCCCCTCGGGGGGCAGGACGCCGCAAAGCGGTGGCCTTGGGGGCTCACAAATAAGTACAGCCCCGGAAGCGGGGCTGGGGTGATTGTAGGGAGCCTGGCGGCGGCTGGCGCCGCCAAGGTTTATTCAGCCTGGATGGCGATGGTTCGACCCTTGCGTCCAGCCTGCGCCGCCCTTGCCCGCAACTGCCCGCAACCCCCCTCGACATCCTGCCCGGCCGAGTCGCGCAGCTTGGTCAGCACGCCGCGCTGGTGCAGCGTGCGGGCGATCGCCGCGGCGCGCTCCCAGCTGGGCCGTTTGAACTCCAGCTCGGGGATGGTGTTGTACGGAATCATGTTCAAGAGCGCGTACCGGCCCTTGAGCAGGCGCACGATGCCGTCCAGCTCGTCCTCGCCGTCGTTGATGCCTTCCATCAAGGTCCACTGGTACTGGATCGGATAGCCGGTGGCGCGGGCATAGACCTCGCCCAGCTCGACCAGTTCGTCCGGGGCTATCTGCGGCGCGCGGGGCAGCAGCTGGCGGCGCAGCTCGGGCTTGGTGGTGTGCAGCGACAGGGCCAGCGCCGGCTTGACCTCACCCAGTGGCAGGCGCTCGAACACCCGCGGGTCGCCGACGGTGGAGAACACCAGGTTCTTGTGTCCGATCTGGCCCACCGTGCCCAGCAGGTGGATGGCCTCCAGCACATTGTCGAGATTGTGGGCCGGCTCGCCCATGCCCATGAACACCACCTTCCTGACCACCCGCTGGCTGCGCGCCAGTGCCACCTGGGCGACGATCTCGCCGCTGGTGACCTGGCGCAACAGGCCGCTCTGGCCGGTCATGCAGAACACACAGCCGACGGCGCAACCCACCTGGGTGGAGACGCACAGGCCGTCGCGCGGCAGCAGCACCGACTCGACCGTCTGGCCATCGTTCAGGCCGACCAGCAGGCGCGCCGAGCCCATCGCGTCGGGATGGCTCGAAATGAGGCGAGCCAGGCCCTGCAGCTCGGCGTCCAGCGCCGGCAGCGCCTCGCGCAAGGTGAGCGGCAGAAAGTCGGCCGGGCGGCGCCTGCCCTGTTCGTGCGGGCGCGCGAGCACCCAGTCGGCCAGCAGGCGCTGTTCGTGTTTGGGTTTGGCGCCCAGCGCGCGCAGGCGCTGGCGCAGGGCTTCAATCTGCATGGGTGGGGTAGAGGGTGCGGTGTATCAAACGGGGCAGTTCTTCCAGTGTGTTCTGCTTTTGCATCACGGCCTTGACGCCAGACTCATGCGCGCCGACCAGCAGCTCGTCGTTGATGAAGCCCGAGCTGATGATGACAGGCAGCGCCGGCGCCAGCGTATGCAGGCGCTGGGCCACGTCCAGGCCTGACATCTCGGGCATATTGAAATCGGTCACCAGGATGTCGAAGCCATGGGGATTCTGCTGCAGCGCCCGAAGTGCCTCGCCGGCCTTCAGGAAGCAACTGACCTGGTAGCCGCTGCGCCTGAGCAGGCGCTCGACCATCAGCACCATCACTTCGTCGTCATCCAGATACAGTACGCGCTCATTGCTGCCCTGGTCCAGACCGCCCAGATCATCGCCCGGCTGGGTCGTGGGTGCATGAGCCTCGCTCTGCAGCAGCGGCAGATAGACATGGAAGGTGGTGCCGCGGCCGGGCTCGCTGTCCACCGTGATGCCGCCCTGGTGGGCCTTGACGATGCCGTGCACGACGGCCAGGCCCAGGCCCGTGCCCTGGCCCACCGGCTTGGTGGTGAAAAAGGGCTCGAACATCCGGGCCAGCACCTCGGCCGACATGCCCACACCGCTGTCGGCCACCCACAGATGGGCATAGTCGCCCTGGGGCAGCTGGGCCAGGCGCGGGTCGCTGTAGGCGTCCAGCCGCTGGCGTGCCATGCCCACGCGCAGGTGGCCGGTGCTGCCGCTCAGCGCGTGCCAACCGTTGGTGCACAGATTCATCAAGACCTGCTGCAGCTGGGTCGCATCGGCCTGCAAGCTCATAGTCTCATCGCTGAGCTCAAGCTCCAGCGCCACCCGGGCGGGCAGGGTGGCTCGCAGCAGGGCCATGGCTTCATCGACGATGGGGCGCAGCGCTTGAGCGACCAACTGCTGCGGCTGGCGCCGGCTGAAGGCCAGTATCTGCTGCACCAGGCTGCGGGCCCGCACCGCGGCGCGGTTGATCTCGTCGAGGAAGCTGCGCACCGCGTGGCTCCTGTCGACCTCCATCTTGGCCAGGCCGACGTTGCCGAGTATGGCGGCCAGGATGTTGTTGAAGTCATGGGCAATGCCGCCGGCGAGCGTGCCTATGGCCTCCATCTTCTGTGCTTCGCGCAGCTGCAGCTCCAGCGCACGCACGCTGGACTCGGTCTCGCGCTGCTTGCTGATATCGATGGGCGAGATGATGGCGATGTCACCGTCGTCGGTCTCGAACAGCTGGGCCGAGACCAGGCAGGTCATGGTCTGGCCGGCCTTGTTGCGGAATCGCACCTCGTACTGGTCCAGGTGGCGCTGCGCCGCCAGCAGTTCCAGATAGGGCTGGCGCTCGGCATAGCTGGCCCAGATGCCCAGCTGCTGCGGCGTGCGGCCGATGAACTCGTCCAGGTTGTAGCCGAATTGCCGCAGCACGCTGTCATTGGCCTCGACAAAGGTGTCGTCGGCAATGCGCATCAGGGCCAGGGGCAGGGGCGAGTGGTGGAAGATATTGGCGAACTTGGCTTCGCTGGTCTTCAGCGACGCGCGCGAGCGGTCCAGCCGGCGCATATGCCACAGCAGGAAGAAGCTCAGCAGCAGCACCAGGGCGACGATGGCCGCCGAGAAGCCCGCCCGGTCGCGGCTGCGCAGGCGCCAGCCGGTGAGCACGTCGTCCAGCGAGCGGGCATAGACGGCGGTGACCGGATAGCCCTGGATCTGCTTGAAGAAGTACAGCCGGGCGGGGCCTGCTCCTGTGTCCAGGAATCCGGAGGCCTGGATGGAGCCCTCGCTGGGCATGGTCTTGAGCTTGCCGAAGGTCTCGGTGGCCGACACGTCTTGGCCCAGCCAGGCCTTGTCGTCGGGCACGCGCACCATCACACGGCCGGCATCCGAATACAGGGCCACCAGCGCCCGGCCGTCGCCTGCCACACGGGTGTAGAAGCGCGAAAAATAGGAAATACTGATGTCGGTGCTGATCAGGCCCTCGTAGCGGTTGCCGTTCGGCCGGATATTGCGCGCCATCGGCAGCACCGGCTCGCTGTCGTAGAAGCGGGCAAAGGGCTGGCCCAGCATCACCTCGGCATGGGCGGGATGGCTCAGCAGATAGGGGATGTAGCTGCGGTCGTCGGCATCGGTCTGGTAGGCTGGGTAGTCGATCGAATTGACCCAGGCGGTGCCCTTGGGATCCACATACTGCAGCGACTTCAGCACGCTGTTGAAGGGCTGGGCCTTGGCCAGCACGCCGCGTATCAGGCCGCTGTCGGCCGGCTTGCCGCCGGCCTCGGCGTCGATGGCGCGCACCAGCGCATCGAGATTGCCCTCGGCGTCGCGCAGCGTCTGCTTGGCATGCTCCTCGAGCAGGCGCACTGCGGTCAGGCCGTGGGTCTGCTCGGTTTCCATGGTCAGCAGGCGGTCCTGCCGGATGGCCCAGCCGGTCTGCAGCGCAATCGCGGTCACGGTCAGCGCGACGAAGGACAGCAACACCTGGCGCGCGCCCGTGGGGGTCTCGGCGAAGTGCTTCAGCCTGGGGAGTAGCTCGGCCATCGCTTCTCTGTGTTCAACCTTCAGGCTCCCCTTGCTGGGTGACAGCTGGGCCATTCGAATTCTTGTTGTGGCCCCGGTACCGACTATAGGTAAATGCCGGTGCCCAGGCACAGATCCGGCAAGACCCGTTCGACATAGCCGCGCTTGGACTCGATGTGCTGGGTCACCGGGTTGGGCCATTTGTAGGCCACCCAACCCTTGCCCTCCTTGGTGTCGAAGCAGACGCGGACGAACTCCCGTATCAGGTAGACGCCATCGGCGTCACGCATCTCCATCATCACCTTGCCGCGGATCTTGGGGTTCTTGCCGTGGATGACCTGGAAGCCGTCGGGGGCCACCGAGTACAGATAGAGATCGCCATGGGGATTGATGTCGCTCTTGCTGTTGAAGGGGCTGTCGAGCCGGTTGAACTCGGCCACCGACTTTTCCAGGCCATGGGTGTTCAGGTGCTGTCGTGCCTTGGCCAGCAAGGCCAGGGCCTGGGCTTCGCTGCTGCGCGTCACGGCCTGCGCCCGGGCTGCGGGCAGCGCCAGCAGGGCGGTGATACAGGCAATCAGCAGCAGGGTGAGGCGGGTCATGGGCAGCGTGGTCGGGCCGGGCAGAGCCGGCGAGTCTAGGCTACGCTGCTTTGCCCCCTTCAACAAGCACCGGTCCGGGGCGGGTGCCCGCCGCATAGAATCCGGGCGATGACGAACTTCCCCCTGGGGCTGCAGCCTCGCTGCTATGCCCTGGTGCCTGCCGCCGGCGTCGGCGCGCGCTCAGGCGCCGCCGGCCCCAAGCAATATGTGCCGCTGGCGGGCCGGCCGATGATGGCGCACACCTTGCAGGCCCTGGCCGAGGTGCAGGATCTGGTGGCCACCCTGGTGGTGCTGGCCCCCGAAGACGATCAATTCGAAGCGCTGCTGCCCGAGTTCACCGGCGAACGCGCCTGGGTGGCGCGCTGCGGCGGTGCCAGCCGGGCCGAGACGGTGGCCAACGGCCTGCAGGAACTGCTGGCCAGAGGCGCACAACCCCATGATTGGGTGCTGGTGCACGACGCCGCACGCTGCCTGCTGCGTGCCGAATGGGTGCAGCGGCTGATCACCGCCTGCGACGCTGACGAGGTCGGTGGTCTGCTGGCCCTGCCGCTGGCCGATACCTTGAAGCAATCCGGCCATGGCCGCGAGAATCGGGTCTTGGCCACCGTCGACCGCCAGGCCAAATGGGCGGCGCAGACGCCGCAGATGTTCCGCCTGGGGCTGCTGCGGCCGGCGCTGGCGGGCGCCGATGCGGCCGTCACCGACGAGGCCAGCGCCATCGAGGCGCTGGGTCATCAGCCCCTGCTGGTCGAGGGCACGCTGGAAAATTTCAAGGTCACCTGGCCAGCCGATTTCGCGCTGGCCGAACGTTTGTTGAAGAGCCGATAGGGAGTCAGCCATGACCGTAGAAACCGATGCCGATATCGTCGGCCTGAAGGCCGCTGGCGCCGTTGTTTCCGATGTGCTCAGGCGCATGCTGGACGCGATGCGCCCGGGCATGAGCACACTGGAGCTGGACCAGATGGGCGCGCAGTGGCTGGCCGAGGCGGGCGCCAAGTCGGCACCGGCCACCAGCTACAACTTCCCCGGTGCCACCTGCATCAGCATCAACGAGGAGGCCGCCCACGGCATTCCCGGCCCGCGGCTGATCGCCAAGGGCGATGTGGTGAATGTGGACGTGTCGGCCGAGCTTGACGGCTATTTCGCCGACACCGGCGGCACCCGCATCGTGCCGCCGACCACGCCGACCAAGACGCAACTGGTGTTCGCCGCCCGCTACGCGCTGGACCAGGCCTTGAAGGAAGTGCGCCACGGTGCCAGGCTGAACCGCATCGGTTATGCGATCGAGCGCGTCGCTCGGGCGCACAAGTTCCGCGTGATCGAGAACTTGTGCAGCCATGGCGTGGGCCGTTCGTTGCATGAGGAGCCCGGCCACATCCCCGGCTATTTCGATGCCAGCGACACGCGGGTGATGAGCGAGGGCATGGTGATCACCATCGAGCCCTTCTTGTCGACCAAGAGCACCTATGCCGACGAGACCGGCGATGGCTGGACGCTCAGCGGCATGAAGGGCAATCTGTCGGCTCAGTTCGAGCACACCTTGATCATCACGCGCGGCGCGCCGATTGTCGTGACCTCGCACTGAGGCCGGGCCTCACTGAGGTGTGCTGGTCTTGACGACTCCGGCCAGCGCCTCGCCCAGCCCCAGGCTGGCGACGCCGGTGCTGCGCGTGTACTCGTCGAAATACCATTCGCCGCCTTGCTGCACCAGGCCGTCCGGGGCCGGGTCTTGCGCCACCGGCACGTTTTTCAGCGCCAGCGCCATGTAGTCCAGCCACACCGGAACGGCCAGGGCCGAGCCGCTCTCGTGATCGCCCAGCTTGCGCGGCTGGTCGTAACCCATCCACACCACCGCCACTAGCTGTTTCTGATAGCCGGCGAACCAGGCGTCGTAGACATCGTTGGTGGTGCCGGATTTGCCCATCACATCGCTGCGTGCAAGGCGCTTTTGCACCCCCGGGGCGCTGCCTCCGGGACGCGTCACACTGGTCAGCATGTCGCTGATCAGGAAGGCATTGCGGGCCTCGATCACGCGGTTGCTGTCGTCCAGCGCCGGCGGCCGGGTTTCGGTCAGCACGCGGCCGTGGGCATCGCAGACCTTGGCAATCAGCAGGGGCCTGATGCTGTGCCCGCCGTTGGCGAACACCGAGTAGGCGCCGGCCATCTGCATCGGCGTGACGGCGCCCGAACCGAGCGCCATGCTCAGGTAGGCGGGGTTCTTGTCGGCATCGAAGCCGAAGCGGGTCAGCCAGGTCTGGGCCTGTTCGACACCGACGGCCTGCAGCACGCGGATGGCCACCATATTGCGCGAGCGGGCCAGGGCGCTGCGCAGGTCGAAGGATTCCTCGAACTTGGCGTCGTAGTTCTTCGGCTCCCAGGCCGGGCCGCCGTCGCCCGCTTCGACGCGCACCGGCCCGTCGCTGATGCGGGTGCTGGGCGTCAGGCCTTTTTCGAGTGCGGCCGAGTAGATGAAGGGCTTGATCGTCGAGCCCGGCTGGCGCCAGGCCTGGGTCGCATGGTTGAACTGGTTGCGGGCGCTGTCGAAACCGCCGACCATGGCGCGCAGCGCGCCGGTGGCCGGGTCCATCGCAACCAGCGCACCCTGCACCTCGGGCACCTGCGAAACACTCCAGTCGCCGCCGGCCTGCAGCTGGCGCAGCCGTATCACCGAGCCGGCCTGGAGGCGCAGCCTTGCCGGCGCCTTGGGCGACAGCGCCGCGGCCACGGCGGCCAGGCCGGCGCCCCTGATCTGCACCGTCTCGCCGCTTTGCAGCACCGCACTGAGCTGGCCCGGGCCGACCTGGGTGACGACGGCGGCCTTCAGCAGGCCGTAGTCCGGGTGCTGCTCCAGCGCCTCGGCCACCTCGGCCTCGATCTCGGCGGCCTCCTTGGGGAGCTCGACGGTGGCCTCGGGCCCGCGATAGGCCTGCTTGGCCTCGTAGTTCAGCAGGCCTCGCTGCACCGCCTCGTAGGCCGCCTTCTGGTCGGCGGACGAGACCGTCAGCGTCACATTCAGGCCGCGGCCGTAGGCCTCTTCCCCGTACTGCTCGTAGACCAGCCGGCGTGCGGCCTCGGCCACGTACTGGGCGTAGCGCGGGCTGTTCGTGCCCGTACGCACCTTGTAACCCTGCTCGCGCGCCTGCGCCCACTGCGCCTGCGTGATCTTGCCGGTATCCAGCATGCGCTTGAGCACATGCTGCTGGCGCTGCAGGGCGCGTTGCGGATTGGCCACCGGATTGCGCATATTCGGCAACTGCTGCAGACCGGCCAGCAGCGCCGCCTCGGCCAGGGTGATGTCTTTCACCGGCTTGCCCAGATAGATCTCGCTGGCGGCCGCGAAACCGTAGGCGTGCTCGCCGAGGTAGATCTGGTTCATGTAGATCTCGAGGATCTGCTCCTTGCTGAGCTCGTTCTCTATCTTCAAGGTCAGCAGGGCCTCGTAGACCTTGCGCGTGTAGCTTTTCTCCAGCGGCAGATAGAAGTTGCGCGCCAGCTGCATGGTGATGGTGGAGGCGCCTTCGCGCTTCGACTGGCCCAGATTGCTGACGAAGGCGCGCAGCACGCCCTTGAAGTCCACTCCGTTGTGCTCGTAAAAGCGCGCATCCTCGACGGCCAGCACGGCATCCTGCAGGACCTGAGGCAGATGGGGCAGCGGCGTGAAGACGCGGCGCTCGGCGCCGAATTCGCCCAGCAGCACGCCGTCGGCGGCATAGATGCGCAGCGGCAGCTTGGGCCGGTAGTCGGCCAGATTGCTGATATCGGGCAGCTGGGGCGCCGCCAGCGAGAAGGCCAGCGCCGCCAGCGACACGCTGGCCAGCAGCAGGCCGATGGACAGCCACAGCAGCCACATCAGCTTGCGCGGCCAGGAGGCGCGGCCCCAGCGCGTCAGCGCAATCTCTTGCGCCAGGCCGCCGTTGGTCGGTTTAAGCATGTCGGGTGTAGGGCAGTCCGCGCTGAGCGCTCAGTGTCTGTTGCAGGCCGGCGTGGACCAGGTCCAGCATGGCCTGCCGCTTGCGTACCTCGGCGCGCTTGCGGCTGGCGACCTGGCTGTAGTCGATCTCCAGTCCGGTCAGCGGCGACAGCTCGAACCAGCCGTCGGCGCGCCGGGCGGCGCCGAGCTCGCGCCAGGTCTGGTCGTAGTCGGCGCGCAGATGCCAGCGCCGCCAGAGATTGATGCTGATGCGCTGCCGGTTGGCCACCAGCAGGACGCGCTGGCAACCCAGCACCTGGGCCAGTTGCCGCGCTACCGTGACCAGCATCGGGCCGGGCCGGTAGGCATGGAAGGCGCGGGTGGCTTCGCGCACCAGCTCGCGGCCCTGCGCCCCGGCAACGCCCTGCAGGCGGCTCACCACCAGGCAGGGTTGCTGCTGCACGCGGCCCAGCACAAAGCTCAGGGCATAGATCTGCTGGCCCTGCAACGACAGCCGCAGGCACAGCTCGCCCTCGCGATGACCTTCGTGCATGGCCGACAGGCTCAGTTCGAAGCTCTCGCCGTTCTTGCAACTGCCCTGGTACAGCTGCTGGGGCGCACGCAGCGCCCGCGCGGCGAGGGCCTCCAGGCCCAGCTGATGCAGTAACTCATAGTGCGTGATCAGGCTGGCCACGCGTCCGGCGCAGTCCAGCCGGCTTTGCAGATAGGGGCGATAGGGTTTGATCAGCAGCTGCGGACACAGCCTGGCGGCGCGTGCCAGCCAGGGCGTGCCGTACACATGCTCCAGCCAGCGACCTGCCTGGCGGGGATGCAGGGCCGCACCGAGCAGCAGCTTGAGGCGCAGCTTGGGCCCGAGCCGTGGGCCGGCCAGCGCTTGTTTGAGATGCCGTATCAACATTGCTCGGGCCTGAATCAGGGCTGCAGGCCGCATTGTTGCATCAGTGCCTGGGCCTCGGCGACCAGGGCCTCGCGGGCGGCCGGGTCCTCGAGCAGGGCGCGCAGCAATTTGTCGAGCGTGCCTTGGCTTTGCAGCTGGGCCAGGGCAGAGGCGTCGGAGGCATTCAGCGCCACGGCAGCGACCTTGGGCTCCGGCCGCCCCTGGAAGTGGGCGATCAGCCGTGGCAACTCGCCCGCGGCTGCCGGGCGTGCGAACACGCGGTCGGCCTGTTCGCGCTCGCCGGCGGTCAGGGTCTGGGTGACGATGGACTGCAGGGTGCGTTCGAAGCGGCTCGCATCGAGTGCTGCGATGCAGGGCAGAGCGTCCTGTTTGATGACGCCGTGGTTGGCGGCGGTGCGGCCGCTTTGCTGGAAACCTTCCAGCAGCAACTGGCCCAGGGCCTGGGCGGTGGCCCCGGCCCTGGGCACGGCTGCCTGGGTGGCGGCTTGCGCCATCGCAGGCAAGAGCAGGGCCGCCGACAAGAGGCATGTGGAAAGAAGATGTCTCATGACGGCGATCCTTGAGCGGCTTGATTTAGAACTTGTAGCTCAGGCCGGCCGACAGCATGTTGACGCGGGCCTTGCCATCGCTGCTGTACTTGCCGCGGATCTGGTCCCAGTCGCCGTTGATCGACCACTGCTTGTTGATCGCATAGCTGACACCAGCGCCGACGATGGGCGTGAACGAGCTCTTGGACTGGCTGCCGCCGGCCGTGTAGCTGGCCTTGCTGTTGACATAGGCCAGACCCAGCTTGCCCTTGAAGGTGAAGTTGTCCACCGTCAGCGGCAGCACGCCGTAGACGCCCAGGCCCATATTGCGCACCTCGCCGGCCACCAGGCTGCCGTTCTGCACCAGGCTGCCCTTGGCGCGGCCGGTGGTGAAGGCCATGCCTTCAATGGCGAACTGGTCGATGTTGTAGCCACCGTAGACCTTGCCGCCGAAGCTGCCGGTCTTGTCGCAGGCCACACCGGTCAGGCAATCGATGCTGTACTTGTTCTGCAGGCCGATGCTGGCGCCGACATAGGACTGGCCTGCTGCCTGGGCGGAGGCTGCGCCGGCCAGTGCGGTCAGTGCGGAGGCAAGCAGGATTTGGAACTTGGTCATCATTACTCCTAGAGGGTTGAGCGCGTCATCTGCCTGCATGGCCGGGGAACCGGTTGCGTTGGGCGGCACGATCACGACGGGACGCAGTGTTGCCGCGTCGGCAGATTCGTACCAGCTTCTTGTACGTGAGGCCAGGGTTTGGCGCTTGACGTACCGGTTTCCGCTACTATGGCCCCCTCGACGTCAAGGAGGAAGCACAGCATGAGTTCGCCCGAGATCGTGATGCAGGTGTTGCGCGCAGAGATGCGCGGCGTGGGCATGACCTACAAGGTGCTGGCCAAGGCGCTGGACATGAGCGAGTCCAGCATGAAGCGGGTGTTTGCCCAGGGCGATATGTCGCTCTCGAGGCTGTCACAGGTCTGCAAGGCCGTTGGCATCTCGATGGAGGACCTGCTGCGCCAGGCCGCCGACGCCACGCCCCATGCCGACACGCTCACCCTGGCCCAGGAGCGCTCGCTGGTCAGTGACCCGCGGCTGCTGCTGGTGTCGATCTGTTGCCTGGGTCAGTGGACCTTTGAACAGATCGTCGACACCTACACGCTGACCGCGCCCGAGTGCATCCAGTACCTGGTCAAGCTTGATCGCCTGGGCCTGATCGAGCTCAAGCCGCTGAACCGCTACCGCATGCGCGTGTCACGCGCCTTCCGTTGGCGTGCCGACGGGCCGGTGCAGCAGTTCTTCCGCGACCATGTGGTCGATGACTATTTCAAGGGCAATTTCGATGCCGAGGGCGAGACCCTGCTGCTGGTTCACGGCCGCTTGTCGCAGGCCAGCGCCCAGGAGCTGGTGCAGAAGATCCGCCAGCTGGCCGGCGATCTGGCTCACAAGCACCAGGACGACCAGCGCCTCAAGCCCGCCGAGCGCGATGGCTACACCCTGCTGGTGGGTCTGCGCTCCTGGGAGTTCAGTCCGTTCACGGCGATGCGCAGGGTGGCGGCCTGATCACCAGAAGGGGCCAAGGTAGAGATACGCCGCATTGCTGATCACACTGCCGCTGGCCCGGGCGCTGCCCACGGCCAGGTAGAGCGGCCCGAAACGGGTGTCCACCGACAGGAAGGCGCTGCTCGCCAGCTTGATGTCGGCGCGGCTGAAGGACTGGCCCAGCGCACGGGTGGCGCCGGCCTCCAGCGAGAAGCCCGCGCGTATCGCCCCGCCCAGGCCGACCGGCATCTGGCCCAGCCGCCGCGCCAGCACCACACGGCCGAAGCCGAGGCTGTCGCCGCTGACCGAGGCGTCGGCCATGCCCGACAGGCGCAGAAAGCCGCCCAGCGAGGCGGCGGCACCCAGCTGGGAGTGCGCCCACTCGGTGTAGGCATGGCCGGCCCAGTTGCCCGACGTGAAGGCCCGCAGGCCAATGAACTGCAGGCGGTAGGAGGGCCCGGGCTGGCGCTCCACCCGGGCATTGATCAAGGTGCCCCGGCTGGGGTAGCTGACGGAGTCCAGGGTGTCGACGCGCCACTGGACAAAACCCACCGCGAGCGAGGCCTGGATCGGCGTGGGCTCGGCCGGCTCGGGCAGTTGCTGGCGTACGCTGGCGGCGGTGCGGCCGAAGCCCAGCTGCAGATCCCCCCAGTCGCCCAGACGCCGCCCCAGGGCCAGTGACAGCGTGCGCTCGCGGATGCCCCAGCGGGCGGCGACGCGGCCCGACACGAACATGTCAAAGCCCGCATCCTGGTAGCTGAAGGACGGGGTCACGTACCAGGCCGAGCCCGGTCCCAGCGGCTGGATGAACTCGGTCTGGAAGCCCCGCTGATTGCCCAGCCGCGCAATGCTGCGCAACTCGCCCCCCCAGTCATTGAGCAGTGAGGCGACATGCATGCCCACCAGGGTGAAGCGGCTGCTCTCGCCGAAATTGCTGTACAGCTCCAGGCCCAGGCGGATGCGGCTGCGGCCCCACTGCGCCTCGGTCAGGTTCATATTCACGTGGCGCAGGCCATCGTGGTCGCTGACCTGGGTCTCGACCCGGTCGAAGTCGCCGCTGCCGTAAAGATTGGCGGCGGCCTTGTTGACCTGGGCCAGCGTCACCGGCTGGCCCAGCTCCAGCCCGGTCTCGGCCCGCACCGCCCCGGGGTCGGCATGGCGTGTGCCTTGCACCTCCAGGCTGGCCAGCGGCAGTGCGCGGGCCATCGCCACCGGCGTGATCTGGCGCGCCAGCTCCAGCTGGGCGTATTCGGCCTCGGGCAGGGCCAGCGGCAGCAGCCGGGGCCTGGCGGCCCGTGCCGCCTCACGGCCGGCCGCAATGGCGGCATCGAAGCTCTTGAAGTCGATGAAGCCCACGCCGCCCAGCTTGGGCGAAATCAGCACATCCTGGGCCTTCAGCTCGCCCACCGACCGTTTGACGTTCTGCTCGGTCAGGATCTGCAGCATCTGGTTGGCCACGCTGACGGCGCTGGTGATGTCCTTCTCCTCCATCAACGGTGTGCCGACATTGACCGCGATGATGACTTGCGCGCCCATCTCACGGGCCACATCGACGCCCAGATTGCGCACCAGGCCACCATCGACCACCAGCCGGCCCTCGACGCGCACCGGCGCAAACACCCCGGGCACGGCCAGCGAGGCGCGCATGGCGAGGAACAGCGGCGTATCGGTCAGCTGCTTCAGGTCACCGGTGGCCAGATCGGTGGCGAGGGCCCGAAACGGCAGGGCCAGCTGGTTCACCGGCCAGTCGCCCCGGCCTTCGGCGACCAGGCGCTCCAGGGTGAACTGCAGCGCGCTGTTGCCGGCGGCCGCTGGCGGCAGGGCCACGCCCTGGCGGCCCAGGCCCAGCTCGATGCGGGAGGGCACGATCAGGTCTTCCTCGCGGCGGCGAAAGGCCAGCTCGCGGCGCGGAGGCCGGTCGGCCAGGATGCTGTCCCAGTCGGCCTCGCGCACAAAGGCCTCCAGCTCCTCGACCGTGCGGCCGGCCGCAAATGCGCCGCCGACCACGGCGCCCATGCTGGTGCCTACCACCAGATCCACCGGCACGCGCATCGCCTCCAGCTCGCGCAGCACGCCGATATGTGCCAGGCCGCGGGCGCCGCCGCCGGACAGCACCAGGGCCACGCGCGGGCGCAGCGGCGCCGCCTCCGGCACGGCGGCCTGGGCTCGGGCAGCGGCGGGCAGACCCAGGGCGCAGGCAGTCAACACAAGGCTCAGCAGGCGGGCGGCGAGGGGGGCTGGCATGATCGGGTGCATGGGGCGCGTGCGGCGCAAAGCCGCGACCATAACCGATGCGCTACGCTGTCGGCATGACACAAGCACCTTTTCGCATCGGCGAGGGCTGGGACACCCATGCGCTCGTCACCGGCCGCCCGCTGGTTCTGGGCGGCATCACCATCCCGCACAGCCACGGCCTCCTGGGCCATTCGGACGCCGACGCGCTGGCCCATGCCATCACCGATGCGCTGCTGGGCGCGGCTGCTTTGGGCGATATCGGCCGCCATTTCCCCGACACCGCCGCCGAGTTCAAGGGCGCCGACTCGATGGTGCTGCTGGCCGAGGCCCAGGCCCGGGTGGCCGCCGCCGGCTGGGTGGTGGGCAATATCGATGCCACCATCGTCGCCCAGGCGCCCAAGATGGCGCCGCACATCCCGGCCATGGTGGCACGGCTGGCCGAGGTGCTTCAGCTGCACCCCGGCCAGATCAATGTGAAGGCCAAGACGGCCGAGAAAATGGGGCCGGTGGGCGAGGGCAGGGCGATCGAGACGCGCGCGGTGTGCCTGCTGGTGCCCAGGCCAGGGGTCGACTCGGCTTAAGCCGCGGTGCGCCGCATCTGCACGATGGCCAAGAGGCCGCCGCCCGGTGCGTTCTGCAGCTCCAGGCTGCCGCCCATGCGCTGCAGCGCCTTCTCGACGATGGCCAGGCCCAGGCCGGCACCGGTGGCGGCGGTGCGGGCGGTGTCACCGCGGAAGAAGGGCGTGGTCAGCTGGGCCAGTTTTTCCGGCGGCACGCCGGCGCCATGGTCGCGCACGCGGATGTTGACAAAGGCACCGGCACGCTCGGCGCTGACCTCGACCTCGGCCATGCCGCTGCTGGCGCTGAGGCCATAGCGGCGCGCGTTCTCGAACAGGTTCTGCAGCACTCTGCCCAGCTCGGTATCGTCGGCCAGCACCATGATGTCGCCCGGCACCTGGGCCTCAATGCGGATCTGCTCCGGGTTGCGGAAGGCATTGATCTCGCGCTCGACCAGCAGGGCCAGCGGCACCGGCTCCAGCATCACCTCGCCGGGGCGGGAGTAGTCGAGGAATTTGTCGATGATGGCGTCGAGCTGGTCGATGTCCAGCGCCATATTGCGGCGGGCCTCCTCGTCGTGCACGCTCATCTCGGCTTCGAGCCGCAGCCGGGCCAGCGGCGTGCGCAGGTCGTGCGAGATGCCGGCCAGCATCACGGCGCGGTCTTCGTCCACCTTGGCCAGCTCGCGGGCCATGCGGTTGAAGCCCATATTGACCTCGCGGATCTCGCTGGTGCGGGTGTTCTCGTCCAGGCGCGAGTCGTACTCGCCGTCGCGGATGCGGCTGGCCGCCGAGCTGAGCTCGCGCAGCGGCTCGTTGATCAGCCGGGCAATGCCCACCGAGCCGAGGATGGTGGCAATCAGCGCGATCGCCACCCAGGGCCCCCAGATCTCCAGGCTCACCGGCTGCACACGGGCCAGGTCGGTGCGCAGCCAGAAGGGGTCGGTGTCGATATTGAAGCCCACCCACAGGCCGGGCTGGTTGTTGACGCTCTTGGCCACCACCGTGCCCGGGCCCAGCTGGGCGCGCAGGCCATCGGCAATGCTGCGGGTGAAGGTGTCGGACTCATAGGCCTGCCAGCGATCGCCCTTTTCGCGCGGCAGCACCTTGACCGTGTCTTCGTCCGACATGGTCTTGACCATGGCGATGCGGTTGATGCCGTCGGTCTGCAGCAGGGCGCTGCGCGTCAAGTTGACCAGGCTGGCCAGCTGCTGGGCCGATTGCAGGGCGCGGGGCTCGGCCTCCAGCGCACGAAAGGTCTGCACCCAGGCGAACACCCCTCCGGCCAGCAACATGGCCAGCAGGAAGAAGGTGCGCCAGAAAAGACTCAGGGCGAGTTTGCTCACGGACATGGAGGCGATGGTGCCAGAGTCCGTATCGAAGGCCGGCTCATTCCGGGGTCAGGACGTGCCATCCGGCACGAAGACATAGCCCACGCCCCAGACGGTCTGGATATAGCGCGGCTGGGTCGGGTCGGGCTCCAGCATCTTGCGCAGACGCGAGATCTGCACATCGAGGCTGCGATCGAAGGGCTCGAACTCGCGGCCCCGGGCCAGCTGGGCCAGCTTGTCGCGGCTCAAGGGCTGGCGCGGGTGGCGCACCAGGGCCTTGAGCATCGAGAACTCGCCGGTGGTCAGCTGCAACTGTTCGCCGTCCTTGGTCAGGCGGCGCTGGGCCAGATCGAACTCGAAGGGGCCGAAGCTGACCGTCATCGCCTCCTTGGTCGGGGCGCCAGGCGCCTCCATGGCGGGACGGCGGCGCAGCACGGCGTGGATGCGGGCCAGCAACTCTCGCGGATTGAAGGGCTTGGGCATGTAGTCGTCGGCGCCGACCTCGAGGCCGACGATGCGATCCACCTCCTCGACCTTGGCGGTGAGCATGATGATGGGCGTCAGGTCATTGGCGGCACGCAGGCGGCGGCAGATCGACAGGCCGTCTTCGCCCGGCAGCATCAGGTCGAGCACGATCAGGTCGACGTTCTCGCGCGTCAGCAGCTTGTTCAGCGATTTGCCGTCCTCGGCCAGCAGGACCTCGAAGCCTTCCTGGGTGAGGTAGCGGCGCAGCAGATCGCGGATGCGCGCATCGTCATCGACGACGGCAATGCGGTTGGGACGGGCGGGGGCAGCGGTGCTCATGGCAGGCCTCGAAATTTGTAACAGCGCCATTGTGGCGAGCTTTGCCGGTCTTGAGTTTGTAACTGACCTCCGGTTACAAATCTTGCGCTTTGAGCGTTACGCTCGGATGGCATGCTGCGTTGTTACTGATTTCAGGGAGTTTTGAAGATGCAAAAGACTGTTGTGTTGCTTTCCATGGCGCTTGGCGCTGCCGTCACTGCCCAGGCCGCCGAGCCGGTGAGGCGTGATCTGCTGAGCCTGAATGCCAGCGCCTCGGTGGAGGTGACCCGAGATGTGCTGGCCGTGGCCTTCAGCACCACCCGTGAGGGCAGCGATGCGGCGACCGTCCAATCCGGCCTGAAGCAGGCGCTGGACGCCGCCCTTGCCGAGGCCAAGAAGGCTGCCAAGCCGGGCCAGGTGGAGGTGCAGACCGGCAATTTCTCGCTCTACCCGCGCTATAGCAGCAAGGGCGGCATCACCGGCTGGCAGGGCACGGCCGAGCTGCTGGTCGAGGGCAAGGACGCTCCGGCCATCGCCCAGCTGACTGGCCGCATCAACACGATGACGATTGCCCGCGTGGGCTACAACCTGTCGCGCGAGCAGCGCGAACGCGCCGAGGCCGAGGTCTCGGCCCAGGCCATCGCACGCTACCGCGCCAAGGCGGCCGAGTATGCGAAGCAGTTCGGCTACAGCGGCTACGGCATTGCCGAGATCAGCATCAGCGGCGATGAGCCGATGCGCTATGCGGCCATGGCCTCACCGCGCCTGAAGACCATGGCCGCCTCGGCGGACGAGGCCCTGCCGGTGGAGGCCGGCAAGGCCACCGTCACCGTATCCGTCAATGGCACGGTGCAGATGACGAAGTAGTCCGGGCTCCGGCCCGGCATCGCCTCGGGGGATCGGTCGGTGTACCCGACGACCGAGGGGCTCACTACTGCGCCGTCCAGCCGCCATCCATCGCCCAGGCTTGCCCGCGGACATTGTTGGCGGCGGCCGAGCACAGGAACACGCTCAGTTCGCCCAGCTCATCGGGCGTGGTGAACTGCAGCGAAGGCTGCTTCTCGGCCAGCATGCGGCGCTTGGCCTCATCGACGCTGATGCTCTCGGCGGCGGCGCGGTCATCGACCTGTTTTTGCACCAGGGGCGTCAGCACCCAGCCGGGGCAGATGGCGTTGACGGTGACGCCGCTGGTGGCCGTCTCCAGCGCCACCGACTTGGTGAAACCCACCAGCCCATGCTTGGCGGCCACATAGGCCGATTTCTGCGCCGAGGCCACCAGACCGTGGGCCGAGGCGATATTGATGATGCGGCCCCAGCCCTTGCCCAGCATGCCCGGCACGGCCAGGCGGGTGGTGTGGAAGGCCGAGCTCAGGTTGATGGCGATGATGGCGTCCCAGCGCTCGGCCGGAAAGTCCTGCACCGGCGCCACGTACTGGATGCCGGCGTTGTTGACCAGGATGTCGACGCCGCCGAATTCGGCCTGGGCATAGGCCATCATGGCCTCGATCTCTGCCGGTTTGCTCATGTCGGCGCCGTGGTATCTCACCTGGACGCCCAAGGCTGCGACCTCGGCCTTGGGTGCCTCGTGGTCACCAAAGCCATTGAGCACGATGTTCGCGCCCTGGCGGGCCAGGCTCAAAGCGATGCCCAGGCCGATGCCGCTGGTCGAGCCGGTCACCAAGGCGCATTTACCTTTCAACATGTCAGTACTCCTAAGGGTTGCTACGATCCATTATCAAAGAAGGATCACATCATGGCGGAACCGAGGCTGAACAATGTGCAATGTCTGGGTGCTTCCGGCCTGCATCGCATGGCGTATTGGGAGTGGGGCGAGCGCAGCAATCCGCGGGTGCTGGTCTGTGTGCACGGCCTGGCCCGGCAGGGGCGCGACTTCGATACCTTGGCGCAGCGCCTGAGCGAACGCTACCGCGTGATCTGCCCCGATGTGGCGGGGCGGGGCCAGTCGGACTGGCTGGCCAATCCCCAGGGCTACCAGATCCCGGCCTATGTGGCCGATATGGTCACCTTGCTGGCGCGGCTCGATGTGGCCCAGGTGGACTGGCTGGGCACATCGATGGGCGGGCTGATAGGCCTGGGCCTGGCGGCGCTGCCGCAGTCGCCGGTGCGCCGGCTGGTGCTCAACGACGTGGGCCCGGCGATCCAGTACCAGGCCTTGCAGCGCATCGGCACCTATCTGGGCATGCCCCTGCATGTGGACACGGTGGAGCAGGGCGCTGCCTATCTGTGGACGATCTCGCAGAGCTTCGGCCCGCACACGCCCGAGCAGTGGCTGGCCCTGTCCAGGCCCATGTTCAAGCCGGAAGGGACAGGTCTGAAGCTGCACTACGACCCGCAGATCGCCGTGCCCTTTCGCGGCGTCACGCCCGAGCTGGCGGCGGCCGGCGAGGCGGCGCTGTGGCAGGCCTATGACGCGCTGCGCCAGCCGACCCTGCTGCTGCGCGGGGCCGACTCCGACCTGCTGTCCGCCGCCACCGCCCAGGCCATGACCCAGCGCGGCCCCAGGGCCCGGCTGCACGAATTTGCCGGCGTGGGCCATGCGCCGACGCTGGTGGCCGATGAACAAATCCAAGTGGTGCAAGATTTCCTGAATGAAGACTGAACCCGCGGCCCGTCCCGAGACGGCTGCCCCCATCGTCGCCTTGCTCGAGGCCAGCGGCCCCGGGCCGGCTGGCGAAGCCTCGCCGCTGGAGCGCGCACGCACCTTCGCCGAGCCGCTGCTGAGCGGCGAGATGCTGGACACCGGCGAGGAGGCCTTGGCCCATGCCGATGGCGTCAGCGAGATCCTGCTGGCGATTGGCGCCGCACCATCAATGCGCGCCGCCTCCTACCTGGTCTATGCCGGCGACTACCTGGCCAAGCCCGAGGAGGTGGTCAGCAAGGCTTTTGGCGAGTCCTATGCCAGCCTGGTCACGCACACGCGCAAGCTGGTGCAGATCCAGCGTGCCGCGCGCGAGGCTCAGGTCGGCGAGGAGCAGAAGGCGGTGCAGACCGAGCGCGTGCGCAAGATGCTGCTGGCCTTCTCGCGCGATCTGCGCGTGGTGCTGCTGCGCCTGGCCTCGCGGCTGCAGACCTTGCGCTTCTTCGCCGCCACCAAGACCGAGTGCCCGAAGGCGCTGGCGCGCGAGTCTATGCAGGTGTTCGCGCCGCTGGCCAACCGCCTGGGCATCTGGCAGATCAAGTGGGAGATCGAGGACCTGTCCTTCCGCTTTCTGGAGCCCGACAACTACCGCCGCGTCGCCCGCTCGCTGGACGAGAAACGCATCGAGCGCGCCCAGGGCGTCGAGGGCGCACGCTGCGCGCTGCAGGACGAGCTGAAGGCGCAAGGCATCAATGCCGAGGTGCAGGGCCGGCCCAAGCATCTGTACAGCATCTGGAAAAAGATGCAGGGCAAGGGCCTGAATATCGAGCGTGTGTTCGACCTGCGGGCGCTGCGCGTGATCGTGCCCGAACTGCGCGACTGCTATGCGGTGCTGAGCCATCTGCACGAGCACTACAAGCCGGTGGCCGGCGAGTTCGACGACTACATCGCCAAGCCCAAGCCCAACGGCTACCAGTCGCTGCACACCGTGGTGCTGGATGCCCAGGAGCGGACCATGGAGGTGCAGATACGCACCCGCGCGATGCACGAACATGCGGAGCACGGGGTGGCCGCGCACTGGGCCTACAAGGAAGCCGGCGCCAAGGGCTATGCCGGCGTCAGTGCGGTGGGCGACTTCGAGGAGCAGGTCGCCCAGGCGCGCAAGGCCGTGCTGCGCCAGCTGCTGGCCTGGGAGCGCGATTTCGTCGAGTCCGGCACCGAGCAGGCGGGCGGCGCGCCGGCGGTGTTCGACGAACGCATCTATGTGTTCACGCCGCAGGCCACCATCGTCGAGCTGGCCGCCAACGCCACGCCCATCGACTTTGCCTATGCCTTGCACACCGACCTGGGCCACCGCTGCCGCGGGGCCAAGGTCGATGGCGTGATGGTGCCGCTGAACACGCCGCTGAAAAGCGGCCAGACGGTGGAGGTGATCGCCATCAAGGAGGGCGGCCCGTCGCTGGACTGGCTCAATGCCGAGTTGGGCTATCTGCAGAGCCAGCGCTCCAAGGCCAAGGTGCGGGCCTGGTTCAATGCGCTGGCCCAGGCGCAGACGGTGGCCAAGGGCCGCGAGCTGGTCGAGAAGCTGTTGCAGCGCGAGGGCAAGACGGCCGTCAAGCTTGAAGACCTGGCCTCTCAGCTGGGCTTCAAGAGCGCCGATGCGCTGTTCGAGGTGGTCGGCAAGGATGAGTTCTCGCTGCGCAATATCGAGACCCTGTTGCGCCCGGTCGAGCCGGTGCAGCCCGAGGATGAATGGCTGGCCAAACGCTACTCACGCCCCGGCACCGGTGGCACCGCGCCCAAGGGCGGCGTGCTGGTGGTCGGTGTCGATTCGCTGCTCACCAGCCTGGCGCGCTGCTGCCGGCCGGCGCCGCCTGACGCGATTGGCGGCTATGTGACGCGCGGCAAGGGCGTGGCCATCCACCGCATCGCCTGCAGCAATTTCCGCCAGATGGCCAGCACCGCGCCCGAGCGGCAAATTCCAGTCACCTGGGGCACGGCCAGCGCCACGGCACCGAGCGTCTATCCGGTCGACGTGATGGTCGAGTCAACCGACCGGCAGGGCCTGCTGCGCGACGTGCTGGACGTGTTCGCCAAGGAGAAGATGAACGTCACCAGCGTCAACACCCAGTCGATGAAGGCCACCCGCGGCGCCAAGGGCGACACCGCCTGGATGACCTTCACCGTCGAGGTGTCCGACTCGGCCCGCCTGCAGCAGGTGCTGCGCAGCGTGTGCCAGGTCAACGGCGTGCGCGGCGCCCGCCGAAAATGATTTCGCGATGGGCTTGCGCAGCAGCTGAAATTCGATATATACTGCGAGGCTCTTAGGCGCGTAGCTCAGCTGGTTAGAGCACCACCTTGACATGGTGGGGGTCGTTGGTTCGAGTCCAATCGCGCCTACCAAAATTTGGTAGTAAAGACCTTGAAAAAGCCCTTTAAGTTTAACGACTTAGAGGGCTTTTCTCATTTGCGGTGTGGTGCCGCTGGAGAGTGAAACAACTGTCCAAACGGCGTACCCTGGCTCCGCTTGCGCTTATTGTCAGCGTCAGACACAACAGCGCCAAGTCATTTGGCTCATCAACAGTGTTGAAGCGGGGGCCGTCGGCGCCAACAGCATGTGGCATGCTTGAGCGCCCGGGCTCTCCTGTGCTGCGGGCCCAGTTTCCGCCAAGCGCTGCCTTATTGCTTCTTGGCGGAGGCGGCCGGTGGCAGCGTACCGCCGCCGGTGCCGGTGGCGAACAAGGCGCCGTCTCGGTCGACGATCCAGCCGGTGCGCATGTCAATGAACTTCGGGTAGGTGTAGTAGACCTCACCGCCAATCATGCCCATTGCCTTGGAATCAAAGGGTGCAGTCCTTCTGGACCAGGTCTTGCCACCGTCTCTGGTGAAGTTGATCTCACGGCGAACAGGCACATGGACCCAGCCGTGATCGGCATCGAAAAAGCCAAACCTGTTGAAGTTCGCCGTGTCCAAGCTAATGTCAGGCTTCATCCAGCTCGATCCGCTGTCGGCGCTGGATAACAGCGACAGATTGCAATTTTGGACAAAGCCGAGTGGTCCGGTGCATGCCCGCAGGCTGGTCCAAATCTGGGATGGTCCCGCAAACTCGATTTGGTACATCAAGCCATTTGCCCAACGCGAAGTACTGTATTGAGAGGGAAGCTCTGTATCCGTCCAAGTCTTGCCACCGTCGGTGGTTTTGCGGCCTCGGTAGTCGCCTACGTAGGCGCCAAGGGCAGACTTGCCCCAAGTGATGGCGAAACCGTTGAGTTCATCGCGGAAGGCCAAGGCCAGACTCAAAGGGCAGGCGTCGCTGCGGCAGACCTCGGTCCAGGAGTCTCCGCCATCTCGTGTGATGCTCGTAACGGTCTCGGAACTCGCCCAGCCGAATGTCCCGTTCAGAAAGCCCAGACACTCTCCGTAATCGCATCCCATGGCGCCGACGTTCAGGAAAGAACCGCTCATGCCCACAACTGGTTGCCAGCTGTCGCCACCGTCACGGCTGCGCAGCCAAGTGCTGCGATTCCCATCAGGGCCGACTTCTCGCGCCCAAACTGTGCTTCGATCTTCGCTTTGAACCAGGTTTCGGACTCCCACACGCTTGGTCTGCCAGGCCCGGCCTGCATCTTTGCTTTGCAGCAGCGCATAGGTGGTGTCCAACGCGAGCAGCAACTGGCTGTTGATCGGATACACCGCAGCAAACACAGCGGCCTCCTCACGGGGCTTCCCAAGCCACAGCTGCCAAGTCTTGCCAAGGTCCTTGGACAGGTAGGCGGCTGTGGGCTCCGCCGACCATCTC
Source organism: uncultured Roseateles sp. (assembly GCF_963422335.1). Classification (NCBI taxonomy): domain Bacteria; kingdom Pseudomonadati; phylum Pseudomonadota; class Betaproteobacteria; order Burkholderiales; family Sphaerotilaceae; genus Roseateles; species uncultured Roseateles sp. The sequence continues at coordinate 3,754,006 of NZ_OY729424.1, forward strand.
CAAGTGATCAGTGTGTTGCCATCGAGTTGCACAAAGCCAGGACTGCGATAGTTGATGCTGCCATCCCGAGGTGGGGTGATGGCTTGCCAGCTGGCGCCACCATCAACGCTGATGCGCTCCCCCCAGCCATTCAGTGCCATGACGGCGCCACCTGACAAGACTCGAACCTCCGCGGTCTTGCTCAACTCCGGTGGCAGAAGCCTGAATGAGATGCCTCCGTCGGCGCTGTGCCATAGCTGTTCTTGTTGACGCATCAAGTAGGCGCCCGGCGATGTCTGGTACAGCCCATCGATCTGACCGCTGGTCGAGGTGGTGGTGGCGCGCCAAGTCTGGCCACCATCGAGGGATCGCCAGAAGACGTTCTTGCCGTAGCCGTAGAGGGGTTGTTCAAGAAAAGTCAGTTGGCCGCTCTTGTTGCTGACCAATTGCAGCGTGGAAGCTGCATCAACTTCCAAGCCTGTTGGCTGGAATGTGGCGCCCAGGTCCAGGGAGCGGCTGACACGTCCTTCCTCACTGCGCCACAAGGTGCCGTCGACTTGCACCCACTGCGTTTTGGCGTCGACGGGCGTCCAGGTGACCCCTCCATCGCGGCTGATGCTGACAGGGCGCTGAGGGAAACCCTTTACAGGATAGCTGTCACAAAGGATCAGGTCGCGTGAACTTCGGGCGATGATTTCACGGGCGGTGGCATAGGGGAGCTCGTCGGTGGCGAGCTGCCAACTGTTGCCGCCATCTTTGGTGACATACAACGTTTGAGAGTGCAAGGCCCAGGCATTTGATTCATCAAGCGCCCATATCTTGTCCAACCACAGCGGTGCGAAGGACCCACTTGGAACCCAGGTCTGACCGCCATCCGTGGTCTTGATGATCTTGCTCACTCGGTCAGGTATGGCATCTTGTACCCATGCGGTCGATTTGTGAGACACGGCCCAACCGATCTTGGATGAGACGAACTGCACATGCTCGATGGTGTAAACATCTTCCTTTGGATAGACCTTGCACCAGCCGCTCTGATTGGGTTCATCACAGCTCAAGCCGGCCAGGTGGGCCTTGTTGTCCAGAGAGACTGAGTAGCTCGCGCTGCGGCTCTGGCCGGCGCCGTTGCTGAGCTTCAACTCAACCACGTAGTCACCGGCTTTGGCGTACTTGTAGCTGGGCTGGGGCAGGGTGCTGGTGCCACCGTCGCCAAAGCTCCAGGCATAGCTCAGGCCGGTGAGGCTGGTGTCATTCGAGGGCTTGAACTGCAGCGTGCTGGCAAGGTCGCTGGCCGGGGCCTCGGGGGCGATGGACAGCGTGGCGGGCAAGGGGGTTGCCGGAACCTCTGGCGTTGGCGGAGGTGCATCGCCCCCGCCTCCACCACAGGCGCTCAGCGCCAACACGAGGCAAACAGTAATCAGCCTGGCGGGCCACAGCCGCCAAGTCATGGATGTAGATGTCTGCAAATGACTCATGAAACCTCCCTTGCTTATGGCCCCACTGTGTGTTTTGGGCGACTTTATGCGCTCAAGTGTAGGGTCTTGCCTGGGTCTTCACCAGCACCGTGCTCATGCCGTGTTTTGGTCTCAAGTGCTTGCTTCTGACGCGAACCAAGAATCGACCATTCCTCATCGTGATGCTTGCCATAACAATCAGTGCTCCATCGATTGGCACACCGTTGGTCACAGGAGAATGGCCGGGCCAATTTCTTCAATAGAGGCAAGGGCTTACAGGGTTAGAGCACCACCTTGACATGGTGGGGGTCGTTGGTTCGAGTCCAATCGCGCCTACCAAAACGGTAGGATCAAAAAGCCGGTAACTTCAACAAGTTACCGGCTTTTTTGTGTTCAAAACCGACGGCGGGCAGCCATGCCGCCTGCCAAGCCTGCGGGTGCTGCGATGGCGGCCTGAACGCGATGAACGCCAGGCCACTGGGGCTGACCGCGGTCCGTCAGCGGCTCGCCAGCTTGAAGGTCGCTACCACCTGCACCAGCTGCTGTGCCTGCGATTTGAGCCCGCTGGCGGCAGCGGCCATTTCCTCGACCAGTGCGGCGTTTTGCTGCGTGGCCTGGTCGATATTGGTCACGGCCTCACCGACCTGTGCGACACCGGTGGACTGCTCGCGGCTGGCAGCACTGATCTCGCCCATGATGTCGGTCACCCGGCGGATGCTGCCGACCACTTCGGTCATCGTTTCACCGGCCTTGTCGACCATGGCTGTGCCCTGCTCGACGCGATCGACGCTGGCGTTGATCAGGCTCTTGATTTCTTTCGCGGCCTCGGCCGAACGGCCCGCCAGCGAGCGCACTTCAGACGCCACCACCGCAAACCCCCGCCCCTGCTCGCCGGCGCGCGCGGCTTCCACTGCCGCATTCAGGGCCAGGATATTGGTTTGAAATGCGATCCCGTCGATGACGCTGATGATGTCGGAGATCTTGCGCGACGAGTCGTTGATGCCCTTCATCGTCTGCACGACCTGGCTCACCACCTCGCCGCCCTGGATCGCCACGGTCGAGGCGTTCTGCGCCAGCTGGTTGGCCTGGCTGGCGCTGTCGGCGTTCTGCCTGACGGCCGCGCTGAGCTGCTCCATCGACGAGGCGGTCTCTTCCAGCGCGCTGGCCTGCTGCTCGGTGCGTGCGCTCAGATCCATATTGCCCATGGCCACTTCGTCGCTGGCGGTCGCGATGCCTTCGGACGACTGCCTGACCTGGGTCACCATCTGGTGCAGGCCGGTGCTCATCCGCGCCAGCGAGCCGACCAACTGAGCGATTTCGTCGCTGCCATCCATCTGCATTTTCTGCGACAGATCGCCCTGGGCCACGGCATCGACCAGCCGGGCGGCCTCGGCCATCGGGCGGGTGATGGAGCGCGTCAGCAGCACGGCAAGAATGGCGCCGAGCACGAGGGCCGCACCGCCCAGTAGCGCCAGGCGCACGACACCGCTGGCCGTGTCGGCGGCGATGGCCTGGTTCATGTCGTCGATCTCCTTGCGCTGGTGCTCCAGCACCGCCTTCAACGCGGCAACATAGGCCGGCGCAACGACGCTGAATTCGGCGTCATAGATCTTGTTCGCCTCGTCGCCCTTGTCGGCGCGCTTGGCCGCCATCATCCGGTCACGGGCGCTCAGGTAGGCGGCACGGGCATCGTTGAACTTGTCCAGCAGCGGCTGCTCCGCGGCAGATTTTGGCAAATCCGCCAACGCCTTGACGATCTCGTTGCCGCGCGCGGTGGAGGTTTTGGCCTCGTCCCGGAACAGGGCCTCCAGTCCGGCGTCGGCACTCTTGGCAATGGCCTTGCCACGGGTCACGCCGACGGCCACGTTGCGCAACTGCTCTTCCAGCAGCCGCTCCTTGGCCAGGGGGGCATCCATCATCTGCTTCATCGATGCCGAGGTGCTGTTGAGCTTCCAGACGCCGACGAGCAGCATCAATGCCAACAACAGCAAGATCATCGCGAAGCCCGCAGCCAAGCGGGTTCCCACACGCAGATTGTTCAAGCTCATCACAGGTCCTTGTGCCCGGAAGATCCAGGCTATGCAAGTCGCAGTATGGGCGGCGCCATGCGCGGCAATCGCTGCAGAAGACCGCTTTCTACCGGTCAGACGCCGCAGCTCCTTGGCCTGACCGCCCGCGCCAAACCGTCCGAAATTTCGCAAGCCTATGCATCTTCGGTGATGCCCATACCCCCTAGAACGAAGTCCATCTCGCCGGCGCACCGCGCATCCGCCGAAAGGGTGTCCGCGTACGGTGATTGAGCGCGTTGCCATGGAGCGCTGCTCAAGGTTCCGAGCCTGCTGTGAAGCAGGCCGGAAAGGCCAATCACTTCGAGGACCAACGCATGAAAACCACTGACTCAACCGCGTCGCGGCGGCTGCTCGCCGTGCTGTGCCTGGGCGCCTGCCTGGGCAGCTATCTGGGCGCCGCGCAGGCATCCAGCCACCGCGAGGCGCCGTTCATCACCACCCAGCCCAAGGTGGACGCTGCCGACTTCTATATGTTCAACAGCTACGAGGGCGTGGCCGCCGACGGCACGGGCGGCCGGGCCGGCTTCGTGACCCTGATTGCCAACTACCTGCCCATGCAGGACGGCTATGGCGGGCCCAACTACTTCTCGCTGGACCCCAACGCGCTGTATGAGATCCACATCGACAACAACGGCGATGCGCGGGAAGACATCACCTTCCAGTTCAGGTTCAAGAACACGCTGAAGTCGATTGCGCTGCCGATCAACGGCAAGTCGGTGCCGATACCCATCATCCAGGCCGGTGTTGTCAGCGCGCCCAACGCCGCGGCGCTGAATCTGAACGAGAGCTTCAGCGTCAACATCATCCGTGGTGACCGCCGTACCGGCATGAGTGCGGCCCTGACCCATGTCGGCAGTGGCTCGGCGGTGTTCGACAAGCCGGTGGACAACATCGGCAGCAAGACCATTCCGGACTATCCGGGCTATGCCGCCCAGCATGTGCACGAGGTCAATATCCCCGGCTGCGCGATTCCGGGCCGGGTCTTTGTCGGCCAGCGCAAGGACCCGTTTGCGGTCAATCTGGGCGTGATCTTCGACCTGGTCAACGCGCCGCTGGGTGTGATCACCGACCCGACCCTGATCAATGCCGGCAAGGACGATCTGGCCGACAAGAACGTCACCGAGCTGGCCATCGAGGTGGCGGCCAGCTGCCTGGTGGCCGATGCCGCGCATCCGGTGATCGGCGGCTGGACGACGGCCAGCCTGCGCCAGGGCCAGTACCTGACGCCCAGCCCGGCCAAGGGCCATGCCACGACCCTGATTCCCGGCGGCGGCTGGACGCAAGTCTCGCGCCTGGGCATGCCCCTGGTCAACGAGGTGGTGATAGGCCTGCCCGACAAGGACCGCTTCAACAGTTCCAGCCCCAAGGATGACCTGCAGTTCGCCGACTATGTGACCAACCCGACCCTGCCATCCCTGATTGAGGTCGCCTTCGGTCAGGCGCCCGGCGCTTTGGCTCCCAGCAATGCCGGCCGCCATGATCTCGTGACGACCTTCCTGACCGGCATCAAGGGCGTGAATCAGCTCGGCAATGTCACGCCATCCGAGATGCAGCGTCTGAACACCGCCATACCGGCTGTGCCGTTTGCCGGCCAGAACCGCCTGGGCATCGTCGGCAGCATCCTGGCCGGCGGCTCGGACTTTGCCGGCTACCCCAACGGCCGCCGCCCGAAGGACGATGTGGTCGACATCTCGCTGATCGCCATGATGGGCGGCCTGTGCATGGCCAACGGCAATGCCGATGCGCTGGGCTTCGGCGCCGCCTGCAAGCCGGCGGCCGTGCCGCTGGGCAGCACCGCCTTCAGCCTGCACGACGCCGTTGACCAGGCGACCCGGCCCTTGCTGCCGGCCTTCCCCTACCTCGACACGCCCCTGCCTGGCGCCAAGTGAAGGACTCCATCATGAAACTTCATCATCGCGTCCTCAGCGCCATCGCCCTGGCGGGCGCCGCCAGCCTCTCATTTGCCGGGCCGCCGGACCCAGTGGCCCTGATGCCGACCGGGCCGGGGCTGTACTCGGGGGGCTTCACCCAGCCCGTTGACGGCCTGTTCATCGATACCTTCAGCTTCACGCCCGAGGCCTTCAGCGGACTGGTGTCGGTGACCCTGTCCAGCCGGGCCGGGCCGGTCAGCTTCTTCACCGCCAGCCTGAATGGTCAGGACTTCAGCTACTTCCCCGAAATGGGCCAGACCGACTTCGTCTTCAAGGCCCAGGTCACGAACAGCATGCCGCTGAGCCTGACCGTGTTCGGTGCGGTGCTCGACGGCAACGGCAATCCGCTGGGCGCAGGCTCATACAGCGGTGCCATCACCGTGGCCGTGCCCGAGCCGCAGACCTATGTCCTGATGCTGGCCGGCCTGGCCGGTCTGGTCGGGGTCGCCAGGCGCAAGGCCTGAGCGCTCCCTCCGGCACGAGCCCGCGAGCGTGATGCGCCCGCGGGCTCCTTCTTTTAGGCTGCGCCGCATAATCAGTCGGCCGGTGTTGCTGCCGGCCATCCCATCCACCCAAGAGGAGACATCGATGCTGCTGATGAAGAAGATCGTGCTGGGTAGCTTGACCGTGGCGGCGCTGGCCGGCACCGGGGCGCTGATGGCGCAGAACCCGGGCCTGACGCGCACGCTGGTGGGCCGGGCCGATGTGTCAGTGCCGGGCCGCGAGGCGGTGGTGGCGCGGGTCGAGGTGGCGCCAGGCGCCAAGGCCGGCCGCCATACCCACCCGGGCGACGAGATCAGCTATGTGCTGGAGGGCGAGGCCACGTTGCTGGTCGATGGCCAGCCGCCTCGCATCGTCAAGGCCGGTGAGTCGTTCGTGATCCCGGCCGGCGTGGTCCATGACGCGCACAATGACGGCGCGGCGCCCATCAAGCTGGTGGGCGTCTATGTGGTCGAGAAGGGCAAGCCGCTGGCGACACCGGCGCCTTGATCAAACTCAGGCATCCGTGCCGTTCAGCGCACGCATGCCGGCCGCTCGGGGGTAAACCCTTTCCGGCCCGGCAGCGGGGCGCTCCTAGAATAATTTTTGCAAAGCACAAGGAGCTTGGTTCATGGTCACTGCTCGCCGCAGCGCGTCTGCGGACGCCAACGACGCACCCGCATCGGCAAAGCCGGGGGTGCGGGTTCTCAAGAAGTATCCCAACCGCCGGCTCTACGACACCCAGACCAGCAGCTACATCACGCTCGCCGACGTCAAGAAAATGGTGCTGGAAGCCACCATCTTCGAGGTGCGCGATGCCAAGACCGCCGAAGACCTGACGCGCAGCATCCTGCTGCAAATCATCCTGGAAGAGGAAACCGGCGGCATGCCGATGTTCAGCACCCAGGTGCTGGCCCAGATCATCCGCTTCTACGGCCATGCGATGCAGGGCATGATGGGCGCCTACCTTGAGAAGAATATGCAGACCCTGGTGGACCTGCAGACCAAGCTCAGCGACCCGACCAAGGGCCTTTACGACCCCAAGAGCTTCAGCCCCGAGATGTGGACCCAGTTCCTCAACGGCCAGGCGCCGGTGATGCAGGGCCTGATGGGCAGCTATCTGGAGCAGAGCAAAAACCTGTTCGTGCAGATGCAGGAGCAGATGCAGAAGCAGGCCGGCAGCCTTTTCCCAGGGATTCCCGGCGTGCCGGGCTTTCCGCCCAAGACCTGAGTCCCGGGCAGCTCATCCTGCGGCGTCAGCGGGATGAGTCAAAATCGGGGCTATGAGCGAAAATATTCCGGCTGCCGCTGCCCCCAAAATCGGCTTCGTGTCCCTGGGTTGTCCCAAGGCACTCACAGACTCCGAGCTGATCCTGACGCAGTTGCGCGCCGAAGGCTACGACACCTCCAAGACCTTTGCAGGCGCCGATCTGGTGATCGTCAACACCTGCGGCTTCATCGACGATGCCGTCAAGGAAAGCCTGGACACCATTGGCGAGGCGCTGGCCGAGAACGGCAAGGTCATCGTCACCGGCTGCCTGGGCGCCAAGGCCGGTGCGTCCGGCGGCAATATGGTGCGCGAGATGCATCCCAGCGTGCTGGCCGTGACCGGGCCCCATGCCACGCAGGAGGTGATGGACGCTGTGCACCTGCACGTGCCCAAGCCCCACGACCCCTTTGTCGATCTGGTGCCGGCCCAGGGCATCAAGCTGACGCCCAAGCATTACGCCTATCTGAAGATCTCCGAGGGCTGCAACCACCGCTGCTCGTTCTGCATCATCCCCAGCATGCGCGGCGACCTCGATTCGCGGCTGATTGGCGAGGTGCTGGGCGAGGCGCAGCGCCTGTTCGAGTCCGGCGTGAAGGAGTTGCTGGTGATCAGCCAGGACACCAGCGCCTATGGCGTGGACATCAAGTACCGCACCGGCTTCTGGGACGGCAAGCCGGTCAAGACCAAGCTGTTCGATCTGGTTGCGTCTCTGGGCGAAATGGCCAAGAAGCATGGCGCCTGGGTGCGCCTGCACTATGTCTATCCCTATCCCCATGTGGACGAGATCATCCCGATGATGGCCGAAGGCCTGGTGCTGCCTTACCTGGACGTGCCGTTCCAGCATGCCCACCCCGAAGTGCTCAAGCGCATGAAGCGCCCGGCCAGCGGCGAGCGCAATCTGGAGCGCATCCTGCGCTGGCGCGAGATCTGCCCCGAAATCGTCATCCGCAGCACCTTTATTGCCGGCTTCCCCGGCGAGACCGAGGAGCAGTTCGAATCGCTGCTGGACTTTCTGCGCGAGGCGCAGATCGACCGCGCCGGCTGCTTTGCCTATTCGCCGGTGGGTGGCGCCACGGCCAATGACCTGGACGGCGCCTTGCCGGAGCAAGTGCGCGAGGAGCGCCGCGCCCGCTTCATGGCGGTGGCCGAGGCCGTTTCGACCGAGAAGCTGAAGCGCCGCATCGGTGCGACGCTGCAGGTGCTGGTCGATTCCGCCCCGGCGATGGGCCGCAAGGGCGGCATCGGCCGCAGCTATGCCGACGCGCCCGAGATCGATGGCGTGGTGCGGCTGCTGCCGCCGGAGAAGGCGTCGAAGACGCTGAAGGTGGGTGAGTTCACCAAGGCGCGAGTCGTGTCCACCGATGGGCACGACCTCATCGCGCAGCCTATCTGACCTTGGGGACGAATCGATAAATGAAGCGCGCCCCCAGCACCGAGCAGATCCACCACCCCTACCAGGCACCCGAAGGCTATGCCGCCATCCCGGCCGGGGTGTACAAGGCCTCGACGATTCTGTTCAAGGACTGCGCCGAGATGCGCCGCCCGGTGGCGCGCGACGAGGGCTATATCTACGGCCTGCATGCCACGCCCACCAGCTTCACCCTGATGGCCCGTGTGGCCACCCTGGAAGGCGGCAAGCACTGCCTGCTGGCGCCCAGCGGCCTGGCGGCCATCACGACGATCAACTTCGGTCTGCTGCGTCCCGGCGACGAGGTGCTGATACCGGACAACGTCTACGGCCAGAACCGCGTGTTCTCCGAAGGGCTGATGGAGGACTTCGGCGTCACCCATCGTGTCTACGATCCGCTGGATGCCGCGGCCTTTGCCGCGATGTTGACGCCGGCCACCAGGCTGGTCTGGGTCGAGGCGGCCGGCTCGATCACGATGGAGTATCCGGACCTGCTGGGCCTGGTGCGCGCCTGCCGAGAGAAGGGCGTCCTGGTGGCGCTGGACAACACCTGGGGGTCGGGTCTTGCCTTCAACCCCTTTGATCTGGGCCAGGGTTTGGCCGTCGATGTGTCGATGAATGCGCTGACGAAATATCCCTCGGGCGGCGCCGATGTACTGATGGGCTCCATCGTCACCAACGACCATGGGCTGCACAAGCGCATCAGCCATGCACACCGCCAGCTGGGCGTGGGCGTGGGCATGAATGACGTCGAGCTGGTGCTGCGCGGCCTGCCCAGCACCGAGCTGCGCTACCACGCCCAGGACCGCACCACGCGAGCCCTCGCCGAGTGGATGGCGACCCGGCCCGAGATCGCCCAGGTGCTGCATCCGGCACTGCCCGGCTCGCCGGGCCATAGCTTCTGGGCCGAGACCTGCACCGCTGCCGGCTGCCTGTTTTCGGTCGTGTTCAAGGCCGACTACACGCAGGACCAGGTCGATGCCTTCGTCGATGCGCTGCAGCTGTTCGGCATCGGCTACTCCTGGGCCGGGCCCATGAGCCTGGCCGTGCCCTATGACATGACGCACAGCCGCAATCTGGCTCTGCCCTATGCCGGCGGCTGCCTGGTGCGCTTTGCGCTGGGCCTGGAGGCCGAGGCCGATCTGCGCGCCGACATCGAACAGGCGCTGCGCGCGCTTGCCGGGCCGGCGCCTGAGGTGCCAGAATGAGACCGAGCGTTGCGGGCCATTGAGGTCTCGGGCTCATCGTTGTCTGTGCCTTGGGGCTGGGAGCCGCCGATGTGGTATCGATTTGCCGGCAGCAAGCTCCGTCATGGCTTGGTATTGCTGTGCTGGGCCCTGCTGGCGGCGCCGGGTGCCGCCGAAACATTGATCGTGTTCGGCGATGATGCCTATGCGCCGGTGATCTACAGCAAGCAAGGCCAACCGGATGGCGCGTTGGTGCGCCTGTTGCGGCGGGCCGAAAGTCTGACCGGTGATCGCTACGACCTGAGGCTGGTGCCCTGGAAGCGTGCCTACGAATTGGCCCGGCGCGGCGAGGGCGGCCTGATCGGTGTGTCCTACACCCATGAGCGGGCGGTGATCTTCGACTATTCCAAATCGGTGTACGACGACGACATTCGCATCGTCACCCTGAAGAGCCATCAGTTCGCGTTCTCGGATCTGAGCGACCTGAAGGGAAAGCTGCTGGGAGGCGTGCGCGGGGCCAGCTACGGCGAGGCAGTGGACCAGGCCATCGCCGCCGGTCTGGTACACGTCGATCGCGATATCGGCCAGGTGTCGCGCCTGCGCAAGGTGCTGGCCGGCCGACTCGATGCGGCACTGGTCGGCAATGGGCCGGCCGGCCTGGACGCCGTCATCGACAGCCATCCGGAGCTGCAGGCGAATCGGGACAAGTTTGTGGTGCTCGACAAACCGCTGGCCCGTGACCCGCTGTATCTGGCATTTCCGAAGGAAATGGGCAAGGCGGCGGCGTTGGGGCGCTTCAACGAGGCCCTGGACCGGTTGCGCAAGGAACCCTCCCGAACCAGCCACTGAGTCGGCCTGCCGAATCAGGCCTTGTTGGTGACCCGGTGCCGCATCAGCTGGCCCTTCTCGCGCTCCCAGTCGCGTTTCTTCTCGGTGTCGCGCTTGTCGTGTTCGGCCTTGCCCTTGGCCAGCGCGATTTCGACCTTCACCCGCGCGCCCTTGTAATGCAGGTTCAGCGGCACCAGCGTGAAGCCGCGCTGCTCGACCTTGCCGATCAGGCGCTTGATCTCGGCCTTGTGCATCAGCAGCTTGCGGGTGCGGTCGGCCTCGGGGTTGACGTGGGTCGAGGCGGTGCGCAGCGCATTGATGCGGCAACCGATCAGGTAGAGCTCGCCGTTGCGGATGTTCACATAGCCATCGGTCAGCTGGACCTGGCCGGCCCGTATGGCCTTGACCTCCCAGCCTTCCAGCACCAGGCCGGTCTCGAAGCGTTCCTCGATGTGGTAGTCAAAACGGGCACGACGGTTTTCTGCAATGGACATGGGAGCTTATTTTGTGGCGAAGGGCGCCAATACAATCCGTGCATTGTATGAAGCACGTCAAAAAGTCAGTTTTGCTCTGGTACTCGCCGCACGAGATGTACCGCCTGGTCACCGGCGTGCGCGAGTATGCGCAGTTTCTGCCCTGGTGCGACAACGCCGAGGTCTTGTCCGAAACCGAGACCGGCATGACGGCACGCCTGGGCCTGTCCTACGCCGGGGTGCGCCATGCCTTCACCACCCGCAACGAGCATGAACCGGACCGGCGCGTCAGCGTGCAACTGGTCGATGGCCCGTTCTCGCTGCTCGACGGCACCTGGCAGTTCCTGCCGCTGGGCAAACCGGGGGGCGAGGCCGAACAGGCCTGCAAGATCGAGTTCGACCTGCGCTATGCCTTCTCCAGCAAGGCACTGGAGGCGGTGCTGAGCCCTGTGTTCGATCGCGTGGCCAATACCTTCGTCGACTGCTTTGTGCAGCGCGCCGAGCAGGTTTATGGGCCTCGCTGAGCCTTTGCTGACGATAGAGCTGGTGCACAGCCCTGCTGCAGGCCAGGTCGAGCGGCTTGAGTTCAAGGTGGCTGCCGGCACCCGCCTGGCCCAGGCGCTGGCGCAAAGCGGGGTGGTCTTCGATCCGGCCTTGAAGATCGGCATCTGGGGCCGCGTGATGCCACCGGACACTCCGCTGCGCGACCATGACCGCATCGAGATCTACCGGCCGCTGACGGTGGATCCGAAGGAGGCGCGACGCCTGCGCTACCGCAGCCCGGGCGACAAGAGCAAGCGCGTGAGGCCGAATCCGCGCCGCTGAGCCCGCACGGCCAAGGCGGAAGCCTTGGCCCGGCTGGCGAAGGCCCGGCCGCGATACAAGCGGACGGGCTGAGGCTTCACTGTGGCTTGGCGCAATCGTTGTTCATGACGCCTCGGGCGCGCTGGATCTCTGCCGCACGCTGCTTGTCGTCGAGGATTTCGCGCTCGCCCTTGTCATTGGTGCGCGAGACGCGCATGCCGTCTTCCAGCGTGCGCAGATAGTTGCGTGCCTGGTTGCAGTTGTCGCTCTTGACGGCCGCATTCTTCTGTTCGTCGGCCTTGGCCTTGGCCTGCTGCTCCTGCTCGGCCTTGCGGCGGCGGGCTTCCAGTTCGGCGTCGGCCTTTGCCTCGGCCTTGGCCGTGGGCTTGAGGGCGGCTTCGGCTGGGGCCGATGCGGCACCGCCCAGTGGCGCGGTGCTGATGACCTGGATGCGTTTGGTGGCCGCGCCAGGCTGCTGCAGGATGTCTTTTTCGGTCACGCCGGGTGGGGGAGGGCGGTCGCTGTACTGGACCTTGCCTTCGGCATCGCGCCACTTCCACTGCGCCGCAGCGGGCAGGCTCAGCGCCAGGCCCAGCAGGGCGAAGATCAGTTGCGCGCGCGCGGTTGTCATGTGTTTACAGCCCGAGAAAAGACACGGCTCAGTTTAGCCCTCGCCAGACGGCCAGACAATGCGCGGGCCGTGACTTACACCACGTATCAAACCGCACGCGGACGGGGGTTTCAACTCGTTCCGTATAATCCGCTTTTGCGTCAGGAGCTTCTCTCATGCGCCTTTTAGGAAAAGCGCTCACTTTCGACGATGTGTTGTTGGTGCCAGCGTACTCCCATGTGTTGCCTCGCGACACTTCTCTTGCCACCCAGTTCACCCGCAATATCCGCCTGAATCTGCCGCTGGTTTCCGCCGCGATGGATACGGTCACGGAGTCCCGCCTGGCGATTGCCATTGCGCAGGAGGGTGGCATCGGCATCATCCACAAGAACATGACCGCGCAGCAGCAGGCCGCGCAGGTCGCCAAGGTCAAGCGCTACGAGTCCGGCGTGCTGCGTGATCCGATCACCATCACACCCGATGTGACGGTGCGTGCGGTGATGGCGCTGTCGGCCCAGCACGGCGTGTCGGGCTTCCCTGTGCTCGAGGGCAAGACGGTGGTCGGCATCGTCACCGGCCGCGACCTGCGGTTCGAGACCCGCCTGGACGCCCCGGTGCGCGAGATCATGACGCCGCGCGAACGCCTCGTGACGGTGGGCGAACGCGCCACGCTCGAAGAGGGCAAGGCGCTGATGCACAAGCACAAGCTGGAGCGCGTGCTGGTCGTCAATGCCGCCTTCGAGCTCAAGGGCGTGATGACCGTCAAGGACATCACCAAGCAGACCAGCTTCCCGAATGCCGCCCGCGATGCCCAAGGCAAGCTGCGCGTCGGCGCCGCGGTCGGCGTGGGTGAGGGCACCGAAGAGCGGGTCGAGCTGCTGGTCAAGGCCGGCGTCGACTGCCTGGTGGTGGACACCGCCCACGGCCACAGCGCCGGCGTGATCGAGCGCGTGCGCTGGGTCAAGCAGAACTTCCCCGGCGTCGATGTGATCGGCGGCAATATCGCCACCGGCGCGGCCGCCCTGGCCCTGGCCGAGGCCGGCGCCGATGCGGTCAAGGTCGGCATCGGCCCGGGCTCGATCTGCACCACGCGCATCGTCACCGGTGTCGGCGTGCCGCAGATCATGGCCATCGACGCGGTCACGCAAGCCCTGAAGGGCTCCGGCGTGCCGATGATTGCCGACGGCGGCATACGCTTCTCCGGCGACCTGGCCAAGGCCATCGCGGCAGGCGCCAACAGCGTGATGATGGGCGGCATGTTCGCCGGCACCGAAGAGGCGCCGGGCGAGGTGATCCTGTACCAGGGCCGCACCTACAAGAGCTACCGCGGCATGGGCTCGATGGGCGCCATGCAGCAGGGCTCGGCCGACCGCTACTTCCAGGACAGCTCGACCAACAACCCGAACAACCCCAACACCACCAAGCTGGTGCCGGAAGGCATCGAAGGCCAGGTGCCGTACAAGGGTTCGGTCGTGTCCATCATCTTCCAGATGGCCGGCGGCCTGCGCGCCTCCATGCACTACTGCGGCTGTGAAACCATTGAAGACATGCACACCAAGGCCGAGTTCGTCGAGATCACCTCGGCCGGCATTCGCGAAAGCCATGTCCACGATGTGCAGATCACCAAGGAAGCGCCCAACTACCGCATGGAGTAAGGGCATCCGTGGCTGATTCATCAACGACTCCGGCCGCAGCGGCGGCGGGCGGCCGCAAGGCCGCCATGTCCTTCATCATGATCACCGTGTTGATCGACATGGTGGCCATAGGCCTGATCATCCCCGTGCTGCCGCCGCTGGTGGGCACCTTCACCGCGGGCTCGCAGGCCGATCAGGCCTTCTGGTTCGCGGCGGTGTCGTTCGCCTTCGGCATCGCGAACTTCTTCGGTTCGCCGGTGCTGGGCGCGCTGTCCGACCGCTATGGCCGGCGGCCGGTGCTGTTGATCGGCTTCAGCGGGCTGGCACTGAGCTTCTTCGTCACGGCCATGGCCACGGCGCTGTGGATGCTGATCGCGGTGCGGCTGTTTTCCGGTGCGATGCAGGCCAATGCGGCGGTGGCGAACGCCTACGTGGCCGACATCACCCCGCCCGAGGACCGCGCCAAGCGCTTCGGCCTGCTGGGCGCCATGTTCGGCATGGGCTTCATCCTCGGGCCGGTGGCCGGCGGTCTGCTCGGTGAGATCAATCTGCATCTGCCGTTCTTCGTGGCCGGTACCTTGGCCTTGATGAACTGGCTTTACGGCTATTTCGTGCTGCCCGAATCCCTGCCTGCGGCCCGGCGGCACGAGATCAACTGGAGCCGCGTCAACCCGATCAGTTCGCTGAAGCAACTCACGCGGTTGAAAGGCGTGGGTGGACTGGTGGCCGTGATAGGCCTGAGTGCACTGGCCCAGTTCATCCTGCACTCGACCTGGGTGCTCTACACCCACTTCAAGTTCGGCTGGGGCCCCAGGGAGAACGGCCTGTCGCTGTTTGCCGTGGGCATCACCTCGGTGCTGGTGCAGGGCTTTTTGCTGGGCAAGCTGCTGAAGATCTTCTCGGCGCAGCGCCTGGCCGTGCTGGGCCTGCTGTCGTCCAGCATCTGCTTCGCGCTGTGGGGCGCGGCCAGCGAGGGCTGGATGATGTATGCGGTGGTGTTCTGCAATCTGCTGGGCTTCTCGGCGGCGGCGGCCATCCAGAGCCTGTTCTCGAACGCGGCCGACCCCGCTGCCCAGGGCGCAACCATGGGTGCCATGGCCTCGCTGAACAGCCTGATGGCGGTGGCAGCACCCGTGGTCGGCGGCGGCCTCTTGACCCTGGTCTCCGAGTTGCCCAAGGGCCACTGGCTGATCGGCCTGCCTTACTACTTTTGCGCGCTGCTGCAGCTGGCGGCGATGCTGCTGGCGCTGCGCCACTTCACGCGCGAGCGGGCCCGCAAGGCCGTTCTGGCCGCCGGCCACGCGCTGTAAAAAATTTTGGACTCCAACCATGCATGACAAGATCCTGATACTCGATTTCGGCTCCCAGGTCACCCAGCTGATCGCTCGCCGCGTGCGCGAAGCCCATGTGTTCTGCGAGGTCCATCCCAACGATGTGTCGGACGAGTTCATCCGCAGCTTCGGGGCCAAGGCCATCATCCTGTCGGGCTCTCATGCCTCGACCTACGAAGAGCATGACCTGCGCGCGCCTCAGGCGGTGTGGGATAGTGGCGTGCCGGTGCTGGGCATCTGCTACGGCATGTTCACGATGACGGTGCAGCTCGGCGGCGAGGTGGAGGCCAGCACGCACCGCGAGTTCGGCTATGCCGAGGTGCGGGCCCATGGCCACACCGAGCTGCTCAAGGGCATCGAAGACTTCGCCACGCCCGAGGGCCACGGCATGTTGAAGGTCTGGATGAGCCATGGCGACAAGGTCACGGCCATGCCCCCGGGCTTCAAGCTGATGGCCTCCACGCCCAGCTGCCCGATCGCCGGCATGGCCAATGAAGAAAAGCACTACTACGCCGTGCAGTTCCACCCCGAGGTCACGCACACGGTGCAGGGC
Organism: uncultured Roseateles sp.; assembly: GCF_963422335.1. Classification (NCBI taxonomy): domain Bacteria; kingdom Pseudomonadati; phylum Pseudomonadota; class Betaproteobacteria; order Burkholderiales; family Sphaerotilaceae; genus Roseateles; species uncultured Roseateles sp. The sequence goes on from NZ_OY729424.1 coordinate 3,770,014, forward strand.
GCGGCGCTGCTGACTCGCTTTGTGCGCGATATCGCCGGCTGCAAGGGCGACTGGATCATGGGCGACTACGTCAACGAGGCGGTGGCCCGCATTCGCGAGCAGGTCGGCGACGAGGAGGTCATCCTGGGCCTGTCCGGCGGCGTCGATTCCAGCGTTGCGGCGGCGCTGATACACCGCGCCATCGGCGACCAGCTGACCTGCGTGTTCGTTGACCACGGCCTCTTGCGCCTCAACGAAGGCCAGATGGTGATGGACATGTTCGTCGGCCAGCTGCATGCCAAGGTCATCCATGTGGACGCCAGCGAGCAGTTCCTGGGCCACCTGAAAGGCGTTTCCGACCCCGAGCAGAAGCGCAAGATCATAGGCCGCGAATTCGTCGAGGTCTTCAAGGCCGAGGCCGGCAAGCTCAAGGGCGCCGGTGCCAAGGGCGCCAAATGGCTGGCCCAGGGCACCATCTATCCGGACGTGATCGAGTCGGGTGGCGCCAAGACGAAGAAGGCGGTCACCATCAAGAGCCACCACAACGTCGGTGGCCTGCCCGAGCAGCTGGGCCTGAAGCTCTTGGAGCCGCTGCGCGAGCTGTTCAAGGACGAGGTGCGCGAGCTGGGCCTGGCCCTGGGCCTGCCCGAGGCCATGGTCTACCGCCATCCCTTCCCCGGCCCGGGCCTGGGCGTGCGCATCCTGGGCGAGGTGAAGAAGGAGTACGCGATGCTGCTGCAACGCGCCGACGCCATCTTCATCGAAGAGCTGCGCAACACCATGGACCCGGCCACCGGCAAGAGCTGGTATCAGCTGACCAGCCAGGCCTTCACCGTCTTCCTGCCGGTGAAGAGCGTCGGCGTGATGGGCGACGGCCGCACCTACGACTACGTCGTGGCCCTGCGCGCCGTGCAGACCAGCGATTTCATGACCGCCGACTGGGCCGAGCTGCCCTACAGCCTGCTGAAGAAGGTGTCGGGCCGCATCATCAACGAGGTGCGTGGCATCAACCGCGTGACTTACGACGTGTCGAGCAAGCCGCCGGCGACGATCGAGTGGGAGTGACCTCCTCCCAGCCATGAGCCGCTGATGGCCGCGACTGCACCCCACCACTGCCGTGTGCTCGGCTCGCCCTGGCCCGGGGTCTATGGCGTGCAGACCGACAGCGCGCGCCACTTCGGCCGGCATTGGCATGGCACGTTCGGCATCGGCTTGCTGGAGCGGGGCGCGCAGCGCTCGGCCAGCGGGCGCGGTGCCGTCGAGGCGTTCGCGGGCGATCTGATCACCAGCAACCCGGGCGAGGTGCATGACGGCCGGCCGCTGGGTGATGCGCCGCGACGCTGGCATATGCTGCATCTGGACCCGGACGTGATCGCGGCCATGGCGGCGCCGGGCTGGAGCCTGCTCGATGTCGAATGGACGCGGCCGGTGATTCAGGACGCCCGGCTGCGCGCGGCACTGCGGCGGCTGATGGGCCAGATGGAGCTCTGGAGCACGGGCCGGGCCTCGACCGATGCCGACCGGCTCGCCTGCGAGGAGTCGCTGGTGCAGACCTGCGGCCTGCTGCTGGACCGGCATTCGACCGCTGCGCCGGTGGAGGATGCTGGCGGCGATATTGCCCGGGTGCGAGAGCGCCTGGCCGATGAGGTGCCGGACGCGCCCACGCTGACCGAGCTGGCCGCCATGGCCGGCCTGAGCAAATACCAGCTGCTGCGGCGTTTCACCCAGGCCTACGGCCTGCCGCCGCATGCCTGGCTGCAGCAGCAGCGCGTGGAGCGGGCCAGGCGCCTGATACGCGATGGCGACGACCTGGCGACGGCCGCTCTGGCTTCAGGCTTTGCCGATCAGAGCCACATGACCCGCTTGTTCGGCCGGCAATTCGGCTTCACGCCCGGGGCCTGGCAGCAGGCCGCCGTGCGCCGGCGTCCGCAATAACGTTCAAGACGCCCGCAAGCCCAACACCGAGACTCTGCCCGATTCACTGGGGAGATCGGGATGAGAGAAACGTTGCAAGGCCAGCTGCTGTGCAGCCTGGCCATGGTGCTGGTGGGCAGCACGGTGGTGGTCAGCAAGATCATTGGGGTGGAGGTCGAGCCCTTTCTGGCCACGGCGATGCGCCATGCGCTGGCGCTGCCGGTGTTCCTGCTGCTGATGCGAGTGAAGGGCGAGCGGCTGCCGCGCGTCGGCGCCCGCGACGCGGCCCTGCTGCTGGTGCAGGCGGCGGCCGGCAGCGTGGGCTACACGGTGCTGCTGATCCAGGGCGTGGTGCTGGCCGGCGCGGCCAATGCCGGCATCGTCACCGGCACCCTGCCGGCGGTGGCGGCCCTGTTTGCGGTGCTGTTCCTGGGCGAGCGGCCGGGCCTGCGATTGGGGCTGGCCATCACGCTGGCGGCGCTGGGCGTCGTCGTCGTGAGCCTGCCGTCCGGCGCCCCGGCGCTGGACACGCAGCGGCTCAAGGGCATCGCCCTGGTGCTCGCCGCGGTGGCCTGCGAGGCGGTGTTCATCCTGGCCAACAAGCGGCTGTCGCGCCCGGTGCCGGCGCTGGCTCTGTCCACGCTGATGTGCGCCGGCGGGTTGCTGCTGTCGCTGCTGCCCGCCTGGCTGGCGGCGGGCTCGACGCCCTTCGCCTTTGCCACACCGGCGCTGCTGGGCATCGTCTACTACGCCTGGGTGCCCACGGTGCTCGGTTTCCTGCTCTGGTATGCGGGCAGTGCGCGCACCAGTGGCGCAAGGGCCTCGCTGGCCACCGCCTGGTTGCCGGTTTCGGCGATGCTGCTGTCGGCGCTGTGTCTCGCCGAGCCCATCAACGCCTGGCAGTGGCTGGGCCTGGGCTGCGTGCTGCTGGCCATGGTGCTGGCAACCGAGACCCGTCAGGCGCCGGCCTGATGCCGCCTGGCCACAAAGAACAGGCGCGGAAAGGCCAGCAACCGCTTGCCATCGGCGCGTGCCGGGTAGGCGGCGGCGATGCGCCGCTCGTACTCGGCCAGGAACAGCGGCTGCAGCTCGGCCGGCAGCGCCTCTACAAAGGGCTTCAAGCCGGTGGCGCGCAGCCATTGGACGATGGCCGCGGCGTCATCCATCAGGTGGTAGTAGGTGGTGCGCCAGACATCGACCTCGGCCGTGGGCGCCAGCAGATCGTAGTAGCGCTCCGCCGGCAGGATGCGCGCGCGCAGCTTGCCGGCGTCGCCGATGGCCGGCGCAAAGCGCGGGTCGGCGGCGACCTCACGCATCAGCTGGTGCGAGGGTTGGTCGAGGTTGTCGGGCATCTGCACCGCCAGCACGCCGCCGGGTGCCAGCGCGGCCAGCAAGCGGGCCATCAGTTGCTCGTGATCGGGCACCCATTGCAGCGCCGCATTGGCATAGGCCAGATCAACCGGTGCGGCGGGCTGCCAGGAGGCGATATCGCCAAGCTCGAAGCTCAGGTCTGGCAGCCGCTGCCGTGCGCTGGCCAACATGGCGGGCGAGCTGTCCAGCCCCGCGATGCTGGCCTGGCCGTAGCGGGCCAGCAGCAGTTCGGTCGAATTGCCCGGGCCGCAACCCAGGTCCACCACCCGGCCGGGCGCCGTCAGCGGCACGCGGGCCAGCAACTCGGCGGCGGGGCGGGTGCGCTCGTCTTCAAAGCGCGCGTAGAGGGCGGGGTTCCAGTCCTGTTGGCTCATGGCTTGCTCCTTGAAATACTTCGGCGGGTCTTGTGTCTTATATAAGACTTGGGTTGAATTGTAGCGTCTCCGCCTTTGTGCGCGACACTGCGGTATGAGCAACTTGACCTCCGTAGTGGTGCTCGGCGAGGCGCTGCTAGACCTGTTTCCCGATGGCGCGGTGGTCGGCGGCGCGCCGTTCAATCTGGCGCGCAACCTCGCTGCGCTGGGTGCTGCGCCGCTGATGGTGACGCGCATCGGCGCCGACGCTGCTGGTGAGCGCATCGCCGAGGCGTTCGCCCGTTTCGGCATGGACGCCAGCGGCCTGCAGCGCGACCCTCAGCGGGCCACCGGCGTGGTCCAGGTGTCGATGGAGGGCCGGCAGCACCGCTTCGAGATCGGCGCCGACAGCGCCTGGGATGCACTCGATGCGGCGGCCTTGGTGCGCTGCGTCGAGGCGGCCCAGCCGGCCTGGATCTGCTTCGGTACGCTGGCCCAGCGCGACCCGGTGTCGCGAGCGGCAATACGCGCCGGCCTGGCCTGCACCGGAGCCCGCCGTTTTCTCGACCTGAACCTGCGTGATGGCCCGGACAACCGCGCCCTGGCCGAGGCCTCGCTGGCACTGGCCGATGTCGTCAAGGTCAATGAGGCCGAGTTGGAGATGCTGCTGGGCTGGCTGGGCGAGCCAGGTCACCCCGCTGCCGCGGAAGCCTTGATCGACCGCTTTGGTTTGCAGACCCTGGTCGTGACCCGGGGCGCCGAGGGCTATTCCTGCTTCGACGCGGCCGGGCGTCGCTGGCTGGAGGGGGCTTCGCCGGCCGTGGACGTGGTTGATACCGTTGGCGCCGGCGATGCCTTCTCTGCGGTATTTCTGCTGGGCTGCCTGCGCCAATGGCCGCTGGCCATCACACTGCAATGTGCTGCCGAGTTCGCCTCCACCGTTTGCACCTTCATGGGTGCTGTGGACCCCAGCGGGCGCGTCTATGCCGCCGCCCGCGCGGCTTGGCGCTAGCATCGAGTCCTGTTGAAGAAGAGGGCAACACCATGCGCATGCTTTTCACGGTCCTGGGCCTGCTGCTGACGGTGGCCATCGTCGGCATGCTGGTCAAGCAGCAGATGTCGGCGCTCAAACCCAAGCCGACGACGCCCGTGGCTGCCACCGCGGGCTCATCGGACAGCACTGCACCGGCACCCGCGAACCAGGTCCAGCAGGTGCGCGACGACGTGCAGAAGGCGCTTGCGCAAGGCGCTGCAGCCAACGCCGCTGCCGCCTCGGCCGCGAATCAGTAAGCCAGGGCCTGTGCCAAGGTCTGCACCGTGCGGGGCGCGCAGCCCTCGGCATGGTTGCTGATGCAGACATAGGCTTTGTGACCCGCCTCGACGGTGGCCCGCATCACCCGGCTCAACAGCGCATGGGTGGCGGGGTCCGGGTCCAGGATCTGGTCGAACAGGCCGTAGCGTTTTTGAGCTTCCTCATAGCCGAAGGGGCCGAAGCGGGCGTGCAGATTCCAGCGGCAGACCAACGGCCCGGGCCAGAGGCGCCGCAACACCTTCAGCTGCAGTTCCAGATCACCCAGCTTCGGGTGAACGCCCAGGCAGTAGGTGGCGCCATGGCGCTTGAGCAGATCGGCGAAGGCGGGCGTCAGAAATGCCGGGTCGCGCACCTCGACGGCAATCACACCATCGGGCGCCACCGGCTGCAGCGGGGGCAGGGCGGCCAGCATCGCGTCCAGCTTGTACAGTACCTCGGGCATGTTCGCCAGCTGCTGCGGCGCCAGCGGGCTGAGCTGGAACACCAGCGCGCCGATCTTTGCGCCCAGGCCCTCAAGCGCCGGCTGCACGAATTCCTGGACGGCCAGCACCGGATCGAGAAAGGCGGTGTTCAGCTGCTGGCCACGGCCGTCCTCATCGCGCACCTGGGCGTCGCTGACCAGGCTGGGTGCCTTGACGACGAAGCGAAAATCCGCCGGCACCTGGGCGGCATAGCGCTCGTACTGGGCGGCAGTCAGCGCGCGGTAGAAGTTGCGGTCTATGCTGACGGTGCGCATCAGCGGGTGCCGGGCGTAGGTCTGCAGGCCCTGGCGCGACAGCAGCGACTCGCCATGCTCGCCGGCCCAGACCAGGCCGGCCCAGCCGGGGTAGCTCCACGACGAAGTGCCCAGATGCAGCTGTGGCGGCAGGCGCTGGGCCAGAGCCAGGATGTCGGCATCAACAGGCGCGGGCTGGATGCTGCTGCCCGCACCTTTGGGCACGCGCTCGACGGCGGCCGGGACGGGCAGGATGTCATCGGGAAACAAGGCGTCTTGCATGGGGCAAGCATAGCGTTGACGGCGGCCTCGCCGACCCGGGTTGCTACACTTCGCCCCGCTTGCCCATGACCGATTCCGACTCCCCATCCACCGCCCAGCCCGGCGCCTCCGAGACCCTGGCCGCGGACACCCATGCCATGCGGCTGGCGCTGGACCAGGCGCACAACGCGCTGCTGGTCGGTGAGGTGCCGGTGGGCGCGGTGATCATGCGTGGCGGCCAGGTCATTGCCACCGGCTACAACCGGCCCATCACCACGCACGACCCGACCGCGCACGCCGAGATCGTCGCGCTGCGCCATGCGGCCCAGCTGCTGGGCAACTACCGTCTGCCCGAGTGCGAGCTGTTCGTGACCTTGGAGCCTTGTGCCATGTGCGCGATGGCGCTGATGCATGCGCGCTTCAAGCGCGTGGTGTTCGCCGCACCCGACCCCAAGACCGGCGTCGCCGGCTCGGTGCTGGACCTGTTTGCCGACAAGCGCCTGAACCACCACACCCAGGTGCAGGGCGGCGTGCTGGCCGAGGCCAGCGCCCAGCTGTTGCGCGACTTCTTTGCCGAGCGGCGCGTTGCCGCCAAACGCAGGCGCCAGGCTCCGGCCGGTGAGCCTGACCCCATTCCCCAAGGCGAAGCCTTGCACCTGGACGACACATGACCCGACACACGCTGTGTGATACCGCCGAAGGCACTTGCGGCCATACCGATGCCGAGCATCAGCAGATGAGCACGGTGACCCTGTTCACGCCGGCCGGCGTGGTGCTCAAGGCCGCGCCGCTGAAGCTGGCCGCCAAGCGGCTGAAGGCGCTGGGCTATGACGTCTGCATCGACGGCGATGCCTTGGCCAAGCACCAGCGCTTTGCCGGTGACGACGCCACGCGCCTGGCGGCGCTGCACCGCGTGGCCGAGCAGGCGCCCAGCATCGCGCTGGCCACCCGAGGCGGCTACGGCATGACGCGGCTGCTGGACGGCATCGACTGGCCGCTGATCGCGCGCAGCGTCGAGCGGGGTACCCGCTGGGTCGGCCAGAGCGATCTGACCTCCTTGCAACTGGGCCTGCTGGCCCATACCAAGGCCGCCGCCGGCCTGCACACCTGGGCCGGCCCGCTGGCCTGCGACGACTTCGGCCGCGCCGAGGTCGATGGCGGCGTCGACGATGTGACGCAGGACTGCTTCACCGAGGCGATGGACGGCGCGCTGGAGGCCGTGGGCTTCCGCACCGAGGCCGGCTTCGACGGAGTCGACGTCAAGGGCACGCTGTGGGGCGGCAATCTGTGCGTGCTGAACTCGCTGCTGGGCACACCCCATATGCCACGCATCAAGGGCGGCATCCTGTTCCTGGAAGATGTCAACGAGCACCCCTATCGCATCGAGCGCAATCTGCTGCAGCTGCAGCAGGCCGGAGTGCTGGACGCGCAGAAGGCCATTGTGCTGGGCGCCTTCAGCGCCTGGCGCAAATCGCCGCTGGACCGGGGCTACACACTCAAAAGCGCCATCGAGGCGGTGCGCGTCCGCACCAAGACGCCTATCCTTACCGGTCTGCCCTTTGGCCATGTGCCGACCAAGGTCTGCCTGCCGGTGGGGGCCAAGGTCACGCTGGCGGTGCAGGGCAGGGATGCCTTCATGGGCTGGAGCCACTTCTAGCCCGGACAAGCGTCTGTTTGGCAAGCACTTGACGTTTCGCTCCCTGCATTCGAGGGGCGCTTACAGGCAAACCCTGAGTGCCGCGAGCACGATGGCGGTGCGTCAGCGCTTAGAATGCGCGACCACGCCTCGGGACGACACGGCCACAAGCCATGCCTTCCAGAGGCTGAATTTTTTTGGACGGGGCGTCATGGTGATCCGTGTGACGCTTGGATCGGGACTTTTGGAGAGCCACATGGGCAGCTTGAAAGCAAGGGCGCGCAAGGTACTGCGCGCTGCGGCGGGTGTTGCCGCGGGTGTTGCCGGTTTGGCACTGATGACAGTGCTGGCCGGTTGTGACAACAACCCCTGGCCCAGCGATGCCGCAGGCACCAACACCCTGTTCACCTCGGTGCAGGAACGCTCGCCGCGCCATCTGGACCCGACGGCCTCGTACTGGAACAACGAAACGCCCTACACCTACTCGATCTACGAGCCGCTGTATGGCTACCACTACCTGAAGCGCCCGTTCACCCTGGTGCCCAAGACGGCGGCCGAGGTCGTCAAACCCATCTATCTGGACAAGGACGGCAAGATCCTGCCTGAAGACGCTCCGGGCGAGAAGATTGCCGAGAGCATCTACGAGGTGCCGATCAAGAAGGGCGTGCTGTACCAGCCGCACCCGGCCTTTGCCAAGGACGAGCAGGGCAATTTCCGCTACCACGCGTTGAAGGCGGGCGAACTGGGCACCAAGCGCTCGCCGCTGGAGTTCGAGCACCAGGGCACGCGCGAGCTGGTTGCCGATGACTTCGTCTACGCCTTGCGCCGCCACGCCACGCCCCGCATCACCGCGCCGATCTACGGCCTGTTCTCCGAATACGTGGTCGGCCTGAAGGAATACGGCCCGGTGATCAAGGCCGAGGACGCCAAGCTGCGCAAGGGTCTGGCGCCGACCGACCTGGACAAGCCCTTCCTCGACTTCCGCAAGTTCGAGATGGACGGTGTCACGGCACCGAACAAGCACCTGCTGCGCATCCGCATCAAGGGCAAGTACCCGCAGTGGAACTACTGGATGGCGATGACCTTTCTGGCGCCCATCCCCTGGGAGGCCGATGCCTTCTATGCCCAGAAGGGCATGGCCGCCAATGGCCTGAGCCTGGACGTCTGGCCGGTGGGCACCGGCCCCTTCATGATGACCGAGTATGTGCAGGACCGCCGTCATGTGATGTCGCGCAACCCCAACTACCGCGGCGAACCCTATCCCTGCGAAGGCATGCCCGGCGACAAGGAGGCCGGACTGCTGGCCGACTGCGGCAAGAAGACCCCCTTCATCGACAAGGTGGTGCTGACGATTGACAAGGAGAAGGTGCCCCGCGAGGCCAAGTTCAAGCAGGGCTTTTACGACACCCCGGTGGTCGAGCGCACCGACACCGGCCTGGAGTACATCGTCCAGGCCAAGGACTCCGAAGACGTCAAGCGCGAGTTCGACTACAAGGGCTTCCAGCTGCCCAAGTTCATCGACACCAACAGCTACTTCATCGCCTTCAATATGCTGGACCCGGTGATCGGTGACATGGGCACGGCCGAGGAGAAGCTGAAGAAGAAGAAGCTGCGCCAGGCGATTGCCATCGTCATCGACTGGGAGGAGTGGAGCCGCATCTTCCCGATGGATGCCGGCGAGGCGGCGATGAGCCCGCTGCCCGGCGGCCTGTTCGGCTCGCGCCACGGCACGCCCGAGGGCATCAACCCGATCACCCACAAGCTGGTCAATGGCGAGGCCCAGCGCCGCTCCATCGAGGAGGCGCAGCAGCTGCTGATCGAGGCCGGCTACCCGGGTGGGCGCGACGCCCAATCCGGCCAGCCGCTGGTGCTGAACTACGACTACTACTCGGCGCCGACGCCCGAGACCAAGTCGCGCCTGGACTGGACGGTCAAGCAGTTCGCCAAGATCGGCCTGCAGCTGGAGGTGCGCGCCACCGACAACAACCAGTTCCAGGACAAGGTGCGCAAGGGCAAGCACCAGATCTTCTGGCTGGGCTGGCTGGCCGACTACCCCGACGCCGAGAACTTCCTGTTCCTGCTCTACGGCCCGAACGGCAAGACCAAGTCCGATGGCGAGAACACGGCCAACTACGAGAGCGTCGAGTTCGACCGGCTCTACAACCAGCTCAAGCAGCTCGACGACGGCCCGGAGAAGCAGGTCGTGATCGACAAGATGGTGAAGATCGCCCAGGAAGACACGCCCTGGACCTGGGGCTACTTCCCCTTCGCCTCCAGCGCCTACCAGGCCTGGGTGCACAACGCCAAGCCGGCGGTGATGATCCGTGACGGCCTGCGCTACTACCGGGTGGATCCCGCCGAACGCGTGCGCCGCACGGCCGACTGGAACAAGGCCATCTGGTGGCCGCTGATCGGCGGCCTGCTGGTCCTGGCCCTGGTGGTCTGGGGCGCGGTGCGCAGCTTCAAGAAGCGCGAGCGCCTGAATGCGCGTGGCGAACTGCTGGCCTGATCCGGAGAGATGACGAGATGATTTCTTATATTGTGCGTCGCCTCGCCTATGGCCTGCTGGTGTTGCTGGGCGTGAACCTGGCCACCTTCTTCCTGTTCTTCACCGTCAATACCCCGGACGACATGGCCCGGCTGAATATCGGCGGCAAGCGCGTCACGCCCGAGCTGATCCAGAAGTGGAAGGTCGAGCGCGGCTATGACAAGCCGCTGTATGTGAACGAGGCCCTGCAGGGCACGCAGCGCTACACCGAGACCATCTTCTGGGAGCGTTCGGTGTCGCTGTTCACCCTGAACTTCGGCCGCGCCGACGCCGAGAGCGCCGGCGAGATCGGCTACCAGATCAAGTCGCGGATGATTGTCAGCCTGCAGATGGCGCTGCCGCTGTTCATCCTGCAGGTCTTTGCCAGCACCGCCTTTGCGCTCTTGCTGGTGATGTTCAGGCACACCAAGTTCGACTTCTGGGGTGTGGTGCTGTGCGTGGTGATGCTGTCCATCTCCAGCCTGTTCTACATCATCGTCGGCCAGTTCCTGTTCTCCAAGCTGCTGCGCCTGGCGCCGATCTCGGGCTATGCGCCGGGGCTGGATGCAGTCAAGTTCATGATGCTGCCGGTGCTGCTGTCGCTGATTGCGCGGCTGGGCACCGAGGCGCGCTTCTACCGTGTGATGTTCCTGGAAGAAATCGGCAAGGACTATGTGCGCACCGCCCGTGCCAAGGGCCTGGCCGAGTATGTGGTGCTGTTCCGCCATGTGCTGCGCAATGCCTTGATTCCCATCGTCACCAGCGCCGGCGCGTATCTGCCCTATGTGTTCCTGGGCAGCCTGGTGTTCGAAAGCTTCTTCGGCCTGCCGGGGCTGGGCGCCTATGTGATCGAGGCGATCTCGGGGCAGGACTTCGCCATCGTGCGCACCATGGTGTTCCTGGGCTCGCTGCTCTACATCGCCACCTACATCTTGATCGACCTCGCCTACACCTGGGTTGACCCCCGCGTGCGCCTGGGCTAAGGCCCACAAGGCCTTCCCCGAGTTCTGGAGCATCACATGCCAAAGTTTGTTCTCCTGTGGACCGATGTCTCGGTCTGGTTGCTGGTGCTGGCCGTGCTGGGCTATGCCGTCTATGTGAAGCGCAGCCCCGGGCTGAGCGCCAACTGGCGTAAGGTCTTCACCCACGCCTCGGCCCTGGCCTCCTCGCTGGTGCTGCTGTTCTGCCTGACCATCACGGTGCTGGACAGCGTGCATTTCCGCAGTCTGCTGCCGCCGGCCGCGGGTGCCGACAACAGCCGAGCCGCCTACGACACGCGCACCCAGTCGATGATGGACGCACTGTTCTCCCGCGTCGTCAATGCCCGCGAGGCGACCTATTCGCGGCCGCTGGCGTTCGAGGGCTTCACCAAGGAGTCGGCCGTCGTCGAGGGCCAGATCGTGCGCACCTCGCCGCGGCTGAAGTTCGGCGGCGCCCATCTGACCGACCCGGCCAGCCAATGGCTGGCTGATCTGACCTGGCGCGCCCTGCTCGGTGCCGCCGGCGGCCTGGCCGTTGCGCTGGCGATCAGCGTGCTGGTGCTGTCGCGCCTGTCGCGTCACTGGCAGGTGAGTCTGGGCGAGGGCCTGCGCCGGGTGCGCGAGCGCGAACTGGCCATTCCCTGGCATGTGGCCTTCTGGACCCTCATCGTGATGGCGCTGCTGATAGGCCCGACTCTGGCGCTGATGAACCACTACCATGTGCTGGGCACCGACCGCACCGGCAACGACGTGCTCTACCAGGCGCTGAAGAGCATACGCACCGCCTTTGTGATCGGCACGCTGGCCACCGGTGCCACCCTGCCGCTGGCCGTCACGCTGGGCATCATGGCCGGCTATTTCCGCGCCTGGGTGGACGAGATCATCCAGTACGTCTACACCGTGCTGTCCTCGGTGCCCAATATCCTGCTGATCGCCGCCTGCGTGCTGATGGTGCAGGTCTATCTGGACAAGCACCCCGAGCTGTTCGAGACCGGCGCCGAGCGCAGTGATCTGAAGCTGCTGCTGCTGTGCTTCATCCTCGGCGCCACCGGTTGGGCCGGCCTGTGCCGCCTGCTGCGCGGCGAGACGATGAAGCTGCGCGAGCTGGACTATGTGCAGGCCGCCAATGCCTTCGGCGTGCGCCACGGCCGCATCATGGTGCGCCACATCTTCCCCAATGTCGCCCATCTGGTGCTGATCTCGACGGTGCTGGAGTTCTCCGGCCTGATCCTCTACGAGGCGGTGCTGTCCTATGTCGGTGTCGGTGTCGATCCGAGCATGAACAGCTTCGGCGGCATGATCAATCTGGCCCGCACTGAGATGAGCCGCGACCCCATCGTCTGGTGGTCGTTCGCCGCCGCCTTCGGCTTCATGGTCAGCCTGGTGCTGGCCGCCAATCTGTTCGCCGACGGCGTGCGTGATGCCTTCGATCCCCGTGCCCGCGTGGTGCGTGCCAAGGTGCTGCTGAAGCCCGCCGCCAAACCCGCAGCCTGAGGAAACTAGACATGCTGGACATACAAAACCTCAAGGTAGGCCTGGACACCGACAACGGCGTGGTGCGCGCGCTGGACGGCCTGAGCCTGGCGATCGAACGGGGCGAGACCTTTGCCCTGGTCGGTGAATCGGGCTGCGGCAAGAGCATGACGGCCCTGGCGCTGTTGCGCCTGCTGCCCGAGAACGGCGCCGTCACCGGCGGCCGCATCATGATAGACGGCAACACCGACCTGGTCGAACTGCCCGAGGTGGCGATGCGCCGCATCCGCGGCCGCCGCGTGGCGATGATCTTCCAGGAGCCCTCGACCAGCCTGAACCCGGTGATGCGCGTGGGCGCCCAGCTGGTCGAGGCGATAGAGACGCATACCGAGCTGCGCGGCGCCGCTGCCCGTGCCAAGGCCATAGACTGGCTGGGCCGGGTCGGCATTCCCGAGCCCGAGCGCCGCATCGACGAGTACCCGTTCCGCCTCAGCGGCGGCCAGAAGCAGCGCATCATGATTGCGATGGCGCTGGCCACCGAGCCTGACTTCCTGGTCGCCGACGAGCCGACCACGGCGCTGGACGTGACCATCCAGGCGCAGATCCTCGATCTGCTGAAGGACCTGCAGAAAGAGCAGGGCATGGGCCTGCTCCTGATCACCCACGACCTGGCCGTGGTCTCTGGCATGGCCCACCGCGTGGCACTGATGTATGCCGGCCAGATCATCGAAGTGGCCAGCGCGGCCGAGTTTTTCAACGCCCCCAAGCACCCCTACGCCCATGCGCTGCTGCGCGCCTTGCCCGATGCGCAAAAGCGCGGCGGCAGCCTGGCGGCCATTGGCGGCACCGTGCCGCCGCTGTGGCAGACCTTCAACGCCTGCCGCTTCGCGCCGCGTTGCGAGCGTGCGTTCGACACCTGCCGCAACCAGGCGCCGGAGTTGATCGACTTCCCGGCCTTCCCCAAGCCGCACAGCGTGCGCTGCTGGCTGCATGCGCCGAACATCGTGATACCGCCCGAGGCAGCCCGCGCCGAGGTGGTGGAAGCTGCCGTGCCCGACAGGGCGGCCAACACCGCCGGCAACCTGCTGGAGGTTCGCGACCTGCGTGTCAGCTTCGGCATCGGCGGCGGCCTGCTGAAGCGCTCCAGACGCGTCTTCAAGGCGGTGGATGGGGTGTCCTTCAATATCCGCGCCGGTGAAACGCTGGCCCTGGTTGGCGAGTCGGGCTGCGGCAAGACCACCACCGGCAAGGCCATCGTCCAGCTGCTGCGCCAGATCGGCACCATCGAGGGCGAGGCCCTGCTGGGCGGCCAGGACCTGTTCACGCTGTCCGGTGACGCGCTGCGTGAGGCTCGCCGTTCGATCCAGATCATCTTCCAGGACCCGTTTGCCTCGCTGAACCCTCGCATGCGCGTGTTCGATGTGCTGGAGGAGGGCTTGCTGGCCCTGCGCCCCGATCTGGACGCCGGCGCCCGGCGCAAGAGCATCGAGGCGATGGTGGACCAGGTGGGCCTGCGCCAGGACGCGTTGGATCGCTATCCGCACGAATTCTCTGGCGGCCAACGCCAGCGCATCGCGATTGCCCGCGCGCTGGCCGTGGAGCCTAAGCTGATCGTCTGCGACGAGCCGACTTCGGCGCTGGATGTGTCGGTGCAGGCACAGATCCTCAACCTGCTGCGCCAGCTGCAGCGCGATATGGGCCTGTCCTTCCTGTTCATTACCCACAACATCGGTGTGGTCGAGTACATCGCTGACACGGTGGCGGTGATGCAGTCCGGCCGCATCGTCGAGGCTGGCTCGGCCCAGGCCGTGCTGCAGAACCCCCAGCACGACTACACCAAGACGCTGCTGGCGGCCGTGCCGCGGCTGCAAGTACCCGAGGCCGCCTGAGGCAGCCAACCGCCACCCCTGAGCAGAGGGGCGCCAGCGCCCCCCAAAACAAGCCCCGCCGGCCACCGCCGCCGCCGGGGCTTGTTGTCATTTGTGCAAGCCCATGAACGCGCGATGTTGTGCCGAGCCAACGTAGACGCAGGCCTGTGCGGAGGTCAACGTATTAAGAATTGCAAATTAATTGACTTCGCAAACGACCCAGCTTTGCTTTTTTTTGCGCAAGTGCTTGTTTTTATTGGTTTTATTGAGCTTGCCCGGTGTGGCTTGGGGTTTGTACTCAAAATTCGTCAAGGAATTCCCTAGATTTGATTGCTTCTGGCGACCTAGAGAATCATTAATTGGTTCACATGGCGGGCCAGGCCTACAAGGCTTGATTGCCGCGCCTCCCGAACTGAGTCTATCGACCTCTACTTCTGCCGTTAAGGAGCTCCCATGTTCAAGAAGTCAAAAATTTGCACCGGCGTTTTGCTGGCGCTAGGTGCCGCGATGCCGGCAATGGCACAACAGCAACTGGATCGTGTCGAAATCACGGGCTCGGCGATCAAGCGAGTCGAAGCCGAAGGCGCGCTCGCCGTACAAACCATCACCCGTGCCGAGATCGCACGTTCAGGTGTGGTCAATACCGAGCAGCTGCTGGCCTCTATCCCCGCCATCTCTTCGCAGGGCGGCATCTCGACCACCACCGGTGCCGGCACGTCCACTTATGGCCGCGCCACGATCTCGCTGCGCGGTCTGTCTGACGCTCGCACGCTGGTCCTGGTCAATGGCCGGCGCCTGGCGGCCTTCGCGGGCGGCGGCGGTGCTGCGGTCAACGTCAACACCATTCCGCTGGCCGCCATTGAGCGCGTGGAAGTGCTGAAAGACGGCGCTTCGTCCATTTACGGCTCGGACGCGGTTGCCGGCGTGATCAACTTCATCCTGTCCAAGGACTTCCAGGGTGTGGATCTGTCGGTCACCACCGGCCGTCCTTCCCGCAGCGGCGGCGGCGGCAGCGACAAGGCCTCGATCGTGGCCGGCTTCGGCGACCTGATCAAGGACCGCATCAATGTCACGGTCTCTGCCTCGGTCGAGAAGGAGAAGGAACTCAAGGCCCGCGATCGCGATTTTGCCAAGACCGGCAATGTGTCTCCCTATCTGGTTGCCGGCGCCACAGGCCTGGGCAATATCGAGGGTGGCATCGATCCGGTGACGGGTGTGCGTGCACCGGGTTTTGGCGGTAGCCCGGGCGCGGGTTATGGCAACCCCCTGGCCGCTGCCGGCAAGTGCGCCGACATCGACATGTTCAAGAACCCGACGAACACCACCAAGGGCCTGCCGTTCTGCGCGTTCGACAGCTCGCCTTTCGTGGCGCTGCTGCCTGATCGGGACGCGAAGAACCTCAGCGCGAATCTGACCTTCCAGCTCGACAGCAACACCCAGCTCTACGGCGACGCCTTGTACGCCAAGAGCACGGTCACGCAACGCATCCAGGCCAGCCCGGTGCGCCGCAGCTTCCTGGTGACCGATGCCGAATTCGACAAGCAAGGCGTCGTGCCGGCCCTGCTGCTGCGCCCGACGAATCCGAACTATGCGACGGCGATCAACTATCTGCACGCCAACGGCATCACGGCCCTGGATGGTCAGACCCTGGCGATCACGTCGCGCGTCTTCGACTTCGGCAACCGTACCTCCCGCGACGTCGCCGAGCAGACACGTGTGGTGGCAGGTGCGCGCGGCCTGGTGCTCGGCCAGGATTTCGACGTGGCGTTCAGCCATAACGAAAGCAAGACCGCTGGCAGCGTTACCGATGGCTACTTCTCGCAAGTCGCCTATGCCAAGATCGTCAACGCTGCCAACAGCGATTGGAATCCCTGGTCGCTGACCCAGTCGGCTGCCTTCAACGGCAAGCTGTCGGATGCGAAGTTCTCCGGCGCGACCCTGAATGCCAAGTCCAAGAGCAACGTCATCGACGGCAAGATCACCGGCGATGCCTTCAGCCTGCCGGCGGGTACGAGCCAGTATGCCTTGGGCGCACAGGTTCGCAAGGAGTCGTATGTCACTTCGCCCAGCGATGCGCTTGGCACGGGTGACATCGCCGGTCTTGGCGGTTCGGTGCCGCCGGTCAATCGCGATCGTCGCATCAGCGCCATGTTTGGTGAACTGAGCGTGCCCATCCTGAAGACCGTCGAAGGCACCGTGGCCGTGCGGGGCGACAAGTACAACGATGTCGGCAATTCGACGACCTACAAGGGCAGCCTGCGTTGGCAGCCGATGAAGACCCTGGTGGTTCGCGCCTCGGCCAACACCGGTTTCCGCGCCCCGACCTTGACCGATCTGTGGACGCCGCAAACCCTGGGCACCTCGGAGCAGTTCAATGACCCGTTGACCAACCAGAAGAACCTGCAGGTCAATGCGCTTTCCGGCGGCAACCCGGCACTCAAGCCTGAAA
Organism: uncultured Roseateles sp.; assembly: GCF_963422335.1. Taxonomy (NCBI): domain Bacteria; kingdom Pseudomonadati; phylum Pseudomonadota; class Betaproteobacteria; order Burkholderiales; family Sphaerotilaceae; genus Roseateles; species uncultured Roseateles sp. Next base: position 3,786,852 of record NZ_OY729424.1, read on the forward strand.
AGTCCACGCAGTCGTCGGTGGGCTTTGTGTTCCAGCCCTTTGATGCCCTGTCGGTCGGCATCGATCTGTACCAGATCCGCATCAAGAACGTGATCAACTCGCCGTCGGCTCAGGAGGTGGTCTCGGGCTTCCGCTCCGGCAATCCTGCCTATGCCCACGCCGTGAAGGTGACGGGTAGCGGTGACATCGATTCGATCGAGGTGGTGACGGTCAATAGCGGCGACGTGAAGACCTCGGGCGTTGACCTTGACGCCCGCTTCAAGACGGCCTTCATGGGCGGCAAGCTGGACATCAACCTGTTCGGCACGTACACGACCAAGTTTGATGAAACCAGCCCCGGCGGCGTGATCTCGCACAAGGTGGGCACGATCGTTGACGAGAACGGCGACCCTGTGCTCGGTGCCAACACCGGTGGTGTGATCCTGCGCTGGAAGCATCAGCTGAGCGCTACCTGGGCCATGGGTTCGTGGGCTTTCACGCTGGCGCAGAACTATGCCTCAGGCTATGAAACCGGCTGGCGCCAGATCGATGGTGAGCGCAACTTCATGGGCTCGATGACGACCTATGACTTGCAGGTCGGTCATACCGGTCTGATCAAGAATCTGCGTCTGGCCCTGGGCGTGCGCAATCTGTTCGACAAGAACCCCCCGGGAGTCTTTGTGCCGGTCAGCAACCAGTTCCAGGCTGGCTATGACGTCACTCAGTACGACGCACGGGCACGTTATGTGTACGTGACGGCCGGCTACAAGTTCTAAGCCACTTCGGCTGCTTGATCGGTGAGGCCCCGGCATGCTTGCATGCCGGGGCTTTTTCCATCTGGCGCGGGATTGTCCGGCGGGCCAGCCTGCCTGGGCCGGGCCGGCGGTTTCGAGCTGTAACTTTATTCCATGTCTCGCTGAGCAGAACCTCGCTTCAGCCGGTGAATGGACACTGGGAGCCGAGGCATTTCGCCTGCTGCGGGTCGGTTTGCCCGCGTTGAATCCCGGGTAAACCCGGGGCTTGTTGCTGCGCTGCGGCATTGTCAATCAGTGGGTAGACCACTAAAATACCACCTGCAGTTTCCCCGGGCTGGCAGGGGGTGGGCAGGCGGGGCAAGTCGGCATGTGCAGCGGTAAGGGCCGGGAAAGCCCCATGTGCTCGGGTCCCCCGAATGCGTTTATGATCGCGTCGCTTCTGGCCTGGACTGGGGCTGTATTCGGTTACAGTCCGGCCTGTAGAAATGGACCGCCCGACGGCCAAATGGGTAACCATCAGCCGGCGGGCATTTTTGTTGAGAGTCGGGTTTCGTGCCCAGAGTGTTGAGTAGTCATGTCCATCCTGAAGTCAGGTGGCATCTCGGGTCGGCAAGTAGGCACGGCTCCCGGCGGATTGCAAAGGTCTGCTCCGGATCAGAGGTGCGCTCGGTGTCTGTTCGTCCTGTGGTTCCAGGCGAACTCAGGTTCAGCTACCAAAGCTTTGGGTGCGTAATCTAAAGCGCAGCACCTGTACCGAGTTTTTACTCCAGCACACCCTCCCGTCGCATATGAGCCTGATGAACGAGATCCGTAGTCAAATGAAGGAGCGCGCATGAACTTTGCGCAGCAGCAGAACAACTCGTCACGGGTCACAGGCTTCGTGATCGTGGTGCTTATCCACGTGGTGCTGGTGTGGGCCATTGCAAGCGGCCTGGCCCGCAAGGCCATTGAAAAAGTGGTCGGTCCGTTGGACGTCAAGGTCGTCGAGGAGGTCAAGAAGCCGCCCCCGCCGCCTGAAACCCTGCCGCCGCCGCCGCCTCAGCTGAAGGCGCCGCCGCCCCCGTTCGTGCCGCCGCCTGAAGTGCAGGTGAACGCACCGGCGCCGATCGCACCGACCATCTCGCAGACCACCACGGCACCCCCGCCGGTGGCCGACATCCGCCCGGTGCAGGCGCCGGTCGTGGCTGCTCCGCCGCCGCGTCCCGCCGGTCCGATCAAGGCCGGTGTGGCTTGCACCAAGATGGTCACTCCTGAAATGCCGGGCGTGAACTGGGCCGGTGAGGCCACCTTCAACGTCAAGGGCACGGTCAAGAACGGCAAGGTTGTGGCGATCGAGGTGATGAGCGCCAATATGCGTGGTGGCAATGACCGCAAGGCGCAGCGCGCCCTGATCAGTGCGATCGAAGCTGCCATGTCGAGCTACGAGTGCCCAGGCGCCGAGTTGCAGATCCAGCAGGAATTCGTTTTCAAGATCGATTGATCATCAAGGCTTTCGACGCAACGACATCGCGGGGCGCTGACTCTTCCAGCGTGGCGCCCCGTTTCTTCACAAACCCCAAGTTTCGCTTTCTTTCTCTAGGAGACCCCTCCATGATCTCTCGTCTTTCCGCTGTGATCGCCGCCGTTTCGATCGCCGCGACCATGGCCTTCTCGCCGATGGTTGCCCAAGCCCAAGATCAAGCCGCCTCTGCCGCACCCGCCGAAGCCACGGCAGCTGCCGCCGCACCCGCCGCTGCACCGAAGGCGCTTGACAATCCTTATGGCCTGCAAGCCATGCTCCAGCACGGCGACATGGTCTCCAAGGGCGTGCTGGCGATCCTGGCCCTGATGTCCATGGGCAGCTGGTACATCCTGATCACCAAGCTGTGGGACACGCAGAAGATGGCCGCCGAAGGCAAGACGGCCCGCGCCACCTTCTTCAAGAAGCCCAGCCTGGTTGAAGGCGTCAAGAGCCTCAAGGAAGGCAGCGCATTCCGCTACATCGCCGAGTCCGGCATCGAGGCCAGCGAGCACCATGAAGGCGCCCTGACCGAGAACATCGACCACAACTCGTGGGTCACGATGAGCGTCGACCGCTCGGTCGGTGAAGTCAACACCCGCATGCAAGGTGGCCTGGGCTTCCTGGCAACCGTCGGTTCGACCTCGCCGTTCGTCGGCCTGTTCGGCACGGTGTGGGGTATTCTGCAAGCGCTGACCGCCATTGGCGTGGCCGGCCAGGCTTCCATCGACAAGGTGGCGGGCCCGGTGGGTGAAGCGCTGATCATGACGGCCCTGGGTCTGGCCGTGGCCGTTCCCGCGGTGCTGGGCTACAACTGGCTGGTCAACCGCAACAAGGCGGTGATGGCTGATGTGCGTGCCTTCGGCGCCGACCTGCACGGTGTCCTGATGGGCAATCGCGCTGTTTCCAAGACCCGCGCCTAAGCCGGTCGATCGGAGCCCATCATGGCAATGAACGTCGGATCTGCCTCCGGCGATGATGAGGTGGTCTCGACCATCAACACCACGCCCCTCGTGGACGTGATGCTGGTGCTCCTGATCATCTTTCTCATCACCATTCCGGTGGTGACGCAATCGGTGGCGCTGTCTCTTCCCAAAGAGACCAACGTCGTGCGCGTGACCAAGCCGGAAAACATCGAAATCGCCGTGAACAAGGACGGCGACGTCTACTGGAACACGGCGCTGGTGCCGGACAGCGATGCGCTGTTCGAACGGCTGAAGAAGGTCGCGGTGATGGACCCGCAGCCCGAGGTGCATATTCGCGGCGACGAGCACGCGCGCTACGAGTCGATCGGGCGCGTGGTGTTCACCTGCCAACGGGCCAGCATCATGAAGATCAGCTTTGTCACCGAGCCGCCGGCTCGTGGCGGCTGAGCCTAGGAGCAATACATGGGAATGAATGTAGGTAGCTCGGGCGGGTCCGGCGAACCGGAAGTGATGATGGACGTCAACACGACGCCCCTGATCGACGTGATGCTGGTGCTGCTGGTGATGCTGATCATCACCATCCCGATTCAGCTGCACTCGGTCAATCTGAACATGCCGGCGGGCAATCCGCCGCCGCCGCCGACACCGCCAATCGTCGTCACCATCGACGTCGACTTCGACGGCACGGTGTTGTGGAATGGCGAAGTGCTGGCCGATCAGACGGCGGTCGAGGCTCGACTGACGCAAGTCGCCGCCGAAGCCGACCAGCCCGAGGTGCATCTGCGCCCCAACAAGCTGGTCGAGTACAAGTCGGTTGCTGCCGTGATGGCCGCTGCACAGCGTCTGGGTGTGAAGAAGCTGGGCATGGTCGGCAACGAGCAGTTCGTCAAGTAAGTACGGCCTCCCGACAGGCAGGCAAAAGGCAAGCAAAAAGCGCATCTGTCAAACTTGGCAGATGCGCTATTTTTTAGGACTCAAGAGCATGAAACTGAAAGCTGTGGCCGCGGCCGCCATTGGCGCCGTGGCTTTTTGTTTTGGTGCCGCCCCTGACGGTGGTCTGGGCTTTGCAGCCGCCACTGCGCAAGGCCAGTCGGTGCGCCCGGAAGTCGGCAAGCCGCTGCAGGCCGCTGCCGCGCTGATCAAGTCCGGCAAGTACAAGGACGCCTTGGCCAAGCTGCGCGAGGTCGAGGCCGTGGGCGGCCGCACCGGCAACGAGAACTACATGCTCGAGAGCATGCGAGTCGCGGCGGCCTCGGGTGCGGGTGATGCCGACACGATGGTGCGCAGCTTCGAGATCATGAAGTCCAGCGGCAACGTGGCCGCGGCCGAGCAGTTGCGCATCATGGAGTCGATTGCCGGCACCTATCTGCGCAACAACGACAACGCCAAGGCCCTGAGCTGGGCGCAGCGCTACTTCAAGGATGGCGGCAACAGCCCGACCATGAAGCAGGTGCTGCAGAACGCCCAGTTCCTGTCGGGCGATATGGCCAGCACGATCAAGGACGTGTCGGAAGAGATCAATGCCGACGAAAAGGCCGGTCGCACCCCGACCGCCGACAAGCTGAACCTGCTGCTCAACGCGTCGATGCGTGCCAAGGATGGCAATGCCGAGGCAATGGCGCTGGAGAAGCTGCTGGCCTACTACCCGAAGAAGGAATACTGGGCCGACGTGCTGGGCCGCGTGCAGCGCAAGTCCACCTTCTCCGACCGCTTCGCGCTGGACGTCTTCCGTCTGCAGCTGGCCACCAACAACATGAAGTCGGCCAATGACTACATGGAAATGTCGCAGCTGGCCGTGCAGGCCGGATCGGCCGCCGAGGGCAAGGACGTTGTCGACAAGGGCTTTGCCGCCGGCGTGCTGGGTACCGGCGCCGAGGGTGAGCGCCACAAGCGGCTGCGCGACCTGATGGTCAAGCGCCTAGCTGAAGCCAAGGCCGGCGAGGCCGAGGCCGAGAGCCAGGCCAAGGCCGCCAAGGATGGCAATGCGCTGGCCAATCTGGGCCTGGGCTTCGCCTACAACGGTCAGGCCGCCAAGGGCGCCAAGCTGATCGAGGAAGGCATTGCCAAGGGCAGCCTGAAGCGCCCCGAGGACGCCAAGCTGCACCTGGGCCTGGCCCAGCTGCTGGCCGGCGATGTGAGCAAGGCGCAGCAGACCTGGCGCTCGGTGCGCGGCAATGATGGCGCGGCCGATCTGGCGCGCCTGTGGGTCATCCAGTCGCGCAGCGCGAGAAAATAACGTCCCTGGGGACAGACCTTGTTGTACTCAGCAAGCTCTGTCCTCAGCTGATCAGGCATTTAAACGGACCTCTTGAGGTCCGTTTTTCCTTATCTCGGGGCCAAGCGTATCGCCCCGTCCAGCCGTATCACCTCGCCATTGAGCATCTCATTGGTGATGATCTGGTGCACCAGCTTGGCATAGTCCTCGGGCTTGCCCAGACGGGACGGGAAGGGCACGCCGGCGGCCAGTGTGTCCTGCACCTCCTGGGGCATGCCGAACAGCATAGGGGTGCCGAAGATGCCCGGGGCGATGGTCATGTTGCGGATGCCGTTGCGCGCCAGGTCGCGGGCGATAGGCAGTGTCATGCCGACGACGCCGCCCTTGGAGGCGGCATAGGCAGCCTGGCCGATCTGGCCGTCATAGGCCGCGACCGAGGCGGTCGAGATCATCACGCCGCGCTCGCCGGTGGCTTCTGCATCGTTCTTGCACATTGCCTCGGCGGCCAGGCGGATCATGTTGAAGCTGCCGATCAGGTTGACGGTGATGACCTTGGCGAACTGGCCCAGCGCGTGGGCGCCTTCCTTGCCCACGGTCTTGGCGGCCGGGGCGATGCCGGCGCAGTTCACCAGGCCCATCAGCTTGCCCATGCCGGTGGCCTTGGCAACCACGGCCTGGCCGTCGGCCTCCTGGCTGACATCGCACTTGACGAAGGCGGCCACATCGGCGCCCAGCTCGGCGGCAAGCGCTTCGCCGCGCTCGGCGGCCAGATCGGCGATCACCACCTTGGCGCCTTCGCGCACCAGCATGCGTGCCGTGCCTTCACCGAGGCCCGAAGCCCCGCCGGTGACGATGAATACCTTGCCTGCGATTTCCATGGAAGCGTCTCCTGAAGATGAGAGTCGAGTTACGTTGACGTAAACGTCAATTGTCGGGCAAAAACAAAGCCGCTGAAAAGCGGCTTTTGCAGTTCGGGCGGGAGCGAGCTCAGGCCAGCGCGGCCAGGGCCCGTGCGGTGATTTCGTCCACCGTGCCCATGCCCTCGATGCGGCGGTACTGCGGTGCCTGTGCGTCGCCGGTCTTGGCCCAGCCGCCGTAGTAGTCGACCAGCGGCCGCGTCTGCGCCTGGTAGACGTTCAGGCGGTGCTTGACGGTCTCTTCCTTGTCGTCGTCGCGCTGGATCAGGTCCTCGCCGGTGATATCGTCCTTGCCCTCGACCTTGGGCGGGTTGAACTTGACATGGTAGGTGCGGCCCGAGGCCGGGTGCGAGCGGCGGCCGCTCATGCGTTCGATGATGGCCTCGAAGGGCACGGCTATCTCCAGCACGAAGTCCAGCTTCACGCCGGCGGCCTTCATCGCATCGGCCTGCGGAATCGTGCGCGGGAAACCGTCGAACAGGAAACCATTGACGCAGTCCGGCTGGGCGATGCGTTCCTTGACCAGACTGATGATCAGATCGTCGCTGACCAGGCCCCCCGACTTCATCACCGCATCGGCCTGCAGGCCCAGCGGTGTGCCCGCCTTGACGGCCGCGCGCAGCATGTCGCCGGTGGAAATCTGCGGGATGCCGAACTTGTTGCAGATGAAGGCCGCCTGGGTGCCTTTGCCGGCGCCGGGGGCGCCCAGTAGTATCAGTCGCATGGGTCTCCTCAATGCTGTGTGAGGGCGCTTGCACAGCGCCTCGGGCTTGTCAGCGAGGATAGCATGGGCTCTCTGGCACTACCCTTACAACTCAGGGCGCGGGCTTGAGCAAATCGCGCACCCGTTCGAGGTCTTGCGGCGTGTCCACGCCCGGGCCGGGCAGGGCCTGGCTGACGTGCACGGCGATGCGCTCGCCATGCCACAGCACGCGCAGCTGCTCCAGCGCCTCGATCTGTTCCAGCGGGCTGGCCTCCAGCGTCGGAAAGCGTCGCAGAAAGCCGGCGTGGTAGGCGTAGAGGCCGACATGGCGCAGCGGCGCGATGGCATGCGGCGCGGGCTTGCCCTCGACCGAGCCATCGCGCCACCAGGGTATCGGTGCACGCGAGAAGTACAGCGCCCTGCCGGCCGCATCAAGCACGACCTTGACGACGTTCGGATTGCCGAAATCGGCCGCCTGCTCCAGCGCGTGGGCCACCGTGCTCATCACGCAGTCGGGGCGGTCCTGCAGCATGGCGGCGCAGGCATCGATCAGCTCGGGTGCGATCAGGGGCTCGTCGCCCTGCACATTGACGACCAGGTCCTGCCCGTCCAGTCCGAGCTGCTCGCAGGCCTCGGCCAGGCGGTCACTGCCGCTGGCATGGTCGGCGCGTGTCATCACCGTGCGCACGCCATGCTGTGCGCAGGCGGCGCGCACCTCGTCGGCGTCGGTGGCGACCACAACCTGGCTTGCGGCCGACAGTGCCGCGCGCCGCGCCACATGGACGATCATCGGCAGGCCGTGGATGTCGGCCAGCGGCTTGCCGGGCAGTCGCGTCGAGGCCAGGCGGGCCGGGATGATGACGGTGAAGCTCATGCGGCAGCCGAGCCCGGGGCGTCCGAGCCCGCGGGCGGCAGCACACGGGCCTCGTTCTCCAGCATCACCGGGATGCCGTCGCGTATCGGAAAGGCCAGGCGGTCGGCATGGCAGACCAGTTCGTGCAGCGGCGCGCCCGGTGCTTCGCGCAGACCCTCCAGCGGGCCCTTGCACAGGGGGCAGACCAGCAATTCCAGCAAGCGGTGATCCATCGGTGGTGCCGGGCTTCAGCCCGGTCGCTGTTTGAGGTGGGGCTGCAGGGCCTGCAGCAAGGCCGGTCCGAAGGCCGGCTCGGGTTGGAAGTCTAGCGCCACCACCCAGACCAGGGTGGCACCGAGGGCCTCGGGCCGCAGCTTGACCGCATCTTTCTCGGTCAGCACCACGTCGGCGGTGTCCGCGGGCCAGGGCAGGGCGCTGAAATCGTGATGGTCGGGCAGCGGCAGTGGCGTGATCTGCAGGCCGGCCTCGACCAGCATGTCGAAAAAGCGCTGCGGCTGGGCCATGCCGGCGGCGGCCAGCAGCGGGCGGCCACGCAGTGTGGCCAACAGCTCGGGGCTGGCCATACCGCCCTGCCACCAGTCGGCCAGAGCCACCGCGCCGGCCAGGCGGCGCTTGCCCAGATAGCCGGCCAGATGCGTGCTTGGGCGTACAGCGTTGTAAAGCACCAGGGTGTCGGGGGGCAGCAGGGCGGGTACCCGCTCGCGCAGCGGGCCGGCCGGCAGCAGCAGGCCGTTGCCCAGCCCCCGTGCGTCGAACACCAGCACCTGGAGGGCACGCGGCAGCGGCAGGTGCTGCAGGCCGTCGTCGCTGACGATGACTTGCAGACTGCGGTGGGCGGCCAGCAGCGCGCGCGCGGCGGCCACGCGGCCGCGACCCACGGCCACCGGCACACCGCTGCGCTTGTGTATCAGCAACGGCTCGTCGCCGACCTCGGCCGCGGTGCTGTGGGCGCCCAGCACCTGCACCTCGTCCGAGCGGCGTCCGTAGCCGCGCGAGATCACGCCGACCCGCAGGCCGCGGCCTTGCAGGATCTGCACGAGGGCCAGCACCGTCGGCGTCTTGCCGGCGCCGCCGACGATCAGGTTGCCGACAATGATCACCGGCACGGGCAAGACCTGGCGCCGGCGCAGCCCCGTGGCATACAGCAAGCGGTGCAGACCGCTCAAGCCGTCGTAGAGCCAGGACAGCGGGCGCAGCACCAGCTGCAGCGGCCCGCCCTCGTGCCAGGACCGCTCGATGCGCTGGGCCAGGGACATGAGGCGGCGCGCGTCAGCGCGCGGGACTGGCGGCCGGGCTGCCGCCGGGGTTGGTCTGGGTGGCGAAGGTCAGCTTGGCCAGGCCGGCGCGGCGGGCGGCGTCCATCACGTTGATGACCGACTGATGGGCGGCGGCGGCATCGGCCGAGACGATCACGATCGCGTCGGGCGAACCACCGCTGGCAGCGGTCAGCGCCTGGGCCAGGATTTCCGGCGAGCGGCCATCAATCAGCTGGCGGTTGACGGCATAGCGGCCATCGGCCGACACGGCGACGATGACCTCGCGCGGCCGGTCGCGGGCGCGCTCGGCGTCGGCCACCGGCAGGCTGATCTGCAGCTCGGTGAACTTCGAGTAGCTGGTGGACAGCATCAGAAAGATCAGCACCACCAGCAGCACGTCGATGAAGGGGATCAGATTGATCTCGGGCTCGTCCCGTTCGTGGCGGCGAAAGCGCATCGTGGGGCCTCGATCAGGCGGTCGCCGCGGTGGGGGCCGGCGCTGCCGGTGCAGCGGCCACCGCCGGCGGCGTGCGCACCGAGAAGCGCATCAGGTGCGGCACCAGGCGTTCGGTGGCCTGTTCCATGTCGAGCGTGAAGCCGTCCACCAGGCCGCGGAAGTAGCGATAGAACATCAGCGAGGGGATGGCGATGATCAGGCCGAAGGCGGTGTTGTACAGCGCGATCGAAATGCCATGTGCCAGCAACGCAGGGTTGCCGCCGGTGGGGGTTTGCGAGCCGAAGATCTCTATCATGCCGACCACCGTGCCCAGCAGGCCCAGCAGCGGTGCGGCCGAGGCAATCGTGCCCAGCGCGTTCAGATAGCGCTCCATCTGGTGCACGGCGGCGCGGCCGGCCGACTCGAACACCTGGCGCAGGCCGTCTTCGCTGATGCGGGCATCGGCAATCACGGCGCGCAGGCCGGTGGCCATCAGCAGGCCCAGCACCGAGTTCTGCGCCAGCTTGTTGACCACATCGGCAGCGGGCAGGTTGGCGCGGGTGACCGACATCACCTCGTCCAGCAGCGTGGCAGGGGCGATGCGCACGCTGCGCAGGCTGGAAAAGCGTTCGATGATCAGCGTCAGCGCCACCACCGAGCACAGGAGCAGGGGCCAGATCGGCCAGCCCGCGGCTTGTATGATCGAAAACAAGGACTTCCCCCTCAGGCATGTCGAGCGACGGAGTGCCCCGGCTCGCTGCAACGCACCGCTCGGGACGCGCGATTATGGCCTGAACCCGGGTGCTTTCCAGGCCCGGGCGACGGCAGACTTGTTCACAGCGGCCCGACAATCCACTGCGCCTGTGGACAACTTTGTGAACAAGCAGGCTGGAATGCCCGCCAAGCCGCGAAAACACAGGGCCTGCAACAGATTGCTCAAAAAATAGGCATGAAAAAATCTTTTGAAATCAAGCACATACGTCAATATTTCAGGCTTGTGACTGGTATATGGGCCGCTTGGATCAAGCCCTCGCGCACTGTGGAGTTCTGGCCCGTGCCCGCCCTGGGAGTGCCCCATGGTTGAGGCCTCTGGGCGCGGTCTGCAGCGGGTGACCTGGAGCGTTGGCTCGCTGGTGGCGGCGGTGGCCGACACCCTGCAGGCCCGCTTCGCCAGCTGCACGGTCGAGGGCGAGCTGTCCGGCTTCAGCCGCGCCAGCAGCGGCCACTGCTACTTCACCTTGAAAGACGCCGATGGCGCTGCTGCCCTGGTGCGTTGCGCGATGTTCAAGCGCGCCGCCAGCCTGCTGGACTTCGCCCCGGCCGATGGCCAGCGCGTCGAGCTGCGCGGGCGCCTGGCGGTCTACGAGCCGCGCGGCGAGCTGCAGCTGGTGGTCGAGGCGATGCGGCGGGCCGGCGCTGGTGCGCTGTACGAGCAGTTCCTGCGCCTGAAGGCCAAGCTGGAGGCCCAGGGCCTGTTCGATGCCAGCGTCAAGCGCGCGCTGCCGGCCTTTCCGCAGCGCATCGGCGTGGTCACCTCCCGGGGCGCGGCCGCGCTGCACGATGTGCTGACGGCGCTGCAGCGGCGTGCGCCCCATGTCGAGGTCATCGTCTACCCCAGCCTGGTGCAGGGGGCCGAGGCGCCCGAGGCACTGGTGCGGGCGATCCAGACCGCCAATGCGCGGGCCGAGGTCGATGTGCTGATCGTCTGCCGCGGCGGTGGTTCGCTGGAGGACCTGTGGGCCTTCAACGATGAGCGCGTGGTGCGGGCGATTGCCAGCTCGGGCCTGGTGATTGCCTGCGGCGTCGGCCATGAAACCGATGTCACCCTGTCCGATCTGGCCGCCGATCTGCGCGCGCCCACGCCGACGGCCGCGGCCGAGCTGGTCTCGCCCTCGCGCCAGGCCAATCTGGATGCGTTGGCCGCCCTGGCCGCGGCGCTGACCCGGCGCGTCGATCAGCGCCTCGAAGCCGCCGCCCAGCGGCTGGACCGCGTCGCGCTGCGCCTGGCCCGGCCGGCCGATGCGCTGGCCAGCCAGCAGCAGCGCCTGGCGTGGCTGTCGCACCGTCTCAGTGTGGCCGTACAGCGCAGCCAGACCCGCCAGGCCGAGATCGCCAGTCGCCTGGGCCGGCGCCTGCTCCTGGCCGGGCCGAAACGGCGCATCAGCGCTGAGCTGCATCTGGACGCGCTGGAAGGGCGCTTGCGCAGCCTCGACCCTCGTCAGGTGCTGGCCCGCGGCTTTGCCTGGCTGGACGACGGCCAGGGTAACCCGCTCAGCTCTGTCGCCCAGTTGCAACAGGGTCAGGACTTGCATGCGGTGCTGGCCGATGGCCAGGCCCAGCTGCAGGTGCGCTCGGTGCTGCCCGACGCCGCAGGCTGAACGCCCCCTGGCCGACGACCTACGTCGTCCGCCCCCCGAGGGGGCGAGAAAGGTCGGGGCGGCCCATCCCTTTCTTGTGAGCAGGGGCTTGCCGAAGCTGCCTACAATGCCGCCCAGACCTCACCGTCCCACGATTTTCACAAGCCAAGGAGCCGATATGGAACACACCCTGCCCGCACTGCCTTATGCCAAGGATGCACTCGCCCCGCACTACAGCCAGGAAACGCTGGAGTTTCACCATGGCAAGCATCACAACGCCTATGTGGTGAACCTGAACAACCTGCAAAAGGGTACCGAGTTCGAGGCGATGACCTTGGAAGAGATCATCAAGAAGTCCAGCGGCGGCATCTACAACAACTCGGCCCAGATCTGGAACCACACCTTCTTCTGGAGCTGCATGAAGCCGGCCGGCGGCGGTGCACCGAAGGGCGCGCTGGCCGACGCCATCAATGCCAAGTGGGGCAGCTATGACGCCTTCAAGGAAGCCTTCACCAAGAGCGCCGTCGGCAACTTCGGTTCCGGCTGGACCTGGCTGGTGAAGAAGCCCGATGGCACGGTGGACATCGTCAACACCGGCGCCGCCGGCACGCCGCTGACCACCGCCGACAAGGCGCTGCTGACCGTCGACGTGTGGGAACACGCCTACTACATCGACTACCGCAATCTGCGTCCCAAGTTCCTGGAGGTGTTCCTGAACAACCTCGTCAACTGGGACTTCGCCGAAGCCAACTTCGCCTGAGCCTCCTTGCCTCATCCAAAGGCCGGTCATTGACCGGCTTTTCTTTTTTTGGGCGCGCCCGGCGCGAAAAAAAAGAGCGTGCGCGCGCCGGCAATCGGCGGCAACATAGGCGCCGGGCCGGGGTCTTGACATAGATCATGTGCCCGGGTGTCAGCCTCCCCTAGATTCGGGGCGCTGCTTGCCTGCCTTGATACGCGCACCGATGTCATCCGCCTCACACACCACGGTACTGCCCGCCCTGTCCGGAGACCGATCGCCGACGAGCGTGGCGGTACCGGAGGCTGTCCGCCTGGGCAGTCTGGTCGACTGCACCCAGTGGCAGACCGGTGCCGACGGCCAGCGTCTGGCGGTTTCCCAGCTGGTGCTCAGCGGCCTGCATTGTGCTGCCTGTGCCGGCATCATCGAATCGGTGTTGCGGCGCCAGCCCGGGGTGGTGGATGCACAGGTCAACGCGGCCAGCCAGCGCCTGGCCTTGCAATGGATGCCGGCGCTGACCGATGCCAGCGTCTTGCTGGGCGCGGTCGGCAAGGCCGGCTATGGCTGCGCCCCCGATGTGGCCGCTCCCGCCCTGGCCCTGCGCAAGGCCGAGCACCGCAAGGCGCTGTGGCGTTTGTTCGTGGCCTGGTTCCTGATGATGCAGGTGATGATGCTGGCCGCACCGGCCTATCTGGCCGAGCCCGGTGACATGGCCCCCGACCTGAAGCTGCTGATGCAGTGGGGCAGCTGGGTACTGACCCTGCCGGTGATGCTGTTCGCCGCCGGCCCCTTCTTCCAATCCGCCTGGCGCCAGCTGCGTCAGGGCAGCCTGGGCATGGATGCGCCGGTGTCCCTGGGTCTGGCGGTCAGTTTCATCGCCAGCACCGGGGCCACTTTTGACCCGGGCGGTGCCTTCGGCCACGAGGTCTATTTCGACTCGCTGACGATGTTCGTCGCCTTTCTGCTGACGGGCCGTTATCTGGAGTTGCGGGCGCGCCACCGGGTGGCTGACTTGCTGGAGGCGACGCTGTCGCAACGGCCCGAGACGGCGCAGCGGCTTGATGCCGGCGGCGCGCCGAGCACGGTGCGCGTCAGCGAACTGGCCGTCGGGGACCGCGTGCTTGTGTCCGCCGGTCAGGGCTTCCCGGCCGATGGCCTGGTGCTGCAGGGCGCCTCCGAGGCCGACGAGGCGCTGCTGACCGGCGAGTCAAGACCTGTCACCAAGCGCGAGGGCGATGCGGTGGTGGCCGGCAGCGTCAATCTGCAGGCACCGGTCGTGGTGCAGGTGCAGCGTGTGGGCGCCGACACCCGTCTGGAGGGCATCAAGGCCTTGATGCGCAGCGCGATGACGCGGCGGCCGCCGCAGCTGCGACTGGCCGACCGGGTGGCCAGCGTCTTTCTGTGGGGCGTGCTGCTGCTGGCCGCCGCAGGGGCGCTGGCCTGGAGCTTCATCGATCCGTCACGGGTGGTCTGGGTGGCGGTCAGTGTGCTGATCGTCACCTGCCCCTGTGCGCTGGCGCTGGCCGCGCCGTCCGCCTGGCTGGCCGCCACCGGCGCGCTGGCCCGGCGGGGCCTGCTGCTGCAACGCATCGAATTGCTGGACAGCCTGGCCACCGTCACCCATGTGGTGCTGGACAAGACCGGCACCTTGACCGAAGACACCCTGGAGCTGATCGATGCCGAGGCGCTGGATGCAAGCCTGCTGCGGCGGGCGGCGGCGCTGGCCCGGCAGTCTCAGCATCCCCTGTCCAGGGCGCTGGCGCGGGCTTGTCCGCCCGAGGGCGATGAACAGGGGCTCTGGGCCGAGGTCACCGAAGTGGCCGGCTGCGGCCTGCAGGCCCGTGATGCCGAGGGCCAGGTCTGGCGTCTCGGTGCCTCCGCCTGGGTCATGCCGGCCGGGCCAGGCGATGGCGGCGAGACTGCCCGTCTGGCGTTCGGCCCTTACCCCGCCACCGGGGCCGTGCCGCTGGCGCTTCACTTCCAGGAGACCCTGCGCGCCGATGCGCTGCTGGCCGTGCAGCGCCTGCAGGCCGAGGGCCTGGTGGTCAGCCTGCTGTCAGGGGACGCCCCGGCCCGTGTCAGCGAGGTAGCGGCCCGCGCCGGCATTGCCCAGGCGGTGGCCGCGGCCACACCAGAGCTGAAGCTGGCCCATGTGGGCGCGTTGCAGGCCCTGGGCCACCGGGTGCTGATGGTGGGGGATGGCATCAATGACGCACCGGTGCTGGCCCAGGCCGATGCCTCGATGGCGATGGGGCAGGGCGCGCTGATCGCCAAGGCCCAGGCCGACGGCTTCCTGCTGTCGGGGCGCTTGACCGATATCGTCCAGGCGCGCTGGCTGGCATTGCGCACCCGGCGCGTGGTGCGGCAGAACCTGGTCTGGGCCCTGGCCTACAACCTGGCCTGCATACCGCTGGCCCTGATGGGCTGGCTGCCACCCTGGGCCGCGGGCATAGGCATGGCGGCGAGTTCGCTGCTGGTGGTCAGCAACAGCCTGCGCCTGGGGCGCGGTCTTGACAGCAGGTCATAGGCGAAACGATGGACATACTTTTCTTGCTTATCCCGATCTCGGTCTTGCTGGTGCTGCTGATTCTTGGCGTGTTCGGCTGGGCGCTCAACAGCGGTCAGCTGGATGACCTGGAGCGCGAGGGTGCGCGCATCGTGGAGGAAGACGGGCCCGAGCTTGATGCTCATCAAGGTGCACGGCCGTCCGCCCCCTAACAATTCCCATGTTTGCATCTAGGGTATGAGGAGTACTTCAATGGCTAGTTTGGCTGCAAGTCAGGGGCGCCCACCGGGCCCCGTCTATGACGATGGTGTGGTGCGCATGTTCGCACTGGCCTCGGTGCTGTGGGGGGTGGTCGGCATGCTGGTCGGCGTGATCATCGCCGCCCAGCTGACCTGGCCCGAATTGAACCTGGGGATCTCGTTCCTGAGCTACGGGCGCCTGCGTCCGTTGCACACCAACGCGGTGATCTTCGCTTTCGGGGGCTGTGCCTTGATGGCGACCTCGCTGCACGTCGTGCAGCGCACCGGCCAGACCCGGCTGTTCGCGCCAGGTCTTGCCTGGTTCGTGTTCTGGGGCTGGCAGCTGGTGATTCTGTCGGCGGCGATCACGCTGCCCATGGGCATGACCAGCGGCAAGGAGTATGCCGAGCTGGAGTGGCCGATCGACATCCTGATCACCCTGGTCTGGGTGGCCTACGCGGTGGTGTTCTTCGGCACCGTCGGCCGGCGCAAGATCAACCATATCTTCGTCGCCAACTGGTTCTTCGGTGCCTTCATCATTGCCGTGGCCCTGCTGCACCTGGTCAACAGTGCCGCCATGCCGGTGAGCCTGACCAAGAGCTACTCGGCCTATGCCGGCGTGCAGGATGCAATGGTGCAATGGTGGTACGGCCACAATGCGGTGGGTTTCTTCCTCACTGCGGGCTTCCTGGGCATGATGTACTACTACATCCCCAAGCAGGCCGGCCGCCCGGTCTACAGCTACCGCCTGTCCATCGTCCACTTCTGGGCGCTGATCTTCACCTATATGTGGGCCGGTCCCCACCACCTGCACTACACGGCGCTGCCGGACTGGGCGCAGAGCGTGGGCATGGTGTTCTCGCTGGTGCTGCTGGCGCCGAGCTGGGGCGGCATGATCAATGGCGTGATGACGCTGTCGGGCGCCTGGCACAAGCTGCGTGACGACCCGATCCTGAAGTTCCTGATCGTGGCCCTGTCCTTCTACGGCATGTCGACCTTCGAAGGTCCGATGATGTCGATCAAGACCGTCAACGCACTCAGCCACTACACCGACTGGACGATCGGCCATGTGCACTCCGGCGCCCTGGGCTGGGTCGGCATGATCTCGATGGGCGCGCTGTACCACCTGATTCCGCGCATGTTCGGCCGCACGCAGATGTACAGCAAGTCGGCCATCGAACTGCACTTCTGGGTGGCCACGCTGGGCATCGTGCTCTATATCGCGGCGATGTGGATTGCCGGCGTGATGCAGGGCCTGATGTGGCGTGCCATCAACCCTGACGGCACCCTGGTCTACACCTTCGTCGAAGGTGTCAAGGCGACCTTCCCGTTCTATGTGGTGCGTCTGCTCGGCGGCCTGCTGTACCTCGGCGGCATGCTGGTCATGAGCTGGAACGTGGTGATGACGGTGCGCGCTGGCCGGGCAACACCGGTGGCAATTCCGCAGGTGTCGGCCACGCCGGCGCATGCTTGATATCAGGAGAACAACAATGGCGACTCCACACGCGCCCGCCGGTCACGAGAAGATCGAGACCAGCAACTTTTTGATGATTGTGCTGATACTGCTGACGGTGGCCGTCGGCGGCATCGTCGAGATCGTGCCGCTGTACTTCCAGCGCTCGACCACGCAGGCGGTGCCGGGTCTGAAGCCCTATGACGCGCTTCAGCTCGCCGGCCGCGACATCTACATCCGCGAGGGCTGCTACAACTGCCACTCGCAGATGATCCGTCCGCTGCGGGCCGAGACCCTGCGCTACGGCCACTACTCGACCGCGGGCGAATTCGTCTACGACCACCCCTTCCAGTGGGGCAGCAAGCGCACCGGCCCGGACCTGCACCGCGTCGGCGGCAAGTACAGCGATGAATGGCATCGCATCCACCTGCTGAACCCGCGCGACCTGGTGCCCGAGTCGAACATGCCCGCCTATCCCTGGCTGGCCAAGGCCAATGTCGATCCCGCCGATATGGCGCCCAAGTTCCGCGCGCTGCGCAGGCTGGGCGTGCCCTACAGCGACGAGGAAGTCGCCAAGGCCGGCGAGGTGGTGAAGGGCAAGACCGAGCTCGAGGCCCTGATCGCCTACTTGCAGATCATGGGCACTTCGGTGAAATAAGGAATACCAATGGACATCAACTTTATGAGGGCCTTGGTCACCGTGCTGTCGATGGTGGCGTTTCTGGCCATCGTCGCCTGGACCTACTCGCGGCGCAACAGGCATGCCTTTGACGCCATCGCGGCCCTGCCGCTGCAGGAAGACGAAGCCCTGCTCGCCGCCGAGGCCGCAGCCACTGCAACCGCGCCTGCAAACAACGGGAGATCTGCATGAGCGACTTTTTCTCGTCCGGCTGGTCGCTGTTCGTGGCCGCCGCGACCATTCTCGGCCTGCTGCTGTGTCTGGTGCTGCTGATCATCGCCAGCCGCCGCAGGGTGATGGCCAATGACAACACCACCGGCCATGTCTGGGATGAAGACCTGCGCGAGCTGAACAACCCGCTGCCGCGCTGGTGGATGGGCCTGTTCGTGCTGACGGTGGTGTTTGCCGGCATCTATCTGGGCCTGTATCCGGGGCTGGGCAGCGTGGCCGGCAGTTTGGGCTGGACCAGTGTCGGCCAATACCAGGCCGAACAGGACAAGGCCCGCGCCGCGATGGCGCCGATCTATGCCAAGTTCAGCAGCATGTCCGCCGAGGCGCTACACCAGGATCCGCAGGCCATGGCCATCGGCGAGCGCCTGTTTGCCAACAACTGCGCCGCCTGCCACGGATCGGATGCCAAGGGCAGCAAGGGCTTCCCGAACCTGACCGACGACGACTGGCTGTGGGGCGGCAAGCCCGAGACCATCGAGGAGACCATCACCAAGGGGCGCAACGGCATGATGCCGGTGATGGCCTCAGCAGTCGGTGGCCCTGAGGATGTGCGCAATGTGGCCAACTATGTGCTGAGCCTATCGGGCAGCCCGCACAACTCGGTCGCCGCCCAGCTGGGCAAGGCCAAGTTCGTGGCCTGCGCCGCCTGTCACGGCATGGATGGCAAGGGCAACCAGGCCCTGGGCGCGCCCAACCTGACCGACAAGGTCTGGCTGCATGGCTGGGGCGAGGATGCTGTCATTGCCATGATCACGCAGGGCAAGTCCAACGTCATGCCGGCCCACGGCAACCGGCTCAGCCCGGAGCAGATCCATGTGCTCGCCGGCTATGTCTGGGGCCTGTCACAGTCCAGCACGGTAGCAGCCAAGTAAGCAGGAGCTATGGACGACAGCAGCAAGCCAGCCGCGCCGGCCCCGGCCGGTTCCTCCAAGGGGGCGGGGCGGGTGATCGCCTCCACCGCCGGGGGCGGCGCAGCCATCGAGATCGTCTCGATGTATGTGTCGGAGAAGAAGATCTATCCCCGCTCGGTCCATGGCTGGTTCGCTGCCTGGCGCTGGGTGCTGGTATGGGCCACCCAGCTGCTGTTTTACGGCCTGGCCTGGCTGCCCTGGAACGGGCGCCAGGCGATGCTGTTCGATCTCGGCACCCGGCGCTTCTACATCTTCGACCTGGTCCTGTACCCGCAGGACTTCATCTACCTGACAGCCCTGCTGCTGATCAGTGCCTATGCCTTGTTTCTCTTCACTGCGGTGGCCGGGCGGCTGTGGTGCGGATTCGCCTGCCCCCAGACCGTCTACACCGAGATCTTCCTCTGGATCGAGCGCCACTTCGAGGGTGACCGCATTGCCCGCATGCGTCTGGACGCGGCGCCCTGGTCGGCAGAGAAGGTGCTGCGCAAGGGTGGCAAGCAGCTGGCCTGGCTGAGCTTAAGCCTGTGGACCGGCTTCACCCTGGTGGGCTACTTCACGCCGATTCGCGAGTTGATGGCCGAGGCCCTGAGCCTGGACTTCGGCCCCTGGGAATGGTTCTGGGTGCTGTTCTACGGCCTGGCCACCTATGGCAACGCCGGCTACCTGCGCGAGCAGGTGTGCAAATACATGTGCCCCTACGCGCGCTTTCAGAGCGCGATGTTCGACAAGGACACGCTGATCATCGGCTACGACACCCAGCGCGGCGAGCCGCGTGGCGCGCGTTCGCGCAAGGCCGATCCGGCGGCGCTGAATCTCGGCTCCTGCATCGACTGCACCCTGTGCGTGCAGGTCTGCCCGACCGGCATCGACATCCGCAAGGGCCTGCAGTACGAGTGCATCGGTTGCGCGGCCTGCATCGACGTCTGTGACGAGGTCATGGACAAGATGAACTACCCGCGCGGCCTGATCCGCTACGCCACCCAGCACGGCATCGATAGCGGCTGGACGCGCAAGCAGATGTTCCAGCGCGTGTTGCGTCCGCGCGTGCTGATTTACACCGTGATCCTGCTGGCGCTGTGTGGCGGCCTGTTGCTGAGCCTGAATCTGCGCGATCCGTTCCGGGTGGATGTGGTGCGCGACCGTGCGTCCCTGGCCCGCCTGGTCGATGACGGCTTCATCGAGAACGTCTACCGCCTGCAGATCATGAACGGCACCGAGTCCGAGCAGCGCTACCGCATCGGCGTCGAAGGCCTGCCGGGCCTGCGCTTGGGGCAGGGCGGCGAGATCAAGGTGGCCTCCACCGAGGCGCGCTGGGTCTCGGTGGCCGTGCAGCTGCCACCCGAGGCGGCCAAGGCGGCGGGGCCGGGCGCCCATGCGATGAAGTTCAAGATCGAGCGCATCAGCGAGGCCAGCCAGGCTACGCCGACCGTGCTGGAGAAATCAACCTTTGTGGTGCCCCGCTGAGCGGTTTCGCGCGCAGGGCCAAGTCAATCAAACAGGAGCAGCACATGCAGCAACAAGACTCGAGGACGGCCGGACAGCCCGCCAAGCTGCCCGCCAGGCAGCCCTGGTGGACGGAGCCGACGATGTGGTTGGTGGTCGGCGGCCCCAGCATCGTCGTGGTGGCCAGCTTCTTCACGCTGTCATTGGCCCTGCGTTTCCCGGATGCGGTGATCGAGGACCATGGCCAGGGCGCCGATGCGGTGCAGGTGAAGGACGCGGCCGAGGGCAAGGCGCCCGCCACGGCATTGGCACCGGCCATGAAAGCCCGCAACCATGCGGCCACGGGTGGGCAATGAGCGAGCCGCAAGCGCCCGCCTCAAGCCTGGGCCGCTGGGCGCTGAGCATCGTCTGGCCCGCTTTCCTGATGGCGGGCGTGCTGGAGATGCTGGTGTTTGCCTGCGTCGATCCGGCTGATCTGCACTGGTTCGGCGGTGCCAGCATGGAACTGTCGCACCAGGCCATCTACAGCCTGGCCTTCTTCGTGTTCTGGATCGTGATCAGCGTGGCCGGCGCGCTGACGGCGCTACTGATGACGACGCCGGCAGGGGAGTCGCCGAATGCAGTGGCCAAGCGATGGCCGTATTGATCAGCTTGGGCTGCTGTTGACGAGCTTCTGCAGCCCCGCCTGATCCAGTATGCGGATCTGTCGCTGCTTGACTTCCAGCAGCCCTTGCTCCTGGAACTTCGAGAAGGCCCGGCTGACCGTTTCCAGTTTCAGTCCCAGATAGCTGCCGATCTCCTCGCGCGTCATGCGCAGCACCAGGCTGGAGGCCGAGAAGCCGCGGGCCTGCAGGCGCTGGGTCAGGTTCAGCAAAAAAGCGGCCAGGCGTTCCTCGGCCCGCATGCTGCCCAGCAGCAGCATCACACCATGGTCGCGCACGATCTCGCGGCTCATGATCTTGTGGAACTGGCGTTGCAGGTCGCCGAACTCGCGCGACAGCGATTCGAGCTGCTCGTAGGGAATCACGCAGACCTGCGAGTCCTCCAGCGCCACCGCGTCGCAGGCATGGCGCTCGGTACTGATGCCGTCCAGGCCCAGCAACTCGCCCGCCATCTGGAAGCCGGTCACCTGGTCGCGGCCGTCCTCGGAAGAAATGCAGGTCTTGAAGAAGCCGGTGCGCACGGCGTACAGCGACTGGAAGCTGTCGCCGGTGCGGAACAGCGTCTCGCCGCGGGCCACCGAGCGGCGCGTCTCGACCAGGGTGTCGAGCTGGTCCAGATCGGTCTTGTTCAGACCGACCGGCAGGCACA
The DNA here is from genome assembly GCF_963422335.1 of uncultured Roseateles sp. Classification (NCBI taxonomy): domain Bacteria; kingdom Pseudomonadati; phylum Pseudomonadota; class Betaproteobacteria; order Burkholderiales; family Sphaerotilaceae; genus Roseateles; species uncultured Roseateles sp. The sequence goes on from NZ_OY729424.1 coordinate 3,808,277, forward strand.
GCTCGCGCAGATTGCAGCTGGAGCAGGCGACCTTGAACGGCTCGGCCTGTATCGGGGCTTGAGCCTGCACGACGGGGTTCACCCGCGCAAAGCGTTGCACGGCGCAGGGCCCGTCACCAGCGTCGCTGGTCTCACGCGGGGCATGGGGGGCAGGGGGGGTGTTGAACATGATGTTCCTCAAGGCTTTGCGCATTGTTGGCCCAAGCCCCCTCGAGCTTCTTGATGCAGGTCAATGGGCCGGGCCGGTCCCGTAGGCAGAGTGTGGCCATCATGCTTGCCACCACCGACACCCCCCTCGCCGCCGCCACGCTCGAACTCGGCCCTGAGCTGATCACCGAGGAGGCCTTGCGCCGCTTCGACGTGCCAGGGCCCCGCTACACCTCCTACCCGACCGCCGACCGCTTTGTCGAGGCCTTTGCCGAGCCGCAGTACCGTCAGGTGCTGGCCCAGCGTGCCACCGGGGCGATGGTCGGTGGCGTGGCGCCGATGTCGATCTACGTGCACATCCCGTTCTGCGAATCGGTCTGCTACTACTGCGCCTGCAACAAGGTCATCACCAAGCACCATGAGCGGGCCGGCGAGTATCTGGACGCGTTGCGCACCGAGATGGACCTGACCCTGGCCGAACTCAAGCGCCCGCCGGCGATCTCTCAGCTGCATCTGGGCGGCGGTTCGCCGACCTTTCTGAGCGACGCCGAACTGAGCCGGCTGATGGACGATCTGCGTGCCTGCTTCAAGTTCCAGCCCGGTATCGAGGCCTCGATCGAGGTCGATCCCCGCACCGTCACGGCCGAGCGCCTGAAGCATCTGCGCCAACTGGGCTTCAACCGGCTGAGCTTCGGCGTGCAGGACTTCGATGCCGCGGTGCAGAAGGCCGTGCACCGCCAGCAAAGCTACGAGAGTGTCGAGCTGCTGATGGTCGAGGCGCGTGCGCTGGGCTTCGAGTCGCTGAATGTGGACCTGATCTACGGCCTGCCGTTGCAGACGCCCGAGTCCTTTGCCCACACGGTGAACCAGGTCGCCGCCTTGCGGCCCGACCGCATCGCGCTGTACGGCTACGCCCATCTGCCACAGCGCTTCAAGCCACAGCGCCGCATCGATGGCGCCAGCCTGCCGCCGGCCACCGCCAAGCTGACCATGCTGTCGGGGGCGATCAGCGGTTTCCTGTCGCATGGCTACAGCTATATCGGCATGGATCACTTCGCCCTGTCCACCGATTCGCTGGCCGTGGCCAAGCGCCAGGGCCGCTTGCAGCGCAACTTCCAGGGCTACAGCACCCAGGCCGACTGCGATCTGATCGGCCTGGGCGTGTCGTCCATCGGCCGCATCGGCGCCAGCTACAGCCAGAATGCCAAGACCCTGCCCGAGTACTACGACGCGCTGCGCCAGGGCCAGCTGCCGGTGGTGCGCGGTCTGGCTTTGACCCGTGACGACCTGGTGCGACGCGCCGTCATCATGGCCCTGATGTGCCAGGGCCGGGTGGAGTACGAGTCGATCGAACTGGCCCATCTGCTGCAGATGGACAGCTATTTCGCCGCCGAGCTGGAGCAGCTGCGCGGTTTGGCAGAATTGGGCCTGGTCACCCTGGAGCCCAGGGCGATACAGGTCACGGCCATGGGCTGGTATTTCGTGCGCGCCGTGGCCATGGTGTTTGATCGTGCCCTGCAGGCCGATCGCAATCGGGAGCGCTTCTCACGGATCATCTGAGCCTGCTCGGCTCCGCCCTGCTGATGGGCCTGGCCGGGTCGCCGCATTGCGCCGCGATGTGCGGAGCTGCCTGCGCCGGCGTCACGCGGGGGCGTGGGCCGGCGCGTCTGTCCTTTCACGCCGGGCGGCTGCTCAGCTATGCCTTGGGTGGTGCTGTCGCGGCCGCCAGCGTCGGTGCGATGGCGCAGCTGGCCCAGGCCAGCGCCGCGTTGCGGCCGTTCTGGGTGCTGCTGCACATGGCCGTGCTGCTGCTGGGCCTGAGCCTGATGTGGCGTGGTCGCCAGCCGGCCTGGCTGATGGGCATGGGCCAGCAGCTGGCGCCCGGCGGTGCGGCCACGGTCCGCTGGGTCCCTCGCTCGGCACCGCTGCGCAGTGGCGCGGCCGGCCTGGCCTGGATCGCCTGGCCCTGCGGCCTGCTGCAATCGGCCCTGGTGCTGGCGGCCCTGGCCTCCACACCGGCCTGGGGCGCGGCCGTGATGTCAGGCTTTGCCCTGACTTCCAGCCTCGGGCTGTTGCTCGGCCCGGCCCTGCTGTGGCGCCTGCTGGGCGTCAAGGACGCCGATGTGGGCATGGTCTGGGCGATACGCCTGGCCGGCCTGGCCCTGGTGCTCAGTTCGGCCTGGGCACTGGGTCACGGGGTTTGGGCACAGATCGCAGCGTTCTGCGCCCGAGCTTTCTGAGCCGCCGGGCGCATGCCGAACTTCGCCAAGACTTATATAAGACTGAGATACGCAGCCGGCGCGGCTGCCTTAGAATCGCCGCTCTAAACCCCTTGCGCCTGATGGATGGGCCGATCTGGACACAACATGACTACTTCCCAACCGACCATCATCTACACCCTGACCGACGAGGCACCGTTGCTGGCGACCGCGTCGTTCCTGCCCATCGTGCGGGCCTTCACGGCGCCTGCGGGCGTCCACGTTGAGACCAGCGACATCTCGGTGGCCGGCCGCATCCTCGGTCAGTTCCCTGAGTGCCTGACCGAAGCGCAGCGCGTGCCCGATCATCTGGCGGCACTGGGCAAGCTGACCTTGAAGCCCGAGGCCAACATCATCAAGCTGCCCAATATCAGCGCGTCGGTGGCGCAGCTGAAGTCGGCGATCCAGGAGTTGCAGGGCAAGGGCTACGCCATTCCCGACTATCCCGAGAGCCCGAAGACCGAAGAAGAGAAGGACATCCGCGCACGCTATGGCAAGTGCACCGGCAGCGCGGTGAATCCGGTGCTGCGTGAGGGCAACTCCGACCGCCGCGCGCCCAAGGCCGTCAAGGAATATGCGCGCAAGAACCCGCACAGCATGGCCGACTGGAGCCAGGCCTCGCGCTCGCATGTCTCGCACATGCACAGCGGCGACTTCTATCACGGCGAGAAGTCGATGACGCTGGACCGCGCGCGCAACGTCAAGATGGAGTTGATCACCAAGAGCGGCAAGACCATTGTGCTCAAGCCCAAGGTCGCTCTGCTGGACCGCGAGGTCGTCGACAGCATGTTCATGAGCAAGAAGGCGCTCTTGGACTTCTATGAAAAGGAAATCGAGGATGCACGCCAGACCGGCGTGATGTTCTCGCTGCACGTCAAGGCCACGATGATGAAGGTCTCGCACCCCATCGTCTTCGGCCACTGCGTCAAGATCTTCTACCGCGATGCCTTCGAGAAGCACGGCAAGCTGTTCGAGGAGCTGGGCATCAACGTCAACAACGGCATGGTCGATCTGTACAACAAGATCGCCACCCTGCCGCAGAGCAAGCAGGACGAGATCAAGCGCGATCTGCACGCCTGCCACGAGCACCGCCCGGAGCTGGCCATGGTCGATTCGGCCAAGGGCATCACCAATTTCCACTCGCCCAACGACATCATCGTCGATGCCTCGATGCCGGCGATGATTCGCAACGGCGGCAAGATGTGGGGCGCCGATGGCCGCCTGAAGGACGTCAAGGCCGTGATGCCGGAATCGACCTTTGCCCGCATCTACCAGGAGATCATCAACTTCTGCAAATGGCATGGCGCCTTCGACCCCAAGACCATGGGCACCGTGCCCAATGTCGGCCTGATGGCCCAGCAAGCTGAGGAATACGGCTCGCACGACAAGACCTTCGAAATCGCTGAAGACGGCGTGGCCAATATCACCGACCTGGACTCCGGCGAGGTGCTGATGAGCCAGGACGTGGAGCAGGGCGACATCTGGCGCATGTGCCAGTGCAAGGACGCCGCCATCCGCGACTGGGTCAAGCTGGCCGTCAACCGGGGCCGCAACTCGGGCATGCCTGTGGTGTTCTGGCTCGACTCCTACCGTCCGCACGAGGCGCAGCTGATCACCAAGGTCAAGATGTACCTGCACGAGCACAACACCGCGGGCCTGGACATCCAGATCATGAGCCAGGTGCGCGCCATGCGCTACACCCTGGAGCGCGTGATTCGCGGCCAGGACACCATCAGCGCCACTGGCAACATCCTGCGCGACTACCTGACCGACCTGTTCCCCATCATGGAGCTGGGCACCTCGGCCAAGATGCTGTCCATCGTGCCGCTAATGGCCGGCGGCGGCATGTACGAGACCGGTGCCGGCGGCTCGGCGCCCAAGCATGTGCAGCAGCTGGTCGAAGAAAACCACCTGCGCTGGGACTCGCTGGGTGAATTCCTGGCGCTGGCGGTGAGCCTGGAAGACCTTGGCCTGAAGAACAACAACGCCCGCGCCAAGCTGCTGGCCAAGACGCTGGACGCCGCGACCGGCCAGCTGCTGGACAACAACAAGAACCCCAGCCCCAAGACCGGCCAGCTGGACAACCGCGGCAGCCAGTTCTACCTGGCTCTGTACTGGGCCCAGGCGCTCAGCGGCCAGAGCGACGACGCCGAGCTGGCGGTCAAGTTCGCCCCGCTGGCCAAGGCGCTGGCCGATCAGGAGACCACCATCGTGGCCGAACTGGCGGCCGTGCAGGGCAAGCCGGTGGACATCGGCGGCTACTACCTGCCGGACATGGCCAAGCTTGAAACCGTGATGCGCCCGAGCGCGACGTTCAACGCGGCACTCGCGTCGGTGGCAGGCTGATCCGGAGACTCTCGTTCATGTATCAGCACATCCAGCTCCCTGTCGAGGGCAGCAAGATCACGGTCAACGCCGACATGTCGCTCAATGTGCCGGACGAGCCCATCGTTCCGTACATCGAGGGTGACGGCACCGGCATGGACATCACACCGGTCATGCTCAAGGTGGTCGATGCCGCGGTGGCCAAGGCCTATGGCGGCAAGAAGAAGATCCACTGGATGGAAGTCTATGCGGGCGAGAAGGCCACCCGGGTCTATGGCCCGGATGTCTGGCTGCCTGAAGAGACCCTGGCCGTTTTGCGCGAGTACGTGGTGTCCATCAAGGGGCCGCTGACCACGCCGGTGGGCGGCGGCATCCGCTCGCTGAACGTGGCGCTGCGCCAGGAGCTGGATCTCTACGTCTGCCTGCGCCCGGTGCAGTACTTCAAGGGCGTGCCCTCGCCGCTGAAGGAGCCCGAGAAGACGAATATGGTCATCTTCCGTGAAAACTCGGAAGACATCTACGCCGGCATCGAGTACGAGGCCGAGAGCGACAAGGCCAAGAAGCTGATCAAGTTCCTGCAGGACGAGATGGGCGTCAAGAAGATCCGCTTCCCGAACACCTCGGGTCTCGGCATCAAGCCCGTCTCGCGCGAAGGCACCGAGCGCCTGGTGCGCAAGGCCATCCAGTACGCGATCGACAATGACAAGCCCAGCGTGACCATCGTCCACAAGGGCAACATCATGAAGTACACGGAAGGCGCCTTCCGTGACTGGGCCTATGCGCTGGCGCAGCGTGAATTCGGCGCCCAGCCGATCGATGGCGGCCCCTGGTGCAAGCTGACGAACCCGAAGACGGGCAAGGGCATCACCATCAAGGACTCCATTGCCGACGCCTTCCTGCAGCAGATCCTCCTGCGCCCGGCCGAGTACTCGGTGGTGGCCACCTTGAACCTGAACGGCGACTACATCTCCGACGCCCTGGCCGCCCAGGTCGGCGGCATCGGCATTGCGCCGGGCGCGAATATGTCGGATTCGGTGGCCTGCTTCGAGGCCACCCATGGCACGGCACCGAAGTACGCCGGCAAGGACTATGTGAACCCGGGCAGCGAAATCCTCTCGGCCGAGATGATGCTGCGCCATATGGGCTGGACGGCAGCGGCCGACCTGATCATCCGTTCGCTGGAAGCGGCGATCGCCAGCAAGAAAGTGACCTATGACTTCGCCCGCCTGATGGACGGCGCGACGCAGGTCTCCTGCTCCGGCTTCGGGCAGGTGATGATTGACCAGATGTGACGCATGCCCGGGGACGGGCAAAGCAATCACCAAAGGCCCGCGTTCAGCGGGCCTTTTTACTTCTCAGCATACTCAGCGGACTGGGCTCGCCTTGGCGAGCAGGTGTCAGTGCGCTGTGGGCTGTGGCTCGACCGAGAGAATATTCTGGGCGAGCTGGCCTTTGGGGCCCTGCACGACCTCGAAACTCACCCGGCTTCCCTGGCGGAGGGTGCGAAAGCCCTCCATTTGAATGGCGGAGAAATGTGCGAATACATCGTCCCCACCTTCTTCGGGTTCAATGAAACCAAATCCCTTGGCGTCGTTAAACCACTTGACTGTCCCGTTGGCCATTTTGTCTTCTCCATCCCGGTGTCTTGTGGCACCGTGGGCAGAGATTCTCAAACCCCGCCCGGCGGGTGTACAGCTAGAGGTTTCCCAGGTGCTCGAGACGCCCGAATTGGTAAAACCGGTCGAGGCTGCGAAATGCGGGATCGAAAATACTCAAATCGGGGATTGCAGAGTGTCACACTTGGCACAACATGGCTTTGGAACGCCCGCTATGGCGGGCTCAACTCGATAGAATCATTCCATGCCTGACGAACCTACCCAGCCTCCTGGTCCACCGGGCCAGGATCCACGCCGCGACGACGCGGGTGGAGCGACTGTGGCCGAGCGCGAGACCCTTAAAACGGAACCTCCGCGGCTCTATCAAGTCGTGATGCTGAACGACGATTACACCCCCATGGAGTTCGTCATCATGGTCTTGCAAGAGTATTTCAAGCATGACCTTGAAGCGGCGACTCTGATCATGTTGAAGATCCACCACGAGGGGCGCGGAGTCTGCGGTGTTTTCACCAAGGACCTGGCCGCGACCAAGGTGGAATTGGTACTGGCCGCCGCCCGGCGTGCTGGTCATCCCCTGCAGTGCATTATGGAGGCCGCATGATTGCGCAAGAGCTTGAAGTCAGCCTGCACATGGCGTTTGTAGAAGCTCGCCAACAGCGACATGAGTTCATCACGGTGGAACACCTGTTGATGGCGCTATTGGACAACCCTTCGGCCGCAGAGGTGCTGCGCGCCTGCTCGGCCAATATCGATGACCTGCGCAAGAGCTTGTCGCAATTCATCAAGGAAAACACGCCCACCGTCGGTGGCGCGGACGAGGTGGACACGCAGCCCACGCTGGGCTTCCAGCGGGTGATACAGCGCGCCATCATGCATGTGCAGTCCACCGGCAGCGGCAAGAAGGAAGTCACCGGCGCGAACGTGCTGGTCGCCATCTTCGGCGAGAAAGACTCGCACGCCGTCTACTACCTGCACCAGCAGGGTGTGACCCGCCTGGACGTGGTGAACTACATCGCCCACGGCATCAAGAAGTCCGAGCCGCCGGAGCCCGCCAAGGGGCCGGAAGGCCAGGGCGGCAATGAGGGCGAGCGCGAAGAGGCCGACGGCGGCAAGGGCTCGCCGCTGGAGCAGTTCACGCAGAACCTGAACCAGCTCGCCAAGGACGGCAAGATCGATCCGCTGATCGGCCGCGAGCACGAGGTCGAGCGCGTCGTGCAGGTGCTGTGCCGCCGCCGCAAGAACAACCCGCTGCTGGTCGGCGAGGCCGGCGTGGGCAAGACGGCCATTGCCGAGGGCCTGGCCTGGCGCATCACCGAGGGCGATGTGCCCGACGTGCTGGCCGAGTGCACCGTCTATTCGCTGGACATGGGTGCCCTGCTGGCCGGTACCAAGTACCGCGGCGACTTCGAGCAGCGCCTCAAGGGCGTGCTGAAGAACCTGAAGGACCAGCCCAACGCCATCCTGTTCATCGACGAGATCCACACCTTGATCGGTGCCGGTGCGGCCTCGGGCGGCACGCTGGACGCCAGCAATCTGCTCAAGCCGGCGCTCAGCTCTGGTGCGATGAAGTGCATTGGCGCCACGACCTTCAGCGAGTACCGTGGCATCTTCGAAAAGGATGCGGCCCTGTCACGCCGCTTCCAGAAGATCGACGTGGTCGAGCCCTCGGTCGAGCAGACCATCGAGATCCTGAAGGGCCTGAAGTCGCGCTTCGAGGAGCACCACAGCGTCAAGTACGCGCTGGGCGCCCTGCAGGCGGCGGCCGAGCTGTCGGCCAAGTTCATCAATGACCGCCATCTGCCCGACAAGGCGATTGACGTCATCGATGAGGCCGGCGCCGCCCAGCGCATCCTGCCCAAGAGCAAGCAGAAGAAGACCATCACCCGCACCGAGGTCGAGGAGATCGTCGCCAAGATCGCGCGCATCCCGCCGGCCAGCGTGTCCAACGATGACCGCAGCAAGCTGAAGAACCTGGACCGCGACCTGAACAGCGTCGTGTTCGGCCAGGAGCCGGCCATCGAGGCCCTGGCCGCCGCCATCAAGATGGCGCGCTCGGGCCTGGGCAAGCCGGACAAGCCGATCGGCTCCTTCCTGTTCAGCGGCCCGACCGGCGTGGGCAAGACGGAAGTCGCCAAGCAGCTGGCCTACATCCTCGGCATCGAGCTGGTGCGCTTCGACATGAGCGAGTACATGGAGCGCCACGCGGTCAGCCGGCTGATCGGCGCGCCTCCGGGCTACGTCGGCTTCGACCAGGGTGGTCTGCTGACCGAAGCTGTCACCAAGAAGCCCCATGCGGTGCTGCTGCTCGACGAAATCGAGAAGGCCCATCCGGACGTCTTCAACGTGCTGCTACAGGTCATGGACCATGGCACCTTGACCGACAACAACGGGCGCAAGGCCGACTTCCGCAACGTCATCATCATCATGACGACCAATGCGGGCGCCGAGGCACTGGGCAAGTCGAACATCGGCTTCACCAACTCGCGCGAGCAGGGCGACGAGATGGCCGACATCAAGCGTCTGTTCACGCCCGAGTTCCGCAACCGGTTGGATGCCATCGTCTCCTTCCGCTCGCTGGACGAGGACATCATCCTGCGCGTGGTCGACAAGTTCCTGCTGCAGCTCGAGGGCCAGCTGACCGAGAAGAAGGTCGAGGTGACCTTCAGCGACGCGCTGCGCAAGCACCTGGGCAAGAAGGGCTTCGATCCGCTGATGGGCGCGCGGCCTATGCAGCGCCTGATCCAGGACACGATACGCCGGGCCCTGGCCGACGAATTGCTGTTCGGTCGCCTGGTGGACGGCGGGCGTCTCGGCGTCGACGTGGACGAGGAGGGCAAGACGGTGCTGGACATCCAGCCCACCCGCCGCGACAAGCCCAAGGCCGAGCCGGCGACGGCTTGAGTCTTGTTGGCGTGATCTGTAAGGGCCCTTCGGGGCCCTTTTTCATGGCCGCTGACACGCCGCAGGGTCTTGCCGGAAGTAGCCGGCCAGCAGCGCGTACAGCGGCGGGTGATCGGCCAAAAGCGCCAATGGTGTGACGAAAAAGGACTCGACCGCGACCGCGAAGAACTCCTCCAGCCCCTCGCTGCCGTAGGGGTCGATGGCGGTCTCATGGCCGGCGTCCAGCAGATCGCAGAAGCGCTGGTACTCCGCCTCCATGGTCGTGATCCAGGCTTCACGCGCGCGCGCGCTGGCCTGCGGTGGCACGCCGTTGGCCAGGCCGTCGGCCATGTCCAGCACGTGGGCGAACTCGTGCATGACGACGTTGTAGGCCGGGCCGTCGTCCAGACCGGCCCGTTCGACATCGGCCCAGGACAGCATCAGCGGCCCGCCCTCCATCGCCTCGCCGGACAGCTCCTCCTCGTACTCGTGGACCAGGCCGGCCTCATCCATCACCTCGCGCCTGGCCAGCACCTGGTCGGCATGCATGACGATGCCGACGAAGCCGCCATAGCGCTCCAACCCGAGGTGAAGGATCAGCAGGCAGGCCTGGGCGGCCACAGCCACGGCCACCTCGTCGCTGACCTCGAAGCCGGCGATGCCGTGGAATTCCTTGTCGGCCAGGAACAGGGTGGCCAGGCGGCGCAGCTGTGCCTGGTCGTCCGGATGCTCCAGATGCAGAAAGGGGTAGCGGGCCAGCGTCAGCCGCCAGAGCGGATCGGGAATCGCGCGTCGCTGCAGCAGGCGGGACTCGCGCCAGGCGCGCCAACGCTGGGCCAGCCGCATCAGACCAGCGACAGCCGCTGTAGGCCCGTGGCGCTGAGGCGCAGCACCTCGGCGCGCGCCGGGCCATGCTGGCCGTCGAGATCCCAGTCACTGAGCACCACGCGCTGCTTGCCGGCGGCCAGCGCATGGCTGGCAGGGCGGTGCGTGTGGCCGTGGATCAGCAGATCGGCCTTGGCATGGGCCAGCCACTCCAGGCAGGCGGCAGCGTCGAGGTCCGACCACTCGCTGGGCATTTGCCCGCGTTTGCGCTCTTCGCTCTGGGTGCGCAGCCCGCGGGCGATGGCCTTGCGCTCATCCAGCGGCTTGGCAAGAAAGGCTGTCTGCCAGGCTTCGCCGCGGACCTCGGCGCGAAAGCGCTGGTAGTCGGCATCGTCCAGGCACAGCGCGTCGCCGTGGCTGAGCAGGATGCGCTGGCCGAAGGCTCTCAGCACCGTCGGGTCGCTCAGGCCCTGCATGCCGACGTCGGCCAGCAAGGCCGGGCCGACCAGAAAGTCGCGATTGCCGGGCATGAAGAACAGCGTCAGCCGCTGAGCGGCCTGGCGCAGCAGAGCGGTGCATGGCGCTTCGAAACCCTCGAAGCGCGCATCGTCGCCGACCCAGACCTCGAAGATGTCGCCGAGCAGGAACACCGCCTGTGCGGGGGTGACTCGCAGATGGCGCTCCAGCGCCGCCAGGGTGGCGGGCGTGTCGGGCGCCAGGTGCAGATCGGACAGGAAGTCGATCTGCGTCCACCCGGGCGCAGCCGGGAGTTCGTCGAAGAGGGGCAGGGCGCTGCCCCCCGAAGCACGATCAGCTGATTTCAACGGCGCGCTGAATCACCACGTCTTCCAGCGGCACGTCGTCGTGGCCGCCGTTACGGCCGGTCTTGACCTTTTCCATCGCGTCAACGACTTCCTTGCCGGCAACGACCTTGCCGAACACGGCATAGCCCCAGCCCGAGGGGCTCTCGGACTTGAAGTTCAGGAAGCCGTTGTCGGTGGTGTTGATGAAGAACTGGGCGCTGGCCGAGTGCGGGGCGCTGGTGCGGGCCATGGCCACCGTGTAGTGGTCATTGGTCAGGCCGTTGTTGGCCTCGTTCTGGATCGTCGCGTCGGTGCCCTTTTGCTTCATGCCGGGCTCGAAGCCGCCACCCTGGACCATGAAGCCCTTGATGACGCGGTGGAACACCGTGCCGTCGTAGTGGCCCTTGGCCACATAGGACAGGAAGTTGGCCACGGTGATGGGCGCCTTGGCATCATCGAGTTCGATGCGTATCGCGCCGTGGTTGGTTTGCAGTTCTACGGTCTTGGTCATGGTGTTTACTTCTCCACAGTGGCTTTGTTGATGATGACTGGCTGCACGGGCATGTTCTCGTGCATCTGCATGGGGGCGGTGGGCAGGGACTTGATCTTCTCGACCACGTCCATGCCGGCGATGACCTTGCCGAACACGGCATAGCCATTGCCGTCACGCGAGTTGGCGGCGTCGAGGAAGGGGTTGTCCACCACATTGATGAAAAACTGCGAGGTCGCCGAATTGGGGTCGCCGGTGCGCGCCATCGCCACCGTGCCGATGACATTGTTCAGGCCGTTGCGGCTTTCCAGCGGGATCGGCGCCTTGGTCGGCTTTTGCTTCAGGTCCTTGGTGAAGCCGCCGCCCTGGACCATGAAGGTCGGGATCACGCGATGGAAGATCGTGCCGTCGTAGTGGCCGGCCTTCACGTACTGCAGGAAGTTGGCGACCGACTTGGGCGCCTTCTCGGCGTCGAGTTCGATGCGGATATCACCCAGATTGGTGGCGAGCTTGACCGTCTGTGCGGTAGCGCCCTGGGCCAGCAGCAAGGCGGCTGTGGCTGCGAGGACGGAGGTGATTCGGAAGGGAGAGATCATGGCGTCACAGCGTTCCGGTTGAGGGGCAGAAGCGGGCCGGCGGACGATGGTGTCCAAGCCCCGAGCGGGCGCTATTGTCGCCCAGTGGCGGCGGCCTCACCCGCTATACTGATTTTTGCACCACGAATCTGCCTCCATGTCTTTGCGCATCTACAACTCGCTGACCCGCGCGGTCGAGCCCTTCACCCCGATCGAACCCGGCCATGTGCGGATGTACGTCTGCGGCATGACGATTTACGACCTCTGTCATGTGGGCCATGCCCGCATGATGATGGCCTTCGATGTGGTGCAGCGCTGGCTGAAAAGCTCGGGTTACAGAGTGACCTATGTGCGCAACATCACCGACATCGAGGACAAGATCATCAAGCGCGCCGTCGAGCGCGGCATCAGCATCCGTGCGCTGACCGACGAGATGATTGCCGCCATGCACCGCGATATCGGCGCCCTGGGCGTCGAGCGCCCGACGCACGAGCCGCGCGCCACCGACTATGTCGGCCAGATGCTGGACCTGATAGGCACGCTGGAGCGCAAGGGCCTGGCCTACCACGCCAGCAATGGCGATGTGAACTACGCGGTGCGCAAATTCCCCGGCTACGGCAAGCTGTCCGGCAAGTCGCTGGACGATTTGCGTGCCGGCGAGCGGGTGGCCGTCGACGACGGCAAGCTCGACCCGCTGGACTTCGTGCTGTGGAAGTCCGCCAAGGACAGCGAGCCCGAAGACGCGAAGTATCCCAGCGCCTATGGCGCCGGCCGCCCGGGCTGGCATATCGAGTGCTCGGCCATGGCCTGCGCGCTGCTGAGCGAGCGTTTCGACATCCATGGCGGCGGCATGGACCTGCAGTTCCCGCACCATGAAAACGAGATCGCGCAGAGCGAGGGTGCTTTGGGCCATCCCTTCGTCAACTTCTGGGTGCACAACGGCTTCCTGAATGTGGACAACGAGAAGATGTCCAAGTCGCTGGGCAATTTCTTCACCATCCAGGACGTGCTGAAGCGCTATGACGGCGAGACGCTGCGCTACTTCATGCTGCGCACCCACTACCGCAGCCCGTTCAACTTCAGCGATGTGAATCTGGACGACGCCCGCAATGCGCTGCGCCGGCTGTACACGGCGCTGGATGGGCTGGACGTGCCCGAGGGCGAGCTCGACTGGGCGCACCCGTCCGCGGCCGCCTTCCGCGCCGCGATGGACGACGACTTCAACACGCCGCTGGCCATCTCCACCCTGTTCGAGCTGGCCAACACGGTCAACCGCACCGGCTCGCTGGCCGATGCGGCGGTGCTCAAGCAGCTGGGCGCCACGCTGGGCATCCTGCAGCAGGCACCGCGCCAGTATCTGCAGGGCGGCAGCGGGGTGGAGGAATCCGCCATCGAGGCGCTGATCGCCGAGCGCGCCGCCGCCAAGGCCTCCCGCGACTTTGCCCGTGCCGACCAGATCCGCAAGGATCTGCTGGCCCAGGGCATTGCCCTGCAAGACACGCCCCAGGGCACGAGCTGGGTCAAGGCCTGACGTGCCGCGCTCCTCTGCAACGGGCGCCGCGCCCGATGGAAACACGCCCGCCGACGGCACTACCGTGGGGGTGACGCCGCTGTACTGGGATGAGGCCTGCCGCCACCTGGCTAAGCGCGACCGGGTGATGAAGAAGCTGATCCCGCAGTTTGGCGAGGCCCGGCTGGAAAGCCGAGGCGACGCCTTCACGACCCTGGCCCGCTCCATCATCGGCCAGCAGATTTCGGTGCCGGCTGCGCAGGCGATGTGGGAGAAATTCCTGGCGCTGATGGCCGGCCCGCCGAATCAGGTGGCGCCTGCTGCCGTGCTGGGCCTGGACGTGGCGCTGATGCGGGCGGCCGGCCTGTCGGTGCGCAAGGTCGACTATCTGTGCGATCTGGCCCAGCATTTCGAGGCCGGCAGCGTCCATGTGCCGCAGTGGCAGCAGATGGACGACGAGGCCATTATCGAAGAGCTGGTGGCCATTCGCGGCATCGGCCGCTGGACGGCCGAGATGTTCCTGATCTTCTACCTGATGCGGCCCAATGTGATGCCGCTGGACGACCCCGGCCTGATCAAGGGCATCAGCCAGAACTACTTCAGCGGCGAGCCGGTTTCGCGTGCCGAAGCCAGGGAAGTTGCGGATGCCTGGGCCCCTTACCGCTCGGTAGCCACATGGTACATTTGGCGCAGCCTGGACCCGCTACCCCCGGCCCAGGCCTGATTTCCGGCCCGGACCCGCGGGCCATCATCATCTCTGAGAGACCCTAGCAGGATGAGCAAAAAACATTTTCTGGAGTTCGAGCAACCCGTTGCCGAGCTCGAAAGCAAGATTGAAGAGCTGCGCTACGTGCAAAGCGAGTCGGCCGTCGATATCTCCGAAGAAATCGACCGGCTGGCCAAGAAAAGCCTTCAACTCACCAAAGACATCTATTCGAGCCTGACGCCCTGGCAGGTGACGCAGATTGCGCGCCACGCCCAGCGGCCCTACACGCTCGACTATGTGAACGACATCTTTACCGAGTTCCAGGAACTGCACGGTGACCGCCATTACGCGGATGACCAGTCCATCGTTGGCGGCCTGGCCCGCTTCAATGGCCAGGCCTGCATGGTCTTGGGCCACCAGAAGGGCCGCGACACCAAGGAGCGCGCCGCGCGCAACTTCGGCATGTCGCGCCCCGAGGGCTACCGCAAGGCGCTGCGCCTGATGAAGCTGGCCGAGAAGTTCGGCCTGCCGGTCTTCACCTTTGTCGACACGCCCGGCGCCTATCCTGGCATCGGCGCCGAGGAGCGCGGCCAGTCGGAGGCGATCGGCCGCAATATCTTCGAGATGGCCCAGCTGGAAGTGCCCATCATCTCGACCATCATCGGCGAGGGCGGCTCAGGCGGCGCGCTGGCGATTTCGGTCGGCGATCAGGTGCTGATGCTGCAGTACTCGGTCTATTCGGTGATCTCGCCGGAAGGCTGTGCGTCCATCCTGTGGAAGACCTCGGAGCGGGCCTCGGATGCTGCCGACGCTTTAGGCATCACCGCCCACCGCCTGAAGGCGCTGAACCTGGTCGACAAGATCGTCAGCGAGCCGGTCGGCGGCGCGCACCGCGACCCCAAGCAGATGTCGTCCTTCCTGAAGCGTGCGTTGAACGACGCGCTGCGCCAGGTCAGCGACCTCAAGCCCAAGGAGTTGCTGCAGCGCCGCTATGAGCGCCTGCAATCCTACGGCCGCTTCAGCGACACCAAGGAGCGCTGAACCGGTGCGCGTTGCCGTCGCCTACAGCGGCGGGCGCGATTCCACCGCCTTGCTGCATGCCACGGCCCGCGCCGCGCTCGATACGGGCCTAGAGGTGCTGGGCCTGCATGTGCACCACGGGCTCAGCAGACATGCCGATGACTGGCTGGCGCATTGCCGGCAGCAGGTCGAGGGCTGGGCGGCCGCAGGCCTGCCGGTGTCGTTCGTGTTTCGACGCTTGCCCGGCAAGCCCGCCAAGGGCGAAAGCATCGAGGCCTGGGCGCGCGATGCCCGCTATCGGGCCTTGCAAGAGATGGCCCAGGAGCAGGGCGCGGAGCTGATGCTGCTGGCCCACCACCGGCGCGATCAGGCCGAGACCTTTGTGCTGCAGGCGCTGCGGGGCGCCGGCATGGCGGGTCTGTCGGCCATGCCCGAGTCGGTGGCGCGTAGCGGTCTGGTCTGGGCGCGGCCCTGGCTGAATGCCGGGCGCGAGCAGGTCGAGGCCTATCTGCAGGCCCATGGCCTCAGCTTCATCGACGACGACAGCAATGGCGACCCGCGCTATGCCCGCAACCGGCTGCGGCTGCAGGTCTGGCCGCAGTTGCTGGAGGCCTTTCCTCAAGCCGAGGCTTGCCTGGCCACCAGCGCTGCTTGGGCGCAGGAGGCCTTGGCCTTGCAGCAGGAGCTGGCCGAGGCCGATCTGGCGCTGCTTTGTGACGAGAAGCAGGCCCTGCATCTCGGCGATTGGCTGAAGCTCTCGCCGGCCCGCCGCAGCAATGCCTTGCGTGCCTGGATCCAGCGAAGCTCGGGCCAGTCGGCCCCTGCCAGCCTGGCGCAGCGGCTGATGGCCGAGCTGGGGCAGGCGCAGGCTCCGGCGGCCTGGCCGCACGGCGATGGCGAACTGCGGCGCTATCGCGGGCGGCTGCGCTTTATGGCCGCGGTATCGGCAAAGTCTGCCGATGCGCCAGCCACCGAGATGAGCATCTTGCGCGCCGGCCGCTACCGCCTGGCCGGCTGGGGCGGCGTGCTCCAAGTGCAGGCGGTGAAGCAGGGGGGGGTGGCTTTGGGCACGCTGGCTCAGCTGCAGATCCGGTCGCGCCAAGGCGGCGAGCAATTCCAGCGTGCGCCGGCCAGCACCGCGCGCAGCCTGAAGAAGTGCTTCCAGGAGGCCGCTGTGCCGGCCTGGGAGCGCGAAGGGCCTCTGCTGTTCGCCGGGGAGCGGCTGGTGTTCGTGCCCGGCCTGGGTGTCGATGCCCGCGCCTGGGGTTCGCCCGGCGAGCGCTTGATAGCGCTGCGATGGCTGCCTGATTCAAACGCGAAGGCTTGAGCCGGGTGCCTCGAAAGCTTGCTGCAGTGCAGCAGCTAGAATTGCAGGTTGCGACCGCGGCGCACCCGCCCATCCGGGCTCCCGACCCGCGTATTCACACATCGACATGGCACTGATCGTTCATAAATACGGCGGCACGTCTATGGGTTCGACCGAACGCATACGTCAAGTCGCCAAACGCGTGGCCAAATGGGCGCGCGCCGGTCACCAGATGGTGGTCGTGCCTTCGGCCATGAGCGGCGAGACCAATCGCCTGCTGGGCCTGGCCAAGGAGTTGTCGCCCGAGAGCGGCAGCGCCGAACTGAACCGCGAGCTGGACCTGATTGCCGCCACCGGCGAGCAGGTCTCGGTCGGTCTGCTGGCGATTGCGCTGCAGGCCGAGGGCATGCAGGCGGTCAGCTATGCCGGCTGGCAGGTGCCCATCAAGACCGATTCGTCGTTCACCAAAGCCCGCATCGAGAGCATCGACGACCAGCGCGTGCGTGCCGATCTGGCCGCCGGCAAGGTGGTCATCATCACCGGCTTCCAGGGCATTGATCCGAACGGCAATGTCACGACGCTGGGCCGTGGCGGCTCCGACACCTCGGCCGTGGCCGTGGCGGCGGCGATGAAGGCCGCCGAGTGCCTGATCTACACCGATGTGGACGGCGTCTACACCACCGACCCGCGCATCGTCAGCGACGCCCGCCGCCTGCACACCATCAGCTTCGAGGAGATGCTGGAAATGGCGTCTCTGGGTTCCAAGGTGCTGCAGATCCGCTCGGTCGAGTTCGCCGGCAAGTACCGCGTGCCGCTGCGCGTGCTGTCGAGCTTCACGCCGTGGGACATTAATATCGAAGAGGAAGCCAAGTCGGGCACCCTGATCACCTTTGAAGAGGACGTAAAAATGGAACAAGCCGTCGTATCGGGCATTGCCTTCAACCGTGACGAGGCCAAGGTCAGCCTGCTGGGCGTGCCCGACAAGCCCGGCATCGCGTTCCAGATCCTGGGCCCGGTGGCCGACGCCAATATCGATGTGGACGTGATCATTCAGAACGTCTCGCACGATGGCCGCACCGACTTCTCGTTCACCGTGCACCGCAATGACTACCAGCGCACGATGGAGCTGCTGAAGACCCGCGTGGCCGTGGACACCGGCGCCGCCTCGGTGGTCGGCGACAAGAACATCTGCAAGGTCAGCATCGTCGGCATCGGCATGCGCTCGCATGTGGGCGTGGCGTCGAAGATGTTCCGCTCGTTGAGCGAAGAGGGCATCAACATCCAGATGATCACGACCAGCGAAATCAAGACCAGCGTCGTCATCGACGAGAAGTACATGGAACTGGCCGTGCGCGCGCTGCACAAAGCTTTTGAACTGGATCAGCCAAACTCGTAAAAACTGGCCAGATTTTGGTCTAGAATACGAGGCTGTGCTGGAGACGTGACCGAGTGGCCGAAGGTGCTCCCCTGCTAAGGGAGTAGGTGCGCTAAAACGCGCCTCGAGGGTTCGAATCCCTCCGTCTCCTCCACCAGATTTGCCATAAGCCGTTGTTTATCAACGGCTTTTTGGTTTCTGGGTGGTTTTTAGCTCACAACGCATTGCGGCGTTGTTTCGAACAAGCTGAGCTGTTGCTTCGAAGGCTCGGGTGCTGCTGGCCGCAAGGGCCATCCGTCTATCACGTGGTAGTGATAGGACGTCCCGGCCCCCACAACCAGCAGGATCTCGGCAATCGTCCAGCAGATGGGGTTCACCGCGATGGAGCCCAGACGATCTGGGGCGTGGTAGCTGATGGTGACGTGTGGGGTGTGCCCCGATCCCGTGCCGAGATGCTCCACGGCCAGGGCCGTACGGACGGCAGCCAGCAACGCGTCAAAGCCCTGGGGCTTGCCTGCTGCCCTGAATGCCCAATGAATGCTGCCTTGCTGCCCCTCGCCGCGAATGCGGTTCAGCGACAGTGTGCAGGCCTGAGCCGAAACCCTCGCGCCCGCGCGTCGCATCGCGGCGCGGATGGCGGGCGTGTCCTCATACCGGTCTGACAGCGTCTGATGCCAGTTCTCGGCCTCGAACATCGCGCCGCCCAGCCGGGCGTCCAGTCCGTTGCGCCTGACGACCGTCTCCATTTCGTCCCGCACCGCTGACGGTGGCTGGGCCATCATGAGCAAGCGCGGCCGCGTCATCGCGCGCTCCCTCAATACCCGGCGGCCTTACAGCCAGCGCCACAGGCTGCGCAGCCAGGCCGGCAGATGCACGGCGGGAGCGGGGCGGTAGGTCTGGCGATAGCTCTGGACGAAGTCGTGGCGCATGAGAGGCTCCTCGAATACTGTTAATAAACACAGTATATCGAGCGAGCCCGCAATTGCAAGACCAACGGCCCTGCGGATTACCCGGGCACTAGCCCGCGTTCACCAGCCCGTCGGCCTTGAACATCGCCTTGATGCCGCGCACCGCCTGTCGGATGCGGCTCTCGTTCTCGATCAGGGCGAAGCGCACATGGCCGTCGCCCTGGTCGCCGAAGCCTATGCCGGGCGACACGCAGACCTTGGCCTTGTCCAGCAATTGGCGGGCGAACTCCAGCGAACCGAGACCTCGGTAGGCCTCGGGAATGCGGGCCCAGATATACATGCTGGCCTTCGGTGTGTCGACCGCCCAGCCGGCCTCGGTCAGGCCCTTGACCAGCACATCGCGGCGGCGCTGGTAGGTGGCGGCTATCTCGTGCACACAACTCTGGTCGCCCTCCAGCGCGGCAATGGCAGCCACCTGCAGCGGCGTGAATGTGCCGTAGTCGTGATAGCTCTTGATGCGCGCCAGCGCGGCCACCAGGTCCGGATTGCCGACCATGAAGCCGACCCGCCAGCCGGCCATGTTGTAGCTCTTGCTCAAGGTGAAGAACTCGACCGCCACGTCCTTGGCGCCGGGCACCTGCATGATGGACGGGGCCTTCCAGCCGTCGAACACGATGTCGGCATAGGCCAGGTCGTGGACGACCAGGATGTCGTGCTTGCGGGCCAGCGCGACGACGCGTTCGAAGAAGTCCAGCTCCACGCATTGCGCGGTCGGGTTCGACGGAAAACCGAACACCATCATCTTGGGCTTGGGATAGCTGCCGCGTATGGTCTTCTCCAGCTCGGCGAAGAAGTCCACGTCCGAGGCCACCGGTATGGCGCGGATGTCGGCGCCGGCAATCACCGCGCCGTAGATGTGTATCGGGTAGCTGGGGTCGGGCACCAGCACGGTGTCGCCCCGGTCCAGGGTGGCCAGCATCAGATGGGCCAGCCCCTCCTTGGAGCCTATCGTGACGATGGCCTCGGTGTCCGGATTGATGTCCACGCCATAGCGCTTCGCATACCAGTGCGAGATCGCCCGGCGCAGCCGCGGGATGCCCTTGCTGGCCGAGTAGCCGTGGGTGTCGGGCCGCTGGGCGACCTCGATCAGCTTGGCGACGATGTGGGCGGGCGTGGCCCCGTCGGGGTTGCCCATGCTCATGTCGATGATGTCTTCGCCACGCCGGCGCGCCGCCAGCTTGAGCTCGGCCGTGATGTTGAAGACGTAGGGGGGGAGGCGATCAATGCGCGCAAAGCGGCGCTTGCCCGAAGAGGAGGCAGTCATGGTGGAGCTTTCACGTAAGCGCCCGGAACCGTCCGAGCGACGTGCCCCGCAATGAGGCGGGGCCGCGGATATCCTAACCCAGGCCTGGCGCCCAGCATCGCGCCAGCGTGGCCACCGCCGCCGCGATGGCCTCGGGCGGCACCCCGGCAAAGCCCATCATCAGGCCCGGCCGCACCGGCGCCGCCGTGTTCGCGCCGATCTGGCTCAGCCGCCCCGCTTCCACACCGTGGGCGAGTGCGCTGTCGGCCAGCGTCTGCTCCAGTTCGAGGCTGTCCAGCGGCAGGCAGGCATGCAGGCCGGCCTCGGTGGCGGGCAGGGGCAGTTGCGTGCCGAAGTGGCGCTGCCAGGCTTCGTGGAGGGCGTCGCGGCGGGCGCGGCTGACGCGGCGCATGCGCCGCACATGCTGGCCGAAATGGCCCTCGGCCATGAAGTCGGCCATCACCACCTGGTCGGCGATCGGCGCGTGCCGGTCCAGCGCCGAGCGCAGCTTGGCCAGCACCGGCAGCCAGGCCGCGGGGGCGACCAGATAGCCCAGGCGCAGGCCGGGAAACATCAGCTTCGAGAAGGTACCGATGTAGAGCACCCGGGCCTGGGTGTCCAGCGAGGCCAGGGGCTGAAGCGGGGCGCCGGCGTAGCGGTATTCGCCGTCGTAGTCATCCTCCAGCACATAGGCATTCTGGGCCTGAGCCCATGCGAGCAGATCGAGCCGGCGCTGCAGCGACATCACCGCGCCGCTGGGGAACTGGTGCGAGGGCGTGACATAGGCCAGGCGGAAGGCGCCCAGGCTGTGCAGCGTCTGCACGCGCAGGCCCTGGGCATCCACCGGCACGCCGATCAGCTCGGCACCGGCCAGGCCCAGCGCGGCCGCCGCGGCGCGGTAGCCGGGCGTCTCGACGGCCACCCGGTCGCCGGGCCGCAGCAGGGCCAGCGCGCACAGCGAGATCGCCTGCTGCGAGCCGGTGGTGACCAGCACCTGCGAGGCCTCGCATTGCAGGCCGCGTGAGCTGTTCAGATAGGTGGCGATCAGCTCGCGCAGCCGGGCGTCGCCGGCCGCATCGGAATAGCCCAGCGTCTGCTGCTGATGGCGCCGCCAGAACCGCGCCTGCAGCCGGGACCAGACCTCGAACGGGAACAGATCCATCGCGGGCACGCCATGTCGGAAGGCGCGCACCGGGCCGATATGCGCCGGGTTCGGCCGATAGGCCTGCAGCCGCGACCACAGCGCTGTGTCCGGGCCCTGGGGCTGTGCTGTGCTGGCCGGCATGGCGCCGGGTTTGGCCTGAACCGGCGTGACAAAGGTGCCGGCCCCGGGGCGTGACTCGATGCAGGCCTCGGACAGCAGCTGCTCGTAGGCCCGCACCACGGTGTTGCGCGACACCCCCAGCACCTGCGCCAGCTCGCGCGTGGTCGGCAGGCGCAGCGAGGCCGCCAGCTGGCCTCGCAGGATGCGTGCCTTCAGCTGGGCATGGATCTGCTCGCTGAGGCCCTGGCTGCGGTTCAGCTGCAGTCCGGTGAGGTCCAGGTTCAGCGCGGGTTGTTGATCCATTGGTCCGGTCGAATTGGTGAATATTGGATCTTTCATCGTACCAGTGTGCCGTTTAGCATGGCTCGATAGCAACCCCAACTGGCACCTGCCCATGTACAACCCGAGTCGTTTTGCCATCAGCGATCTGAAGCTGGCCCATCAGCTGATTGCCGAGAACCCGCTGGCGCTGTTGATCGGACCCGACGCCGAGCAGAAGAGCTTTGTCACCCATGTGCCGCTGACCGTGATCAAGGAAGAAGAAGGCTGGCTGCTGGAAGGCCATATGGCGCGGGCCAATCCGCACTGGGCCTGGCTGTCGCAGCAGAGCGAGGCCTTGGCCGTGTTCGGCGGACCCAGCGGCTATGTGTCGCCGCGCCACTACGACGATCTGAAGCAGGTGCCGACCTGGAACTACCTGGCCGTGCATGCCTACGGCAGCCTCAGCCTGATCGACGATCCTCTGGGCAAGGACCGCCTGCTCAAGCGCCTGATCGCCCAGCATGAGCCAGGCTATGCCCAGCAGTGGATGGAGTTGCCCGAGGACTTCCAGCAGCGGATGCTGGGCGCCATCGTCGGCTTTCGGCTGCACGTGACGCGCTGGGAGGCCAAGTTCAAGCTGAGCCAGAACCGCAGCGCGGCCGAACGCACGCGCATCCGGCAGGCCTTCGCCGAAGGCTCCGCGCAAGAACAGGCAATGGCTGCCTGGATGCAGCATTTGGGGCTGTGATGATGACGATGATGACGATTGAACCGGTGGTGCTGCAGGGCCGCCATGTGCGCCTTGAACCGCTGAGCCTGGATCATCTGGACGGCCTGATCGCCGTCGGCCTGGACCCGGACCTGTGGCAATGGATACCGACGCCATTCGACAGTGCCGAGAAGATGCGGTTCTACGTCGAATTGGCCCTGGACGAGCAAAAGCGCGGCGTGTCGCTGCCCTTTGCCAAGGTCGATGCACGCACCGGCCAGGTCATAGGCTGCACGCGTTTCGGCAATATCGAACGCCAGCACTGGCGGTTGGAGATTGGCTGGACCTGGATCGCTCGCTCGCACCAGCGCAGCGGCGTCAACACCGAGGCCAAGACCCTGCTGCTGAGCCATGCGTTCGAGACCCTGGGTGCGCACCGGGTGGAGTGGAAGACCGATGCGCTGAACCAACGCTCGCGCGCGGCCATCGCGCGGCTGGGCGCCACCCAGGAGGGCATCTTCCGCCGTCATGTGGTCTGCGCCGATGGCCGGGTGCGCGACACGGTCTACTTCTCGATGATCGATAGCGAGTGGCCGGTCGCCAAGGCCAGGCTGCTGGGCTTGCTTGAGCAGGGCGGATCGGGCAAACCCTGACCCTGGGCCTGGCGGCTGACCGGCACCGCCCTGGTGCCCATCCGCGCCGACCTGGGGAAAGCACTCCCGGTACTTTCCCTGGTTTGGTGCAAATGCGTCTTTTGCGCGATTCAACGCACCCCTACACTGCGGTTCAGTTTGATGAATGTCATTCAGCCGGTTGAACATTCAGCCGCCTTAGTGGATCGTCGCTGCAATTCGCTCGGTCTGCCCGGCTTTGTACCCGGCGGGCTGCTGTGCCAGAACTGTCTGAGCCGGAGTGTTTGTGTCCACCGTTGCTGTCTCTGCCTCCAGCGTGTCTGCCATGCCCGTGGCCAAGCGCTCGGCCCTGGTGCCGGCGGTGACCCGCGCCTTTGCGGTGCTGGACCTGCTGGCCCAGGAGCGCACGGCAATGTCGCTGGCGCGCCTGGCCGACAGCCTGGAACTGCCCAAGAGCAGCGTTCACGGCCTGTGCAACACCCTGCTGGCCCTGGGCTATCTGCGCCGCCAGAGCGACGGCGCCTTCTTCATCGGCCCCAGCGTGATGACCCTGGCCGAGGCCTTTGTCGCCGGCACCAATATCGCCCAGGAGTTCGCCACCCTGTGGAGCGAGTCGCATGAGCCGCAGGAGACGGTGATACTGTCGGTGCTCAGCGGCGCCGAGGTCGTCTACGTGGCGGCGCGCAATGGTTTGCGCCCGCTGGGCCTGGCCTTCAATGTGGGCATGCGCCTGCCTGCCCATCTGGCGGCCTCGGGCAAGGCCATGCTGGCCTTCCAGACGGCTGAAAGCGTGCGTGAGCTGTTCGGGCGCAAGCCCTTGCCGGCGCTGAGCCGCCGCCCGGCCCCGACCCTGGACGAGTTGCTGACCGAGTTGGCCCAGGTGCGTGCCCAGGGCTACAGCATCGACGACGAGGGTGTGCGCGAGGGGGTGCATTGCATCGGTGCGCCGGTGTTCGACGCCTCGGGCCAGGCGGTGGCCGGTGTCGGCATGTGCATTCAGAAGGCCAGGCTGGACGAAAGCTGGCGCGAGACCCATCGCGAGCTGGTGATGCAGGTGGCGCGCCAGCTGACCGAACGGCTGGGCGGCATGCCCTTTGTTGAAGTGGCGAGTGATTCGACCGGAACCCATCCATGAGTGCAGACCATATTCTCGAAACGCGCAAGCTGACCAAGGACTTCAAGGGCTTTGTCGCGGTCAATCAGGTGGACTTGCAGGTCAGGCGCGGCACCATCCACGCGCTGATAGGCCCCAACGGCGCCGGCAAGACCACCTGCTTCAACCTGCTGACCAAGTTCATCACACCGAGTTCGGGTCAGATCCTGTTCAACGGGCAGGACATCACCGGTGAGGCGCCGGCGCGCATTGCCCGGCGCGGCATCATCCGCTCGTTCCAGATCTCGGCCGTGTTCCCGCACCTGACCGTGCTGGAGAACGTGCGCGTGGCCCTGCAGCGCAAGCTGGGCACCTCGTTCCACTTCTGGCGCTCCGAGTCCAGCCTGGACAGCCTCAACGAACGCGCGATGGAGCTGCTGCGCGAGGTTGATCTGGAGTCGTACGCGCCCTCGGTCACCGTCGAGCTCAGCTATGGCCGCAAGCGCGCGCTGGAGATTGCCACCACCCTGGCGATGGACCCCGAGCTGATGCTGCTCGACGAGCCCACCCAGGGCATGGGCCTGGAAGACGTGGACCGCATCCGCCAGCTGATCAAGAAGGTGGCGGCCAACCGCACCGTGCTGATGGTGGAGCACAACATGAGCGTGGTTTCCAGCATCGCCGACACCATCACCGTGCTGCAACGCGGCGCCACGCTGGCCGAGGGCCCTTACGCCGAGGTGTCCAAGAACCCGGCCGTGATCGAGGCCTATATGGGCAGCGCCAACACCGAACTCCAAGGGGCGCACTGACATGGCTCAAGCTTTTCTCGAGGTCCGCGATCTGCACGCCTGGTATGGCGAGTCGCATGTGCTGCATGGCGTGAACTTCTCGGTCGAGGAGGGTGAAGTCCTGACCCTCCTGGGGCGCAACGGCGCCGGCCGCACCAGCACCATGCGCGCCATCATGGGCCTGACCGGCAGCCGCAAGGGTTCGATCAAGGTGCGCGGTACCGAGACCGTCAAGCTGCCGACCTACCGCATCGCCCGCCTGGGCCTGGGCTATTGCCCCGAAGAGCGCGGCATCTTCTCCAGCCTGTCGACCGAGGAGAACCTGATGCTGCCGCCCGAGCTGGCCAAGGGCGGTATGAGCGTCGAGGAGATCTACGCGATGTTCCCCAACCTGGCCGAGCGTCGCCACAGCCAGGGCACGCGCCTGTCGGGCGGCGAGCAGCAGATGCTGGCGGTGGCGCGCATCCTGCGCACCGGCGCGCGCCTGTTGCTGCTGGATGAGATCTCCGAAGGCCTGGCTCCGGTGATCGTGCAAAAGCTCGCCGAGATGGTGGTGATGCTCAGGAAGAAGGGCTACACCATCGTCATGGTGGAGCAGAACTTCCGCTTTGCCGCGCCGCTGGCTGACCGCTTCCTGGTCATGGAGCACGGCTCCATCCTGCAGGAGTTCACCCAGGCCCAGCTGCCCGACCGCCTGGCCCAACTGCATGAGACGCTGGGTGTTTGACCCAACGCGCTTCCTTTTTCCCGCTAGACCTGACCCTATCCAACAGGAGACTGCAATGAAACTGAACAAGTTCACTACTCTGGCAACGGCCGCCACCCTGGCCTGCGCTGCGGCTTTCAGCCCGGCCCAGGCGCAAGTGTCCGGCGATGTGATCAAGATCGGCATCATCACCGACATGTCCGGCCTGTACTCCGACATCGACGGCCAGGGCGGCGTGGAAGCGATCAAGATGGCGATTGCCGACATGGGCGGCGCCATCAATGGCAAGAAGATCGAATTGCTGGTCGCCGACCACCAGAACAAGGCCGACGTGGCCGCCAGCAAGGCCCGCGAATGGTTCGACACGCAGGGCCTGGACATGCTGATAGGCGGCACCAACTCCGGCACCAGCCTGGCCATGGCCAAGGTGGCGGCCGAGAAGAAGCGTCTGTTCATCCCCATCGGCGCCGCATCGGCCGCGCTGACCAACGAGCAGTGCAATCCCTACACCGTGCACTGGGCCTATGACACGGTGGCGCTGGCCAAGGGCACCGGCAATGCGGTGGTCAAGGCGGGAGGCAAGTCCTGGTACTTCCTGACCGCCGACTATGCCTTCGGTGCACAGCTGCAGAACGATGCATCGACGGTGGTCAAGGCCGCCGGCGGCAGCGTCGTCGGCTCGGTCAAGCATCCGCTGTCGGCCAGCGACTTCTCCAGCTTCCTGCTGCAGGCGCAATCGAGCAAGGCACAGATCCTGGGCCTGGCCAATGCCGGTGGCGACACCATCAACGCCATCAAGGCCGCCAACGAGTTCGGCATCACCAAGACGATGAAACTGGCCGGCCTGCTGATGTTCATCAACGATGTGCACTCGCTGGGCCTGAATGCCACGCAGGGCATGTACCTGACCGACAGCTGGTACTGGAACCGCGACGCCGACACCCGTGCCTGGGGCCGCAAGTTCTTCGAGAAGATGAAGCGCATGCCCTCGTCGCTGCAGGCAGGCGACTACTCGGCCACCCAGCACTATCTGAATGCCGTCAAGGCCATCGGCAGCGACGACGCCGACAAGGTGCTGGCGCAGATGAAGAAGACCAAGATCAACGACATCTTCGCCAAGGGTGGCTACATCCGCGACGACGGCCGCATGGTGCACGACATGTACCTGATGCAGGTCAAGTCGCCGGCCGAATCGACCGAGCCCTGGGACTACTACAAGGTCGTCGAGACATTCAAGGGTGACGCTGCCTGGACGACCAAGGCCGAGTCCAAGTGCGCGCTCTGGAAGTAAGCCGGGCCTGAACCCGTCCCGCACAGCCGCCAATGCTGTGCGGGGCCGGGCTGCCTCCATGGAAGAAGAATCATGAGTGAAACGCCATGAGCGAAATTTTCGGCATACCGGTGCAGGCCTTTCTGGGCCAGTTGCTGCTGGGCCTGGTCAACGGCTCGTTCTACGCGATGCTGAGCCTGGGCCTGGCCGTCATCTTCGGCCTCCTGGGCATCGTCAACTTCGCGCATGGCGCGCTCTACATGATCGGCGCCTACGTGGCCTGGGTCAGCATGGACAAGTTCGGCCTCAACTACTGGGTGGCGCTGTTGCTGGCGCCGCTGGTGGTAGGGGCTCTGGGCGTGCTGATCGAGCGCACCATGCTCAAGGCACTCTACAAGCTCGACCCGCTCTACGGCCTGCTGCTGACCTTCGGCCTGGCGCTGATCTTCGAGGGCCTGTTCCGTGACCAGTTCGGTGTCTCGGGCCAGCAGTACGCGGTGCCCGAGCTGCTGCAGGGCGCGACCAACCTGGGCTTCATGATTCTGCCCAACTACCGTGCCTGGGTGGTGGTGGCCTCGCTGACGGTCTGCCTGGGCACCTGGTTCCTGATCGAGAAGACCAGCCTGGGCGCCACCCTGCGCGCCGGCACCGAAAATCCTGCGCTGGTGCAGGCCTTCGGCATCAATGTGCCGGTGATGGTGACCCTGACCTATGCCGGCGGCGCCGCCCTGGCTGCGCTGGCCGGCGTGCTGGCCGCGCCCATCATCCAGATCACGCCGCTGATGGGCTCCAACCTGATCATCGTCGTGTTCGCGGTGGTCGTGATCGGCGGCATGGGCTCGATTCTCGGCTCCATCCTGACCGGCGTGATGCTGGGCCTGGTCGAGGGCCTGACCAAGGTGTTTTACCCCGAGGCGTCCAGCATCGTGGTGTTCGTGATCATGGCCATCGTGCTGATGATTCGCCCGGCCGGCCTGTTCGGCAAGGAGAAATGATGAGCTCGACCAAGAATTCGGGCCGCATGGCTTGGGGTGTGGTGCTGGTGCTGCTGATGGTGGCGCCCTTCATCGGCCTGTATCCGGTGTTCATGATGAAGGCACTGTGCTTCGCCATCTTCGCCTGCGCCTTCAACCTGCTGCTGGGTTATACCGGCCTGCTGTCCTTCGGCCATGCGGCCTATCTGGGCTCGGCCGCCTACGTCACTGGCTGGCTGGTGCGCACGGCCGGCTGGTCGCCGGAGCTGGGGCTGCTGGCCGGCGTGGTGATCGCCGCGGGCCTGGGGCTGGTGGTCGGCCTGATCGCCATCCGCCGCCAGGGCATCTACTTCGCGATGATCACCCTGGCAATGGCGCAGATGATTTACTTCGTCTGCCTGCAGGCGCCGTTCACCGGCGGCGAGGATGGCCTGCAGGGCGTGCCGCGTGGCACCCTGTTCGGCGTACTGCCGCTGGCCAACGACACGGTGATGTACTTCTTCGTGCTGGCCGTGTTCGTGGCCGTGTTCCTGGCCATCATGCGCATCGTGCACTCGCCCTACGGCCAGGTGCTGAAGGCGATACGCGAGAACGAGCCCCGCGCCATCTCGCTGGGCTACCACGTTGACCGCTACAAGCTGCTGGCCTTTGTGCTGTCCACGGCCATCGCCGGCCTGGCTGGTTCGCTGAAGACCATCGTGCTGGGCTTTGCCACCCTGTCTGACGCCCACTGGTCGCTGTCCGGCGAGGTGGTGCTGATGACGCTGCTGGGCGGCATGGGCACCTTTGCCGGCCCGGTGGTCGGCGCCTTCACCATCATCGGGCTGCAGAACTTCCTGGCCGACCGCGTCGGCGCCTGGGTGACGGTGATCATCGGCGCGATCTTCGTGTTCTGCGTGCTGGCCTTCCGGCGCGGCATCGTCGGCGAGCTGCTGGCCTGGACGGAGCGGCGCAAGAACCGGTGAGATGGGTTCCAGCAGAAACAACAAAGCCCGCCGAAGCGGGCTTTGTTCATTTCGCCGGGAGTTCGATCAGCCGCGCTTGCGGCGGCTCACGCCGAACAGGCCGGCCAGTGCGACACCGGCCAGTGCCAGGCTGCCGGGTTCGGGCACGACGGCGCCGGTGCCCACGATCACCGTCATCTCGCTGTGGGCCAGCACGTCACCGTTGGCACCGATGGCTTCAAGGAAGAACGAATAGTTGCCGTTGGCGTTCGGATCAAACGAGCCGTTGTCGAAGAAGTCCAGGTTCCAGGAGTTCTGGACCAGATTGTTCGCCGCCATCAGGGCGTTGTAGTTTGCGCCGTTGGTGACCGTGCCGCCGCCCTGCGCGGTCGAGTTCTTGCCGAACGCGTGATCCCAGATGACCGCGTTGCCGGCGGCGGGGTTGGGACCCTTGATCAGGTCGAAGGTGGTGAAGTTGGTGCCGACGCCTGCGTCGTAGTCAATGCCGAGGCGATAGGTGTACGAGCTGACGTTGGCCGTGCCGGTGTTGATCGACCATTCAAAGTTCCAGGCTGCGCGTGTGCCACCCAGCGTGCCATTGGAGAAGTAGCCACCCGTCGCCTGGTTGTAGGTGCCATTGCCATTGCTATTGAACACATTGGCGGGCACTGCGTAGCGCTGCTTGGCTCGCAGGCCGATCTCGACGCCCGAGCCGGTGCCCACGGTGAATCCGCCGTTGGCATTGCCGCCGCCAAAAATCACGGCATTGGTCACGTTCTGGTCGTACAGCAGCGCCGCATGGGCACCGTTTGACAGCACGGCTGCGGCCGCGAGTGCGACTGACTTGAGGAACAGGTTCTTCATTCTTTGGCCCTGATTGGGTGATGGTTTGTGAACACCGCTCAACAGCAAGGCGCGGGTTACAAGTCGATACCCGAGCGCTAACAGGCTCAAGTACTGACCCCTGACGCATAAATCGAGCCACGAATGCAAGTGATTGATTTCAATGGTTTTTTGCTTTTCGCCACAATGCCGACGTAAACAATCCCGACATCTGGCGGTGGGTGTTCCTCAACTGCCCAGCGTCTTCAGCAACTGCGCAACTTCCTCGTACCGCGGATAGTCCTTGCCCATCACCGACAGCTTCTTCAGCTCGGCCTTTGCTGCGACAGGCTTGCCGGCCTTCAGCTGTATGCGGGCCAGGTTCAGCCGATAGTCAGGGGTGTCGGGTGCCAGGGCCACGACCTTGGCCTGCAAGGCCAGGGCCTTGTCGAGCTCCTTGGCATCGGCGTAGCTGAGGGCCAGGGTGTCCATCAGCGCCGGCTTGTCGGGTGCCAGACGGACGGCCTTCTCGGCCAGCGTGACTGCGCCGGGCTTGCCCTGCTTGACCAGCACATAGGCCAGATTGTTCAGTGCCAGCACGCTGTCGGGCTTGAGCTTGAGCACTTCACCGTAGCGTGTCTCGGCCGCGGCCAGCTGGCCCTGGGCCAGTGCAATGTCGCCGAGGTAGAGGGTGAATTGAGCGTCATCCGGGTGGGCCTTCAGCCAGGCTGCGGCCATCTGCTCGGCCTCGGCTGCCTTCTTGCCAGCCATCAGGGTCTGGTGCAGGCGGGGAGCCAAGTCCATCGAGTCGGGCTTGCTCAGGGCCTTGCGGAAGGCCGCCGCGGCGGCCTCGTACTTCTGCTGGCTGAGTTCGATCTCGGCCTCGTACACAAAGCCGACCGGCGCGTCGGGGAACTGCGTCTGCACGCTGCGGGCCAGCGGCATGGCCCGGGCGGGCTGCTTTTCGCGCAGTGCCAGCGCAATGCCGGCGCGCAGCACCTCCGGATGCTGGGGGGCCAGCTCGAGGGCGCGGCGCACGCTGGCGCCGGCGGCCTCGTTGTTCTTGGCGGCCAGGTAGGCATCGGCCAGACGGAGCTGCGGACGCGGCGATTTCGGCTCCAGCGCAGCCATCTTGTTGAAAGTCGAAATGGCCTGGTTGAGATCGCCCGAGAGTTGCTGCGCCCGGCCCAGGCGGTCGAGCAATTCCAGCTGATTGGGAATGGCGGCGACCGCGCTCTGCGCGGTCGACAGGGCGAGCTTGCGGTCACCGGTCGAGAGGTAGAGGTCGACCAGGGCGGCGCGGGGCCCGAAGGCGCTCGGCTGTGCCTTGATCGCCGTATTCAGCCGGGTGGCCACCTCCTCGGCGCTGCCACCGCTGCGTGCGGTGAGTTCGGCCATGGCCAGCTGGGCATTGACGTTGCCGGCATCGCGCTGCAGCACGGCCTCGAGGCGGGCGCGGGCAGCCTCGGGCTTGGCTTCGGCGACGTCCAGCGCGGCCAGGCCCAATATGGCGGGGAAGAAGTTGGCGTCCTTGACCAGCGCCAGCTCGAAGTTCTTGCGCGCGGCGACAAGATCCTGGCGAAGCAGCGCGATTCGGGCGCGCAGCAGATCGGGCAGGGCCTGCTTGGGGCGCTTGGCGGCCAGCGCATCGACGGCCTTCAGCGCGGCGTCGAACTCCCGCTTGCGCATGCGCTCGTTGATCAAGGCCAGGTCGGCGCTGGTGCCGGCGTCGGACTTGGCAATGGTCTCCAGCTCGCCCAGGGCGCTTGCCTCCTGCCCCTGACCCAGGCGGGCCATGGCCGCCGAGGTGCGGATGCGGCTGTCCTCCGGCCTGAGCTTGGCCGCACGCGAAAAGCTCGCCTCGGCCGACTTGGCATCACCGGCCATCAGCTGGGCGCGTCCCAGCAGCACCAGCAGATTGGCGTCCGGGTCATCGAGGGTCAGCAGGGGCTTCAGCGTGGCCAGGGCCTTGTCCGCCTGGCCGTTGCCCAGATAGAGCTGCGCCAGCAGGTTGCGCGGCGGCATGGCCTGAGGTGCGGCCTGCACGGCCTTGATCAGCAGCGCCTCGGCCTGTGGCATGGCGTCGAGCTTGATCTCGGCCTGGCCCGCCAGCATCAGCAGCCGCGGACTCTGCGGTGAGCCGCGCAGCAGCATTTCGGTGATTTCGCGGGTGCGCTTGGCGTCGCCCTTGCGCAGCGCCTGGAGGGCCTCGAAGTATTGGGTCTGGGGGTGCTGGGGCAGCGCCTTCTTGAGCTCGGCAAACTGCCGGTCGGCGCCATCGAAGTCGCGCTGATCCAGCAGCAGCGACAGCAGCGCTGCGTGGGCCTGGACCAGATCGGGTTGCAGTCGCAGGGCCTCGCGAAAAGCAGCAAGCGCCGGGGCCGGGTCTGCGGGCCGGGCCTGTGCCATCAGATCGCCCTTGAGCCCCCAGGCGAGGGCCAGCGTCGGCTGGGCCTTCAGCAACTCGTCGATCAGGGCCAGCGCGGCAGAGGAGTCACCCCGGCTCGCCTTCAGCTGGGCCTTCAGCAGGATCGCCGGCGCATAGCCTGGCGAACGCTGCAGGGCGGTTTCGATCGCTGCATCGGCCGCCTCCGGCGACTTGCCGGCCTGGTGGGCCATCGCCAGCTGGGTCAGCAGTTCGGCGGCGGCACGGCCGTCCTTCAGCTCCTCCTTGCCGAACTGTTGCAGCAGCGGCACATAAGCTCGTTGCGCCACCATCACCGCGGCCAGCAGCGGCAGCACCTCGTCCCTGGGATGGCC
Source organism: uncultured Roseateles sp. (assembly GCF_963422335.1). Lineage (NCBI taxonomy): Bacteria > Pseudomonadati > Pseudomonadota > Betaproteobacteria > Burkholderiales > Sphaerotilaceae > Roseateles > uncultured Roseateles sp. The sequence continues at coordinate 3,840,550 of NZ_OY729424.1, forward strand.
GGCCTCGAGCGCGCGGCGCAGCTCGATCTCGGCGCCGTCGGCGTTGCCGGTCTGGTACAGCACCTTGCCGAGCAAGAAGCGGCCGGCGGCCGACTTTGGGTCTTTCTGGAGCAGGTTCTTCAGTTCTATCGTCGCCGCTGCACTGTCGTTCTTGGCCAGATAGCCCCGGGCCGACGCGAGCAGCTCTTTCTCCGAGCCACCCCCGCAGGCCGCCAGTATCAAAACCATGCTGAGCCACAGCGAGGTGCTTGCGCGAGGTGCGACGGCCATTGACGTTCCCTTGTTGTTGGTTTCCCTCGCGATTGTGGAATGAAAAGGCCCCGTGCCACCGCACCCAGGCAGGGGAGAGCGTTACTTGTGCTCAGGCCTCGCTGCCTGGCCTGCCGCGGCGCATACGGAAACCCATCACGCAGATGCCGGCCAGCAGCAGGCTGGTGATGCCGGGCTCGGGCACCGCTGACGGTATGGCCATCGGTGCGAAGTGCAGCATCAGGTCATTGCCCTGGGCAAAGACGCTGAAAGTGCCGCCGTTGATCGGGTTCAGAAAGGCGCTGCTGTCGATCTTGAACACATTCGCGTCGAAGCCGGTGATGCCCAGGGCACTGTGTATCAGGACGAAGTCATGCAGCTGGGTGGGGTCGAAGTTCAGCGCCTGGCCGGCCGTGTTGCCCAGGTTGAGGGTTGCGATCTCCAGGCGGAACTGGGTCGACGGCGTGCTGCCGGCCTCTATCGTCAGTTCGCCCAGGTTGTTGACGTAGTCATAGCCCACGCCCGGTGTGCCGTTGACGTCGTTGAGCTCGTAGCGGTAGCTGCCGCCCTCGCCGATGATGAAGCCGTTGACGGTGGCCAGGCCCGGGCTGTTGCCCGGCGAGAACGTGCCGCCCTCGGTCACGTTGACGGCACCGAACACGCCCGAGCCGTGCAGCACGCTGCCGAAGTTGACATTGGTGCGGCCGCTCATCTGGCCGTTGTTGACGAGCAGGGCGCCGTTCAGCTCGAAGGTTGTGCCACTGGCCGTGCTCATCGTGCCGCCTGCGTAGACATAGGTGCGCGACCCTCCACCCAGCACCATCGCGCCGCCGCTGTTGGCCAGCGTGCCGCCGCTGTTGACCTTGATCACGCCGTCGCTGGTGAAGTCCACCGTGGACAGGGTGTTGTTGACGGTGATCGTGCCGCTGCTGGTGTTGCTGCCGCCGTTGATGCTGGCCGCCGCGCCGTTGACCAGCTTGCCGCCATTGCTGAAGTTGTTGAACTGGGCCGCACCGAGCTGCTGAAGGGTGGTGCTGTTGTAGGTGGTGACGGCATTGAAGACATTGCTGCTGCCGGCCAGCAGGGTATGGGTGCCCGGGCCGCGCAGAAAACCGTTGTTGACGGTGGCATTGCTGTATTCCGCCGCACCGCCGGTGGCCACCACCACCGCGCCGCTGCCCAGCGCCATCACGCCGTTCTCGAAGCGCAGGCTGGCGCCATTGCCGGCCTGATAGCCGGTGCCGTTCGAATTGCCCTGCAGCACCAGGCGCCCGGCATTGACGGCAAAGCTGCCGCTGAAGCCGGAGGCGCCGCTGAGTGTCAGCTCGCCGGCGCCGTTCTTGATGAAGCTGCCCGCACCGGCCAGCAGGCCGCCATAGCTGCCATTGCCGGCCTGGGCCACCGTCAGGCTGCCGCCGGCCAGGTTGACGCTGCCACCATCACCGGTCAGGCCGCCTATGGTTTCGCTGAAGCCGTTCAGATTGAAGGCGCCGCCGCTCAGAGTGACGACGCTGGTGTCGGCGATCTGGTGGCTGCGCGCCAGCGAGGCGATGCCGCCATTGATCTGCAGTGCGCCGCCCAGCGCATTGGTACCCACGGCCTTGTTGAAGGCCAGCGTGCCGGCGTTGACGGTCATGCCGACGCCGGTGCTGGCGTTGGGGTTGGTCGTATCCGTCACGCCATAGCCGATGGTGAGCATGGCGCTGCCGTTCTTGGCCAAGGTGCCGGTGCCGTTGAACGCGCCCTGCAGCACGCTGTCGGCGTTGCCGCTGCCCACGGCCAGTGTGCTGCCGGCGGTGAAGTTGAGACTGGACACCGAGGCCCCGGACAGGGCGGCGAAGCTCTGGTCGAAGCCGATGTGCAGGGCCGTGCCGGCACCGCTCAGCTGAACGCTGCTGTTGACAGGAGCGCCGTTCAGCGCGCCGATGCGCAGGCTGCCGGCCAGCACATTGATCAGCCCGTTGAAGTCGCCGCCGCCGGCCATCGTGAACTGTCCGTTGCCGACCTTGTTGAGCTTGCCGCTGCCGGTGAGGCTGCCGCTGTAGGTGTTGCTGGTGTTGGCCGAGCCGAAGGTGATCGAGCCCGTCGAGACGGCCACCGTGCCGCCGCTGCCGCTGAGCGCGGCCAGCTTGACGTCTTTGCCATTGGCGTCAAGCATGCCGCCGTTGACGATGTGGCTGCTGGCGGCCGAGAAGCTGCCGTTGTTGCCGGCCCGCAGGGTGCCCGTCTGCACCGTGGTCAAGCCTGAGTATGTGCTGCTGCCATCGAGTATCAGCGCGTCCGGGCCGGCCTTGACCAGGCTCAGCACGCCGCTGGCGCCGTTCTGTATCGTGCCGGCAAAGGTCGTCGGTGCGTGGCTGATGCCGCCGTCATGGGTCAGGTACAGCGTGGCATTGCCGGTGGCGCCTTCAATCACGCCGGTGCCGGTCAGTTCGGCCAGACTGGCGTTGTGGCCGTTCAGACGGAAGGTGCCGTCCAGATCCACCACCGCCGGCTGGGAGAAGCCGCCACCCTGCATATTGAACAGGCCACCGTCCGAGACCTTGATCTTGCCGACCAGGGTGCCGCCGTTTTGCAGATTGAAGACACCCAGCCCGCCGACGACCAGCTGGTACATGGTCAACGATCCGCCGCCCAGCGAGTAGCTGCCCTGTCCCAGGCCGTCGCCGACATAGACCGAACTGGCCGTGACCACGCCGCCGCTCTGGTTGAAGTTGCCGGTGCCCTTGATGGCCACCGTGATGGTGTCGCTGGCCAGCACGCCGCCCGACATGGCGTAGGTGCCGGAGCTGCCTGTCTCCAGGCCCAGGTTCAGATAGGCCGGCGAGTAGCCGCCAGGAAAGCCGTAGCCGCCCTGGTAGTACTGGCCCTGGTTGTAGACCGTGCCGCCGGTCTGGGTGAAGGTGCCGCCACCGGCCACGCCGATGTTCAGGTTCCAGGCGCCGATGCTGCCGCCGTAGAGGTTGTAGAAATTCTGGGTCGAGGCCTTGCCGACATTCAGCGTGCTCAGGTTCACCTCGCCGGCATGCTGGTTGTAGCGATTCATGATGGAGGTCGACCCCACCGTCAGCGTTTCGGCCCGCAGTTTGGACGCCGCATTGGTCTGGTTGACGATCATGAAACCGTTGATACCCGACGAGTTGAGCGTCACCGAATTGAGGCTGTTGTTGGTGTCGTAGGCGGCGTTCAGATTGACGTTCAGGTCTATGGTGCCCGACACCGGCGAGTGGCTGCCCAGGAACACATCGTCGCCGCCGGTCGGGGCGCCACCGGGGTTCCAGTTGCTGCCCGTGGCCCACAGGCCGTTGTTGGCGCCGAAATAGGTGCGCGTGGCGGCCGGGGCCGTGGAGCAGGCCAGCAAGAGGGCGGGGATCAGGGCCAGGCGGTGCACGGTCTGGGCGCGGAGCAGGTGTTGGGTTTTCATGGTGAGCTTTGGGGGGTCAGGGTTTGATGGAGTCGCGGCCGGGGGCGGGCGTCGCATCCAGCGTCGCCTGTTGTTGCTCGAACGCCAGACAGGCCAGCAAGGCCTGGCCATTCGCAAAGTCATGGCGCCTGCCGCTGAGCACATGCTCGAGTCGGCCGGCCAGGCGATCGGGGTATTGCGGGTCGGTGGTCAGCAGCTTGATCGCGTAGACGCTGGCGCTGGGCAGTACGGGGAGGGCGCTCATGGACTTGCCTGGATGGAGTGAATGGACAGACGACAGTGTTCGCAAAGCGCTGCGCCGCGTCGTCACAGAACGGTGCCATTTCGGTCACAGTGGTGGCCAGAAGGGCTTCAGCCGCTACAGTCGAGGCATGACCCGTCCCCCGCCGTCCGCTGCCCCCTTGCTGTTCGGACCTTTCAAGCTGGACCTGGCCGCGGCGCAGCTGCTGCGTGATGGCCAGGTCTTGCCCCTGCGCCCCAAGGCCTACGAATTGCTGGTGGCGCTGGCCTGCCGGCCGGGCGAGCTGGTCACCAAGGACGAGTTGCTGGACACTGTGTGGGGCCGGCGCTTCATCACCGAGGGTGTGATCAAGGCGGTTGTGGCCGAGCTGCGCGGCGTGCTCGGCGACGACCCCAAGGCGCCGCGCTGGATCACCACCGTGCCGCGCCGCGGCTACCGTTTTGCCGAGGCCGGGGTCGACTCGGCGCCATCGCCAGCACAGCCGGCGGTTGCCGCAGGCTCGGGCAATGTGCCGCTGGGTCTGGAGCCGGTGATCGGCCGCGAGACCGAGCTGGCGGCGCTGTCCGTGCTGCTGGCCGACCATCGGCTGCTGACGCTGGCCGGCCCGTCAGGCATAGGCAAGACCCGTCTGGCCTGGGCGCTGGCGGACCTGCAGAGCCAGGGCAGATCCTGGTCCGATGGCGTCTGGTTCGTCGAGCTCGCTGCGCTGCTGCCCGAGTCCTGTGATGCCGGACTGTTGTGTGCCACCATCGCACAGACGCTGCAGCTGGGGGCCGGTGCGTCCGGCGATGTGGCCGCGCTGGCCCGGGCGCTGCAGCCGCTGAAGCTGTTGCTGCTGCTGGACAACGCCGAGCATCTGCTGCCCCAGCTGGCGCCGCTGCTGGCCGCGCTGCTGCCGCAGGCGCCGACACTGCGCATCGTGTTGACCAGCCAGGAGCCGCTGCGCATTCCCGGCGAACAGCTGTTCAGGCTGGAGCCGCTGAGCCTGCCGCCGGTCGCCGATGACGGCGACCGGCAGCGCCTGATGGGCAGCAGTGCGGTGCGCCTGTTCGTCCAGCGGGTGGCAGCGCGCATGCCCGGTTTTGCCCTGGCGGCGCAGCAGCAGCGGGCGGTGGCCGATATCTGCCGCGCGCTCGATGGCCTGCCACTGGCCCTGGAGCTGGCCGCCGCGCGTGTGCCGCTGCTGGGCGTGCATGGTATTGCCGACCTGCTGCTGGGCGATGAGGATGGCGCCCGGCTGGCCTTGCTGAACCAGGGCGCGCGCAATGCCGTGCCCCGCCAGCGCAGCCTACGAGACGCGTTGCAGTGGAGCCATGCGCTGCTCGACGAGACCCAGCGCCGCGTGCTGCGGCGCCTCGCCGTCTTTCGCGGCGGTTTCAATCTCGGCTCGGCCCAGCTCGTCTGCAGCGATCAGCCGCTGGACCTGGGGCAGGGCGGTGCGCTGGAGGACTGGGGGGTGCTGGATGCGCTGCATGCGCTGGTCGACAAGTCGCTGCTGGCGCCCGCGTCCGAGCCCGGTGCGCTGCCGCGTTTCAAGCTGCTGGAGAGCGTGCGCGCGTTTGCGCTGGAACTACTGGGCCAGTCCGGTGAGTGGCCGGCCACCCAGGCACGCCATTGGCGGGCCATGTGCGTGTACTGGGCCCAGGCCGATGCGCGGGCGCTCAGCGACCCGTCGCTGGACTGGATGACACGCCATCTGCCCGAGCTCGACAACCTCCGGGTGGCGCTGCGCTGGGCCTGCACCGAGCCTGCACCGACCGGTGCAGGCCTGAGGCTGCTCGGCCACACGGCGCTGTTGTGGCACCGCGCCGGCTTTGCCGCCGAGGGCCGAGGCTGGTGCGAGCAGTTGCGCGAGCAGGCGCTGGGCACCGCCGATGCGTCACTGCGCGGCGGCTTCGAGCTGGTGGTGGCAGCGCTCAGTTCCTACGCGTCGGCCTATCCACCGGCCGAGGGGGCGGCGGCGGCGCGGCATGCGGTGCAGGTGTTCGAGGCCGGCGCCGATGCGGTGCGCGCCTATTTCTCGCTGTACCTGCTGAATCAGCTCACCCAGTCGCAACCCAGGACCGAGGGCGAAGACTTGCTGGCAAGGATGGGGCACTGGGAGCAGTCCGGCTGGAGCGAGCTGCTGACGCGCTATGGCCGCATGGCACGAGGCTACCGGTCGAGGCTGGCCGGCCGCAGCGAGGACTACCTGGCCTTCTGCCGCAGCGAGTTCGCGCGTTGCCGGCGCCTGGGCGCACGGGCCGAGAGCTGGGGCGCTGCCCAGGGCCTGATGCTGGCCGAGCACGATGTCGGCGCGGTGGGTGAGGCGCTGCAGGTGGGCCGCGAGACCCTGGCCGAAATCCGCGGCGCCGGCCAGCTGCGCCAGCACCTGGCCCTGCTGGCAGTCTGGACCACGATGCTGGCCCAGAGCGGCAACACCGCCGGCACCCGGGCGGCGCTGAGCGAAGGGCTGCCCGCGCTGAGCGGCGCCGGCACGGCCTGGATGGCCCATGTGGCGCTGGCCTGGCTGGCCGCTCACGAGGGGCGCCACGACGATGCCGGCCGACTGCTGGGTTGGCATGACGCGGCTCAGCTGCAGCACAGCCGCCCCGCTGCCGGTGGCTATATCGCACGCTCGCTGCAGGCACTGGACCAGCATCTGGAGCAGCGCCTGGGCGGAGCCGCCTTGCAGCACTTGCGTGCAGCCGGTACCCATCTGGGTGACGAGGGCGCGCAGCGTCTCGCCCTGCGGCCAGGGACTTGAGGGCCGACCTGCCTGCGCCGTATCAGGGCTTCTTGATCGCCGGCCGTATCAGCGTGCGCTGGAACCAGGCCTCGTTCATGCGCAGCAAGAAGGGCGCATTGATCGGGTAGCCCGACTTGTCACCCAGCACGGCCTCGTTGCCGCAGCGCGGGCACATGGCGGTCTGTTTCTCCACCGCCGCCGGGTCGTCCACATGGTCCAGGTCCAGGCCCGCCCAGGCGGTGATCTCGTCCGGCGGGAAGATCTGCATGCAGTTGCAGCAGCCGCAGGCCTTGCTGGCCTGGATCTGGGCCCAGTTGTTGGTCGTGTAGCGATAGGCCGCGAGAAGCTCGTTCATGATAGTCGCCGATATTGCAAAGGGCTGTGACGGCTGAGTGGACTCGATTGCCAGCTTTCGGTCAAGTTGGGCGGACTGCCACGCGGCCCCGGTACACTTTGCCGCACAGAGCCCACAAAGGGCCAGTTTCAGGGAGATTTCATGCGTGAATCCTTAACACCGACCCTTGCGGGCCGGCGAATCCTGTCGTCGATCGCTCTTTCGGCATGCGTCGCCGTGCTGAGCGCCTGCGGCGGTGGTGGTGGCGACAGCCCGCCGACACCGCCCCAGCCGCAGCCGGTGGCATTGCCCGACACCGTTGCCATCACAACGGCGACGGTGGCAAGCGACATCGAGACAACGCTACAGTTCAAGCCCTCGAACGACACCAGTGTCGCCGGGCTCAGCTATGCCTGGACTTTCGGCGATGGCGGCAGCAGCGCGCTGCCCCAGCCCAGCTACAAGTACAGCAAGGCGGGGGACTACAAGGTCGAGCTGAAGCTCAGCAACTCGGCCGGCCAGAGTCGCTCGGCCACCTTCAGTGTCTCACTGGACAACAAGTCCCATCTGACCGGCCTCAGCTGCGACGAGGCCCAACAAGGTGGCTGGTGCCGTGTCTACCCGAAGGAGCAACGCGCCGCACTCGTCGACGTGCGCTTTGCTGATGCGGCCGCGGGTTGGGCTGTCGGTGAGAAAGGCAAGATCTTCCGCACCACAGACGGCGGTGCTTCCTGGGGTGAGCAAATCAGCGGCGTCACGGCAAATCCAGCAATGCCGTTATTGGCGCTGGACAAATTGCTGGTTCTCGACCGATCGACCGCCTGGGCCCGAACCAACTACGGCGACCTGCACTACACGAGCGATGGAGGCGCCAGCTGGAGACTGATTGGCAGCACTGTCTTACAGGGCCATTACCTAGGCGAACTCGTCGTGCATAGCCGCCTCGGGCTCGTTGCTCACGCATGGGATGGCCCAGCTAAGCCCGCCTACGTCAGCCGCGACGGAGGCGCCTCTTGGTCACCCCTTGATCCCGAGGTCCAGTGGGTGCAGCCCGACGGTACGCTTTGGCGGGTCGATGCGGGCCGCGTGTCACGCTCCTTCGACTTGGGCGCAAGCTTCCAAGCAACCGGCCTGATTGCGGCTGCCGACTCGATGCTGCGATTCTTTGCCTATGACAAGCAGCATCTATCTGCGGTCGAATTGCGCAATCAGATCTACACCTTGTGGCGATCTCAGGACGGTGGCTCGACCTGGACCTCTCAGCCGGCCTTCCCCAGCGGCGGCCCCACCCAGCTGTACCAGATCGGACCCGATGCGTACTTGATGCGCCAGGTGACGTCAATCCTCCGCAGCACCGACGGCGGGCGAACCTTTGTGCCGCAGCCGCTCGACCTGACTTACTCCAATGACGTGGCTGTGCTGTCACACGGCGTTATCGTTGCGCCGAACTATGTCGGCGCGAGTATCAGTGCCGACGGCGGCGCGACCTGGCAGGCAATGAATCCGCCGTTGCCCAATCAGGTCTTTTATGTCGGGCCTCACAACGACTACCGACCCAACCTACTGCCCAGATTCCAGCAGATCGACGTCAACACGCTGATCAGCTGGGCCTGGCCGGATAACCCTGGCGTCTACAGTTCCAAGGACCGCGGCCAAAGCTGGCGGCTGATCGTCGGCCAAACGCCCGACGAGTCGGCAGTGCTGAAGTCGTTCCTTGCACTGACGAGTACGCGGCTGCTGGCGTTCACGGACAAGCGGGACCTGCGTCTGAGCACGGACGCCGGCCGTACCTGGGTGACAAAGTCGCAAGGCACGCCAGGAACGGGCGCGAAGCTCCTTCACAGCGGCGAAAGCGGCATTGTCTGGCTCAGCGGCAGCTTCGACGCGTGGCAACCAGGCCAGAACCTGAAGCGCAGCACCGACGGTGGAGAAACCTGGCAGAAGCTGCCGGGCGCCGCCGGCTTGTACGATGTCGGATTCTTGAACGCGAAGTTCGGCTGGGCGCGCAGCGCCACGGGCCTGTCGATGACGCGCGATGGCGGCGAATCATGGACTGCGATCTGTCAGGGCGACAGCTGTCCGCCAGCCGCAACGGCGCTCAGCTTTCGAGATGAGCTGAACGGGGTGGCCGTCTCTCGCTCGACCAGCTACAAGACCCGCGACGGTGGCAAGACCTGGACCACCACGGCCTTGCCCAGCAACCTCGTTGCATCAGGCTATACGTCGCTGGACTACCGGCTCGCGCTGGCCGGAGAGGAGGGGGCCTGGGCCAGCCTGCAGGCCTGCTATTCGCAGGGATCACATCTGCCTTGGGTTTGCAGCACGGCGTTGCTGCAGTCCAGCGATGGCGGTGCCAGCTGGACCAAGGCCAACCTTGCCATCGACGAGAGGTCCCCCAACGCGGTCGGCTTCTTCGATGCGAATCATGGCTGGGTGCATGCGCCGGACCGCCGCCAGATCAATTTCACCCAGGACGGGGGCAAGACCTGGACGCCGCGCGCCGTGCCTTTCGTGTCATCCGCCGGAACCCAGTTCATCGACATGCGCACGGGCTGGATGCTGAACCCCGACGGCGAGCTCTTTGCCACGGGCACCGGCGGGGCGACGGTGCCGCCGGCAATGGCAGCCGGCCCGCGCTAGGCGCTGCGCCACCATCAGGACATGCCCGCCGGTCTGGCCGGGCTGCTGTCCTGATGCGTGCGGCTCACATCCCCGCGTAGTTCGGCCCGCCGCCGCCCTCGGGCGTGACCCAGACGATGTTCTGCGTCGGGTCCTTGATGTCGCAGGTCTTGCAGTGCACGCAGTTCTGCGCATTGATCTGAAGGCGGTCGCTGTTGTCGGCGTTCTTGACGAACTCGTAGACGCCGGCTGGGCAGTAGCGGCTCTCCGGGCCGGCGTACTGCGCCAGGTTGATCGCCACCGGCACCGAAGCGTCTTTCAAGGTCAGATGCGCCGGCTGGTTTTCTTCATGATTGGTGTTGCTGACGAAGACCGAGCTGAGGCGGTCGAAGGTCAGCTTGCCGTCGGGCTTGGGGTACTCGATCTTGGGCATCTCGGCCGCCGGGCGCAGGGCCAGGTGGTCGGGCTTGCTGCCGTGCAGGGTCCAGGGCGGCACCTTGACGCCGAGCTTGGGCAACAGCCATTGCTCGATGCCGGTCATCAGATTGCCGATCAGCTTGCCCTTCTTGAACCAGAGCTTGAAGTTCTTGGTCCGCTCCAGCTCGGCATGCAACCAGCTCTGCTCGAAGGCTTCGGGATAGGCGTTCAGCTCGTCCTGGCTGCGACCGGCTTGCAAGGCCTCGAAAGCGGCCTCGGCGGCCAGCATGCCGGTCTTGATCGCCGCATGGCTGCCCTTGATGCGCGAGGCATTCAGCATGCCGGCCTCGCAGCCGACCAGGCAGCCGCCGGCGAACACCAGCTTGGGCAGCGCCTGCAGGCCGCCGTTGTTGATGGCGCGGGCGCCGTAGCTGATGCGCTTGCCGCCTTCGATGTGCGCGCGGATGGCAGGGTGGGTCTTCCAGCGCTGCATTTCCTCGAAGGGGCTCATCCAGGGGTTCTGGTAGTCCAGGCCCAGCACATAGCCCAGCGTGACCTTGTTGCCTTCGAGGTGGTAGAGGAAGCCGCCGCCAAAGCTGTCGTCACTCAAGGGCCAGCCAGCGGTGTGCACCACCTTGCCGGGCTGGGCCTTGTCGGCGGGCACTTCCCACAGCTCCTTGATGCCGATGGCATAGGTCTGCGGGTCGCGGCCGGCGTCGAGCTTGAACTTGGCGATCAGCTGCTTGCCCAGATGGCCGCGCGCGCCCTCGGCGAACACCGTGTACTTGCCGTGCAACTCCATGCCCAGCTGGAAGCCGTCGTGCGGCTGGCCGTCCTTGCCCACGCCGAGATTGCCGGTGGCCACGCCGCGCACCGCGCCGTCATCGCCATAGACCACTTCAGCGGCGGTGAAGCCGGGGAAGATCTCGACGCCCAGGCCTTCGGCCTGTTCGCCCAGCCACTTGGTCACGGCACCCAGCGAGATGACGTAATTGCCCTCGTTGTGGAAGCACTCGGGCACCAGGAAATCGGGCGTGCGGGTGCTGCCGGTTTCGTTCAGGAAGAGCACGTCGTCGCTGGTCACCGGCTGCTTCAGCGGTGCGCCAAGCTCCTTCCAGTTGGGCAGCAATTCGTTCAGGCCGCGCGGGTCCATCACCGCACCGGACAGGATGTGCGCACCGGGCTCCGAACCCTTCTCCAGCACCACCACCGACAGCTCTGCGCCCTTGGCGGCGGCGAGCTGCTTGAGCCGGATCGCGGTGGCCAGACCGCCGGGGCCGGCACCGACGATGACGACGTCGTATTCCATCGCTTCACGGGGGCCGTACTGCGCAATCAGTTCCTGGTTTGTCATGGAGTTCCTTGAGGCTTGTGTGGGCTGCCGGTGAAGGCTTGCGCGGCATTTTAGCGGGGAAAGTGACAAAAAAAGAACGATCGTGCTTTTGTTGGAATGGCAGCGCTGTGCAGGCGTTTTTGCCTTGGTCGCAATGGCTTCGTGCTATCGTGAAAGCAAGCTATCCAACCCCAAAAACACCATGAGCTACAGCATTGATTTATCGGGCCGTGTGGCCCTGGTGACGGGCGCTTCCAGCGGCCTGGGCACCCAGTTCGCCAAGGTCCTGGCACATGCCGGCGCGGCCGTGGTCCTGGCCGGTCGCCGCACCGAGAGGCTGAAGACCCTGCGTGCCGAAATCGAGGCCGGCGGCGGCGATGCCCACGTGGTCGAACTCGACGTCACCGACCACGACAGCATCAAGTCGGCGGTGGCCCATGCCGAGACCGAGGTCGGCACGCTGGACATCCTGATCAACAACTCGGGCGTCAGCACGACGCAGAAGCTGGTCGATGTCAGCCCCGAGGACTACGACTATGTGATGGACACCAATGCCAAGGGCGCCTTCTTTGTTGCCCAGGAGGTCGGCAAGCGCATGCTGGCGCGGGCGCGCGGCGCCGCACCGGGCACCTACCTGGGCGGACGCATCGTCAACATCGCCTCTATGGCCGGCCTGCGTGCCCTGAGCCAGATCGGCGTCTATGCGATGAGCAAGGCGGCCGTCATCCACATGACCCGCGCGATGGCGCTGGAGTGGGGCAAGTACGGCATCAATGTCAACGCCCTCTGCCCGGGCTATATCGATACCGAGATCAACCACCATCACTGGGCCACCGAGCAGGGCCAGAAGCTCATCAATATGCTGCCGCGCAAGCGCGTCGGCCAGCCGCAGGATCTGGACGCCGTGCTGATGATGTTGTGCGCCAAGGAGAGCCATTTCATCAATGGCGCGGTGATTCAGGCTGATGACGGCTTTGCCGTTTAAGACGATGCGTGAGTTGTCACTGTTGGAAGCACGCGTGTTGGGCGTGCTGGTTGAAAAAGCGCATACGGTCCCGGACAGCTATCCGCTGTCGATGAATTCTTTGGTTGCCGGCTGCAATCAGAAGACCGCACGCGATCCGGTGCTCAATGCCACCGACGCCGAGGTGCAGGTCGCCGTTGATGCGCTGAAGGGCCTGAACCTGGCCTTCGAATCGAGCGGCTCACGGGTCAGCCGCTATGAACACAATATGGGCCGGGTCATGAGCCTGCCCTCGCAGTCGGTCGCCGTGCTGGCGCTGCTGATGCTTCGCGGCCCGCAGACCAGCGCCGAGTTGCGCGCCAATACCGAGCGGCTGCACCGCTTTGCCGACGTCTCCTCGGTCGAGGGCTTTCTCGACGAACTGGCCGAGCGCAGCGCCGAGAAGGGCGGGCCGCTGGTCATCAAGCTGCCGCGCGCACCGGGTGCTCGTGAGTCGCGCTGGATGCATCTGCTCAGCGGCGCCATCGATGTCAGCCAGATGCTGACCAGCGCCGCGCCCGAGGATTTTGTAGCGGCCAGCGAACTGGCGACGCTGAAGGCGAACCAGGACCGCCTCACGCGCGAGGTCGAGGCCTTGCGCGGGCTGGTCGAGCGTCTGTACACCGAACTGGGCGTCGCCCGCGACGAGGGAATCTCCTCAGGCGCTTGACAGGCGCTCTTGCCGACAATGTGCGAGGCGCAGGGGCCCCGTCAGCGGGCCGCGCCCCAACCAGGGAGATTTCATGTCAGTCAGCAAATCGTATTTCTTGTCGTTGATCTTGCCCATGTGTCTGGGCCTGCAGGCCTGCAGCAGCACGTCGGCGTCCGACCCCCAGGCCGCCCGGGAAGAGCCCTACCAAGCCCCCGAGCAGACCACGGGCAGCAATATCGCCAGGCGCTCCAAAGAGCCGGGCAGTGGCGTCAAGGTGGTGTCGCCCGAGGCCATGGAGGCCGAACGCAACCGCATCAGCGAGACCTTCAAGTCCAAGGGCAATTGAGGGCCGTGGCGCTCAAGCTGACAGCAGCTTGTTGACCAGCTCCGGCGTCGTTGCCGCGGCGTATTTTTTCATCAGCCGCGCGCGGTAGATGTCCACCGTGCGCGGGCTGAGCCCCAGGCGCCTGCCGATCAGCTTGCTGGTCAGGCCCTCGATCAGCAGCGCGGCGATCTCGCGCTCGCGGGCGGTCAGCTCGACCTTCAGCCGGCGCTTGGCCGACAGGTCCTCGAAGCTCCAGATGCCCTCGGCATGGGGGGCGGCCGGGTCCAGGGCGCGGCCCGACACATGGCACCAGAACATCTGGCCCGAGCCAACGCGGCGCATCACCCGGTCATCCGCATAAACGCCCACCGCATCGAGGCTGGCGACGATGCGCTCGCCGGTGCGCTCGAACTCGGCCTGGCTGGGGTAGAGCACCTCGAAGCTCTGACCGATCAGCCGCTCGCGCTCGGTGCCGAACATGGCCAGCAGCTGGCGGTTGCAATCGACGATCAGCCGCTTGCGCGACAGCACCAGGCCGATGGGCGCCATCTCAAACGCCGTGCGGTAGTCAAGCATCTGTACCGCCCGGCCGCCCGCAGGTACAGATGAGCCCCCTTGGGGGGCAGTGAGCGCAGTGAGCGTGGGGGCGCTTCATCCTCAAAGCAGGGCGTAGGTGGTGGTTGCCTGAGCGGCCAAGCGGCCGTCCGGGTTGGCAATGTCTATGCTGCCAAAGGCCAGGCTCTTGCCGCTGCGCAGCACGGTGGCCATGATCAGGCAGTGATCGCCGGAGACCGGGCGCAAAAAACTCGTCTGCAACTGCACCGTGGTCATGGGCCTGAACTCCCCGAGCTCCTCCATCATGGCCAGCACCATGGCCGTGTCGGCCGCGGCCATGGCCGCCTGGCCGCACATCACGCCGCCGACATGGACGAACTCGCGCTTGACCGGCAGCTTCAGCAAGACCCGGCCGGGGCCTGTCTCCAGCACCTCCAGGCCCATGGCGGTGATCCAGGGGGCGAAGATGCGGGGAATCTGTTCCTGTAGCTGGGCTGCATTCATGGCGGACTGGCCGTAGGCCTGGGAAGTGGAAAACGGGAAATGGAGCATAGCCGTCCCAGGGCTGCACCTTAGTCAAATCTACGTACTGCCCCGCGCGGGCGTTCCGGTGTACGCTTTGACGCATTTTGCTTCACGCACGAATACCTCTACCGGAGACAACGATGAACAAGCTCTATCCCAGCGCCGCAGCCGCGCTGGATGGCATCACCAAGGACGGCCAGTTGCTGGCCGTCGGCGGTTTTGGCCTTTGCGGCATTCCCGAGGCCTTGATCGCGGCGCTGCGCGACAGCGGTGCCAAGAACCTGACGGTGATTTCCAACAATGCCGGCGTCGATGGCTTCGGCCTGGGCCAGCTGCTGGAAACCCGCCAGATCAAGAAGATGATCTCCAGCTATGTGGGCGAGAACAAGGAGTTCGAGCGCCAGTACCTGGCCGGCGAACTGGAGCTGGAGTTCACGCCCCAGGGCACCCTGGCCGAGAAGCTGCGCGCCGGTGGCGCCGGCATTCCGGCCTTCTTCACCCGCACCGGCGTGGGCACCATCGTTGCCGACGGCAAGGAACTGCGCGAATTCGACGGCTCGACCTATGTGATGGAGCATGCGCTGCTGCCCGATGTGTCCCTGGTCAAGGCCTACAAGGCCGACAAGAGCGGCAATCTGGTGTTCCGCCGCACGGCGCGCAACTTCAATCCGGCCGTGGCCATGGCCGGCAAGATCACCGTGGTCGAGGTCGAGCAGTTGGTCGAGACCGGCGAGATCGATCCGGACGATGTGCATCTGTCGGGCATCTATGTGCACCGCATCGTCGTCAATGCAAACCCCGAGAAGCGCATTGAAAAGCGCACGCTCAGCGAAAAGAAGGGAGCCTGATCATGGCCTGGACACAAGACCAAATGGCGGCCCGTGCGGCGCAGGAACTGCAGGACGGCTTCTACGTCAACCTGGGCATAGGCATCCCGACGCTCGTGGCGAATTTCGTGCCCGCCGACAAGGAAGTCTGGCTGCAGAGCGAGAACG
The DNA here is from genome assembly GCF_963422335.1 of uncultured Roseateles sp. Lineage (NCBI taxonomy): Bacteria > Pseudomonadati > Pseudomonadota > Betaproteobacteria > Burkholderiales > Sphaerotilaceae > Roseateles > uncultured Roseateles sp. The sequence goes on from NZ_OY729424.1 coordinate 3,855,950, forward strand.
GCATGCTGGGCATAGGCCCGTTCCCCACCGAGGACGAGGTCGATGCTGACCTGATCAATGCCGGCAAGCAGACGGTGACGACGATTCCCGGCTCCAGCATCTTCGGCAGCCATGACAGCTTCGCGATGATCCGCGGCGGCAAGATCAATCTGTCCATCCTCGGCGCGATGCAGGTCAGCGAGAAGGGCGATCTGGCCAACTGGATGATTCCGGGCAAGATGGTCAAGGGCATGGGCGGCGCCATGGACCTGGTGGCCGGTGTCAAGCGCGTGATCGTGCTGATGGAGCATGTGGCCAAGAAGAAGGACGGCACCACCGACCTGAAGATCTTGCCCAGCTGCACCCTGCCGCTGACCGGTGTGGGTGTGGTCAACCGCATCATCACCGACCTGGCCGTGATGGACGTGACGCCGCAGGGGCTGAAGCTCGTGGAACTCGCCGAAGGCGTGAGCCGCGAAGAAGTGCAGGGCAAGACCGGCGTGCCGCTGATCTGATGCTGTACGACCCGGCCAGGCACGAGCCCCTGGCGGGTTCGGCCTGGAGCGACGATGCGGCCAAGGCGCAGATCGAAGGCATCGCCGCCGATCTGCTGGCCGCGTTCTCGCCGCAAGACCTGTGGCCCAACCATCCGCTGGACCTGGAGCCCGGCGAGGCCGATCTGCCCCGCGCCAGTCTGTCTCTCGGTGCCGGCGGTGTGATCTGGGCGCTGCAGCGGCTGCGTGGGCTCGGCGCGATTGCGTTCGAACAAGACTTCGGCCCCACCATCGCCACCCTGCCCGAGCGCAGCCATGTCTTCACCGACGAATGGGGCATGGGCCAGCTGTCCTTTCTGATGGGCGAGACGGGCCTGTTGTTGATGCAATGGCAGCACGAGCGCAGCGCGGCCGTGGCCGATGCGCTCTACGCCAACGTGCAGGCCAATCTGCACCACCCGGCGCTGGAGTTTTTGCTGGGCTCGCCGGGCAGCATGCTGGCGGCCCTGTTCATGGCCGAGGCCACGGCTGACACCCGCTGGCAGGCGCTGTTTCAACAGGCGGTGCAAATCGTCTGGGACAGCATGGCCTTCGATGCCGAACTGGGCGTCTGGCAGTGGACGCAGGATCTGTACGGCCGCAAGACCCAGTACCTGGGCGCCGCTCATGGCTTTGTCGGCAATGTGTTCCCGGTGCTGCGCGGTGCGGCCCTGCTGCCGCTGGCCGTGGTGCAGGGCTATCTCGAACGCACGGTGGCCATCCTGGCGCGCACGGCACTGCGCGATGAGCAGGGTCGGGTGAACTGGCAGGCCACGCCTTATGCGGCCCAGAACGGCGCCAAGCTGCCCCTGGTGCAGGACTGCCATGGCGCGCCGGGCATCATCTGCCGGCTGGCCGGTGCGCCGGCCATTCCTGAACTGGATGCGCTGCTATTGGCTGCCGGCGAGCTGACGTGGGCGGCAGGGCCGCTGGTCAAGGGGCCGGGACTGTGCCATGGCACGGCCGGCAATGGCTATGCCCTGCTCAAGCTCTACCGGCGCAGCGGTGACGAGAAGTGGCTGGGCCGGGCCCGCGCCTTCGCCATGCATGCAGTGCTGCAGGGCGAGCGGATGGCCGCCCAGTACGGCCGCCGGCGCTACACGCTGTGGAATGGCGACCTAGGGTTGGCGCTGTTTCTGCAGTCCTGCCGCGACGCGGATGCTGCCTTCCCGGCCCTGGACTATTTCTAGCGCCCCCGCGGTCAGGCGTGCTTCAGCGCACGCGCACACTCGGGCACCAGCTCGGGCCCGCGGTAGATGAAGCCGGTGTAGACCTGCACCAGATCCGCGCCGGCCGCGATCTTGGCCCGTGCGTCTTCGCCGCTGAGCACGCCGCCCACACCGATGATGGGGTAGTTGTGGCCCAGGGCCGCACGCAGCAGCCGTATCACGCGGTTGCTGGCCTCGAACACCGGCTTGCCGCTCAGGCCGCCCATCTCTTCGGCATGGGGCAGGCCCTTGACCGCGTCGCGGGCGATTGTCGTGTTGGTGGCGATCACGCCATCGATCTGGTGCTTCAGCAGGGTGGCGGCAATCACCGCGACCTGCGCCTCGTCCAGATCGGGCGCGATCTTGACGAAGATGGGCACGGCGCGGCCATGCTGTTGCGCGAGCGCCATCTTGCGCTGCTGCACGGCGCCGAGCAGGGCGTCCAGCGCGTCGTCGCTCTGCAGCTCGCGCAGGTTCTTGGTGTTGGGGCTGGAGATATTGACCGTCACATAGTCGGCGTGCGGGTAGACGCCGTCGAGGCAATACAGATAGTCGTCGACCGCATTCTCGATCGGCGTGGCGGCGTTCTTGCCGATGTTCAGTCCGATCAGCCCGCCGGCGGCGCGAAAGCTGCGCGCCCGCTGCACATTGCTCAGAAAAGCGTCCAGCCCTTCGTTGTTGAAGCCCAGCCGGTTGATCAGCGCTTGGGCCTCGGGCAGGCGGAACATGCGTGGCTTGGGGTTGCCCGGCTGGCCCCTGGGCGTGACCGTGCCGACCTCGATGAAGCCGAAGCCCATTGCGCCCAGGCCGTCGATGCAGCGGCCATTCTTGTCCAGACCCGCCGCCAGGCCGATGCGGTTCGGGAACTTCAGACCGGCCACCGTCACCGGATCGGCCACCCGGGTCTGCGACCACAGGCATTGCGCCGGTGTGTTCTGCAGCCGGGCGATGCTGCCCAAGGTCAGCTCATGGGCTTGCTCGGGGTCCAGACCGAAGAGAAAAGGGCGGGTGAGGGCGTAGGGAATCAGGGCCATGGGCATGCGGGGAGTGAGGGCCGAATTGTCGCATTGCGGCTCTTGAGGGCCACGCGCCCGGCGTCCAGACGACAATAGCGCCATGGCCAAACTGTTCTTCCGCTACGCCGCCATGAATGCCGGCAAATCGACCGCCTTGCTCCAGGTTGCCCACAACTACGAGGAGCGGGGCCACCGCGTGCGCATCTTCACCTCCGCCACCGACAACCGTTACGGCCAGGGTTTCGTGACTTCGCGCCTGGGGCCTCAACGCGAGGCCGAGCTGTTCTCGCCCGAGACCGATTTCGCCGCCATCTTCGACGCAGCCGAGCGGGTTTCCTGCCTGCTGATCGACGAGGCGCAGTTCCTGACCGAGGCGCAGGTCTGGGCCCTGCACGCCATTGCCCATATCAAGGGCACACCGGTGATCTGCTATGGCCTGCGCACCGATTTTCGCGGCCAGCTCTTCCCCGGCTCGGCCACCTTGCTGGGCCTTGCCGACGAGATGGACGAGATGAAGACGATCTGCCACTGCGGCCGCAAGGCGACGATGAATATGCGCGTTGACGAGCACATGCGCCGCGTCACCGAGGGCGCCCAGGTCGAGATCGGCGGCAATGCGCGCTACCGCGCTGTCTGCGGTCGCTGCTTCCACAGCCTCTGAATCGATAATGCCTTGAACATCTTCTGGAGTACGCGATGAACACCCTGGACGACCATCAACACGACCGCGAAGTCGGTTCGCGCGATGGCACGCATGACACGACACGCACCGACGACACCCGCATCGGCGCCGTGCGCCCCTTGATTTCGCCGGCCCTGCTGCTGGACCAGCAGCCTATCCCCGACGAGGCCCTGTCCCTGGTCGAGCGCACCCGCAACGAGATCAGCGACATCCTGCATGGCCGCGACGACCGCCTGCTGGTGGTCGTCGGCCCCTGCTCGATCCACGACCATGACCAGGCGATGCAGTACGCGCAACTGCTGCGCGATGCGCGCGACGGCCTGTCCAAGGATCTGCTGCTGGTGATGCGCGTCTACTTCGAGAAGCCGCGCACGACGGTGGGCTGGAAGGGTTATATCAACGACCCGCGGCTGGATGGCAGCTTCCACATGAACGAGGGCCTGCGCCTGGCCCGCCAGCTGCTGCTGGACATCACCGCCCTGGGCCTGCCCTCGGGCACCGAGTTCCTGGACCTGCTGTCGCCGCAGTACATCGCCGATCTGATCGCCTGGGGCGCCATCGGCGCGCGCACCACCGAGAGCCAGAGCCACCGCCAGCTCGCCTCGGGTCTGAGCTGCCCGGTGGGCTTCAAGAACGGCACCGACGGCGGCATCAAGGTGGCCAGCGATGCGGTGCTGGCCGCCAGCGCCAGCCACGCCTTCATGGGCATGACCAAGATGGGCCAGGCGGCCATCTTCGAGACCCGCGGCAATGCCGACTGCCATGTGATTCTGCGCGGCGGCAAGGCACCCAACTACGATGCCGCCTCGGTGGCCGCGGCCTATGCCGCGCTGCGCAGTGCTGGTCTGCGCGAGCAGGTGATGATCGACTTCTCGCACGCCAATTCGAGCAAGAAGTACGAGCGCCAGGTCGATGTGGGCCGCGATGTGGCCGGTCAGATCGCCGGCGGCGACGCCGGCATCACCGGCGTGATGATAGAAAGCCACCTGCAGCCGGGCCGCCAGGACCTGGCCGAGGGCCAGACCAAGGCCGATCTGAAGCATGGCGTGTCCATTACCGATGCCTGCCTCGGCTGGGACCAGACCCTGCCGCTGCTGCAGGAACTGGCCGCGGCGGTGAGCACCCGCCGTGCTGCCCGGCCCATCTTGGATAATGGGCGAAGTCTCTAACAACGGCACTCTCCATGACACAAGACGAACTCAAGGCGCTGGTCGCCCAAGCCGCCCTGGCCTATGTGGTGCCGGGCACCGTGGTGGGCGTGGGCACCGGCTCGACGGTGGACCACTTCATCGACGCGCTGGCCAGCATGAAGGACCGCATCGTCGGCGCCGTGTCCAGCTCGGACCGCAGCACCGAGCGGCTGCGGGCGCGGGGCATCAATGTGGTCGATGCCTCCAGCGTCGAGCGCCTGGCGGTGTATATCGATGGTGCCGACGAGATCGACCACGACGGCAATATGATCAAGGGCGGTGGCGCGGCACTGACGCGCGAGAAGATCGTTGCCGACCTGGCCAATGACTTCATCTGCATCGCCGATGCCTCCAAGCTGGTGCCGGTGCTGGGCCAGTTCCCGCTGCCGGTGGAGGTGATTCCGATGGCTGCCACCCAGCTGGCGCGGCGTTTTCAGCGCATCGGCGGCCAGCCCACGCTGCGCGACGGCGTTGTGACCGACAATGGCTGTCATATCCTCGACGTGCGCGGCCTGCAGATCACCGATCCGCTGGCCTCGGAAATCGAGATCAACCAATGGCCTGGCGTGGTCACGGTGGGCATATTTGCCCGCCACCGCGCCAGCGTGTGCCTGCTGGGAACGAGCGAGGGCGTGAAGACGATGCACTTTGCCCACAACGTTCCCGCCGTGCGCGACACGGCTTATCCGCCGGTTTAATCTGTTTCGTTCAGACCGGTACCCCGAATTCAACCAGCGGAAACTTCATGGCAACTCCGAATTACTCCTACGAAAAACGTCAGCGCGAACTCGCCAAGAAAAAGAAGAAGGAAGAGAAGGCCAAGAAGAAGACCAGCGACCACGGGCCTGGCGATTCGCAGGGCAATGACGGTGGCTCGGGCCAGGATGCTCCCAAGCCCGTTTGACGCTGCTCAGCTGGCCTGCTCCCTCGCCCCGCGCGCATCGAAGCGCGCCGGGTCGATGGCATCCAGCAGGCTGGCTTCCACCGGGCAGGGCGCGCCTGTGGCCAGCGACGCCAGCACCTGAGCGCTCAGCGCGGCCCAGGTGATGCCCCGGGAGGCCATTCCGGTGGCCACCAACAGCCCGGGCTGCCGGGCAATGAAGCGGGGCTGATCGCGCCTGGCTTCCAGCGCCGCGAGATCGGGCAGGGCGCCTACCAGCGGCAACCTGTCCTCGGCAATCACCCGCCAGCCGACACGGCCTTGCAGCGAGCCCGGCTGCGCCACCTCGATGTTTGCACCGCTCAGACGCATCAGCTGGGCGATGTTGTGCCCGTGGTCGGCTTCACGCAGGGTAGGGTCCAGATCATGGTCCTGGGCCGTGGCGCCGCACCAGATATCACCTGCTTGATCTCTCACTACGTAGCCAGTGCCAGCCACCGGTATGGCCGGCACGCGAAGCCCCGGTGTTGCGGCCGGCAGGTGGGTGATCTGTCCTCGCTGCAAGCGCAGCGGCCAGCCCTGGGCCTGCAGCAGATTCAGGCTGCCGGCGCCGGCGCTGATCACCAGCAGCGGGGTGTCGGCCAGCACCTGACCGTTTTCGTCCAGCAACTGCCAGCCGTCTTCGGATCGGCGCAGCTGCCTGACCTTCTGGCCCAAGCAAAACCTGACCCTGCCGGACGGTGCGGCGTCAACAAAGGCGCGAGCCAGGCTGGGCGGCGACAGCGCACCGCCACCGGGGTAGTACCAGGCCGGGCCTTGATGCTGCATGCCCGAGTGCGCTGCGGCCTGCTGGGCATCCAGCGCCTGCACATAGTCGGCGGGCAGGCCCAGATCGTCGATCAGCGCACGCATCTGAGCCAGATTGCGGGTGGACTCGGTGCGCAGCAGACCGTCGATGCGCCAGGTCAGGGGCAGTGAAGGCAGTAGGCGGCGCAGCTCCAGTGCCGCCGCTCGATTGAAGCGCGCATGCAGGCCGTCATCGGGGTTCAGGGTGCCGTGGAACAGGCCCACGGCGTTGCCCGAGCCCGCCTGGGCGATTGCAGCGCCCTGATCGAACAGGCGCACCTCCAGGCCCTGCTCGGCCAACGCCCAGGCCACTGCGCAACCGGCCAGGCCGGCACCCAGCACCACCGCCTGTCTGGCGTCTGGCGCCACCGGCGAGCGTGCGGCCGGCCGTTGGGCGATGAAACGAGGCTGGTAGCGGGCCAGGGTCAGACCATCGTCGTGCCGCAGCTCGAAGCCGGCCTGGGTCCGCAAAGCATCGTTCCTGCCGGGCATGACCAGGGTGGTGCCGGGGGCGGCCAGCCTGGTCAGCGACTTGAGCCGGTAGCGGTCCCAGCCGCCGGCCTGATCCAGCACAAAGGCATCGACGCTGGCCACCAGCTCGGCCAGCCAGGGCGCGACTTCGCCGAAGGCCAGCAGCAATTGCACGCGGCCCTGCTCGAAGCTGAGGCGGTGCAGATTGTGGGTCAGCGGCGGCCAGGCAGCGTGCAGCTGGCGGGCCAGCTCAGGCGGGGCTTGCAGTGCCTGGGCGATGTCGCTGCGGCTTAGCGGGCTGCTTTCGATGGCAATGAAGACCAGGCGCTCGCAGCGCAGAGGATCTGCCTTCCAGGCCTGCCAGGCGGCCAGGAACTGCTCGCCGCGGCCGAAGGCGGTGGCCAGCATCACGAAGCGCTCGCGGCGCGCCCAGCGCCGAGGCAGCTCGCTGCCGCGCAGGGCCTGCTCGGCCGTGCAGGCGAAGGCGTTGCCGGGCTGCTCCGGTGTGCCGGGCCGTATCGCGTGGGTTTTCATGGGCCAAGTAGAGCGCAAATGGAACGGCAGAAAAGCAAAAGGGCACCGAAGTGCCCTTTTCTATCCGAAGCGTCGATCAGACGCGCTTGCGGTACTCGTGCGTGCGGGTGTCGATTTCGATCTTGTCGCCCTGGGCCACGAAGATGGGCACAGGGATTTCGAAACCGGTGGAGATCTTGGCCGGCTTCAGCACCTTGCCCGAGGTGTCGCCCTTGACTGCGGGTTCGGTCCAGGTCACTTCGCGCACCAGGCTGGTGGGCAGCTCAACCGAGATAGCCTTGCCGTCATAGAACACCACTTCGACGCCCATATTGTCTTCCAGGTACTGGATGGCGTCGCCCATGTTCTCGGCTTCCACCTCGAACTGGTTGTATTCGGTGTCCATGAACACATACATCGGGTCGGCGAAGTAGGTGTAGGTGCACTCCTTCTTCTCCAGGATGATCTGGTCCATCTTGTCGTCGGCCTTGAACACTACCTCGGTGCCCGAGTTGTTCAGCAGGCTTTTGAGCTTCATGCGCACGGTGGCCGAGTTGCGGCCGCCGCGGCTGTATTCCGTCCTGAGCACGACCATGGGGTCCTTGCCGTGCATGATCACGTTGCCTGCGCGAATTTCCTGAGCGATCTTCATGAGTGTTCCGTAATGGGGTGTCTGGGGGGGTCATTGATCGACCGGAGTGGTCAATATTGCGCAATATTGCGCTTTGCAGCCTGCGCCCGGACTCCCCGTCAGGCTCGGCAAAGCCCAGTATTTTACCCCGGGTTTGCAATGAAGCTCAGCAGCTGGCTGCTCAAATCCCCTTGAATCAGCAATTGTTGGCGCCATTGAGCGGCAGTTTCCTGACCTTGCTCAAACCAGCGCCAGGGCTGCAGGCCCTCGGCCGAGGCGGCCTGCAGGCCGTTCCAGGCACGCCACAGCGTGCGGGTGTGCGCCGCCGCCTCGGCCGTGGCGCCGGCCAGATACCGGCCGAGAAAGGCCTCCAGCTTGGCGGCATGGGCCTCGTCCTGCTGCGGGTAGATCTGCCAGATGAAGGGCTTGCCGGCCCACTGGGCGCGCACGAAAGAGTCTTCGCCGCGCACCAGGTTCAGGTCCGAGGCCCACAACAGGCGGTCGAACTCGGGCTGGCTCAGCAGCGGCAGCAGATGGGCGCGCAACCGGCCCAGGCGCAGATCCGGGCCCATCAGCGCCTGCACCTGGCGTGCCGCCGCGCCGGCGGTGACGAGCAGCAGACAAGGTTCGGCGGCCAACTCGGCCAGCAGGGCGGGCAGGGCAGGGTTGTCGTAGCAGAACAGCGTGACCACGCGCTCATCCGCGGCCCGCAGCAGGCCATGGCCGGCGAGCCATGCCTCGCGATCGAAGGCGGTCTGCTCCGCAATCAGCCCCGGCTCGCGCAGCAGGCCGCCGGTGCGGGCGGTGAAGCCGGGATAGAAAAACCATTTGTCCAGTCCCGCCGCCGGCCCGCTGAACTGCGGCGAGCGCAGTCGGTGCGAACGCTCGACATAGGGCTCGGCGCTGAGGTACTCGAGATTGATCCAGACGGGAGCGGCTTGGCGCCGGGCCATGCGCTGCAGGAACGCTTCGGGCAGCTCGCAGCCAAAGGCCTCGATCACCACGTCGCCCGGCTGCTCGTCGCCGAGAGTCACCGGCCAGTCGCGCACCTCCACACCCGGTGCACCCTCGGGCGCCATCCAGGCCAGCGCCGAGCGGTCGTCCAGCCACAGCCGCACCGCCTGGCCGCGGCCGGCCAAGTCGCGGGCCAGTCGCCAGCACACGCCGATGTCACCGAAGTTGTCGATGACTCGGCAGAAAACATCCCAATGCAGGGTGGAGTGGGTCATGGGGCGCGATTATCTGGCTTGCTGGGGGGAGTCCGGGCTTGGGCACAATCGAGGGCTTATGACTTCTGATGCCGTCCCTCCTGAAACCGCGCCGCCGGCTGCCGACGCGGACCGCGCGCGTCTGCTCGCCGAGGTGGCCGCCTTGCCGGCCCTGCCGGGCGTCTACCGCTATTTCGACGCCCAGGACCAGGTGCTGTATGTGGGTAAGGCGCGCAGCCTGAAGAAGCGGGTCACCAGCTACTTCCAGCGGGACCATGCCGGCACCCGCATCGGCCAGATGGTCAGCCGCATCGCGCGCATGGAGACCACCGTTGTGCGCACCGAGGCCGAGGCCCTGCTGCTGGAAAACAACCTGATCAAGACGCTGAACCCCAAGTTCAACATCCTGTTCCGCGACGACAAGAGCTACCCCTACCTGAAGATCGCCTCGCATGCCTATCCGCGCCTGGCCTATTACCGCGGCGCGGTGGACCGCAAGCACCGCTATTTCGGGCCCTATCCGAGCGCCTGGGCGGTCAAGGAGTCGATACAGCTGATACAGAAGGTCTTCAAGCTGCGCACCTGCGAAGACTCGGTCTTCAACAACCGCTCGCGGCCCTGCCTGCTGTACCAGATCCGCCGCTGCTCGGGCCCCTGCGTGAAGATCATCTCCGACGCCGACTATGCGCGCGATGTCGAGAACGCCGAACGCTTTCTGCTCGGGGACACGCAGGAGGTGCTGAGCAGCCTGCAGACCAAGATGATGGCCTTCTCCGATGCGCTGGCCTTCGAGCAGGCGGCCGAGGTGCGCAACCAGATCTCGGCGCTGTCGAATGTGCTGGCCCAGCAGTCGGTCGAGGAGAACAGCGCCACCGGTCGTGATCGCGATGTGGACATGCTGGCCGTCGAGGTGCGCGGCGGCCGGGCCTGCGTCAATCTGGCCATGGTGCGCGGCGGCCGGCATCTCGGCGACCGCAGCTACTTCCCGGCCCATGTCGAAGAGGCCACCGCGCTGGGCCAGGAACAGCTGGACGAGCGCCTGGACGACCGCCAGACCGTTGCCGTGCCCGAGGTGCAGGTGCTGGAGGCCTTCATCGCCCAGCACTATCTGGAGTCGCCGGTGCCACCCTTGCTGGTGCTGAGCCATGCGGTGGACAAGGGCCTGATCGAGGCGCTGGGCGAGCAGTCCGGCCTGCGTGTGCATGTGCAGCACCAGCCGCGCGAGCAGCGCCGCATCTGGCTGGACATGTGCATCAAGGGCGCCGAGCTGGCGATCGCCCGCCTGCTGGCCGAAGAGGGCTCGCAGCAGGCGCGCACACGGGCGCTGGTGGATGCCCTGGAGATCAGTCCCGAGAACCTGGATACCTTTCGCATCGAGTGTTTCGACATCAGCCACACCGCCGGCGAGGCGACCATGGCATCCTGCGTGGTGTTCGAAGGGCATCAGATGCAGGCCTCGCAGTACCGGCGCTACAACATCGACGGCATCACCGGCGGCGACGACTATGCCGCGATGCGCCAGGTCTTGACCCGCCGCTACAGCAAGCTGGCCGAGGCCGCCCAGCTGGGCACCGGCCGTTTGCCCGACATCGTGCTGGTGGACGGCGGCAAGGGCCAGGTCAGCATGGCGCGCGAGGTCTTTGTCGAGCTCGGCCTGGACCTGGCGCTGATCATCGGCGTCGAGAAGGGCGAGGGCCGCAAGGTCGGCCTTGAGGAGCTGGTGTTCGCTGATGGCCGCGAGAAGGTCTATCTGGGGCGCGACTCGGCGGCGCTGATGCTGGTGGCGCAGATCCGCGACGAGGCCCACCGCTTCGCCATTACCGGCATGCGCGCCAAGCGTGCGAACATCCGTACCGGCGGCAGCCGCCTTGAAGACATTGCGGGCATAGGCCCGAAGAAGCGCGCGCAGCTGCTGCAGCGCTTCGGTGGCGTGCGCGGCGTGGCCAATGCCAGCGCCGAAGAAATCGCCACCGTCAAAGGCATATCCAAAGAACTGGCCATGGAGATCTACCGTGCCTTGCGTTGAGACTGTTGTGCCCCCCCCGTCTGGCCCAGGCCAGCGCCTGCCCTCGCTGCTGCTGGCGGCCTCGCTCTTGAGTCTGCTGTCGGCCTGCTCGGGCCCCAATCCGCCGCCGCCCGCGGGCGTGACCACTGCGCCTGCGCCGCCGGTTGCCCCGGTGGAGGCGCGCCAGTTGCCTGGCGATGGCCATGCGCCGGGCCCCGGCGTTGGCCTCAAACTGCAGCCGCCCAAGCCGGTGCGCAATCTGGAGGCGCTGCGCCTTCAGGCCGCCGAGCGCCTGGTGGCGGCCAACCCGCAGCGCACCTATCTGGGCGAAGTGCCCGCGGTGCTGCTGGCCATACCGGTGCTGGAGATCGAGCTGCATGGCGATGGCTCGGTGCGCCGCATCGAGGTCGTCCGCCATCCCGGCCAGGCCCGCGACACCACCCAGCTGGCCATCGATGCGGTGCACCGCGCCGCGCCCTTCGGCGATGTGACGCGCATGCCCAAGCCCTGGAAGTTCACCGAGACGTTTCTTTTCAACGACGACAGGCGGTTCAAGCCGCGCACATTGGACAACTGATTTGCCTGCTGAGCGTCGCGAAGCATCTTTGTTGGGCACAATCAAGCCATGTTCCTGACGCTCCCCACCCTGCTGACCTGGGCCCGCATCCTGGCCATTCCGCTGATCGTCGGTGTCTTCTATCTGAAGATCTCGGCGCCCATGGCCAATCTGGTGGCCACGGTGCTGTTCGTCACGGTGGCGCTGACCGACTGGCTGGATGGCTATCTGGCGCGCAAGCTCAACCAGACCTCGGCCTTTGGCGCCTTTCTCGATCCGGTGGCTGACAAGATACTGGTCTGCGCGGCTCTGCTGGTGCTGCTGGAGCTGGGCCGCGTGAATGCGCTGGTGGCCCTGGTCATCATCGGCCGCGAGATCGCGATCTCGGCCCTGCGCGAATGGATGGCGCAGATCGGCGCCTCGCGCAGCGTGGCCGTGCACATGGTGGGCAAGCTCAAGACCATGGTGCAGATGGTGGCCATACCCTTCCTGCTATATGACGGCACGCTGTTTGGTGTGATCGACACCCGCGTCTGGGGCACGGTGCTGATCTTGGCCGCCGTGGTGCTGACGATCTGGTCGATGGTGTACTACCTGCAGAAGGCTGTGCCCGAGATCCGCGCCAAGGCGCGCTGAGCATGGCATCGGACTCCGGCGCTTCGCCGCTGCTGTGGCGGGCCATGCCGGTGGCCTTTGTGCTGATCTGGAGCACCGGCTTTGTCGTTGCCCGTTTTGGCATGCCCCATGCGCCACCGTTGAGCTTTCTGGCCTTGCGCTTTGCGCTGTCGGTGCTGACCTTTGTGATCTGGATCAAGCTGTCGTCCAACGTCGGCTGGCCGCGCGATCGCCGCCAGTGGGGGCATCTGGCCATGGTCGGTGCGCTGACCCATGCGATCTATCTCGGTGGCGTCTGGGCCGCCGTCAAGGCCGGCATGGGCGCGGGCACGATCGCGTTGATGGCCGGCCTGCAGCCGGTGCTGACAGCCGTGTGGCTCAGTGCCACCGGCGCCCAGCACCGCGTCAGCGGGCGCCAGTGGGCCGGCTTGCTGCTGGGGCTCAGCGGTCTGGTGCTGGTGCTGTGGCGCAAGCTGGGGATGGGTGAGCTGAATGCCCTGAACCTGTCGCTGGGCGCCTGCGCCTTGCTGGCCATCACCACCGGCACGCTGTATCAGAAGCGCTTTGTCGCTCCTTGCGATGTGCGCAGCGCGGTGCTGATCCAGCTGCTGGCGGCTCTTGTGCTGACCTTGCCATTCGCTCTGCTCGAGCAGGAGCCCATGGTCTGGCAGGCCGAGTTGCTGGGGGCTCTGGCCTGGTCAGTGCTGATGCTGACGCTGGCCGGCAGTTCCATGCTCTATCTGCTGGTGCAGCGCGGTGCCGCGACCCGGGTCACCAGCCTGCTCTACCTGGTGCCGCCCTGCGCGGCACTGCAGGGCTGGCTGCTCTTCGGCGAGTCGCTGAGTGCCCTGGTCTGGCTGGGCATGGCGCTGACGGCGGTGGGAGTCGGCCTGGTGGTGAGCCGCGACTGAGCCACAGAAAATCGTCAGCGAATGTGCACAAGTTGCAGACCTGAAGCGCTTTTGTATCAGGACTTCTCCCTGCCTGGAAAGGCGGCTGAATCCGCATAGAATCCATCCTCCCGCCAACGCTGGGCAGGCAGCAAAAAAGGTCGCGTCGGCGCGGCACTGCGCCCAGAGCGGACGGACCCGACACACGCATCCATCCGAGACCCATTTGAGAGGGGGAACTCCCGTGAACAAATCAGAACTGATCGAGCACATCGCCAAGCAGGCGGACATCTCCAAGGCCGCTGCAGGCCGTGCGCTCGAGGCCCTGATCGGTGGCGTCAAGACCACCCTGAAGAAGAATGGCACCGTGTCCCTGGTGGGCTTCGGCACCTTCAGCATCACCAAGCGCGCCAGCCGTACCGGCCGCAACCCGCGCACCGGCGATACAATCAAGATCAAGGCCGCCAAGGTTCCCAAGTTCCGCCCCGGCAAGGCACTGAAGGACGCGGTCAACTGACGCTTGGACCGATCGTGGTCGGCATTCAGGGTGCTTAGCTCAGTTGGTAGAGCGTCGCCTTTACACGGCGTAGGTCGGGGGTTCGAGCCCCTCAGCACCCACCATCCCATCGGCTGTTTTTCAGCCTGTCCCGATTGCCGGCTCCTTTCTCTGAAACCCTGACCACTCGGCTAGAATGCGAGTCCACGCAAAGGCGAACCCTGGTTCGCCTTTGTTGCGTCTGCTGTACGCAGACCACCCAAGCACCGGCGATGTCGAGCCGGATGATGCTTAACCACGCGCAAGCTTAGGCGCTGCGCGTTGCCTGCCTGAGGTTTCTCGATGTTTGATTTTGTCCGCAAGCACACCAAAGTGCTGCAGTTCTTCCTGCTGCTGCTGATCTTCCCGTCGTTCGTGCTGTTCGGTGTTGAAGGCTATTCGCGCTTCACCGAGGGCGGCAACGCCAAGGTTGCCGCAGTTGACGGGCAGGGCATCACCCAGGCCGAGTGGGATGCAGCGCTGCGCGACCAGTCCGAGCGCATGCGCCGTCAGGCACCGAATGTGGACCCCAAGCTGCTGGACTCGCCCGAGGCCAAGCGCGAAGCGCTGGACGCCCTGGTGCGCGACAAGGTCATGCAGACCGCCGCCGCCAAGCAGCACCTGGTGGTCAGCGACGAGCGCTTGCAGCGCCTGTTCCAGGCCGACCCGCAGTTCGCTTTTCTGCGCATGCCCGACGGCAGCGTCAACAAGGCCATGCTGGCCGCACAGGGCATGAGTGTTGCTTCGTTCGAGCAGCGTCTGCGTCAAGACCTGACCCTGCGTCAGGTGCTGCAGGGCGTCAGTGGCACCACGGTCACGCCGGCCGCCAATTCGGCCGCCGCCTTCGACGTGTTGCTGCAGCAGCGCGAGGTGCAGGTGCAGCGTTTCAACGTCAAGGACTATCTGGGCCGCATCACCCCGACCGAAGCCGAGATCGAGGCCTTTTACAAGGATGCGGCCAATGCTGCGCTGTTCCAGTCGCAGGAAACCGCCAGCATCGAGTACCTGGTGCTGGACCTGGAGGCTCTGAAGAAAGACGTCAGCGTGCCGGAAGACAAGCTGCGCGAGTACTACAAGACCAACGAATCGCGCTACACCGTGGCCGAGGAGCGCCGCGCCAGCCACATCCTGATCAAGGTGGAGAAGTCGGCGTCGGCCGACGACAAGGCCAAGGCGAAGGCCAGGGCCGAAGCGCTGCTGGCCGAGGTGCGCAAGGCCCCGGCGACCTTTGCCGATGTGGCCCGCAAGAACTCGCAGGACCCGGGCTCGGCCGCACAGGGCGGTGATCTGGATTTCTTCGGCCGTGGCGGCATGACCAAGCCTTTTGAAGACGCCGCTTTTGCCATGAAGCAAGGCGAGATCAGCAATGTGATCGAGACCGAGTTCGGCTATCACATCCTCATGCTGACGGCCGTGCGTGGCGGCGACAAGAAGAGCTTCGACAGCGTGCGCGCCGAAGTCGAGGACGAGGTCCGCAAGCAGGTGGCGCAGACCCGTTATGCCGAGTCGGCCGACCAGTTCAGCAATCTGGTCTACGAGCAGGCCGACAGCCTGAAACCGGCCGCCGACAAGCTCAAGCTGACCGTTCAGACTGCCACCGTGCAGCGCAAGCCGCTGCCCGCAGCCACTGGCGTGCTGGCCTCGCCCAAGCTGCTCGATGCCGTGTTCGGCGTCGAGGCGCTGCGCAACAAGCGCAATACCGAGGCGCTGGAGACAGCCCCGAACCAGATGGTTTCGGCGCGAGTCGTCAAGCACGACCCGGCCCGCTTGCTGCCCCTGGCCGACGTCAAGCCGCTGGTGCTGGACCGCCTGGTCAAGAAGATGGCCGTGGCTCAGGCCAAGAAGGATGGCGAGGCGCGGCTGGAGGCATTGAAGAAGGGGGCCGATGCCGCCGGACTGGAGCCCGCGCAGACCGTGTCCCGCGTGCAGGCCCGTGACCTGTCGCGCACCATGGTCGAGGACATCATGCGCGCCGATGCCAGCAAGCTGCCCGCCTGGGTCGGTGTCGATGGCGGCGAGACCGGCTATGCCGTGGTGCGCATCGTCAAGATCCTGCCGCGTGACCCGGCTGTGATCGATGCCAAGCGCGCTGACCAGCAGTACACACAGGCCTGGTCCGCCGCCGAGGCCGCCGCCTACTTTTCGGCGCTCAAGACCCGTTTCAAGGTCGAGCTCAAGCCGGTGGCTGCTGCGCTGGCCGCTTCGGCCGCCACGCCCTGACAGGAGAATTCTCGGTCCATCGTTCTGATGGGCCAGAAATCTAGGCTATAATTGTTGGCTCTGCGGTGGCTATAGCTCAGTTGGTAGAGTCCAGGATTGTGATTCCTGTTGTCGTGGGTTCGAGTCCCATTAGCCACCCCATCAAATTCAAGGACTTAGAAGCGAAAGCCTCTAGGTCCTTCGTCTTTTTGGCACCTGATATTCCAAAAATGGGAATACTCCATCAGATTGCCCGACGTTTCACTTCCTTGTTTCGGTCGTATATCCGGGCCTCACTGCCAAAGCCACGCGATTGAAGCGAGACGCCGCGCGCCTGCTGCTGCAATCAGGTACCGAACCTGCCCAGCAACGCATCGTGGACAAACTGCAGCGCAAGGCCGCCAGCGCGGCCATCGGCACGGTGTTCGTGCAGGAGAGCGCAGAGGCGGAAAGCACACAATGGCGCAGCATGGCGAACCAGTTCCGAGAGAAGCTGCCCGCGCTCAGCGCCATGATGGACGACGCCGAACACGACGTGCAGGCCTTCATGGGCTTCCCAAGGGCGCACTGGTCTCAGATCTACAGCACCAACCCGCTGGAGCGGCTGAACGCGGAAATCAAGCGCCGAACCAACCTGGTGGGCACCTTCCCCAACGACGCCTCGATCACACGGCTGGTCGGCGCCATGATGCTGGAGCAGAACGACGAGTGGGGCCTGAACCGGCGCTACATGCAGCTTGAGTGACTTCAGACTCTCAGTGGTACTGGTCCGACTCAGCTGTCCGCAATGGCACGCTGAGCACCCCGCGCATCTCAGCCTTTCCGGGCTGCGGACTTACACAACGCGCCGGGACATCACCTTGAACTGACCACGAAGGCTTGCAGGACCAAGGCCTTGGCTGGTCGTCGCGCCTACCTCTCGAACCTGTTTGGCAGAAACTGAGTGGGACTGACAAATGGCTGGATACCCTCCATTTGGTCGGCTAGTAGGCGGGCACTTGCTGGGCCGAGTGTGAAACCTTGATGCCCGTGTGCAAAGTTAAACCACAGGCCGGCATGACGGGGCGCAGCACCAATCAGCGGTTTCATGTCAGCGCTACAAGGGCGTGCGCCGAGCCAGGGTTGCAGTTCGACGGGTTTGCCCAAGTTCAGCAGTTGCCGCGCTTGTCTCTCGGCGCCGATCAATTGCACCGGGGAGGGCGGGGCGCCAAAAGGTGCAAGCTCAGCACCGGTGGTCAAGCGAAGCCCACGGTTTTGAGGCGCCAGGACGTAGCCTCTTTCGGCATCGAGTGTTGGCACCGTGATGGTGGATCCACCGACGTGGTGCTGGTGGTACCCGCGTTTGGTGAATAGCGGCAAGCGATAGCCCAGCCGCCGAACATGCTGGTCTGCCCAAGGTCCCAATGCGAGAACAGCATGCTGTGCGTGGACCGTTCCATCTTTCGTCTCTACGCGCCAGCCGCCTTGGGTTTCGCGAAGCGTGCCGGCATCGCCCTGTGCCCAATGACCGCCGTGCTGCAGGAATGACCTGAAATATCGTTCGACCAGTGCGCCGGGGTCACCGCTGCTCCACGAATCGGTCCAATGAACTGCGCCGGCCAGGACCGCTGCATGCAAGCTGGGTTCCGCCCTTGATAACGCACCCCATCCCATTATTACGCTGTTAACGCCGTATTCGTCAGCCAGCCGCTCCGAAGCAGTCGCAGCACGGTCCAGCGCCTCTTGCGTTCTGTAGACCATTCGCAGGCCGTCGCGGCGCACCAAGTCTTCTGCGTCCGCCAATGTGATGAATCGCTGATGCTCGGAAGTGGAATGCGCGATCAGCGAGGCGTAGGCCTGGCTGATCAGTCGGTGGCGGCGCGGTGCGGAATGCCACCAGTAGCGCGCCAGTGAAGGCCAGACCTGCCACAGCCCCGCCAGGTGATAGCGAACGTCCAAACGCCGATTCATTGCGGCAGACAGCAAGGTCATCAATTCGCGTGGAAATGCGTAAGGCTCCACCGCTTCGCGCTGGATGATGCCGGCATTGCCGTAAGACGTTTCGCCGCCCGGTGCGCGACGGTCTACCAGCGTCACTTGATGGCCTCGCAGGGCCAGTTCCAGCGCGGAGCAAGTGCCGATGATGCCAGCGCCAAGTACCAGAGTTTCCGTCGCCATTTCAGTGCCTGAGACGTTCGGCGGCAGGTGCGGTGATCCCGATACGGAACACAGGCGGGTCAGTCAGGTGGCTCGTGGCTTGCATCGAATCGACAAGCTGCAAGGCTACGTTTTTCAAGGTAGCAGTGACGGACCGCAGAGCCATGTCGGTCTGGCCATTGATGCCCTCCGGCGCAGTCCCGTCTCTGTCGAAGGGCAGTTCATCGGACGGCAAGATGAATCCATTGGAGCGGCGCAGCTTGGAAATGGCTTGGTTTTGCGATGGCATTGAAAGTCGGTCCCTGGTTGACGAAAGGAGCGAATGCAGTCAATGGGACGGTCCGGCCGCATGAAGTGTCATTCCTCGCGTTCGGCCGGTATCCAAGGTCAAGCGGCGCCTGCCATCTTCCTCATGGCTGAGTCGCAACATACCGCTGAAAGGTGCTGCAGGATCAATACTCTGTATCGAGCAAACCCCTTGAAGCAGCGGCTCCAATTGAAGGCGGTGGGTCCCATGGTGGCCTGCAATTTGCAAGGTACCTGGCCGAGCATCGCCAATCGTGATGCAGGCACGTAGCTCCTCGCTTTGCCAGTGCCCGCTGAAGGCGCTCAACGAGTCCCTTTCTTGCAGAGGAACAATGCGCTCGCATCGAGAGACCTTTCCTTGGTCCGTGACGTCGATGGCGACTACCGTTCCTTGTGCATCGAGCACGGGGTTCACCGACTTCACGATGACCGAATGCACGTTCACGCGCAGAGTGGACACGCCTTCCTCCTGACTGAGCGGCAGCATGCCGTCAAGACCTTTCAGGAACAGCTTTTCGCCATGATTAAGGATCTCGAAGTGATGACCGGTGTCATGGCCATAGAAATGCCCGCCGAGGCTGTTGGCAAGTGCCGGATCGGCTGGCGTGGGTACTGGTTGAAGCTCGTCTTTGAGCAGTGCCGTGAGCAGTTCCTCGGCCAAGTTTGGCGCTGCTGCGTCGCTGCGATTGGTCATCACAATGATCTGAATGCCGTGGTCGGGGGCACACAACATCTGGCAGGAGCCTCCGACCACCCCGCCTCCATGATGGAACAGCCGAGTCCCGCGCCATTGTTCGGCGATCAAGCCCAGGCCGTAGGCATTCACGTAGCCGTTGTTCAGCTGGGTCGGTGCCAACATCTCGTCTGAAATCGCCTGGGGCCACAGCGTAGGCGCCATCAGATGGCTCAGCCACCGCTGCATATCGTCCAGCGTTGAGGCGATGCCCCCTTCGCCCAAAAGCACCGAGGGAAAAATGCCTTTGGTGAAGCGGCCGTCCGCATGGGCGATGTGGGTTTGTGCGGCACTGGGCAGCGGATCCAGATCGTTGGACCACAGTGAGGTGTTGTGCATGCCCAGCGGCTCAAAGAGCCGCTGTCGCATGGCCTCGGCGAGCGACAACTGGGTCACGCGCTCAATCACCAGGGACAGCATGCGGTATCCACCGTTGTTATAGATAAATGCATCACCCGGAGCAAAGTTATCGGCCTGTTGCCGACACTGGTACTCGAAGGCGCCATCCTCGGGGACGAACGCCATGCCGTTTGAAATCATGGATAGGTCCAGATAGTCGCGGGTGCCGCCAGTGTGGTTCATGAACTGACGCAGCGTGCGCCGACCTTGAGAAGCAGGCAGTTCGGGCAGCCATTGAGAGACCGGCTCGTCTATCGACAGCAGGCCTTTTTCGCGCAGCAGCAGCGCCATCACACAAGCAAAGTTCTTCGTGGTGGATCCAATACGCATCTTCGTGGATGGCGTATTGGTCTGCCCTGACTCGAGGCTGGCCAGCCCGTAGCCTCGACGCAGCAGCAATTTGCCGTGGCGCTGCACGCTGACGATCAAGCCAGGCGCATCGTCGCGGTGATACTTGGACAAGACGGTTTCAAGGAGATCGATTTCTGTTGTTGTCACGGGGGTACTGTCTTTCGTCATCATCTGAGCGAACGTGTATTCGCAAAGCTAGAGTCAGGCTCGCCTGAGTGAGAAAACCTCTCGCGCTGAATTTCATTGCAAGAGGTGCAGCCGCATATGAAGGGCAGGGTACCGGGCGAGACCCGGCGGGCCTTGGCACCTCAGTGCCGGTCTGTCGCAGCTAAGCCGGATTCAGAATGGGGCAGTCAACGCGAAGCCAATGGTCATTGGCTGCTGCACACTCATGAGCCAGTTGCCCCCCAGGCTCAAAGCCCCGGCATTGGCAGAAAGCAGTGCGTAACGGTTGAACGCATTCCTCACATAGATCGCTAACTGAGCGCGCTTGAATTCGATACCTGCTTGGAGATCGGTGACCACATAGCCGGGAAGGAGCAGGTCAGGCGCAAACTTGCTTCCGGCAAAGCCCGCATGCCGTGCGCCGACATAGCGTGTGGAGAATCCCGCATAGCTCGGCCGTCCTGCGATCTCGAATTCGTGGCTGACACCCAAGCTGGCTGAGAATTTGGGGCTGTTTGGAAGACGGACCCCGGCGGCCGAAATGCTGGAGGCCTCCGTGGTCTTGCCTTCGCTCCAGGCCATGGCTGTCGACAGTTTCCAATGTCTGGCAGCGGCAAACGTGGCGGCGAATTCTGCGCCATTGACTTCGGCCTTGCCGCCATTGGTCAAGTAAGAAATGCCCTGGGCTGAGCCGTATTGCTGCAGATCTTTCCAGTGAATGTTGAAGATCGACGTCGACAAGGACAGCGTCTTCTCCAGCAACTCGGCTTTGTAGCCAGCCTCATAGCTCCACAATGAGTCATGACCGTAGGTGGGAGGAACCAGCAGCGTGCCCGTGGCATCGTAGATGGGGGAGTTGGGGCCGCCCGGCCTATAGCCGTTGGCCGCGCGGAGATAGACATTGCTTTGCGGTGTCAGCACATAGCGAACGGTCAACAAGTAGGTCTTGGCCGTCTCTGAGGATTCGTTCTTGACGGCGGTCGGGGTGGGGCCAATCAGGATGCCGTCGGCGTCGACTTGGAAGGTCTGCTTGTTTCGAGCGACGCGCAAGCCCGCAGTCACTGCCAGTTGACGATTGGCGTTCCAGGTGACGTCGCCGTAAACCGCCGATTCGCGGAATGTCGAAGGAATTGTCGCGGCAATCAAACGCACCGCGCCACCTGCTGTCGCGGCATCGCTTCCCTGCGCATTTGTCGCTTGTTCACGATTGAAATACAGACCGACAATCCAATCCAACTCATGACCTGACTTGGATGTCAGGCGGAATTCCTGTGTCGTGCGGTTCAGGCGATTGGAGTCGTATGCGCTCGCAGTCTGGATGCCGAGTTCGGGCAACAGTGCCGCGTACAACCCGTTGTCGCCTGCAGAGCTGTAGTTTCTGCGTTGTGTTGAAGTGATCGAGTTGAGCGTAGCCCAGTCGAATCCATATTCGAGATCCGCAGTTGCCAGCGTTGTCCTCGTGTCGGACGGCTGCTGGACGTCCTGCTTTCCCACAAATTTCCCCAAAATCGCCTGCATGGTCGATACGTCGTAGGGAACCAGGTCTGAACCGTTGCTGTGGGCTTTTTGCCTCATCGCCGTGAGCTTGACGTGAAACTTGCTGCTTGGCTCGATCAGCGCTGCAAGGCGCAGGCCGTTGCTTGAGCCGCGGTTGGCCTCTCGCAGTGGGGCCAAACCCATCTGATCGACATAGCCAGGCGCCTTGTCGCTGAATCCTGCAAGGCGGACGGCTGCAACGCCCTCGCTGAGCGGCACGTTCAGGACCGCGCTGGCGGTATTGGCGCTGCCGCCACCGTTGACTGTACTGACGCCCAGGCTGACATGCCCCGCGAAGTCGTAGCTGTCTGGTGAATTCGTGATGTACTTGATCAAACCGCCCATCGCGCTGGCCCCATACAAGGTGCCCTGCGGCCCTTTGAGCACCTCGATGTGATTGAGGTCGAGGAGCGACATGTCAAACGCGCTTCGAGCGCCACCCAGCCAAGCGCTGGTCGAGCCGATCGCAACGTCGTCAACATAGACGCCAACAAGCGGTGCGATTTCCTGTCCTGCCGAGATGCCGCGGATGGTCACGCTGTTCCCGCCGGCACCGCCGGTGGTGTTCACGTTGACACCTGGCACGTTGGACAGGTAGTCGCTCATCGTCTTCGCACCGGCGTCCTGCAATTTGCTGGCCGACAGGACATCGATCTGTACCGGCACGTCGCGCGCGAGTTCGCGGCGGCGGGTTGCGGAAACTATCACGGTGTCCAGGCTCTGAATGCCTGTATCACGCCTTCCGGGATCGGACGCGGCACTTGTCGGCGGTGGGGCAGCTTCTGCCTGTTGCGCCGTTGCGTTCAAGGTGCAAAGCAACAGCAAGGCTGCTCCGGCTGAGTTCCGCAAAGCGTGGTGTTCGCGGTGCATGGCGCTTAGATTTACGTTGACCATCATCACTCCAGGTTGAAGAGTTGTTTGTTTTGAAACGCGTGTCAATCAGCGCGTCCGTCTCCTGCAGAAAATCTGCTTATTCAACAATCCCACTGGACAGTTGCTCGGTGCCAGTCAAGGCGGTCTGTCCTATGGGCTAGCGGTGCTGCTGTGTTCGTCCATTCAGCAGAAAAGCGTCTCGCTCGCCGCTGCGGCCTCGAGTGGGTCGGGGACGCGAGGATGAAAGTTCATGTCTCGCTTGCGCCGATAGTTGAGCGAAGCAAAGTTCATCTGAAGTGTTCCGGGCGTGGCAATCGACATGATGTGATCAGCGATTGGTCCAAAGTCGGCCCGGAAATGAGCACTCGACTTGACGGCTACAACGCGTTTGTTGTCCAAACGGATGCCCAGCGCTGTAAAGGCGTCACGGGCGTAGACCTGCGAGCGCATGGAAACCAGCACCACGTCAATGTCTCGAATCCTCACCCAGGCACTTGGTCCAAGTGGCGCTTTGCTGTCGAAGACTGTTTGTTGATGGCTGGGGGCCAGAGCCATCACCTCGACCTCGACGTCAATCGGGCTTCCAGAAGTCGTGCCCGTCTTGCCACCGATACGCAGTGTCAGCCTCGCCCCGATCCCGGCCTCTTCACAGATTCGCACTGCGCCAGGGTCATAGATCGCGCCGAAGGCACTGGGCCCCAGCGCTGCATCCATCAGTGCGCTCAGCAAGTAAGTCGTGTCGCCCGGCGCGCCGCCGCCCGAGTTGTCCGCTGTGTCTGCCATGACAATCAGTCCAGTCATGTTGCGGGCTTGGGCGAAGGTTTCTTCGATGCTGGGCATCTTGGGCAACAGTGCATCACGCGCGGCATAGAGCACGCGGCCGAGCCGCTCGGCAGTTGCCTGCGCCTTGGCGCGGTCTCCGTCCGCGATGACCAGAAGTTGCGTGCCCGCTTCGGGATGGTCGCCCCAGGGAAACCCATGTGCGAGACTGACAGACAAGATGCCAGGCTCGTGCTCGGCGTCCTTGAGCATCTGCACAATCCCGTTCATGGGGGCGACGGTCGTCGGATAGAAGCCCACCATCCGACAGTCGAACGTCGCAGTCATTGGCGTGACTCTGCCGGCGACCTGCGCGGCACAGATTGCGTACAACTCGCGTGCCCGGTCGTTCCAATCAGTGTGGGGATACTCCTTCATGATGACGATCGCGTCGGCCGCGGCCACCATTTGCGTTGTCAGATGGCAGTGAGGGTCGAGTTCCACGCCAATGGGCACGTGCGGCCCAACGATGGCTCGAATGCGGGCGATGAGGTCGCCTTCGCAATCGTCGCAATCGCTTGCCATCATGGCGCCATGGAGCGCCAGCAAAACCATGCCTACCGGGCCTGCGGCGCGAAGGTCATCAATGATGAGGTCGCGCAAGGTCTCGTAGGCCGACTGCACCGTCAGGCCCGCTGGCTCCGCAAATGCACTGAGGCTTTCAATCACTGTCCAACCGTCTGTCTCTGCCAGGGTTCGAAACAAGTGCAGTCCGGCCCCAATGCCATCAGGGTCAGAGCGACTGGCGTCGCGCCTCACCATGTGGTCGGTGAAGGCTGCCAGCCCGGTCGGGGTGGGTGCGAAGGTGTTGGTCTCCGTGCAAAGTGATGCCAGGAAGACCGACTTGTTGGGAGCGTTCGTCATTCGGATGCCTCACTTCCTGTCTGTGGGAGTGGTCGAGGGCGCTGGCGCTCAATCACGTTCTGTGGCGAGTGCATACGCTGTGTTGAGTGCCATCGAGAAGAGTTGCGCGCGGGGATAGCGAAGTTCTTCCCCCTTGTCACTTCTGCTGATGTGGGTAGTTGCGACCGTTGTGATGGCAACTCGCCGGGCTACGTCGATCCAGGTTGAGGTTCTGCAGGCACCGGTCGACCCAGGATGTCCCCAGACTTCACTACCGGCCCAGGAGCGGCGCTCGAGCCCAAGGCCGTATTCGGTGCCTGCACTCAGTGCGAAATACGGGTTAGCGGGGGGCTTCAAGGTTTCCGAAGCCAAGTCATTCAGCGTGATTCCCAACGGGCTGTCCCGGCGCACCAAGCTGGAATAGATCGCCAAGATATCGTCTGCATTGCAGAGCCCATCACCTGCGCCAAAGGCCCAGCCGATTTGGCCCGACATGTCCACCGGCTCGGGCTCCGCTTCAAGCGTCCAATAGCAATGCATGCGTTCCCCAGTTGGAATCATTCCGCCAAATCCACTGGCTTTGAGACCCAACGGCTTGGCAATCCGTTCGTGGGTAACGTCGGAATAGCGCTTGCCGGTGATCGCCTCGATGAGCATCGCCGCGATCAACCAACCGGTGTTGCAGTAGTCGAAGTGCGCGCCTGGTTCGAACACTTGCCCCTGTGACAGTGCAAATGCCAGCAATTGGTGGGGCGTGAGCTTGATGCGTGGATCAAAGCGGGCGCCAAAGATGCCGTAGGTGTACTCACCGAGTCCGGAGGCATTCATCAAGAGGTGCCTGACCGTGATCCGACGATCAATCGGGAGATCGAGGTGTCGGCTCACGGGATCATCGAGATTGAGCAAGCCGTCCCTGGCCAGCAAAACGAGCGTCATTGCGGTGACGGTCTTGCTCTGACTGCCGATCTCGAAAACGTCGCCGGGTTGAACCGTTCTGCTTTTTTCCAAGTTTGAGTGACCTGCGGTGAAGCTCACCCGACCAAGGCCATCGACGTCGATGGCGACCAAAACACCCAGGTTGCCGAGAAGTTCGACGAAGTCCGTCACCAGGCCATCTAGCCTATGAAGCGCGTCAAGGGCGAAGGGGCGAACGGGATGAATGTTGCTGTGCAATGTCATTGAGCGTTTGGATTGGTTGGGCGTTGTGGATGACTTGGCTGAGAGGTGAATCAATGGCGGCGGGCGGTACCGCGAGAGCTCGAAGTCTTTGGTCGGGTCGGTATGGAGGAAATGCCGACGTTTTGAATGCTACACGTTTGTGTAGTTAATAACTACACGTTCGTGTAGTTGTGCTCTAGGTGTTTTCCAGCAAGCCAACTTTGGGCGAATCCGTGAGCTGTTCGATTGCCGTGAAGACCGCTCCCAGGAGGTTGGCGGGGCGGATGCCGGGCTCTCAAATGAGTGAATTGCAAACCAGCGAGCGTCAGCCAACAGCGTGGCAATTCATGCACTGACTGCGGTGCTCTCGTTCTTGGGGGACAGCTTCGTAACCGTCCGGCCAACCCATCTTGAAGTTGACCGCTGAGGCGGCAAGGATCATGTCCACGATCAGACGATGGTGGACACGATGACAAGCGACAAACCGGTTAAGCGACGGCACTACAGCGAAGCACTGAAGGCGCAGGTGATGGCCGAGTGCGAAGCGCCGGGCGCCTCGGTGGCGAAGGTGGCCCTGGCCCATGGCATCAATGCCAACGTCGTGCACCGCTGGCGCCAACTCGCCCGCGAAGACCAGCCCGCTGTGCCCGCGATCTCAAGCGGCTTCATCCCGGTGCCCCTTGCCCCATCGCCCATACCGCCAGTGGTGCCGGCCAGCTCCGACATCCAGGTCCAACTGCGTCGAGGCGCAACAACGATGACGATCACCTGGCCGGTGTCGGCCGCTGCCGACTTCGCCGCCTGGACCCGCGAGTTGCTCCGATGATCCGTGTGGACGCCGTGTGGCTGGCGGTCGAGCCGCTGGACATGCGCGCTGGCACTGAGGCTGCACTGGCTCGCGTGGTGCAGGTCTTCGGCGCTGCCCGGCCCCACCATGCCTACCTGTTCGCCAACCGCCGGGCCAATCGCATGAAGGTGCTGGTGCACGATGGCATTGGCGTCTGGCTGGCCGCCAGGCGACTCAACCAGGGCAAGTTCGTCTGGCCCCGCGATGCCGGGCTGACCCTGGCGCTCACGCAGCAGCAGCTCGGCGCACTGGTGCTGGGCCTGCCCTGGCAGCGCATCGGCGAAGCCGGCATCATCAGCGTGCTGTAGGTGCCTTGACGCGGCAACCCCGGTCGCAGTTCCACGCAATTGTCGAATGTGCTGATGCGCACAGGCTCGACCGCTGGCACGATCAACTCCCGTGATCGCCACCGACCGCATCGACACGCTGACACCCGAGCAACTGCGCCAGGCGCTGCATTCGGCGCTTGCCGAAGTCCAGCGTCACGAGCGCCAGGCCGCTCACGACCGCGCCCTCATCGACAAGCTTACGCACGAGATGGCGGTGCTCAAGCGGCTGAAGTTTGCCGCCAAGTCCGAGAGCTTCAACGCGGAGCAGAAGAGCCTTCTCGAAGAGGCGCTCGACGCCGATCTGGCTGCGCTGGCGCTGGAGATCGAGCAGCGCGAAGCTGGCAAGCCCAACTCCACCGAGAAACGCCAAGCCAAGCGCACCGCACTGCCGGCCGAACTGCCACGGCGCGAAGTGCGTCATGAGCCTGACAGCCTCACATGCGGTTGTGGCTGCCAGCTCAAGCGCATCGGCGAAGACGTGGCCGAGAAGCTCGACTACGTGCCCGGCGTCTTCACGGTCGAACGCCATGTCCGCGGCAAGTGGGTCTGCGGCCGGTGCGAGACCCTCGTGCAGGCGCCTGTCGCGCCGCACATCATCGACAAGGGCATCCCCACCACCGGGCTGCTGGCCCAAGTGCTGGTGGCCAAGTACCTGGATCACCTGCCGCTGTACCGGCAGGAAGGCATCTTTGGCCGGGCCGGTCTGGCCATCCCGCGCTCGACGCTGGCCGAGTGGGTGGGCCAATGCGGCGTGCAGTTGCAGCCACTGGTGGATGCGCTCAAGGCAGAGATGCTGGCCCGAGCCGTGCTGCACGCTGACGAGACACCGGTGGCCATGCTCAAGCCAGGCCACGGCAAGACACACCGGGCCTATCTGTGGAGCTATTGCACGACGGCCTACGACAGCCTGCGCGCTGTGGTCTTCGACTTCGCTGACAGCCGGGGCGGCCAGCACGTTCGGGCCTTCCTAGGCTTGGGGGAGCCAAGCAATTCGGGTTGGTGCGGCAAGCTCGTCTGCGACGACTTCTCGGGGTACAAGGCCTGCTTCGAGCTGGGCGTGACCGAGGCCGGATGCCTGGCCCACGCCAGACGCAAGTTCCATGAACTGTGGGCCAACCATGGCAGTCCAGTCGGCGAACAGGCGCTGAAGTTCTTTGGCGAGCTTTACGACGTCGAGCGTGAGGTCCGAGAACTGGATCCCGATGAGCGCAAGCGCATCCGGCAACTGCGCTCGCGACCCGTGGCCGATGCCTTGCGGCAGTGGTTGAGCGGGCAGCGGCAACGGGTCCCTGAAGGCTCAGCCACGGCCAAGGCCATCGACTACAGCCTCAAGCGTTGGCAGGCGCTGACGCGCTTCATCGACGATGGCGAGCTGCCTGCGGACAACAACTGGGTCGAGAACCAGATCAGGCCCATCGCCCTAGGTCGAAACAACTGGCTATTCGCTGGCAGCCTGCGTGCGGGTCAGCGTGCGGCTGCCATCATGAGTCTGGTGCACTCGGCGAGGCTGAATGGGCATGAACCGCATGCCTACCTGCGCGACGCGCTGGAGCGCTTGCCCACGCAGCCGGCCAGTCGGATCGCCGAGTTGTTGCCGCACCGCTGGAATCCCGCCGCCATCTGATCTGGCCATCGCCGTCAAGATGGGTTTGGCGGACGCTTACACAGCTTCGGCCGCCACACGCCAGGCGCAGGTCGGAGCGCGGCTGAGGTGTCGCAAGGGATGATCCCCGGCACTACTTTCATGTGTGGAAAGGGCGGCGTGCCAGCGACATCAACCGCTTGGACGGATGGGCGGGCGCTATTCGTGCAAATGGCAGGTGGGCGCGGGGAAGCGATGCCTCCGTATGGCGACCGTGCCTGTCCCCTTGAAAAACTTGGCCGGGTCGATCCGCCAGCGGCACTTGCAGTGAGGCTGGCGGATCGGCGCTGCTGGATCAGTTCAAAGTCACCTTGCACACGTTGTCGTCAGAGTCGCGGTCGACGCGCATGTTGTAGGGATCGACGCCCACGTACTTGGGAACCTGATCGACCACCACGGAGATGCGTTGCGCACCTGACTTCAGTGGACGGCGTTCCAACATCAGCACAGCGCTCTTGTTGAAGCCCTTCTTCCCGGGCTCGGCCTTGAAGACACCGATC
The DNA here is from genome assembly GCF_963422335.1 of uncultured Roseateles sp. Lineage (NCBI taxonomy): Bacteria > Pseudomonadati > Pseudomonadota > Betaproteobacteria > Burkholderiales > Sphaerotilaceae > Roseateles > uncultured Roseateles sp. The sequence continues at coordinate 3,884,544 of NZ_OY729424.1, forward strand.
TCGAAGTCCTCCGCGAGCGGTGCCTCGGTCTCCTTGCCCTTGCCATCGGCGTAGAGTTTCTTGGCGTCGACCGTGAATGTCACCTCATATTTGCCGTCGGCTCGTCTTGTCGCCTTGGCGTCGGAGGCCTTCAGGTCATACAGCGTGATCTTCTCGAACAGATCGGTGATCAACTGCTGATGCTGGGGTCCTGTCTCGGCACGCAGCAAGCGCAGGAAGTCGTTGGTGTCGGGATAGGGGGCGGGTTTGAAGGCGTACTGGGCGATCAGTTTTTGCAGCGCGCGGTTAAGCGCATCCTCGCCCACCACTTCTTTGAGCCAGTACATCGTCAGCGCACCCTTGTTGTAGTGCACATAGCCCTGATCCTCGACCCGTGCCAAAGGCAGCTCCTCTACAAGCTCTTCGGAGCGCGAGCGCAGGTACTTATCCAGCTCTAGCTTCAGGAACTTTCGCAGCTGGTCACGCCCGTAGAGTTTCTCCATCACAAGCAATGCCGAGTACTGGGCGAACGACTCCGACAACATGGTCATGCCTTGCTTGTCTGCACCGATCACCTGATGCGCCCACCACTGGTGGCCGATCTCGTGGGCGGTCGCGTAAGTGACGAGGTCGACGTTCTCGTCACTCTTGCTTTCGTCGAAATCTTGAATGAACCCGATCGCCTCCGAGTACGGCACGGTGTTGGCAAATGCCTGTGCAAAGCGTTCGTATGCCGGGAACTCAAGGACGCGGGCCTGGCGGAACTGATAGGGGGAAAAGGACTGGCTGAACAGGTCCAGCGAGGTCTTCATCGCCGCCAGCATGCGCGGCGCGTTGCTGGCATGGGGCGGGTGGAAGTAGACACTCAGCTCGACAGGCTTACCGTCCTTACCTGCCCATTGGTCCTTGAGTATTTCGTAGCGGGCCGATTGCAGTGAGAAGAAGTTTTGGATCGGCGCCTCGGTCTTGGTGACCAGTGTGCGACGTCCGCCTGCCGTGATGTCACTGACGGTGTAGCCTGGGGCCACTGGCGTCTGGTCAGCATCAGTGCTTAATGTGATCTCGGCAGTGACCCAGTCGCTGTCATGGCGAAGATAGTGGTGAGCATTGGCTGTGGCGTCCTCCAACTTGGCCAAGCGCAACTCGGCAGGCAGCCCATACTTGCGGCGTTTGCTGCGATCTTTCAGAAAGACTTGGCGGTTCACGCCAAGCATCGGAGCCACGGCGAAGTTGTCCAGGAAGGAGCCGTTGGCGACGATGCGAGACTGGGGTTGGCCATTCACGAATCCGGGTTCCTCTCGCAGTGTCTTGAAGCGCAGCTGGCGCTTTTCACCTGCTTGCATGGGCGTGGCCAGGCTAAAAATGCGGTAGCCGAATGCTGCGTACTCTTGCTGCAGCGTCGCCCCATCCAACTCCAGCAACTGCACTTTCAGTACGGGATCCAACCAGATATGCACGCTGCTCAGGGGCTTGCCGCTGTGATTTTCTAGGCTGTAGCTTCCCTCGGCCAAGGCGCGGACTTGTCGCGGAAAGAAATCCACCTTCATCACCACATGGGTGATGGTCGGTTGAGGCAGGTGGTCAAAACCAAGCAGCGCTTTTTCGGCATCGGCATTCAGCTGATCGATCTCGGGCTGCGTCTGGTATCGGTTCAGCACATTGGTGTTGTAGAAGATCCAGGCGCCGCTGCCTATGCAGGCCGCCGTGCTGACCAACAGTATGGCCCCGGGCGCACCCTTCAGCCGTGCCGGGATGCGCTTCATTCGGGGGCGAAGCGCGGTTTCAGCGCCCCTGCGCCACATCAGGTGGGTGAACACCAGCAGCATCACCGCAAAGGACAACCAATAGCCTTGGTGCCAGGCTCGGCCGATCCAAAAATGGCCCATGCCGTTCATGTCAGACAGTGGCACGCTGGCCGTCCCGGCATAGTTGTAGAGCTTGTGCTCGAAGCCCATGGTGCCCAATGTCGTGCTCAGCACGGTGTAGAGCAGCATCAGAGCCCATCCAACGAACTTGTGCGGCACCAAGGCCTGTACAAACACTGCCAGCACACCCAGCAGCAGCGCGGTGATCAAGCTTGGCAGAAGAAACCACAATGCGTAGGCCGCCGGCTCGATGCGGGTGTAGCCGTGAAACAGTTGGAAGGCCACACCGGACAGCACCCCCACCAGCAGTGTGGCCAGCAGCACGAGCGTGATTGCAAGTACCTTTGGCACCAAGAAGGCCCAGCTCGGCGAAGCCGTAGCGTCGACGATCTCATGAATGCGGCGCTCGCGGTCGCGCCAGACCAACTCGCCGGCGTAGTAGACGGCAATGATGATAGGAATCAGATTGAAGCTGCTCAGCAATGCCTCGACCACCGCGCGTGTCACTGGCAGGTAGTTGACGCCGCGTGCTTCACTGGTGAGCGCCAGGCCACCGACGGCATTGAATATCCCGAGCAGCAGCAGCACAAAGAAAGCGGGGCTGCGGAACACGAAGATCATGTCGAAGCGGGTCAAGGCCTTGAACTGCAGCCAGCGCGCTTGGGTGCTACGACTCGGGCTGGCCAAGGGCTTGGCGGGGGGCAGGGGCTCGGCCCGAGGCTTGTTCACGGGTGCGGCTAAAGCGGGCTTGCGGTTCTTGGCCTCAAACCGGAATATGCGGTAGGCGAGGACAAAGAGTGTTGCGCCGATACCGAGCCAGAGCAGGCGGTTCCACAGCAGCATGCCCTGCAGATCGGGTAGCAGTGTGTTCCGGTCGGCAGTGGTCCAGTATTTGGTCACTCGTGCCAGCGCACCCGACGCGAATGGGTCGGCCAGTGAGGCGAGGGTGTCCAGGTTCGGGTCGGACAGCATCCCGCGGCTGGTGATGTACAGCACCATGAAGGCAACCGCGCCGACGTAGGTCCACATCATCGAGCGGGTGGCGGTGGCCAGCGCGAAGAAGCCCGCGCTCATCACCAGCAAGGTCGGCAGGTCGTACACGAGCAGTGCCCAGACATAGTGGCTGAGCACCAGTGGACCGACCTTCTCTGCATCGAGCCAAGGCATGGCAGCCCCGATCATCATGGCCAGCGGCACCGCGCAGCAGACGACAAAGGCCACTGAGAAAGCACCCAGAAAGCGTCCCACGAGGTAGTCGAATTTGCGGATGCGGGTGGCGCGAAGAATGGGTGCGAAGCCTGTCTCGTCGTCCCGTATCACCACGTTCGCGACAAATGCTGTGACGATGAAGATGAGCAGCAAATTCATCGTGCTCATCGTTTGCAGGATCGCATAGGGAGAGTTGATATTGACGTTTCCCTTGGCGCCGATCTGGATCTCGTCGATCGTCACGGCACCGAAGGTCAACAGGAAGAACAGTGCAAATGCCACGGCAAAGAGCGGCGAGCGCAACTGATAGCGGGCTTCGAAGGCGGCGATTCGGGTGAGCATGGACTGGCCTCCTTCAAACCGTTGCCGTGGTGGCTGATGCGCCGCGACGCGACTGGGTCAGCGTGGCGAAATAGAAGTCCTCCAGGCTGCCTTCGATCGGCTCAAAGCCGCTGGCCGGTGTGTTGTCGGCCAGTACGTGGATCACAGTCTGTCCGCCGCGCAGGCGGTTTGAAATTACGGTCAGCTCTTTTTGATAGTCAGCCAACTGGCTGGCCTCAATCACGCGGCGCCAGACCCGGCCTTGCAGCGAGCGGGTCAGCTCTTGCGGAGCGCCGGTTTGCACGATGCGGCCGGCGCTGATGACCGCCATGCGTGGGCACAAATCAGCCACGTCTTCGACCATATGGGTCGACAGGATGACCACCACCTTCTCGCCGATCGCGGCCAGCAGACTGTTGAAGCGATTGCGCTCCTCGGGGTCAAGGCCGGCGGTGGGTTCATCCACGATGATCAGTCGCGGCTTGCCAATCAGGGCTTGCGCAACGCCGAAGCGCTGGCGCATGCCACCGGAGTAGCCGGCCACGGCCTTCTTGCGCATCTCCCAGAGGTTCACCTGTGCCAGCAAGGTCTCCACCGTGTCGCGCCGCTCGCCTTTGTCAGCGATGCCTTTCAGCACGGCCAGATGGTCCAGCAGTTCATAGGCTGAAACACGCGGATAGACGCCGAAGTCCTGTGGCAGATAGCCGAGCGTGGCGCGCAGACGTTCTGGTTGCTTGATCACGTCAATATCGTCGAAACGGATACTGCCGGCGGTTGGAGTCTGCAGGGTGGCAATGCAGCGCATGAGCGAGGACTTGCCGGCGCCATTCGGGCCCAGCAGGCCGAACATGCCGGCGGGAATGTCGAGGGTGGCGTTGTCGAGCGCCTTGGTGCCGTTGGCATAGACGTGGGTCAGTCCCGAGAGCTTGAGCATGGTGGAGTGCTTTCAATGTGGGTTGGTCGGCGTGTGTGAGGCTTGTCGAAAGTGCGGCTTTCAACAGGCGCGGTCAACACTCGAACGCGCTGGCGTTTGATGGGAGGGGTAGTCGGGTGCTCTGCAAGAACAGGCGGCATCTCGGCGCGCGGTCAAACGTGTCCGCCTGATGTCATCAAGCTACCGGACCTGTGGGGGCGCGTGAGCGGCGTTGGGTCTCACCCGGTGCAGGCGGCTGTGTCTCGTCACGATGTGGCCTGATGAGTTAGACGGTGTCGTTGGCTTGCATAAGGCGGACCAAGGCAATGTCTGCAGGTGTCCACGAGAGCCTGAAGTTTTTTGGGGGATCAAGATTGAGCAGATGCCGTGTCAGATAGTCCCAGAGTCGCTGCAAGGCATACGGACTCTCCGAAAGCAGGGCGTGTGTGGCACCGGGCACGATGAACTGATCGAAGTCCTTGCCTGCCGCGATCAACGCGGCGGACAGCGCCAGCGTGTGTCCCGGATGGACGTTGTCATCCATGTCGCCATGCATCAGCAGCAACTTCCCTTGCAGCTTGTGGGCAGCGCCAAGGTTTGCTTGCTCATCGCGCTCGGCGGTGCCTGGCCGACCGCCATATTTGTTGATCCAGTGGGCGATGTAATTGCGGTTGTCATGGTTGCCGCAGACCGCCACGCCGACTTTGAAGATTGCCGGGTAGTCGAATAGGGCCCTGGCGGTGGCATGTCCACCGCCTGATTGACCGAAGATTCCAACGCGGTTGCTATCCAGAAAGCGGTGGCGATGGCAAAGCTGCTCGATCACGCTCGCGTGGTCGCTGAGCTGAGGTTCCAGCAATTGGCCCTTGCCCGCCTGATGAAAGGCGCGGTCTCGATTCGGCATGCCTCGAGTTTCAAGTATCACGCCGACCATGCCAAGTTCAACGATGGACTGCAATGCCAGCGCCATCGTGCTCGGGAAGCGCCGCTGATACCAGTTGATCTGCGGACCAGGGTAGATGTAGTCCAGCAAGGGGTAGGACTTCGACGGGTCGAAGTCCGAGGGGAAATACATCGCGCCGAAGAGTCTTGTCTTGCCGTCCGCTGCGAGCGCCTCAAAGTGTTGTGGCCTGGAGGCCTGCAATTGAACATCGATGTCATCACGAGCGATTTCTGTCTGTTGACCTTGATCGATGTCGATCAACAACCACCGAGTTGGGATGGCAGAGCTGCCCACGCATGCCGCCACAAAGCGCCCGTTTCTGGACGGACCACCCGACAAGTATGGTGGTCCGAAGGGTCGAGGCGCATCACAGCCTGTGAGGGGTTCGGGCTCGACATACAGATCTCCCTCTGCGTGAACGAGAGACTTGAAGCCTCTGCCATCGAAGTTGACTGTGCATAAGCGTCGGTGCCCAAGGTCCTCGTCGTCCTTGAATCCACTGGCGAGGAACAAGATGCGTCGCCGGACCTCGTCGACGTAGACGAGTTCGCGCACGACCCAGTCTCCTTCGGTGATCCTGTTTTTGAGGACGCCGCTCGCCAGTTCGTGCAGGTAAAGATGACCGCGACCATCGACCTGCGAATACCAGATCAATTCGCACGAGGCCGGCAGCGGCCGCACCATGGGCTGTCCCACGACGTGCGGGTTGAGATCTATCCATCCGCTTTCAGCCGTTTCGGTGAAGACCGTCGCGATCTCGCTTGTGGCCAAACTCATGGCCATCAGCGAGACCCTGGAAGCAAAGCGGTCCCAATCGAAGAAGTAGACGTGCTCGTTCGTGATCCAGCATTGACGGAAGGTGAACGGTGAGAATCCGCTGATGCCTACCTTGACGTCGCCGCTGCGCACCACCTTGCCGCTGGCCGCGTGATACGCAATGAACTCGCAGGTGGGCAAGTCGTCATCCGGCCGGCTCACTTTGAACGTATGGGCGATGGGCCGGCCACCGCCTTTCGGCGCATGTTCAATCAGGCCACCGTCCGGCAGATGCCGCTCGTCTATCCGATGTGTCAAGAACCATTGCGAGTCAGGCGACCACATGCCCACTGGCATCCTGCTTTCGCGCGAGGCCATCGGCGCAATGCCAGACTCAGGATCGACGCCGTAGGCGTGATGGCGTTCGCCATCCGTCGTGACAGGCGAAGCGACATGGGAGGACAGGCTCTTCACCCACACGTCATGCCCATCAAGGAATGCGGCATGCTGACCGTCGGGCGATAGTAGCCATGGGGTCGGTGCGGGCGTCAAGGCTTCGACTTTCAGCGGACTGTCGAGCTTGATCCGATAGACCTCGGGATTCAGGATGACGACAAGCGTCGTTGCATCTGGCATTTCATAACGCGCCAGCGCCAGATCGATTGCGGCGACATCCTTTCCGCTGGTGGCCGCGATTTGGTCGGCGAGCACTTCGAGCGGCAAGACGGGCTCGACGCTGCCAGTATGCGCATCTGCAATGGACGGCACACATCGCTGACGCCCTTCGACAACGTCGGTGACAGAGAAGAAGTAGCGGTGATCGTCGATCCAATAGCCTGGAAGCACTTGCCCGGACAACTGGCGCAAGATGTTCTGCGGGAGAAACGACGCCGCTCGTTGATAGCGCTCTGTGGCCGTTCTCATGGTTGCGGCCGGGCTCACGCCATGCTCCCCTGGATAGACCCATACGTCAGGTTTGCGGCGCGGTATCTGCTTGCAATCCAGAAGCTCACTGCCGCCAAAGCAAGGAAAGGCGCGGCCGTCAGTGCCATGGCATCGCCGATCATCTGTTCGCCTCCCAATAAGCCGCCGACATAGCCCACCAGAGGTGTCCCCACCATGGCGGCGACAGAGATCAGGACCAGGTAGGCCCCCATGCAAAGTCCGCGCAGCTCGTTGGGTATCTCGAAGCTGATAGCCATGATGGGCAAGGCCAATGCGATGTTGCTAACGATGAGAAAGAGTGCGCACAGGACAGCAAAGCCGGGTGCGCTTGCCATCTTTCCCATCAACGCGCAAGGAATGGTCAGGCCTGCTGCTGCAGCCGCCGTTAGCATCAGCGCCCGATGTCCCCCTTTGGCGCGACAGAGGTTGACCAACTTGCCTGTGACTAAAAGAGACAGCAGACTGCAGCCCAAGACAATGGCGCTCGAGGCTGTCGCAAAGTCGCCGGGCTGCAGTTTGTACAGCCGCATCAGTGCTGGCACCACCCAGGTCATGACGCCCGAAACGGCCCCAGAAATGCCCATCAAGCCAATGAACATGGGCACGAGAAACCGGCGATAGGCCAACAGTTCTCGAAACGACCCCTGGTTTGCCGTCCCTACCTCCATCCGTGTCGGCTCTCGCAACGCGACCAGTACGGGAATGATCAGAAAGCCGATGAGGGCGAACGCGATAGACACCATGCGCCAAGGCGACAAACCACCCAGGAGGTTCGGGTTGGTGGCCACTGCAGTCACCAGCGCGGTGTAGCCCAAGCCGCCGACGAGTAGCGCGCAGACGCTGCCGAGGGTTTGACCTATGGGGTAACTTAAGGTGCCAAACGCGCGCTTTTCTGGTGGAAACAGGTCGGCCAACAGCGACATTGCCGCCGGGTACACGAGCGCGGCATGGACGCCCGCCATGATCTTGGCCAGCACCAGCATCCAGAGCGAGTGGGACATGCCCGCCAATACAAGTCCGCCGCAATTCAGCAGCGTCGCCAAAAGCACCAAGCGCATGCGGGAAACGCGATCTACAAGCATGCCGGCTGGTATGGCGAGCAGTCCAACGACTCCGGAGTAAGCGGTGCCATAAGCAAGCCCAATTTGGGCGTCGCTAAGACGGAGTTCTTGTTTGATCGGTTCGATCAACAAACCGATGACTTGTGCGTCCATGGAACTGCACATCGCCACAAATGCCAAAGCGATCTGTGCAGTCCGCGCCTGGCTGAGGCTTGGATACGATCCCGCTCGTGCCACGCCTCTCACAATGCAACCCGCCGCGTGCGTGGAAAGTACTGGCTGTGGGCCACAATCTCAGGCAAATCTGCCGCCGTGTCGTGGGCTTGACAGCCGTTGCCAGAAGCGAGGAGGCGCATGTCTTTTCCTTGTATCAGTGTCGACGCATTGGATGCTACACATCTGTGTAATACTTGGCTACACATTTGTGTAGTGCCTCGCTAAGGGTTTTTCCTAGCCGACTGACCTCAGGAGCGGGCGGTGAAAATTGGGACTACTTTGTGAACGATGAACTCCAACGAGATTTGTGGGCTCTGCTAGGGGCTGTTGCATGAGTGATGCCGAAGCCATCAAAAGTGAATCTGCTGGTCGTGAGCGAATCCTTGAGGCCGCTGTGCGCCTGTTTGGTCGACACGGCTTTGACGGCACTTCACTTCGTGCGCTCGCAGACGAAGCTGAGGTTTCGTGGGGCCTGATTCGGTTCTACTTCGGATCGAAGGAGGGGTTGCGCGAGGCCGCAGAGGCCTTGGTGCAGGCCCGATACCTGGGGCTCGTTTCCGAAAGCGCAGGAATCGCCAGCCTGGACGGTCTATTCGATCGAATCGACAAGGAGAAGCATTTGCCCGATGACGCGCGCTTCCTGCGTCGAGCTTTTATTGAGGAGCGCCCGATCGCTCAGAGTTTTCTGCAAAGCTTGTTCGCCGCCGAGCGGGCGTCCCTGAAAGACAACGTGCTTCTACGTGGTTTCCCAGAGGACGACTGGTTGGCAGACCCCCTGCAATCTATTGCAACGCGTCTTGGCTACCTGATGCTGGCTCCCCAAATCGAAGCGGTCCTTGGCCGGGATGTGTTCTCTGCTTCGGAGCTCAAGCTACGTAATAGCCAGTTGCTTCGAGTGGCCAATTTGGTACGTCTTGGCCTTGAAGCAGAACGCCGCGAGCGCGACGTGAACTGAATGCTCATTCCGTAAGCTTCCCTGAATCGCACCGGGTCGCCAGCGCAGCACATCTGGGGTCCAAAGCAGTCTGAATTTGGGGACCTATATGCATAGCTAGCCGGTCCTGGGCCCAGGCCAGTGGCCCGGACTGGTTGGGTGGCTACTTAAGCCGCTTCTTTGGCGCCTCAAGCTGCTGCGCGCCAAACGCTCCAAGCGCCTTGTTTGCAATGGCGATGGCCGCAGGCTGGGGGCTCAAGCAATTCACCCGTAACCACGACTTTCTCGAAGCCGGCTTGCAGCACTTGGAGCACTTGCGGGCCAGTCTCTCGGCGGCGGTCTATACAACGTCCGGCCTCCAATGCCGTGGCGGGGAAACCTTCAGGTAACGGCCAGCGCAATGATGTCCTTCGAAGCCAAAGGCAACTTCACACTGCGGTTCAACGCCCTAAGGCTGGCCTGAACGATGGCCGCGGCATCTACTTCGAAGTGCCGGCGCAAGGCGGCCCGCGAGTCGCTGCGGCCGAAGCCGTCGGTGCCCAGGGTGATGTAGGTGCGGTCAGGGGGAATCAGGGCTCGGATCAGCTCGGGCAGCGCGCGTACGTAGTCGGTGGCTGCGACGATGGGCCCCGATGTCGGGGCCATCCGCGTCTCGAACCAGCTGCCGACACTGTCGCGCAGGCCATGGCGCCATTCGCGCTCGCACAGCACGCCTTCCCGCGCCAGTTCGACATAGCTCGTCACGCTCCAGATGTCGGCGTGGACCTTATGTTCCTGCTCGAGGATCTGGGCCGCCTTCAGCACCTCGCCCATGATGGCGCCGCTCCCCAGCAACTGCACCCGTTGCCGGCCGCCCGCGCCCCGGCGCAGCTGATACATGCCCCGGATCACGCCGTCGTGCACATTTGCGGGCAGGGACGGATGCTCAACATTTTCATTGACCACGGTGATGTAGTAGAACTCGTCGACCTGTTGTTCGAGTATGCGGCGCGAGCCGTGGTCGATGATCACCGCCAGTTCTCCTGCGAATGCAGGGTCGTAGCTCCGGCAGTTCGGTACCGTCGAGGCGAGCAGCTGACTCGTGCCGTCCTGGTGCTGCAGTCCTTCCCCGCCCAGTGTCGTGCGCCCTGAGGTTGCGCCGATGAGGAAGCCGCGCGCCCGCTGATCGGCCGCCGCCCAGATGAGGTCGCCGATCCGCTGGAAGCCAAACATGCTGTAAAAGATATAGAACGGCAGCATCGCCTTTCCGTGGGTTGCATAGCTGGTCGCTGCTGCCGTCCATGACGAGATCGCGCCGGCCTCCGATATGCCTTCCTCAAGAATCTGCCCGTCCTTGATTTCCCGATACGCCAGCATGGACCCCGCGTCCTCTGGCTGGTAGAGCTGCCCCAATGGTGAGTAGATGCCGACTTGCCTGAACAGGCTGGCCATGCCGAAGGTCCGGGCCTCGTCCGCCACAATGGGTACGATATTTGGACCGAGCTGCGGGTCTTTGAGCAAAGCCCCTAGCTGCCGAACAAAGGCCATGGTGGTGCTCATGGGCTTGCCTGCCGCGTCCAGCGCGAATGCCGCGACCGCTTCGAGCGGAGGGACGGTCAGCTTCGGCGCGGTGGCACGGCGTTGCGGCAGCGCGCCGCCGAGAGCCCTGCGGCGCTCCCGCAGATAGACCATCTCCGGGCTGTCACCGGTGGGCCGGAGAAAGCTTGCACTTGCGGCCTCTTCATCCGACAAGGGCAGCGCAAAGCGATCGCGGAAGGCCAGCAGGTCCTCGACACCGAGCTTCTTCTGCTGATGGGTGGTCATGCGGCCCTGGCCGACCGCACCCATGCCGTATCCCTTCATCGTCTTGACCAGTACCACGCTGGGGCGTCCACGCGTTTGCACCGCCTCGCTGAAGGCCGCATGGACCTTGACCGGATCATGTCCACCGCGGCGCAGGCCGTCGATCTGTTCGTCCGACAAATGAGCAGCCAGGGCGCAGAGCTCTTCGGATTGGCCGAAGAAGGCTGCTCGGTTGAACGCCCCGTCGTTGGCAGACAGCGTCTGGAACTGCCCGTCGACCGTGCGCGCAAAGGCGCGCTCAAGGGCATGCGTGTGGTCGCGAGCCAGCAACGCATCCCATTCGGAGCCCCAGAGGCACTTCACAACATGCCAGCCAGCGCCGACAAACAGCGCCTCGAGTTCATCGACGATGCGCCCGTTGCCGCGCACCGGTCCGTCCAGACGCTGGAGATTGCAGTTGATGACAAAGGTGCAGTTGTCCAGGTGTTCGCGCGAGGCCAGCGTAAGGGCTGCGATCGACTCCGGCTCATCCATCTCACCGTCGCCGAAGAAGCCCCAGACGCGCCGCGCGCTCGTTTCCTGCAGGCCCCGATGCGCCAGATACCTCATGAAGCGGGCCTGGTAGATCGCGTTGATCGGCCCCAGCCCCATCGATCCTGTCGGAAACTGCCAGAAGTCAGGCATCAGGAAGGGGTGAGGGTAGGAGCTCAGGCCCTGGATGCCCTTCCGTTCAGCGGTCAGCTCCTGTCGGTAGTGAGCGAGCGACTCCTCGCGGAAACGGCCCTCCAGGAAGGCGCGTGCGTACACCCCAGGGGCTGAGTGGGGCTGGAAGAAGACGAGGTCGCCGCCGCCGGCCGAATCAGGGCCGCGGAAGAAATGGTTGTAGCCCACCTCGAAAATATCGGCCGCAGAAGCGTAGCTCGCGATGTGGCCGCCGAGCTCCGCATGGCTGTTGTTCGCCCTCAGCACCATGGCCAGTGCGTTCCAGCGGATGATGGCGGACAGTCGCCGCTCAATGTCCAGTTTGCCGGGATACGGCGGCTGATCCTCGATGCCGACGGTGTTGAGGTAGGGCGAAATGGCCTGAGGTTGCCATGCGACCTTGCGCTGGTGCGCACGTCTGAGCAGCGAGTCGAGGAGCTGCTCGACCCGCCGTTTGCCGTCCTGGGGCCCCCAGGCCGAGAGCACGCCGTCCAGTGCATCGCACCACTCCGCCAGCTCGTCCGGGTCGATGCCGTCGAGCGAAGCCAGGGAGACCGTCCCGTCTTGATCAGCCATATGGAACTCAAGCTATTGATGAGAGCCGGCACGGAGGCGTGGCACCGCGCCGGGCAGAGGCGGTGTCAGCCGTTGCGGAAGATGAAGCTGTAGGCGTTCAATGCTGGAACACCGCCCAGATGCGCATAGAGCACCCGTGAGCCCTCCGGGAATTCACCGTTGCGCACCATGTCAATCATTCCGTGCATGGACTTGCCTTCGTACACGGGGTCGGTCAGCATCGCTTCTTGCTGCGCGCACAAGCGGATTGCTTCCAGTGTGCCTTCGTTGGGCAGGCCGTATTCCGGACCGCCATAGCGGGCGTCCAGCACCACATCGCTGTCGTTGATGTCCCGTCCGAGGTCAACGAGCTTGGCCGTATTGCGCGCGATGCGCAGAATTTGCTCGCGGGTCTTCTCGGGCTTTGCCGAGGCATCGATGCCGATCACCCGATCGGCTCGCCCGTCTGCGGCGAAACCGACCACCATCCCCGCCTGCGTGCTACCGGTCACCGAGCAGACCACGATGTAGTCGAACTTGAAGCCAAGCGCTTGCTCCTGTTGCCTGACCTCTTCGGCAAAGCCGACGAAGCCGAGGCCGCCGAGCGGGTGCTCGGAGCAGCCTGCCGGGATAGGAAAGGGCTTGCCTCCCGCGCGCCGCACATCCTCCATGGCCTGCTCCCAACTGGGGCGGATACCGATGTCGAATCCCGCTTGGTCCAGCCTGACGTCGGCCCCCATGATGCGAGACATCTCGATATTGCCAACGCGGTCATACACGGCGTCGGAGTAGTTGACCCAGTTCTCCTGCACAAGAACGCATTTGAGCCCGAGATGCGCAGCGACAGCTGCCACCTGGCGGGTCTGGTTCGATTGGATGCCGCCGATCGACACCAAGGTGTCGTAGCCGCCCTCGAGGGCCTCCGGAATCAGATACTCGAGCTTGCGCGTCTTGTTGCCACCGAAAGCGAGACCGCTGTTGCAGTCCTCCCGCTTCGCAAACAACTCCACCTTCCCGCCCAAAAACTTGGACAAGCGTTTGAGCGGCTGGATCGGTGCGGGCCCGAAGGTCAAGGGATAGCGGGGAAACTTCGACAGATTCATCAGATGGACTCCTGGTTGCTGTTCGGTGTGGTCTGCACAGCTTCAATACTAAAAACTATCGTTGATAATGTTGTTGCAAACTTCGGTATCAAAGCGGATCGATGATTCGGCCTAAGTAATTTCTGATTTACTTAATTGTTAGAAATTAGCGATGAGCGCAAGAAAGTTGCAAGCAAAGAGCGGGAATGAGCTTTCACTGGCCCCCGGCGCTCTGGACAGAACGGACAAGGCCATCCTCAAAGCCTTGCAGCGAGACGCATCGACGTCGAACGTGGCTCTGGCTGGCAAGGTGAATCTGAGCGCGCCTGCATGCTTGCGGCGCGTGGAGCGGCTCAAAGACATGGGCCTTATCAAGGGAATCGTCGCGCTCCTCAACCCGATGGCCCTGGATGCGGGAATGCTCGTGCTCATTGGCGTGGTGCTCGACCGTTCGACCCCTGAGTCATTTGCGGCTTTCGAGAAGGCGGTGCAGAGGGTCCCTGGTTGCCAGGAATGTCATGTCGTGACCGGGGAGTTCGATTACTTCATGCTTGTCCGAACCAAGGACAACGAGAGCTACAACCGTTTGCACGCAGAGCATCTGCTGCATCTGCCCGGCGTCAGGCAGGTCAGAACCTTCATGGTCTTGAAGGAGGTCCTCTCCACAACGGCCATTCCGATTTCCTGAGGGCCTGGTGGGCCATGAGATCGACAGCCAGCTGGTGATGGCCTCTCGCTTGGCCGCGACGGCTGCCGGTCGTCCACGGCTCGCGAACTGACCATTGCGGCCATTTGCGGAAGACCAGGGACGGCTGCCTTGCGGTCAGCCGGTCCTGGTTTGGATCTTCAGCGCCGTGGCTGGACTGCGCACAGTTCAGTTGATCTTCAGCACATGGGCATAGATCATCGTGGTTGCCACGTCGCCGACCACATCGCCGCTCATCACTCCCGCAATCGCGTCTGCCGATATTCCCCGGGCGCCACGCCGGTCCAGTGCTTGAAGGCGCGATGGAAGGTGCTGGCCTCGGAAAATCCGAGCCTCTGGGCGATCTCCAGAAGGGTCAGGTCCTGCTGGGCCAGCAGTTCGATCGCGGCGTCGCGACGCAGATCGTCCTTGATGGCGCGGAAACCCTGGCCTTCGACGGCCAGACGGCGGCGCAGCGTTTGCGGGGTGACAGCCAGTTGCCGGCCGACCACTTCGAGCGAAGGCAGTTCCTCGGCCAGATGCCGACGCAGGATGCGGCGGATCCGCTCGGTCATGCTGGTCTGGTCGCGGTACTTGACCAGGAGGCTGGCGGGCGCCTGCTGCATGAACTCGCCCAGGCTCTGCTCGTTCTGGACGATAGGCAGCGCCAGCCAGCGTGCCTCGAAACTCCAGCCGGTCGTTTGCGTGCCGTAGCGCAACACGGCCTGGAACAGCTGGGCGGCGTCGCTGCGGTTACCGGCGGCCGTGTCACCGACTGGATAGTCGACCGCTGTCAGTGGAATGCGCCGTCCGACCAGCCAGGAAGCGATGCCATAGGCCAGGAACACGAAAGCACGCTGGGCATAGGCCAGCTGCGGAGTCAGCGGGCGGCGTGGCATCAGGGCCATTGCCGCCATGCCGTTCGGCGGGTCAACGCGCAGCCGAGGCACGAAATCGCTGAGCAGCAGGCGGTAGTGACGCAGGCCCAACTGCAGGGCCTCGCCGAGCGTGCGGCTGCGTATCAGCAAATGCATGCCCTGGGCGAAGCTGCCCAGCGGCAGCGGCTGGCTGCACAAGCCCCAAAGCTCGTCACGTGTGGCGTGGCGCAATACGAAGATCAGCGCTGCATACTGCGCCTGCGTGACCCTGGACAGCGGCGCATCCATCAGCGCGGGCGAGATGCCTGCGCGCTGCAGCAGTGCCGCCACGTCGAAGCCGCGCGAGCGCGCGCCAAGCAGGATCTGCTCGACCTGCTGGATCGCAATGGTGTGGTGGGTGATGGAGGAGATGGTCCACCTGGGCTCATCCCCGCCGACAAGGTCGACGGGCGCCGATCATGCTGAACCCGAAGGCCTTGTGTAGCCTCCGTCAGTGCCTACGCTGAGTGCCTGCCATCGCGCGAGTTCGGATTGCATGTCGGCGAGCTTGGCGTTGATCGCATCAAGGGCGATGGATCCGGCGACGAAGCGCATGGGGGGCTCCGGATCATTGGCCAAGACCACCAGGGCCTCTGCGAGCTTGGTCGGGTCGCCCGGCTGGTTTCCGTTGCGCCGCTCGAACGAGGCACGCAGGACAGCCCGGCTCTCGTCATAGTCAGGCAACGCATTCGCGGCAAAGCGAATCGACTCCGCACTCAGGAAGTCGGTGCGGAAGGGACCCGGTTCGACGAGTACGACCCGTATGCCAAACGGCGCGATCTCCTGTGCCAAGGATTCCGAGAAGCCCTCGAGCGCGAACTTGCTGGAGCAATAGAGCGAGCCGAAGGATGCGCCACGCAGGCCTGCCAACGACGAGATGTTGAAGATGCGGCCCTTGCGGGCCGCACGCATGATAGGCAGCACCACGCGCGTCACGCTGAAGACGCCGAAGAGATTGGTGCCGAACTGTGCTTGAACCTCCTGCGGTGAAGTTTCTTCAAAGAGGCCGAGATGTCCGTAGCCGGCGTTGTTGACCAACACGTCGATGGTGCCGAAACGAAGCACTGCGGCGTCGACGGCCGCTTGCGCCTGGGCTTCGTTGTTGACGTCCAGCTCGACCGCAAGCAGTTGGTCGCCGTCGGGGCCCAGGCTGTCATTCACGTCTGTCCGGCTGCGTCCCGTGGCGACGACACGGTCGCCCGCGCGAATGGCGGCTCTGGCGATTTCGGCACCGAGGCCTCGGCTCGCGCCTGTGATGAACCATGTCTTTTGCATCGTGAACTCCTTGGATGGGCTGGCGGGATGAACAAGCGTGAATTGGAGCGTCTGACAGCGTCCTCGCGGTAGCCCGAAGCTGCCTTGCTCTTGCACGATCCTGCCAATTCGTGGCGGTTCATGCGTGCGACGCTTGCGCATGCGGCGGGCGCCGGTTACGGTGACGCCATGGAACTTATCGAAGAACTTCGCTTGCTGATCGCCCGCCATTCGAGGTCGGCACAGGCACCGGCCACGATGTCGGGCATCAAGCTGGTGTCGGTTGAAGCACCGACCGAACTTGCCCATCATGTTATGGAGCCCATATTTGCAGTGGTCGCCCAGGGCGCCAAGCGGGCGGTGCTGGGCGACAAGGTCTTCGAGTACGGCGCGGGGCAGTATCTGGTTGTGTCGGTCGATCTGCCCATCGCCGGGCATGTCTTCAGGGCCAGCCCAGCGCAGCCCTATCTCTCTGTGGGCCTTGCCTTGAAGCCGACCGCCATCACCAGCCTGCTGCTCGAGATGGCCGCCGGCGATCAACTGCCTACTGAGCCTGCAGGGCTTGGCGTCAGCAGCGCGCCGGCCGAGTTGCTCGAACCGGTTGTGCGCATGCTGCGGCTGCTGGACCATCCGCGTGATGCGTCTGTACTTGGCCCGATGCTTGAGCGCGAGATTCTCTGGCGGCTTTTGAACGGCGAACAGGGGGCGATGGTGCGGCAGATCGGGCTGGCTGACAGCCGTTTGTCGCAGATCAGCCGTGCGATTCGCTGGATTCGCGCTCACCATGCGAAGCCGGTTCGTATCGAGGAACTTGCCGAGATGGTGGCAATGAGCGCCTCATCGTTTCATCGGCACTTTCGTGCGGTCACGACCATGAGCCCCTTGCAGTTCCAGAAGCTGATCCGGCTCCAGGAGGCGCGAGCCAGGCTGCTGGCCGAGACGGAAGATATTGCGGCGGTGGGCTTCAGCGTGGGCTATGACAGCCCTTCCCAGTTCAGTCGCGAATACAGCCGCCTCTTCGGCGCTCCACCCGGGCGCGACGTGGCACGCCTGCGCGCGGGCTCGATGGACGATCTGAGTCCTGCCGCGTCGCCAGCCGGAATTGGCTGAGCTGCGCGGTGACCGCGCGCCCGTGGTGTGTGGACCTTGCGGCATCAGAGGTGTAGGGCATGACCTCGCGGTGATGAGGTCGCTGGGCCGTGTAGCGGTAGCAGCTCCCTCCGCGGCGCCCGTCAAATCAGCGGTCGCAGCGCCTGCGCGGCTTCCTGCAACAGCGGCAGCATCTGTTCGACGGTCTGCTCGCGTGACAGCGGGTGCATCGGCAGTGTCATGCCGACGGCGGCCTTGCACTGGCCCTTGCGGTCCTTCAGCGCCACGGCGATGCCGCGCAGGCCCGCATCGAGGTGCTGCTCGGTCAGCCAGTAGCCCAGCGAGCGGGCTTCGAGCACCTTCTCGAGAAAGCGGGCGCGGTCGGTGATGGTGTGCGGCGTGTGGCCGCTGAAGTCATGCGCGGCGACCCAGTCGCGCAGCGTGGCGTCGTCCAGCTCGGCGAGCATGACGATGCCGGGGGTTGCGACATGGGCCGGCAGCCGTGCGCCGATGTGATAGCCGATGCTGACCACGCGCGGGCTGTTGCTGCGCGCCACGTAGACGACCTCGTGGCCGTCGAGCACGCTGACGTTGAGCGTCTCCCCGCTGGCCAGCGAGGCGTGCTGGATGAAGGGCTGAACCAGCCTCGGCAGGCGTGCCGAGCCCAGATAGCTCTGGCCCAGTTTCAGCACCTGCGGACTCAGCCAGAACAGCTTGCCATCGGTGGACGCATAGCCGAAGTGCACCAGGCTCAGCAGATAGCGGCGCGCGGCCGTGCGGGTCAGGCCGCAGAGGCGGGCGGTTTCGCTGGCCGAGAGGCGGCCATGCTCATCATCAAAAGCCTCGATGACGCGCAAGCCCTTGCCAAGGCCCTCGATCAGGTCCTTGCGATCGATAGCCGGGGCGTGCAACTGGTCCAGCATGTGGTGAAAACCCTTGATGCGAGCGACAGTCGCTCGTTGTGCGCGATCATCGCGCACGGAGGCCGGAATCACCTTGTGGCAAACCCGGGGCGCTGCTTACTATCGAGGGATTGACCCACCGATACCGAGACGCATGGACATCACCGGCAGCACGCGCGTCTTTCTGATACTCGGCGATCCGGTCGCGCAGGTGCGGGCGCCGGAGGTCTTCAACCACCTGTTCCGCAAGCACCGGGTCGATGCTGTGCTGGTGCCGGCCGAAGTGCCGTCCGCGGACTTCGATCTGTTTGCCAGAACCGTGTTGAGGGCCCGCAACATCGATGGCCTGTGGCTGGCGATTCCGCACAAGCCTTCGATGGTGGCGCTGCTGGACCGCTGCGAACCCACCGGCCGGGTGGCCGGCGCCGTGAATGCGGCGCGCCGCAATGCCGACGGCAGCCTGGAGGGCGCTCTGTTCGATGGCATCGGCTTCATCAAGGCGCTGGAGCGGTTCGGCATTCCCTATGCCGGCCGCAATGTGCTGGTGGTCGGCGTGGGCGGCGGCGGCATGGCGATTGCCGCCTCGCTGGCGCAGCACGACGTGGGACGCCTGGCCCTGTTCGATGCCACACCGGGCCGCGCCGACGACGTGGCCCGACGCCTGCGCGAGGCCTTCGGCACCGATGTGGCGACTCCCGCCAGCGCCGATCCCGCCGGCTACGACCTGCTGGTCAATGCCACGCCGCTGGGTCTGCAACCGGGCGACGCGATGCCCTTCGACGCGGCGCGCATCGATGCCGATGCGGCGGTGGTCGACATCCTGATGAAGAACCAGCCCACGCCGCTGCTGCGCGCCTGCCAGGCGCGCGGCATCACGGCCCATCCGGGCTTTGAAATGCTGGTGCAGCAGATGCCCGAGTACCTGTCCTTCTTCGGCTTCGACGCGATTGCCGAAGCCGTGCGGGCCGATGCGTCCGACGTGCGGGCCCTGCTGATGCCGCCCTGAAGTTCAGCGCCCCAAAAAACCACCCCGTAGAGGAGACAACATGACAAAGACCCGTGGCCCCTTTGGCCCCTTCGGCCCCCTTGGCCGCCTGGCCCTGTTCGCACTGCTGGGCGCCATCGCCCCGGTCCAGGCCCAGAACACGATCAGAATCGCCAGCATCCAGGAGCTGTCCGGTGGCGGCGCCACGGTGGGCACCAATTTCAAGAACGGCATGGATCTGGCCATCAAGGAGATCAATGCCGCCGGCGGCATTCTCGGCAAGAAGATCGAGGTCAGCCATGCCGATACGCAAAGCAATCCGGGCGTGGCCAAGGGCCTGGCGCAAAAGGCCGTCGATGACAATGTGTTCGCAGTGTTCGGCCCGGGCTACTCGGGCTCGATGATCGTCAGCATGACCGAGACGCGGCGGGCCGAGTTGCCCAACTTCACCGGCGCCGAGGCTGCGGCCATCACCGCCCAGGGCAACCCTTACGTGTTCCGCACCAGCTTCGGTCAGGCGACGTCGATGCCCAAGGTGGCGCGCTACATCGCCAACTCGCTGAAGGCCAAGACGGTGGCGGTGATCTTCGTCAACAACGACTTCGGCAAGGGCGGCCGCGACATGATCACCAAATCGCTGGGCGACCTGGGCGTGAAGGTGATTGCCGATATTTCCACCGATGCCGGGCAGATCGACTTCTCGGCGCCGGTGCTGAAGGCCAAGCAGAGCAATGCCGACGTGATCTTCCTCTACAGCAACGAGGAGGAGTCGGCGCGTGCGCTGCGTGAGGTGCGCAAGCAGGGCATCACCAAGCCCATTGTCGGCGAGACCACCCTGACCGGCCAGAAAGTGATCGAGCTGGCCGGCGATGCCGCGAATGGCGCGACCGCCCATGTCGGCTTGACCGTCGATGCGCCCAACCCGCTGATGCTGAAGTTCAAGGCCAATTTCTACCGCGCCTACAACTACATCCCGGACCATAACGGCATCAAGGGCTACACCGGCATCTACCTGATGAAGGCCGGCATCGAGAAGGCCGGCAAGGTGGACCGCGCTGCCCTGGTCAAGGCCTTGCACGGCCTGAAGGTCGCGGCCGCCAAGGAGCCTGGCGTGCTGATGGATGTGACGATAGACGACAAGGGAGACCTGGACCGGGAGAGCTTCCTGGTCGAGGTGAAGAATGGCAAGCAGGACGTCAAGGAGGTGCTGCCAGCACTGGGATCGGGGCCGGCCGCCGGTGCGAAGAAGTAGGTCTGCGCCACCAGCGGCCTGATCTGTTCCCGGAGTCTCTGGCGATGACCGACTTTCTGCAACTGCTGTTCTCCGGCGTTGCCACCGGCAGCATCTATGCCATGGCCGCGCTGGGCTTCACCCTGCTGTGGCAGGCCTCGGGCACGATCAACTTCGCCCAGGGCGAGTTCGTCATGCTGCCGGCCTTCATGATGCTGGGCTTTGCCGCCTTCGGCCTGCCGCTGCTGGCGGCCTTTGTCTGCACCTGCGTGGTGGCGGTGGGCGTGCTGGGCTGGGCCTTCAAGCGCGGCATTGCCGATCCGTTGCTCAGACATGGCCTGATGCCCATCGTGGTGGCCACCATCGGCCTGTCGATCGCGATGCGCAACGGCGTACGTGCCGGCTTCAGCGCCGAGGCCCATCCCTTTCCGAGCCTGTTCGCCGACAAGCTGTTCAACATCGCCGGCGTCACCATCACGCTAGCTGAACTGGGCACCCTGGTGCTCGCCCTGGCCCTGGTGCTGGGCACACAGGCCTTCCTGACCCGCACGGTGACCGGACGGGCGATGCAGGCGGTGGCGCAGAACACCGACAGCGCCACCGTGCTGGGCATCGATGTGCCGCGGATGATTTTCTACACCTTCGCCATCAATGCGGTGCTGGCCTGCGCCACGGCGCTGCTGGTCACACCCACCTACCTGGCCAAGTTCGACATGGGCGAGTCGCTGGGCAACAAGGCTTTCTTCGCCGCCATCATCGGCGGCTTCAACAACTCGCGCGGTGCGCTGCTGGGCGGCGTGATCGTCGGCGTGTGCGAGAACCTGGCCGCAGCCTATGTGTCTCCGGTCTACAAGGACGCCGTCGCGCTGCTGATCTTCATGCTGGTGATCCTGTTCAAGCCGCAGGGCCTGCTGGGCCAGCGTGTGGAACGCAAGGTCTGACCCCGCAGGACGCATGAAAAAACTCGCCATCGTCTCCCTGGCCGTCGCGCTGCTCCTGCTGCTGGCCCTGCCGACGCTGCTGAAGAGCTACGGCATCTACCTGCTCAGCACCTGGCTGATCTACACCATCGCCACCATGGGCCTGAACCTGACCATAGGCTATGCAGGGCAGAAGTCGCTGGGTCATGCCGCCTTCTTCGGCATCGGCGCCTACACCGTCGCCATCCTGATGCAGGCCGGCTTCAGCTTCTGGATCGGCCTGCCGGTGGCCATGCTCGGCTGCTTCCTGATCGGGCTGGGCTTGGGCTTTCCGGCGCTGCGCGTGCAGACCATCTACCTCGCCTTTGCCACCCTGGGCTTCAACACCGCCGTCTGGCTGGTGATGCGCAACGAGGAGTGGCTGACCGGGGGCACCTTCGGCATCAACAACATCGCCCGGCCCGCGCTGTTCGGGCTGAGCCTGGACCGCCCGCTGCCCTATTACTACTTCGTGCTGGGCATCGCCCTGATCCTCGGTTGGCTGCAATGGCGGCTGCTGCGCTCGCCCTGGGGCAAGGCCTTCACGGCGCTGCGCGACAACCCGATACGCGCCGAGTCGCTGGGCATCGACATCCAGGCCTACACCCTGCTGTCGTTTGCGATCGGCGCGGTCTATGCCGGCATTGCCGGGGCGCTGTTCGCCGCCCTGGTGCAGTTCATCGAGCCGGCACCGTTCACCGTCGGCGCATCGATCATGATGTACCTGATGGTGGTGGTCGGCGGGCCGGGCTATCTGTTCGGGCCGGTGCTGGGCTCGGCGGTCGGTGTGCTGCTGCCCGAATGGCTGCGCTTCGCCCAGGGCTGGTACCTGCTGGTGTTCGGCACGGCGGTGATCGTGCTGATGCTGTGGCTGCCCGAGGGCCTGCTCAGTATCCCGGACCGGCTCAAGGCCCGGCGGGTGGCGCGTGAGGCATCGGCCCGCCGCGCCGCCGAGGCGGCCCGCATCGGAGCGGCGCCATGATCGCACCGGTGCTCAAGGTCAGCGGGCTGAAGAAATCCTATGGCGCCATCCATGCCGTGGGCGGCGTGTCTTTCGAGGTCATGCCGGGCGAGATCTTTGGCGTGATCGGCCCCAACGGCTCGGGCAAGACGACGATGTTCAACAGCGTGCTGGGTCAGATCAGGCCGGACGCCGGCAGTATCGAGCTGAATGGCCGCGACATCACCGGCCTGTCGCCGATGCAGCTGAACCAGCGTGGCGTGGGCCGCACCTTCCAGACGCTGCAGGTGTTCGGCAGGATGAGTGTGCGCGACAACCTGATCGTCGCCGCCCAGGAGCATCAGGGCACGATGTGGAGCCGCATGTTCGCGCCCGGCGACTCGGGTCTCGGCGCCAGGGCCGACGCACTGATCGACCAGTTCCGCATCCGCGCCGTGGCCGACAGACTGGCCGGCGAGCTGAGTTACGGCCAGCAGAAGCTGGTCGACATCGCGATGGCCTTCATGAGCGAGCCCGACCTGGTGCTGCTCGACGAGCCCTGTGCCGGGGTCAATCCCAGCCTGGTGGGCGGCATCAGCAGCCTGCTCAAGGAGTTGAACCTCGTGCGCAAAGGCAGCTTCATCGTCATCGAGCACAACATGGATTTCGTGATGGACCTGTGCCACCGCATCATGGTGATGGTCGAGGGCCAGGTCCTGGCGATCGGCACTCCGGCCGAGATACACGCCAACAAGCAGGTGCTCGACGCCTATCTGGGGAACTGAGTTGAGCGACACGACCTGCATCGAGTTCGACCATGTGCTCGCCGGCTACGGCGACTTCATGATCCTGAATCACCTCAGCTTCAAGGCCAGCCGGGGCAAGATCACCCTGCTGCTGGGGCCCAATGGCGCGGGCAAGTCGACGGTGCTGAAGACGCTGTTCGGCATGCTCAGGGTGCGCCAGGGCGCGATCAGGCTCGACGGCCAGGACATCACCGGCGCCAGTGCCAAGGACCTGCTGGTCAGGCATGGCGTCGCCTTCGTGCCACAAGGGCGCAATCTGTTCGGCCAGCTGACGGCCTACGAGAACCTGGAGCTGGGCGGCATCACCCTGGGCATGAAGACCACGCGCGAGCGCATCCCGGCGGTGCTGGAGCGTTTTCCGCGCATCAGGGAGCGTCTGCACAGCCCGGCCGCCTCGCTGTCGGGTGGCGAGCAGAAACAGTTGGAAGTGGGGCGGGCGCTGCTGCTGCGGCCCAAGGTGCTGCTGATCGACGAGCCATCGATCGGCCTGTCGCCGCTGGTCGTGCGTGATGTCTTCCTGCTGCTGCGCGAGCTGGCCGACCAGGGCACGACGGTGCTGATGGTGGAGCAGAACGTGCGCAGCGCGCTGAAGATGGCCGATGAGGCGATTGCGCTCGAGGCGGGCCGGCTGGTGCTGCACCGACCAGCCGATGAGCTGCTCAACGATCCGCATATCGAGCGCCTGTTCCTCGGCGGCGCGGCAGCGGTCCGGCCTTGAAGCCGGCACCGCTGCCAATCAGCCATCAGGGCCGGGTCACGTCCAGCCCGCGACGCTCAGGATTCAGTTTCTGGATGTGGATGTCGCACAGGATGCCGGCGCCGGGCTGGGCCTGCCAGCGCACGCTGCCGCCGAGCTGCTTGACGCGCTTGCGTATGCCGCCCAGGCCGAGGCCGTGGGTCCACAGCTCGGGGGCCTGGCCGAGACCGTTGTCCTGCACGCGCAGCGCCAGCTGACCCTGCTCCAGGTTCAGCTCGATGCGCACCACCGAGGCCTGGGCGTGGGCGATGGCATTGCTGACCAGCTCGCGCAGGATGCGTGTCAGGGCCGACCACTGCACCACGCTCAACTCCAGGTCCTGATCCCAGCCGGCAAACCACTGCAGCTCGCAGTCCACGGCGGCCAGGCGCTGGGTCATGTCGGACTTCCATTCGGCGCAGGCGAAGGACAGGCTGTGGTTGCTGGCGGCCAGGCCGCGGGTCAGCGTCTTCAGGTCCTTCAGCGTGTGGCGGATGTACTCCTCCATCTCCGGCGTGGAGGCCTTGTACATCAGGGTCAGCAGGCGCGCGCCGATGTCGTCATGCAGGTCCTGGGCCAGGCGCAGGCGCTCTTCGCTGCGGCCCTGTTCTACCGCCTTGTCGAACAGCACGGCGCGGCGAATCTGCTCGGCGATCAGGTCGGCCAGCCGGGCATCTTCGAGGGTGAACAGTCGGCGCCCGGCCTGCGAGCCATGCAGCACCAGGGCGGTGCGGCTGCTGGCGCGATGGGGTTCGCCGCGATGCAGATTGGGCAGGGGCACGATCATGCCGGTGCCGTCGCGCACGATCAGGCTGCGGCGCAGCTCACGCTCCAGCAGTTCGACCTTCAGCGGCGCAAACATGCTGCTGAAGAGCGCCGTCACGGCGGCCTGGGCCTGCTGGGGCTGCGTGTCCACCAGGCGGATGGTGCGATACAGCTCGTCGAACAATTGCGCGGCGCGCAGCGGTCGGCGCTCGAACACACGGTGTATCAGCCACCAGCGCGCCACCACGCCCAGCGCCAGCGCCGCCAGCACGCACAGGGCCAGCACCGGCAGGGGCAGCCGGATGCGGATCGCCGTCCACAGCAGGACCACGGCCAGGCTGCCCAGGGCCAGCGCCGACCAGAGAATGACCTCGCGGGCCACGCGCTGCGAGCGGGCCATGAAGGGCAGGGCCAGGAACAGCACCGTCATGCCGACGGACCAGATCTGCGGCGCGACCTCGCGCAGCGCGTGGTCCTCCTCGGGCCAGGCGGCGGTGCTGAGCACGGCCCAGGTGACCAGCGGCCAGATCAGCACGGCCGGCAAGGTGAAGCGGGTGAACAGTGTGGTCCACGGATGGGGTTGCAGGCGCTGCGAACCATACTGCACCAGCAGGGCGGCCGACCCGGCCAGTTGCACGCCGGCCTGCGTCCACCACCAGGCCCTGGGCAGCGCATCGAGGTTCAGCAACAGCGCCAGCAGGCCCAGGCTCAACCAGCACAGGATGTTGATGCGACGGGCCAGCAGCCGGGCCGACATGTGTAGGCAGCTGGCCTGCACGATGCCCCCCACCATGGCAAGCTCGGCGACGTTGCGCAGATCCAGCTCCAGGCCCAGGAACAGCCGGGGCATGGGCGTGCCCAGGCCGGCATCCACCGCATCCATGGCCACGAGCACGGCCTGGCAGGCGCTGAGCAGGGCCAGGGCCCGCCGTGCCTGCGGCACCGGCACCAGCAGCCAGGCCAGAGCGGCCACGGCCAGGGCGCTGGCCACCAGGGCACGCAGCCAGAAGCCCGCGGGCAGCGCCGACAGGCTGGCGTGCACGGCGCGCAGCTCGTGCCTGCTGCCGTCCAGCAGCTGCAACCACAGCGGGCCGGCCTCGACCATGCGCATCAGCTGCTGCTGCTGGGACAGAAAGCGCTCGCGCAAGGCATCGTCGGGCAACCATCGGGCAGAGCGCTCGGTCAGCAGGCTGGAGGGTGAGGGCAACTGCTCGCGTTCACCGTCGATGGCAACAATCGTCTGGCCCAGCCGGGGCTGCAATTCCGGCAGGGCGCTCGCGCGCAGCACCAGCTCGTGCCGGGCATTGCCGCCCAGCTCCAGCGGCAGGCGCGGTTGCCGGGTCAGCCACTGGGCCACGCTGAACCACAGCAGGGCGCAGAGCAGCGTCAGTATCAGCAAGGGCACCAGAGGCGGCTGCGGCCAACCCGGCAGGGCCGGTCCCGGGGGGTCGACCTTGACCGGTGGGGGCCCGAGGTTCAGGCTGGACTCGGTGAAGTCGAGGCTGCTCTGGCCAAATTGACTGGGGGGAGCGCCTCGCATGGCTCGATGAAAGAGTCGGGCAGGCGTTCAGCCGGGCGGCAGAGCACTCGCCGGGCGAGGGTTCAGACCAGGCCCTGTTTGCTGGCCAGCACGGCCGCTTCGGCGCGGCTGGACACATTCAGCTTCTTGTAGATGGACTTGATGTGGTCGTTGACGGTGAACCACTTGATGCCCATCAGATTGGCGATTTCCTTGATCGTGAAACCCTTGCTCAGATAGGTCAGCACCTCGCTCTCGCGGGGGGTGAGGCGCTCCCATTCGGGCGCCGGCTCCATCCACACCGAGCGGGAATTCGGGCCACCCGCCGAGGCCGCGCTGCCGCCCAGCGGCGCGAAGCCGGAGTCCAGCGGTGCCATGCCCGAGTTGGGGCTGCTGGCCGGGCGGAAGTGGGACAGCAGGCGCCGCGCAATGGCCGGAGACAGCGGCGGCTGGCCGCGCACGATCTTCTGCAACTCCTCGACCAGCACCTCGAAGCGGTCTTCCTTCAGCAGATAGCCGTCGGCGCCGCATTGCAGGGCTGGGAACAGGTGGTCGTCATCCGAGTAGAGCGTGGTGACGATCTTCACCGCCGGATAGCCGGCAACCTCGGTTAGGAACTCCAGGCCGCTGCCATCGGGCAGCTCCAGATCGACGAGGATCAGCTTGAACACATGCTGGCTGTCCTGCTCGGCCTCGAGCTTGGCCTTCTCCAGCTGGCGCCGAGCGCCCAGCAGATCGCCCACTTCGGTGATCTCCATCGGATCACTGAAGCTTTCCTTGACGACACGGTTCAGGAAACTCCTGGCAACCGGGTTGTCCTCGACGATCAGAACTTTGACAGCCATTGAATGTGCGCCTCCTGCGCAGCCGCATGTTAGCTCAGGCAGGGGGCAATCCCATGCCCGCCCCCTAAATCAGAGCCTCAGGTGTTGACCAGCACCAGCTTGCCCACCACCTGGCGGCTGCCCATGCGGGCAAAGGCCTGCGGCAGCTGGGCCATGGGCAGCACCTGGTCCAGCACCGGCTTGATCTTGCCCTCGGCATACCACTGGGCCAACTGTTGCAAAGCTGCTGCATTGCGGCGCGGCTCGCGCTTGGCAAACTCGCCCCAGAACACGCCCACGACCGATGCGCCCTTGAGCAGGGCCAGGTTCAAGGGCAGGGCGGGAATGGCGCCCTGGGCAAAGCCGATCACCAGATAGCGGCCGCGCCAGGCGATGGAGCGGAACACCGGCTCGGCCAGATCGCCACCGACCGGGTCGTAGACCACGTCCGGGCCCTTGCCGCCGGTCAGCGCCTTCAGCTCGTCGCGCAGATGGGCCTTGCTGTAGTTGATCGTTGCGTCGGCGCCGATCTCGGTGCAGCGGGCGCACTTCTCGTCGCTGGAGGCGGCCGCGATGACGCGCGCGCCGGCCGCCTTGGCAATCTGGATCGCCGCCGTGCCCACGCCGCCGGCCGCGCCCAGCACCAGCACTGTCTCGCCGGGCTGCAAGGCGGCGCGGTCGATCAGTGCGTGATGGCTGGTGGCGTAGGTGCAGACAAAGGCCGAGGCGTCTTCGAACGAGAAGCCGGCGGGCAAGGGCATGGCCACCATCGCGCTGATGTTGGCATGGGTGCCGAAGCCGCCGGTGCCCGAAAACGCCGCCACCGTGTCACCGACCTTGAAGCCCTTGACGCCCTCGCCCAGCGCCTCGACCACGCCGGCGAACTCGGTGCCGGGCACAAAGGGCAGCGGCGGCTTCATCTGGTACTTGTTCTGCACGATCAGCAGATCCGGGAAGTTCAGGCTGGCGGCCTTGATGGCCACGCGCAACTCGCCCGGTCCGGGCGGCAGGTCGGGCAGGTCTTTCCAGCTGAGCGCCTCGACGCCGACGGGGTTTTCGCAGAGCCAGGCTTTCATCGGGTGTCTCCAAAGTGATCGCGCATGATAGGCAGCACTTAAAGTTGCGCGCGTCACGTTGGCGACGCGGGCCGGGTGCCTACAATGGCCGCATGCGTATTCTGATCGCCAATGATGATGGGTACCTTGCCCCCGGCCTGCTGGCCCTGGTCAAGGCTTGCGACGGCCTGGGCGAGATCGAGGTCATCGCGCCCGAGCAGAACGCCAGCGGCACGTCGAACGCGCTGACCCTGAACCGGCCGCTCAACGTCTACACCGCCAGCAACGGTTTTCGCTATGTCAACGGCACGCCGTCGGATTGCGTCCACGTGGCGCTGACCGGCTTGCTGGGCCACCGCCCCGATCTGGTGCTCTCCGGCATCAACAACGGCGCGAACATGGGTGACGACACCCTGTACTCCGGCACCGTGGCCGCGGCCACCGAAGGCTATCTGTTCGGCATTCCGTCGATCGCCTTCTCGCAGACCGAGAAGGGCTGGACCCATCTGGACGCCGCTGCGCAGACCGCACGCGCCGTCATTGATCAAGTGCTGGCCAGCGGTGCCGCAGCGCCCTACCTGCTCAATGTCAACATCCCGAACCGGGCCGATGCGCAGAGTCTGCCGCGCGTGATCACGCGGCTGGGCCGGCGCCATGCCAGCGAGCCGGTGATTCGCCAGACCAATCCGCGCGGGGAGACGATTTACTGGATAGGCCCGGCCGGCGATGCGCGCGAAGCGGGCGAGGGCACGGACTTCCATGCCACGGCCCAGGGCAGGGTTTCGATCACCCCACTGCAGGTCGATCTGACCGAGCACGCGGGCCTGAGCGCCTGGCGCCAGCGGCTGGGTGGTGCCTGACCATGAGCGAAGGGCGCGCCAAGCGCTTCCCCTTGCCGCTGAACAAGGTCGGCCAGCCGGCGGCCGGACCGGCTCGCACGGTGCTGCGCCCGCAGCTGCATCTGCAGCAGGCCGCCGACCATGCTGCGCGCCAGACGGCGCCCACCGGTTTGGGCCTGGACTCGGCCGGCGTGCGCCTGCGCATGGTGCAGCGCCTGCAGCAGGACGGCCTGCGCGACGAGCGCGTGCTGCAGGCCCTGAGCGGCGTGCCTCGCCATCTGTTCGTTGACACCGCCCTGGCCACCCAGGCCTATGAGGACACCAGCCTGCCGATCGGCCATGGCCAGACCATCTCCAAGCCTTCGGTCGTCGGGCGCATGATTGCCTTGCTGCTGGGTGGCGGCCATGCCCAGAGCAGCGGCCAGCTCGGCAAGGTGCTGGAGATAGGCACCGGCTGCGGCTACCAGGCGGCGGTGCTGGCCCAGCTGGCGCGCGAGGTGGTGTCGATCGAGCGCCTGAGGCCGCTGCATGACAAGGCACGCGAGAACCTGGCCGCCATGCGTGCGCACAAGATCCGCCTCATTTACGGCGACGGGCGGCTGGGCCACAGGCCCAGCGCCCCCTACGACAGCATCATTGCCGCCGCCGGTGGAGACGATCTGCCACCCGACTGGCTGAGCCAGTTGGCGCCCGGCGGCCGGCTGATCGCGCCCATGTCCCAGGCCACCGGTCAGGGTCAGGTCTTGGTGGTGGTCGACCACGTGCTGGAGCGAGGCGTTACAAGATTTGTGCGCAACGCCTATGAGGCTGTGCACTTCGTCCCCCTAAAATCGGGCGTCATGTAGGTGATTGATGGTGTCCAATGCGGCCCAGAATCACCCTATGGCTCCGGCTCACCTCCGAGCGCAACGACAGGCTATGACCCAATCCTCGAACTTTGCTGTGAACACCCCCTCGCTGGCTGCCACGCTGACCGGCCTGACGGCTGCCGTGCTGCTGTCTGCCTGCGGCTCCACGCTGAACCGCGCGCCGGTCGAGCAGCGGCCCACCGGCCCGGTGACAGCCAGGCCGGGCTCGACGACCGCGCCGAACGCCACCCCGGCAGCGACACCTGAAGCGGGCAAGGTGCTGCCCGGCGCCGAGAACGCCGGCAAGCCCGGCTACTACACGATCAAGCCCGGCGACACCCTGATTCGCATCGGCCTTGACAATGGCCAGAACTGGCGCGATCTGGTCAAGTGGAACGGTCTCGACAACCCGAATCTGATCGAAGTCGGCCAGGTGCTGCGCGTGCTGCCGCCCAATGTCGATGCCGCTGCGGCCAGTACCCGCGGCGTCAGCAGTGCCAAGGTGGAGACCCGGCCCCTGGATGCCAAGCCGGGCGCTCCTTCGGGCGCGGCCTCGGGCACCGCAGTGGCCGCGGCGGCTTCGGCTGCCCCGACACCGCCGGCGCCCGCCGCTGCCAAGGACGGTGACGAGGACGTGAACTGGGCCTGGCCGGCCTCCGGCGCCTTGCTGGCCGGTTTTGACGAGGCCCGCAACAAGGGCCTGGCCATTGGTGGCAAGCCCGGCGACCCGGTGCTGGCGGCGGCCGACGGCCGTGTGGTCTATGCCGGTTCCGGCTTGCGCGGTTACGGCAATCTGGTCATCATCAAGCACAACGCCACCTACCTGACGGCCTATGCCCACAACCAGACTTTGCTGGTCAAGGAGGACCAGGCGGTGCGGCGCGGGCAGAAGATCGCCGAGATGGGCTCCAGCGACGCCGATCAGGTCAAGTTGCATTTCGAAGTGCGCAAGCAAGGCAAGCCGATAGATCCGGCCAAGCTGCTGCCGGCACGCTAGCCGACGGGCCCTGGGTCTCAAGAAGTGGAGCGCGACGATGAATGGTTCAAAGCGTGCTGCACCCAAGCTTGGCCTGCCCCAGGGGCCGCGCGGGCCTGATCTCGACGGCATGGCCGAGGGCACGCCCAAGGCCGACCTCGACGACCTCACGCCACCGGCATTGCTGCAGCTCGATGCCGCCGACAACGTCACCGGCAATGCGTTGCAGAGCTATCTGCGCGACATCCGCCGCACGCCGCTGCTGACCCCCCAGGAGGAATACGACACCGCGCTGCGCGCCCGTGCCGGCGACTTCGAGGCCCGGCAGGCGATGATCGAGCACAACCTGCGCCTGGTCGTCAGCATCGCCAAGAACTACCTCGGCCGCGGCCTGCCGATGAGCGACCTGATCGAGGAGGGCAATCTGGGCCTGATGCACGCCATCGGCAAGTTCGAGCCGGAGCGCGGCTTCCGTTTCTCGACCTATGCCAGTTGGTGGATACGCCAGAGTGTCGAGCGTGCGCTGATGCACCAGGCCCGCCTGGTGCGGCTTCCGGTGCATGTGGTGCGCGAGCTCAATCACGTGCTGAAGGCGCGCCGCATGCTGGAGGCCGCCCATGGGCATCCCGGCTCCAGCAACCTGGACGGCGCCGACGCAGTGCCCGATCTGAACGCCCCCGATGGCGGCGAGGGCACGGTGCGCGCCGAAGACATTGCCAAGCTGCTGGGCCGTCCGGTGGCCGAGGTGGCCGAGCTGCTGACCTATGCCGAGTACCCGACCTCGCTCGATGCGCCACTGGACCGCAACGGCGGTGATGGCGGCGAGTCGATGCTGGACCTGGTGGCCGACGAGCATGCGCTGGACCCGCTGGGTCTGACCCTGAGCCACGAGCTGGACCTGCTGCTCAAGCACGGCATGGAGGGGCTCAACGACCGCGAGCGCGAGGTGCTGTCGGGCCGCTATGGCCTGGCCGACCGCGAGCCCGAGACCCTGGAGCTGCTGGCCCTGCGTCTGGGCCTGACCCGTGAACGCATACGCCAGATCCAGCAGGAGGCGCTGGTCAAGCTCAAGCGCAATATGGTGCGGCACGGCGTCGACCGAGACGCCATCTTCTGAGCTCAGGGAGGCAGGCTCAGCACCTGCTTGGTGAACTCCAGGGTCGCGCGGAACAGAAACGTCGCGTTGGCGCTTTTCTTGAAGCCATGACCCTCGTCCTCGGCGGCCAGAAACCACACCGGAGTGCCATTGCGGCGCACCGCCTGCACCATCTGCACCGCCTCGCCGTAGGGCACGCGCGGGTCGTTCATGCCATGGACGATCATCAGCGGCTTGCGTATGCGGTCGGCCCGGGTCAGCGGTGAAATGCTTTGCTGGAAACTGCGCATTTCGGGGATGCGCTCGTCGCCATACTCCATGCGCCGGTTGTCGCGGCGGTAGCTCTCGGTGTGCTCCAGAAAGCTGACGAAGTTGGAAATGCCCACGCGCGCGATGCTGCCGGCAATGCGGTCCGAGTAGAGCGTGGCCATGGCCAGCGCCATATAGCCGCCATAGCTGCCGCCCTGCACCAGCACACGGCTGGCATCGAGCTCGGGCTGCTGGGCGATCCAGTCGAGCAGGGCGCCGACGTCCTTGACCGAGTCCTCGCGCTTGCGGCCGTTGTCCAGGTCCTGGAAGCTCTTGCCATAGCCCGAGGAGCCGCGCACATTGGGATAGATCAGGGCCACGCCCAACTGGGCCGGATAGGCGCTCATGCGGCCCAGAAAGCTCGGCCGGGCCTGGGCCGCCGGACCGCCATGCAGGCTGATGATGACGGGCCGCTTGCCCGGGAAATTCGACCCGGCGGGGTAGTAGAAGCCGCTGATCTCGCGGCCGTCGAAGCTGGTCCAGCGTATAGCCCGCGGTTCGACCACGGCCTGCGCGCTGATGCGCGGATGGCGCCCCGTCCAGGCGACGAAGTTGCGCTCGGCATGGTTGTAGACAATGACCTCGCCGGGGCTGCGTGCCGAGCTGTGGGTGAAGGCCAGCAGCGGTTGCTGGGCATGCCATTGCGGCGCACTCATCACGCCGGCGGGCAGGTCCAGGTTCAGCGTCGGCAGGAAGCTGCTGCGCTGCACGTCGAACAGGCGCAGGCGCGAGATGCCGCCCTGGTTGATCAGGGTCGCCACCGGCTGGTCGGGCTGCCTGGGACCGGCCACTGCCTCGATGTCGTAGGGCGCGCCCAGCTCGAAGCGGCGCTTCTCGCCATTGGCCAGATTGAATACCTGCAGCGATTGGTACTCCGTGCCCGGGCTGCTCGACCAGACCCAGTTGTCGAACGCCTCTGCCTTGTCCGGTTCAGTCGGTGTGGCAGGGGACTCATCGAGATCGGCGCTCAGGCGCGACAGCCTTCCGTTGGCCAACTCCACCCGCCAGCTGCTGCTGGGCGCGCCGCCCTCGGAGTGGGCGAACAAGAGGAACTTGCCGTCCGCGCTGAAGTGAAGATTCGA
This sequence comes from uncultured Roseateles sp., assembly GCF_963422335.1. Classification (NCBI taxonomy): domain Bacteria; kingdom Pseudomonadati; phylum Pseudomonadota; class Betaproteobacteria; order Burkholderiales; family Sphaerotilaceae; genus Roseateles; species uncultured Roseateles sp. The sequence goes on from NZ_OY729424.1 coordinate 3,917,624, forward strand.
CAGGCGCTCCTTCTCCACCCGCAGCAGCAGTCGCTGCGATTGGGTGTCGAGCGGATTGAGCAGGCGCAGCTCGACATTGACCTGGCGTCCGCCGCCCTCGGCCGCGGTGTTGCTGCTGGCGTCCAGGCTCAGCGAGGTGTAGGCCAGCCAGCGGCCGTCGGGCGAGAGCCGGTAGTCGCCGACCTTGCGGCCGCGCTCGCTCAGCGGCTCGCTGCGGCGGGTGTCCGGGTCGAGGCGGAACAGCTGGAAGGCCTCGTCGCCGCCCAGGTCGCGGCTGAAGACGATGAAGTTGCCACGCTGCGGCTCGTAGACGGCCGAGGCTACCGGATCGGCGCCATCGGTCAGCGGCTCCAGACGCCCCATGGGCTGGCGCAGGCGATGCAACTGGCGCACCTCGCCATGGGTGGCCAGCACCAGCATCTCGACGCGCGCCGGGTGCCAGGCGACAAAGCTGTGCGGATTCAGGTCCTGGTACTGCTGCAGCAGCGGTTCGGGCCGCGCCGACAGCGGCGGCAGCCCCTCGGCGCGCATGCCTGCCGGCACCGACAGGGCCTGTGAGTGGGCCAGCCCGGGCAACAGCAGGGCACTGAGGCCCAGGGCGGCGAGACGGTTCAGCATGGAGGGGGCGTGCGCTACAACATTCGTTTGGACCGGCATTATGAAGACCCGCCGGCCGGGCGGCCACCTGCAAGCCAGGGGGCAGCGATAATTGCGCCCATGACGACAGATCAAGAATGGCTCAACGTAGAGTCGCTGGACCTCGAAGCCCAAGGGGTGGCCCATAGCAGCGAGGGCAAGGTGGTGTTCATCGAAGGGGCGCTGCCGGGCGAGCAAGTCCAGGTCAACGCCGGCCGGCGCAAGAAGAACTGGGAGCAGGCCACGATGACGGCGATGCGGCGCGAAAGCTCGCAGCGCGTCGAACCCGGCTGCCCGCACTTCGGCCTGCATGCCGGCGCCTGCGGCGGTTGCAAGATGCAGCATCTGCATGTGGCGGCCCAGGTGGCGGTCAAGCAGCGGGTGCTGGAAGACAATCTCTGGCACCTGGGTAAGGTCAGAGCCGAGACCCTGCTGCGCCCGATCGAAGGCCCGGCCTGGGGCTACCGCTACCGCGCCCGCATGTCGGTGCGCTATGTCCACAAAAAGGCCACGGTGCTGGTCGGCTTCCATGAGCGCAAGAGCCGCTATGTGGCCGATATGCAGAGCTGCGCCGTGCTGCCCAAGAAGGTCAGCGACATGCTGATGCCCTTGCGCGCGCTGGTGCAGAGCATGGACCAGATTGAACGCCTGCCGCAGATCGAACTGGCCATGGGCGACCAGGTCATCGCCCTGGTGCTGCGCCACCTCGAACCGCTGACCGACGCGGATCTGGCCCGGCTGCGCGCCTTCGCCGCCGAGCACGGCGTGCAGTGGTGGTTGCAGCCCAAGGGCCCGGACACCGTCCATCTGCTCGACGAAGGCGGCCCGGAACTGGCCTACTCGCTGCCCGAGTTCGGCGTCGTCATGCCCTTCAAGCCGACCGACTTCACCCAGGTCAACCACTCGATCAACCAGGTGCTGGTCGGCCGCGCGCTGCGCCTGCTCGATGCACAGAAGGACGAACGGGTGATCGACTGGTTCTGCGGCCTGGGCAACTTCACGCTGCCGATCGCCACCCAGGCACGCGAGGTGCTGGGCATCGAGGGCAGCGAGGCCCTGGTGCAGCGCTCACGCGAGAACGCCCAGCGCAACGGCCTCAGCGAGCGCACAAGCTTCGTCGCCCGCAATCTGTTCGAAATGACGCCCGAACTGCTGGCCGCCGACGGCCAGGCTGACAAATGGCTGATCGACCCGCCGCGCGAGGGCGCGTTTGCCCTGGTCAAGGCGCTGGCCGACATCCATCAGAACCCGGAGTTGGCGCCGGGCTGGCAGCCGCCGAAGCGCATCGTCTATGTCAGCTGCGGGCCGTCCACCCTGGCCCGCGATGCGGGCCTCTTGGTGCACCAGGCCGGCTACCGCTGCGTGTCGGCGGGGGCGGTGAATATGTTCCCGCATACCGCGCACGTTGAGAGCATGGCGGTGTTCGAGCGGATCTAATCGGTTGCGTGCCGGACCTTGCCGTACTCGGCGAGCTCGGGCACCAACTGACTAAAAAAGAAAAGGGGCCCGAGGGCCCCTTTCGCTTGGGTAGAAGCAGAATCAGTCGCGGTCACCACCAAAGATGCCCAGCAGGGCCAGCAGGCTTTGGAACACGTTGTAGACGTCCAGGTACAGGGCCAGCGTGGCGCTGATGTAGTTGGTCTCGCCGCCGTCGATGATGCGCTTGATGTCGTACAGCATGAAGGCCGAGAACACGGCGATGGACAGCACCAGCATCGTCAGCATCAGCGCCGAGGACTGCACGAAGATATTGACCAGGCCGACCACCAGCAGTATCACCGCGCCGACCATCAGGAACTTGCCCATGCCGGACAGGTCGCGCTTGATGACCGACGACAGCGAGGCCATCGCGAAGAACACCCCTGCCGTGCCGCCGAACGCGGTCATGATCAGCGAGGAGCCGTTCTTGTAGCCCAGTATCACGGCCAGCATGCGCGACAGCATCAGGCCCATGAAGAAGGTGAAGCCCAGCAGCACATAGACGCCGGTGCTCGACTCCTTGGTCTTCTCGATCGCGAACATGAAGCCGAAGGCGCCGGCCATGAACAGGATGGCGCTCATGCCATTGCCCATGGTGGACAGGATGCCGGTGCTGACGCCGACCCAGGCGCCCAGCACCGTGGGTACCAGGGACAGGGCCAACAGCCAGTAGGTGTTTCGCAGCACGCGCTGGCGCTGGGTCGCCATGGACCCAGCAGATGCGTTGCCACCCAAGACGGTGTGCAGGCTTTCATTCATGAAAGAAACCTCCTATGTGAGAGAGCGGGCCGTGTCACGGCCCCGGCGGCATTCTATGGCGAAGCCGTTCGGCAGCAGATGCGGCCGTCTCGGTACTTTCCAAGGGGCAGAGCACACCAAGGCTGCAACAGCTTTGCGTTCCCGTGGCTGAAACAGTACCGCACCTTGTCGTAGAGTGCGCTTTTCTCTTCGAGTTCAACTGCCATGAATCACAAACCCGTTCTGACCCTTGCCGATGTGCGCAGCATCGCCGCCGCAGCCGAAGCCGAGGCGGTGGCCCATCAGTGGGCCGTCAGCATTGCCATCGTCGACGATGGCGGCCATCTGCTGTGGCTGCAGCGCCTGGACGGTGCAGCACCGATCTCCGCCCAGATCGCCCCGGCCAAGGCCAATACGGCTGCGCTGGGCCGCCGCGAAAGCAAGGTCTACGAGGACATGGTCAACCAGGGCCGCGTCTCCTTCCTGAGCGCGCCCGGCCTGCAGGGCCTGCTGGAGGGGGGCGTGCCCATCCTGGTCGAGGGCCAGTGTGTCGGTGCGGTGGGCGTCAGCGGTGTGAAATCAAGCGAAGACGTGCAGATCGCGCGCGCCGGCATTGCCGCGCTGCAGGGCTGATTCGGTCCGAAAAGCCTGTCATGACACGGTCATGAAGGCCCGCTGAGTGCGTGAGTTAAGTCCGGGCTAACCCTGATCGGTTAGAATCCAAAGGTTTACCCGCCAACACCCACGCACTCAGCGAAACTCCCGTCGTTTCCTCACCGGACTCAGGCTCCCCCGGAGCAGAGCTGGGCGCGCACAACCCGGAGTTTCCCGTGCTGCCAGTTCTGCCCCCCGCACTCCTCGCACTTGCAGACGGCACGGTCTTCAAGGGCACCTCGATCGGCGCCGCCGGTCACACAGTCGGCGAAGTGGTGTTCAACACCGCGCTCACCGGCTACCAGGAAATCCTCACCGACCCCAGCTATTGCCAGCAGATCGTCACCCTGACGTATCCGCACATCGGCAATTACGGCGTCAGCGATGAGGATGTCGAGGCCTCGAAGACCTTTGCCGCCGGCCTGATCATCAAGGATCTGCCGCTTCTCGCCTCCAACTTCCGCATGAGCCGCACGCTCTCGCAGTATCTGCAGGACGAGGGCACGGTGGCCATTGCCGACATCGATACCCGACGCCTGACCCGCCTGCTGCGTACCAGCGGCGCCCAGAACGGCTGCATCATGACCCTGGCCGCCGGCGAAACGCTGACCGATGCCCATGTGAGTGACGCCATCGCCAAGGCCCGCAGCGCGCCGAATATGGTCGGCCAGGACCTGGCCAAGGTGGTTTCGGCCAAAGAGGGCTATGCCTGGACGCAGACCGAGTGGCAGCTGGTGGGCGGCTACGGCGAGCAGACCGCACCGAAGTTCCACGTCGTCGCCTATGACTTCGGCGTCAAGTACAACATCCTGCGCATGCTGGCCTCGCGCGGCTGCAAGATCACCGTGGTGCCGGCGCAGACGCCTGCCGCCGAGGTGTTCAAGCTCAAGCCCGATGGCGTGTTCCTGAGCAACGGCCCCGGCGACCCTGAGCCCTGTGACTATGCGATCGCCGCCACGCGCGAGATCATCGAGTCCGGCATACCGACCTTCGGCATCTGCCTGGGCCACCAGATCATGGCCCTGGCCAGCGGTGCCAAGACCTTCAAGATGAAGTTCGGCCACCACGGCGCCAACCATCCGGTCAAGGATCTGGACGACGGCCGCGTCAGCATCACCAGTCAGAACCACGGCTTCGCGGTCGATGGCAGCACCTTGCCCGCGAACATGCGCGCCACCCATGTGAGCCTGTTCGACGGCACCCTGCAGGGTCTGGCCCGCACCGACAAGCCGGCCTTCTGCTTCCAGGGCCACCCGGAAGCCAGCCCCGGCCCGCACGATATTGCCTATCTGTTTGACCGCTTCATCGGTCTGATGACCAAGGTCTGACGGAGAAACTTATATGCCCAAACGTACCGATCTCAAAAGCATCCTCATCATCGGCGCCGGCCCCATCATCATCGGCCAGGCCTGCGAATTCGACTACTCCGGTGCCCAGGCCTGCAAGGCGCTGCGCGAAGAGGGTTACAAGGTCATCCTGGTCAACAGCAACCCGGCGACCATCATGACCGACCCGGAGATGGCCGATGTGACCTATATCGAGCCCATCACCTGGCAGGTGGTCGAGAAGATCATCGCCAAGGAGCGCCCGGATGCCATCCTGCCGACGATGGGCGGCCAGACCGCGCTGAACTGCGCGCTGGACCTGCACAAGCACGGCGTGCTCGACAAGTACAAGGTCGAGATGATTGGCGCCAACGAGCACGCGATCGAGAAGGCCGAGGACCGCCTGAAGTTCAAGGACGCGATGACCAAGATTGGCCTGGACTCGGCCAAGTCCGGCATCGCGCACTCGCTGGAAGAAGCCTGGGCTGTGCAGAAAAGCATTCAGGCCGACATCGGCGGCTCGGGCTTCCCCATGGTTGTTCGCCCCAGCTTCACGCTGGGCGGCACCGGCGGCGGCATTGCCTACAACCCGGAAGAATTCGAAGAGATCTGCAAGCGCGGTCTGGACCTGTCGCCGACCAAGGAGCTGCTGATCGAAGAATCGCTGATCGGCTGGAAAGAGTACGAGATGGAAGTCGTGCGCGACCGTGCAGACAACTGCATCATCATCTGCTCGATCGAGAACCTGGACCCGATGGGCATACACACCGGTGACTCGATCACCGTGGCCCCGGCGCAGACCTTGTCCGACAAGGAATACCAGCTGCTGCGCAATGCCTCTATCGCCATCCTGCGCGAGATTGGCGTGGACACCGGCGGCTCCAATGTGCAGTTCTCGATCAACCCGGCCAATGGCCGGATGACGGTGATCGAGATGAATCCGCGCGTGTCCCGCTCGTCGGCCCTGGCCTCCAAGGCCACCGGCTTCCCGATCGCCAAGGTCGCCGCCAAGCTGGCCGTGGGCTACACGCTCGATGAGCTGCGCAACGACATCACCGGCGGCGCCACGCCGGCCTCGTTCGAGCCCAGCATCGATTACGTGGTCACCAAGATCCCGCGCTTCGCCTTCGAGAAGTTCCCGGCCGCCGATTCGCGCCTGACGACGCAGATGAAGTCGGTCGGCGAGGTGATGGCCATGGGCCGCACCTTCCAGGAGTCGTTCCAGAAGGCCCTGCGCGGCCTGGAAACGGGCATCGACGGCTTGAGCGAGCGCTCGACCGACCGCGAAGAGATCGTGCAAGAGATCGGCGAGGCCGGCCCCGAGCGCATCCTCTTCGTTGGCGACGCCTTCCGCATCGGCATGAGCCTGGACGAGGTGTTCGAGGAAACCAAGATCGACCCCTGGTTCCTGGCCCAGATCGAGGACATCATCAAGACCGAGAAGGTGGTGGCGGCACGCACGCTGGAGAGCCTCAGCGCCGACGAGTTGCGCTTCCTGAAGAAGAAGGGCTTCTCCGACCGCCGCCTGGCCAAGCTGATGGGCAGCAACCAGCATGTGCTGCGCCAGAAGCGCCACGCGCTGGGCGTGCGCCCGGTCTACAAACGGGTGGACACCTGCGCGGCCGAGTTCGCGACGCAAACCGCCTACATGTACTCGACCTATGACGAAGAGTGCGAGGCCGAGCCGACCAGCAACAAGAAGATCATGGTGCTGGGCGGCGGACCGAACCGCATCGGCCAGGGCATCGAGTTCGACTACTGCTGCGTGCACGCGGCGATGGCGATGCGCGAAGACGGTTACGAGACCATCATGGTCAACTGCAACCCGGAAACCGTCTCGACCGACTACGACACCTCCGACCGCCTGTATTTCGAGCCAGTGACGCTTGAGGATGTGCTGGAAATCGTCGAGAAGGAAAAGCCGGTCGGCGTGATCGTCCAGTACGGCGGCCAGACGCCCTTGAAGCTGGCGCTGGACCTGGAAGCCAATGGCGTGCCCATCATCGGCACCTCGCCGGAGAGCATAGACATCGCCGAAGACCGTGAGCGCTTCCAGAAGCTGCTGCACGAGCTGGGCCTGAAGCAGCCGCCGAACCGCACCGCCCGCACCGAAGAGCAGGCGCTGATACTGGCGCAGGAGATCGGCTACCCGCTGGTCGTGCGCCCCAGCTATGTGCTGGGCGGCCGGGCGATGGAAATCGTCCACGGCGACAAGGACCTGGAGCGCTATATGCGCGAAGCGGTGCGCGTGTCCGAGAAGTCGCCGGTGCTGCTGGACCGCTTCCTGGACGATGCGGTCGAGGTCGATGTGGACTGCATCGGCGACGGCGTGGACGTGATGATTGGCGGCATCATGGAGCACATCGAGCAGGCCGGCGTGCACTCGGGGGACTCGGCCTGTTCGCTGCCGCCCTATGCCCTGTCGGCCGCGCTGCAGGACGAGCTGCGCCGCCAGACCAAGCTGATGGCCAAGGCGCTGAACGTGATCGGCCTGATGAATGTGCAGTTCGCCATCCAGGGTGAGGGCGAGAACGCCGTCGTCTACGTGCTCGAGGTGAACCCGCGTGCCTCGCGCACCGTGCCCTTCGTCAGCAAGGCCACCGGCCAGCCGCTGGCCAAGATTGCCGCGCGCTGCATGGCCGGTCGCAAGCTGGCCGACCAGCTGAGCCCGAATGGCCGGGTGCCGGCCGAGGTCGTGCCGCCGTATTTCAGCGTCAAGGAAGCCGTGTTCCCGTTCAACAAGTTCCCGGGCGTCGACCCGGTGCTTGGCCCGGAGATGCGCTCCACCGGCGAGGTGATGGGGGCAGGGCACACCTTCGGCGAAGCGATGCTGAAGAGCCAGCTGGGCGCCGGCTCGCGCCTGCCCAGCCAGGGCACGGTGCTGATCACGGTCAAGAATGGCGACAAGGCACGGGCCGTCGTTGTCGCCCGCGATCTGGTCGCGCTGGGCTACAGCGTGGTGGCGACCAAGGGCACGGCCGCGGCGATTGCCGAGGGCGGCGTGCCGGTGCGCACGGTCAACAAGGTCAAGGACGGCCGGCCCCACATCGTCGACATGGTCAAGGCCGGCGAAATCCAGCTGGTCTTCACCACCGTGGACGAAACCCGCACGGCCATCGCCGACAGCCGCCACATCCGCCAGGCCGCTCTGGCCAACCGGGTGACCTACTACACCACCATGGCCGGCTGCGAAGCCGCCGTGGAGGGCATGAAGCACCAGGACGATCTGGTGGTGCAATCCCTGCAAGAACTGCACGCCGAACTGCACTAAACTCGCGTTCAGTCACCCATACCGCCGCCGGTGCCAGGCAAATGCCTGCCGGGCGGCGGTTTCATTTTGTCTCGCAAGGTTTGATCATGGCTACTATTCCCATCACCAAAAACGGCGCCGAGCTGCTCAAGGAAGAGCTGCACCGGCTGAAGACCGTCGAGCGCCACGAGGTCATCAAGGCCATCGCCGAGGCACGTGCCCAGGGTGATCTGTCCGAAAACGCCGAATACGAGGCCGCCAAGGACAAGCAGGGCTTCATCGAAGGCCGTATCCTGGAAGTGGAAAGCAAGCTGGCGGCGGCCCAGATCATCGACCCGAGTACCCTGGATGCCGGTGGCCGCGTGGTCTTCGGTGCCACCGTGGATCTGGAAGAGGAAGAGTCGGGCGCGGCCGTGACCTACCAGATCGTCGGCGAAGACGAGGCCGATCTGAAGAAGGGCAAGATCTCGATCGGCTCGCCGATTTCGCGCGCGATGATTGGCAAGGAAGTCGGCGACGTGGCCGATGTGCAGGCCCCCGGTGGCGTGAAGCGCTACGAAATCATCCAGGTCCGCTATCTCTGAAACGTCTCTGAACCCTCTCTGACCATGCTGCTGCCCCGTCTGCGCGGCCTGCTCAGCGCTATCTGGCTGGGGATTGTGCTGTGCGTGGCAGCATTTGCCGCGCCGGCTGCATTTGCGGTGCTTGAACGTGCCGACGCCGGGCGCATGGTGGGCCGCTTGTTTGCGATGGAGGCGGCAGCCAGCCTGGCGCTGGCGATGCTGCTGATCTTGATCGAGCGCCGCCTGACCCGCGATGAGCCCAAGGTCATCACGGCGGAGTTCCTGCTGGCCGCCGGCGCCCTGTTTTGCACCGTGGCCGGCTACTATGCCTTGCAGCCGCAGATGGAGGCGGCGCGGGCGGGGCAGGGCAGCCTGAGCTTTGGCGCCCTGCATGCCATGTCCAGCGGCTTTTTCGCCTTGAAGGGCTTGCTGCTGCTCGCGCTGGCATGGCGTGCCAGCGCGCTGCAGCCTACTGCTCCTGCACCGACGACTTCTTGACGCTGCCGATGCGTTTCTTGGCGCGCTTGATCTCGCCGCCCTGGGCCACTCGCTGGTTGCCCAGCACCTGGACCTTCTTCACCTGAGGGCGGTTGTTGCCGCTCTTGGAGAATTTGACGATCTTGACCGTGCGCGGACCGGGCTTGCGGTTTTCGTCCTCGGTGACCACCGGGTCGGGTATCGGCCGCCACAACACCAGCAGCTTGCCGATGTGTTGGATAGGGGCGGCACCGAGTTGATCGCACAATTGTGCGAACGCGGCCTCGCGCCCATCGCGGTCATCGGAGAAAACGCGCACCTTGATCAGGCCATGGGCCTTCAGGGCGGCGTCGACTTCTTTGACGACATTGGGGGTGAGTCCATCGGAACCAATCATCACCACCGGGTCAAGGTGGTGGGCATCAGCGCGTTTTTCCTTGCGCTGGGCAGGGTTCAGTTGAATTGCAGACATACCGCTATTATCGACGCAGCATGAAGATCGACACAAAAAGTAAGAAAGTCAATAAAGCCTGGATCAATGAGCACCTGTCGGATGCCTATGTCCGCATGGCTCAAAAAGACGGTTATCGCGCCCGTGCGGCCTACAAGCTGAAGGAAATTGACGAGACCCTGCAACTGATACGGCCCGGCCAGGTGGTCGTCGATCTGGGTGCCACGCCCGGTGCCTGGAGCCAGTATCTGCGGCGTCGCTTCGCACCCAAGGAGGCCGGGGTGGGCGGTGCGGCGGTGGGTGGCCTGAACGGCACCATCATCGCGCTGGACATTCTGGAGTTCGAGCCCATCGAGGGTGTCGTCTTCATCCAGGGTGATTTCCGCGAAGAGTCGGTGCTGGCCCAGCTCGAAGCCGAGTTGGCCGGACGGCCTGTCGATCTGGTGGTGTCGGACATGGCACCCAATCTGTCGGGCATCGAAGGCGTGGATGCGGCGCGCATCGCCCACCTGGTGGAACTGGCGGTGGAATTCTCGGTCTCTCACCTGAAGCCCGAGGGCGTGCTGGTCAGCAAGGTGTTCCATGGCAGCGGTTACAGCCAGCTGAACGACTTGTTCAAGAAGGCCTTCAAGCGGGTCAAGGCGATCAAGCCCAAGGCTTCGCGTGACCGCTCGTCCGAGACTTTTCTGGTCGGCATCGGGCTCAAGTAAGGCTCGGCAGCGGTCGAAACTGCAACAAACGGCGTTGAGCCAGGTCAATGTGCGCAATCTCCCCCGTGCCGCAGGGGCATCGCCGGTGATTGCCCCTACTTGACTGCAATAGAATCAACCCCATATGCCGTGAACATGGCCGAAGTTGCATCGCAACACGGTCCGGCCGGCAATTGACAGGAACAAGGAGTCGCGGTGAACAATCAATGGTTCTCGAAGGTAGCTGTTTGGCTGGTGATAGCACTGGTGCTGTTCACCGTGTTCAAGCAGTTCGATCGAGGCGCGACCACGGGTAACCAGATCGGTTACTCGGACTTCCTGGAAGAAGTCCGCGCCAAACGTGTCAAGAGCGTGGTCATCCAGGAGGGCCCTGGCAATATCGAGATCAGTGCCGTCACCATCGACGACAAGAAGCTGCGCACCATCGGTACCTACACCGACCGCGGCCTGACCGGAGACCTGCTAGCCAGCAACGTCAAGTTCGAGGTCAAGCCCCGCGAAGAGCCTTCGCTGCTGATGAACATCCTGGTCAGCTGGGGCCCGATGCTGCTGCTGATCGGCGTATGGGTCTACTTCATGCGCCAGATGCAGGGCGGCGGCAAGGGCGGTGCGTTCAGCTTCGGCAAGAGCAAGGCCCGCATGCTCGATGAAGCCAACAACACCACCACCTTCGCCGACGTCGCCGGTTGCGACGAGGCCAAGGAGGAGGTCAAGGAGCTGGTCGACTTCCTGAAGGACCCGCAGAAATTCCAGAAGCTCGGCGGCCGCATTCCCCGCGGCGTGCTGCTGGTCGGCCCTCCGGGCACCGGCAAGACCCTGCTGGCCAAGGCCATCGCTGGCGAGGCCAAGGTGCCGTTCTTCAGTATCTCCGGTTCAGACTTCGTTGAAATGTTCGTCGGCGTGGGCGCGGCCCGCGTGCGCGATATGTTCGAGCAGGCCAAGAAGAGCGCCCCCTGCATCATCTTCGTCGACGAAATCGACGCGGTCGGTCGTCACCGTGGTGCCGGTCTCGGCGGCGGCAATGACGAACGCGAACAGACCCTGAACCAGATGCTGGTCGAGATGGACGGCTTCGAGACCAATCTGGGCGTGATCGTGATGGCTGCGACCAACCGTCCGGACATCCTTGACCCCGCCCTGCTGCGCCCGGGCCGTTTCGACCGCCAGGTCTATGTGACCCTGCCGGACGTGCGGGGCCGCGAGCAGATCCTGAATGTGCACATGCGCAAGGTGCCGGTCGGCCAAGACATCCGGGCCGACATCCTGGCCCGTGGCACGCCCGGCTTCTCCGGTGCCGATCTGGCCAATCTGGTCAATGAAGCCGCCTTGTTCGCCGCACGCCGCAGTGGCCGCGTGGTCGAGATGGTGGACTTCGAGAAGGCCAAGGACAAGATCATGATGGGCCCTGAGCGCAAGTCCATGATCATGCCCGAGGAAGAGCGCAAGAACACCGCCTACCACGAGGCGGGTCATGCGCTGGTCGCCAAGCTGATGCCCAAGACCGACCCGGTGCACAAGGTGACGGTGATACCGCGTGGCCGCGCTCTGGGCGTGACCATGCAGCTGCCCGAGGGCGATCGCTACAGCCTGGACAAGGAGCGCATGCTCAGCACGATCTCGGTGCTGTTCGGCGGCCGTATCGCCGAAGAGGTGTTCATGCACCAGATGACCACCGGCGCCAGCAATGACTTCGAGCGCGCCACGGCGATTGCCCGAGACATGGTCACCCGCTACGGCATGACCGACGAGTTGGGCCCCATGGTCTATGCCGAGAATGAAGGCGAAGTGTTCCTGGGCCGCTCGGTGACCAAGACCACCAGCATGTCCGAAGAGACGATGCGCAAGGTGGACAGCGTGATCCGTCGCATCATCGACGAGCAGTACACGATTGCCCGCAAGCACATCGAGGACAACCAGGACAAGATGCACGCGATGGCCAAGGCCCTGCTGGAATGGGAAACCATCGATGCTGACCAGATCGACGACATCATGGCCGGCAAGCCGCCGCGCACGCCCAAGGACTGGGTGGCACCGCCTAACAAGCCGGACGGCACGCCGCCGGCCGTGACGGCTGGCAACGCACCTGCGGCAGCCTGAGCGCTGCCCGGGCCAAGGACGGGGCTTAGGCCCCGTTTTTCATTCCTGACCTCAGTGATTGGCGATGTTCTGGCAGACCCGCAGATTCCGCATTGACCTGAACCAGCCCCGCGTGATGGGCATCGTCAATGTGACGCCCGACTCGTTCTCGGACGGCGGCCAATGGGCCGACACCCGCCGCGCCTTGCAGCATTGCGAGCAGTTGGTGGCCGAGGGCGCCGACATCCTGGACATCGGCGGCGAGTCCAGCCGGCCCGGCGCGCAGGCGCTGTCGGTCGAGGAGGAGCTCGCCCGTGTGCTGCCGGTCTTGCGGGGCGCCCTGAGCCTGGGCCTGCCTGTTTCGCTGGACACCTTCAAGCCCGAGGTGATGCGCGCGGCGCTGGATCTGGGCGTGGACATCATCAACGACATCCATGCGCTGCAGCGGCCCGGGGCGCTGGACCTGCTGGCCGCACACGACAGTGCGGGCCTGTGCCTGATGCATATGCGTGGTGAGCCCGGCACGATGCAGACCTTGCTGGACTACCAGGACGTGACGGCCGAAGTCGGCGCCTTTCTGGCTGCACGCGCCCAGGCTGCCCGGGACGCCGGCATCGCGCCCGAGCGCATCGTGCTCGATCCCGGCTATGGTTTCGCCAAATCGCCCGAGCACAACTTTCGCCTGCTGCGTGAACAAATGCAGCTTTGCGCGCTGGGCTATCCGCTGCTGGCCGGCTGGTCGCGCAAAGCATCACTGGGCGCGGTGACGGGCCGGGCGGTGAGCGAACGTTTAGCGGGTAGCATTGCGGCCGCGCTGGCTGCGGTGGCCCATGGCGCCTGCGTCGTGCGGGTGCACGATGTGGCGCCCACGGTGGATGCGCTCAAGGTCTGGAGGGCCGCTGGTGCTCCACAGGGCCTGCCCGCCCATGACACGAATTCAGACGAGGACAAGAACACATGACACGCAACTATTTCGGCACCGACGGCATTCGAGGCACCGTGGGCCAGGCGCCCATCACGCCGGACTTCATGCTGCGCCTGGGCCATGCCGTCGGCCGCGTGCTGCGCGGCACAACTCCCGGCCGCCCGCGCGTGCTGATCGGCAAGGACACGCGCGTCTCCGGCTACATGATAGAAGCGGCGCTGGAAGCCGGCTTTGCCTCGGCCGGCGTCGATGTCTGGCTGACCGGCCCGCTGCCGACGCCGGGCGTGGCCTATCTGACCCGGGCGCTGCGCCAGGATCTGGGTGTGGTCATCAGCGCCTCGCACAACCCCTTTGCCGACAACGGCATCAAGTTCTTCTCGGCCGCCGGCCAAAAGCTGCCCGATGCCTGGGAGATCGAGGTCGAGCGGGTGCTGGCCGAGCCACCGGTCTGGGCCGACTCGGCCAGCCTGGGCAAGGCGCGGCGCCTGGAAGATGCCCGCGGCCGCTACATCGAGTTCTGCAAGAGCTGCTTCGGCTCCGAGCTGTCGCTGCGCGGCCTGAAGCTGGTGATTGACGCGGCGCATGGTGCGGCCTATCACGTTGCGCCCGATGTCTTCCACGAGCTGGGTGCCGAGGTGATCTCGATCGGCGTCAGCCCGGACGGGTTCAATATCAATGCCGGCGTTGGCGCCACGGCGCCGGCCGCGCTGGTGGCGGCGGTCAAGGAGCATGGCGCCGACTACGGCATCGCGCTGGACGGTGACGCCGACCGCCTGCAGTTCGTCGATCGCGACGGGCGCCTGTTCAACGGCGACGAACTGCTGTACCTGATGGTGGCCGACCGTCTGAACCATGGCCTGGCCGTGCCCGGCGCCGTTGGGACCCTGATGACCAATATGGCCGTCGAGCTGGCCCTGAAGGCCCGCGACGTCGACTTCGTGCGCGCCAAGGTCGGCGACCGCTACGTGCTGGAGGAGTTGATCTCGCGCGGCTGGCAGCTGGGCGGCGAGGGCTCAGGCCACTTGCTGGCGCTGGACAAGCACACCACCGGCGACGGCATCGTCAGCGCGCTGCTGATCTTGCAGGCCATCTGCCGCAGCGGCCGCTCGATGGCCGAGCAGCTGCAGGACGTCAGTCTGTTCCCGCAGACCCTGATCAATGTGCGCCTGCAGCCTGGCCAGGACTGGAAGAGCAACGCCCGCCTGGCCCGGGAACAGGCCGAGGTCACCTCCGAGCTGGGCAACCGCGGCCGGGTGCTGATACGCGCCTCGGGGACCGAGCCGCTGCTGCGCGTGATGGTGGAGGCGAGCGACGCGGCCGTGGCCAAGCAGTCGGCGGAGCGTCTGGCCGAGGCGATCCGCGCCTGAGCCACGCAACCATCAACTGGTGGCAAGCCCGGCTCAGTCCGGGCTTTTTTCCGCCCGAATATTCTTTGTGACAACTCGGCGACGAATTGTGACAATGGTCTTTTCACTCTTGAGCAGGGGCTTCGGAGGTTCGAATATGACTATCGATGTCACATCATTGTCATCATGGCCACCTACAGTGCAGGGCATTGACAACCCCTACACCGCGACAGGTGAATCATGAAAATTGCCCAACTTTCCAGCGTTTTGATGCTTTCGGCCACGATGACCCTGGCCGCCACGGCGCAAGCCCAGGACGTCACCGGCGCGGGTGCCAGCTTCCCCGCACCGGTCTATGCCAAGTGGGCCGATGCCTACAACAAGGCCACCGGTGCACGCATCAACTACCAGTCGGTGGGCTCGGGCGCAGGCCTCAAGCAGATCCGCGCCAAGACGGTGGACTTCGGTGCCTCCGACATGCCGCTGACCGATGAAGAGCTGGCCAAGGACGGCCTGGTGCAGTTCCCCACCGTGATCGGTGGCGTTGTGCCCGTGGTCAATATCAAGGGCATACAGCCCGGCCAGATCAAGCTGACCGGCCAGCTGCTGGGCGACATCTATCTGGGCAAGATCGCCAAGTGGAACGACCCCGCGCTGACCGCGCTGAACCCCGGCGTGCCGCTGCCCGACGAAGCGATCGCCGTGGTGCGCCGCGCCGACGGTTCGGGCACCAGCTTCATCTTCACCAACTACCTGTCCAAGGTGAATGCCGAATGGAAGGCCAAGGTGGGCGAGGGCGCTGCGGTGAACTGGCCCACGGGTGCGGGTGGCAAGGGCAATGAGGGCGTGTCGGCCTTTGTGCAGCGCCTGCCGGGCTCCATCGGTTACGTCGAGTACGCCTATGCCAAGCAGAACAAGATGTCTCATGTGCTGCTGAAGAATCTGGCCGGCGCCTTTGTCGGCCCTGATGATCTGAACTTCAAGGCCGCCGCCGCCGGAGCCGATTGGAACAAGACCTTCTACCAGGTGCTGACCGAGCAGCCCGGCAAGGAGAGCTGGCCCCTGACTGGCGCCACCTTCATCCTGATGCACAAGAGCCAGGACAAGCCGGTGCAGGCGACCAACTCGCTGAAGTTCTTCGAATGGGCCTACGGCAATGGCGACAAGATGGCCGCCGATCTGGAATACGTGACCCTGCCGGACAGCGTCAAGAACCTGGTGCGCAAGCAATGGGGTGAGATCAAGGACGGCGCCGGCAAAGCGGTGGCGTTCAAGTAAGACGACGGATCCCACCGTATCAAGCAGGCCTGCCCGGCTGAGCCGGGTCGGCCCATCAACGAGGACAGGCCGTGGCCGCAACTCTTCCCGCTTCACCCTTCCCGCAGTCACACGACCGCGAGCGCACCGATCCCCTCGGTGAGCCGCCGGTGCAGCGCAAGGCCTCGCCCTGGGCCGACACCGTATTTTCGGTGCTGGCCCATGGCTCGGCCTGGCTGGTGCTGCTGTTGCTGTTGGGCATCGTCGGCTCGCTGCTGATCAGCGCCATGCCGGCGATCCGCGAATATGGCTTCAGCTTTCTGTGGCGCAGCGACTGGGACCCGGTGAAGAACCAGTACGGCGGCCTGGTGATGATTTACGGCACCTTGATGACCTCGGTCATCGCGCTGCTGATCGCGGTGCCGGTGAGCTTCGGCATCGCGCTGTTCCTGACCGAGTTGTCACCGAACTGGCTGCGCCGGCCGCTGGGCATTGCCGTCGAGCTGCTGGCGGCCGTGCCGTCCATTGTCTACGGCATGTGGGGCCTGCTGGTGTTTGGCCCCATCCTGGCCACCTATGTGCAGCAGCCGCTGCAAAAGCTGCTGCATGGCGTGCCCTATCTGAGCCGCCTGGTCGAAGGCGCGCCGGTGGGCATAGGCATTTTCTCGGCCGGGGTGATCCTGGCCATCATGATCATTCCCTACATCGCTGCGGTGATGCGCGATGTGTTCGAGACCACGCCGGCGATGCTGCGCGAATCGGCCTACGGCCTGGGCGCGACGACCTGGGAGGTGGTGTTCCGCGTCGTGCTGCCCTTCACCAAGGCCGGCGTCATCGGCGCCATCATGCTGGGCTTGGGCCGGGCACTGGGCGAGACCATGGCCATCACCTTCGTGATCGGCAATATGAACCAGCTCGACTCGCCGTCGCTGTTCGCCGCGGCCAACAGCATCACCTCGGCGCTGGCCAATGAGTTCGCCGAGGCCGAGGAGGGGCTGCACCAGGCCTCGCTGATCTATCTGGGCCTGATTCTGTTTTTCATCACCTTCGTTGTGTTGGCGCTGTCCAAGGTCTTGCTGGCACGGCTGAAGAAGGGTGAGGGGAGCCGCACATGACCATTGCATCGTTGGACTCCAAACGCATGTCCATGCACATGCGCCGCAAGCGCATCAATGCGGTGGCGCTGACCCTGTCGCTGGGGGCCATGGCCTTCGGCCTGTTCTGGCTGATCTGGATTCTGTTCGAGACCTTCCGCCTGGGCCTGGGTGGCCTGTCGCTGGCGCTGTTCACCGAGATGACGCCGCCGCCGATGTCGGAGACCGGTGGTCTGGCCAACGCGATCTTCGGTTCGCTGACGATGGTCGCCCTGGCCACCTTCGTGGGCACGCCGGTCGGCATCATGGCCGGCGTCTACCTGGCCGAGTACGGCCAGCGCACCTGGCTGGGCAGCACCACGCGCTTCATCAACGACATCCTGCTGTCGGCGCCCAGCATCGTCATCGGCCTGTTCATCTACGCGCTGGTGGTGGCCCGCTTCAAGGCCTTCTCAGGTCTGGCTGGCGTGCTGGCCCTGGCCCTGATCGTGATCCCGGTGGTGATACGCACGACCGAGACCATGCTGACCTTGATTCCGAACGCGATGCGTGAAGCGGCCTATGCGCTTGGCACGCCGAAGTGGCGGGTGATTTCCAACATCACCCTGAAATCGGCCCGCGCCGGCGTGGTCACCGGCATTCTGCTGGCCCTGGCCCGCATCTCGGGCGAGACTGCTCCGCTGCTGTTCACTGCGCTGTCCAACCAGTTCTGGAGCATGGACCTGAGCCAGCCCATGGCCAGCCTGCCGGTGACGATTTTCAAATTCGCGATGAGCCCCTACGAGAACTGGCAGAAGTTGGCCTGGGCCGGGGTGTTCCTGATCACCATGGGTGTGCTGGCTCTGAATATTGCCGCCCGCGTGATGTTCCGCAACAAGCACTGACTGACAAGAAACGAGGATCCCCGATGGATGCCCATGTGAATGCTCCCGCTATCGTCGCGCCCAAGCTGTCGGTGCGGGACCTGAATTTCTATTACGGCAGCTTCCACGCGCTGAAGCACATCAACCTGGACATTCCGGAGAAGAAGGTCACTGCCTTCATTGGACCGTCCGGCTGCGGCAAGTCCACCCTGCTGCGCTGTTTCAACCGCATGTTCGCGCTCTACCCCGAGCAGCGCGCGGAAGGCCAGATCATGCTGGACGGCGAGAACATCCTGCAAAGCAAGCTGGATGTGAGCCTGATACGCGCCAAGGTCGGCATGGTGTTCCAGAAGCCGACGCCGTTCCCGATGTCGATCTACGACAACATCGCCTTTGGCGTGAAGCTGTTCGAGACCCTGCCGCGCGTCGAGATGGACGAGCGCGTCGAATGGGCGCTGAAGAAGGCCGCGCTGTGGACCGAGGTCAAGGACAAGCTCAACCAGAGCGGCGCCAGCCTGTCCGGCGGCCAGCAGCAGCGCCTGTGCATTGCGCGCGGCATTGCCATCAAGCCCGAGGTCCTGCTGCTCGACGAACCCTGTTCGGCGCTGGACCCGATCTCGACCGGCAAGATCGAGGAACTGATCCACGAGCTGAAGAGCGACTACACGGTGCTGATCGTCACCCACAACATGCAGCAGGCGGCGCGCTGCTCGGACTACACCGCCTATATGTACCTGGGCGATCTGATCGAGTTCGGACCGACCTCGGATCTGTTCATGAAACCCAAAAAGAAGGACACCGAGGACTACATCACTGGACGATTCGGTTGAATCTGTCAGTCTGAGACCCTGGGCATCCAACACATCCGATCGGGAGAAAATTCATGGTTGACAAGCATCTTTCCACCCAGTTCGACGCCGAATTGAGCGGTATCTCCACCCGCGTGCTCGAGATGGGCGGGCTGGTCGAGTCTCAGGTGGTGCAGGCGATTGCCTCGCTGACCCAGTTCAACGGCGATCTGGCCAGCAGCGTGCTCAAGGTCGAGGAGCAGGTCAATGCAATGGAGATGGAGATCGACCGCGACCTCTCCAGCATCATTGCGCGCCGCCAGCCGACGGCCCGAGATCTGCGCCTGCTGATTGCGATCTCCAAGGCCATTGCCAATCTGGAGCGTGTGGGCGACGAGGCCGCCCGCGTGGCGCGCACCGTGCAGCGCCTGATGAATTCCGGCGTCTCGAGCCGGCTGCGACTGCCGATGGCCGATCTGGCCTTCGAGGCCGATCTGGCCACGGCCCAGCTGCGCAAGGCGCTGGATGCCTTTGCCCGGCTGGATGTCGAGCGCGCGCTGGAGGTGCTGAAGCAGGATGACCAGATCGACAAGGAGTTCGACGGCCTGATGCGCAAGCTCATCACCTACATGATGGAAGACCCGCGCACCATCTCCAGCAGCATCGACATGATCTTCGTGGCCAAGGCGATCGAGCGTGTGGGCGACCATGCGAAGAACCTGGCCGAGGTCATCATCTACGTGGTCAAGGGCACCGATGTGCGTCACAACACGCCCGAGGCGGTTGAGACCATGGTTCGCTGACCCCCACAATCCTTTTTCCCCGGAGTACAACGCATGAGTCGCGTTCTAGTGGTTGAAGACGAATCGGCCATCGCCGAACTGATTTCCATCAATCTTCGCCACGCGGGTTTCGAGGTCACCATTGCGGCCACGGCCGACCAGGCGCAGTTCGAGGTGGACCGCGTGCTGCCCGAGTTGGTGGTGCTGGACTGGATGCTGCCCGGCCAGTCCGGCCTGGCCCTGGCACGCCAATGGCGCGGCCAGGCCCGCACCCGTGACCTGCCCATCATCATGCTCACTGCCCGCGCGGAGGAGACCGACAAGGTGTCGGGTCTTGACGCCGGTGCCGATGACTATCTGACCAAGCCCTTCTCGACCAACGAGTTGCTGGCCCGCATCCGCGCGGTGCTGCGCCGCAAGGCGCCCGAGGCGCTGGATTCGCTGGTCGAGGTCGGTGGCCTGAGCCTGGATCCGGGCACGCGCCGCGTGACACGGGAGGGTGTCGAGGTCAAGCTCGGGCCGACCGAGTTCCGCCTGCTGCATTTCTTCATGACCCACCCGGAACGGGTGCACAGCCGCTCGCAGCTGCTGGACCGGGTCTGGGGCGACCATGTGTTCATCGAGGAGCGCACGGTGGACGTGCACGTCAAGCGCCTGCGCGGCGCGCTCGAGCCGGCGCAATGCCATCGCATGATTGAGACCGTGCGCGGGGCAGGCTATCGGCTGACCCAGCACGTCAGCGCCACTGCCGAATAAACTGCCCGGAAGCCTCTGTGAGCTGGTTTGCATCGCGTTTGTTTCTGGCGGCCTTTGCGGTCGCTCTTGGTGGTGTGTTCGGCATGTGGGCCGGTACGCTGTTGCGCATTCCGCTGCTCAGTGCCGTGATGGGCGCGGCCATCAGCGTGGGCGTGCTGGTGGTGCTGGACGCGGTGCGTGGCCACCGCCTGATCCACTGGCTCAAGGGCTCGCAGCTGGAGGGGGCGCCCCGTGATGCCGGCCTTTGGGGCGAGCTGGCCTACCGCGTGGAGCGTCTGGTGCGCGACCGCGACAAGATCATTGCCCGCGAGCGCCTGCAGCTGGAGCAGTTCCTGTCGGCCATCGAGGCCTCGCCCAACGGCGTGCTGCTGCTCGACGCGCATGAGCACATCATCTGGTGCAACAAGGTTGCGGCCGACCACTTCTCGCTCGATCCGCTGCGCGACCGCCAGCAGCGCATCACCAATCTCGTGCGCTTTCCGGCCTTCGTCGCCCACCTGCAATCGGGTCGCCATGACGACACCTTGCTGCTGAACAATGCGCGCGGGCCCGGCACCTTGTCGGTCATCCTGCGCAGCTTTGGCGAGGGCATGCGCCTGGTGCTGTCGCAGGACGTCACCGAGCGCGAGCGCTCCGAGTCCATGCGGCGCGATTTCGTTGCCAATGTCTCGCACGAGATCCGCACGCCGCTGACGGTGCTCGCCGGTTTCATCGAGACCATGGATTCGCTGCCGCTGACCGAAGTCGAACGCAAGCGTGTGCTGGTGCTGATGACCCAGCAGACGCAGCGCATGCAGACCCTGGTCAGCGACCTGCTGACCCTGGCACAGCTGGAGGGCAGCCCACGCCCCGGCGCCGACAGCTGGGTGTCGGTCGAGGCCCTGCTCAAGCGCGTGTCCGCGGATGGCCAGGCCCTGTCGGCCGGCCGCCATGTGCTCAAGGTCAGGATCAGCGGCCCGGCTCAGCTGGCCGGCCAGGAGTCCGAGTTGTTCAGCGCCATGGCCAATCTGGTCAACAACGCGGTGCGCTACACGCCCGAGGGCGGGCAGATCGACATCGCCTGGGCCGTGCATGACGATGGCTCGGCCGAATTGAGCGTGTCCGATACCGGCCTGGGCATCTCGCGCGAGCACATACCTCGGCTGACCGAGCGCTTCTATCGCGTCGATGGCAGCCGCTCGCGGGAAACCGGCGGCACCGGCCTGGGCCTGTCCATTGTCAAGCACGTGGCCCAGCGCCATGGCGGCGAACTCGACATCCAGAGCGAACCTGGCAAGGGCTCGCGCTTCCGGCTGATGTTCCCGGCCGCGCGGGTGCGCGCCCTGGCGGCCGAGCCGGTGGCGGCCTGACGGGCCTTACAGCCGCTTGTAAAGCAGCGTGTAGGCCTGCTTGTCGCTGGGTCTGCGCAACTGGGCGATCGGCTGCCAGCCGGCCAGCGCGGGCACCGAGGGGCCCACGCTTTGCTGCACCAGATAGTCGCAGCGGCTCTGAGCCAGCGGCGTGACGCCATCGATATGCCAGGACCAGTTGCTTTGCAGCTCCATTGCCGCCAGATGCGGCAGCGACACGCCGGGCGCGGCCAGGCAGTTGATCTGCGCGGGCAGGGCGGCCTGCAGCCGCTCGGTCAGGGGCCGGTTGCTGCGCACATAGTCCAGCAGCGGCAGCCACAGCGTCATCAGCAGCAGCCAGCACAGGGCCACGCCGCCGGCCGGCAGCACCAGGCTCTTCCAAAGCGCATGCTGGTGCTTGGCGGTGCGCCAGCGCACCAGCCACATCCAGGCCAGGGTGGCGGCCGTGGCGAAGACCAGGGCCACCACGCCGAACTGCGGCTCGAAGCCCACATACAGCCGTTGCAGGCCGCGCAGCGCCCAGGCCGGGCTGCCGGTGTGCATGCCGCTGTAGTACAGCCAACCGACCAGCGCACAGGCCGAGAAGAAGAACACCGAGAACCAGTCCACGGCCGCTGCCACGCTGCGGCGCAGCGTGGGCAGGGCGAAGGTGGCCAGCACGGCCAGAGGGGGCAGGGCCAGCAGCAGCGCCCGGTCCGAGCCATTCATCATCAGGCTGGTGGCAGAGCCGACCAGCACGCACATCGCCGGCACCAGGATGTGGCGGCGCTGCCAGTGGCTGCGCCAGCGCCACAGCGTCCAGGCGGCCAGCGGCCAGGCCGGCCAGGCGAACCAGGCCGTCATCGTGAGCATCTGCTGGGCCAGGTCCAGCGCCGATACCGGAACCGCCACGCGCCAGCGCCAGGCGCCCGTGGCCCAGGCCGCCAGGGCCGCCAGCAGGGCAGCGCCCAGCAGCCAGGCGACCATGCGGTGCACCTCGTCATAGCTGGAGCGAAAACAGATCAGCGCACCCAGCAGGCCCAGGGCCACGGCCACCGCCGGCGCACCGCTGACGGCCAGCACCGGCAGCGCCAGCATCACCGCCAGCCGGGCCTTGGCGGGCTTGAACGGCGCGGCGGCCAGGCCGTAGAGCAGCAGGGTAGCGGCCAGCAGCTGGGCCAGCTCGGGCGTCGTTTCATGGCCCAGCTGCAGCAGGCCCAGGCTCGCGATCAGGGCCAGCAGCGAGCCATCGGCCAGCGCCCGCGCATAGTCGATTGCATGGGCCTCACCACCGAAGGCGAAGGCGACCGGCTGGGCGGCGTCGGTGCGGGCCAGATGGAAGCTGCTGTACCAGGTCAGCATCAGCACGCCGACCAGGGCCAGGCCGAAGGGCAGTCGGGCGGCAAAGGCGGCATCGGCGAAAGGCATCGCCTTGATGAACAGTGCACCGATCCAGTAGGGCAGCAAGGCGCCCTCGGCAGGTATGCCGGCAATCGTCGGGTGCCACCAGGAGGCCAGACCCTTGGCGATGCTGGCCATATAGCCGAAGGCGGTGACGTCGGCATTGCGCCAGGGCGCGCGTCCGAACAGGCCGGGCAGCACATAGGCCGCGCAAAACAGTATCAGGGCCAGGCGCGGCAGCCGCGTGGCGCTGCGCTCGGTGGCGATGGCAGGGGTGGGGAGATTCACGCAGTCGGCTTGTGGGCTGTGGTTCTTGTCAGTGCGGGATCATGCCGCAATCCGGGGCGGAAATGAAAAAAGGCAGCCTGAGCTGCCTTCTTGGTACAAGTCCTGCCAGTCTTACTTCTTGACGGCGGCGCCGATGCGCGTGAACTTGTTGCGGAACTTCTCAACGCGACCACCCAGCGAGTCGATGCTCTTCTGCGTGCCGGTGTAGAACGGGTGCGATTCGCTGGTGGTTTCCAGCTTGAACAACGGCAGTTCGCGGCCGTCTTCCATCTTCACCATTTCTTTGGTCTGTGCGCAGGAACGCGTCACAAACTTGAAACCGTTGGACAGGTCCACGAAGCAGATGTCGCGGTAGTTGGGGTGAATGCCGTCTTTCATGGGGAGCCTCTCGCTTGTTTCGCGCTGACGTGCCGGGAGCCTTGCCGCACCATGCGACGCACTTTCCGACAGCGGAAAAACGCGGATTATATATTGTTTTTTGGCGCCCGAACCCGGGCACCGCTGGTGCGCGGGTTTCGCGCACCTGGAGCCACCGAAATCAACCGCCTCTTCGCATCATGTCGAAGAAGTCGATATTGCTCTTGGTGGACTTCATCTTGTCGAGCACGAACTCCATCGCCTCGATCTCGTCCATCGGGTACAGCAGCTTGCGCAGAATCCAGGTCTTTTGCAGGATCTCGGGCTTGAGCAGCAGTTCTTCGCGGCGCGTGCCCGACTTGTTGATCAGGATGGACGGATAGACGCGCTTCTCGGCCATGCGGCGATCCAGATGGATTTCGCAGTTGCCGGTGCCCTTGAATTCTTCGTAGATCACCTCGTCCATGCGGCTGCCGGTGTCGATCAGCGCCGTGCCTATGATGGTCAGCGAGCCGCCTTCTTCGACATTGCGGGCCGCGCCGAAGAAGCGCTTGGGGCGCTGCAGCGCATTGGCATCCACACCACCGGTCAGCACCTTGCCCGACGAGGGCAGCACATTGTTGTAGGCACGGGCCAGGCGGGTGATCGAGTCCAGCAGGATGACCACGTCGCGCTTCAGCTCGACCAGGCGCTTGGCGCGCTCGATCACCATCTCGGCGACCTGCACGTGGCGGGCGGCCGGCTCGTCGAAGGTCGAGCTGATGACCTCGCCGCGCACGGTGCGCAGCATTTCGGTCACTTCCTCGGGCCGCTCGTCGACCAGCAGCACGATCAGATAGACCTCGGGGTGGTTGGCAACGATGGCATGGGCCAGCTGCTGCATCATCACCGTCTTGCCGGTCTTGGGTTGGGCCACCAGCAGGGCGCGCTGGCCCTTGCCGATGGGCGCCACCAGATCGATGATGCGGCCGGTGATGTTCTCGTCGCTCTTGATGTCGCGCTCGAGCTTGAACTGCTCCTTGGGGAACAAGGGCGTCAAGTTCTCGAACATGATCTTGTTCTTGCTCTCCTCGGGCGTCAGCTCGTTGACGCGGTCGACCTTGACCAGGGCGAAATAGCGTTCGCCGTCCTTGGGCACGCGCACCTCGCCCTCGACCATGTCGCCGGTGTGCAGATTGAAGCGGCGGATCTGGCTGGGGCTGAGGTAGATGTCGTCGGTCGAGGCCATATAGCTGGCGTCGGGCGAGCGCAGGAAGCCGAAGCCGTCAGGCAGCACCTCCAGCACGCCGTCGCCGAACACCTGCTCCCCGCCTTTGGCGCGCTTTTTCATGATCGCGAACATCAGCTCCTGCTTGCGCAGTCGAGCGACGTTGTCGATCTCCAGTGCCTCGCCCATCTTGATGAGCTCGGATACGTGGAGCGCTTTTAGTTCTGAAAGATGCATGGGTTAACACCCTGTAGGTCGTCGAAGTCCCTGCCAAGGGTCTTCAACGGAAAACATCGGCTGCGACTCGCGGCACGGCGGGATTGCCGGCTGCGAGGGCTCGCGAACGTCACAAAGGCCGTTCAAGCGCAGGGCTTGCGAACGATGAACTGAAAAACGTTGGAGCTTTAGGCCGAGTCCACGCGCCGAAATCGGGCGTGGTGGCAGAACTTTGCTGGGCCGCCAGGGCCGGCCGATCGTCTGGATCGTCTGCGGCAGCCCGGGCGGCTTTGGAGCTGATTATAGATGCGCGTCGACGAAGGCCGTCAACTGGGCTTTCGAGAGGGCGCCAACCTTGGTCGCGGCGAGCTGGCCGTCCTTGAACAACATCAGGGTCGGAATGCCGCGAATACCGAACTTGGCGGGCACGTCGCGGTTCTCGTCCACATTCATCTTCGTGATCTGCAGACGGCCGTCGTAGTCCTTGGACAGCTCGTCCAGGATAGGGGCAATCATCTTGCAAGGGCCGCACCATTCGGCCCAGTAGTCGACGAGCACGGGCTTGTTGGCCTGGAGCACGTCCGCGTCGAACGACGCGTCGGAGATGTGTTTGATCAGTTCGCTGCTCATTGAATTAGTCCTCTCGGTGGCCGACCATCGGCCATACATCAAGGCACAATGATTCTGACACAAAGCCCACACCCCTGTCGGACGTGCGGCCAGAACAACGAAGATGCCTCAACTCCCCCTAGACCACGAACACAGTGCGGCCCTGATCTGGCCGCGCATCGCGGCGCTTGCCAGCGACTGGATGGCGGGCCATGGACTGGCCGCCCGCGACTGCGTCGTCCTGCTGCCCTTTGCCCAGCATCTGCCGCTGGCGCGCCGCGCCTGGATGGCGCAGGGCGGCTGGCCCCCCCGGCTGGAGACCACCCGCACGCTGGCCGAAAGCCTGGCGCCTGAGCTGCCCCCGGAGGGTGGCGACATCAGCTTCGACGTGGCCACCGACCAGCTCAGCGCGGCCGATCTGCTGGGCAGCCAGGCCTGGGCGCGGGACTGGAAGCGGCGCGATCCCAGGGGTTTTCAGCTGGCCGTGACGCGTGTCGTAGCGACGGCACATCTGTGGGCGCGGGCGGCGGCGCAGCGTTCGCCGAAGCTCAGGGAGGCGTATTGGGAGCAGGCACGGGCGGCGCTGGCTGCCGGTGGTCCGGGCGAGATGGAGCGGGGTCTGGCCCGGCTGGCGCTGGAGTGGGCGGCGGCCACCGCGTCCAGCCCGGTGACGGATGCCCTGTTCGCGATGCCGGTGCCAGGCCTGGTGCTGGTCCAGGCGGGAGGGGCCGATCCGCTGGGCGAGGCCGTGGCGGCGGCGCTGGAGGCCCGTGGCGGCCAGGTACTGCGGCTGGACACCGATCTGCAGCTGGATTCGCTGTTCGACCGGCATCCGCCGCTGGGCACACTGGAGCTGGCCCTGTGCAGCGACTTCGAGGACGAGGCCCAGTGCACGGCGACGGCGGTGCTGGGGCATGTCAATGCCGGCCGCGTGCCGGTGGCGCTGATTGCCCAGGACCGCCTGCTGCTGCGCCGCGTGCGCGCCTTGCTGGAGCGTGGTGGGGTTGCCTTGGCCGACGAAACCGGCTGGACGCTGTCCACCCTGCCGGCGGCCGCCCAGCTGATGGCCCTGCTGCGCGCAGCGGGCGGCCACGCCACGCTCGACGATTGGCTGGATTGGCTGAAGAGCGACATCGCACGGCATCTAGACGGCGACAGCACCTACGTCAGCCTGCAGCAACTCGAATCCAAGTGCCGCAGCCAGGGCTGGACCCGGGCGGCCTCGGTGCGGCCCGAGCAATTGAGCGAGGGCGCGGCGCGGCTGTGGCTGCGCGCGCAGCAGGTGCTGCAGCCCTTGCAGGGCGGTGCCAAACGCAGCCTTGGCGCCTGGCTGGAGGGCCTGCGGGACGTGCTGCAGCAGGCGGAGGCCTGGACCGAGCTGCAGTCGGCACCATCGGGCCCGCAGCTGATCGCCGCGCTGGGCCTGCAGCAACTCGCCTGGCCCGGTTCGGCTCGCGATGCGGTGCAGCGCGGCAGCCAGCTGAGTCCGGCCGAGTTCGTGGCCTGGGTCGATCAATGCCTGGAGGCGCAGCAGTTCGTGCCGCAACCGGGCGAGGCATTGCCTCAGGTTCACATCACACCGCTGGCGCGGGCGATTCTGCGGCCCTTTGCCGCCGTGGTGCTACCGGGCGCCGATGCGCAGACCCTGGGCGCGGCAGGCGGCGGCGCGTCGCTGACCGGCGAGGCAGTGGCCGAGGCCTTGGGCCTGCCCACACAGGCGCAGCGGCGCGATGCCCAGACAGCCGCCTTTGCCCAGCTGATGCGCGCCCCGGCGCTGACGCTGCTGAGGCGCATGGCCGATGGGTCGGAGCCGCTCTCGGCCAGCCCCTTGCTGGAACGTCTGCAGCAGGCGCTGGAGTCGGCGGGCCAAGCGCCCATCCAGCCCTGGCAGGATGCCCGAGTACCCATCACCGTGGCACTGCAGCCGCAGGCGCGTGCCTCGGCCCAGGCCGCCGGCCGTCTACCGCGAGCGCTGAGCGCCAGCGCGGTCGAGTCGCTGCGTGGTTGCCCCTACCAGTTCTTCAGCCGCGTGCTGCTGGGCCTGCGCGAGACCGACGAGCTGGGCGACGAGGTCGACAAGCGCGACTATGGCACCTGGCTGCACGGTGTGCTGTACGACTTTCACCGCTGGCGCGTCGAGCAGCCCGGCAGCGACGAAGCTGCGCTGATGCAGCAAGCCGCCACGGCGCAGAGCGCGGCGATGGGCCTGGACGCGGCCGCCTTTCTGCCATTCGAGGCCAGCTTCCAGCGCTTTGTGCCCCGTTATCTGGACTGGCTGCGCGGCCACGAGGCCGAGGGCGCGATGTGGGCGGCCGGCGAGCTGGACCGCGAGGTTCATCCCGCGGCCTGGCAGGACGGTGTGCTGGCCGATATCAAGCTGCGCGGCCGGCTGGACCGTATCGACCTGCTCAGCGGCAAGCAGGGCCTGGAGCTGCTGCTGGTGGACTACAAGACCGGCGGCGCGGCGAGCCTGAAGGACAGGGTGGCCGACCCGCTGGAAGACACCCAGCTGGCCATCTATGCCGCGCTGATGGACGCCCAGCCGCTGGACGGGGTGGACCCCGACCGGCCGATGCGCGCCATCTACCTGGCGCTGGACGATGCGCAGCGCATCGAACGGGTCGAACACGCGGACCCGCTGGCATCGGCACAGCAAATGCTGCAGGGCCTGGGCGAGGACCTGCTGGCCATCCATGGCGGACAGGCCTTGCCGGCGCTGGGCGAGGGGGTGATTTGCGAGCACTGCGAGATGCGCGGCCTGTGCCGGCGCGACGATTGGTCTGCACAGGAACACGCGTGAGCATGGATGAAGGATTGATGACAGCAGGGCCGGCCTACCGGCTCGACGGCGCCCTGGTGGCGCGCGAGCGCTTCTACCGCGTGGCCTGCGACCCGGCGCGCAGCGTCGTCGTCGAGGCCTGCGCCGGCGCCGGCAAGACCTGGATGCTGGTGTCGCGCATCCTGCGCGCGCTGCTCGATGGCGCCGCGCCGCAGGAGATCGTCGCCATCACCTTCACCCGCAAGGCCGCCGGCGAGATGCGCGACCGGCTGAGTGACTGGTTGCGCGAGTTCAGCCGCGCCCACAGCACGCCCGAGGCGCGGATTCAGGCGCTGATCGACCGGGGCATGAGCGCTGAGCAGGCCACTCAGGGCCAGGTCTTGCTGGGCGACCTACATGCCAAGCTGCTGGTCGGCGGCCGCGCGGTCGAGATACGCACCTTCCACGCCTGGTTCTCGCAGCTGCTGCGCGCCGCACCGATGGAGCTGCTGCAGGCGCAGGGCCTGTCGCCCGAGCTGCAGCTGGTCGAGGACGAGACCGATCTGATACCCGAGCTGTGGCTGCGCTTCCACGGTCAGGTGCTGAGCGATGCCGCTCTGCTGGCTGACTACCAGGCCCTGGTGGCCGCGCGCGGCCGCAGCACGGTGACGCGCTGGCTGGAGTCGGCCTTCTCCAAGCGCGTCGAGCTGCGCCTGGCCGACGCTGCGCTGGAAGCCAGCATGCCCGGCGCCGACAGCCTCGATGCCGTGTTCGCAGGCCTCGCTCACCCGGTGCAGGCCTTGCGCCTGCCGGCCTGGACGCGACCGCTGACCGCGCTGGCCCAGGTCCTCGGCGCGACCAAGGGCGCCACGGCGCAGAAGGCCGGCAGTGCGCTGGAGCAGGCGCTGAGCCTGGCCGACGATCGCGCCGCCTTCGACGCTGCGCGGCTGGCCCTGTTCACCGCCACCGGCTCGCCGCGCAAGAACCTGGGCGACAGCCCCCTGCTGGACGAGGGCCTGGAGCGGCTCACCCTGCTGGCCGCGGCGATCGCCCAGCACGAGGCACGGTGCGAGCATCTGCAGCTGGTGGGCCTGTCCCGCGTGCTCTTGAGCGAGTACGAGGGGTTGAAGTCTTCGCGTGGTTTGGTGGACATGAACGATCTGGAGCGCGGCGCGCTGGCCCTGCTGGCCGACGCCGATCTGTCCGGCTGGGTGCAGGAGCGGCTGGATGCCCGCGTGCGCCATGTGCTGATCGACGAATTCCAGGACACCAGCCCGCTGCAGTGGCATGCGCTGTATGCCTGGCTGTCGTCGTACAGCGGCGCCGGTGGTGGCTACAGCGGGCAGAAGCCGCCGGCGGTGTTCATCGTCGGCGACCCGAAGCAGAGCATTTATCGCTTCCGCCGCGCCGAGCCGCGGGTGTTCGCCGCGGCGCGCGAGTTCGTCGTCCAGGGCCTGGGCGGCGCGGTGCTGGAGTGCGACCACACGCGGCGCAATGCGCTGCCGGTGCTGGCGGCAGTCAACAGCGTGTTCGAGGCGGCAGGCGAACAGGGCGCCTATCTGGGCTTTCGCAGCCACACGACCGAGGTCGGATCACCGTCGGCGTTGGACGGGTTGTTCGTGCTGGCCGATGCCGACGAGGCCTCGTCCGCAACGATCAAGGATGCGGCCGGCTGGCGCCCCAGCCTGACCGAGGCGCGCCACGAGCTGGAGGAGCACCGCCGCGCGGCCGAGGCTAGGAATATCGCCGACGCCGTGCAGACGCTTGTGGGGCAGGGGGTATCGCCCGGCGAGATCTTCGTGCTGGCCCGCAAGCGCGAGCCGCTGCGCGTGCTGGCCCAGGCCTTGAAGGCGCAGGAGCTGCCCCATGCCGCGCCCGAGGACACGGCCCTGCTGGACGCGCCCGATGTGCGCGACCTCTTGGCCCTGCTGGACGTGCTGGCCTCACCGGGCCATGCCTTGTCACTGGCCCATGCGCTACGCAGCCCGCTGTTCGGCGCCAGCGAGGCCGATCTGCTGAGCCTGGCCGACACGGCCCGTGCCCGGCCCTGCTCCTGGTGGTCGGCGCTGATGACAGCCGATGCCGAGGCCAGCCCTGCGCTGCAGCGCGCCAGGACGCTGCTGCAGCGCTGGTCCCGGCTGGCCGGCCGCGTGCCGCCCCATGACCTGCTGGACCGCATCGTGTTCGAGGGCGATCTGACGGCCCGCCTCGCCGCCGCCGTGCCGCCCAGCGAACGGCGCCAGCGCCTGGCTGCCGTCGATGCGCTGCTGGCCCTGGTGCTGGATCTGGACGGCGGCCGCTATGCCAGCGTCTACAGCCTCGTGCGGGCGCTGAAGAAGCGGGCGCTGAAGCTGTCCTGGCCCAGCGAACCCGATGCGGTGCAGCTGCTGACCGTCCACGGTGCCAAGGGCCTGGAGGCGAGGGTGGTGTTCCTGATGGACACCGATGCCGCGCCGACGCGTGCCGAGTCAGCCACCCTGGCCGTGGACTGGCCGGTGCAGGCCGCCGCGCCGGCCCGCGTCGCCTTTCTGGCCTCCGAGTCGCGCTGCCCGCCGGCCCTGCTGCCCCTGCTCGAAGACGAGCGCCAGCAGCGCGCCCGCGAGGAGCTGAATGCGCTGTATGTGGCCATGACACGGGCGCGCAGCTGCCTGGTGATCAGCCGCACGCCGCCGCGCCGGGCGCACGCCGGCACCGGCAACTGGTGGGCGCGCCTGAGCCCGCTGGCCGCGCCCTGGCCCGAGGCTCGGCCGGAGGCCGCACAGGCCAGGACTGTCGCTCAGTGCACCTTGCTGAGCCTGCCGGCCCTGGCCGTGCCGCCTACCCTGCGTGCCGAGGCCGCCCCGGAGGATCAGGCCCTGGTGCCGGTGGCCGACACCGCCGCCATCGGCGAGGCGCTGCACCGCGCGCTGGAATGGGCCAGTGGCACGCAGGGTGCTGTCTGGCCGTTTGCCCAGTTGGTGGCCGCGGCCGGGCGCAGTTTTGATCTGTCGGCCAAGCAGCAGCAGTCGCTGGAGCGGGCCGCGGAGGCCATCTGGCGCAGCCCTGATTGCGCGCCGTTTTTCGATGCCGCAAGCCTGAGCTGGGCCGGCAACGAGGTGGCGATCAATTTCCAGGGTCAGGACTTGCGCATCGACCGCCTGGTCTGCCGCGCCGAGCAAGGCCACAAGACCTGGTGGGTGCTGGACTACAAGCTGCACCCGGCACCCGAGCGCGATGCAGGCTACCGTGCGCAGCTGGCGCGCTACCGCGAGGCGATAACTCAGCTGCAGCCGGGCGATGCGGTGCGCTGCGCCTTCATCACCGGCCAGGGCCGACTGCTTGAATTGGAAGAAATCTGACGCTGTTGCCCGGAGGCCTGTGAAAGCCGGGCTACAATGCAAGGCTTCGGGGTGTAGCGCAGTCTGGTAGCGCATCTGGTTTGGGACCAGAGGGTCGGGAGTTCGAATCTCTCCACCCCGACCATCAAAATTTCGTCCTTCCGTTCTTCCTTCTTCTTTGCCTCTGCCCGTAGCTCAACTGGATAGAGCAGCTGCCTTCTAAGCAGCAGGTCGGGGGTTCGAGTCCCTCCGGGCAGGCCAGCATTCTTCAATGCGTGGACCGGCGGGAATCCACCACCACAGCACATATTTTTTGCAGCGTCGCATCGCTTCAAGAGGAAACCCGTGTTCAAGAACCTGATGGTCTATCGCATCGGCCCGGATTGGTCGATCTCGTTGACGGAGCTGGAAGAGGCGCTGGACAAGGGGCGCTTCGCGGAATGCGGCGCCACGCAGATGCAGTCGCTGGGCTGGGTGTCGCCGCGCGGCGTGGCCCATGGCGTGCTGGCCGAGTCGGTCGGCGGGCACTGGATACTCAAGCTGATGATTGAGAAGAAGGTGCTGCCGGGCACGGTGGTCAAGCGGGCGATGGAGCAGCGCGTCAAGAAGATCGAGCAGGAGACGGGGCGCAAGCCGGGCAAGAAGGAGTCCAAGGACCTCAAGGACGAGCTGATGCTGGAGCTGCTGCCCAAGGCCTTCACCAAGCAGGAGTCGGTGCTGGTCTGGATAGACCAGGACAAGCAGCTGCTGTGCACCAATGCCGGCAGCCAGGGCAAGTCCGATGTGGTGATCACCGCCCTGGTCGAGGCCTGCCCCAAGCTCGTGCTGACGCTGCTGCAGACCACCGCCTCGGCCTCGGCCTGCATGTCGGCCTGGCTGTCCAGCGGCGAGCCGCCGGCCAGCTTCAGCATAGACCGCGAATGCGAACTCAAGGCTCCGGACGAATCCAAGGCGACGGTGCGCTATGCCCGCCACCTGTTGGACATCGACGAGGTGCGCGCCCATATCGCCGCCGGCAAGCAACCGACCAAATTGGCGATGAGCTGGGACGACCGCGTCTCCTTCATGCTGACCGATGCGATGCAGCTGAAGAAGGTCTCATTCCTGGACGTGGTGTTCGAGGGCGTGGCCCACAACGACGACGCCTTCGACGCAGATGCGGCGATTGCCACCGGCGAACTGCGCCGGCTGATCCCCGATCTGATGGACGCGCTGGGCGGGGAACTGGTCAAGAGCTGACCCTGGCCAAAGCCAGCCCGGTCTTCAATGTCTTTTGTACTGCGTCGCGCCGAACAGCATCTCCCTGGCCTTGTCATCGCTGAGCGGTTTGCTGTGGCCTGACAGCACATCCAGCCCACGCTTCACGGCCGGGCGTTTGGCAATCTCGTCGAACCAGCCCTTCAGGTGCGGGAATTCGTTCCAGTCTATGCCCTGGTTCTTCCAGGAGCGCAGCCAGGGGAAGATGGCGACATCGGCGATCGAATACTCCGGCCCGCCGATATAGGTGCTGGCCGCCAGCCGCTTGTTCATCACCCCGTACAGGCGCTGCGCCTCGCTGGTATAGCGGTTGACGGCGTATTCGATTTTCTCGGGTGCGTAGATGCGGAAGTGGTGGGCCTGGCCCAGCATCGGCCCCACACCCCCCATCTGGAACATCAGCCATTCCAGCACCTCGTACTTGGCGCGCGTGCTAGTGGGCAGGAGCTTGCCCGTCTTGCCGGACAGGTAGAGCAGGATGGCACCCGACTCGAACAGGCTGATCGGTTTGCCGTCCGGTCCGTCGGGATCGATGATGGCGGGGATCTTGTTGTTCGGGCTGATGGCCAGGAATGGCGGCTCGAATTGCTGGCCGGCGCCAATATCCACTGGAATCACCCGATACGGCAGGCCGCACTCCTCCAGCATGATGTGAACCTTGTGGCCGTTGGGGGTGGGCCACGAATACACTTCGATCATTGCCTTGGCCTTTCAAAAAGGGTCGCCGCGGAGGCGGCTGGCCATTCCCCGACTTTATTGGATTGTCCCGACTCATGCTCAAGCATCTGAAACACTGGTTTGCCGGCCGTGCCAACGCCTTGCGTTGGAAGGCGGTGGCAGACTGGGCCGAGAGCCAGGGGGCGCAGTTCAAGCTGATACGCGATGGCCAGGGTTTCGTTGTCGAGCACCCCGATGCCCGGCCGCGCGCCTGGCGCATGGAGTGGGGCAGTTCACAGCGCAGCTATATCGAAGGGCCGGAACTGCGCATTCGCTGCGAGCTCAAGCTCTCGCCCGAGTTGCAGATGATGGTGGTGTCACGCCAGCTGATGGAGCAGCTGGAGGCCTCGGTGTTCGAGATGTACACCGACACCTTGAAGACCCGGGTCGACACCGACACGCCCGAAGAGGTGCGCTGGCTGGTGATGTTCCCCAAGTTTGCCGGCTTCAACACCAAGCTGCTGCGCAACCGCTTCGGCGCGGTCTGCATGTCCAAGGAGGCCATCGCCACCTGGCTGCAGGGGCCGCTGGGCACGGCGCTGGAGCAGGCCAGCGAGATCGGCGTGCTGGCCAAGGAGCCGCCGCTGCTGATGCTGACGCAGCGCGGCAATCTTTATCTGCGCTTCGGCCTGGATGAGCCCGATATCGAGATCATCGAGGCGCTGCTGAAACTGTT
Organism: uncultured Roseateles sp.; assembly: GCF_963422335.1. Classification (NCBI taxonomy): domain Bacteria; kingdom Pseudomonadati; phylum Pseudomonadota; class Betaproteobacteria; order Burkholderiales; family Sphaerotilaceae; genus Roseateles; species uncultured Roseateles sp. Next base: position 3,951,925 of record NZ_OY729424.1, read on the forward strand.
CGAGGTGGCCTGTGCCGAGGCCCAGCGGGCCAACACCAAGATCGCCGAGGGTGGCTGGCCCACGACCTCGTCGATTGCCTGGCAGAGCCAGCCCGGCGAGGACGACCTGCCCCGGCGCTGACCGAGGCCCTGTTCAGGCTTGCCCAGGCCCCCTCAGGCCTTCTGCGCGAACTGCCAGCCCAGTTCGGCCATGGGCCGGGCGCCGGCGCCGGTTTCGCGGGCTCGGTCGCTGGACGCCGTGCCGTCCTCCACCCGCTTGGCAATGCCTTGCAGGATGGCGGCGATGCGGAACAGGTTGTAGGCCAGATAGAAGTTCCAGTCCTTCATCACGGTTTCTGCGTCTGCCCGGCCGGTGCGCTCGCAGTAGCGCCGCACATAGCTCAGCTCATCCGGAATGCCCAGGGCCGCCAGGTCCCTGCCGCCCAGGCCGCGTGCCGCGCCCGAGGTCTGGATATGCCAGGACATGCAGTGATAGCTGAAATCGGCCAGCGGATGGCCCAAGGTCGACAGCTCCCAGTCCAGCACCGCCAGCGCGCGCGGCTCGGTGGGGTGGAAGACGAGGTTGTCCATGCGGTAATCGCCGTGGACGATGGACACCTCCGACGGGTCGCGGGCCGAGTCGGGGATATTGGACGGCAGCCAGGCGATCAGCTCATTCATCGCCGGTATGTCCTGCGTCACCGAGGCCAGGTACTGCTTGCTCCAGCGGCCGATCTGGCGCTCGAAGTAGTTGCCCGGCTTGCCGTAGCCGGCCAGCCCCACGGCGGCAAAGTCCACCTTGTGCAGCGCGGCCATCACGCGGTTCATCTCGTCATAGAGGGCGGCGCGCTCGGCCTGGCTCATGCCGGGCAGCGATTGGTCCCACAGCACGCGGCCCTGCATGAACTCCATCACGTAGAAGGCGCGGCCCATCACCGACTCGTCCTCGCACAGCGCCAGCATGCGCGGTACCGGCACGTCGCTGCCCTGCAGGGCCTTCATGACGGCGAACTCGCGCTCTATCGCATGGGCCGAGGGCAGCAGCTTGGCAACCGGCCCGGGCTTGGCGCGCATCACATAGCTGCCGCCGGGGGTGTTGAGCTTGTAGGTCGGGTTGGACTGGCCACCCTTGAACTGCTCCACGCTCAGCGGCCCTTCAAAGCCGGGCACTCGGGGCTTCAGCCAGGCGGCCAGGGCCTCGGTGTCGAATTGCTGCTGTGCCGAGACGGCACGCGTGCCGGTGAAGGCGTCCATGTCCATGCTCTGATCCTTCAAAGGGTTGGAGGGGCGGCCCATCCCGGAAGGACGGGCTGTGTCAGCGTTCGGCGATCTGCAGCAACTTGTCCTTGCTCAGCACCACCAGCCGGGTGGGCTCGACGCGCACCGCACCGTCGCGCTCGAAGGACTTCAGCTCCTGGTTGACCCGCTGGCGCGAGGCACCCAGCAGCTGGGCCAGGTCTTCCTGGGCGAGCTGCAGGCCGATACGGATTTCTTCGCCCTGCTGCACGCCATAGGAGCGGGCCAGCAGCAGGATCTGCTTGGCCAGGCGCGAGGCCAGCGGCCGGGTGTTGAGGTCTTCGATGGTGTCGAACATCAGGCGCAGGCGCCGGCAGTTCAGGCGCAGCAAGGCGTCGTAGAGTTCGACGTGGGTCTTGAGCAGCTCCTTGAAGTCGGCCTTGCGCACCGTCAGCAGGGTGGTGTCGCCATAGGCGCTGGCATCGTGGGTGCGGGGGAAGCCGTCGATCAGGGCGATGTCGCCAAACCAGACGCCCGGCTCGGCATAGGTCAGCGTGACCTGCTTGCCCGATAGCGAGACCGAGCTGACGCGTACCGCGCCACGGGCCACACCTATCCATTCTTCGGCGGGTTCGCCGCGAGAGGAGAGCATCGCGCCGTCCTTGAGCCGCCTCACCGTTGCGCGTGCCAAGATATCGGTGCGCAGGGCGAGAGAGAGCTTGGAGAACCACGAACCCGAGTCGATGTTGCTGCGTTCGAGAATTGTAAGAACGGTGCTGTTCATGCCTTGTCGCTGAAGTGACAGCAGAACCCTGCTGTTCATCCCTATTGTCCATGAGTGCGCGCGGCCCGGTTTGAGACTTGTATCTATTGCCGCCCAAGACGCCTTCGACCCCCAGGAGAATCCGATGACATCGCATGCCTTGCCCCAGATGCCCAGCCGCCGAGACCAGGTCAGCGAGGCCGAATGGCGGCAGCGCGTGGACCTGGCCGCTGCCTACCGGCTGGTGGCCCTTTTCGGCTGGGATGACCTGGTCTTCACCCACATCAGCGCCCGGGTGCCCGGCAGCGACGACCAGTTCCTGATCAACCCCTACGGCATGATGTTCGAGGAGATCACGGCATCCAGCCTGATCAAGGTGGACGGCACGGGACGGCAGCTGGAGGAGGGGCCCTATCCGGTCAACCCGGCCGGTTTCACCATCCACAGTGCCGTGCACGCGGCCCGCCACGATGCCGGCTGCGTGCTGCACACCCACTCGCTGAACGGCGTTGCCGTGTCGGCCCAGGCCCAGGGCGTGTTGCCGATCTCCCAGCATTCAATCTTTGTGCTGAGCAGTCTCGGCTACCACGACTATGAGGGCGTGGCCCTGCGCGACGAAGAGAAGCCGCGCCTGGTACAGGATCTGGGACGCAACAACTACCTGATGCTGCGCAACCACGGCCTGCTGACCCTGGGGCCGACGATTGCCGATGCCTTTGTGGCGATGTACTTCTTCGAGGCCGTCTGTACGATACAGATACGCGCCCTGGCCGGCGGCGGCGAGCTGACCCGCGTGCAGCCGGAGATCATCGAGAGTGCGGGCCGGCAATCGGCCCAGGTCACCAAGGGCATGGGCGCGGGGGCGCTGAACTGGCCGGGTCTGCTGCGCCGGCTGGACCGCCGCAGCCCGGGCTACGAGGTCTGAAGAGCCCTACTTGAACTGCGGCGGGCGGCGGCCGAAGAAGGCTTCGATGCCTTCGCCGCCGTTGTCGTGGAACAGGTTGTTGACGAAGTGGTCACGCTCCAGCGCCAGGTGCTGGCGCAGCGCACCGGCCTGGGCCTTGTGCACCAGGTCTTTGGCGCTGGCCATTGCGTTCGGTGCCATCTGGCCCAGTCGTTCGGCCAGTTCCAACGCCTGGGTCAGCGCCTGGCCCGGCTCGGCGAGATAGTTGACCACTCCCTGCCGGTGCAACTGCTCGGCGCTGATCGGTTCGGCCAGCAGCATCAGCTGCATCACCTGGCTGCGCGGCAGGGCCTGCATCAGGTGCGAGACGGCGCCGCCATCGGGTGACAGGCCAACCCGGCCGTAGGACAGCACGAAGCGCGCGTCGCTGGCCGCGACCAGCAGGTCGCAGGTCAGTGCCAACGAGAAGCCGGCCCCTGCCGCCGCGCCTTCGACGGCTGCAATCACCGGCTTCGGAAACGCGCGCAGCGCCTCCACCAGTTCGTGAAAGCGCTCGATCGACTCGGTCTGCACCTGCGGCCCGGCGGCGCGGTTGCCGACCAGGCGCTGCAGATTGCCGCCGGAGCAAAAGTGCCCGCCGTCACCGGTCAGCACCACGCAGCGCACCTGATCCTCGGCGTCGGCATAGTTCAGCGCCTCGACAAAGGCGGCGTAGATCTGCGGCGACAGGGTGTTGCGTGTGGCCGGGTCGCTCAAGGTGAGCAACATGGTGGAGCCGAATCGTTCGATACGCAGTTCTGCAGGCATGTGGGGCGTAGAAAAGTGGGCCGTTGTGCCTCAATTGTGGCATGCAGACCCTGGCAAATCGGCCCTGTGCACCCCGGCTTTCCATTGGTGAGCAGATGTATCTTCCATGCTAGAGTGCTGGGCAAAATGACAGCAGACTCCGGCATGAACCGAGCTTTCCCCGCGCGCCGTCGAGCGTGCAAGCGCAGCAGTCTTCGTGCCCTGGTGCTGGTGGCCAGCCTGGCCACCGCTTTCGGTCCGGCCGCTGCTGTGGGCCTGGGGCGGCCGTTGACGGCGTCGTCGCTGGGCCAGTCATTGAATCTCATTGTGCCGTTGCGGCTCGATGCCGACGAGGCACTGGCGCCGGAGTGCGTCACCGCCGAAGTCATGGTGGGCGATGCCCGCCTGCCCGCGCCGCTGGTGCGCGTGGTGCTGGAGAGCGGCAGCGATGGCCAGCCACGAGCGCTGCGGGTGGTCAGCGTGCCGCCGGTGGAGGAACCGGTGGTGGTGGTCAATCTGGCCGTGGGTTGCCCCGCACGCTTGACGCGCCAATTCGTCGCCTTCATCGATCCGCCGCCAACCCAGGCGCAGGTGCCGCCGCCGCAACTGGCGCAGCTGCTGCAAGCGGCGCCGCTGAATGCCCCGGCCGAGGTGCCCCGGCGCGCGCCGCCGGCAGCCTCCATGCCTGTGCCTATGCTGGCGCAGGCCGTCGACGCAGCGCCGGTGCCGCGCAACACGACTCCGAAGCCTCGGCCCAAGCCCCGTGTGGTGCGCTTGACCGCGGGCGCCGATGCCGCTGCGGCCACGCCGCTGCCGTCCAAGCCGGCTTTGGCCGCCAAGCCTGCGCCGCGTGCCGCCGTGGCGGCCAAGGCCAGCGCCCCGGTCGCCTCCACGGGGCGTTTGAAGCTCGACGCACCGGAGGTCGCCTCCGTGCCACCCGCCGCCGCCGCGGCCAGCGCCATCGATGTGGCCGCGCTGCTGGCGCGGGCTGCCTCCGAGGCCGCTGGCGCCGAATCGGCCGATGCACAGCGCCTGCGCCAGTTGGAGGGCAGCCTGGCCCAGCTGCGGGCCGAGGCCAAGCAGACCAACGACACCCTGGCCCTGCTGCGCCTGCAATTGCAGAAAGCCCAGCAGGACCGCTCCCCGAATTCATTGATCTACGGCCTGGGCCTGCTGACCCTGCTGCTTGGCGCGGCCTGCCTTTATCTGTGGCGCCTGCGCGAGCGCGAGCTGCATCAGCGCGAGATGGCCTGGTGGGACTCGCCCGAGGCGGCCGGCCATGCGCTGAAGCAGGAAGGGCAAGACGCCGCTGCGGCTGCCAGCCTGGCTGCGCCCGCCACGCTCGCTGTACCTGCCGCAGCCGTGGCGCCGCCGGCCGTTGCGGCTCCGCCGCCTGCGCCGGTTGAAACGGCGGTGCCGGGCAAGGTCGAGGTTGCCGACATGCCGGCCGAGGTGCTGGAGTCGTTGAGGGTCTCTCGCGAGCCCTCGCCCCCGCTGCACGAGCAGACCCTGGCCTTTGCTCGCGTCAGCGCTGCGCCCGGTTTCGCCGCTGCCACGCACCTGCCCGACATCGCCATGCTCGAGCTGGGCGGGCCGTCCACAGGCATGGAGCATTCGGAGCCTGAGCTGCGCAGCGATTTTGCGCTCTCGGCTTTCGGGGCGCATGCGGTTTCGGCCGAGGAGTTGATCGATCTGGAGCAGCAGGCCGAGTTCTTTGTCGTGCTGGGCCAGGACGAGGCCGCCATCGAGTTGCTGCAGGGCCATGTGCAGGCCCATGACGGCGGCAGTGCACTGCCCCTGCTGAAGCTGCTGGAAATCCACCGGCGCCGTGGCGATGTGGCGGCCTACGCACTGACCGGTGAGGCGCTGACGCAGCGCTTCGGTGTGCTGCCGCCGGCCTGGGATGCCGATCCCGAGGCGCCGCATGGCTTGCAAGCCTATCCCGAGGTGCTGGCGCGGCTGCAGCGGCACTGGAGCGATCACGGCTCCAGCATGGATCTGCTGCAACGCCTGCTGGTGCGCCCGCAAGGCCGTGACGCCGGCGAGGGTGAGCAGCAGCCGGCCAACAGCATGGACATTGCCGCCTACCTCGACATGCTGCTGCTGTACTCGGTGGCGCGTGACCTGTCCGAGCACGAGGTGCGTGGCAATGAGGTGGATGTGTTCCTGCCGCTGGATCAGCCCGGCGACTCGCCGCTGGCCACCGCCATGATGGCCACCCTGCCGGTGCAGGTCGACGGGCCGCGCAGCCGCCTGGGCGCGCTGGACCTCGATATCAGCGTTGGCGGCGACAGCGTCAACAGCAAGCTGTAACTACAGCCGGCCCAGGCGCTCCAACGCGAGATGAAGGGTCTCATCCTTCTTCGCGAAGCAAAAGCGTATCACCTGCTGCGGCGTGCCCTGGGCGTAGAAGGCCGACAGCGGAATCGCCGCCACCTTCAGCTCAGCCGTCAGCCACTCGCAATAGGCCTGGTCGGGCAAGTCGCTCAAGGCTGAATAGTCCACGCACTGGAAATAGCTGCCCTCGCAGGGCAGCAGCTTGAAGGGCGTGCGTGCCAACCCGGCGCGGAACAGATCGCGCTTGTGCTGGTAGAAATCGCTCAAGCCCAGATAGGGTTCGGGGTCGGCCATGAAGGCCGCCAGGCCATGCTGCACCGGCGTGTTGACGGTGAACACGTTGTACTGGTGCTGCTTGCGGAACTCCAGGCTCAGCGCCGCCGGAGCGGCCACGAAGCCGACCTTCCAGCCGGTGACGTGGTAGGTCTTGCCGAAACTGGAGACGATGAAGGCGCGCTCGGCCAGATCCGGCCACTGGGCGGCACTCAAGTGCCTGGCGCCATCGAACACCATGTGCTCGTAGACCTCGTCACTGATCAGCATCACCTCGGTGGGGCGCAGCAGATCGGCCAGGCGCTGCATGTCATCAAACGACCAGACCGTGCCGCTGGGGTTGTGCGGGCTGTTGATGATCAGCGCCCGGGTGCGGGGCGTGAGGGCCGCGGCCAGCCGCTCGAAGTCGGGTTTGAAGCTGCCCGGCGTCAGCGGCACGCGCACCACCACGCCGCCGGCCATCTCGATATTCGGCGCATAGCTGTCGTAGCAGGGTTCCAGCACGATCACCTCGTCGCCCGGGTGGACGATGGCCAGCAGGGTGGTGAAGATGGCCTGGGTGGCCCCCGCGGTAATCGTGATCTCGCTGGCCGCGTCATAGCTGCGGCCGTACAGCGTCTGCAGCTTGGCGGCAATGGCCTCGCGCAGCTGCGGCACGCCGGTCATCGGCGGGTACTGGTTCAGGCCGGCGCGCATCGCCGCATCGACGGCGTCAATCAGCTTGGGGTCGCATCCGAAGTCCGGAAAGCCCTGGCCCAGATTGACCGCGTCATGGCGCTGGGCCAAGGTGGACATCACGGTGAAGATGGTGGTGCCGACCTGGGGCAGGCGGCTTTTCAGGTTCGGATTGAAGGTCATGGTTCAATAGCTGAAGTCGGGGCTTGGGACGGGTCAGAGTTCGTAGTCGGAGCTGTTGCCGCTCATCGCACGCTCGAGCAGGCTGCGGCTCAGCCGGTCGGACAGCGCCTCGGCAAACACATAGACGAAGTTGCGCAGATAGGCGCCCTTCTTGAAGGCGATGCGGGCCACGTTCTGGCCGAACAAATGGCCCAGCGGGCGCGACACCAGCTCGCCACCGGGCGGGTCTTCGCGCACCGCCATCTCGGCCACGATGCCAATGCCCATGCCCAGGCGCACATAGGTCTTGATGACGTCGGAATCGATCGCCTCGAGCACGATGCTGGGCGTCAGATGACGGGCGGCAAAGGCCTTGTCGATGCGGGTGCGGCCGGTGAAGCTGGGGTGGTAGGTGATGATGGGCTCGCCGGCCAGTTGCTCGAGCGTTGGCCGCTCGACCTGGGCCAGCGGATGGTCGGTGGGCACCACCAGCACATGCTGCCATTCGTAGCAGGGCAGGGAGACCAGATCGTCGAACAGGCTCAGCGATTCGGTGGCCAGGCCGACGTCGGCGGTCTCCTCCTGCAGCATGCGCACGACCTGGTCCGGATTGCCCTGGTGCAGGCTGACCTGCACCTGCGGGAACTGCTTGCGCAGCTTGGTCACCGGCGCCGGCAGCACATAGCGCGCCTGCGTGTGGGTGGTGGCGATCGACAGGCGGCCGGCGTCGCGCTTGGAATACTCCTCGCCGATGCGCTTGAGGTTGCCGACCTCGCGCATGATGATTTCGATCGACTTCAGCACCTGCTCGCCGGGCTCGGTGACGCGGCGCAGCCGCTTGCCGTGGCGCGAGAAGATGTCGATGCCCAGCTCTTCCTCGAACTCGAGAATGGCCTTGGATACGCCCGGCTGCGAGGTGTAGAGCGCCTTGGCGGTCTCGGTCAGGTTCAGGTTGCGGCGCACCGCCTCCTGGACGAATCGGAATTGGTGCAGATTCATGGCGTTGCGGGGGAAGCCGCTGCCACCCAGGCCAGCGTGGTGTCGGCCATGGCCTGCATCACCGCGTCGGCCTCGCCGAGCGCGACATGCTGGGTCCAGACCACCCGATTGCCATAGTGCAGACCCAGGCGTTCGATCAGCGGCGGCACATCACGCCGCACATGGCCGCTGGCGCCGAGAAACATCGGCACGACGTGGACTTCGGTGCAGCCGGCGGCCACCAGGCCGTGGCCGGCCTCTTCGATGCCCGGACTCATGAACTCGAGAAAGGACAGCGCGACCTGAAGTCCGGGCCGGACCAGCCGGATGCGGCGCACCACCTCCTGGAACGGGGTGGCCCAGGCCGGGTCACGGGCGCCATGGGCAATCAGCAGCAGGCCGGTTGTCATTGATGCAGGGGCTCAGCGGTAGCGCACCAGCCAGGCGAAAGCGCCCAGCGAGAGCAGGAGGTAGATCAGGCTGGGCGTGGCGGCCACGGCCCAGGGGGTCCAGTTCTGCAGCAGGCCCAGGTGGCCGGCCACATTGTTCATCAGCACAAAGCTGATGCCCAGCATGATGCCGCCAAACACCTTGAGGCTGATGCCGCCGCCACGCGCATTCAGGTAGGCAAAGGGCAGGGCCAGCGCCACCATCACGATGCAGGCGGCGGGGTAGAGCGCCTTGCGCCAGAACTGGATCTCATGCTGCTGGGCCGATTGCTCGTGGGCTGACAGATGGCGGGTGTAGCGGTACAGCTCGGCGGTGGACATCACCCAGGCCGGCAGCACGGCAGCCGCCACCACGCCGGCATTCAGGCTGCTCTGCCACTGCGAGGTGGCCAGCGCGGTGTCGGTGACTCGGGCGTTGTCGGCGCTGGCCAGGCCCTGGGACGGGAACCAGCGCGTCTCCTTCACATCTGACAAGGTCCACAGGCCGCGGGCATCGACCTTGGCCTGCTTGGCCTCGGTGCGGCTGAGCAGACGGCCGTCGGCGTCGAACTCAAAGATGCGCACCCCGTCCAACTGACCGTTGGCGCCGGCGCGACCGACGTTGACGGAGTAGTTGCGCTCGCCCTGAGGCGTGTTGCGGCTGTCCTTCAGCCAGGCGCCGCTGCGCCCCGGAGCGATACCGCCGGAGAAGTCGGCGCGTGTCAGCTCGGCATGCTGGTCGAACAGTGGTGCGACATAGTCGCCGACAACAAAAGTGAGCGCCGCAAAGCCCAGCGCCAGCGTCGCCAGCAGGCCCAGCGCCCGCCCCGGCCCGAGGCCGCCGGTGCGCAGAATCGTGTACTCGCTGGACTGGGCCAGTCGGGCCAGCGAGAAGATGCTGCCTATCAGCACCGCAATCGGGAACAGCTCGTAGAAATGCCCCGGCAGCTCCAGCACCGCCAGATAGGCGGCATGGCCGGCGGTGAAACCCTTGCGGCCGACGCGATCCATCTCATCGACGAAATCGATGAAGAAGAACAACGACAGAAAGGCCAGCACGACGAACATCACCGAGCCGACGATGTCGCGGTAGAGCAGGCGGCGTACCGTCCTCATGCGGGGCTCCCTGTCGGTCGGGCCGGGCGGGAGCGGCGGCGGCGGACAAACATCGTGCCATGGTCGCGCCACCAGATCAGGCCCAAGGCCAGCACCAGGGCGCTGCCGTGTATCAGCACCAGCGCGCTGGCCATGTCCATGCGCCGGCTGGCCACCCAGGCCTGGGACAGATTGATCAGATTGAAATAGACCACGAAGCTGAGCACGGCAAAGAGCAGATTCCAGTTGTTGGCACGGCGCGGGTTGCTGGCCGACAGGCCTATGCCCAGCAGCACCAGATTCACCCCACCGATGATGATGCCGAGTCGCCAGGTCAGCTCGCCCAGATTGCGTGGCAGCGGTGCGGCCAGCAGATCGAGCGATGACATTGCCTTGGGCGGCAGTTGCTCGGCCGCGCGCAGGGCCTGCTGATCGGCCAGCACGCGGTAGTTGTCGAAGCGGGCCAGCGACTTCTCGCCGGTCTTCAACAGGATCTCGTTGCGCTGCCCCTTGTCGAGCACCAGAAAGCGCTCGTCGCCGATCAATTCGATATGACCTTGACGCGAGGAGGTCACCGCCTCGGCCTCCGGCGTGGTGGTCAGGATGAAGACATTGCGGCCGGTGCGGCCATCCTCGCTGTCGCGCTCGATGAAGAACACCCGCGAGCCATCGCGCGAGGTCTGGAACTGGCCCGGCGCCACGCGGGACAGGTCGGAGCGCTTTTCGTAGCGTTCGCGCAGCTGCGCGCTGTTGCGATTGCCCCAGGGCCAGACCAGCAGCTCCAGCACCACGACCACCAGCAGCACCGGCCAGGCCATGCGCAGCACCGGCCGCACGAAGCGGGCCAGGCCCACGCCGGCGCTGAACCAGACGGTCATCTCGCTGTCACGGTACATGCGGCCCAGGGCAGCGACCACGGCAATGAACAAGGACAGGCTCAGCATCGTGGGCAGGTGGCCCAGCGAGGCATAGCCCATCAGCAGGATGACATCCTGAGGCGAAACATTGCCCCCGGCGGCCTGGCCCAGGGTGCGTATCAGCATCATTGTCAGCACGATGGTGAGTATCACCACCAGGGTCACGCCGAAACTGCGGGCTAGCTCTCGGCGTACTGTGGAATCGAATAACATCGCGGCACTTTTTCTAATTGGCGACATTATGGACTTCCGTACCCAGGCAAGCACTCCAGAGGCAATCTCGGCTACCGCCGCTGACGCCATGTTGATACTCGTGGCCGGCGAATCGGTGCCCGCCCATCTCGATGCCAAGCTCGGCGCCTTGCTCAAGGATGCCGTCAAGCAGGGCGACTTCGAATTCAAGGCCGGCCGCGCGCTCTACCTGCATCGCCCCACCGGCGTGAAGGCCGCCCGGGTGGTGTTTGTGGCTGTCGGCAAGGACACGGCCAAGGCCGTGCGCGCAGGCGTGGCCGCCGGCCTGGCCCAGCTGAAGAACCGTGGCGCCAAGCACGTCACCCTGGCCCTGTTCGGCTTCAAGGCGCTGGACGAAGCGATCGCCGAGGCTGCCGCGCTGGCCGCGGCCGATGCCAATTACCTCTACACCCACACCAAGCCCAGCGCCACCCGGAGCCTGGAGCTCGCCAAGCTGAGCTGGCTGTGCGACAAGGAAGAAGTCAAGGCCCTGAAGGCCGGCCTGGCGCGCGGCCAGGCGATTGCCGCCGGCGTTGAGCTGGCCAAGGAGGCGGCCAACCGCCCCGGCAACTACTGCACCCCGACCTATCTGGCCGAGCAGGTCAAATCCGTCGGCAGTGGCTACGGCATGAAGGTCGAGGTGCTGGATCGCAAGGCGGTCGAGAAGCTGGGCATGGGCGCCTTCCTGTGCGTCGCCCAGGGCTCGGACGAGCCGCTGAAATTCATCGTCGCCCACTACAACGGAGCGGCCAAGACGCAAGCGCCGGTGGTGCTGGTGGGCAAGGGCATCACCTTCGACACGGGCGGCATCTCGCTGAAGCCCGGTGCCGAAATGGACGAGATGAAGTTCGACATGGGTGGCGCAGCAAGCGTGCTGGGCGCCCTGCGCGCCTTGGGCGAAATCAAGCCCAAGATCAACGTCGTGTTCATCATCGCCGCCTGCGAGAACATGCCCAGCGGCCGTGCCATCAAGCCCGGCGATGTGGTCACCTCGATGTCGGGCCAGACGATAGAAATCCTCAACACCGATGCCGAAGGCCGCCTGATCCTGTGCGACGCGCTGACCTATGCCGAGCGCTTCAAGCCCGCGGTGGTGGTGGACATCGCGACCTTGACCGGCGCCTGCGTGATCGCCCTGGGTGGCGTGCGCAGCGGCATGTATGCCTCGGACGACGAATTGGCCGCCGCGCTGGACAAGGCCGGCCAGGACGCGCTCGACCCCTGCTGGCGCATGCCGCTGGACGAAGAGTACGCCGAAGGCCTGAAGAGCAATTTCGCCGACGTGCCCAATATTGCCGGCCGCGCCGGCGGTTCGATCACCGCCGCGAAGTTCCTGCAGCGCTTTGCCTCCAAGTACCGCTGGGGCCATCTGGACGTGGCCGGCACGGCCTGGAGCTCGGGTGCCGCAAAGGGGGCAACCGGTCGCCCGGTGGGCCTGCTGACGCACTTCGTCTTGTCGCAGGTTCGTTGAGCGGCTTGTTGTCAAGGGATAGCCGGTACAGGGCATGACCGAAGTCAGCTTCTATACCGGCGTGCCGGGCCGCCTCGACTATGCCTGCCGGCTGCTGCGCAAGGCGGTGTTGCAGGGTGCCAAGGTCACCGTCTGCGGCCCCGCGCCTTTGCTGGACCGGCTGGACAAGACCTTGTGGACCTTCGAGGCCACCGAGTTCGTGCCACATCTGCGCTGGAGCCCCGGCAAGGGTCAGGCCTTGACGCCGGCCATGCAGGCCACGCCGGTCTGGCTGGTCGAGCAGGCCGATCTGGCACCGCATCATGATGTGCTGCTCAATATGGGCGATGAGCTGGTGCCCGGCTTCGAGGCTTTTGCCCGCGTGCTGGAGGTGGTGTCCACCGATGCCATGGACGCCAGCGCCGGACGCAGCCGTTTCAAACAGTATCGAAGCCAGGGCTTGAGCGTGAAACATCACGAGGTCGGTTCATGAGTTCCGCGTCCACGCCGCCGCGCGCCGTGCCCACGCTGACCGAGGTGCTGGTCGAAGCTGAGCTGGCCCAGGAACCGGAGCAGGCCCTGCCTGAGCCCGCCGAGCTGTCGGCCGAGGTGGAGCCGCAACCGGTGCCGGTTGCCGAAGATCCGGCCGTGGTCGAGGCGCGCATCACCCAGCATGTGCTGGTCGATCTGCAACGCCAGGTGGACCTGATGCTGGAGTACCGCTTGCGCGAGGCCTTGTCGCCCGCGCTGGCCCGGGTTTGCGACATGCTGATACGTGAAGCCCGCAACGAACTGGCCTCCACCCTGCGTGACGTGGTGGCACGCGCAGTGGCCCAGGAACTGGCACGTCAGCGCGCACGCTAGTTCGCGCGTTGAGTGCGGGGCCACAAGCCCAGAGTCGGTTGAACAACGCGGGTCAACACCGGGTTTGTTTCTATGCAAGCAAGTGTTGCCCCCATGGATTCCCCATGGAGAACCCCCCTGAATTAGGGTATGTTACCCAGCGTTGAGAATTCAACAGATTTCACTCTCTGCATACAAACCTGGAGGTTATTCATGCAAGCTAAGTTGAATGTGATCGTTGGTGCTGTCGCTATCGTGCTGAGCGGCACGGCGCTGGCGCAAGACCTGGTGGTCAAGATCGGCCACGTTGGCCCCACCAGCGGCGCCATCGCCCACCTGGGCAAGGACAACGAACTGGGCGCCCGCATGGCCATTGATGAGCTGAACGCCAAGGGCGTCACCATCGGCGGCAAGAAGGCCAAGTTCGAACTGCTGGCTGAAGATGATGCTGGCGATCCCAAGCAAGGCACGGCAGCTGCCCAGAAGCTGGTTGACTCCAAGGTCAACGGCGTGATCGGCCACCTGAACTCGGGCACTTCGATCCCCGCGTCCAAGGTCTATAGCGATGCGGGCATCCCGCAAATCTCGCCCTCGGCCACCAACCCCAAATTCACCCGCAACGGCTACAAGACCACGTTCCGCGTGGTGGCTGACGACGTGCATCTGGGCGGTACGCTGGGCAAGTACGCTGTCAAGGAACTGAAGGGCACCTCGATCGCCGTGATCGATGACCGCACGGCCTACGGCCAGGGCGTTGCCGACGAGTTCGAAAAGGGCGTCAAGGGCGCCGGCGGCAAGGTCGTCGGCCGTGAGTTCACGAACGACAAGGCCACGGACTTCACCGCCATCCTGACCTCCTTGAAGGCCAAGAAGCCCGATGTGGTCTTCTTCGGCGGCATGGACGCTGTGGCCGGCCCGATGCTGCGCCAGATGAAGCAGCTGGGCATCGAAGCCAAGTTCGTTGGCGGCGACGGCATCTGCTCGGGCGAGCTGCCCAAGCTGGCTGCCGGCACCATGGGTGACGGCCAGGTCGTCTGCGCCGAAGCGGGTGGCGTGGAAGGCGAGTCCAAGAAGTCGATGGACGGCTTCAAGGCCAAGTTCAAGGAAAAGTACAAGGTCGACGTGCAGATTTACGCACCGTACGTGTATGACGCCGTGAACGTGATGGTGGCTGCCATGGTCAAGGCCGGTTCGGCCGAGCCCGCAAAGTACCTGCCGGTACTGGCCAAGACCGAAGGTTACAAGGGTGTGACCGGCACCATCGCCTTCGACAACAAGGGCGACATCAAGAACGGCGCGCTGACCCTGTTCACCTACAAGGGCGGTGCCCGCGACCAGATCGCCGTGGTTCGTTGATCACAGCCTAGTCTGCTGAGTCAGGCGCCCGCTTCGGCGGGCGCTTTTTTTTGTCCGCTCTCTGGGCGCCTCCTCAAGCGGGTGGACCGTCAAACGTGATCAAACGCACGGCGAGACCGGTGCTCGACGGAGGTGGCTTTTGCCAAAGCGCAAAACCCGGCTGTATCACTGTGAAAAACCGCATGAAACCGCCACCGTACCCCCTCAAAGCGGGGGCTTTCAAGGGGGCTTTTCCTCTGCATGATCGGACACGCAAAAAGCTTCTGGCAACTGTTTGTTCTTGCTGGAAACAGGCGGTTTGGAGTACAGGGTTGGTAAGGGTTTTCACTAGGTCCAAATCGGGCGCGACCGGAAACCTTCAGGGGGCGGTGCTTGAGACGGCTAAGCCTCAAAGCGATATTCGGCAGATAAGAGTCATTCGGTGCGCAGCCGAGGGGAAGATCAAATGATCAGAGTTTTCAATCATTACCTGCACAGGCGAACCCTGTTTCAGATCTTCTTTGATCTCGGCCTGATTGTCTTTGCGGTTGTCGGCATCGTGCTGCTGAAAGCCGACGGCCTTGCGCGGGCGGTGCCCCTGGCGACGACTCATGGCTTGTCGCTGGCGGCCTGTATGTTCGTGATCAATTCGGCCTCGGGTTTCTACCAGCCCTCTCACAATCGTTCCCTGAATCAATCGGTGGCACGCGCTGTGCTGGCCTTGCTGCTCGCCATGCCCCTTGCCTATGGTATTTTCAGCTTCCTGCCCAGCACGGTGAATGGCCAGGATGTGATCAAACTGGCCGCAATGACCTTGGTTGCCGCCGTGTTGGTGCACCGCGTTTATGCGGCCCACGCGTCTTCCAAGTCGCGGGTCAGCTCACAAATACTCATCTTCGGTTCGGGCTCCGTTGCCGGTCTGGTGGGCCAGACGCTCAAGAATGCCGATCCGCACGCACAGATCGTCGGCTATTTCCCCGGCCCCAACGAAGAGCACGCCGAAGTGCCTCGTGCGCAGGTTCTGGATGCCCAACTCTCGTTGATCGACACGGCCAAAAAGCACAATGTCGATGAAATCGTGGTGGCGCTGTCTGAGCGCCGCGGTGGCAGCATGCCGCTGCGTCAACTGCTGGACTGCAAGATCAATGGCATTCGCGTGGTCGACATTGCTACTTATTTTGAGAAAACCCTTGGGCAAATCAAAGTCAGTCATGTGAACGCTGGTTGGTTGATTTTTGGCGATGGTTTCAACCAAGGTGTGGCGCGCACGATAGGCAAGCGCATATTCGATATTGGCTGTTCCCTTCTGATGATCGTGCTGGCTGCACCCATCATGCTGGTCACTGCGATTGCGATTCGCCTGGAAAGCCGCGGCCCTGTGCTGTACCGGCAGGAACGCGTCGGCGCCAATAACAAAACCTTCAACGTCATCAAATTCCGCAGCATGCGCACCGATGCCGAGAAAGATGGCAAGCCGCGCTGGGCTGCGGCCAATGATGATCGTGTCACCCGGGTCGGCAACTGCATTCGCAAGGTGCGTATTGACGAGTTGCCCCAACTCTTCAATGTGCTGAAGGGCGAAATGAGCTTGGTTGGTCCGCGCCCCGAGCGCCCCTATTTCGTGGATGAGCTGACGCGCGAGATCCCGTACTACGCGGTTCGCCACAGCGTCAAACCTGGCGTGACCGGCTGGGCCCAGGTGCGCTACCAGTATGGTTCGACCGTGGAAGACTCGATCGAGAAGCTGCAATACGACCTGTACTATGTCAAGAATCACACGCTCTTTCTCGATCTGGTGATCATGTTCGAAACGGTTGCCGTCGTACTGACCGGCAAAGGGGCACACTGAAGTCCTTGAGTGCCGCGGGATGCGGCATTGAATTGAGGATTTACATGAGTCTGCTTCGTCTGCAGTATGGAAACTAGCGCCATTGATCTGGCCGCATTTGGATATCTGCTGGCGGCGCTTGTCCATACCGCGTTCGCTATCCGCCTGATTCAGGCCCGGGCCAACTGGATTGCCAGCAGTCCCGCGGCCCTGGCCTTTGCCGCGGGGATCGCTGCGGGTGCGGCGTGGGGTTGGACCGGCTTCGCGATGCAGTACTGGCAAGCCAGCTGGCTGGCCCAGGGCAATGTCGTTGCTGATCTGCTTCGCTATGCTTGTTGGTTCGCCTTTGTCCTGAACCTGTTGCGCCCACAGGGCCTGAAGGCCCCGAACTTGGGCATCCGATTGTTGTCGGCCGCGGCGGTACTGCTGTGCCTGCTCAGCATGGCCGTCCTGATTGCCAACCAATGGGTTTGGCGGGGTGTCTGGCCGCTTGACCGGCTCAGCCTCTATTGCTCACTGTCGTTGCCGGTCTTCGGCCTGATCTTGGTGGAGCAGTTGTTCCGTAACGTCTCCGATGACTCGCGCTGGAATGCCAAACCCGTCTGTTTTGGCTTGGGCCTGGCGTTCATTTTCGACTTGTACTTTTATTCGCAGGCTGTGCTCTTCGGGCGTTATGACGACGATGCGATCAGCATCCGTGGCGGGATCCACGCCTTGTCGGTCCCCCTGCTTTATGTCGCATCGAAGCGCCATGTGGACTGGATACTCAAGTTGCAGGTGTCTCGGAAAGCAGCTTTCCATTCCGCGACTTTGTTTCTGGCGGGGGTCTACCTGCTGTTTGTCTCAGGCATCGGCTACTACGTGCGCTACACGGGCGGGGACTGGGGGCGAGCGCTGCAATTGGCGCTGCTGTTCATTGCCCTGGTCACGCTGTCCATCGTCATGTTTTCCGGTGCGATGCGGGCCAAGCTGCGGGTGTTCGTGGGCAAGCATTTCTTCAGCTACCGCTACGACTATCGTGAAGAATGGCTGCGCTTCACCTCTATGCTGTCGGTCAAGAGTTCGCCGCAGGAGATGGGGGGGCTGGTGGTGCGCGGCTTGGCCAATTTCGTTGAAAGCCCCGGTGGGTGCCTGTGGACCCGTGGCGCGTCGCCGGCAGAACTTGTGCAGTCGGCGCGCTGGAATCTGCCCGCAGCGCAGGATGTGGAGTCGACGCAGTCAGCCTTCATCCTGTTCCTGCAGAACAAGGAATGGATCGTCGATCTGGATGAGTGTCGTGCTCAGCCGCAGCGCCATGCCGACTTGACCGTGCCAGACTGGCTTCTTTCTAACCCCCAGTACTGGCTGGTCGTGCCGTTGATCGTGGGCGACGAGTTGATCGGCCTGGCCGTGCTTGCAAAGGCCAGAACCTCGGTCGAAGTGAACTGGGAGGTTCGCGACCTGCTCAAAACTGCCAGCCGACAGGCCGCCAGCTATCTGGCGCAGATGCATGCCACCGAGGCCTTGCTGGAGGTGCGCAAGTTCGATGCCTTCAACCGCATGTCGGCCTTCGTGGTGCATGACCTGAAGAACATCGTGACGCAGTTGTCATTGATGATGAAGAATGCCAAACGGCTGCATGACAACCCTGAGTTTCAGCAGGACATGCTGGCCACCGTCGAAAACTCCCTGGAAAAAATGCGTCAGCTGATGCTTCAGCTGCGCGAGGGCGAGCGGCCACCGGGCGGCGTCAGCGGAGTGGATCTGCTGCCGATTGCTCACCGGCTCGAGAAGGTTGCTCACGGGCGGGGCAGGTCGCTGGAGTTGCAGGTGGCTGATCGCGTGGTGACGCGCGGTCATGATGAGCGGGTGGAGCGCGTGCTGGGCCATGTGGTCCAAAATGCGCTGGACGCTACCGCGCAGAATGACCGGGTCTGGTTGAAGCTTGAGCGCCGCAGTGGCCAGGCCCATATCGAGATTGGCGACACCGGGCACGGCATGTCGCAAGAGTTCATCCGTGAACGGCTGTTCAAGCCGTTCCAGACCACCAAGGCCAATGGCATGGGCATCGGCGCCTATGAAAGTTTCCAGTACCTGCGTGAACTCGGTGGCAGTATTTCGGTGGACAGTGAATTGAATCGTGGGACTGTTGTGACCATACTGCTGCCTCTCTTTGAAACCTCACAAAAATCCGACCTGAACATGCTGGGTGCAAAGTAATAACAATGGAAAAACTTCCTCAGCTGTTGATTGTCGAAGATGACTTGGCGCTGCAAAAGCAGATCAAGTGGTCGCTGGATCGCTTCGAATCGGTTACCGCCAATGATGCGGCCAGCGCGCTGATCCAGTTCAGAAGGCACACGCCGGCCGTGGTGACCATGGATCTGGGCTTGCCGCCGGATCCGGATTCTGTGTCCGAAGGCTTCAGGTTGCTGCAAAGCATCTTGGACATAGACCCCAACGTCAAGGTGATCGTATTGACGGGGCAGAACGACCAAGCCAACGCGCTGCGTGCCATCGCGCTCGGCGCCTATGATTTTTTCGCCAAGCCCTTTGATCCAGACCTGCTGGGCCTGACCATCGACCGGGCGTTTCGGCTTTTTGAGCTTCAAAGCGAGAACCGGCGCCTGCAGGCCTTGCACCAGCCCGATGCGCTCTCCGGGCTGCTCACCAGGGATGCGGACATGCTGCGCATTTGCCGCATCGTCGAGAAGGTTGCGCCCAGCAACGCCACGGTCATGCTGCTGGGGGAGAGCGGAACCGGCAAGGAGGTGCTGGCTCAAGGGTTGCACCAAGCCTCCAAACGCTCAGGCAAGTTTGTGGCCATCAATTGCGCGGCGATCCCCGAAAATCTGCTTGAAAGCGAATTGTTCGGCTATGAGAAAGGCGCTTTCACCGGCGCAGCCAAAACCACGCTGGGCAAGATCGAAGTGGCCAACGGCGGCACCTTGATGCTCGATGAGATTGGCGATCTACCCCTATCGCTGCAATCGAAGCTGCTGCGGTTCTTGCAGGAGCGCACGATCGAACGTGTTGGCGGTCGCCAGGAGATCCCCATCGACGTGCGGGTGGTCTGCGCAACCCACCAGGACTTGAAGGGGCAGATCCAGGAGGGAAACTTCCGCGAGGACCTCTACTACCGCCTGGCCGAGATCGTGGTGGAGATACCGCCCTTGCGGGCGCGACGCGGTGACGCGGTGCTGCTGAGCCATGCTTTTCTCAAGCGCTTCGCCCAGGAGCAACACCGTGGCACGATGGTGATCAGCGAAGATGCGCTCACCGCCATCGAAGCCCACAGTTGGCCGGGCAATGTGCGTGAATTGCTGAACGCCATCAAACGCGCCAGTATCATGGCGGATGGTAATCGGGTCACTTGCGACGATATCGGACTGCCCAGTCCAATCCAGCAGTCTGACGATTCCGAAAAACCAGCATTTGACCTGCGCAGCGTGCGTGAAAAAGCGGAGCGCGAGGCCATCGTCAGCGTGCTGGCGCGCACCAATGGCAATATTGCAAAAGCCTCCGAACTTCTTGGGGTCAGCCGCCCGACGCTTTATGACTTGATGAATCGCCTGGTGATAAAGTGAATCTCCAATTTCCTGGGAAATGGTAAATCCGTGAAGAATTCAAAGAAAAATAGCTGGGCGCTTTTCCTTGTGTTGATCGCTCTGGTTTTGCCGGGGTGCAGTCGCAACGATTCCGATGCCATGCTCGCGTCGGCGAAAGGCTATATTGCCAAGCAGGATTACAAGGCGGCGATCATTCAGTTGAAGAATGCGCTGCAAAAAAAGCCTGAATCCCCGGAGTTGAGGTTTCTGTTGGGCAAGACCTTGCTGGAATCCGGCGATGTGGTCTCGGCCGTCGTGGAGCTTCGCAAGGCGCAGGATCTGAAGTACGAGGACGACAAGGTGGTTCCTCTGCTGGCGCAGACCATGCTGATTCAGGGCCAGCAAGAAGCCTTGATTACCCAGTTCAGCACCAAGGTTCTCAGTGAGCCAAAGGCGGTCGCCAACCTCAAGACGGCACTCGCGGCAGCCTATGCCTCGCAAGGCAAGTTCGCGCAGGCCGATGAAGCGCTGGCCGCCGCGTTGGCCGCTGCACCCGATGATTTGCAGGCCCGGCTGCTTCAGGTGCGTGTACTTGCCAGGAAGAACGACTTCGACGGAGCCGTGGCTTTGGTTGAGGCCATTCTCACCAAGAACCCGGAATCTGCCGATGCATGGCAGCTGAAAGGTGACTTTCTGCTGCATGTCAAAGCAGATTCAGATGGTGCATTGGATGCATACAAAAAAGCTCTGAGTTTGAATGCGGGAAATATTGGAGCGCATTCTGGTATCTTGAGTATATATATATCCAAGAAAGATATAAAGTCTGCAAAAACTCAGTTGGAGCAGTTCAGCAAGGCGTTGCCGGGTCATCCGCAACTGAGGTATTTTGATGCCTTGATTGCATATGAAGATCAGGACTTCAAGCGGGCCAAGGAGTTGGTCCAGCAACTGCTGAAATATTCACCTGACAATGCCAAGGTATTGCAACTGGCTGGCTTGTTGGAATTGCAGGCGCGCTCGTTGTTGCAGGCAGAAATATATTTGAACAAGGCTCTCCAAGCTGCGCCCGATCAGACCATGGCGCGTCGCTTGCTCGTGCAAACCTATCTTCGTTCGGGCCAGACGCCAAAGGCGCTCGCCACCATTCAGCCCTTGCTGGATGTGGGGCAGCCGACGGCTGAATCGCTGGCCCTGGCGGGTGAGGCCTATCTGCAAAGTGGTGACGGCAAGAAGGCAGACAGCTATTTCCTGCGGGCCTCGAAGCTGAATCCTGGGGATGCAAGGAGTCGAACGGCTTTGGCATTGTCCCAATTGGCCAAGGGCAACGCCGAGGCGGCGTTTGGCGAGCTTCAGCAACTGGCGTCGACCGACAAGGGCATCACGGCCGACATGGCGCTCATCAGCGCCCACCTGCGCCGCGGTGAACTCGGTGCGGCAATCAAGGCAGTTGACTCGCTGGAGGCCAAGCAGCCGGGCAAGGCGCTGGCCCCGGAACTCAGGGGGCGTTTGTATCTTGCGCAGAAAGACCTGGTCGCGGCGCGCAAGAACTTTGAGCGGGCACTTGAGCTTGAGCCAGGCTATTTTCCCGCAGTGGCCAATCTGGCCGCCCTTGATATGGCGGATAACAAGCCCGACGACGCCAAGAAACGCTTCGACAAAGTCCTGGCGACTGACCCGAAAAACGTTCAGGCCCTGGTCGCCGTGGCGAAGCTTCGGGCCAGAGCCGGGGCGAGCAAGGAAGAGGTCACGGAACTGCTGGTCAACGCCATCAAATTGAACCCGACAGAACCCGAACCTCGCCTGCTTCTGATCGAACACAAAATGAACAGCAATGAAGTCAAGCAGGCTTTGACGGCTGCCCAGGACGCGGTCAGTGCCTTGCCGCAAAACGCTGAAATTCTCGATGTGTTGGGCCAAGTTCAGCAGGCGTCTGGTGATGCCAACCAGGCGATCAGCACCTTTAACAAGGTCATCGCCATGACGCCTCAATCACCGCCAGCCTATATGCGCCTGGCCGGGGCACAGATGGCACAGAAAGACGCGGAAGGCGCCGCCCAAAGTTTGAAGCGCGCATTGGCGATCAAGTCGGACTATCTGCCGGCGCAACGCAGCCTCATTCAACTCGATATGGCCGCTGGCCGGACCAAGGAAGCGCAAGCGGCCGCGCGAATGATCCAGCAGCAACGCTCCGGCGAGACGGTCGGTCAGCTCTATGCGGGCGATATCGAAGCTGCCATGAAAAACTGGGCTGAAGCTGCCACTTCGTACAAGGCGGCACTGGACAAGGGGGCTGGCTCTGAACTGGCCGCGAAGTACCACAATGTATTGCTGGCTTCCAAGAAGTCCAAGGAGGCAGAGAAGTTCGCCGCCGACTGGGTTCGAGGCCATCCGCAAGATGTGTCCTTTTTCTACTACCTGGGGGACTATGCGCTGGGCCAGGGCGACTATGCGACAGCTGAGTCGCAGTACCAGATCGTCAAGCGGCTCAAACCTGATCACGCCGTTGCGCTGAACAATCTTGCCTGGGTGCTGGCCAAACAGAAGAAGCCGGGTGCGCTGGCCTACGCCGAGCAGGCCAACAAGTTGCAGCCTGATCAGCCGGCCTTTCTCGATACCTTGGCGATGATTCTCAGTGAAGAGAATCAGCTGGACAAAGCCATTGAGGCACAGAAAAAAGCCGTTACGCTGCAACCCCAGAACAATGGCTACCACTTGAACTTGGCAAAGATCTACATCAAGAGTGGGAAAAAACCCTTGGCGAAAGCTGAGCTCGAGCAGTTGCAGAGACTGGGCGAAGCATTCCCAGGGAAGGCGGAAGTCGAGCAATTGTTGAAGACTCTTTGACAGGGGGAGTCTCCGTTGGCTTTGGCCTGTTAGGCAGGAGTATGCTGCTGCGCTAACGCATGGCAGAGATGGTGGCTTGCGAGCTTGTGCTTGATGGCGGTGAGTCGGGAGTGGACGGTGTCAGGCCGTGACAACATCGAAAGATCGGAGCATGAAAAAGTCTTTGCGATCTGCCCTCAGGAAGCTGACGCATCAGGCTACTCGGCGTCTGTTCAGTTTTCTCCCGCGACCGGCTCGCTTTGCAGTGTTCCGGGCCATGGTCGACTGCGACCCAGCCCCGGATTCGCGGCTTGAACTGAAGATTGCCGACAGCAAGCAGGAACTGGAGCAGTGCTTTCGCATCCTGCACGATGCCTATGTGTCCAGCGGTTTCATGAAGCCCGACCCTTCGGGCATGCGTGTGACCGCCTATCACGCGCTACCGACGACGACGACGCTGTGCGCCAAGTTCGATGGCGAGGTGGTCGGCACGATCTCTATCATCCGGGAGGGGGTGTTCGGCTTTCCTCTGCAATCCATCTTTGACCTGTCGCAGGTCAGGGCCAAGGAAGGCAATATCGCCGAGATATCGGCACTGGCCGTGCATCCCAGCTTCAGAAAGACGGGAGGATCGATACTCTTTCCTCTGATGAAATTCATGTACGAGTATTGCACCGAGTTTTTCGATACTCGGCATCTGGTCATCGCCGTCAATCCGAACAAGATCGAGTTGTATGAGTCGCTGCTGTTTTTTGAGCGTCTGCAGGAAAATCTTGTCAGCAGCTATGACTTTGCGAATGGAGCGCCTGCGGTAGGCGCTACCTTGGATTTGCAGGCCGCGCCCAAGTTGTTCAAGTCGGTTTACGGCAAGCGACGCGACAAAAAAAATCTCTACAAGTATTTTGTGGAGACCAAGCTCAAGAATATTCGGGCGCCAATACGAAAGTACTTCACCACCAATGATCCGGTGATGAGTGTTGATGTGCTGGATCATTTTTTTAATCAAGTCCATTCCGGCTTCGATGCCCTGGATGATCGAAAAAAACTGCTGCTCAAGTCAATTTATAACTTGCCCGACTACCAGCATGTGTTGCCGGATATTTCCGATGAGCTGGAGTCGAATCACCCTTTGCGTCAGCACCAGCGTTACTCGATAAAATGTCCTGGGCATATCGAGTTCAATCTCGACGGAGAACTGCAGCGCTTCGAATTCAATGTCATCGAGGTGTCGCTTTCCGGCTTTCAGGCGGAATGCCGATCGGATTTGCCTGCATCCTGTCAGGGCCAGGCCATCATCAACCTCGGCGAGAATGAGCGTTCCTTCGTCAAGGCCATGGTGGTGCGCCAGAAACGCTCGGAATTTGCCGGGTTCTATGGTTTTCACATCGATGAGTCGGATGCCGTCTGGGAGCGTTGTGTCAGCGCTTTGGAGCAAGGGCAGATTCACAGCGATCTGGGCGGGTTGGACGAAATTCCGAGTTTTGAGCGGGCCT
Organism: uncultured Roseateles sp.; assembly: GCF_963422335.1. Classification (NCBI taxonomy): domain Bacteria; kingdom Pseudomonadati; phylum Pseudomonadota; class Betaproteobacteria; order Burkholderiales; family Sphaerotilaceae; genus Roseateles; species uncultured Roseateles sp. The sequence continues at coordinate 3,975,988 of NZ_OY729424.1, forward strand.
CGGTCTGATGTCGCGCCTTTCCGTTCGGCCTGGGTGGCCGGTTCTGCAACTGCTGGTGAACCCTGGTCTCTCGTGATGTCGAGCCGTTTGTACAGTTTCCTGGTGATCATTTGCCTGGGCGCCTGTGCGTCGTTGGCGCAAGCCGCGATGACGGAATTGATTGCGAACGTGAAGCCGTCCGTGCTGCCAGTGGGAACCTTCAACGCACTGGACAATCCGCGCTTTGGATTTCGAGGCACAGGGTTTGTGGTGGGAGACGGCAATTTGCTCGTGACCAATGCCCATGTGTTGCCTGAGCCAACGGCGCAGGACTTGCAGCAAGCCATCAAACTCTCGGTTCAGGTCCGACGAGGCGCCGGTAGCGCAGAGTTGCGCCAGGCTGTGATAGTGAAAGTTGACAAATCCAGCGACTTGGCTCTTTTGCGGTTCGACGGAGCGCCTCTACCCGCCCTTCGCCTGGGTAGTTCCGATTCGCCCCGCGAGGGGCTGGACATTGCTTTCATCGGGTTTCCGATTGGCGGGGCCCTGGGTTTTTCGCCGGTTACCCATCGCGGCATGATTTCATCGATCACGCCCATTGCACTGCCAAGTGGCAATTCCCAGCAGTTGAATGAACGCGCCATCAGGCGCCTTCGCGAGGGCAGTTTCAACATCCTGCAACTCGACGCAACGGCATATCCCGGCAACAGCGGGGGGCCTGTGTTCAGCGCAGAAACGGGTGAGGTTGTGGGGGTCATCAATATGGTCCTGATCAAGGGCAGCAAGGAAACCGCCTTGAGCCAACCCTCGGGCATCAGCTACGCCATTCCGGTGAGTTTCGTGCGTGAGCTTCTTGCCAGCCCCTGATGAGGGCAGGCTCATGGAAAGAAGTCGGATTTGTGTGTTGTCCGCGGCAAAAATGCGGGCTGAGGGCAGGCAAAGCGCCTGTCGGAGGGCTTTACACTAACCCCCGGGTTGAGGGCTATGCTCGCGTGGTGCGCTGTGCAAAACTTCCAATCGATACAAGGGCTTAGGGCGATGGACCAGGGTCATGGCATGAAAAATGCAATCGTCTGCCGACAAGAACGGTTATTGAGCGTGGCGGCCGGTTCAGAGGCAAGGTTCCGGGCAGGGCTCGCAACGGCAGCCCTTTTCGTGGCTATCGAAGGTTCTGTCGCTAGTTCCTCAATGAAATGATGTAGAGGCAGCACTGTGAGTGATTCCGACAACAATATCCATCGCGACTCGGCGACACCGGGAATGGCTGGTCCATCCGACGCAGACGCCAAGCTTGCTCGGCGCAGGCGCTTTATCAAGCTGGGTGCGTCGGCGGTGCCTGTTGCAATGACGCTGGCGAGCCGCCCGGTGATGGCATGGGAGTGCCACACAACCTCGGCATGGGGTTCGGCGCAACTGACCAATATGACGGGCAGCGCCAAAACAAGGCTTGACGACACGGCTGTGCACAGCGCCGAGTGCTGGTACGTGACCGACTGGATGAGCAGTTCCAGCACGGCACCCTGCTGGCGGGCCCTGACCACCAAGTGTTATGGCAGTTCCAAGAGTTGCGACTATGGGCGGAGCAATTGCAAGATCTCCGATATATTCCCGCTGGGTCTGTCGGGCGTATCCAATCCGACGACGAAGACTGCCTACTCAATCATTACCGGAACAGACGCCTTTGCCAAAGCGATTACGGTCGCGCGCCTGAATAGTATCTATGGAGCAGGCGCATCAAATATTACGCTCTGTGTGTTCACCAATGGCAAGGATCAGATCCAGGAAATGGCGCGTCTGGGTGCTCTCTATGCGCCACCGAATAATACCGGCGTGACTTGGTCCAAGACCGATATCACCACTTATCTGTACAACAGCTGGATAGCGCGCTGAATTTGACGATAAGCCAGGTATCCGTGGCACGCCAGCCTTTGGGCGAGACCATTTGGCGCACAGACGATTGTGCACAGGATTGCATCCGGTATTGGGATGATGAGGCGGGTGCCGTTTATTATTCGGCCCGCAGTGGTGATACTCACCTGATCGACATGCTGGCCGTTGAATTGCATCACTTGCTTCGTTTGCGGCCCATGACCGAGCGGCAACTCTTGGAAGCGCTTGCCGACGCTGTCGAGCCGGGCCATGATATTGAGGCGGCCTCTCATCTGCATGAGAATCTGGTGCGGCTTCAAGGTATCGGGTTGCTGATCGAGTCGATCGATTGAAGGTTTCCGATATTTCCGAGGCCAGCCTGCGGGATCTGATCAGGCACGGCGAGTTGCTGTTGCAAATCTCGCCGTTCGTGACCCGTATCCGCTCCGATGTGCACAAGGTTGCCAGGGAAATCGCCTCCATGTATGGCGATTTCGCCGTCTGCTCGCCGGATACCTTTGCTGATTTCCATGTCGAGGTGGCGCTGGAGTCTGGGTTGCGGCGCTGGGTCAATCCGTTGGCACGGTTTGCCTTCGACGGCAAGCGTGCATTTGTGCCCCTGCCCGCCGAACAGGCCTTTCCCATGATCGAGTGGGGCTTGAATTGGTGCGTCGCCGCGCATGCCCATCAATACTTGATCATTCATGCCGCGGTCGTCGAGAAGGGCGGCCGTGCTGCCGTGCTACCGGCGCCGCCGGGATCCGGCAAGAGTACGCTGTGCGCTGGCCTGGTCAATCGGGGTTGGCGTTTGCTGTCGGATGAGTTGGCTCTGTACGACTTTGCCACGGGTCTGATCTACGGCATGGCGCGGCCTGTCAATTTGAAGAACGCCTCGATTGGCGTAATCCAGGCATTTGCGCCGGATGCTGTGTTCACACCCCCCGTACCGGACACCGCGAAGGGTACGGTTGCGCTGATGCGACCGCCGACCCTCAGCGTGCAGCGCGCCACCGAGCCTGCGAAACCAGCCTGGGTGGTGCTGCCTAAATATCAGGCAAATTCCGATGCACTGCTGTGCTCGCATGACAAGGCGCAAGCCTTCATGCTGGTGGCGGAGCAGTCGTTCAACTATGACATTCATGGCGTGCGCGGATTCAATGCCGTTGCTGATTTGCTCGATCAGTGCGCCAGCTATCGTTTCAGCTACAGCAACCTCGATGACGCTGTGCGCGTATTCGACCAGCTGGCGGCCGACTTGAACCCATGATCACGCAAGCAAGGCAAAGCCTGGTTGCGCAGGCCCTGATCGCTCCGGAAAGCCTGACGCAGTTGTCGGCGCTGCAGTGGGATTTGCTGGTGCGGCAAGCCAGGCGAGCCAATCTGCTGGCCAAGCTGGCGTTGCTGCTTGACGATTGCGGGCGCTTGGCCGGTGTGCCGTCGGCCGCCAGGCTGCACTTGCAGGCTGCTTTGCGCATCGCGGAGCGCCAGCAGGTGGCGCTTCGCTGGGAGGTCGAATGTATTCGGCGGGCGCTGGCCGATGTCCCGTTGCCGGTGATCTTGCTCAAAGGTGCGGCCTACGCCATGGCCGGCTTGCCTGCCTCAAGGGGGCGCATGTTTGCCGATGTGGATGTACTCGTGCCTCGAGCCTTGATCGCCAAGGTGGAGAGTGCGCTCACCATACACGGTTGGCGTGGTGAGGACATGGACGCCTACGACCAGCACTACTACCGCGCATGGATGCATGAAATTCCGCCCATGCGGCATATGAGGCGCAGCACCAGCATTGATGTGCATCACACCATTCTTCCCGAGATAGCTCGGAGCAGGGTGAACACGGCCGCGCTGTTCCAGGGGGTAACGCCGATACCGGGGCACCCTGGGGTCGAAATCCTGCAGCCCACCGACATGCTGCTGCACAGTGCCGCGCATCTGTTCCATGAAGGCGAGCTGGAGAATGGCTTGCGCGATCTGTTTGACCTTGATGGCCTGCTGAGAGACTTTGGTCGGGATGCCGGCTTTTGGGCGGAGCTGGTGCCACGTGCCAAAGTGCTGGGGCTGGCGAGGCCGCTGTACTACGCCTTGCGCTACACCAGCGCCATGCTCAACACGCCCGTGCCGCCTGGTGTGTTGGCGGCAAGCGCTGTGGCAGGCCAGCCCTCTAGGCTGCAGTTGGCCCTGATGGATGCATGCTATGTCCGTGCGCTGCAGCCGATGCACGGCAGTTGCGATCGGCGCGGCACCTGGTTGGCCCGGTTGGCGCTGTACGTTCGTTCGCATTGGTTGCGAATGCCTTTGCATCTGCTCAGCTATCACCTGCTTCGCAAGGCATTGAAGTCCGCCAAACCGATTGCTGCTGACGCGCAACACATGGGTGTGCCCCCAAGGCCGGTCGGCGATGACCAAGTGCCTCGGGCCTAGGTGCGGGGATCCCGGGCCTTGATGGCCTGCAGCAAGGCCTTGGCGCCGAGCTCGCACAAGTCCAGCACCCGCTCGAAACCCTGCAGGCTGCCGTAGTACGGGTCTGGAATGTCTTGGCCGCTCATGCTGGGCACCAGGTCGAGAAACAACTTCAGTTTGCGCTGGTGTTCGGCTGGGCATTGGCGCCGCAACTCAGCCAACACGCTCTGATCCATGGCGAGTATCAAGTCGAAGTCGATGAAGTCCTTCGACTTGATGCGCCGCGAGCGCTCTTTGCTGGGCGCGTAGCCTCGTTGCTTCAGAACCTGCTGAGCGCGCGCATCGGTTTTCTCGCCGACGGCGCCGGCAAATATGCCTGCTGATTGGAATCTCGGTGTGGCATTTCGGCGCCACAGGCGCGCCAGGGGCGAGCGAGGGCGGTCCTGCGCTTGTGCCAGTGTTGTCGCCACCACACTGGCGATCGGCGATCGGCAGATGTTGGCCGCACACACCATCAGCACTCTAGTCATGTTGGCAATTTTATTCAGGCAAAGGAAAAGGGAGCCAAAGGCTCCCTTTTTGGTCCCGACGAAGCGAGATTACTTCATGCGGCGGCGCGTAACAGCACCGGCGCCCAGCAGGGCAATACCAATCAGGGCAATGCTCGTGGGTTCAGGAATGTCAGTGATCGCAGCATTGGACGACTGGTTGATCGAGAACGAGTAGGTCGTGCCCTTCACGAACGTGGCTGCAGTAGACGACAGCAGTCCGGTGTACGCGAAAGAGTCGTTCTCGGACGCGCCGCTGGAGAAGAAGCTCTTGTTCAGCTCGCTCGGAGCGAAGCTGATCAGCACGGTGTTGCCTTGCTTGATCGTGATATTCCAGCCGTAGCCAGCATCGGCCGAAGCATGCTCGGCGCTGCCGTTCAGCGGGTCAACCCAGGACTGCAGGAAGGCATCCACGCCCACCACGATGGCGCTGGAGAAGGTCGTACCGACGGTGAAGGTGCCGGAAATGTTGCCACCATTCTTGATGGTCGCGTTGGCGCTGCCATGATTCGTCGGGCCGGTGGCCACCGCATCAGCGCGGGTCAGGCCTTGGATCGAGCCGCCGATCGCCGTACCCGAAATGCGCATGTCGCCCAAGGCATAGTTGGCTTGGCCGGGGACGGCGATGTGGTTGGTGGCGTTCTCGAGGCCACCCGAGGTGCCGTTGTACAGGCCAGCAGCCGTGGCGCAGTCGCCAGCGCAACGATAGCCGATGTCCAGCGTGGTGGCGCCAGAAACGCCACCGCTGCCCGGGCCAACACCACCGGCGGTCACATTGTTGTAGTCGGCGCTGGCGTTGCCAGTGCGGCTTTCATTGGTGATGGTCAGTGCCAGGCCGCCCGGGGGGTTCAGGAAGCCCAGGGCCGTGACGTTCATGTTGGCGATGGCAACAGCACCTGCGTGTGCAGGCACAGCCATCAGGGGCGCAATGGAAGCGATCAGTACTGCAAGCAGCTTTTGTTTCATCATCGTTCTCCGTCAGAAAGAAGGTAGGTTACGGCGACATATAAGCACGACCTGTGCCAGCTTTGTCTGGAGTTGACTAGGTGCTTGATTCAAAAGGATTTTTTGGTGAAATTGGAATTTCCCGCAAGGCCTGAGAATTGGCGGTGTAAATTTTGCCGACAGGGCAGGCGCGATCAGCGGTAGCGTCCGGGGGACAGGATGTCGTGCTCATCCAGTGCTTGACGCAACTTGTTGCTCATGGCGCCGGACAGTGGGTGCCCGAGCGAATATGCCTGCAGGGCATCGATGCCGAGGCGGTAGGGATAGCTGCCCAATGCGCTGCCGCGCTGCAGCAAATCCTGATAGCAGTCCTTGGCATGTTGGAGTGCGCTTGCATCGCCACGGTCAAAAATCAGGGGCACGGTGCTGTCGAACAGCTTGTCGCTCAGCGTGGTGAGGGTGATGAGGGGCTCTATGCGGTGGCGCGGCGCCACCTCCTTGACCATTTCAACGAAGCTGCGGACTCCCTGTGGCCGCATCGGCACCAAGGGTGCGTACCAGATCAGGCCGCAATCATCGCGGGAAGGGTGTCGCGATGCGCCGCTGAAGGGGGTTGGGTTGCGCCAGTAAGCCAGCGGCAACGCTGTTTCGTTGGGGCGCCCCTCCACCAATTCCACCGACTTGGCCAGCAGGGCGGTGGTGGTGCTCAGCCGTGCAGCCCAAGAGCCGGGGATCCATCGTGACGCTCGGGCCACCCACCCGGCTTCAGTCGCCGTCAGGAACAGGACCCGGCTGGCGACGCCGCGCAGCGCAGCGCGAATCTCCTTCTGTGCCGCTTTTACCATTCTGTGGCTGCCGTACAGCGTGCCAAACCCCGTCCAAGGCAAGATCTGGGATTGCCGTCCCATGGCCTCGACAAGTGCCTCCGGGATCACCCCATCCTGGCCCAATTTACTCAAGGGATAAGGTACGGACATGGCCAGTACCCGATGCCGATTCATCAGATTCACGGCGCCTACCGTTCCGGGCAGGCTGCGGAGTATGTGACGAATGCGTTCAATAGCCGGCTCCAGCAGCGCATCGTCCTTCAAACTGAATAGGCACACTTTGACGCATTCCGGTCGCCGAGCCAGCAAAATACTGATGCGCGTGACGACTCCAAAGCCGCTTTGGGTGAACAATCCGTTCAGATAGGGGCCGATTCCCCATTTGAACAAATGAGCCAGATCTGCATTGCCCGCTTCATGCAGGGCACTGCGGTAGGTGCTGCCATCTGCCAGCACGGCTTCAATATCAGTCACTGCGCCAAAATGGTCGACATAGGGTGTGACCCCATAGCCACGCTCCAGGGCGTTGCCGAGCAGGCTGCAATCCGGCCCCGCCCCAGTGACCGGCACCAGAAAGTCATGGCCGCCATCGTCCAGGAATTTGGCCAGCATGCCCTGGGTGACGCCCGGCTCAACGGTGACTACGCCCAGCTCGGCGTCAAAGTGCAGGATGCCTTGAAGGGCGCCCAGGTCGATGATCACGCAGCCGTCCTGCGCGGGCATGGCACTGCCGTAGCCCCAATTGCGCCCCGTACTCAGGGGATATACCGGTATGCGGTAATGGTGTGCAATGCGCATCACCTGTGGAAGCAGGTCGGAAGCCAGAATGCGCAAGGCAGCTGGAATCTGCCGACTCACCCCGCTGGCGTCCTTGCCATATGCTTGCATCACGGCTTGACCGAGTAGAACCTGATCCGGACTCAGCAGGTTTTGCCACTCGGCCACAGCGGCATCCAAATTTGTTGACATTTTCTGCTACTGTGAATTTGTACGCTATTGTTCACGGCGGCAGGGATGCCGCCTGTGCGATGCTGTCAAACAGCTGTGACATGATAGTCTGTTACAAAACGCTGGGGCTTGCTCCTTGAGGCGCCAGCAGGCCCACAGATATTTGTAGCCATTCTGGATTCAAGTCTGGTCTCGTCGACCACCATCCGATTTTTTGAGGGGACGCGCTTTGAACAAATTTTCCTATCCATTGATGCGGGTGGTCCGTGGTGCCCTGTTGACGGCGATGGTTGCAGTGCTGTCAGCGTGCGCCAGTGGCGGATCGAAATATCCTGCTGCGCCGGTGTCGGCCGCGGCCTCGGATTACAACTATATTATTGGTCCCGGCGATAATATAAATATTATTGTCTGGCGCAATCCGGAGTTGTCGCTGTCTGTGCCTGTTCGGCCTGACGGCAAAGTGTCGGCGCCCCTGGTTGACGAGCTTGTGGCACAGGGAAAAACCTCCGCCGAAGTGGCTCGCGACATCGAAAAGCAGCTTGGAAAGTATGTACGCGATCCCGTCGTGACGGTGATCGTCACGGGTTTTGTCGGCCCCTACAGCGAGCAGATTCGCGTCGTCGGCGAAGCGGCGAAACCCCAGTTTCTGCCCTACAAACAGAAAATGACGCTGCTGGATGTCATGATTGCCGTGGGTGGGTTGACTGATTTTGCGGCAGGCAATGACGCCACCATATTGCGCAGTGCCGATGGCAATAAGCAGTATTCGGTGCGCATCAAGGATTTGATCAAGCGAGGCGACGTTTCGGCCAATGTTGAAATGCGCCCGGGCGACATTTTGATCATTCCGCAAAGTTTGTTCTGAGTGAACGTCGGATGAGCGGGTATGGTTTTCGCCAAGCCCATGGGCCCATGCCCCGTGGGTCGGTAAGCACTGAGATTGCTTGAGATGGAATTACTGATCAGTCAAATCCTCGCTATCGCCCGGCGCATGTGGAAATACCGCTGGCCGGGGCTCATGATCGCCTGGGTGATGGCAGTCATTGGGGTGGCCGTGGTGTTTCGTGTGCCTGACCGCTACGAGGCCAGTGCCCGTATCTATGTGGACACGCAATCGATCCTCAAGCCTTTGATGTCGGGTCTGGCAGTCCAGCCCAATGTCGGTGAGCAGGTGACCATGCTGAGCCGCACCTTGATCAGCCGACCCAATGTGGAAAAGCTGATACGCATGGCGGATCTGGATTTGAAGAGCCAGTCCAAGATGGATCAGGAGGCCTTGATCGAGAGCTTGACCAAGACGCTCTCGATCCAAAGTGCCGGCCGGGACAATCTGTATACCCTGGCCTATCGCGACTCCGAGCCCGAGGCGGCCAAGCGCGTGATCCAGTCTCTCGTTTCCATCTTCATCGAGTCGAGCTTGGGGGCCAGCCGCAAGGACACGGCCACCGCGGCGACTTTTTTGAATGAGCAGATCAAGGGTTACGAGGCCAAACTGGAGGAGGCGGAAACGCGCCTGAAAGAATTTCGCCTCCGCAACATCAGCATGATGGCCGGCGATGGCAAGGATTCGGCCTCGCGCTTGACGGAAATGAGCGCCCAGCTGGACCGTGCCAAGCTGGAACTGCGAGAGGCCATGAACGCGCGCGACGCGGCCAAGGCCCAGCTCGACGGCGAAAAATCCCGAAACGCCAGCGTTGCCACTCAGAGCCTGTTGCAAGAGTCCGCGATTTCGATTTCCACGCCCGAGATCGATGCTCGGCTGGAGTCGCAACGCCGCAACCTGGACGCCCTGTTGCAGCGCTACACCGAGCAGCATCCGGACATCATTGCGACCCGCAAGCTGATCAAGGAGCTGGAGGAGCAGAAGCGCAAGGAGACGCTCGAGGCGCGCAAGGCCGCCATGGCTGCCCCGATGGGGACGGGCCCGAGCAACACCAGCATGGCCTATCAGGAGATCAGCCGCCTGCTGGCAACGACCGAAGTTCAGGTCGCCGGCTTGCGGGCACGCGTGGATGAGTATTCAGCGCGCTACGCCCAGGCGCTGAATCAGATGAAAACGGCCCCCCAGCTCGAGGCCGAGGGCGCGCAGCTGAATCGGGACTATGCGATTCACAAGAAGAACTATGAGGACCTGGTGGCCCGCCGCGAATCGGCCGCCATGTCGGGCGATCTGGAGGTGGCATCGGGTGTTGCGGATTTCCGTTTGATCGATCCGCCACGGGTGTCGCCGCAGCCAGTGTCGCCCAATCGCCTGCTGCTGATACCCGTCGCCCTGGTGTTTGCCTTGGCCTCGGGCCTGTTCTCGGCTTTTGCCGCGAGTCAGTTGCGCCCGGTTTTCCACGAGGCCAGCGAAGTGCGTCAGCGCACTGAACTGCCGTTGCTGGGCGTCGTGTCCTTGGTGATGAGTGACGAGTCCAAGCGTCGTGAACGGGTCGATGTGATTCGGTTCTCTATCGGTGTCGGCAGCCTGGTGGGCCTTTTCGCCATCGGAATGACGGTCATGTTTTTGCTCACCAGGCAGGCGGGTTGAACACCATGAGTAGTTTGATAGAACAAGCAGCGCAACGGCTGGAGCAACTTCGGCAGGCCGGTGTCGATGTGCCTGCATCAAGCAGCCCACAGGCGCCCGAACCTACCCAAGTCGTTCAGCCTCCGGCAAGCCCTGCGCATGTGCCGGATACCGTCGTCAGTTCCAGGCATGTGGACCTTGACTTGGAGGCCTTGGCCGCCGCTAGCATCCTGACACCCAATGCGCCACGTTCGCACATGGCTGACCAGTACCGCGTGATCAAGCGGCCGCTGATCAAGAATGCGATGGGCAAGGGGGCGTCGATACTCAATCATGCCAACCTCATCATGGTCACAAGCGCCCTGGCCGGGGAAGGCAAGAGCTTCACGTCCATCAACCTGGCCATGAGCATTGCGGCTGAACTGGACAATACGGTGATGCTGGTGGACGCCGATGTGGCGCGGCCATCCGTGCTGCGCGTGCTGGGCCTGCCGCCCGGGCCTGGGTTGCTCGATCTACTGGAGCAGACGGCCGATATGTCCAGCGTGCTGTTGCGCACCAATGTCGACAAGCTGACGATACTGCCCAGTGGCACGCCTCACCCCCGTGCAACCGAATTGCTGGCCAGTGATGCGATGAGCCAATTGCTGGAGGACATGGCCAGCCGCTACCCGGACCGTATCATCATTTTTGACTCGCCTCCGCTGCTATTGACCACAGAGTCTCGCGTGCTGGCCTCGCATATGGGGCAGATCGTGGTGGTTGTGCATGCCGACAAGACCAAGCAGTCCGATGTCCAGCACGCGCTGTCCACGATCGAGTCCTGCCCGGTCAAGATGATGCTGCTCAACCAGGCCCGCACCGAGTCCTCGGGAGGCTATGGCTACGGATATGGATACGGCTACGGGTATGGGAATGAAAAGCAAGAGGCCTGACTTGCGTTCGGCCGCCTTGCTGGTGGCGGCTCAAACGGGATTGGGTCGCAACACGCTGACTGCCTGTGCCGTTAGCGCGCTGCTCGGGATGCCCGGTGGCACTTGGGCTCAGGACGCACCGAGCCTGGATGCAGCTGCACCGCGCAGTTACGCACTGACGCCGCGTCTCTCAACCACGGCGACGGTCACCAACAACATCAGTCACCTGGGCGAAGGCGTCGTTGACGGTGCCCTGGTCATTCAGCTCAGCCCGGGCCTGAGGTTCAGCAGCAACGCGGGTCGCCTGCGCGGTTTTGTTGACTATGCCTTGAGTGGCGTCAGCTATATCAAAAGCCCGGTGCGCGGCGAGTTCCAGAACGCCCTGACTGCCGCGTTGACGGCCGAGGCCGTAGAGAACTGGGCCTATGTGGACTTCAGCAGCAGCATCACTCAGCAAGCGATTTCCGCGTTTGGTCCCCAGACCGTGGGCAATGGCCTCGGTGATGTCAACCGCGCCGAGGTATGGAGCGCCAATCTGTCCCCCAATGTACGCGGCAATCTGGGTAACGTGGCACGCTACAACGCTCGCCTGAACCTCGGCATGACCAACACACGCAAATCGGCGTTGGCCGATGCCCACAACTCGGCTTTGCAACTGAGTGTCGGCGGCCTGAGTGGGCGGTCCTTGCTGAACTGGTCTCTGGAAAGCTCGCTGCAGCGCCAGACATTCAAGTTGGGTCGCCATACCGAGAATGACTCCGCACGAGGCGTGCTGCAATTTGCAGCGCATGACGATCTGCAACTGATTGCCAATGCCGGCGTCGAGTCCAACAACCTGCAAAGCTCGGGGCGCGAGCAGCACAGCACCTATGGTCTGGGCTTGAACTGGACGCCCACCGAACGCACCAAGTTGTCGATGCAGCGCGATCACCGCTTCTTTGGCGAGGCGCACAGCATTTCCTTCGAGCACCGTATGGCCCGTTCGATCTGGCGCTTCACAGACTCCAAGGACGTTTCCAACAACACCGGGCAGAGCGGCGGTACGTCCTCCTCCAGTCCGGGGACAAACTACGAGCTCTACTACGGGCTCTATGCCTCGCTGGTGCCGGACCCCGTTCAGCGCCAAGCCTATGTACTGGACTATCTGCGCAGTGTCGGACTGAACCCTTCCGCCAGCCCGGTGGGTGGTTTCCTGAGTTCGGCCGTGTCGGTGGTGCGGCGCCGGGAGCTTTCGCTGGCTTTGACTGGCGTACGCGACACGGTGACTATTCTCGCCACGAGAACCGAGAACCGCCGCCTTGACAGCCTGAGCCAGGTGCAAGACGACCTGAGCAATTCAGCCCGGGTATCGCAGACAGGGCTGATTTTCAGCCTTTCGCACCGGCTCACGCCGCAGGCCTCGGCGAACCTGACCCTGTCGCAACAAAAGACGGCAGGCGTCCTGGCGACGCAGTCATCAACGATGCGATCGATCCTTGCAAATTGGTCGGCCAGTCTTGGGGCACGTACTTCGTTGTCGCTGGGTGCACGCTACGTGGTGTTCAAGGCCACCGTGAACCCGTATAACGAAAAAGCCCTGTTCGCTAACCTCAATCGGCAGTTCTGACGCCCATGTACGAAGCTTTTTATGGGTTGAGCAGTAAGCCGTTCCAGCTCATCCCGGACCCCAATTTCTACTTCGGCAGCAAGCAGCACCGGCGGGCCAAGGCCTATCTGGACTACGGCGTGCTGCGCAATGACGGCTTCATTGTCATCACCGGCGAGATCGGTGCGGGCAAGACCACCTTGCTGCGCGGTCTGCTCGACAGCCTGAACCAGACCTCGGTGGTCACAGGGCATGTCGTGACCACGCAGCTGGACGCTGAAGACACCTTGCGCATGGTGGGGGCAGCCTTTGGCGTGCGCGTCAAAGATGTTTCCAAGTCGGAGCTGCTGACAACGCTGGAGGCTTTTCTGGTCACCCAGGCCAGCCAGGGAAAGCGCTGCCTGCTGATTGTCGATGAAGCCCAGAACCTGACCATGCGTGCAGTTGAGGAGTTGCGCATGCTGTCGAACTTCCAGTTCGGCAACCAGTCCTTGCTGCAGACTTTTCTGGTGGGGCAGCCCGAGTTCCGAGACATCCTGCAGCGGCCTGAGATGGAGCAGTTCAAGCAGCGCATTGCTGCCACTTGCCATATCGGACCGCTGGACCAGGAGGAGACCAAGGCATATATCGAGCATCGCCTGAAATGTGCGGGCTCCGTGGGCAAGCCGAGCTTTGATGCGGAGGCCTTCAAGGCGATCTTTACCGCCAGCCAGGGGATTCCGCGACGCATCAATTCCATTTGCGACCGTTTGCTGCTGCTCGGCTTCATGGGCAACAAGACTCACCTGTTGCTGGCCGACGTGAACGAGGTCGTCCGCGACTTTGCCCAGGAGGCCGCTGTTCCGGCCAAGAAGGCGGTGGTTGAGGCCGATGTCGACAGTGGTTTTGGCAAGCTGTCGACGAGCGAAACCTCGCTGGATATTGATTTGTCTCGTTTGAAGCTGAGTTCGTCTGAAGCGGAAAAGATGACGCAGCATCTGGTCGGGCTGAGCAATGACCAGCAAAGCGACCGACTGCAGCGACTGGAGCGCAGCCTGATGCGCCTGGAGCGCATCAATATGCAGACCTTGGCCATGCTGCAAAAGCTGGTGAATGCGGTCAAGACCACGTCTGACGAGAACCCACCGAGATGAGTCCTGAGGCATCCTCGCCCGGGCGGGTCATCACCAACGCCCTGACCATAGACGTTGAAGACTACTTCCAGGTCTCGGCGTTTGCGCCCTACATCGCCCGCAGTGACTGGGATGGGCGGGAGTGCCGTGTGGAGCACAACGTGCACCGCATTCTCGAGCTGCTGGGACAGCACCGTACCCAGGCGACTTTTTTCACCTTGGGCTGGATAGCCGAACGCTACCCGAATCTGGTGCGTGCCATCGTGGCCCAAGGTCACGAGTTGGCCAGCCACGGCTATGGCCACGAGCGTGCAAGCGATCTGAGCGAGGCCGCGTTCTCCAGCGACATCCAGCGGGCCAAGAAGCTGCTGGAAGACCTGTCGGGGAGTGAAGTCAAGGGTTACCGCGCGCCGAGCTTTTCTATCGGCCTCGGCAATCTGTGGGCATTCGATTGTCTGGCGGCAGCGGGTTATCGCTACAGCTCCAGCATCTATCCGATCCAGCACGATCACTACGGCATGCCCGATGCGCCACGCTTTGTCCATCAGGTTCGTGACGGGCTGCTGGAAGTCCCGGTGACGACGCTGCGCCTGTTCAAGCGCAATCTGCCGGCCAGTGGCGGCGGCTATTTCAGGCTCCTGCCCTATGGCGTTTCACGGTGGATGTTCCGACGCGTCAATGCGGCCGACAAGCAGGCGGCAGTGTTCTATTTCCACCCCTGGGAAATTGACACCGGTCAGCCCCGCATCGCCGGCATCGACCGCAAGACGCGCTTCAGGCATTACGTCAATATTGAGCGCAACTTCGCCAAGCTGGAGCAGTTGCTGAGCGACTTCCGCTGGGGACGTATGGACCACATATTTCTGCAGGCGTCCGCAGCCGGGGTGAGTGTTGGCTGAGTCTGAGACGCTGAGCATCAGGCGCCTTCAAGCCGACGACCTTCCCACCGCTGCGCGCTGGGATGCATTTGTGCTTGCCTGCCCGCAGGCCACCTTCTTTCACCGGGCCGATTGGCAGTCGGTGATCAAGCGCGCGTTTCGCCACGAGACCTATTTCCTCTACGCCGAGTTGCGAGGGCAAATTGTCGGCGTGCTGCCCTTGGCGCATGTCTCGAGCTGGATGTTCGGGAAGTCGCTTACCGCCTTGCCCTTCGCCGTGTATGGCGGCGTGGCTGCGGACTCCGATCTGGCCGCCGATGCCCTGGAGCGTGAGGCGCAGGCGCTGGCGCGATCGCTGGGCGTCAGCCAGTTGGAACTGCGCAACTCGCAGCGCCGGCATGCCGACTGGCCGACCCAAGATTTGTATGTGACCTTCAAGCTGACCATTCCCACGGTGCTCGACGAGAAGATGCTGTGTATTCCGCAAAAGCGCCGGAATATGGTCAGAAAGGCCCAGAAGCTGGGCTTGTATGCGGTGGTGGGTGACTCGGTCGAGAATTTCTACCCGGTGTTCTCGGCAAACTCCAGAGATCACGGCACGCCGGTCATCCAGAAGGCCTATTTCCATCAAATGATGAAAACATTTGGCAATGACTGCGAAATATTATCGGTCTATGCCAAGGACGGCCGATGCATATCAAGTATCTATTGCTTTTACTTCAAGCACGAGGTGCTTGCCTATTATGCGGGGGAGACCCCGGATGCGAAAAATTCTGCGGCGAATGATTTCAAATACTGGTCGCTGATGAAGCGAGCGGCCGAGCGTGGGTGCACGGTATTTGATCTCGGGCGCAGCAAAAAAGGAACAGGCTCATTTGAGTTCAAGCGCCTTTGGGGCTTTGAGCCGCAGCAGCTTTATTATCAATACGATTTGATCGGTCGGGCTGATATTCCCCAGAACAATCCGACGAACAAGAAATTCAAACTGTTCATCGATCTCTGGAAAAGAATGCCGTTGCCGATGACGGAAGTATTGGGTCCCTGGATCGTCAGGAGTCTGGGCTGATATGAGCGTGAAGTCGGGTCAAGACATGACGATGAACGCCGGCTGGCGCCAGGTGTTGCCGGCGCTGCTGCTGCTGCTGGGCGCGGTTTTTTGGGCTTACCGCGACACCTTGCTGGCCATGGTCGGCATCTGGTGGCGTTCGGAGACCTTCGCGCATGCCATGGTGGTGCCACCGATTTCGCTGTGGCTGATCTGGCGCAGGCGCCAGGCCTTGAGCCTGCAGCAGCCGCAACCGGCCCCCTGGTTCTTGCTGCCTATTGCCTGCGTGGCACTGGTCTGGCTGCTGGGCGACCTGGTGGCGGTGAATGCGCTGACGCAACTGGCCCTTGTCGGTCTGCTGGTGTTGTCCGTGCCCGCCTTGCTGGGCTTGCAAACCACCGGGCTAATCTTGTTCCCCCTGGGCTTCCTGTTCTTCGCCGTGCCCATGGGCGAGTTCCTGATGCCGCAGTTGATGGCCTGGACAGCGGACTTCACCGTGTTGGCGCTGCGCCTGAGCGGTATCCCCGTCTACCGCGAAGGCCTGCAGTTCGTGATTCCGTCCGGCAGTTGGTCGGTGGTCGAAGCTTGCAGCGGCATCCGCTACCTGATCGCATCGTTGATGGTGGGCACGCTGTTTGGGTATTTGAACTACCGGTCCTTGCGCCGGCGCCTGATCTTCGTCGCCATCTCGGCCTTGGTGCCCTTGGTGGCCAACTGGCTGCGCGCCTACCTGATCGTGATGCTGGGCCACCTGTCGAGCAACAAGCTGGCCACGGGCGCCGATCATCTGATCTACGGCTGGTTGTTTTTTGGCCTCATCATGGTGTTGATGTTCATGATCGGATCGCGGTGGGCCGAGCCCGACGGCGAGGCCGATCTGCCCGGACAAGCGGTTGCGGGCCCGGCCTCAGGCCACAAGCTGACGACCCTTTGGTCGGTGGCACTGGTGGCAGGTCTGCTGGTGCTGATGCCCCGGCTGGCGCTGTGGTCGCTGGAAGGCGCGGAGCCGGTGGGCGAGCCGCGCCTGCACCCGCTGACCCAGCCTGCAGGCGATTGGCGCCCGAGCACGCAGACCTGGGTCGACTGGGCCCCCGCGTTTCAGAATCCGTCGGCGAGCTTGCGTCAGTCCTTCGCCAAGAATGGGCGCGAGGTCGGGCTGCATCTGGATTACTACCGCCACCAAGACTATCAGCACAAGCTGGTGAGCTCCGAAAACAAGCTGGTCCGGTCGAACAACCCGCAGTGGGCCCAGGTGAGCGCGGGTACGGAGGTGCTGCGCCTGGACGATCAGACAAGCCTGAGCTTGAATGCCGTCGAATTGCGTGGTTCGGCCATCGGTCAGCAGGCCTCTGAACACCGTCTCGTGGTCCGGCAGTTGTACTGGGTCAACGGCCAATGGACCGATAACGCCATCAAGGCCAAGGCCTTTGGTGCCTGGTATCGCTTGCTGGGACGGGGCGACGATGGCGCTTCGGTAGTTTTTTACACCGAGAGAGACTCGACCGATGGCGCGCAGGCGGCGCTTGACTCTTTTGTGCGCGAGAATTTGCACCTCGTCGAGGCGCAACTGCGCAAGACGCGTGACAACGAATAAGCATTTTGCTGAGGGGAAGATTCGATGAGTACAGTGGCAGTGATCGGCCTGGGTTACGTGGGCCTGCCCTTGGTGGTGGAGTTCGGCAAGCAGATGCGCACCATCGGCTTCGATATTTCGGTGCCGAAGGTAGAGTCTTGCCAGGCCGGCGTTGACCCTTCGCGCGAACTTACCGACGAGCAGGTGAGGGCGGCCACGCAGGCGGTCTACACCGCTGATCCCAGCCTGCTGGCCGAGGCCGACATCATCATCGTGGCTGTGCCCACACCGGTTGACGATGCCCACATTCCCGACTTCCGTCCGCTGATCGGTTCCAGTACCAGCGTCGGCCGGAACATGAAGAAGGGCGCGATTGTGGTCTACGAGTCCACCGTCTACCCGGGCGCCACCGAGGAGGTCTGCATACCGGTGCTGGAGAGAGAGTCCGGCCTGAAGTGGAAGCAGGACTTCTTCGTCGGCTACTCGCCCGAGCGCATCAACCCGGGCGACAAGGAACACACGCTGACGAAGATACTGAAGATCGTCTCGGGCGACACGCCGGCCACGCTGGACAAGGTCGCCGAGTTGTACGAGAAGATCATCGTGCCGGGCGTGCACCGCGCCTCCAGCATCAAGGCCGCCGAGGCAGCCAAGGTGATCGAGAACACCCAGCGCGACCTCAACATCGCGCTGATGAACGAACTGGCCATCATCTTCGACAAGCTGGGCATCGACACCTCCGAAGTGCTGGAAGCGGCCGGCACGAAGTGGAACTTCCTGAAGTTCAAGCCGGGCCTGGTTGGCGGCCACTGCATCGGCGTGGACCCTTACTACCTGACCCACAAGGCCGACATGCTGGGCTACCACCCGCAGGTGATTCTGGCCGGTCGCCGCATCAACGATGGAATGGGCAAGTTCATTGCCGAGCAGACCATCAAGCACATGATTGCTGCGGGCAGCTACATCAAGGGTGCCCGAGTGAATGTGCTGGGCCTGACCTTCAAGGAAAACTGCGGCGATCTGCGCAATTCCAAGGTCATCGACATCATCAAGGAATTGCAATCCTACGGCGTCGAGGTCTTTGTCAGCGACCCGCAGGCCGAAGCCGAGGAGGCCTTGCACGAGTATGGTGTTCGCCTGCTGCCCTGGGATGATCTGCCACGCGCCGATGCGATCGTGGCCGCCGTGGCCCACACCGAGTTTGCCGCACTGTCTGTCGACGACCTGAGCAAGAAGCTGGTCAAGGGCGGAGCCTTCATTGACGTCAAGGCTTCGTTCGATGCCGGCGCCATCCAGTCGGCCGGTTTCAAGCTCTGGCGTCTGTGAGCCGGCCCGGCGCAACCCGCTCAGCCAGCAAGCCCGCATGAACTCCGATCCACGTCCGCTGGTTCTGCACCTGATGCACCGCTTCGATACCGGCGGACTGGAGAATGGCGTCGTGAACCTGATCAACCAGCTGCCCGAGCATGCCTACCGGCATGCGGTGATGGCATTGACAGAGGTGACCGACTTCCGCCAGCGCATCAAGCGTCAGGACGTGCAGTTCATTGCGCTGAACAAACCGCCCGGCCACGGCTTCTGGCTCTATCCGCAGGTCTATCGCTTGTTCCGGCAATTGCGGCCGGCGATCGTGCACAGCCGCAATCTGGCAGCGCTGGAGATGCAGGTGGCCGCCTGGGCCGCTGGTGTGCCGGTGCGCATCCACGGCGAGCACGGGCGCGATGTGGGCGACCTGGACGGCAGCAATGTCACCTACCAGCGCCTGCGCAGGCTTTATACGCCCTTTGTCCATCACTACGTCGCGCTGTCGCGTGACCTGGCTGGCTATCTGCAAGCCAAGGTCCATGTCCCGCGGCCGCGCATCGCGCAGATCTACAACGGCGTTGACCTGAGCCGTTTCAAGCCGCGTGATCCCGCCGCCGCTCGGGCGCTGCCGGGCTGCCCCTTCGCCGGCCCCGAGCACTGGCTGGTGGGCACGGTCGGGCGCATGCAGACGGTCAAGGACCAGGTGAGCCTGGCGCGGGCCTTTGTCGTCGCTCTGGAAAAGCGCCCGGATCTGAAAAGCCGCTTGCGCCTGGTGATGATCGGTGACGGCCCCTTGCGTGCCCAGGCCCAGGCCCTGCTTGACGCAGCAGGTCTGGCTGACCTGGCCTGGTTGCCGGGCGAACGCGACGATGTCGCGCAGATCATGGCCGGGCTGGATTGCTTTGTGCTGCCGTCGCTGGGCGAGGGCATCTCGAACACGATCCTGGAGGCCATGGCCAGTGGACTGCCGGTGATCGCTACCGATGTGGGTGGCAATGCCGAACTGGTGAACGATGGCCAGACCGGCCTGATCGTGCCCGCGGCCGATGCGCAGGCACTGGCCGGCGCGATGGCCAGGCTGGCCGACGACCCCTCCGGTGCTGAAGCCATGGGCCGTGCCGGGCGCAGCCTGGTGCAGCAAAAATTCAGCCTGCCGGCGATGGTGGGTGCCTATCAAGGGCTGTACGACCGGTTGCTGGATCAGCGGCTGGGCAAGCCTCTTGGCCTGGCCTCGGCCAATCAGCGGAAGAACTGACATCATGTGTGGAATCACCGGCATCTTTGATACCCGCGGCCAGCGCGAGATCGACACGGCAGCGCTTGCCCGCATGAACCTGTCGCAGCAGCATCGCGGCCCGGACGAGGGCAGCGTGCACATCGAGCCGGGCGTGGGGCTGGGCCACCGCCGCCTGTCCATCATCGACGTGGCCACCGGCCAGCAGCCCCTGTTCAACGAGGATGGCTCGGTGGTGATCGTCTACAACGGCGAGATCTACAACTACCAGTCGCTGATCCCCGAACTGCAGGCGCTGGGCCATGTGTTCCACACCAAGAGCGACACCGAGGTCATCGTCCACGCCTGGGAGTCCTGGGGCGAGGCCTGCGTGACACGCTTTCGCGGCATGTTCGCCTTTGCGCTGTGGGACCGCAATCAGCAGACTTTCTTCATGGCCCGCGACCGCCTGGCCGTCAAGCCGATGTACTACGCGCTGCTCGACGACGGCCAGCTGCTGTTCGGCTCGGAGCTGAAGTCGCTGCTGGCGCACGGCGGCCTCAAGCGCGATATGGATCCGCTGGCGGTCGAGGAGTATTTCGCGCTGGGCTATGTGGCCGAGCCGCGCACCATCTTCAAGCAGGCCAAGAAGCTGCCGCCGGCGCACACGCTGTGCATACGCCGCGGCGAACCGATGGCCGAGCCCAAGGAATACTGGGATGTGAACTTCACGCTGAACAGCACGATCAGCGCCGACGAGGCCTGCGCCACGCTGGAAGAGAAGCTGCGCGAGTCGGTCCGCCTGCGCATGATTGCCGAGGTGCCGCTGGGCGCCTTCCTGTCCGGTGGCGTCGATTCCAGCGCCGTGGTGGCGATGATGGCGGGCTTGTCCGACGCGCCGGTCAACACCTGCTCGATTGCCTTCGATGATCCGGCCTTCAATGAAGCCGCGTTCGCCCAGACCGTGGCCGACCGCTACAAGACCGCGCATTCGGTCGAGATGGTCAAGAGCGACGACTTCGACCTGATCGATACGCTGGCGCGGCTGTACGACGAACCCTATGCGGACAGCTCGGCCATCCCGACCTACCGCGTCTGCCAGCTGGCGCGCAAGCATGTGACGGTGGCCTTGTCCGGCGACGGCGGCGATGAGACCTTTGGCGGCTACCGCCGCTACCGCATGCACCTGCTGGAAGAGCGCATGCGCTCGGCCATGCCCGACGCGCTGCGCCGGCCGCTGTTCGGCATGCTGGGCCGCGTCTATCCCAAGGCCGACTGGGCGCCGCGCGTGTTTCGCGCCAAGACCACCTTCGAGGGCATGGCGCGCAATTCGGTGGAGGCCTACTTCCATACCATGTCCATCCTGCGCGATCCGATGCGCGATCAGCTGTTCAGTCCGCGCTTCAAGGCCGACATCGCCGGCTATTCGGCGCAGGAGGTGTTCGAGCGCCATGCCAAGCGCGCCGGCACCGATGACCCGCTGGCCCTGATCCAGTACCTGGACCTGAAGACTTATCTGGTCGGCGACATCAACACCAAGGTCGACCGCGCCAGCATGGCGCATTCGCTGGAAGTGCGCGAGCCGCTGATGGACCACGAGCTGGTCGAATGGATGGCGACCTTGCCCTCGTCGCTGAAGATCCGCGGCCAGGAGGGCAAGTTCGTACTGAAGAAGGCGATGGAGCCGCATCTGCCGGATGACATCCTCTACCGCCCGAAGATGGGTTTTGCCGTGCCGCTGGCGCGCTGGTTCCGTGGCCCGTTGAAAGAGCGCATGCGCCAGGCCGTGCTGGGCCCGCGCCTGGCCGAGACCGGCTGGTTCAACCGCGACTACCTCGAACATCTGATCGACGCCCATCTGTCGGGCTCGCGAGACTACAGCGCGCCGCTGTGGACCTTGATGATGTTCGAGGCCTTCCTGCGCCAGGTGCTGGATGCAGCGCCGGCAGTGCCTGCCGCGCCGCAGCAGCAGCCGGTGGCGGTGGCCTTGCAATGACCTTGCGCATTCTTCATGTGCTGGATCATTCACTTCCCACGCACAGCGGCTACACCTTCCGCACCCTGTCCATCCTGCGCGAGCAGCGCGCGCTGGGCTGGGAGACGGTGCTGCTGACCACGCCCAAGCAGGGCGCGGGCTCTGCCCTGCACGAAGACGTTGACGGCTGGCGCTTTCACCGCACGCCCAATGCGCCCGATACGGGCCTGATCGCGCAGATGCGGCTCACCGCCAAGCGCCTGGCCGAGCTGGTGCGCGCGACCCAGGCCGATTTGATCCACGCCCACTCACCGGTGCTGAATGCCCTGCCCAGCCTGTGGGTCGGCCGTGCGCAACGCGTGCCGGTGGTCTACGAAATGCGTGCCTCCTGGGAGGACGCGGCGGTTGACCATGGCACGACCACCGAGGGCAGCCTGCGCTACCGCGTCTCACGCGCGCTGGAGTCCTTCGCCCTGCACCGGGCTGATCAGATCACGACCATTTGCGAGGGCCTGCGCGGCGACATCATGGCGCGCGGCATTGCCGCCGAGCGCATCACGGTGATTCCGAATGCGGTCGATGCCCAGCTGTTCCAGTTCGGCATCGAGGGCGATGCGCGGCTGCGCAGCCAGCTCGGCCTGGATGGCGCCCTGGTGCTGGGTTTCGCCGGCTCGTTCTACGGCTATGAGGGCCTGCATCTGCTGCTGGAGGCGGCGCGCCGCATGCTGCCGCGCCACCCCAACCTGCGCGTGCTGATGGTCGGTGGCGGGCCGCAGGACGAAGCGCTGCGCGCCCAGGCCTCGGCGGCCGGCATGCAAGACCGCGTGATCTTCACCGGCCGTGTGCCGCATGAGCAGGTGCAGCGCTACTACGAGCTGATCGATGTGCTGGCCTACCCGCGCCTGCCGATCCGCCTGACCGAGCTGGTCACGCCGCTGAAGCCGCTGGAGGCCATGGCCCAGGGCCGCATGTTCGTGGCCTCTGATGTCGGTGGTCACCGCGAACTGGTGCGTCATGGCGAGACCGGATTCCTGTTCAGGGCCGGGGATGCTGCGGCGCTGGAGGCCGCTTTCGAGGATGTGCTGGCCCGGCGCGAAACCTGGCCGCAGATACGCCAGCAGGCGCGCCGCTTTGTCGAAGTCGAGCGTACCTGGACGGCCAGCGTGGCGCGTTATCGCGAGGTGTACGAACGGGCGCTGGCCCGAGGCACACGCGTCCAACCCCTTAGTACCTGAGGCAGCCCCAACGTGTGTGGCATTCACGGCATTTACCGACTGGACGGGCAGGGGGTCGAACCGGCCCTGCTGTCCGCGATGGGCAACGTCACCCAGCACCGCGGGCCCGACGATGAGGGCATGCACATCGATGCCGACTGCGGCATTGCCATGCGCCGCCTGTCCATCATCGACCTGGCAGGCGGCCACCAACCGCTGTCGAACCAGGACGGCAGCCTGTGGCTGGTCTGCAATGGCGAGATCTACAACTACCGCGAGCTGCGGGCTGAACTGCAGGCCAAGGGCTATGTCTTCAAGACCGGCTCGGACAGCGAGGTGCTGCTGCACCTGTACGACGCCGAGGGCGACGAATTCGTGCACCGGCTCAACGGCATGTTCGACTTCGCGCTGTGGGACGCGCGCCGCCGGCGCCTGCTGATCGGCCGCGACCGCATCGGCGTCAAGCCGCTGTACGTGCTGCAGGACGGGCAACGACTGGCCTTTGCCACCGAGGCCAAGGCCTTGCTGGCGCTGCCCGGCGTCAAGGCCGAGCTGGACCGCAGCGTCGTGGCCAGCTACCTGCACCTGGGCTATGTGGCCGCGCCGGGCTGCATCTTCAAGGGCATACGCAAGCTGGCACCGGCCACGCTGCTGGCGGTCGAGGGCGGCCAGGTGCGCGAGTGGCGCTACTGGCGTTTGCCGACGCGCATCGACAGGGACTTGAGCGAACAGCAGTGGACCGACAAGGTGCGCACCCAGCTGGAAGAATCGGTGCGCATGCAGATGGTCAGCGACGTGCCCATCGGTGCCTTTCTGTCCGGCGGCGTCGACTCCAGTGCCGTGGTCGGCTATATGGCCAAGCACTCGTCGCAGCCGATACGCACCTACTCGATCGGCTTCGAGGGCGGCGCGGCCGAGGCCCTGTACAACGAGCTGCCCTATGCGCGCCAGGTGTCGCAGCTGTTCGGCACCCAGCACCGCGAGATCGTCGTCAAGCCCGATGTCGTGGGCCTGCTGCCGCAATTGCTGTGGCATATGGACGAGCCGCTGGCCGACACCGCCTTCATCACCACCTACCTGGTCTCGCAGTTCGCGCGCCAGGATGTGAAGGTGATCCTGTCCGGCGTCGGCGGTGACGAGCTGTTCGGTGGCTACCGGCGCTATCTGGGCGCCCACTACGCCTCGCGCTTTCATGCGCTGCCGGCCTGGCTGCGCCGGACGGCGGCAGCCGGCGCGCGGCACTTGCCGGCCGACCGGCATTCCGGCCTGCTCAATATGCTGCGGCTGGCCAAGGGTTTCGTCGCCACCGCCGAGATGGCGCCCGATGCGCGCTACCGCAGCTATCTGCAGGTGCTTGGGCGCGATGTGGTGGCACAGCTGATGCTGGAGCCTGCGGCGCCAGGCAGTGACCCACTCGATCAGGCCTTTGCCGGCGCCGGCAACGAAGACGATCTGAACCGCATGTTCGCGGTCGATGCCGAAACCCAGCTGCCCGACGACCTGCTGATGCTGACCGACAAGATGAGCATGGCCGTGTCGCTGGAATGCCGCGTGCCGCTGCTGGACCATGATCTGGTCGAGCTGGCCGCAGCCATGCCTGGCGCGATCAAGATGAAGGGCGGCCGCCTCAAGCATGTGATGAAAGAGGCGCTGTCGGGCATGCTGCCCGACGACATCCTGAACCGCAAGAAGCGTGGCTTCGGCACGCCGATGGGGGCCTGGCTCAAGCGCGAATTGGCGCCGCTGCTGCGTCGCCTGCTCGCACCCGAGGTGCTGCGCGCGCGCGGTCTGTTCCGGCCCGAGGTCGTCGCCGGACTGATGGCCGACCACGAGGCCAATCGCATCGACGGTACCGATGCCCTGCTGGCCTTGATGAATCTCGAAATCTGGAGCCGCATCTATCTCGATGGGCGCGAGCCGGGCGATGTGGCCCTTGAGATGAAAACCTACGTCGCATGAATATCCTGTACCTCTGCCACCGCTTTCCGTTTCCGCCCAAGCGCGGGGGCAAGATCCGGCCTTTCAACATGATCCGCCACCTGACGGCCAGCGGCCACAATGTGACGGTCTGCTCGCTGGCACGCTCCGACGCCGAGGCGGCCGAAGGGCAGGGCATCTCGCCGCACTGCGCCGCCTTCGAGATGGCCCGCGTGCACGCGCCGGCCCAGGCCTTGCGTATGGTCGCGCGTCTGGCCTCGTCCACGCCGTCGTCGATGGGCTACTTCTACTCGCCCCAACTGCAAGCGCGCGTGCGCGAGTTGCTGGCCAGCCAGACCTGGGATCTGATCTTCGTGCACTGCTCGTCGGTGGCCCAGTACGTCGAGCATGTCACCGACATCCCGAAGATCCTTGACTTCGGCGATATGGATTCGCAGAAGTGGCTGGAGTATGCAAACTACAAGTCCTTCCCGCTGTCGCTGGGCTACCAGCTGGAAGGCAGCAAGCTGCAGACCGAGGAGAAGCGCCTGGCCGGACGCTTCGATCTGTGCACGGCGACCACGCGCGCCGAGTGGGAGACGCTGAACAGCTATGGCAGCGGCGCCGACACCGACTGGTTTCCCAATGGCGTTGATGCCGAGTATTTCAGCCCTGGCGACGAACCGTATGACCCCGACACGATCAGCTTCATCGGTCGTATGGACTACTACCCGAACCAGGAATGCATGTCGCGCTTTTGCGAGCAGGTCTGGCCCTTGCTGAAGGCGCGCCGCCCCGGCATGAAGCTGCTGATCGTCGGCGCCGACCCGTCGCCGGCCATGCGCCGCCTGGGCGAGATTCCCGGCGTGACGGTGACCGGCTCGGTGCCCGAGGTGCAGCCCTTTGTGCGCAAGTCGGCGCTGATGGTGGCACCCCTGAACATCGCCCGCGGTACGCAGAACAAGATCCTGGAGGCGATGGCCATGGGCGTGCCCGTGGTCACCAGCAGCATTGCCGCCGGAGGCGTCGATGCGCAGGCGGAGAATCACTTCCTGGTCTGCGACACGCCGCAGGATTACGCTCAAGCGATCTTCCGCATTGCCGAAGACCCGGCGGAGCGCCAGCGCCTGGCCGTGGCAGGGCGCGAGCGCATGCTCAGCCACCATGCCTGGCCGCGCTCGATGGAGCGGCTGGACGGAATCATCGCCCGTGGCGTGAAGAACTTTGCCGATAAAAAAAGAGGTGTTGCATGAAGATCAGTATTTTTGGCCTGGGCTATGTGGGCGCTGTCTCGCTGGCCTGCCTGTCGCGTGACGGACATGAGGTGATCGGCGTCGACATCGAGCCGGCCAAGCTGGAGCTGATCAAGTCGGGCAAGACCCCGGTGGTTGAAGAGGGCATGGTCGACCTGATGGCACAGGTGGCCGCCAGCGGCCGCGTCACGGTCACGACCGACGCCCAGCGCGCGGTGCAGGACAGCGAACTGTCGCTGATCTGTGTGGGTACGCCTTCGGCGCCCAACGGCAGCCAGGACCAGGGCGCGATCCTGCGTCTGGCTATTGAGATCGGCAAGGCCATTGGTGCCAAGGCACAGCCCCATGTGGTGGTGTTCCGCTCGACTTTGGTGCCAGGCACCGTCGAGGACGTGCTGCGCCCCATCATTGAGGAAGCCTCGGGCAAGAAGGATGGCGAGGGCTTCTTCCTGTGCTTCCAGCCCGAGTTCCTGCGCGAGGGCTCCTCGATACGCGACTACGACAAGCCGCCATTCACGGTCATCGGCGCCAACCATGCCTATCCGGTCGAGCGTCTGCAAGCGCTGTTCGGCCATCTGCCCTGCAAATTCCTGCAGACCTCGGTGCGCTCGGCCGAGATGATGAAGTACTGCTGCAACAACTTCCATGCGCTGAAGATCACCTTTGCCAACGAGACCGCGCGGCTGTGCGAGGCCCTGGGGGTCGACCCGTTCGAGGTCATGGACCTGGTCTGCCAGGACACCCAGCTGAACATCTCCAAGGCCTATCTGAAGCCCGGCTTCGCCTTTGGCGGCTCCTGCCTGCCCAAGGACCTGCGCGCCACCACCTATCTGGCCAAGACCCATGACCTGGAACTGCCGATGCTGGCCGGCATCCTGCCGTCCAACCGCCAGCATCTGGACGTGGCGTTGAACAAGCTGCTGGCCACCGGCAAACGCAAGATCGGCTTCATCGGCCTGTCCTTCAAGACCGGCACCGATGACCTGCGCGAGAGCCCGCTGGTGACTTTGGCCGAGCAGTTGATCGGCAAGGGCGTGCAGCTGTCGATCTACGACCCCGAGGTGCATCTGGCCAGCCTGCTGGGCGCCAACCGCAGCTTTGTCGAGAAGCACCTGCCGCATATCGGCCAGATGCTCAAACCCGAACTGGCCGAGGTGATTGCGGAGTCCGAGGTGCTGGTGCTGGGCCTGGCGGATGCCAAGGTGTTCGACGTCGTGGCGGCCCTGACCCGGCCCGATCAGGTCGTGCTGGACCTGGTCAACCTGCCCAACCCCGACCAGCTGGCGGCCACGGTCGTGGGCCTATGCTGGTAGGTGTCTTGCGACACCCTGAGCAGGCGCTGACCTGGCGCCGCGGCGCCTGGCTGAGCCTGGCTGCGCTGGTCTTGCTGGTCTTGTCGCTGCTGCCTTTCATGGGTAGTTCAACCGAGCTGGTGCGCATGCGCAATGCGCTGGTCCTGGGCGAAACCGCTGGCGTGGATTTCAATTGGACGCCGGAACAGACACCTGCCGGCTTTCTCGACGAGCGAGGGCCTGCCAGCCCCTTGTATGCAGAGCAGGCACGGCGCCTGGGTCTGCAGTCTCTGCCGTCGGACTGGGACCGCGTGCTGGTGATCAGCCGCCATCTGCTGGGTTCGCACCCGACCTTGTACGGTGGAGCGGTGCAGTCCGATCTGGACACGACCTATCACCAGATTGTCGAAGAGGGCAAAGGCTATTGCGGCGACTTCGTGCGCGTTTTCACCGGACTGGCACTGGCCTCAGGCATGTCGGTGAGGCCCTGGGCGTTCTCGTTCGATGGCTTTGGTGGCGATGGCCATATTTTTCTGGAAATATGGAACCGCGAGCTCAAGCGCTGGCAGCTGGTCGATATCTTCAACAACTATTATTTTCTCGACGCCCGCGGCACGCCCTTGTCGGCGCTCGAGTTCCGCCAGGCGCTGAAGACTGCCCCGGCGTCGTTGCAATTGAAGCCCTTGTTTGCCAGCGCACGCCCCGGCTACGTGGTCGAGGACAAGGCCTGGAAGTACTACGAACGCGGCCTGACGCAGTGGTATGCGGTGTGGGGCAATAATGTCTTTTCCTATGACCGCGCTGTGCTGGGGCATAGGCTGACGCCGCTGTCGCGTTCGATGGAGCAGCTGAACGCGATTGCACAGGGACTGTATCCGCCCCTGCTGCTGCTCGACGACCCAGGCAGCCATGCCGAGGCCGAGGCGATGTGGCGCTTGCGCACACATCTGCGTGTCGTGGCGGGTTTGGGCTTGCTGTGCTTGCTTGCATTTGCCGTTTGCGTGCTCAAGCATCAACAGCTGTCGAGACGCGCGGCGTGAGCAAGCCCTTGAGGTCCCTGCTGTTCTCAAGCCTGTACCCCAGCAGTGTGCGGCCGGGGCACGGCATCTTCGTCGAAACGCGTCTGCGCGAATTGCTGGTGCATGGGGATGTGCAAGTCCGGGTGATCGCGCCGGTGCCCTGGTTCTATTCCAGCGACCCCAAACATGGCGTGCATGGCTTGATGGCTGCCACCCCCAGGCGGGAGCAATGGCACGACATCGACGTCCAGCACCCGCGCTATCCGCTGCCTCCGAAGGTCGGCATGCATATCGCCCCTCTCAGCCTGGCGCTAGGCGCCGTGCCGGCGATACGCCGTCTGCTGCGCGAGGGCTTTGATTTCGATGTCATCGACGCCCATTATTTCTATCCCGATGGTGTTGCCGCCGGCTTGCTGGCGAAGTGGTTTGGCAAACCGTTCGTGGTGACCGCGCGCGGCTCGGACCTCAACCTCATTGCCGGATACCCGCTGCCGCGCCGCATGATGCAATGGGCGGCACGGCGCGCTGATGGCGTCATCGGCGTGAGCCAGGCGCTGGCCGATGTATTGCTGGGCTGGGGGCTGGACGCGGCCAAGGTACATACGATGCGCAATGGCGTCGACCTCGAGCGCTTCTACCCGATGTCGCCGGATGCCGCCAAGCTTGCACTGCAGATGGAACGCGGCGCGCCGGTCTTGCTGTCGGTGGGAAATCTGGTCGAGCTGAAGGGACACGACTTGGCCATCAAGGCGCTGGCGACGATCTCGGCGGACCATCCGGCAGCACAGTTGGTGATCGTGGGGGAGGGGGAGGAGCGATCGAACCTCGAGACCCTGGCGACGAAGCTGGGCCTGAGCCACCGAGTTCGCTTTGCCGGAGCCATCCCCAATCTGCAACTCGCCGCCTGGTACAGCGCAGCCGACGTGCTGATACTGGCCTCCAGCCGCGAAGGGTGGGCAAACGTGCTGTTGGAGTCTATGGCCTGTGGTACGCCGGTGGTGGCCACCCGTGTGGGCGGCAATGCCGAGGTGGTTGCCAGCGCATCCGCAGGTCGCCTGGCGGCCACCCGGGACGCCGATGGTATCGCGGCCGCGGTATTGGCGCTGCTGGCCCAGGAGCCGAGTCGGGCCGAGGTTAGGCGCTATGCCGAGCAATTCAGCTGGCAGGCCACCAGTGAGGCGCAACTGACGCTGTTTCGTCAAATAGCAGGTCGTGACGAAGGCGCCCCGCATGACGGCCGCGGCGTGAGATCAACCAACAGGCCATGATGTCAATTGAACTCCGTGACTCAACCGGTAATCTGGCAGTGAGCGTTTAATGCGAACCATTCTGGTTGCCGGAATCTTGTTTGGCATATTGCCATTCATCCTGTGGCGCGCCCGCATCGGGGCCTATGCCTGGGCCTGGATTGCGATGATGGTGCCGCACCGCCTGGCATATGGTTTCGTGCAGACCATGCCATTTGCCCAGTTGGTGGCCATTTTCACCCTGATCAGCACGCTGGCATCGCGCGACAAGCGCCCGTTTCCGGTCAACAGCATCACGGTCACGCAGATACTGTTCCTCGTGTGGATGAGTATCACCAGCCTGTTCGCGATGAGCCGTCCCGAATGGGTGCTTGATCAGTGGATTTTCGTCTTGAAAATCCACTTCATGCTGTTTGTCACCATGCTGCTGCTGCGCGGTCGCAAACAGATAGAAATGCTGATCTGGGTGACCACCTTGTCGATTGGCTATTACGGCATCAAGGGCGGGGTGTTCACCTTGCTGACCGGCGGCGGGTCACGGGTATGGGGGCCGCCCGGCGGTGTGATATCAGGCAATAACGAACTGGGTATTGCGCTGGTGCTTGTGCTGCCCTTCATGTATTACCTGTATCAGACCATGATCCACAAGATGGGGCGCCGCGCCATGGTTCTTGCGATGCTGCTGATGTGCGTCGGCATCCTGGGCACTCAATCGCGGGGCGCTTTGCTGAGTGTGGTGGCAATGGGCATGGTGCTCGGGCTGAAGGGCAAGAATCGGGTCAAGACCGTGCTGGCGATTGTGGTGCTGGCTGGCGTGGCGGTGATGTTCATGCCGGACTCATGGACGAATCGGATGAATTCGATCCAGACCTATCAGCAGGATTCATCGGCCATGTCGCGCATCTACACCTGGAAGACACTTTGGAATATGGCGCTGGATCGCCCGATTACTGGCGCTGGCTTTGGCACTGATAATCCCGTGCTGTTTTCGATGTATGCGCCGCCCGGCGGGGTTGAGGGATACCCGGTCGGGGTGGTGTTTGTGGCGCACAGCATTTATCTGCAGGCGCTTGGGGAGCACGGTTTTCCGGGACTGGCAATCTATCTGCTTTTGGGTTTTATTACTTGGCGAAAAGCTGCCAGCATCGCCAAGAAAACAGCAAATGATCCGGAGTATGCGGCTTGGGTCCCTTTGCTGATGCGAATGGTGCAGGTCAGTCTGGTAGGTTTTGCCGTGGGTGGGGCTTTCCTGACCCTGGTGCATTTTGACTTGCCTTACTACATTATTTGCTATGTGGTATTGGTTGATGCCACTTTGCGCGAGCGCGCGGTACCCGTCGCGCGACGCGCTTGAGGGTGCTGGCGCATATCGGTTAATGTAAACATTATCAATATAATCATGACTACTTTGGCCAACAGATTGCTGCGCAAATACTATGACAGTGATGCGCATCCTTACCGAGCCTTTGAACGCAAGGTGAACCAGCTATTGCAAAGCAAGGATGTGCTCCTGGATGCAGGCTGTGGCCGCACAGCGCCGATCCTGAGCCAGTACCGAGGGCGTGCCGCCCATTTGATCGGTGTCGATCTGGTCGACTTTGTCGGCGCCCCTGACGATATCGAACTGCACAACAGCGACCTGGCGCATCTGCCGCTGGCCGACGCGAGTGTTGACCTGATCATGTCGCGTTCGGTGTTCGAGCACCTGATGGACCCCGAAGCGGTTTACAAGGAATTCAACCGGGTGTTGCGACCGGGGGGGGCGGTGGTGTTCCTGACCGCCAATATGTGGGACTACGGCACGCTGGTGGCGCGCATGGTGCCCAACCGGATGCACTCGAAAATTGTCAAGAAGGTGGAGGGCCGTGAAGAGGAGGACACTTTCCCCACGGCCTACCGTACCAATACCCGCAAGGCCGTGAATCGCCTGGCCGCGGGCGAGAAATTCCGGGTGGAGTCTTTCGAGTATCTCAGCCAGTACCCGAACTATCTGATGTTCAATGGCGGACTGTTCTTCCTTGGTATGTGCTTCGAGAAGCTGATCAGCCGGTTCGAGGCGCTCAAGTACCTGCGGGGCTGGATTTTGGTCACCCTGCGCAAACCCGCCTGAACTCCGCGGGCCGATTGCAGCACTGGCATGGATGAGTGAGGGACTCGGGTGAACGCTTTCTCTTTGGGCCTGGTGACGCAGTGCACGCGGCTTGGCTTCGACTTGTTGGGCACCCTGGCCCCGCCCAGGCTATCGGTGCTCACCTTTCACCGGGTCCATGCGCGTCCGGATGCCTTGTTTCCAGGCGAACCGGACGCCGAGCGTTTCGACTTGTTGATGCGCCTGGTCGCCGGCAGCTTCCGCGTGCTCAGCCTTGCCCAGGCTGCCGAGCACCTGGAGCAGGCCACTCTGCCGGCCCGCAGCCTGGTGCTGACTTTTGATGATGGCTATGCGGACAATGCCGAGATTGCGCTGCCCATCCTGCAGCGACACGGGCTGAAGGCCAGCTTCTTCGTGTCGTCCGGCTTTCTCGACGGTGGCCGGATGTGGAACGACTCGGTGATCGAGTGTTTGCGTGCCAGCCGACTGGCCAGCGTCGATCTGGGCGAGTTCAGCCTTTCACGATTGCCGCTGGAGAGCATCGAGCAACGCCAACAGGCGGTGCAGGCCCTGCTGCCGCGCATCAAATACCTGAGCCTGGATGAGCGCGAAACAGCGCTGGCCAGGCTGCGCCGGCTTTGTGCGGTGGAGCACCTGCCGCAGGACCTGATGATGAGCACTGAGCAACTGCGCAGCCTGCACCGGGCCGGTATGGAGATCGGCGGCCACACGGTGAGCCATCCGATACTCACCACGCTTGACGGGCTACAGGCCGAACGCGAGATCGCGCAGGGCCGCCAGCGTCTGCAGGAACTCATCGACACGCCGGTGCAAGTCTTCGCCTACCCGAACGGCAAGCCGGGTCAGGACTACGACGCCAGCCACGCAGCACTGGTGCGCAAGCTGGGCTTTCGTGCCGCCGTCAGCACCGCAGCGGGTGCCGCGGCCGCCGGCGCGGATCTGTTCCAACTTCCGCGCTTCACGCCCTGGGCCAAGGGGCTGCCGGTGTGGGCAGCACGCCTGGCTCTGAACCAGCGCCGCAGTCGTTACGACAGGGCCGTGGCCGCCTGAGGCGCCTCTTCCTGGCCGCGCAGCCACTGTTCCAGCATCATCAGTATCCAGACCATCTCGCCGTAGTAGCCGGGGTGCTCCTGCAGATGCTGATCCATCAGCGCCTGCACAAAGTCAGCCCGCACGATGCCGCGTGTCACCAGGCCTTGCAGGCTGTCCCTGGCCAGCTGCTTCAGTGCGGGATCGCGTGACATCCAGGGCCCATAGGGCAGGCCGAAGCCCTGTTTTTTCTTGTTGATGATTTCATCGGGCAGGAAACCGCGCAGCGCCTCCTTGAAGAACCAACGAAGCTTGAAGCGCCGGAGCTTCCAGTTGGGTGCCAGCGTCATGGAAAAGTCGGCAAGGCGATCGGACAGCATCGGGAAGCCCACGGCAATGCCGGCCATCGAGGTGGCGCCACGCACCTTGGGCAGATCGCTGTCGGCCAGGGTGTAGCGCCAATCGTAGGCCAGCATGTGATTGACCAGGCCCACCGGCTGTTCGCATTCGTCCCAGGTGGCCCGCATGTGCTGGGCTGGCAGCGTCGTGTCGACGGTGGACAGGAACTCGGCGGTGAGGACCTTGGCCGGGTTCAACTGCATCACCAGATTGTGGTTCTGCAGGCGGTCGGGCATCGGTGCCCTGGAGTGGCGCACATAGCCGGTGAGCTGCCGCAGACCGGGAATGCGGCGCAAGACACTCGCATCACCGCAAAACGGTTGGATCGTATTTCTGAGCCCCTGGGGCAGCGCATGGTAGTACTCGAACACCTGCTGCAGGGCATAGCGGGAGTTGCCGCCGAACAGTTCGTCGCCGCCGTCACCGGCCAGTATCTTGCTGCAGCCGTCTTCCCTGGCCATCTTGGCGCAGTAGTACGAGGGCAGCGACGAGGAGTTGCCAAAGGGTTGATCGTGATACCGGGCGACTGCCGGAATACTCGCCAGCAGATCAGCCGGCGTGACGTAGTACTCGTGGTGCCGGCAGCCGAAGTGGCGCGCGGCCAGCCGCGCGTAGGCCATCTCGTCATAACCATCGGCCTCGAAGCCGATCGAATAGGCGTCGGGCGGCTGTCCACCGACCTCACGCAGCATGCCGGTCACCGTGGAGCTGTCTGTACCTCCCGACAGAAAGCTGCCCACCTTGCCCTGGCCCTCGACCTCTTCCTTGACGGCTGATCGGATCAACTGGCGAAAGCTGTCCCGGGCTGGAGCGAAGTCCTGATGGTGATGCTCGTCAAAACGCAGCGGCCAGTGACGTTCCAGGCGCGTGCCTTGGCGCTCGATCAGCAGGCTGTGCGCCGCGGGCAGGCGCCGTACCTTGGCGAAAATGGTGCGCGGCGCCGGAATCATGTGGAAGAAGAGATAGTCGAAGATCGCCTGCGGATCGAACTCGGTGCCGCGGCCCGACACGCCATCGGCGCGGTCGGAAAAGCTGAGCCCTTGCCCCTCGGTCAGCGAGTAGCACAGGGTCTGAATGGCGAAGCGGTCAACCGACAGGAACACCGCGGGGCGCGAGGTGTCCACCACCACCAGTGCGTAGCCGCCGCGCAACCGGGCGCTGGCCTGCACGCCATGCCGCCTCCACACCTGCAGGAATCCGGCCGCGGGTCCGGACTTCGCGGCCAATAAAGCGGCATCGCCGTCATCGAATTGGGGCGAGCCGAGCAGCGCGCAGGCAAGTTGGCTGTCGTACGCAATATCAGCCCCGCGCAAGCCCAGGGTGTCAAACCATCGGGCATCCGGCGGGTTTGATTCAAACAGGCGAGCCAGATCGATTTGTCCTGAGAATTTGTCCTTCATTGAATCGGGCAATATGTTTTAGAGTGATCAGGGACAATGAGGTGTCGGATACTCCCCGGCGCCTCTTTCGTCATGGCTAAAGCCCCGCTTCGGTCTTGCGCAAAGGGCTGTCGATTATGTGCGCGCTGCCTTGTTCTAGCCGATGAAAAAACGATTCTTGTTCAGCTTGTTGGCGGTATCAGTGTCATTTGCCTCAGCGCAGGGCGGCGAGGAACAAATTGCAGAGTTGAAGGGCTTGAGCGAGCGCCGGCTGCTGTACGAAGGCGAAGGCGGCGTGAATTGCGAGTTCTTTATGAACGATATTCTGCCTTGGGAGCGGCGCGCGGGGGATTGGCGCGATGCCCACGGCAAACGCTTCGGCGACAAGCCCTTTGCCGAGGCCACCCCCGGCCCGGCCGGCGGGATGTGGGACGTGACCGCACTGGTTCGTTCCTGGCAGGTCGCGCGAGCCCGCCATGGTCAACTATTCATGCGCACGACCGCCGGTACCGGTTTTGCGCTGTTCCACAGCCGACAGGCGGCAAACGTCGCCGACCGGCCACTGCTGGCGCTTGAGTACACCGATGGACACAGGGACCTGCTCCATCCCGCGGCCGATACGCACACCGACTGCTCGACCTATAAATCGATCGGCTTGGCGCCAACGCTGGTGGCCAGCGATCAGAACAATGTGTTGTTGCAGTTCGAGTTGCCGGTTGCTTCGCATTCGAGAACCTTGGTGCAGGCCAGGCTCGTGCTGACCGGGGCCGGCATCCGTGGCGCCCCGATCCGGCTGGGCGTGTTCGAGACCGCTGTTCCCGGGTTTTCATCGACGACCTCGCCGGCCAAAGGGCTGGCGGCCGATTTCGAGGCGGACCAGGGCCTTGAGCGGCATCCCGAGGTGGTGTTTTTTTCCGGATTCGACGACGCGCCTTCGTGGCGAGGTCAATGGGCGCGGGGCGGCTACGGAGAAATGGAAACCTTGAACAAGGATGAAACCCTTCGATTCAAGCCCTTGCTCGGGGCCGCTCTGCGCGTGAACCTGAAGAAGGGCAGCAATATGGGGGTGGACCTGCGCATCAACCTGAAGGACCATGGCGGCGAGCCGGATGAGCTGTTCTTCCGCTACTACCTGCGACTGGCCGACGACTGGGAGCCTTCCGTTGATGGCGGCAAGCTTCCTGGTCTGGCCGGCACCTATGGCCGCGCGGGCTGGGGAGGGCGTCAATCCGACGGTAGCAATGGCTGGTCGATGCGGGGCGCATTTTTCAAGGCGTTTCCAGCCGACCACCCCTTGGCTGGGTTGACCCAACTGGCGACCTATGCCTACCACGCCAACATGAAGTCGATCAACGGAGACCATTGGCTGTGGTCCGGGGCGCTGTTGCAGCGCAATCGCTGGTACTGCATTGAGCAGCAGATTCAACTCAACCACCCGGAGAGTCCGGACGGCCGCATGCGCGCCTGGGTCGACGGACGGCTTGTGCTCGACAAGGACAAACTGCGCTTTCGTTCCGTCGGCAATCTGCACATAGAAAGCGCCTGGCTCAATGTGTTCCATGGGGGGACGGCGGTATCTCCTCACGATCAACACCTCTATATCGACAATGTGGTGCTTGCGCGCCGCTATATTGGGCCTTTGGGTCATGCTCAGTCCGGCACAATCCATAACGGCTCCGTGCAATGACCGCCGTCAGCGTGATGGCGTCTGGCGGCGCACCGACTTGCAGTCTTGCCCTGCCAACGAATCAGCACAGCCTGTCCTATTCACGATGCCCGCGATTTCCCATCCGATCCCCACCGTTCGCGATCTGTTCTGGCCCAGGCCAGTGGCATCGACCCGGGCACTGATGGCGACACCCGGACTGGAGCTGACCTACCAGGCGCGTGGTGCCTTGCTGCGGGCCTGTCGGGAAATCGCCGAGACGACCTCGCATCGCGACATCCTGCTGCCCGCTTTCCATTGCCCCTCGGGCATCTCGCCGGCGCTGATGGCCGGTCTGAATCCGGTGTTCTATCGGATCCGCCGTGACCTGAGCATCGACTATGAAGATTTGCTCGGCAAGGCCAGCGGCAACACCTGTGCCGTGCTGGTCATACATTTTTTCGGTATTGCCGCCGATTTGAAGCCGCTGGCGGGCTTGCGCGAGCGGGGCGTGAGCCTGATCGAAGACTGGTCGCATTCGTTCGTGCAAGGTGAATCGCCGGTGCTGGCCGGCAGCGCGGACAGCGACTACCGGATCTACAGTTTCTGGAAATTGGTGCCTTCCGGCGTGGGCGGGGGGCTGATGCGAGGCGAGGCCCGGCGCGCCGCTTCGCTCAAGCCCCTGAGCTTGGCGCCGCTCCGCAAGCGCATCGTTAATCTCAAGCAACTCCTGGAAGAGGCGCTGGAGCACGGGCCGCGGGGCCTCGCGCGCTCGGTGTTCGGCGCAGTCGAGGCCCTGCGTCTGGCACTGAAGCCCAAACCTGCGAAGCTGCCGGCCATCAAACCCGCTTCGACGCAAATTCCGGGCGAGGCCCGGTATCCCGTCGATCCTCTCCTGGCCGACAGCGCCATGCCGCCCCTGGCCCGAAACCTGATCGAGGCCTACGATCTCGCTGCCGTGGCTCAGCGCCGACGCAGCAATTTCCGCCGCTACGCGCAGTCGCTGCCATGCCGCGGGCCGCTGAGGCTTTTGTACGCTGACCTGCCCGACAACACCTGTCCCTGGGTGTTTCCTGTGCTGCTGGACGGACGCGATTCAATCGACCACCGCTGGCGCGACCAGGGCGTGGCGCTGCATACCTTCGGCATCTATTTGCACTCCATCCTGTTCGAGCACGCGGACCAGCAAGCGATCGATGACGCGCTCTACCTGGCCGATCATCTGCTTTGCCTGGCTGTGCACCAGGACATCTCTGACACCGATATCGAGCGCAGCGCCGATATCATCCGATCCAGCCTTGCGGAGTTGATCTGAGATATGAGCATCGACGTCAAGGTCGTTTCGACGCTTCAATCCTTCCAGGCTTTGCGCGAGCCCTGGAATGCCTTGGTCAGCGACAGAAAAGAAAATCTCCTGGGCCTGGATGCCACCTCGACCTTCGAGTGGTTCGAGGCAACTCTTGCCGCTTTTGATCAGGCGGCCGACACGCGGGTGCTTGTGCTGTCCAGCGGCGGCGAGTTGATGGGCTTGATGCCGGTTTTTTCCGACACTCCTCAGAAGCGCTGGCCCCAGCTGAAAGCGCCGACCGACCTGTATGGCGGTCGGGTAGGCTTGCTACTCAGGCGCTTCAGTCCCGACCTGGTATCGGCCTTGATCGAGGGGCTGGATCTCGCTTACCGTGATTGGAGCAGTTTCCAGATCACGCTCGTGGTGGGTAGCGAGAGCGCCCTGGCGATCGAACAGCAGTGCCAGACCGGGGGCTTCAATCTTGCCAAATGGGACCAGCGCGAATCCCCCTACTTTCCCTTGTTGAGCGGTGCCGAGGCGTTTCAGGCCGGCATCAGCAAGGGTCTGCGCCAGTTGCTGCGGACCTCGACCAACAAGTTCAAGGCACTGGGCGAACTGAAGCATTTGCAGTTGACGAAGGAGGCGCAGGCAACGGAGTTGCTGGACATCGTGCTCGACATCGAACGCAAGTCATGGAAGCACGAGGCCGGATCGGCCATCACCAACAACTTGCAGCAGGAGCGCTTCTACCGCGAACTGTTTCCCCGGGCGATGCGCAGCGGCCTTTTGCTGGGCCAGATATTGAGCCTGAACGACAGCCCGATTGCGTACAACTTCGGCTTGCAGCGCGACGGCGTCTTCTCCTGCCTCAAGCACAGCCATGTGCAGAGCATGGACAAGCTGAGTCCCAGCTATCTGCTGAATCTCGCCCTGATTGACCATTTGCGCGCCAGCGGCGTGCATACCTATGATTTCATGGGCCTGCCCGACCCGCACAAGCTGCGCTGGTCGAATGCCTCGAGTACCTACTCACGCTACAACGCGCGCATCTTCAATCGCAATCTGGCCGGCCGCCTGGCTTTTCACGGATACAAGATCAAACACAAGCTGGCCAGCACAGTGCTGCGACCCAAGTCGAAACAGCAGGCCGAAGCGCGGGCTGAAGCCGAGTAGCCGCGGGCCTGCTCAGGGTGGCGCGGCGGTCTGGACGGCCCCCGGGGCCCAGGTCCGCGGACCCGGAATGGGGCGAACGCCGACGGGTAGCATGAACTCGGCGGCCGGCAGCAGGGCTTCATCAGGAACCACTGAACGCTGCCTGAGTCCGGACGAGCCCGAGAGCCGAAAGTCGAGTGCAGCAGGCTCATGCAGAGCCCCTGCCCAGGTGCGTGCATTGCCGACGGAGCGGCCTTCTAAACCCGAACTGAAGAAGCCCAGGCCGACCCACAGATTGTTGTAGCTGTTGAACTCGAACCCGGCCGGGAATGACGACGCCCAGGTCCGCACAAACCAGGCCGGCAGCCAGCCGTCGTTGATCAAGGTGTTGTGCGCCATCTCCAGGCGGTTCTGCGGCCAGACATGACCTTCGGCGCCGTAAGCGATCAAGGCCGGATTGGCGCTGCCGGCGCCATGTTCGATGATGTTGCCGACGAGCGTGACCCAACCGCCGTTCGGAAAGTCGAGCTCGTAGGAGGCCTGGCCCTGCCGTCCGTCGTGAATCAGGTTGTAGCGCAGTTCGCTGCGCCGCGCGCGCGACTTGACCAGATGTCCCAGATAGCCGCGCTGAAACCGGCTGCCCTGGATGCGCACGCTGGCAATCTGGCCCACATACAGCAGATGCGGCAAGGGATCAGATTGATGAGGAGCCAGCGCAAAGGTGCTGTCTTCGATGCTGAGTTCGGAGTCCGCGTAGTTGCCGGTCAGGATGCCGTTCTGGTTGTCTTCAAACACGCAGTCCCGCACTTGCAGGCGGCCGCGCTCGAAGCGTATGCCTGCGCCATTGCCGTCCGGCACGCGGCTGCCCCGGAACTCGATATTGCGGATGGTGAAGTCGCCATGCTTCAGCACCCAGATGGCCTTGGCCTCGGCGCTGTGCCCGGCGGCGATCAGCACCGGCCGGCCGCCAACGCCCTGCAGCGTGAGCCGCTTTTGCCGCCATACCGCCACATCCGCGCTGTACACGCCGGCGCTGATCTCGACGATGTCACCGTCCTGGGCCGATTCCGCCGCCTGCGCGATGTGCTGAAACTCGCCCTGCGGTCCCACGGAGATGATTCTTGCGCTGAGCAAGTCCGGCAGCAGCAGGCAGGTCCACAGCCCCAGGCGCAAGGCACTGCACCAGCGACCGCGAACGAGCCTGTTCATTCCTGGTCGGCTGGGCGCACCGCGGCTGTGCCGAACCGGGCCTTCAATTTGCCGGAGATCAACAGCACTTCTGGCCAGAAGGGGTGGTGGCAAAGCTTGAGGGCGAACAGCCAGACGGCAATCGTGCAGACGCCACAGCCGAGGAACACGAACAGGAAGTTGCCTTCGGATTGCGTCACGAAGCTGCACAGCAGGGCTGCGGGCAGGGCGGTGATCAGCGTCACCATCGCGCTGGGCATGCAGGCCTTGACGACCTCGGCAAAGTGCAGGCCGATGATGCGATGCAAGAAGCGGTGTGACACCCAGGCGCCGAGCAGGGCGGCGATCGCCAGGCCGCCGCAGGCGCCCGGCAGACCAAACGGAAATACCAACACCAGACTGGACAGGCGCAGACCCTGGACGATGAACTGCAGGCGGTTGCTTTGATCGATGCGGCCCTCGGCAATCATCACCTCGGTGGCCAGCCAATACGGCAGCTCCAGCACCGCAACCAGGCAGAGGATCTGCGCCAGAGGCACGGAAGGCATCCATTGCGCGCCGTACAGCAATCGGATGGCGGAAAAAGCCAGTATTCCAATGACAACGAAGAAGGGCCAGCCCACGCCGGTGAGCAGGGTGGTGGCCTTCAGATACCCCGGCGCCGTGCGTTCGCCCTTGCGCGACTCCTGGGCGAAATAGGGCAGGCACAGGGGCAGGGCGGCGCGCAAGACGGTGCGATTGAAGATCTCCATCAGTCCGTTGGCACGGCTGAAAAACGCCACCGAAGCCATATCCAGCGCTCGGCCTATCACCGCCTCCGGTGCGCTTTTTCCTATTTGGCCGAAGAAGTAAATCCCCATCGCATGCTTCGAAAAGTGGAAGACGTCGGCAAAGCCCTTCAGCGATGGCCACCGAGGGAAGTCCTTGGGACGAAATATGACCGATACCGCGACGGTGACAATCAATCCCGCCAGCGACGACAGCGCCAGGCTCAGATAGCTGAAGCCGGCCAGGGCACCGGCCGTGGCGACCAGAAAGGTCGTGATATTGGCCGTGAGGCCGGCAATGAAGATCGGCCGGTAGTTCAGCTCACGCCGGAAAAACGCCATCGTGACCGCGCCGAACGGCACGAGCAGGAAATTGATGGACTGGATGCGCATGACGTCGCCAACGCCCGGCTGGTTGTAAAAAACCGCCGCCGGCCAACTGGCCGCGAAGAACACGGCGGCCATCAGCCAGGAGCTCATGATGTTGGCGGCAAAAGCGGCGCGAATCTTTTGCTGCGTCAGTACCTTTTCCTGGATCAGGTATTCGCCCAGGCCGAAATCCCGAAACTGGCTGGCCAGGGCCGCCAGCACGGATGCGACCGCGAAGATACCGATTTCGGACGGGGTGAGCAGGCGGGCAATGATCAGGGTAGAGGCCAGCTGCAGCACCACACCAATGTAGTTGTCCGCGAGTTGAAAGAGCAGGGAGCGGCGTATGGAGCTCAAGTGAGGGTCTCAGTTTTCAAAAAGGGCAGGCGACTCATCGGGCCGCTCGGATTCTCAGCGAATAACGCCCTGGCGCGGATGCGGCCCCGCACTGTCACACAGCGATGTAGCAGGCGCAAGGCGACCTGTGAGAGAAAGCACGGCAGCTGCCAATTAGTTTGCTCGGCTTGCCGATACCGCGCCCGGACGAAGGGCGGCGGTCACGGTGCAGTGCCTCTGGCGTGAACCTGTATCAGCCCGGCCCAGGCTTGTGCGGCCCGCTTCAGGCCGCCGGCACTCAGATGGCAGCCATCGCTGCGGTTTGCCTCGCCGAGCAGGGTGTCGGTGTCCGGGCCGGCCAAGAAGCGTGGGTCGAGCGTAACGGCTTGCTCAAGCGCACGCCGGATACCCGGGTGAGGCGGGGAGCGGCACAGCGTCGAGCGGGCCAGCATGATCGGAGCGTCCGTGCCGGCGCCGTCCAGCAAGGAGGCGAGTCGCATCAGCTCGTGCAGATAGGCCTCGGGCGGGGCATCGATGCGTGCATCGGCTTCGCCTTGCTGCCAGAGCACCAGATCTGGTTTCAGGCCGAGTTGCACCATCGACTTGATCTGCTGGCTCAGGCGTTTGGCGAGCGCCCCCTCCGGCCGGGTCCAGTCGTCGATGCGGGTTGCATCGACAGCCAGTACCGACAGCACGACCGGGCGTCCGCCCAGGGCCGGACTCAGCAGCGCCGGGAGGCCGCGCCAGATGCTGCCGCCCTCGCCGGTCGCTCCGGGCAGCGGATCCTGCGCCATCACGCAGTCCGCGCCGGACACGAGCATGACAGGCTCGTCGTCGGACCGGAACCGGCTGCCATGATTGCCTGCATTCGATTGGCCCAGCGCCAGCAACACCAGAGGCTTGCGCCGCGCCCAGTCGTCGCAGGCCGCCCGGGGTTCCGAGCGGAGCGGAACGATGCGTGCCAGCTGGGCCTCGAGTTGAAGGTTCTGGCGGTGTTGGCGGTAAAAATGGCGCCCGCCCGCCGCGAGCGCGATCACCAGCAAGACGACCAGCAAAACCACCAGCGGGCCCAGAAATCGCCGTCGCCGGGGCGAGCGCCTCACTGGGAGCGGGCTTTGTGCCGGCGGTAGCTGCCGCGTATCCATGCCATCGTGGGCTGCTCCACCCAACGCGTTACCGCCGTGGCCAGGGCCAGGCTGAAAGCCAGCGCGAGCAGGACGCCCAGATCAATGGGGATGCCCAGCTTGTCGAACTGAAGTTGCAGACTCCAGCCGATGTTTTCATGCACCAGGTAGAGCGGGTAGGAGATCGTTCCCAGCCAGACAAACAGCCGGCGGCGCAGCAAGGGCAGGCGCCCGCTGGCGGCCAGATAGACCGCTGCGCCCAGCACGCAGCTCAGGGCGCCCAGAAACAGCGACTCGGTGACCAGCAGCGTCAAAACGGCACATGCTGCGGTGACGAGGGACTCGCTCCGCGCCGTCGCGTACCGGTTGCTGATGAACAGGTAAATGGAAATGCCCAGGGCGAACCAGGGAATGTATTGAAGAATCAGGATTCTGGACAGGGTCCAGGACAGTTCAATGCCAAACCATTCATTTGCCAGGAAATACACCAAGCGCAAAAACAGAAAGCCGAGCAGAAACCGGTGTATCTGATTCAGGCGCTGCATTCTATACAGCAGCAGCATTCCGCAATAAAACAGCAGTTCGACCTCCAGCGTCCAATAAGCGCCATCCACATGGGGAATGCGGAACAGCCCATGGAGCATCAACATATTCCCGATGGCCGTGCCCAAGTCAACGGTTTTGCCGGGCAGGCCGAGCCAATGGGTGATCGAAAAGGTCAGGAAAATGGCAAACCAATAGGTCGGGAACAGCCGGCTGAAGCGTGACACGACAAAATCCATCGGGCGGGTGGTTCGTTCCAGCGTCATGAAAATGACGAACCCGCTGATGATGAAGAACAGGTTCACGCCATAGTGCCCGTGGCTGAACGACACGGCCGGAGTGCCCGACTCGGGGTAGAGCGCAACAAAGCGCGAGGTGTAGTGGAACAAGACCACGGCCATCGCGGCAATGCCGCGCAAGGCGTCGATTTCCTGCATCCGTTGCGCGCGCGCTGGCGCCAGCTCGGACGGGCTCGTCTGGATTGCAGCGATGGCGGGGGCTTGCATGCGTGGAGGCATCCTTGTTCTTGAGTCTCAGCGTGCAGGTTTGTGGGCTGGCTTGCGTCCACTGACCGGCGGTCTCAACTTCCTGAGTCGCGCCACGATAGGCTTGAGGCTGCGCCACAGTACCTCGCGTACCAGACTCACCAGGCCGCGCGGCGAGCGAGGGTTGTAGGCAATGATGCCCCAGCGTTCGCGCCGGTCGCTCATCCAGGTTTGTTTGTAGGGGTCGTCACCGATCAAGTAGTCAACCTCGCTGACCTTGTCGACCTCCATCACATGCTGCATCAGCATGGCGGTCAACAAAGTGCCCGGGGAATAGGCCTTGTAGGCCTCGTCATAGGCCACCTTGTAGATATCGGCCTTGCCATGAGCGACGATCCAGATCTGCGCGGCAATGGCCTTGCCTTCGAGCCAGACGACACCCAGACGCAACCAGCCTCGCCGGGCGCAGGTCCT
The DNA here is from genome assembly GCF_963422335.1 of uncultured Roseateles sp. Taxonomy (NCBI): domain Bacteria; kingdom Pseudomonadati; phylum Pseudomonadota; class Betaproteobacteria; order Burkholderiales; family Sphaerotilaceae; genus Roseateles; species uncultured Roseateles sp. The sequence continues at coordinate 4,019,840 of NZ_OY729424.1, forward strand.
GAGCAAGCCGGGGACGAAGGCCTGGTGCGGCTCACTCTTCTTCCAGCTTGCCGCATAGACCTGCTCGTAGGCCTGCAGGCCGCGTTCCAGATCCTCGACCTTGATCAACTCCAGCCAGCCACCATCACCCGCGAGTTTCTTGCCCATGCGCGAGATGGTATTTCGCTGCTTGCCCGTGCGGCTCAGCAAATAGCTGCTCCAGTTGCTTTTGACTTTGAGATACCAATTGCCGAAGGAATAGTATTGAAATGGCATCAGGCCAGCGCCGCCCATGGCGTTGAGCAGCATTCTGTAGACCGAGCTGTTGGGGTCCATCGGGGCCAGGGAGAGGGAGTCGAACCAGGGATTGGCATGGCGCACCGCCTTGATCAAGGGCACCAGATCAAAAGCCTTCAGGCCCGGACGGACGACGGGTGCGTAGAGTGCGGTGTAGTAGTTGCTCAATGACTCGATCCGGGTCGCCAAGAATTTCTTGGATACCAGAATCGGCAGGGCGGCGATGGGTACTTCATCGCGGTAGAGCACGAACACCTGCACACCCGGATGCTTGGGGAAGACGGTATCAACAAGATTTTTATACCAGTCAAACCCAAGCTGGAAACTGATGCTTTCCGCGCTGACGAAGAAACGCCGCACTTCAGGTGTGAACTCGCTGGGATGGAGAAACACCTTGATCGTGTGCTCGGCCGTCGCGTCGGGCTTGCGTTGGTTGACGCCTATGATTTGCCGACCGATGCGCAGCGTCGAGAGAATATTCTGGACCGACCGGTTTCGGTAAAAACTGACGTGACGGATCCAGCGTTGTCCGGTCGACCAGGCCAGCTGGTCGTGGCTGGCGTTGGTGTAGAACTCGATTTTTCCGCCCGGATGGGTGTCGAAAGCACGCTCGATCGCCAGGCGCAACAACAGCCGGCCCGGCGCATAGGCCGAATAGGCCTCGCGATAGGTGGTCTTGAGCATCACGATCATCCCCTCGTCGGCAATTGCCAGTCGGGACGCAACCAACTCGTCACCAAACCACAACTCAAAAGCGATGGCCTGCTGGGTCTTCGCAAACCGGGTCATGATCTCCTGGTAGAACACCTCTTGACGTTCGTCGCTGCCGACTGCCGTGCCGTGCTGTCCTTTCCAGCCATCGGCCTCCAGCGTGGCATAGCGTGAAACGGCAGCATCCATTTCATGAGGGTCGACGATCTGCACGAAGCGCGGCTCCGCGTGGTCGGCCAATTCCCGACGCCGGTAACGCTCGATGTTCTGTATCAGCTTCTTCGGGCGATTGGCCCAGTAGCTGGCGAAGTCACCTTGCAGGTCGATGTTCATCGTCAGCGAATGAGCCACGTGATTGGCGCCGTTGGTGCCTTCGGCAATCAGATTGCCGTAATCAGGGTCATTGCAGAGAAAGTCGAGCTCGCCCACCAGGCCCGGGAGTTGGCGAATCAGGCCCTCCACTTGAGCCGGGGTCTGTATCAGGGCGGGCCCCATTGGAGCTTGCGCGGGTAGGAAGGTGGTCCAAAGTCCGGGCGCGCCGGGACGGATCAGGCACATTGCTTCGATCACGCCCGCACACTGAAGCATGCACAGGTGCTCGGTGCCGTTGGCATAGTGCTTCAGCAGTGCATCGACGAAGTGGCTTCGCAGCAGCGGATGCGTGTCGAACAGGCGTTGATTCAGCGCATCCCAGCTGTCCGAATAGGCGCCCAGCGATCCCTGCAGCGGGTGAACTGTCCAGCGCGGGTCCATGCCAGCCTGATTCAACGCGTGCCTTGGGGCTGGGAAGCGGCGGGCAAGGGCGCAGCCGGGCTTGAGGCCGGTTCGGCTGCAGCTCCGATGTCGACAGCGTCGGCCGGCTCCTGCCACTTGCCTTGCGCCTTCAGCTGCTCACTCAGTCCGGCCGTACGAAGACCGAGCTTCAGCGCCGTGTGCGCCTGTGCCAGGGCCTTGTCGTAGTCCTTGATGTCGAAGTAGATCAGGCCGGCGTTGTAGTGCGTGAAGGCGTTGTCGCCGGCCATCTTGACAGACAGGTCCAACTGGCCGCGGGCTTCCTCGAGGCGATCGTTCTTGTGCAGGTAGATGGCGTACATCATGCGCACGATGGTGTCGTCGGGTTGAAACCGGATGGCACGTTCGAACCAGCACTCAACCGGGAATTCAGCGCCCTTGGGCTGTTGCGTCTTGAGCTTTTCGCCCAGGCGCATCATCGCCAGCAGCGCGCGATGATGGTTTGGGAAGGCCCGCAGTGCAAAGCTCAAGTCGCCGCCGATGGTGGTACTGACGCCGCGTATCAAGGCCTCGGCTTCTGGTGAAAAATGGGCGTCGTTGACCAGCTTGAGCAGTTGCCCGTGCGGGCGGCTCTCTCCAAATGGCGGCTTGAAATGGTCTGCACGGTAGTCGAAGGGGCCGAAGCGCCCGGCCACCGCTGCCAGTGAGCCGCAGGCCTCGCTGGACACCTGGGCATGTGCCTGGACCCACCCGAGCAGCACAAGGACAAGGCAAGCCCGGGCCCGCATGCCCAGCCACATGCCGGCACTGCAGATTGACTTGTGTAGGACGATCATCGAATCACTCCAGGCCAAAGGCCGCTATGGCACTGCACTTGGGGATATTACAAGGCTATGAACTGGCCCCGCCGCGGCGGCCCAGCCAGGTCAGTACATGATCTTCCGCCAACCGGCGTGCTGCCATGCCCGAGCAGGTGTGGTCCAGCCCTGGCATGTGCTGGGTGGACAAACCGGGACGAGACAGCGCCTTCGACCAGGCCGCATCCGTGCTGGCATAGTCCATGAACTCCTTCGCCGTGTAGTCGTCTCCGCTCAAGAGCAGCAGGATATCGCCGCGAAAGCCGTGCCAGGCGCTGGCCATGCGATCCTGGAACGAGGCCTGCGCGTTGGGGCCTGGGCGATTCCTGCTGAACGTCAGTTTCAGGCTGTGCAGCAACCCGCTCAGCGCCTGCCCGGCGACTTTGCCGCTCAGCAACTTGAGCCAGAACTCCTTTTGCTTCAGGCGCTGCAGGTAGTAGTGTTTGATCTGAGTGCGTGCCAGGCTGGTTTCGGAGCGCACCCAAGGATTGAGCAGGCACAGGCCTTGAACCCTGGGATCTTGTCGCTGCTGGCAGTACAGCAGCGCGGCCGAAGCGCCGTCGCACAAGCCCCACAGCACCACATCCTGGAATGTGATCTGCGCCTGCAGGGCATTGATGGCCGCAGCCACATCGTCGCTGACCTGCTCGAAGCTGCGCTGGGCGCCGCCGCTGTCGCCCATGCCCCGGTAGTCGAATCGCAGGACGGGATAGCCGGCCTCGGCCAGACGCCTGGACAACAGCACAAACTGGCGATGGCTGCCGACCCGGTACTGCGGGCCACCCACGATCACCAGCACTGCCGTGGGCTTGGGCGACTCCGGCGCCGCGAGGATGGCGGCCAAAGGCTCGGTGCCGCAGGTCACGGACAGTACGGATTCCTGGTAGTTCATGGCGTCCGGGCACCGATCAGCGCGCCCAAGCTGGCGTCCAGCAGCTGTGGCGCCTCTTCGATCTCACTGGTCTGCCAGAAGCTGGGGCCTTCGACCAACTGGCCTCGCGCCTGCCACCCGGCTTGGGTCCAACGGTCGAGGGCCTGGGCCGACGCGGGCGACAACTTGGCATCGGCGCGGGTCGACAGGTCCAGCCACTCAAGGCGTGCCGAGCGTCCGCTCGGCGGCTCGAGTGTGGCCGACTGAAGGCCTTGCGCGAGCGCCGGACTGAGGCCATAGCCCGCGACCTCGATCGTCTTGCCTGCAGCGAGTTCCTGGCGCATGGCCTCCATGGCACCCTTGGCACCGCCGTCCAGCAACTCGCCGGCCAGCTTCAGGCGCAGGAACTGCTGCAGCATTTGCTTGCCGGACGTGCTGGGCTGCCAGAGCAGAAAATGGCATTCGATCTGATGGGCCCGAGCGGCCTCTATCGCGAGCAGGGCGCCGGCGCGCAGGCCCCACAGCCACAACGGCGCATCTCCCCGCGCCTTGAGCCATTGGCAGGCCCGTTGAACATCGTCCATCCATGCCTGCCAACTGGCGTCGCCGTGGTCACCACTGCTGTCGCCACAGCCGAGCAGGTCGATCTGCAGCACCGCATAGCCGGCCTGGGCCAGCATCCTGGACTGTAGGGCGGCCATGCGCCGTGTCTTGTTCATCTCTTCGGCAAATGGGTGCAGATACACGATCTGACCCCGTGGCCTGCCACCGGCTGCCGGGTGGAGGATGCACAGGCGCTGTCCTGACGTGGCGGGCATGAAGAAGGATTGCGTCGTCACGGACAGCGCCTCAGCTGACTTCGGTGGGCACAGGCTGGGCCGCCGCACTTTGCCGCGCGGCGAGTCGCTGGCGGTATTTCGTCGCCAGCGACTTGAGCCAGCCATAGCGGTAGCAGGTCAGGTGATAGAGCGTGCGCTTTTGATCCGTCCAGCGGGTGTGCCATTCCATCAACCGCCCGTAGTACTCGATACGCTTGATCTGCTGCCCGGAAAAATAGTGCTGCAACTCTTCCTCACGCAGCAAAAACGCGGGCGAGAACGATTTGATCGCCTCATCGTAGGTGGTCTTCAACACGATCAGCTGGCCTTGCCGCAGCAGGCACAGGTCCATCGCTACCGGCTTGCCGTCGAAGGTGTATTCGTAGATCAGCGCTTCACCCTGCCTGGCGGCGTGCTCGAACAGGGCCTGGTAGAAACGGCCCTGCTGGTTGTCCGGATGAATTGCCGTGCCCTGGGAGGCCTTCCAACCCGAACTCTCCAGGCGGCCATAGCGGGCCAGCGCGGGCGCTACATCGCCGACGGCCTGCAGCACGCGCATCTCCAGCGCCACCCCTTCGGCCGCGAGCTTGTTGCGCTGCTTGCGCAAGTTCTGGCGCAGGTTCTTGCCGCGCGCTTCCCAATACGCCTGGAAACTGCCGTCGATATCGATCCAGCCCGTCTCGATGTAGTCGCCGCTGGCACCGGCGGCAGTGTCCGGAGCTCTCGGGCTGAAACGCGGGTCCAGCTGAGTGATGGACAGGGCCAGGCAGGTGCGCAGAGGCCCCTTGATCAAGCTGCGGGCCAGCTGTTCGATGGCCAGACCGGGGGCGGCCACCCAGGCGCCCAGCGGAATCTGCGAGGGCTGGAAGGTTTGCCAGCGCGCCAGGCCACAGGGTGCGAGCAAGAACATGGCCACCAAGTCGCCTCCGGCATGGCCGCACAGCAGACGCTCCTGGCCGGTGCCGAAAGCTTCCAAGGCACTGGTGATGGCATAGGCGCCGAGAAACGGCAAATCGCCGCGTTGCGCATTGAGCCGGTCCCAGTGCTGAGCCCAATCAGATGCCATCTTCAGCGCGGAGGCTGGGAGCTGAGTCCAGCGGATGGTTGCGATAGACATGTCTGTGATTCAGGCTGCGGCGCTTGGCCCGGGAGCGGGGCGGTAGGTTGGGTGCTGCCTTATCGGCCCGCTGGGCCGAGGGCAGGAACCGGTGTGGTCTGGCGTCGCTGTGTCCGAGCCTGGATGATCATCAGCGGTTCAGCGAACAAGGCTTCAGGCCTCAATTTTGGACAGGACAAAGTCCTGCAGTGCACCCACCGTTGCAAACGTCTCGCCATCGATCTCGTCGTCATCGATCACGAGCCCGAGTTGTTCCTCCAGACTGGTGATCAGCGACACCACGGCCATGGAGTCCAGCTCCGGAATGCTGCCGAGCAAATGCGTATCGCGGCTAAAGCTCGAAGAGCGGCCATTCAGGCTCAGCACCTCGTCCAAGATGCGCAGCACCTCATTGTTGACATCCATCGCGATTCATCCCTCGTCTCGTGTCTTGATCAAGCTGCGAATTGTAGGGGGCAAGGCCTACGCGCCAGCCCCCTGTTCACGTGGCCTTTGGCCCTGTGCGTCCGGAAGCCGCGAATCCGAGAGATATGCCTCGGCTGCCCAGGCAGGGCGTCGCGGAAAAGCGTCAAGCCGGCCCCCGCAACAGGGGGGGCGTCGGTCGACATCGTCGCTAGCTGCAAAAACCTCACGCTCTGGCGATACCGGCGGCCCCGGTGGCGTGAGATACTTTTTGTTGCCCGATCGCCGCACCGTGGCATTCATTGCAGGGCACATGACCGCCTGTGCCAGTCACGTTTGTCCCTATCCAACCGGCCACTGATCCTTGCATGCCTGAATCCACGCTACTTCATGAATTGATCGCCGTTTCAGCGCACAGGGCGCCGCAGGCGCCGGCCCTGACATACGGCGCCGCGGGAATGAGTTATGGCGCACTGGACGCCGCGCTCAAGGGCTTTGCCTCAGGGCTGATCGGCTTGGGTCTGCAGCGCGCGGAGCGCGTGGCCATCTATCTCGAAAAGCGCTTTGAATGCGTGATCGCCAGTTTTGGCGCCCCTGCCGCCGGGCTCGTGTTCGTGCCGCTCAATCCGCTGCTCAAGCCCGAACAGGCCGCCTTCATCATGAAGGACTGTGATGTGCGGGTGCTGATCACTTCGCCCGATCGACTGGCGCTGCTGGCACCGGTGCTTCACGAGTGCCCGGCATTGCGGCATGTGGTGCTGACCGGTGATGCCTCGACCATGGACTTGCCGCCGCCTGTTCCACCCTGCAGCGCGTGGAGCGAGTTCATCGCCGGCCCGGCCTTGCCCGGCCACCGTGTGATCGATACCGACATGGCCGCCATTCTCTACACCTCGGGCAGCACCGGCAAACCCAAGGGGGTGGTGCTGTCGCATCGCAATATGGTGGCAGGCGCCAAGAGCGTGGCGAGCTACCTCGGCAACACTGACCAGGACACCTTGCTGGCGGCCTTGCCGCTGTCATTCGACGCCGGCTTCAGTCAACTCACGACAGCTTTTCATGTCGGTGCGCGGGTGGTCTTGCTGAACTACTTGATGCCCCGCGACGTATTGAAGGCCATGGAGCGGGAGCAGGTGACAGGGCTGACTGCCGTGCCGCCGCTCTACATTCAACTGGCTCAATTGGAGTGGCCGGCCGCCGTGGCTGGCCGTCTGCGCTATTTCGCCAATACCGGGGGACGCATGCCGCGCGAGACGCTGGGCCTGCTGCGCCAGCGCGCGCCTCAAAGCCAGCCCTTCCTGATGTATGGCCTGACCGAGGCATTCCGTTCGACCTATCTGCCACCGTCCGAGGTGGACCGCCGGCCGGACTCGATAGGCAGGGCGATACCGAATGCCGAGATCCTGGTGCTGCGCGAGGACGGCAGCCTTTGCGACGCAGATGAACCGGGTGAGCTGGTCCATCGCGGCGCGCTGGTCGGTCTTGGCTATTGGAACGATGCCGAAAAAACGGCCGAACGCTACAAACTGTTGCCGCCTGGGGCGCCTGGTCGTGAGGCCGGCCTGCAGTTGCCGGAATATGCGGTGTTCTCCGGCGATACGGTGAGACGCGATGCCGAAGGTTTTCTGTACTTCGTGGGTCGCCGCGACGAGATGATCAAGACCTCGGGCTATCGCGTCAGCCCGACCGAGGTCGAGGAGATACTCTACGCCACCAAGCTGGTCGGCGAATGCGTCGCCTTCGGCGTCGAACATGCGACGCTGGGGCAGGCGATTCAGGTGATAGCGACACCGCCGGCCGGGCAGTCGGCGCTGGACCAGGCGGCGCTGGTCGCCGAGTGCCGCAAGCACATGCCGGCCTATATGCTGCCAGCCGGCATTGCCGAGCGCGCCGGCCCGCTGCCGCGCAATCCGAACGGCAAGATCGACCGCAAGCTGTTGTCCACCGAGTGGGGCGCGAACCTCTGATGTCAGAACACACCATTCCCCGCAAAGCGCCGGTCCACGCACCGATGTCACAGTTCGCCGTCGGTGGCGGCGAACTGGTCGTCGGCGGCATGCCGCTGTCGCGGTTGGCCGAGCGCGTTGGCCAGACGCCGTTTTACGCCTATGACCGCGGCCTGCTGCGTCGGCGTGTGGCCGAGTTGCGTGCGGTGCTGCCGGCCGGCATCAAGCTTCACTATGCGATGAAGGCCAACCCGATGCCCGCCGTCGTCGGCCTGATGGCAGGGATGGTCGACGGTATTGACGTGGCCTCGGGCGGCGAACTGAAGGTGGCCCTGGATGCCGGCGCCGATGTGGCCGAGATCAGCTTCGCCGGCCCGGGCAAGCGCGAGGGTGAGTTGCGCCAGGCGGTGGCCGCCGGGGTGCTGATCAATCTGGAGTCGTTCCGCGAGGTCGCACTGCTGGCGTCGATTTCCCAGTCGCTCGGCGTGGCGGCGCGCGTGGCGGTGCGCGTCAACCCGGACTTCGAGCTGAAAGGCTCGGGCATGAAGATGGGCGGTGGGCCCAAGCAGTTCGGCATCGATGTCGAGCAGATGCCGGCATTGATGGCCTCTATCGCTGCGGCCGAACTGGCCTTCGAGGGCTTTCACCTGTTTGCCGGATCGCAGAACCTGAAGGCCGAGTCGATCTGCGAGGCGCAGCTGAAATCCTATGAGCTTGCCCTGCGGCTCGCCGCCGAGGCCCCGGCGCCGGTGCGCTTCCTGAACCTGGGTGGAGGCTTCGGCATTCCGTATTTCCCCGGTGAGCAACCGCTCGACCTGGGGCCGATCGCAGCCAATCTGGCGCACCTGGTCGAGCGTGCCCGGCGCGAGCTGCCGCAGGCCTCGCTGGTGATCGAACTGGGCCGCTACCTGGTCGGCGAGGCCGGCATCTACGTGACCCGCATCCTCGACCGCAAGCTCTCCAGGGGCCATGTGTTTCTTGTCACCGATGGCGGCCTCAACCACCATCTGTCGGCCTCGGGAAATTTCGGCCAGGTGGTGCGCAAGAACTATCCGGTGACGATAGGCAACAAGGCCGACGCGGCCGAGCGCGAACAGGCATCGGTGGTGGGTCCGTTATGCACGCCGCTGGATCTGTTGGCCGACAAGATGGATCTGCCGGCGGCCGGTGAAGGCGATCTGGTGGTGGTGTTCCAGTCGGGGGCCTACGGCGCGAGTGCCAGTCCGCAGTCCTTCCTGGGCCATGCGCATGTCGTGGAAGTACTGGTGTAGACCCCGCGTGCAACTTTGAGCAAACCCGTGATGACCCCATTCGCAATGCCCCAGCCACATGCCGCGGACTCGGCTTCGCCAGTCGATCGACCGCAGATCAGCATCGTCTCGTCGATGTACCGCTCGCGTCGCTTCCTGGAACAGTTTCTTGCGGAATGCCTGCAGGCGCTGCAGGACACCCGCTGCAGCAATTTCGAGATTGTGCTGGTCAACGATGGCTCGCCGGATGACTCGCTGGCTTATGCGCTGCAGCGGCGTGCCGACATCCCGCAGTTGGTCGTCGTCGATCTGTCGCGTAATTTCGGCCATCATCATGCGGTGCAGGCGGGTCTTTGCGAGGCCAGAGGCGACTATGTCTTCCTGATTGACTGCGATCTTGAGGTTTTGCCGTCCGTGCTGCCGGCCTTTTTCGAGAAGATCCGGAGCACCGGCAGCGACATGGTGTTCGGCTACCAGGAAGCTCGCAAGGGCAATTGGTTCGAGCAGTGGAGTGGGGGCCTGTTCTACAAGGGCTTCAATCTGCTCAGCGACATACAGATTCCCGAAAACATCGCCACCGAGCGAATCATGTCGCGGCGCTATGTTCAGGCCCTGCTGAGCCTGGGCGACAAGAACCTGTTCCTCGGCGGCATGATGACCTGGACCGGTTTCTCCCAGGTCGGCATGCTGATCCAGAAGACCCAGCGCGAAGGTGCCAGCAGCTACACCTTGCTGCGCCGCCTGAACCTGATGGTCAATGCCATCAGCTCGTTTTCGTCCAAGCCGCTGACCTGGCTTTTCAATATTGGCGTGCTCATCACTTTGGTGAGTTTTTCCTACGTCGGCTACCTGACCTTCAGGAAGCTGGCTTTCGGCGATGCGCTGCTCGGGTTCACCTCGATGATGGGCCTGATGGCAATGAGCCTGGGCATAATGACCACTGCGCTCGGTCTGGTGGGCATCTATCTGGGCAAGGTCTATAACCAGGTTCAGAACCGGCCGACATATATCGTCAAAGATCTGTACCGATAATGTTGTCCAGGCTGTCTTGGCCTCAACCGGAGGAGAACATGCTATGACCAGTACCGCTGAACTTGACTCGATGAGCGACGCCTACGACGAAGTGCATCTGCTCGACAACCGGTTAACCCATGAGTGGTACCCGCAGCGTGTGATGTCGGCCGCGAAGGGCTCGTCGCTGCTCGAGTTGGGACTTGGCCACGGCGAATCGACATCGCTTTTCGCGCAGCACTTTCCTCGCTACTGCGTGGTTGAAGGCTCGCCCGAGATGATCAAGCGCTTCCGAGGCCGGTTCAAGCTGCCCGAAGTCGACATCGTGTGCGGCTATTTTGAGGACTTCGATACCGATGAGCGGTTCGACAACATCGGCATGGGCTTCGTGCTGGAGCATGTGGATGACCCGGCGCTGGTCTTGCGGCGCTTCATGAAGTTCCTGAAGCCGGGCGGATCGATCTTCGCCGCCGTGCCCAACTGCGAGTCGCTGCATCGCCGCATCGGACAGGCTGCCGGCCTGCTGCCCGATCTGACCCATCTGTCGGAAGGCGATCTGCGCTTTGGCCATCAGCGCTATTTCAGCTTGAAGACATTCACCGAATTGTTCGTCAACGAGGGTTGTGAGGTGGTGAAGGCTGAGGGGTTGATGCTCAAGCCAGTGACCACCGGTCAACTGATGCAGCTGGACCTGAGCCCGGCGATCCTGCAAGGCCTGATGAAGGTTGGGGTGGACTATCCCGAACTGAGCAACTCCATTCTGCTGCAAGCGCGCCTACGCACTGCGACCTGAGGATGCAAGGCTACGGACTCGCATTCGACCATTTCGGTCTCGCCACCCGCGACGCAGCAAAGACACTGAGCTTTCTGCGCGGCCTGGGCTATCAAACGCCCGAGGTGGTGCACGATCCGCTGCAGCGGGTCAATCTGGTGCTGTGCGAGCACTTGGCGATGCCGGCCGTCGAGGTGATCTTCGCCGCCGACGAGGCCGGCCCCTTGGACGCCATCCTGGCGCAGCAGCCGCAGGCGATCTACCACCTGTGCTTTCGTTCGCGTGATCTCGACGCCAGCCTGGCCGCGCTGAAGGCCGCCGGTCAGCGGGTGATGGTGGTGTTGCCGCCGAAGCCCGCCGTGCTGTTCGACGGGCGTCCGGTCAGCTTCTACATGGTGCGCGGCTTCGGCCTGATCGAAATCATTGAAGACCTCTCATGAACACCCCGTCCTCCGACAACTACAGTGCCGTCTTTGCCGCCGTCGCCGCCATGGAGGCCGACGCCGCCGCCTTCAGTGACGAGATCAAGGTGCTGGTGTTGCGCCAGATCACTGTCGAAGGCATCGAGACCTTGCTCAAGCATCACCTGTACCCACAGCGTCTGCGGCCGGTGGTCGAGTTCGGCGGCTACGGCACGATGGCGCAGGACGTGCTTGCGCCCGACGGACCGCTGGACCGCCTGAAGCCCGACCTGATCGTGCTGGCGCTGTCTCTCGACGAGCTTGATCCGAACTACGGCTCGCCCGGCTGGACCCAGGAGGCCGCCCGCGCTGAACTGGCCGGTCTGTTCGAACTGCTGGCCAGCCGGACCACGGCCACCATCGCGGTCCACAACTTCATCGCGCCGCTGTGGCCTGAGCAGGGGCTGGTGGTCGATCCCCGCGGCCGTGACCTGGCGTCGCAAGTGGACGAGCTGAACCGCTTCGTGGCCGAGACCGTTCGCACCCATGCGCCGCGCTTCGTGCTGATGGACTGGCAGCGCACGCTGCAGCGGCTGGGTGCCGAGGCAGCGCTCGATGAGCGTGGCCGCTATCTGTGGCGAGCGCCATTTCGCCGCCCGTTCCTTGACGCTTGGGCACAGCAGCTCGCACGCGTGGCGCGTGCGCTGAAGGGACGAACCAAGAAGGTGCTGGTGCTCGACTGTGACAACACGCTGTGGGGTGGGGTGGTGGGCGAAGATGGCATGGAAGGCATCCGTCTCGACGGTCACCAGCATCCCGGCCGTGCCTTTGTCGATTTTCAAACCAGCGTGCTGCACTTGGCCGAACGTGGTGTGCTGATCACGCTGTGCAGCAAGAACAACGAAGCCGATGTGTTCGAGGTGCTGGACAATCATCCCTGGTGCCGCATCAAGCGCACGCACCTGGCCGGCTGGCGCATCAACTGGCGCGACAAGGCATCCAATATCGCCGAACTGGCCGAGGAACTGAACCTCGGGCTCGACGCATTCGTGTTCGTGGATGACAACCCGGCGGAATGCGCACTGGTCAGCCAGATGCTGCCCCAGGTGACCGTGCTGCAGGTGCCGAAGAAGCTGCATGAGCTGCCGCCGCTGCTGCTGCAGACGGGCCTCTTTGACAGCCTGCACATCACCGATGAGGACCGCAACCGCGCGCGGCTGTACCAGGGTGAGAGCCAGCGCAAGAGTGCGCGCGGTGCCTTCGGCGACATCGATGAATACCTGCAATCGCTGCAGACCGCAGCGACCATACGCCTCGCCAGCGCGGCCGAGATTCCCCGCGTCGCACAACTGACGCAGAAAACCAATCAGTTCAATCTGACGACGCGTCGCTACGCCGAACCGGAGGTGCGGCAGTTGGCGAACGACCCCGATGCCGCGGTCTACAGCCTCAGCGCACGTGACCGGTTCGGCAGTCTCGGGCTGGTCGGTGTGCTGTTCGTCCGCTTCAGCGACGACGTGGCGCGCATCGACACGTTTTTGATGAGTTGCCGGGCGCTGGGCCGTCGGCTTGAGGCTGCGATGGTCGAGCATTGCCTGGCCGATATCACTGCCCGACGCCCCGTGCTGCGCTGGGAGGCTGAATACAATCCCAGCAGCAAGAATGCGCAGGTCGCCGACTTCTGGCCGAAACAAGGTTTTGCCGAGATTTCGGTCACCAACGGACGCAAGCTCTACGTGCGCGCCGGTGACGCAGCGGCCCAGGCGACGCCCACCTACATCACCATCGAACAGGACTGACCCATGGCGGTTTCCCCTATCGAAGACAAGTTCTTCGGCATTCTTTCGTCGCTGCTGACCGTTCCTCGCGACCGGCTGGACCGCAGCAGCTCGCGCGAGACCGTCGAGCAGTGGGATTCGCTGAAGCACATGCATCTGGTCATGGCGCTAGAAGAAGAGTTCGGCATCGAATTCGATGACAGCGAGATTTCCGAACTTGCCGATGCGGCCGGGCTGCTGGATGCCATTGCCGCCAAGGGTGGCGCGTGAACGGCGGATCCGCGCCAGCTATCGTCATCCTCGGAACCGGCGAACTGGCGCAGCTCGCGCATTTCTATTTCACTCGCGATGCAGGGCGCGAAGTCGCGGGATTCACCGTCGATGCGAAGTACGCCGGGGCGCCTGACTACCTCGGCCTGCCCCTGGTCGACTACGAAACGCTCGAATCCCGGTTTCCGCCCGATCGCTACGAGCTGTTCGTGGCCATCGGCTACACACAGCTCAACGCGGCGCGCGCGCAGCGCTGCGCCGAGGCGCGAGCGCGCGGCTACCGTCTGGCCAGCTACGTCAGTACGCGTGCCTCGGTATGGCCTGATCTGGTGATCGGTGACAACTGCCTGATCATGGAAGCCAACGTGATTCAACCCTTCGCACGGCTTGGCGATGGGGTGATCATGTTTTGCAGCAGTGTGGTCAGTCATCACGTCGAGATCGACGATTACTGCTTTATCGGTTCGGAGGCGACGCTGTGCGGTGGCGTGCGCATCGGCGCACGCAGTTTCATCGGCGCCAACAGCACCATACGCGAGCACCTGCGCGTGGGTAGCGACTGCATCGTTGGCGCCGGCTCGCTGATCCTGAAGGACGCCGCCGACGGCAGCAGCCACATGGCAGCAGGAACTGCGGATGCCGGCATCCCCAGTCGGCGCCTGCGCTCACTGCTGTAGGGGCGCTCATGGCCGACAAGCGCGTTGCGATCTTGCAGTCGAACTACATTCCGTGGAAGGGCTATTTCGACATCATTCACGACGTCGATTTGTTCGTCTTCTACGACGATCTGCAGTTCACCAAGAATGACTGGCGCAACCGCAACAAGATCAAGACGGCGAACGGCCTGCAGTGGCTCAGCATCCCGGTCGGCACCGACAAGAATCGTCTGATCTGCGAGGTGGCGCTTGCCGACCCCGCCTGGCAGAAGAGGCATTGGGAAACTCTCAGGCAGCAGTATGGGAAGTGCCCGCATTTCGCTCGCTATCGGCCCTTCTTCGAGGCGCTGTATCTGGGCCGGGAGTGGGGCAATCTCTCAGAACTGAACCACCATCTGATCCGCGCGATCTCGACCGATCTGCTGGGCATGAAGACGACGTTTCAGGATTCCCGGCAATACGAGTTGAGTGGCCAGAAACTGGAGCGCCTGCTCAACTTGGTTGCCCAGACCGGCGCTACCGAGTACGTGTCCGGGCCGGCCGCCAAGGACTATATCGATGCTCAGCGCTTTGTTGAAATGCAGGTCCAGCTGATCTGGAAAGACTATTCCGGATATCCGGCCTACCAGCAACCGCATCCGCCTTTTGAACACGGGGTTTCGATACTCGACCTGCTGTTCAATGCCGGGCCTGACGCGCCCTGGTATATCTGGGGCTGGCGTGAAGGACCGCTGTCGCCATGAAAAACACCCTGTTCCAGTTGATACGCTACGGGGTTGTCGGTGTGGCATCCAATCTGGTCGGCTATCTGCTCTATCTGGGCCTCACCTCGCTGGGCGTTGGACCGAAGTCGGCGATGAGCCTGCTCTATGCGATCGGCGTGGCGCAGACCTTCCTGTTCAACAAGCGCTGGACATTCGGCCATCAGGGTTCGGGGCGTGCCGCCCTGCTGCGATACTGCACGGCCTACGGGCTGGGTTATGTGATCAATCTGGTGGTCCTGCTGGTGCTGGTGGATCACTGGGCCTGGCCTCACCAGTGGGTGCAGGGTGTGATGATTCTTGTGCTCGCAGCCATGTTGTTTCTGCTGCAAAAATTCTGGGTCTTCCGGCCAGACAAACTGCTCACGCAGGCCTAACGAGGAGTGAATGTGATTATCCCTTTCAACAAGCCCTATATGACGGGCAAGGAATTGTGGAACATTGCCCAGGCCCACGCCAAGGGGCATTTGGCCGGTGATGGAGGATTTACCCGTTTGTGTTCGGAATGGCTGGTGGCCAAGACCGGTTCGCAAAAGGCCTTGCTGACACATTCCTGTACCGCGGCGCTGGAAATGGCGGCGATTCTTGCCAACTTTCAGGCCGGCGACGAGGTCATCATGCCCTCGTTCACCTTTGTCTCGACGGCAAATGCTTTTGTGCTGCGCGGCGCGACGCCGGTTTTTGTCGATATCAGGCCGGATACGCTGAATATCGATGAATCCAAGATCGAGGCGGCCATCACCCCACGCACCAAGGCGATCGTGCCGGTGCACTACGCGGGTGTGGCCTGCGAAATGGATGTCATCATGGATATTGCCCGGCGGCATTCGCTGCTGGTGATCGAGGATGCCGCCCAGGGCGTGATGTCATCCTACAAGGGACGGCCGCTGGGCAGCATCGGACACATGGCGGCGTTTTCCTTTCATGAGACCAAGAATATTATTTCTGGCGAAGGCGGCGCGCTGCTGATCAATGATCCCAGTTTTGTCGAGCGCGCGGAGATCATCCGGGAAAAAGGCACCAACCGCAGCCAGTTCTTTCGAGGCCAGGTCGACAAATACACCTGGACCGACTTCGGCTCGTCCTACCTGCCCAGCGAGTTGATTTCGGCATTCCTGTGGGCCCAGATGGAGGAGGGCGAAGCCATCACCCGTCGGCGCCTGGAGATATGGGATATCTACCATCGCTTCCTGGATCAGGCCGAACGCCGCGAGAAAATACGCCGGCCCATCATTCCTGCAGGCTGCGCCCATAACGCCCATATGTACTATGTGCTGCTGCCCAATCTGGCATTGCGCACGCAGTTCATTGCACGCCTCAAGGAGGTCGGCATTTACAGCGTCTTCCACTATGTGCCCTTGCACAGTGCGCCTTTTGGCTTGCACGTGGCCCGCTCGCACGGCGATATGTCTCACACGACAGATCTAAGCGACAGGCTGGTGCGTCTGCCACTCTGGGTCGGCCTGGAGGAGCACCAGGCCGAGGTTATCCAGAAGATTCTCGAGGTGCTGGGCTGAAAGCCCGAACCTTCCGGCGCAGTTGCGCCCGGCACCAGAGGCCTGCATGACCACCGTCGAACAGCGAAACTTGCATCGCAACACACTGAACTGGGAGCCTGCCGATCGCTTGAGCCTGATGCTTGTGCTGTTGCTGGCGTGCGGCTTGCGGCTGCTCTTTTTCACCGGCTTTTATGGGTCCGATGAGGTGACCTATCTGGAGTCTGCCGTCGGTGTATTAGATGGCAGCTGGCCGCGCAGCGACTATGTCGGCTCGATACGCTACGGCGTCAATATTCCGATGGCCGCCTTCATGAAGGCCTTCGGGATATCGGAGTCTGTCGCCGGTCTCTGGGGGCTCTGCACCTCGGTCGGCGAAGTGGGTCTGGTGTTTGTTGCCGCGCGCCTGTTCTGGGGGCGGCAGGAAGCTTGGCTGGCCGCACTATGTCTGGCATTTTTGCCCATCCATGTGCATTTTGCCGGGCGTCTGATGGCGGATGCGCCGCTGGCGTTCTTCCTGACCTTGTTCTTTCTCGCCACGTGGATAGCCGAGCAGCGAATGCACTGGCTGGGGTATGTGGCCGCGGGTTTGGCACTGGGTACGGTGTTCTGGATCAAGGACGCCGTGTTCTTCCTCTCCTTGCCGATGCTGGGCCTCTACATCGTGGTGTATCGGCGCTGGCACGGTCGCTGGCTCTGGTTGGCCGCTGGCGCACTGTTGATGGTGGTCGCCAACGGCCTGCTGATGTGGCGGGTGCAGGGCGACTTCTTCCATTTGTACGCCGTGGGCCAGCGAGGACTCAGTCGCATTGCTCCGGTATCGTCCACCTCGGTTGAATACTATTTCAAGTACCTGCTGCTCGATGTCAGGCATACCTTTGCGCTGTTCTATCTCGCGCTGGGCGCGGCGTTTATGATCTTTCGCCGGCCAGAGCGACGTGCGGTCTTCAGTCGCCCCGAGGGCTATGTGCTGCTGTGGGCCTTCGGCTTTCTTGCCGCCCTGTCGCTGCTCAAGCTCAGGCAGGCCAATTACATGCTGATTTTTGTCGCGCCGTTGGCGCTGTTGGCCGGCTATTTCCTGGCGCAGTTGAGGCCACCTGTGCAGCGGCTGTTGCTGGGCACGCTGTTGCTCGGGGGGGTTGTGCTGTCCGCATTCGAGCAGCAGGCGGTGCATTCGTTCAGCGCCAACTCGCGCGCCAGCGTGGAATTCGCGCAAACGCATCCGGCTGCCTTGGTATTTGCCGGCACCGGCGCCACACGGGCCGACACCTACTACCGCTTGTTGGCGGCCGAACCGGTGCTTCACCCGGGCTTGCAGTCACTGAGTCGTTTGAATGAAGTCCTGGCAGGGCGGCCTGTGCCAGCCCTCGTGCAGCCGGCGTCCGAGGCCTTTGCCGTGATGGACCCGCAGACCGTGGGTTGGGGGCATCGCCAAAACTCGAACTGGGCCGAGCGCCTGGCCTCGTCCTGCTTGAGTCGTGAGGCTGACCTGACGCCTGCCGCCATGGGCGTGGGACGGCATATCGTGAATGGCGTGCTGACCATCGTCGGCTGGTTGCCCGATGCACTGGCGAGCAGACTGACGACCAAGCTATCGAGTGCCTTGCGTCCGACGCCGGCCACGGTGTTTCGGATCGGTGCGCCCTGTTTCATGCGAGGGCCCGCAGCAGCGGGCAACTAGCTCCGGCGACGAGACCACCTGCGTTCTCAGACCCTGTAGTAATCCCGGTACCAGGCCACGAACCGTCCGATCCCCACCTGGATGGGGGTACCCGGTACGAAGCCCACCCACTCGCTCAGCGCGTCGGTGTTGGCATAGGTTTCTGGCACATCGCCATCCTGCAGCGGCAGCAGGCGCTTCTCGGCCTTCTTGCCGATGGCATCCTCGATGCAGCCGATGAAATCCAGCAGGTCGACCGGGCTGTTGTTGCCGATATTGAACACGCGGTAGGGCGCGTTGCTGGTGGCCGGGTCGGGCCTGTCTGCCGTGTAGTCCGGATTGGCCTCGGCCGGGCGGTCCAGCACGCGGATCAGGCCCTCGACGATGTCATCGACGAAGGTGAAGTCCCGCTTCATCTTGCCATGGTTGAACACGTTGATCGGCTGACCGTCCAGTATCGCCTTGGTGAACAGGAACAGAGCCATGTCCGGCCGTCCCCAGGGGCCGTAGACGGTGAAGAAGCGCAGGCCCGTGGTCGGCAGATTGAACAAGTGGCTGTAGGTATGGGCCATCAGCTCGTTGGCCTTCTTGGTGGCCGCATACAGGCTGACCGGATGGTCCACACTGTCATGCTCCGAGAACGGCATCGCCGTGTTGCCGCCATAGACGCTGGAGCTCGACGCATAGACCAGGTGCTGCACCTGGGTGTGGCGGCAACCTTCGAGGATATTGGTGAAGCCCACCACATTGCTGTCGATGTAGGCCTGGGGGTTCTGCAGCGAGTAGCGCACGCCGGCCTGGGCGGCGAGATGGATCACGCGATCGAACTTCTCGGCCTCGAACAGGTCGGCCATGCCTTGGCGGGCACCGACGTCCAGCTGCACGAAGCGGAAGTTCGGATGCGTCTCAAGGCGCTTCAGCCGGTCCAGCTTGAGGTTGACGTCGTAGTAGTCGTTCAGATTGTCCAGCCCCACGACCTGGTCGCCCCGGGCCAGCAGGCGCAGGGCCGTGGTCATGCCGATGAAACCTGCAGCACCTGTCAGCAATATCTTCATGGTTCGATTCGTGGCTAGGGCAAACAACAAGAGGGCAGATGAAAAAAGCCCCTGAACACATCCGGCGTTCAGGGGCTTGGGTCTTGGCGGAGAGGGCGGGATTCGAACCCGCGGAGGGTTTTACCCCTCACACGCTTTCCAGGCGTGCGACTTAAACCGCTCATCCACCTCTCCGGAACCCAGCATTCTATATCAAGCGGCCGTGCTTTCTTTCGAATTAACGAAGAGATTGCGCCAATCTGGCGCCGATTGCGCGACTCATTGCTTGGGGGTGATGCCCTTCATCAGGCCCATCGCGGTGCCGATCAAGCCCGCCACCTCGCTCATATTGCCCGGCACTATCATCGTGTTGTTCTTCTGCGCCAGATGGGCGTAGGCGTCCACCGCCTTCTCGGCCACCTTCAGCTGCACGGCCTGCTGGCCGCCGGGTTGCTCGATAGCCGCGGCGATCTTGCGGATAGCATCGGCGGTGGCGTCGGCCACTGCGGTGATGGCGGCGGCCTCGCCGAGGGCCTTGTTGATCTCGGCCTGCTTTTCGCCTTCGGAGCGGGCGATCGAGGCCTCGCGTTCGCCGGTGGCGATATTGATCTGCTCCTGGCGGCGGCCCTCGGAGGCGGCGATCAGCGCGCGCTTCTCGCGCTCGGCGGTGATCTGGGCCTGCATCGAGTGCAGGATGGCCGGCGGCGGCGTCAGGTCCTTGATTTCGTAGCGCAGCACCTTCACGCCCCAGTTCAGCGCCGCCTCGTCCAGCGCCTCCACCACCGAGGTGTTGATGATGGCCCGCTCTTCAAACGTGCGGTCCAGTTCCATGCGGCCGATCACGCTGCGCAGTGTGGTCTGGGCCAGCTGGGTGATGGCGATGATGTAGTTGCTGGAGCCGTAGCTGGCGCGCATCGGGTCGGTGACCTGGAAGTAGAGAATGCCGTCCACCGTCAGCTGGGTGTTGTCCTTGGTGATGCAGACCTGGCTGGGCACGTCCAGCGGGATTTCCTTCAGCGAGTGCTGATAGGCCAGGCGGTCGACGAAGGGCACCAGGAAGTTCAATCCGGGCGTCAGGGTGGCGTGGTACCTGCCCAGCCGCTCGACCACCCAGGCGTGTTGCTGCGGCACGACCTTGATGGTGCGCACCACAAAAATGGCGGCGATGACGAGCAATACCAGTGCGACGATTTCCATCAGACTTCTCCCTTGTTATGGTTGGTTCAGAGCGGCGTCGCTTCGGTGGTCAAGCAGCAGCATGCTGCCTTCGACTTCGCGTATCACATAGGCGCCGGGCACGGGGGCGTCCTTGCCCTGGTAGCGGGCCGCCCAGCTGGCACCACGGTACTTGACCCGGGCCGTGCCGTCGGGCAGCCACTGCTCCACCTGCACCCGTTCGCCGATGTCCATGTTCACGTCGCGATTGGCCTGGGCGGGCAGGGGGGCTGGCTGGCGGCCGCGCAGCAGATGCCAAGCGGTGACGGCCCCTCCACCCACCAAGGCCGCGCTGAGCATCTGGCCGCTTGAACTCAGGCCCAGATGGGCCGCAATGGCCGCCGCGGCCGTGCCCAGGGCCAGCATCAGCAGATAAAAGGTGCCGGTGCCGAGCTCGATGGCGATCAGGGCGCCGGTGGCGATCCACCACCAGGTGGTGTCAGCTGTCATGTCCATGTCGTCTCCCGGTCATGTGGCGGCACCGCCTTCGGTGCCATGATGTTTTACCAAGTGTAGGCGCTGCAGAGCGTGCACTTTTGCGACAGCTTTTGATGGCTTGACCTGCGTTTGCCACAGCCGCCTGCATTGGCCCTACACTTCGCCCCTTTCAATTTTCTTGGCCCACCGGAGGCACCCGCATGCTGCGCTTTCGTTTCCCCATCGTCATCATCGACGAGGACTATCGCTCCGAGAACACCTCGGGTCTGGGCATACGTGCGCTGGCGGATGCCATCCAGAAGGAGGGCTTCGAGGTGCTGGGCGCCACCAGCTATGGCGATCTGAGCCAGTTCGCGCAGCAGCAGAGCCGGGCCAGCGCCTTCATCCTGTCTATCGACGACGAGGAGTTCACCCCCGGGCCGGAGCTTGATCCGGCGGTGCTGTCGCTGCGCAAGTTCATCGAAGAGATCCGCTTCAAGAACGCCGACATCCCGATCTATATCTACGGCGAGACGCGCACCTCCCAGCATCTGCCCAACGACATCCTGCGTGAGCTGCACGGCTTCATCCATATGTTCGAGGACACGCCGGAGTTCGTGGCCCGCCACATCATCCGCGAGGCCAAGAGTTATCTGGACGGCCTGGCGCCGCCGTTCTTCAAGGCGCTGATGGACTATGCCCAGGACGGCTCCTACTCCTGGCACTGCCCCGGCCACTCGGGCGGCGTCGCCTTCCTGAAGAGCCCGGTGGGCCAGATGTTCCACCAGTTCTTCGGCGAGAACATGCTTCGCGCCGACGTCTGCAACGCGGTCGAGGAACTCGGTCAGTTGCTGGACCACACCGGCCCTGTGGCCGCCTCGGAGAAGAATGCCGCGCGCATCTTCAATGCCGACCATTGCTTTTTCGTCACCAACGGCACCAGCACCAGCAACAAGATGGTCTGGCACCACACGGTGGCCCCGGGCGATGTGGTGGTGGTGGACCGCAACTGCCACAAGAGCATCCTGCACGCCATCATCATGACCGGCGCGGTGCCGGTGTTCATGACGCCCACGCGCAACCACTACGGCATCATCGGCCCGATTCCCGAGAGCGAGTTCTCGCCGGAGACGATCAAGAAGAAGATCGCCAAGAACCCGCTGCTCAAGGGCATCGACACGAAGAAGATCAAGCCGCGCATCATGACGCTGACGCAGAGCACCTACGACGGCGTGCTCTACAACACCGAGACCATCAAGGCCAAGCTCGACGGCTGGATCGATACGCTGCATTTCGACGAAGCCTGGCTGCCGCACGCCGCCTTCCACAACTTCTATGGCAGCTTCCACGCGATGGGCAAGAACCGCCCGCGCCCGAAGACGGCCATGGTCTATGCCACCCAGTCCACCCACAAGCTGCTGGCCGGTCTCTCCCAGGCTTCCCAGGTGCTGGTGCAGGACTCGCAGGACGTCAAGCTGGACAAGCATCTGTTCAACGAGGCGTATCTGATGCACACCTCGACCAGCCCGCAGTACTCGATCATTGCCAGTTGCGATGTTGCGGCGGCGATGATGGAGCCCCCCGGCGGCACGGCCCTGGTGGAGGAGAGCATCTCCGAGGCCATGGACTTCCGTCGCGCGATGCGCAAGGTCGAGAAGGATTACGGCAAGAAGGATTGGTGGTTCAAGGTCTGGGGTCCGGACAAGATCGCGGCCGAGGGTATAGGCAAGCCGGCCGACTGGATGCTCAAGACCAACGAGAAGTGGCACGGCTTCGGCCCCATCGAGGCCGGCTTCAATATGCTGGACCCGATCAAGTCCACCATCATCACGCCCGGGCTGGACATGAGCGGCAAGTTCGCCGACACCGGCATCCCGGCTTCCATCGTCACCAAATTCCTGGCCGAGCATGGCGTGGTGGTGGAGAAGACAGGGCTCTACTCCTTCTTCATCCTGTTCACCATAGGCATCACCAAGGGCCGCTGGAACACGCTGCTGACGGCGCTGCAGCAGTTCAAGGACGACTACGACAAGAATGCACCTCTGTGGCGCATCCTGCCGGAGTTCTGTGCCGCCCAGCCGCGCTACGAGCGCATGGGCCTGCGCGACCTGTGCCAGAGCATCCACGAAGCTTATGCCAAGGGTGATATCGCCCGGCTGACCACGGATGTGTACCTGTCCGACCTGCAGCCGGCGATGAAGCCCAGCGACGCTTACGCCCATATCGCCCACCGCAAGACCGAGCGGGTGGAGATAGACAAGCTGGAGGGCCGCGTCACCACCGCCTTGCTGACGCCTTACCCGCCCGGCATTCCGCTCTTGATCCCGGGTGAGCGTTTCAACAAGAAGATCGTCGACTACCTGCGCTTCACGCGCGAGTTCAATGACGCCTTCCCGGGCTTCCACACCGATGTGCACGGCTTGGTCGAGGTGGCAGTGCCGGGCGCGGCCTCGCGCTACTACGTGGACTGCGTGCGCGACAGCTGAGTCTTCGCGGCGCCAAAAAGGAAAGGGGCTCAATCGAGCCCCTTTTTACTTGCTGCGAGATAAAGATCAGGCGTCGTCACCGACCATGGCCACCTTGCTGAAACCGCCGTCCACATAGGTGATCTCGGCGCTGACGCCGCCGGCCAGATCGGACAGCAGGAAGGCGGCCACATTGCCCACGTCTTCGATCGTGACATTGCGGCGAATCGGCGCGCTGGCGGCGAACTGGCTCAGCAGCTTGCCGAAGTCCTTGATGCCCGAGGCGGCCAGGGTCTTGATCGGGCCGGCCGAGATGCCGTTCACGCGCACGCCCTGGGTGCCCATGGCGTGGGCCAGGTAGCGCACGCTGGCTTCCAGCGAGGCCTTGGCCAGGCCCATGGTGTTGTAGTTGGGCACATAGCGCTCGGCGCCCAGGTAGGACAGGGTCAGCAGCGAGGCGCCGGCGCGCAGGCGCGGCGCGGCCGCCTTGGCCATGGCCGGGAAGCTGTAGGAGGAGATGTCATGGGCGATGCGGAAACCCTCGCGGCTCAGGCCGTCCAGGAAGTTGCCCGCGATGGCTTCGCGCGGCGCGAAGCCGATGGCATGGACGAAGCCGTCAAATTCTGGCCAGCTCTGGGCCAGACCCTCGAACAACGCGGCAATCTGCTCGTCGCTGCCCACGTCACAATCGAACACCAGCTTGGAGCCGAACTCGGCCGCGTATTCGGTGATGCGGTCCTTGAACCGTTCACCCTGGTAGCTGAACGCCAGCTCGGCGCCTTCGCGGTGGCAGGCCTTGGCAATGCCATAGGCAATCGAGCGATTGTTCAGCACGCCGGTGATCAATAGCCGCTTGCCTGCGAGGAATCCCATATCGTCTCCTAGAACTGTAAAAATCAGCGGCGGATTCTCGCACGCCCAGGGTGATATTCATGGCGCGATCTTGCGGGCACGGTGTTTGCAGGGTACAATTCCGCTTTCGCTGAGAAGCTGAAATTGGGCGGATTCATCCAGCCCATTTTTTTTGGCTGAGTGAAAAACAAGCACTTTTTTGCTAAAAACATCTTGATTGAGACTGGAACCGCCGGGCGCATGAATTGGCAAGCCGCTGTTGAAACTACCGTGACCGGTTTGGGTTACGACATGGTGGATTGCGAACGCACTCCAGGGGGCCTGCTGCGTGTCTATATTGACCTCATGCCCCCCGCACTGGGCGCCGATGGTGAGGCCTTGTACATCACCGTCGAAGACTGCGAGCGCGTGACCCGCCAGCTGCAGTATGTGCTCGAAGTCGAGGGCTGCGCCTACGAGCGGCTGGAAGTGTCCTCGCCGGGGCTGGATCGGCCGCTGAAGAAGGCCGCCGATTACCTGCGTTTCGCGGGGTCCGAGATTGAATTGAATCTGAAGCTTGCGTTTCAGGGCAAGAAGAAATACCGCGGCCTGTTGTCGGCCGAGGGTGAAGGTTGGCGCCTCGTGTTCAACGACGGCAAGGCCGACCAAGCATTGGATTTTTCCCTCGATGAAGTACGTGATGCACGGCTTGTGCCGGTGATCGACTTCAAGGGGCGCCGGGCCAAGCCGGCGGCTGGCCCCAAGGGCGCAGCAAACAACGCCGAAGTGGCGGACAACAAGGTTGACGGAGGTCTGGATCAATGAATCGCGAACTGTTGATGCTGGTGGATGCCATCTCGCGCGAGAAGAATGTCGAGCGTGATGTGGTGTTCGGTGCCGTGGAAGCGGCACTGGCCTCCGCGACCAAGAAGCTGTATGGCGGCGAGGTGGACATCCGCGTGGCGGTTGACCGCGACACCGGCGTGTACGAGACCTTCCGCCGCTGGCATGTCGTCCCGAACGAAGCCGGCCTGCAGAATGCCGACGCCGAAATCCTGCTGTTCGAAGCCCAGGAGCAGATTCCCGACATCGAGGTGGAAGACCATATCGAAGAGTCGGTCGAGTCCGTGCCCATCGGCCGTATCGGCGCGCAGGCGGCCAAGCAGGTGATCCTGCAAAAGATCCGCGACGCCGAGCGCGAGCAGCTGCTGAACGACTTCCTGTCGCGTGGCGAGAAGATCTTCGTCGGCACCGTCAAGCGCCTGGACAAGGGCGACATCATCGTCGAGTCGGGCCGCATCGAAGGCCGCCTGAAGCGCAGCGAGATGATCCCCAAGGAGAATCTGCGTACCGGCGACCGTGTCCGCGCCTTCATGGCTGGCATCGACCCGACGCAGCGCGGCCCGCAAATCATGCTGTCGCGCAGTGCCCCCGGCTTCATGATGGAGCTGTTCCATCAGGAAGTGCCCGAGATCGAGCAGGGCCTGCTGGAGATCAAGAGCTGCGCCCGTGATGCGGGCAGCCGCGCCAAGATCGCCGTCTTGAGCCATGACAAGCGCGTCGACCCGATCGGCACCTGCGTCGGTGTGCGCGGTTCGCGCGTCAATGGCGTGACCAATGAGCTGGCCGGCGAGCGCGTTGACATCGTGCTGTGGTCCGAAGACCCCGCACAGTTCGTCATCGGCGCACTGGCCCCTGCCAATGTGCAGTCCATCGTGGTGGACGAAGAGCGCCATGCGATGGACGTGGTGGTGGACGAGGAGAACCTCGCCATCGCCATCGGCCGCGGTGGTCAGAACGTGCGTCTGGCGTCGGAGCTGACCGGCTGGCGCATCAATATCATGACGGCCGAGGAATCGGCCGCCAAACAGGCCGTCGAGAGCGACGCCACCCGCAAGCTCTTCGTCGAGAAACTCGACGTGGACGTGGAAGTGGCCGAGATTTTGATTGCCGAGGGCTTCACCAGCCTGGAAGAAGTGGCCTATGTCCCGATGCAGGAAATGCTCGAGATCGAGGCCTTCGATGAGGATACCGTCAACGAGCTTCGCACCCGTGCCAAGGATGCGCTGCTGACGATGGAAATCGCCAAGGAAGAGGCGGTCGAGGAAGTGTCGCAAGATCTGCGTGATCTTGAGGGCGTGACCAACGAACTGATCTCCAAACTGGCCGACGGCGGCATCCACACTCGCGACGACCTGGCCGATTTGGCCGTGGACGAGTTGGTCGAATTGTCCGGCATGGAAGAGGCTGCGGCCCGCACCATGATCATGAAGGCCCGTGAACATTGGTTCACTGCCTGATCCGCCCGGACCCGCCGCACCGCAACCTGTCGCACAGCACCGAACGCACGAAGCAAGGACTTTACACAATGGCAGTGACCACCGTCGCCCAGCTCGCCGCAGAGCTCAACCGCCCTGCGAGCACGCTGCTGGAGCAACTGCACTCCGCAGGCGTCAAAAAGGCGTCAGAAGCGGATGCCCTGACCGAATCCGACAAGGAGCGGCTGCTGGATTTCCTGCGCACATCGCACGGCACCGTTGCCGGCGGCGAGCGCAAGAAGATCACGCTGACCCGCAAGTCCACCAGCGAAATCAAGCAGGCGGACGCGAGCGGCAAGGCCCGCACCATCCAGGTTGAAGTGCGCAAGAAGCGCACCTTCGTCAAGCGTGACGACGTCACCGGCGTGACTGAAGAAACCGAAGCGCCCGAGCAGGACGATGCCGAACTGCAGCGTCGCGAAGACGAGGCCAATGCCCAGGCCGAGCAGTTGCGCATCCAGGAAGAAGAACTGGCCCAGCGCCGCCGCGAACGCGAAGAGGCCGAGGCCCGCGAACGCGAGGCCGCCGAGGCGCGCCGCGTCGAGGCCGAAGCCAAGGCTGCTGCCGAAGCCGCTGCACAGGCCGCCGCTGCTGAAGCTGCCGCCAAGGCCGCTGCTGAAGCCGCCGCCGCTGCGGCCGCCGCCGCCCCTGTGGCCAAGACCGGCACCAAGGCTGGCAGCAAGGCTTCCGCCAAGTCGGCCGGTACGCCGGCTCCGGTGGCTGCTGCTGCGCCCGCACCTGCCACGCCTGCTCCGGTGGCGACCCCCGCCCCGGTCGAGCCGCCCAAGCCGACGCTGCGCGTGGTCAAGGCCGTCGAGGTCGTGGCCGAAGAGCAGCAGAAGCAGAACGATCTGGCCCGCCGCCGCAAGGCCGCCGAGGACGAAGCCGCCGCGATTCGCGCGATGATGGCTGCGCCCAAGAAGGTGATGCTGGCCAAGAAGCCGGAAGAACCCAAGCCTGCCGTGGCGCCCGCCGCTGTGGCCGGCAAGGAAGGCATCAAGGGCACGATCCACAAGCCCAAGCCCGGCGCTCCTGGCACGACCACGACCACCGCCGCCAAGCCTGGCGACAAGGCCGTCAAGTCCGAGAAGCTGTCTTCCAGCTGGGCCGACGAAGCCGCCAAGAAGCGTGCGCTCAAGACCCGTGGGGCACCGACCGTTGCCGGACGCCCGGGCTGGCGTGCGCCCAAGGGCCGCGGCGGCCGTGGCAATGACCGTGACAACGGCAATTCTTCGGGCTATGTGGCGCCGAACGAGCCGGTGGTGCAAGAGGTCCATGTGCCCGAAACCATCTCGGTGGCCGATCTGGCGCACAAGATGTCGGTCAAGGCCTCCGAGGTCATCAAGCAATTGATGAAGCTGGGCCAGATGGTCACCATCAACCAGCAGCTGGACCAGGAAACCGCCATGATCTTGGTGGAGGAAATGGGCCACAAGGCACTCGCCGCCAAACTGGACGATCCGGAAGCCTTCCTGGAAGAGGGCGAGGCCGAGCAGGCGCACGAAGAGCTGCCCCGCGCACCGGTCGTCACCGTCATGGGTCACGTCGACCACGGCAAGACCTCGCTGCTGGACTACATCCGCACCGCCCGTGTGGCCGCGGGCGAAGCCGGCGGCATCACGCAGCACATCGGCGCTTATCACGTCGACACGCCGCGCGGCATGATCACCTTCCTGGACACCCCGGGCCACGCGGCGTTTACCGCCATGCGTGCCCGTGGCGCCAAGGCGACCGACATCGTGATCCTGGTGGTGGCGGCGGACGACGGCGTGATGCCGCAGACCAAGGAAGCCATCCACCATGCCAAGGCTGCGGGCGTGCCCCTGGTCGTGGCCATGAACAAGATGGACAAGCCCGGCATCAACCTGGAACGCGTCAAGAGCGAACTGGTGGCCGAGCAGGTTGTGCCGGAAGAATTCGGTGGCGACGTGCCCTTCGTGCCCGTGTCTGCCAAGACCGGCGCCGGCATCGACCAACTGCTGGAGCAGGTGCTGCTGCAGGCCGAGGTGCTGGAACTGACGGCCGCCAAGGACTCCATGGCCAAGGGCCTGGTGATCGAAGCCAAGCTGGACAAGGGCCGCGGCCCGGTCGCGACGGTGCTGGTGCAATCCGGTACCTTGAAGCGCGGCGACGTCGTGCTGGCTGGTTCGAGCTATGGCCGCGTGCGCGCCATGCTGGACGAGAACGGCAAGGCGATCCAGTCGGCCGGCCCGTCCATCCCGGTCGAAATCCAGGGTCTGACCGAAGTGCCGCAAGCCGGTGATGAATTCATGGTGCTGGGCGACGAACGCCGAGCACGCGAAATCGCCACCTTCCGCCAAGGCAAGTACCGCGACGTCAAGCTGGCTCGCCAGCAGGCCGCCAAGCTGGAGAACATGTTCGAGAACATGGGCGCCGGCGAGGTGCAGACGCTGCCGTTGATCTTGAAGGCCGACGTGCAGGGCTCGCAGGAAGCGCTGGCCCAGTCGCTGGTCAAGCTCTCGACCGACGAGGTCAAGGTGCAGATCGTCCATGCGGCGGTCGGTGGCATCAGCGAGTCGGACGTCAACTTGGCGATCGCCTCCAAGGCCGTCATCATCGGCTTCAACACGCGAGCGGACGCCGGTGCGCGCAAGCTGGCCGAGCACAATGGCGTCGACATCCGCTACTACAACATCATTTATGACGCTGTGGACGAGATGAAGGCGGCGATGACCGGCATGCTGGCCCCCGAGCAGCGCGAGGAAGCCATCGGCACGGCCGAGATCCGCACCGTGTTCGTGGCGTCGAAGATCGGCACTGTGGCCGGTTCCATGGTCACCTCGGGCCTGGTGCGCCGTGGTGCCAAGTTCCGCCTGCTGCGCGAGAACATCGTCATCTACACCGGTGAAGTGGACTCGGTGCGCCGCCTGAAGGACGACGTCAAGGAAGTGGCCGCCGGTTTCGAGTGCGGTATCAAGCTGAAGAACTACAACGACATCGCCGAAGGCGACCAACTGGAGTTCTTCGAGGTGAAGGAAGTGGCCCGAACGCTGTAAGGCGGATTTGCCCTCACCCTGCAAACCCCGCCTTCTGAAAAGTTGGCGGGGTTTGTGTTTGGCGGCAGCCCATGCAGAGGAATACCCATGCGACATAAACGAGCTATACCCAACCGCGGTTTCCGCATTGCCGACCAGATCCAGCGCGATCTGGCCGAGCTGATTCGCGAGCTGAAGGATCCCCGCATCGGCATGGCCACCGTGCACGCCGTGGAGGTCACGCCCGACTATGCCCATGCCAAGGTGTTCTTCTCGGTGCTGGTCGGTGACCCGCAGCAGACGCAGGACGCGCTGAACGAGGCCGCCGGCTATCTGCGCAACGGCCTGTTCAAGCGCCTGCAGATCCACACGGTGCCTACGCTGCACTTCCATTTCGACCGCACCACCGAGCGCGCCGCCGAGCTGAGCGCGCTGATTGCGCAGGCCAACGCCACGCAAGCCAAGGATTGAGTTTCCAAGCACCATGAACGCTGTTCTGTCCGAACGTCGCCCCAGGCAGATACGCCGTGCCCTGCACGGTGTGCTGCTGCTCGACAAGCCCCTGGGCCTGTCGAGCAACGACGCTTTGCAGAAGGCGAAATGGCTGCTGCGCGCCGAGAAGGCCGGCCACACCGGCACGCTAGACCCCCTGGCCACCGGCCTGCTGCCGCTGTGCTTTGGTGCGGCCACCAAGTTCAGCCAGGTCAGCCTGGACGCCGACAAGGCCTATACCGCCGTGCTGAAGCTGGGCCAGACCACCACCACCGCCGATGGCGAGGGCGATGTGGTGCAGACCCGCGAGGTCAGCCTCACGCGCGAGCAGGTCGAGGCCGCCTGCGCGGCTTTTGTGGGCGAGATCGAACAGGTGCCGCCGATGTATTCGGCGCTGAAGCACGAGGGCAGGGCGCTGTACGAATACGCCCGCCAAGGTATTGAGATCGAACGCCCGGCCCGCCGGGTATTGATTCATCGCATTGACATCCTGGACTGGCAGCATGACCGGCTGGAAATAGCCGTGGTCTGCAGCAAGGGCACTTATATCCGCACCCTGGCCGAAGACATCGGCGAGCGCCTGGGCTGCGGCGCCCACCTGAGCGCCCTGCGGCGCACCGCCAGCGGCCCCTTGACGATTGCCTCCGCGGTGACGATAGAGGCCTTGACCGAGATGAATGAAACACAGCGCGAAGCCCTGTTGCAGCCGGCGGACAGCCTGCTCAGTGACTGGCCGCGCATCAGCCTTGACGACGCCGAAGCCGGTCGCTTTCTGACCGGCCTGCGTCGCCGCGTCGCTGCCGACGATGCACCCCGTGTGCGCGTCTATGGTCCCCAAACGCACGCCTTCCTGGGCAGCGCGCATATCACCGCTGGCGAGTTGATCGCCGACCGATTGTTGAGTCCCCTGGAGGTGCAGGGCCTCCAACATCCCGAAAGTAGTCTATGAGTAGCAAGCAAATCCGCAACATTGCGATCATCGCGCACGTTGACCATGGCAAAACGACCATGGTTGACCAACTGCTGCGCCAAAGCGGCACCTTCGCCGAGCACGAGAAGGTCGTCGACACGGTGATGGACAGCAACGCGATCGAACGCGAACGCGGCATCACCATCCTGGCCAAGAACTGCGCGGTCAGCTGGGAAGGCACGCACATCAATATCGTCGACACCCCGGGCCACGCGGACTTCGGCGGTGAAGTGGAACGCGCGCTGTCCATGGTCGACGGTGTGGTGCTGCTGATCGACGCCCAGGAAGGCCCGATGCCGCAAACCCGCTTCGTGACCAAGAAGGCGCTGGCCCTGGGTCTGAAGCCCATCGTCGTCGTCAACAAGGTCGACAAGCCGGGTGCCAAGCCCGATGCCGTGATCAACGCCGCTTTCGACCTGTTCGACAAGCTGGGCGCTAATGACGAGCAGCTGGACTTCCCCGTCGTCTATGCCTCCGGCATCAACGGCTGGACCTCGCTGACCGAAGGCAAGCCGGGTGAGCAGTGGGGCCCCGACATGTCGGCCCTGTTCAACACCGTGCTCCAGCATGTGCCGGCCCAGAAGGGTGACCCGGACGCGCCGCTGCAACTGCAGATCTCGGCGCTGGACTACTCGACCTTCGTCGGCCGCATCGGCGTGGGCCGCATCAGCCAGGGCACGATCAGGCCGGCAATGGACGTGCTGGTGATGGAAGGTCCGGACGGCAAGGCCGTCAAGGGCCGCGTCAACAATGTGCTGACCTTCCAGGGCCTGGACCGCGTTCAGGCCACCGAAGCCGGCCCCGGCGACATCGTGCTGATCAACGGCATCGAAGACATCGGTATCGGCGTGACCGTGACCAGCGTCGCCGACCCGGCACCGCTGCCCATGCTCAAGGTCGATGAACCGACCCTGACGATGAACTTCTGCGTCAACACCAGCCCGCTGGCCGGCCGCGAAGGCAAGTACGTCACCAGCCGCCAGATCTGGGACCGCCTGCAGAAGGAGCTGCAAAGCAACGTCGCGCTGCGCGTGTCGGAAACCAGCGAAGACGGCATCTTCGAAGTGATGGGCCGTGGTGAATTGCACCTGACCATCCTGCTGGAAAACATGCGCCGCGAGGGCTACGAGCTGGCCGTCAGCAAGCCGCGCGTGGTGTTCCATGACGTCAATGGCGAGAAGCACGAGCCTATCGAGCTGGTGACGGCCGACGTCGAGGAAATCCACCAGGGCGGCGTGATGCAGGCCCTGGGCGAACGCAAGGGCGAGCTGGTGAATATGGAGCCGGACGGCCGTGGCCGCGTGCGCCTCGAGTACCGCATCCCGGCGCGTGGCCTGATCGGCTTCACCAACGAGTTCCTGAACCTGACCCGCGGTTCGGGCCTGATCAGCAATATCTTCGACGGCTATGAGGCCCACAAGGGCGACATCGCCAGCCGCAAGAACGGCGTGCTGATCTCGATGGACGCCGGTGAAATCTTCACCTACGCCCTGGGCAAGCTGGACGACCGCGGCCGCATGTTCGTCAAGCCCAATGACCCGGTCTATGAAGGCATGATCGTCGGCATCCACAACCGTGACAACGACCTGGTGGTCAATGCCACGCGCACCAAGCAGCTGACCAACTTCCGCGTCAGCGGCAAGGAAGACGCGATCAAGGTGACGCCGCCGATCGACCTGACCCTGGAGTACGGCGTCGAGTTCATCGAGGACGATGAGCTGGTCGAGATCACGCCCAAGAGCGTGCGTCTGCGCAAGCGCCACCTGACCGAGAACGAACGCAAGCGAGCTTCGCGCTCCTAAAAGAGCGCAAAGCTCGCTGCGCGAGTGGACTGCGCTCCCTCCAGCCTCCCTCCGAGAGGGGGGCTCTAGCTAGATAGTTGCCCGCGACCCCTCTGGGGTCGCTCTCAATTCCTGAGCATGACGCATCGCAAGGCTGTGTTTCTGATGGTGCTGGTCACCCTTCTGTGGAGCACGGCGGGTGTCATCTCGCGCCATCTGGATGGTGCGCGCAGCTTCGAGGTCACCTTCTGGCGCAGCGCCTTCAATGCGCTGGCGCTGATCATGGCGCTGTCTTTCATGCGGGGCGCGGCCTTGTGGGGCCAGCTCTTGCGGGCACCCAGGCAGGTCTGGATCTCGGGCCTGTGCTGGTCGGTGATGTTCACCGCCTTCATGGTGGCCATCACCCTGACCAAGGTCGCCAATGTGCTGGTGACGATGGCGCTGGGGCCCCTGATCACCGCGCTCTTTTCGCGCGTGTTCCTCAAGCACCATCTGCCGCTGCGCACCTGGGTCGCCATTCTGGTGGCCACGCTGGGCATAGGCTGGATGTTCGGCCACGAGGCCGGCGGCGGCGATGCGCAATCGCTGCTGGGCGTGCTGGTGGCGCTGGCGGTGCCCTTGTCGGCGGCCGTCAACTGGACGCTGCTGCAGCATATTTCGCACGGCAAGGGCGATCCCGAAGCCAGCGATGAGTCGCCTATCGACATGCTGCCCGCGGTGCTGCTGGGCGCGCTGATCTCGGCCCTGAGCGTGCTGCCGCTGGCCTGGCCCTTCCAGGCCTCGATGCATGATCTGTCACTGCTGGCTCTGCTGGGCTTCTTCCAGCTGGCCCTGCCTTGCCTGGTCGTGGTCAGGCTGACCCGCACCCTGCCCGGTCCCGAGATTTCGCTGCTGGGCCAGCTGGAGGTGCTGTTTGGCGTGCTCTGGGCCTGGGCCTGGGGCGGCGAGCAACTGAGCCAGGCCACCCTGGTGGGCGGGCTGATGGTGCTGGGCGCCCTGGCGGCCAACGAAGCGCTGGCCCTGCGCCGGCGCGCCCACTGATATTCTTTTCGATTTTCGCTGGAGACTTCGCCCATGACGGCTTCGCTGATTCCCGCCCTGAGCTCTGACGGTCAGGTGCTTGCCACGGTCAATGGCTGTCTGGGGGTGATCACCCTGAACCGGGCGAACGCGCTGAATGCGCTGTCGCTGGCGATGATCCGCGACATGACGGCGTTGCTGAAGCACTGGGCGCAGGCACCGCAGATCCAGGCCGTGGTCGTGCTGGGGGCAGGGCGCGAAGGCAAGCCACCGGCCTTCTGTGCCGGCGGTGACATCCGCTTCTTCCACCAGGCAGCGCTCGCCGGTGATGATGCCCTGGAAGACTTCTTCACCGAGGAGTACGCGCTCAACCACCTGATCCACAACCTCACCAAACCCTATATCGCCCTGATGGACGGTGTGGTGATGGGCGGCGGCATGGGTATCAGCCAGGGCGCCAAGCTGCGCGTGCTCAACGAGCGCAGCAAGCTGGCCATGCCCGAGACGAATATCGGCCTGTTCCCCGATGTCGGTGGCGGCTGGTTCCTGGGCCAGTGCCCGGGGCGCACCGGCGAATGGCTGGCGCTGGCGGGTGCCGCCATCGGCGCTGGCGACGCCATTGCGCTGGACCTGGGCGATGTCTTCGTGCCCGCCAGCGCCTGGACGGCGATGCTGGATGATCTGCTCAAGGGCGACCAGCCGAGCGCCGAGCATGTGGTGGCCACGGTGATGTCGCATGCCGAGCTGGCCCCGGCGGCCGAGCAGCCCAGCCATCGCACGGCGATAGACAAGCACTTCGCCGCCCCCTCGCTGCCCGAGATCATGGCTTCGCTGGCGGCCGCCGGCGATGAGTGGAGCGCACACACGCTGGCCCTCTTGAACAAGCGTTCGCCGCTGATGATGGCCGTGACCCTGGAGCAGCTCAAGCGCGCCCGCAGGCTGAGCCTGGCCGAAGACCTGCGCATGGAGCGGGATCTGGTGCACCGCTGCTTCCATCTGCGCCCCGGTGCCGCCAGCGAGACGGTGGAAGGCATACGTGCGCTGGCCGTGGACAAGGACCATGCGCCGCGCTGGAACCCGGCCCGCGTCGAGGACGTCAGCGCCGCAATGGTGGCAGCCTTTTTCGAGAGCCCCTGGACGCCAGACACCCATCCGCTGCGCGAGCTGAAGTAGCTGGCCGAGGGCCAGGTCTTGCAGCGCCGGTCGCTCAAGGCACAATATGTGGGCGCTTGATCCGAGCGCGATGCCGGGAGCCGCCGGGCCTTGATGGGCACTGCGGGTCTGCCGGCTTTTCGCCCACCGCCAGCGAGAGACCGCCCATGCTCAGCTCACAGCCGTCCGACATCGAGATCGCGCAAGCCGCCACGCTCCAGAAATTGATTCCGCTGGCCGCCCGCCGTCTCGGTATTCCCGAGGAGGAGCTGTCGCCCTACGGCCACTACAAGGCCAAGCTGAGCCTGCAGCACATCGCCAGCCTCAAGGCCAGGCCCGACGGGCATCTGGTGCTGGTCACGGCGATCACACCGACCCCACCCGGCGAGGGCAAGACCACCACTACGGTGGGCCTGGGGGACGGCCTGAACCTGATAGGCAAGAACACCATCATCTGTCTGCGCGAGCCCTCTCTGGGGCCCTGCTTCGGCATGAAGGGCGGGGCGGCCGGCGGCGGCCATGCCCAGGTGGTGCCGATGGAAGACATCAATCTGCACTTCACCGGCGACTTCCACGCCATTGCGCTGGCCAACAACCTGCTCGCGGCGTTGATCGACAACCACATCCACCACGGCAATGCGCTGGGCATCGACGTGCGTCGCATCAGCTGGAAGCGCGTGGTGGACATGAACGATCGCGCACTGCGCGACATCATCGTGGGCCTGGGCGGCCCGGGCAATGGCTATCCGCGGCAGGACGGCTTCGACATCGTCGTGGCCAGCGAGGTCATGGCCATCCTGTGCCTGGCCACCTCGCTGACCGATCTGAAGCGGCGGCTGGGCAGCATCGTGATCGGCTACACCGGCGACAAGCAGCCGGTGACGGCCCGCCAGTTGCAGGCTGACGGTGCCATGGCCGCGCTCTTGAAGGATGCGCTGGCCCCGAACCTGGTGCAGACCCTGGGCGGTAATCTGGCTTTCATCCATGGCGGGCCGTTCGCCAATATTGCCCACGGCTGCAACTCGGTGATGGCCACGCAGGCGGCCCTGAAGCTGGCCGACTATGTGGTCACCGAGGCCGGCTTCGGCGCCGACCTGGGGGCCGAGAAGTTCATCGACATCAAGTGCCGCAAGGCCGGCCTGCGGCCTTCAGCCGCGGTGCTGGTGGCCACCGTGCGGGCGCTGCAGTACCACGGTGGCGCCGATCCCAAGCTGGCATCCAGCGCCACGCTGGAGACCCTGCGCAAGGGCCTGGGCAATCTGGACCGCCACGTCGAGAACGTGCGAACGCACTACGGCCTGCCCTGTATCGTCTCGATCAACCGCTTCAGCAGCGACGCGCCCGAGGAGATCGCGCTCATCGAGGCCCACTGCGCCGCCCTGGGCGTGCGCTGCGTGCTGGCCACGCACTGGTCGGATGGCGGCGCCGGTGCGCAGGACCTGGCCCATGCGGTGGTGGCAGCCTGCGAGAGCGGCGCGGCCCAGACCGGCTTTCTGTATGACGACGAGCTGGGGCTGCTCGACAAGATACGCACCGTGGCCACCAAGATCTACCGTGCCGCCGAGATCACGGCTGACCCCAAGGTGCTGAGCCAGCTCAGCGAATGGGAGGCGCTGGGCTACGGCCACCTGCCGGTGTGCATTGCCAAGACCCAGTATTCGTTCAGCGCCGACCCCAAGCTGCGTGCGGCGCCCAGCGGCCACACGCTGAATGTGCGCGAGGTCAGGCTGGCGGCGGGGGCCGAGTTCATCGTCGCCGTCTGTGGCGACATCATGACCATGCCGGGCCTGCCCAAGGCGCCATCGGCGCAGCGCATCGATGTGGACGGGCAGGGGCGTATTTCGGGGTTGTTCTAAACACTTGACGTTTGTCGTCGGCTGTTGCGGCCTGTGCGCGCGGGCCTGCAGCCTGTCGATTTGCTGCTGCCTTGCACTCGGCATTTGAATACGCTGAGGGCTTCTCGAAGGAAAGCCCCATGCTCAGCATTCAAAACGTGGTGAAGACCTATGGCCCCAAGCTCCGGGCCGTGGACGGTGTGTCACTGCAACTCAAGCCCGGCGTGCTTGGCCTGATCGGCCACAACGGCGCCGGCAAGACCACGCTGATGCAGATGATTGCCACCTTGGCCAGGCCCAGCAGCGGGCAGATCCTGCTCGATGGCCAGGACATCGCGAAGAAGGCCGAACTGATGCGCCGCCGCCTGGGCTATCTGCCGCAGGACTTCGGCGTCTACCCGCACCTGACGGCGCTGGAGTTCCTGCAGTACTTCGCTGCGCTGAAGGGCGTGCGCGACCCGGCGCGCATCCGGCGCCTGCTGGAGCTGGTGAATCTGCACGAGCACGCCAAGCGCCTGGCGTCCAGCTTCTCGGGCGGCATGCGCCAGCGCCTAGGCATCGCGCAAGCGCTGCTGAACGACCCGGATGTGTTGATCGTCGATGAGCCCACCGCCGGGCTGGACCCGGAAGAGCGGCTGCGCTTTCGCCATCTGTTGAGCGAGATCGGTTTTTCGAAGCTGGTCATCGTCTCCACCCACATCGTGTCCGATATCGAGAACATGGCTCAGCACCTGGCCATCATGCGCCAGGGCAGGCTGATCGCCTTCGAGACGCCGGAGGTGATCTTGCAGCGGGCCCAGGGTCAGGTCTGGACGGCCGAGCTGGAGCTCGGGGCCTACGAGGCGCTGCGCGGCCAGGTCCAGGTGCTGCATGCGCAGCGCCAGGGGCGGCTGATCAGCGTGCGCATGTCTCATGAGCGCCGCCCCTGCGATGGCGCCCGTGCGGTCGAGCCCAGCCTGGAAGAAGCGCTGATGTCACAGCGCTATGCGCTGCAGCAACACCGCCCGCTGGGCCTCGCGGCATGAACGGCCTGGCTTTCGGGGCGCTGATGCTCAACGAACTGCGCCTGCGCCTGCGGCGACTGAGCACCCTGGTGGTCCTGCTGGCGGTGGTGCTGCTGTCGTGGTTGATGGTGGTGGACCCGGCCAGCGGCGAGGCGATGATCACGGTGGGTGACGCGCGGGTGGTGTACGACAGCACGGCGCTGGCGGCGGGCACCGCCACGCTGGGTTCGCTGCTGATGGGCCTGGTCGGTTTCTTCCTGCTGCGCGGCCGCAGCCAGGAGGAGCTGCGGGCAGGCAGTGCGGCGGTGCTGGCGGCCACTCCGGTGTTGAACGCCTTACTCCTGATCGCGCGCTGGGCCGGTGGCCTGGCCTATCTGTGCGGGTTGATGCTGGCCCTGCTGCTGACCATGTTCGTGCTGCACGCGGTGCGCGGGGAGGGGGCCATCGAGCCCGGCATCTATCTGCAGATGTATGGGCTGCAACTGCTGCCCGGCCTGATGTTCGGCGCCGGCATGGCCACCCTGGCAGACGCCTGGGCGCCGCTGATGGGCAAGCGCGGCGACCTGCTGTACTTCATGCTCTGGCTGGCGCAGCTGGGCACCTTGCCGGCGAGCCTGGGTCAAGCCAGCATTCCCAGCTGGACCTTGCTGGACACCTCGGGCCTGGCGCTGTTGCCCAGCCGGCTCGAACAGCTCACCGGTCAGTCGAACATCAGCATTGGCGCCAGCGAGTTCAACGCGGCGCTGCCGGCACTACAGCTGCCCGCCGATTTCTGGACCGCACAGATGGTGGGCATGCGGGCCGGCTCGGCCCTGCTGTCGCTGTTGCCGCTGCTGCTGGCTCTGCTGCTGTTCCACCGCTTCTCGCCCGACAAGGTCAGACCGGGCGTGGCCCACCGACGCTTTGCGGCGCTGGACTGGCTGCAGCAGCTGAGCCGCCCGCTGGCCTCCATGCTGGGCCGCCTGCTGATGCCTGCGGCCCGCGTGCCGGGACTGGCGGGTCAGGTGCTGGCCGATGCGCTGATCACGCTGATGGCCAGCCCGGTGGCTGTGCCCCTGTTGGCGACCGCCCTGATGGTCGGCGCGCTCTGTGACCGCGAGGCCTTGCCTGGCCTGCTGACGGCGGCTGTGGCCGTGTGGGGCGTGCTGATCAGCGACCTTAGCGTGCGTGACCACCAGTCGGGCACCTCGGCTCTGGGCGCGGCCGTGCCCGGTGGGTTTGAGCGGCGCCCTCTGCGTCTGTGGCTGGCCGGCCTGCTGCTGGGCCTGCTGTTCACCGCGCCGGTGTTGCTGCGCTGGCTGGTGGTGTTCAATCCCACCGGCGCGCTGGCCCTGCTGGCGGGCCTGGCGGCCTTGAGCGCCATCGCCGGCGCGCTGGGCCAGTTCACCCGCACGGGTCGCTGCTTTCTGGCGCTGTTCCTGTTCGGCCTGTATGTCTCGACCCAGGTCAGGCAGGTGGCCTGGATGGATGCGGTGGGCATCAACGGCGCGGCCAATGGGGCGTCGATCTCGGTCTGGCTGCTGGCCGGGCTGGTGGCCTTGGCGGCCTCCCATCTGGCCATGCAGGGTCGCGGTTGGACAGCGGCGCGGATCGGCTGATTAACATAAGTGCCTTTGCAATATCTGCCAGCGCCCCGCCATGAATGAGACCGCTCCCAGCATTACCTCTCGTCTGCAAGCCCTGGGCCTGCAACTGCCGCCGCCGATCAAGCCCCCGCCCGGCGTGGTGCTGCCGTTCGAGTTCGTGCGCATCAATGGCTCGCGCGCCTTCATCTCCGGCCACAGCGCCCAGAACCTCGACGGCACCGTGGCCGGCCCGCTGGGCAAGCTGGGTCGTGACTTGACGGTGGAGCAGGGCTACCAGGCCGCCCGGCTGACGGCGCTGTCGATGCTGGGCAGCCTGCAGCGCGCCCTGGGCAATCTGGACCGCGTGCGCGCCTGGAACCGCGTCTTTGGCATGGTCAACTCCGCGCCAGGTTTTCACAGCCAACCCGCGGTGATCAACGGCTTCTCCGACCTGATCCTGCAACTCTACGGCTCCGAGCGCGGTGCCCATGCCCGAAGCGCCGTCGGCATGGCCGAGCTGCCATTCAACATTGCGGTCGAGATCGAGGCCGAAGTAGAGATCGAGATTCAGACCTGAGCCCTGCACCTGGCACGCCGCGCCGCAAGCCGCCGTCAGACCATGGCCGGCATCAGCACGGAAGTCGGTTGATTCGGATGGATTGCTTGTGCCCACCTCTAGCTCATGCGCACCCCCATTCCTACGGGTTTGCGGGGGATTGGACCGACCGCCAGCGCGAACTAAGATCGAGCAAAAGACTCAGGCAACTCCAACCATTTCCCAGATTAGCAGCGCAATGCGCCAATTCTCCCCAAGTGAGCGCAATGTGTTGATTCCCGCGCAATCCTGACCCACCGTTTCCATCCAATCTTGACCCACCCTTGTTAGTGCCTCTGAGGGCTTAGGCTGTGGGTAACTTCTTGGTCTTGGACTCCTTCTTGGTGGGTTGTGCGGAACTGTTCTTGAAGCGGTAGCTCTCGTTGCCGGTCTCAAGGATATGGCAGTGGTGCGTGAGCCGGTCCAGCAGCGCCGTCGTCATCTTGGCATCGCCGAAGACGGTGGCCCATTCGCTGAAGCTCAGGTTCGTCGTGATGACGACGCTGGTGCGCTCGTAGAGCTTGCTCAGCAGGTGGAACAGCAGCGCCCCGCCCGACGAGCTGAACGGCAGGTAGCCCAGCTCGTCCAGGATCACCAGGTCCATGTGAGCGAGCCGGTGAGCCATCTGGCCGGTCTTGTTGCACAGCTTCTCCTGCTCCAGCAGGTTGACCAGCTCGACCGTGGAGAAGAAGCGCACCCGTCGCCGGTGGTGCTCCAGCGCCTGCACGCCGATGGCCGTGGCCAGGTGCGTCTTGCCGGTACCAGGTCCACCGACCAGCACAACGTTCTCGGCCCGGTCCATGAACTCGCCACGGTGCAACTGCTTCACCAGCGCCTCGTTGACCTCGCTGTGCGCGAAGTCGAAGCCGGTCAGGTCCCGGTAGACCGGGAAGCGGGCCTGCTTGAGCTGGTACGCGACGGCGCGCACCTCGCGCTCGGCGGACTCGGCCTTGAGCAACTGCGCCAGGAAGGGCTGCGCCGCCTCGAAGGCCGGCGCACCTTGCTCGGCCAGCTCACCCACGGCTTGGGCCATGCCGAACATCTTCAGCTCCCGCAGCGCGGTCATGAGCCCATTGGTTGCTGAGTCACGCATGGCGGACCTTCCTCTCTTCTCGTAGTTCGTCGTAGCGATTCACATTGGCCTGAGGTTCATTGACCAGGCGCAGCGCGTGCGGCGCATCCACCGGCGGCGGCTCGGCCTTCCCATCCAGCAGCCGGTGCAGCACGTTGAGCACGTACATCTTGGTCGGCACGCCAACCTCCAGGGCCAGCTCGACGGCCGCCAGCACCGACTGCTCGTCGTGGTGCAGGACCAGGGCCAGGATGTCCACCATCTCGCGGTCTCCGCCCGGCTTCTTCAGCAGCTCGGCCTGCAGCCGCTTGAACGCCACCGGCAGCTCGGCGAACGGCGCGCCGTTCCTGAGTGCGCCTGGCTTGCGCTGCAGCACCGCCAGGTAGTGGCGCCAATCGAAGATGGTCTGGCCCAGGGTGTCGTGGCGCCGCTCAATCACCCGCTGGTGCTCGCAGATGAGCTTGCCCTCGGCCGCGACGACGAGCCGGTCGGCGTACACGCGCAGGCTCACCGGC
This sequence comes from uncultured Roseateles sp., assembly GCF_963422335.1. Lineage (NCBI taxonomy): Bacteria > Pseudomonadati > Pseudomonadota > Betaproteobacteria > Burkholderiales > Sphaerotilaceae > Roseateles > uncultured Roseateles sp. The sequence goes on from NZ_OY729424.1 coordinate 4,060,902, forward strand.
CGGTTCGCGTACGAGGCCGGCACGCTGTAGCGCGTGCGCTCGAAGGTGATCAGGCAGGTCGGCGAGACGCGCTTGGTGTGCTCGACGAAGCCGTCGAACGGTCGGGGCAGCTGCATCAGCAGCCGCCGCTCGTCCTGCCAGGCGTCGTGCACGGTGCCGGGCAGCTTGCCGTGCGAGATCTCGGTCCACAGCGCCTTGCACCGCTCCTCCAGCCAGACGTTGAGGGCGTCCAGCGAGGGGAAGGCCGGCACGGGCTGCCAGAGCCGATGCCGCGCGTCGCGCACGTTCTTCTCGATCTGGCCCTTCTCCCAGCCCGAGGCCGGGTTGCAGAACTCGACTTCGAAGAGGTAGTGGCTGACCATCGCGGCGAAGCGCGCGTTGACGTCGCGCGCCTTGCCGGTCAGGACCTTGTCCACGGCGGTCTTCATGTTGTCGTAGATGCCTCGCTTGGGCACGCCGCCGAACACGCGGAAGGCGTGGTTGTGGGCGTCGAACAGCATCTCGTGGGTCTGCAGCAGGTAGGCCCGGATGTAGAAGGCCCGGCTGTGGCTGAGCTTGAAGTGCGCCACCTGCAGCTTGGTGCGCTCGCCACCCAGCACGGCCCAGTCCTCGCTCCAGTCGAACTGGAAGGCCTCGCCGGGCTCGAAGACCAGGGGCACGAAGGTTCCGCGCCCGGTGGTCTTCTGCTCTTCCTGGCGCTTGAGCGCCCACTCCCGCGCGAACGCGGCCACGCGGTTGTAGGAGCCGTCGAAGCCGAGTTCCATGAGCTCGGCGTGCATCTGCTTCAAGGTGCGCCGCTGCTTGCGGTTCTTGCCGGCTTCGGTCTTGAGCCACTGGGCCAGCTTGTCCGCGAACGGATCGAGCCGGCTCACGCTCTCGCGCTTGGCGTACGACGGTTCCTTGTCGTCGCTGCGCAGGTACTTCCTGATGGTGTTGCGAGACAGGCCTGTTCGTTTGGCAATCTCGCGGATGGACAACTGCTCACGCAGGGCCCATCGCCTGATGACACTTAGTGTCGCCACGTCAATCACTCCAATACTCCTGCCGCAATTTGCGGCAGGCTAGGGTTCATACGTGGGTCAGGTTTGAACGGAAATCAGTGACGGTAGAGGGTCAGTTCTTGCCGGAAATCAACAAATATATGCTTATGGCGCTGTATCGTCCTGGTGATCCTTCATTTGCCAGAGCCGCGCTAGTAGTTGGTCCTTTCCAATGAACGTTTTCCGCAGACACCTAACCTGTCTTTCGAGCGGACAAACCTCGGCAAGCCTCGGTTAGCCGCACAACGTCAACGTTAGGCCCCGCCATGAATGGAACGGACTACGAACTGCTCGAAAAGCTCACCGATCGTGAGCTCTTTGACTTTGTGACGGAGACAGATGCATCGCAGCGGAAGTGGGTCGCAATGCACTTGCTGGAAATGCGACGAAACAAGGCTATTGCTAGTGCTGCGAAGTCGTCGGCCATTGCAGCCTGGGTTGCTGCAGCAGTCGCGGGCGTCTCCGCCGTCATTGCAATCTTGGCGTATTTGCAGGGAGCGCCAAAGTGAGGCACCAGGTGCCTAACCAGTCGCTCAACCGGACCCGCAACGGCATGCCGCCTACGGGCCTCATTTCGTTCTGGCCCTCCGGCGTCCTACCGTCGCGGGCCGGTTAGCTCAAACGTTAGGGCTCAGGAAGGCAATGCCACTTCATCGGTCTTTGTGCGCTGAGGGTGAACCGCAGTGCTTTTGGTCCGCCCCGCCAAGGCGCGGCTCGGTTTGGCGCACCATGCCGGAGGCATCGTGCGAACAGCCGCGGGAGGCCGTGCCTTCGAGAACCATTCCTTGCCAGTTGGTTGCTGGCGCTTCGCGCCGCAGTGCTGCGCCTGGCAGTCAGTTTGTTGAGTGGTCTTCGCGAGGCCGTGCCCAAGTCGTGGCGCTGTCACGCCGGCAAGCCCGAGCAAGGCCAAATCCAAATGCAGGGCGTTCCTCGCGCAAGGCGGGTTCCTCCCGTTGGCCAGGTCGGGCTGTCTGCCTAAGCTTTTGGTTTCATTTGCTGCCGTCGGTCGGCCGTGTCGCGGTCAAGAGCCCGAGCCCTAACCAGTCGCTCGAGCCGACTCGCGTCGGCGAGCCGCCGCTCGCAGCTCAGCTTCAACGTTAGGCCGCATGTCGCTATCCGATGAATCACCTTCGGCAATGTTTGTACGCACGCTTCGTATGCCTAAGGCCGTTGCCGAAGCGCTGGTCGCGGGCCAGGTCAGCTCAGTCGAGGAGCTCGCGTACATCCCGCTTCAAGAGCTCCTTGCTGTGCCTAACGTCGAGTCTTGGTTGCTTCAGGACCTGCGCGAGCAAGCACGTCGGTACTTGCTGGAGGGCTTGTAGTGCTCTCGTCTCTACCGCGGCCTAACCCATCGTTGCACCAGACGGCCTACAGCGGGCTTCGCCCGCTTTCGTCCGCGGGTGAACTCAAACGTTAGGGCGCTCATGCCATTCATTCTTAGTCCAGAGGTCGCCGGTGGTTGAGTTTGGCATTGTGGGATGTGGCCAACAATCTAGAATGCCGACGCCAAGCCCTTTCATCGAGTGGACAAGCAACGGTGGTCATGGTTTGGGCATTTTGCCCAGGCCGGTGTCGCAGTCGTTTGCCGCTCATGTAAAACGTTAGATATCATTGACAATGCACAAAGGTCGCTTCGAAGCATTTTCAGACGGAGTCATCGCGATCATCCTGACGATCATGGTGCTCGAACTTAAGGTGCCCAAAGAGCCCACGCTGGCCGCCTTGAGTCAACTCTGGCCAGTATGGCTGGCCTATGCTTTGTCCTACTACAACGTCTTTGTACTGTGGGCAGACCACCATGAAACCTTCTCCCATGTCACAGAGATAGATCGTGGTGTTTTGTATGCCAATGGGCTGTTCTTGTTTTGCTCATCACTCATCCCATTTGCCACAGCATTCTCAGGAGAGGAGCACTGGTCATCACCGCTGCCAGTTGTTCTCTACGGCTTGGTCATGTTGGCCGTGTCGCTTACGTTTGGTCGCTTGCGAACAAAGGTTTCGAACCAGACTCAAGATCACAAGATCTCGGCACAGATTCGCAAGGATGCGAAACACAGCTACGGGATGGCCTTCTTTTTTTTGGTCGGCTCGGCGGCAGCGCTGGCTCACCCCCGCTTGGGCTTGATACTCTTCGTGGCAATTCCCATCACGCGGCGCATAGCCCGCGGCTTTCGTACAAGACCGAAGAATGAGGACTAACCCTTCAATCGAGACGACGTCACCCGGCACGCCGGTCGCGGCCTTTCATCTCAAACGTTAACCATCGCGTCAATGAACTAGCCACCGTTCTGCGCCAGAACGCCGAGCTCGCTTTCGAGCCTGGCTGCAAGTTTGCCTACTTCAATATCGGCTACTGGCTTCTTGGCAAGGTCGTCGAGCAAGTGACAGGGTTGCCATATCCTGCCTATCTCTGAAGGCATGTCCTCCAGCCGTTGCGGTTCTCGCCGCAAGAGATGAACTTTGTCAGGCGTTGTGCAAGCTGGCGGCACTGCCGCCAGCGATGACCAGCCAGCTGCAAGATTGGAGGGCCCAATGGCCATCGAGATAGAGCGAAAGTTTCTTGTTTGTGGCGTCGAATGGCGGCAGGCCGAAGGTGTGCGCTTCAGCCAGGGCTATTTGAGCCGTGACAAGGCCCGGACGGTGAGAATCCGGCTGGCCGCAGGGCGGGCCTTCCTGACCGTCAAGGGCTTGACCCAGGGCGCCACGCGTGCCGAATTTGAGTACGAGATTCCGGTCGCGGATGCCGAGCCATTGCTGAAGCTTTGCGAAGGGCCGCTCGTCGAGAAGATCCGCCGGGTCATTGTCCACAGCGGTTCTACCTGGGAAGTCGATGAGTTTCTTGGGGATAACGCCGGCCTTGTGGTGGCTGAAATCGAACTGCAATCTGAAGATCAGGTCTTTGCGAAACCCGGGTGGCTGGGGCGCGAAGTCACAGATGACCCGAAGTACTGCAACTCCAGCCTCGCGAGCCATCCGTTCAGCCGTTGGCCTGAGAAGCCAGAGGCCTGATCGTGGCGCAAGCTGAACCCGTCACGCCCTCGTACGGTGAGCCGGCATCTGAGCTCGCGGCACTCGATGCGCTGTTGGCCGATCGGCAGGGGGGCTGGTGGGATGCCTTCTACGCAGACCGGGCCAAACCTGTTCCGTTCTTCGGTGCATCCCCGGATGAGTGCCTGTCGAAGTGGGTCAACGACGGCCTTGTCCCGCGCGGCGCAGCGCTGGACCTCGGGTGTGGCAATGGCCGGAACGCCATCTTTCTGGCCAAGTCCGGCTTCGCGGTCGAGGGGGTCGACTACTCGCAGGCAGCGATCGAATGGGCCGGGCAGCGGGCCGAAGAAGGCGGAGCCCCCATCCGTTTGACACAGGCCTCTGTTTTTGAGCTGGACGTCGAGCCCCAGGCCTACGATCTGATCTACGACTCGGGCTGCTTCCATCACATGCCGCCACACCGGAGAGAGGGCTATGTCCGGCGGGTCTGCGCATGGTTGAGGCCGGGGGGCTGGTTCGGCATGGTCTGCTTCCGGCCCGAGGGCGGTAGCGGGCTGTCCGACAGCGAGGTCTACGAGCGCAAGACCCTCGGTGGCGGGCTGGGCTACACGCAGGAGCGGCTGCGCGAGATCTGGAGCGGCCCGCTCAGGATTCACGAACTCCTCCAGATGAAGCAGCAGCCAGCCGGTAGCGGGCTGTTCGGCGAGCCCTTTCTGTGGGTGCTGCTGGCGCAGAAAACCTAGCGGCCTTGTCGAATCCGGCCACCGTCATTCGTCGATGAGATGGCAGGGAATCGACCCGCTGCAACCCACCGGAGCATCATCGTGCAATTCCTTTTGATCATCGCCCATGACGACAACTTCATCCCTGACGACGGGCTCGTGTCCGGGATCATGGCCTGGATCAAGCAGGCTGAGGCCGCAGGCATGCGGGTGCACGGCAATCCGCTGCGTCCGGCCAGCGAGGGGGTGACGCTGCGTGTGCGCCACGGCAAGCTGGAACAGTCGGGCGGCCCGTTTTCGAGATCGACAGAGCAGATGTGTGCCTACGAGTTGCTCGAATGCCCAAGTCTTGACGCGGCGATTGAACTGGCCGCCAGGCATCCCATGGCGGCCGCCGCGACGATCGAAGTGCGACCGGTCTGGGGGCAACTCGCTGCCCCCGCGTCCATGTGACGCCCGGGTCAGGTCTGGAGACCTGTATCGGCATGAACTCGACACTCACCTTCCGCAAGGCCCTGCCCGGCGACGCATCCGCGTGCGTGCTGATGCGTGGCAAGACCCGCCAAAATGCCATCTCGCCGGAGCGTCTGGCCGAGCTGGGTATCACCGTGGTGTCATGGGCGGCCCAGATCGAGTCCGGCCAGTTGCCGGGCCATGTCTGCCTTGATGACGACGTGCTCGTGGGCTACTGTTTTGGCGACATCGGCACCGGGGAGGTGGTGGTGCTCGCACTGCTGCCCGCCGCTGAAGGCCAAGGGCTTGGCAAGCTGCTGCTGGAACGGGTGATGCAGGACCTCAGGGCGCGGGGCCATCGGCGGCTGTTCCTCGGCTGCTCCAACGATCCCGAGAGCCGTTCCCACGGCTTCTACCGCCACCTTGGCTGGCGTGCGACGGGCCATGCCGATTCGCATGGCGACGAGGAACTGGAATATCTTTTCGATCGAACATCTGGGCCGGCGTGACAGAGCGGCGCGTCGCCTGGCTTGGAGACGCCTGGCAGGGCCCGGCCAGCCGTGCTCATTGAACTGACACAATGCTGCTGTATTCCGTTCAACCCACCCACCGCCCCCACGATGACAGCAGAACAACGCCTCAAAGACCTGGGCCTCGAGCTGCCGGCCGGCAGCGCTCCGGCGGGCAACTATGCAACGGCGGTGCGCAGCGGCAACCTGCTGTTCCTGTCCGGCAAGGCGCCGCTGCCCGTCAACGGGCAACTGCCCAGGGGCCGGCTGGGGCGCGAGTACACCGCGGAAGAAGGCTATGCGATGGCCCGCTCGGCCTGCCTGGACCTGATCGCGGCGGTCCGCAAGTCACTGGGCTCGTTGGACCGGGTCGCCCAGTTCGTCGATCTGCAGGGCTCGCTGAACACCACGCCCGAGTTCGAAGACCATGCCCGGGTGCTCGATGGCGCCTCCGACCTGCTGGCCGCCGTGTTCGGCCCGGCCGGCATGCACGCCCGCTCGGTCATCGGCGTGGCTTCGCTGCGCAAGGGCGTGCCGCTGGCGATCAAGGCCGTCGTCGAGGTCAAGCCCGATTGATGTGGTGATCCAACGTGCCGTTGCCTGGCATCAGTCGGCCGTCGCGCCGGATCGCTTCACCAGTTCGGCGTGCTTGCTCAGCTCGCTCTTGAAGAAGGGCAGGGCCTGCTCCGGCGTGCTGGCGATCAGCTGTATGCCCTGGGCCGTCAGCGCGTCCTGCACCTCCCTGGTCGCCAAGGTGGCCTTGGTTTCGGCGTAGAGCCGGTCGACCAGCGGTTTGGGCAGGCCGGCCGGTCCGACGAGGGCGATCCAGGCATCGAAGCTGTAGTTCTTCAGGCCCTGCTCGGCCAGGGTGGGCACCTCGGGCAGGACCGGCGTGCGCGAGGTGGTGGACAGGCCGATGGCACGCAGCTTGCCCGCCTTGATGTGCGGCGCCACCGCGGTGATGGACACGAAGCCCATTTCGACCTGGCCACCGATCAGGTCGGTGGTCAGCGGGCCGGTGCCGCGGTAGGGCACATGCTTGATGTCTATGCCGGCCTGGCTGCTCAGCAGTTCACCGGCCAGGTGCAGGGTCGAGCCATTGCCGGCCGAGCCGAAGTTCAGCGTGCCGGGCTTGGCCTTGGCCAGCGCGATCAGCTCCTGCAGATTCTTCGCCGGCACGGCGGGGTGGACGACCAGCACCAGCGGCACCGTGCCAACGATGGTGATGGGCGTGATGTCGGCAATCGCGTCGAAGGGCACCGATTTGTAGATGCTGGGGTTGATCACGTGGTTGGACGAGACCAGGCCCAGGGTCAGGCCGTCCTTGGGCGCACGCACCAACTGCGCGGTGCCGGTCAAGCCGCCGGCGCCGACCAGGTTCTCGATCACGACGGGGTGGCCGGTGGCCTTGCCGAACTGGTGGCTCATCGCCCGGGCCATCGCGTCCACCGTCGAGCCGGCCGTCAGCGGCACGATCAGGCGCAGCGGCTTGGCGTCCTGGGCCGGGGCGGTGAGGGGCAGGGCGAGGGCGGCGGCGAGCAGCAGGCGCTGCAGCAGCTGGGTGGGTTGTGTCATTGCTTTTGTCTCCGTTCAGTGTGGGTGCGTCGTGCCCGCCTGCAGATCGGCAAACGAGACGATGTGGCCGGCGATGGCGCTGGCGGCCACCGTCGGTGGGCTGGCCAGCCAGACCTGCCCGGGGCCGGAGCGGCCGGGGAAGTTGCGGTTGATCGCGCTGACCGTCACCTGCGTGCTCTCGGTGGATGAGCCCGGGCCGCAGTTGGCACAGGCGCCGCAGGCCGGTTGCAGCAGCTCGGCCCCCACCGCTTCGAAGGCGGCCAGGTAGCCGCGCTGCTGGCAGTAGTCGCGCACGGCCGCGGTGCCGAATTGCAGGTACAGCTTCACATGCGGGGCCACGCGCAGGCCGCGCGCCGCGGCCCAGGACAGCACGGCGTGGTAGTGGTCGAAGTCCTCGCGTTTGCCGGCCGTGCAGGAGCCGCCGTAGGCGATGTCGATGCGCACGGGCTCCAACACCTCGGCCAGCGGCAGGCCGTTGCCGGGGTCGCCGGGCCGGGCCACCATCGGGCTCAGCGCTCGACAGTCGAGCTGCACGGTCTCGGCATAGTCGGCGCCGGGATCGCTGGCCATCCAGGGCTGCAAGCTGAAGTCCACGCCGCGGCGCTGTTTCAAGAATCGGACGGTCTCTGCGTCGGGCGCGACGATGCCGCAAAACCCCCCCAGCTCGGCCGTCATATTGGTCAGGGTGGCGCGTTCGTCGGTGCTCAGCTGGGCGATCGCCGAGCCGATGAACTCGAACACCTTGCCCACGCCCGCCCCGGCGCGTATGCGCGGCTGGGCCAGCAGGTGCAGCACCACGTCCTTGGCCGTCACGCCGGCCGGCAGCGGGCCTTGCAGTTCGACCTTCAGCGAGGGCGGCTGCGTGAAGCGCACGACGCCGGTGACCATGGCATTGGCCATATCGGTGGTGCCCACGCCAAAGGCCACGCAGCCCAGGGCGCCGCTGTGCGGCGTGTGCGAATCGGTGCCCACGACGACCTGGCCGGGCAGGGCGTAGAGCTCGGCCATCATCGCGTGCGAGATGCCTTCCGAGCCCTCGCCGTTGCCCTGATGGCCGCCGCTGCCGGGCAGATAGCCGTGGTCGCGCAGGCCATGCCTGGCGGCAAAGCGCCGGTGCGCGGCGGACAGATGCCGTACCTCGGGCATCAACCCCTGCCTGATATGCACCGGGCTGCGGTGGGCATAGGACAGATGGTCTTCGAAGGCGAGCGCCGTCTCGGGCTGGCTCAGCTGCAGCGACTCGCCAAAGGCACCGTCCAGCATATGGCCGCACATGCCGGTGTAGTACTCGTGGATGAAGCGCCAGTCGGCGCGCACAAAGCCGCCCTGGCCGAGTGGCAGTTCCGCAGGCGTGTCGTCGGTGCGTATCGTGTGGCGGGCGATGATCTTCTCGAACAGCGTCTGCGGGTGGCCGTGTTCGACCGCCGCCGGCAGCGACACCGTGCGCATCCGCGCCTGGCCGTAGCGCAGCAGGCCGCCGTGGCGCAGGATGGCCGCGGCCAGCGCATCGCGCGAAGCCACCAGCTCGGCGATGGCGATTGCCTCGCCGCGCTGTATGCGCTCGATCAGGCTGAAGTCGGTGGACGTGAACAGGCCCACGTTGTCGGCGTTCTGGCGGTAGATGCGCTCGAAGCTTTCGGCAATCACCAGGCGGATGCCGGCATGGCGCTCGGCCACCGGGCTGTGCTCGCGCGACGAACCCTTGCCATAGCGCTTGCCGGCCACGGTGACCTGGAAGCCGCCGTTGCGCACGCTGTCCTTCACCAGCGGGCAGCGCTCGCCGGCCTTCACGCCCAGGTAGGGGTAGCTTCCCAGCCGCTCGTCGTAATAGGCCAGCACCGGTATCGGCGTGATCTCGTCGGTGGACACATCGTCGCGCAGCGGGCCGGCTTCGACCAGGGCCAGGTCGCGCCCCTGCAGTTGGTTCTCGACCAGCTCCGGCTGGCTGCTCAGGAACAGAATGCGGTCGAAGGCGATGCGTTCGTCGGAAGGGGCGGATGAAGTCATGCGCCCAATTTAGGCGCGGCGTGCTGGCAGGAGGAAGTGCCTATGCGGCAGGGCGGACATCGCAATCTGCGATGTCGGGTTCAACCCTTCAGTGCATCAATGAGGGCGCCGATCGTCCGCAACCTCGGGCTCTTGCGCTGCGCATACAGCTTCAGTTCCCGCCCGGCCCAGGGCTCGTCCAGTGCCCGGCGCACGAAGCGGCGCGTACCGGCGTAGGCCGAGGCCGCACTGGTCGGCACGATGGCAATGCCCAGCCCCGCCTCGACCATGCGGCACAGGCCGTCGAAGCTGTTGACGAAGACCCGCACCTCCAGCGGCAGCTGCTGCTCGGCGGCGCGGTCGCGCAGCATCTGGTCCAGCGCACCGCCGGACTGTATGCAGACCAGCGGATGTTCCAGCACGCGGGCAAAGCCGACCGCGCGCAAGCGTGCCAGCGGGTGGCCTGCGGGCATCACCACCATCAGCGGGTCTTCGGCGAAATGCCAGGATTCGAGCGCGGCCGGCAGATCGGCCGAGGCGCTGACGCCCACATCGGCGCGCCCGTCCAGGCAGGCGCGCGTGACCTCGCCGCTGAGCCGCTCCTGCAGCTCGACCTGCACCAGCGGATAGGCCTTGCTGAAGGCCTGCAGCCGCTCCGGCAGAAAGCCGACCACGGCCGAGGCGTTGGCGAACAGGCGCACCGTGCCGCAGATCTCGCCGGTGGCCGCCAGCACCTCCTGCACCAGCGCCTGCAAGCCGGCATCGATGCGGTTGCCGCCCTGGAAGGCGACATGTCCCGCCTCGGTCAGCTCGACCCCCTTGGTCGTGCGCACCAGCAGCGGCGTGCCTATGGCACGCTCCAGCTCGGCCAGCCGCCGGCTCAGCGCCGAGGGCGCGATGTGCTGCGCCGCCGCCGCCCGCGCGATCGAGCCTTCACGGACGGTGCAGAGGAACAGGCTCAGGCTGTAGGGATCGATGCGGCGCGGCATGGTGTTCTGGGGGCGGCCGGGGCATGATACCGGCCGGGGCCAGCGACGCGCCACGCTCGCGGCGCGCACCGGCATTCAGGAGCGCCATGGACCTGCTCGAAGCCATCCACACCCGCCGCTCGATCCGCAGATACCGGCCCGACGAGGTGGCCCGGGCGTTGATCGAAGAATTGCTGTTCGCCGCCGTGCAGGCGCCGACACCACCGGTCAGCGGCGCCATGCCCTGGGCGCTGTGTGTGATCGAAGGGGTGCAGCGCCTGGCCGGCTACGGCCTGCGGGCAACCCAGTACGCCCGTGAGCATCAAACCAGCGACCGGCCGCAGACCTGGACCGAGAGGCCGGATTTCAAGGTCTTCTGGGATGCGCCGGTGCTGGTGCTGCTCTGCGCCCGCGAAGGCAATCCCGAGACGCCATTCGACTGTTGCCGCGCTGCACAGAACCTGATGCTGGCCGCGCACGCGCGGTCGCTGGGCACCTGCTGGGTCGGTGCGCCACTGCCTTGGTTGCACAGCCCGGGCGTGGCGCAGGAGCTTGGTCTGCCACAGGGTTTCGAGCCGGTGGTCGCCCTTGTGCTGGGCTATCCGGATGAGCAGCCGATAGGCAGCCCGCGACCCCGGCCGCCGATCATCTGGTGCGAGCTCGGCTGATCAGGGTGCGACAGGATTGACGGGCTGGCGAGGGCTGGCATGCTTGGCTGGCGATTCCGTGCCAACCAACGAACAACGGAGGCAACAATGATGAAAACAGAGCTGCTGTATCTGGGTTTGGTGACCGCAATGACCGGCCTGCTGTGGGTGCCTTACATTCTGGACCGCCTGATGGTGCGCGGCCTGTCCGACGCCGTCGGCTACCCGGAGAACCCCAAGCCCCAGTCGCCCTGGGCGCGGCGGCTGATGAAGGCTCATGCCAATGCGGTGGAGAACCTGGTCGTCTTCGCCACCCTGGTGCTGCTGGCCAACGCCCTCGGCGTCAGCAACGCCGCCATCGCCACGGCGAGCACGGTCTATTTCTGGGCGAGGCTGGTCCACGCGCTGTCGTACACGCTGGGCGTGCCCTGGGTCCGAACGCTGGCCTTCACGGTCGGCTTCGTCGCGCAGGCGGTGATTGCCTGGCAGCTGTTGATGCGCTAGATGCCAGGGGCTTGCAGAGCAGGCCGGGCCGGAAAACCCGTTGCGGGGATAATCCTGCCCTCCCGCTCGCTTTCTGCCCCGCCCGTGACCGATTCCGTCTCAGCATCGCCCCCGCACAACCCTTGGCGCCTGTCCGTCGCGCCGATGATGGATTGGACCGACAGGCATTGCCGCTACTTCCACCGCTTGTTGACCCAGCAGACCCGGCTGTACACCGAGATGGTGACCACCGGCGCGCTGATCCATGGCGACAGGCCGCGGCATCTGGATTTCAATGCCGAGGAGCATCCGGTGGCCTTGCAGCTGGGCGGCAGCGAGGCGGCCGATTTGGCGCAATGCGCCAAGCTGGCCCAGGACTGGGGCTATGACGAGGTCAATCTGAACTGCGGCTGCCCCAGTGAGCGGGTGCAGCGCGGGGCTTTTGGCGCCTGCCTGATGAACGAGGCCAGCTTGGTGGCCGATGGCGTGAAGGCCATGCGTGACGTGGTCGATATTCCGGTGACGGTGAAGAACCGCATCGGCATCGACCGGGTCGAGAGCTACGAGTTCGTGCGCGATTTCGTCGGTACGGTGGCCGAGGCCGGTTGCGAGGTCTTCATCGTCCATGCGCGCAACGCCTGGCTGCAGGGGCTGAGTCCCAAGGAGAACCGCGAGATTCCGCCGCTGCGCTACGAGCTGGTCTATCAGCTGAAGCGCGAGTTCCCGGACCTGACCATCGTCATCAACGGTGGCATCCAGACCGAGGAAGACATCGCCCTGCACCTGGGCCAGGTCGACGGCGTGATGGTCGGCCGCCACGCTTACCACGAGCCCTGGGCCATGAGCCGCTGGGATTCACGCTTCTTCGGTGCAGCCGATCCCTTGGCTTCTCGCGAAGAGGCCGAGATCCAGTGGCTGGCCTATCTGGAGCGCCATGTGGCCACGCAGACCGGTGGCCACCCGAACATCTGGCCGCAGGCGATGCGCCATGCGCTGGGGCTGTGGAACGGCACGGCCGGAGCGCGGCGCTGGCGTCAGGTGTGGTCGGACCACAAGCTGAAGCTGGAGCCACCGGCCAAGGTGGCGGCCCTGGCCACGGCGGCACGCCAGGAAACGCGTCGCTTGCTCGCCGAGAGCGCTACGGCCTGATCGTCACAAGCGGCGCTTGCTGGCCTGCGCCAGATAAAACCATTCCTGACCCGGCTGGGCCTTGGTGTTGGGAAACACGATGCGGCCGCTGTCGGGTGCCAGCACCGCTGTGCCATCGTGCCGCCTGCCTATCAGCTGGCCTTTCGCGATCGCGTCGAAGCTGACCCAGGCTTGGGCGAACTGGTCGCCTTCGTGGTCGCGGTCCACCACCTCGTACAGCTGCAGCAGCTCCGGCGCCTGCGTGGGCCGGTGCAGATCCACCTCGGCCGCATCGACCATGCCCAGCAGGGCCAAGGTGCGGGTGATGGCCAGCCAGGCCACCTCGAGGGCGTTCGGGTCGCTGTGCTGGCCACACTCCAGAGTCAGGCCGTAGCCGCCGCGCGAACGCATGTATTCGGTCGTGCCGACGCCGTAGTGCGGGTCCTGGTCCAGGCGCTGGCGGCGTGAGCCGTCTGAACCGTCATTGGGCAGTGCGGCGCGGCGCTGCAGGCCCAGCGCGTAGGTGCTCAGCCAGCCCTCGACGATGCGGGTCGGACCCAATGCCGCGGCCATCGCGGCCTCGGCCGTTTCGTGGACGAAGGGCTCCAGCGGGCCGCTGTTGTTGCGCGGGCCCAGCATCACAAAGGGCTGACCGACGGCATTGAACGAGTGCAGGTCCAGCAGCACATCGTGAGCGGCCAGCCAGGGGCACAGCACCTGGCCTATGCGGTCCTCGAAGTCCTGCGCGATCACGGCCGGGCGCAGATTGCGGTTCAGATTGCGCTCGCCCTCGCGCTGGCCGCGCTGGTAGGCCAGGGGGTTGACGATGGGGATGGCCGTCAAGGTACCGCGCTGCAGGCGCAGGGCGCCGCCGTCCAGCGCCTGCAGCAGGCGCTCGATGGCACGGGTGCCGCAGGTCTCATTGCCGTGGACGGCGCCGGTGACGATCAGCCGCGGCCCGGGCAGCAGTCCGGTGAATTGGTGAACGCGAAGATGGGAGGGTTGCATGCGCTTGAGCGTGATTCAGACAGCCGAGGATAGCGCCGGCTGTGGCGACTCGGGCCAGGTGGCCAGCACCACACCCAGCAGGGCCAGACCGTAGGCGCAGGCCTGCAGCAGGCTCATCGTCTCGCCCAGGAACAGCAGACCCACCAGGCCGGTGGCGATGGGCAGAAAGACCATGAACACGCCGGCGCGGGCGGCGGGCACACGGGCCAGGCCGGTCATCCACAGCCAGACGGTGATCATGCTGGCGGCCAGCGCGTAGAACAGCAGAAAGCCCCAGCTCAAGGCCGGTACCGCGGTGAAATCAAAGCTCAGCGCCTGCCAAAGCCCCAGCGGCGTGACCAGCGTGAAGCCCCAGAGATTGATCAGCGCGCTGATGCGCTTGGCCGACACCTGGCCCGTCAGCTGCTTGCCGACCACCACGTAGACGGCCTCGCAGAACACGGCGGCGATCAGCAGCAACGGGCCCCAGGCAGTGCTTTGCGTGGCCCCACCGCTGCGGCTGCCCGCCACCAGGCCAATGCCGATCACGGCGCAGGCGATGGCTCCCAGCACGCGGCCACCGACGCGCTCGCCCAGCAGCCCCCACGACAGCAGGGCCACCGCGGCCGGAATGCCGGCCATGATCACCCCGGCGGACAGCGCCGAACTGGCCTTGATGCCGTACAGCATGCAGATCGAGAACAGGAAGTTGCCGATGAAGGACTCGACAAACAGCAGCTTGCGGTCGCGGGCACTCAAGGGAGGTTCGTTCGCACCCCGTTTGAGCCAGGGCAGCATCGCAATGGCCGCCATGCCGAAGCGCAGCCAGGCCAGCAGAAAAACCGGAAACACCAGCACCAGCAGCTTGGACAGGCCCACATAGGTGCCCACCAGCGAGGTGCTCAGCGCCAGTGCGCCGTAGGCCAGCCAGGGCACCTGGCCCACCTGTCGGCTCCTCGGCATCAAAACTGCGCCACGTAGCGCTGCAGCTCCCAGTCGCTGACATGCCGGGCATAGCCCAGCCACTCCTCATGCTTGAGCCGCAGAAACTCCTGTGTCAGCTCGGTGCCCAGGGCCTCGGTGATCACGGCATCGGCCTCCAGCGCGTGCAGGGCCTGCTCCAGGCTTTGCGGCAGCTGGGCGATGCCGCGTTCGCGGATCTGCGCCAGGCTCAGCGCGAACAGATCCTCGTTGCAACCAGGGCCCAGCGGCAGCTCGCGGTCTATGCCGTCGAGTCCGGCGGCGATCAGCGCGGCGGTGGCCAGATAGGGGTTGGCCGAAGCGTCGGGCAGGCGCCACTCGAAGCGTCCGGCCAAGGTGCGGACCAGGCAGGTGCGGTTGTTCGGCCCGTGGGCGATGTGGGCCGGCGCCCAGGTCGTGCCCGACAGCGACTCGCCGACCACCAGCCGCTTGTACGAATTGACCGTGGGCGCGGCCAGTGCGCACAGGGCCGGCGCATGCAGCAGCACGCCTGCAATGAAGTGATGGGCCAGTTTGGACAGCCCATGCTCGCGGTCGGTGAACAGGCATTTGGCGTTGTCGCCCTGGCCGCTCCACAGCGAGACGTGGAAGTGCATGCCGTTACCGGGCTGGTTGGCAAAGGGCTTGGGCATCATCGAGAAGGTGGCACCGTACTGCTCGGCAATGGCGTGGGCCGCCATCTTGAACAGCATCAGGTGGTCGGCGCTGCGCAGGGCCAGGTCGTGGCCGAAGTTGACTTCGTACTGGCCGTGCGCGTCCTCGTGATCGAGCTGCAGCACGTCCAGGCCGCAAGCCTCCAGCGTGTCTTGCAGTGCGCGCAGCAGCTCGGCCTGGCGGGGCAGGCTCTTCAGGTCATACGAGGGCTTGTCCAGCCGGTCCATCTCGTCGAAGGGCAGCCAGCCGCCGCCCTCGGCCGGGCGCAGAAGGAAGAACTCGGGCTCGACGCCGGTGCGGCAATGCCAGCCGCGATCGGCCAGCCGGGCTTCGGCGCGCCTCAGCACCTGGCGCGGGCAGGCCTCGAACGGCTCGCCATTGACGAAACCATCGCAGACGATGCGCGCATAGCCCGGCAGCCAGGGCAGCACCTGAGCCGTGCTGGCATTGCCTCGCGCGTAGTACTCCGACCGCGTGCCGTGCCGCGCCAGGCCGGTGCCCCAGATGGAAGGGCCGGAGAAGCCCACCCCATCGGTCAGCAGCTCGTTGATGTGGCGCAGCGGCACGAACTTGCCCTTGGCCACGCCGAAGATGTCGGTGAACTGGGCGATCAAGGTGTGCACGCCGGCACGGGTCAAATGGTCTAGCAGGTCTTTCATGGGTACAGCTCCTTGATGCCAGCCCGAACGGTGGTTCAGTTGTTGATGCGCAGCCAGGTCGTCTTCAGCTCGGTGTACTTGTCGAAGGCATGCAACGACTTGTCACGCCCGTTGCCGCTCTGCTTGAAGCCGCCGAAGGGCACGGTGATGTCGTCTTCATCGTACTGGTTCACGTGCACGGTGCCGGCACGCAGCGCCCGGGCCACGCGGTGAGCGCGGTCAATATGGCTGCTCCAGACGCTGGCCTGCAGGCCGTAGGCGCTGTCGTTGGCCAGGCGCACGGCCTCGGCCTCGTCCTTGAAGCGGATCACGCCCAGCACCGGGCCGAAGATTTCCTCGCGGGCGATCTTCATGGTGTTGGCCACGCCATCGAATACTGTCGGCTCGACGTAGTAGCCGCCGCTGTCGCTGCGCGCCTGCCTGCCGCCGGTGACGGCCCGTGCCCCCTCGGCCTGGCCGGCCTCGATATAGCCCATCACCGTGCGCAGCTGGCCGTCATCGACCAGGGCACCCATCACCGTGCGGCCATCGAGCGGATCGCCCGGTTGGTACTTCGGTGCCTCGGCGGCCACCAGGCTGACGAACTCGTCGGCAATGCTCTCGTGGACCAGCACGCGCGACGGCGCGTTGCAGCTCTCGCCCTGGTTGAAGAACATCGCCCCGGCCACCGTCTGCGCGGCGCGCTTGATGTCGTCGAAGTCGGGAAACACCAGGAAGGCCGACTTGCCACCCAGTTCGTTGTAGACACGCTTCAGGTTGGAGCGGCCCGCGTACTCCAGCATCTTGCGGCCCACCCGGGTGGAGCCGGTGAAGCCCACGGCATCGACTTGCTCGTGCAGGGCCAGCGCCTCGCCGGCCTCGTGGCCGAAGCCGGGCACGACATTGAACACGCCCTCGGGCAGGCCGGCCTCCAGGGCCAGCTCGGCCAGGCGCAGCGCGGTCAGTGGCGACTTCTCGCTGGGTTTGAGCACCACCGAGTTGCCGGCGGCGAGTGCCGGCCCCAGCTTCCAGGCGGCCATGATCATCGGATAGTTCCAGGGCACGATGGCGCCTATCACGCCCATGGCCTCGCGCTGTATCAAGGCCAGCGCATTCGGGCCGGTGGGGGCGATCTCGTCATAGATCTTGTCCACTGCCTCGGCATACCAGGCGATGCAGCGCGCCGCGGCCGGCACATCGACGGCCAGGCTGTACTGGATGGGCTTGCCCATGTCCAGGGTCTCCAGCAGGGCCAGTTCCTCCTTGGCGGCGAGGATCTTGTCGGCGAACTTCAAGAGCACCTTCTTGCGCGCGGCGGGCGGTCGCCTGGCCCAGCGGCCGTCTTCGAAGGCGGCACGCGCGCTCAGCACGGCGCTGTCGACATCGGCGGCCTGGCCGCGGGCGACTTCGCCGATGACGCGGCTGTCGATAGGCGAGATGCAGGCGAAGGTCTCGCCGTTGGCGCTGGCAATGCGTTTGCCGGCGATCAGCATGCGGCCGTCGATTTGAAGTGCGCGGGCGCGCTCGTGCCAGTCAATGCTCATGGACTGCTCTCCTGAAAAGGGGGTGGCGTGGCACCGCTACCCGGATGGCGCTGCATCCGGGCGCGGGCTACAGGGGATGAAGGACTAGAAGCTGACCACCACCGACGTGCCCAGAACATTATTGCTCTTGCGGTATTCGCCGGAGCGGATGTCCATGAACACCGGCAGGCTGGCGCGGTCCATGCGGTACTCGGCCTTGAAGGTCGTGTTCAGGTTGTACAGCCAGCTCAGGCCCACCGAGACCGCCATGCGGTTGGTGCCGCGCTCGGCATCGCCGGCCTGATCGGGGCCGATGCCGTTGCGGTCGTCTGCTGCGGTGTAGCCCAGCAGGCCGCCACCATTCTTGCGGTTCTGCAGGTAGTCGAAGCGGGCCGTGGCCTCCCAACGCGGCACGAACTTGTAGGCCACCAGGCCCGAGAAGCCGTACCAGCGCGAGTTGCGCAGTTCTCCGGTGACCGGGTCGGCCGAGATGGCGGCGGCCTTTTGCGTGCCGTAGCTCAGCTGGCCCTGCACCGTCCAGTCGCCGCGGATGAAGTAGGCATCGACCTCGAACAGATTCAGGCTGGTGTCACGGGTGTCGTAGTCGGTGCCGGTGATCGGATTGGTGCCGCTGGCGCGCAGATTTGCGCCCTTGCCATGCACGCCGGCGAAGCCGAAGCCCTCGTACTCGCCCTTGGAGTAATCGACCCGGTAGACGATGGCCGGCGCCTTCTCGCCGGCCTGGCGCTTGCTGGTGTTGACGTTGGCCAGCATCACCTTGCTCAGCCACTTGCCGCGGGTCAGCTCCATGCCGGCGCCGGTGTACAGCGTGGGCAGGGTGAAGTCATACAGCAGGTTGTGCGTGATCAGCTTGTTCAGCGTCGGCTGCTGGAATTCGTAGCCCGACCAGTCCGGGATCTGACCGGCAATGAAGCGGGTTTGCAGGTCGCCCAGCGGTATCGACACCGAGGCTTCCTGCACGATCGAGTTCTCACCGATCACCGAGCCGGTGCCGCGGTTGGGTGTCAGGGTCAGGCGCAGCTTGGTGCCGCCCTCCATCTCCTTCTGGAAGTCCAGGGTGGCGCCGCCGAAATAGGAGTTGTCGTAGTTGTAGCCGTCCACCGCGACCGGGTTCAGGAACTGGAAGCCACCGCGGTTCTGACGCTGGTTGTAGATGTAGGTGGGGTCGGCGAAGCCGCTGATCTTCAGGTTCTTCAGGCCCAGGGCCTCCTGGGCGTCTTCCAGGGCCTCGGTCTTGACGGCGATGCGGTTGAAGTCGGCCACCTGCTGCTGGGTCATGCCCCATTGGGCCTCGGCTGGCTTGGCCGCCTCGGCGGCCTGGAGTTTCTGCTCCAGGCTCTCGACGCGGGCGCGCAGCGCGCGTAACTCCTTCAGCAGTTCATCGTTCGATTGGGCGGAGGCGGCCATCGGATAGGCACTGGCCAGGGCCAGGGTCAGACAGGCAAGCTTGAGCGTTCGCATGGGGTTCTCTCCTCTTGGGTTTCTGAAATTGGGTCGATTGGCAATCAGGGCACGGCGCGCTGGGCGGCGGCGAGGTCTTTGGAGCGTTGGCGTTCGTTACGGGCAATCCAGTAGCTGGCGGCGACCACGCCGACCGACACCAGCACGATGATCACGGTGGCCACGGCATTGATGCTGGGGCTCAGCCCCAGGCGGGCACGGGAGAAGATCACCAAGGGCATGGTGGTGGCGCCGGGGCCGGACAGAAAGGCCGACAGCACCACATCGTCCAGCGACAGGGTGAAGGTCAGCAACCAGGCCGACAACAGCGACTGGGCAATCATCGGCAGGGTGACCAGCAGGAAGACCTGCAGCGGCCGGGCACCCAGATCCATGGCGGCTTCTTCCAGCTGCGGGTTCAAGTCCTGCAGACGGGCCTGCACCACCACGGTGGCATAGGCCAGGCCCAGCAGCAGATGGCCCAGCCAGATGGTCAGGCTGCCGCGCTCCGGAAAGCCCAGCCAGCGCTGCAGGGACACCAGCATCAGCAGCAGGGACAGGCCGATGATGACCTCGGGCATCACCAGCGGCGCGCTGACCATGCCCGAGAACAGGGTGCGGCCCTTGAAACGGCGGTACTTGACCAGGGAGAAGGCGGCCAGCGTGCCGAGCAGGACCGAACCGCAGGCGGTGAAGAAGGCGATCTTCAGCGACAGCGCCAGGCCGGCCAGCATTTCGCGGTCCTCGGCCAGGGCGGCATACCACTTCAAGGTCACGCCGCCCCATTTGCTGGGGATGGGCGAGTCGTTGAACGAGTAGATCACCAGGGCCAGGATGGGCAGGTAGAGGAAGACATAGCCCAGGCCCAGCCAGCCGCGGCCGAAGTATCTGGCGAGCAGATTCATCGCTTCACCTCCTGCGCTTCAGCCTGGTATTTGTTGAACAGCGCCAGGGGCACGATGATCAGCAGCACCATCACCACGGCCACGCTGGAGGCCATCGGCCAGTCGTTGTTGCTGAAGAACTCGTCCCAGAGCACGCGGCCTATCATCAGCGTCTGCGGCCCGCCCAGCAGCTCAGGGATGACGAACTCGCCGACGCAGGGAATAAAGACCAGCATCGAGCCCGCGATGATGCCGGCCTTGGACAGCGGCACGGTAATCTTCCAGAACCCCACCCAGGGCGTGGCGCCCAGATCGGCGGCGGCCTCCAGCAGGCGCATGTCCATCTTGGCCAGGTTGGCGTACAGCGGCAGGATCATGAAGGGCAGATAGGTGTAGACCATGCCCACGACCAGGGAGAAGGGCGTGTTCATGAAAAGCCCCGGCGACTCGATCAAGCCGGCTTGCAGCAGCAGGCCGTCCAGACGCAGGGCCATCAGGGCCTCGGCCACCCAGCCATGCTCGCTGAGCAGGCCTTTCCAGGCATAGACGCGCAGCAGGAAGCTGGTCCAGAACGGCAGCATCACCAGCATCAGCAGCGCCGGCTGCAGGGTCAGCTTGGCGCGGGCCATGAAGTAGGCAAAGGGGTAGCCGATGAACAGACACCAGAAGGTGGTGGCCGCGGCGTACTTGATGCTGATCAGATAGGACTTGAAGTAGAGATCGTCCTCGGTGATGAAGACATAGTTGCTGAGCTTGATCGACAGCCGCAACATGCCGTCGGCATAGACCACCAGGTCCTTGAAGCGCACCGTCTCCATCTCGGAGATGCTGATCTTCAGCACGATCAGGAAGGGCAGCATGAAGAACAGCAGCAGCCACAGATAGGGCACGCCGATCACGGCGGTGCGGCCGCCGATTTGCGACAGCCCGCGGGGCAGGCGCCGTGTCAGCCCCTGCAGAAGTCCGGCCGCGCTCATTGGGTCAGCACCACTTGCGAGCTGGGCGACCAGGAGGCCCAGACGGCATCGTCCCAGGTCAATGGGTCGGCGCGGTGGCGCTCCAGATTGCTCTCGCTGACCTTGATCACCTGGCCGCTGGGCAGCAGCAGGTGGTAGATGGTGTAGGCGCCGAAATAGGCCAGGTCGCGTACCTTGGCCAGCACCTGGTTGAACTCGCCCTCGGGCTTGTCGCAGGTCAGGCGTATTTTCTCCGGTCGCAGCGCCACGCTGAGTGCCATGCCTGCCGTGCCGGTGATGCCATGGCCGACGTAGTGCTTGCAATCGGCGCAGGCTATGACCACATGGTCGGGTTCATCGACGGCCAGGGTGCCTTCCATCATGTTGACATTGCCGATGAAATCGGCGACGAAGCGGGTGGCCGGGGTCTCGTAGATGTCGCTCGGTGCGCCGACCTGCAAGATCTTGCCCTCGCTCATCACGGCGATGCGGGTGGCCATTGTCATCGCCTCTTCCTGGTCGTGGGTGACCATCACGCAGGTCACGCCCACGTCTTCGATGATGTTCACGAGCTCGATCTGCGTCTCCTCGCGCAGCTTCTTGTCCAGCGCGCCCAGCGGCTCATCGAGCAGCAGGAGCTGCGGCTTCTTCGCCAGGCTGCGCGCCAGCGCCACCCGCTGCTGCTGGCCGCCGGAGAGCTGGTGCGGCTTGCGCTTGGCGAACTTGCCCAGCTGCACCAGCTTCAGCATCGCCTCCACACGGGCGGCGATCTCGTCCTTGGGGCAGCCGTCGCGCCGCAGGCCGAAGGCGATGTTGTCCCACACCGTCAGGTGCGGGAACAGCGCATAGCTCTGGAACATCATATTGATGGGCCGCAGATACGGCGGCAGGCCGGCCAGGTCTTGCCCGTTGAGCACGATCTGGCCCGAGCTGGGCGTCTCGAAGCCGGCCAGCATGCGCAGCAGGGTCGTCTTGCCGCAGCCGGACGAGCCGAGCAGCGCGAAGATCTCCCCCTTCTGGATGTCGATCGACA
The DNA here is from genome assembly GCF_963422335.1 of uncultured Roseateles sp. Classification (NCBI taxonomy): domain Bacteria; kingdom Pseudomonadati; phylum Pseudomonadota; class Betaproteobacteria; order Burkholderiales; family Sphaerotilaceae; genus Roseateles; species uncultured Roseateles sp. The sequence goes on from NZ_OY729424.1 coordinate 4,082,518, forward strand.
CATGGTTGACGGCCACGGCACCGCCGCCAAAGTCCTTCACCACGTCCTGGATGCGCAAATAGGCGCCACCGTCCACCGCTGAGCTCATCGGCCATCCTCCCTGTGTGATGGTCAGAGACCGGTTTTGAACGAGGTGTAGATGCGCGTCATCGTGCGGCGCAGGTCGTTGTTGATGGCGTCGGGGGCGCCCATCTTCTTCATGTCGGCCTCGGACGGGAACACGGTCGGGTTGTTCGCCACCTCGGGCTTGATGAACTTGCGCGACTCCTTGTTCGGGTTGGCGTAGAAGACCTTGTTGGTCAGGCCCGCATGGACCTCGGGACGCAGGATGTAGTTGATGAATTTGTGCGCATTGCTCGGGTGCGGCGCATCGGCCGGGATGACCATGGTGTCGAAGAACAGCACGCCACCCGTTTTCGGAATCAGCGCCTCGACCTTCTGGCCGGTCTTGCCGTCGATGGCGCGCTGGCGCGCGATATTGATGTCGCCCGACCAGCCCAGTGCCAGGCAGATCGAGCCATTGGCCATGTCATTGATGTAGCCCGAGGAGCTGAACAGCGTGACATAGGGGCGCACCGCCTTCAGCAGGGCCGGCACCGCCTGGTAATCGCCCTGGTTCTTGCTGTAGGGCGGCTTGCCCAGATAGTGCAGGGCGGCCGGCACCACTTCGGTGGCACTGTCCAGCATGCTGACGCCGCAGCTCTTGAGCTTGGAGATGTACTCGGGCTTGAACACCAGGTCCCAGGCGTTGTCGGGCATGGGCGTGCTGCCCAGCGCGGCCTTGACCTTGTCCACATTGATGCCCACGGTGGTGAAGCCCCACAGCCAGTTGACCATGTACTGGTTGCCCGGGTCCAGCTTGGCGAGCTGGGCTTCGATGTCGGGGTCGAGGTACTTCAGGTTGGGGATCTGCGCCTTGTCGATCTTGCGCAGCAGGCCGCCGTCGGCTTGCAGCTTGGCCCAGTAGGAGGAGGGCACGACCACGTCGTAGCCGGTCTTGCCGGCCACCAGCTTGGCATGGACGATTTCGTTGTTGTCGAAATTGTCGTAGCGCACCTTGATGCCGGTTTCCTTCTCGAAATTCTTCAACGTGTCTTCGGCGATGTAGTCCGACCAGTTGTAGACGTTGATGACCTTCTCTTCTTCCTGGGCCTGGGCCGCCGAGCCCAGCATGCAAAGACTCAAGGCGCTCAGCAACAGGCTCAGGGGCAGCTTAGTGACGGTGGTCAGCTTCATGGGAATGCTCTCCAGATGATCAACAAGGGATGATTCAGTCTATGCCCGCGCGGGGCCGCTCCCTATCCCGCAAAACCCGAGGCTGATCGGGTGGGGAAAGGGCCAGTCCTTGCGCGGGCAGCTCAATGAACTGCAAGCAAGATCAGAGCCAGCCCCGCGCCTGTACATCGGCCAGGGTCAGGTCCAGGCAGCGGCGTATCAGGGCCACCATCTCGTCGACCTGAGGCCGGGTGATGACCAGCGGCGGCGCGATGATCATCCGGTCGCCGACGGCACGCATGATCAGGCCGTTGCCGAAGCAGTGGCCGCGGCAGACCATGCCCACTTCCAGTGCACCGTCGAACACCTGGCGCCTGGCCTTGTCTTTCACCAGCTGCACGGCGCCCATCAGGCCGCAGGTCTGGGTCTCGCCGACGAGCGGATGCTCGGCCAGCTGGGCGAACTGCTCGGCCAGATAGGGGCCGACGTTGTGCTTGACATGGCTCACGAGGTTGAGCTGGCGTATCAGGCCGATATTGGCCAGGGCCACCGCGCAGGCCACCGGATGGCCCGAGTAGGTGAAGCCGTGGTTGAACTCGCCACCCTGCTCGATCAGCACCTTGGCCACCCGCTCGCCGACCATCACCCCGCCCAGCGGTATGTAGCCCGAGGTCACGCCTTTGGCAAAGGTCATCAGGTCGGGCTTGCTGCCCACCGTCTCGCAGCCGAACCATTCACCGGTGCGGCCGAAGCCGCAGATCACCTCGTCGCTGACCAGCAAGATGCCGTACTTGTCGCAGATGCGCTGGATTTCGGGCCAGTAGGTCGCGGGCGGCACGATCACGCCGCCGGCACCCTGGATGGGCTCACCGATGAAGGCGGCCACGCGCTCGGGGCCGACGGCGAGTATCTTCTCTTCCAGCCAGCGCGCTGCGGTGAGGCCGAAGTCGTCCCGGCTCTGGTCGCCGCCCAGCTCGAACCAGTGCGGCTGCTCGATATGCGTGATGTTGGGTATCGGCAGACCGCCCTGGGCATGCATGCCGCTCATGCCACCCAGCGACGCCCCGGCCATCGTCGAGCCGTGATAGCCGTTGTGCCGGCCGATGATGACCTGGCGCTCCGGCTGGCCCAGCACGTCCCAGTAGCGGCGCACCATGCGCACCACGGTGTCATTGCCCTCCGAGCCCGAGCTGGTGAAGAACACATGTTGGAACTGCGGCGGCGTCACCTCGGCCAGCAGCTCGGCCAGCTCGATTGCCGGCGGCGTGGCGGTCTGGAAGAAGGCGTTATAGAAGGGCAGCTCCTGCATCTGCCGGGCGGCCGCATCGACCAGCGCCTTCTGCCCGTAGCCGACATTGACGCACCACAGGCCGCTCATCGCGTCGAGAATTCTGTTGCCCTCGCTGTCGTGCAGATAGATGTTGTCGGCGTCGGTGATGATGCGCGAGCCCTTCTTGGCCAAAGCGGCGAAGTCGGTGAAGGGGTGGAGAAAGTGGGCGGCGTCGGCCTGCTGCCACTCCTTGGTGCTGCGGCTGGCAGACTTGGCGGGTTGTTGAATGAGGGTCATTTAGGATCTCTCCTGTGAAGTCTCTGTAAGCTTGTCGCGGGCAGGCTGCGCCTGCGTCGCGAGCCGGAGTCAGTTGGGGACAGAGCTTGCGATGGGCCTGCGGCCCGTTCGCAAGGTCTGTCCCGCAAGGGGCTAGACATGCAGGAGCAAATGCTCCCGCTCCCAAGGCGAAATCACCTTCATGAACTCCGCATACTCGATCTCCTTGACCTCGGTGTAGACGGTGATGAAGGACTCGCCCAGCACCTCGGCCAGGTCTTTCTCGTTGCGCAGCAGGTCCAGCGCCTCGCCCAGGCTGCGTGGCAGTTGATAGTCACCCAGGTACGCGTCGCCCTTGCATTCCGGGCTGGGTGCGATCCTGTTCTTGATGCCCAGATAGCCGCAGGCCAGTGTGGCGGCCAGCGCCACATAGGGGTTGGCATCGGCACCGATGACGCGGTTCTCGACCCGGCGCGACGAGGGGCTGGCCACCGGCGAACGTATGCCCACGGTGCGGTTGTCGGTGCCCCACTGGATGTTGATCGGCGCGGCGGTGTTGCGCGACAGGCGACGGTAGCTGTTCACATAGGGAGCGAACAAGGCCATCGCGGCCGGAATGTACTTCTGCAGCCCGCCGATGTACCAGAAGAACTCCTGGCTGGGCGAACCATCTTCGTTGCTGAAGATGTTCTTGCCGGTGCTGCTGCTGACCAGGCTCTGGTGCACATGCATGGCGCTGCCCGGCTCATTGGCAATCGGCTTGGCCATGAAGGTGGCGAACATATCGTGGCGCATCGCCGCCTCGCGCAGCGTGCGCTTGAAGAAGAACACCTCGTCGGCCAGCTTCAGCGGGTCGTCATGGAAGAAGTTGATCTCCATCTGGCCGGCGCCGATCTCGTGGATCAGGGTGTCGACGTTCAGGCCCATCTGCTCGCAATAGGCATAGACGTCCTCGAACAGCGGGTCGAATTCGTTCACCGCATCGATCGAATAGGCCTGGCGCGAGGTCTCTGCGCGGCCACTGCGGCCCACCGGCGGCTTCAGGGGGATGTCCGGATCGGGGTTGCGCGCCACCAGATAGAACTCCAGCTCGGGCGCGACCACGGGCTGCCAGCCCTCGGCCGCAAAGAGGTCGCAGACACGGCGCAGCACCGAGCGCGGCGCGAACGGGATCAGCTTGCCATGCTGGTCGAAGCAGTCATGGATGATTTGCGCGGTGGGGTCGGTAGCCCAGGGCACGATGCGCACCGTCGTTGGATCGGGACGCAGATGCATGTCCTGGTCGGTGGGCGAGATCACGTCGTAGTAGGGGCCGACCTCGGGAAATTCGCCGGTCACGCCCATGGCCACGACGGCCTCGGGCAGGCGCATGCCGCGGTCCTCGGTAAAGCGCTCGCGCGGCAGGATCTTGCCGCGGGCCACGCCGGTCAAGTCGGGCACAAGGCACTCGACTTCCGTGACGCGGCGTTCCTTGAACCATTGTTCGAGGTCTGCGAATGTGAATTTGCTGGTTGTCATGTATCACCTGTTTGGCTGAGCCCCGGCTCCATGGCCGGCGCGGGAGGGCGTTGGGGGTGAAACAGGGGACAGCTAGGTTTCCGGGTCGCGCTGCTGCAGTTGCTGACGGTCTTGATGGAACTGCCGGCAGGCCTGGCCGAAGGCCGTCAGCACAGCCATCGAGGCCGGGTTGCTGGCCGCCTGCCATTCGGGGTGCCATTGCACGCAGAGATTGAAGCCGACGGCTTGGCTGACCGAGAAGGCCTCGACCAGGCCATCAGGCGCCGTGGCCTCGACGCGCAGGCCCGGCGCCAGCTGCTTGACGCCCTGGCCATGCAGCGAGTTGACCTGGATGGTGTCGCTGCCGACGATGGCATGCAGCACGCCGCCGGCGACCACATCAATCGGGTGCACCGGGGCGTACTGCTCCTCGGCGCTGAGATGCTTGGGCGCGCGGTGGTCATGAAGGCCCGGCTGCTCCTGCACCGCCTGGTGCAAGCTGCCGCCCAGCGCCACATTCGCCTCCTGGAAGCCACGGCAGATGGCGAACAGCGGCATGCCCAGCTCCAGCGCCTTGGGGATCAGCGGCAAGGTCCAGTCGTCGCGCTCGGTGTCCAGCGGCAAGGACGGGTCGTGCACCGCCTCATCGAAGTTGCTGGGGTGGACGTTGGACGGAGAGCCGGTCAGCAGCACGCCGTCGGCCAGGGCCAGCAGTGCGTCCAGTTCGTGGGGCTGCACCGAGGGCACGATCAGCGGTGTGCACCCGGCCAGGCGCACGGCCTCGATGTATTTCTTGCCGGTGGCGTAGAAGGGGTGATCGCCGATGGGCCTGCTGCACGCGGGCACCAGCACAACGGGTTTTGTACGGCTCATAACATGTCTCTCAAACGGTAATACGCCATGCCCAGCACCAGGGCCGGGGTGCGCAGCCAGCGCCCGCCCGGAAACCGGTGATGGCGCAGACGCGCGAAGGTGTCGAAGCGGCCGGCGTCACCGGCGATGGCCTCGGCCACCAATCTGCCTGCCAGGCCGGTCAGCGCCAGGCCATGGCCTGAAAAGCCCTGCAGGTAGTAGATGCCGGCGTCGGCGGAGTTGCCGCTGCGCTGGTCCAGCCGGCCAAAATCGGGGGCGCGGTTCATCGTGATGTCCACAAAGCCGCCCCAGCTGTATTCCAGCTTCACATCGTCAAGCTGGGGGAAGCTCTTGCGCATCCGGTCACGCATGCTGTTGATCAGATTCGGCGGCGTGACCTTGCTGTAGCTGACCCGCCCGCCGTAGAGCAGCCGGTCATCGGCCGTGGGGCGGAAGTAGTCGAGCACGAAATTGGTGTCGCACACGGCCGCGCGTGACGGTATCAGCTGCTGCATCACGCCCGGCGCCAGCGGCTCGGTGCAGACGATATAGGTGCCCACCGGCATGATGCGTTCGGCAAGCATGGGCGCCAGGTCCTGCAGATAGACATTGCCGGCCAGCAGCACCTGCCTGGCCTTGACCCTGCCTTGGGCTGTGTGGACGGTCTGCGTGGCGCCGCGTTCGATCCGCGTCACGGCCGTTTGCTCGAACATCTGCACGCCAAGGCCGGCCGCGGCGCGCGCCAGACCCAGGCTGTACTTCAGCGGGTGCAGATGCCCCGAGCGCGGGTCGTAGACGCCGCTGTGAAAGCGCGGGCTGTTGATGTAGGCGGGCAGGTCGGCCGGGCCCAACCAGCGCAGCGGGTAGTCATAGCGGCTTGCCATCTGTTCGGCCCAGTCCTGCAGCGCGGCGGCCTTGCGGGCATTGATGGCCAGACCCAGATAGCCGTCCTGCCAGTCGCAATCAATCTGGTGCTGCCGGCAGCGCTGCTTGATGATGTCCAGCGCCTCCAGGGTCATGCCCCAGACGGCGCGTGAAGCCTCCAGGCCCAGCTGCGCTTCGATGGTGGACTGCTCGCAGGCCAGGCCGTGAATCGCCTGGCCGCCGTTGCGGCCCGAGGCGCCCCAGCCGACTTCACGCGCCTCCAGCAGCGCGACCTTGAAACCGCGCTCGGCCAGCTCGATCGCCGCCGACAGACCCGCCAGACCGCCACCGACGATGGCCACATCGCATGAGACCTCGTCCTGCAATGGGGGGAACGCCTGCTCGCGGCGCACGCTGGCCGCGTAAAAGGAGTTCCGCGTCAGCTCGCGGTCTGTGCTCAGGAGGCTCATAAAAGGTATGCGCTAGGCAAGGTCCTCGGTAGGGGTTGTTTCGTCGAAACGTCAGGCGGCGCGCTGGATCGCGCCGCGCAGCGTGTCGATGATGTGGTCGATGTGCTTGCGCTCGATGATCAGCGGCGGGCTCAAAGCAATCGTGTCGCCGGTGGTGCGTATCAGCACGCCCTTTTCCCAGCAGTCGAGGAAGATATTGAACGCCCGCTTGGCCGGTTCGCCGGGCAGGGGGCTCAGTTCGATGCCGCCGACCAGACCGATATTGCGGATGTCGATCACATTCGGCAGGCCCTTCAGCGAGTGCAGGCACTCGGCGAAATAGCCGCCCAGCTCGCCGGCGCGGGTCAAGAGGCCCTCTTCGGCATAGGTGTCCAGGGTGCCCAGTGCCGCAGCGCAGGCCAGCGGGTGGGCCGAGTAGGTGTAGCCGTGGAAGAACTCGATCAGGTGCTCGGGCCCGTTCATGAAGGCGTCGTGGATGTGCTGCTTGGCAATCACCGCGCCCATGGGCACGCAGCCATTGGTCAGGCCCTTGGCCACCGTCATCAGGTCCGGCGTGACGCCGAAGGTCTGGGCGCCGAAGGGGTTGCCGGTGCGGCCGAAGCCGGTGATGACCTCATCGAATATCAAGAGGATGCCGTGCTTGTCGCAGATCTCGCGCAGCCGCTGCAGATAGCCCTTGGGCGGAATCAGCACGCCGGTCGAGCCGGCAACGGGTTCCACGATCACCGCGGCAATCGTCGAGGCATCGTGCAGCGCGACCAGGCGCTCCAGATCGTCCGCCAGATTCGCACCATGCTCGGGCTGGCCGACGGTGAAGGCATTGCGGGCGGCGTCGTGGGTGTGGCCGATATGGTCCACACCGCTGAGCATCATGCCGAACATCTTGCGGTTGCCGACCATGCCACCGACCGAGATGCCGCCGAAATTGACGCCGTGGTAGCCGCGCTCGCGGCCGATCAGCCGGGTGCGCGAACCCTCGCCGCGCACGCGGTGGTAGGCCAGGGCCATCTTCAGCGCCGTGTCCACCGACTCGGAGCCCGAGTTGGTGTAGAAAACCTTGTTCATGCCCGCAGGCGTCAGCTCGACCAGGCGCTCGGCCAGCTCGAAGGCCTTGGGATGGGCCATCTGGAACGGTGGGGCAAAATCCAGCTCGGCCGCTTGCTGCTGGATGGCCTGCACAATGCGCGGGCGGTTGTGGCCGGCATTGACGCACCACAGGCCGGCAATACCGTCCAGCACCTGGCGGCCCTTGTCGTCGGTGAAGTACATGCCATCGGCGCGGGTCAGCAGGCGCGGCGCCTTCTTGAACTGGCGATTGGCCGTGAACGGCATCCAGTAGGCGTCAAGCTTGGCGTCGGTCGGGTTGCTCATTGCGTCACTCCAGAGATTGATTCGGGCGCGGTCATTCATGGTCAATTCCCGCTGGCCCCACGTTCTACAGTCTAGTCAGGGCAGCGCGCAATGTGCTGGCGCAATGCGTGCGGGTTGACCCGTGGTTTCGCAATCTGATGCGATAATTTTGCCAATTCAAGCAACAAAATTCGAATCATGGCCGCTGTGGTGCAATTGGATGCGATAGACCGTCATATTTTGAACGAGCTTCAGGCCAATGGCCGACTCTCCAATGTGGAGTTGGCCCAGCGGGTGCATCTGTCGCCCTCGGCCTGTTTGCGGCGGGTCAAACAGCTGGAAGAGCAGGGCGTCATTGCCAACTATGTTGCCCTGGTCGACCCCAAGGTCGTCGGCAAGCAGGGCACCTGCTACACCATCATCAATCTGGAACGGATGACGACGCTTGCGCTGGAGTCTTTCGAGCAGGCGGTGCGTGCCAGCCCCGATGTGCTGGACTGCTTCTATCTGGCCGGCAGCAACGACTACCTGATCCGCTTCGCCTACCGCGACGCCGAGGACCTGGAGCGCTTCCACACCCATGTGCTGATGCACCTGCCCGAGGTGGCGCGTTCGAACTCGATGATGGTGCTGCGCACGATCAAGAAGAGCACGGCCTTCCCGCTTTGATCGTCGTATTGCACGATGCGATATTGTCTTTTTGCATTATGAAATCGAGTGATGTTGCACTGCCGCAAAATTTCTCATCATGAAGATTGTGATTTCACGATACGGTTTTTAAAACATAAGCCATTGAATTTAAACAAGAAAATATTTAGTCTTATATAAGACATAAGTCTTCCCATGCGGGGATGGCAGGCGTAATCTAGGACCCATGAACTGCCTCGTTTCTTTGTCTCACTGAACCCCGCTGAAGGAGCTGTTATGACCAACCTGACCCGTGACCAGCAAATTGCCGCCCTCGAAAAAGACTGGGCCGAAAACCCCCGTTGGAAGGGCATCACCCGCGGCTACACCGCCGCCGACGTGGTGCGCCTGCGCGGCTCGCTCGCCATCGAGCACACCCTGGCCAAGCGCGGCGCCGACAAGCTGTGGAGCCTGGTCAACACCGAGCCCTTCGTCAATTCGCTGGGCGCGCTCACCGGCAACCAGGCCATGCAGCAGGTCAAGGCCGGCCTGAAGGCCATCTATCTGTCTGGCTGGCAGGTCGCCGGTGACGCCAACAGCAATGGCGAGATGTACCCCGACCAGTCGCTGTACTCGGTGGACTCGGTGCCCAAGGTTGTGAAGAAGATCAATGCCACCTTTGCCCGTGCCGACCAGATCCAGTGGTCCGAAGGCAAGAACGACATCGACTATTTCGCCCCCATCGTGGCCGATGCCGAGGCCGGTTTCGGCGGCGTGCTGAATGCCTTCGAGCTGATGAAGGCGATGATCGAAGCAGGCGCCGCCGGCGTGCACTTCGAAGACCAGCTGGCCGCCGCCAAGAAGTGCGGCCATATGGGCGGCAAGGTGCTGGTGCCCACCCGTGAAGCGGTGTCCAAGCTCGTCGCCGCCCGCCTGGCTGCCGACGTGATGGGCACGCCCACCGTGCTGCTGGCCCGCACCGACGCCGAAGCCGGCGATCTGGTGACCAGCGACATCGACGACAACGACAAGCCCTTCTGCACCGGCGAGCGCACTGTCGAAGGCTTCTACCGCACCAACAACGGCATCGAGCAGGCGATCAGCCGCGGCCTGGCCTATGCGCCTTACGCCGACATGATCTGGTGCGAGACCGGCAAGCCCGACCTGGCCTTCGCCAAGCAGTTCGCCGACGCCATCCATGCCAAGTTCCCCGGCAAGCTGCTGGCCTACAACTGCTCGCCCTCGTTCAACTGGAAGAAGAACCTGGACGACGCGACGATCGCCAAGTTCCAGCGCGAGCTGGGCGCGATGGGCTACAAGTTCCAGTTCATCACGCTGGCCGGCTTCCACAGCCTGAATTACTCGATGTTCGAGCTGGCCCACGGCTACGCCCGCAACAATATGAGCGCCTTCGTCGAGCTGCAGGAGAAGGAATTCGCCGCCGCCGACAAGGGCTTCACCGCGGTGAAGCACCAGCGCGAAGTGGGCACCGGTTACTTCGACGCCGTGACCACGACGATCGAGCGTGATGCCTCGACCGCCGCGCTGAAGGGCTCGACCGAAGACGAACAGTTCTTCGGCGGCAAGCACGGCTGAATCTGACCGAGACTTAATTACCTAGAGGTCCGGGAGACAAAAGGCCCGCCGCCACAAGCGGTGGGCCTTCCTATTTCTGACTCTGAACAGGAAGGCTACGGCGCCTTGAACTGTTGGGCATAGCTCGTCGACATCAGTGTTTTCAGCCCAGGCCACCGCTTCTTCCAGAACAGACCTGCTGGTATCAATGACGGGTCGATGGCGTCGGCAACATGCAGCCCAAAGCGCAGGGCCACCTTGCGGCCGGCATCCTCAACAGCCAGCTTTTCAATCTCTGAAACAAAGGCCTGCAATGGACTTCGCCCCACGGCGATGTCTTCGGGGCGGCTGTCCGTGGCCGCACTTCGCAGAAAGGCCCGCGCGACCTCGATAGCCATGGCCAGTTGCATACGGCCCTTCTCCGACTGTTTCTCTTCAAGCTTGTACAGATTGATGAGCCGGATGCGCAGCACATGCAAGGGGTGCATGACGAGAAAGGAGGCGTGGCCGAGATCGACGCGCACCGCGCGATGGAGTATCTGGTCGGCGCCGATGCCCAGCACCGAAAAGATGACATCGACATTCAGGTACTCGTGATCGGAAACATCCCGATAGGCCTGGCCGACCAAGGCTGTCAACGCATGGGGGTTGGGGTAGGCCGTCAATCCGCCCAAGGTGCTTGCGAACGCTTCGACGCGAGCCCGATTCTTGGGTGACGGGGTCAGAAAGTCGATGTCGGCCGAGACGGCCGCCAGCGAGGCCGGAACCACAACGTCATAGCGCTGCACCCAGATCGCCAGCGCCTGCCCACCAACCAGTACATCGTCGCCAGCCACCGTCAGCAGGCGCTCCACGATGGCTGCAGGCATGACCGCCTCGGTCTTACGCTTTACCAAGTGCTGGAACTCGGCGTGGGTTCGGCTGCGAAGATCATCGTGGCCGATTGAATGGCATCCCGCCGGAACGCAAACAGGGATTCGGCGGAGCGCTGTCCTGTAACGACCTCTTCCTCGATCAAGGCGTGCCGCGCAGCAATCGCCTGTGCCACTCGATCCGGCTCGCCGGCGGCGCCCAGCGTTGCCATGACGCGGTCTCTCAAGGACGTATCGCCGGTCAGCATTTGCATCGCTTGCTGGGAGGTAATGCCCGCTGCATCCATCGCCGCCCCGAGCCGCGCCCAGTACTCGATCTGCTGTGCCAGCGAGCGGCCAAGCGCCGCTCCCGCCAGCTGCGCCATTTCATAGAACTCGTCGGAAACGCGAACGGATTGGGCCATGCCGCAAAGTCTATGTGGCAATTTGCCACAGGTCAACCCGGAAAGCAGCTACATGCTGGCGATCAGCATCTCGCGGTATTCCTCGGCGCTGGCCAGTCGCGGATTGGTCTTGTGGCAATGGTCGGCCATCGCATAGCCGATGATGCGGTCGAACAGGTCGGCGGTGACGCCCATGGCCGCCAAGCCGGCCGGCAGACCCAGGCGCTGATTCATCTCGGTCAGGGCCTCGGCCACCTCGGTGCCCTTGCTGTCGCAGCTGCCCAAGCCCATCGCATGGGCCATGCGCTGCAGGCGCTGCTGCTCCTGCACGCTGGCCGAGCCGGCATTGAAGCGCACCACGGCCGGCAGGAACACCGCGTTCAAGGTGCCGTGGTGCAGGCGCGGGTTGATGCCACCCAAGCTGTGGCTCAGCGAGTGCACGCAGCCCAGGCCCTTCTGAAAGGCCAGCGCCCCCTGCATGCTGGCGCTCATCATCGCCCAGCGGGCGGCACGGTCGCTGCCGTCTTTCGTCGCCCGCTCGATATGCGCCCAGCCGCGGGTCAGGCCATCCAGTGCAATGCCGTCGGCCGGCGGGTTGATGGCCGCCGACATAAAGGTTTCCATGCAATGCGCGATCGCGTCCATGCCGGTGGCCGCCGTCAGGCCGGCGGGCAGACCCAGGGTCAGGTCGGGGTCGCAGATGGCGGCCTTGGGCATCAGGAACCAGCTGTGGAAGCCGAGCTTGCGGCCATCGTCGACGATCAGGATGGCGCCGCGCGCCACCTCGCTGCCGGTGCCGGCCGTCGTCGGCACGGCGATCAGCGGCGCCACTGCGGCAGTGATGCGCGGGCTGCCGCCTTCTATCGTGGCGTAGGTCGTCATCGGCCCCGGATGCGTGGCCGCGATCGCCACGCCCTTGGCCAGATCGATGCTGGAGCCGCCACCAACGGCGACCAGGCCATCGCAGCCATTCTCGGCATAGACCTTGACCGCGGCGCGCACGGCCGCCTCGGTGGGGTTGGACGGCGTGCCGTCGAACACCGCATGGGGCAGGTCCTTGAGCCCGGCCAGTGCCTGGTCCAGCACGCCTGCGGCGCGCACGCCGGCGTCGCTGATCACCAGCGGCCGGTGGATGCCGACGCGCTGGCATTCCGAGGCCAGCAGCGCCACGGCGCCGTGCTCGAACTGGATCTGGGTCAGATAGTTGATCAAGGCCATGTCCCGCATGCTCCTGTGTTGGGTGAATTGAACAAGTATGCTCCGGCCCATTCCGGCAAGAGGATATGGAAGTGAGCAGCCGTTTGTTGACCGCCCGCATGGCCGGCGTGCTGGAGCGCATAACCCGCGCCAACCGCCCACCGTTCTATTCGCAAAGCCCCGAGGCGGCCCGCCAGGCCTATACCCTGGGCGCAGAGATCCTTGACCTGCCGCGCGCCAAGCTGCATCGGGTCGAGGACCTGGTACTGCCCGGTGCCGTGGGCGGCCTGCCGGCGCGGCTCTATGCCAACAGCCAGGACCGGCTGCCGGTGCTGCTGTACTTCCATGGCGGCGGCTTCACGATAGGCAATCTGGAGACCCACGACAGCCTGTGCCGCCAACTCGCCCTGCGCAGCGGCGCGGCCGTGCTGGCGCTGGACTACCGGCTGGCGCCCGAGCACCGCTTCCCGGCCGCCGTCGACGACTGCTGGGCGGCGCTCGCCTGGCTGGCCGAATACGGCCATACGCTGGATCTGGACAATCGCCGCATCGCCGTCGGTGGCGACAGCGCCGGCGGCACCCTGGCCGCGGTGGCCGCCCTGCATGCGCGCGATCTGGGCCTGAAGCTGGCCCTGCAACTGCTGATCACCCCCGGCACGACGGCTCATGCCGACACCGGCTCGCACCGGCTGTTCGCCAATGGCTTTCTGCTCGACGCTCCCAGCATCGCCTGGTTCTTTGATCAATACATCGCCAAGGCCCAGCGCACGGACTGGCGCTTTGCGCCGCTGCTGGCCGAGGACTTCGAGGGCCTGGCGCCGGCCTGCGTGATACTGGCGGAGTGCGATCCGCTGGTGGACGAGGGTGTGGCCTATGCCGACGCCCTGCGCGCCGCCGGTGTGCCGGTGCAACTGGAGCTGTACCGCGGCGTGATCCACGATTTCATCAAGATGGGCCGCTCGATTCCCGAGGCGCTGCAGGCACAGGCCGCCGCAGCGCTGGCCCTGCAACAGGTATTTACACAAGCATGAAACGCAAAGACTTTCGCTTTCTGGACCGCCTGCGCGTGCGCTGGGCCGAGATCGACGCCCAGCAAATCGTCTTCAACGGCCACTACCTGATGTATCTGGACACCGCCGTCGGCGGCTACTGGCGTGCGCTGGCACTGCCCTACGCGGACACGATGGCCAGCCTCGGCGGCGATCTCTATGTGCGCAAGTCCACGCTGGAGTACCTGGCCTCGGCCCGCTACGACGATCAGCTGGACATTGGCGTACGCTGCGCCCGCATCGGCAACAGCTCGCTGATATTCGAGGGCGCGGTGTTCCGCGGCGAGGAGTTGCTGGTTCACGGCGAGCTGGTCTATGTGTTCGCCGACCCGGCCACGCAGACCTCGAAGGCCGTGCCGCAGGCGCTGCGCGAGGTGCTGCAGCGCTTCGAGGCCGGCGAGGCCATGGTCGAGGTCAAGGTCGGCGACTGGGCGACCCTGGGCGAGCATGCCCACGCGATACGCCAGCAGGTCTTCGTCGAGGAGCAGAAGATCCCGGCCCAGATGGAGTGGGACGAGGCCGACGCCAGCTGCACCCATGCCGTGGCCTACAACCGCTTCGGCGTGCCGCTGGCCACCGGCCGCGCGCTGGAGCATGTGCCGGGCGTGGTCAAGATCGGCCGCATGGCGGTGCAGCGCGGCATGCGCAGCGGCGGTGTCGGCCGCAGCGTGCTGGACGCGCTGATGCGCAGCGCCCGTGAGCAGGGCTACCGCGAGGTGGTGCTGCATGCCCAGATGAGTGCGGCGCCGTTCTATATCCGCGCCGGCTTCGTGCAGCGCGGTGAGGTGTTCGAGGAGGCCGGCATCGGCCATGTCGAGATGACTCGGGTGCTGTAGGTGACAGCGCGGGCGCGCGAGCCGGCATAGGATGGCTGATCCAGGAGAAACCATGACCCAGATTCACGCCTATGCCGCCCTCGAAACCGGCGGCCCCTTGCAAACCTTCAGCTACGACCCCGGCCCGCTGGGCGAGGAGGAGGTCGAGATCCGCGTCGAGCATTGCGGCATCTGCCACTCCGACCTGGCGATGATAGACAGCGAGTGGTTCCCCGCCAGCTACCCCATCGTGCCCGGCCACGAGGTCGTTGGCGTGATCACGGCGCTGGGCACCCGCGCCAAGGGCCGCGAGATCGGCCAGCGGGTCGGCATTGGCTGGCACACGTCCAGCTGCACGCACTGCCAGTTCTGCCTCGGCGGCGAACAGAACCTCTGCGCCAAGCGCCAGCCGACCATCATGGGCCGGCACGGCGGCTTTGCCGAAAGCCTGCGCGCCCACTGGAGCTGGGCCGTACCCATCCCCGAAGCGCTGGACCCGGCCGCGGCCGGCCCGCTGATGTGCGGCGGCGGCACGGTGTTCCTGCCCTTCGTCATCCATTCGGTCAAGCCGACCGACCGCGTCGGCGTGGTCGGCATCGGCGGCCTGGGCCATCTGGCGGTGAAGTTCGCCCGGGCCTGGGGCTGCGAGGTCACGGCCTTCACGTCCTCGCCGTCCAAGCGGGAGGAGGCGCTGGCGCTGGGCGCGCACAAGACCGTGTCCAGCGTCGACCTGAAGGAGTTGAAGGCAGCAGCCGGCAGCCTGGACTTCCTGCTCATCACCGTCGGGGCCAGCCTGGAATGGGACGCCTTGATCAACACCCTGGCGCCCAAGGGCCGCATGCACCTGGTCGGCGTCGTCACCGACAAGATGAGCCTGCGCAGCGGCTCGCTGCTGTCCTGGCAGCGCGGGCTGTCGGCCTCGCCGACGCCGTCGCCGACGGTGCTGGCCAAGATGCTGGAGTTCTCGGCGCGCCACGGCATTGCGCCGCAGGTGGAGCGCTTCCCAATGAGTCGTGTCAACGAGGCGGTGGATCACCTCAGATCCGGCAAGGCCCGCTACCGGGTCGTGCTGGACGCGGACTTCTAGGCCAGCGGCTCGAAGACTTCGACGTGGCGCTGGCTGCCGGGTAGAGGCTCGGCCAGCTTTTCGATCGCTGCCTGCCAGCCATCCGTCGGCGTGGCGCCCTGGGGCCAGCTGTGAACCTCCATCCAGGTCTGCTGAGCGCCCGGCACCACGGGGCGTTGGAGCAGGCGGCTTTGCAGGCCGGGGAGTTGCTGCCGCAGAGCAGCCCGCAATCGGTCGAAAGCCGCCAGCGCCGCTTCGGCCTGCTCCGGCTCCAGTTTGTAATACACGTAGAGCTCGGGCACGGCTACTCGGTCACGTCCACATCGATGTCGTAGGGCAGGGGTTGAGCCTTCAACTCGGCGCCCGACACGCTGCCCAGATGCAGGCTGCCCGCCGCCAGCGCGGCCATCTTCACCTCGGCCAGCAGGCTGTAGCCGCCGTTCGGGCTGGGCGCCACGCCAGCCACCAGACCTGCCGGCTGCTCGGCATCGCCGCTGTGGAAGATCTCCTGGCCTATCGCTGCCGCGGCCTCGCTGTCGAACAGAAAGGTGCGACGCTTGATCGTGCCCCGGTACTGGCTGCGGGCGACGATCTCCTGGCCGGGATAGCAGCCTTTCTGGAAGTTCACGCCGCCCAGCAATTCGAGATTGATCATCTGCGGCACGAACTGCTCTGTGGTTGCGCCACGCACCCAGGCCAGGCCGCTTTGCACGTCCAGCCACTGCCATTGCGCTTCGCTGATCTCGGGCAGGGACGGGGCAGGAGCATCGGTTGCTTGAACCAGCAGATAGCGTTGCTGGCCGGCGGCATCTGGCAGGCGGATCGCGTCGCCGCTGCGTTGCCAGACCTCGGCGGGTGCGCCCTCACCGACAACGCCCCACAGCGCGAACTGCGCGCTGGCATCGCTGAGTTTGCACTTGGCGCGCAGCACGAACATCGAGAGGCGCTTGAGCACCGCCGGCAGCACCTCGGCCGGCATGGCCATCAGCACCTCGTCGGGCGCGGGTTTCCAGGCGATGAAGCTGGCCAGCAGGCGGCCCTTGGCCGAGCAGAAACCGGCCAGGCGGGCCTGGCTGGCGTTCATCAGCACGATGTCCTGGGTCAGCTGGCCGTGCAGGAACTTGGCCGCCTCTTCGCCGCTGGCGCGCAGCACGCCCCATTCGGTCAGCCGCGCCGCACCTTGTTGAATCATTTGCGTAGTCATGGGCCGATTATCATCAGCGCCGCCCGATCACGCCCCGCGTCCCGAAAGAACCCGCATGAGGTTTGTGCTGAAACTGCTGTTGCTCCTGCTGATTGCCGCCTTGGGGCTGGCCGGCGCGTCCTGGTACTGGGTGCAGCAGCCGCTGACGCTGAGCCAGCCCTCGGTCGAGCTATCGATCGAGCCCAATACCTTGCCGCGCGACGTCGCCCAGGCCTGGGTCTCGGCCGGCGTGCAGACCTCGCCGCGCTGGCTGTACGAGTGGTTCCGCTGGTCGGGCCAGGCCAAGCTGATACGGGCCGGCAGCTACGAGATCCACACCGGCACCAGCCCGCGCCAGCTGCTGGACAAGATGGTGCGCGGCGACGAGGCACTGGAGACGGTCAAGCTGATCGAGGGCTGGACCTTCCGCCAGTTCCGCGCCGCCCTGGCCAAGGCCCCGGCTTTGAAACCTGCCAGCGCCGCGATGAGCGAGGCCGAAATCATGGCCGCGCTGGGCACGCCTCAGCTGCCGGCCGAGGGCCGCTTCTTCCCCGACACCTATGCCTACAGCCGCGGCGTCAGCGACCTGACGGTGATGCGCCGCGCCTTGCAGGCGATGCAGCGCAGGCTGGATGCCGCCTGGGCCGCCCGTGCCCCGAATCTGCCGCTGAAGAGCGCCGACGAGGCACTGATACTGGCCTCCATCGTCGAGAAGGAGACGGGCAGGGCGGCTGACCGCAGCCTGGTGGCCGCCGTCTTCGTCAACCGGCTGCGCATAGGCATGCCGCTGCAGACCGACCCGACGGTGATTTACGGCATGGGTGAGAGCTTCGACGGCAATCTGCGCAAGCGCGATCTGCAGACCGACACCGCCTTCAACACCTACACCCGCGGCGGCCTGCCGCCGACGCCGATCGCGATGCCGGGCCAGGCCTCGCTGCAGGCTGCCCTGCATCCGGATGCCAGCAAGGCGCTGTACTTTGTCGCCAAAGGCGACGGCAGCAGCGCCTTCAGCGAAACCCTCACCGAGCATAATCGCGCGGTCAACAAGCATCAGCGTGGCATTCAGCAGTGACTTTGAGCGGGAAATTCATCACCTTCGAGGGGATAGACGGGGCGGGCAAATCCACGCATATCGCGGCGCTGACCGAGCGCCTGCGCGCCCGCGGCGCCGATGTGCTGAACACCCGCGAGCCCGGCGGCACACCCCTGGCCGAGCAGTTGCGCGAGCTGTTCCTGCACAAGGCCATGGACGGCCTGACCGAGGCGCTCTTGGTGTTCGCCGGGCGCCGCGACCATCTGGTGACGGTGATCGAGCCCGCGCTGGCCGCCGGCCGCACCGTGCTGTGCGACCGCTTTGCCGATGCCACCTTTGCCTACCAGGGCTACGGCCGTGGCATGGACGTGCCGGTGCTGGCCCAGCTCGAAACCTGGGTGCTGGCCGGCCGCCAACCCGATCTGACCCTGTGGTTCGACCTGCCGGCCGAGACCGCTGCCGAACGCCGCGCCTCGGCCCGCACGCCAGATAGGCTGGAGCAGCTGGATCTGGACTTCTTCGAGCGGGTGCGTGCCGGCTATGCGGCTCGCTGCGCCCAGTTCCCCGAGCGCTTTGCCCGCATTGACGCCCAGGGCGACATCGCCCAGGTCTGGTCGCGCGTCGAAGCGGTGCTGGAGCAGCGCGGGTGGTAAAAGAAGACGGACTGCTGCCTCTGCCCTGGCTGGCCACGCCGCTGCGCGCGGCCCTGGCCTCGGCCCGCTCGCACGCCCTGCTGGTGCAGGGGCCGGGCGGGGTGGGGCAGTTCGAGCTGGCCGTCGTGCTGGCCCAGACCTGGTTGTGCGAAGACGATTCCCGCGCGTCCGATGGCTGGGCCTGCGGGCGCTGCGTCAGCTGCCGGCTGTTCAATTCGCATGGCCACCCGGATTTCCGGCTGCTGATTCCTGATGCGCTGCGCGAGCCGCTGGGCTGGGCGCCAGACGAGGTCGAGGGCGCTGCTTCTGAGGCAAAGGCCAGCAAGGCCAAGCCCAGCCGCGAGATCAAGGTCGATGCCGTGCGCTCGGCGATCAGCTTCGCCCAGCAGACCTCGTCGCGCGGACGGGCCAAGGTGGTGCTGGTCTATCCGGCCGAGGCGGTGAACCTGATTGCCTCGAATGCGCTGCTGAAGACGCTGGAGGAGCCGGCCGGCCAGCTGCGCTTCGTGCTCGCCAGCGCCGCGCCCGATGCGCTGCTGCCCACCATCCGCAGCCGCTGCCAGCCAGTGCCGCTACCCCTTCCTATCGAAGCCGAGTGCCTGGACTGGTTGCAGGCCCAGGGGCTTGAGCAGCCCGAGATCCTGCTGCGCGGCGCCGGTGGTCGCCCGCAGGAGGCGCTGAGCTGGGCACGCGACGGCGTGCAGGCCAAGACCTGGGCGGCGCTGCCCGAGCGCCTGGCCCGGGGCGACGCCACAGCGCTGACCGACTGGCCGGTGCCCGTGCGATCGACGCGCTGCAGCGTCTGTGCCACGACCTGCTGCGCCGCCAGTGCGGTGCGGCGCCCAGCTACTTCCCCGACAGCGCCGTGCCCAAGCTCAGGCTCGCGGCCCCGCTGCATGCCTGGGGCCAGGCGCTGAAACGGGCGGCCCGCCATGCCGACCATCCGCTGAACGCCGGCCTGCTGATGGAGTCGCTGTTCCTGCAGGGAAAAGCGGCCATCGCCCAGGCCAGTTCCAAAGCCTGATCGCGAATCGCCTTCTGTACACTGCAGACCATGAGCGAAGCGCCCAATTCCCGCCCCCCGGCTGCAGCCCCCGGCATTGCCGCGCCGGTGAGCACCGCCGCAGGCGCGCGCCCCAGCGTGATACAGCTGGTGTTCAAGGAGAAGACGGCGCTGTACGCGGCCTACATCCCGCTGTTCTCCGAGGGCGGCCTGTTCGTGCCGACCACCCGCGAGTACAAGCTCGGTGACGACATCTACCTGCTCCTGTCCCTGCCCGAGGACCCGCAGCGCTACCCGGTGGCCGGCAAGATAGGCTGGATCACCCCGGCCAATGCCTCCGGCGGCCGCACCCAGGGCGTCGGCGTGCGCTTCCCCTCGGACGAGAAGACCCGACTGATCAAGATAAAGATCGAAGAACTGCTGGGCACGTCGATTTCGTCGGCCAAGCCGACCCAAACCATCTAGCCGTGCCGCGCCAATGGCGCGTCACTCCAGGCAACCCATGTTCATTGACTCTCATTGCCATCTCAGTTTTCCCGAACTGCGAGGCCAGCTCGACGATATCCTCGCCAAGATGGCCGAGGCGCAGGTGGACCGCGCGATCTGCATCTGCACGACGATGGAGGAGTACCCGGCCGTGCGTGCCGTCGTCGATCCCCATCCCCATCTGTGGGCCACGGTCGGTGTGCACCCCGACAACGAGGATGTGCACGAGCCGACACTTGATGAGCTGGTGCAGGCCGCTGCCGACCCGAAGATCGTCGCCATCGGCGAGACCGGCCTCGATTACTACCGCCTCAACGGCCGCAGCATTGCCGACATGGAATGGCAGCGCGAGCGCTTTCGCACCCACATCCGCGCCTCCCGCGCCAGCGCCAAGCCCTTGGTCATCCACACCCGCAGTGCGGCCGAAGACACCTTGCGCGTGCTGCGCGAGGAGGGTGGTGCCTCGGGCGTGTTCCATTGCTTCACCGAGACCATGGACGTGGCCCAGGCTGCCGTCGACATGGGCTTCTACGTCTCCTTCTCCGGCATCCTGACCTTCAAGAATGCCGGCGATCTGCGCGAGGTGGCCTCAAGGCTGCCGCTGGAACGCCTGCTGATCGAGACCGACAGCCCCTATCTGGCGCCGATGCCGCACCGCGGCAAGCTGAACAACCCCTCCTATGTGCCCCTGGTCGCCAAGCAGCTGGCCGAGATCAAGGGCTGCTCGGTCGAGCATCTGGCGGCGGTGACCAGTGCCAACTGCGAGCGCCTGTTTGGTATCGCGCCGCTGCAGTGAACATCATGCGTTACTTGAAGTTCTTGGCTTATCTTGCTGTCGCGATTGGGTTTTCGTCGGTACGGGCGGGTGAGCTGGAGGACTTCTTCACCGCCATTGCCCGCAACGATGGCCGCGCGGTCATGACCTTGATGATCCGCGGCGTCAACCCCAATGCCCGCGACGCCCAGGGCAATGTGGGTCTGGTGCTGGCGCTGCGCGAGGAGTCGCTGAAGGCCGTGGACAGCTTGATGCAGTACCCGGCGCTGGACGTCAATGCCGCCAACGCAGCCGGCGAGACGCCGCTGATGATGGCGGCCCTGCGCGGCCATCCGGACTGGGTCAAGAAGTTGCTGGTGCGTGGCGCTCAAATCAACCGTCCTGGCTGGACACCCTTGCACTACGCCGCGAGCGCCGAGCAGGGGCAGAGTTGCGTCGAGCTGCTGATCAAGGAGGGGGCTGAGCTGGATGCCCGCTCACCCAATGGCAGCACAGCACTGATGTTGGCCGCACGCTACGGCATGGAGAGCGCGGTTGACGCCTTGCTGAAGGCTGGCGCCGACAGGCAAATGCGCAACGAAAAGGGCCTCAGTGCCCTGGACTTTGCCCATGCCGCCGGCCGTGAGTATCTGTACGCGAGGCTGACAGCGCCGTAGGAAGTTCACTGACGCCGGGAATGGGGCGCCGCCCACTGGGCGGATTTGTGCAGCGGCCTAGAGTCGGGGCATGGTTACAAACAAGTAGCCGCCTCGATCAACCCTCAGGAGCGTCACCATGCAACAAGCCCAACAAGCCCGCGCCAACCCGTTCGCGATGATGCTGGACCCGGAGCGCGTCCTGCGCGCCGTCGAGGCCTCCGAGCGGCTCAACCATCTGCACAGCCGCATCTGCCGCCCGCTGGACAAGGCCGTCGCGGTCGCCCCCGCCGCCGACGCCGAATTCGACCGGCTGGTGGACGAGCAGGCCGACGACGATCTGAGCTGAGCCCTGCGCCGGCGGGCGCTGTCATCTGAGTCTTGCATACTGCGGGCAGAAGGGTGGGCGACAAATGTCCAGCCGCTATGCAACAAGGTTCACTCAATGGCCGCCAACGACCGCCAGGACATCTCCTACGCCGCCCTCAAGGTGGCGCGGCTCTATTACCAGCAGCAGCTGACCACGGCCGCCATCGCCCAGGAGCTGGGCACCTCGCGGGCCACCGTCTCGCGGTTGCTGAGCTTTGCCAGCGAGACCGGCCTGGTCGAGGTGCGCATCCATGACCCCGCCGCCCAGCCGCAGCAGCTGGAGTCGCGCATCCAGCAGGAATTTGGCCTGAAGGCCATCCAGGTCGTGCCGGTGCCCCCGGGCGCCAGCGAGCAGCAATGCCTGCAGCGCGTGGCCCAGCAGGCCGCTGCCTATCTGAACACCATCGTCGAGCCGCACAGCGTGCTGGGCGTGGCCTGGGGCACGACGCTGGCCGCCGTGGCCGATGCGCTGATACAGAAACCGGTGCGCGAGCTCGACGTGGTGCAGCTCAACGGCTCGGCCACCGGCGCCAATTTCGCCAACGCCTTTGGTGAATCCATCGTTTCGCGGCTGGCGCAGAACTATGGCGCGCGCAGCCACAGCTTTCCGGTGCCGGCCTTTTTCGACTATGCGGCCACCCGCGAGGCGCTGTGGCGCGAGCGCAGCATCCAGGCCTTGCGGGCGCTGCAGGAGCGGGCCAAGGTGCTGGTGTTCAGCATAGGCGCGGCCCGCACCGGCAGCCATGTGCACAGCGGCGACTATCTGGACGAGGCCGAATTCCTGAGCCTGCAGGCCGATGGCGTGGTGGGCGATATCGCCACCGTGTTCTTCCGCGCCGATGGCAGCTGGCGCGACATTGCGCTGAACGCCCGCAGCAGCGGCCTGGAGCTGGACCGCTTCCAGCGCGCCGAGCATGCGCTGTGCGTGGTCTCCGGCCGCGGCAAGCTGGCCGGCCTGCGCGCTGCGCTGCGGGGAGGCTTCATCAACGAGCTGGTGCTGGACGAACCGACGGCCATGTTGCTGCTGGAAGACCCGGGATCGCGCTAGCATCGCCTACCCCGTTTGCAGGAGTGCTTGTGACTGCCCAGTTGAAAGCCCTGGCGCTTGTCGCCCTGTTCGCCGTTGGCGGCTGCGCCGTGCAGACGCCGCGCGCGCCGCTGAAGCTGACCGTCATGCACACCAACGACCATCACGGCCGCTTCTGGACCAATGCCGATGGCGAGTACGGTCTGGCCGCGCGCAAGACGCTGATCGACCGCATCCGTGCCGAGGTCCGCGCCGACGGTGGTCACACGCTGCTGCTCGATGGCGGCGACGTCAACACCGGCGTGCCCGAGAGCGATCTGCTCGACGCCGAGCCCGACTTCAAGGGCATGGACCTGATCGGCTACGACGCCACCGCCGTAGGCAACCACGAGTTCGACAAGCCGCCCGCGGTGCTGGCCAAGCAGCGCCAATGGGTCAAGTACCCGCTGCTGGCGGCCAATATCTACAAGGACGGCCAGCGCATGTTCGAGCCCTACCGCGTGTTCGAGCGCGGCGGCTACAAGATCGCGGTGATGGGGCTGACCACCGACGACACGCAGAAGATGGTGTCACCGGACAATATTGCGGGCGTGGTGTTCCGCAAGCCCGCCGAGGAGGCGGCCCAGCTGGTGCCCGAGCTGCGCGCCCAGGCGGACATGGTGATTGCCGCCACGCATATGGGCCACTACCCCGACGGCAACCGGGGCGTCAATGCGCCCGGCGACGTGGAGATGGCACGGGCCGTGCGCGGGTTGGACCTGGTCGTCGGCGGCCACAGCCAGGACCCCGTCTGCATGCTGGCCGAGAACCTGCGCAACGAGGCCTACGTGCCGGGCCAGCCCTGCGCCCCCGACCGCCAGAACGGCGCCTGGATCGTCCAGGCCCACGAGTGGGGCAAGTATGTGGGCCGGGCCGATTTCGTCATCGATGGTGCCGGCAAGATCGAGCTGGTGCGCTACCAGCTGCTGCCGGTCAATCTGAAGAAGACGCTGCCCGACGGCACGAAGACGACCTATACCGCGCCCATCCCGCAAGACCCGCAGATGCGGGCCTTCCTCGAGCCGTTCCAGACCGCCGGCGATGTGCGTCTGGGCGTGCCGGTGGGCTCGGCCGATGGCCTGCTCGATGGCGACCGCGTGCGCGTGCGCCGCCAGCCAACCAGCCTGGGCGTGCTGGTGGCCAGGGCGATGATGGACAAGACCGGCGCCGACCTGGCGGTGATCAACTCCGGCGGCGTGCGCGAGTCGCTGCAGCCGGGCGCCATCAGCTACCGCGACGTGCTCAAGGTGCACCCGTTCGGCGGCATGCTGGCCCTGGTCCAGCTCAAGGGCGACGAGCTGCTCGCCTATCTGCAGGCCACGGCCAGGATGACGCCCGGCTCGGGTGCCTTCCCGCAGACGGCGGGCGTGCAGATGCGCATCGTCGGCGGCCAGCTGGAGTCGGCCCAGGTCGGCGGCCAGGCGATAGACCCGCAGCGCATCTACCGGCTGGCGATCAGCGTGTTCACCGCCGCGGGTGGCGACGGATACCCGAAGCTGGACAAGCATCCCGGCTTCGTCAACACCGGTTTCGTCGATGCCGATGTGCTGCGGGCGTTTATTGCGGCGCGCAGCCCGTTGAAGGCGGCGGACTACGAGCCCGGAGATGCAGTGACCCGGCGCTGAGTCATTATTTGAACTGACCGCCTGCGGCCTCGACCAGGCGCCGGTTCAGCTCCCATTCGCGGGCGATGTGACGGGCGAAGTCGGCGGCGCTACCGCCGGCCGGCAGGTTGTTCACCGCCAGCAGGCGCTGGCGGATATCGGGCAGCTGCAAGGCCCGGTTCAGCTCGGTGTTGAGCCGCGCCAGCACCGGCTCGGGCGTCTTGCCCGGCGCGAAGATGCCGAACAGCGAGACCAGATTGGCCGGGGCGTAGCCCAGCTCGGCCAGGGTGGGCACGTCGGGCAGCACGTCCAGCCGGTTCGGCGCGCCGACGGCCAGGGGCTTGAACCTGCCGCTCCTGATGTGCTGCAGCTGCTGGGCGCCGACATTCGACGACAGCAGCTCGAACTGGCCGCCCAAAGCGTCATTGAGCTGCTGGCCGCCCCCCTTGTAGGGGATGTGGGTGATGTTGGCGCCGCTGATCAGCTTGACCTGCTCCAGCACCCTGTGTCCGGTGGTCGCCAGGCCGGAGGTCGCCCAGCGGACGCCGCCAGGGCTGCGGGCGGCCTCCAGCATCTCGGCAAAGTTGCTGGCCTTCAGCGCCGGCGTGCCCACCAGCAGCACCGGCGTGAACATCACGCCGACGACCGGGGCGATGTCCTTCAGCGGTTCGTAGCCAACCCGGCCGAGGTGCGGCGTCAGCACCAGCGGGCTGATGGCCGAGAACACCAGCGTGTAGCCATCCGATGGGGCCTTGGCCAGCATCTCCATGGCCAGCGCGCCACCGGCACCGGCGCGGTGCTCGACCAGCACCGGCGTGCCCAGCTGGGCGGCCAGCTTGTCGGCCAGCGCGCGGCTGATCTCGTCGCTGACGCCGCCGGGCGGATAGGCCACCACCAGGTGGATGGGCCGGCCTGGCCAGGGCTGGGCGAGGGCGGTGCCGGCAACCAGGCACAGCAGCAGAGAGATCAGGGAGAGCAGGGCCCTCATGGCGCGGCGCCGGCCTGCTCGGCCGCGATTTGCCGCACCAGGGCAATCAGCGTGGCAGTGGCGCCGGTGCAATCGTGCTGGCGATAGACCAGGGTCAGCGGCGCCTCCAGCTGTGCGCCTTCCAGCAGCGGCCGGTAGACGATGGCATCGGGGTGCGCGCCGCGCATCGACGCCGGCACGACGGTGATGCCGGCGCCGGCCGCCACCAGGTTCAGGTTCGTCATCATCCGGTCCACCTCGGCCACCACGCGGGGGCGGAAGCCCTGGACCTCGCACAGGGCCAGCAGATTGGCATACAGGCCCGGGGCTCCCGGGCGGCGCGCCAGTATCAGCTGCTCGTCGCGCAGCTGGGCCAGGGCGATGGGCGTGGTGCCGCTGGCCAGCGGATGGTCCAGCGCCAGCGCCACCACCACCGGCTCGCTGAGCAGGGTCTCGAACACCAGGCCCTCGGGCCGGGCCACCGGCACGCGCAGAAAGCCGCAGTGCAGGCGCTCGGCCACCAGCGCCTCGGTGATCTCGGCGGCATTGTTCTCGCTGAGCACCAGCTCGATGTCGGGGTAGCGGCTGCGGCAGGCGCGCAGCGCCTCGGGCGTGAAGCGGTGGGCGGCGGCCGAGCTGGTGAAGCCGACGTTGACCGTGCCCAGCCGGCCGCTGGCCACGCGGGCCATGCGCTCGCGCATCGCGTCCACATCCTGCAGCAGGCGGCGGGTCTCGTTGAGGAACGCGCGGCCGCCCTCGGTCAGGGTCACGCCCTTGGGATGGCGCTGGAACAGCTGCAGGCCCAGCTCGGCCTCCAGCGCCTTGATCTGCTGGCTCAGTGGCGGCTGCTGCATGCCCAGAGCGGCGGCCGCACGGGTCATGTGCCCGGCCTCGGCCACGGCCTGGAAGTAGCGCAGGTGTCGCAAGTCCATATTCAAATAGTATCAAAAACCACAGATCGGTATATTTGACATACGGTGGGCGTGAACTTACCTTTGCGGCCATACCAACACCGGAGACAAGACCATGACGATCAAGAAACTCGGCCTCGCCGCCGCCCTCGGTCTGGGCGGCCTGCTGGCCTGCAGCAGCGCACTGGCCGCGCCAACCTCGATTCTGTTCGTCGGCAACAGCTACACCTTCGGCCGGCTGGACCCGGTGATGAGCTACAACTGGTCTCATGTGCACGACCTGACGGCCCCGTTCCAGACCCTGTACTCCGGCGGCTCCAACCCCTGGGAGCCCCATCCCTGGGGTGGCGTGCCCGGCATCTTCAAGCAGTTCACCATCGAAGCCGGGCTGGACTACGACGTGTCGATCTCGGCCCGCAATGCCGCCTCGCTGCGCGGCCAGTTCCTGAACACCGCCAGCCCGCTGTGGGACCTGCGCGGCAATGTGGCCTCGAAGAAGTGGGATGCGGTGGTGCTGCAGGAGCAGAGCGACGCGGCCCTGCCCGACGGCAAAGGCAAGAATGCCAATCTGGCCACCTTCAATGCCTATGCCGATCAGTTCGAGCGATTCATCCACAAGGGCACCGCTCAGACCTATACCGAGAGCGCGCTGTTCGGCAGCCAGGCCAAGTGCGTGGCCACCGGCCTGTCGGCTGGCAGCTGCAACACCTCGCGGGTGATTCCGGCCAATACCAACGCCAGCGCGGCCACCAAGGTCTATCTGCTGGAGACCTGGGCGCGGCCGGACATGGTGTTCGCCCACAAGATCACCAAGGCCGATCCGACCACGCCCGATGGCAGCCCCATCGTCGACACCTCGTCGGCCGGCGGCGCGGCCACGCTGTACTACGGCAGCCTGGCTGCCATGACGGCCGATCTGAAGGCATCCTTCCTGGCCAAGGCGGCCAGCAACCCGGGGTTTGCCGGCGTGATCCCGGCCGGCGAGGCCTTCCAGATGGCCATCGATCTGGGCCTTGCCAAGTCCGGCGGCTTTTATGATGCCAATGGTGTCTACACCTTGGCCCAAGCCGGTGACCTGATGAATCTGTGGTGGAACGACTATCTGCATGCCAGCAAATACGGCTCCTATCTGAGCGCACTGGTGCAGTTCGGCAGCATCACCGGCCTGGACCCGAATTCGCTGGGCGCCAATGAGATTGCCGCCTTCGATCTGGGCATCTCCAAGACCGATGCGCTGACGCTGCAGCACATCGCCAGCGCCCAGCTCGGCTTCCCGGCCCCGGTGCCCGAGCCCGCCACCTGGGCCATGGCCCTGGCCGGCCTGGGTGCGTTAGCGTACAAGCGGCGCCGCCAGCCATGAGAGCCGCGCTGGGCCTGGCCACGCTGGCCTTGCTGGGCGGCTGCGCCCAGCAACCGCTGAGCAGTCAAGAGGCGGCGCCGACGGCCGGCGCCTGCCCGGCCAGCCTGGCGCCCATCGCCCGCTGCCTGACCGGGCGCGACAGCTTCGGCGCCCACTATCTGATCGCCATGCCCACCGACTGGAACGGCATGCTGGTGCTGCACGCCCACGGCGGGCCGGCGCTGGGCGAGCCCAGGGCCGAGCGCTCGGTCGAGGACCTGCAGCGCTGGGCCATCATGGTCAAGGCCGGCTATGCCTGGGCCGGCTCCACCTTCCGCCAGGGCGGCGTGGCGGTGCGCGCCGCGGCCGAGGACACCGAGCGCCTGCGGCAGATCTTCGTGGCCCACGTCGCCCAGCCGAAGCGCACCATCCTGCACGGCCAGTCCTGGGGCGCCAGCGTGGCCGCCCAGGGCGCCGAGATGTTCTCTCAAGGCTCGCAGCGGCCCTATGACGCGGTGCTGCTGAGCAGCGGCGTGCTGGCCGGTGGCACGCGGGCCTACAGCTTCCGCATCGACCTGCGCGTGGTCTATCAATACCTGTGCAACAACCATCCGCGCCCGGACGAACCGGCCTATCCGCTGTGGATGGGCCTGCCGCCCGACTCGACCCTGACCCCGGCCCAGCTGGCGCAGCGCGCCCGTGAATGCCTGGGGCTGGGCCTGCCCGCCGCCCAGCGCAGCGCCGAGCAGCAGCGCAAGCTCGACACCATCGTCAAGGTGATAGGCATACCGGCCTCATCGGTGCAGGGCCATCTGAACTGGGCGACCTGGCACTTCCAGGACGTGGTGCAAAAACGCACCGGCGGACGCAATCCGTTCGGCAACGCCGGTGTGCGCTATGCCGGTTCGGCCGACGACGCCGCGCTGAATGCCGGCGTGCTGCGCTACACGGCCGACCCGCAGGCGGTGGCCCAGTTCGGCGCCGATGCCGACCCCGGTGGCCGCATCCCGGTGCCGGTGCTGACCGTGCACGGCATCAAGGACGCCACCGCCTTCGTCGAGATGGACCACAGCTTCCGCCAGACCATGGAGCGCGCCGGCAGGGGCGACCATCTGGTGCAGACCTTCACCGACGACAGCGAGCACAGCTACCTCAGCGATCCCGCTTATCCGACCTTGATGAGCGCGCTGCTGCGCTGGGTGGAGCAGGGCATCAAGCCGACGCCGCAAGGCATTGCGCGCGACTGCCCGGGCTTCGAGGCGAAGTTCGGGCCGGGCTGCCGGTTTCTGCCTGACTACGCGCCGGCTTCGCTGGAGTCCAAGGTGCAGGCGCGATAGGGCAAGGTCAACCGGCAGCGATGGCCGCGTCCATTTCCTTGCAGGAGGGGGCGCAGACGGCCTGGGCGCGGCCCAGCAGTTTGCGGGTCTTCATCAGCGAACGGGTGCGGTGCTTGCCGCAAAGATAGCAGGACATCGTGGCGGTGCCGAAAGAGGCGGCGGCCTTGAACGGCGAGCCCGATACCTTGGACTTGTAACGCAGCCCGTCTTCCAACACGGTCGTTTTCGAATCAGCTCTGGCCATTGGTCAATCCTGGTTGGGGGCGGCGCATGACGCGCTCAATCGCCTCGCGGGCCCTCAATTCTGCCTGGAGCGAAAACTCCAGCGGCGAACGGCACAGTCCCGCGTGCGCGTAGGCCGTATTTTCGTACAACTCGGAGGTGGCCGGGTAAAGGTCGAGAAAAGCCCCGAGTTCAGGCGCTTCGCGCAGGCTTTCCAACTCCAGCAGCAGATGCTGCACCACGGCGCGGTACTGCGCCGCGCCCACCGGCACGCGGCTGCGCTCCAGGCGCTCCAGCAACTGCGCCAGCGTGTGCGCAACCGTCAACTTGCCCTGGGTGGGCTGACCTGCGGGGTTGGATCGGGTGGTGTTCATGGTCGACAGCTGAGGCCTGGGGCAGCGATTTCAAGGCGGCGCCCCGACTTGGCGTACCGGTCAGCGGCAGCGGTGGATTCGGTAGCGCTGGCGCGACCTGCGTAGTTGCCCCAGCTTTCGTGAGCCGGAGAGTCGCTGTGTAATCGGCCGCCTTGGTCGGGCGGCGCGCGCCGTCCCGCGACCAAGCTCCGGCCGCGCAAGGGCCGTCAAGTACATACAACAAAGGGCAAGGATTGCAATGGCTCGTTCCGAACCGATCCTGCCCCGAGACGCCTGGCTGCTGGGTCTGCCGCTGGCGCTGACGGTGCTGCTGAGTGCCTTTCTGCTGTTTCAGGTGCAGCCCTTGATGAGCAAGCAGATCCTGCCCTGGTTCGGCGGCAGCCCGTCGGTGTGGACCACGGCCATGCTGTTCTTCCAGTGTCTGCTGTTCGCCGGGTACGCCTATGCCCATGTGCTGGCGCGTTGCCTGACGCTGCGCCAGCAGGCCCTGCTGCACTTGCTGCTGCTCTTGCTCGCGGCGGCACTGGCGGGGTCCATTCTTCCTGGCGCAGCGCTCAAGCCGCATGGCCAGCAGGCGCCGGTTGCCAGCATCCTGGTGCTGCTGCTGTGGAGTGTGGGTCTGCCGTATTTCTGCCTGTCCACCACCGGGCCGCTGATCCAGCATTGGTTTGGCAAGGCCTATCCCGGGCGCTCGCCCTATCGGCTGTATGCGCTCTCGAATCTGGGTTCCTTCCTGGCCTTGCTGACCTTCCCCTATTGGTTTGAACCGATGCTGACGCTGCAGGCCATGGCTGCGCTGTGGTCCTGGGGCTTTTGGTTGTTCGCCCTGCTGTGTGCCATGGTGGCCTGGGCGATGCGGGGCCGGCAGGCGGCAGCGCTTGATGCCGTTCCGGCTGCCGGTCCGGCCCGGATGGGCGTGGCGGGGCCTGGGGCCCGGCGGCGCCTGGTGTGGATTGCCTTGCCGGCGCTGGCTTCGCTGGCCTTTGTGGCCACCACCGACCGCGTCAGCCACGACATCGCGCCCGAGCCGCGTCTGTGGATCACCACGCTGAGCCTGTATCTGCTGACCTTCATCATCTGCTTCGATCACGAGCGCTGGTATCGGCGCCGGCCGGTGGCGCTGGCCTGTCTGCTGGCGGTGCTGCTGCTGGCCGCCAGCCGCGATCTGCCGGGCTGGCTGGGGCTGGACTGGGATATCGGTGTGACCGAGCTGCGCTGGAGCCATTTCGCGGCCATGTTCCTGATCTGCCTGCTGTGCCACGGCGAACTGGTCCGGGCCAAGCCTGCCGAGCACAGCCACCTCACCGATTTCTATCTCTGCATGTCGCTGGGTGGCGCCTGCGGTGGGCTGTTCGTGGCCCTGGTCGCCACCCCGCTGTTCAACGAGTATCACGAGTGGCCCCTGTGCCTGGGCGCAGCGCTGGGACTGGCCTTGCTGGTGTTGAGGCCGGCAGCCGCGGCGCGGCGGAGCCGCCGCTGGAGCCCCTGGCTGTTGGCAGGCCTGGGCCTGGTGTTGGCGGCGGGTGTGGCGCTGCTGGTCACGCCACAGCTGCAGGGGGTGGCTGTATCGGATGAATACAGCGACCACTACCTCTATCGCCAGCGCAATTTCTACGGCACGGTGTCGGTGAAGGAGCGCGTCGATCTGCAGGACCCGGCGATGAGCTATCGGGTTTTCTACAGCGGCCAGATCACGCACGGGATCCAGTTCATCCAGCCCGAGAAGCGGAGCATGCCGGTGTCCTACTACGCGCCCGCCAGCGGTGCGGGCCTGGCGCTGGAGTATGCGATGAGCCGCCAGGCCAGGCTGCGCGTGGGCATCATAGGCATGGGTATTGCCACCCTGGCCAACTACGCCCGCGACACCGACAGCTACGACTTCTACGAGATCAACCCGCAGGTGGTCGACGTGGCCCGGACCCTGTTCGACAACCTGGCCCGCTGCCGGGCCGCCAGCCAGCGCGTGATACTGGGCGATGCGCGCCTGCAGCTGGAGCAGGCCAGCGACAGCCTGCAGTACGACGTGCTGGTGCTGGATGCGTTCTCGGGCGGATCGGTGCCCATCCACCTGCTGACCCAGGAAGCGTTCGCGATCTACCGGCGCCACCTCAAACCCGACGGCATCATTGCCATCAACATCACCAATGGCTATCTGAACCTGCATCCGGTGGTGAAGCGTCAGGCCGAGGCGCTGGGCATGGGCTACCGCTTCCGCTTTTCCGACGCGCAGCCGGAGCAGCTGATACGCAAGAGTCACTATGCCCTGCTCACGCGGGACGACGAGTTCCTGCGCCGCCATGCCGATGTCTACCGGCAATTCCTCGATGCCCAGGGCCGGCTCTTGCGCACCGAAGATCCCGAACTTCCCGGTGTGCCGCTGTGGACCGACAGCTTCAGCAGCATCAACGCGATCGAGATCCGGGATTGAGGTCGGGCTGCCTCAGTAGCCGGCCACGCGATCCACGGCCAAGGGCTGATCCAGACCAGCTCGCGCGCGTCGCAGCGCATCCAGGCACTGCTCGGCCACCAGCGCCCGGCGGGCTTCGCCGGCGATATGCGGCGTGGCCAGCACCTTGGGGTGCTGCCAGACCCAGTTGTCGGGCGGCGGCGGTTCGCGCTCGAACACATCAAGCGCCGCCGCGGCCAGATGGCCTTCGTCCAGCAGCGCGCGCAGATCGGCCTCGACCAGATGGCCGCCGCGGCCGACATTGATCACCATCGCACCCGGCGGCAGCTGGCTCAGTGTCTGGTGGTTCAGCAGGCCCTGGGTGGCGGAAGTCAGCGGCAAGGCGCAGACCAGCAGATCGCTCTGCGCCAGCAGCAGCGGCAGCTCGGCGTCGCCGGCAAAGCTCTGCAGACCGGCGAAGGCCTTGCGGCTGCGCCCCCAGACTGCCACCGGATAACCCAGCGGCACAAAGGCCAGCGCCACCGCCTGCGCGACCTCGCCCTGGCCCAGGATGCCTACCCTGCAGCTTGAAAACGGCCGTACCGGCCTGCGGCCCCACTCGCCGCGGGCCTGCTGGGCCTCGAACAGGGGCAGCTCGCGGGTGAAGCGCAGCGCGCAGGCGATGACGTATTGGGCCAGCATCTGCCCCTGCTGTGGATCGACGATGCGGGTCACCGGCAGGTTCGCCGGCAGATCGGGTGTGGCGAGCAGCTTCTCGACACCGGCACTGATGGCGCAGATCACACGCAGATTCGGGTACCGCGCCAGCTGGCCGGGCTTGAGCCGCCAGGCCAGCAAGGCCTCGACCTGCTCAGGCGGCGGGGTGTCGGTTTCGTCCCAGACGGGAATATCGGGTGCTGCCGCGCGCAGAGCGGCGACGAAGGATGCGGAAGGCAGGGGATCGCTGAGGACGAGAATGGCCATTTCTTCAGTCCACCGTGACCTTGGCCTGGCGAATGACCTGACCCCATTTGGCCGTCTCGCCGGCGATGAAGGCGCCGAACTCGGCCGGCGTGCCACCCATGGGCACGGTGCCCATGGCCTCCAGATTCAGCCTTACCTCGTCGCTGTGCACGATAGCCTGCACCTCGTCGGCCACCCGCCTGATGATGGCCGGCGGCGTGCCCGCCGGCGCCAGCAGGCCGGCCCAGGTGCTGCCGGTGAAGCCCTTGACGCCCTGCTCGATGAAGGTCGGTACGTCCGGCAGCGCCGGCAGGCGCTTGTCGCTGGCCACGCCGATCAGGCGCACCTTGCCGGTCTTGCCCGGGTTGATCAGGCCCGAGGCGGCGTCGAGGAAGAGCTGGATCTGCCCGCCCATCAGATCGGTCAGGGCCGCCGCCGCACCGCGGTAAGGGATGTGGACCATATAGCTGCCGGTCAAGGCCTTCAGCAGCTCGGTGCTCAGATGGGCGGCCGAGCCATTGCCGCTGGAGCCGAAGCTGATCTTGCCGGGGTTCTTCTTCGCGTAGGCAACCAGCTCGGCCGCGGTCTTGAAGGGCGCGTCGTTGTTGACGGCAGCCACCAGCGGCGACAGGCCGATCAGCGACACGGCGGCCAGGTCCCTGGCGGGGTCGTAGGGCAGCTTGGGGTAGAGGCTGGTGTTGGCCGCATAGGCGGCGATGACAACGGCAAACGTCGAGCCGTCAGGTGCCGACTTGGCCAAGGCATCGACGCCGATCACGCTGTTCGCGCCCGGCTTGTTGTCGATCAGCACCGTCTGGCCCAGGCGCTCCTGCAGCTTCTGCGCGATCAGCCGCGCGGTGATGTCGGTGAAGCCGCCGGGCGGGTAGGGCACGATGATCCTGATCGCCTTGGCGGGCCAGGACTGGGCCTGGGCCGGGGGCAGGGCGGCCAGGGCGGCCAGACCCAGGGCGAAGTCTCTGCGCTTCACGGTCATGCTTTTGTCTCCTTGTTGTACTGGTCTCGGAGTTCGCGCTTTAGCACCTTGCCGATGGCGCTGCGCGGCAGCTCGGCGATGCTTTGCACATCGCTCAAGCGCTGGGTCTTGCCGACGCGCTCATTGAGCCAGCCGCGCAGCTCGGCGTCGGGTGTGGCGTCGCCAGCGGCATGCACGACAAAGGCCACCGGCGTTTCGCCCCATTCGACGCTGGGCACACCGATCACGGCCACATCGGCCACGGCCGGGTGCTGGCGCAGCTGCGCCTCCAGATCGCTGGGGTAGATATTGAAGCCGCCGGAGATGACCATGTCTTTCTTGCGATCGAACAGCGTCAGAAAGCCCTCGGCGTCGAAGCGGCCGATGTCACCGGTGCGTATGAAACGGCGGCCATCCGGTGCGAACCATTCGGCCTCGCGGGTCTTCTCCGGCTGGCCGTGATAGCCGGCCATCATGCCGGGTGAATGGCCGACCACCTCGCCGGCCTCGCCAGCGGGCACCTCGACGCCGGCCTCATCGATCAGCCTCATGTCATGGCCTTCGCTGGGGCGGCCGACGGTGTGCAGCTTGGTCGGATGCAGGTGCGCTTCGAGGATGCACGTGCCGCCGCCCTCGGTCATGCCGTAGAACTCGACCAGTCCGCCCGGCCAGCGCGCCAGCACATCACGCTTCAGCGCGGCCGAGAACGGCGCGCTGGTGCAGAACTTGGCCTCGAAGGCGCCGAGGTCGAAGCTGCCGAATTGCGGCAGCGCCATGATGCGCTGGTACTGCACAGGCACCAGCATCGTGTGCGTGACACGGTGCTGTTGCGCCAGCGCCAGATAGCCCGCGGCGTCGAATTTGGGCATCAGCACCACGGTGCCGCCGAAGGCCATCGTCGGGAAGAACACGACCAGGGTGGTGTTCGAATACAGCGGCGTGGCCAGCAGGGTGGTCTTGCCCGGCCCATAGCCATAGGCGGCACCGCGCTGCACATGCATCCAGCGCATGCCGTGCGGCTGGACGATGCCCTTGGGCGTGCCGGTGGTGCCCGAGGAATAGATGATGTTGAACGGTGCCTCGGGCGCCAGTGTCACCGGCCGCGGCGTGCTGCCGGCTGGCGCCAGCCAGTCATCGAACGCCCGGCCGGGTGCGTCGGCATCGAGGGCGATGCAGCGTGGCAGCGCAAGACCCGGTACCAGCCGGGACGCCGTCGCATCGACGAACAGCCAGCGCGCCTGGGCGTCGGCCAGCATGGCCGCAAAGTCGGCCGGCGTGACGGACGGCGCCAGCGGCGCCACCACAACACCGGCCCGCAGCGCGCCCAGAAAGATCGCCGCCTGCAGCGGCGTGGACAGGCCGCACAGCGCGACCGCCTCGCCGGGCACCACGCCGTCACGCTGCAAGGCGCTGGCGATGCGGTCCACCAGCGCGTTCAGCGCGCCGTAGTTGTAGCGCTGCTCGCCCTGAATCAGTGCGGCCTGCTCCGGCTGCGCCGCCGCGTGGTCACGCAGCAGCTCGGCTATGTTGCGAAAGGTCTCGTCAGCCATGCACGCGCCTCACTTCGCCGCCAGGCCCAGCCGCTCGATCAGGGCCTTGTCCTTGGCATAGGTCTCGACGGCCCACTTGCGGTAGTCCTCGCCGCTGCGGTACCACATGGCCTGGTTCAGCTGCTCGAGCAGTTCCAGATGCTTGGGATCCTCCATCGCTTTCTTGTAGGCGTCGTGCAGAGCCTTGACGACAGCCGGATCCATACCCTTGGGGCCCACCAGGCCGTAGGGAGAGGTGGCGACCACGCCATAGCCCAGCTCCTTGGCCGTGGGCACCTGCGGCCAGCGCTTGGTGCGCTCCTCGCCGAAGGTCACCAAGAGGCGCATCTGGCCGCCGTCAACGAACTTGTCCCAGCCACTGGCGTCGCTTTGTGCCATCACATGGCCGCCGAGCAGGGCCTGCTGCAGGTCGGCGTTGCCCTTGAAGGGAACGTGGGTCAAGTCGACCTTGGCGTGGCCAGACAGCTCTTCCATCAGCAGATGCGGGCTGCTGCCGGTGCCGGTGGAGCCGTAGTTCAGCGCGCCCGGCTGCTTGCGCGCCGCTTCGATGTAGTCGTTGAAGCTCTTGTACGGCGAGTCGGCGCGCACGGTGAAGCCGAAGGTATAGCCCGACACGCCGATGATGAAGCTGAAGTCGTTCAGCGGATGCCACTGCGTCTTCTGCATATGCGGAATGCGCAGCATGCCCAGCGGGTATTGGGCAATGGTGTAGCCGTCGGGCTTGGCCGTCAGCGCCATCGTGCCGGGCCCAAGCGTGCCGCCGCCACCGGGCTTGTTCTCGATGATGATCTGCTGGCCCAGGTGCTTGGAGGCCAGCTCGGACAGCGCGCGCAGATGGCGGTCGGTCGAGCCACCGGGCGGCCAGGGCACGATCAGGGTGACCGGCTTGGCAGACGGATAGCCCTGCGCCTGCACGGCCCTCCAGGGGGCCGCCAGCGTGGCCGCGGCCGTCAGCAGCAGAAGCCCGCGGCGCAGGGAGGAGGGGGCTTGGATCGTCATGGTCTTGTCTCCGTTGTGTTTGGTTTGGTCATTTTTTTGAAGCGGCCTGCTCCTGCAATTCGCGCCACATCACCTTGCCGCTGCCCGACTTGGGAAGGCTGGCAACGAACTCGACGATGCGCGGGCATTTGTAGTGCGCCATCTGCCCGCGCGACCAGTCGATGATGTCCTGCTCGGTCACCACATGCCCGGCCTTCAGCACCACCAGCGCTTTGACGGTCTCGCCGCGCCGCTCGTCGGGCACACCGATCACGCAAGCTTCCTGGATCGCCGGGTGGTGGTACATCAGCGCCTCGACCTCGGCCGGCCAGACCTTGAAGCCCGAGGCATTGATCATCCGCTTGAGCCGGTCGGTCATGAAGAAGTAGCCGTCCTCGTCGATGCGACCCAGGTCGCCCGTGCGCAGAAAACGCCTGCCATCGAGTTCGACAAAGGCCTCCGCCGTGGCCTCGGCATTGCGCCAATAGCCCTGCATCAGCTGCGGGCCGTGGATGATGATCTCGCCGGTTTCGCCCGGGGCAACCGGCTGCAGGGTCAGCGAGTCCACCACCCGGGCATCGACATCGAACACCGGTACACCCAGGCATTGGGGCTTGGGCCGTTGCGGCGGGTTGATATGGGTGGCGGCCATGGTCTCGGACATGCCATAGCCCTCGACATAGTCCAGCCCGGTCAGGCTCTTGAGCTTGGCGCAGATGGCAGCCGGCATCGCCGCCCCGCCGCCGCGTATGCCGGCCAGGCTGCTGAGGTCGTAGTCGGCCAGCTTCGGGTTGGACAGGAAGTCGATCATCATCGTCGAGATCGTCTGCCAGACGGTGACCTTGTAGCGCTGCATGCACTGGGCCGCGGCGTCGCGATCCCAGCGCGGCAGGATGACGATGGTGGCCCCTATGTACAGCGGTCCGTTGAGGCTGCCCGACAGGCCGGTGACATGGAAGAAGGGCAGCACCGACAGATAGACCGCATCCTGCGTGCGGCCAAACCAGTTGATGCCGCCCACCGCCGTGCTCATCACGCTGCGATGGGTGTGCATGCAGCCCTTGGGGCGGCCGGTGGTGCCCGAGGTGTAGGGCATCACGCAGAGATCGTCGGGGCCGGCGGTCAGCGGGCCGGGTGCGCGGCAGGCGGCCAGCATGTCGGCCCAGTTCGTCAGGCCCGGCCCGGACGCAGTGGAGCAGGGCGCGCTGACGAATCCGGGCACGGCGAAGGAGGCCGGCTGGCGCAGATAGTCGCTGTAGGTGGCGACGATCAAGTGCTGCAGGCCGGCCTGCCCCAGCTGGGATTGCAGCTGGGGCAGCAGGTCCTGTGCCACCAAAGCCGTGTGGGCGCCGCTGTCTGCCAGGTAGTGGTGCAACTCATCGGCCTGGTTCATCGGATTCACCGGCACCACCACCGCATTGGCGCGCAGGATGGCGTAGAAGGCCAGCACCCATTGCGGGCTGTTCTGCATGTACAGCAGCACCCGGTCGCCGGCCTTGACGCCGCAGTCCTGCTGCAAATAGCCCGCGATGTGCTCGGCCTCGCGCTTGAAATCGGCAAAGCTCAGCGTCGTGTCGTAAAAGACGATGAAGGGCTTGTCCGGGTAGCGCGCTGCCGCCACCTCGACATTGAAGAACAGATTCGTCTGCGGCACGCTCAGATGCAGCGGCAGACCCGGCGGCCAGTGCTTCAGGTGGGCTTGCATCGTGGAATCATGTGCTCTCTTGATATTCCGCCAAGTGGAACGCTTCGGCCAGTTTAGGGAGGCTGGCAAGGGCTGTAAATCGTCATCAGGGTAAGAGCGGATGCCAATCGCTCTCTGCGGGTCGCATCGGCGACAGCTTTCGACTTAATATTCCGCGCAGCAGAAAATTGGAGCGAATCATGGGCAGAAAGCGCAGCAGCGGCGTGGCGACGGCCGCCCTTGCCGATCCGGCCGAGGACCGGCGCTTCGTCACCGCGCTGGCGCGCGGCCTTGAACTGCTGCGCTGCTTCAAGCCGCAGGACCGCTGGCTGGCCCATCAGGAGTTGGCCCGGCGCACCGGCCTGCCGCAGGCCACGGTCTCGCGGCTGAGCTTCACCCTGACCAGTCTGGGCTATCTGCGCCACCGCCCGGACAGTGGTGAATATGCGCTGAGCCCGGCCGTGCTGTCGCTGGGCTTCAGCGTGCTGACCAACTTCGAGGTCGGCCGCATCGCGAGGCCCTTCATGGAGACCCTGGCCGAACACACGCAGGCGGCAGTGTCCTTGGGCGTGCGGCACGACACCACCATGGTCTATGTGGCCCATTGCCGCAGCACCGCGCGGCTGATTCTGGGCCTCGATGTCGGCACGCGCCTGCCGCTGGCCGAGACGGCGATGGGCCGCGCGATGTGGTGCTGCATGACGCCCGGCATGCGCGCGCTGCTGGCGCAGCGCTTGGCCGTTCTTGAGCCTGCGATCTGGCCGCATCGACAGCAAGGCCTGCTGCAGGCCGAGCAAGACTATGCCGCCCGCGGCTACGCCAGTTCGGAATCCGAATGGGAAAGCGAGATCGCCGCCATCGGCGTGGGCATCGACCTCGGCGACGGCCGCGAACCGCTGGCCCTGACCGTCGGCGGCGCCGCGGCCCGGTTGACCGGCGCCCTGCTGCACCAGAACTTTGCCCCGGCACTCGTCCAGTGTGGTCGCGACATCACGGCCGCGATACAGACGGCGGACTGGAGCGATTGAGGCCCTGGCGCGCCGCTGCTGACCTTGCCCGCCGGGCAAGAAATACATGGTTCTTGTGGTTCAACGGGGCTAACATCGCTTCCAAAGGCCGGAGTTACTCCAGCGGAGAGATTCCAACTTTTCTCTGTTACCCGTGCATCAGGTGGATGTCAAAGCCATCGTTGGCGGGTTCCTGCCTCACTCGGGAGAGTCGATCATGAGCACGTTGACGGTTCGGTCGAAGTTGATATTGGCATTCGCAGGCATCGTCGCCATGATCGTGGTGATTTCGGGCTTGGCCATCAATCAGCTGGGCACCGCCAATGACAGATTCTCCAGCTACGCCCAAGGCCTGCGTGTGCGCTCCAATGTGGCGCATCTGGTGCGGGAAGCCGTCGACTTGCGAGCCATCGCCGCCCGCAATCTGGTGCTCGTGACCCAGCCCGATGACGTCGCGCTGGAGAAAGCCATCGTGATGAAGGCGCACTCCCAGGTGGGTGAGAACTTGAACAGGCTCAAGGCGATGGCGCGTGCCCCGGATGTCTCGCCGGAGGCCAGGGAGAAAATTGACGCCATTGACAGGATCGAGCAGAAGTATTCGCCAGTTGCACTGCACATCGTTGACTTGGCCTTGAACCGCAAGACCGAACAGGCGGTGCTTGAGATCGAACGCGACTGCCGTCCTCTGCTGGCGGCCTTGGTCAAAGCGACCGATGAGTACAACGTGATGGTTGAGCAGCACTCCGAGGCCGCCATCGC
Organism: uncultured Roseateles sp.; assembly: GCF_963422335.1. Lineage (NCBI taxonomy): Bacteria > Pseudomonadati > Pseudomonadota > Betaproteobacteria > Burkholderiales > Sphaerotilaceae > Roseateles > uncultured Roseateles sp. The sequence continues at coordinate 4,122,156 of NZ_OY729424.1, forward strand.
GCAAGCCCAGGGCAACTATGAGTCCAACCGGAACTGGTTGATCGCCGAATGCCTTCTGGTCATCGTCGCGGCCAGTGCAGCGGGGCTGATCATTACCAGGGCCATCATCGGACCACTGAACAACGCCCTTGAGATCGTGACCGAGGTCGCCAATGGCAACCTGTCAACGTCATTTGATATCAAGACTCAGGATGAGTTTGGCCGCCTGCTAGCGGCGCTGAAAACCATGCAGGAGAGCCTGCTGCGGGTGGTTTCCCATGTGCGGCAGGGCTCGGACGCAGTTGCCGTGGCCAGTTCCGAAATCGCCAACGGCAACCAGGACCTCAGTTCGCGCACGGAGAGCCAGGCGAGCGCGCTGCAGCAGACCGCCTCATCCATGGAGCAGCTGGGTTCGACGGTTCAGCAGAACGCGGCCCACGCCAGGCAGGCGAATCAGTTGGCGCAGAGCGCCAGCAATGTGGCCATCCAGGGCGGCCATGTGGTGGCACAAGTGGTGGACACGATGCGCGGCATCAGCGCCAGTTCCAGGCACATTGCGGAGATCATCGGCGTCATCGATGGGATTGCGTTTCAGACGAATATTCTGGCCTTGAATGCCGCCGTCGAGGCCGCACGGGCGGGAGAGCAAGGCCGCGGATTTGCCGTGGTTGCCGGCGAAGTGCGGTCATTGGCACAACGCAGTGCTGCAGCGGCCCGGGAGATCAAGGTGTTGATCAACGCGAGCGTCGAGCGTGTTGAACGAGGCAGCCACCTGGTGGACCAAGCCGGCAGCACGATGCACGAGGTTGTGGCCAGCATCGAGCGCGTGACGAGCATCATGGGCGAGATCAGCGTGGCAAGTGCCGAGCAAAGTTCTGGCGTCAATCAGGTCGGCATGGTGGTGATGCAGATGGACAAGGCCACTCAACAGAACGCCGCGCTCGTCGAAGAGATGGCGGCCGCAGCCTCCAGCTTGAGCAACCAGTCTCGTGAGCTGGTTCGAGCTGTCGGAGTCTTCAAGCTCGCCTAGTCATGGCCTCATTGAAAAGTTGACAATGTATCGTCTGTCCCGGTATCAGCAGCCTTGTAAGCCTTTGATTGCGCGTAGGAATCCGCAGGGAAAAGCGCTGTCACGATGACAGTAAAAGCCAGTGCAATGCTGGCAGCTATGGCATGTCGAAAAGGGTTTCTCGCGTCTTGAGCGACTAGCCAAAGCTCGGCCGGGTCCTCGCCCAATATCTCCGCGATCACAGCTATGTGGTCCTTGGCCAGCGGCTTCGTTCCGGCCCGGGCTGCGCTGAGGTTTCCGCCTGCAATTCCCAGCCTTCGCGCTAGGGCGTTTTGCCCCCCGCACATTTCTGACGCTCGGTCAATCCGCGCTTTCCATGTGTTCATTTGGCGCTCCAGTTGCGACAGTCCATATCGGTATACGTTTTGTATATCGGTTGCTGTTTCTTACAGCAGCGCAACTATACCTTTTTGGAGTCAGCCAAATGATCAAAGTCACCGTCGCTCAAGCCACGTTCGAAACCATCGACTACAAGTCGAAAAAGGACGGTTCGCCGCAGCAGCTGCGCAAGCAAAGTGCCTACGCGCACACCGTCGATGAGAACGGCGACAAGCCCCCGTTCCCCGAAAAGTTCTCGTTCCTCCTGAACCGCGATCAAAAGCCGTTCGCTGTCGGGGAATACACCTTGCACCCCTCGGCGTTTTTCATTGATCGTGATGGAAGCTTGGCATGTCGGCCCCGGCTGACTCCGGTGCTGCCGGCCAAGAGCTGAGGGGTGCGCCATGTCTGGCTCCTCCACCTTTGTGCAGGCACAACATGCGGCGGAACTCGCCGTTGCGGCCATGGCCCTGCGCTCACTGTTTGCTCGTGAGCTGCTGGAGACCCCGGAAGTCGTATCCCTTCGTTTCACCGTCGAAGCTGCAGGGGAGGGTGCGGCCTCGGTTGACTGCGAAGTCATTTCCGCTGGTGGCATGGCGATAGGGGGGTTCTCGCTGTGATCCAAGCGGGCTTCGTGGCTGAAGACTTGCCTCACTGGGGTGCGCTCGATGTGGCTCTAGCTGAGTCCGGCGAGCGCAACCCTGTGCGCGTTGAATTCTCGTTATCCGCTCACGACTCAGACCGCGCCATGCATGCGCGTGTCAGCCCTGTTCGGGCTCGCCAACGCGCTGCCGCCGCCACGGCTGTTCGCGCCGCAGGCGCGGGGCTTGTCTCAGTTCCAACAACCCGCCCAGCGGGCCTCGATGCTCAATGTTCAGCGGCCGAAGCCGCTGCCGGTGCCAAGCTGCTGGCGAAGGACCTGGGCGTTTTTCAGTTGGACGCAGCAGCACGCCGCTACAGCGGGTTGCGCATGGCCGTTGGCTTCGCCGCTCGAGCCCACGCGGTGAGCGAGAAGGGCAGCCGCTCGGATGTGCCATGGATGGTCACGCTGACCTATGCCGGGACGAGTTCCGATTGGCGCGGCGATCACCTCACCACAGCCGTGAACACCTTCCGAAAGTGGTGCAAGCGCAAAGGCTTCGAGTGCCGCTATGTGTGGGTTGCTGAGCTTCAGCAACGCGGCGTCATTCACTACCACTGTGTTTTCTGGCTGCCCGTTGGCCGTCGCATGCCGCAGTGGGACAGGGCAGGGTGGTGGCCCCACGGCATGACGAACACGCTGCGCGCCAAGCACGCAACGGCCTACCTGATGGCCTACCTCAAAAAGGGCGACCTCGAAGCACGCGGGTCGCTTCCCAAGGGAGCAAGAAATTATGGTGTTGGTGGTCTCGATCATTCTTTGCGTCGCGCTCGCCGCTGGCTGCGCCTACCGTCGTTTGTGCGCGGTAATTCTTCGATTTGGGACGAATGGAAACGAGCGACGGGCGGCGGCTGGATTTCGCCCGAGGGCGAACACTTCGCTTCCGAGTTCGCCCAGGTCATCGTTGCCGGTGTCAGGTGCCTGCGGCGAGTCGCTCAGCACGCAATCGACCTTGCCGCAGATGGCCCTTTTTCCCGACTCACTGACCGCGCCGTAGCGCTGCGGTTCGTCTGATTTCCCCGCTGCCTGAGGCTTGGTGCACCTCGGGCAGCTACTTCAAACCTGCACCGCAAAGGAATGTCATGAACAAGCAATTCAAGCGCGTTGGCGCAACCCTGGCCCTGGTGGCAGCTTCGGCCGGTTCGGCCATGGCCGCTGTCCCGGAAGAAGTCACGACCGCCGTCACTGCCATGAAGACCGATGGTCTGGTGGTGGCTGGTGCCGTGCTGGTGGCGATCATCGCCATCGCCGCCATCAAGTTCATCCGCAAGGGCCTGTAAGTCATGGCTACGGGCACTTACTTCGGCGGTCAGTGCTTCACTGATCCGTTCTTAGCCACTGACGCCTATGTGAGTGCCCAACATCCAACCAAGTTTAGCTATGAGGGCGGGTGCGCCTACAAGATCACCGCCATCAGTCAGGGTAGCGATGACGGCGTGAAGGTCAAGTTTCTCAAGCTCCTGATTGACGACACCGAAACCGAGGCCTGCCCCGCCACGACCTGGACCGAGTACACCGCGCTGTCGCCCTGCGAGTACGTCACCGGCACCGAGGCCGCAGAAGTCTCGTGGATGGTCGCCGCTGTGTGGCTCGGCGTCTACGGAATCAAGCTGCTCAGGAGGGCGCTGCCATGAACATTGAACCGTTTGCCTTCTTCTACATTTTGGCGATCCTGGGGGCCGCATGGCTAATCGTTGGAGATTGAGTGCCGGCTTGCTGCTTGTCTTGGCGTCAGGTCTTGCCAGTGCTCAAATCACGTATACCGCTTCCGGTGCCATCGTTCCGCCTGCCCCTGCAAATACGCTCGGTGGGACCGTCGATTTCGAGCGCTTCATTCGTGAGGTGACCGGCGGCGGCGCTGATGTGGTGGACCGGTACAGCGGCAAGATCGGCAACAAGAGCTTTCCGGTGGAAGGTGCGAGGCGGTTGCCGGGCGCTGCGGTGGGCCGGGTGGCGGCGCGAGTGCTGCTCAACCCTTATGTGATCGCTGGCGTTGTCATCACCGCTGGCGCTGCGGCCACGTTCTGCAAGGTTAAGACTGGCTCGCTTGTTTGCGATGACACGCAGCCCAAACAGACCGTTGGTCTCTGGAGCGCTGTCGGGGGGTTTTACTCTACGCCGACTGCTGCCTATGAGGCTTACGCTGCCAATTACCTTGCCGGTGTTGTCGTTGGCTCCAGTGTTTACAAGGTTCTTGAAGGCTCTCCATCTTGCTCGCTGGAAAGTGCCACTCGCGCCAATTGCGGCGGGCTGGCCGTGGTCATCAAACGCAAAGATGACAACGGGGTCACTTCGACTATTCCCATCATTTTCAACGGTATGCAGCGCGTGGATACGCAAGCTTGTCCCGCTGCACCGGGCTATGGCGACCCTCGTTATGCGCAGGCTGGCGGACCTGCAAATTGGGAAGGTCGTTGTCCCAAGGGCGTCGATCACGTGCCCACTGAGGATGAGCTTGCAGCGAAGCTCGCGCCGGTCTATCCACCTGCTCAGCACAAGGATGTGCTCCAAGAGGCCTTAGAAAAGAAGATCGATGTGTCTCCCTTGTTGCAGCCTCAGGTGGTTACCGGCCCGGCCTCTGTGACACAGGCACCTGTCACCAGCACGACGACAAGCCCCACAGGTACGCCGCAAACGACGACGACGACCACAACCAACAACATCACTTATGAGGGCAGCACGTTCAACTGGACCACGGTGAACAACACATCGTATCCGGACGGCTCCACCAAGTCGGAAACCAAGCCTCCAGAAGACAAGAAATCTGAATGCGAAATGAACCCCGACACGGTCGGCTGTCAGAAGCTCGACGCACCGGACGCGCAGGAGATCGGAAAGCGCGATATCACGGTCTCGTTCCAGCCTGATGCAGGTTGGGGCGCTTCTGACGCGTCGTGTCCGCCCCCTCGTGTGGTGTCCGTCCTCGGTCAGCAGATTGCCATCGACAACACGTTGGTGTGCCAGTTCATGGGCGGCATTCGCTTCGCGGTCATTGGTGTGTCGGCCCTCGTTGCCGGCTTGATCTTCATCGGCGGATTCAGGGGTCAGTCATGAACGGTTTAGGCACCTGGCTTGTTGCGCTCGCCGGCCCGCTGGCCCGCCGCGTCCTCGCTTCTCTTGGCCTCGGCGTCGTCACCTATGTGGGCATGGATGCAGCGATTGGCGCTATCCTGAATCAGGCTAGGGCAGGGTGGGGCGGCATGCCTGCTGATGTGGTTTCCTACGTCGCGATGAGTGGCGCAAACGTCGCGCTCAGCCTCATTGCCGGTGCAATCATCGGCCGGGTAGCATCCATCGCCCTTAAGCGGATGATGCTGCTGTGATCACGCTGATTACCGGTGCCCCAGGCGCGGGCAAGACCGCTGCGCTGGTCGATCTGCTGCAGGACATTCTCAAGACCGGCCGGAAGGTCTACGTTGACGGCATCCCCGATCTGACCCTGCCGCATGAGCTGATGGAAGATGCGCGGCAGTGGCCCCAGGTCGTTGCTGATGGCTCGGCCGTGGTCATTGATGAGGTGCAGCGCATATGGCGGCCGACTTCAAGCGGCTCCAAGGTCAGCCCGGAGATTGAGGCCCTGGAAACGCACCGGCACCGCGGTCTGGATTTCTTCATCATCACCCAGCACCCGAACCTGGTGCATCAGAACGTGCGCCGCCTGGTCGGCCGGCACATTCATCTGCGTGATGTCGGCCTGCTCGGGCGCTGGTGGTACGAGTGGCCCGAGGCGACGGACCCGGCCCTGTTTCGTTCGGCTCCGATCAAGAAGAGCTACAAGCTGCCCAAGGCAGTGTTCGGCAGCTACAAGAGCGCGAGCCTTCATGTGAAGCCCATACGCTCGATCCCCCGCAGCGTGATCCTGCTGGGCGTGTGCCTCGTCGGCGGCGGCTACCTCGGGTGGACTGGCTACCAATCGATATCGGCCAAGGTGAATCCGCCTAAGGTGGAAGCAAAGGCCCGCCCTGCCCCTGAACATGGTGAAAAAGCCGGGGAGGGGTGGACGGCGAACGCATCGCGGGCGACGGCCCCCCCCGTACCGGCTAGCGCTCCTGAGCCTGTGGTGGTCGGGTGCATTGCGATGCCTAAGCGGTGTACGTGCATCGATGCAGCGGGCACGCCGCTTGTCATCGACTGGCAGGTCTGCCAGGACTCGGCTCGGGGCTTCGGCGGCGTCGTCAAGCTGGCGATGGAGACCAGACCGGGCCAGCAGATGCCCGCACAGCGCGCTGAAACAGTCGCGCAGGTGTCAGTGCCCCAGGGAGGCGGTTTTGTGAGCCTGGGCGGCGATCCAAGGGCGCACATACGCCAATAGCCGGGGGCTGGGGCTGGCCCCAGTGAGCCCGGAGGGCGTTGCTGCCGTCCTTGGTCTAGCTGCAGCGCTTGGCCGTGGCGGCTACACCGGCCAGCCTGTTAGGTTGCCGCGTCATCTAGACGGATTTCTGGCATGCTCCTGGGCAGGGAGAGAAAAGCCATGGGTATACAAGACCGGGATTGGTATCGTGATGCGCTTCGTGAGAAGCAACGATACACAGAGCGCGCGAGAACGCGTGTCAATCTCAGGCGGCCGGAGAGAGTTTTCAGACAGCCGGTCCACGTGGCGAAGTCAGGTTTCATCACGCCGTTGATTTGGGCGCTCGTCTTCCTAATTTTCGCCTTTGTCGTGTACGACATGAGTAAGCACGGCGTTCCGTTCACGTTGGCTGGCTTCAAGTGGTGGCTTTCACTTTGGAAGTCTCCGGGCTGATGCCTCGTTTGCCGCTGGGCCGTAGTGGCGCAGGTCAGCGGTGTTCGCCTCGAGCGTGCCTGGCTTTCGCTTCAGGTCGCCGATGTGCCGCCAGAGCGAACTGTTCATGGCTAGTGCGAGTTGTGTGCGGTTGAACATTTCGCAATCCCACGTGCTGTGGCCCTCGCGAGACAACCACCACAATGACAGTAAGGCCATACGGGGCGCATTCGTCTTTTTCCAGCGCCATACAGTTCGCTCGGACACACCCAGCGCCCGAGCGATGCGCGGTGTGTCACGTGCCGACAATCCGAGGTCTGACAGCAGATCCTCGAAGCTCCCTGTTCCGCTCGGTAGGCGGTTCAACATGGCTTTAACTCTGCCGATTTCAGGAGGGCCAGGACGCGCAAAAAGCGGTGCAGAAGCCTGCCAATACGGCCACGCTGAAAGGTGGACAATGTATCTTATGTCAACTTCAGGATGCGATGGATCAAGCGCTTCCGCAGGATGCGTCTTCATAGGTATCTGATCCCGGCTTGCTTCCAAAGACTGCAGTTCGCATGACGAGAACTTGTCATGCTCAACCGCCTACCCACCCCCGTGCAGTGCCCGTCGCTCGGACAGATTCTTGACGACCTCGGCCGCCCAACCGTCAAGCGCCTGGCAAAGGCGCTTGGAACCTCGCAGGCATCCGTCTATCGATGGATCGCAAAGGACCAAGCACCCAGACCGGTGATGCTCTCCCTGTTCTGGCTGACGCGCTGGGGCATGAGTCTTGTTGATGCCGAGGCCGTCAACGATGCCCGGTTAAAAGCTCAAATAGCGCGATGCCTTCAAGATGAAAACGACAGGCTTAGGTTCGAGCTGGCCCGGGTTCTTTCAATTGGCGACTTCGGCGCAGCGAATGACCCGACGCTAGAAAGCCTGCGAGTGACCGCGAAGATTTTCACGATTCGGGTCTGAGTTGTTCGCATGCGAAATATGCGATGCCTGCGGCCCGGGCTCTATGGCTTTGCCACCAAGCCCCGGGTACAGGTCTTGGCCCATCCGGGTAACGATCCCTATCGCGCCGCTTGCCACCTGTGAGGCGTTAACCCGGGCAAGCTGCACCGGTCGCGCCAGTCGCTGCGCTTGTCGGCCCTTGGCCTGTGTCACGCCCAGTGCTGTCGCTTGCCCTAGACAGCCTCAAAAGGCGGCCACCGCTGAATCCGCCGAAAACACCCCCATCGACCCCGTGCTTTGCGAGGGGCGCGATGGGGGTGTTTTTTATTCGGCGGATGCAGCGGCAGCCGCCTTTTGTACGGTGCGCGAAGACCCCACCCCCCGCCCTCCCGAGGGAGGGAGCGAGGAAGCCTCTTCTGAAGGTATTGCCTTCAAAACCTAACCTCGGGAGATATTGAAATGAATGCAGCCGTTATGAAGACCGCCGCCGCCGCCCTTGATACTGCATGGGCGGTGCGCCTGATTCCGCTGTCCAGCATCGCCACGCGCGAGCAGGTTCGCACGCGAAACGGGTTTGACAAGGCCAGTATTTCGGAGCTGGCCGAATCAATCAAGACCTATGGCGTTTTGCAACCCATCGTGTTGCAGCGCGATCCGGAGCAGGATGCCGGATACGTGGTGCTCTATGGCCATCGCCGCTTCGCCGCCGCCCAGGTCGCCCAGCTGGATGCAATCCCGGCCATCGTCAGCGACTCGGACCCGGCCGGCCTGACCGAATTGCAATTGACCGAGAACCTGCAGCGCGAGAACCTCAACCTGGCCGACACGGCAGACGCGGTGCGCAAGCTGGCCGACCTCTACGGCAAGCCGGCCGAGATCGCCAAGCGCGTCAACAAGTCCCCGGCTTGGGTTTCCAAGCATCTGATGCTGACTTCGCCGAAGTTCGATGCTCGAGTGCGCACGCTGCTGGACAGTGGCGCGACGGAAGACGTTGAGTTGCTGAACACGCTGAATCAGATCGCCAAGCACAAGGAGGCCGAGCCGGTGCTACGCCGCTTACTTGACGATGTAGCCAACAACCGCGCCGGCCGTCAGAAGGTGCGCGATGCGCTGGACCAGATCAAGGCGGCCAAGCCTGGCCAAGAGTCTGCAGGCAGCCAGGATGAACCGGAGTCCAGCGAAGGCGGCGAGCCTGGCGACGAAAACGAGGACGCCGGCAGCAAGGACCACTCCGAATTATTCGGCCGTATCGAACTGACCGTAGACAACGACACGTTCGCCAAGTATCAGGCACTGGGCGGTGCCGAGTGGTTCCTGTCCGCGATCGCCGCCGCCAGCGTCAAGGAGTGACGCGCCATGCCCATCACCCTAGTGACGGGTCTGCCGGGGCACGGCAAGACCCTGTACACCTTGGCCCGGTGGAAGGACGAGGCCGCCAAAGACAAGCGGCCCGTGTTTCACAACGGCATCAAGGAATTGAAGCTTCCCGGGTGGCAGGTCTGGGACCCGAAGGACTGGGAGAACTTGCCCAGCGGCGCAATCATGGTCATCGACGAAGCGCAATTCGTGTTCCCGATCCGGGGGCGCGGACAGCCTGAGTCATGGATTGAACGCCTGGCAGTACATCGGCACTTGGGCCTGGACTTCGTCCTGATCACCCAGGAGCCGATGAACATGGATAGCTTCGTCCGCCGTCTGGTCGACCGGCACTTCCATATCGTGCGCAAGTTCGGCACGCACTGGGCGACGATTCACGAGTTTGTGAACGGGGTACGTGAGAACGTCGCGAAGAATCGCAAGGGCTCGATTCGGCATGAGTGGCGGTTTCCCAAGGCGCTGTTTGGCCTCTACAACAGCGCCGAGCAGCACACGGCCAAGGTACGCATACCTTGGCGGGTCTGGCTGTTGCTGGCGTGCCCTGTGGTGTTCGGGGTGGCGGCCTGGATGGCCTGGAAGGGCACGCACCCGGATTCGCATGCGAAATACGAAGACCAGGCGCAAGGTCAAGCGTCAGGACGGCCAGGGCCGCAGACGGCCCCGGCACCCGTGCAAAAGACCCTGACGCCACTCCAGTACGCGGAGCAGTTTCAACCGCGCGTAGAGGGCTTGCCGCATACCGCGCCAGTCTATGACGAGGTAACGAAGCCGACACAGGCGCCCTACCCTGCAGCCTGCATTGCCAGCAAGGTCAAATGCGGGTGCTACAGCCAGCAGGGCACAAAGCTGGAGACGCCTGAGTCGCTATGCCGGCAGATCGCGGATGGAGGGTTCTTTGTGGCCTGGAATCAGACGGTCGCCCAGGCGGTGCCGTATCAGCAGCAGGGGCCGGGGACACAGGCACAACAACCGGAATCCAGCATCATCAGTTTTGGGGGTGATCCAAAAGCACATGTAGTCAAGTCGCAGCGATGATCAGCCAGCGCCGACGATTGACCGGTATCTGATGCTATCGAGTAAGGGGTTATCCGACAGGCGCGTCGCCAAGTTCCTGATACGCTGGAACTTCATTGAAGCGTGCCAAGCGCGATGCACATCCGTCAGCGACGTGGCGCACAAAATTTGCACACTACATAGTTCGGCACCTCTAAATGAGCGCTGGAGGTAGCCTTGAAATCAAAGCGCTCTGAGTTCACAAGGTATCGGGAGAAAACACTATGGTTGCGCCAATCGTCGGAAAGAATCTCGGCAAACTTTTCCGGAACATTCAGAACATTGAATGGCTTGCTGTTCAAGCCGCCGAGACCGCTGTAAGTCAAGTTTTCCTATCCCCGATCGGGCACAAGGTTCACGCGTACTTACACGTTCACATTTTTCACGGCGACCAACAGATCGGATCTGTATACCAAGCTCCGGATGGTCATTTCTACGTCAAAACCACTCAAGGTGAGCGATTTTGGCTGAATCAGGATCAACTCACTTGGCACAACGCTTGAGAGTAGAGCGATGAGTGATTCAGACAAACAAAAAAGCGGCTTCTTTGATGCGATTCGAGAAGGGTACAAGGAACAAGACGACAAACTTGCTACGGATCAGCGCACCACGCAACAAAAAATCTTGGAGGGTGCGGCTGTAGGCGCTACGGAATCTCTGTTCCATCCGTTTCGATGGTTGCGGTCACTGCTCAAGTAGCGTGCCGCTGAGGGTTCTGGCAAATTGTTCGAGCCAATGCCCTCAGCGAATCACGGAATCCTGGTACCTGGCCAGCAAGCACCGAATTTCGCATGCGAACCGCCTAGCCCTACTTCTGGGCCATTTTTTTTATCGAGCCACCAATAAGAGCCCATCGAGAGCCAGCCGCGCGGCCAGCGACGAGGCTGGTACCACAAAGGGCTACCCTCGTGCCAAAATCGATAAACATCGCGATATATGGAGATAATTATGCCGAAAATGACATTAAAAGATGGGGTGCTAACAGCTGAAGTATATGTTCAAGTCACCAGAGATTATGTCTGTTCATGCGGTCAAAATATAACCGTAACATTGGACTGGCCCGAGGGACTCACCGTGAACGGTCCAGTTAATATCAATAAAAACTGTCCCGCATGTAATGAGGCCATCGTTATTCCTGCCGGCAAGCATTACATTGAAAATTACAAGCTTCTCACGAAATAGAATACCGCATGCGAAACGCCCGCCCCCTTACTCCCAGGCAGGGCCCTACTTCTGCACCATCCTCTTGATTGAGCCGCCGGTGAGCCCATCCAGCGTCAGCCGCGCAGCCAGGGCCGAGAACAGCACCGCCGCAAAGCTTCCCAGATTCAGCGTTGACATGAACAGCAACCGGGGGCTGGGCTGACCAGCTTTGGCGGCGATCCTCGGGCGCACATCGCCAAAGGGAATCAGTAGGCTGGCAACCTGACTGTTTGCTTGGATTGGCGGTGCGTTCGGTAGGGTGTTATCCGGCAGTCGCGGCGCCAAGTCCCTGTTACGCTTGCATTTAAACGAACGGAGCTTGCCATGGGTATCCTTATGACTCCCAATCAGCGGCGCGGATATCTCATTGCGCGAGAATTCGTTTTGGCCCAGTTTTTTGCTTGGTTCGCGTTGCTGGTCGGCTCAATTGCCTATTTCAGTCAAGATTCTTATAGGCGCGAGCTCGCTGTATTTCCATTGGCAAGTTTAATAGCGCTTTTGGTAACTTATCTGCCATTTCTCTACATTCGTGCCTTCATATCGGCTTGGCGCATATGGCGCGGAAGCGAACCACCACCTGAAGTCACACTTGAGGAACAGAAATCTCAGGTCGAAGCCGCACAAGCGGCGGTAAAAGGAATCATGGGCGGTGGCTAGCTACTGTTCTGCAAGCTCTGAATTTCGCATGCGAAACGCCTGGCCTTTGTTCCTCCGCATGACTCTACTTCTGCACCATCCTCTTGATTGAACCTCCGGTGAGGCCATCAAGCGCCAGGCGCGCAGCCAGCGCGGAGAACAGCACCGCCGCAAAGCTTCCCAGCTTCAGCGTTGACATGATTTGCATGGTCTGAGGCGGCAGGCCCGCAAAGCTGGCATTGATCATCAGCTTGATCCACTCCAGCGAGAAATCGACCCCGGTGTAGACGACGTAGCCGATACCCAGGCTGATCAACACCTTTCCGACCAGCGTTCCCGCCGCCGATACCAGGCCGCCCAACAGTGCTGCGATAAACAAAGGCATGGCTATTTCCTAAAGACGATGAAGGCCGCGAACAGGTACGACAGGCCTGTGATGATTTGCCCGAGGATGGTCAGCACCCCGCACATGTTCGAGAACGGCAGCGTGACCGACGCCGCCCCCATCGCAATCGACATATCAGCCGGGCAGCCGCCCGACCCGCCAAAGATCGGCGTCGAATTCAGCCGAGCGCTCAAGTCCATAGACATCACATCGGGCGCAGCGCCCGGGTGCCCTGCCGGCCTGGCCTCGCCACTGGCCGCCGCAACGCCCGCCTCGCTGAGTGGTGTCTTCGTGTCGAACAGCTCGCAATTGCGCTTGTAGACCTCTTGCGCCACAGCGCACTGGACCGGGTCGCCGTCGCACGTGGTGGCTGCACAGGCGCCGCCGAACGATCCCCGCTTGCAGATCGGCGCGTCCGGGTTCTCCTTGCAGAACGACAGCTGTTCCTTGGTGTCGCTCTTGGTGCCCACGACCGCCCCGGAGGCGTCGCGGTACGTTGTCGTCGTCGTGCAATCGCTTTGGGTGCACTTGGTTTCCTTGGACGCCGACACCGCGCCGGGAACGCCGTCGATAGGGGCAGGCGTTGAACCAGTCGGCGCGCTGGCCGATTGCGACGGCCCGGGAATCGTGGTGTCTTTGCAGGCCACGCAGACCGAAGTCCCGTTCACCGTGCCCGGGCACATGTTCGCCCCGCAAGGCGTAGGCGCATCGCCCTTTGAGGTTGTTCCCGTCGCCACACCGTTGGCAACGTCACCGCCACACTGCCCGCCTGTGTACTTCAGCGGCCAGGTCGCCCAAAGCGTGCCGTCTGCAGCACCCTTGACGCTGGCCGGGTTCGCCACGCAGCCATTCACGCACATCGGGCCGACATTGGCGACTTTCTGATCGGGTGTCGTGATGGGGTTGAAGCTGCCAGGCGATGGACAGATATAGGGCTGACATTTGCCGCCTGTGCCCGGTGCCGTGCCCAAGCTGCACTCACAACGGGTGCTTGATCCCGCCACCGGTGCCGACCCGCTTGGGCAGGCAATGACGCGAGCCGCACCCGCAGACACAGTCTGCCGACCCTGCGCCGTGGACACGTCGACGGAGCACTGCACCGAATTGTCCGATGGCCCATAGCCGCCGCAGACCGGTGCGCCGACGCTGATCGGCTGATAGTACGGACTGGCGTATTGCGATTGCCCTTTGGCTGTGAGCGCAGAGCCACAGGCTTCGAGAGGTGAGGCGCCGCCACCGCCGAGACTGCAATTCCATGACGACGCCTTGCCGACTTCGCCATAAGCCCAGACCGACGATGCAGCGGCCCACACGAGAACTGCAAAGATCAATCGCGCAAGACGATCCATAGCCCCCCCAGGATCGCAATCACCACATAGACACCCATTTGCTGTGCTCCCTTTGCAATGCTCCGCGCCGCTTGGAATTCGCAGGCGAAACATTGAAAAAAGGCCGGGGCCGAAGCCCCAGCCACTCGACTTACAGAGCGGAACGAATCCACTTCCAGGTCTTGATGCCGACCACGACGGCGAACACGGCAGTGCCAACCGAAGTGATGGTGGCGATGGCCGCATTGATCGGCGCCAGGTCCAGAGCGGAATCGGCAGCCATGGCCACACCGGTACCCGCCAGCATCACGACCGCCGCGACGGCTTGCTTGGCGCTGACGTTGTTGAACACGGCCAGACGGGCGCGCAGTTGCTTGTTCATAGAAATCCTCTCATGTGCCGATGGTTGATGTAGGGGCGTCGCCTATCGGCGTCAGCCACGCCCCGAATCAATCGCTTTCTCTGTCAGAGAGCACGGAGCGAATGGCCCGAACCGCCCAAGCCGCGATCCAGACGGAGCCGACCGCCGCAGCGACCAGGCCGCCATCGGCGTAGGACATGTTCCAGGGCGAAGGCGCCAGATCGCAGACCGGCAAGGGAACGTATTCGACCCAGGACGTCGCAGGGCACGCCTGCGTTTCCGAACCGTCAATCAAAGTCTTCAGGAACTTGATTTGCACGCCGTCACCGTTCTGGCTGATCGCCGTGGTCTTGTAGGCGCAGCCGCCCTCATAGCTGAAGAACGTGGCATGGTGGGCACTGATGTAGGCATCGACTGCCCGGAAGGGGTCAGCGAAGCACTGACCCGCGAAGTACAAACCGGTATCCGTGGGGCCGTCCATGTTCAGCACTCCGCATCGAGGTCTACGACCAGGGTCGCGCCCCGGTCGCAATGGTCTTCGGTGAGTTGCGCCACCTGTTCCAAGTCATCGGCCACGCCGAAGCGGATGGCCGTCGCGAGCGATGGGGTCCAAGACACATCACCCGAGCGAGGGTCAGAGTGCAGAAACTGGAACGTCACGCCGGACTGGATCAGGTAGCGCGACATGGTCAGGCCGCCTTCTTGGCCGCCGGCTGATCCGTGATCGGGCGCAGCGCGTGGACGACGGTCTTTTGCGTCTTGCCGTTGGTGACGATTTCCATGTCGGCCATCGCGACGAACGGGAACGGCAGGTGTTTGTATTTGTCCAGTTCACCGCTCAGGCCGATGTTGTATTCGGCGGCCGCCTGGCCCACCGCATTGCCCTTGGTGGCGTCCAGATCGACCAGGGCATAAACCTTGGTGGAGTCATAGACGCCGCCGTCATCGAGCGTGCCTTTGCTGGCCTTCATGCCGACGACTTGCACTTGCGCTTGAAACTTCATGTCTTCCCTTTCTTGTTTCGCATGCGAAACGTTATGCAGCCCCGTTGAACGACGGCGCAAACGAGGGGGCGAACCCGTCCGCGACTTTTTGGTAAAGAGCGCGCAATCCGACTTCGCCGATGCCACGCAGGCGACGGGGAAGGCGATGTGATTGCGTCTCTACGACCTGGGCGATCAGATCGCCGCCCAGGTTGAACACCGTTGCTGCCGTTGCACCTGCGGTGTTCATGAACCAAGCCAGGTTGCGCACCACCTGCGCTTCGTGTGTCTTGTCGGCGACCTCGGCTTGCGTGGGCATGCGGTAGGCCTGCGCGTTGATGTCCAGTTCTTCGAGCAGGTCCGCACAGAAGCCGTAGGCACCTGCGAAGACATCGCCCGGACGCTTCAAGACGCTCAGATCAATGATTCGGTGATTGCTGCGGAACTCGACCTCGTACCTGATCCACGGATCGCCGGATTCAGGGCCGAACAGCTGGTGACCCTTCTCATAGGCCCGGAACAGCTTGCCGGTGGCACGGGAGCCGACGTAGAAGGTGCGCGAGTGACCTGCGGTCCAGCTGCCTGCCTCTTGCTGGCCGGGGCGTTTGCCTCGTACATCGAACTGACCGGCTTTGTAAGCTGACTGGACAGCTTCAATTTGATGACCGGTCCAGACATCGAGCGCCAGGTCTATACGCGTGATCCAGCCGCGTGATTCGGCGATGAAGTCATGCAGCTTGCCGCCCATGCGATTTGCGTCGATGTGGATCAGCGCCGACCCAAACAGGTTGAAATGCACGGTGCTGGCTTGGTGCATACCGGATGCGTTCTTGGCACTGCCTCCCGCGAGGACGTAGCCAACGATCTCGCCCTCATACATGAGCGCGGTCTTCGCGGTGTAGTAGTCCATGCCCTTTTCGTCCACATTGCCGACCGTGATCGATCCAAGCAGTTCGACAATCAGGCGGGCACCAGCCGCCGAGACCATGTGCGCGGAGGTGTAGGGGTCTGCATCGGCACAGCGAGACTGCCGAACGACATCCCGGCCCCGCTGGTCCATCAGGTCCAATGCCGTGACATCGAGTAGATTCCGGTCCGACTTGATGACCGCATCGAGCGGGACCGTGAAGCGCAGCCAGTCCGCACGAACTCGGCCGGGGTTGCGCTGTTCGATTTGCTCCAAGGTCCACTTGACCTTAGATCCGGACATCACCGGCTTGGCGGCAACTGTCCTCATTGCCCTGCACCTGTTGTTGTCCCCGTGTTACCGAGGGGGACAGCGGCGTGCGCCGCTTGGGCGTCGCAAGCTCCGCCTGGCGCAGCGCCCGCCGCCCGCTTCTCACGCAACATCAGGAGACGCGCCGCAGAACGGTCTGCCAGGCTGTCCAGGGCCTGGAATGCCAGGTAGCCGGCGACCAGGCCGAACAGGAAGAAGATGCCGCAGAGCACGGACACCGCAGCGAGCAGGTTACCGAGCGATTCCAGATCGGCCGGGGTCATTGCGGCACCTCGCAGAGGCACAGGCCATTGCCAGCACATGCCCGGACGTTCGCATGCGGAACCCATTGCGGACCGGCCCCGGCATCGAGCCGGAACCAGTCCGTGCCCATCGTGCCGCCCTTGACCTCAGCGACTCGCGCACACTGGACTACACCACGGATGCGCGCCTGAACGTGCACTGGTATCGAGCGGCCATGCCACACCCGCTCTTCGCAAAGCTCGGCATAGCCCGACGCCGTCAAAGCCTCTTGCGGTGCAACTGATCCCTGATGTACATTCGCGGTCATGTTTCCGGTCATCCGTAGTTTTATACAGAATTCTGTATAAGTCGGATTGGACGGATTATATGGAATTCAGTAAATAAGGGTTTTCCCTATGACGCTCGCCGAACTCATTGATGCCGCACGCAGGAAACAAGGCACCCTTGGCAAGGTCGCCGAAATAATGGGGATAGCTCAGCCACGCCTGAGTGAGTGGAAGGCCAACAAATACGCGCCGAGCGCTTCCGCAATCGCGCAACTGGCAGAGCTAGCTGATCTGCCAGTCCTGGACACGCTCGCAGCGGTCGAAGCCGAATTGGAACCGGCGACCAGCGAAATATGGCTGCGTGCCTTGGGAAAGCTGAGGGCGGCCGGAGTAGCCGCAACAGTGACGATGACGATGGGAACGGCGGCAATCCTGGGGGCAACACCTGACGCCAACGCCTCCCCTACCCCATCAAACGCCGGTCCGTCTGTATCTTATGTCAACTTATGCATTGAGGCGCCACTCATGGGGCGGCAGCTAGCATCCTCTATTCAAGCGTCAAGCTGCCCCGGCCCAGCCCGAGAAGCTCGGTAGCGATCTTTCGCACCGCGTCAGCTGGCACACCCTGCCAGTTTTCAGTGGTCGCCGGTACGGGATGGCCCTGTTGCAACAGCATCTGGCGCAGGTCGCGCATCACGCAAGCATTCGCGAAGGCATGGGGTGAATCGCGAGATATGGACTGGTTGGCGTCGAACTTGGCCAACAACGCCACGAGCGAGGCTTGGGCCACCGACAGTTCGGCGAGCTTGGCCCGGTACTCCAGGGTCGCCTGGTCCAGCAATGGTTGCTCCCTGAGATCGACCAGGTGTTGCGCCTCATGTGTCAGGAAGCTGACGCGGAAGGCTTCGGGCTTGCCCCGGTAGGCCGGTGCCACGCAGAACAGCCGACCGTCGGCAGCCCAGCCGCCGGTGTGCAAGGTCTCGGCCGTGGCGAATCCCAACCATCCCAGGCTGACGAAGCGATCAAGGCAGACGACGTCGACCTCCACCCTCGCCTGTGGCAATTGCGCCTGGTGGCGAACCGGCTCCTGCTCGCGCCAAAGCATGAATTCGCGCAAAGGCGCGGTGCGACCGAACAGGGTGAACAGCCCCTGCGACTGGAAGCGTTCGCTCAACGCGGCTTCGATGCCGTCAAAGCCTTTCGCCGGTTGATCGGTGAGTCCGGCCAACCGAGCCAGGTCGCGTTGGAGCCTGGCCTCGCCATCGCCCCCCGTCGCAAGCCCCAGCAGCACGCTGTGCCAATAGACCCGATAGGCCCGCAGCACGGCCATCGGCCAAGGGTCGAGCGCGGCGTCGTCCGCCGTGTAGCCCCAGCCGTCTGTGGACGATGCGCCGGCCTCATCACGCAGCGGCGCCGCACCGAAACGCTTCAGCATCGCTTGCACCGTTGCACGGTGCGCGTCGCTGAACTGCTCCAGCGGCACCTCATGCAAACGCGACAGCGCGGCGGCCAGATGCCCCTGAGCCGCCAGCGCCATTGCCTGGGAAAAGACAGCCCTAGATCGCTCCATCGCAGGGGTCGCGTCGGCTGGGCTGCCAGCGGTGGCGGCTACAGCGGCCATTTTTTTGTGCATCACGCAGAACGTCCTCCGGGGTCGGATTCTGTCGCATCAGGGGCTGAGTCGGTTGTAGGACATCGGTGCCATACCACCCGGAGCGCGCGCCGACAGCCGAATCCGCGGCCGGCCGATGGCGGCGGGCACGGGCGGAGACGATGCTTGTCATGGCGATACAGACGCATTGCCGGTACGGGCCCTGAACGGCTGCCTTCCCCCGGTACTGTGCTGCCCGCCGGCCTGACCTTTTTGAATCTCATCACTCACCGAAAGGCAACGACGATGAATGCAATCCGCAAGCAAAGCATGACGCTGTTGGCCGTGGCCGCAGCTGCCCTGGTGCTGTCCGCCTGTGACCGGCCGGTCGATACCCGCGCCGGGGTCGGGCAGGCCGTCGACGCTCCAGCCACCAAGCCCGCTGCCCAGATGGTGAATACCGCCGAGCAGGCCAAGATTGCCCTGGCCGACGCAGCCATCACTGCGAAAATCAAGACCGAACTGTCCGAGGAGCCCAGCCTGGCTGCGCTGCATATCAAGGTCAGCACCAGGGAAGGCCTGGTGGACCTGACCGGCACGGCTCCCGACCTCGTCCTGCGGGAGCGCGCCACCCGCGTGGCTGCCACCGTCAAGGGTGTGTTGAGCGTTGACAATCACATGGTCGTCAGCAGTTGACCGGCGTTTGATCGACGGTTGATCGACCCGAAGCTGCACCAGCGGTCAGTCTGTTGCTGATCGCTTGCAGGATTCAATCATTTCCATAATAATCAAATTATGGAAGACGCAACCGTGATCAAAGCCTTGGCCGCCCTGGCCCAGCCGCTTCGGCTGAAGGTGTTTCGGGCGCTTGTGGTGGCCGGCCCTTCCGGCCTGACCCCCGGCGCCCTGCAGGAGGTTCTGGACGTTCCGGCGGCAACGCTGTCGTTCCACCTGAAGGAGTTGGCCAACTCCGGGCTGGTGACGCAGGAGCGCGCGAGCCGCAACCTGATCTACCGCGCCGATTACGCTGAGATGAACGCGCTGCTCGGCTACCTGACCGAGAACTGCTGCGGCAGCAGCGCCGCCGCCTGCACGCCGCCCGGTGCGTCTGCCTCCTGTTCCTGCTGAGTTGCGGTCGCAGCCAGCATCTCCCAGCCCTATCGCCCCAGTCATGTCCGCCATCACGATCTTTCACAACCCCTCCTGCGGCACCTCGCGCAACACCCTGGCCCTGATTCGCCACGCCGGCATCGAGCCCGAGGTGATTGAGTACCTGAAGACCCCGCCCAGCAAGGAACGGCTGCAGCAGTTGGTGCAGGCCATGGGCATGTCGGTGCGCGAGTTGCTGCGCGAAAAAGGCACACCCTATGCCGAGCTGAAGCTGGCCGACCCGGCGTGGACCGACGAGCAGCTGCTGGACTTCATGCTGCAGCACCCGATTCTGATCAACCGCCCCATCGTGGCCACGCCTCTGGGTACGGCGCTGTGCCGGCCGTCCGAACGGGTGCTGGAGTTGCTGCCGGTGGCCAAGCTGGCGCCCTTCACCAAGGAAGACGGCGAAGTCGTGACTGACAGCGGAGCGCGCCGTGTTTGAGTCTCCGCCCACCTTCCCTGCCCTGGACGCCAGCCTGTTCGATGTGCCAACCCAGCAGCGCCTCGCCGCGGCGGCACCCTCGCTACACCGCCCGCGCTTCCTGATGCTTTACGGCTCGCTGCGGGCACGGTCCTACAGCCGGCTGCTGACCGTCGAGGCCGCGCGCCTGCTGGAGGCCATGGGCGGCGAGGTGAAGATCTTCGACCCTGCCGGCCTGCCCCTGCCCGATGACGCGCCCGACACCCATCCCAAGGTGCAGGAGTTGCGCCGCCTGGCCGAGTGGGCCGAGGGCATGGTGTGGTGCTCGCCGGAACGCCATGGCGCGATGACCGGGGTGATGAAGTCGCAGATCGACTGGATACCGTTGAGCTCGGGGGCCGTCCGTCCGACCCAGGGCAAGACGCTGGCGGTGATGCAGGTCTCCGGCGGTTCGCAGTCCTTCAACGCCGTCAACCAGATGCGGGTGCTGGGCCGCTGGATGCGCATGGTCACGATACCGAACCAGTCCTCGGTGGCCAAGGCCTTCCAGGAGTTCACCGAGGAGGGCCGGATGAAGCCCTCGGCCTATTACGACCGCGTGGTGGACGTGATGGAAGAGCTGTTCAAGTTCACCTTGCTGACCCGTGACGCCAGCCCCTACTTGGTGGACCGCTACAGCGAGCGCAAGGAAAGTGCCGAGCAGCTCTCCAGACGGGTGAATCAGCCGGCGATCTGAGGCCAACGAGGCATGCACCGTTTTTCGGGCGAGTTGCTGCCTCCTGCCTCCTGCCTCCTGTCACCGGTACGCAAGGAATCTCCATCATGTCGCTGAATACCGAACCTCCCTCCATCTTGGACGACACGCTGCCGGTGGCCGTGCTCGGCGCCGGGCCTGTGGGCCTCGCCGCGGTGGCCCGGCTGATCGAGCGTCAGCTGCCCTTCGTGGTGCTGGAGGCGGGCAGCCAGGTCGGCGCCAGCCTCAGCGACTACGGCCATGTGCGGCTGTTCTCACCCTGGCAGTACAACGTGGATCACGGCATGGCCGCGCTGCTGGCCTCTACCGGCTGGACGGCGCCGCCACCGGCCGAGCTGCCGCTGGCCGGCGAGATCGTCAGGCGGGTGCTGGTGCCGTTTGCCGCCCTGCCCCAGGTGGCGCCGTCGCTGCGGCTCAACACCCGGGTCGAATCGGTCACACGGGAGGGCTTCGACAAGGTCAGGAGTGCCGGCCGCGAGCAGACGCCATTCGTGATCCGCGCGGTGCAGGATGGCCGTGCCATCGAGATCCGCGCCCGCGCCGTGATCGATGCGACGGGCACCTGGGGCAAACCCAATCCGCTGGGCGCCGGCGGCCTGCCGGCGATAGGCGAACGCGAAGCGGCCGCCCAGATCTTCTATGGCATTCCCGATGTGTCGGGTGCGCATCGCAGCCGCTACGCAGGCAAGCGCACGCTGGTGGTCGGCGCGGGCCATTCGGCGGCCAATGCGCTGCTGGCGCTGGCCGACCTGGCGGGGCATGCGCCTGACACCCGCCTGGTCTGGGCCGTGCGTTCACCGGCCCTCACCCGTGTGTTCGGCGGTGGCAGCGCGGACGCCCTGCCCGCCCGTGGCGCGCTGGGCAGTTCGCTGCGCCGGCTGCGCGACACCGGAGCGCTGGCGTTCGTCAGCGGTCTGCGCATCACCGAGCTGCGCCGCCAGGCCGATGGCCGCCTGAGCGTCATCGGCCTGAATGCGCAGCGTGAAGCCCTGGTGCTGGACGACATCGATGAAATCATCTGCGCCACCGGCCAGCGCCCCGACTTGGCCATGGTCGGCGAGCTGCGGCTCAAGCTTGACCCGCTGCTCGAATCCACCGAGGCGCTGGGGCCGCTGATAGACCCGAACCTGCACAGCTGCGGCACGGTGCGCCCGCATGGCCACCGCGAGCTGGCGCACCCCGAGCCGGGCTTCTACACGCTGGGTGTGAAGAGCTATGGCCGGGCGCCGACCTTTCTGATGGCCACTGGTTTCGAGCAGGCGCGATCGGTGGTAGCTGCGCTGGCCGGCGACCTGGAGGCCGCCGACCGGGTGGAGCTGGAGCTGCCGGAGACGGGGGTGTGCAGCGTCAGCACTGCGGCCGAGACCAGCCCGGGCGGCAGTTGCTGCGGGCCGGTGCCGGTGCAGCAGCTGGCCATCGCCGTGACCCCTCAACCCTCGCGCTGCTGTGGTTGAGTCAAACCAACCCAGGCAGTTCGGCACCGTGGCCGCCCTGGGCACGGCACAGACACTGGCCTGGGCCTCCTCCTACTACCTGCCCGCCATGCTGGCCGCGCCGATGGCCCGTGAGCTGGGTGTCAGCACGCCCACGGTATTCGCGGCCTTCTCGGCAGCGCTGGTCGTCTCTGCCCTGCTCGGCCCCCATGCCGGCAAGACCATAGACCGGTTGGGCGGGCGCCCGGTGCTGATGGGCACCAGCGTGATCTTCGCGCTGGGCCTGACGGCGCTGGGCCTGGCGCAGGGCGTGGTCAGCCTGTTCGCGGCCTGGTTGTTCATGGGTGTTGCCATGGGCAGCGGCCTGTACGAGGCCGCTTTCGCAGCGCTGGTGCGTCTGTATGGCCGCGAGTCGAGAAACGCGATCACCGGCATCACCTTGATCGCCGGCTTTGCAAGCACGGTGGGCTGGCCGCTCACCACGGTGCTGGAGACTCATTTCGGCTGGCGTGGCGCCTGTTTTGCCTGGGGCGCCCTGCACCTGCTCGCGGGCCTGCCACTGAACTGGCGCCTGCCGAGGGTTGCCGCACTGGAGCCGCCAGCGCCGCCGGCGGCCGGCCAGGCGCCGCAGCCCGAGCAGCACCCCCACGGCTCACGCAAGGCCGTGGTGCTGCTGGCCTTTGTGTTTGCCGCCACCTGGTTCACCAGCACCGCCATGGCGGCCCATCTGCCACGGCTGCTGCAAGCCGGTGGCGCCAGCCTGGCTGCAGCGGTGGCCGTCGGTGCGCTGGTCGGGCCGGCCCAGGTGGCGGGCCGGCTGCTGGAGTTCGGCTTTCTGCGCCGCGTCCACCCGCTGCTGTCGGCCCGGTTGGCGGCCTTGATGCATCCGGTAGGCGCGACCTTGCTGACACTGTTTGGCGCGCCGGTGGCTGTGGTGTTTGCGCTGCTGCATGGTGCGGGCAACGGGGTGCTGACGATCGCCAAGGGCACCCTGCCCCTGGTGCTGTTCGGTCCGCAGGGCTATGGCCAGCGCCAGGGGCTGATTGCGGTGCCGGCGCGCATGACACAGGCCATGGCGCCCTGGCTGTTCGGCATCTGTCTCGATCGCTGGGGCGCGCAGGCTTTATGGCTCACGGCCGCGCTGGGTTTGCTGGCCTTTGGCGCGCTGCTGCTGATGCCGAAGGCGCCGCCCCAGGCGGGCTGACCAGCTTGGACAGCTCGATCGCCCCGATTGGCGGGCGCGTCAACCAGGGCACGACGAAGCTGCGGCTGGCCAGGCCCGCTGACATGCGCTGCATCTGACGGCGCTCCCCCTCCAGGCGTGCGGCCAGCAGCGGGTCGCTCGTGCCAGCGGCCAGTACGCTCTTGTTGAGCACCCAGGCATAGGGTGCAATGCCGGCACGCTTCAGGTCGTCCTGCAGCGCGGCGGCCTGCGATACCGAGGTGACCTCCGGCAGGGTGACCAGGATGATTTTGGTATAGGCCGCGTCCTGCAGCCGCATCAACGGCGTGACCACCCGTGCACCGCTCTGACCCTCGAACTCGCGCATCATCTGCCTATGGTAGGCGCCGGTGGCGTCCATCAGCAGCAGTGAGTGGCCGGTGGGGGCGGTGTCGAGAACGACAAAGGCGCTGCGCGCCTCGCTGACGATACGCGAGAAGGCGTGGAACACGGCCACCTCCTCGGTGCAGGGCGAACGCAGATCCTCCAGCAACAGCGCCTGTTCCTGCTCGTTCAGCTGAGGCGCCTTGGCCGCCATGATCTTGTCGATATAGCGCTGCGTCTCGACTCTGGGGTCGATGCGGTCCACGCGCAGGCCTGGCAGTTCGCCATCCAGCGTGCTGACCAGATGGGCAGCCGGATCGGTGGTGCTCAGGTGCACGGTCTTGCCCCTCTGGACCAGGCCAATGGCCAGCGCAGCGGCCACCATGGTCTTGCCGACACCGCCCTTGCCCATCACCATGATCAGCCCATGACCAGCGGTGGCCAATTCGTCGGCCAGAGTGGCGAGCCCCGGTCCGCCCTCCAACTGAACGACCGGCATCTGCCTGATGGCGCCCGCCTCGCCTACATCGCCCTGCAGCAAAGCTCTCAAGGCAGGCAAGCCGACGGTGTCGAAGGCGCGCAGCGGCACGCTGTCCTGCGGCAGTTCGCGCAGCGAGGCCGGCATCTCGGCCAGCGCCTGCTGCCCAAGCGCCTCTATGGCGCAGGCCACCGAATCACTGCGGTCGCTGGCTTGGAACACGCCATTGATGGCGAGGCGCTGATTGTTCAGGCCCAGCTGGCGCAACTCGCCCGAGGTGCGCGCGGCCTCGGCAATCGCGCCCTTGTCCGGCCGGGTCACCAGGACGACCGTGGTCTGTGCCGGGTCGGCGAGGGCCGCCAGTGCTGCCTTGAAGCGTTGCTCCTGCATCTTCAGGCCCGAGTGCGGCCCGAGGCAGGAGGCTCCGCGGTCGTTACCTTCAAGAAATCCGCTCCAGGCCTTGGGCAGGCTCAGCAGGCGCAGCGTATGCCCGGTCGGTGCGGTGTCGAAGACGATGTGATCGTATTGCGAGGCGCCGCCGGAGAGCAGCGATGAGAACTCGTCGAACGAGGCAATCTCGGTCGTGCAGGCGCCAGACAGCTGCTCACGCACCTCGGCCAACTCCGCGTCCGTGGCATGCTGGCCCATCTGCGCCAGCACACGCTGCCGGTATGACTCGGCCGCAATGGCGGGGTCGATGTTCAGCACGGCCAGGCCAGATGCTCCTGGCACCGAGGTGGGGATGTTGCCCAAGCTGATGCCCAGCATTTCATCGAGATTCGATGCCGCATCGGTGCTGACCAGCAGCACCTGCTTGCCCGCGTCGGCCAAGGCCAGTGCCGCGGCGGTGGACAGCGAGGTCTTGCCCACACCACCCTTGCCGGTGAAGAACAGCTGGCGGGTGGCCTGGCTCACGAAGCCTGGCGGCTGGGGTAACGGTGCTTTGTCCATCAACAGGGTGTCCTTGGCGGCTGCGGAAATGGCTCAAGCGTGCCCGCGAATCCGGAATGCGGCTTGCGTAGCGTCAAGCTGCCCCGCGTTCATACCAGCCCTTGCTGGCATTGACCCAGCGCACCACCAGCAGCATCACCGGCACCTCGATCAGCACACCGACCACGGTGGCCAGCGCCGCGCCGGAGTCGAAGCCGAACAGGCTGATGGCCGCGGCCACCGCCAGCTCGAAAAAGTTGGAGGCGCCGATCAGGGCCGAGGGGCAGGCCACGCTGTGCGACTCGCCGGCGCGGCGGTTCAGCCAGTAGGCCAGACCCGAGTTGAAGAAGACCTGTATCAGTATCGGCACGGCCAGCATCGCGATGACCAGGGGCTGCTTGATGATGGCCCGGCCCTGGAAGGCGAACAGCAACACCAGGGTGGCCAGCAGTGCGGTGATGGACCAGGGGCCGATGCTGGCCAGCGCCGCATCGAAGCTGGCCTGGCCTTTGGCCAGCAGCAGCCTGCGCCAGAGCTGGGCGATCACCACCGGAATGACGATGTAGAGCGCGACCGAGGTGATCAGCGTCGCCCAGGGCACGACGATGGACGACAGGCCCAGCAGCAGGGCCACGATGGGCGCGAAGGCGAACACCATGATGGCGTCGTTCAGCGCCACCTGCGACAGCGTGAACAGCGCGTTGCCACCGGTCAGCCGGCTCCAGACGAAGACCATGGCCGTGCAGGGCGCAGCGGCCAGCAGTATCAGGCCGGCCACATAGCTGTCGAGCTGGTCGGCCGGCAGGTGGGGGGCAAACACCTGGCGGATGAAGATCCAGCCCAGCAGCGCCATCGAAAAGGGCTTGACCGCCCAGTTGATGAACAGCGTGATGCCTATGCCCTTCCAATGCCGGCTGACCTGGTGCAGCGAGCCGAAGTCCACCTTCAGCAGCATCGGGATGATCATCACCCAGATCAGCAGGCCCACCGGCAGGTTGACCTTGGCGTACTCCATCCGGCCGACGGCCTGGAAGACACCGGGCAGCAGCTGCCCGAGCACGATGCCGACACCTATGCACAGCAGCACCCAGACGCTGAGGTAGCGCTCGAACAAGCCCATGGCGGTGGATTCAGATTGTTTTTCCATATTTCTATATTAATGGAAATAAAGAGTGGAAGGTATCCGGCCAATGTGACAACAGCGTGGCGGCCACGCGCTGATGCAGCGCAAGCGCAGCGCCCAGGCCCTGGGCCAGAATGACGGCATCCGAACGACGGCGACGGAGTCCACCATGTACCAGAACCTGCTTGTGCCCATCGATGGCAGCGCCACCGCCGAGCGCGGTTTTCAGGAGGCGATGGCGCTGGCCGAACGGCTACACGCCAGGCTGTGCCTGCTGCACCTGATCGATGAATCGCCGTTTGACATGGAACGCGCTCCGGCCACCGCCTATGAGCAGGCGCGCCTGCATTGGCAGCGCGTCGGTGAGGGGCTTTTGACCGAGGCGCAGCAAAGGGCCAGGGCCCGCGGCCTCGACTGCAGCATCCTCTTGCGCGAGGCCGGTCAGCAGGGCGTGGCCGAGGCCATCATCGACACCGTGCGGCAGTGCGGTTGCGACATGATCGTGATGGGCACCCATGGCCGCCGCGGCCTGAGCCGCCTGACCCTGGGCAGCGATGCCGAGCTGGTGCTGCGCAGCAGCCCCGTGCCGGTGATGATGGTGCGCCTGCCCGAGCCCTGAGCCCGCGCACAAGGCCCGGAAGGGGCTTGTGGCTGGCGAAGGCCCGCCGCGATACCAGCGGACGGGCTGAGTCTGGGCCCGGCCCTATGATGGGTGACCGAAGCTGCGGAGACACGCCATGGGCTGGAACATCGGAGGGTGCCTGTCGGGACTGTTGATCACGCTGAGCGCCACGCTGGCGCAGGCTCAGCCGGCGGTACGCGTGGCCTCCAAGATCGACACCGAGGGCTCGCTGCTGGGTCAGGTCTTGCTGCAGGTGTTGCAGGCCAATGGCATCAAGACCGAGAACCGGCTGCAACTGGGCGCCACCAAGATCGTGCGCACCGCACTGACCTCCGGCCAGATCGACCTCTACCCCGAGTACACCGGCAACGGCGCCTTCTTCTTTGCCGACGAGAAGAACTCGGCCTGGAAGAATGCCAAGGCCGGCTATGAGCGCGTCAGCGCGCTGGATCTGGAGAAGAACCGCCTCGTCTGGCTGGAGCCCGCGCCGGCCAACAACACCTGGGCCATCGCCGTGCGCCAGGACCTTGCCCAGGCGAACAAGCTGGCCACCCTGGAACAATTCGGCCGCTGGATTGGCGCCGGCGGCCAGTTCAAGCTGGCCGCCTCGGCCGAGTTCATCGAGCGCTCGGACGCCCTGCCCGCCTTCCAGGCCGCCTACGGTTTCAAGCTGGCGCAACACCAGCTGCTGACGCTGGCCGGCGGCGATACCGCGGTGACGATCAAGGCCGCCGCTGAAAAGACCTCGGGTGTCAACGGCGCGATGGCCTATGGCACCGACGGCTCGCTGGCGGCATTGGGCCTGATCGTGCTGAGCGATCCCAAGGGTGTGCAGCCGGTCTATGCCCCGGCGCCTGTGATTCGCGCAGAGACACTGGCGCAGTACCCGCGGATCAGGGAGTTGCTGGCGCCGGTGTTCAAGTCGCTGGACGGCCCGACCCTGCAGACCTTGAATGCCCGCATCGCCGTCGAGGGCCAGGACGCCAAGCAGGTGGCCGCCGCTTATCTGAAGGCCAAGGGCTTTGTCAAATAGACCGCGCCTGCCGCGAAATCCGGTGCTGGCGGGCCTGATGGCGCTGGGGCTGGCGGCGGCACTGGGCCTGAGCTTGCTGAGCCATGCACCGAACCGCTTGAGCAGCGGGCATGGGATTGCGCTGATCGAACTGGCGCCCACGCTGCTGACCGCGCCGGTGCTGCTGTTGTTGCTGGGCATTTTCATGCCGCCCACACGGCGCTGGCAGGGGCTGTCGGCGCTGGGTAATGCGGCGCTGCTGCTGGGTCTGATCTGGCTGGCCGGCGATGCGGCGTCCCGATGGGCACAAGGCTCGGCACTCGCGCGCACCTCGCTGGGCGCCGGCTTCTGGGTGCTGGCCGCCGTCAGCCTGCTGGCTCTGGCGGATGCGCTGCAAGGTTGGGCCGCAGCGCTCGCCGCGGCGGGGCTCGCGCTGGGCCTGGCGCTGCTGCTGGCCACCGGCGCGCTCGATCAGCTGGCGCTTTTGAAGGAGTATGCCAACCGTCAGGAGCTGTTCCAGGCCGCGCTGCTGCGCCATCTGCAGATCGTCGGCGCGACCCTGTTGCCGGCGCTGGCCATAGCCCTGCCGCTGGGCGTGGCGGCGGCGCGCAACCAACGCCTGGGGCAGGCACTGTTCCCGGTGCTGAACCTGATACAGACCATTCCATCGATCGCCCTGTTTGCCTTGCTGATCGCCCCGCTGGCGCTGCTGGCCAGAGCCTGGCCCTTGCTGGGCGATTGGGGCCTGGCCGGCATTGGCCTCGTGCCGGCCGTGCTGGCCCTGGTGCTGTACAGCCTGCTGCCCATCACCCGCAGCACGGCCGCCGGCCTGCAGCAGGTTCCCGCGGCGGTGCTGGACAGCGCCCGAGGCATGGGCATGACACCGCGGCAGATTTTCTGGCGCGTCGAGTTGCCGCTCGCCCTGCCCCTGCTGCTGGCCGGCCTGCGCGTGTCCACTGTGCAGACGGTGGGCCTGGCCGTGGTCGCGGCGCTGATCGGCGCGGGAGGCCTGGGCAGCCTGATCTTCCAGGGGCTGCTGAGCAGCGCCGCCGATCTGGTCTTGCTGGGTGTGCTGCCGGTGCTGGCCCTCGGTCTGCTGGTCGACGCGATGTTCAAGGGCCTGAGCCGGGCATTGAGAGGGGAACGGGCGCGATGATCGAATTCCGGCAGGTCGGCCTGAGCCTCGGCGGCCATCGTGTCGTCGACGAGCTGTCGCTGCGCATCGCGCCGGGCGAGTTCGCGGTGCTGATAGGCCCGTCGGGTGCCGGCAAGTCCAGCCTGCTGCGCCTGGTCAACCGGCTGTTGGAGCCGGACCGGGGCCAGGTGTGGGTCGGTGGCCAGCCGGTGCGCGAGCTGGCACCCGAGGCGCTGCGCCGGCGCATCGGCTATGTGATCCAGTCCACCGGCCTGTTCCCGCACTGGACGGTCGCGCGCAACATCGCCACCGTGCCGCAGCTGCTGGGCTGGCCGGCGACACGCATCACGGCGCGCACCGATGAGTTGATGGCCTTGCTGCATCTCGACGAGGGCCTGCGCGGACGCTACCCGCACCAGCTCTCGGGCGGCCAGCAGCAGCGCGTCGGCGTGGCGCGGGCCCTGGCCGCCGACCCCGACCTGCTGTTGCTGGACGAGCCCTTCGCCGCGCTCGACCCCTTGACACGCAGCGCGCTGCAGCTCGAGCTGGCGCAGATCCAGCGCGCCTCGGGCAAGACCGTGCTGATGGTCACCCATGATCTGAACGAGGCGCTGAGCCTGGCCAGCCGCATTCATTTGCTGAGCAGCGGCCGCCTGCTGCAAAGCGGCGCGCCGCTGGAGTTGCTGACGCGGCCCGCAAGCCCGGAGGTGGCCGCTTTTCTCGGCTTGACCACGGTCGATCTGCTGCGCGGACCATGAAACTCCTGCGTGACCCACTGGCCTGGGCCTTGGCCGCACTGGCCCTGCTGGTGCTGGGCATGCCTCAGCTGAAGCCGCTGTTCGCCGCGCTGTTCCCCGAGCTGGACCGGCCGCTGTACGAGCAGGACTCGTTCGCTGCCCTGCTCTGGGCGCATCTGGCCATCGTGGCGCTGTCCAGTGCCATGGCCACGCTTGTTGGCGTGGGCCTGGCGGTGGCCGTCACGCGGCCCGCGGGATGGCCCTTTCGCCGCCTGGTCGAACGCGTCGTGGCCGTGGGCCAGACCTTTCCACCGGTGGCCGTGCTGGCCCTGGCCGTGCCGTTGATGGGCTTTGGCGCGGCGCCGGCTTTGCTGGCGCTGGCGCTGTACGGCCTGCTGCCCATCGTCCAGGCCACCTTGGCCGGGCTTGACGCGCTGGCGCCCGAGGTCCGAGAGGCCGCTCTTGGCGCCGGCATGAGCCCGGGCCAGCTGCTGCGCCGCATCGAGCTGCCGCTGGCCCTGCCGGTGCTGTTGGCCGGCGTGCGCAGCTCGGTGGTGATCAATATCGGCACGGCGGCGATTGCCTCCACCGTCGGCGCCAAGACGCTGGGTTCGCCCATCATCATCGGGCTGAGCGGCTTCAACACCGCCTATGTGATACAGGGTGCGCTGCTGGTCGGCCTGCTAGCGATCACGGTGGATCTGGGCTTCGAGCGGCTGCTGCGTCGCACCACCACCTGGCGCGCTTGATCAAGGCGTGCTGGCGGACAGCTGCTGACCTTCGAGCTGCTGGCCGGCCTCGACCCAGGCATCCAGCCCGCCGGCGAGTGGCCGCACGCGCGTGAAGCCATGCTGGGCCAGAATGCTGGCGGCACGCGCGGCCGAGGCATCGTTGGGGCAGTTGCAGTACAGCACGATCTCGCGGTCGGTCGCCCAGTCGCCAGCGCGACCCTTGATGTGGTTCAGCTCGACATCGATCGCGCCCGGAATGCGGCGCGGGTCGATCTCGCGGCCGGCGGCCGAGCGCACGTCTATCACCAACGGGGCCAGGTCTTGCGCCAGCAGCTCCCGCAACTCGGGCACGGTGATGCGCGCCATTGCCACATCGCGCAAGAACATCCGCCGGCGCAGATAGCGCTGCGCGGCGAACACCAGCAGCAGCACGGCCAGTGCGAGCAGCGCCACCTTGCCCATGCCGGCCAGCACCTCCAGCACCTGCTGGATCTGGCCGCTGAAGGCCACACCCAGGCCGAGGAAAAGCAGGGTCCAGATAGCCGCAGCCAGGCTCTCATAGCCCAGGAAGGCGCGGTTGGACATGCCCAAAGCGCCGGCCATCGGCGGCGCCACGACCGAGATGCCCGGCAGGAACTTGGCCGCCACCAGCGAGCCCCCGCCCCAGCGGGTGATGAAGGCTTCGCTCTGGCGCACGCAGGAGTCGGGCGACAGCGAGATGCGGCACAGCAGCTTCAGCACCCGGTAGCCATAGCTGCGGCCGGCGAGGAACCAGGCGCCATCGCCCAGGATGTTGGCGACGATAGAGGCAATGAAGGCGCCGGGCAGAGAGATCTGCCCGCCCACCGTCAGCGCGCCGACCACGACCAGGAACGGCGAGGCCGGCAATGGTGCGCCCAGGCGCGCAGCCAAGGTGACCGCCAGAACCAGGCCGACGCCATGTTCAATCAGCAATGCAATCAGGTGTTCCAAGGTGGGGCCGTCCAGGTGGTTCGGGCCAGCATAACCGAGCCCAAATAGACCCATGAGTTGAGGCTACAATCCGGGCTCGTCAGGAGAGAGTTCCCTATTTGGGAGCCGCCGAAGGCGCAGAGGCAGGTGGCACAAGCACGGCTTCGAACGCTCAGGCAAAAGGACTGATGAAGCGCCCTGATTTGGGCGTTCCTCACTGGAGAGAGATGGGTTTCGAGCCCATCCACCGAAGGGGCAAGCTGGTTCCACCATGGACCGGCCAATCTCTCAGGTAAAGCGGACAGCGAGGGCATTCCCCCACCGATATTCGGTGGTTGAACAGTTTGCCCTCGGAATCTCTCATATGTCTGCTGCTGAACTCCTCAAGACCCCCTTGCACGCGCTGCACATCGAACTCGGCGCCAAGATGGTGCCCTTCGGTGGCTACGACATGCCGGTGCAATACCCGGCCGGCGTGATGGCCGAGCACAAGCACACCCGCGCCGCGGCCGGCCTGTTCGACGTGTCCCATATGGGCCAGGTGCGCCTGATCGGCGCCGGCGCCGCCGCCGCGCTCGAAACCATCGTCCCGGTCGATGTGATCGACCTCGGTGTGTTCAAGCAGCGCTATGCCCTGTTCACAAATCCGCAAGGCGGCATCCTCGACGATCTGATGATCTGCCGCCGTCCGGACGACCTGTTCGTCGTCGTCAACGCCGGCTGCAAGGTGCAGGACATCGCCCATATGCAGGCCACCATCGGCAGCCAATGCCAGGTGCTGCCGCTGCCCGAGCAGGCGCTGCTGGCCCTGCAAGGCCCGCAGGCGGTGACCGCGCTGTCGCGCCTCAACCCCGAGGTAGCCAAGCTGACCTTCATGACCGGCGGCTTCTTCGAGCTGGACGGCATCCCCATCTTCCTGACCCGCTCCGGCTATACCGGCGAAGATGGCTTCGAGATCTCGGTCGCCGGTGATCAGGCGGTGGCCCTGGCGCGCAAGCTCTTGGCCCAGCCTGAGGTGATGCCGATCGGCCTTGGCGCACGTGACTCGCTGCGCCTGGAAGCCGGCCTGTGCCTGTACGGCCATGACATCAATACCGAGACCACACCGGTCGAGGCCTCGCTGACCTGGGCGATCCAGAAGGTGCGCCGCGCCGGTGGCGCCCGTGCCGGTGGCTATCCCGGCGCGGCGGTGATCGACGAACAACTGGCCCAGGGTGCGAAACGCAAGCGCGTCGGCCTGGTCAGCAGCGAACGCATGCCGGTGCGCGAGGGCGCCAAGCTGGTGGCCGAGGACGGCACCGAGTTGGGCGTGGTTACCAGCGGCACGCTGGCCCCCACCGTCAACAAGCCGGTGGCCCTGGGCTATCTGCCCGCCAGCCATGCAGCGCAGGGCACGGCCGTGTTCGCCATCGTGCGCGACAAGCGCGTGGCCATGACCGTCACCTCGACCCCGTTCACGCCCAACGGCTATTACCGCGGATAAATTCGGCGGCTGATTCACTTTTTCCCCAAGACAACGGAGCAACACATGAGCATCAAGTACACCGCCGACCACGAATGGGTCCAGATCGAAGCCGACGGCACCGCCACCGTGGGCATCACCGTCCACGCGCAGGACGCGCTGGGCGATGTGGTCTACGTCGATCTGCCCGAGGTCGGCAAGAGCTATGCCGAGAAGGAAGTGGCCGGCGTGGTCGAGTCGGTGAAGGCTGCCGCTGACGTGTACATGCCGGTCGATGGCGAGATCACCGCCGTCAACGAAGACCTGCGCAACGACCCTGCCCTGGCCAACACCGATCCGCTGAAGACCGGCTGGTTCTTCAGGGTCAAGCTGAGCAAGCCCGAGCAACTCGATGCACTGATGGACAGCACCGCCTACGACGAGCTGGTGAAGAACGCCTGATCCAGCAAGTGCCCGGTGTCCGCTGGGCACCGAGTGTTTTGTCCGCATTGTTTTACGGCGTGCCTCGCCACGAACGAGGCCTGCGCCCCCAAGGATTGCCATGTTGAAGTCTGCCCACAAGCCGCTAGCCGAACTCGAGAACAGCGCCGAATTCCAGGCCCGCCATATCGGCCCGGATGCCACCGACGAAGCGCTGATGCTGTCGGTGATCGGCTCGGCCTCGCGCCGCGCACTGATCGAGTCCATCGTGCCGCGCTCGATTGCCCGTGCCAATGCGATGCAACTGCCCGCCGAGCTGACCGAGGCGCAGGCGCTGGCCGAGCTCAAGGGCATCGCGGCCCAGAACCAGGTCTTGAAAAGCTTCATCGGCCAGGGCTATTACGGCACCCTGACCCCGGGCGTGATACTGCGCAATGTGCTCGAGAACCCCGCCTGGTACACGGCCTACACGCCCTACCAGGCCGAGATTTCGCAGGGCCGTATGGAGGCTCTGGTCAACTTCCAGACCATGGTCTGCGACCTGACCGGCATGTCAATAGCCAACGCCTCGATGCTGGACGAGGCCACATCGGCCGCCGAGGCGATGACGCTGGCCGCCCGCGTCGGCAAGAGCAAGAGCCAGACCTTCTTCGTGGCCGATGACGTGCTGCCGCAAAGCCTGGAGGTGATCCAGACCCGTGCCAAGCCGCTGGGCATCACCGTGGTCGTCGGTCCGGCCGAGGCCGCCGGCCAGACCGACTGCTTTGCCGCGCTGGTGCAATATCCCGGCGTGACCGGCCGCGTGCGCGCGCTGCAGCCGATTGCCGATGCCGTGCATGCCCGGGGCGGCCTGCTGATTGCCGCGGCCGACCTGCTGGCGCTGACCCTGATCGCCTCGCCCGGCGAGCAGGGCGCCGACATCACCATCGGCACCACCCAGCGCTTCGGCATGCCGATGTGCAATGGCGGCCCGCACGCTGCCTATATGGCCTGCAAGGATGAGTACAAGCGCTCGCTGCCCGGCCGCCTGGTCGGCCTGAGCATCGACTCGCACGGCAAGCCGGCCTACCGGCTGGCGCTGCAGACCCGCGAGCAGCACATCCGCCGCGAAAAAGCCACGTCCAATATCTGCACCGCCCAGGTGCTGCCGGCCGTCGTGGCCAGCATGTATGCCGTCTATCACGGTCCGCAGGGCCTGAAGCGCATCGCTCAGCGCGTGGCCAGCTACACGGCCATCCTGGCCCAGGGCCTGAAGACGCTGGGCTTCACCCTGGTGCACGAAACCTCGTTCGACACGCTGGAAGTCAACACCGGTGCGAAGACCGAGTCGCTGCTGGCCGCGGCCGTGGCCGCCGGCATGAACTTGCGCCGTGCATCGGCAACGGCCGTGGGCCTGTCGCTGGACGAAACCACCACCCGTGCCGATCTGCTGGCCCTGCTGGCGGTGTTCGCCGAAGGCAAGCCCGTGATCGGCTTTGACTCGTTCGAGAAGGGCATTGCCGCGCTGATCCCGGCCGAGCTGGCCCGCTCCAGCGCCTATCTGACCCACCCGGTGTTCAACACCCACCACTCCGAAACCGAGATGCTGCGCTATCTGCGCATGCTGTCCGACAAGGACCTGGCGCTGGACCGCACGATGATCGCGCTGGGCTCCTGCACGATGAAGCTGAACGCAACCAGCGAGATGATTCCCATCACCTGGCCGGAGTTCGCCAACATCCACCCGTTCGCCCCGCGTGATCAGCTCAAGGGCTATGAGCTGCTGGACGAACAGCTGCGCGCCTGGCTGTGCCAGGCCACCGGTTACGCGGGCATCTCGCTGCAGCCCAATGCCGGCTCGCAGGGCGAGTACGCCGGCCTGCTGATCATCAAGGCCTGGCATGAAGCCCGTGGCGAAGCGCACCGCAAGATCTGCCTGATCCCCGAGTCGGCCCACGGCACGAACCCGGCCTCGGCCCAGATGGTGGGCATGCAGGTGGTCGTCACCAAGTGCGACAAGGAAGGCAATATCGACCTGGTCGATCTGAAAGCCAAGTGCGAGCAGCACAGCGCCAATCTGGCCGCCATCATGATCACCTACCCGTCGACCTACGGCGTGTTCGACACCCAGGTCAAGGAGATCTGCGCGCTGGTCCATGCCCATGGCGGCCGGGTCTACGTTGATGGCGCCAACATGAATGCGCTGGTCGGCGTGGCCGCGCCGGGCGAGTTCGGCGGCGACGTCAGCCACCTGAACCTGCACAAGACCTTCTGCATTCCGCACGGCGGTGGCGGCCCGGGCGTCGGCCCGGTCTGCGTGGTCGCCGATCTGGTGCCGCATCTGCCGGCGCACCGCACGGCCGGCATCGGCGGCGAGGCCGCCATCGGCGCCGTGTCTGCCGCGCCGCTGGGCAATGCGGCCGTGCTGCCTATCAGCTGGATGTATGTGCGCATGATGGGTGCCGAGGGCCTGCAGTCGGCCACCGAGGTCGCCATCCTGTCGGCCAACTATGTGGCCGCGCGCCTGGACGGCTATTACGACATCCACTTCAGCGGCAATATCGAAGGCGTCAAGGGCGGTGGCGTGGCCCATGAGTGCATCCTCGATCTGCGCCCGCTGAAGGACAGCTCCGGCGTGGGCGCCGAAGACGTGGCCAAGCGCCTGATCGACTACGGCTTCCATGCGCCGACCTTGAGCTTCCCTGTCGCCGGCACCTTGATGGTGGAGCCGACCGAGAGCGAATCGAAGGCCGAGCTGGACCGCTTCTGCGACGCGATGATCGCCATCCGTGGCGAGATCGAGAAGGTCGAGCAAGGCAGTTGGAGCCGCGAGGACAACCCGCTGATCAATGCCCCGCACACGGCCGAGCACCTGATGAAGGCCGACTGGGCGCATGGCTACAGCCGCGACGAGGCCGCCTACCCGGTGGCGTCTCTGCGCCGCGTCAAGTACTGGGTGCCGGTGGGCCGCGTGGACAACGTCTACGGCGACCGCAATCTGAGCTGCAGCTGCCCCCCGGTGAGCGACTACGCTTGATCGATCTGCTGCACCGCGCTGACTGACTGAACGCAGCGGCCATGTCCCCACGAAGGGCATGGCCGTTGTTCCATCTGCTGGATTCCTGAAGGAGCACACACCGTGGCCATCTCCGTATTCGACCTGTTCAAGATCGGCATCGGGCCGTCGAGCTCGCACACCGTCGGCCCCATGCGCGCCGCGCGGCTGTTTGCGCTGCGCCTGCGCCACGAGGGCGTGCTGGACAGCACCACCCGCGTGGTGTCGCAGCTCTACGGGTCGCTGGGCGCCACCGGCAAGGGCCACGGCAGCGACAAGGCGGTGCTCCTGGGCCTGGCCGGCCATGAGCCCGACACCGTCGATGTGGAGGCCGTGCCGCAGATCCTGGCCAGCATCCGCGAAGGCTCGAAGCTGCTGCTGCTGAACGAGCACGAAGTCGCCTTCGACGAGGCCAAGGACCTGGTGTTCTTCCGCCGCCAGAGCCTGCCTTTCCATGCCAACGGCATGCGCTTCGCCGCCTACGACGCTCAGGGCGAGCTGCTGCAGGAGCGCACCTACTACTCGGTCGGTGGCGGCTTCGTCGTCAGCGACGAGGTGGCCAGCGACGGCAGCAAGCAGAAGGTCATCGCCCCCGACACCACCGTGCTGCCCTACCCCTTCCACAGCGGCGACGATCTGCTGCGCCTGTGCGCCGAGCACGGCGTCAGCATCGCCGAGCTGATGCGCCGCAACGAGCGCCACTGGCGCAGCGATGCCGAGACCGAGGCCGGCCTGATGCGCATCTGGAAGGTGATGCAGGAATGCGTGGTACGCGGCTGCCGCACCGAAGGCATCCTGCCCGGCGGCTTCAAGGTCAAGCGCCGCGCCGCCCAGCTGTACCGCGACCTGACGTCCAACCCCGAGGCCGCGCTGCGCGACCCCTTGCAGGTGATGGACTGGGTCAACCTCTACGCGCTGGCCGTCAACGAGGAGAACGCCGCCGGCGGCCGTGTCGTCACCGCGCCGACCAATGGCGCGGCCGGCATCATCCCCTCGGTGCTGCACTACTACACCCGCTTTGTGCCCGGCGCCACCGAGCGCGGCGTCTACGACTTCCTGTTCACCGCCGCGGCGATCGGCATCCTGTACAAGGAAAATGCCTCGATCTCGGGTGCCGAGGTCGGCTGCCAGGGCGAGGTCGGCGTGGCCTGCTCGATGGCCGCCGGCGCGCTGTGCCAGGTGATGGGCGGCACGCCCGAGCAGGTGGAGAACGCCGCCGAGATCGGCATGGAGCACCACCTGGGCCTGACCTGCGATCCGGTCGGCGGCCTGGTGCAGATCCCCTGCATCGAGCGCAATGCGATCGCCTCGGTGAAAGCCATCAACGCCGCCCGCATGGCCATGCGCGGCGACGGCACCCACTTCGTCAGCCTCGACAAGGTCATCAAGACCATGCGCGACACCGGCGCGGACATGATGACCAAGTACAAGGAGACCGCACGCGGCGGGCTGGCGGTGAATATCGTCGAATGCTGAGGTGGGGCCGTCGATTCGGCAGGGGTTGATTCGTCGTGGGTATGCTGCAATCCTGCGCGGACCCCGATAGTGAAAACTTCCCAAGGAGGACACCATGTTCAAGAAAATTGCCCTCGTGCTCGTCGTTCTGATCGTCGCCCTGCTCGGCTTCGCGGCCACCCGGCCCGACTCCTTCAGCGTCAAGCGCGAGATCACTATCAAGGCGCCGGCCGAGAAGATCTATCCGCTGGTCAATGACTTTCATCAGTGGACGGCCTGGTCGCCCTGGGAGAAGCTCGATCTGGCGATGACGCGCACGCACAGTGGTGCGCCCGCCGGCAAGGGCGCCGTCTACGGATGGAAGGGCAACAAGGACGTGGGCAGCGGCCGCATGGAGATCACCGACACCACGGCACCGGCCAAAGTGCTGATCAAGCTCGATTTCTTCGAGCCCTTCGAGTCTCAGAACACCGCCGACTTCAGCTTCAAGCCCCAGGCCGATGGCAGCACCCAGGTGGTGTGGGTGATGTACGGTCCCATGCCCTATATCTCGAAGCTGATGAGCGTGTTCGTCAGCATGGACGCGATGATTGGCAAGGACTTCGAGGCCGGCCTGGCCAATATGAAGGCCACGGCGGAGAAGTAGCCGCCATGCAAAAGGCCCGCAGCTGCGGGCCTTTGTTCGCTTGATGCGGACTCTTACTTCTTGGCGCGTATTTTCGCCAGCTCGGCCTGCGTCTCGTTCCACAGCTCCATGCCGACATTGGTGGCGATGCCGGCGTTGATGTGGGTCAGCTTGTCGCGCATGCGGCCGGTTTCGGCGGCGCTCAGCTCGGTGACCTGCATGCCCTTGGCCTTCAGTTCGCCCAGCGCCTTGGCAGCTTCTTCGCGGGTGTCCTTGCGCTCGAAGTCGCGGCTGATCGCGGCGGCTTTTTGCAGCACGGCGCGCTCGTCCTTGGAGAGGCCGTCCCAGTACTTCTTGCTGACCAGCACGATCCACGGCGCGTAGACGTGGTTGGTCACCGTCAGGTACTTCTGTACCTCGTAGAACTTGGCCGACAGAATGGTGTTGTAGGGATTCTCCTGGCCGTCGACAGCCTTGGTCTCCAGCGCGGTGAACAGCTCCGAGTAGGGCAGCGGCACGGCATTGGCGCCCAGGGTCTTGAAGCTGTCCAGGTAGACGGCGTTCTGCATCACGCGCAGCTTGATGCCGTCCAGGTCTTCCAGCTTGGCGACCGGCTTCTTGTTATTGGTCAGGTTGCGGAAACCATTCTCCCAATAGACCAGGCCGACCAGACCCTTCTCTTCGAGCTTGGCCTTGACCTTCTCGCCGATCACGCCGTCCAGCAAGGCATCGGCTTCCTTGGTGCTGTTGATCAGGAAGGGCGTGTCCCACAGTGCCATTTCCTTGGTGATGCCCACCAGGGTGGCGGTCGAGCCGACCATCATCTCCTGGGCGCCGCCGATCAGGGCCTGCTGCATCTGCGTGTCCGGGCCCAGCGCCGCGCCGCCGATGGCGCGCAGCTTCATCTTGCCGCCGGACAGCTTCTCGACGTTCTCGGCCAGCACCTTGGTGGCGCGACCCTGGTTGCTGGCTTCGGCAAGGCCGTAGCCGAAGCGGATCAGGCGGGGTTTGATGTCCTGCGCCTGGGCCAGGCTGGCACCGAGGGCCAGCGATGCGGCAGTCAGTGCCAGCAGCGTGCGACGAAAGTGATTCATGAGGTCTCCTTGGGGATGAGAAAGATCAGCGCATCCACGCCACCGGCGCGATGACGATTTGCGGGAACAGGGTGAACAGGATCAGGATCAGCACATAGGTGATCAGGAAGGGATTGACGCCCTTGATCACCTGGTGCATCGACAGCCGGCCGACACCGGCCACGACATTGAGCACCGTGCCCACCGGCGGCGTGATCAGTCCGATCGCGCCGTTGAGCACGAACATCAGGCCGAAGTAGACCGGGTCGATGCCGGCCTTGGTGGCAATGGGCAGCATCACCGGCGCAAAGATCAGTATCGTCGGCGTCAGGTCCAGCGCCGTGCCAATGATCACCAGCGCCACCATCATCACCGCCATCAGGAGCTTGGGTGAGTCGATCAGGCCGCCGAGCCAGCCGGTCAGGGTGCCCGGCAGATCAGCCAGAGTGATCATGTAGCTGGCGACCTGGGCACCGGCGCACAGGAACATCACCACGGCCGTGGTCTTGGCCGCCCGCACCAGCACGCCATGGAACTGCGTCAGATTCAACTCGCGGTGCACGAAGAAGGCGATGACCAGCGCGTAGAAGGCTGCCACCACCGCGGCCTCGGTCGGCGTGAACAGGCCGGACTTCATGCCGCCGATGATGATCACCGGCATCAGCACGGCCCAGAAGGCCTTGACGGTGGCGCTGATGCGGTCCTTCATCGGCATCGGTATGCCGGCCGGCAGTTCGATCTTGCGCAGCTGCAGCTTCCAGGCCACGATCAGGCCGGCGCCCATGATCAGCCCGGGTACGATGCCGGACAGGAACAGCTGCGAGATCGAGGTGTTGGTCGTCACGCCGTAGATCACGAAGGGCATGGACGGCGGGATGATGGGGGCGATGATGCCGCCCGAGGCAATCAGCCCGGCCGAGGTGTGCATGGGGTAGCCATTGGCGCGCATCATCGGCAGCAGGATGGTGGCCAGGGCCGCGGTATCGGCCAGGGCCGAGCCGCTCATGCTGGCCATCAGCACCGCAGCGCCGATGGCGACGAAACCCAGGCCGCCGCGGATATGGCCGACCCAGGCCTGGGCCATGGCGATGATGCGCCGGCTGATGCCGCCGGCATTCATCAGCTCGCCGGCGAGGATGAAGAAGGGCACGGCCAGCAGCGGGAAGCTGTCGACCCCGGCCACCAGGTTCTGCGCCAGCAGCTGGGTGTCCCAGAAGTCCAGCGACCAGGCCATGCCGGCGCCGGTCAGCACCAGGGCAAAGGCCATCGGCATGCCTATGCCCATCAGCACCAGCATGCCGCACGAGAAAATCACAAAAGCGAGGGCTTCATTGCTCACGGCGTTCACTCCACATCCACGTCATGGCCGAAGTCCAGCGGCGAGCGGCGCAGCAACTGCACCAACGCGATCAGACCAATCACCAACGAACTCAGAAAAGCCGGCAGCGGCAGCAGCGCGGCGGAATAGCCCAGCACGACGGAGCGGCTGTCCAGGCCAACAATCACCTGCTGCCAGGCGCCCCAGCCGACCAGCACGCAGGCCAGCACCACGGCCGCGCGTATCAGCAAGGTCATCGCCAGCAGCGGACCCGGCTTGCTGCGCAGCGGCAGCAGCAGGCTGGTGAAGGCCATGTGCTCGCCCAGCGGGTAGGCGGCGGTGGCGCCGATGAAGACCATCCAGACGAAGAGCAGGCGCGAGAGCTCCTCGCTGGCTGCCACGCCGCTGCCGAAGCCGTAGCGCAGCACCACATTGATGAAGACGGCCGTGGCCATCACCGCGAGGCAGGCCGCCATGGCGCCCTCGCTGGCGCGCTGCCACCAGGGCTTCTGAATGATTTCGGCGGTGTTCATGCGCCCTCTCCTTTTGCCCAGGCCTGGGCCTGCTGCAGTTGTTCGCCGCGGCTCAGTGCGGCATCGACTCTCAAAACCTGGGCTTCGCCAACCGGCGACTCCAGCGCGGCAAACTGGCTGTCCACCAGGCTGACCGGGAACAGATGGTCGGCCGCCCGTTCGGCCACGCGCTGCAGCGACAGCTCCCGCGTGATGTCCAGAAACACGAAACCCAGACCTTGGCTGGCGGCGCGCAGGCGTTCGCGATAGGCCCGCTTCAATGCCGAACAGGCCAGCACCACGCCCTGTGGGTGACGCACCAACTCGGCGCCCAGGGTGTCCAGCCAACCGGCACGGTCTTCATCGGTCAGGGCAATACCGGCCCGCATCTTGGCAATCGAGGCCGGGGCGTGGTGGGCATCACCCTCGATGTATGCCCAGCCCAGGACCTCGGCCAGAGCCTGGCCCAGACTCGATTTGCCGCAGCCGGCCACACCCATGACAACCACGCTCTGCATTTGGATAGCGCTATCCTGTTGATTCAAACAAAAGGCGATGCTGGATCGCCAAGAGCCGCTCAGTTCAGTGCTCGCGGTGTTAACACACTTGCGCCAGAAGATCGGATAGCGCTATCCTAGGCCCAAACATCTGCGCACCATATCAGGGAAAACACGCACCAATGACCGGCAGCTCCGCACCACCCCGTCGCCCCCGCTCCAGCGGTCGCGCCACCCTGGCCGATGTGGCCCAGGCCGCCGGCGTCAGCCCCATCACCGTGTCGCGCGCGCTGCGCGGCGAGCGGGCCGTGGCGCCCGACCTGGTGCAGCGCGTGCAGCAGGCCGCGCTGCAGCTGGGCTATGTGCCAGACCCCGCTGCCCGCGCGCTGGCGTCCAGCCGCAGCAGCCACGTGGCGGTATTGATCCCCCTGCTGAGCAACGCCCTGTTCGTCGACCTGCTGGACGCCGTGCAACGCAGCCTGCTGCCTGCGGGCTATCAGACCCTGATAGGCGTCACCCACTACGACCCGGCCGAGGAGGAAGCCTTGCTGCGCAGCTATCTGCTGCACCGCCCGGCCGGGCTCATCGTCACCGGCTTCGACCGCACGGATGCGGTCAAGCAGCTGATTGCCGGCAGTGGCGTACCCTGCGTGCATGTGATGGAAACGGTGGCCGCACCGGGCATTTACAGCGTCGGCTTTTCGCAGTCAGACGCCGGCCAGGCGATGACACAGGCCTTGCTGGACAGCGGCCGCCGGCGCATCGCCTTTGCGGCAGCTCAGCTGGACCCCAGAACCCTGCAGCGCCTGCAGGGCTATCGCCAGGCAATGCTGGCCGCGGGTCTGACCGACCCGAAGCTGGAGTGGCTGGACCCTCAACGCTCGTCGCTGGCGCTCGGTGGTGCGCTGTTCGAGCAGATCCGCCGCGAAGCGCCCGATGTGGACGCCATCTTCTTCAACAACGACGACTTGGCCCAGGGCGCCCTGCTGGCTGCCCTGCGCCTTGGTGTCAAGGTGCCTGATCAGGTGGCGGTGGCCGGTTTCAACGACCTGACGGGCAGCGATCAGATGCTGCCGCCGCTGAGCACGGTGCGCACGCCGCGCAGCGCCATTGGCGCCGAGGCGGCCAGGATGCTGATGGCCTTGATGCGCGGTGAGGCCGTCGCCCAGCCTCAGCTGGACCTGGGTTTCGAGATCGTGCGGCGCGGCAGCAGCTGAAGGGACCGGATCTAGCCGTCCAAGTTGATCTTGGCGATCAACTCCTGCAACACCGCATCGGCCTTGTCGTTGGCGATCTGGCAGGTGCCCGCCGCCTGGTGGCCGCCGCCGCCATAGCTGAGCATCAGCTCGCCGATATTGGTCTTGCTGCTGCGGTCGAGGATGGACTTGCCGGTGGCCATCACGGTGTTCTGCTTCTGCAGGCCCCACATCACGTGGATGGAGATATTGGTCTCGGGGTACATGGCGTAAATCATGAAGCGGTTGCAGGCGAAGATGGTGTCTTCGCCGCGCAGGTCCAGCACCGCCAGATTGCCGTGGACTTTGGTGCAGCGTTCGATCTGCTCGCGGGCCTCGGCCGTGTGCTGGAAGTACAGGTCCACCCGTTCAACCACGTCGGGCAGGGCCAGTATCTCGTCGATATTGTGGTCGGCACAGTACTTGATCAGATCCATCATCAGCGCGTAGTTGCTGATGCGGAAGTCGCGGAAACGGCCCAGGCCGGTGCGCGAATCCATCAGGTAGTTCAGCAGCACCCAGTCGCTGGGGTCGAGGATCTCCTCGCGGCTGAACTGGGCCGAGTCGGCCTTGTCCACGGCGTCCATCATGGCGTCGCTCATGCGCGGAAACGCCGCCTTGCCGCCGTAGTAGTTGTAGACCACACGCGCCGCCGACGGCGCATGGGCCTCGATGATGTGGTTCTTGCGCTCGCCGGTGTTGCGCACCGTTTCCGACTCATGGTGGTCGAACACCAGATGGGCGCCGGGCACATAGGGCAGATTGGTGGTGATGTCGCGCTCGCTGATGGCGATCTTGCCGTCCTGCATGTCCTTGGGATGGACGAAGGTGATCTCGTCGATCAGCTTCAGCTCATTGAGCAGCACAGCGCAGACCAGACCATCGAAGTCGCTGCGGGTAACCAGGCGGAATTTCTTTTGCTCTTGACTCATGGTGGCGTCCTCATTCGGCGGGCAACGGTATTGCGCATGATAGGCAGCGCCCTCGCCCAAAGGCGGCCGGTTGCCGGTGGCCGATCTCCGATTTGAAACAATAGTTAACGCTTGGCCGGCGCTTGCAGCGAGGTGCTCGGAGCCGGGATGAAAAAAGGGCACCGCGCGGGTGCCCTTTGTGCTGTCAAAACCGGTGTCGGGCCTATTCCGCCGGCACCGCCACCATGCCGTCGTCGGCCGCCGCGGCCTGCGTCTTGCGGGCCGGCTTGCGCTCGCGTACCAGGTAGGAGTACAGCACCGGCACCACGACCAGGGTCAGCAAGGTCGAGGTGATCACGCCGCCGATGATGGCGCGGCCCATAGGCGCCTGGATCTCGCCGCCCTCGTTCAGCGCGATGGCCATCGGCAGCAT
This sequence comes from uncultured Roseateles sp., assembly GCF_963422335.1. Taxonomy (NCBI): domain Bacteria; kingdom Pseudomonadati; phylum Pseudomonadota; class Betaproteobacteria; order Burkholderiales; family Sphaerotilaceae; genus Roseateles; species uncultured Roseateles sp. The sequence goes on from NZ_OY729424.1 coordinate 4,166,490, forward strand.
GCCGAACACCATCGCGGCGGTGGTCATGATGATGGGGCGCATCCGTATCAGGCCGGCCTGCAGCAGCGCCTCGGGCACGGTGGCGCCGGCCTTGCGGGCGTGGTTGGCGAAGTCCACCAGCAGGATGGCGTTCTTGGTCACCAGGCCCATCAGCATCACCAGGCCAATCATCGAGAACACATTCAGGGTCGACTTGGTCAGCAGCAGGGCCAGCATCACGCCGATCAGGGCCAGCGGCAGCGAGGCCATGATGGCTATGGGCTGCACAAAGCTGCCGAACTGGCTGGCCAGCACGATGTAGATGAAGATCACCGCCAGGCCCATCGCACCGAGCAGGCCGTTGAAGGCCTCGGCCTGCTGCTTGCCGGCGCCGTCCACCATGAAGCTGGTGCCCGGGGGCAGCTCGGTGGCCTTGATGATCTTGCGCACATCGTCATTGACCTCGCCCGAGGTGCGGCCCTGCACGCCGGCGTACACCGCCTCGCGGCGCTGCAGGTTCTGACGACGTATCACCTCGGGGTTGAACACCGGCTCCACGGTCGCCACCTGATCCAGCGAGATCGGCGAGCCGTCCTTGGCGAAGGCGATCGGCAGCTTGCTCATCTGCTCGATGCGCTCGCGCTGTTCGCGCGGCAGGCGCAGCAGCACCTCGACCTGGTTGCCGTCGGGCGTGGTCCAGTAGGTTGCCACATCGCCGTTGACATAGGCACGCAGCGAGGCTGCGATCTGCGGTGCCGTCAGGCCCAGCTCACGCACGGCGGAATCCTTCAGGCGCACGGCAAAGGCCGGCAGGCCGGGCTTGACGGTGGTTTCCACGTCCACCGCGCCCTGCACCTTCTTGATCTTCTCGACCAGCTGGTTGGCGACCTGGGTCAGCACCTCGGGATCATTGCCCAGGATGGTGATCCAGACCGGGCGGTCAAAGCCCACGCTCATCTCGACGCCGGGGATCTTGGCGATATCGTCACGGATCGCGTCCTCGATCTGCTTCTGGCTGCGCTTGCGGTCGGAGCGGTCGACCAGCGAGATGTTCAGCGCCGCCTGGTTGCGGCCCGTGGCCAGACCCTCGCCGGTGCTGCCGACGACGGTGGAGACGGTCTTGATCTCCGGGTACTTGGACAGGATCTCCTCGATCTGCAGCACCTTGGCATTGCCTCGCTCCAGGCTGGAGGCCACCGGCATGCGCAGATTGACCTGGGTAAAGCCCTGGTCGGTCTGCGGCACGAATTCGCTGCCCACCAGGGGCGCCAGCCCCAGGGCGACGACGAAGCTGGCAACCCCGCCCATCACCACCAGGCCGCGCGGCGTGATGGTGGCCAGGCGCAGGCGTCGGGCTTGGGTACGGTCGCGCTTGCCATCGGCCGAGAACGGCCGGCCCCAGACCGGGATCGGCAGCAGGAACAGGCGGTAGCGCCTACCCGAAAAGGCCCAGTGGATCAGCCGTTCGTAGGCGCCATGCATCCAGTCCATCAGCCAGTCGGTGCCACCAATCAGCTGCTTGAACACCGGCAGACGCTTCAGGCGCTCGCTCGGGGGATCCTTCCAGATCGAGGACAGCATGGGGTCCAAGGTGAAGCTGACGAACAGGCTCACCAGCACCGCCACCGCCACCGTGATGCCGAAGGGGTAGAAGAACTTGCCGATGATGCCGCCCATGAAGGCCACCGGCACGAACACCGCACAAATGGCAAAGGTGGTGGCCATCACCGCCAGGCCGATCTCGTTGGTGCCGTCCTCGGCCGCGCGGTGGTGGTCCTTGCCCATGCCGACATGGCGCACGATGTTCTCGCGCACCACGATGGCATCATCGATCAGCAGGCCTATGCACAGGCTCAGCGCCATCATCGTCATGAAGTTCAAGGTGAAGCCGAAGGCGTGCACGGCGATGAAGCTGGAGATCACCGCGATCGGCAGGGTCAGGCCGGTGATGATGGTCGAGCGCCAGCTGTGCAGGAACAGGAAGACGATGGCCACCGTCAGCAGCGCGCCCTCGATCAGCGTGTGCTTCAGCCCGGTCAGCGAGCCCTTGACGAAGTCGCTGTTGGCATAGATCAGGCGCAGCTCGGTGTCCTTGGGCAGCTGCTTGCGCAGCTCTTCCATCGCCTCCTTGACCGCGTCACCGGTGGCGACGATGTTGGCGTCCTGCTGCTTGAAGACATTGAAGGTCACGGCCGGCGAGCCATTGATGCGGGCCACGCTGTCGGCCTCGCGCTCACGCTCGACCAGGGTGCCCAGGTCGCCCAGGGTCAGCACCAGATTGCCGCGGCGGGCCACGACCATTTGCGCGAATTGCTTGGGGTCCTTGACGCGGCCTTCGACACGCAGGATGGCATCGGCGTTCTTGTCGGACAGCAGGCCTACCGGCTGGTCGGCATTGGCCTCGGCCAGGGCCTTGGAAATTTCGGCCGGCGTCACGCCGTAGGCGCGCAGGCGCAGCGGGTCCAGATCGATGCGCACCTCGCGCGTCACCATGCCGCCCACGTCCACTTTGGCCACACCCTCGACACGGCCCAGGCGCTTGGCGATGATCAGCTCGCTGAGCATCGACAGCTCGCGTGCCGGGCGGGTCTGGCTCATCAAGGCCATCACCACCACCGGCTGGGCATTGTCAGCCTGGAAGCGCGACACCGTCGGCGCTTTCACGTCCTTGGGAAAGGCCGCCTGCGCGGCAGCGACGCGGTCACGCAGATCCTGCATCGCCCGGTTCATGTCGGTGTTCAGCGTGAACTCGACGCTGGCCTGGGCGCGGCCCTCGAAGCTGCGCGACTGGATGCGATCGACACCGGCGATCGAATTGATCGCCTCCTCCAGCGGCTTGGCGACCTCGCGCTCCACCGCCTCGGGACTGGCACCGGGATAGCGCACATCGATCCAGGCGCCCGGCAGCGAAATATCGGGCATCTGCTCGACGCCCAGCTTGGCGTAGGAGAACAGGCCCAGCACGCACAGGGCCACCATCACCATGGTCGCGAAGACCGGGTTCTGGATGGAAACTCGGGTGATCCACATGATGCCGCCCCTTAGTTGCTGGAGGAGCCGGTGGCCGCGCTGGCCACCGTGGGCTTGCTCGCCACGATCAAGGCCTTGGCGCCTTCGCGCAGATTGTCGAAGCGCGCGCCCAGCACCTGGGCCTCGGCCGTCAGGCCCTGCAGCACCTCGACCCTGCCTTCACGCACATCGCGGCGGCCGGTGGTGACGATGCGGCGCACCAGGGCGCCCTTCTCTATCATCCACACATGTTCCTGGCCTGCCGTGCTGCCGATGGCGGCAATCGGCACGGTCAGCCGCGAAGCCTCGTCGCTGATCGACACCTTGCCGGTGGCATATTGCCCGGCGCGGAACAGCTCCTTCGGGTTGGCCAGTTCCAGGGTCACGCCGATCGAGCGGGTGCCCGGCTCGGCGGCCGGGGCGATGCGGGCGATGCGGGCCTCCACCGGGGCGTCGGCGCCCTCGATCTGCACCTGCACCGCCATGCCCGGCGTCAGCCGGCTGACTTCATGGGTGCCCACCGAGCCGGCAAGTTCCAGCTTGGACAGGTCGACGATGGTCAGCACCTGCTGCTCCATCGACACCTTCTCGCCGGGCAGTGCGTGGCGCTTGGAGACCACGCCGTTGATAGGCGCCAGCAGCGCGGCATTGCGCACGCTGAGGTTGCTGCCTTCCAGCTGGGCCTTGGCCGACAGCCATTGCGCGCGGGCCGCTTCCATGGCGGCCTTGGACGTTTCCAGCGCGGTCGGGGCGATGAATTTCTGCGCCGCCAGGCCTTCGTTGGCGCGGTGCTGGCGCTCGGCCTGATCGAACTGGGCACGTGCCGATTCGACGGTGGCGCTGCGCTCGTTCACCCGCTGGCGCAACTCCTCCAGATCCACCTGGCCCAGCACCTGGCCGGCCTTGACGCGGCTGCCTTCGGCAACGTTCAGGCTCAGCAGCGTGCCGGCGGCCTTGGCACGCACCACGGCGGTGCCGGGGGCGACCAGGGGGCCGGAGAATTCGATCACCGAGGCGATGCTGGCCTGGGTGGGACGCACCACCTCGCTGCCGACGAACTCCAGCGCCGGAGACTGCTTGTCGCCGTCTTTCTTCGACTTGGCCGAGGCCTGGTCGCTGGTCAAAAAGAACGCGGTCGCACCACCTGCCACGAGCACGGCGGTCACGCCGCCAATCAGCCACTGCTTGCGCATGGTCATCCCCTCTTGAATTGGACTCAATCTGAACAAACTGCGCGCAGTGTAGGGTCGCACTTTGCAATCAAAAGGCCAAGTGCGACGAATTGCAGTTATCCGATGACGGGCTGCAACCGGTGCGGACAGGGGCTGAGCCCGGGCCGCGATATCTCAGGCTGCAGGTGTTGCAGGCCGGTCCAGCTGCATGCTGCGCCAGCAGCACAGCGCGGCCAGCAGGGCCGCCGCGGTGGCGGCCCAGAACACGCTGGCATAGCCGAAGCGGCTGGCCAGGGCGGCACCGCCCAGGCCGCCAACCACGCCCGACAGGCCGTAGCCGATCAGCGAGTACAGCGCCTGGCCGCGACCGCGCAGGCGGCCCGGGAAGTAGCGCGAGATCAAGGCAATGCAGACGGTGTGCTGGGCGGCAAAGGTGATTGCGTGCAGGCATTGGGCGGCGACCAGCACCCACAGCTCGGCACCGAAGGCTGCGGTGGCGGCGAAGCGCAGCGCGGCGGCCAGCGCAGCGGCGAGCAGCCAGCCGTGCAGCGAGACGCGATCCAGCCAGCGGCCCTGGAAGGCGAACCAGATGATCTCGACCAGCACCGACACCGCCCACAGCCCGCCGACCACCGGTTTGCTGTAGTGCAGCGAATCCAGATACAGGCTGAAGAAGGCATAGAGGCTGGCATGGGCCAGCACGGTCAGGGTCAGGCCGGCAAAGAACCAGCGCACCTCGGGCCGGGCCAGCACCTGCATCACCGGCGGCGCTGGCGCATGGGCGTGGCGGGCCTCGTCGTGATGGGCGGGCAGGCGCCAGGCCATCACCAGCATCAGCAGCAGGCTGCCCAGCACCACCCAGGGGAAGTAGCCCATGCCCACGCGCTCGAACAGCGCGCCGAACACCAGCACCGAGGCCATGAAGCCGACGCTGCCCCAGACGCGCACCCGGCCATAGCGCTTGGCATCCATGCCGCCCTCGCGGGTGACCAGTTGCGAGGCCACCACCGTCTCGGTCAGCGGCACGATGGCGGCATTGAAGGTGAACATGGCCAGCACGGCCAGGCCCAGGGTCCAGACGTTCAGCGGCAGCAGAAAGGCCAGCGCGCTGACCAGGGTGGCCGCGCAGGAGAAGCGGATCAGCCTGACCCGGTCACCGCTGCGGTCGGCCAAGGTGCCCCAGACATAGGGGGCAAACAGCCGCGTCCAGCTCGACAGCGAGGCCAGCATGCCCAGCGCGAACACCGACAGGCCCTGCTCCTTGTACCAGAGCGGGGCGAAGGGGCTGAACAGGCCGACGTACGCAAAGTAGGCGCAAGACAGGCTTGCGCAGGCGAACAGGGTGTGCCGCGACTGTTCGGCGCTGAGGCTGCTGGGCATGCGCCGTGGTCAGCCGTGGTCAGCCGTGATCAGTTGTGGGCAGCGATAGCCGGCACCGGCAGGCTCACGTCACCGCACTGCGCGCGGTGGCGCAGCGCATGGTCCATCAGCACCAGGGCCAGCATGGCCTCGGCGATAGGCGTGGCGCGGATGCCCACGCAGGGGTCGTGGCGGCCGAAGGTCTCGACCGTGGTCGGCTCCAGCTCGCGGTTGATCGAGGCACGGGGGGTGCGGATCGAGCTGGTCGGCTTGATGGCGATATCGACGCTGAGGTCCTGCCCGGTGGAAATGCCGCCGAGCACGCCGCCGGAGTGGTTGCTGCGAAAGCCCTGCGGCGTCAGCTCATCGCCGTGCTCGCTGCCGCGCTGGGCGACGCAGGCAAAGCCGGCGCCGATCTCGACGCCCTTGACGGCATTGATGCCCATCATCGCGTAGGCGATGTCCGAATCGAGCTTGTCGAACAGCGGCGCGCCCAGGCCCACCGGCACGCCGGTGGCCTCCAGATGGATGCGCGCGCCGACCGAGTCGCCGCTCTTGCGCAGCGCGTCCATATAGGCCTCCATCTCGGCGATGCTGCTGGCGTTGGCGGCGAAGAAGGGGTTGCGCGAGGTGTGCTCCCAGCCCTCGAACGGCACTTTCAGCTCACCGAGCTGCGTCATGCAGGCGCGGAACTGGGTGCCGTATTTCTCGAACAGCCATTTGCGCGCGATCGCGCCGGCGCCGACCATGGGCGCCGTCAGCCGCGCCGACGAGCGGCCACCGCCGCGCGGATCACGCAGGCCGTATTTGCGCCAGTAGGTGTAGTCGGCGTGGCCGGGGCGGAAGGTGTCGAGGATGTTGCCGTAGTCCTTGCTGCGCTGATCGGTGTTGGGTATCAGCAGGCAGATCGGCGTGCCGGTGGTCTTGCCTTCGTAGACGCCGGACAGTATCTGCACCTGGTCGGGCTCGTTGCGCTGCGTCACATGGCGCGAGGTGCCGGGGCGGCGGCGGTCCAGCTCGGGCTGGATGTCGGCCTCGCTGAGCAGCATGCCGGGCGGGCAGCCGTCAATCACGCAGCCTATGGCCGGGCCATGGCTTTCGCCAAAGTTGGTGACACAAAACAGTTCGCCGAAAGTACTGCCAGACATGCGGATTCCTGGGTGAGCGGACTCCGATTCTAGAGCCCCGCAGCCGCTCACCGCTCCGGCTGAGGCAGTGCGGCGGCAAGAAGCCCGGCAGGCAGGCGACGCATGACATCCGCTCCATTCAGAAACGGGTGGTCAGATCAAGCAGCCAGGGCGGCATATGGCGCGTCAGCAACGCCTCCAGCCCATGGTCTGCGCCGCTGAGCACCAGGGCGCCGACCAGCATCAGGCCGAGTCCCATCACCCGCTTGCCCCAGCGGCCGGCTTCGCCCATGGCCCTGCGCCGGCTCGCCGTCGCGGCCCTGGAACCATAGACGAGCAGTACCATCGGCAGCGCCGCGCCGAGGCCGAACACAAACATGGTGCTCAGGGCAGCCGTGGCGCTGTGTCCCTGCGCAGCCAGGGTCACGGCCGCCCCCAAGGTGGGGCCCACGCAGGGCGACCACACCAGACCCAGCATCGCGCCCAGCAAGCCCTGCCCCCAGCTGCTGTCGGCCTTGAATCCCGACAGCCTGGCATTGGCACCATCCGTCAGCGGCGCCACGAGCCTGACGAAGGCCTGCTGCAGCCGTGATGACAGGAATATCACGCCGAAGCCCAGCATCAGCCCGGCGCTGACCATGCGCAACTGGCCGGACTCCACGCCGAGCTGGCTGCCAAACAGCGCCAGCCCGGTGCCGACCAGGGTGTAGGACAGGGTCAGCCCGGCCAGTAGCGCGACCGGTCCGAAACGCGCCGCCTGCAGGGCGCTGGACATGATGATGGGCACGAGGGGCAGCACACAGGGCGACAGCGTGGACAGCGCGCCGGCCAGCAGGCTCAAGAGCAGAGATAGCAAGGTTCATCACTCACGGTCAAGGACTTGATTGATCCACGAACCCGGGACTCACCGAGGTATCGTGCAGACGCGCCGAAGGCGCGCACCGTGCGGCCTCGGCGAACGCGGTCAGGAGCTACAAGGACTTGCGAATGAACTCGCGGATCTTGTCCTTGTCGGTGGCGCCGGCGCTGCGCGCCACTTCGACCGAGCCCTTGGCCGCGATCAAGGTGGACTGGAACTTCACCCCCAGCTGCTCGACCAGGGGCTTGTCGGCGTCGAAGTCGATCTTGAAGACGATCACATCCTTGAACTCTGGCTCCTTCATCAGCGCCTCGATGATGGGGGTCTGTCTGGTGCACACCGGGCACCAGCCGGCGTGCACATGCATGATGATGGGCTTGTTTTGCGAGGCCGCCTGCATATAGGCCTCCATATCGGCCTTGAGAATTTCACCGGCGCTGGCGGTGCCGCCGATGAACAGGCCGGCCAGGGCAAGGGCGCTGGAAACCGCCACCTGGTTGAAGCTGCGGCGCAGGGAGAATTTGCTTGAGAACGTCGTTGTCATGATGGCTGGTGTTGGGTTGAAGCTGAGGAACCGCGAGCTCACCGAACAGCGTGCTCACCATGACCTAGAGGCGGCGGCGCCGACAATGGATTCAGGATCTGGATCTTTTTCTTGAAAGATTTCTGAATCCTTTTTGAAACCCCGAGCCTCTAGGTCTTGGTCAAGCACTTCAAACCAGGACCGGACATCATGTTTTTCATCAAACGCAATCTGCCCCATTGGGAACGCGCGCTGCGCATCATCACGGGTGTCGCCATCGCAGCAGCCGTCTATGCCGGCCTCACCACGGGCCTCGTCACCTGGCTGGCCCTTGGCAGCGCCGCCACTCTGGTCCTGACCGCCTTCATTGGCTTCTGCCCGGCCTGTGCGATGGTCGGACGCCGCTATCTGGAGAGCTGAACCATGATCCGAGCCGAAGCGCATTTGATTGAAGCCGCCTCCCGGGGTGACTCGGGCGCCGTGGCAAACCTGTTGACGGTGTGTCAGCCCGATCTGAAACGCTTCGCCCGGCGCACCTGCTCAACCACCGAAGACGCCGAAGACGCGGTGCAGATTGCGCTGTGGCAGCTCTACCGCAAGATCGGCGCCCTGCGCACCGTGGCCACCTTCGCCACCTGGATGTTTCGCATCGTCGAGCGCGAGTGCTACCGGCTCTACCGGGGCCGCAGCAGGACGGACGATCTGGACGAGCTGGCGCCACACGAGATGCCCAGTGCGCCGGCGTTGCCCACCGATCTGCGACTGGATCTGGTGCGCGCGATGGAGCGGCTCAGCCCGCCCTATCGCGAGGTCCTGCTGCTGCGCGATGTGCATGAGCTGACGGCGCCCGAGGTGGCCGCTCAGCTGGGGCTCAGCCTGGAGGCGGTGAAAAGCCGTTTGCACCGGGCCAGGGCTCAGGTGCGCGAGCATTTGCTGGCCAGCGGCTATTGGATGAAGGACGGCGCTCTTGAGCCCCGCGCCCTCGACGCCGATGGCTCCCCTCAAAAAGCCATATAGCGCCCGGGCCTGTGGTTGACCGCGAGCGAGAAGTTCATCGCCGCCGCGGCCAGCACAGACAGGCCCAGCCGCTGGGCATCGATCCAGGGCCAGGCGGCCAGCAAGATCAAGGCATCGATGGCCATCTGCACGATGCCGGCGCGCCAGCCAAAGCGCTCCTGCAGCCACAGCACCAGCACGTTGAGCCCGCCCAGGCTGGCGCGGTGGCGGAACAATATGATGAAGCCCGCCCCCACCAGCAGGCCCCCGGCGATGGCCGCGAACAGCGGATTGAGCGACTGCAGGCTGATCCAGCGTGGCAGCAACTCGCTGAGCAGGGACAGCAGGCTGACGGCGACAAAGGTCTTCACGGTGAAGCGCCGGCCCATGCGCCGCCAGGCCAGCCAGTAGAACGGCAGATTGACCACGAACAACAGCGCGCCAAAGGGCAGACCGGTGGCGTAATGGGCCAGAAAGGCCAGGCCGACGGTGCCGCCGGTGACCAGGCCCGCCTGGCGCAGCAGCAACAGGCCGATGGCCACGAACAGGGTGCCGGTGAGCAGGGCCTGGGCGTCATCGAACAGCGTGTGGCGGGGCGGTTTGGCCGGGGCAGCAACACTCATTCGACAATGCCCGACATGAAAAACTTGATCAGGCCCTTGGCGGCAAAGCCGATCAACCCAACGCCCAGGCCGAGGAACAGCACAAAGGTGCCGAAACGGCCGGCCTTGGACTCACGGGCCAGCTGGAAGATGATGAAGACCATGTAGAGCATGAAGGCCGTGACGCCGAAGCTCAGGCCGAACCAGGAGATCTGTTCTTCGGTGAAGCCGAACATCAGGGCCGCTCCCGCAAACCCGAGCTGTCGACCACATCCCGGTAGGCATGCCAGCTGGCATGGGCCAGCCAGGGGGCGATGACGACCAGACCCAGCAGCAGGGTGACGATGCCCAGACCCGTCAGCGCCAGCAGCAGCCCGGCCCACAGCGCCATCGGCAGGGGGTGTTCCATGACCACGCGCCAGCTGGTGAATACGGCGCCGAGCACTCCGATCTGGCGATCCAGCAGCAGCGGAATGGCCACCACGCTGGACGCGAACACCGGCGCGGCCAGCACCGCACCGAGGCCCAGCCAGAGTTCAAACAGATGGCCGCGCTCGGCCAGCACGACATGGCGCAGAAAGTCGGTTGGTGTGTTGACCAGTCCTGGCGCCAGGCCGGTGATCAGCGAGGCCGAGGTCATCACCCAGCCGGTGCCGGCAAAGGCCAGCAAAAGGCCGAACACGATCAGGCGACCGTCATCGGGCTTCCAGGCGGCCATGGCCGTGCGCAACGAGGGCTTGTCGCCCCGCTCCAGCGCGCGGCTGACGGCATAGAGGCCGGTGGCCAGGATGGGTGCGACCAGCAAGAAACCCGAGAAAGCGCCGGCCAACAGCCAGAACTTGTGCCGCGCCACCCAGAACAGCAGCGCGCCGAACAGGGCCAGCACCAGGCCATGCAGCAATCCTGGCAGCGGGCAGCGCATCAGGTCGGCCCAACCCCTCGCCAGCCAGCCCAGGGGGCGCAGCGCCGGAATCCGGCGCACGCCGAAGCTGCGAGACTCCTGAAGGGCTTTTTCGGTGAGACGATGGGTCATTGAGCGCTATCCTGCCATGGGGCTGAGTGGTTCGGCTTGACGCAAGACAAGCCCGACCATGGTGCCATGGCTATGCTGAGCCCATCCACCCGCGCGCTTCTTGCACCAGGAGATTGCCAATGCCACATCGTCTTGCCTGTGCCTGGGTGCTGGTCACCTCCGCTGTCCTGGCCCATGCCGGGGAGAAGGTCGTGCTGCTAGGCGATGACGACTATGCCCCCTATGCCTATGTCGAGAACGGCGAGTTCAAGGGCACGTATGTCGAGTTGCTCGGCAAGGCGGCGGAGCTGCTGAAGCCCGCCTACGAGGTGGAGCTCAGGCCCCGCCCCTGGAAGCGCGGGCTGGCGGATCTGGAAAGCGGGGCGGCCCTGGGCCTGTTCCCGCCCGGGCTCAAACGCGAGCGCGCCTACATCAGCCCCTATTCGGTGGTGCTGTATCGAGAAACCGTGGTGCTGTTCTGCAACCCCGACGTGATGGCCAAGCCACGCAAGCAGTTCCCGGACGATTTCAATGGCGTGACGGTGGGTGTCAACGCCGGCTTCCTGCTCTCGGCCCGGCTGATCGACGCCGCCAACGCCGGCAAGATCGTGCTGTCGGAAGCCAAGGGCAATGAGCCCAATCTCAAGAAGCTCGCCGCCAAGCGCATCGACTGCTATGCCAGCGACCGAGGCGCCGCCCTGCACACCGCCAGAAAATTGGGGTCAGACCCTGATTTTCGGGGCACCCGGCTGCTGGAGGCGGTGGAACTGTCCGGCGAAGACACCTTCATCGGCTACAGCATCAAGCACAGCCCACCCTACAAGGCCGACTTCATCGCCAAGATGAATGCTGCGCTGGAGATGGTCAAACGCAACGGCACGGCGGCCAGAATCGAAAACAGCTACCTGAGGTAGCTGTCTGGGTGTTCAGCCCGGTCGCTTGCAGGCGACCGGGCCTTCGGCAGGCGTCGTGCAAGCCGCAGGGCTTGCACGCGGTCCGGCCTCAGGTCTTTCCGTCCTCGGCCGGCGCCTCTTGCTCGACCGGCCAGTCGCGGATATAGGCCTTGAGCATGCGGTTCTCGAAGTCCTGGCTGTCAACCACGGCCTTGGCCACGTCGTAGAACGAGATCACGCCCATCAGCGTGCGGCCGTTGAGCGCGGGCATATAGCGGGCGTGCCGGCCCAGCATCATGCGGCGCACCTCGTCGATCTCGGTCTCGGGCGTGCAGGTCAGCGGATGGTCATCCATCACGGTGCGCACAAGCAGGGTGCCGACGGAGCCACCATTCCTGACCACCGCGGCGATCACCTCGCGGAAGGTCAGCATGCCGACCAGGTCGCCATGCTCCATCACCACCAGGGAACCGATGTCGCTTTCGGCCATGGCCGTGACAGCGCGAGACAACGCTTCATCGGGTGACACGGTGAACAGCGTGCCGCCTTTGACGCGCAAGATATCAACGACTTTCATGGGGGTCTCCTCGCCCTGTATGGGTCAGCAGTGGCTGCGAATCTTGTGGCCAACATAGCACACAATCGAGGCTATCAACACCCCGGAGACACCATGTCTGGATACGCCGATCCCGGCTTCGACACGCTGGCCCTGCACGCCGGCACCGCCCCCGATGCGGCCACCGGCGCACGTGCCGTGCCCTTGCACCTGACGACCTCGTTCGTGTTCGAAAACAGCGAGCATGCGGCCTCGCTGTTCAATATGGAGCGGCCCGGCCACGTCTACAGCCGTATCTCCAATCCGACCACGGCCGTGTTCGAGGAACGCGTGGCCGCGCTCGAAGGCGGCGCCGGCTCAATAGCCACCGCCAGTGGCCAGGCGGCCTTGCATCTGGCCATTGCCACCCTCTGCGGCGCGGGCTCGCACATCGTGTCAAGCAGCGCGCTCTATGGCGGCTCGCACAATCTGCTGCACTACACCCTGTCGCGTTTCGGCATCGCCACCACCTTCGTCAAGCCGGGCGATCTGGACGCCTGGCGCGCGGCAATCCGCCCCAACACCAAGCTGCTGTTCGGCGAGACCCTGGGCAACCCGGGCCTGGACGTGCTGGACATCCCCAACATCTCGCAGATCGCCCACGAGGCCGGCCTGCCGCTGCTGGTTGACTCGACCCTGACCACGCCCTATCTGATCAAGCCCTTCGAGCACGGCGCCGATCTGGTCTATCACTCGGCGACCAAGTTCCTGTCCGGCCACGGCACGGTGATCGGCGGGGTGCTGGTGGACAGCGGTATGTTCGACTGGGACGCGGCCCATGCCAAGCACGGCCTGTTCCCCGAGCTGTGCGAGCCCTATGCCGGCTTCCACGGCATGACCTTCACCGAAGAGAGCACGGTCGGCGCCTTCCTGCTGCGTGCCCGCCGCGAGGGCCTGCGCGACTTCGGCGCCTGCATGAGCCCGCACACCGCCTGGCTGATTCTGCAGGGCATCGAAACCCTGTCGCTGCGCATGGAACGCCATGTGGCGAATGCGCGCAAGGTGGCGCAGTTCCTGGCCGCGCATCCACTGGTCGAGAGTGTCGGCTATCCGGACCTGGAGTCTCATCCCAGCCATGCCTTGGCCAGGCAACTGCTGCCGCGCGGCGCCGGCTCCGTGTTCAGCTTCAACCTGAAGGGCTCGCGCAAGCAGGGCAAGGCCTTCATCGAGGCGTTGAAGATCTTCTCCCACCTGGCCAATGTCGGCGATTGCCGCTCGCTGGTCATACACCCGGCCAGCACCACCCACTTCCGCATGGACGATGCGGCGCTGGCCCAGGCCGGCATCACGGCCGGCACGATACGGTTGTCGATAGGCCTGGAAGACGCCGACGATCTGCTCGACGATCTGAAGCGTGCCCTGAAGACCGCGGAGAAGGCGCAATGAAGCTGCTCGTCAATAACATCGAGGCCTATGCCTACACCGGCGGCAAGCCCTTCGACCCCGCCCTGCCCTGCATTGTCTTCATCCATGGCGCCATCCATGACCACAGCGACTGGACCCTGCTGGCCCGCTGGTTCGCCCACCGTGGCCACAGCGTGCTGGCGGTTGATCTGCCGGGCCATGGGCGCAGTGGTGGCCAGCCGCTGGCCGACATGCCGGCGCTGGCCCGCTGGGTGCTGGCCCTGCTGGACGCCGCCGGCGTCGAGCGCGCCGCGCTGGTGGGCCACAGCATGGGCTCGCTGATCGCACTGGCCGCGGCCGGCCTGGCGCCGCAGCGGGTCAGCCATCTGGTGATGCTGGGCACGGCCTATCCGATGAAGGTCTCGGACGCGCTGCTCAGCACCGCCCGCGAGCGACCGCTGCTGGCCATAGACATGGTCAACAGCTTCTCGCACTCGACCTGGGCGCCCAAGCCCTCCCACCCCGGCCCGGGTACCTGGCTGCATGGCGCCGAGCGGGCGCTGATGCGGCGCACCCAGGCGGGCCAGACGGGGCTCAACCTGTTCGAGCACGACTTCCAGCTGTGCAACAGCTATGACCAGGGTTTGAACGATGCCGCCAGGCTCGGGTGCCCGAGCACGCTGATTCTGGGCACCCGCGATCAGATGACCTCTCCGAAGCAGACCAAGGAACTGGCCGCCGCGCTGAAGGCCAGGGTGCTGATGGTCGATGCGGGGCATTCACTGATGACGGAGGCACCCGAGCAGGTGTTGAATGCGATGAGGCAGGCGCTGGGCGTCTGAACCAGGAGAGCGCAGATGGACACCGCCACCGATCCCAAGACCCTGCAGAGCTTTGCGGAGTTCTACCCCTTCTACCTGAGCGAACACCGCAACCCGACCTGCCGGCGCCTGCACTTCCTGGGCAGCACGCTGGTGCTGGTGTGCCTGGCGATGCTGCTGGCCACCGGCCAGTTGCGCTTCGTGCTGTACGCGCTGCTTTGCGGCTATGGTTTCGCCTGGATCGGCCACTTCGTGTTCGAGAAGAACCGGCCCGCCTCGTTCAAGCGCCCCCTCTACAGCTTCATGGGCGACTGGGCGATGTACAAGGACATCTGGACTGGCAAGGTGCCGTTCTAGTCGGCCTGCCAGCGGCAGCAGCGGTAGGCCAGCCCCAGACTGACCGAGTTGCCGCTGCGCTGGTGCACCAGGGGGCTGCGCGCCGCGTCCGACAGCAGCTGCGAGGTGCCGGCGGCGCCGAACAGTATCCAGCGCGAGGTCAGTGCATGGGTGAAGCCCACACCGGCATGCACGTCGCGCAAGCCGGCGCCCGCCTGGTAGGCCGGCAGTCCGGAGCTGAGCGAGCCCTCCGGGCTGATGCCGAAATAGCTCTGCATATTGCGCGCGGTGCCTGCGGTGAGGCCGGCGCCGGCGGTCCACTCGGTGTGGCGGGTCTGGCGCAGGCGGTAGCCGATGTCCATGTTCAGCACCCCGCCGCCAGCCCGCCCGGCCACGTCTTGCGACCAGGCCGCAGAGGCCAGCCACTCGGGCGCCAGCGCATAGCTGGCAAACAGCCGCGCACGCAGCGTGCGCTTCACGTCGGGCAGCCCCTGGAACTGGATCGAGTCGCTGGATTTGCGGCCGCTGTCGACGCGAAACGCGGCCCCCAGCCGAAACGCCGAGTTCTTGATCAATTCGGTGCTGGCGCCCGGCCCCTGCACGTCTTCGCCGAAACCCATCACCTGGCCCGCGCCCGAGGTGCTGAAACGCCAGCGGCCATACTGCAACGCCCACAGCGGCTTGGGGGCGGTCTTGTTGCTCACCGCGCCTGGATACTCGGGGCTGTTGGTCAGGTTGACGCCGACGACATAGTCCCAGTGCGGCGCCGCGGCGGCTTGGGCCCGCGCATCGCAGGCAAGTACTGCCCCCAGCAGCGGGGAAACAACGAAGCTGAGGCGGCGCATCATGAGTGCAGCATAGCAGCGCGGCCGTCTGTGCTACGCAGCCGCCTTGAGGTGGGTCAACATATCGCGCACCATGGCCTGCAGATCGTAGTCGGCCTTCCAGCCCCAGTCGGTTTGTGCCGCGCTATCGTCTATCGATTGCGGCCAGCTCGCGGCGATGGCCTGGCGGAAGTCGGGTGCGTAGCTGATCTCGAAGCCGGGCAGCTCGGCACGGATGGCCGCCGCGATCTGTGCCGGCGTGAAGCTGACGCCGGCCAGGTTGTAGCTGTCGCGCTGCCGGATGCTGGCAGCCGGCGCCTCCATCAGCTCGATGGTGGCGCGCAGCGCGTCCGGCATGTACATCATCGGCAAGGCCTGGCCCTCTTCGAGGAAGCAGGTGTAGCGACCACTCTTCAAGGCCTGATGGAAGATGTCCACCGCGTAGTCGGTGGTGCCGCCGCCGGGGGGGGTCTTGTAGCTGATCAGGCCCGGATAGCGCAGGCTGCGCACATCGACGCCGTGGTTGGCGTGGTACCAGGCGCACCAGCGCTCGCCGGCCAGCTTGGAGATGCCGTAGACGGTGGTCGGGTCCATCACGGTGGACTGGGGGGTGTGCTGCTGCGGCGTGGTCGGGCCGAAGGCGGCGATGGAGCTGGGCCAGAAAATGCGGTCCATGCGCATCTGGCGCGCCAGCTCCAGCACATTCAGCAGGCCCACCATATTCAGGTTCCAGGCCCATTGCGGATGCTTCTCGCCGCTGGCCGACAGGGCCGCGGCCAGGTGGTAGATCTGGGTGATCTCGTGGCGCTGTGCCACCGAGGTCAGTGCCGCGGCGTCGGTCACGTCCAGCATCTCGTGGCGCAGGCCGGGCACACGGCCGGTGGGGGCCACATCGCTGGTGATGACGCGGTCGAAGCCGTGCTTCTGCGCCAGGCTCAGCGCCAGTTCGGTGCCGATCTGGCCGTTCGCGCCGATGATCAATATCTTGGGGCTCATGGATGCATCCTCAGGCGATCAGGCCCAGTTCGCGGCCGGCCTGGGTGAAGGCCGCCACCGCCTGCTCCAGCTGGGCGCGCTCGTGGCCGGCCGAGACCTGCACGCGTATGCGCGCCTGGCCCTTGGGCACGACCGGGAAGAAAAAGCCGACGGCATAGACGCCCAGCTCCAGCAGCCGGGCGCTCAAGGCCTGGGCCTTGACGGCGTCATAGACCATGATGGGCACGATGGGGTGGATGCCGGGCTTGATGTCGAAGCCGGCGGCCTGGATGGCGGCGCGGAAGTACTGTGTGTTGGCCTCCAGCTTGTCGCGCAGGGCGGTGCTGGCCTCCAGCAGATCGAGCACGGCGATCGAGGCGCCGACGATGCTGGGTGCCACCGTGTTGCTGAACAGATAGGGACGCGAGCGCTGGCGCAGCAACTCGATCACCTCCCTGCGGCCGCTGGTGAAGCCGCCCGAGGCGCCGCCCAGGGCCTTGCCCAGGGTGCCGGTGATGATGTCGATCTGGCCCAGCACCCCACGGTATTCATGCGTGCCCCGGCCCTTCTCGCCCATGAAGCCCGAGGCGTGGCATTCGTCTATGCCCAGCAGGGCGCCGTATCGGTTGGTGATCGCGCGGATGGTGTCCAACTGGGCAATGCTGCCGTCCATCGAGAACACGCCGTCGGTGAACACCAGGGTGAAGCGGGCGCCGGCCGCCCTGGCTTCTTCGAGGCAACGCTCCAGATCGGCCATGTCGTTGTGCTTGTAGCGATAGCGCTTGGCCTTGCACAGGCGGATGCCGTCGATGATGGAGGCGTGGTTCAGCTCGTCGCTGATGACGGCGTCCTGCTCGCCCAGCAGCGGTTCGAACAGGCCGCCATTGGCGTCGAAGGCGGCGGCGTAGAGGATGGTGTCTTCGGTGCCGAGGAATTTGGACAGGCGCTGCTCCAGCGTCTTGTGCAGGTCCTGCGTGCCGCAGATGAAGCGCACCGACGACAGGCCGTAGCCATGGGTACGCAGCGCCTCGTGTGCGGCCTCAATGACGGCCGGGTGGGACGACAGGCCCAGATAGTTGTTGGCGCAGAGATTGATGACCTCGCGGCCGTCCTGCGTGTGCACCAGGGCGCCCTGGGGCGTGGTGATCACGCGCTCGGTCTTGTACAGGCCGGCCTCGCGTATGCCGGCCAGCTCGGCCTGCAGGTGCGCATAGAAGTCATCACGGGTGGTCATGGTCGGGCTCCTGGTGCACAATCGTGCAAATCCGCTAAACAGAACATAGTTCGATATATCGAACTTTTGTACAGTATCTAAGATTTGCTTTTTCAGGTCAAGCCTACGCCTATGTCGAATGCCAGCCAAGACGCTTCGGAGCCGCCCCGCGTCGGTGCCACCCTGCAGGCGCTGCGCCAGGCCCAGGGCCTGTCATTGGACGAGCTGTCGCGCCGCGCCGGTGTGTCCAAATCCATGCTGTCGCAGATCGAACGCAACCAGGCCAACCCGACGGTGGCCGTGGTCTGGCGGCTGGCCAATGCCTTGCGTGTCGAGCTGTCCGAGCTGCTGGGCGGCGAGCGGCCCGCGGCGCCGGCGATAGAGATGGTGGCGGCCCATGCCACGCCCAGCATGAGCAGCCCGGACGGCCTGTGCCAGCTGCGCATACTCGGCCCTATCGACCTGGCCGGTCAGTTCGAATGGTACGAGCTGACGGTGCAGCCCGGCGGCGCGCTGGAGTCAGCGGCCCACGAGCCCGGCTCGCGCGAGCACCTGAGCGTGCTCAGCGGCAGCCTGGAGGTCAGCGCCGCAAGCTCGGTGCAGAAGCTGAAGGCCGGCGAGACGGCCCGCTATGGCGCCGATGGCGCGCATGCGATACGCAATACCGGCAAGGCGGCGGCAACAGCCCTGCTGGTGGTGCTGCACAGCTGAGCGTCAATCCAGCAGATCCGCCAGGGTCGCATCCTTGAACTGCCCGCGCCGCCACAGCGTTTCCAGATGCGGCGTGCGTACCAGCAGCAGGGCCTGCAGCAGTGGTGAGGCCGGCGTCTTGGCCGGTTCGCACAGCAGGGTCAGGCGTTGATCGCCTGACTCTTCCAGCCGGCCTATCCAGTCCAGCCCCTGCAGCACGTCCAGCACCGGCTCGATCTGCAGTGGGTCGCATTGCAGCTTGTCGGCCAGCTCCAGCGCCGACCAGCCATGGGCCGCCTCGCCGCGCGCCAGGCGCAGCTGGCGCAGCACGCGCAGGGCCAGCTCGAAGCGGTAGCCGGGCTCCTCGATCTGGCGCACGACGCGCATCTGCAGGCTGGGTGCGTAGGCGGCGATCACCGCGCCCAGCAGCATGATCACCCAGCCCAGATAGATCCAGACCAGGAAGATGGGCAGGCTGGCGAAGGCACCGTACATCGTCGAGTAGGTCGGCACCTGGCTGACGTACCAGGCCAGCGCACGCTTGGCCAGCTCGAAGCCCGCGGCCACGAACAGGCCACCGGCCATTGCGTGGCGCCAGCGCACATGGGTGTTGGGCACGTAGTGGAACAGGCCGGCCACGCTGATGGCCAGGATCACGAATTCGACCGCGTTCAGCAGAAAGCTCAGGCCCCCCGGCAGCGCCGACACGATGCCCTTGCCCGCCGACAGCGCATAGCTGGTCAGCGCCAGGCTGGCGCCGAGCAGCAGCGGCCCCAGGGTCAGTGCCGCCCAATAGACCAGCACGCGCTGGGCGATGGGCCGTGGCCGCTGCACGCGCCAGATCGCGTTGAGCGTGCGGTCTATCGTCAGCATCAGGGCCAGCGCGGTGAACACCAGCACCACCAGGCCCACCGTGCCGACCCGGTTGGCCTTGCTGGCGAACTGGGTCAGCGCGCCCAGCACCGGTTTGGCGATATTGGGCGGTATCAGACTTTGCAGAAAGTACTTCTCAAGCGCGACCTGGAAGGAGGCGAACATCGGGAAGGCGGTGAACAGGGCCAGCATCACCGTCAGCAGCGGCACCAGCGAGATGATGGTGGTGAAGGTCAGGCTGCCGGCGGTCAGGCCCAGGCGGTCGTCGCGGAAACGGGCGCGCAAGGTGCGCAGGGTGTCCCACCAGGGCCAGCGCTTCAGGGTGGCCCAGGTCTCGTTGGCATGCTGCAGCCAGGCGCGTGCTTTGTCTTGGGTCGGTGTGGGAAGAGCGTTCATGCTGGCTATGATGCCAGCCATGTCTGCCTCCACCCTCGCAAGCCCTGCCGCCCCGCTTTCATCGCCCTCCCCCGGCGCCCGCCACAGTCGTCTGCTGGCCCTGATCAGCCTGCTTGCGCTGATCGCGCTGTGCCTGGTCTGGGAGCTGTGGCTGGCACCCACCGGCCGCGGCACGCTGGCCATCAAGGCCCTGCCCCTGGGCCTGGGTGTGCTCGGCGTCTGGCGCTACCGGATGTACACCTTCCGCTGGCTGAGTCTGCTGGTCTGGCTCTATGCCGCCGAGGGCTGCGTGCGCGCCTACGGCGACCCTGGGCTCAGCGCCCAGCTCGCTGTCGCCGAGGTGCTGCTCAGCGTGCTGCTGTTCATCGCCTGTGCCTGGCAGGTGCGGGTGCGTTTGAAGGCAGCCCGATGAGCGCCGCCCTGCTGCAGGCCTTGCGTGACGCGCTGGGCGATACCTATGTGCTCAGCGACGGTGACCTGTCGGCCTACGAGCTGGACTGGCGCAAGCGCTTCCAGGGCAAGGCGCTGGCCGTCGTACGGCCGGGCACGACCGGGCAGGTGTCCGCGGTGATGCGGCTGTGCGCCGAACATCGCGTGGCCGTCGTGCCCCAGGGCGGCAACACCGGCCTGGTCGGCGGCTCGGTGCCCGATACCAGCGGCAGCCAGGTCCTTTTGAGCCTGCAGCGCATGAACAAGGTGCGCGAGCTGGACCGCGCCAATCTGACGATGACGGTGGATGCCGGCTGCGTGCTGCAGGCGCTGCAGGAGGCCGCCGACGCCCAGGGCCTGCTGTTCCCCCTGAGCCTGGCAGCCGAGGGCAGCTGCACGATAGGCGGCAATCTGGCCACCAATGCCGGCGGCACCCAGGTGCTGCGCTACGGCAATACCCGCGAGCTGTGCCTGGGCCTGGAGGTCGTGACGGCCGCCGGCGAAATCTGGCAGGGCCTGAGTGGCCTGCGCAAGGACAACACCGGCTACGACCTGCGCGATCTGTTCATCGGCAGCGAAGGTACCTTGGGCATCATCACCGGCGCGACCCTGAAGCTCTATCCGCGCCCGCAGGCCAGGATGACGGCGCTGGCCGCCTGCCCGACGCTGGAGTCCGCGCTGGCCCTCTTGGGCCTGGCCCAAGAGCGCGCCGGCTCGGGCCTGACCGGCTTCGAGCTGATGGGGGACTTTGCCTTGTCCCTGGTCCGCAAGCACTTCCCGCAGCTGCCCCAGGCGCTGCCGCCCTGCCACTGGACGGTGCTGCTGGAGATCTCGGACTCCGAGTCCGAGGCCCATGCCCGGGCGCTGTTCGAGGGCTTGCTGGAAGCCGCGCTGGAGAGTGGCGTGATCCAGGACGCGGCGGTGGCCTCCAGCCTGGAGCAATCCCGCTCGCTGTGGCATGTGCGCGAGTCGATTCCGCTGGCCCAGGTCGAGGAAGGGCTGAACATCAAGCACGACATTGCCCTGCCGGTGTCGCGCATTCCCGAGTTCGTGGCGCAAACCGATGCGGCGCTGAAGGCCGCCTTCCCGGGCGTGCGCCTGGTCAACTTCGGCCATCTGGGCGATGGCAATCTGCACTACAACGTGCAGGCGCCCGAGGGTGGCTCGGCGGTGGACTTCCTGCGCGAGCAGGAGCATGCGGTGAACACCATCGTGTTCGATGCGGTGACGGCCTTCCAGGGCTCGATCTCGGCCGAGCATGGTATTGGCCAGCTGAAACGCGACGAGCTGGCCTTGCGCAAGTCACCGGTGGCGCTGGGCCTGATGCGCGCGATCAAGCAGGCACTGGATCCGCAGGGCTTGTTGAACCCCGGCCGGGTGCTTTAGCGCCTGAGGCTCACTGCACCGGCCCCTTGCGCGCCACCGGCAGCGGCAGCTGGGCCACCTCGATGCCCTCGTCCAGAAGGGCGGCCGTGTCGTCGGCCGTGGCGCTGCCGCGTATGCCGCGCAGCTCGGCCTCGCCGTAATGGATGCGGCGGGCCTCCTCGGCGAACTGGTCTCCGACGTCCTCGGTGTTCTTGATCACATGGGCGACGGCTTTCAGCCATTGCGCCTGCATCTGTTCGTTCATCGGGACTGTGGGCGCGGGAACGGCGGGCGCTGGCGCGGGCTTGGCTTCCGGCGCGACCTCTTGCTCCGGCGGACGTGCACCGCCGCGCAGATGCGAGACGTTCAGACGTGGCGCGCTGGGCAGGCGGGTGATCTGCTCATCGCCGCAGATCGGGCAGCTCAAGAGCTTGTGCTGCTGCTGCGACTCATAGTCGTCACCCGAGCCGAACCAGCCTTCGAAGCCGTGGCCGTGGGTGCAAGACAGGTTCAGTACCAGCATGGACGGATCATAGAGCGAATGGCAGCGCCATTCAGGCGGCGTTTCTTTGCCAGTTCAAGGGCCAGGCGCCGGCCTGCCAGCGCTGCAGCCACTGCAGACCGATGAGGGTCTTGGCATCGGTCATCGCGCCGCTGCAGGCCAGGGCGTCGAGCTCGGCCACGCTGCAACGGGTGAGCTCGAGAAATTCGCCTTCATCCAGTTGCTGCGCGCCGGCCACCAGGCCTCGCGCAAAGCAGATGTGTATGCCCTCGTCCGAATAGGCGATGGCGTTGTGCAGCACGCCCGCATAGGCCCATTCGGTGGCCCGGTGGCCGGTCTCTTCGAGCAGCTCGCGCTGGGCGCAGGCCAGCGGTGCCTCGCCGGCGTCCAGCTTGCCGGCGGGAAACTCCAGCATCACGCGCTGCATCGGATAGCGGTACTGGCGCTCCATCAAGAGGCGGCCATCGTCCAGCAGCGGGATCACCATCACCGCGCCGGGGTGCCTGATGTATTCGCGCGCCGCCTGCTTGCCGTCGGGCAGTTGGACCACGTCACGGCGCACATCGAGGAAATGGCCGCGATAGACCTGCTCGGTCGATACGCAGGTCTCGATCAGATGCGCGTCGGTGCTGTCAGCGCTCATGCCAGCCCTTGCGCAGATAGCACCAGACAAAGCCGGGGAAGCCCAGGGTCAGGTAGAGGCAGAAGAAGGCCGCATAGAACTCCCAGCCCTGGGGCTGGCGCTGGCCCTGACGGGCCTCCAGCAAGAAGCCCAGGCCCAGCGTGAGGCCGGCCAGCAGCAACAGTTCCAGCAGGCGCCAGGCAAAAGGCTTGGGGTAGCGCTTGGGCCCGACCAGCAGCAGGCGCGGGCTGAAATACGGCAGATTGGCGGCCAGTGCTGCAACAAGCAGCACCAGCCAGACGGCAGCGCTCTGGCCCATGTCGATTTCGGGCGATCAGGTCGCCAGTGCCTTGACGATGGCCTCGGCACACAGCGCCATCAGGCCGCCGGGCAGCAGGCCGAAGCCCAGCACGGCCGCGCCGTTCAGCGCCATCACCGCGCTCACATCGCCGGCGGGCTTCAGCGGGCTCAGGTCGGTGGCTTCTTCGAAGAACATCACCTTGACGATGCGCAGGTAGTAGAAGGCGCCGATCAGCGACAGCACCACGGCCAGCACGGCAATGGCGATGTAGAAGTTCAGGCCGGTGGTGACCAGGGCCTGCAGCACCGACAGCTTGGCGTAGAAGCCGGCGGTCGGCGGCACGCCGGCCAGGGAGAACATGAAGATCGTCATCACGCCGGCCAGCCAGGGGCTGCGGCGGGCCAGACCGGCCAGATCGCTGATGTTCTCGGCCTCATGGCCCTGGCGTGACAGGATCATGATCATGCCGAAGGTGCCCAGGGTCGTCAGCACATAGGTGACGACATAGAACATCGACGAGCTGTAGGCATTGGCGGCCGACAAGGTCGTGCCATTGACCACGCCCGAGGCCAGGCCCAGCAGCATGAAGCCCATCTGTGCGATGGTCGAATAGGCCAGCATGCGCTTCAGGTTGGTCTGTGCAATGGCGGCCAGATTGCCGACCAGCATCGACATCACCGACAGCACCAGCAGCATCTGCTGCCAATCGACGGCCAGGCCCATCATGCCGTCCACCAGCAGGCGCAGCGTGATGGCAAAGGCGGCCAGCTTCGGTGCGCCGCCCAGCAGCAGGGTCACGGCCGTCGGGGCGCCTTGATAGACGTCGGGCACCCACATATGGAAGGGCACCACGCCCAGCTTGAAAGCCAGGCCGGCGACGATGAAGACGACGCCGAACACCAGCACGGCCTGGTTGGGCTGACCTGAGCTGATGACCTCGAAGATCTTCGGAATCGACAGCGAGCCGGTGGCGCCGTACATCATCGACATGCCGTAGAGCAGGAAGCCGCTGGCCAGCGCGCCGAGCACGAAGTACTTCATCGCCGCTTCGGTCGAGACCGCGTGGTCGCGGCGCAGGGCCACCAGCGCGTACAGCGACAGGCTCATCAGCTCCAGGCCCAGGTAGATGACCAGCATATTGTTGGCCGACACCATCACGCTGATGCCCAGGAGCGTGAACAGGCTCAGCGAGAACAGCTCGCCCTTGAGCATGTCGCGGCTCTGCACATAGGGGCGTGCGTAGACGAGGGTAACGATCATCGCGATGGCCGCGAAGAAGCCCAGCAGATGGCCCATCGGGTCGGTGACGACCATGCCCTGCACGCCATACACCGTGTCGCCACGGTCGAAGTAGCTCAGGTGCAAGGCGGCCACGGCGGCCAGCGAGACCTGCGTGAGCCAATAGGTCGGCGTGCGGCGCTCGTCCTTGACGAACAGATCGACCAGGGCCACGACGCAGGCCATGATCAGCAGCAGGATTTCGGGATAGACCGGGAGCCAATTCATGTTATTCATTTTCCAGTCGCCCTCAGTTCAGCTTGGATGCAGCGACATGCTTGAGCAGCGCATCGACCGAGGTATGCATCACGTCGGTAAAGGGCTTCGGATAGACACCCATCCAGATCACCGCCACGGCCAGCACGGCCATCATCAGAAGCTCGCGGGCATTGATATCCTGCAATTCGCGCACATGGTCGTTGCCGATGGCGCCGAAGAACACGCGCTTGTACATCCACAGCGAATAGGCCGCGCCGAAGATCAGGGCCGTGGCCGCCACAGCGCCGATCCAGAAGTTGAACTGCACGCTGCCCAGAATCACCATCCACTCGCCGACGAAACCGCCGGTGGCCGGCAGGCCGCAATTGGCCATCGTGAACAGCATCGCGAAGGCCGCAAACTTGGGCATGGTGTTGACCACGCCGCCATAGGCCGCGATCTCGCGCGAATGGACGCGGTCATACAGCACGCCGATGCTCAGGAACATCGCACCCGAGACAAAGCCGTGCGAGATCATCTGCACCAGGCCGCCGGACACGCCCAGCTCATTGAAGATGAAGAAGCCCAGGGTGACGAAACCCATGTGGGCGATCGACGAATAGGCGACCAGCTTCTTCATGTCCTTCTGCACCAGGGCCACCAGGCCGATGTAAACCACGGCGATCAGGCTGATGGCGATGATGAACCAGGCGTGCTCGCGGCTGGCGTCCGGGGCGATGGGCATAGAGAAGCGCAGGAAGCCATAGGCACCCAGCTTCAGCATGATGGCCGCCAGCACCACCGAGCCGCCGGTGGGCGCCTCGACGTGGGCGTCGGGCAGCCAGGTGTGCACCGGCCACATCGGCACCTTGACGGCGAAGGCCGCGAAGAATGCGAAGAACAGCAGCGTCTGTGCCGGCATCGCCAGCGGCAGCTTGTGCCACTCCAGGATCTCGAAGCTGCCACCCGACTGGAAATACAGATAGATCAGCGCGATCAGCATCAAGAGTGAGCCGGCCAGCGTGTAGAGGAAGAACTTGAAGGCCGCATAGACGCGGTTCGGCCCGCCCCAGACACCGATGATGATGTACATCGGTATCAGCGTGGCCTCGAAGAACACGTAGAACAGCAGGCCGTCCAGCGCCGAGAACACGCCGACCATCAGGCCGGACAGGATCAGGAAGGCGCCCATGTACTGGTTGACGCGTTCGGTGATCACTTCCCAGGCGGCGATCACCACGATGATGGTGATGAAGGCCGTCAGCGGCACGAACCACAGCGAGATGCCGTCCAGGCCGAGGTGGTAGTGCACATTGAAGCGCGCAATCCAGTCCAGCTTCTCGCTGAACTGCATGGCCGCCGTGGTGTTGTCAAAACCGCTGATCAACGGCAGGGTGACCAGGAAGCTGACCAGCGCCGCGATCAACGCGACCCAGCGCACGGCCTTGGCCTGATCATCGCGGCCCAGGGCCAGCAGGAGCAGACCGGACGCGACAGGCAACCAGATGGCAAGACTCAACAAACCCATTCTTATTCTCCGCCCGAGTAGTGGCTCAAGATCACAGACCCAGGAAGGTCTTGAGGTTGAGGTAGGGCCACAGTTGCCAGGTCATCAAACCGATGACGCCAAGAATCATGACCAGCGCGTACCAGTACAGATAGCCGCTCTGGAACAGCCGCACGAGGCCGGCCACACTGCCGATGCCACGTGCCGAACCATTGATGATGAAACCGTCGATCAAGCCCTGGTCACCGCCCTTCCACAGGCCGGTGCCCAGCAGGCGTGTGCCCGCGGCGAGCACGTTCTCGTTGAACCAGTCCAGGTAGTACTTGTTGTCCAGCAGCTTGTAGATCGGGCCTGAGGCGTTCTTGATCGCCGCAGGAATCGAAGGCTTAACCATGTAGAACAGATAGGCCGTGACCACGCCGCCCAGTGCCAGCCAGAACGGCAGTGCCGTCAGGCCGTGCAGGGCCATCGCCACCGCGCCGTGGAACTCTTCGGCCAACTCTTCCATCGCCGGGTGGGCGTGGGCGTTGACGACGATGGCGTCCTTGAAGAAGTCACCGAACAGCATCGGGCCAATGGTCAGGTAGCCGATCACCACCGAGGGAATGGCCAGCAGCACCAGCGGTGCCGTCACCACCCAGGGCGACTCATGGGGATCATGGTGCTCGCCATGGTCGTCATGATGGTCGTGCTCGCCGGGGAAGGGCTTGTGGTGGAAGCGTTCCTTGCCATGGAAGACCAGGAAGTACATGCGGAACGAGTAGAAGGCGGTGACGAACACGCCGATGATCACCGCCCAGTAGGCCCAGTGCGCGGCCGGCAGATGGCTGGCGTGCACGGCCTCGATGATGGAGTCCTTGGAGTAGAAGCCCGAGAACAGCGGCGTGCCGATCAGGGCCAGCGAGCCCAGCAGCGAGGTGATCCAGGTGATGGGCATGTACTTGCGCAGGCCGCCCATATTGCGGATGTCCTGGTCATGGTGCATGCCGATGATGACCGAGCCGGCGCCAAGGAACAGCAGGGCCTTGAAGAAGGCGTGCGTCATCAGGTGAAACACCGCCACCGAGTAGGCCGAGGCACCCAGCGCGACCGTCATATAGCCCAGCTGCGACAGGGTCGAGTAGGCGACGACGCGCTTGATGTCGTTCTGGATGATGCCCAGAAAGCCCATGAACAGCGCCGTGATCGCACCGATCACCATCACGAAGTTCAGCGCGGTGTCAGACAGCTCGAACAGCGGCGACATGCGGGCGACCATGAAGATGCCGGCCGTCACCATGGTGGCGGCGTGGATCAGCGCCGAGATCGGGGTCGGGCCTTCCATCGAGTCGGGCAGCCAGACGTGCAACGGGAACTGGGCGCTCTTGCCCATGGCACCGATGAACAGGCAGATGCAGGTCACGGTGATCAGCATCCACTCGCTGCCCCACAGCGGCATATTGAAGCTCAGCTTGGCCAGCTCCGGCCCTTTGGCGAAGGCTTCGCCATAGCTCAGCGTACCGGCATAGGCAACGATCAGGCCTATGCCCAGGATGAAGCCGAAGTCACCCACGCGGTTGACCAGGAAGGCCTTCATATTGGCGAAGATCGCCGTCGGTCGGGTGTACCAGAAGCCGATCAGCAGATACGAGACCAGGCCCACCGCTTCCCAGCCGAAGAACAGCTGCAGGAAGTTGTTGCTCATCACCAGCATCAGCATGCTGAAGGTGAACAGCGAGATGTAGCTGAAGAAACGCTGGTAGCCGGGATCTTCTTCCATGTAGCCGACGGTGTAGATGTGCACCATCAGCGACACAAAGGTCACCACGCACATCATCATTGCCGTCAGGCCGTCGACCAGGAAGCCGATCTCCATCTTCAGGCTGCCGACGCTCATCCATTCGTAGATGGTGGCGTTGAAGCGCGCGCCGTCCTGGACCACGCTCCACAGCGTCATCGCCGACAGGATGAAGGCGATAGCGACACCCAGGATGGTGACGGTGTGCGCGCCGCGGCGGCCCACCTGCTTGCCGAACAGACCGGCGACGATGGCGCCAACCAGCGGCGCCAGAGGCACCGCGAGCAGCATGTTCTGAGAAAGTTGTGCAGACATGTTCT
The DNA here is from genome assembly GCF_963422335.1 of uncultured Roseateles sp. Taxonomy (NCBI): domain Bacteria; kingdom Pseudomonadati; phylum Pseudomonadota; class Betaproteobacteria; order Burkholderiales; family Sphaerotilaceae; genus Roseateles; species uncultured Roseateles sp. The sequence goes on from NZ_OY729424.1 coordinate 4,194,387, forward strand.
TGTGCGCCTCGCTCAGCCCTTGAGGGAGTCGAGTTCATCGACATTGATGGTGGAACGGTTGCGGAACACCACGACCAGAATGGCCAGGCCGATGGCCGATTCCGCCGCCGCCACGGTCAGGATGAAGAAGACGAAGATCTGACCCGCCATATCGCCCAGGTAGTGCGAGAAGGCGACGAAATTCAGGTTCACGGCCAGCAGCATCAGCTCGATGGCCATCAGCAGCACGATCAGGTTCTTGCGGTTCAGGAAGATGCCTATCACCGACAGCGCGAACAGGATCGCGCCCAAGGTCAGGAAATGGCCCAGTGTCAAAGCGCCCATGTCACGCGGCTCCCTTGGTTGGTGCTTCGGGGGCAGCGGCTGCTTCAGGCGCTTCCACGGTGGCTTTCATCTTGATGATCTTCAGGCGATCGCCCTTCTTCACCTTGACCTGATCGGCAGGGTTCATCGACCGCGAGTCCTTGCGCTTGCGCAGGGTCAGCGCAATGGCGGCGATGATGCCCACCAGCAGCAGCACGGCGGCGATTTGCAGCGGATACAGGTAGTTGGTGTAGAGGTCTATGCCCAGCAGCTTGGTGTTGCCCAGCTTCTGCGCCGCATCGCTCAGCACCGGGGCCTCCTTAAGGCGGAACCCACCCATCAGGATGGCCGCCATCTCCAGCGCAATCAGCGCGCCGACGATGCCGGCCAGCGGCAGATGCTTCCAAAAGCCCTGGCGCACGCTGTCCGTGTTGATGTCCAGCATCATCACGACAAAGAGGAACAGCACCATCACGGCACCGATGTAGACCAGCACCAGGGTGATGGCCAGGAACTCGGCCTTCAGCAGCATCCAGATGCAGGACGCGTTGAAGAAAGCCAGTATCAGGAACAGCGCCGAATGCACGGTGCTGCGCGCCGTGATGACGCGAAACGCCGCCAGCAAGAGCACGGCGGAGAAAACATAGAACAGCGCGGTCGTGGTATCCATAGGGTTCCTGCAAGCGGTCGGTGATCAGGCCTGGAAAGGCGCTCGATCAACGGTACTTGGCATCGGCCTCCTTCTCGGCGGCGATCTTGGGTTCGTAGCGGTCGCCAACGGCCAACAGCATGTCCTTGGTGAAGTACAGGTCACCGCGCTTTTCGCCGTGGTACTCGAAGATGCTGGTCTCGACGATGGAGTCGACCGGGCAGCTCTCTTCGCAGAAGCCGCAGAAGATGCACTTGGTCAGGTCGATGTCGTAGCGGGTGGTGCGGCGCGAGCCGTCGTCACGCACTTCGGATTCGATGGTGATGGCCATCGCCGGGCACACGGCCTCGCACAGCTTGCAGGCGATGCAGCGCTCTTCGCCGTTCTCATAGCGGCGCAAGGCATGCAGACCACGGAAACGCGGCGACAGCGGCGTCTTCTCTTCCGGGAACTGCACCGTGATGTTGGGCGACAGGAAATGCCGGCCGGTCAAGAGCATGCCCTTGAACAGCTCGGTGAGCATGAAGCTCTGCACAAAGTGCTTGAAGGAGGTCACTGCGGACATAGGAAGATCTCTCTCACTTCCAGATGTTGAACGGGGACTGAATCCACAGACCCACGACGACCAGCCAGACCAGGGTGACCGGGATGAAGATCTTCCAGCCCAGACGCATGATCTGGTCGTAACGGAAGCGCGGGAACGTGGCGCGCACCCACAGGAAGGTGGTCACGACGACAAAGGTCTTCAGGCCCAGCCAGATCCAGCCCGGGATGAAGCCCAGGAAGTCGAACGGTGGCAGCCAGCCGCCCAGGAACAGGGTCACGGCCAGGATGGAGACCAGAATCATGTTCGCGTATTCGGCCAGGAAGAACATCGCGAAGGCCATGCCCGAGTACTCGATCATGTGGCCGGCGACGATTTCCGACTCGCCTTCGACGACGTCGAACGGGTGGCGGTTGGTTTCGGCCAGGCCCGAGATGAAGTAGACGACGAAGATGGGCAGCAGCGGCAGCCAGTTCCAGGACAGAATGCCCACGCCGCGATCAGCGAAGATGCCACGTCCCTGGCCCAGCACGATCTCGCTCATATTCATCGTGCCCGCGACCATCAGCACGACGACCAGGCAGAAGCCCATCGCGATCTCGTACGACACCATCTGCGCCGAGGCGCGCAGCGCGCCCAGGAAGGCGTACTTCGAGTTCGAGGCCCAGCCGGCGATGATCACGCCATAGACCTCAAGCGAGGTGATGGCCATCAGGAACAGCAGGCCGGCGTTGATATTGGACAGCGCCACTTCCGGGCCGAAAGGCACGACCACCCAGGCGGCCAGCGCCGGCATGATGGTCATCACCGGACCGAGGAAGAACAGGCCCTTGTTGGCCGCGGTCGGGACGATGATCTCCTTGAAGATCAGCTTCACTGCATCGGCGATAGGGGTCAGCAGGCCGTAGGGGCCGACACGGTTGGGGCCGGGGCGGATCTGCGACCAGCCGATGGCCTTGCGTTCCCAGAGGGTCAGGTAGGCCACGCAACCCATCAGCGGCGCGACCAGGACCACGATCTTGATCAGGTTCCAGACCACGGGCCAGAAACCGCCCAGCAGCGAAGATCCGAATTGATTCAGGCTGTCTATCATCGTCACACCTTGGCGATAGAGAGTTCGCCGAACATCGCACCGAGTGCGGCGGTGTCTGCGAGGCCGGCTGGCACACGCACGGTGTTGGCAGGCAGGGCTGCGTCATGGCGGGCGGGCAATTGCACCGAGGCACCGTTCTGCGTGACCGTCACCTTGTCGCCGTTCTGCAAGCCCAACTGGGTCCACAGCGCGGTCGGCAGGCCGGCAACGGCAGCATTCTTGGCGTCGGCCGTCAGCTGCAGCGCCGTGGCATGGCGCACCAGCGCGTCGGTGCTGTAGATGGGCACGTCGGCGATGCGCTCGATACCGCTGGCGGCGCCGGCCTTGATCGCGGCCTGCGTCGTGTTGTCCAGACGCGAGCTCATGTCCATGTCCACACCCAGCGCGGCACTGCGCACCTGCTCCGAGGTCTCGAAGTCAAAGCCCGGCAGGTCCAGCATCGTGCCCAGCACGCGCAGGACCTTCCAGGCCGGGCGGGTTTCGCCCAGCGGCTTGGCGACACCAACAAAGCTCTGCACGCGCCCCTCGGCATTGACGAAAGTGCCCGAGGTCTCGGTGAACGGCGCGATCGGCAGCAGCACATCGGCCTGCTCGAAGCCGGTCTTGAAGGCGCTGAACATCACGACCATATCGGCCTTGGCCACGCCTTGCAGGGCGGCCGAGGTGTTGGCGCTGTCGAACTGCGGATCGACGTTGAGCAGCAGTGCGGCCTTCAGCGAAGACGCGGCGGACAACATCTGGCCGGCGTTCAGACCGCCCTGCCCTGGCAGCGCGTTGACCAGTTGCGCACCCACCGTGTTGGCGGCGGCGCTCAGGTAGCCGACCGTAGCACCGGTCTGTGCGGCAATCCAGTTGGCCAGCGCCAGCAGGCTGGCGGCTTGCGGGTGCTGCGCGGCGGCATTGCCCAGCAGCACGGCCTTGCGCTGGCCGGACAGCAGCGAGGCGGCAATCGCCTGAGCTTGCTCCGTCGCGGTGCCGGCGGCTGGAGCCGTTGCGCCATTGCTTTGTGCGATCGCGGTGGCAATATCGGCCAGCGCCTGCACCCAGGCGCTGGGTGCGACGGTGACGCGCTGCGCCACATTCATCAGCCAATCATCTTCTGTCGCGTGGACGCTGTGGATCTTGGCGCCATGGCGGGCCGCCTGACGCAGGCGCTGGGCAAACAGCGGATGATCCTTGCGCAGGAAGGAGCCGATCACCAGCACGCGGTCCAGCTGCGACAGCGAGGCCACCGAGCGGCCCAGCCATTGCGCCTTGCCGGCGGCGGCCACATTGCTGAAGTCAGCGGCATGGGTGCGGAAGTCGATGTTCTCGCTGCCCAAGCCACGCACCAGCGCAGCCAGCAGATGCAACTCTTCAACGGTGCTGTGGGCCGAGCCGATCGCGCCTATGCTGGCCGCGCCATGCTGGGTCTTGATCTGCTTCAGGCCGTTGGCGACGTATTCCAGCGCCGCTGTCCAGTTGACTTCCTTCCACAGGCCGCCCTGCTTGACCATGGGCTGGGTCAGGCGCTGGTCGCTGTTCAAGGCCTCGTACGAGAAGCGGTCGCGGTCGGCGATCCAGCACTCGTTGACGTCTTCGTTCTCCAGCGGCACGACGCGCATCACGCGGTTGTTCTTGACCTGGGCGATCACGTTCGCGCCGGTCGAGTCGTGCGGGCTGACGGTCTTGCGGCGCGACAGCTCCCAGGTGCGGGCGCTGTAGCGGAAAGGCTTGCTGGTCAGCGCGCCCACCGGGCAGATGTCAATCATATTGCCCGACAGTTCGGAGTCCACCGAGCGGCCGACAAAGGTCTGGATCTCTGCATGCTCACCGCGGTGCGCCATGCCCAGCTCCATCACGCCGGCAATCTCCTGGCCGAAACGAACGCAGCGCGTGCAGTGGATGCAGCGGCTCATCTCTTCCATCGAGACCAGCGGGCCGATGTTCTTGTGGAACACCACGCGCTTTTCTTCCGTGTAGCGCGAGCTGCTGCCGCCATAGCCGACGGCCAGGTCCTGCAGCTGGCACTCGCCGCCCTGGTCGCAGATCGGGCAGTCCAGCGGGTGGTTGATGAGCAGGAACTCCATCACGCCCTGCTGGGCCTTGATGGCTTTCTCGCTCTTGGTGCGCACGATCATGCCCTGCGTCACCGGCGTGGCGCAGGCCGGCATGGGCTTGGGCGCCTTCTCGACGTCCACCAGGCACATGCGGCAGTTGGCGGCGATCGAGAGCTTCTTGTGATAGCAGAAATGCGGCACATAGGTGCCCGCGTTTTCGGCCGCATGCATGATCATGCTGCCTTCCAACACTTGCACTTTCTTGCCATCGAGTTCAATTTCAACCATAGCTAGTCCAGGCCTCAATCCGTTGCGTCGTCAGGCCGCCACGAGGGCCGTCTTGTGTTCAATCAGGTGCACGAACTCGTGCTTGAAATGCTTGATCATGGCCCGCACCGGCATCGCCGCCGCGTCGCCCAGCGCGCAAATCGTGCGGCCCTGGATGTTGTCGGCCACTGAGTTCAGCAGGTCGATGTCTTCCATGCGGCCGTGGCCGTTGGCAATGCGCTCGACCATGCGGTACATCCAGCCCGTGCCTTCGCGGCAGGGCGTGCACTGGCCGCAGGACTCGTGCATGTAGAAGTAGCTCAGGCGCAGCAGGCTCTTGACCATGCAGCGGGTGTCGTCCATCACGATGACGGCGCCCGAGCCCAGCATCGAGCCGGCCTTGGCGATGGAGTCATAGTCCATCGTACATTCCATCATCACGCTGGCCGGCAACACCGGGGACGACGAGCCACCGGGGATCACCGCCTTCAGCGTACGGCCCTTGCGCACACCGCCGGCGAGCTTCAGCAGCTCGGAGAACGGCAGGCCCATCGGCACTTCGTAGTTGCCCGGACGCTCGACATCGCCCGAGACCGAATAGATCTTGGTGCCGCCGTTATTGGGCTTGCCCACCTCGAGGTACTGCTGGCCACCGTTGCGGATGATCCAGGGCACCGCGGCAAAAGTCTCGGTGTTGTTGATCGTCGTCGGCTTGCCATACAGGCCGAAGCTGGCCGGGAACGGCGGCTTGAAGCGCGGCTGGCCCTTCTTGCCTTCGAGCGATTCGAGCAGCGCGGTTTCTTCGCCGCAGATGTACGCGCCGAAGCCGTGGAAAGCGTGCAGCTGGAAGTTGTAGCCGCTGCCGAAGAGGTTGTCACCCAGGAAGCCGGCGGCACGCGCCTCTTCCAGCGCGGCCTCGAAGCGGTCATAGGCCTCGAAGATCTCACCGTGGATGTAGTTGTAGCCGACCGAGATGCCCATCGCGTAGGCGGCGATGGCCATGCCCTCGATCACGATATGCGGGTTGAACATCAGGATGTCGCGGTCCTTGCAGGTACCGGGCTCACCCTCGTCCGAGTTGCAGACCAGGTACTTCTGGCCCGGGAACTGGCGCGGCATGAAGCTCCACTTCAGGCCGGTCGGGAAGCCCGCACCGCCGCGGCCGCGCAGGCCGGAGGTCTTGACCTCGGCAATGACCTGGTCCTGGGTCATGCCCTCGCCGCCGTCACCCTTGAGGATCTTGCGCAAAGCCTCGTAGCCACCGCGGGCGACGTAGTCCTTCAGCGACCAGTTCTTGCCGTCCAGGCCCGCATAGATCTGCGCACCGACGTGGCGGTCATGGAAACAGGTCTCGGTGCCCGTGGCCTGAAATTTGGAGAGATCCAACATCGTCATGGTCCGTTCAGGCGTTGGCGTTGGTCTTGAGCAGGTTCAGCAACTCGTCCAGCCGCTGCTCGCTCATGAAACTGCACATCTGGCGGTCGTTGACCAGCAGCACCGGCGAATCGGCGCAGGCGCCCAGGCATTCGCTCTTCTGCACGGTGAACAGGCCGTCGGCGGTGGTGCCGCCCTCTTCGATGCCCAGCTTGCTGCAGACATGGTCCAGCGCGGTCTGGCCGTCACGCAGCTGGCAAGGCAGGTTGGTGCAGACGTTCAGCTTGAACTTGCCCACCGGCCGCTGGTTGTACATGTTGTAGAAGGTCGTGACCTCATGCACCGCGATCGGCGCCACGCCGATATAGGCCGCGATCACGTCTTCGCTCTCGCGCGAGACGAAGCCCTGCTCCTGCTGCACGATGGACAGGCAGGCCATCACGGCCGAGATGCGCTGGTCGGCCGGGTACTTGGCGACCTCGCGATCGAAGCGCGCGCGGGTGGCGTCTGAAAGAATGTATTCGCTCATCGGTCAATCTCACCAAACACGATGTCCATCGTGCCAATCACGGCCACGGCATCGGCAATCATGTGGCCACGGGCCATTTCGTCCAGCGCGGCCAAGTGCGAGAAGCCAGGGGCGCGGATCTTCAGTCGATAGGGCTTGTTCGCACCATCGCTGACGATGTAGATGCCGAACTCACCCTTGGGGTGCTCGACGGCGGCATAGGCCTGGCCTTCGGGCACGTGGAAGCCTTCGGTGAAGAGCTTGAAGTGATGGATCAGCTCTTCCATATTCGACTTCATGTCGACACGCGATGGCGGCGCCACCTTGTGGTTGTCGGTGATCACCGGGCCGGGGTTGGCCTTCAGCCAGGTCACGCACTGCTGGATGATGCGGTTGGACTGGCGCATTTCCTCGACGCGCACCAGATAGCGGTCATAGGTGTCGCCGTTCGTGCCCACCGGCACGTCGAAGTCCATCTTGTCGTAGACCTCGTAGGGCTGGGTCTTGCGCAGATCCCAGGCAATGCCGGAGCCACGCAGCATGGGGCCGCTGAAGCCCAGATTCAATGCGCGTTCCGGCGTGACCGTGCCTATGCCCACCGTGCGCTGCTTCCAGATCCGGTTGTCGGTCAGCAGGGTTTCGTAGTCGTCAACGTTCTTCGGGAAGCGCTTGCAGAAGTCTTCGATGAAGTCCAAGAGCGAGCCCGAGCGATTCTCGTTCAGGCGAGCAATCGTCTTGGCGTTCTTGATCTTGCTGACCTGGTACTGCGGCATGCTGTCCGGCAGGTCGCGGTAGACGCCACCCGGGCGGAAATAGGCCGCATGCATGCGCGCACCGGACACCGCCTCGTACATGTCGAACAGATCTTCACGCTCGCGGAAGCAGTAGATCAGGATGTTCATCGCGCCGCAGTCGATGCCGTGCGCACCGAGCCACAGCAGGTGATTCAGCAGGCGTGTGATCTCGGAAAACATCACGCGGATGTATTGCGCGCGCAGCGGCACATCAACGCCGATCAGCTTCTCGATCGCCAGGCAGTAGGCGTGCTCGTTGGACATCATCGACACATAGTCGAGACGGTCCATATAGGGCAGCGACTGGATGAAGGTCTTGCTCTCGGCCAGCTTCTCGGTCGCGCGGTGCAGCAGGCCGATATGCGGATCGGCACGCTGTATGACCTCGCCATCGAGCTCGAGCACCAGGCGCAGCACGCCGTGCGCGGCCGGATGCTGGGGACCGAAGTTCAGGGTGTAGTTCTTGATATCAGCCATAGAAGCCTCAGGCAACGCGCAGCGCGCGGTGGCCGGAAATACCTTGGGGAACGTGATGCGGCATCAGCGTCATCTCAGTGCAGACCGCCGTAGTTGTCTTCACGGATGATGCGCGGCGTGATCTCGCGCGGCTCGATGGTGACAGGCTGGTAGATGACGCGCTTTTGCTCGGCGTCATAGCGCATCTCCACATGGCCGGTGGTCGGGAAGTCCTTGCGCATCGGGTGGCCGATGAAGCCGTAGTCGGTCAGGATGCGGCGCAGGTCTTCGTGGCCGTCGAAGATGATGCCGAACATGTCAAAGGCTTCGCGCTCGAACCAGCTGGCCGAGTTCCACACCGGGGTCAGCGCATCGACGCGGGGCAGATCGTCTTCCGGGCAGTTGACGGTCAGGCGCAGGCGCCAGTTCTTGCTGATCGACAGCAGGTGCGAGACCACGGCAAAACGTGGCCCCTCGTGCAGGCCATCCTTGTAGGTGCTGAAGTCCAGGCCGCAGAGGTCCATCAACTGCTCGAAGCGCAACTCGGGATGGTCACGCAGGGTGGTGGCCACCTCGGTGTAGTCCTTGGCGGCGACGGTCAGGGTCAGCTCGCCCAGGGCACTGGTCAGTGATTGCACGCGCTCGCCGAGCAGGGTCTGCAGGGTTTGCTGGAGGGTGTCTAGTTTGCTCATCTGTGCCGGCCCTCAGCGCGCGATCGTGTTTTCACGGCGGATCTTGGCCTGCAACTGCAGGATGCCGTAGAGCAGCGCTTCCGCCGTGGGCGGGCAGCCGGGCACGTAGACATCAACCGGCACGATGCGGTCGCAGCCACGCACGACCGAATAGCTGTAGTGGTAGTAGCCGCCGCCGTTGGCACAGGAGCCCATGGACAGCACCCAGCGCGGCTCGGCCATCTGGTCATAGACCTTGCGCAGCGCCGGCGCCATCTTGTTGCACAGCGTGCCGGCCACAATCATCAGGTCCGACTGCCGGGGGCTGGGGCGGAACAGCATGCCGAAGCGGTCGATGTCATAGCGGGCCGCACCCGCATGCATCATCTCGACGGCGCAACAGGCCAGGCCGAAGGTCATCGGCCACAGCGAGCCGGTCTTGGACCAGTTGATCAGCGTGTCCACCGAGGTGGTGACAAAGCCTTCTTTGAGAACGCCTTCAATACCCATGTCTAGTTTCCATTCAGTCGAGGCAGGACAGAGTCCGGGGCCGATGCGAACACCGATCGGACGACGCCGTCATTCCCAGTCCAAGGCGCCTTTTTTCCACTCGTAGATAAAACCCACGACCAGAATGCCCAGAAAAACCATCATCGCCCAGAAGCCCACGGCACCGATTTCGCGCAGCGACACCGCCCACGGAAACAGGAAGGCTATTTCCAGATCGAACAAGATGAAGAGGATGGCGACGAGGTAGTAGCGCACGTCGAACTTCATGCGCGCGTCCTCGAAGGCTTCGAAGCCGCACTCGTAGGGCGAGTTCTTGGCGGCGTCGGGACGGTTGGGGCCGAAGATGAAGCCCAGCACCTGGGGCGCAATACCGACCGCCGTGCCGACCAGGATGAAGAGGATGACAGGCAGGTACTGGTCCAGATTCATGGGGAATGCTCTTTTTTGGCGTTGGCTAGAACTTCAATCATCCGGCGCGCCCTGCGCACCGCGCACAGGACTTTGAACTGAACCCATCAAGCGCAACGGGCGCGCCGCCAACGCCCATTATGGTCGCTTGCGGCTTACGCCCGCTTGTCTCCCGCTACGCCTTTTTGATGGGCGTCATGACCGGGCGCTGCACGTGGACCACGAAGACAAGGTGCCGGATCAGGCCCTTGCATACGCTTCCAGAATTTCGAAACTGGTGCCGTCGGCGAGACTCGAACTCGCACAGCTTTCGCCACTACCCCCTCAAGATAGCGTGTCTACCAATTTCACCACGACGGCATTTTTGTGTGCTTGAAGCGCATGAGGCTGGCATTTCAAACAGCCTTGTATTCTAGACCGAAATTACCCTCGGTCCGGGCACTTTCCTCTGAAATATGCGCTGAATCGCGAGGCAATTTCTCTATCGCACACGCGAATCAGACAGGGCCCCTCAACTACTTCGAAGCAGCTGCGGCCGGCAAGGCGCCCGGAATGGCACCCGGCACCGCGGGGTTCACAGCACTGGCGGCAACAGCTGGTGCACTGGCGGCCGGCGCGGCACGGTCCAGGATGGAACTGGTCTCACCGCCGACCGAGGCGCGGTGGTTGCCGAAGTAGGCCATGCCCAGGGTGCAGGCAAAGAACAGCGTGGCCGCCACGGCCGTGGTGCGCGACAGGAAGTTGGCGCTGCCGGTGGCGCCGAACAGGCTGCCCGAGGCTCCGCTGCCGAAGGAGGCGCCCATGTCGGCGCCCTTGCCGTGCTGGATCAACACCAGGCCAATCATGGTCAGCGCGCTCAGCATTTGCACGATCAGCACCAGGTTCATCAAGATCTGCATTTCAAACACTCCAAGTTCAATATTCGTTGATGACGCACCCCGTCGATGGGCTGCGTCTTTCAGTCATTCGCGTGCGTTCAGCTTGCCGCCCGGCAGATGGCGCCGAAGTCGGCCGCCTTCAAGGCTGCACCGCCAATCAGGCCGCCATCGATATCGGGCTGGCCAAACAGGCTGACGGCGTTGTCGGGCTTGACGCTGCCGCCGTACAGGATGCGCATCGCATCCGATTTCTGCGTGGCGGCATGCAGCTGCATGCGCAGCACGGCATGCACGGCCTGAGCCTCTTCCGGCGAGGCGGTGAGGCCCGTGCCAATGGCCCAGACCGGCTCGTAGGCCAGCACGATCTCGCCGATGCAATGGGTCAGCGTGTGTATCACGGCGGCGAGCTGGCGCTTGACCACCGCCTCGGTCTGACCGGCCTCGCGTTCGGCACGGGTTTCACCGACGCAGACAATGGGCGTCACGCCATGGGCCAGCGCGGCCTTGGCCTTGTCGGCGACCAGCTGGTCGCTTTCATGGTGAAAGGCGCGGCGCTCCGAGTGGCCGACGATCACATAGCGGCAGCCGACATCGGCCAGCATCGCCGCCGACACCTCACCGGTGTAAGCGCCCTGCTCGTGCGCCGAGCAATCCTGGGCGCCGAAGCTCATGGCCTGGCCGGTCAGGGCCAGCGCGGTTTCGGTGATGTACGGAAACGGTACGCAGACGGCCACATCGGCATTCCACGGGCCGGCTTCACGCAGGCCCGACAGCAGGGCCGCATTACTCGCGCGCGAGCCATGCATCTTCCAGTTGCCAACCACCAGTTTCTTGCGCATGTTCAAACTCTCCCAGAGGTCTCATGCCAGGTCAGCACGATCTTGCCGACATGCTCGCCCGATTCCATCAGCTCATGCGCCTGGGCCGCTTGCGCGGCTGGCAGCGTCTTGTAAACGACCGGCTTGATGACGCGCTGATCCAGCAGCGGCCAGACCCGCGTGCGCAGAGACTGCGCCAGCGCCGCCTTGAAGGCCAGGCTGCGCGGCCGCAGGGTCGAGCCGGTGACGGTCAGCCGACGGCGCAGCAGCAGGCCCGCATCCAGATTGGCCTGCACCCCGCCCTGCACCGCGATGACGACGATGCGGCCGTCTTCGGCCAGGCATTGCACGCCGCGCTCGATGTAGGAGCCCGCCACCATGTCCAGGATCACGTTGACGCCACGACCTTCGGTCAGGCGCAGCGCCTCCTCGCGGAAGTCCTGCGTCTTGTAGTTGATCGCAGCGTCCGCGCCCAGCTCTAGGCAGGCCTGGCACTTGGCATCGCTGCCGGCGGTGACGATAACCGTCGCACCAAAGGCCTTGCCCAGCTGGATGGCGGTGACGCCGATGCCGCTGGTGCCGCCGTGTATCAGCAGCGTCTCGCCGGGCAGCAAACGCACCCGCTCAAACACATTCGACCAGACGGTGAAGAAGGTCTCAGGCAGGCTGGCCGCCTCGACGTCGCTGAAGCCCGCAGGCACCGGCAGGCATTGCGCAATCGGCGCCACGCACAGCTCGGCATAGCCGCCGCCGGCGACCAGCGCGCAGACGCGATCACCGAGCTTGAAGCCCGCCGCGGCCAGCTCTGCCGCATCACCGGCGATGATCTCGCCGGCAATCTCCAGCCCGGGCAGGTCGCTGGCCCCAGGAGGGCTGGCATACATGCCCTTGCGCTGCAACACGTCCGGACGGTTCACGCCCGACGCGCGCACGCGCACCAGCACCTCCCCTGCCCCAGCGATGGGATCGGGTCGGGTGGCGAGTTGCAGCACCTCGGGGGCGCCAAAGCGGGTGATTTCTATGGCTTGCATGGCAGTCTTCCAGGGGTGAGGACCGCAGCCCTCACCCAGTCGGCTTATTGCTGTTCCGGACGGTCCAGCAGCGCCTTCATCGACAGTTTGACGCGGCCCTTCTCGTCGGTCTCCAGCACCTTGACCTTGACCACCTGGCCTTCGGTCAGGAAGTCGGTGACCTTCTCGACGCGCTGATGCGCGATCTGGCTGATGTGCAGCAGGCCGTCCTTGCCGGGCAGCAGGTTGATCAGTGCGCCGAAGTCCAGGATCTTGACGACCGGGCCTTCGTAGATCTTGCCCACTTCGACTTCGGCCGTGATCTGCTCGATCTTCAGCTTGGCCAGGTCGGCCATGGCGCTGTCGGTCGAGGCGATCGTGATCGTGCCGTCTTCGGCGATGTCGATCTGCGTGCCGGTCTCTTCGGTCAGCGCGCGAATCACCGCACCGCCCTTGCCGATCACGTCACGGATCTTTTCCGGATTGATCTTCATCGTGTACAGGCGGGGTGCGAATTCCGACACCTCGGTCTTGGCCACACTCATCGCCTCGACCATCTTGGACAGGATGTGCAGACGCGCTTCCTTGGCTTGCGCCAGTGCGACCTGCATGATCTCCTTGGTGATGCCCTGGATCTTGATGTCCATCTGCAGGGCGGTCACGCCGGTGGTCGTGCCGGCCACCTTGAAGTCCATGTCACCCAGATGATCTTCGTCACCCAGGATGTCGGTCAGCACGGCGAAGCGGTTGGCGTCCTTGATTAGGCCCATGGCGATACCGGCCACGTGCGCCTTCAAAGGCACGCCTGCGTCCATCAATGCCAGGCAGCCGCCGCAGACCGAAGCCATCGACGAGGAGCCATTGGACTCGGTGATTTCCGAGACCACGCGCATCGCGTAGGGGAACTCGGCACGGTCCGGCAGCACGGCGACCAGCGCGCGCTTGGCCAGACGGCCATGGCCGATTTCGCGGCGCTTCGGGCTGCCGACACGACCCGTTTCGCCGGTGGCGAACGGAGGCATGTTGTAGTGCAGCATGAAGTGTTCGGTGAACTCGCCGGCCAGCGCGTCGATGCGCTGCGCATCGCGCTCGGTGCCCAGGGTGGCAGCGACCAGGGCCTGGGTTTCCCCACGGGTGAACAGCGACGAGCCGTGGGCGCGCGGCAGCACGCTGTTGCGGATCTCGATCGCACGCACGGTGCGCGTGTCGCGGCCGTCGATGCGGGGCTCGCCGGCCAGGATCTGGCTGCGCACGATGCGCGCTTCGATCTCGAACAGCAGGCTTTCGACTTCGACCTTGTCGAAGGCAACGCCTTCGGCGCTCAGGGCGGCGAACACGCCGGCGTTGGCGGCGCGGCAGGCCTGCGTGCGGGCTTGCTTGGAGCGGATCTGGTAGGCGGCGCGCAGCGCTTCCTCGGCCAGGCCGTTGACCTTGGCGATGAAGGCTTCGTCCTTGGCCGGAGCCTTCCAGTCCCAGGCCGGCTTGCCGGCATCACGCACCAGGTCGTTGATCGCGGCAATGGCGATATTGCCCTGCTCGTGACCGAACACCACGCCACCCAGCATGATTTCTTCGCTCAGTTGGTCGGCTTCGGACTCGACCATCAGCACGGCGGCTTCGGTGCCGGCGACGATCAGGTCCAGCTTCGATTCCTTCAGCTGCGTCTGGCTGGGGTTCAGCACATAGGCGCCGTTGATGTAGCCCACGCGGGCGGCACCGATGGGGCCATTGAACGGGATGCCCGAGATCGCCAGCGCGGCGCTCGATGCAATCAGCGACACGATGTCGGCTTGTACTTCAGGGTTCAACGACAGCACGTGGATCACCACCTGCACTTCGTTGTAGAAGCCTTCCGGGAACAGTGGGCGGATCGGGCGGTCGATCAGGCGCGAGGTCAGGGTTTCCAGTTCGCTGGGGCGGCCTTCACGCTTGAAGAAGCTGCCGGGGATCTTGCCGGCGGCATAGGTCTTCTCGAGGTAGTCGACGGTCAGCGGGAAGAAGTCCTGGCCGGCCTTGGCCTCTAGCTTGGCCACCACGGTGGCCAGCACCATCGTGCCATCGACATTGGCGACCACGGCGCCGGAAGCTTGACGGGCGACTTCGCCGGTCTCAAGGGTGACGCTGTGCTCGCCCCATTGGAAGGTCTTGGTGACTTTGTTGAACATGCTCATTGTCGTTTCTCCGTTTGTATCAAGTGCCTTGGGGCGGCAACTCAAGCCCGGAACAGCGACAGAAGGCGAGATGCCATTCCAGCGAAATTAGCGTGCGCGGGTCAGCACGAAACGTCGGTGGAATGACACATCAGCGCCGATATCCGTCGAGTTTTCCAAAAACAAAGAGCCTGTGCTGGAGCATCCAGACAGGCTCTTCTTGTTCATCTTGAACTTACTTGCGCAGGCCGAGTTTCTGGATCAGCGCGGTGTAGCGCGATGCGTCCTTCGACTTCAGGTAGGCCAGCAGGCTCTTGCGCTGATTGACCATCTTCAGCAGACCGCGGCGACCGTGGTGGTCCTTCAGGTGGGTCTTGAAGTGGGGGGTCAGGTCGTTGATGCGGGCCGTCAGAATGGCCACTTGCACTTCGGGCGAACCGGTGTCGCCAGCGCTGCGCGCATTGTCTTTGACGATTTGTGCCTTGTTCAGGTCAGCTACTGCCATGAGGATTTCCTTTATTGGCGGAAAAGCCGCACGGTGGCGCTGCCACTCGAACGGTTTCCAGTTGAACTTGCGGTTACGGGTGAAACCGACCCATACCGTGCTACTACATCTTCACCCATCTTCAGGCGAAGCTGCGGATTATATATCAAGTACGCTGCGCAGGCGGGCCAAGCCTTGATCGAGCCGGGCCGGGTCGCGGGAGGCAAAGCACCAGCGCAGCCAGCCCTCGCTCTCGGGGCCGAAGGCCGCGCCCGGCGCCAGCCCCAGACCGGCCTCGCTGACCAGGCGCTTCGCCAGGGCCAGCGAGTCGGATTCGCCCTCAATGCGGAAAAAGGCATACATGCCGCCCAGCGGCGTGGCCACCTCGACGCCGGGCATCGCGGCCAGGGCCGGCAGCAGGCGGTCGCGGCAGGCCTGCATCCGAGCCCGCAGCTCGGGCACGAAGCGGTCCGCCTGGGCCAGGCCGGCCAGCGCGCCACGCTGCACGAACACCGGTGCGCAGGAGGTGTTGTATTCGATCAGCTTGCCCATCGCGTCCAGCAGCTCGGCAGGCAGCACCATCCAGCCCAGGCGCCAGCCGGTCATCAGAAAGCTCTTGGAGAAGCTGTGCACGACGATCAGCCGGTCCTGCGGATCGGCGATATCCAGAAAGCTCGGCGCCGTGCGCGCGCCCTCGGGGTAGTACAGGCGCTCGTAGACCTCGTCGGCGATGATCCAGGTGCCGGTGCGGCGGCAGTGCGCCAGCAGGGCCTGCTGCTCGTCGCGGGTCAGGGTCCAGCCGGTCGGGTTGTTGGGGGCATTGACGATCAGCGCGCGGGTCTGCGGCGTGATCGCGGTCAGCAGCTCGTCCAGATCCAGGGTCCAGGCGCCCTCTCTCGGATGCAGCGACACACGCTTGACATTGGCACCCAGAATGGCCGGCTGGGCGGTCAGATTGGGCCAGATCGGCACCACGGCCACGACCTCGTCGCCGGCGTCCAGCAAGGCCTGCATCGCCAGCATCAGCGCACTGACGCCCGAGGACGTGACGGCGATGCGGTCGATGCTTATGGGTTGATGCAGGGCGCTGGTGTAGTCGGCCAGGGCCTGGCGCAGCTCGGGCAGGCCCAGGTTGTGGGCGTAAAAGGTCTCGCCGCGCTGCAGCGAGGCGGTGGCCGCGTCGACGACAAAGGCCGGCGTCGGCTCGTCGCTCTCACCGAACCAGAAGGCCAGCACATCGCTGCGGCCCATGGCCGAGTTGGCGACCTCGCGAATCTTGGAACCGGGGAGTTGCTGGATGACGCTGCGCATGGGGTGGGTCCGCTCAGTGGTTTGGACGAATCATCGCGCACTGGTGAGGCTGCGCGGCCTGGGCCGCGTCCACATAGCGCACGGTCCTGAAGCCGTAACCGGAGGCCTCATTGTCGAAGCGCACACCGGGCGTGCCGGCCCTGCGCATCACGCTGACGTAGAGCGGCTGGATGAACTGGTGATCGGCGGCACGCATCTGACCCTGATGGACGCCACCGAGCGTGCGGCCGTCATAGGCCAGACCCTCCATCGCGCGGGCCACAGCCGTCGGCTCGACGCTCTTGGCGCGCTCCATGCCGGCCACCAGCACCTCGATCATCGCCTGCATGCGGGCGTGCACATAGTCGTCTTCTGGCCTGGGGAAACGCTGACGAAAGCTCGCGTAGAACTTATCAGAGGCCGCCGTGCCCACGTTCGGATGCCACTCGGCCACAGCCAGCACGCGATCAACGCCGGCTTCACCAATGGCCGCCGGTGCGCCCAGGCCGTTGCCGTAGAAGGTGAAGAAACGCGCATCCAGTCCCACTTCCTTGGCGGCCTTGATCAGCAAGGTCAGGTCATTGCCCCAGTTCCCCGTCAACACCCCCTGCGCGCCGCTGGCCTTGATCTTGTTGGCATAGGGAATGAAGTCCTTGATGCGGCCGATTGGATGCAATTCATCGCCGACGATGGCGATGTCGGGCCGCTTGGCGGCGATCATCTCTCGGCCCTTTTTCAGCACATGCTGGCCAAAGCTGTAGTCCTGGCCTATCAGGTAGATCTTCTTGATCTGGCTGTCGGTCTTCAGCACATCGGTCAGTGCGGCCAGCCGCATATCGGCGTGGGCATCGAAACGGAAATGCCAGAACGAGCATTTCTCGTTGGTCAGCACAGGATCGACAGCAGAGTAGTTGAGGAACAGCGCGCGGTGCTGCGGATCGCGTTCGTTGTGCTTGTTCAGCGCTTCGATCAAGGCCGCGGCGGTGGCCGAGCTGTTGCCCTGCAGCACATAGCCGGCCTTTTGGTCGACGGCCGAGCGCAGCATCGACAAGGCCTCTTCGGTCGCTCCCTTGCTGTCGAAACGCAGCAGCTCCAGCGGCCGCGCACCGCCGGGCAGCTTGACGCCGCCGCGCTGATTGACCCGTTCGGTGGCCCACAGCAGATTGCGGAATACCGCTTCGCCGGCATTGGCAAAGGGGCCGGACAGGCCCTCGATCATGGCCAGCCGTATCGGCTCGGGCTGCGCTTGTGCATGGCCACCGAGGCCCAGCAGGGCAAATGCAAGAGACGCCAGCGAGCGGCGGGTAAGGCGAGAAGTTGGAGTCATCTGAGGCACAAAACCCTTGGGGGGCTTGAATACAAAAAAGCCGCTCCCAGGTATGCGGCATGGGCTGCAGCGGCTTTGGTTTCGACGCAGCGTTGTCTTGTTGTCATTGTAGGAGTCACCCATGTTTTTGCTTCCCGTTCGCCGTCATACCCCCGCCTTCTCCCGTTCGCTGGACCGCCTGTTTGACGACAGTTTCGACCGCTTTCTGAATGCCGCCGCCAAGGCCGAGCCCGTCGCTCCTGTGCGCACGCCGGCCCTCGATGTGACCGAGACCGACACCGCCTATCTGGTGCAGCTGGACATGCCCGGCATTGCCAAGGAACAGGTGAAGATTTCGATCGACGGCCGCCGCGTCAATGTCGAAACCGAAATCGTGCAAGCCACCGAGAAGAAGGACGAAGCCAAGGTGCTGTACCGCGAGCGCTCGAACGCCAAGTTCGCCCGCAGCCTGGTCTTGCCGACCGAGGTGAATCAGGCCGAATCGGCGGCCACGATGGAAGGTGGCGTGCTGACCTTGACCCTGACCAAGCGTCAGCCGGCCAGCGCATCAACCTTGAGCGTCAGCTGAGGCTTAAATCCCAGCGGGGCTTCACATCGAACGCCCCGCCCTGCTCCAGCTGCGCCTGGCCGCTTTGCAGGCGCATCGCGGCGGCCATGGCGATCATTGCGCCGTTGTCGGTGCACAGGTGTAGCTCGGGGTAGTGCACGCGGATGCCGCGCCGGGCGCAGGCCTTGTTGAGTTGCTCGCGCAGCTTGGCATTGGCACCCACGCCACCGGCCACGACCAGGCGCTTCAGGCCTGAGTCCTTCAGCGCCAGCAGCGATTTGTGCACCAGCACCTCGACGATGGCGGCCTGCGTCGAGGCCGCCAGATCGGCGAGTTGCGGTTGCGTCGGTGCCTCGCCCAGTTTCTTGATTTGCGTCAGCACGGCCGTCTTCAGACCGGCAAAGCTGAAGTCGGGCTTGCCACTGCGCAGCATGGGTCGCGGCAGGTCGAAGGCCTTCTCGTCGCCTTCCTGAGCCAGGCGCGACAGATGCGGCCCGCCCGGATATGGCAGGCCCATCAGCTTGGCGCTCTTGTCGAAAGCCTCGCCTGCGGCGTCGTCAATCGTTTCGCCCAGCATCTCGTAGCTGCCGACCTGATCCACCCGCATCAGCTGCGTGTGGCCACCAGAGACCAGCAGCGCGATGAAGGGAAACTCCGGCGGATCGGCCGACAGGAACGGCGACAGCAGATGCCCTTCCAGATGGTGCACGCCCAGGGTCGGCTTGCCCAGGGCTGCGGCCATGGACACGGCCACGCCGGCGCCTACCAGCAGCGCACCGGCAAGACCCGGCCCCCGCGTGTAGGCAATGACGTCGATATCGGCCAAGGCCACGCCGGCCTCGGCCAGCACCTGGCGCGTCAACGGCAGCACGCGGCGGATGTGGTCGCGCGAGGCCAGCTCGGGCACCACGCCGCCGTAGGCCTGATGCATGTCGATCTGGCTGTGCAGCGCCTGCGCGATCAGCGTCGGCGTGCCTTGCGGCTGCACATCAACCAGCGCCACACCGGTTTCGTCGCAGGACGATTCAAAGCCCAGAACCCTCATGGCCGACTCAGTGGCCTTCCTTGGCGTGGTTGATCGAGTACTTCGGTATCTCTATCGTCACATCGGTCTGCGACAGGATGGCCTGGCAGCTGAGCCGCGAATTGGGCTCCAGGCCCCAGGCGCGGTCCAGCAGGTCTTCCTCGCTGTCGTCCATCTCGCCCAGCGAGTTGAAGCCCTCGCGCACGATCACATGGCAGGTGGTGCAGGCGCAGACCATGTCGCAGGCATGCTCGATGGCGATGCCGTTCTCAAGCAGCGCTTCGCAGATGCTGGTGCCGCCGTCGGCCTTGATGCTGGCGCCGTCGGGGCAGTACTCGCTGTGCGGCAGGATCTTGATGATGGGCATGAGGTTACCTTCAGATTTGTTCGACGTTGCGGCCGGTCAGGGCCTGGCGTATGCCACGGTTCATCCGCTCGGCGGCAAAGGCCTCGGTGCCCTTGGCCAGCGCCTCGACGGCGGTATCGATGGCGGCGTTGTCGTCGCCCGCCTCGACCTGACTCAGCGCCGTCAGCAAGGCCTCGATTGCTTCCAACTCGTCGGGCGCGAGCAGGTCACCGTCGGCCTCCAGCGCCGAGCGGGTGGCCAGGCGCATGCGCTCGGCCTCGACCTGTGACTCGCGCAGCGCGCGGGCCTTCATATCGGTCTCGGCAGTGGCGAAGCTGTCGCGCAGCATCGTTGCAATCTGGTCATCCGACAGGCCGTAGCTCGGCTTGACGACGATCTTGGCCTCGACGCCGGACACGGTCTCCTTGGCGAACACGCTCAGCAGACCGTCGGCATCGACCTGGAAGGTCACGCGTATCCGCGCCGCACCAGCCACCATGGGCGGAATGCCGCGCAGCTCGAAGCGGGCCAGGGACCGGCAATCGGCCACCAGCTCGCGCTCGCCCTGCACCACATGCAGGGCCATCGCCGTCTGGCCGTCCTTGAAGGTGGTGAAGTCCTGCGCCTTGGCGACCGGAATCGTCGCATTGCGCTCGATGATGCGCTCGACCAGGCCGCCCATGGTCTCCAGCCCCAGCGACAGCGGAATCACGTCCAGCAGCAGGATGTCGCCATTGGCCGCATTGCCGGCCAGCTGGTTGGCCTGGATGGCGGCGCCCAGCGCCACCACCTCGTCGGGGTTCAGATTGGTCAGCGGCGTCTGGCCGAACAGGCCACCCACGGCCGCCTGCACACAGGGCATGCGGGTCGAGCCGCCGACCATCACCGTGCCCTGCACTTCGCCGACCTTCAGCTTGGCGTCACGCAGCACGCGCTTGACGGCCGACAGGGTGCGATCGACCAGCGGCTTGGCCAGCGCCTCGAACTGCTCGCGGGTCAGCTCGACGGCGAGTTCTCCCTCATCCAGCGGGCTGCGCAGCCAGACGCTGGCCTGATTCGACAAGGCCTCCTTGGCCGCCCGCGCCGCCACCAGCACCGCCCGCTTGTCGTGCGCGCTGCTGATGCTGCGGCCGGCCTGGGCCAGGGCCCAGTCGGCCAGCGCGCGGTCGAAGTCATCGCCGCCCAGGGCCGAATCACCGCCGGTGGCCACGACCTCGAACACGCCACGGCTCAGGCGCAGCAGCGAGATGTCGAAAGTGCCGCCACCGAGGTCATAGACGGCGTAAAGGCCTTCGCTGGCGTTGTCCAGGCCGTAGGCGATCGCCGCTGCCGTCGGTTCGTTGATCAGGCGCAGCACGTTCAGGCCGGCCAGCTTGGCCGCGTCCTTGGTCGCCTGGCGTTGGGCGTCGTCGAAATAGGCCGGCACGGTGATGACGGCACCGAACAGGTCGTCATCGAAGGTGTCTTCGGCGCGGAAACGCAGCGTCGCCAGGATCTCGGCCGAGACCTCGACCGGTGATTTCAGGCCGTCCCGCGTGTGCAGGCCCAGCATGCCTTCGCTGTCCTCGAAGTGGTAGGGCAGCTGCTTGCGCTCGGCGATATCGCGCAGCGCGCGGCCCATGAAGCGTTTGACCGAGACAATGGTGTTCTCGGGGTCCAGCGCCTGCTGGTCCAGGGCCTCCTGGCCAATCTGGCGGCGGCCCTCGCCGAGGTAGCGTACGGCCGAGGGCAGTATCACCCGGCCGGCGGCGTCGGGCAGGCATTCGGCCACGCCGTTGCGCATCGCCGCGACCAACGAATGGGTCGTGCCCAGGTCGATGCCGACGGCATAGCGCCGCTGGTGCGGATCGGGCGACTGCCCGGGTTCGGATATCTGTAGCAGGGCCATAAATCTCTCAGGATTCCAACTGTTCCAAGCGCCGGTTGATGTCTTCGCGGAAGCGGGTGATGAACATCAGCGCGCGCACCTCGGCCGAAGCCGCGGGGGCATCGCCCCGTTCATCCAGCAGCTGGCCGATGTGCTCGTGCAAGGCGCGCTCGCGTTTCAGCACCTCGTCGTCCAGCGCCTCGACCTCGGCCGCACCAGAGGCCTCATCCAGCGCCTCGCGCCATTCCATCTGCTCCATCAGGAAGCTGGCGGGCATGGCGGTGTTGTTCTCGGCATTGATGGGCGAGCCCAGCAGCTCGCACAGATAGGCGGCACGGGCCAAGGGATCGCGCAGGCGGCGATGCGCCTCGTTGACGCGCACCGCCCACTGCATGGCCAGGCGCTGTGACGCGGCCCCCTCGGCTGCAAAACGGTCGGGATGAACCTCGGACTGCAGCGCCTTCCAGCGCTGGTCGATGTTCGCCCGGTCCTGCGCGAAGCTGCGCGGCAGGTCGAACAGGGCAAAGTCGTCGTCGTCGAGTTTCATATCCAGCTTTGCGTCGAAGCCAAAGTAGCCAAGAAAAAGGCGCGGCCAACAGCCGCGCCTTTGATCAGCGAGGCAAGACTTTACACGCGGAACGATTCGCCGCAGCCGCAGCGGTCTTTCTCGCGCGGGTTGTAGAACTTGAAGCCTTCGTTCAAGCCCTCGCGCACGAAGTCCAGCTCGGTGCCGTCCAGATAGGGCAGGCTCTTCGGGTCTATCAGCACCTTGACGCCATGGCCTTCGAAGATCACATCCTCGGGCGCCACGTCATCGGCATATTCCAGCTTGTAGGCCAGGCCGGAGCAGCCGGTGGTCTTGACGCCCAGGCGCACGCCCACGCCCTTGCCGCGCTTGGTGATGTAGCGCGACACATGACGGGCCGCCGCTTCGGTCAAAGTCACTGCCATGGCTGAAGGCCCCGCTCAGTGCGCATGCTTGGCGCGGTAGTCATCCACCGCCGCCTTGATGGCGTCTTCGGCCAGGATGGAGCAGTGGATCTTCACCGGCGGCAGGGCCAGCTCTTCGGCGATCAGGGTGTTCTTGATCTCCAGCGCCTGGTCCAGCGTCTTGCCCTTGACCCATTCGGTGACCAGCGAGCTCGAGGCAATCGCCGAGCCGCAGCCATAGGTCTTGAACTTGGCGTCCTCGATCAGGCCGGTGGCCGGATTGACCTTGATCTGCAGCTTCATCACATCGCCGCAGGCTGGTGCGCCGACCATGCCGGTGCCGACCGTGTCGTCACCCTTTTCGAAGTTGCCGACGTTGCGGGGGTTTTCGTAGTGATCAACGACTTTTTCGCTGTATGCCATGATGTTTCTCCTGTGTCCTGGGCGCGCTCAGTGGGCGGCCCACTGGATGGTGCTGATATCGATGCCGTCCTTGTACATATCCCACAGCGGCGAGAGCTCGCGCAGCTTGGCGACACGGTCTTTCAAGGTGCTGACGGCGTAGTCGATCTCTTCGACCGTGGTGAAGCGGCCTATCGTCATGCGCAGGGACGAATGCGCCAACTCGTCGCTGCGGCCGAGGGCACGCAGCACATAGCTGGGTTCCAGGCTGGCCGAGGTGCAGGCCGAGCCGGACGAGACGGCAATGCCCTTCACGCCCATGATCAGCGACTCGCCTTCCACATAGTTGAACGAGATGTTCAGGTTGTGCGGCACACGACGCTCGAGATCGCCATTGACGAACACCTGCTCGATGCCGCTCAGGCCGTCCAGCAGACGCTGGTGCAGCATGCGGATGCGCTCGATCTCGGTACCCATTTCCAGCTTGGCGATGCGATAAGCCTCGCCCATGCCGACGATCTGGTGTGTGGCCAGCGTCCCCGAGCGCATGCCGCGCTCATGGCCGCCACCGTGCATCTGGGCTTCCAGGCGCACACGGGGCTTGCGGCGCACGAACAGCGCGCCAATGCCCTTGGGGCCGTAGGTCTTGTGCGAGGCCAGGCTCATCAGATCGACCGGCAGCTGCGTCACGTCGATCGCGACCTTGCCGGTGGCCTGGGCCGCATCGACGTGGAAGATGACGCCTTTCTCGCGGCAAATATTGCCAATGGCCGTGATGTCCTGGATCACGCCGATCTCGTTATTGACGAACAGCACCGAGACCAGGATGGTGTCGGGTCGCAGCGCGGCCTTGAACTTGTCCAGATCGAGCAGGCCGTTGGCTTCCACATCGAGATAGGTGACATCGAAGCCCTGACGCTCCAGCTCGCGGCAGGTGTCCAGCACCGCCTTGTGCTCGGTTTTCAGGGTGATGATGTGCTTGCCGCGCGTCTTGTAGAACTGCGCCGCGCCCTTGATGGCCAGATTGATCGACTCGGTGGCGCCGGAGGTCCAGACGATCTCGCGCGGGTCGGCATGGATCAGCGCGGCGACTTCTTCGCGGGCCTTCTCGACCGCCGCTTCCGCTTCCCAGCCCCAGGCATGGCTGCGGGAGGCGGGGTTGCCGAAATGCTCGTTCAGCCAGGGCACCATGACGCTGACGACGCGGGGATCCACCGGCGTGGTCGCGCCGTAGTCCATGTAGATCGGGAAATGAGGGGTCATGTCCATGCGATGAAAACTTCTTGGGAAACGTTGCTTGATTACTTGGTGAAGGCATTGCCCAGCGCGAACACCGAGTTCGGCGCGGTGATGCGGATCGGCTTGAGCACGGGCTGCGAGGAGATGGCGCGCTTGATCGGCGACTCTTCTATCGTCACGCCCTTGGAGAGTTGGTCATCCACCAGCTTCTTCAGCGAGACGGAGTCCAGATACTCGATCATCTTGGCGTTCAGGCTGGTCCACAGCTCGTGCGTGATGCAGCGGCCGGTGTCTTCGCCCATGCAGTTCTCTTTGCCACCGCAGCCGGTGGCGTCGATTGGCTCATCGACGGCGACGATGATGTCGGCCACCGTGATCTCGCTGGACTTGCGGCCCAGCGAATAGCCGCCGCCCGGGCCACGCGTGCTTTCCACCAGCTCGTGGCGGCGCAGCTTGCCGAACAGCTGCTCCAGATAGGACAGAGAAATCTGCTGGCGTTGGCTGATGGCCGCCAGAGCGACCGGGCCATTGTTCTCGCGCAGCGCCAAATCAATCATCGCGGTGACCGCAAACCGACCTTTGGTGGTGAGACGCATACAAAACTCCTTTGGCCTTGTGGGCCTCTGGGTCAACACCTACGGGTGGACCCGGATCTAAACTCCCTCGCCAGGGCTCTTGGAGTACACGGGTTAACCCGCAGCAATGTCCGAGCGATTAAGTCAATTATAGCAGAGTCCGACTAATTTAGTCGGCATTAGCCCCGTGGGGTCTTTAGGCCCTGTCCACCGGGCGTCAGCGGCCGGGGCGTGCGGTCGAAATCGGCACGATGTTGTCGTGCGAACTGCCACCAAAGGCGCGCTCGCGCAGCTGCGCCAACTGGTCGCGCACGCGGGCCGCCTTCTCGAACTCCAGATTGCGGGCGTGCTCCAGCATCTGCTTTTCCAGCAGAGTGATGCGCTTGCTGAGGTCCTTTTCCGACAACTCCTCCAGTTCGCCCCCGTGGGCGGCCAGCAGTTTCTGGTCGTCCCGGCCCGACTTCTCGGAATAGACGCCATCGATCATGTCGCGCACCGACTTCTTGATGCTGCGCGGCGTGATGCCGTGCAGCGTGTTGAACGCGATCTGCTTGGTGCGGCGGCGCTCGGTTTCGTCTATGGCCAGCCGCATCGAGTTGGTGATGCGGTCGCCGTAGAGAATCGCCTTGCCGTTCAGATTGCGGGCCGCCCGGCCTATGGTCTGCACCAGCGAGCGCTCGGCGCGCAGGAAACCTTCCTTGTCCGCGTCCAGGATGGCCACCAGCGAGACCTCGGGAATGTCCAGGCCCTCGCGCAGCAGGTTGATGCCCACCAGCACATCGAACAGGCCCAGGCGCAGGTCGCGCAGGATCTCGACCCGCTCCACCGTATCCACATCCGAGTGCAGATAGCGCACCTTGACGCCGTTGTCGCTGAGGTAGTCGGTCAGCTGCTCGGCCATGCGCTTGGTCAAGGTGGTGATCAGCACGCGCTCGTTGACCTCGACGCGCAGCCGTATCTCCTGCAGCACGTCGTCCACCTGATGAGTCGCCGGGCGCACCTCGACCAGCGGGTCCACCAGGCCGGTGGGCCGCACCACCTGCTCCACCACCTGGCCGGTGTTGTCCTTCTCGTAATTGCCTGGCGTGGCCGAGACGAAGATGGCCTGGCGCATCTTGCGCTCGAACTCCTCGAACTTCAGCGGCCGGTTGTCCAGCGCGCTGGGCAGTCGGAAGCCGTATTCGACCAGCGTGGTCTTGCGCGCCTTGTCGCCGTTGTACATGCCGCCGAACTGGCCGATCAGCACATGGCTTTCGTCCAGCAGCATGATGGCGTCGGGCGGCAGATAGTCCACCAAGGTGGGCGGCGGGTCGCCCGGGTTGGCACCCGACAGATGCCGCGTGTAGTTCTCGATGCCCTTGCAGTGACCCACCTCCTGCAGCATCTCCAGGTCGAAGCGGGTGCGCTGCTCGATGCGCTGGGCCTCGACCAGCTTGCCTTCGCTGACAAACTGGGCCGAGCGGTCGCGCAACTCCTGCTTGATGCCGTCCATCGCCGCCAGCACGCGCTCGCGTGGGGTGACGTAGTGGCTGCTGGGATAGACGGTGAAGCGCGGGATCTTCTGGCGTATCTTGCCGGTCAGCGGATCGAACAGCTGCAGCGCCTCGATCTCGTCGTCGAACAGCTCGATGCGTATCGCCAGCTCGGAATGCTCGGCCGGGAACACATCGATGGTGTCGCCGCGCACGCGGAAGGCGCCGCGCGAAAACTCGGTCTCGTTGCGCGTGTACTGCATACGTATCAGCTGGGCGATCACATCGCGCTGCCCCATCTTGTCGCCGACGCGCAGTGTCATCACCATCTGGTGATAGTCCGCTGGGTTGCCGATACCGTAGATCGCGCTGACCGAGGCCACGATCACCACGTCGCGCCGCTCCAGCAGGCTCTTGGTGCAGCTCAGGCGCATCTGCTCGATGTGCTCGTTGATCGCGCTGTCCTTCTCGATGAACAGGTCGCGCTGCGGCACATAGGCCTCGGGCTGGTAGTAGTCGTAGTAGCTGACGAAGTATTCGACCGCATTCTTCGGGAAGAACTCGCGGAACTCGCTGTACAGCTGGGCGGCCAGGGTCTTGTTCGGCGCGAACACGATCGCCGGCCGGCCCAGGCGGGCGATCACATTGGCCATCGTGAAGGTCTTGCCCGAGCCGGTCACGCCCAGCAGGGTCTGGAAGCTCAGGCCGTCATGAACGCCTTCGACCAGTTGCTGGATCGCCGCAGGCTGATCGCCCGCCGGCTGGTAGGGCTGGAACAGCTCAAACGGCGAATCGGGGAAGGACACAAACTCGCCCTCGACGGCAGGCGCTGGGGCTACTACATCTTCATCAAGCATGGCGACTCCGGGGGAACCCGTAGAATTCTGTGCAGCCCGCCAGCGTAACTCATGGCGGCGCCCTCCTCCCATCACCATCCGCCGAGCCCTCCCCATGTCCTTGTTTGCCGCCGTCGAACTCGCTCCCCGTGACCCCATCCTGGGCCTGAACGAACAATTCAATGCCGACCCCAACCCGAACAAGGTGAATCTGGGCGTGGGCGTCTATTTCGACGAGAACGGCAAGCTGCCGCTGCTGAAATGCGTGGCCGAGGCCGAGCGCCAGATGCAGCAAGCCGCCAAGCCGCGCGGCTATCTGCCCATCGACGGCATCGCCGCCTATGACAAGGCCGTGCAGGGCCTTGTGTTTGGTGCCGACCATCCAGTGCTGGCCGCCGGCCGTGTGGCCACCGTGCAGGCCGTCGGTGGCACCGGCGGCCTCAAGGTGGGTGCCGATTTCCTGCAGACGCTGAACCCCAAGGCCAAGGTGCTGATCTCCGACCCGAGCTGGGAGAACCACCGCGCGCTGTTCACCAATGCCGGCTTCACCGTCGAGAACTACCCCTATTACGACGCCGAGGCCCGTGGCATCAAGGTCCAGGCGATGCTGGACGCGCTGAATGCCGCCGAGGCCGGCACCGTCGTGGTGCTGCACGCCTGCTGCCACAACCCGACCGGCTATGACCTGACACCCGCGCAGTGGGATGCCGTGGTCGCCACCGTCAAGGCCCGCGGCCTGGTGCCCTTCCTGGACATGGCCTACCAGGGCTTCGGTCAAGGCATCAAGGAAGACGGCGCCGTGGTCCATCAATTCCTTGACGCCGGCCTGTCCTTCTTCGTCGCCACCTCGTTCTCGAAGAGCTTTTCGCTGTACGGCGAGCGCGTTGGCGCGCTGAGCGTGGTCTGCGAGAACAGGGACGAGACCGCCCGCGTGCTGAGCCAGCTGAAGATTGCCATCCGCACCAATTACTCGAACCCGCCCACCCATGGCGCCCAGGTCGTGGCCACGGTGTTGACCACGCCCGAGCTGCGCGCCCAGTGGGAGCAGGAGCTGGCCGGCATGCGTGTGCGCATCCGCGAGATGCGCGTTGCCCTGGTCGAGCAGCTCAAGGCCGCCGGGGTTACGCAGGACATGAGCTTCGTGACGCGACAGCAGGGCATGTTCAGCTACTCGGGCCTGAACCAGGCGCAGATGCAGCGCCTGCGCGGCGAATTCGGCATCTATGGCGTCGATTCGGGCCGCATTTGCGTGGCGGCGTTGAATCTGCAGAACATCGGCGCAGTGGCACAGGCAATGGCCAAGGTGATGCCGGCCTGAGGCTGCGCGCCGAGCGAAAAGCTGCTGTTTGGGCGAACAGCGACTCGAATCAGTGCCGGATTGGGCAATTTGGGGGTTATTGCTAGGCTTGTGTAAGCGTTGTCAAGCCTCCAAGTTCCTAGAATGGTGCAACGCACAAATATGGCTCATGCCCGTGCCGAGTGTCAGGACCGTCGTTTGCCAGCCATCTGGCAACACATTGCCATAAGGGACTCACCATGCTGTACCAGCTCTATGAAACCCAACGCGCATTGATGAGCCCGTTCTCGGAGTTCGCGGCCGCTACGGCCAAGCTCTACGACCATCCGCTGTCGCCGTTCTCGCACACGCCGCTGGCCCAGCGCATCTCGGCCGGCTGCGATCTGGCCCACCGCCTGGCCAAGGACTACGAGAAGCCCGAATTCAATATCAAATCCATCAGCGTCGACGACGTCGAGGTCGCGGTGCAGGAGCGCATCGCGCTGACCAAACCCTTCTGCCGCCTGCTGCGCTTCAAGCGCTTCACCGACGACCTGAACGTGCTAGCCCGCATGAAGGATCAACCCACCGTGCTGGTCGTGGCGCCGCTGTCCGGCCACCACTCGACGCTGCTGCGCGACACCGTGCGCGCACTGCTGCGCGACCACAAGGTCTTCATCACCGACTGGACCGACGCTCGCATGGTGCCCGCCGAGGCCGGCGCCTTCCATCTCGACGACTACATCGCCTATGTGCAGGACTTCATTCGCCATGTCGGCAGCGATGCCCATGTGATCTCGGTCTGCCAGCCCACGGTGCCGGTGCTGGCCGCGATCTCGCTGATGGCCTCCAACGGCGAGACCACGCCGCGCACGATGACGATGATGGGCGGCCCGATCGACGCCCGCAAGAGCCCCACCGCCGTCAACAATCTGGCGATGAACCGCAGCTTCAGCTGGTTCGAGAACAACGTCATCTACCGCGTGCCGACCAACTTCCCGGGCGCCGGCCGTCGCGTCTACCCCGGCTTCCTGCAGCACACCGGCTTTGTGGCAATGAATCCGGACCGCCATCTGAGCTCGCACTACGACTATTTCCTGGATCTGGTGCGTGGCGACGATGACAGCGTCGACTCACACCGCGAGTTCTACGACGAGTACAACGCCGTGCTGGACATGCCGGCCGAGTACTACCTCGACACGATCAAGACGGTGTTTCAGGACTTCGCCCTGGTCAACGGCACCTGGGAGGTCAAGGGTCAGCTGGTGCGCCCGCAGGACATCACCGGCACTGCGCTGCTGACCGTCGAAGGTGAGCTGGACGATATCTCCGGTGCCGGCCAGACCCGCGCTGCCCACGGCCTGTGCTCGGGCATTGCCACCGAGCACCAGTTCCACTACGACGCCGAAGGCGCCGGCCACTACGGCATCTTCTCGGGCCGCCGCTGGCGCGAGAAGGTCTATCCCCATGTGCGCGATTTCATCCAGCGCTATGAGGAATCGGCACGTGCTGGCGAGGAAGCCGCCGCCGTGGTCAGCAAGGCAGCCGCCAAGCCGACTGCCGCCGCGCCGAAGAAGGCACGTCGCAGCGCCCAGCCGAAAGCCTGATGACCGGGGCAGCGCTGACACCGGAGCAATTGCGGCTGGCCGAGACCATCAATCAGGTCCTGCCGCAGACCCAGTGCACGCGCTGCGGCTATATCGATTGCCAGGCCTATGCCGAGGCCGTGGCCGCCGGCGAGGCCCAGATCAACCAGTGCCCGCCGGGCGGGAATGAAGGCGTGCAGCGGCTGGCCGCCCTCACCGGCCGTCCCGCGCTGCCGCTGAACCCGGCCAATGGCCTCGAAGGCCCGCGCCAACTGGCCCTCATCGACGAAGCCTGGTGCATAGGCTGCACGCTGTGCATCAAGGCCTGCCCGGTGGACTGCATCGTCGGCGCGGCCAAGCAGATGCATGTCATCGTTGATGAGCAGTGCACCGGGTGCGAGCTGTGCATACCGGCCTGCCCGGTCGATTGCATCTCGCTGCAGCCGGTCACAGCGGGGCTGAGCGGCTGGCAGGCCTGGGGCGCCGAACAGGCGACGCAGGCGCAGCATCGCTACGAGTTCCGCCAGCAGCGCCTGGCGCGCGCGAAGACCGACAATGCCGAGCGCCTGCTGGCCAAGGCCGAGGCCAAGCTGGCCGACGTGGCGGCCGCGTCGCGCCTGACCGAGCCGGCGGAGCTGGACAAGAAGCGCGCCGTGATCCAGGCCGCCATTGCCCGCGCCCGGGCGCAACGCGGCGGTTCGAGCTAGCCGGTCAAGGCGCCGAATCGCACCAGGCGGACCGAGCCAGCCTGCAGCAAGGCGCCGGCTTCGGGTGACAGCCACCAGGCGTGCTCGCGCAGCCGCGCGGCGCGGATGGCATCGGGATGCTCACCGCCACTTGACGCACGCGCCGGGTGTGTCATCAGCAAGCCGCCATCGGCCAGCGAGTCCAGCCACTGCCGCACGCGGTCGCCATAGGGCTGCGCAGCCGAAAAGTCGTACACGCCCGCAAAGTCGCGGTTCTGCACCAGGCCTGCGGCGCCGGCCATGCGCGCCAGCGAGCCCGCACCCAGCCAGCCGATCACCGCCGCCTTGGCACCTCGCCAGCGCCGCGGCCGGCAGTCGCGCAGCGCGCAGGAGCGGCCGTAGCGCCGGGTCACCGCCTCCAGCACGGCGCGGCGCAGCACCGGCAACTGGTGCACATGCTGATGGCCATCAACAAACTGCGGCGCAAACCCTGCGGCCTGCTCGAAGGCGTCCAGCTGCGAATCCACCCATCGGCGCGCCAGTGCATCGCTGATCTGGCCGCCATAGGCCGCAGCGATCCAGCCCGTCAGGCTGCGCTGCGCATAGGGTGCAAACTCGTTCAGATCCAGATGCAAGCCGAAGTCCGCCTGCTGGCGGCGTGTGGCCAGCGCCTGCGCCAGGGACGGCCATCCGGGGGCCAGGCTCATGCAGCCGGCGGCGCTGACCCGGCCCGCGTCCACACAGTCGAGAATGCCCTGGCTGATGCCCTCGTCAAAGCCGTAGTCGTCGGCACAGATGATGATGCGCCGGCTCATCGGCGCTCCTCGCCCGGGGCAGCAGCGCTGCGCCTGAAAGCCCAGTGGCGGCTCAGCAGCCAGGTCATGCCGGCGACCAGGCCCAGCACCAGGAACAGGGCCAGACGGTAGTCCAGCCCCGAGCGCAAGAGCAGCGCGTACAGCGCCTCATTGGCCGCGAAGCCCAGCAGGGCCACCAGCAGAAAGCGCGGCAGCGCCTGGCGCCAGGGCACATGCTGTGCGGCAAAACTGCGCCGGTGGTGGCCGATGAAACTGACCACGAAGGCCGCACAGAAGCCCGCCCCATTGGCCAGCAGCGGTGCTAGGCCCCCACGGGCCACCAGGCACCAGACCAGGCCCAGATGGACCAGCGCCGCGGCGGCGCCCATCAGGCCGAACCACAGCAGCGGCATCAGGTGGCGCCACGGTCCTGCTCGGCGGCAGGACGCGGCAGCGGCGGGGTGATCTCGCGGGTCAGGTAGAGCGGCCGTTGCTTGACCTCGTCAAACACGCGCCCCAGGTACTCGCCGATGATGCCCAGGCACATCAGCTGCACGCCGGCCAGAAACACGATCGAAGTCACCACCGTCGCATAGCCAGAGACGGACACCCCGATCACCGTCGTCTCGAAAATCACCCACAGGCCGAACAGCACCGCAAGGATGGAGACCAGCACGCCGAGCGCCGTGACCATGCGCAGCGGCACCTGGGTGAAAGCCGTCATTGCCGTCATCGCCAGCGAGAACAGGCGGCGGTACTTGTAGTGGCTGACGCCATGCAGGCGGTTCTCCGGCACGTAGGGCACACCGATGGCGTCGAAGCCGACCCAGGCGAACAAGCCTTTCATGTAGCGGGCACGTTCGGGCAGCCGCCGCAGCGCCAGTACGACGCAGCGATCGAGCAGGCGGAAGTCTCCTGCGTTAGCGGGAATCTCCACCCGTGTGCCGATATGCATCAGCCAGTAGAAAATGCGCGTGAATCCCCGCCGCGTGGCCGACTGCGAATTGAGCCGGTCGGTTTGCACGCCGTAGACCACATCGCGCCCGGTGCGCCACAGCGCGATCATTTCCAGCACCGTCTCCAGCGGATGCTGGCCATCGGCGTCCATGCAGACGACAACGTCGCCATCGGCCACATCCAGCCCGGCGGACAGGGCGGCCTCCTTGCCGAAATTGCGTGACAGGCGCACCAGTCGCACCGGCAGCCCCTTGGCGATGGCCGAGTGCACCACCAGGGCGGTGTCGTCGGAGCTGCCGTCGTCCACCACCACCAGCTCCAGTGCTCTGGCCTGGGCGCCCAGCGCCTGCTGCAGGCGGGGCAGCAACAAGGCCAGGCTGCCCGCCTCGTTGAACGCCGGCAGCACCACCGACAGCAGCGCTATGCCTGCGCTGCGAAGCGGCGGCGGCGGGGTCGAGATCGTCGGACAGGTCTCACTCATGGCTGGACGGGATTATCTCGAAACAGGCAATGCTCCAGATTGCAAGCCAAGGCCTGCCGGGGATCGCCACCCGCCTGCCCATGCGAACGCACCGCATAGCGCTGGCTGCCCGGAGCGTCCGCCTGCGCCAGATACAGCGCGCCCGCCGAATAGAAATAGGCCGAGTACGGCGGCTTGTCGTCATAGTGCAAGCTGCAGGCCCGGGCCCCGCAGTCCCTGGCATAGGCCTGCCACAGCGCCCGGTCCGAATGGGCCTCGCCGGCCCTGGGCAGCCAGATGCTGAACAGCAGGGCATAGACCACCACCACCACCGCGCTGCCCCAGGCCCAGGTGCGCCGCCGCAGGTCGGGCAGGCCGATGCCCAGCAGCACCAGGCCGGGCAAGGCGGTCATGGCATAGGTCCAGATCAGGTTGCGCGAGGCACTGAACAGCAGCAGGGGCGCCAGCGCCACACACAGGGCGTAGGCCGCAAGGTCATCGCCCAGCACGCGGCGTACCCGCTCAGGCAGGGCCCGCAGACCCTGCCGGCGCCACAGCGACAACCCGGCCACCGCAGCCGCCAGCACGGCCGGCAAGGCCGCCAGCAGGGCAAACAGCCACACCATCCCCAGCGCCTGTTCGTGGGCGAAGCCGTAGCGGTCGCCCTTCCAGCCTGGGTCGATGAAGCGCATCACGTGCTCGCCGAGCAGGAAGTAGCTCAAAAATCCCGGCGAGCGCCACTCGGCCACGACATACCAGGGCACCGCCAAGCCCAGCACCAGCAGCCATGCCCAGGGATCGCGCAAGACACGCCTCAGCGCAGCGCCATGCCCACGCCACGCCGCATGGGCAAGCACCGGCAGCAGGGCCAGCACCGCCGCCGCAGGCCCCTTGGTCAGCAAGGCCAGGGCGAGGGCAACAGCCAGCACGCGGCCCGGCCCGGTGCTGCGTTCGCCGGGCCGGCTGGCCCGCCACCAGGCCGCCTGCACCCACAACACGGTCGCACCCAGCGTGGCATCGGTCATCACCGCACCGGCGCTGACGAAGAACAGCGGGCACAGGCTCAGCAGCACCAGCGCCACCAGCCGCTCCCTGGCCTCAAGGCTGCGGCGCAGCATCCAGGCCAGCGCGGCCAGGCTGGACAGACTCCACAGCCAGGCAGGCAGGCGGGCCGCCCATTCGTTGACGCCCAGCAGCGCCATGCTCAGCGCCTGCCCCCAGGTCGACAGCGGCGGCTTGGCCCAGAACACCTCGTCGGGCGTGATGTGGGGGTTGACCCAGTCGCTCAGGGTCAGCATCAGCCGGGCAATCTCGGCATAGCGGGCTTCGGTGTGGTCGGTCAGCGGTATCGTCGGCAGCGTCAGCAGCCGGACCACCAGGCACAGCACCAGCACCGCGATCCACCCTCTGTTCAGGCCGTCGCCACGGGCGCCGGCAGTAGTCGGGACGTTCATGGCACGATCATGCCGCGTCCGAGTGACGAAAATGCGAACTTGTCGCGCCGGAACTTGATACTCCTCATTTCCCGAACTTCCCTTCCCCCAACCTGGCTGTTGCCGATGAACCCTGCCCAGATACAGACATTCTTCGAAACGCTGAAGCGGGTCAATCCCAGCCCGCAGACCGAGCTGGAGTACACCAATGTGTTCGAGCTGCTGGCCGCGGTGCTGCTGTCGGCCCAGGCCACCGATGTCGGCGTCAACAAGGCCACGCGGCGGCTGTTTCCGGCCGCCAACACCCCGGCCAAGGTATTGGCCCTGGGCTTCGAGGGCCTGAGCGACTACATCAAGACCATAGGCCTGTATCCGACCAAGGCCAAGAACCTGATCGCGACCTGCCGCATCCTGGTCGAGCAGCACGGTGGCAAGGTGCCGGGCACACGCGAGGCGCTGGAGGCCTTGCCGGGCGTCGGGCGCAAGACGGCCAATGTGGTGCTCAACGTCGCCTTCGGCCAGCCGACGATGGCTGTGGACACGCATATCTTTCGCGTCTCCAACCGCACCGGCCTGGCGCCGGGCAAGAATGTGATGGAGGTCGAGCAGGGCCTGCTGAAGCGCGTGCCGGCGGCCTATCTGGTCGATGCCCACCACTGGCTGATACTGCATGGCCGCTATGTCTGCCAGGCGCGCAAGCCGCAATGCACGCGCTGCGCGGTGGCCTCGTGCTGCGACTTCCCCGACAAGACAAGCGACTGATACGTCTCCTCCCGCAGCGGGCACATAGAATGACGCTGCGACCCCTCATCCAGACCACGCCATGCCAACTCTTAACGACCTCACCGAACGGGTGGAACGCTTGCTGTTGCGCCACGACGAGTTGAAGCGCACCAACGAGTTGCTGCGCAATGAACTGGCCAGCGTCAACCACGAGCGCGACAACCTGAAGTCGCGCCTGGCAGCGGCCCGTGCGCGCATCGATGCGCTGCTGGAGCGCTTGCCCGTGGAACCGGTGGATGACGGAAAGGTCGGCCAATGAAGCAGATGGAAGTCACCATCATGGGCCAGGGCTATGTCCTGGGCTGTCCCGAGGGCGGCGAGGTCGCGCTGCAGAAGGCCGTCGCCAGTGTCGATCAGGAAATGAGCGCGATACGCGACGCGGGCCGCGTCAAGGCCCGCGAACGCATTGCCGTGCTGGCAGCGTTGAACCTGGCCTATCAACTGGTGGAGCGGCCCGAGGTTGCCGCTCCTGCAGCGACGTCGGCCTCGGCCGCTGCCCCAGCGTTGCCGGACCTGGAGGAACTGATACGTCGTGTCGATGAGGCCCTGGGGCACGACGGGCAGTTGCTCTGAAACTTGAACTCAGTTAAGCGCGCAAGCCCGGCAATGCAAGCACTATTTCAAGGCTTTTTTCCTGCGGGGTCTTCCGGTCTGGCCCATCCGTCGCCTTAGAATTCAAGCGTCCACCGCGTTCGCGCGGGCTTTATATTTCCTTGACCGATGCTCTTTGAGCAGGGGCTTGGAACATCGTTTGGCTGGTGTGATCGTCTCGCGTCAGATGAACCCGAAGTCAGACTGACCTCGCCCACCTGAACCCCAGGTTCAGGAATGCGGCCCGTGGTTCACGGTGGACACCTTATTCCCCCCTGCCCTCGTCGGACCATGAACTACTGGTTGATGAAAAGCGAGCCCGACGAGTGCTCGATCGATACCCTGGCCCAGGCGCCGCAACAGACCGTACCGTGGATCGGCGTGCGCAACTACCAGGCGCGCAACTTCATGCGTGACGGGATGCGCCTCGGCGACGGCGTGCTGTTCTACCACTCGTCCTGCCCCGAGCCCGGCATCGCCGGCCTGGCCGAGGTGTCAGGCCTTGCCTATCCGGACGCCAGCCAGTTCGACCCGCGCAGCCCCTATTTCGATGCCAAGTCCAAGCCCGATGCGCCGCGCTGGCTCAACGTCGATGTGCGCTATGTGCGCAAGACAGCGCTGTTGTCGCTCAAACAGATGCGCGCCAGCCCCACACTGGCAGGCCTGCGTGTGCTGCAGCCGGGTAATCGCCTGTCCATCACACCGGTCACCGCGCACGAGTGGCAGGCGGTGCTAGCCCTGTTGAACACCTTGTGAACATAGCCCCGACGCTGCTGATCGAATTGCTGACCCTGGGTTTGTTCACCGGCTTTCTGGCCGGCCTGCTGGGCGTCGGCGGCGGCATGCTGATGGTGCCCTTCCTGACGCTGATACTGACGCAGCGCGGCGTCGGCAACGACCTTGCCTTCAAGATGGCGATTGCCACTTCGATGGCCACCATCCTGTTCACGTCGATCTCCAGCGTGCGTGCCCACCACCAGCGCGGAGCCGTGCGCTGGGATCTGGTGCGGGGCCTGGCGCCCGGCATTGTGCTCGGTGGACTGAGCGCTGGCGCCGGCGCGTTCGTCGCGATCAAGGGCCATTGGCTGGCGCTGGTGTTTGCCCTGTTCGTGAGCTTCTCGGCCACGCAGATGCTTTTGAACAAGAAGCCGGCACCCAGCCGGCAGATGCCAGGCATGGCGGGCCAGCTGGGCGCGGGCGGCGGCATCGGCTTTCTATCGGGGCTGGTCGGCGCCGGCGGCGGCTTTATCTCGGTGCCCTATATGACCTGGTGCAATGTGTCGATGCACAACGCCGTGGCCACCAGCGCGGCGCTGGGCTTCCCGATCGCTCTGGCCAATACCGTTGGCTATGTGGTGGGCGCCCGCAATATGGACAATCCGCTGCCGGGCAGCTTCGGCTATCTGTATCTGCCGGCCTTGCTGCTCATCGCCCTGGCCAGTGTCACCATGGCGCCGCTGGGCGTGAAGGCCGCCCACGGGCTGAACATGGTGCAACTCAAGCGCGTGTTTGCAGCGCTGCTGTATCTGCTGGCCGCCTACATGCTCTACAAGGGCCTTGCCTGACGGCTTTGCGGCCTCGTCAGACCGGCTCGAAGCGTATCGTCGCCAGGGCCACGTGATTGCCGCCACGGCGCCGCGCATCTTGCAGCGCCAGTTCGCTGGCTTGCATCAGCTCTTCCTGACTGGAGGCCGTGTGCGGGAAGCTGGCCACGCCCATCGATACCGACATGCCCAGATCCTGGCCCTGCAACACGACGATCTGGCTGGCGCATTGGCGGCGCAGCTGCTCCATGCGTGCGTGGGCGGTGGCCAGGCCCACGCCTGACAGCAGCACCGCGAATTGTTCTTCGCCAACGCGGCAGGAAGCATCCATCGCACGCGTGTTGTTGCGCAACAGCCGGCCCAGCCCTTCGAGCAGGCTCAAATGGGCGCTCTCTCCCAGGGCGATGGCGGCCGGACTGGGCGGATCCAGGGCGATCAACACCAGCGCGAATTCGCGATGCTCACGAGTGGACAGATCGACCTCACGGCGCAGCTGGTCGTCGAACTGGGCGCGCAGATACAGCCCTGTGGTCGCGTCGCGGCCGCTGCCCAGCTGCAACTCGCGCCGCATCTGCTCGTTGGCGGTCTGCTGATGCTCCAACTGCTCGAGCGCACGCTTGAGCAAGGCCTCCTGCAGCCGTTCTTGCGTACGATTGACCCAGACCGCGCCCAGGTGGGCCGCTCCCAGCGGCAACCGTGTGACCGTGAACTCGCGCTTGCGGCCGTCACGCTCCAGCTTGTGCTCGCTGAGCACCTGCGAGCGCTGGGCCAACACCGCCTGCTCAGCCTTGCGCATGGCGTTGGCCTCGTCGGGGCTCATCAGTTCGGCATCGCTGGCTCCCAGCAATTGCTCCAGCGGGCGGTCGAACAGCTGCGACGCGCCCTCGCTGCCGAAGACATAGCGGCCGGTTTGCACCGCCTTGACCAGCAACACACCGCCGGCCGCCTGGAGCAAGGCCTGCATCAGGGCCACAGCCTCTGCATTCTGCGAACCCATGACGTCCAGCAGGGATGCCAGCTCGTCCGTGGTCGTCGGGTGGTCAGTGCGCAGGCTTGCGAGGTGGTCCATTGAGTATTTTCAACTTGGCAGCGCCGTTGGAATGGGTCTCGCAGGGGGATGCTCTATGTTCCTGCGCCCGTCCCAGCAGTTCAAGTGCCAAAGGGCTTTCTGTAACGGTTCCCCCCTAAATTGAAGGCAACAGCTTGATGGTATCCAAGCACCGCATCGTTTCCGCCCACAAAAGACGGGCTTTCGGGAAAAGTTTCAAAACTTGGCCTCGAGCGTGCGAAATGCAATGCTTTTTCCGATTTTTGACATTTTGCAATTGCTTGACAGGCGGGGTCCGGCGTCGATCACGGCCAGACGCTGAGCCCGTCGAGCAGGGCCGATAATCGGCCCATGCTCAAGATCGCCACGCCCCCGCCAAAGTTCCCCAGCCCCGAACAAACCCCTGGTGCTCATGAGCCGGTTTGACCTGGTCGTCGTGGGCGCCGGCGCGGCCGGCCTCTTTTGCGCCGGTATCGCCGGCCAGCGCGGCCTGCGCGTGCTGCTGATCGATCACGCGGACAAACTGGCCGAAAAAATACGCATTTCCGGCGGCGGACGGGCGAATTTCACCAACCGCGACGCCGGGCCGGCCAACTTCCTGTCCGAAAACCCGAACTTCTGCCGATCGGCGCTGGCCCGCTACACGCCAGCCGACTTTGTCGCCCTGGTGCAGCGCCACGGCATTGCCTTCCATGAAAAGCACAAGGGCCAGCTGTTCTGCGATCAATCGGCCGAGCAGCTGATTGCCATGCTGGTGAGCGAGTGCGAACAGGGCGGCGTGCAGCGCTGGCAGCCCTGCCGGGTGGCGGCGGTGCGCAAGACCGAGGCCGGCTTCGAGCTCGACACCGACCGTGGCGCCGTGCAGACCGCCCGCGTGGTGGTGGCCACCGGCGGCCTGTCCATCCCGAAGATAGGCGCCAGCGACTGGGGCCAGCGCCTGGCCCAGCAGTTCGGCCATCGCATCGTGCCGCTGCGACCTGGCTTGGTGCCGCTGACCTTCGCACTGGCGGCCTGGGGGCCGTTTTCCAATCTGGCGGGCCTGTCGCTGGAGGTGGAAGTCGCCACCGGCAAGGGCAAGACGCGGGGTCATTTCGTCGAGGATCTGCTGTTCACCCACCGCGGCCTCAGCGGCCCGGCGATTCTGCAGATATCGAGCTTCTGGGCCGAGGGCCAGCCTCTGACGATAAACCTGGCGCCGAATCAGGATCTGGCCGAGCTGCTGCTGGCGGCCAAGTCCACATCGCGCCGGCAACTCGGCAACGAATTGGCCGCCCATCTGCCCCAGCGCCTGGCCCAGGCCTGGCTGGAGCTGCAGCGGCTGGACGCCAGCCTGGCCATGCCCCAGGCCAGGGACAAGGACCTGCAGGCCCTGGCCCGGCGCCTGCAGGCCTGGGAGCTGCAGCCCGACGGCACCGAGGGCTACCGCAAGGCCGAGGTCACGCTGGGCGGGGTGGACACCCGTGAGCTGAGCTCGCAAAGCATGGAGAGCCAGAAGGTGCCCGGCCTGCATTTCATTGGCGAGGTGGTCGACGTCACCGGCTGGCTGGGCGGCTACAACTTCCAGTGGGCCTGGGCCAGCGCAGCGGCCTGCGCGCGTGCCCTGCCCCTGCCCGCACAGTGAGCTCCTGTCTGTGCTCGGTGGCTCATCTTGGCAATAGTGCAAAAACAGGGCTATAATCCCGCTCTTTGCTGGCAAACCCCGCGCGTCGATTCGGAAGCGGATTCCGGAAATTCCGCTTTAAGACAGAAATACTGTCAAGCGAACACCGAGCGCACAACTGAAGGATTTCCCTTTTCATGACCACGATTCGCGTCAAAGAGAACGAGCCGTTCGACGTCGCACTGCGCCGCTTCAAGCGCACCATTGAAAAACTGGGTCTGCTGACCGAACTGCGCGCACGCGAGTTCTATGAAAAGCCCACCGCTGAACGCAAGCGCAAGAAGGCAGCCGCCGTCAAGCGCCACTTCAAGCGCGTGCGCAGCATGCAGCTGCCCAAGAAGCTGTACTGATTCGTCAG
Organism: uncultured Roseateles sp.; assembly: GCF_963422335.1. NCBI lineage: Bacteria > Pseudomonadati > Pseudomonadota > Betaproteobacteria > Burkholderiales > Sphaerotilaceae > Roseateles > uncultured Roseateles sp. The sequence goes on from NZ_OY729424.1 coordinate 4,234,374, forward strand.
CGCTTCACGCAGAATAAAGCCCGCACGGGACGCCGTGGCGGGCTTTTTCTTTGCCTGGGCGTCCTCGACATAGCACCTGAAAGCACACCATGAGCCTGAAAGACCAAGTCACCGAAGACATGAAGAATGCGATGCGCGCCAAGGACAGCGCGCGCCTGTCGACTATCCGCCTGCTGCTGGCTGCGGTCAAGCAAAAGGAGGTCGATGAACGGGTCGTCGTCGATGACGCGGCCCTGATTGCCATCGTCGACAAGCTGATCAAGCAGCGCAAGGACTCGATCAGCCAGTTCAGCGCCGCCGGCCGCCAGGACCTGGCCGACAAGGAAAGCGCCGAGCTGCTGGTGCTGGAGGCCTATCTGCCGCAGCGCCTGAGCGCCGCCGAGATCGATGCCGAAGTGGCTGCCATCGTCGCCGGCCTGGGCCTCAGCGGCTCCGGCGCGATGGGCAAGGTGATGGGCGAGGTCAAGGCCAAGCTGGCCGGCAAGGCCGATATGGGCCTGGTCTCCGCCGCCGTCAAGAAGGCACTCAGCAACTGATACGCAAGGTCCGAGCATGCAACTTCCGATCAATCAAATCGCGCCCGATGTCTGCGTTGCCCCCCAGCTGGACGCTGGTGCGATGCAGGCGCTGGCCGACCTGGGCTTCAAGAGCGTGATCAACAACCGGCCCGACTTCGAGGGCGGCCCGGATCAGCCGACCAGCGCGCAAGTGGAAGCCGCGGCACTTGCGGCCGGCCTGGAGTACCGCCATCTGCCGGTCAATGGTGCCTACCAGTCGCCCGAAGAGATCGCCCAGTTCCGCGCGCTGCTGGACAGTCTGCCGCGGCCGCTGCTGGCCTTCTGCCGCAGCGGCGCGCGCTCGACCCGGCTTTACAACGCTGCCATGGCTTCGGCCTAGGATTTCCCCTAGGTTGGGCCTGAGTTCAGGCGGATGTCAGGCCAAGCCTCTTACATTCCAGGCTGGCTGACTTGCGCTTGGCGCAGGTGGATGGCTGCGCACGGCAGCCCGACAAGAATCAGGAGACACGGGTGACCCCTCTGATCAAACTTTCCAACCTCATCGACGGGCTGACCCGCTTCGTCGGTCGCTGGGTGATCTGGCTGATTTTGGCCTCCACCCTCATCAGTGCCATCAATGCGGTGGTGCGCAAGACCTTCAACTACAGCTCGAATGCCTTTCTGGAGGTGCAGTGGTATTTGTTCGCCGCCTCCTTCCTGCTTGCGGCCGGCTACACCCTGCTGAACAACGAGCATGTGCGCATCGATGTGGTGGTGTCGCGCTTCTCCAAACGCGTGCAGACCTGGCTCGACGTGTTCGGCTTCACCGTGTTTCTGCTGCCTATGTGCATCACGGTGCTGTACCTGGGCATACCGTTCTTTCTGCAGGGCTTCCACTCGAACGAGATGTCATCGAATGCGGGCGGGCTGATCCTGTGGCCTGTCTACGCGCTGATGCCGCTGGGCTTCGGCCTGCTGCTGCTGCAGGGGATCAGCGAGCTGATCAAGCGCATCGCTTTCCTGATGGGCCTGATCGACGACCCGACCAAAAAGGCCGAGACCAAGACGGCCGAAGAAGAACTGGCCGAGGCGATCCGCCAGCTGGCTGAAAAGTCGAAAGCCTGAGGGAGCGGAACGCATGGAATTCTTCACCTCCAACCTCGCCCCCATCATGTTCGCGGGGCTGATCGTGTTCCTGCTGATGGGCTTCCCGGTGGCGTTCAGCCTCGGCGCCTGCGGCCTGTTCTTCGGTTTCATCGGCATCGAGCTGGGCGTGCTGCCAGCCTCGCTGATGCAGGCCCTGCCCTTGCGCATTTTCGGCATCATGCGCAACGACACCCTGCTGGCAATTCCGTTCTTCACCCTGATGGGGCTGATACTCGAACGCTCGGGTATGGCCGAGGATCTGCTCGACACGATAGGCCAGTTGTTTGGACCGATCCGCGGCGGCCTGGCCTTCGCGGTGATCTTCGTCGGCGCGCTGCTGGCGGCCACCACCGGCGTCGTTGCGGCCTCGGTGATCTCGATGGGCCTGATCTCGCTGCCCATCATGCTGCGTTACGGCTATGACAGGCGCATCGCTTCTGGCGTGATCGCCGCCTCGGGCACGCTGGCGCAGATCATTCCGCCCTCGCTGGTGCTGATCATCCTGGCCGACCAGCTGGGCCGCAGCGTCGGTGACATGTACAAGGGCGCCTTCATACCCGGCTTCGCGCTGACCGGCTTTTATGCGCTGTTCATCATCGGCGTGGCGATCTTCCGGCCCAAGTGGGTGCCGGCCCTGCCGCTGGAAGCACGCACGATACGCGAGGACGATGGCAAGAGCGGCCTGCTGTCGCTGTTGCTGCTGACGATCGCCTCCACCGCCATCGCCATCTATTTCGGTGAGCACTATGCCGATGTGCTGAGCTGGTGGAAGGGCGAGAAGGTCGAGTCTGTCGCCACCGACGAAACCATCGTCGTGTCGCTGTGCGCCGGCGTGATGCTGGCCTTCCTGATTGCCGTCGTCAACAAGGTCACGCGCCTGAATCTGCTGTCGAAGATGGCCGAGCGGGTGACCTTTGTGCTGATCCCGCCGCTGCTGCTGATCTTCCTGGTGCTGGGCACGATCTTCCTGGGCATTGCGACGCCGACCGAGGGCGGCGCGATGGGCGCCACCGGTGCACTGATCATGGCGCTGGCCCGTGGCCGCCTGAGCTTTGCCCTGGTCAAGCAGGCTTTGAATGTGACCACCAAGCTGTCGTGCTTCGTGGTCTTCATCCTGGTCGGCTCCACCGTGTTCAGCCTGGTGTTTCAGGGCGTGGACGGCCCGCGCTGGGTCGAGCATCTGCTGGGCAATCTGCCCGGTGGCCAGCTGGGCTTCCTGATCGTGGTCAACATCATGATCTTCTTCCTCGCCTTCTTCCTGGACTTCTTCGAGCTGTCCTTCATCGTCGTGCCCTTGCTGGCGCCGGTGGCGGAGAAGCTGGGCATAGACCTGATCTGGTTCGGCGTGCTGCTGGGCGTGAACATGCAGACCTCGTTCATGCACCCGCCTTTCGGTTTCGCGTTGTTCTATCTGCGCAGCGTGGCACCGAACAAGGAGTACACCGACAAGCTGACGAAGAAGCTGATCCCGCCGGTGACGACGATGCAGATCTACTGGGGCGCCGTGCCCTTTGTGCTGATCCAGATCGTGATGGTGGCGCTGATCATCATCTTCCCGGGCATCGTCTCCAGCGGCCTCGACAAGAAGGAGGTCTACGACATGGAGAAGGTGCAGCGCGAGATGGAGGCCAATATGCCGGCCCCCGATCAGAGCACGCCGCTGGCCGCGCCGGAGGCGGGCGCATCGGAGGCCGAGGGCGCTGCCTCGGATGCGGCGAAGACCGAGGACGACCCGATGAAGGCGCTGCAGGATTCGATGGCTGCGCCGAAGAAGTAGGCCAACAAGCGACAGCAACAATAGAAAGGGCGCCCTGCGAGGGCGCCCTTTTTCATGGTGAGGCCAAGGCTCTGATCAGAGCTTCTGCGCCGCCATGAAGGAGTCGAAGCGGTTCTCCGCGAAGCGGAACCACAACACCTGGTCACGCTGGAAGGCGCGCAGGTCGGCGTAGATCTTCTTCCACTCGGGGCTCTTGGCGTCGTTGGCGGCAAACACCTCCATCGAAGCCTTGAACGAGGCGTCCAGCACCGCTTGCGAGAAGGGCAGCACCTTGGTCTTGGCGGCCACCAGCTGCTTCAGCGCGTTCGGGTTCAGCGCGTCGTACTTGGCCAGCATGTCCGAGCTGGCCACGGCCGATGCGGCTTCCACGATGGCCTTGTTCTCGGCCGACAGGCCGTCGAAGGCCTTCTGGTTGATGAAGAAGTCGACCTCGGGGCCGCCCTCCCACCAGCCGGGGTAGTAGTAGAACGGCGCGACCTTGTTGAAGCCCAGCTTCTGGTCATCATAGGGACCGACCCACTCGGCGGCGTCGATCGTGCCCTTCTCCAGTGCCTGGTAGATCTCGCCACCAGGAATGCTTTGCGGCACGGCGCCGAGCTTTTGCATCACCTCGCCGACCAGGCCGCCACCGAGCCGCATCTTCAGGCCCTTGAAGTCGGCCACCGACTTGATCTCCTTGCGGAACCAGCCACCCATCTGGGTGCCGGTGTTGCCGCCGGCCAGGCTCAGCATGTTGTAGTTCGCGTAGAACTCGTTCATCAGCTTGCGGCCGTTGCCGTGCATCATCCACGCCGTCATCTGGCGTGCATTGAGGCCGAACGGAATTGCCGAGCCCAGCGCGAACGCCGGGTTCTTGCCGTAGAAGTAGTAGGGCACGGTGTGGCACATCTCGACCGTGCCGTTCTGCACGCCATCGACCACGCCGAACGGCGGCATCAGTTCGCCGCCGGAGTGCACCGAGATTTCAAACTTCCCGCCCGACATGGCCTTGACGGCCTTGGCAAACACTTCGGCGCCGCCGTAAATGGTGTCCAGCGATTTGGGGAAGCTGGACGCCAGACGCCAACGTAGGGCGGTCTGGGCATGCACGGCTGGCGCAATACCTGCGGCCAGCACACCGGCGAGGCCGGCTTGTCGAACAAAGGAACGACGTTCCATCATGAACACTCCTTGGGGGATAAATACGATAAGCGGAAACGATTCTAGGATCGCGATACCCCGCACCTACCCGGGTAAACCCCTGAAGGCGGACCGATAGTGCAGCGAGCGGCGGGGCACAGGCCCGGCTCGATCCGAAGCCATCGAAATACTGTGCGAATGTCGTTCCGCGGCGCCTCGCCGTCAGCGAGTCGTCAGCTTCCGGCCAGCTTCATTTTCTCGATCAGGATCGAGCCCGTGGTCTTGGTACCCAGGGTGTAGCGATCGGCGCCCACGGCGACGATCTGCTTGAACATATCGGGCAGATTGCCGGCGATGGTGATCTCCTCGACCGGGTACTGGATGCGCCCATCCTCGACCCAGTAGCCACTGGCGCCACGCGAGTAGTCGCCGGTCACGTAGTTGACACCCTGGCCCATCAGCTCGGTGACGAACAGGCCGCGGTGCAGCTTGCGCAGCATCGCCTCCAGGTCATCGCCCGGTGCCGTGAGGCGGCTGGTCAGGCTCAGATTGTGCGAGCCGCCGGCATGGCCGGTGGTGCGCAGGCCCAGCTTGCGGGCCGAGTAGGTGGACAGGAAATAGCCCTGCACCACGCCGGCCTCGACGACCGTGCGTGCGCGGGTGATCACGCCCTCGTCGTCGAACGGCGAGCTGCCCTTGCCCTTGAGCAGATGCGGGTCTTCCGCCACGTCGATATGCGGGGCCAGCACCTGCTTGCCGGCGCAGTCGACCAAAAAGGTGGCCTTGCGGTACAGCGCGCCGCCGCTGGTGGCCTGAACGTAGGCGCCGAGAAGGCCGGCCGCCACGGTGGACTCGAACAGCACCGGCACTTCGCCGGTGGGCACACGGCGGGCCTTCAGGCGCGACAGCGCGCGCTCGGCGGCGTAGCGGCCCACCGCCTCGGGCGAAGCCAGTTCCTGCGCGTCGCGCATCGAGCTGTACCAGGCATCACGTTGCATGCCATCGCCGCGCCCGGCGATGGGCGCCACCGACAGCGAATGCCGCGAGCTGGCATAGCCGCCGCGAAAGCCGCGCGAGTTGCCGGTGATGAAGTGCGATTGCTGCGCCGACACGCCGGCGCCCTCGGAGTTGGTGATGCGCTTGTCCACGCCAAAGGCCGCGGCCTCGCAGCGCATGGCGATCTGCGCAGCCTGCTCGGCGGTGATGGCCCAGGGGTGGAACAGGTCGAGGTCGGGGCGGAGCTTGTCGTCCAGGGCCAGGTCTTGATCGTCGGGCAGGCCGGCCATCTCGTCCTCGGCGGTGAAGCGGGCGATGTCGTAGGCCGCGCGCACCGTGTCTTCCAGCGCCTTGCGCGAGAAGTCCGAGGTGCCGGCATTGCCGCGGCGCTGGCCCAGGTAGACGGTCACGCCCAGGGATTTGTCGCGGTTGCGCTCGACGTTCTCCAGCTCGCCCTTGCGGGTTGAGACCGACAGCCCCACGCCTTCGGACGCTTCGGCCGCCGCGTCGGAGGCCCCCAGCGTCTTGGCATAGGCCAGCGCATCGTCCACCAGTTGCTGGAACTGCGCGGGAGACCAGGCAAAGCCGCTGTCGGCGCGCGAGGAAACGGAAGGGGTCTTCTTGGAGGGTCGTGACATGGTTGCCTGGGCAGCGATGGGATCAACCGGCATCATACCCAGGCGGATCGCAGATAGACCCGCTTGGTATCATCCGTCCCTCCCCGCTGGCCCCCTGTCCGACTTCACGCGAAGCCGGCGCTTGACCGAATCCATGAAAAGCCCACCTACCTATCAAGCGTCCGAGAACCCGTTCGACGACGAACGTCCCAGCAAGACCAAGATGAAACAGGCCTCGCACGAGTTGCAGGCCCTGGGCGAAGACCTGGTCAGCCTGCCCGACAGCCGCATCGCACCGCTGAACCTCAGCGAGACCCTGCTGGCCGCGATCCAGGAATACCGCCGCACCCGCTCGCACGAGGGCAAGCGCCGCCAGATGCAGTTCATCGGCAAGCTGATGCGCCACACCGATGCCGAGCCGATACGCGAGGCGGTGGCGGCGATGAAGCTGGGCGTGGCCCGCAATGCGCTGGAGCTGCATGAGGCCGAACGCTGGCGCGCCGAGCTGATCGCCAGCGACGACGCGCTGACCCGCTGGATGGCCGAGTTCCCCGCCACCGATGCGCAGCAGCTGCGCAGCGTCGTGCGCTCGGCCCGCAAGGATGCCTCGCTGGTGCCCGAGAAGCGCAGCGGCCGCGCCTACCGCGAGCTGTTCCAGCTGATCAAGCAGGCGCAGGTCGAGGCCGCCGGCGAAGAAGCGCATCAGGACGAGCCCGGCGATGAGTGAGGTGTTCGAGCCGGTACGCATAGGCCTGGTCTCGGTCAGCGACCGTGCCTCGACCGGCGTCTACGAAGACAAGGGCCTGCCCGCGCTGCGCGACTGGTTGACGCGCGCGTTGCGCAATCCGATCAGCTTCGAGACCCGGCTGATCCCGGACGAGCAGGCCGTCATCAGCGCCGCGCTGATCGAGCTGGTGGACCAGACGCACTGCCATCTGGTGCTGACCACCGGCGGCACCGGCCCGGCGCTGCGTGACGTCACGCCCGAGGCCACCTTGGCCGTGGCCGACAAGGTGATGCCCGGTTTCGGCGAGCAGATGCGCCAGATCAGCCTCAACTTCGTGCCGACGGCCATCCTGTCGCGCCAGGTGGCCGTCATTCGCAAGCAGGCCTTGATCATCAACCTGCCCGGCCAGCCCAAGTCGATTGCCGAGACCCTGGAAGGCCTGCCGCAAGCCACGCCGCCGGTGCCGGGCATCTTCGCCGCCGTGCCCTATTGCCTGGACCTGATTGGCGCGCCCTACCTCGAAACCGACGAGGCCGTGGTCAAGGCCTTCAGGCCGAAATCGGCCATCAGGCCTCGCTGAACGCCACTACTTGACCAGCTGAGTCAGGCGAGCAGCGTCAAAGGACTCGTCCTTTTGCGCATCCTTTGGCACACAGTCGGGCTTGCCAGCCTCCGAGAGCTGGGCGATCGCCTGCCACAGCAGCGCAATCTGGTGCTCGTGGCCCGAGGCGTTGTCGATCAGCCCCTTCATCGCCTGGGCCACCGGGTCATCGCCCTGGGTCACGCCATAAGCCGAGAAGCCCAGCTTGGCGGCCACCTCCTCGCGCTTCGCGTCGGCCTGCGCCTCGATGATCCGCGCCGGGTTGCCCACGGCCGTGGCCCCTGACGGCACCGGCTTGGTGACCACCGCACCCGAGCCGACGCGCGCACCGGCCCCGACGGTGAAGCCGCCCAGCACACAGGCATTGGCGCCGACGATGACGCCGGCCTCCAGTGTCGGGTGGCGCTTGGCGCCCTTGACCAGCGAGGTGCCGCCTAGGGTCACGCCCTGGTAGATCGTGCAACCGTCACCGATCTCGGCCATCTCGCCGATGACGATGCCCATGCCGTGGTCGATGAAGACCTGCCGGCCTATGGTCGCACCGGGGTGTATCTCGATGCCGGTGAGAAAGCGCGCCAGGTTCGAGATGAAGCGGCCCCACCAGGTGAAGCCATGGCGCCAGCAGGCATTGGCCCAGCGGTGCATCAGCAGCGCATGCAGACCCGGATAACAGGTCAGCACCTCCCATGACGAGCGCGCGGCCGGGTCACGTTCGAGGATGCAGGCAATGTCTTCTCTGAGGCGCGCAAACACGGCGGGCTTCCTCTGGTCTGATGTGGGCTGGGCAGTGTAGCAACCGGTTTTGCCAGTCAGCGGGGCAAGACAAATGTCCCTTGCCTTATTCCGGCTTGCCGCGCCCCTTGACCACTGCCTTGGCAATACCGCGCAAGATGTGGATTTCCTCGTCTGCCAGTTGGGCGCGGTTCAGCAGCTGATTCAGTCGCGGCATCAGTTTCTTGGGCGCAGCCGGGTCGAGAAAATCGATCTCGACCAGGGCCTGCTGCCAATGCTCCAGCAACCCCTGCACGGCCGCCGCCGATGCGAACTTGGGCTCGGCGGTGCGTCCCTCGACCTCGAAGCCGCCCAGCGCCTGGCGCCATTCGTAGGAGATCAGCTGTATTGCCTGGGCCAGGTTCAGCGAGCCGTAGCTCGGATTCGTCGGGATGCTGAGCACCGCATGGCAGCGATAGACGTCCTCGTTGCTCATGCCATAGCGCTCGGAGCCGAACACGAAGGCAACGCGCTGGCCGCTGGCCGCCAGCTCGGGGAACAGCGCGCGGGGTGCATGGGTGAGCGGGCCGAAGTCGCGCGGCGTCATGGCCGTGGCGCACAGGTAGCTGACGCCGTCCATGGCCTCTTCCAGGCTATCGACGATGCGCGCCCGGGCCAGGATGTCGGCCGCCCCACTGGCCATCGCGATGGTCTCTTCCTGGCTCAGCACATCGGCAAAACGGGGCTTGACCAGGACCAGATCGCCGAAGCCCATCACCTTCATAGCCCTTGCGGCCGAGCCCACATTGCCGGGGTGGCTGGTCTGAACCAGGATGAATCGTGTGGAATCGACGCTCAAGGGCTTTGCCGGCAAGGTAAAATCAGCATTATCCCTAGCTTGAGGCTAGCGATCCGCTCTTTTCCTCCGCCAAGTCCCCTTTCCCAGCACGCAGGTTCCACGCATGTCCACACAAGCCGCACTCCATCCCATGCTCAACGTTGCCATCAAGGCAGCGCGCGCGGCAGGTTCCATCATCAACCGTGCCTCCATGGATCTGGACTTGCTGAAGGTCAACACCAAGTCTCCCAACGACTTCGTGACCGAGGTGGACCAGGCCGCCGAGCGCGTCATCATCGAGACGCTGCTCACCGCCTACCCGGGCCACGGCATCCTGGCCGAAGAGTCGGGCCGCGAGCATGGCTCGGCCGACAGCGAATACGTCTGGATCATCGATCCGCTGGACGGCACCACCAATTTCATCCACGGCTTCCCTGTGTATGCCGTATCCATCGCCCTGGCCTTCCGCGGCCAGGTGCAGCAGGCCGTCGTCTATGACCCGACCCGCAACGACCTGTTCTATGCCTCCAAGGGCCGCGGCGCCTATCTGAACGACAAGCGCCTGCGCGTGTCCAAGCGCGTGCGCATGGCCGAGGCGCTGATAGGCACCGGCTTCCCCTTCCGCAAGGGCGACAACTTCAAGCGCTATGTGAAGATGTTCGAGGAAGTGATGCAGCAATGCGCCGGCCTGCGCCGCCCGGGCGCGGCAGCCCTCGACCTCTGCTACGTGGCTGCCGGCTATTACGACGGCTTCTTCGAGACCGGCCTGCAGCCCTGGGACGTGGCCGCGGGCTCGCTGATCATCACCGAGGCCGGCGGCCTGGTCGGCAACTTCACCGGCGAGTCGGACTATCTGTACCAGCGCGAGGTGGTGGCTGCCAATCCGCGCATCTACGGCCAGCTGGTGCAGACGCTGGCGCCCTACACCCGGGTGATCAAGGAAGAAGAAGCGGCCGCCGAGGCCAAGGCCGAGGAGCAGACGGCTGCCGCGGCCGTTGCCGCCGCCGAGACCAAGAAGAAGGCGCCGGTGCGCCTGCGCAAGGCCGATCTGGCCTAAGGCAGGAGCCGACAGCTAGAACGGGTACTGCCGCTCACCGGTCTGCACGGTCACCCAGCGCAGTTCGGTGAAGGCCTCGATGCCGGCCTTGCCGCCGAAGCGGCCGTAGCCGCTGCCCTTGACGCCGCCGAAGGGCATCTGCGCCTCGTCGTGTACGGTCGGGCCGTTGACATGACAGATGCCCGACTCGATGCGCTTGGCCACCTGCAGCGCGCGGCCTATGTCGCGGCCGAACACGGCCGCCGACAGGCCGAACTCGTTGTCATTGGCGCAGGCCACCGCGGCCTCGACGCCATCGACCCGCACGATGCACTTGACCGGGCCGAAGGTCTCCTCGCGGTAGATGCGCATGGCCGGGTTCACATGGTCCAGCACGGTGGCGGCCATCAGGGTGCTGTCGGCCTTGCCGCCGCACAGCAGCTGGGCGCCTTTGACCAGCGCATCGTCGATCAGCGCATTGCAGTGCTCGACCGTGGCCATGCCGGCCACCGAGCCCAGCACCACAGGCGCTGGCAGACGCGGGTCGCCAATGGGCAACGAGCAGGCTCGCTGGACGAAGCGTGCGGCGAAGTCGTCGGCGACCTGGGCGTCCACAATCAGCCGCTCGGTGGACATGCAGATCTGGCCCGAGTTGGCAAAGGCGCCGAAGACCGCCGCAGCCACGGCCGCATCGAGGTCGGCATCGTCCAGCACCAGCAGCGGCGCCTTGCCGCCCAGCTCCAGCAGCGCCGGTTTTAGATGGGCGGCGCAGGTGGCGGCAAGCAACTTGCCCACCCGCGTCGAGCCGGTGAAGTTGACACGCCGCACGGCCGGATTGGCAATGATGGCCTCGACCACGGTGCCCGCGTCGGCGGGATCGTTGGTCAGGTAGTTCAGCACCCCGGCGGCGAAGCCGGCATCCTGGAACGACTCGATGATCAGCTGATGCGTGCGCGGGCACAGCTCGCTACCCTTCAGGATGACCGTGTTGCCGCAGGCCAGCGGCGTGGCAATGGCGCGCACGCCCAGAATCACCGGCGCATTCCACGGCGCGATGCCCAGCACCACACCGGCCGGCTGGCGCATGCCCATGGCCAGCAGGCCGGGCACATCGGACGGAATCACCTCGCCACTGATCTGGGTGGTGAGCGCTGCGGCCTCACGCACCATGCCGGCGGCCAGATGCACATTGAAGCCGGCCCACATCGCCGAGGCACCGGTCTCGGCCGCCATCGCGGCGGTGAACTGCGGCGCGCGAGCCTCCAGCGCGTCGGCGGCCTTCAGCAGCAACACGCGGCGCGCGCCGGGGCCGGTCTGGCTCCAGGCGGCGAAGGCGGCTTGCGCCGCACCGACCGCGGCGCGCGCATCGGTGGGGCTGGCGGCTGGCGCGCGGCTGGCCACGCTGCCGTCCAGCGGGTTGCGGCGCTCGAAGGTGCGTGCGCCCTCGGCGCTGACGGCTTGGCCCTGGATCAGCAGGCTGCATTCGTACATCGTGTGTGCTCCGGAATCGACAAACAAGCAGTCTGAGTCCGGCGCCCGGCGAACATTTGACCAGGCGTCACATCGCATTTGCCTCAGCGCGCCAGCGCCGTCGTGGATTACCCTGTGCTTCTGCTCGCGAGCCTAGGCGGCGCGCCAGGCAAGGCAGGTGATCAGCGTCTACACTCACAGCCTGCGGGGCGCTCGGCCTCCCGCCGCCCCAGAAGCCCTCAGCCGAGGGCTTTGCCCTTTCTGAACAAGCTCGATGAACACCAAGGCTGCCCAAGACTTCAGCGCGCACACGCCCATGATGGCCCAGTATTTCGGGCTCAAGGCGGACCATCCGGACAGCCTGCTGTTCTACCGGATGGGCGATTTCTACGAAGTCTTCTTCGACGACGCCCGCCAGGCCAATGCGCTGCTGGATATCACCTTGACCACGCGGGGCCAGAGCGCCGGCCAGCCGGTGGTGATGGCCGGCGTGCCTGTCCACGCGCTGGAAGCGTACCTGGCCAAGCTGATCAAGCTGGGCGTGCCGGTGGCGATTGCCGAGCAGGTCGGCGATGTGGCCACGGCCAAGGGGCCGGTCGAGCGCAAGGTGGTGCGCGTTGTCACGCCCGGCACGGTGACCGACACCGAGCTGCTGGCCGACAAGCAGGATTCGGTCTTGCTGGCCCTTTCGACCCAGGGCCGCACCATCGGCCTGGCCTGGCTGAGCATGACCCAGGGCCAGCTGGGCATGGGCGAGTGTTCGGAGCGCGAGCTGGCCGGCTGGCTGACCCGGCTCGCGCCGGCCGAGGTGCTGGTGGACCGCGACAAAGTGCCCGCTTCGCTGGTCGCCGCCCGCGTGCCGACCACCTACCGCCCGGCCTGGCAGTTCGATGCCGGCCTCGGAAACCGCAAGCTGTGCGAGCAGCTGGGCGTGGCCAGCCTGGCTGGCTACAACGCGCAGACCCTGACCGCCGCCCAGGCCGCCGGCGCCGCGCTCTTGAGCTATGCCGAGCACACCCAGGGCCGGGCGCTGGCCCATGTGCAAAGCCTGGAGGTGCAGCGCAGCAGCGATCTGCTGGACCTGCCACCGGCCACGCAGCGCAATCTGGAGCTGACGCAGACGCTGCGCGGCGAGACATCGCCGACTCTGCTGTCGCTGCTGGACAGCTGCCGCACCGGCATGGGCAGCCGCACGCTGCGCCACTGGCTGCTGCATCCGCGGCGCGAGCGCACCGAGGCGCTGGCCCGGCACGAGGCCATCGAATCGCTGATCGCCAACGGCTTCGAGCCGCTGCGCCACTGCCTGCGTTCGGTGTCCGATGTGGAGCGCATCACCGCCCGCATCGCACTGCGCCAGGTGCGCCCGCGCGAGCTGACCGGGCTGCGCGCTACGCTGCAGGTGCTGCCCGAGTTGCGCGCCAGTTATGCCAGCAATGGCGCGCTACTGACGTTGATGTCGGCCGGGCTGATGCCACCCACCGAGATTGAGGAGCTGCTGCGCCAGGCGATTGCCGAGGAGCCGGCCGTGCTCTTGCGCGACGGCGGCGTGATCGCCACCGGCTTCGATGCCGAGCTCGATGAGTTGCGCGCGATTCAAGGCAATTGCGATGATTTCCTGATCGCGCTGGAAACGCGCGAGCGCGCCCGCACCAACATCCCGAATCTGCGCGTGCAGTTCAACCGCGTGCACGGCTTCTACATCGAAGTCACGCAAAGCCATGCGGACAAGGTGCCGACCGACTACCAGCGCCGCCAGACGCTGAAGAACGCCGAGCGCTACATCACGCCCGAGCTGAAGGCCTTCGAGGACAAGGCCCTGTCGGCCCAGGAGCGTGCGCTGGCTCGCGAGAAGCTGCTGTTCGAACAGGTGCTGGACGCGCTGCAGCTGCAGCTGGCGCCGCTGAGCCTGCTGGGCCGTTCCTTGTCCAGCCTCGATGTGCTGGCCGCGCTGGCCGAGCGCGCCACCACGCTGCAATGGTGCCGGCCGGAATTCGTCAGCCAGCCCTGCATCGAGATGGAGGCCGGCCGTCACCCGGTCGTCGAGATGCGGCTGCAGGAAACCGGCGCCGGCGAATTCATGGCCAATGACTGCCGGCTCGATGCCCGCACCAAGCTGCTGATGATCACCGGTCCGAATATGGGCGGCAAGAGCACCTTCATGCGCCAGGTGGCGCTGGTGGCGCTGCTCGCCGCGATGGGCTCCTACGTGCCCGCCAGCAGCTGCCGGCTGGGGCCCATGGACGCCATCCACACCCGCATCGGCGCGGCCGACGACCTGGCCAATGCGCAATCGACCTTCATGCTGGAGATGACCGAGGCCGCCGCCATCCTGCACAGCGCGACCGATCAGTCGCTGGTGCTGATGGACGAGATCGGCCGTGGCACCTCGACCTTCGACGGCCTGGCCCTGGCCGGCGCGATCGCCAGCCATCTGCACGACAAGAACCGTGCGTTCACCCTGTTCGCCACCCACTATTTCGAACTGACCGAGTTCCCGGTCAAGCACGACCGGGCGCTGAATATGCATGTGTCGGCGGCCGAGAGCGGTGACAGCATCGTCTTCCTGCACGAGATCCAGCCCGGGCCGGCCAGCCGCAGCTATGGCGTGCAGGTCGCGCGGCTAGCGGGCATGCCCGCCGGCCTGGTGCGGCAGGCCCGTGCAACGCTCGAAGCGTTGGAGGCAAGAGCCAGCGAATCGCAGGCACAGATCGATCTGTTCGCCGCGCCGCCGGCCGAGGTGGTGGCTGAGCAGGCAGGGCCTTCGTCGCTGGAACTGGCCCTGGCAGATATCGACCCCGACGCGCTGAGCCCCAAAGAGGCGCTGGACGCCCTGTACCGCCTGAAGGCGGCAGCTCGTGCATAAAACCGGCATGAAGACCAAGCCCCTCCCCAGCGGCGCCAAGCACCTGGTGTTCGCCCACGGCAACGGCTTTCCTGGGGGCTGCTACCGCCAGCTGTTCGACTCCTGGCAGCGCGCCGGCTGGACCGTTCATGCCATCGACCGCTTCGGCCATGACCCCCGCTTCCCGGTCAGCAGCAACTGGCCCCATCTGCGCGACCAGTTGATAGAGGAAGTCGAGCAGCAGGCGCAGCAAGCCAAGGCGAAGATCATGCTGGTCGGCCACTCGCTGGGCGGCCTCGTCAGCCTGAAGGCCGCCTGCAAGCGGCCCGATCTGGTGCAGGGCTTGGTGATGCTGGACTCGCCCATCATCAGCGGTTGGCGCGCGCACAGCGTGCAGGTGATGAAGGCCACCGGCCTGATGCCGCGGGTGTCGCCGGGCAAGATCAGCCAGCAGCGCCGCCATGAGTGGCCCGACCGCGCGGCCGTGCTGCAGCACTTCGCCAGCAAGCATGTGTTCAAGCGCTGGGATCCGCGGGTGCTGGCCGACTATGTCGAGCACGGCTTTGAGGAGCAGGACGGCAAGACCGTGCTGCGTTTCACCCGCGAGGTCGAGACCCGCATCTACAACACCCTGCCCCACAACCTGGATGCGATGCTGCGCCGCCATCCGCCGCAATGCCCGGTGGCTTTTGTGGCTGGCACCCAGTCGGTCGAATCGCGTCAGGGCGGGCTGGAAGCGGCCAAGGCCTTGGCCAAGGAACGCTTCGTCTGGTTCGAAGGCACGCACCTGTATCCGTTCGAACGGCCCGACGACACCGCGGCCCTGGTGCTCGACTTGATGGAACATTTGCAGCGTGTGCCCGGTTGAGTGCGGGCGCATCGATATAATCACGCTTTACCACCACAGCGTTCTCCAACGCTGCACGACATGACCAAGTTCGTCTTCGTCACCGGCGGTGTGGTGTCCTCGCTGGGTAAGGGCATCTCGTCGGCATCTTTGGCTGCGATTCTTGAATCGCGTGGCCTCAAAGTCACCCTCATCAAACTCGATCCGTACATCAACGTCGATCCGGGCACGATGTCGCCGTTTCAGCATGGCGAGGTGTTCGTCACCGACGACGGTGCCGAAACCGACCTCGACCTCGGCCACTACGAGCGCTTCATCACCACGCGCATGAAGCGCAGCAACAACTTCACCACCGGCCAGATCTACAAGTCGGTGCTGGAGAAGGAGCGCCGCGGCGACTATCTGGGCAAGACCGTACAGGTCATCCCCCATGTGACCAACGAAATCCAGGACTACATCCGCCGTGGCGCGGGCGTGGGCACACCGGAAGCGGTGGATGTGGCCATCGTCGAGATCGGCGGCACGGTCGGCGACATCGAGTCGCTGCCCTTCCTCGAAGCGGTGCGCCAGATGAGCCTGAAGATGGGCCCGCACAACACCGCCTTCGTGCACCTGACCTATGTGCCCTGGATCGCCGCCGCCGGCGAGCTGAAGACCAAGCCGACGCAACACACGGCGCAGAAGCTGCGCGAGATCGGCATCCAGGCCGACGCGCTGCTGTGCCGCGCCGACCGCCGCATCCCCGACGACGAGCGCGAGAAGATCTCGCTGTTCACCAATGTGCCCGAGTACGGCGTGATCTCGGTCTGGGATGCCAAGAGCATCTACCAGGTGCCGCGCATGCTGCACGAGCAGGGCCTGGACCAGCTGATCTGCACCAAGCTGCAGCTCAACACCAAGCCGGCCGATCTGAGCCGCTGGGACAAGCTGGTGCACGAGGTTGAGCACCCCGGCAGCGACATCACGATCGCGATGTGCGGCAAGTACACCGATCTGTCGGACTCGTACAAATCGCTGAACGAGGCGCTGCGCCACGCCGGCATACACAACCATGCCCGCGTCAACATCGAATATGTGGACTCGGAAACCCTGACGGCCGACAGCGCCGACCAACTGGCCAAGTTCGATGCCATCCTGGTGCCCGGCGGCTTCGGCAAACGCGGCGTGGAAGGCAAGATCCTGGCCGCGCAATATGCGCGCGAGCACAAGATTCCCTATCTGGGCATCTGCCTGGGCATGCAGGTGGCGACGATCGAATACGCACGCCATATGGCGGGCCTGGAAGGCGCCAACTCGACCGAGTTCGACCCCGAGTCGCCGCACAAGGTGATTGCCTTGATCGACGAATGGCAGGAGGCCGACGGCACGATACAGAAGCGCGACGAGAAGTCCGATCTGGGCGGCACGATGCGCCTGGGTGCACAAAGCTCGGACGTCAAGCCCGGCACCCTGGCCCATGAGATCTACGGCCCGGTCGTGACCGAGCGCCACCGCCACCGCTACGAGGCCAATGAGAAGTATCTGGACCAGCTGCAACAGGCCGGTCTGGTGATCTCGGCCATCACGCAGCGCGAGAAGCTGACCGAAATGGTCGAGCTGCCGCGCGCGGTCCACCCCTGGTTTGTCGGCGTGCAGTTCCACCCGGAGTTCAAATCGACACCCTGGGGCGGCCACCCGCTGTTCATCAGCTTCATCAAGGCGGCGCTGGAACACCACCAGGCAGCCACCGTGCCCGCCGCGGCCTGAGAGGAACGACCATCATGAAGCTCTGTGGTTTCGATGTCGGCCTGGACCAGCCCTTCTTCCTGATCGCCGGCCCCTGCGTGGTCGAGTCCGAGCAGCTGCAGATCGACGTGGCCGGCCATCTGAAGGAAATCTGCGCCTCGCTGGGCATCAACTTCATCTTCAAGTCCAGCTACGACAAGGCGAATCGCTCGTCGGGCGCCTCGTTCCGTGGCCCGGGCATGGACAAGGGGCTGGAGATACTGGCCCAGGTGAAGAAGCAGCTGGGCGTGTCCATCCTCACCGATGTGCACACCGAGGCCGAGGTGCCCCGCGTGGCCTCGGTGGTGGACGTGCTGCAGACGCCGGCCTTCCTGAGCCGCCAGACCGATTTCATCCGTGCCGTGGCGCAGAGCGGCAAGCCGGTGAACATCAAGAAGGGGCAATTCCTGGCCCCGCATGACATGAAGAACGTCATCGACAAGGCCCGCGCCGCTGCGCGCGAAGCGAACCTGCCGGATGACGTGTTCATGGCCTGCGAGCGCGGCGTCAGCTTCGGCTACAACAACCTCGTGTCGGACATGCGCAGCCTGGCCATCATGCGCGAGACCGGCGCGCCGGTGGTGTTCGACGCCACCCATAGCGTGCAGCTGCCGGGCGGCCAGGGCACCAGCTCGGGCGGCCAACGCGAGTTCGTGCCGGTGCTGGCCCGTGCGGCCGTGGCCGTGGGCATCAGCGGCCTGTTCATGGAAACCCATCCGGACCCGGCGAACGCCTTGTCCGATGGCCCCAACGCCGTGCCGCTGAAGCATATGCGCGCGCTGCTGGAACAGCTCGTCGCGCTGGACCGTGTGATCAAGACCCAGCCGCTGCTCGAGAACGACTTTTCGTGCTGAACTGCATGGCCAATCGAAGCGAGCGGGCCGAGCGCCGGGCCGCTCCCAAGCCGGCCCGCATCCCCTCGGGGGATCGGGTGCGGTACACCGCAACCGAGGGGCTCCAATGAGTTCTGCCTACATCCTTGCCAACGTCCAGGTCACCAACCCAGAGCAGTACGAGGAGTACAAAAAGCTCTCCAGCGCCGCGATGCAGGCCTATGGCGCCGAAGTCTGTGTGCGTGGCGGCAAGGTCGAGTTGCTGGAAGGCGACTGGACGCCCGAGCGCGTCGTGCTACTGAAGTTTCCCAGCCTGGAAGCGGCCCGCAGCTTCAACGACTCGCCCGAGTACGGCAAGGCGCGCACCTCGCGTCAGGGCGCGGCCGTGATGCGCATGGTTTTGATCGAGGGCGTTTGACGCGCCCTCCCCCTCAGGAATTTGAACTTTGAAACCGGAGAGACTTGAATGAGCGCCATTGTTGACATCGTCGCCCGCGAAATTCTGGACAGCCGCGGCAACCCCACCGTCGAATGTGACGTGCTGCTGGAGTCCGGCACCATGGGCCGCGCGGCCGTGCCCTCGGGCGCCTCCACCGGCTCGCGCGAAGCGATCGAGCTGCGCGATGGCGACAAGAAGCGCTATCTCGGCAAGGGCGTGCTGAAGGCCGTCGAGCACATCAACACCGAGATCTCCGAGGCCATCCTGGGCCTGGACGCTTCCGAGCAGGCCTTTCTGGACAAGACCCTGATCGACCTGGACGGCACCGACAACAAGTCGCGCCTGGGTGCCAATGCGATGCTGGCCGTGTCCATGGCCGTGGCCCGCGCCGCGGCCGAAGAGTCCGGCCTGCCGCTGTACCGCTACTTCGGCGGCATGGGCGGCATGCAGCTGCCAGTGCCGATGATGAACGTCATCAACGGCGGCGCCCACGCCAACAACAGCCTGGACCTGCAGGAGTTCATGATCATCCCGGTCGGCGCACCGACCTTCCGTGAGGCCGTGCGTTACGGCGCCGAGGTCTTCCATGCGCTGAAGTCCATCCTGCATGACAAGGGCATCAGCACCGCCGTCGGCGACGAGGGTGGCTTTGCGCCCAGCGTGGCCAATCACGAAGCGGCCATCCTGTTGATCCTGGAAGCCATCGACAAGGCCGGCTTTGTGGCCGGCGAGCAGATCGCCCTGGGCCTGGACTGCGCCGCCAGCGAGTTCTACAAGGACGGCAAGTACGTGCTGTCCGGCGAGGGCCTGAGCCTGACGTCGGAAGAGTGGACCAATATCCTGGCCACCTGGGTCGACAAGTACCCCATCATCTCGATCGAAGACGGCATGGCCGAAGGCGACTGGGAAGGTTGGAAGATTCTCACCGACCGCCTGGGCAAGACGGTGCAGATCGTCGGCGACGATCTGTTCGTCACCAACACCAAGATCTTGAAGGAAGGCATTGACAAGGGCATTGCCAACTCCATCCTGATCAAGATCAACCAGATCGGCACGCTCACCGAGACCTTTGCCGCGATCGAGATGGCCAAGCGCGCCGGCTACACCGCCGTGATCAGCCACCGCTCCGGCGAGACCGAGGACTCGACGATTGCCGACATCGCGGTCGGCACCAACGCCGGCCAGATCAAGACCGGTTCGCTGAGCCGCTCGGACCGCATGGCCAAATACAACCAGCTCTTGCGCATCGAAGAAGACCTGGGCGATGTGGCCAGCTACCCGGGCCGCGCCGCCTTCTACAATCTGCGCTAATTTCGACTCGCGACCCGCGCCCGCGTGAAAATCCTCAGCGTCATCCTCGCCGCCTTCCTGATTGCCATCCAGGGCCAGCTCTGGTTTGGCAAGGGGGGCGTGACCCGGGTGGTGGTGCTGGAGTCTGACCTGGCCAAGCAGCAGGCCGCCAACAAGGTGGCCAGAGCCCGCAATGAGCAGATCGAGGCCGAGTTGCGCGATCTGCGCGAGGGCCAGGAGATGGTCGAGGAAAAAGCCCGCTCCGAGCTGGGCATGATCAAGCCGGACGAAATCTACGTCCAGGTGCTGCACTCCAAGCGCTGATGGAAGCGCTGCTACAAGGCCTGCAGCCTGCCCTGGCTGCGGCCTTCACCGTCTGGGGCAGCCCAGTCACCTGGCTGGAGATTGCCGCCTTCTGTCTTGCGGTCTGGATGGTGGTCTGCAATATGCGCGTGCAGCCATTGGCCTGGCCCCTGGCCATCGTCAGTTCGCTGCTGTATTTCCTGCTGTTCTGGAGCAGCAAACTCTATGGCGACGCGGCCTTGCAGATCGTCTTCGTCGTCGTTGCCTTCTGGGGCTGGTGGCAGTGGCTGCGCGGGCACGATGCCAGCGGCCGGGCCTTGCAGGTGCGCCGCCTGAGCCCACGCGGCCGCTTGCTGGCCATGCTGGCCTTCGCGGCAAGCTGGCCGGTGATCGGCTTCTACCTGAGTCGCTATACCGATACCGACGTGCCCTTCTGGGACGCCTTCCCCACCGCCGGCAGCCTGGTCGGCCAATGGCTGCTGGGCCGCAAATACGTCGAGAACTGGCCCGCCTGGATCGCCGTCAACACCGTCGGCGTGGCCTTGTTCGCCTACAAGGGCCTGTGGCTGACGGTGCTGCTCTATGCCTTGTTCACCGTGATGGCGGCCTTTGGCTGGCGTGCCTGGATGCGGATGACTCATGAGTTCCGCTAAGCCGCTGCTGATTGCCATCGTCGGGGCCGAGAGCACCGGCAAGACGCAACTCTCGCTGGCGCTGCGAGAGGCCCTGATCGAATCGACCGGCCTGCGCTGTGCGGTCGTGCCCGAATACCTGCGCACCTGGTGCGAGACCGAGGGCCGCACGCCCCGACCGCATGAGCAGGCGACCATTGCCGAGCACCAGATCACCCTGATCGACGGCGCCGCCGCAACCCACGACCTGGTGCTGTGCGACACCACACCGCTGATGACGGCTGTCTACAGCGAACTGCTGTTCCAGGACCGCTCGCTGCATGCGCTGGGCCAGGCCTTCCATCTGCGCTGCGACCTGACGCTGCTGACCGCCCTGGACATTCCCTGGGTGGCCGACGGCCTGCAGCGCGACGGACCGCATGTACGCGGTCCGGTAGACGCCGCCGTGCGCAAGGCCCTGCTCGATGCAAGCCTGGGCTGGTCGGTCGTTGCCGGCACCGGCGCGTTGCGCGTCGAAGCGGCGCTGAATGCGATCACGCCGCTGCTGCTGAAGCGCCAGGCCCCCCGCGCCGGTCTGTTGACGCGGCTCAACGAACGCCAGGCTTCGTTCCCGGAGCAGCGCTGGCTGTGCGACTGCGATGTGCCCGAGTGCGAGCATGCCTCGCTGAATCCGACGCCCGCAGCCTGAATACCGTGCCGTCCGGCGCGAATACCTATTAATACCATTTTTGGCAATTTCAGCTTGCCAGTGGCTGTTCACGCCCCTGCCTGGATCTAATTGGTATTAACTAGCCGAATCAGCATATTCGATAAATACACGCTGATTACCTCGCCTCAAGGCGATCTAACACCTCCGAATCACATCGTTCCTCGGCCAGCAAAGGCCGTGCCCCGTGATATTCGGCGCAGACTTCAATAAATACCAATTAATACAATTGGTCTCAATTCGGAGTTTGCAGCAAGAAACTCCATTCCCCAGCGCCTTTGCAAATGGAGTGAATACCATGCGCCGCTTGTCCGCCCTGCCCCTCACACGAGCTCGCCACAGCGGCGGCTTCACCCTGATCGAGCTGATGATCGCCCTGGTGGTGGCCGGGGTGCTCGCCGCCGTGGCCCTGCCGGCCTACTCGGGCTTCGTCAAGAAAAGCCGGGCACGGGATGCCGGCGCCGATCTGGCCGCGCTGGCGCTGAACATGGAAAACAGCTTTCAGCTGCAGCTGGCCTATCCGGTCAATGCGGCCAACACGGTGGCCAGCACCAGCACCTTCAGCGCCTGGTCGCCGACCCAGGCCAGCCACTTCAGCTACACCCTGGTCAGCACGGCCAACAGTTACACGTTGACGGCCACCGGCAAGTCCAGCCTCGAGGGCTGCGTCATGACCCTGAATCAGGCCAGCACCCGCAGCGCCAGCAGCGCCTGCGGCTTCACGACATGGTGAGGGGCCGGCAGGCCGGTTTCTCGCTGGTCGAGCTGATGGTTTCGGTCACCATCATGTTGCTGCTCGCCCTGGCCACCACGCCCTTCACCCGCGCCTGGGCCGACAAGGCGGCGGTGCAGCAGACGCAAGGCCAGATGCGCCAGGCCCTGGCCCAGCTGCGCTCGCAGGCGCTGCGCAACGCCAGCGCGGCCAGCACCGGGCCCGCGGCGGTGCTGGTCAGCCTGCAGGGGCGTCTGTGCGTATTCAGCGGCGCGCCGGCCACGCTCAGCTGCGAGGCCGCCGGCTGGAGCGCGGTGCCAAAGGCCACCATCACCGTCAACGAGGTGGCCAACCAATGCCTGGCGCTGGACAGCGCGGGCCTGCCCTTGAGCAGCACGATTGGCGACACCGCTTGCACCACCAACTTCGTCTACAAGATTTCACGCGGCGCGGAGAACCCCGATGCACAGGGCCTTTAGTCAACGCCGGCGCCAGCGCGGCGACGCCCTGGTCGAGTCCCTGATCGCCATCGTGTTGCTGGGCGTGATCGGTTTGGGGCTGGTGTTCGCGCTGGGCCGCACCCTGGTGGCACAGAAGTTCCACAAGGGCCAGAGCCTGGCCGTGCAGGGCATACGGGCCGAGCTGCAAAGCGCCGGCGTGGCCAGCGGCTGCCCGGTCACCGGCAGTGCCAGCCAGACCAGCGATTTGGTGCTGTCACCGGCGCAGACGCTCAGCGGCGTGACCAAGAGCTGCACCATCACGCCGGTGACCGTCAGCGTCAACGGCGTGCTGAAGAACACCCAGCTGCCGCTGGTCAGCTATGCCGTGCAGTCCGACACCCTGCTCGGCCCCGGCACCCTGATGGTGAGTAATTGATGGGCCGCCAGCAAGGGCAACTGGGCATGAGCCTGGTCGGGCTGATGGTGGGCATGGCGATCTCGCTGCTGGCCATCCTGGGCGCGCTGTCGCTGCACAAGACCGCCTCGCGCACCTTGTTTGGTGCCGGTGGACTGGTGGTGAGCGCCAATCAGGACGGCCAGCTCGCCTCCGGCCTGCTGAGCGCGCAGATCGCGCTGCAGGGCGCCGGCTTCGGCGTGGGCGCAGCGGCCAGCAATTCGCAGCTGCTGCTGCTCTCCGGCGCCTCGTTCGACGGCGAGACCTTCAAGCTGCTGGGTACCAAGGCCACCATCAATGCCACAGCCCAGACCGGCAATGCGGTGGTCTGGGTGCAGAACCCCGGCCTCTCGGCCGACGCCAGCCAGCACCGCTGCATGGCCCTGCTGTCCAGCAGCGAGACCAAGGCCTTGTATCTGCTGCAAAGCAACGGCGCCTGCCAGCCGCTTGCCACACAGTGGAACCTGATCACCTGGAAGCGGCAGACCCTGGTGGGCGACCTGGTGCTGAGCCAGGCGGTGGCCCTGAGCGTGCGCAATGCCGGCGCCTGCTGGCCCTATGGCGCCGTGCCGGAGACGATTGCCAAGATCGCCCCGCCCTCGGCCCCGGTCAGCGTGGCGCTGAGCTACGCCTCCAGCGTCACCGGCAGCAGCAACACATACACCAGCTGCCTGGCCAATCTGAGCTACTGATGAACTCCATGCGCAACTCCACGTTTCGACTGCAGCGCGGCCTGTCCTCGGTGCTGTTCCTGATGATCAGCGGCCTGTCGCTCGCGGCCATGGTGTTGGGTGCCGCCCACTATGTGCGCGGCTCACAGGCGCAGTCGGTCACCGTCCATGCACTGACCCAGGCCCAGCTGAAAGCCTGGGGCGGGGCCGAGGCGCTGCGCCAGTACCTGATGCAGCTGGGCGCCACCGACGCCGCCAAACTGGAACCCGGCCAGGCGGTGGCCTTTGGTGGCGTGACCGGCGTCAGCGCCAGCGTCAGCTCGGTGCTGGCCAGCGACGCCACGAACTGCGGCGGCGGCACCCGCGTCGGCTTCGACATCACCGGCGCCAGCGGCGGCGCCAATGCGCTGCTGGCGGCGGTCTACTGCGTCAAGGGCAGCGGCGGCTCTGGCAGCGGCGGCCCCAAGGCGACGATCAATATCAAGGGCAATCTGGATCTCAGCGGCGACCTCAAGGTGATAGGCGGCGACAAGGCAAGGATGATTGTCGACGGCAAGGTCAGTGGCGCCGGCAGCCTCAGCGGCATCTCGTTTCTCTACGCCTCCAGCGATGTCAGCCTGGGCGGCAGCACCAATTTCGAGACCCTGTTCTCCGAAGGCAATATCGATCTCAGCGGCAGCGGCAGCTACAGCAGCCTCGGCTCGATGAAGAACATCAGCCTCAAGGGCACGGTGCAGGTGGGCACCTTGAATGCCAACGGCAAGGTCACGCTGGAGAGCAACACCGTCACCGAGCTGAATGCGATCGGCGACATCACCTTGGGCAGCGTCGCCCATGTTTCCCAGCTGCGCACCAAGGGCAGCGTGGATGCCACCAATGCCGAGGTCGGCAGCGCCAGCGTGCAGGTCAATTACGCCGAGCGCAGCAACGGTGGCGTGACCAGCGGCCAGTATGGGGGCAGCCTCAGCGTGCCGGGCAGCAACAGCAAGGTGCATCTGACGCGGGTGGCCGGCCTGCAGGTCGCCGTGACCACGCTCGCCCCCACCAGCATTGCCGCCCCCGGTTTCGACGCCTATGCCTACAAGTCGCTGGCCAATTACGCTTTCGAGCGCGAGGGCAGCGACACCAAGGTCACCGTGCGTGCCGTCACCGGCGTGCCCGACGGCACATATTTCCTGAAGGGCAGCGGCGACAAGCAGGACTATCTGTGCACCGGCAACAGCTACAGCGCGGCCACCTGCAAGGCCAAGATCTGCGCCGGCTACTCGGAGTGGAACAGCTGCCTGAGCTACAACAACGGCACCTGGAGCATTGCCGGTGAGTCGATGGCGCCCGGCGTGGTGTGGTTCAAGGGCCAGGTGCAGGCCGGCTCGGGCACCTACTACAACAGCTGGATCGCCACCGGCAACATCGCCACCGCCGGCAACAACGTCAGCTATGCGCCCAACTGGGCCGGCTACGCCAATGTCTGCAACAACAGCCGCTTCCCCGGTCTGGCGCCAGGCAATTTCTGCAAGGCTGGAGCATCCGAGCTGCAGACGGTGACCGCCGGCAACATCGCCTTCGGCGCCGGCGGCCGCCTCAACGGCAGCTACAGCGGCGGCGAGATCGACCTGACGGCCTCCAACGAAGTCTACGGCGACGTGCTGGCCGGCGACATCCTCAAGACCGGGGGCAGCACGCGGGTACACGGCTATATCTCGGCCGCCCGCCTGGGCACCACCCCGGGCAACAGCAAGCTCAGCGCCGGCACCCAGATCGATCTGAGCAGCCTGCCCGCCAGCTTCAAGCCGGGCGAGGACGACGCGGTGGCCCTCACGCCGGCCGCGGTCAGCCTGCTGTGGTCCAGGTATCGATAGACAGCGCACCCAACCCCGGGTTATCCCGGAATCCAGCCCTCTGCTCCAGCCCGGATACTTGCCGGCAATGAGCGCAAACGTTTGGCATTTACCACCCAGCGCCTGTCCCCTGCCCCTGCCCGCCCAGCCATCGATCGCCATGAAATTCCATTCCGGCCTTGCCGCTCTCGCCCTTGCCGTCCTGTCGGCCTGTTCGACGCAGGCGCCGCCGCCGGCCGTGCCGGTCAAGGTCAAGCTGCTGGCGATCAACGACTTCCACGGCAATCTGAAGCCGCCGCCCGGCGGCATCACGGTGCAGGATCCGGATCATCCGGACAAGACCCTCACGGTGGCCGCAGGCGGCGCCGAGCACATGGCCACGGCCCTGCGCGGGCTGATGGCGCGCAACCCCAACCACATCTTCGTTGCCGCCGGGGATCTGGTCGGCGCCAGTCCGCTGCTCTCGGCCCTGTTTGCCGACGAGCCGACGGTCGAGGCCATGGGCCTGATGGGCCTGGAGGCCAGCGCCGTCGGCAACCATGAATTCGATGCCGGCCTGGCCGAGCTGCTGCGCAAGCAGGCCGGCGGCTGCCACCCAGAGCGTGGCTGCAAGGGACCGACCGAGTTCAAGGGTGCCCGCTACCAGTATCTGGCCGCCAGCACCTGGGACGAGCGCAGCGGCAAGACCATCTTCCCTGCCTACTACGTGAAAAGCTTCGAGGGCATTCCGGTGGCCTTCATAGGCTTGACCTTGAAGGGCACGCCGGACATCGTCATCCCCACCTCGGTGGCCCATCTGCGCTTCGAGGACGAGGCCGACACGGTCAACCGCCTGGTGCCCGAGCTGCGCGCCAAGGGCATCGAAGCCATCGTCGTGCTGATACACGAGGGCGGCTTTCCGGCCGGTGACTACAACGAGTGCCCGGGCATCTCGGGCCCAATTGTGGACATCGTCAAGCGCCTGGACCGGGCGGTGGATCTGGTCATCAGCGGCCACACGCACCGGGCCTACAACTGCCGCATCGACGGCCGCCTGGTGACCAGCGGCGACAAGTTCGGCACCATCGTCACCGACATCGACGTCGAGCTCGATCCGCGCACCCGAGATGTGATCGCTGCCCGCGCCAACAACGTGCTGGTGCGCACCGATCGGTTCGCCAAGGATGCCGGACTGACGCGGCTGATCGATGGCTACGAGCAATTGGTCGGGCCGATGATCCAGCGGCCGGTGGGCCGGATTGCCGAGAGTCTGTCGCGCGAGGAAGGCGAGACCGGCGCCACACCCATGGGCCAGCTGATTGCAGATGCCCAGCTGGCTGCCACGGCCGCTCCGGAGGCCGGCGGCGCGGTGATCGCCATCACCAATATCGGCGGCGTGCGCACCGGGCTGACGAAGACCGGCGACGGCACGGTCAGCTATGGCGACGCCTATGCCACCCAGCCCTTCCAGAACAATCTGGTCACCGTGACCCTGACCGGCGCGCAGATCCGCCTGGCGCTGGAGCAGCAATGGCTGAACCAGCCCAAGTTCAGGCCGCTGCAGCTGTCCGAAGGGCTGCGCTACAGCTGGGCCGCGAAGGCGCCGGCGGGCGCGCATGTCGTCGAGGGCAGCCTGCAACTCCATGGCCGCCCGCTGGAGCCGAACACCGGCTACCGCGTCACCTTCAGCAACTTCATGTTCATCGGCGGCGACGGATTCAAGGTCTTCGCCCAGGGCACGGCGCCACGCATCGGGCCCAGCGATATCGACGCCCTGGTGCAGTACCTGCAATCCCGGCCGCTGACCACCGCCCCGCCCATGGACCGCGTCAGGCGTATCAACTAATGACTTTGCGGGACAGACCTTGTCGTACCCGGCAAGCTCCGTCCCCAACCGACTGGAGACGGTCTCACTGCACCACGCTGCTGCCCGGGGCCTGCTTGTGGGTGGCGGTGAACAGCTCGCCCACATCGACCGCGTCGAAGCGGTACTGGCGGCCGCAGAACTCGCAGCCGACCTCGACCTCGCCGCGCTCGGTGATGATGCCGTTGACCTCGTCGGCGCCGAGGCCGCGCAGCATGGTGGTGACGCGCTCCCGCGAGCAGCTGCAGGAGAAGCGCGGCTGCAGCGGCTCGAACTGCACCACCGATTCTTCCCAGAACAGGCGGCGCAGAATCGTATCGGCGTCCAGCGTCAGCAACTCCTCGCGGGTCAGGGTGGCGGCCAGATGGGCGATGCGGTTATAGCCCTCGTTGAGGCCGATCTCGTCCTCGTTGCTGGCATGCGCGCCGCCCAGATTGCCCTCACCCTGCATGGGCAGGCGCTGTATCAGCAGGCCGGCGGCCATGTCGTCATTGGCGGCCAGTATCAGCTTGGTGTCCAGCTGCTCGGACTGCAGCATGTAGTGCTCCAGCACCTCGGACAGCTTCTGCAGCGGCTCGCGCTGGTCGCCATGCAGCGGCACCACGCCCTGGTAGGGCTGCTGGCCCGGCTGGGGATCGTTCGGGTTCAGGGTGATGGCGCAGCGGCCCTGGCCGTGCAGGTTCAGCATCGCCTCCAGGCGCGCTCCTGTAGGCACCTCGCCCACCACCTTGGCGGTGGCGCGGAAGGTCAGGTCCGGCTGCACCTCGGCCACGGCCAGCTTGACCGGGCCGTCGCCGAACACCTGCAGCGTCAGCGAGCCATTGAACTTAATATTGGATTGCATCAGGGTGCCGGCGGCCACCATCTCGCCCAGCAGCTCGCGCACCTCGGCCGGATAGGGGCCGGTGACCACGCGCCGCTGCAGCAGCTCGCGCCAGCTTTCGGTCAGCCGCACCAGCATGCCGCGCACCGGCAGGCCTTCAAACAAAAACTTGTGCAATTCACTCATCAAGAACTCTTCTTCAGCCCAGCCTTGTAACGGCGGGCATTGGCCACGTAACCGGCCGCGCTGAGGCGCAGGCCTTCGATTTGCTCCGGCGTCAGCTCGCGCACCACCTTGGCGGGGCGGCCCATGATCAGCGAGCCGTCCGGGAACTCCTTGCCCTCGGTGACCAGCGAGCCGGCACCGACCAGACAATATTGGCCTATCTTGGCGCCATTCAAGACCACCGACTGGATGCCGATCAGGCTGAAGTTGCCCACCGTGCAGCCATGCAGCATGACCTGATGGCCCACCGTCACGCCCTCGCCAATGGTCAGCGGCGAGCCGTGGTCCGAGTGCAGCACCGAGCCGTCCTGGATATTCGTGCCACGGCCTATGCGCAGGGTCTCGTTGTCGCCGCGCACCACGGTGTTGAACCAGATGCTGGCGTCCGCCCCCAGATGCACATCGCCAATCACCTGGGCACTGTCCGCCACCCAGGCGGACTCGTCGATCTGGGGGGCGACGTCGCCCAGGGCATAGATGGTCATGTTTGTTCCCGGCGCAAAGCGGCAATTCTACGGATGCCGGCCGCCTCTCGGGGACGCAAGGTCTTGGCAGGCTAGCTTTGCAGGGCCAGCAGCTCGGCCTCGTCGAAGCCCGCCGCCCGGCGCGCCTCCATATTGAAGGGCGCGCGCAGCTTGGGCGCGTCATAGGTCTTCACCAGCTCCGCATAGGTGGCGATGGGGTCCAACCCGCGCTGCTCGCAGACCCAGCGGTACCAGCGATTGCCGGCGGCCACATGGCCGATCTCGTCGCGCAGTATCACGTCGAGAATCTCACCGGCTCTGATGTCGCCCGCGCCGACCAGCTTGCGCTTCACCGCCGGCGAGGCGTCCAGCCCGCGGGCCTCCAGGGTGCGGGGCACCAGCGCAATTCGGGCCAGGATGTCGCCCCGGGTGCGCTCGGCCATCTCCCACAGCGCGTTGTGAGCCTGGAACGAACCATAGTCGAAGCCCATCTCGACCAGGTGGTTGCGCAGAAGGGTGAAGTGCTGCGCCTCCTCCTGGGCAATGCGTACCCAGTCGCGGTAGAAGGCCTCCGGCATGCCGGGGAAGCGCCAGACGATGTCCAGCGCCAGATCGATGGCATTCAGCTCGATGTGCGCGATCGAATGGATCAGCGCCGCCCTGCCCTCGGGCAGGCGCAGCGAATGGTGCTTGAGCTGGGTGTGGCCGACCAGCTCGGGTTTGGCCGGGCGGCCGGGGATGCCGGTGGGCGCTTCGATGATGGCATCGGCGTCAACGGGGCCATCGAGCCTCAGGCCCAGCGTGGCCGAGGCCTTCAGAACAGCATCGGTGGCCAACAAGGGGCCGATGACGGAGGAGCGCAGCGTTTGCATCGCGCGATTTTAGAAGGCGGTCAGTCGCGCGACGGATCCAGCGCCCACGGCGCCGTCGAAAAGTGCCGGGCCAGAAACTCGATCAGCGCCTGCACCCGCGCCGGCTTGGCGCGGCCCGGCGGGGTGACGATGTGCAGCGCGATGGGCGGCACGATCCAGTCCGGCAGCGTCGGCTCAATCCGCCCCGCGCGGATGTCCTCCCAGGCCAGGAATTCCGGCTGCAGCGCCAGCCCCAGCCCGGCGCGCAGGGCCGGCATCAGCGCCTCGGCGTTGTTGACACGCAGCGACGACGGCACGACCTGGGCGAACTCGCCCTGCCTGGCATGCCGGAAGCGCCAGGCTTCGCCGACCCGTGCGTGCACATAGCGCAGGGCGCGGTGTGTGGCCAGTTCGCGCGGATGGGTCGGGTGGCCGTGCTGCTCGAAGTACGAGGGCGCGCCGACCAGCAGGATGCGCACGGTGCACAGGCGCCGCGCCAGCAGGCTGGAGTCGGGCAGCGCCGAGATGCGCATGGCCAGGTCGAAGCCCTGGGCGACCACATCGGTCAGCTCGTCGCTGAAGTGCAGGTCCAGCGTCACTTCCGGGTGCCGCTCCATGAACTCTGGCAGTGCCGGCCCCAGGTGCGACACGCCAAACGACATAGGCGCTGCAATCCGTATCGTGCCGCGCAGGCTCTTGGACTGCTCGGTCACCTCCGCCTCTATCGCCTCACCTTCGCTGAGGATGCGCGTTGCGCGCTCCAGCGAGGCCTGGCCGCTGGCGGTCAGCGACATCTTGCGCGAGGTGCGGTGGAACAGCGTGGTGCGCAGCCGCCCCTCCAGCCGCGTGATCGCCTTCGACACGGTGGGCTGCGAGATCGCCAGATCGGCCGCCGCCTTGGCGAACGAGCCCGTCTCGGCCACCTTGGCAAAGATCGCCCAGGCTTCCAGATCAGGCAGCTTGCTCATGCGGCTTTTGGAATGAATGGTTTTCCATGTTTTCTATTCTCTTCTTGATCGCCGGATCATAAAGTCTCTCCATCGCAACACAGGAGCAGCAAATGATTGAACGCAGACCTTTCGACGCACTCGGTGGCGCCAACCACGGCTGGCTCGATGCCAAGCACCATTTCTCGTTTGCCGGTTATCACGACCCGGCACGGATGGGCTGGGGCGCGCTGCGGGTGTGGAACGACGACACCATCGCTCCCGGCACCGGCTTCCCGCCCCATGCCCACGCAGACATGGAAATCATCACCTACGTCCGCGAGGGCGCGATCACCCACCAGGACAATCTGGGCAACAAGGGCCGCACCGAGGCGGGTGATGTGCAGGTGATGAGCGCCGGCAGCGGCATCCGCCACTCGGAATACAACCACGAGCCGGTGACGACCAAGATCTTCCAGATCTGGATCATCCCGGACGGCCGCGGCCAGCCGCCGTCCTGGGGTGCCAAGCCCTTCCCCAAGGGCGACCGCTCCGGCCAGTTCGTGGCCCTGGCCAGCGGCCTGCCGGGCGATGACGATGCCCTGCCCATCCGCACCAATGCCCGTGTGCTGGGTGCGACGCTGAAGGCCGGCGAGTCGGCCGAGTACCGCATCGGCAAGGACCGCCGGGGCTACCTGGTGACGGCCAGCGGCGAGGTCGAGATCGATGGCGTCCAGCTGGCAGCGCGTGATGGCGCCGCCATCAGCGGTGTCGAGTCCTTCCGCGTCACCGCCACGTCCGACGCCGAACTGGTGTTCGTCGATTCGGCCGCTTGATACACCGGCCGGGGCACGCCCCCGGCCCCCCGTTCCTGCCTCGCAACCCAAGGAGTTCATCATGCCTATCACCGCAACTGCTACCCCCGGCGCCAAGCTGCTCACCCCCAACGATCACACCCTGGTGATGATCGATTTCCAGTCGCAGATGGCCTTTGCGACCCACTCGATAGACCCTGTGCAGCTGCGCTCCAACGCGGGCCTGGTTGCAGGCGCCGCGGCCGGCTTCGGTGTGTCCACCATCCTCACCACCGTGGCCGAGAAGAGCTTCTCGGGCCCGATGTTCGAGGAAGTGACTGCGCCGTTCCCGGGTCAGCTCCTGCTCGACCGCACCTCGATGAACACCTGGGAAGACGCCGCCGTCATCCAGCGCATCAACGAGATTGGCAAGCCGCGCATCGTGCTGGCCGGGCTGTGGACCAGCGTCTGCATCGTCGGCCCGGCGCTCTCCGCACTCGACCAGGGCTTCGAGGTGCTCGTGATCGCCGACGCCTGTGGCGATATCTCCACCGAGGCGCACAACCGCGCGATGGAGCGCATGGTCCAGGCCGGCGCCCAGCCCATGACCTCGCTGCAATACCTGCTGGAGCTGCAGCGCGACTGGGCCCGCACCGACACCTACGACATGACCACCGGCGTGGCCCGGAAGTTTGGCGGCGGCTATGGCATCGGCATCAATTACGCTCGGGCCATGTTCGGCGCCCACGAAGGCTAAAGAGCTACCACCCTCTGTCCCTGGAGAGCACCCCAATGCCTGAACGCACCACCCCCGAACTGATACTGCACCGCGGGCGCTTCACCACGCTGGACCGGGCCAAGCCGACGGCCAGCGCGGTCGCCATCCAGAACGGCCGCTTCGTGCGGGTGGGCAGCGACCCCGAGGTGATGGCGCTGGCCGGCAGCGACACCCGGCTGATCGATCTGGGCGGCCGGTCCGTGCTGCCCGGCCTGATCGACAACCACCTGCACATCATCCGCGGCGGCTTGAACTTCAACCTGGAGCTGCGCTGGGACGGGGTGAAGAGCCTGGCCGATGCGATGGCCATGCTGAAGCGTCAGGTGGCGATCACGCCGGCGCCGCAGTGGGTGCGCGTGGTAGGAGGATTCACCGAGCACCAGTTCGCCGAGAAGCGGCT
This sequence comes from uncultured Roseateles sp., assembly GCF_963422335.1. NCBI lineage: Bacteria > Pseudomonadati > Pseudomonadota > Betaproteobacteria > Burkholderiales > Sphaerotilaceae > Roseateles > uncultured Roseateles sp. Next base: position 4,266,784 of record NZ_OY729424.1, read on the forward strand.
GCCGACGATTGCCGAGCTGAATGCCGTGGCGCCCGACACGCCGGTGTTCCTGCTGCATCTGTACGACCGCGCGCTGCTCAACGGCGCGGCGCTGCGTGCGGTGGGCTACACCCGAGACACACTCGCCCCGCCCGGCGGCGAGATCGTGCGCGACAGCGCCGGCAACCCGACCGGGCTGCTGCTGGCCAAGCCGAATGCGTCCATCCTCTACGCCACCCTGGCCAAGGGCCCCAAGCTGCCCTACGAGTACCAGCTCAACTCCACGCGCCACTTCATGCGCGAGCTGAACCGCCTGGGCGTGACCGGTGCCATCGATGCCGGCGGCGGCTTCCAGAACTATCCGGACGACTACAAGGTCATCCAGGACCTGGCCGATGCGGATCAGCTGACCCTGCGCCTGGCCTACAACCTGTTCACGCAAAAGCCCAAGCAGGAGAAGCAGGACTTCCTGCACTGGACGGCCACCTCGCAGTACAAGCAGGGCACCGACTGGTTCCGCCACAACGGCGCCGGCGAGATGCTGGTGTTCTCGGCCGCCGACTTCGAGGACTTCCGCCAGCCCCGGCCCGAGATGGCGCCGGAGATGGAAGGCGAGCTCGAAGAGGTCGTGCGCCTGCTGGCGCAGAACCGCTGGCCCTGGCGCCTTCATGCCACCTACGACGAAACCATCAGCCGCGCGCTCGACGTGTTTGAAAAGGTCAACCGCGACGTGCCGCTCGAAGGCCTGAACTGGTTCTTCGACCACTGCGAAACCATCTCGGAGCGCTCGATCGACCGTATCGCCGCGCTCGGCGGCGGCATTGCCGTGCAGCACCGCATGGCCTACCAGGGCGAATACTTTGTCGAGCGCTACGGCCCCGGCGCGGCCGAGGCCACGCCGCCGGTGAAGCGCATGCTGGAGAAGGGTGTGAAGGTCTCTGCCGGCACCGATGCCACCCGCGTCGCCTCGTACAACCCCTGGGTTTCGCTGTCCTGGCTCGTCACCGGCAAGACCGTCGGCGGCCTGCAGCTCTACCCGCAGCGCAACTGCCTGGACCGCGAGGCCGCCCTGCGCATGTGGACCGAGAACGTGACCTGGTTCAGCAACGAGGTGGGCAAGAAGGGCCGCATCGAGGTCGGCCAGTTTGCCGACCTGGTGGTGCCCGACCGCGACTTCTTCGGCTGCGCCGAAAGCGAAATCGCCGATACCACCGCGCTGCTGACCATCGTCGGTGGCAAGGTGGTCTACGGCGCCGGTGATTTCGCGACGCATGACGAGTCAGCACCGCCGCCGGCCATGCCCGACTGGTCGCCGGTGCGGCGCTTTGGCGGCTACGGCAACTGGGGTGAACAGGGGGCGCCGCTGCAGTCCGTGATGCGCCAGGCCGCGGCCGCCTGCGCCTGCGCGAACGACTGCAATGTCCACGGCCACCAGCACGCGACGGCCTGGAGCAGCCAGCTGCCGATCAGCGACTTGAAGGGCTTCTGGGGCGCTTTGGGCTGCGCCTGCTGGGCCGTGTGATGCCGCCGGCCTTGAGAGACGCCCTGCTGTCGCCCTGGGTGCAGGGGCTGGGCCTGCTCTTGCTGTGCTCGCCCTATCTGCAGGGCGCTTTTTGCAAGCTGCGGGATTTTCGCGCTGCGGTGGCCGAGATGCAGCACTTCGGCCTGACGCCGGCCGCGCCGCTGGCCGCCTTCACCATCGCGTTCGAGCTTGTGGCCTCCGGCATGGTCCTGCTCGGCCTGTATCGCTGGCTCGGCGCGCTGGCGCTGGCCGGCTTCACGCTGCTGGCCAGCGGGCTGGCGGATGACTTCTGGCGCCGGCCCAAGCCCGAGCGCGTTCAAGTCGCCAATTCATTTTTCGAGCACTGGGGTCTGGCAGGTGGATTCCTGCTGGTCGCCTGGCATGACCTGGGAGTTACGCATGTCTTCTGAATCGACGCCGACCAGCAGCTTCGCGCCGCTGCGGCAACCGGTGTTTGCCGTGCTCTGGGCGGCCACCGTGCTGGGCAATACCGGCAGCTTCATGCGTGACGTGGCCAGTTCGTGGATGGTCACCGAGCTGTCGCCCAGCCCTGCTGCGGTGGCACTGATACAGACGGCCGCCACCCTGCCTATCTTCCTGCTGGCAATCCCGGCCGGCGTGCTGTCCGACATTCTGGATAGGCGGCGCTTCCTGATCGCGATCCAGATCCTGCTGGCCTGCGTCAGCGGCGGCCTCTTCCTGCTCGCCAAGACCGGCACGCTGACGGTCGAGTCGCTGGTGGCCCTGACCTTCGTCGGCGGCATCGGCGCCGCGCTGATGGGGCCGACCTGGCAATCGATCGTGCCCGAGCTGGTGTCACGGCCGGACCTGAAGAGCGCGGTGGCGCTCAACTCGCTGGGCATCAATATCTCCCGCGCACTGGGGCCGGCCGCGGGCGGCCTGCTGCTGGCCAGCTTTGGCGCCGCGGCGGCTTACGGCGTGGACCTGCTGAGCTATGGCTTCGTGATTGCCGCACTGCTGTGGTGGAAGCGTCCGCCTGCCGTTGACACCGGTTTGTCAGAACAGTTCTTCGGCGCCTTCCGCGCGGGCCTGCGCTATGCCCGGTCCAGTCACGAGCTGCATGTGGTGCTGCTCCGGGCTGCTGTGTTCTTTCTGTTCGCCAGCTCCGTCTGGGCACTGCTGCCGCTGGTGGCGCGGGGCATGCTGGGTGGCTCGGCCGGCTTTTACGGCGTGATGCTGGGAGCCGTCGGTGCGGGCGCCATCATGGGCGCGCTGGTGATGCCGCGTCTGCGCCAGCGTTTGAACTCCGACGGCCTGGTGCTGACAGCCTCGGTGCTGAGCGCGGGCGTGATGGCGGCACTCGCCCTGGCGCCGCCGCAATGGGCCGCCGTGCTGCTGATGCTGGTGCTGGGCCTGGGCTGGATCATCGCGCTGACCACCCTCAACGGCGTGGCCCAGGCGGTATTGCCCAACTGGGTGCGCGGCCGTGGCCTGGCGATCTACCTGATGGTGTTCAATGGCGCGATGGCCGGCGGCAGCCTGGCCTGGGGGCTGTTCGCGCAGCAGGTGGGCATACCGACCGCCTTGCTGGTCGGCGCCGCGGGCCTGGTCGCGATCTCGCTGCTGTTCCACCGCATCAAGCTGCCGGCCGGCGAGGCCGATCTGCAGGCCTCCAACCACTGGCCCGAGCCGCTGCTGACGGAACCCGTGGCCCACGACCGCGGCCCGGTCATGATCCAGATCGAGTACCGCATCCGCAAGCCCGATGTGCCGGCCTTTCTGCTCGCGATGAAGCAGGTGGCACAGGAGCGGCGCCGCGACGGCGCCTATGCCTGGGGCGTGGCCGAGCACACCGGTGAGCCCGAGCGCGTCATCGAATGGTTTCTGGTCGAGTCCTGGGCCGAGCACCTGCGGCAGCACAAACGCGTGTCGCGAGCGGATGCCGATCTGCAGGCCGAGGCACTGCGCTTCCACCTGGGGCCCGACCGTCCGGTCGTCCACCATTTCCTGGCGCTGGATCTGGCCGATGGCAAGACCCCTTCTCTGCCATCGCGTGCCAGCGACTAAAGCGTGTAGTCTCCGCTGGCCTCGGGCTGGAAGAGCACGGCGAGGACTTCGGCTGCGCGGGCCTCCCCGCTGGGCGTGATCCATCGTGCCGTCGCTCCAACGCCCAGCCCCAGCAGACTGGCCCCCACCGGCGACATCACCGACACAAAGCCGGCCGAGGGATCGGCATCCGAGGGGTAGCAAAGCGTCAGCTGGAAGCGGCTGCCGGTGAGGCTGTCCTGCAGCCGCACCTGCGAATACATCGTCACGACATCCGGCGACACACTGCGCGAGGGCACGAGCCGGGCCATTTCAAGCGCGCCCTCAATGTCTTCTGCTTCGCCCTGCGCAGGGCCTGAGCGCATCTGCCGGGTCAGCTTGAGAAGGCGTGTGTGATCGAGTTCGGTGAGCGTCCGCTCAGCGTAGTTTGAGACTTGCATGGTGCATTCCTGTCGATGCTGGCCCGCTGCCTGAATGAACGAATGAGTGAATCAGGCAGAAACCATCGCGCGGGGCGGGTGCCCGGCGATCGAAGGTTTGCGCAAATGGGGAAGAGGTGATCGCCGGGCTCAGGAATGTGCGGCCGGCTGAAGCAGCAGGGCCGTTTTCCACCGACGCGCGGGCAACGCGGCGACAAGGTGTCGCGCGGCAGCGGTGGAGAGCCCGATGAACTTCATGCCGGCATTGTAGGAGTGGCCCGCTCGCGCGCCCCGAATGGCCGCACTGGCGTTGCCGATATCGCCAGCGGCAGCCAAACCCCCACAGGTCACGGGTTGATGGCGCAGCGGGTAGGCTGAGCCCGCCTCACAGCTAACTGAACTGGAAAACCCTGCATGACCGACGCGAACAGCTACACCCCGCCCAAGGTCTGGACCTGGAACAAGGCGAACGGCGGCCAGTTCGCCAGCATCAACCGCCCCATCGCCGGCGCCACCCATGACAAAGAGCTGCCCGTCGGCCGCCACCCCTTGCAGCTCTACTCGCTGGCCACGCCCAATGGGGTCAAGGTCACGGTGATGCTGGAGGAACTGCTGGCCCTGGGCCGCACCGAGGCCGAGTACGACGCCTGGCTGATACGCATCAGCGACGGCCAGCAGTTCGGCAGCGGATTCGTCGCCGCCAACCCCAACTCCAAGATCCCCGCGCTGGTGGATCACAGCGGGTCAGCGCCGGTGCGGGTGTTCGAGTCTGGCGCCATCCTGCAATACCTGGCCGAGAAGTTCGGCGCCTTCCTGCCCGCCAGCGGCGCTGCCCGTGCCGAATGCCTGTCCTGGCTGTTCTGGCAAATGGGCAGTGCGCCGTTTCTCGGCGGCGGTTTCGGTCATTTCTACGCCTATGCCCCGGCCAAGTACGAGTACCCCATCGATCGCTACACGATGGAGGTCAAGCGGCAACTCGATGTGCTGGACCGGCGCCTGGCCGAGACGCCCTACCTCGCCGGTGAGAGCTACACGATCGCCGATATGGCGACCTGGCCCTGGTACGGCGCCCTGGTCCAGGGCCAGCTCTACGGTGCCGGCGAGTTCCTCGCAGTGCACGAGTACAGCCATGTGCGGCGCTGGGCCGACCGGATTGCCGAGCGGCCCGCCGTCCAGCGCGGCCGGATGGTCAATCGCGCCTGGGGCGAGCCCGCCGGCCAACTGCACGAACGTCACGCCGCCAGCGACTTCGACACCCAGACCCAGGACAAGCTCGGCGGCACGTCCAGCTAAAATCCGGGTTTTCCCTGGCGGGCGTGTTCTCTCGCCTCCACCGAGCCCGCCCGTGACCCGACTCAACGCCAACCTGCTGCTGATCGCCATCGCCCTGATCTGGGGCTCAGCCTTTGTGGCGCAAAGCCGGGGCATGGCCGATGTCGGACCCATGACCTTCACCGGTGTGCGCTTTCTGATCGGTGCGCTGGTGGTCTCGCCGCTGATGTGGCGGGAGTGGCAGGCGCTGAAGGCGCGCGGGTTGGCGCTGAACCGCAGCGACTTGGCCAAGATCCTCGGCCTGGGCCTGTTGCTGACGATGGGCGCGGCCATGCAGCAGATAGGCCTGCTCAACACCACCGTCACCAATGCCGGCTTTCTGACGGCGCTGTACGTGCCGCTGGTGCCTCTGCTGTCCTGGCTGCTGCTGCGCGAGCCGCCGCACTGGTCGGTCTGGCCTGCGGCCGGCGGTTCGCTGATCGGCACCTTTCTGCTCTCGGGCGCACACAGCGTGAGCATCAATGTCGGCGACGTCTGGGTGATTGCCTCCGCCCTGCCCTGGGCCATCCATGTGCTGCTGGTCGGCCGCGTGGCCGACAGGATGGCCGCGCCCTTTCTGGTTGCCGGCGGGCAGTTCCTGGTCTGCGGCGGGGTCAGCCTGGGCTGGGCCGGTGCGACCGAGTCCATCACGCTGGGCGGTCTCGGCGCCGCTGCCTGGCCCATCGTCTACACCGGCGTGCTGTCGGTGGGCGTGGCCTTCACCGCCCAGGTGATTGCGCAGCGCTACGCCCAGGCGGCAGATGCGGCCATCATCCTGTCATCGGAAACCCTTTTTGCCGCGGCCTTCGGCTACCTGCTGATGGGCGACCGGCTCGACGCCACCGGCCTGCTCGGCTGCGCGCTGATCTTTGCCTGCCTGCTGCTGGTGCAACTGGCGCCGATGCTGAGGCAGATGCGGCGCTGGGCGCAGGCATGAACCAATGCATCCAGTCAGTTGGGGCCAGAGCTTTCGGCCGCTGCGCGGGTCTCAAGGTCTGGCCCGCAATGTCTTACAGACCGCCCACGAAGTAGCGCTTCAAGCCCGCCAGAATCATCTCGACGGCAATCGCCGTCAGCACCAAGCCCATCAGCTTCTCCAGCGCCGACACCACCGAGTCGCCCAGCAGCTTGCGGATGCGGTCGGACAGCAGCAGCGTGATGCCCGAGATCAGCATCGCGGCGGTCAGCGCGCCGGCCCAGTCCAGCATGCGGTCGGGCTGGCGCGAGGCCAGCAGCAGCACGGTGGCCATGGCCGACGGGCCGGCCAGCAGCGGCACGGCGAGCGGAAAGATCAAGGGCTCGCGGCCCTCGGTGTCGGTGCCGTAGACGCCGCCCTCGGTGGCAAAGATCATGCGGATCGCCACCATCAGCAGAATCACCCCGCCAGCCACCTCCAGCGAGCGCTCGGACAGGTGCATCACGCGCAGAAAGGTGTCGCCGGCAAACATGAAGGCCATCAGCACGCCGAAGGCAATCGCCACCTCGCGAAAGGCCACCCAGCGCCGGCGGTGCGGCGCGACGCTGCGCATGATGGGGATGAACACCGGCAGGCTGCCCAGGGGGTCTAGCACCAGCAGAAGCAATATCAGGGCGGACAAGAAGCTGTGATCCATGGGGCGCTATTGTCCCGCATGCATCGCTATCAACCGCGGGGATGGTGCTTGGCGTGCAGACTCTTCAGGCGCTCCCGCGCCACATGGGTGTAGATCTGCGTTGTCGACAGGTCCGAGTGTCCCAGCAGCAGCTGCACCGCGCGCAGATCGGCGCCATGGTTCAGCAGATGGGTGGCGAAGGCATGGCGCAGCGTGTGCGGCGACAGCGGCACGGTGATGCCGGCCAGGGCCGCGTACTTCTTGATCAGGTTCCAGAACATCTGGCGCGTCATGTGGGACGAGCGCACGGTGATGAACAGCATGTCGCTGGCCTGGCCCTTGAGCAGCAGGCCGCGGGCCTCCTGCAGATAGCGCGTCAGCCAGCCGTGGGCCTCCTCGCCAAAGGGCACGAGCCGCTCCTTGGCCCCCTTGCCGGTGATGCGCAGCACGCCCTCGCTCAAGCCCACATGCACGCTTTTCAACAGCACCAGTTCGCTGACCCGCAGGCCGCTGGCGTAGAGCAGCTCCAGCATCGCCCGGTCGCGCAGCCCCAGGGTGCTTGCGGTGTCGGGCGCCGCCAGCAGCGCATCGACCTGCAACTCGCTCAAGGTCGCCGGAATGCGCACCTTCTGCCTGGCCGTCTGCAGGCGCAAGGTCGGGTCGGCCGTCAGCAGATGCTCGCGCAGCGCCCAGCGGAAATAGCGCTTGAACACCGTCAACCGGCGGTTGGCCGAGGTCGCCTTGCTGCCCTCGTGCCGGGCCGCCGCATAGGCCAGCAGATGCGGCTCGGTGCTCTGGTCCAGCGCCAGCTGGTGGGTGGTGTCCAGCCAGTCGGCATATAGGCTCAGGTCACGCCGGTAGGCGGCCAGGCTGTTGGCGGCCAGCCCGTCCTCCAGCCACAGGGCATCCAGAAAACGGTCGATGCTGGCCTGGCTCAGCTGCCGGCTCAAAAGCGCATCAGTCAAGCTTGAGCTTTTGCTGCTCGACCACCTTCTTGTAAACCTCGAACTCGGCCTTGATCTGAGCCGCGAACTCGGCCGGCGTGTTGGCCACGATCAGCGAGCCGGTTTCTTCGATGCGCTTCTTCACATCGGGCAGCTCGACGGTCTTCTTGACGGCGTCATGGATCTTGTCGACCACGTCCTTGGACAGGCCCTTGGGCCCGTAGATGCCGTAGTAGGCCATGCGGTTGACCGCCTCCAGGCCGACTTCCTTGAAGGTCGGCACATTGGGCAGCTGGCTCAGGCGCTGGGGCGCGGCCACCACGATGGCGATCAGGCGCCCGTCCTTGATGAAGGGCAAGGCCGAGGGCATGTTGTCGAAGATCATCGGCACCTGGCCGGCCACGGTGTCATTCAAGGCCGGGCCGGCGCCGCGGTAGGGAATGTGGGTGACGAAGACCCCCGCCAGATTCTTGTAAAGCTCCATCTGCAGGTGGCCGATGCCGCCGGTACCCGAGCTGGCGAAGCTGTACTTGCCCGGATTCTTCTTGAGCTCGGCGACAAAGCCCTTGTAGTCACGCGCCGGAAACGAGGGGTGGACCGCGATCACATTCGGGGTGGCCGCCACATTGATGATGGGTGTGAAGTCGGTGATGGGGTTGTACGGGATCTTGGCGTTGATGGCCGGGTTGGCGGCCGTCGTCGACACCGTGGCCATGCCCAGCGAGTAGCCGTCGGGCGCGGATCTGGCCGTGTCATTGGCACCGATGGAACCGCCGCCGCCGGCCTTGTTCTCGACGATCATCGTCTGGCCCAGCGCCGCATTGATTTTTTCCGCCACCACACGGGCGACGATATCGGTCGTGCCGCCCGGGGCAAAGGGCACCACCAGGCGCACCGGTTTGGCCGGATAGGACTGGGCCATGGCCCAGGGCGAGGCAAGCAGGGAGGCCGCGACAGCGGTGCCGGTGATCAGGAGGGAACGACGCGTCATACAAGGTCTCCGTGTGGTGTTCTGGATTCATTCTCCCCGGCATCCTAACGGACGGGCCTAGGCAACTCTACGTACGCCTGGCCTCCGGCACCGGGATCGGCAGCCCCAGCATGCCGGCCTTCAGCTTTTTGTCCACCGGCAACTCGCCCAGAAAGACCTTGAGGATGGCGCCGTATAGATCGGCGCCAGGCAGGGGTTCGCCGCTGACCTTGCCGTTGATGCTCAGCACCAGCCCCTTGTCGGGCAGGTAGTCGAGGTTGATCAAGTCCTTGCGGCTGACCTTGCCTATGCTGCGAAGATTGGCGTTCAGCAGTGCCACCCGATCGGCCACCGCCAGCCGTTCGGCCTCGCCGCAATTGCGCTGCACGCCCTTGTTGATGGCCTTGACGAACTCTTCGGCGCCGACGCTGATGGGCAGCAGCATGCGGATCTGCACCCGCTTCGGCCCAGCGTTGGCCAGCACCTCGCCGACCTGCTGTGATTTGCCGCTGAGGTAGAGCGCCGCCGAATATCCCTTCAGCACCGCCACCGCGCGCATGCCCACACCATTGAGCACCAGAGGCACGCCACCCAGGGTCACGCTTTCGGGCACCTCAAAGCCCTCGTACTGCAGGGCGCTGGCCGGCGCGGCCCACAGCATCGCCCCGGCAACAGCCCCCAGCAGCAGGCCACGTCGGCCTCGGTCCACACACTTGCTCATACCGGGAACATCCTTCCTCAACAACAACAGTCAGCTTAACGCGAGCCCCGCCTCCGGCGTCGACCCGGCCGCAGATGGCAGCCGAAAGGCCCGCATTCCGCGCCACGCGGGGGCAGGCCCCGGGGCTTCAATCAGGCCGCTGCGCCAGGGCCCAGGCGATGTGTTCGGCCAGCAGCTCGCTGGCATCCGCCCTCGCCTCGATCAGCGCCTGGCGCAACGCCGGCACCTCTTCGGCCCGCAGCGCATTGCCTATGGCCACCGCCAGATTGCGCCGCCAGCGCCCATGGCCGATGCGGCGTATCGCGCTGCCCTCGGTGTGGCGCAGAAAGGCCGGCTCGTCCCAGTGCCACAGCTGCAGCAGCGTCGGCGCGCTCAGCTCGGGCCGGGCGTCGAAGTCGGGCAGCGTGGCGCGCTGGGCGAACTTGTTCCAGGGGCAGACCAGCTGGCAATCATCGCAGCCGTAGATGCGGTTACCCATCGCTGGCCGCAGCTCCAGCGGAATCGGTCCGTCCTGCTCTATTGTCAGATAGGAAATGCAGCGCCGGGCATCCACCCGGTACGGGCCGATGATGGCCTGGGTCGGGCAGACATCAATGCAGGCCGTGCACTGGCCGCAATGCGCACTGGTGGCCTCGGTCACCGGCAGCGGCAGATCAACGAACAGCTCGCCCAGAAAGAACATCGAGCCCGCCTCGCGGTGCAGGCCCAGCGTGTGCTTGCCACGCCAGGCAATGCCGCCGCGCGAGGCCAGCTCCACCTCCAGCACCGGGGCCGAGTCGGTGAAGCAGCGGTGGCCGAACGGGCCGATCTCGGCCTGCAGGCGATCGGCCAGCTGCTGCAGGCGCCGACGCAGCACCTTGTGATAGTCGCGTCCCCGGGCATACATCGACACCTGGGCGCGCTGCGGCTCGCCCAAGCCCTGCCATTCGATCGCCTGCCAGTCGGCAGGCGTGGCGGCGGGCAGGTAGTCCATGCGCAGGCTCAGCACGCGCAGGGTGCCGGGCACCAGCTCGGCGGGCCGGGCGCGCTTCATGCCGTGCGCCTCCATGTAAAGCATGCTGCCGTGGAAGCCGGCGGCCAGCCAGGCGGCAAGACCTGGCTCCGCGTCGGACAGATTGATATCGGCCACGCCAATCTGTGAGAATCCCAACTCACGGGCCCAGCCACGCAGCTGCTCAAGCAGTGCTTGCGCGTCGAGGTCGGGAGGGATGTTCTTGGGGTGGTGCATTTGTCGATTCTAGAAACACGCGAATATCTATGGTCCGATGAGGCGGCTTGCGAGGCCTTTGCGCAGCGCCTGAGCCTTCAGCCCGCGCTGTTCAATGCCTGCATCGAGTTGCATGGGGGCCTGGGCGCCGGCAAGACCACCTTCGTGCGCCATCTGCTGCGCGCACTGGGCGTCAGCGGTCGCATCAAGAGCCCGAGTTACGCGGTACTGGAGAGCTACGAGCTGCCGCAAGGCATCGCCAGCCACTTCGATTTCTACCGTTTCAGCGATCCGCGCGAATGGGAGGATGCCGGTTTTCGCGAGATCTTCACCAGCCCCGGCCTGAAGCTGTGCGAATGGCCCGAGAAGGCCGAGGGCATGCTGCCGGAGCCGGAGCTGAGTGTCTTCATCGAAACCGTCGCCGATGAGGCGCGCCGGGTGCGCATCGAAGCCCACACGACCACCGGCCAGTCCTTGCTGCAAGGGCTGGACGCCGCATGAAACTCGAACGCCGCAAAGCGCTGCGCACCATGGGCGCCCTGGTTCTCGGCCTGAGCGCCCGCCATCTGGCCTTCGGCGCCAGCATCGTGGCCGTGCGCGTCTGGCCGGCCGACGACTACACTCGCGTCACGCTGGAATCCGACACGCCGCTGGCCGCCCGCCATTCGTTCGCCGAGAACCCGGACCGGCTGATCATAGACATCGATGGCCTGGAGCTGAACCCGGCGCTGCGTGATCTGGTCAGCAAGGTCAAGGCCGATGACCCCTACATCGCCGGCGTGCGCGTCGGTCAGTACCAGCCCCGCGTGGTGCGCCTGGTGCTGGACCTGAAGGAGGCGGTGGCGCCCCAGGTCTTCACCCTGGCGCCGGTGGCGGCCTACCGCAACCGCCTGGTGTTCGACCTCTACCCGAAGCAGGAGCGTGATCCGCTGCTGGCGCTGATACGCGACAAGGAGGCCGCCGAGCAGCAGGCCGCCCAGGCGGTGCGCGATGCGCTGGGGGATTTCATCGGCCGCGTGGACAAGCCCGCGCCGCTGGCGGCCAAGCCCGCCTCGTCCCCTATCCTGCCAACCCTGCCAACCCTGCCCGCCTCTGCCCCCGAGGTGCAGACGCCCAAACCGCCTCCAGCCGTGCCGCCGCAGCCGATGACACAGGGCCGGGTGGACCGCCTGATCGTCGTCGCGCTGGACCCCGGCCATGGCGGGGAGGACCCAGGCGCCGTCGGTCCCAGCGGACTGAAGGAAAAAGACGTGGTGCTGGCCGTGGCCCTGCAACTGCGCGACAGGCTCAACGCCCTGCCCAATATGCGCGTGATGATGACGCGCGACGCCGATTTCTTCGTACCGCTGAATGAGCGGGTACGCAAGGCAAGGCGGGTGCAGGCCGACCTGTTCGTCTCCATCCATGCCGACGCGTTTTTCACGCCCAAGGCCCGCGGCGCCTCGGTGTTCGCGCTCAGCGACGGCGCCGCCACCAGCACCGCCGCCCGCTGGATGGCCGACCGCGAGAACGCCGCCGACATGGTGGGTGGCGTCAATGTTGCCGTGAAGGATGCCGCCGTGCTGCGTGCGCTGCTGGACATGAGCACCGCCGCCCAGATCAAGGACAGCCTGAAGCTCGGCGGCGAGGTGCTGGGCCAGATCGGCAAGGTCGGCCGCATGCACAAGGGCCAGGTCGAGCAGGCCGGTTTCGCGGTGCTGAAGGCGCCCGACGTGCCGTCCATCCTGGTCGAGACCGCCTTCATCTCCAACCCCGAAGAAGAAGCCAAGCTGCGCGACCCGGAGTTCCAGCAGCAGCTGGTGCTGGCCCTGGCCACCGGCATCAGCCGCTACTTTGCCAAGAATCCGCCCCTGGCCAGGCACCGCACGGTGTCTTAGGTCGCAGCGGCGGCGCCCTTGCGCTTGGCCTTCCAGCCGCCGTAGATCGCGATCAGCCCGGGGATGACGATCATTGCCCAGATGATCTTCTCCAGGTGCTGCTTGACCCAGGGCACATTGCCGAAGGCATAGCCCAGGCTGGTGATGCCCACCACCCACAGCAGGCCGCCGGTCACGTCGTAGAGCGTGAACTTGCGCCGCGTCATCTGGGCCACACCGGCCACAAAGGGTGCGAAGGTGCGCACGAAAGGCATGAAGCGCGCGATCACGATGGTGATGCCGCCATGGCGTTCGTAGAACTCGTGAGCCTGCAGAAAGGCCTGGCGGTTGAAGAAGCGCGACTGCTCCCACTGGAAGACCTTGGGGCCGAAGAAGCGGCCTATCGTGTAATTGGTCTGGTTGCCGGCCACCGCCGCCACGGCCATCAGGCCCATCGCGATGGGCAACTCCAGCAGGCCGGTGCCGCACATCGCGCCGACGATGAAGAGCAGCGAGTCGCCCGGCAGAAAGGGCATCACCACCAGCCCGGTCTCGACGAAGATGATCAGGAACAGCAGGGCATAGACCCAGGCCCCGTAGGCGGCCACGAAGGTGATCAGGTAGCGATCCACGTGGAGGATGAAGTCGATGGCGAGGCTGAGTATTTCCATGGCGCGCATTATCACCATCGCCCGTGTCGGCCCTAGCCCCCTCCTACAATCGATGCATGAATGATGTCAGTTCCCCCCTGCGCCGCGTGATCCGTGAGCTGCCCGATGAGTTGATCAGCCAGATTGCGGCCGGCGAGGTGGTCGAGCGGCCGGCCTCGGTGGTGCGCGAGCTGGTGGACAACGCGCTGGACGCCGGCGCCACCCAGATCAGCCTGAAGCTGCAGGCCGGCGGCATACGCAGCATCGTCGTCGAGGACGACGGCGCGGGCATACCGGTCGAGGAACTGCCGCTGGCGCTGCGCCGCCACGCCACCAGCAAGATTGGCTCGCTGGACGATCTGGAGCATGTGGCGACAATGGGTTTTCGCGGCGAGGCGCTGGCCGCCATCTCCTCGGTGGCCGAGATGGCCATCGCCAGCCGCACCGCGCAGGACGCACACGCCAGCCGGCTCGACGCCCGCTCCGGTGAGTTGAGCCCCAGCGCCCGGGCGGTGGGCACCAGCGTCGAGGTGCGCGAGCTGTTCTTCAACACGCCGGCCCGGCGCAAATTCCTGAAGAGCGAATCGACCGAGTTGGCGCACTGCGTCGATGCGGTGCGCCGACATGCGCTGGCGCGACCCGATGTCAGTTTTGCCGTCTGGCACGAGGGCAAGCTGGTCGAGCAATGGCGGGCGGCGAGTTCACAGCAGCGCGTCAAGGACGTGCTGGGCAACGATTTCGAGGCCAGCAGCCGCGAGCTGATGCTGGAGCGCGGCCCTATGCGCGTGTTCGGCCGCGCCGGCCTGCCCGAGGCCTCGCGCAGCCGCGCCGACATGCAATACGTCTACGTCAACGGCCGTTTCGTGCGCGACAAGCTGATCGCCCACGGCATACGCTCGGCCTACGAAGACGTGCTGCACGGCAACCGCCAGCCGGCCTATGTGCTGTTCATCGACATCGCGCCGGAGCTTGTCGACGTCAATGTGCACCCGACCAAGATCGAGGTGCGCTTCCGCGATGGCCGCGAGGTGCATCAGCAGGTGCGCCATTCGGTGACCCAGGCGCTGGCCTTGTCGCGGGCACCGGCGGCAGACGCTGCTGCACCGGAGCAGGCCGCTTTTGCCGCGCCAGCCCCAGCTCAGTGGAACGTCGCCGAGCGCGCACCGCAGCACTGGGGCGCCAGCGCCACGCAGGCGGCCCTGGGCCTGGCCGATCTGGCCACGCTGTACGGCCAACAGCAGGCGCCCATCCCGGTGGCCAGGCCCCGTGCCGACGAGGACGAGGTGCAGCGCCCCCCGACTCTGCCCAGTCATGCGCCCAGCCCTGCCCTGGCCTCGGCCGCCGAAGGCAGCTGGCCGCTGGGCCGGGCCATCGCCCAGATCGGCGGCGTGTTCGTGCTGGCCGAGAATGCCCAGGGCCTGGTGATCGTGGACATGCACGCCGCCCATGAGCGCGTCGTCTACGAGCGGCTGAAGGCCAGCCTGGGCGCCGCACAGATCGAATCGCAGCCCTTGCTGATCCCCGTCAGCTTCGCCGCCACGCCGCAGGAGATCGCCACCGCCGAGGCCCATGCGGACAGCCTCTTGCGCCTGGGCCTGGACGTGGCGCCGCTCTCTAGCAAGGCGCTGGCCGTGCGTGCCCGCCCGGCGGCGCTGGCCGGCGGCGATGTGGTCGAACTGGCGCGCAGTGTGCTGGCCGAGCTGAGCCAGTTCGATGCCAGCCATGCGATAGAGCGCGCCCAGCACGAAATCCTGGCCACGATGGCCTGCCATGGCGCCGTGCGCGCCAACCGGCATTTGACCCTGGACGAGATGAATGGCCTCTTGCGCGACATGGAGCGCACCGAGCGCGCCGATCAGTGCAACCACGGCCGGCCGACCTGGCGCCAGCTGACGATGAAGGAGCTGGACGGGCTGTTTATGCGGGGCCGCTAGGCGTAAACCCCGAGCCATGGTCCAATCGCTCCTTAGCTCAGAAGATTTCATGGCCACCCTCACACTCAAGAAAAAAGCCGCCGCCGTTGGCAAGACCTTTGGCCGCGCACCGATACGTGGCCGTGGCCTTGCCAATCCGCGCCCGACCATCGCCCAGGCGCAGAAAGAGCGCCAGGAGCGTGAAGAGCGCTACCAGGCGCAGCGCCGCGATGCGCCACAGCGTGAACCTCGCGAATTCGGCCGTGACGCTGGCGCACCGCCGCGTCCCCGCCCACCCGGCGCCCATGCGCCCGACCGCCGCGATGGCCCGCCACCGCGCCGCGACGAGGCCCGTGGCCCGCATCGCCACCATGAAGACCCGCGCGGCCAGGACCGCTCCCATGCCAAGCCCAGCAGCCGCTTCGCCCACGAAGACCGCCCGGCCGCGCCGCAGCGCGATCTGAGGCCCGGCCCGCGTGGCTATGGCCCCGATCCCGGCCGTCCGCGCGAGGACCGTCACCCGGAGCGCAGCCAGGAGCGCGGTCCGGACAGCCGTGGCGGCTTCGGCGCCCCGCGCCACGAAGGCCCGCGCGCCCACAACCCCCATCAAGGCCCCGCCCCCGCGGCCAAGCCGCAGCGCAACACCGGCACCAGTGCCGGTGGCATCGTGCGCGGCTCCCGCGGCCAGGACCGCGGTCCGGCGCGCCCTGATCGCCCCGCCCGCGAGCAGCGCATCAACGAGCCTGGCCGCCCCCGCCAGATGCCCCGCGCCCACCAGGGTGCGCCGCTGACGCCCAATGAGGAGGGCGACCGCCTGTCCAAGCGCATGGGCGAGCTGGGCCTGGCCTCGCGCCGCGAGGCCGATGACTGGATTGCCGCCGGCTGGGTCAAGGTCGACGGCAAGATGGCCGTGCTCGGCCAGCGCGTGGGCCGCAACGTCAAGATCGACATCGATCCCGCCGCCCGCACCCAGCAGGCCCAGCAGGTCACCATCCTGCTGCACAAGCCGATCGGCTATGTCAGCGGTCAGGCTGAGGACGGCTATGAGCCCGCCTCGGTGCTGGTGCAGCCGCAGAACCGCTGGGACGACGACAGCTCCCAGGTCAAGTACCACGAGGGCCACCGCCGCAGCCTGGCCCCAGCCGGCCGGCTGGACATCGACTCGACCGGCCTGCTGGTGCTGACGCAGGACGGCCGCGTCGCCAAGCTGCTGATAGGCGAGGACTCGACGATAGAAAAAGAGTATCTGGTGCGCGTGGAGGCGGTTGACCCGCAGGGCGACGAATTGCTGTCTGCCGAGGGCCTGGCTCTGCTGAACCATGGCCTGGAGCTGGACGGCGAGAAGCTCAAGCCGGCCAAGGTCAGCTGGATCAATGACGACCAGCTGCGCTTTGTGCTGCGCGAGGGCAAGAAGCGCCAGATCCGCCGCATGTGCGAGCTGGTCGGCCTGAAGGTGGTCGGCCTGAAGCGCGTGCGCATAGGCCGCATCAATCTGGGCCATCTGCCGGTCGGGCAATGGCGCTATCTGGGGCCTTGGGAGCGCTTTGATTGATCATCCGCTCTGAGCGGGGCATGACCGCAGCCACGGCGGTCTTGGCCCTGGCCTTGCTGCTGGGCCTGCAACCGGTCACCACCGACGTCTATCTGCCTGCCCTGCCCGCGCTGCGCGCCGATCTCGGCGCGGGGATGAGCGCGGTGCAGCTGACCCTGTCGGCGCTGATGGTCTGCTTCGGTTTCGGGCAATTGCTGCTCGGGCCGCTGGCCGACCGCATCGGCCGCCGGCCGGTGCTGCTGGCCGGCCTGCTGCTGTACACGCTCGCCGCCGCGCTTGCCGCGCTGTCGCCCACGATAGAAATGGTCATCCTGTGCCGCGCCGTGCAGGGCCTGGGCCTGGCCGCGGCGGTGGTCTGTGCCCGGGCAATGCTGCGCGATCTGTACGAGCCGCAGCAGGGCGCACAAATCATGGCCAAGGCACTCACCGGTCTGGGCGTGATCGCGATGCTGAGCCCCACCCTGGGCGGACTGGTTGCGGCGCAATTGGGCTGGCGTGCGGCCATGGGTGTGATTGCCGTCTTCAGCGCCTGTGCACTGCTGTTCATCGCGCTGCGTGTGCCCGAGACGCTCAAGCTGCGCAATCCGCAGGCCACCCGGCTGCGGCCGCTGCTCGCCGCCTGGCACCAGATTGCCCAGCACCCGACCTTCGTCGCCTACGGCCTGCTGACCAGCCTCAGCTACGGCGCGTTGTACAGCTTTCTGGCCGGTTCGTCCTTCATCTATATAGGCCTGCTGGGTGCCTCGCGCCCGCACTACGGCCTGCTGGTCGGTGCCTGCTCGGGCATTTACGTGCTCGGCACGCTGTGGTGCCGGTCCATGTTGCGCCGCAAGACGGTGCCCGAGGCGATTGCCCGCGGCGCCTGCTTCACGCTGGCCGGCGCCGTGGCGATGGCGCTGCTGGCGCTTGGCGGCGAAGCCAGCCTGATGAATGTCACGGCCGCCCAGGCACTGTTCATCTTCGGCCATGGTGTGTTGCAGCCCTGCTCGCAGGCCGGCGTGGTCGGGCCCTTCCCGCGACATGCCGGTGCGGCGTCGGCGCTGTCCGGCTTTGCGATTGCCGCCACGGCGTTCGGCGTCGGCGCCTGGCTCGGTGTGGCGCTGGACGGCCGCATCGCCCCCTGGGCCTGGACCATCGCTGCCTTCGCCGCCCTGAGCGCACTGACGTCCTGGACTCTGGTGCAGCGCCTGGGCCGCCCCGCTGCTGCAAACGCAGCCTCTGCAACCACCTGACAACCCCACATGCCCTTGCTCGACGTGAAGGGGCTGGCCAAGCACTACGGCGCCAGCCCGGTGTTCGAATCGGTTGATTTGCAGCTGCAGCCCGGCGAGCTGGTGGCCCTGCTGGGGGAATCCGGGGTCGGCAAGTCCACCCTGCTGAATTGCATTGCGGGGCTGGACACGTTCGATGCCGGCCAGGTGCTGCTTGACGGCCATGACATCGGCCAGATCAGCGAGCAGGCCCAGGCGCTGTTGCGGCGCTCGCACCTCGGCTTTGTGTTCCAGGCCTTCCATGTGCTGCCGCACCTGAGCGTGGCCGACAACATTGCCCTGCCCCTGCTGCTGCTCAAAACACCCGATCCGGCGCGGGTGGCGCAGATGCTGGATGCGGTGGGCCTGAGCGCCCTGGGCGAGCGCATGCCGCGCCAGCTGTCCGGTGGCCAGCTGCAGCGCGTGGCCATTGCCCGTGCACTGGTGCACCGGCCGCGCCTGGTGCTGGCCGATGAGCCGACCGGCAATCTGGACCCCGACACCGCCGAGCAGGTGCTGGACCTGCTGAAGGCGCAGACCCTGCAGGAGGGCGCCGCCTGCCTGCTGGTGACCCATTCGCAGCGGGCAGCGGCGCGAGCACAGCGGGTGCTGCGCCTGCACGCCCACGGCGTGACCGAGGCCCAGTGAAGCTCCTGCCCTGGAGCTGGCTGCGCCAGCTGTCCTGGCCGGCGGCACGCCAGCATCCCTGGCGCCAGGCCATGGCCGTCGTCGCCATCGGGCTCGGCGTGGCACTGGCCTTTGCCGTGCACCTGATCAATGCCTCGGCGCTGGCGGAATTCGCCTCGGCCGTGCGTTCGGTCAACGGTCAGCCGGACCTGGTGCTGCGCGGGGCGGCCGGTGGCTTCGACGAACAGCTGTACGCCCGCGTGGCGGCCCATCCCGACGTCGCGCTGGCCTCGCCGGCTGTCGAGGTGCAGACCTATGCCCTTGACGGCACCGGTCAGCGCTTTGCGCTGCGCCTGCTCGGGCTGGACCCGCTGCTGGCGGCCCAGCTGTCGCCCGGGCTGATGCCCCTGCCCGCAGCCGGCCGCGCGAGCAGCCCTGCCGCCTTGTTCGCACCGGATGCGCTGTATCTCAACCCTGCCGCCAGCGCCAGGCTGGGTGCCGCGGCCCAGTCGCTGAAGGCCCAGTTTGGCGACCGGTTGCTGCCGCTGACCATCGCCGGCAGCATCGCCGCCGACGGCGCGCCACTGGCGGTGATGGACATTGCCGACGTTCAGCTGCGCTTCGGTCGCCTGGGTCGGCTGGACAGCATCGATCTGCGGCTGCGCCCCGGCGCCGATCCGGCCCGCCTGCTGCAAGACCTGGCCCTGCCCGCCGGCGTGCGTGCGGCCAGGCCCGACGAGGCGGTGCAGCGCATCTCCAATCTGTCGCGGGCCTATCGCGTCAACCTGACCGTGCTGGCCCTGGTGGCCCTGTTCACCGGCACCTTTCTGGTGTTCTCGGTGCTGTCGCTGTCGGTGGCGCAGCGGCTGCCGCAGCTGGCCCTGCTGGGTGTGCTGGGCCTGTCCTCGGCCGAGCGGCTGCAGATGATTCTGCTGGAGACTTTTGCGCTGGGCCTGATCGGCAGCACGCTGGGCGTGGCCCTGGGCACGGGCCTGGCCGCGACGGCACTGCATCTGCTCGGTGGCGACCTGGGCAGCGGCATGCTCGGCGGCGCCCAGCCTCGGCTGCAGTTCAGTGCCTGGACGGCGGTCGCCTACGGCAGCCTGGGCGTGCTGGCAGCTCTTGTCGGCGGCTATCTGCCGGCGCGCTGGGCCCAGGGCATGGCGCCGGCCCAGGTGCTCAAGGGCCTGGGCCAGACCGATGCCTCACGCCACCTCAGCTGGCTGGGGCCGGTGCTGTTGCTGCTGGGTGCCGGCCTGGCCCAGCTGCCGCCCTGGCATGAGTTGCCGCTGGCCGCCTACGGCGCGGTGGCGGCGCTGCTGATCGGTGGCATTCTGTGCGTGCCCGAGGGGGTGGCCCTGCTGCTGCGCCTCGCGCCCAAGCCCCGCCATGCACTGGCCCTGCTGGCGCTGCAGCGCGCCCGCGACCAGCGCCACAGCGCCACGGTGGCGGTGGCCGGCGTGGTCGTCAGCCTCAGCCTGGCGGTGGCGCTGACGGTGATGGTGGGCAGCTTTCGCGGCTCCATCATGCTGTGGCTGGACACCGTGCTGCCGGCCGAGCTCTATGCCCGTACCGCCGACCGCAGCGCCGCCAATGACACCGCCTTTCTGCCGCCGGCCTTCGTCGAAGCCGCGCGACGCCTGCCCGGTGTGACGCGGGTCGAGGCCCAGCGCACGGTGCAGCTGCAGCTGGACCCGCAACGCCCCGGCGTGGTGCTGATCGCCAAGCCGCTGGATGCCACCGACCCGCGGCTGCCCCTGGTCGGCCCGTTGTTGGCGGCCCGGCCGGGCCTGCCCTCGGTCTATGTCAGCGAGGCCATGGTCACGCTGTACCAGGCGCGGCCTGGCGCCGCATTCAAACTGCCGCTGCGTGCCGAACAGGCACCGGTCGAGGTCTGGGTGCGCGGCGTCTGGCGTGACTATGCCCGCCAGCACGGCTCGGTGATGATGGACGCGGCTGAGTTCCTGCGCCTCACGGGCGACACCCGCAGCAACGACATCGCCCTGTGGCTGGCGCCGGGCGCAGCGATGGCACCCGTGCAGGCCGGCCTGCGCGCGCTACTGCCCGATCCCTCGCTGATCGAGTTCGCCTCGGCACGCGAGATCCGCGAGATGTCGCTGAAGATCTTCGACCGCAGCTTTGCCGTCACCTACTGGCTGCAGGCGGTGGCCATCGCCATCGGTCTGTTCGGCATTGCCGCCAGCCATTCGGCCCAGGTGCTGGCGCGGCGCAAGGAGTTCGGCCTGCTCGCCCATCTGGGTGTGACCAAGGGCCAGATCCTGGCCCTGGTGGCCATGGAGGGTGCAGTCTGGACGCTGGTGGGCACGGTACTGGGCCTGGCCCTGGGCCTGCTCGTCAGCATGGTGCTGGTCTTCGTCGTCAACCCGCAGAGCTTCAACTGGACGATGGAGCTGCATGTGCCCTGGGGCCGCCTGGCCGTGCTGGCCGCCGCCGTGCTGCTGGCCGGTACGGTGACCGGTGTGCTGGCAGGGCGCAGCGCCGCACGGCGCGATCTGGCGCAATCGGTCAAGGAGGACTGGTGATGCGACGCCGTGACAGTCTGTTGGCGTTGGGCGCGCTCGCGCTGAGCCGGGCGTCGGGTGCCGCGGCGCTGAGCGTGACACCGCGTGCACTGCGCTTCCCAGCCGATTTCGGCGCCCATCCCGACACGCGCATCGAGTGGTGGTATCTGACCGGCGCGCTCTCGCCCAGCTCCAGCAAAGGCCCCACCTACGGCTTCCAGCTGACCTTCTTCCGGGTACGCACCGCCGTTGACCCGGCCCACCCCAGCCGCTTTGCCGCCAAGCAGCTGCTGATGGCCCATGCCGCGCTGACCGATCTGTCGGCCAGGACCTTGCGCCACGACCAGGCACTGGCCCGCAGTGGCTTCGGCCTGGCCGAGGCCGGCGAGCAAGACACCGATGTGGTGTTGCACGGTTGGCGCCTGCACCGTGACCCCGAGAACGGATACCGTGCCGAGCTGCGCAGCGAGCGGGCCAATTTCGCCCTGGCGCTGGACTTGAAACCCAGCCAGCCGGTGCTGCTGCAAGGCCAGGCCGGTTACTCGCGCAAAGGTCCGGAGCCGGGTGCAGCCAGCCACTATTACAGCGAGCCACAGCTGCAGCTGGCGGGCGAGCTGACGGTGGATGGCAAACGCCTGCCGGTGCAGGGCCGGGCCTGGCTGGACCATGAGTGGAGCAATCAGCTGCTGGGCAGCGGGCCGGCCAGTGCCATCGGCTGGGACTGGACCGGCATCAATCTGCTGGACGGCGGCGCGCTGACACTGTTCCGCCTGCGTCGCGCCGACGGCAGCGTGCACTGGGCCGGCGGCAGCTACCGGGCGCCGGGCCAGACGCAAGGCCGCGACTTCGCGCCGACCGAGGTCAGCCTGCAGCCCGGCCGCATCTGGAAGAGCGCCCGCACCGGCGCCGCCTATCCGGTCAGCTGGCGCCTGGGTACGCCCATAGGCAGCTTCGAGCTGCGCGCCCTGCTCGACGACCAGGAGCTCGATGCCCGCGGCAGCACCGGCACCGTCTACTGGGAGGGTCTCTCGGAGCTGCTCGATGGCACCGGGCAGCGCGCAGGCCTGGGCTATCTGGAAATGACCGGCTATGCCGGCCCGCTGAGACTGGGCTGACCGCCTGCGCCAGCGACCGGCCAGCCGCCGGCCTGCAACCAATGAAACACGCCGGCCCGCGGGCGCAGCGCGCCTGCAACGGCCGCGCCCCACAGTCACGGGTGGCAAGCAACACCGCTGCACCTGAGTTTCGACACATCATGAAAATTCACGTCATGTCCGCCTGGACCCTGCTGGCGCTGGAGGCGCTGTTCGTGCTGTCGCTCGCGCTGCAGAGGAATATGGGTGACGATGCGGCCGGCCGCGGCATGGCCACCGGCTTTGCGATGCTGCTCGCCCCCATCGTGCTGGGCGCCGCGGCCCTGCTCTGGTGGGGCAGCCGCGGCGGACCGGCCGTGGCCTGGTGGCTGGGTTTTTGCATCGTCGCCTCGCCTCTGGCCTACACCGCCGTCAATTTCTCGACCGGCATGCTGAAGAAGATCGACCGCGGCCTCTGGCGCGCCCAGCAGGGTCGTTTCGACGACGCCCGACTGACCGAGCTGGCCCAGGCGATCGATGCCCAGGACATCGCGGCCATGCAGCCCCTGCTGGCCGCCGGCCCGATCGACTGGGCCGCACGCGACCGCTGGGGCCGCACCCTGCTCGGCCACGCCATCGATCGGGCGCTGTCCGAGGACATCAAGACCGACCGCACCGAGTTCGTGCGGCTGCTGCTCGAGGCTGGCGCACCGGCGGCGGCCAATGTGCTCGTCGCCGAGGCGGGCATGGCCTCGACCAGCGCCCACAACCTCGTCTACCACCTGTACGGCGTGCACAACCCGAATGCCATGGCCGTGCTGGATCTGGTGCTGGCCGCGGGGGCCAGCGCGGACACCGTGGACGAAGATGGGCGGCCGATCTACTTCTCCACCTACACCGGGTTGCCCGCACTGGAGATCCTGGCCCGGCACGGCGCCGACTTCACGCGCCTGGACCCGCGCAGCGACCGCCTGCAGCACAACGCACTGATGAGTGCGGTATCGATGCAGATGTGGGCCGCGGCGCGCTTCTTCCTGTTGCAGGGCTTGTCACCCGACTACATGGCGCCCGACGGGCAGAGCATGCGCAGCCTGCTTGCCGAGGCCGACCCGCCCGGCAGCAGCTACTACGGCGAGGACGAGATCGCCCACACGGCCTTCATCGCCGAATTGCGCCAACACCCGCCGCCCCCAGGCCGGCCATCAGCTGTCGACCCTGGAAGCCACGGCGCTGGCGCCGCAGCAACTGGAGGATAGCGAGCCCACGGCGTTGTGGCAGGTGATGCAGGACTTTGTGGCGTGGCAGCCAGGCGCTGGCCGCGGCGGGCTGATCAGGTGCGCTGGTAGCTCGGCTTGCCCGCGAACAGCCCGTCGCCGGCGCGCACGCAGTTGCGTCCGGCCGCCTTGGCGGCATACAGCGCCACATCGGCGTC
Source organism: uncultured Roseateles sp. (assembly GCF_963422335.1). Classification (NCBI taxonomy): domain Bacteria; kingdom Pseudomonadati; phylum Pseudomonadota; class Betaproteobacteria; order Burkholderiales; family Sphaerotilaceae; genus Roseateles; species uncultured Roseateles sp. The sequence goes on from NZ_OY729424.1 coordinate 4,290,331, forward strand.
GTGGATCAGGTGGTCCACCGTCACATGCTCGGGCCGCATCGCCGCCACACCGACGCTGATGGTCACCGAGACCGAGCGGCCCTCCCAGTCCAGCGACAGGCGCTCGATGCAATCGCGCATGCGCTCGGCCACGTCGATGGCGCCCAGCGGGTCGGTCTGCGGCAGGAAGACGATGAACTCCTCGCCACCGAAACGGGCCAGTACATCGGGCTGGCGCAGGATGTCCAGCAAGGCCTCGGCCACCGCCCTGAGCATGGCGTCTCCACACAGATGGCCGAACTGGTCGTTGATGTTCTTGAAATGGTCCACGTCCAGCAGCAGCATGGCCGCGGCGGTGTCGTAGCGCTGGGCACGCGACCATTCGCGCTCCAGCAGATCGAGAAAATGCCGGCGGTTGTAGATCCCGGTCAGGCCGTCACGGGTGGCCAGGCGCCGCATCTGGCCGTGCTCGGTGTCCAGATGGCTGACCAGGCTCATGCAGGCATAGCCCAGCAGCGGCGTGATCACCAGGCAGCAGATGCTGGAGAACAGCGCCGCCAGCCAACGGTCGCCCTGGCCGATCAGGCTGATGGCCAGCTGTGCCACGCCCACGGCACCGGCCCAGGCGACGCCGGTCAGCAGGGCAGTGGAGCGCACCACACCCAGGCGCAGCACCAGGCGGCTCAGCCAGGGCAGCCAGACGGGCGGTGCGGATTTGGGAGGCTGCATGCAGATGCCGGCCCCGGGCCGGAAGTGGCGAATATGACAAGAAGTCTATTCGACCACGGGCCGCCGCGCAGCATCCGTTGTCAATGCGCCCCGCCGGCATCAGCCGGCGCCGCACCGACCCTGGGCGGACGCTTGGTCAGCCAGATCATCGCGATCAGGCACAGGAACAGCCCCGCCGAGCCGAGGAAGATGTCGTCGGCTGCGCGGGTGAAGGCCTGCTGGTCGATCAGCCGGTTGACCTGCAACAGCCCCTGTTCGGGGCTGAGCCCCGCAGCGCCGAGCTTGGCCAGCATGTCGGTCGTCACCGGATCACCCAGGGCCAGTCTCTCGGTCAGATGGGCGTGGTGCAGCGCGGCGCGGCTCTCCCACAGCGTGGTGGCAATCGAGGTGCCCATCGCGCCAGCGGTGATGCGCACGAAGTTGGACAGGCCGGCGGCAGCCGGCATCCGGTCGGGCGTCAGGCCAGACAGGGCAATCGTCGTCAGCGGAATGAAGAACAGCGCCATCGCCGCCCCCTGCAGGATGGTGGGCACCATGATGCTGGCGAAGTCGGTCTGGGTGGTGAAGTTGGAGCGCATCCACAGCACCAGGGCAAAGCCGATGAAGGCCATGCTGCCCATCAGCCGCGGGTCCATGCGCGAGACGTTCTTGCCGACGATGGGCGACATCAGGATCGCCAGAATGCCCACCGGTGCCAGCGCCATGCCGGCGGTCGTCGCCGTGTAACCCATGTATTGCTGCAGCCACAGCGGCAGCAGCACCACATTGCCGAAGAACAGGCCGTAGGCGATGGACAGCGTGATGACACCGAACAGGAAGTTGCGGCGGCCGAACAGGCGCAGATCCACCACCGGATGCTCGTCGGTCAGCTCCCAGACCACGAACACGGCAAAGCCGACCAGGGCGACAACGCCCAGGATGACGATCATCTCGGACTCGAACCAGCTCTCTTCCTTGCCCTTGTCCAGCATCACCTGCAGCGCCGCCACCCACAGCACCAAGAGGGCCAGGCCCACCGAGTCGATCGGCAGCTTGCGGATGACGGTCTCGCGCTTGCGGTAGATGCTCCAGGTCAGGCCGGCGGCCAGCAGGCCCACCGGCACATTGATGTAGAAGATCCAGGGCCAGGCGACGTTGTCGGTGATCCAGCCGCCCAGCAGCGGCCCGACCACCGGCGCCACCAGCGTTGTCATGCCCCACAGTGCCAGCGCCGTGCCGGCCTTTTCGCGTGGGTAGCTGGAGAGCAGCAGGGTTTGAGACAGCGGAATCATCGGCCCGGCGACCAGGCCCTGCAGCACGCGGCAGGCGATCAGCATCTCCAGCGACATGGCGAAACCGCACAGCCAGGAGGTCAGCACGAACAGCAGCACGCTCATCGTGAACAGGCGCACGGCGCCGAAGCGCTGCGTCAGCCAGCCGGTCAGCGGCACCGAGATGGCATTGGCCACGCCGAAGCTGGTGATGACCCAGGTGCCCTGGTTCGGACTGACGCCCAGGTCACCGGCGATCGCTGGCAGCGAGACATTGGCGATGGACGAGTCCAGCACATTCATGAAGGTCGCCAGCGACAGCGACAGCGTGCCCAGCACCAGGGCCGTGCCGGCCAGGGGCTTGAGCGCCGGCGCTTGAGGCGCAGACGGCGCGGGCGGCGCAGGTGGGGGTGCCGGAAGGTCGCCGGCAGCGATGGCGTCGGACATGGCGGAGCTCAGCCCTGGCGGGCGGTCTTGGCGGGGGCCGCGGCCTTGGCCGAGCCGGCATGCAGACGGATGATGCGCGCCACTTCCGCGTCGGCCTGCAGCTCGGCGCGGTCAAACACCGCGGTCTGGCTGGCAGGGGCGCTCGGGTTGGCCTCGGCCAGGGCCTTGCCCTCCTGCGAGGCCACGTCGACCGTCACCACGGTGGACAGGCCCACGCGCAGCGGATGCTCGGCCACCTCCTTGGCATCCAGGCTGATGCGCACCGGCACGCGCTGCACGATCTTGATCCAGTTGCCGGTGGCGTTCTGCGCCGGCAGCACGGCAAAGGCCGAGCCGGTGCCTGCGCCGAGGCCGGCGACCTTGCCGTGGAACTCGACCTTGCTGCCGTACTGGTCGACCACGACCACGGCCGGCTGGCCGATGCGCAGCTTCTGTAGCTGGCTCTCCTTGAAGTTGGCGTCAACCCAGGACTGGCCCAGCGAGACCACGGCCATCAACGGCGCGCCGGCCGGCACACGCTGGCCCAGCTGCACATTGCGCCGCGCCACCCAGCCATCGACCGGCGCCGGCAGCACGCTGCGCTGCACGGCCAGATAGGCTTCGCGTACCTTGGAGGCGGCGCGCTGCACATTCGGATGCTCCTGCACATTGATGCCATCGGTCAGCACCTGGTTGGAGGCCAGCTGGTCGCGGGCAGCCTGCACGGCCGACTGTGCGGCGGCAACGGCGCTGCGCGCGGTGGCCACGGCGGCGGTGGCGTGTTGATACTCTTCCTTGCCGACGGCACCGGTGGCCACCAGCGGCGCACGGCGCTGGGCGTCGTCCTGGGCGCGGGCCAGCTCGTTCTGCAGACGGGCCAGATCGGCCTCGCGCACGGCGACCTGCGTCTGCAAGGTGGTGTTGCCGGCAAACAGCGTGCGCACCTCGCGCACCGTCTGCGCCAGCTGGGCCTCGGCCTGCTCCAGCGCGATGCGGGCATCGGCCTGGTCCAGGGTCACCAGCGGCTGGCCGGCCTTGACGAAGTCGGTGTCATCGGCATGGATGCTGCGCACCGTGCCGCCGATCTGCGGCGTGATCTGCACCACATTGGCCTGCACATAGGCGTTGTCGGTGCTCTCGAAATGCCGGCCGTGCAGCCAGTGGTAGGCAAACCAGGCCAGCAGGGCCAGGGCCACGAGGATGGCGATGCTGAGCAGCGCCCGGCCACGTGTGCGAGCCATGCGGGCCATCTTGGAGGTGTCTGTAGTCATCTTGGACTTCGGTGAGGTGTGGGTTCGGATCGCGTCGGGGCCGTTCAGATGGCGGTGGCTTGCCAGCCGCCGCCCAGGGCCTTGATCAGCAGCACATGGCTGTCCAGCCACTGGGCCTGCACCTCGCTGAGCGCGCGCTGCTGGTTGACCAGAGCCATGTCGGCATTGATGACGGTCAGCGCATTGCCCAGGCCGGCGGCCTGGCGCTGGCGGGCCAGCTCGCGGGCCGAGGCCACGCTCTGCAGCGCCTGCGCCTGCTGCTGCACCTGGGCGGCCAGCGACTGCAAGCTGCTCAGCGCATCGGCAGACTCATGCACGGCACTCAGCACGCGGCTGTTGTAGCTGGCCACGGCGGCATCGAGCTCGGCCACATTGCCGTGCAGCTGGGCGCGCAGGCGGCCGGTGTCGAAGATGGGCAGGCGCAGCGCCGGGCCGAAACCGCCCTGCAGGCTGCCCGACTTCAACAGATTGTCAAAGCCGATCGCATTGAAGCCGACGAAGGCGGTGAGGTTCAGGTTCGGATAGAACTGGGCGCGGGCCACCGTCACGTCCTGCGTGGCGGCCTCGACGCGCCAGCGCGCAGCGGCCACATCGGGCCGGCGGCCCAGCAGGTCGATACCCAGCGGCGCCTGCGCGGCATCAGCCAGCGAGGCGGGCAATTTGGGCGTGACCGGGGCCAGGCCATCCAGCGCCGCCATCGGCTGGGCACTCAGCGCGGCCAGCTGGTGGCGCAGCAGGGTGATCTGCTCATTCAGTGCCTGCTGCTGGCGCTTCAGCTCGGGCAGCGGCGTCTGTGCCTGGCGCAGCTCGATCTGCGTGTCCAGGCCGGCGCTGACGCGCTGGGCAATCAGCTCGGCCGAGCGCTCGCGCAGGCCCATCAGGGTCTGCAGATGTTCGCCCTGCTCCAGCAGCCGAGCCAGCGCGAGGTAGCCACGCACGACCTGCGTGCTCAGCAGCATGGCCGCGGCCTCGGACTCGGCCTGCGCGGCACGCTGGGTGCCCAGGGCCGCCTGCAGCTGAGCCTGGTTGCGACCGAAGAAGTCGAAGTCCCAGGACACGCCGGCCTGCAGATTGGCGGTGGTGCGCACGCTGCCCGCGATCGGCGGCGGCACCAGGCCGTGTTCGGTGTAGCGCTGGCGGGTGGCATCGACGCCCACGCCGGTGACCGGCTTGCCCAGGGCGCCGGCGCCTTCGGCCAGCGCAGAGGCGCGGTCCAGGCGGGCCGCCGCCACTTGCAGGTCAGGGTTGTTGGCCAGCGTGCGCTGTACCAGGGCGTCGAGCTTGGCATCGCCAAGGGCCTGCCACCAGTTGCTGGCCAGCTCGGGGGTCCTGGCCTGATCACCAAGGCCCAGGCTGGCGGCCTCGGTGACCTGGGCCTTGGTCGGGATGCTGGGAATGTTGACGCAGCCGCCGAGCATCAGCACCGCGGCCGACACCACGGCCAGCACAAAAGTCATCGAGGTCAGGGGAGCATGCGTGCGCATGGTTCAGTCTTTCTTGTTCGGAGGGGCTTCGGCCTCGGCGGCCCGGGCGCGCATGACCTCGCCATTGGCGAGCATGCGCTTCAGAAACTGCATCAGCAGCTGCCATTCCTCATGGCTGAAACCGGCCAGATGACCGTTCAGCACATCGGCCAGCACACCAGGCACCAGGGCGGCGCTGCGCTGGCCTTCCTCGGTCAGCGCCACATTGACGACGCGGCGGTCCGCACTGGAGCGCTCACGCGAGCACAGGCCCTTGCGCTCGAGCCGGTCGATCAGCCGGGTCACTGCACCGGCATCCATGTGCAGATCGCGCGCCAGCTCGGCCGGTGTGCAGGCTCCCAGCTGATGCAGACGCAGCAGCGGTTTCCATTGCGCATGCGTCAGGTCGTAGCTCTCGAGATGTTCATCGGCCTGCTGGATGATGGACTGCATCACCTGCTTGATCACGAAGCCGACACTCGGCTCGGGACCGTAGGTCTCTTTCGAGTAGAAGGCGGCGGGAGGAAGGGCCGTCGAGGGCTGGGTTGACATGCGACGAAATGTATTTGCCTAGGCAACCATTGTCAAGGCAACAATCTCTTGCCAATTTCGCAATAAAGACCCGAGGCCAACAGCCGCGACCCAAGCCCTACACTCATCCGATGTCCGAAACCCTGAACACCGCCCTGCCCTCCAACAAGCGCCTGGAGGCCACCGCCCCGCCGCGTTCGCTGAGCGGCTTGCTGCCCTTTCTACGCCCCTACCGAGGCCGCATCGCGATGGCCGGCCTGTTCCTGCTGCTGGCGGCCGTGACCACCCTGGTGTTCCCGCTGGCGCTGCGCTCGCTGATCGACCAGGGCTTGGTCGCCACCGATCCCGGCGCACGTGTGATGGCACTGCAGGGCCACTTCCTGGCGCTGTTTGCCGTGGGGGCAGCCCTGGGCATCTTCTCGGCCGGCCGTTTCTACATGGTTACCTGGCTGGGTGAGCGGGTCACCGCCGATCTGCGAAACGCCGTCTACGCCCATGTTGTCAAGCAGAGTCCTGAATTCTTCGAGAGCACGCAGACCGGCGAGGTGCTGTCCCGCCTGACCACCGACACCACCGTGGTGCAGACGGTGGTCGGCTCCAGCCTGTCGATGGGCCTGCGCAACACGGTGATGGGCATTGGCGCGCTGGTCATGCTGATCATCACCAACCCGTACGTGATGACACAGGTGCTGGGCATCCTGATCCTGGTCGTGCTGCCCTCGCTGTACTTCGGCCGGCGCGTGCGCAAGCTCAGCCGCGCCAGCCAGGACCGCGTGGCCGACTCCTCGGCCATCGCTGCCGAGGTACTGAATGCCGTGCCGGTGGTGCAGAGCTACACCCAGGAGGCCCGCGAGGCGCAGCGCTTCTCGGTGGCCACCGAGAACGCTTTCGACACCGCCCGCAAGCGCACCCGGGTGCGCTCCTTCCTGGTCGCCTTCATGATCACCGCCACCTTCGGTGCCCTGCTGTGGGGCCTGTACCAGGGCACGCAGGCAGTGGCGGCCGGCCACATCAGCGCCGGCCATCTGGGCCAGACGGTGGTTTATGTGATCCTGCTGGTCAGCAGCGTGGCCGTGCTGTCCGAGGTCTACGGCGATGTGCTGCGGGCCGCCGGCGCCACCGAGCGCCTGATGGAGCTGCTGAACAGCAAGTCTCCGGTGGCGGAACCCGCGCAGCCGCGCGCGCTGCCCGCCGTCAACGGCGGCTCGGCGATCAGCTTCGAGCAGGTCGGTTTCAACTACCCGTCGCGCCCGCAGCAGGCCGCGCTGCAGGACTTCTCGCTGCAGGTGCGGCCCGGCGAGACGGTGGCCCTGGTCGGCCCCAGCGGCGCCGGCAAGAGCACCGTGTTCCAGCTGATGCTGCGCTTCTACGATATCGGCTCCGGCCGCCTCACGCTCGATGGCGTACCGGTCGCTCAGGCGGCGCTGAACGATCTGCGCCACCGCGTCGGCATCGTGCCCCAGGACAGCGTGGTGTTCTCGGTCAACGCGATGGAGAACATCCGCTACGGCCGCCCCGAGGCCAGCGACGACGAGGTCATCGCCGCGGCCAAGGCCGCCTTCGCCCACGACTTCATCACCGCCCTGCCCGAGGGCTACCAGACCTTTCTGGGCGAGCGCGGCGTGCGCCTGTCCGGCGGCCAGCGCCAGCGCATCAGCATCGCCCGCGCGATCCTGAAAAACCCGCCGCTGCTCCTGCTCGACGAGGCCACCAGCGCGCTGGACGCCGAAAGCGAACGCATGGTCCAGGCCGCGCTGGAGACCGCCATGCAGGGCCGCACCACCCTGGTCATCGCCCACCGCCTGGCCACTGTGCAGAAGGCCGACCGCATCGTCGTGTTGGAGCATGGCCGCATCGTCGAGGTCGGCAGCCATGCCGAGCTCAGCGCCCAGGGCGGCCTGTATGCACGGCTGGCGGCGCTGCAGTTCGACACCGGCCACTAAAATCCGCCGCATGACACGCCCCACCCGCTCTCAATACGAAGACTTCATGCGCCATGTGCGCGACACCGGCACGCTGAAGACCGACCGCACCGGCACCGGCACGACCAGTGTGTTCGGCCACCAGATGCGCTTCGACCTGAACGAAGGTTTTCCGCTGGTCACGACCAAGAAGGTGCACCTGAAGTCCATCATCCTGGAGCTGCTGTGGTTTCTGCGCGGCGACGGCAATGCGAAATGGCTGCAGGAACGCGGCGTGACGATCTGGGACGAGTGGGCCAAGCCGGATGGCGACCTCGGGCCGGTCTATGGCGTGCAATGGCGCAGCTGGCCCACGCCGGGCGGCGGCCATATCGACCAGATCGCCGAGGTGGTGAAGCAGCTCAAGACGAATCCTGATTCGCGCCGCATCATCGTCAGCGCCTGGAATGTGGCCGATCTGTCGCAGATGGCCTTGATGCCCTGCCACGCCTTCTTCCAGTTCTACGTTGCCGACGGCAGGCTCAGCTGCCAGCTCTATCAGCGCAGTGCCGATATCTTTCTGGGCGTGCCGTTCAACATCGCCAGCTACGCGCTCCTGACCCATATGCTGGCCCAGCAATGCGATCTGGCCGTGGGCGACTTCATCTGGACCGGCGGGGACTGCCACATCTACAGCAATCACAAGGAGCAGGTCGAGCTGCAGCTGTCGCGTGCGCCCCACCCCTACCCGACTCTGAACATCAAGCGCCGCCCGGCTTCGATCTTTGACTACGCCTACGAGGACTTCGAGGTGCTGGACTATCAGCACCACGCGGCGATCAAGGCGCCGGTGGCGGTATGACGGCTATCGCGCTGATCGCGGCGGTGGCGCGCAATGGCGCCATCGGCCGCGGCAACGATCTGCTGTTCAAGCTGCCCGAGGACCAGAAGCACTTCCGCACCACGACGATGGGCTGCCCCGTCATCATGGGCCGGCGTACCTGGGATTCGCTGCCGGCGCGCTTTCGGCCACTGCCGGGCCGCCGCAATCTGGTCATCACCCGCAATGCACAATGGCGGGCCGAGGGCGCCGAGGCCTTTGGCTCGCTGGACGCCGCGCTCGCCGCGGTGGCCGACGTGCCCAAGGTGTTCGTGATCGGCGGCGGCGCGCTCTACGCGCTGGCGCTGCCACGGGCCGATGAGCTGCACCTGACCGAGGTGCAGGCCGAGCCCGAGGGCGACACCTTCTTCCCCGCCTGGGAGCGCAGCCAATTTGCCGAAGTGGTGCGCTTGCCGCGCGAGGCCGATGGCCTGCGCTATGACTTCGTGACCTACACAAGAACCTGATAGGAGTTGAGCATGTCCGGACATGGATTTCACGTACACGGCCCGCATGACCACGAGATGGAACATGCAGCACAACATGACCCCAAGGGCATGGGCGGCCAGCTGGCCGTGATCACCGCCGTGCTGGCCACGGTCGGTGCGATGTTCTCGTACATGGGCGGCGCCACCCAGGCCAACGCCGGTTTGCTGAAGAACGACGCCGCGATCAAGAAGACCGAGGCCGCCAATCAATGGGCGTTCTACCAGGCCAAGAGCGGCAAGCAGAATCTGGCCGAGCTGGCCACCGTGGTGGTGGCCGAGGACAAGCGGGCCAAGTACGTCGAAGAGATCGAACGCTACAAGAAGGAGAAGGCCGATATCAAGCTGGCGGCCGAGAAGCTGGAGGAAGAATCCAAGGCCTTCGACCACAAGAGCGAAGAACAGATGCACCAGCACCACCGCTGGGCACAGGCCACCACGGCGCTGCAGGTCTCGATCGCCCTGGCCGCCATCGCACTGCTGACGCGCCGCCGCTGGATGGAATGGGCGACCCTGGCCATGGGCGGCATAGGCTTCGTGCTGGGAGCACTGGCGGGCCTGCACATCTGAGGACCTGACCATGAAACTCGCCACCTGGAATGTCAACTCGCTGAACGTGCGCCTGCCGCAGGTGCTGGACTGGTTGGCAGCCAACCCTGTTGATGCGCTGGTGCTGCAGGAAACCAAGCTGACCGACGACAAGTTCCCGACGCTGGAGATCGGCGAGGCCGGCTACCAGGTGCACTGGTTCGGCCAGAAAACCTACAACGGCGTGGCCCTGCTGAGCCGCACCCCGGCGCTGGAGGTGGTGAAGAACATTGTCGGCTTCGAGGACACCCAGGCGCGGGTGATTGCCGGCACGGTGGACGGCGTGCGCGTGATCGGTGCCTACTTCCCGAACGGTGAGGCGCTGGACAGCGACAAGTTCGTCTACAAGATGGCCTGGCTGGACGGCCTGCGGGCCTGGCTGGCCAACGAGCTCAAGACCTACGACAAGCTGGTGCTGATGGGCGACTTCAACATCGCCCCGGAAGACCGCGACTGCTACGACCCGGTCGCCTTTGTGGGCAAGACCCACTGCTCGCCGCAGGAGCGTGCGCACTTCCAGGCCCTGCTCGATTTGGGGCTGGTCGACGCCTACCGGATGTTCGATCACCCGCCCAAAAGCTACAGCTGGTGGGACTACCGCAATCTGGGTTTTCGCAAGAATCAGGGCCTGCGCATCGACCACATCCTGGTCAGCGAGGCGTTGCGCGCTCAGGTTCAGTCCTGCGAGATCGACAAGCTGCCGCGCAAGAACGAGCGGCCCAGCGACCACGCGCCGGTGGTGGTGACGCTGGGCTGAGCCTAGATGGGCCGAGCGCCGGGCCGCTCCCAAGCCGGCCCGCATCCCCTCGGGGGATCGATCGACGTACCCGTTGATCGAGGGGCTTACGTGATGTTGAAGACCTGGCGCAAGTAGGCCAGAAAGGTCTGGTCGTCGCACATCGTCTTGCCGGGGCTGTCCGACAGCTTGGCCACCGGCTGGCCATTGCACTGGGTCAGCTTCATGACGATGTGCAGCGGCGTCAGGCCCATATCGTTGCTGAGGTTGGTGCCTATGCCGAAACCGAGCTGGGTGCGGTCGGCAAAGTGGCGGTACAGGGCCAGCGCGGCAGGCACGTCCAGCCCGTCCGAGAACACCAGCCGCTTGGTGTGCGCGTCGATGCGCAGCTTGGCGTAGTGGGCCAAGGCTTTCTCGCCCCAGACGTAAGGGTCGCCCGAGTCATGGCGCAGACCGTCGAACAGCTTGGCGAAGTAGAGATCGAAGTCGGCCAGAAAGGCGTCCATACCGACCACATCGGTCAGCGCCACGCCGAGGTCGCCGCGGTACTCCTGCACCCAGTCCTCCAGCGCCGCCTTCTGATGGTCGCGCAGGCGCACACCGGTGGCCTGGTAGCTTTGCAGATACTCGTGCGCCATCGTGCCGATCGGCACCAGGTCGAGATCGCGCGCCAAGAGCACATTCGAGGTGCCCTTGAAGTACTGCGGCAGCTCGCGCTTCAAGGTGGCCACGACCTCGCGGTGCCAGTCGCCCGAGAAGCGCCGGCGCACGCCGAAGTCGAACACCTCGAAGGGATGGGCGCGCGGCGGCTCGTCGCCAAAGGCGCGCAGCTGGGCGATCTTGTGCTGCAGCCGGCGGCGGCCTTCGGTGCGCGCCGCGGCCTGATCGAAACGGCGGAAATACAGCTCGTTGACGATGGCCAGCACAAAGATCTCGAAGCCCATCACGTGGACCTGGGGGCCGCTGGCGACGATGCGCAAGTCCTGGCTCTCGGCGCTGACCGAGATGAACTCGCGCTGGAAGCGGAACAGGCGCAGGAAGTCGACGAAGTCGGACTTGATGAAGCGCAGCCCCTTCAGATAGGCCAGCTCACCGAGACTGAAGCTGAGGCTGCACAGATGGTCAATCTCACGCTCGACCTCGTGCAGCAGCTCTGCCAGCGGAAACACCGTCTCGTTGCGGCACAGAAAGCTGTACTCCGCCTGGGTCTGCGGATGGCGATGCAGCATCGTCTGCCACATCGTGAACTTGTAGAGATCGGTCTCCAGCAGGCTGTGGATCACAGGCGTCATGCGCGCTCTTTCGACAATTCTTTCAACATCTCGACGCTGGTCGACAGGCGCAGGCCCTGCTCGCGCATTGCCGCGAAAAAGGCCTGCTGCTGACTCTCGAAGCCGGCCACCGGGCTCATGCAATCGGTCAGCAGCACCAGCCGGTCCAGGCGCCCGCCAGGTAGGTGTTGCGAAAGATGCTCGGTGGTCGCCCTGACGCAGTGGCTGGAGGCCTCGCCGGCGATCAGCAGCCGCTCGGCGCGGTCCAGTCGCGTCAGCAGCTCGCGGTTCAGCTGCGTGCCTTCGTCGTCATCGCTGGGCACTTCGGCCTGCAGCGCGCTGTAGTGCTCGGTCCAGGGGTTGCTGCCCTTCAGCACCTTGTGCACCGACCGCAGCCGCCGCTCCTCCCAGCCGTTGTAGGCGGCGCGCACATCGGCATGCACGGCCTGGCCCCAGCTGCCGATCTCGCAATGCACCGGCCAGATCATCAAGGTGTAGCGGCCGGTGGCTTCCAGCGCGTCGAGATAGGCCAGGGTGCGAGGCAAGGCGGTGGCATCGCGCGGGCTGAACGCGCCCGCGCGCACCTGCGCGGCGGTGATGGCTGTGAACGGTGAGACATCGCCCGCCCAGAAGGCCGGGTGCGCGATGTCGATGCGGTGATGCGAATCCAGCGTGATGGTGATTTCATCAATGGCGTCACCGACCGTGCGGATCAGGCCAGCCAGCCGCTGCATGTCACCATGCGCACCCGGCACCGGCAAGGCTGGCCTCAGCGGGCCGCCCCTCACCGGGTCGGGCGGCAACCAGGCCTCGGGCAGATCGCAGAAATCGTTCTGCGCGTCGATGATCAGCAGCTGGGTGTTGTTCGCAAGACTCATGGCGGCAATGTACCTGCTCAGGCGTTCTTGTAGGTCTGCAGGTGGATGCTGGTCTCGGTCGCGCCAATGCCCTTGATCAGCCGCACCCGCTCCAGCACATCGGCCAGCTCGCCCAGGGTGCTGGCGCGCAGCTCGGCCAGCAGGTCCCAGCGGCCATTGGTATCGAACAGGCGCGACACACCGGGTTCGCCGAGCAGGATGCTGATGACCTCACGCGTCTTGTTGCCCTCCACGGCGATGCTCATCCAGGCCGTGATCAGGTTGGGCGTCACGTCGGGCCTGAGCGTGACCGTGTAGCCGACGATCACGCCGGCGTCCTCCAGCTTGGCGATGCGATTCGTCACCGTGCCGCGCGAGACCTTGAGCTTGTGCGCCAGGGTGGCGACGGTGGCGCGGGCGTCCAGGCGCAAGAGCGCCATCAATTGCTGGTCCAGGGTATCCATCAGCGTCTCCAATCGATGGTGATTCTGCCATTTTGGCAATTACAACTGCCGAAATGACAGAACGTCCTCACTAATTGCGCATTTCTTGCGCTTCTCGCTAACACGCGGCTTGAGAAGAATCAGGCCATCACAACCGCCGAGCCTGCCTATGACGACCCTTCTGACCACCCGAGACGTCGCCCAGATCGTCCAGCGCCTTGGCATTGATGCCTGCCTGACCCGCCTGGTCGGCTATCTGGAAGCCGACTATCTGCGCTGGAACGAGTTCGACAAGACCCCCCGCGTGGCCGCCCATTCGCAAGACGGCGTGATCGAGCTGATGCCCATCGCCGACGCCTCGCTCTACAGCTTCAAATACGTCAACGGCCACCCGAAGAACACCCGCCTGGGCCTGTCCACCGTGATGGCCTTCGGCGCCCTGGCCGATGTGGCCACCGGCCGCCCCGAACTGCTGACCGAACTGACCTTGACCACCGCCATGCGCACCGCCGCCACCTCGGCGATGGTGGCCCGCAAGCTGGCACGTCCCGACTCCAAGACCATGGCCCTGATCGGCAATGGCGCGCAAAGCGAATTCCAGGCACTGGCCTTTCACCATCTGCTGGGCATCGAAGAAATCCGTCTCTTCGACATCGACCCGGCCGCCACTGCCAAGCTGATGCGCCATCTCCAATCCGTGCCCGGTCTGAAGCTCACCGTCTGCAGCAGCACCGCTGACGCCGTGCGCGGCGCCGACATCCTCACCACCGTCACCGCCGACAAGACCAATGCCACCATCATCACGCCCGAGATGGTCGAGCCCGGCATGCACATCAATGGCGTCGGCGGTGACTGCCCCGGCAAGACCGAGCTGCACCGCGCCGTGCTGGAGCGGGCCAGGGTCTTCGTCGAGTACGAGCCCCAGTCGCGCATCGAGGGCGACATCCAGCAGATGCCCGCCGACTTCGCCGTGACCGAGTTCTGGCGCGTGCTGAATGGTCAGGCCAGTGGCCGCGACAATGCCGGCCAGGTCACCGTGTTCGACTCGGTAGGTTTTGCGCTGGAAGACTTCTCGGCCCTGCGCTTTCTGCGCGACACCGCGCGTGAATTGGGCCTGGGCAGCCAGGTGGCGCTGATCCCGGAAATGGCTGATCCCAAGGACCTGTTCGGTCAACTGGGCCTGGCGCAAAGCAGCACCGCGACGCGACGCGCGGCTTGACCGAGGCAGCCATCGCGCAGCGGCAATTGATACTGCCCGCCTGAGCAGTATCGTGATTAAATGCCTGCAACCCTTGCTGCCCGTGGGAGGCACTGGCGGCACTTGACGAAGATCAAGCCAGCCGCACAGGGGTGGTTCAAGCTTGCGTCGCTCCCGGTAGTTTTCCAAGCAAGGTCTTGCTTGATGCCCGAGCGCCATGCCACAAGGGAGTGCAATGACATGCGCCAGAACCTTCCGGTATCCAAGACGGAATACCCCTTCCCGTCCGGCCAGACCCTGGTTTCCACCACCGATCTGAAAGGGCGGATCCTGCACTGCAACCCGGCCTTCATCGAGGTCAGCGGTTTCGAGCGGCAGGCTCTGCTGGGTCAGCCCCACAACATGATCCGCCACCCCGACATGCCGGAGGAGGCCTTCCGCGACATGTGGGAGACGATTGCCTCCGGCCAGCCCTGGTCGGCGCCGGTGAAAAACCGCCGCAAGAACGGCGACTTCTACTGGGTCATGGCCAATGTGACGCCGCTGATGGAGGGCTCGCGCCCGGTCGGCTACATGTCGGTGCGCACCGAGGCCACACGCGCCCAGATCCAGGCGGCCGAGCAGCTGTATGCACAGATGGCCCGCGAGAAGGCCTCCGGGCGCATCGTGCACGTGCTGCATCGGGGCCATCTGCAGCGCAAGGATGCCTGGGGCCGCGTCAAGGCCTGGCTCAATCCGGGTCCGGTGGTGCAATCGGCGCTGTTGTTTGCCCTTGTCGGCCTGGGCGCTTGGGCGGCCATCGCGGCCGCCGGTACGGGCTCGGTGCTGGCCATTGCGCTCACCATCGCGCTGCTCTCACTGGGCGGCGCCTGGCTGTCGCAGCGCATGGCCAATGCCCCCATCGAGGCCCTGCTCTCCTACGCCAACCGCCTGGCCGCGGGTGACCTGACCCAAAGCCTGACGATGGCCGGCTCCGGCCAGGCCGCAGCACTCGGCCGTGCACTGAGCCAGCTGACCGTCAATATGCGCGCCATCGTCTCTGACACCCGCGTCGAACTCGAGCATATGTGTGCCTCGACACGTGAGATTGCCAATGGCAATCAGGACCTGTCATCGCGCACCGAGTCGCAGGCCAGCAGCCTGCAGCAGACAGCGGCAACGATGGAGGAGATCACCGGCACCGTGCGCCAGAGCTCGGCCTCGGCCAAACAGGCCTCCGAGGTGGCCGCCCAGCTGACCGCCGTCACCCAGCGCAGCAGCGACTCGGTTCATCACGTCAGTGACACGATGGGGGAGATTTCTGCTTCCTCGCACCGCATCAGCGAAATCATCCAGGTGATAGAGAGCATCGCCTTCCAGACCAATATCCTGGCGCTGAACGCCGCCGTCGAGGCCGCGCGTGCCGGCGAGCAGGGCCGTGGCTTTGCCGTCGTGGCGGCCGAGGTGCGGGCGCTGTCGCAACGCACTTCGGGTGCGGCGCGCGAGGTCAAGCAGCTGATCACCGAATCGGCCGAAAAAGTGCAAGCCGGCGAACGCCAGACCCAGCAGGCCCGCGCCAGCATCGACGAGACCCTGGAGGCAATGCGCCGCTTCGAAGGCCTGATCGGTAATATCAACACCAGCTCGGGCGAGCAACTGACCGGTATCTCGCAGATCAACGAGGCCGTCAGCCAGCTCGACGGCATCACCCAGCAGAATGCCGCCATGGTGGAGCAGTTGGCGGCCTCGGCCAACTCGATGCTGGGGCAGGCCCAGGACGTGGTGCAGGCGGTGCGTGTGTTCAAGCTGCGCGCGGGCGACACTCTGGCGGCGCCTGATGCCGTGGACCTGCGCCGCGCCGCTGCGCTGGCCCACTGAGGCAAAGTCCGTACGGGCTCGGCGGCACGGGGTTTGCCTCAGAATCCGGGCTCACCAAGACTTTGTAGCTCACACCCATGAAATACCTGCACACCATGGTGCGCGTCGCCGATCTCGACGCCTCGCTGCGCTTTTACCGCGATGCGCTGGGCCTGGAGCTGGTCTCGCAGCGCGAGTACCCGCAAGGCAAGTTCACCCTGGCCTATCTGGCCGCGCCCGGAGACCATCAGGCGCAGGTCGAGCTGACCTTCAACTGGGACACGGAAGACTACGGCGGCGCCCGCAACTTCGGCCACATTGCCTTTGCCGTGGACGACATCTATGCCGCCTGCCAGCGCCTGCAGGACCACGGCGTGCTGATCAATCGTCCGCCGCGTGATGGCCGCATGGCCTTTGTGCGCTCTCCCGACAATATCTCGATCGAGCTGCTGCAGGCCGGCACGGCCCTGCCCCCGGCCGAGCCTTGGGCGTCGATGCCCAATACCGGCCAGTGGTAGTTCTTTGGGGATGGACCTTGCCGTTTGGCGGCAAGCTCCGTCCTCAACCGATCAAAGCGAGCGCAGCGCGCTGGCCTCGCGGGCCAGGCGCGTGATGCGCGCCCAGTCCTGGCTCGCCACCGCATCGGCCGGCGTCAGCCAGGAGCCGCCGCAGACCTTGACATTGGGCAGGGCCAGGAACTGCGGCGCCGTCTCCACGGTGATGCCACCGGTCGGGCAGAACACCACATCGGTGAACGGGCCGGCCAGCGCCTTCAGCATCGGTATGCCGCCGGCCGCGGTGGCCGGGAAGAACTTCAGGAAGAAATAGCCGTCGGCATTGGCCTGCATGACCTCGCTGCCGGTGGCCGTGCCGGGCAGCAGCGGCAGACCCATCTCGCGGCAGGCCAGGCCGATCTCGCTGGTGTAGCCGGGGCTGACGGCGAACTGGCAGCCGGCGTTCTTGGCTGCCTGGGCATCGGCGACGCTGCGCACGGTGCCCGCGCCGACGATGGCCTCGGGCACGGCACGGGCAATTGCCTCCATGCATTGCAGGGCCACCGGCGTGCGCAGCGTGATCTCCAGCACCTTGACCCCACCATCGACCAGGGCCTGGGCCATGGGCACGGCGTCGGCCAGGTTCTGGATCACGATCACCGGGATCACGGGGCCATGCTCGGCCAGTTTCAGCGTATTCAACATCGTTCGTTCCTTGTTCGAATCCATCAGAGCCAGGTGATGGCGCCTTCTTCGGCCGTCAGCACATTGCGGCGCATGCCGCCGAACAGCTCGCGGCCCAGGTCATGGGCATTGATCTCGGCCTGCTCGTCGCTCAGGGTCGCCTGCTCGCGCTGAGCCCATTCGCCAGCATCCACCAGCGCCTGCAGCGTACCGGTCGTGGCATCCAGCCGTATCAGGTCACCGGTGCGCACCTTGCCCAGCGGCCCGCCGGCCAGCACCTCGGGGCTGACGTGGATGGCCGCCGGCACCTTGCCCGAGGCACCGCTCATCCGGCCGTCGGTGACCAGGGCCACCTTGTAACCCTTGCCCTGCAGCACGGCCAAGGGCGGCGTCAGCTTGTGCAGCTCGGGCATGCCGTTGGCACGCGGCCCCTGGAAGCGCACGACGGCGACGAAGTCCCGCTCCAGCTCGCCGGCCTTGAAGGCCTGCTGCAGCTGCTCCTGGGTATCGAACACGATGGCCGGCGCCTCGATCACATGGCGGTCGTCAGGCACCGACGAGACCTTGATCACCGCCCGGCCCAGATTGCCGGTCAGCAGCGCGAGGCCGCCGGTGATGCTGAACGGCGCGGCGGCCGTGCGCACGACGCTTTCGTCCGTGCTGGCGGCCGGCAGGCTGCTCCACTTCAGCACACCGGCCTCGCTGTGCGGCACCGTGCCGTAGGCCGACAGGCCGCGCTCGTCGACGGTCGCCACATCGCCATGCAGATAGCCGCCGTCCAGCAGCTCGCGCAGCACCCAGCCCGGGCCGCCAGCGGCCTGGAACTGGTTCACGTCGGCCGAGCCGTTGGGGTAGACATGCGTCAGCAGCGGCGTGGCCTGCGACAGCTCGGAGAAATCGGTCCAGTCGATCAGGATGCCGGCGGAGCGGGCCACCGCCACCCAGTGGATCAGGTGATTGGTCGAGCCGCCGGTGGCCAAGAGCGCCACCATGGCGTTGACGATCACCCGCTCATCGACCAGGCGGCCGATGGGCGTGAAGCGCTGGGTGCGCTGGGTGATGCCCAGCACCGTGCGCACCGCCTCGCGGGTCAGTTGCTCGCGCAGGCCGTCGTGCGGGTGGATGAAGGCGGCGCCCGGCACATGCAGGCCCATCGCCTCGAGCAGCATCTGGTTGCTGTTGGCGGTGCCGTAAAAGGTGCAGGTCCCGGGGCCGTGATAGGCGGCCGACTCTGACTGCAAGAGCTCGTCGCGCCCGACCAGGCCCTGCGCGTACTGCTCGCGCACCTTGGCCTTGGCGCTGTTGGTGATGCCGCTGCTCATGGGCCCGGCCGGCACGAACACGCAGGGCAGATGGCCGAAATGCAGGGCGCCGATCAAGAGGCCGGGCACGATCTTGTCGCACACGCCCAGCAGCAGCGCGGCGTCGAACACATCGTGGGTCAGCGCGATGGCCGTGCCCATGGCAATGCTGTCGCGCGAGAACAGGCTCAGCTCCATGCCCGGCAGGCCCTGGGTCACGCCATCGCACATGGCCGGCACGCCACCGGCGACCTGCACCGTCGCACCCAGCCTGTGCGCCTCGTCGCGTATCAGCGCCGGAAAGGTCTCGTAGGGCTGATGGGCCGACAGCATGTCGTTGTAGGCGGTGACGACGCCGATATGCGGCGCCCGCTCGGCGACAATGCGCAGCTTGTCGTCGGCCGGCATCGCGGCGAAGGCGTGGGCGACGTTGGCGCAACCCATGCGATCGCTGCCACGGGGCCGGGCGACGGCCTGATCGACGCGCCGCAGGTAGGCGCTGCGGGTCGACGCGCTGCGTTCGCGGATGCGCTGGGTGACTTCAACAAGAACTTGTTTCATGCGGGTGTCGCGGCAAGCGCGTCGATGTAACCAATATTTCGATTATCAGGTAACCAAGTTACATGCGTCAACGTCAAGGGCGTTCTCCGCCCTGTTTGCGGAGCGATCTGCGGCCGATGTCGATAGCCCGGGCTATGCTTCAGCTTGATGACACCCCTGTTGACGCCGTGGACGCCTCAAGCCATTCCCATCAGCTGACCCTGCGCGACCCCCAACCGCTGCTGGAACGCACCCTGGCCCAATGGGGCGGCCGCGAAGACATGTGGCTGTTTGCCTACGGCTCGCTGATCTGGCGACCCGACTTCCATGCCCAGGAGCAGCGCAGCGCCCTGCTCCATGGTTTTCATCGCGCGCTGCGCATGCGCTCGCGGGTCAACCGCGGCTCGCCGCAGGAGCCGGGCCTGGTGTTTGCGCTGCTGTCGGGTGGCTCCTGCCGGGGCCTGGTCTATCGCATTGCCCAGGCCGAGGCCGAAGCCACGCTGACCCGGCTGTGGGCGCGTGAAATGCCCACCGGCGTCTATGACCCGCAGTGGGTGGGTTGCCGCACGCCGGAGGGCGAGGTCAAGGCGCTGGCCTTCACGCTGTCGCGGCGCAGCCCGGGCTGGACCGGCCCGCTGGACGATGCCCGGCTGCTGCACATCTTCAGGCACGCCCAGGGCCGCTACGGCAGCACCCTGGACTATCTGCTGCAGACTTCAGCGTCATTGAGCGAGCATGGCATCCATGACCGTGAGGTGCAGCGCCAGGTGGCCCTGGCCCGCCGGCACGGGCTGGCCCCCTGAAGACCTGAAGACCTGAAGAATCAAGCAGCCGACCGCACCAGGCGCAGGCGCTGCAGGTCTTCCTGGGTATCGATGTCCTGCAGCACGCCGGGGTCGTCGAGCTCGACGCCGACCCCCGGGAAGCGCGCCACGATGCGCCGCGCGCCATCATCACCGGACAGTTCGGTCAGCTCCGAATACAACTCGGCGCTGAAACCGACCGGGTGGCCGCGGCGGCCCCGGTACTGGGCATAGGCAATCGGCGAAAGCTCCAGCGCCGCCGCCACGGCCAGCAGGCTGGCGGGTTGCACCAGGGGCATGTCGCCGGGCAGTATCAGCCAAGCCGGGGCCTGGCTGCTGGCGCTGACACCAGCAGCGATCGAATGACCCATGCCGAACGTGGCCGGCTTGCCGGCGACGGGTTCAGGCACGATCACCACATCGCGTGCTGCCACCACGCGACGCACCTGAGGCGCCAGGCTCTCGGTGGTGACCACCAGCACCTGCAGCTGCGACTCGATGGCATGCCCTATCGTGGCAGCGAGCACCGTTTCGGCGCCCAAGGCCTGTTCCAGCTTGTGCCCGCTGCCCTTGAAGCGCTCTCCGCGCCCCGCAGCGAGCACGACCACAACGGGTCGGCGTTTCATCATCTACCCCTGATAGGCCCATGAACTGCTTGCCGGGTCGTCAACCCGGGGATGAGCGCAAGCATGAAAGCTCAGCGCCCTGCGGGCTAGTGGGGCCAATACTTAAGGGCTTTGCCCAGGGCCACCCGCACCCGACCGGGGGCAAGCTGAGCGACGCTCTGACATGCCGCGCGGCATGCAGCATACTGGGCGCATGAGCAAATTAGCCGATCTGCGCAAGAGTTACGAACTGGGTGAGCTGGACGAGGCCCAGGCCGCCAGCGAACCGCTGAAGCAATTCCATCTGTGGCTGGAACAGGCCATGGCCGCCGAAGTGCCCGAGCCGAATGCGATGACGGTGGCCACCGTTGGTGCCGATGGCCGCCCCTCCACCCGCATCGTGCTGATCAAGGGGTCGGACGAGAGGGGCCTGGTCTGGTACACCAACTACGACAGCCGCAAGGGTCGGGAACTGACCCTGCACCCCTTCGCCGCCCTGCAGTTCCACTGGGTCGAGCAGGAGCGCGTGGTGCGCATCGAGGGGCGGGTCGAGCACACATCGGCTGAAGAGTCCGACGCCTACTACCAGTCGCGCCCGCTGGACTCGCGCCTGGGTGCCTGGGCCTCGCCGCAAAGCCAGGTGATCAGCTCGCGCGCCGTGCTGGTGACCAATGCCGCCAAGGTCGCCGCCCAGCACGGCCTGCACCCGCCGCGCCCGCCGCACTGGGGCGGCTATCGCCTGGTGCCCGAGCGCTGGGAGTTCTGGCAGGGCCGCAAATCACGACTGCATGACCGGTTGGTCTACAGGCAGCAGGAGGGGGTCTGGATCAAGGAGCGGTTGGCTCCTTGATTCCGAAGGTCAAAATCTGACCTGCACCCCCGTCTGCAGGCTGCGCCCCGGCAGCGGCGACAGGCCCCGCATCTGCAGCATCGTGGTCGCACTGTAGGCCAGCGTGTTGCCGAGATTTTCCAGCTTCAGGAACCAGGTCGCGTCACTGCTGCTGCCTAGGCTGAACTGCCGCGTCAACGCCGCCTTCACCATGGTGTAGCCGGCCGTGGCCTCGTCCTGGGCGTTGATGCGGTTTTGCGCCTGGGTGCGGCGCAGCTCCAGCTTCATGCCCCAGGCGCCGTGTCGCGCCTCCACGGCCAGACCGGCGCGCAGCGGGGCCAGGCGAGGCAACGGCTCGCCGCTGTCCAGGTTGCGGCCCTGCACGGCGTCCATCTGGCCGCTCAGGTCCAGCTGCCAATCGCGGCCGGTGAGCGATACGGGCAGGCGGTGCCTGGCTTCCAGCTCGAAGCCCTGCAGACGGGCACGCACGGCCCTGAAGCGGTACTCGGGCGTCTCGGTGACGCCAGCGTCCGTCGGCCGGGCCACGCTGGTGCCGGTGGCGTCCAGCGCAATGAAGCTGCCAAAACGGGTGCTGAACAGCTGGGCCTTGACCTGGCTGTGGCCCTGCTGCCATTGCAGGCCCAGATCCAGGCCGCGCGCACGCTCGAGACCCAGATTCGCATCGCCGATCTCGAAGCTGCCGGTGGCCAGATGCAGGCCATTGGCATAGAGCTCGTAGTAGACCGGCGCACGTTGGGTGCTGCTCAGATTGGCGCTCAGCGACCATTGCTCGCTCAAACGGTAGCCGGCGCTGAACGAGGCGCTGCGCGGTGCGAAGCTGCGGCTGCTGGCGGCACCGAAGCGGTGCTCCTCCGTGCCCGCCGCATCGCCCAGCGAGCTGACCCTGACGCTTTCGGCCCGCAGCCCCACGCCGAGGCTCAGCGGGCCGGCGCTCCACTGCTCCAGGCCGAACAGGGCACTCGCACGGGTGCGCGTGGACGGCACGAACGCCTCGTCACCCAGCGCCGAGAAATTGCTGCTGTCGAGCTGCAGGCCGACCACCCCGCGCACGGTGCCCAGAGGGGCGTGCTCCAGTTCCAGCCGGCCGCTGCTGCCCAGGCTTTTGAAGGTCGTGCCCACAGCCCCGGAGGCCTCGAGCTCCTGGTGCTCATAGCTCGTGCGGCTGGCCTGCCAGCTGAGGCGGCGCACCGGTGCCTGCGGGTCGCGCCATTCACCGGCCGTGGCCAGGCGCTGGCTTTGCATGCGGATGGTCACGTCGGGCTCGATGGTGGTGCCATAGCTGTTGTGGTAATCGTCCACCGATACCCCGGCATAGCCCTGTGCAAAAGTGGCCGAGGCGCCCAGCGCACCGCCATGTGCATCGGAGGCCGAGTTGCGCACCCGGGTGCTGGGCGCCAGGGTTTCGCCGTCGGCGACGCCGCTGAAGCGCGGCACACGCAAGTCGCCGCTGCGACGGTCGAAGGCATCGGCGTGCACGGCGAAGGCCTGGTTGCCGGCCTCCACCAGCATCGAGCCGCTGCGCTCGTTGGCCGCGCCGCCGAGGCGCAACTCGCCCTGGCCACTGAGTCCGCTCAGCGCGGCTTTCGGGATGCGGTTGTCCAGCGTGTTGACCACGCCGCCGACGGCGCTACCGCCGTACAGCAGGGCACCGGCGCCGCGCAGCACCTCCACCCGCTCGATCACCAACGGGTCGATAGGCAGCGCATGGTCGAAGCTGAGGCTGGACGCATCGACCGAGGCACCCGAGTTGCTGAGCATGCGCACGCGGTCGCCGTCCAGCCCGCGTATCACCGGGCGGTTGCTGTTGGGGCCGAAGTAGCTGGATGACACACCGGGCTCCTCGGCCAGGGTCTCACCAAGGCTGCTGCCGCGTTTGAGCAGCAATTGCTCGCCGCTGAGCACGCTGGCCGGCGGGCTCAGCTCGCCGGTGCGCAGCGGGTTGCCGGTGATCAGCACCGGCTTCAAAGTCGATACGCCGGCGGCGTCGCCGACCTGCGCCAGGGCGGGCAGGGACAGCAGGCAGGCCAGGCCCATCAGGCTGAGGCGAGGAACGAAAGTCGTCATGTCAGTAACTCCATGGCGGCGGCCCGCGCGCAGCGATAGGCGCTCGCAGGGCCGCGGCCAACAAGAAAAGCAGCCAACCCAGGGCCAGCGAACGGCCGCCTGGGTCAGGAAGGGATCAGCGGGGGAGTTTTCAGCCCAGCGCGGGAGGTGCGCGGGCGGGGCTGCGCCAGAGCGGCGCAGGGTGGGCCGTGGCCAGACGGATCAGCGTCTGCAGGCCCTGGGGCGTGCTGGCCCCGAACTCGAGGCTGCGAGCGGTCAGCCCATCGCCGTGGCACAGCTGATCGAACAGCTGGCACTGGATGCTGTTCTCGGCATGGCCGGCAAAGTCACCGGAGGCTTGAACCGTGGCCTTCAGGGCCAGCGCCGCCGTGCCGGCGTGGGCGTGGACCACGCGATGCGCCAGTCCCAGGGTCTGGCTGCCCAGCAGCGCCGCGCACAGCAGCAACGCCCACAGCCAGGAAGGCTGCGCGCGATGCTGAGGGACTGGGCGGCTGGCGGACATCGTCACTGGGTCGCTTGCGCTTCGGTGACGCGGTAGAACATGCCGTACGGGTCGGCGTTGAGCACCGCCATGCGGCCCTCGACCACCACCGGCTCCAGCGTGTACTTGACGGCGTTCTTGGTCTTCACCTCGACCAGGCCTTCGGGGCCGGCCGGCACGCAGAAGGAGCAGCTGGTGGGCACCGACGACAGCAGGAAATGGCGCTGCTTGTCGCCGGGCTCCAGCGGCAGCATGAAGCCCTGGATCTTCACCGTCTGGTTGTTCAGCGCCTGCAAGGGCTTGGGAAACTCGGGGATCAGCTTGTTCTTCTCGGCCCTGGTGGTGACCGAGCTCAGCAGCTGCCAGGAAATGATGCCTTCCCGCTCCTGCAACGGCTTGAACGGGCTGCGCGGGTCATGGTAGCCCGGCCCCTGGCCGATGGGCGCCTGGGCCTGGGCCTGGCCACCGAGCAGGCCGGCGCCCAGGGCGGCAAGGCTCAGCAGTCGGACTAGCTTGCGGTTCATGACAGTTCCCTTCAAAAAATCTCAGCGAGGCGTCTGCAACAGCTGCGTGACGTCCAAGCGGAACGCGGCCCAGGCCGGCAAGGCTGCGCTGAGCAGGGCCAGCAGCGCGGCCAAGGCCGGCACGCTCCATTCCCAGATCGACCACCACGCACCGGTGACGGTGATCGAATGCTCTGCGGCCAGCATCAAGCCCAGGGCATGGGTCAGGCCATGACCCAGGGCCAAGCCCGACAACGTTGCCAGCACGCCCAAGCATAGCGCCTCGGCGGCCACCAGGCCCGCCACGCGTGCGGGTGGCGCGCCCAGCATGCGCATCATCGCCAGGTCGTTGCGGCGCTCGCGCACCGCATGCAGCATCGCCACGAACACCGACAGCCCGGCGGCCAGCAGCAGCAGCACGCCAAAGCCGCGCAAGACCTCGGTGCCGGCGCCGACCATGCGGAGCAAGCGTGCCGTCTCCAGCGCCGGCGCCGCCGCCTGCAAGCCGGGCTGGGCATTCACCCAGCGCGGCAGCATCGCCGCGCCCAGCGGGCTGCGGTAGCTGACCAGGGCCATGGTGATCTCGCGTTTGGTGTCGAATTCGGCCTCGTCATGGTCGTCATCGTGCGCTTCGCCATGCTCGTGCACGGCCCAGACCGACTCCAGCCCGGTCAGCACCAGCCGATCCAGCACGGTGCCGCTGCGCGCCAGCACGCCGACGACGGTGTAGCGATGGTCCTCATGGGCTTCGCCCTGCCCGCCCAGGCCGTGCGAGCCGGCGAACCGCGCGCCGACGCTCAGGCCGCTGCGCTGGGCCACCTCGGCGCCGAGCACGGCCTCCAGCGGCGCCTGCCAGACGCGGCCGGCAGCGGGCTTCGCTGCGTAGAGCGCCAGGTACTCGGGCGTGCTGCCCACAATGCGGTAGCCCTGCAGGCTGTCACCCAGCGACAGCGGAATCGCCCGCGCCACCAGCGGCTGCCGGCGCAGCGACTCCAAGGTGGCCAGCGGGATATTGCCGGTCGGCACATCCAGGTGGAACACGCCGGCCAGCATGATCTGCATCGGGCTGCCCTTGGCGCCGACGACCAGGTCGATGCCGGCCAGATCGCGCGTGACGGCCTGCTCGACCTGTTCGCTGGTAAGGATCACGAAGCTGATCGCGCCCAGGCCCAGGCTCAGCAACAGCAGGTTCAGCGCCGCCGTCAGCGGTTGCGACCACAGATAGCGCCAGGCCAGTGCGATCAGACGTAACATGCCGGCGCCTTGTTCAACTGCAGCAGTTGCGCCCGCGGCAGCGCCTGGCTCACCCGCGCATCGTGGGTGGCCAGCACCAGCGTGGCCTGGCTCAGCGCGGCCAGTTCGGTCAGCAGCCGCAAGGCCTCGGCGGCCGCCTCGTCATCCAGGCTGGCGGTTGGCTCATCGGCCAGCAGCAGGCTGGGGCCGCGCAGCACGGCCCGCGCCAGCGCCACGCGCTGGGCCTGGCCGACGCTGAGCTGATGCGGCCGGCGGCCGGCCAGCCCCTGCAGGCCCAGCCGCTCCAGCAGCGCGGCGATGCGCGCCGGCCGCACCGGCTCGCCGGCGCAGACATAGGGCAAGGCCAGGTTGTCGGCCACGCTCAGGGCCTCACTCAGATGCAGGCGCTGCGGCACGAAGCCCAGTTGGGCACCGCGCCAGGCATCGCGCTGGCGTGGCGACATCGCGCCGACATCGGCACCGCCGACACGCACGGTGCCGGCCGTTGGCGTCAACAGGCCTGCCATGAGGGCCAGCAGGGTGGATTTGCCCGCGCCCGAGGCGCCACGCACCAGCAGCGTGCCGCCGGCCGGGGCGCTCAGATCGGCAAAGCTCAAATCGGGTCCGTCGCGATAGTGGTAGTGCAGGCCCAGCAGTTCGATCACGTCGAGCCCTTGCGCAGATGGGTCTTGAAGGTCTTGCGGAACTTCTCGACCTTGGGCGCCACGACGAAGGCGCAATAGCCCTGGTCCGGATGCTGGGCAAAGTAGTGCTGGTGATAGGCCTCGGCCGGCCAGTAATTGGCCTCGGCCTGCAGTTCGGTCACGACCTTGCCGCCATGCGCCTCCTGGGCCTCGGCCCAGACTTCGCGCGCCACCGCTTCCTGCGCGGCATTGTGGAAATAGATGCCCGAGCGGTACTGCGTGCCCACGTCATTGCCCTGGCGGTTCAGGGTGGTCGGGTCATGGATGTTGAAGAAGATCTCCAGCACCGCGCGCAGCGGGATCTGAGCCGGGTCGAAACGCACCCGCACCACCTCGACATGGCCGGTATGGCCGGAGCAGACCTGCTCGTAACTGGGCTGGACCACATGGCCGTTGCAGTAGCCGGACTCGACGCCCAGCACGCCCTGCACCTGCTCGTAAACGGCCTCGGTGCACCAGAAGCAGCCTGCACCGAGGGTGATGGTGTCGGTGGCTTGCGTGTCGCTCATGGCGGCATCTCCTTGCGGTTGAAGAACTGCCGGCAGCATAGCGGCCCGATGTGTCTCAATGTTTCTCCAGCGACAAGACCACACGGGGCGTCCAGGCCGCATCGTCCTCACCCGAAGCGCGCAGCTTGGGCGCGGCCAGGAACAGCCGGGCATTGGGCAGGCCGCTGGCGATCAGCGCGTCGCGCACGGCCACACCGCGCGCCAGCGCCAAGGCCCGGACCGACTCGGCGCTGACCGTGGTGCGGGCCTTCAAAATCGCCTCGGTCTCCGGCAAAGGCAGATCTTTCAGCAGGCCCAGCAGATTGCGCGGCCGGCCGGGGATGTCGCTGTTCTTGTAGAGCACGCGCAGCAGGCGTTCGCGATCTGCCGGTGTCAGGCTCAGCTCCTGCTGGGCCGCCGCCGTCGAGGCCGCCGTCTGGGCACGCTGCAGCTCGCGCCGGCGCTCGGCCAGCAGGCGCTGCTCCAGGTCGGCCGACTGGATGGCGTCGCGCTCCGACACCGGATCCGCCGCCCCGGTCACCGTCATGCTCAGGCCGGGTCGGTCCTGCAGCGCCTTAGCCACCTTGTCCAGCGTGGCCTGGCCCTGGGTGCTCAGCACCGCGCTGCCGGGCACGAACTCGGCATAGCTCAGATCCGGCCCGCCGCCGCCCATCAGCAGCGAGAACGGCGAGGTCAAGGCCTTGCCCAGCAGATTGAGTATCAGCTTGATGACGATGCCGCTGACGCTGAACTGCGGGTCGTTGACCGAGCCGCTGACCGGCAGGCGCACGTCGATCACGCCATTCGAGTCTTTCAGCAGCGCCACCGCCAGCAGCACCGGCAGCTTGGTCGCGTCGGGGCTGTCCACCCGCTCGCCAAAGGTCAGCTGATTGAGTATCAGCTGATTGCTGGCCTCCAGCCGGCCATCGGCCTGGACGCGGTAGCTCAGTTCCATCGACAGCTTGCCGCGCTCGATCGCATAGCCGGCGTACTTGGCCGCGTAGGGCGTCAGCGGCGCCAGTTCCAGATCGGTCGCCTTGGCGTTGATGTCCAGCATCAGCGGCTGCGCACTCGGGTTGAGGCGCCCGGTGATCTCCAGCGCGGCCGTGCCGGCGACGGTGCCGCGCAACTCCAGCGCCGCCATCTCGCTGCTGTCGGACCGGAAGGCGCCCAGGCTGCCCTGCAGATTGCTGATGTCGGCGCGGTAGTTGGGCCGCACGAACTGGTCGCTGAAGTCGACCCGGCCCTTCTGCAACCGGGTGCTGGCCACGCTCACCAGCAGCGCCGGCGCCACTGCAGCCCCGGCGGGCGGCGCACTGGCGGCTGGGGCAGCGGGGGCGGCCTCGTGCACCACCCTGACCTCGCCCAGATTGAAACGCCCCTGCTCGCTGACCGCCAGCCGGGCAAAGAAATCGCTGAGGCTCAGCTCCGCAATCTCCAGCTTGGGCACCGCGCCGGGCTGCAGCGCGAACTTCAGTCCCTTCAGATTCAGCGCCTGCCAGCTCAGCAGATCGCCGCCGGCATTGCGCTGCAGCACCTTCAGATCGCCGACCAGCACGTCGCCGCTGGCCGTGGCCTGCAAGCCCTGCCCAGGTACCAGGCTGACGGCAAAGTCGCCGCGATAGCCCAGTTCGCCGTGCTGCAAGCTCAGTCGCAACTCGCGCTCCAGATAGCCGTCCAGGCCCTGGATGGGCAGGCGGTCCAGGCGCAGGCTGCCCTTGGCGGCCAGCGGTTGCAGGCCCAGGCTGCCACGCCAGTCCAGGCTGCCGGTATCCGCCGCCGCGGCGCTGGCCTGACCGGTACGCAGCGCACCCAGGCGCGCCTGCAGATGCAGCGGCGCCATGGAACCGGGCTTGCCGCCCAGGCTCAGGTCCTGCAGGTCCAGGCGCACACCGTCGAGCACATAACGCACCGGTTGGTCCTCGACGCCGTCACCGGCCTGCGCGTCGCTGTAGGCCAGGCGGCCGTCTTCGATGCGCAGCGCCTTCAACTGCACCGCCCAGGGGGCGGAGGCCGGGGCTGAAGTTGTGGCTGAAGTTGCGGCCGAAGTTACGGCTGACGCTGCCGCCGGAGGCGGTGACGCAGCCGCCCAGCGCTCGACATTCCAGCCGCCGCTGACGGCCCGTTCCAGGCGCGCATTGGGCGATTTCAAGCTCAGCACGCCGACCTGCAGCTGCCGTGCTGCCAGGTCCACCCGGGTGTCGGCCAGTTCCAGGCGCTTCAGCCCCAGGGCCGGCGCCGTGCCGTCCAGCGCCAGAAAGTTATCGAGGCTGGCCTGCTGGATGTCCAGGCTCAGTTGGGCCGCCCCACCGGCCGGCTGGGTCCGGCTCAGCCTTGCTTGCAGGCCCAGCTGGCCCTGCAGCTTCAACGGCGTGGCCGGCTGCAGATAGGGCGCCAGCCAGGCCAGTTGCAGGCCCTGCAGCTGTGCCTCGATCTGGGCGCCGTCGGGCTTGATCCGGCCCTGCGCCTTGAACCCGGCCGCTTCGTCGGCAACCTTGGCAACAGGCTTGGCGACCGAGGCCAGGCGCCCCGACAGCTGCAGACCGGCCTCGGCAGTCAGCGGATAGGCCAGATTCGTCAATTCCAGCGTCAGCTCATCGGCACTCAGTGCTGCGGCCGGACCGGCCGACAGGTCGCGCCACTGCAGCGTCCCCTGCTGCAGAGCGAAGCGCTCCAGGCTCAGCTGCCAGCCGGGGCCGGCCTTGTCGGTGGAGGCGGTGGCCGCCGGAGCACCGAAGCCCGGCAGCTTGAGCCCGCCCGAACGCAGACGCTGCAGATTCAGACTGGGCGCCTCCCAGCGCAACTCGCCGAACCGGGCCATCTGGCGCACCGGTTGCACATCCTTCAGTGTCAGGTCCAGCCGCTTCCAGGCCAGCCAGGGCTCATCATCGGCCAGAGCCACCGCCCAGTCGCTCAGCGAGAGCCGGCCACTCAGGATGATCTGGGGCGCTGCGGCCGGGGGCTGCGCAAAGTCCAGCGCCAGATCGGTGCTCAGCTGGCCCTGCAGCAGCTTGATCGGCAGGCCCTGGGGCAGATAGCCCAGATAGGGCCGCAGGTCGAGCGCGTCCAGATGCAGCTTCAGCGAGGTTGCTCGCGTGGCATCGAACGGAGTGGCGATCGCCCCCGAGTCGAAGCCCACGCCGTTGAGCACACCGGCCAGGCGCGGCTGGACCTTGATCTTGATGTCGGTGTCCAGATTGGACAGGAAGGGCAGATCCAGCTTGAGCCGCGCGAGCTCATGCCGGCGGCCGACCGGCTGGTCATCGAGCAGCAGCTGGCCCTCGCTGAGCTGCAGGTTGTACAGCGCGAAATGCACCGGCTCCGGGTCCGCGTTGGCGGGTTTGCCGGACTGCAGGCGCTGCAGCAGATCGTCGATGCTGTAGCGGCCCTCGGCGTGACGCGCCAGACGCAGCAGCGGCCGCTCCACGCTCAAGGACTCGATCACCGGCGCCCGGTGCCAGAGGCTGGCCAGCGACAGATTGACCGCCAGCCGCTCGACCTCCAGCAGCGCAGGTTCGCCGGCGGTGGCGCCTGCCACTTGCAGGCCGTGCAGGGTCAACTCCAGGCGCCAGGGCGCGAAGTCCAGTTGCTGCACCGCCACCGTTCGCCCGAGGGTCTGGCTCAGCTGCGGCAGGACCTGTTGCCGGATCAGCCAGGGCAACACCCAGAGGCTGGACAGACCCAGCAACAGCAACACCGCCAGGGCGCCTGCCCCGGTCTTCCACACACCACGCCAAATTCGCAAAACGGCTCCAAGCAAAGGTCAGATCCGAAACTGTACCTTGGCCACCGGTCGGCGGACACCGCGACATGGTGCACAAACAGGCCCGCACAAGCCGCAACAAAGGTAAGCAAGCGTGCGCCGTGAGCCCTGCAGCGGCGCGGACCGGCTACATCCGGATTCAGTCATCGATGACAGGCGCATGACAATCGGCCGCCTCCTCTGCTCCCATCCTCTCACCGGCCCGCACCACCGCCAATGAATGCCCTGCTCGAAGCGCTGTCCCTGCAATCCCTGAAGCCCTTCATCGCCGCCCTGCTGCTGCCCCCGGTCCCCTTCCTGATCCTGCTGCCGCTGGCCGCCCTGCTGCTGTGGCGCAAGCATGCCGCGGGCTGGCTGCTGGCGCTCTTCAGCGCCGCCGGCCTGTTCTTCGGCCAGAGCGAGGCCGCCGGCCAAGGCCTCAGTCGACTGCTGCTGCGCTCGCAGCCGGCGCTGGACGTGGATGCGCTCACCGCCCTGGCCAGGGACCCGCAGACGCGCAAGTCCACCAGCATCGCCGTGCTGGGGGCCGGCATCGAGCCGTTTGCGCCAGAGTACGGTGTGGCCAATCTGAGCCCCTATTCGCTGGAGCGCCTGCGCTACGGTCTTTGGCTGGGCAAACGGCTGGGCGTGCCGGTGGGCTTCTCCGGCGGGCTCTCCCAGGGGGCCAGCGAGGACGACACGCCCGAGGCCTTGGTGGCCCAACGCATCGCCAGCCAGGAGTTCGGCCGCAGCCTGCAGTGGGTCGATCCCTATGCCAAGGACACCCACGAGAACGCGCTGCGCAGTCTGCTGCTGCTGCGCGAGGCCGGCGTGCGCAAGGTGATCGTCGTCACCCACGGCTGGCATATGCCGCGGGCGCTGAAGGCCTTCCAGGCACTGGCCGGCAGCGATATCGAGATCGTTGCGGCACCGATGGGCATGGGGATCTCGGCCAAGGCCAGCGGCCAGCGCTGGCTGCCCTCGGCCCAGGGGGGCCAGACGGTGCGCTTGGTGCTCAAGGAATGGATGGGGTCGCTGTCAGGCGCTTGAGTTCCAGCACCAGATCGATGGCCGGATCAAGGCCCGCATCAAGGCCCAGAAACGACGAACCCCTCTCGACCGAAGTCGGGAGGGGTTGGACGGCTTACGCCGTCTTTGGGGCTCCAGGTCATTGCCCTGGGGCTCCTGCCGCGCAGAGACTGCGCCAGCGGATAGGCCTGCATTGCAGGTAGTGGAAGACTAGGCGAGCGACCTCTCGGCTTCAAGCCAGGACGGTCATTTTTTTGACATCAGTGAGTCAAAAAGATGGGCCACCCTTTGCTCAACCTCGGCCGGCATGGTGATCGTGCGGCCCCACTCGCGCGTGGTCTCGCCGGGCCATTTGTTGGTGGCGTCCAGGCCCATCTTGCCGCCCAGTCCGCTGACCGGCGAGGCAAAGTCCAGGTAGTCGATCGGCGTCTGCTCAACCAGGGTGGTGTCGCGCACCGGGTCCATGCGAGTGGTGATGGCCCAGATCACTTCCTTCCAGTCGCGGATATTGACGTCGTCATCGGTGACCACGATGAACTTGGTGTACATGAACTGGCGCAGAAAACTCCACAGGCCGAACATCACCCGCTTGGCATGGCCCGGATAGGCCTTCTTGATCGAGATCACCGCCATGCGGTAACTGCAGCCCTCGGGCGGCAGATAGAAGTCCACGATCTCGGGAAACTGCTTTTGCAGTATCGGCACGAAGACCTCGTTCAGCGCCACACCCAGGATGGCCGGCTCATCGGGTGGCTTGCCGGTGTAGGTCGAGTGATAAATCGGGTCCTGGCGCTGGGTCAGGCGGTCGATCTGGAACACTGGAAACCAGTCCTGCTCGTTGTAATAGCCGGTGTGGTCGCCGAACGGCCCTTCCAGCGCATGCAGATAGCCACCCTTCTCCTTGAGCTGCACACCGGCCTCGCTGCGGCCGCTGAAACCGGCTTCGGCCACCGGGATATGGCCCTCCAGCACGATCTCGGCGCTGGCCGGCACCTGCAGCATCACGCCGGCCTCGCCGACGCCGCTGTTGACCAGCTCGGTGCGGCTGCCACGCAGCAGGCCGGCGAACTGGTACTCGGACAGGCTGTCGGGCACCGGCGTCACCGCGCCCAGAATGGTTGCCGGGTCGGCGCCCAGCGCCACTGCGATGGGGAACGGTTGGCCCGGATTGGCCAGCGCGAAGTCGCGGAAGTCCAGCGCCCCGCCTCTGTGCGCCAGCCAGCGCATGATGACCTGGTTGCGGGCAATCACCTGCTGACGGTAGATGCCCAGGTTCTGCCGCGCGCGCGGTGCGGGAATCGATTGCGGCCCGCGGGTGATCACCAGCCCCCAGGTGATCAGCGGCCCGGCGTCGCCCGGCCAGCAGGTCTGCACCGGCAGACGGCCCAGATCCACGTCCGGCCCGGCGAACACCTCGTCCTGGCAAGGTGCCTTGCGCACGACCGACGGCTTCATGTTCCACAACGCCTTGGCCATCTGCAGCAGCTTGCCTGCGTCTTTCAGGCCCTTGGGCGGCTCGGGCTCCTTGAGGCCGGCCAGCACGCGGCCGACGTCGCGCAGCTCGGCCAGGCTGTCGGCCCCCATCCCGAGGGCCACTCGTTTGGGGGTACCGAACAAATTCGTCAGCGCCTTGAGCTGCGACCCCCTAACTTGCTCGAAAAGCAGGGCCGGGCCCTCGGCGCGCAGCACACGGTCGCTCAGAGCCGTCATCTCCAGGTGAGTCGCCACTGGCTCTTTGACCCGGCGCAATTCGCCCATGGCCTCCAAACCCGCCATGAAGTCACGCAAATCTCGGTATTTCATACTTATTAGTTATTAAGAATGCCAGTCTAAAGCTTGACTCGTTATTTTTGCTCTTTAGAATCCGCCCAAGCCCAGACTTAACTGGGGTTAACCCGTGCGACCTCTGCTAGGAGGAGGAAGCGCAACGCTGCCGATGGACGCTGTGATCCGAGTGCTGCCTGGCCATCTTGGCCCAGCCTGCAGAGCACAGCCCATTATCACTGTCGGGTCTCGAAGCGTGGACTTGTTCACGACCAGGAGACCCGCTCAGAGAAGAAAGGAGTCGCATGACAGCGCGTCGAAAATTGTTTGCCCTGATGGAGGACGTCGGTAGTGCCTCCTCGGTGTTCGTCAAGGACATCGCCCAGGGATTGCTGGTCGTCAGCCACAACACTCTGGCCCTCCTGGGTCTTGGCGTGGTGGCCCTGTTGATGACCGTCACCAGCCAGCACGATCTGCGTCACCGTATCGAGACCAAGGCCCTCGGTTGGTTGAATGCCCGCCAGGAAGCCCGCGCCGAGGCCGACGGCAATACCCTGTATGCCGTCAATGAGCCGGATGCCGTGTCGCGTGCCACCGCCTCCAACCCCAAGGAATTGCCGCGTCAGCAAGCCGCCGTGGCTCACTGGCTGGCCAAGCGCTACAAGGTCGCTCCGGAGCCCATCAGCCGCCTGGTGCAGGAAGCCTGGACGGTGGGCCAGCGCGCCCGCGTCGAGCCCACCTTGATACTGGCCATCATCGCCATCGAGTCCAGCTTCAACCCCTTCGCCCAGAGCCCTGTGGGCGCTCAGGGCCTGATGCAGGTGCTGACCCGCGTGCATGACGACAAGTACACCGCCTTTGGCGGCAATCTGGCCGCCTTCGACCCGCTGACCAATCTGCGCGTCGGTGTGCAGGTGCTGAAGGAGTGCATACAGCGCGCCGGCGGCATCGAGGAAGGCCTGCGCTACTACGTCGGCGCGGCCAATATGAACGAAGACGGCGGCTATGCGGGCCGCGTGCTGGCCGAGCAGGAGCAGCTAAAGGCAGTGATGCAGGGCCAGACGCCCCGTGCCGCCCCGACGCGTGAACTGCTGGCCTCCAACGAGGAAAGCAGCACCAACGGCCAACGCGTCGCGTTGGCGCACTGAGCTCCGCGCTACACTGCCGATTCTGCGCAACTGGCGATACGGGCCGCAGGCCCGAAGGTGGACCACCACCGGGAAGCGCGAACAGCTGGAGAGGGTCTCCGGCTGATTTGATGCCGTTCGCCTGGGCCGCCCTCCGCTTCCGACGCATGCCGCCGGCGCGCGGCGCCAACCCTTGACCAACGCCAACACATCATGTTTGATCGCAACACCTCTACCCTCGCCAATGTCGACCCCGAGTTGTGGGCCGCCGTCCAGCACGAAAACCAGCGCCAGGAAGATCACATCGAGCTGATCGCCTCGGAAAACTACACCTCGCCGGCGGTGATGCAGGCCCAGGGCAGCCAGCTGACCAACAAGTACGCCGAAGGCTATCCGGGCAAGCGCTACTACGGCGGCTGCGAGTATGTGGACGTGGTCGAGCAACTCGCCATTGACCGCGTCAAGCAGCTGTTCGGCGCCAACTACGCCAATGTGCAGCCCAACTCGGGCTCGCAGGCCAACCAGGGCGTGTTCTTCGCCCTGCTGCAGCCGGGCGACACCATCATGGGCATGAGCCTGTCCGAGGGCGGCCACCTGACCCACGGCATGGCGCTGAACATGAGCGGCAAGTGGTTCAAGGTCGTCAGCTACGGCCTGAACGCACAGGAAGACATCGACTACGACGCGATGGAAGCCACCGCCCGCGAGCACAAGCCCAAGCTCATCATCGCCGGCGCGTCGGCCTTCAGCCTGCATATCGATTTCGAGCGCTTCTCAAGAATAGCCAAGGAAATCGGCGCCTATTTCATGGTGGACATGGCGCACTACGCCGGCCTGATCGCCGCCGGCGCCTATCCGAACCCGGTGCCCCATGCCGACGTCGTCACCTCGACCACGCACAAGAGCCTGCGCGGCCCCCGCGGCGGCATCATCCTGATGAATGACGAGGCGATCGCCAAGAAGGTCAACAGCGCCATCTTCCCCGGCATCCAGGGCGGCCCGCTGATGCACGTCATCGCCGGCAAGGCCGTGGCCTTCAAGGAAGCGCTGAGGCCCGAGTTCAAGGCCTACCAGGAGCAGGTGGTCAAGAATGCCAAGGTGCTGGCCGAGACGCTGACCGAGCGCGGCCTGCGCATCGTCTCCGGCCGCACCGAAAGCCATGTGATGCTGGTCGATCTGCGCCCGAAGAACATGACCGGCAAGGAAGCCGAGGCCGTGCTGGGCCTCGCCCACATGACCTGCAACAAGAACGGCATCCCGAACGACCCGCAAAAGCCCATGGTCACCAGCGGCATCCGCCTGGGCACCCCGGCCATGACGACGCGGGGCTTCAAGGAAGACCAGGCTCGGGCCACCGCCCACCTGATCGCCGACGTGCTGGACAACCCGCATGACGAGGCCAACCTCGCCGCCGTGCGCGCCAAGGTGGCTGCCTTGGCACGCCAGTTCCCGGTCTACGGCTGAGGCTGGCTGAGCCAGGAACCGGCGCCCCATGCGTTGCCCCTTCTGCAGTCACCAGGAAACCCAGGTCGTCGAGACCCGGGAAGGTGACGAGGGCGACGTGGTGCGTCGGCGCCGGCGCTGCCTGAGCTGCGACAAGCGCTTCACCACCTACGAACGCGCAGAAATCGCGCTGCCGGCGGTGGTCAAGAAAGACGGCACGCGGGCCGAGTTCGAGCCCGCCAAGCTGCGGGCCTCGATGCTGCTGGCGCTGCGCAAGCGCCCGGTCAGCATCGAGCAGATCGACGCCGCCCTGGCCCGCATCGAGGAAAAGCTGCTCGCCAGCGGCGCCCGCGAAATGCCCTCCACCAAGCTCGGCGAGCTGGTGATGCGCGAACTCAAGCGCATCGACAAGGTTGCCTACGTGCGCTTCGCCTCGGTCTATCGCAGCTTCGAGGACGTGGATGAGTTCCGGCAGCTGATACGGGATATCTGAGCCCGCGCGTGCCGCAGCACCTGCGTGCTGCTGCACGGCTGGCGAAGGCTCCGGGGCCTGCATGCACCGGAGCTAACTCGGTAGTTGCCCTCTCCCCCATCATGGGGTGGCCTGTTCCCCCCACGGTGGGAGCGCTGATTTCGGGCCGGTCTCCTACAGTGAACCCATAGGCAATCAAGCCGGTTCACAGGGAGCGACAAATGGGCAAGTACAGCGTTCGTGGCGTCAGTCTGATCGAATCGATGGTGGTGATGGCCGTGACGGCCATCATGAGCGGCGTTGCCCTGCCCAGCCTGGACAAGGTCCGCACACAGCGCCACCTCGAGGGAGCTGCCGAGCAGCTGAAATCCGATCTGGCCTACACCCGCGGTCTGGCGGTGTCGCGCAACGAAACCCTGCGCGTCAGCTTCTCCGCCGCCCAGGGCGGCAGCTGCTACATCATTCACGCCGGCACCGCAGCCGACTGCACCTGCACGGCCGCGGGCAC
Organism: uncultured Roseateles sp.; assembly: GCF_963422335.1. Taxonomy (NCBI): domain Bacteria; kingdom Pseudomonadati; phylum Pseudomonadota; class Betaproteobacteria; order Burkholderiales; family Sphaerotilaceae; genus Roseateles; species uncultured Roseateles sp. Next base: position 4,327,010 of record NZ_OY729424.1, read on the forward strand.
GGCCGTCTGCAAGGCTCCGCGCGAAATCCTGCGTGTCGTCAAGCTCGACGCCGCCGCGCAAGTCAGCTTCCAGACCAACGCCCGCTCGCTGGCCTTCGATCCGCGTCAAGGCACGGTCACACCGACGGCGACGATGAAGGTCCAGGCGCGCAGCGGCGCCGAGATCCACCAGATCATCAACATCATGGGCCGGGTACGCACCTGCTCACCCGGCGCCGCTGCCGGTGGTTACAAGGCCTGCTGAACCGCCCCTGAACAGGGGGGGTGCCGACAGACGGCACGGATGGCGGGATGAGCGGTGCATTGGCTGAGGCTCTTCTACCCCCTACGCCCTGACAATTTGTGAACTATGCACGCCGATTCGACCCTCCGCCCCCCCCGCCACGGGATCCAGGGCTTCACCTTGATCGAATTGATGATCGTGGTCGTTGTGGTCGGGCTGCTCGCGGCCGTCGCCCTGCCTTCGTTCATGGACTCGATTCGCAAGAGCCGGCGGTCGGATGCCTACTCCGCCATTGCCTTGGTTCAGCAGGCCCAGGAGCGCTTTCGCAGCAACCATGCCAGCTACGCGCCGCTGTCCGACCCGGATGTTCCCGCCAACGGCTTGGGCTTGCCAGGTGAGTCGGCCTCCGGTTACTACACGCTGTCGCTGAGCAACGTCACCGCCACCACCTACACGATCACGGCCACTGCCAACACCGGGAAATCCCAGGCCTCAGACGGCAATTGCAAATTGCTGGGCGTCCGCATGCAAGGGGGCAACGTCAGCTATGGGTCGGGCGCCAGCACGATGGACTGGACCGACCCCAACCGTTGCTGGGCCAAATGAAGCGCCTCCGTCATCACAGGGGTTTCACCCTGGTTGAACTGATGATTGTGCTGATCGTGCTGGGTGTGCTGGCCGCCATCGCCGTGCCTTCGTTCAAGGATTTCAGGCTGGTGCAGCGGCTCAAGAGCATCAATTCGCAGGTCTTGACGGACATGCAATATGCCCGTGGCGAAGCGGTGGCCCGGAACACTTTCCTGCGCGTCGCATTCCGCGAAAACAGCGCCATGACCTGTTACTCGCTGTATATCCTCGCCAGCGGCGTCGGTAACGACGTTCAATGCGACTGCCGGCTGGGCGCGGGCGCGGCCTGCCCGCTGGGGGCCACCGAGGTGCGTACCGTGCAGGTGCCGACAGAGCTGCTGGTGACTGTGACGCCGGTCAGGTCGATCACTGAGTTCGCGTTCGACAACGTCACAGGCCAGCTTGTCACCATCCCCAGCGACACGGCTCCCATCGTCATCCCTGACTACAAAATCAACACGGCCATTGGTACTGACCGCGTATTGCGCACCATTGTCGGTCGAACAGGTCGGCCCATGGTCTGCACCCAGACAGGAACAAACCTTGGAGCACCCGCATGCTGAGCCAAGTGCCATCCTTACTCGGCGGTCGCGTGCGTCAGGCCGGGCTGTCGATCGTGGAGATGATGGTGGGCCTGGCCATCGGCTTGATCGTCGTTGCCGGAGCCTCGCAAATTGTGGTCTCCCAGCTGAACGAAAACCGCAAGCTGCTGGTCGAATTGCAGTTGCAGCAGGATCTGCGCGCGGCGGCCGACATCATCACCCGCGAGTTGCGGCGCGCCGGCGCCTGGAATGCCGCGGAGACGGGCCTGTGGTACCCGGGCGCCGCGAGTGCGCCGGCGACAAACGCCTTTCGCGAGGTCTCGCCCACGGTCACAGCAACCGAAGTCGACTACCTGTACAAGCGATTCGATGGCGACAATGGGGGCCCGTACGGGTTCAAGCTTGAAGAGGGAAAAATCAAGACCCGCTTTGGCGATGCGTGGCAGGAACTCACCGACGGCAAGAGCGTCAGGGTCACGACGTTCACCGTGACCCAGAAGTCGGACGCGCCGCTGATACTCCCTTGCCCGAAATTCTGCAGCGATGCGCCGAATTCCACCGCCTGCTGGCCCACCGTCACCGCGCGCGCCTACGAAGTCAGCATCGCGGCCCAGGCGGTGAGTGACGCATCGGTGACACGCAGCATCCGCACGACGGTGAAGCTGCGCAACGATCTGGTCGGTGCCAACGCCCTGGCCGCCGCGGCTTTGGCCTGCCCGCTATGAGATCACTTTCATCTGCACCGATGCGGCGCCACCAGCAGGGCCTGGCGGCCCTCGTCGTGGTGACCATTCTGTTCATCGTCACCTCGCTGGTGGCGGCCTACACGAATCGCAACCTGGTGTTCGAGCAACGCACCTCGGCAAACCAGTACCGGTCCACCCAGGCGCTTGAAGCAGCCGAGGCGGGGGTGGAATGGGCCCTGGCCATGCTGAACAGCGGCGTGATCACCGCCAACTGCTCGGCCAGCACCAACACCGCCGACACCAGTTTTCGGACACGCTATCTCAACATTGACAGCGCCGGCAACATCACCCCGCGGCCCAGTGCCTCCGGCGTGCCGCTGTGGCCCAGCTGTGTTTTCAACGGCAGCACCGGTTGGACCTGTGACTGCCCCTCGAATCAGGCGCCCGCGCTGACCATGCCGACCGGAAGCGGTGTGTTTCCGGCTTTCAGAGTCAGCTTTGTGGCGGTATCGCCGGATCCAGGCGGCACCCCGGGTCAGCCGGGAGTGGTTCGCATAGTGTCGAATGGTTGCACCCGGCTGGACAACGGCTGCCTGAACTTTCCCTCCCAGGCCACCGAGGGCGAGGGCCGGGCCACCTTGTCGGTCTTGATCGCCCTCGCAGGTGCTCTGAACAGCAAGCCCCTGGCACCGCTCACAGTGCGTGGCGATCTGGCCGACACGCTGGCCCTCACGGCCAGCAACCCGGACACGCAGTCCGGAGGCATCACCATCCATGCCAAGGGCACCGCCAGCCCGAGTTCCTCCGGACGCGTATTGACGAGCACCGCCGGTACGCCGGCATCGCTGTCGGTGCTGCAGATGGACGCTTCGCTGCCGGCCAACAAGGACAACAGCGAGTTGCCCGCGCTGCCGGCCGGGTACAAATGGGGTTTGTTCAGCCAGACCTTCAACGCCTGGGCACAAAGTTATCAGCAACAGCCGGCCACGCTGACCGTCCCTTGCCCCAACACCGGCTGCACAGCAGCGGCCGTGAGAGATCTGGTCTTGCTGAACCCCGGCCGCCCCCTCTGGATTCAGGGCCAGTTGCTGCTTGACTCCGCGGTCGAAATTGGCAGCACCAGTACGCCGGTGCTGTTGGTGGTGACCGGAGATGACGCGGCGGGCGCTTCGGTCACGGCCAGCGCGGCGGCTACGGTCAAGGGCGCGATCTACCTGCAGGACCGATTGGTGCTGAATAGCACCACGCCCGGCAATCTCTGGACCGACACCGCTGGCGCCTCCGTTCAGGGGGCGGTGATTGCCGAGGGTAATCTGGGCGGATCCGGCTCGCCAACATTCGCCTATGACGCAGCCATCCTGAACCGACTCCGCCTGGCCACCGGGTCCTTCGTCCGCGTTCCCGGCGGTTGGAAGGACTTCGAATGAATGCCCGGGCCACGCGTCGATGCAGGCAAGCCGGCGTTTCCCTCGTCGAGGCGCTGGTTGCCCTTGCGGTGATGGCCTTCGGCGTGCTCGGCGTCATTGGGCTACAGGCCACGATGCGGCAAAACGCCGATGTGTCGAAGCAACGCGCAGAGGCCGTTCGCATCGCCCAGGAAGACATCGAAAAAGCCCGGGCGTTCTCGGTACTGACCGCGCCCGAACCTGCAGCGTCGGCCCCTGTGCTCAAGTCCTATGCCGCCCTGGCGACCACGGCCGGCCAAGCGGTATCGGGATACTCCACCAACACCACCTACACACTCACCCGGACGGTGCTCGAGCCGGATTCGCCGCGCATCAAATCGGTCGTCGTCCAGGTCGCCTGGACCGATCGCCTCGGTCAGGTGCAGGACGTTCGTCTGAGCACGACGGTGGCGGGCATCACGCCCGAGGCGGCAGGCTCGCTGGGGAGCCCGCCGCCGAACGGAGCCGCCATGCGCCAACCGCTGGGGCGCAATGTCGGCATACCTGTATCGGCGGTGGATGCCTCCGACAAGGTCACCAGCAGTTTTGTGCCTGTCCCGGGGGTGGTCTGGGTGTTCAACAATGCTTCGGGCGTGATCACCAGCATCTGCAATCCCAGCCTGGTCTGTGCGCCTGCCAACGCACTGCTGCTCAGCGGTTATGTACGATTTGCTGCGGCACCCACGCCGGCTCAGGCCGAAACGCCCACCGGCACCGTGGTGGCGACCGATCTGCAAGTCGTCACCACTGCGCCGACGGCGGCCGCGATAGCCTGCCTGTCGCAGAGCTTGCCCGGCTACGTCGCCTTCTACTGCGCGGTTCCGGTGGTACCCACCAGCACGCCAGCACTCAAATGGTCGGGCCGGCTGAATCTGATCAGCTCGGCATCGCTGCCGATCTCGACCTCACCCGCCGACGCAACGGCCACGAATTACAAGGTCTGCCGCTACACGCCCACGCAAAGCGATACCCCGCCGAATGGGAATCTGGGCCATCCCCTGGTCTACAGCAATGTGGACGGCGCTCTGACCAACCAGAACTTTCTGGTCATACGGGCCGGCGATGGAACAGCGTCCTTTGATTGCCCCGCCGATGACGCTGGCACGGCCTTCGTCAACGGCAACACCTGGCAGCATCAACCGCATCTTTGATATCTGGCAGGCTCGCTGCTGATGGAGGGACGTCCCGGCACCGGTATCGGTGGCTCGCACACGGTATTCGAGTCCGAATCCCTCCGCTGCAAGACCTGTGTGTCCAAAGCCTGTCGGCGAACTTTACATTCACTCAAGGAATCGAGCTGAATATTGCGTCAGGGCTTTGATTTCTATAGGTTTTCTGTGCTGGCCTGGTAATTGCTTGATTGAAATGTATCGATCTATATTTGAACTGTCGTTGAGGAGTAGAAAATGCGAATGAACAATTTTCGAGGGTATGCATTGACAGCCGCAATTGCGCTTTCGAGTGCGAGCAGCCTGTACGCCGCACCGGTCACGTTCAACGACCGGACATCGTTCCTGTCTTCGTTGACTGCTGGCAGCATCAAACAGGAAGGCTTCGAGGCGCCGAACATTGCAGGCGCAACGGCGCTTCCCGGTCATTCGCTCGATCTGAGCGCACTGGTGCCCGGTGCAACGTTGACCGGCAGCAGCAAGAGCTTTTTTGACTCCGATGGCAATCTCGACTACACCCTCACCGGCCGGGTGGTTTCCAACAGCAGTTGCCAGATTGCCAACAAGGGGATTCCTGCCTGCCAGGGGCGGTACAACACCACCGATCAAGGCAAGCAGTTCTGGGAAAGTTCGCTGGGCTTCGACATCTTCTTCGGAAGCGCGATCGAGGCCTTTGGCTTCAATCTCACCGACTATGGTGACTTCAAGAGTGCGATGACTGTTGACTTGCTCGACAGCCGCAAGTTCAAGATTGGATCGATTCAAGTTGGCAAGGGCACCGATTTGGGCAACGGCTCCTTGCAATTCTTCGGGTTGACCGACACCAGCAACAGCGTCTATGGCCTTCACTTCTCGGTCGGCCAGCAGAACCCCAACAACGGACTCAGCTATGACTGGCTGGGTTTTGACGATCTGGTGACTGGCAAGCTCATCACCGATACAAATGTGCCTGAACCAGGCTCGCTGGCCCTGGTCGGCATCAGCTTGGCCGGCCTGGCACTGACCCGCCGCCGTCGCCGCTGATACGCCAACACAGGCCCGCATATCGGGCGGCAGGCTGAACAGGCCTGCCGCCCGTTTTCATTGGCGAAGCCGATAGACTGCCGGCCATGCCCTCCGATCTCGCCCCCATGCCCCTCGCCCTGGCCCTCGCCCATCAAGCCGTCGGCCTCAGCGACCCCAACCCCCGCGTCGGCTGCCTCATCGTCGATGACCTGGGCCGTGTGCTGGGCCAGGGCCACACCCAGGCCGCCGGCCAGGCCCATGCCGAGGTGATGGCCCTGCGGGATGCCCAGGCGCTGGGCCACGACGTCAGGGGCGCCACGGCCTATGTCACGCTGGAGCCCTGCTCCCACCACGGCCGTACGCCGCCCTGCTGCGACGCGCTGATCGCCGCGCAGTTGCGGCGTGTCGTTGTCGCCTGCGAAGACCCGAATCCGCTGGTGGCCGGCCAGGGCACGGCACGGCTGCGCGCCGCCGGCGTCCAGGTTGATGTGGGCCCGCTGGGGGACGAGGCACGCGAGCTGAACATCGGCTTCTTCTCGCGCATGCAGCGCGGCAAGCCCTGGGTGCGCATGAAGGTGGCCAGCTCGCTGGACGGCCGCACCGCTTTGCTCAACGGCGTCAGCCAGTGGATCACCGGCCCTACCGCCCGCGCCGATGGCCATGCCTGGCGCAAGCGCGCCGGCGCGGTGCTGACCGGCGTGGGCACCGTGCTGGAGGACGACCCTCGCCTCGATGTGCGCCTGGTCGAAACTGCCCATCAGCCGCTGCGCGTGATCGTTGATTCGCGACTGGAGACGCCACCCAAGGCGCGCATCCTCGACGCTCCCGGCGAGGTGCTGATCTATCACGCCGGCCAGGCCGATGCCGAGCGGGTCAAGGCCTTGACCGACCGTGGCGCCACGCTGATCGCCAAGCCCGGCCCGAACGGCAAGGTCGATCTGCAGGCCCTGTTGCTCGACCTCGGCACGCGCGGCATCAACGAGCTGCATGTCGAGGCCGGCCACAAGCTCAATGGTTCCTTCGTCCGCGAGGGTCTGGTGGACGAGTTTCTGCTCTATCTGGCGCCCAAGCTGATGGGGCAAGGCCGCGAGATGGCCGCTTTCGGCCCGCTGGAACGCATGGATCAGGTGCTGAACCTGGCCTGGCACAGCGTCGAGCGCGTGGGCGAAGACCTGCGCATCCTGGCCCGCCCGGCGCCCCGCCCGTAAATCGAATGTCCCGACGAGCCAGGGACAACCCTCACCCCGCCTACAATCCTGCCCATGCCCATCTCCCCTATTCCCGAGCTGGTGGCCGAGCTGGCCGCTGGCCGCATGGTCATTCTGGTTGACGAAGAAGACCGCGAAAACGAAGGCGACCTCGTCATCGCCGCCGATCACATCACGCCGGAGGCGATCAATTTCATGGCCCGCTTCGGCCGTGGCCTGATCTGTCTGACGCTGACCCGCGAGCGCTGCGAGCGGCTGCAGCTGCCGCCGATGGCCACGCGCAACGGCACCAAGCATGGCACGGCCTTCACGGTGTCCATCGAGGCCGCCACCGGCGTGACCACCGGCATCTCGGCCGCAGACCGCGCCCGTACCGTGCAGGCGGCCGTGGCCAGGCATGCCCAGGCCAGCGATCTGGTCCAGCCTGGCCATATCTTCCCGCTGCAGGCCCAGGACGGCGGCGTGCTGATGCGCGCCGGCCACACGGAGGCCGGCTGCGATCTGTCGCAGATGGCCGGGCTGTCGCCCACCTCGGTGATCTGCGAGATCATGAAGGACGACGGCACGATGGCCCGTCTGCCCGATCTGGAGATCTTTGCCCAGGAGCATGGCCTGAAGATTGGCACCATCGCCGACCTGATCGAGTACCGCAGCCGCAATGAGTCGCTGGTGCAACGCGTGGCCGAGCGCCCCCTGCACACGGCCCAGGGCGTGTTTGCCAGCACCGTGTTCAAGGACCGCACCGGCGGCGTCCACATTGCGCTGACCAAGGGCCAGTGGCAGCCCGGCGACGAGGTGCTGGTGCGCGTGCACGAGCCCTTCTCGGTGCTGGACCTGCTGGACAGCGGCCGCTGCCACCATTCCTGGCCCCTGCCCAAGGCCTTGGCCACCCTGCAGGCGGCCGAGCGCGGCGCGGCCCTGCTGCTGAACTGCGGCGAAGAGGCGCAAACGCTGCTGGCCCAGTTGCAGGCCCCCGAAGGGGGTGCCGCCCAGACCGGCAGCATGGACCTGCGCACCTATGGCGTCGGCGCCCAGATCCTGCGCGAGCTCGGCATCTCCAAGATGAAGCTGCTCGGCAGCCCGCGGCGCATGCCCAGCATGACCGGCTATGGCCTCGAAGTGACTGGCTTTGTCACCGCCGAAGCACAACACTGATAACAAGAAAGCAGGCACGAACATGCAAGACGCAGACAAGGGGCAAGCCGCCTCGCTCGAGGGCGAAGGCCTACGCATAGGCATCGTCCAGGCGCGATTCAATGCGCCGCTGACGAACCAGCTGGCGCAGTCCTGCCTGGCCGAGCTGGAGTCGCTGGGCGTGAATGCCAAGGACATCAAGCACGTCACCGTGCCCGGTGCGCTGGAGGTGCCCATCGCGCTGAACGCCATGGCCGACAGCGAAGACTTCGATGCGCTGATCGCGCTGGGTTGCATCATCCGCGGCGAGACCTACCACTTCGAGCTGGTGGCCAATGAAAGCGGCGCAGGCGTCACCCGCGTGGCCCTGGACCACCAAGTGCCGGTGGCAAATGCCATTCTCACCGTCGAGAACGAGGAACAGGCCTGGGCTCGCGCCGAGGACAAGGGTCGCGACGCCGCCCGTGTGGCCGTCGAGATGGCCAATCTGATGGAAGAACTGCTGTGAGCACCGACGCGTCCCCCCCCAAACCCGCAGCCACCGCGGCAGCTCCGCGCGCCGCCAAGCCCAAGTCGGCCCGCCGCCGCGCCCGTGAGATCGCCTTGCAAGGCCTCTACCAATGGCTGGTCTCCGGCGAGGAAGCCGGCGTGATCGAAGCCCATATGCGCGAGCAGGACGGTTTCGACAAATGCGACAAGCCGCACTTCGATGCGCTGCTGCACGGCTGCATCCTCGAAGCCGCCGATCTCGACGCCGTGCTGTCCAAGCATGTGGACCGCAAGACCAGCGAGCTGTCGCCGATCGAGCATGGCGTGCTGATGATTGGCGCCTACGAGCTCAAGCACTGCATGGACGTGCCCTACAAGGTCGCCATCAACGAGGCGGTAGAGCTGGCCAAGTCCTTCGGCGGCACCGACGGCCACAAGTATGTGAACGGGGTGCTTGACCGCGCCGCCATCGATCTGCGCCCGGCCGAAGTGCAGAGCATGCGCAACAAGGCCCGATGAAACTGGCCTCCAGGCTCGATCACATCGAGCCTTTTTACGTGATGGAGTGTGCCAAGGCCGCGCAAGAGATTGCGCGCAGCCCGGCCTGCGACCCGGCCCAGGGCGGCCGGCCGATGATCTACCTGAACATCGGCGAGCCCGATTTCACCGCACCGCTTGCCGTGCAGGCTGCAGCCGAGGCCTGCCTGACCATGGGCCGCACCCAGTACACCTCGGCCACCGGCCTGCCGGCCTTGCGCGAGAAGCTCAGCGCCTGGTATCTGCAGCGCTTCGGCCTGCACATCGCGCCCGAGCGCATCGTCATCACCGCCGGCGCGTCGGCCGCCTTGCAGCTGGCCTGCCTGGCCCTGTTCGAGCGCGGCGATCAGGTGCTGATGCCCGACCCCTGCTACCCCTGCAACCGCCATTTCGTCGCCGCGGCCGACGCCGAGGCCGTGCTGCTGAACGCCACGGCCGAGCAGCGATACCAGCCCAGCGCCGCACAGGTCGAAGCGGCCTGGAACGAGCACACCCGTGGCGTGCTGCTGGCCTCGCCCAGCAACCCCACCGGCACCTCGATCGCGCCTGAGGAAATGCGCGCCATGGTCGAGGTGGTGCGCAAGCACGGTGGCGTGACCATCGTCGACGAGATCTACCTGGGCCTGAGCTTCGACGAGCGCTATGGCCACAGCGTGCTGGGCCTGGGTGAGGACATCATCTCGGTCAACAGCTTCTCCAAATACTTCGGCATGACCGGCTGGCGCCTCGGTTGGCTGGTGCTGCCGCCCGAGCTGGTGCCGGCCGTCGAGAAGCTGGCGCAAAACCTGTTCATCTGCCCATCCAGCATTGCCCAGTACGCGGCGCTGGCCTGCTTCGAGCCCGAGGTGATCAGCGAATACGAACGCCGCCGCGCCGAGTTCCGCGCCCGGCGCGACTATCTGGTGCCGGCACTGCAAGGCCTGGGGCTGCAAGTGCCGGTCGTTCCCGATGGCGCTTTCTACGTCTGGGCCGACTGCTCGGCCCACAACCCCAGCAGCTGGGACTTTGCCTTCGACATGATGCGCCGCGCCCATGTGGCCATCACGCCGGGCCGCGACTTCGGCCGGCTGGAGGCCGAACGCTTCGTGCGCTTCTCGTTTGCCAATTCGCTGGAGCGTCTGCAGGAGTCGGTGCGCCGCATAGCCCAGGCCTTGCAGCGATAATCGCGCCCGCGATGACCTCCAGCCACCAAGAAACTCTGTTCAGCCACGGCCTGCGCGTCTACTGGGAAGACACCGACGCCGGTGGCGTGGTGTTCTACGCCAACTACCTGAAGTTCTTCGAGCGGGCCCGCACCGAGTGGCTGCGCTCGCTGGGCTTCGAGCAGGAACGGCTGCGCACCGAGCAGCACTTGATGTTCGTCGTCAGCGCCACGAATCTGAAGTACCTGAGCCCGGCACGGCTCGATGACTGGCTGGACGTCAGCGTCCAGGTCATCGAGCTCGGCCGCGCCAGCATGAGCCTGTTCCAGCAGGTGCGGCGCGGCGATCAGCTGCTGTGCGAGGGCGAGATCCGCATCGGCTGCGTGCACAGCCAGAGCTTCAAGCCCAGCCGCATTCCCCTATCCATTCTCGACAAAGTCAGCCCATGAACCAGGACCTTTCCATCTTCTCGCTGATGCTGCAGGCCAGCTTCGTGGTGCAGCTGGTGATGGCCGCACTGCTGCTGGTCTCGCTGGCCAGCTGGACGGTGATCTTCGCCAAGCTGATCTCGCTGTCCAAGGTGCGGGCCAGCAACGACGCCTTCGAGCAGGAGTTCTGGTCCGGCAAGAACCTGAACGATCTCTACCAGGCGGTGGCAGGCAAGGCCCAGACCTCGCCGCTGGAGCGCATCTTCGCCGCCGGCATGCGCGAGTTCCTGAAGCTGCGCGAGCGTCGCATGGGCGATGGCGCCACCCTGCTGGACGGCGCCCGCCGCGCGATGCGTGCCAGCTTCCACCGCGAGCTGGACGCGATCGAATCGAATCTGTCCTTCCTGGCCTCGGTCGGCTCGGTCTCGCCCTACGTGGGCCTGTTCGGCACCGTCTGGGGCATCATGCACGCCTTCGTCGGCCTGTCGAACCTGACCCAGGTGACCCTCGCCACGGTGGCGCCGGGCATTGCCGAGGCGCTGGTGGCCACCGCCATCGGCCTGTTCGCCGCCATTCCGGCGGTGATTGCCTACAACCGCTTTGCCCGCCAGATCGACCGCACGGCCATCACGCTGGAGACCTTCATCGAGGAATTCTCCAACATCCTGCAGCGCAATGCGGTGCAGCCGGCACCGGCCGGCGCCGCCGGCCCGGCCACCCGTTAAGGACGCACCATGCCTGCCATCAGCTCACGCGGCGGCGGCCGTCGCCGCACGATCAACGAGATCAATATGGTGCCCTTCATCGATGTGATGCTGGTGCTGCTGATCATCTTCATGGTCAGCGCGCCGCTGATCACCACCGGCCTGGTCGATCTGCCCAGCGTCGGCAAGAGCCGCCAGCAGCCCGAGCACGTGATCCATGTCGTCGTCGGTGCCGACGAAAAGCTGAAGATCAAGCTCGACAAGGAAGAGCCGCAGCCAATCTCGCTGAACCGGCTGGCACGCCAAGTCAAGCAGGCCCAGGGTGACAGCACCAACACGCCGGTCGTGATCTCGGCCGACCGCAACGTCAAGTACGAGGCGGTGGTCAAGGTGATGGACATCCTGCAGTCCAACGGCGTGACGCGGGTCGGCCTGGCAGTGAAGAACAGCGGCGGCTGAAGTCTGATGGTCAATCCGGTCCTGTTCGGTGATGCACTGAGGCCGCCGCCCGCCCCCGGTGTCGGGCGGGGCTTGAGCCTGGCCCTGCTGGTGCATGCGGCGCTGGTGGTGGCGATCGCCTTCAGCGTCAGCTGGCGGGTGCAGCAGCCGCCGACCTTCGAGGCCGAGCTGTGGGCCGCCGTGCCGCAGGCCGCCGCACCGGCCGAACAGGCGCCACCACCGGAGCCCGAGCCCCAGCCGGTCAAACAGGCCAAGCCCACCCCGCCGCCCGAACCGGTGGTCGCGCCCAACCGCGACGCCGACATCGCGCTGGAAAAAGCCCGCGAAGAGAAGAAGCGCAAGGCCGCCGAGGAAGCCGAAAAGCTGAAAGAGGCCAAGGAAGCCAAGGAGCGCGAGGCCAAGCTGGCCAAGGAAAAACTCGCCAGGGAACGCGAAGCCGAGCGCAAGAAGCTCGAGGCCGAGCAGGCCAAGCTGGCCAAATTGGAGCAGGCCGACAAGCTCGAAAAAGCCAAGCAGGACAAGCTGAAACAGGCCGAGGCGCAGAAGAAGGAGCGTGAGCTCGAGGCGCAGCGCCAGGAGAACCTCAAGCGCATCCAGGGCATGGCCGGCGCCAGCGGTAGCCCCAGCGCCACCGGCACGGCCCTGCAGTCGTCCGGGCCCTCGGCCAGCTATGCCGGGCGCATCAAGGCGCAGATACGCCCGAATATCGTTTTCAATGATCCCTCGGCGGGCAACCCGGTTGCCGAGGTCGAGGTGCGAGTTGCAGCGGATGGCCGCATCCTCTCGCGCACTCCAATCCGACCCAGTGGCAATGCCGAATGGGACAAGGCCGTGCTGCGCGCGATCGACAAGACCGAGATCCTGCCGCGCGATGTGGATGGCCGAGTGCCGCCGGTGATGTTGATCAGGTTCCAGCCGCAGGAGTAGCGGCAGGCGTCGCTTCGGCTCGCAGCAGCCAGCCCTGTTGAAGGGCCTGCGCCAGCCAGGCACCGAAGTCGAAATCGCCCCCCCCTGATCCAAGCGCCTGGGCAAGATCGTCGCCCGCCAACAAAGCCTCGATGAAGTGCCAGGCCGCTGGCTCCAGGGCCATCGCCCTCGCTCGCCATCCCTCGCGCCACACCAACGCCCATGAGCCCTCACCTGCCGCCATCGCGGCACGCACCGGCGCGAATGCATCCGGCTCATCGACCTGATGGGCTTGCCAGATCGCCAGCACAGGGAACGCGCTGCGCAGCAGATGAACAGAGGGCATCAGCCTGAGCCGCAGCTGCTGTGGCTCATGTTCGGCCAGCAAGCCAAGGCTGGCCGGTTCGGCTTCCGTATCGGCGGCGCCTTCTGCACAGGCCAGCAGCCAGTCCAGCCTGGCGCAGTCGGGCAGATAGGGTTCGTCTTGGAGCTGCGGGCTTTGCCGCAGGAAATCGGGCAGGTGCTCGCCCAGCCAGGCCAGATCGCCGCGCGCCGGCGGATGGGCCTGCCAATAGGCTCGGGCCAGGGCGGCGAAGGCCTCTTCGCCCATCAGCGCCTGCACTGTCGGGAAGCTGCTGGCCAGCGCCCGCTCGGCCGAAGCCCCGGCATTGGCACGGTAGGCGCTCAGGCCGCGCGCCAGGCGAGCACCCTGCTCGCTCAGCCAGTCAGCCAGCGCCGCGTCCCCGCCCGGCTGCTGCAGCACCCGGACCAGGGCCTGCTGGCGCTCCAGCTCGCGGGCATGGCCCTCGCTCACAGGGCCTCCAGGCGTTGCATGGCCTTGGCGGCCTCGTCGAGGAGTACGCTCAAGACGGGTACATCGGTGTCCCACTCCAGCAGCGTAGGCTTGGGGCCCAGGCACTCGAGCGCGTAGTCAAAGGCGTCCCAGACCGGTACGTGCACCCGGCTGCCATGGTCGTCGATGACCAGGTCGCCGGTGTCGCAATAGCCGGCGAGGTGGATCTCGCCCACCGATAGCGGCTCGATGCGGTCAAGCCAGCGCCTGACTTCGGCGAGCGCCTGCGCTTCGTCAGGCTGGCGGTTCAGCGCATTGACCATCAGATTATTGACGTCCAGCAGCAGACCGCAACCGCTGCGACGGGCCAGCTCGTTGAAGAACTCGGGCTCAGCCAGGCCGTCATCGGCCCAGCTCAGATAGGCGGAGAGGTTCTCCACCAGCAGGGGGCGCTTGAGTCGTTCCTGCACCCGTTGCACATGGGCAACCATGATGTCCAGTGCCGCCGGCGTGAAGGCCAGCGGCAGCAGATCGTTCATATGCACCACGGTCCCCGAGGCAAAACCCGGTACGCGGGCGAAGCTGGCATGGTCCGACACCCTGACCGGCTCGATCTCGACCACCAGCTCGGCCAGCCGGTCCAGATGCCAGTCGTCCAACCCCATCGCCGAGCCCAGCGACAGGCCCACGCCGTGCAGGCTGATGTCGTAGTGCTCGCGCGCCTCGCGCAACAGCGCTCGGGCGGCGCCACCCGCGGCGAAGAAGTTCTCGGAGTGCACCTCCAGAAAACCCAGGGCAGGCAGGGTCTCGATCAGCTCGCCGTAATGCGGCTGCCGCCAGCCAATGCCCGCCTCCGCTCGGTCGGTCATCGCCTGCGCCCGGTCAGGCCTTCTTCATCTTGGCCTTGGCCTCGTCGGCGCTGGTGCCCTTCATGTCCTTGCAAGTGCCCTTGGGCACGTACTTCCACTCGTCAGCGCCCATGTCCACCTTGGACTGGCCGGCGCAGGAGTGGCTGCCCGACAGATTGGCGCAGTCATTCTGGCCTGCCTTGACGATGCCAAAGCACTTTTCCTTGGGCTTGTCCTGGGCGGCGGCATGACCCACCAGGCCCAGGGCCAGAACGGAAGCGAGGGCGGAAGAAACAATCAGCTTTTGGTTCATGGTCAGACTCCAGTCAATGTTCGAAGGTTAGGGAAAATATTCGTCAATGTCTTGCGACCACCGTAGGTCGGCCGACAGGCCCAAGTCCTTACACTGCACAACTTGTCGTCCCGAAAACAGGCCTTGGTGATGAGCGATTTTGCCCGTGCTGTCGAACAGCTCCGACCTCAGTTGATGCGTTTTGCACAGATGCAGTTGAAAAACGAGGCCTGGGCCGAAGACGCCGTGTCTGAAACCCTGCTGGCCGCGCTGGAGCGGCCGCTGGCCTTCTCCGGTCAATCCCAGCTCAAGACCTGGCTGGTCGGCATACTGAAACACAAGCTGATCGACCAGTTGCGCAAGCACACCCGCGAGGTCTCAAGCACCACGGCCGATGACGAGGCCGACCTTGACGAGCAGCTCTTCGCCGCCGATGGCCACTGGCGCGAGGCCCCCAAGGATTGGGGAGACCCGGAACACTGCCTGCGCCAGGCCGATTTCTTCGCCGTGCTCGAGGTCTGTGTCGACAAGCTGCCCGGCGTGCAGGGCCGCCTGTTCATGATGCGCGAATGGCTGGAACTGGACACCGACGAAATCTGTAAGGAGCTGGCCATCAGCCCGACCAATCTTTGGGTGATGCTGCATCGCGCCCGGCTGCGTTTGCGTGACTGTCTGCAGCTCAGCTGGTTCGCCGGCGCCCAGGCCTGAGGTTCTAGATGATATTGATGAAAAAGACTTGTCGCGAGGTGACCGCCCTGACCCTGCAGGCGCTTGACCGCGAGCTGAGTTGGCAGGAACGCCTGGGCGTGCGCCTGCACATGGTGATCTGCTCGGCCTGCCCGAAGTTTGCCCGCCAGGCGCAGTTCATGCGCAGCGCCATGGGCCGGTGGAAGGACTATTCGGAGCAGGACAAGCCCTGATTTCAAGCCTTCTTTTAGGGATGGCCGCGTGGCGGTGATGGGCATACAAAGCGCTCACCCAAACTGCTGGAGCGCTCACCATGCTGCGTTGCACCTGCCACCCTCACCCCCTGCTGTGCATCATTCCGCCCTATATGCTGGACAACCTCAGCACCTCCTCGGATGCGGCGGTGCGCAAGCTGGCGGTGGAGGCCATCGCCGCGTCGGCCGAGGCCCGTGCCGTGCGCGGTCTGCTGCAGACCATGCCGCAGATGGCCGCCTTGACCTCGCCCGCGGCCAAGAAGAACCGCCTGATCTACGACGCCAAGACCCTGGGCCAGAACAAGCTGCCCGGCAAGCTGGTGCGCAGCGAAGGCGACAAGGCGGTGGCCGATCCGGCCGTCAACGAGGCCTATGACTACAGCGGCGTCACCTACGACTTCTACCTGAAGCGCTTTGCCCGCAACTCGCTGGACGGCCGTGGCATGACGCTGGTGTCCAGCGTGCACCTGAGCAAGAAGCTCAACAACGCGTTCTGGAACGGCCAGCAGATGGCTTATGGCGATGGTGACGGCCAGCTGTTCATCCGCTTCACCAAGTCGCTGGATGTGGTCGGCCATGAGCTGACCCACGGCGTGGTTTCGCACGAATGCAATCTGGAGTACCAGGACGAGTCGGGCGCGCTGAACGAGCACTTCGCCGATGTGTTCGGCATGCTGATACGGCAATGGAAAACCAAGCAGACGGCGGCCAAGTCCGACTGGCTGATCGGCAAGGACATCATGGGCCCGGGCACCAAGGCCAAGGCCCTGCGCGACTTCGGCCCCGGCAAGGCCTATGAGAACGATCCCAACCTCGGCACCGACCCCCAGCCCAAGAACCTGAAGGACAAATTCGTCGGCAGCTGGGACAACGGCGGCGTGCACCTGAACTCCGGCATTCCCAACCATGCCTTCTATTTGTTCGCCAAGGCCGTGGGCGGCAATGCCTTCGACGAGCCGGCGGCGATCTGGTATGAGACCATGCGCAAACTCTCGAGCAACAGCCAGTTCGCCGACATGGTCAGCACCACGCAAATGGTGGCGACCAAGAACCATGGCGCGGGCAGCAAACAATTGAAGGCCCTCAACGATGCCTGGAAAGCGGTCGGATTCTGATAGCCCGGACTGGCAGCACCTGCGCCTGGTCGAGCATGGCGGCTTTGCCGGCCTGATTCGCGGTGCCGAACTGCGTGCAGGCGAGCTGGACGCCAAGCTCGCCGCACGCGTGTCCCAGCTGCTGGGCAAGGCCCGGGCCGGCGCCGGCCGGGCGGCAGACTATCCCGATGGCCAGAGCCTGAGCCTCGAGGTGCAGACCGCCGACGGGCCGTGGACAGCCCATTTCGACAGCGCCGACCTGCCCGACGCGATGGAACAGCTCAAGGGCCTGCTGATCCTCAAGCCGATGGCGCCGCCCAAAGATTAGGAACGCGGCTCCTCAGGTGGCTGTGCCGTAGCCCCCGCCCCCGGGCGTCGCGATCACGAACACATCGCCGGCCATCATCTCGGCCGAACCGATGTGGTCCAGCTGCTCGATCTGGCCATTGCCACGCTCGATGGTGTTGACGCCCACGGCCCCGGCCTCGCCACCCGCCATGCCGAAGGCGCCAAAGTGCCGGCCGTTGCTCAGGATGGACGCCGTCATCGCCTCCAGGAAGCGCACCCGGCGCACCCCGCCATTGCCGCCCTGCCACTGGCCGGCGCCGCCCGAGCCGGCGCGGATCGCGTAGCTGTCCAGCCGCACCGGGAAGCGGAACTCCAGCACCTCGGGATCGGTCAGCCGCGAGTTGGTCATATGGGTCTGCACGACGCTGGTGCCGGCAAATCCCGGCCCCGCACCGGAGCCACCGGAGATCGTCTCGTAATACTGGTGGGTGGCATTGCCGAAGGTGAAGTTGTTCATGCTGCACTGGCTGGCAGCCATCACGCCCAGCGCCCCGTACAGCGCATTGGTCACGCAGGTCGAGGTCTCGACATTGCCGGCCACCACCGCCGCCGGCAGCTGCGGGTTCAGCATGCAGCCCTCGGGCACGATCACCTCCAGCGGCTTCAGGCAGCCGGCGTTGAGCGGAATGTCGTCATCGACGAGGGTGCGGAACACATACAGCACCGCCGCCATCGTCACAGCCTTGGGGGCGTTGAAATTGTTGGGTAGCTGGGGGCTGGTGCCGGTGAAGTCCAGCGTGGCGCTGCGCTCGGCCTTGTTGACAGTAACCTTGACGGCGATCTGCGCGCCATTGTCCAGCGGCAGGGTGAATTCACCATTCTTCAGTGCGGTGATGACGCGCCGCACCGACTCCTCGGCGTTGTCCTGCACATGCTGCATATAGGCATCGACGGTGGCGCGGCCGAACTGGGCCACCATGGCCCTCAGCTCCTGCACGCCCTTCTCGTTGGCGGCGATCTGCGCGCGCAGATCGGCCAGGTTTTGCTGCGGGTTGCGAGACGGGTGCGGCCCCGAGCCCAGCAGCGCCAGGAGCGCCTGCTCGCGCAGCACGCCAGCCTCGACCAGCTTGAAATTGTCGATCAGCACGCCCTCGTCGTCGATGGTCTTCGAGAATGGCGGCATCGAGCCGGGCGAGATGCCGCCGATATCGGCATGGTGGCCGCGGGAGGCGACATAGAACGACGGCTTGGCACTGCCCTCCAGGAACACCGGCGTGATCACCGTCACGTCCGGCAGGTGGGTGCCGCCGTGGTAGGGGTCGTTCAGCACATAGACATCGCCCTCCACCATGGCCGGGTTGCGGCCTATCACCGTCTTGATCGACTCGCTCATCGAGCCCAGGTGCACCGGCATGTGCGGCGCATTGGCGATCAGATTGCCGCCAGCATCGAACAGCGCGCAGCTGAAGTCCAGCCGCTCCTTGATGTTGACCGAGAAGGCGGTGTTCTGCAGCCGCAAGCCCATCTGCTCGGCAATGTTCATGAACAGATTGTTGAAGACCTCCAGCATCACCGGATCGGCCTCGGTGCCGATGGCGTGGCGGGTGGCGCGGGCGCGGGTGCGCTGCAGTTCCAGCGCGCCGGCGGCGGTCAATCTGGCCTGCCAGCCGGGCTCCAGCACCGTGGTGGCATTGCGTTCGGCGATGATGGCCGGGCCGTCGATCACGGCGCCCGGCTGCAGGCCCTCGCGGATGAACAGGCCGGCGGGTCGCCAGCCGGCGTCCTGCTCGTCGGCGGCGCAATACATCTGCACCTGCTCGGTGGCCGCCGCTTGATGTCCGCTGGTCTCGGCAGCACTCACCACGGCAGCGGGTTCACCGGCCGCGATGGCCTCGACCGACACCGCCTCGATGACCAGCGGCTTGTCGCTCATCAGGAAGGCAAAGCGCTGGCGGTAGGCGGTCTCGAACTCGGTGCGGATAGCCGCTGTCGCATCGGCACCTTCGGCCGGGCAGTTGACCAGCAGCGCCGTGTCCGTGCCCTGGTAGCGCACATGCAGCTTGCGGCGCGTCTGCAGCTCGGCCGCGGCCAGACCCTGGCCGGCCAGTTCGCTGCAGGCGGCTGCGGCCAAGCCATCCAGGCTGGCTCGCGCCGAGACAAGACCTGCGGCATCCAGCGGCAGCTCGATCGCCGCCTCGCGCATCGCGATCTGGTCGGCCATGCCCATGCCGTAGGCACTCAGCACGCCGGCCAGCGGGTGCACGAACACCCGAGTCATGCCTAAAGCATCGGCCACCAGGCAGGCATGCTGGCCGCCGGCGCCGCCAAAGCACTGCAAGGTGTAGCCGGTCACGTCATAGCCCCGGGCCACCGAGATGCGCTTGATCGCATTGGCCATATTCGCCACGGCGATCTGCAGCGCACCGGCCGCCACCTCCTCGGCCGTGACGGCGCGACCGGAGGCCTCGCGCATCTGCTGCGCCATCGCCTCGAAGCGCTGCACCACGACCTCGCGGTCCAGCGCCTCGTTGGCCTGCGGGCCGAAGACCTTGGGAAAGTGCGCCGGCGCAATCTTGCCCAGCATCACATTGGCGTCGGTGGTGGCCAGCGGGCCGCCGCGCCGGTAGCTGGCCGGGCCGGGGTTGGCGCCGGCCGATTCGGGACCGACACGCAGCCGCGCGCCATCGAAGCGGATGATGGAGCCGCCGCCGGCCGCCACCGTGTGTATGCTCATCATCGGCGCGCGCATGCGCACACCGGCCACCTGGGTCTCGAAGGCGCGCTCGAACTCACCGGCGAAGTGCGACACATCGGTGGACGTGCCGCCCATATCGAAGCCGATCACCTTGTCATGCCCGGCCGCCACGGCCGTGCGCACCATGCCGACAATGCCGCCGGCCGGGCCGGACAGGATGGCGTCCTTGCCCTGGAACTGGTGCGCCTCGGTCAAACCACCGGACGACTGCATGAAGAACAGGCGCACGCCGGGCATCTGGCCGGCGACCTGCTCGACATAGCGGCGCAGTATCGGCGACAGATAGGCATCGACCACCGTCGTGTCGCCGCGCGCCACCAGCTTCATCAGCGGGCTGACCTGGTGCGAGACCGAGACCTGCGGGAAGCCGATCTCGCCGGCGATGCGCGCCGCCGCCAGCTCGTGGGCGGTGTAGCGGTAGCCATGCATGAAGACGATGGCGCAGGCGCGGATGCCGGCGTCGAAGGCGGCTTGCAGCTCGACGCGCAGCGCGGCCTCGTCCAGCGGCGTCACCTCTTCGCCCTGGGCGCCAACGCGCTCGCTGGCCTCGATCACGCGCTCGTAGAGCAGCTCGGGTAGCTGGATATTGCGCTCGAACAGCTTGGGCCGCGCCTGGTAGGCGATGCGCAGCGCGTCGCGGAAGCCGATGGTCGTGACCAGCACCGTGCGATCGCCCTTGCGCTCCAGCAGCGCATTGGTGGCCACCGTCGTGCCCATCTTCACGCAGTCCACCCGCTCGGCGGTGATGGCCTCGCCGGGCTGCAGCCCGAGCAGGCGGCGTATGCCCTCGACAGCCGCGTCGCGGTACTGCTCGGGGTTCTCGGACAGCAGCTTCAAGGTGTGCAGCTCGCCATCCGGGGCGCGGCCGACCAGGTCGGTGAAGGTGCCGCCGCGGTCTATCCAGAACTGCCAGCGTGGAGGGTTGTGATCCATGGTGTCTCTCGTGCGGTATGGGTTCAGAGCGAAGTCGCAGCGCGGGCGGCCTGGTCGTACAGGCCGGACATGCTGCGCAGCAGCCGCGCCATCTCGCCGATGTCATGGTTGCGCTCGACGTCCAGGTTGTCCACCAGGCAGGCCTCGCGCACATCCCGGTAGCGGGTGGCGGCGGCCTCGCCCTCGGGCGTGGGGCTGTAGAAGACTTCCTTGCCCTGCTTCTCGGCCAGCACCAGGCCGGCGGCGACCAGCTTCTTCAGGCCGTAGGCGACCACGTGGGTGTCTTCGTAGTTCAGCACAAAGCAGATGTCGGCCAGCTTCTTGTTGCGGGCGCGGTGATTGACGTGGTGCAGCAGCAGCACGTCGGTGATGGTCAGGTCCGGGCAGCCGCTGGCGGCCATGCAGCGCACGGCCCAGCGCGAGAAGGCGTTCCAGGCCACGATCAGGCCGAACTCGAACTCCGACAGCTCCAGGCTGCGCGGCGACACCAGATGGGAGGACGAGACGATGCCGCGGCCGTTGCTCGGCGCTGACACCTCGGGCCTGACGCTTTTTGCGTGGCTCTGGGCCAAGGCCTTCTTCGGGCTGTTCTGGGTCTTGCCGGCCATGGTTGTCTCCAAGCGTCTTGCCGATACTTTATCTATAAATTATCAGCAATCTTCAAATATTTTGGAATCCTGGGGTCAACCACTATCGGCAAGAAGGTCAACACGGCGCATGCTCCGCAAGTCGTTCTACCCCACCCACTGGAGTGATCATGAAAGCTTCCCGTCGTCTCATCCTCACCGCCGTCCTGCTGGCCTGCGGTGCCGGGCAAGTGGCCCAGGCGCAAGTGAAATGGGACCTGCCCTCCGCCTACCCGGCCGCCAATTTCCACACCGAGAACCTGATGCAGCTGGCCGCCGATGTGGACAAGGCCACCGCCGGCAAGCTCAAGATCACCGTACACGCCAATGCCTCGCTGTTCAAGGCGCCCGAGATCAAGCGCGCCGTGCAGGGCGGCCAGGCGCAGATGGGCGAGATCCTGCTGGTCAACTACCAGAACGAATGGCAGACCTTCGGTGCCGACGGCCTGCCCTTCCTGGCCGACAGCTACGACGAATCGGCCAAGCTCTACAAGGCGCAGAAGCCGGCGCTGGAGAAGAAGCTGGCCGAGCAGGGCATGATGCTGCTGTACAGCGTGGCCTGGCCGCCGCAAGGCATTTACAGCAAGAAGCCGATCAACTCTGCGGCCGATCTGAAGGGCATCAAGTGGCGCGCCTACAGCCCGGCCACGGCGCGCATTGCCGAGCTGGTCGGTGCCCAGCCGGTCACGGTGCAGGCGGCCGAGCTGTCGCAGGCCATGGCCACCGGCGTGATCGAGTCCTATATGTCCTCCGGCGCCACCGGCTATGACACCAAGACCTACGAGCACCTGAAGTACTTCTACGACACCCAGGCCTGGCTGCCCAAGAACGCCGTGCTGGTCAACAAGGCCGCTTTCGACGCCCTCGACAAGCCCACGCAAGCCGCTCTGCTGAAGGCCGGCGCCGAAGCCGAGGTCCGAGGCACCGCCCTGTCCAAGCAGAAGAACACCGAGTACCTGGAGCTGCTGAAGAAGAACGGCATGACCATCCTGCCGCCCTCGGCCCAGCTGAAGGCCGACATGAAGAAGGCCGGCGACACCATGCTCAAGGAATGGCTGGAGAAGGCCGGCCCCGAAGGCAAGGCCGTGGTGGACAGCTACTCGAAGATGTGATGACCGGCGCCTCCACCTCAGCGCCGCCCAGTGCGGCGCGCCGTCTGCTTGACGGCCTGTTCGATGGCGCTGCCGCCCTGGGCGCACTATGCATGGTCGCCTTGCTGGTGATGGTGCTGCTGTCGGTCGTGCAGCGCCAGCTGGGTTTTCATGTGCCGGGCACCGACGCCTACGCCGGCTACCTGATGGCGGGGGCCGGTTTCCTGGCCCTGGCCCATACCTTGAAGCGCGGCGAGCACATCCGCGTGACCCTGATCCTGGGCCTGCTGAGCGGGCCGAAGCAGCGCGCGCTGGAGCTGTTCTCGCTGCTCGTGGCCTCGGTGCTGGCCCTGACCATGGCCTGGTTCAGCGCCCGGCTGGCCTACCAGTCCTGGACTTTTCATGACATCTCCACGCTCAGCGACGGCACGCCGCTGTGGCTGCCGCAGCTGAGCATGGCCGTCGGCACCCTGGTGCTGGCGATTGCCTTTGTCGACGAGCTGCAACTCGAGTGGCGCGGCCTGCGCGTCGTCGCCAGCAGCGAGGAAGCCCTGCACAATGAATGACATTGCCATCACCCTGTTGTTGATCGTCTCGCTGTTCCTGATTCTGGGCAGCGGCGTCTGGATCGGCCTGGCGCTGTCGGGCGTGGCCTGGGTGGCGATGTCGCTGTTCAGCGCCCGCTCGGCCGGCGACGCGATGGCCGTGACGATCTGGGGCTCGGCCTCGGGCTGGACGCTCACCGCCCTGCCGCTGTTCATCTGGATGGGCGAGATCCTGTTCCGTACCCGGCTGTCCAGCGATATGTTCCGCGGCCTGGCGCCCTGGCTGCAGCACCTGCCCGGGCGGCTGCTGCACACCAATGTGGTGGGCTGCGCGATCTTCGCCGCGGTGTCGGGGTCGAGCGCCGCCACCTGCGCCACCATCGGCAAGATGACCCTGCCCGAACTGGCGCGGCGCGGCTATCCGGACGACATCTCTATCGGGTCGCTCGCCGGCGCCGGCACCCTGGGCCTGCTGATACCGCCGTCCATCATCATGATCGTCTACGGTGTCACCGCCGATGTGTCGATCTCCGACCTGTTCATTGCCGGTGTGCTGCCCGGCATCATGCTGGCTGGCCTGTTCTCGGGCTATCTGATCTACTGGGCGCTGCGCAACCCCGAGAAGGTGCCGCCGGCCGACGCCGCCATGACCTTCACCGAGAAGCTGCGCGCCTCGGGCAGCCTGATCCCGGTGGTGCTGCTGATCGGCGCCGTGCTGGGCTCGATCTATGCCGGCATCGCCACCGCCACCGAGGCCGCGGCCGTCGGCGTGCTGGGCTCGCTGATACTGTCGGCGCTGCAGGGCTCGCTGAACTGGCAGAGCTTCAAGGACGCGCTGATGGGCGGCACGCGGCTGTACTGCATGATCGCGCTGATCTTGTCGGGTGCAGCCTTTCTGACCCTGGCCATGGGCTATATCGGCCTGCCGCGGCATTTGGCCGAGTGGATCGCCACGCTGGGCCTGAGCCCCTTCGGCCTGATCATGATGATGATGGCCTTCTACGTCGTGCTGGGCTGCTTTCTGGACGGCATCTCGATGGTGGTGCTGACCATGGGCGTGGTCATGCCCACGGTGGTCAAGGCCGGCATCGACCCGCTGTGGTTCGGCATCTTCATCGTGCTGGTGGTCGAAATGGCGCAGATCACGCCGCCGGTGGGCTTCAACCTGTTCGTGCTGCAGGGCATGACCAAGCGAGAGATAGGCTACATCTCCCGCGTCACCCTGCCCTTCTTCTTCCTGATGATTGCCGCGGTGGTGCTGATCTATGTGTTCCCGCAGATCGTCACCTACCTGCCGCTGCGGATGAAGGCCTGAAACTCCGCCGCGACGCGGAAATAGGGGCACTTCTTGCCCCTATTTCCGTGCGCTGAGCGTGGCCGACCCTCCATACCATGGCCCCAATGGCGTTAGCATGATGCAGGCGGCATGCCGCGCGCGTTTTGGCCTGAAGCCTGTACTGCGGCCGAATGATGGCCAGCCTTGGGAGAGTCTCCGATGTCCGATCTATCGCCACTGACCTGGGCCGAGCCCACCATGCCGGCGGAACTGTCCCCTCTGGGAGGCGCCGAGCCGGAGCGTTTCCGCTGGCCTTCGCCGCCGTACTCGGCCTATCCGGAACCGCGCGAGCAGAACGCCCCCGAACCCTGCGAGATCATCGGCCTGAACGGCAGCCGCATGGTTGGCCGGGTGATCCTGATGGTGCCCGAGGAGCGCCTGGCGCAGATCAACATCCCCCCGGCCCGCACCACGCTGGGCCTGAAATTCGCCCAGTTCAGCACCATGAAGCTGCTGCAGCCGCTGGAGCCGCGGCCCCGCCTGACCGAGGGCAGATCCACCGATCTGGAGCTCGACCGCCGTCCGCGATTCGAATACACGGTGCAGCTCAAGAACGGGGGCGAGCTCAGCGGCATGACCATTGGCTATGAACAGGACCGCATCGGCCTGTTCCTGTTCCATCCGGTCAACGAAGACAGCGACGCGGTGCTGCGCGTGTTCGTGCCCGACGAGGCGATTGCAAGCTTCGACGTCGGCACACGCATTGGCGACCTGCTGGTGGAAGACAGCGCCGCCACCGCCGCCGAGATCGAGGAGACCGCCCGCGAGCAGCAGGAGCTGCGCTCGCGCCGGGTCGGTGACATCCTGGTCACCAACCAGGTGGTCACCGCCGATCAGCTGCTGGTGGCCATCGACCAGCAGTCCAAGATGCCCATGGTGCGCATCGGCGAGGCCCTGCTGGCGATGGAGCTGGTGTCGACACGCCAGCTCGACGAGGCCCTGGAACAGCAGCGCAGCGACCGCTCGGTACCGCTGGGCGAACTGCTGGTGCGCAAGGGCGTGGTCTCGCGCCAGGCCCTGCAGTCGGCGCTGGCGCGCAAGATGGGCTATCCGCTGGTCGATGTGGACCATTTCTCGGTCGAGGCCGATGCCATCCGCAAGCTGCCCTTTGCCGCGGCCCGACGCCTGGAAGTGCTGCCGCTGCTGATACGCGACGGCCGGCTGATCGTGGCGCTGGAAGACCCGACCCGCCGCGACACGCTGGATGAGGTCGAGTTCATCACCCAGATGAAGGTCGTCCCGACGCTGACCAAGGTGGGCTCGCTGCACTTTGCGCTGCCGACCACCTACGAACGCTTCGGCGGCGATGGCCACCCGCGCAGCGAACTCAACTTCGTGCCGCTGACGGTCGAGTTCGAGCCCGACAACACCAACAAGCTGGTCGAGTCGCTGGAGCGCGAGCAGCTGGATCGGCCTTCGCGCGAAGACGAAAAGCCGCTGGAGCAATCCGACAACTCGCTGGTGCGGCTGATCAACACCATGATCATCGAGGCCAGCAACCAGGGCGTGTCCGACATCCATATCGAGACCTACCCGGGCCGCGACAAGGTCAAGATACGCTTTCGCAAGGACGGCCGCCTGCACCCCTATCTGGAGCTGCCCCACACCTATCGCAACGCGATGATCGCGCGCATCAAGATCATGTGCGATCTGGACATCTCCGAGCGCCGCAAGCCCCAGGACGGCAAGATCAATTTCGCCAAGTTCTCGCCCCAGCACCGGCTGGAGCTGCGCGTGGCCACGATTCCGACCAACAACGGCCTCGAAGACCTGGTGATGCGGCTGCTGGCCTCGGCCAAGCCGATTGCGCTGGACCAGCTGGGCCTGTCGGCCGACAACCTGGGCCGGCTCAAGGACGCCGTTTCCCGCCCCTACGGCATGGTGCTGTGCGTCGGCCCCACCGGCTCGGGCAAGACCACCACCCTGCATTCGTGCTTAAGCCACATCAATGTGCCCGAGCGCAAGATCTGGACCGCCGAGGACCCGATCGAAATCACCCAGACCGGGCTGCGCCAGGTTCAGGTCAACCCCAAGATCGACTGGACCTTTGCCAAGGCCTTGCGCGCCTTTCTGCGCGCCGACCCGGACGTGATCATGGTCGGCGAAATCCGTGACGAGGAGACCGCGCAGATGGCCGTCGAGGCCTCGCTGACCGGCCACCTGGTGCTGTCCACCCTGCACACCAACAGCGCGCCCGAGACCGTCACACGGCTGCTGGACATGGGCATGGACCCGTTCAACTTTGCCGACTCGCTGCTGGCCGTGCTGGCCCAGCGCCTGGTGCGCCGGCTGTGCAAGGCCTGCAGCCGGGCCGAGCCGCTGCCCGCCAGCGAGCAGCAGGAGTTGCTGGACGACTACCGCCACGTCTTCGTTGCCGAGCACCGCCCGGACGAGGCCACGCTGCTGGCCAGTTGGCAAAAGCGCTTTGGCCAGCAGGGCAAGCTGATGCGCTACCGCGCCCCGGGCTGCCCCAAGTGCGAGAACACCGGTTTCAAGGGCCGCGCCGGCCTGCATGAGCTGCTGGTCATCTCCCGCGAGCTGCGCCGCATGGTCCAGACCGGTGCCCGCGCCGAAGAAATCCAGGACGTGGGCCTGACAGAGGGCATGCGTACCCTGCGCCAGGACGGTATCGAGAAGGTGCTGCAGGGCGAGACGACGATAGAGGAAGTCCGCGCCATGAGCAATGTCTGAGCCCGGCATGGCCAACGAGAGCGCCCCTGCCCCCAATCCGGCCGAAGCCGGCAAGCCGCAAAAGCTGCGCCTGGGCGATGTGCTGGTGCAGCAGCAACTGATCTCCGAGGAGCAGCTGAAACAGAACCTTGACCTGCAGCGCAGCACCGGCAAGAAGCTGGGCCGCCTGCTGATCGACGCCGGCCTGATCACCGAGGAGGCCCTGGCCCATGTGCTGGCCCGCCAGCTGCGCGTGCCCTTCGTCAACCTGAAGAGCTTTCCGCTGCGCAGCGAGCTGGTGCGGCTGCTGCCCGAATCCCCCGCCCGGCGCTTTCGTGCGCTGGTGCTGGAGGACAAGGGCGAGGCCCTGCTGGTCGCCATGGCCGACCCGCTGGACCTGTTCGCCTACGACGAGCTGACCCGGCTGCTCAAGCGCAAGATCAGCATGGCCGTGGTCGCCGAAAGCCAGCTGCCGCTGGCCTTCGACCGCCACTACCGCCGCACCGAGGAGATCAGCGGCCTGGCCCGGGCGCTTGAAAAAGACATCGGCGACGCAGTCGATTTCGGCGCCCTGCAGGCCAGCGTCGGCCAGGAGGGCGCCCCGGTGGTGCGCCTGCTGCAATCGGTGTTCGAGGACGCCTCCCAGGCCGGCGCGTCGGACGTGCACATCGAGCCACAAGAGACCGAGCTGTTGATACGCAACCGCATCGACGGCGTGCTGCAGACCCAGATGCAGGCCGACAAGCGCATTGCCGCGGCCCTGGCCCAGCGGCTGAAGCTGATGGCCGGCCTGGACATCTCCGAAAAGCGCCTGCCGCAGGATGGTCGCTTCAGCTTGCGCCTGCGCGACCGCACGATAGACGTGCGCCTGTCCACCCTGCCCGGCCAGTACGGCGAGTCGGTGGTGATGCGCCTGCTGGGCCAGGGCTCGGCGATACGGCGGCTGGACAATATCCACATGCCCGAGGACATGCTGGCCCGCTTTCGCGAGCTGCTGGGCCGCAGCTCGGGCATGGTGCTGGTCACCGGCCCCACCGGCTCGGGCAAGACAACCACCTTGTACGCCGCGCTGGCCGAGGTCGATGCCGAGCAGAACAAGATCATCACCGTCGAGGACCCGGTCGAATACCGGCTGCCCGGCCTGACCCAGGTGCAGGTCAACGAGAAGATAGACATGACCTTCGCCCGCGTGCTGCGCGCCTGCCTGCGCCAGGACCCGGACGTGATACTGGTCGGCGAAATGCGCGACGCCGAGACGGTGGAAATCGGCCTGCGCGCCGCCATCACCGGCCACATGGTGCTGTCGACCCTGCACACCCGCGACGCCGCCAGCACACCGTTCCGCCTGCTGGACATGGGCGCGCCGCCCTTCATGGTGGCCACCTCGCTGCAGGCGGTGATCGCCCAGCGCCTGGTGCGGGCCAATTGCGACAACTGCGCCGAGCCGCACGAGGCCTCGCCGCAGGAGGCCGCCTGGCTGACCAGCATGGCCGGCAGGAACGGCGAAGATGCTGCTGCGATGCGCACGCTGCGCGGCCGCGGCTGCTCGGTCTGCAACGGCACCGGCTACACCGGCCGGCGCGGCGTCTACGAAATGCTTGAGATGGACGCCACCCTGACCCAGGCCGCCACGCGCAGCGACACCGCCGCCTTCATGGCCGCCGCCCGGGAGCGCCTGCGCGGCAAGACGCTGGCCGACCGCGCCTTGGACCTGGTGCGCCAGGGCAAGACCTCGATCGCCGAGGCGATGCGCGTCGGCACCGACACCGAAGACTGACGGCGGCATGCAAACCTTCGCCTGGCGCGGCCGCAACAACCGCGGTGAGCAGATCGACGGCGTGCTCGATGCCGAGACCGAAGACGCCGTTGCCGGCCAGCTGCTGGCCGGCGGCGTCACCCCGGTGCAGATCACGGTGGCCGGCGCCAGCCTGTCGGCACCCAAGCAGGACTGGTGGCATGCCCTGGGCGCGCGGCCTGTCAGCATGGAAGACTGCCTGGTGCTGTCGCGCCAGCTCTACACCCTGCAAAAGGCCGGCGTGCCGATTCTGCGTTCGCTGGCCGGCCTGCAGGCCTCGACGGCCCAGGTTTCGCTGATCGCCCTGCTGGAAGACATCCGCGCCAGCCTCGACCAGGGCCGCGAGCTGTCGGCCGCGCTGGCCCGCCACCCCAAGGTGTTCAGCGCCTTCTACGTGGCCATGGTACGCGTCGGCGAGATGACGGGCCGGCTGACCGAGGTCTTCCAGCGCCTGTCCGAACACCTGGAGTTCGAACTCGACATCCGCGCCCGCATCAAGCAGGCGCTGCGCTATCCAATGATGGTGGTCGTGGCGATGGCGATAGCCGTGGTCATCATCAATGTCTTCGTGCTGCCCACCTTCGCCACCGCCTTCGCGGGCTTCAAGGCCGAACTGCCCTTGATGACGCGCATCCTGCTGGGCTTTTCGGCCTGGACCCTGAAATGGTGGCCGATGCTGATCGCCACCGCCGTCGGCCTGGTGGTGGTGGTGCGCGGCGTGCTCGCCAGCCCCGAGGGCCGCTACCGCTGGGACCGGCTGAAGCTGCGCCTGCCGATCGCCGGCCCCATCGTGCTCAAGGCCACGCTGGCCCGTTTCGCCCGCAGCTTTGCGCTGGCCTCCAGCAGTGGCGTGCCTATCAGCCAGGCGATGACGGTGGTGGCGCAGACGGTGGACAACGCCTTCATCGGCAACCGCATCGAGCAGATGCGCGACGGCGTCGAGCGCGGCGAGAGCATCTCGCGCTGCGCGGCCGCCGCCGGCGTATTCACGCCCATCGTGCTGCAGATGATTGCCGTGGGCGAGGAGACCGGTGAGCTCGACACGCTGATGGTCGAGATTGCCCAGATGTACGAGCGCGAGACCGACTACAGCATCAAGGGCCTGTCGGCGGCGATCGAACCGGTGCTCCTGCTGGTCATCGGCGTGATGGTGCTGGTGCTTGCCCTGGGTGTGTTCCTGCCGCTGTGGAACCTGGGCCAGGCAGCGATGGGGCGACCCGGCTGAATGCACGCGAAACGGCGAAATCTGCAGTCGCCGTGAAGTTTGCACTCAAGTGATACCGACGCCCTTCCGATAGCTGGTCAAGAGCCGACGTTGCGCAGCCGCCCCGCCTGCTCAGCTCAAGCCACAATCAACCTTCAGAAGGCAGTCCATGAACGCAAAGCAAGCTGGTTTCACCCTGATCGAACTGGTGATGGTCATCGTCATCCTCGGCGTGCTGTCCGCCGTGGCCCTGCCCAAGTTCGTCGACATCAAGAGCGATGCCCAGCAGGCCTCGGTCGACGGTGTGGCCGGTGCGCTGAACTCGGCCTCTTCGGTCAACTACGCGGCCCGCAAGGTCAACGCGACCAAGGGCGTGGCCATCACCACCTGCGGCACTGCCGTCAACGCGCTGACCGGCGGCATTCCCGCCACGATGGAGATCACCGTGCCGGCGACCACAGTCGCGGCCGACGCCACCGTCACCACCTGCGAAGTGCGCCTGATCGCCACGCCGGCCATCAAGCAGAGCTTCACCGCCATCGGCATCCTCTGACCCCGGTCCGCCGGTGCGCGTCTTGACGCGAGCCAAGCCCCTCTCAAGCCCGCCCCGCTCACGCGCGGCGGGCTTTACCTTGATCGAGCTGATCATCGTCATCACCATTCTCGGGGCGCTGGCCGTGCTGGCCCTGCCCCGGCTGGTCGACACCGATCTGTGGCAGCTGCGCGCCTTCGGTGACGATATGCAAAGCCAGATGCAGGCCCTGCTGCGCCGCGCGTTGACCCAGCGCCGGCCCATCGTGGCCACCATCACGCCCGCCGGGCTGAGCTTCACCTATGCCAATGGCGCAGCCATTGCCACCCTCGGCTGCCCGGCCACCTCCAGCCCCTGCATCGCCGAGGCCGGCACGCGCAGCATCACCTTCAACCAGGCCAACTCGGGCAGCAGCCTGACGTCCACCGGCGCGGCGCTCACCATCACCGTCAGCTCGGGCACCTATACCCAGGCCTATCGGCTGGAACATGAAACAGGCCTGTTTTATCCGCTTCCATGAGGCTTGCCCCCCGGCAGGCCGGCCCTAGCATGCGGGCAGGAGCCCGTTGCATGTCCCTGCCCTTGTCACGTCCGTCCCAGATGAAGCCGCTTCAGCGCGGCCTGTCGCTGATCGAGCTGGTGATCTTCATCGTCGTCGTCAGCGCCGCGCTGGCCGGTGTGCTGCGCGTGTTCTTGCAGGCCGGCGCCAGCAGCGCCAACCCGCAGCTGCAGCGGCAGGCGCTGGCGATTGCCGAATCGCTGCTGCAGGAAGTGCAGCTGATGCCCTTCACCTTTTGCCAGGCCGCCGATGCAAATGTGGAGACCGCGACCAGCGCCACCGTCGGCCCTGGCGGCTGCGCCAGCCTAGTCGAGAATGTCGGCCCGGAGGCCGGCGAGACGCGCTTTGCCACGCCCCAGTTCGACAACGTCAACGACTACAACGGCTATGCGATGAATGGCATCGTCGACATCACCAACACCGCCGTGCCAGGTCTTGCCGGCTACAGCGCCAGCGTCACCGTTGCCGGCACCGCCTTGGGCAGCATCACCGCGGCCAGCGGCGATGCACTGCTGATCACCGTCACCGTGAACGGGCCGTCCAGCACCCAGGTCGTGCTGACCGGCTACCGGGCCCGCTATGCACCCAATGCAGCGCTCTGACTCGCAGCGGGGCTTCACCCTGATCGAATCGGTGATGGTGATCGTCATCACCGGCATCCTGGGGGCAATAGTCAGCATCTTCATCGTCGCACCGGTGCAGGCCTATCTGGCCACCGCTGCCCGCGCCAATCTGGTCGATCAGGCCGACACGGCGCTGCGCCGCGTCGCCCGCGACCTGGCGATTGCCCTGCCCAACAGCACCCGCGTCACCGCCAACGGCCTCAGCCTGGAGCTGATACCGACCAGCGGCGCGGCACGCTATGCCACCGAGGGAGCAGGCAAGCTGGACTTCGGCGTGGACGCCAGCACCGACACCAGCTTCGACCTGGTCGGCCCGCCGCTGACGCTGGGCACCTCGCAGCAGCTGGTGTTCTACAACCTCGGCCCCGACGTACCCGACGCCAACGCCTATGCGGCCAACAGCAGCGTGGCCGAGCAGCAGAACTCCAACCGCCGCACCGCCACCAACGGCGCCGGCGCGGCCAGCACGATCACCCTCAGCTCGGCCGCCAACCTGCCGGTGGGCAGCTTCGCACCGCCCTACCGGGTCTACGCCGTCAACGCACCGGTCAGCTACCGCTGCGACCTGACACCGGGCGTGCAAACGCTGACCCGCTACCAGGGCTACGGCTTCCAGACCGTCCAGCCCGACCCGCCGGTGGGCGGCAGCAGCAGCATCCTGGCCAAGGGCGTGACGGCCTGCAGCTTCAGCTACACCAATGCCGCGGTGGCGGCGCGGGCAGCCCTGGTCACCTTGCAACTGACGCTGTCCGCCAACACCGGCAGCGGTGCCGAGACAGTTTCTCTCTACCATGCGATCCATGTCGACAACCTGCCGTAAGCCACAGCACCGCATCGTGCGCGAGACCGGCTTCACGCTGGTCTCGGTGGTCTTCATCCTGGTCGTGCTGGCCGTGCTCGGGGCGGCCATGGCCAGGATGAGCATGCGCCAGCACCTGGGCTCGGCCGCTGAGCTGGGCACGGCGCGCGCCTACCAGGCGGCCTACGCGGGCCTGGAATGGGCCAGCGTGCAGGTCTTGCGCAGCGC
This sequence comes from uncultured Roseateles sp., assembly GCF_963422335.1. Taxonomy (NCBI): domain Bacteria; kingdom Pseudomonadati; phylum Pseudomonadota; class Betaproteobacteria; order Burkholderiales; family Sphaerotilaceae; genus Roseateles; species uncultured Roseateles sp. The sequence continues at coordinate 4,359,666 of NZ_OY729424.1, forward strand.
CGCGGCGCCCGCCTGCTTTGCCGGCACGCAAATCACGCTGGGCGATTTCGTCGTCAGCGTCAGCTGCACACGCACCCAGGGCAGCGATGGCGCCAGCACCCTGAACTTCTACCAGCTCATCGCCAATGCCTGCAATGCGCCATCGGCCAGCGGCTGCCCGAACACCGCCACCAGCCCGCAGACCACCTATCTGGAGCGGCAGCTGAGCCGCACCGTGGCGCGATGAGTGCCTGGCTGTGGCGCCTGCTGGTCGGCCTGCTGCTCCTGCTGTCGCAGCCGGCCCTTGCCGCCAGCTACACCTTCCCGGGCGCGCTGCCTCCGGGTTGCAGCGGCGCCAGCGGCACCTACACCTGCGGCGCCCTGACCCTGGCCTACAACGACACCGTGACCATCGCCTCGCCCAAACCGGCCAAGATCACGATCAACGGTGCCTTCAGCACCGACAACGCCACCATCAACAGCAGCGGCCAGGCCACCGACCTGACGCTGATCGTCACCGGTACCCTGACCCTGGGCTATCAGTCGGTGATACGCGCCAGCATCAGCGCCGGCGCGGTGCAGAACGCGGACGGCTATGCCACCCTCAGCGGCTCGCTGACGACCACCAGCGGCGCGATCTCGCTGGGCTATCTCAGCACCCTCGGCGGCGACATCACCAGCGGCTCCGGCGCCATCAGCCTGGCCCAGGGCGTGGTGGTCAGCGGCGACGTCAGCAGCAGCAGCGGCGCCGTCGACCTGGGCTTCCAGACCCAGGTCAGCGGCGACATCACCACCAGCGGCAAGGTCACGCTCGCGCAGGCCAGCGTCGTCAGCGGCGCCGTGAGCGGGGCCGCGGGTGCGGTCAGCCTGGGCTACCAGACCAAGGTGGTGGGCAGCATCACCACCAGCACGGGCACCATCACACTGGCCCAGGCTGCCATTGCACAGTCCTGTGTCAGGTCCACCAGCTCGGCCACCATCACCCTGGGCTACCAGTCCTCGGTCAACAGCGTCTGCTGCGGCAGCACCTGCGGCAACAGCTGCGTGGTCAACAACAGCAATGCGGCCATGCCGCCCGCCTGCAAGCCTCCCCCAGTGGCCGAGTACCGTTTCGACGAATGCAGCTATAACGGCACGGCCGGCGAGGCCAAGGACTCGGTGGGCAGCAACCACGCCACCGCCGTGTTGGGCGCGGCCAACGCGGGCACCGCACCGACTGTCGTCAACCGCTACGCCGACCTGGGCTACACCGATGGCCGGCGCTACTTCACGCCGGGCTCGGCGATCTCGCTGAGCAGCGACTGGACGATCAGTGCCTGGATCAAGTTTCCGCTGTCCACCGGGGGCAGTGCGTACCACGTGCTCGGCGCCATGGCCGGTGGTGGCGACGTGCTCTATCTCGACGGCGGCAACAACTTTCGCTGGGGCGTCTACACGCCAGGCAACATCGTGCCGGGCACCTTTCAGCTGGGCACCCTGGCCAGCGGCTGGCATCACCTGGCCGTGGTGGGCCAGGGCAGTAGCACCAAGCTCTACATCGATGGCGCATTCAAGGAATCGGTCAATGCCAAGGCCAGTGGCAGCCTGGCCTATCTCGGCGCCTCCTACGACGTCGACTCCTCCACCCACGAGGGCATGAACAGCGGCCTCGACGAGTACCTGATCTTTGCCTCCGCCCTGTCGGCAGCGGACATCAGCAGCATTCGCAGCAACCAGGCCGCCGGCAAGAACTACGACGGCAGTTCACGCACGGTTCCCGTCTGCCCGACCGGCCCCTCCAGCTTCAGCATCGCCGGCACCGGCAGCGCCTCGACCTGCAGCCCCCAGACCCTCACCCTCACCGCCCGTGACAGCAGCGGCAACACGCTGACCAACTACAGCGGCACGGTGACCATCAGCACCTCCACCGGCAAGGGCGACTGGTCGGCCGGCAGCAGCCCGGCGCCAACCGGAACACTGACGCCGGGTGCCGCCAACAGCGGCCTGGCCAGCTACCAGTTCGCGGCCGGCGACGGCGGCGTGGTCAAGCTCAGGCTCAGCCACACGCTGGCCCAGGACGTCACCGTGACCGTGGTCGATGCTGCGGCCAGTGGCTCCAGCACCACCTCGGCGGCGATCCAGTACCGCGACAACGCCTTTGTGTTCGCCGAAGACCTCAACGGCAAGGTCAGCGGCAGCGATATCGCCGTGGCCGGGCGCCCGCACGACCACACGCTCAGCTACATCCGCCGTGATCCCACCACCGGCAGCTGCGGCGTGGCCACCGACTACGCGGGCAGCAAGGCCTTGAAATTCTGGCGCAGCGACAGCGGCGGCAGCTGGGTCGCGCCGACTGTGGTCTCGCCGGCGCTGAGCATTCCCGCCGCGCAGCCCGGCGCCAACAACCTGACCCTGAACTTCACCAGCGGTGTGGCCAGCTTCAACCTGGGCACCAGCGACATCGGCCGCTACAGCCTGAATGCGCGCGATGACACGCTCAGCAGCGCGGCCAGCGCCATCACCGGCAGCGGCAGCATCCTGACCGTGCGGCCCTTCACCGTGATCGTCTCGGCGATCAAGTACGGCGTGACCAACAACCCGAACGGCGCGGCGGCCAGCGACGCCCAGTTCGCCCCGGCCGGCGCCAATTTCAGCGCCACCGTCACCGCCTACACCTGGGATGCGGCCATGCTCGGCAACGGCGCCGACCCAGGCAACACCGGCACCCCGGCCGCCAATGCCAGCGAGGCGGCCATGAAGGCCGGCACCCGCGCGAGCAGCTTTGCCAGCGCCGTGACCCTGGGGCCGCTGGCCGCCAGCCAGACACCGGCCAGTGGCAGCCTGGGCACGCTGAACAACGGCAGCATCGCGGGCGCCAGCTTCAGCAGCGGTGCAGCGACGGTGAGCACGCTGCAGTACACCGAGGTCGGCAGCTTCGCGCTCAACACCGCGGGCGTGGTCAGCAATTTCCTGGGCAGCGGCCTGGCCCTGAACGCCGTGGTGGTGAATGCCGGGGGCGCGCAGAACACCCGCGTCGGCCGCTTCGTGCCGGCCAGCTTTGCGCTGAGCGCCGCCAGCGTCACCCACCGCAACAGCGCCAGCTGCTCCCCGGCCTCCACCTTCAGCTACCTCGACGAGGGCTTCAAGCTGCAGTTCACCCTCAGCGCCAAGAACGCGCTTGGCGCCACCACCGCCAACTACAGCGGCGCCTATGCCCTGCTGGATCTCACCGTGCCGGCCAACTTTGGCCTGGCCGGCATCCAGGGCGGCACCCTGTTCAAGACCGCCAACAACCGCCTGAGCCTGATCAGCAGCAGCGGCAGCTGGGCCGGCGGCGTGGCAGCCAATGTGCAGCTGATTGCCAGCGCCAACCGCGTCTCCGCCCCCGACGGCCCCTTCGACACCGCCAAGTTCGGCATTGCCGCGCTGGACAGCGACGGCGTCACCATGAGCGGCCTCGACCTCGACACCGATAGCCCCGCGAACGGCAACGACCGTGTCTTGCTCGCCACAGTCCCGCTGCGTTTTGGTCGATTGCAGCTGATGAATGCGATGGGCGCCCAGAATCGCGACCTGGCCCTGCCGCTGATCGCCCAGTATTGGAACGGCACCGGCTTCGCCGACAACACGCTCGACAGTTGCACCCGCATCAGCACCCCCAACGTGAACTTTGGCAACTACCGCAAGACCCTGACCCCGGGCGACAGCGCCCTGCTCAGCAGCCCGGTGACGGTGAGCGCCGGCCGTGCCAGGCTGTTCCTGAGCAAGCCCGGCGGCGGCCGCAGCGGCAGTTTCGATGTGGCGCTGAGCCTGTCCGGCAGCGCCACGGCCAGCACCTGCATGGCCGCCTTCGCCCCGGCGGCCGGCGATGCAGCGACCGCAGGCGCCGGCATGGACTATCTGCGCGGCGCCTGGTGTGGCAGCGTCTACGTGAAAGACCCCTCCGCACGGGCCACGTTTGGCCTGTATCGTGGCGCCGACAACCTGCTGTATCAGCGAGAAAACTATTGAGATGAAGTTGCCCTGGCAATCGGCCAAGCAGAAGAACCAGCTGGCGCTGTACTTGGCGCCGGACCGCCTGGCCTATGTGCTGGCAGACACCAGCAGCGGGGCGCCTGTGCGCGTGCTGCGCTGGGGCGTCGAGGAGCGCGGTGATGCCAGCCTGCCCGAGTTCGCCCGCCGGGTGCGCTCGCTGGGTCTGGGCGGGGGGCAAGTCGTGGCCCTGCTGGGAGCCGAGCACTATCAGATCCTGAAGATCGAGACGCCGAATGTGCCGCAGGACGAGCTCAAGGCCGCAGCGCGCTGGCAGATCAAGGAGATGGTCGAGGCCCATCTGGATGACCTGACCCTGGACGTGATGCATGTCGGCGGCGATGCCCCGCGAGCGCAAAAGCATCTGTTCGTCGTCGCCGCGGCCAACGCCGCCCTGCGCGAGCTGACCGAGTGGTCCGCCGGTGCCGGACTCTCGCTGACGGCCGTCGACATCTGGGAGACGGCGCAGCGCAATCTGCAGACCGCCGCCGCCCAGCAGGCCGGCCTGGCCGAGCGGGCCACGGCCGCCTTGATGGTCCAGTCAGGCAGCTGCCTGCTCACCATCAGCGCCCAGGGCGAACTGTTCTACACCCGGCGCCTGGACTGGGACGAGCGCCTGCGCCAGCGCGCGCTGGGTGGCTTTGCGCCCAAGCCGGCAGCGCCGCCGCCGCTGGGCTTCGAGTACATGCCGGGCGACGACCTCGGCTTTGCCGACGACGGCGCAGCCGCCGACGCTGAGGGCTCGCCGATGGTGATCGAGCTGCAGCGCTCGATCGACGTATGGGAGCGCTCCTGGCCCGATCTGCCCCTGGCCCTGCTGCAGATGAAGACGCCCGAGCACGACAAGGAGCTGGCCACCCTGCTGCAACGCGAGCTGGGCCTGCGCACCCAGGCCATGGAACTGGCGCCGCTGTTCAGCGGCTTCGAGGCCACGCCCGACAATCTGCCCGCCTACGCCGCCTGCCTGCCCCTGCTGGGCGCCCTGCTGCGCAGCGAACAGCGCAAGCCCTGAGCACGCCATGGCCCAGCAAATCAACCTCCTCACACCCATACTGCTGGCGCCCAAGCGCTACTTCTCGGCCGTCGCCATGGCCCAGGCCCTGGGCCTGCTGCTGGCCGGCGCCCTGCTGATCGGCGCCTGGCTGCTGCTCCAGGCGCGCCAGACCCGCCAGTCCTACCTGCAGATCCAGGCCGAGGCCCAGACCGAGCGTCAGGTCTTGATGGACGCGCTGATGCGCCTGCCCGGCAACACCGACCCGGCCGCGCTGAACCAGCAGCTCGGCAGCCTGCAGCAGGGCCTGCTGCAGCGCCGGCAGATGCTGGACGAGCTGAGCCGTGGCCGCGCGCTGCCGGGCCAGAGCCAGTCCGATCTGCTGCGCCTGCTGGCCCGCACCGTGCCGCCGCCGGTCTGGTTGACCGAGCTGCGCTGGAGCAGCGGCCGGCTGGAACTGCAGGGCCTGACCCTGGAGCCTGCGGCACTGCAGCCCTGGCTGCAGCAGCTGGCCGGCCATCCGCTGTTGAAAGGCCAGCAGCTGACGGCGGTCAAGGTGGAACGGCTGGAGTCGGGCGCCGAGGGCGGCACGACCCTGGCCGCCGGCAGCGAGGCCGGTCCGGCGGCGCGTGGCGCAGCCCGGCCCCGCTGGCGCTTCACCCTGATCAGCGCAAGCTCCCCCGCACCTGCAGCGCCCAAGGCATCGGCACCATGAAGCCAGACCTCGCCCCACTGCCAGCGCGCTGGAAAGCCCGCTGGCAACTCCAGGCCAAACGCATCGATGCGCTGTCGCTGCGCGAACGCGTGTTCCTGTTCCTGTCGATTGCCCTGGTGCTGGCCGCGGTGCTGGACCAGTTCCTGATCGCGCCGCTGATGGCCGAGCAGACACTGGCACGCCAGAACCAGCAGCGCCAGGCCACCGAGCTGAAAACCCTACGCCAGCAATTCGGCGAAGCGACCCAGCTCAACGCCGCCGGCAGCCCCCAGGGCCAGCTGCGCGCGGCGATCCGCGCCGCCCAGGGCGAGACGCTGGAGCTGGATCAGCAGCTGCAGCAGCGCTCCGGCCTGCTCGACAACCAGTCCCAGCTGCCCGAGGTGATGGGGCGGCTGCTGCGCCAGCACGAGCGCCTGAGCCTGGTGAATCTGCACACGCTGGACGACGCCGCCCTGCCCCAGCCCACCGGCGCGGCACCGTCCAGCCTGAAGTGGCGCGGCGTGGAGCTGCAGGTCAGCGGCGACTATCTGGACCTGATGCGCTATCTGGCCGAGCTGGAGACCGCTCTGCCGGCGCTGCGCTGGGGCCAGCTGCGCCTGGGCAGCGAGGCGGGCCGCACGCAGCTGCAGCTGCAGGTATTTCTGGTCGGGGGGCGGACATGAAGACATTGACCCTGCCGCTGCTGCTCGCCCTGGCCCTGCCCGCCGGCGCCCAGGACGGCCTGCGCGATCCCACCTTGGCGCCCGCCGCTGCGCGCCCGGCCGCCCCGCCGGCCTCGGGCGCCGAGACGGCCAGCGCGGGCAACCTGCCTCAGCACATCATGGTGCTGAACGGCCGCCCCTATCTGATCGTCGCCGGCCACAGGCTCGGCGTCGGCGACGCACTGGGCGAAGCCCGCATCACCCGCATCGGCGACGGCGCCGTCTGGCTCAGGGAAGGCGGCGTGACGCGCCGCGTCAGCCTGTACGCCGGCGTCGAGAAGCGCCCCGTGCCCGTCGAGGGCGCCACCCCGAAAGCACCGTCGAAAGCTCACGCCAAAGTGCGACCCGATATGGCCACCCCCAAGAACAACAAGGAGCAGCCATGATGAAGCCTGGCCATTGCCATTTTTCCTACCGCCCCGGCCGCAGCCTGCTGGCCTGTGCCGTCATCACCCTGCTCACCGCCTGCGCCGACAAGCCCCTGAAGCTGGCCGAGTCCGGCAACAGCATCCGCGCCGAACTGCAGGCGCAATCGCAGGCCACCCGCCCCACCGCGCCGAGCTCGCAGGCGGCCGCCGCTGCGGCCGTGCCGCTGCCCGCCGAACCGCCTCGCCCCGAGGCCGCGGGCGAGCCCCGTTTCGACCTGGTCGTCAACGGCGCGCCGATGCGCGATGTGTTCCTGTCCCTGGTCACCGACACCCGCTACAGCATGCTGGTCCATCCGGACGTCGGCGGCCAGCTGTCGGTGACCCTGAAGGGCGTGACGCTGCGCGAAGCGCTCGAGTCGATACGCGACGTCTATGGCTATGACTTCAAGATCGAGGGCCGCCGCATCACCGTCTACCCGCCGACGATGCAGACCCGCATCTACACGCTCAACTACCTGCACAACCAACGCAAGGGCCGCAGCGAGGTGCGCGTCAGCTCGGGCTCCGCGCCGGTGCCAGCCAATAACGGCAGCACGGGCAGCACCGGCAACCCGGCGCCGGCCGGCACGGCCACCGCGCAACCCGACAGCAGTCAGATTTCGACCACCACCGATAACGACTTCTGGGCCGAGACCACGGCCGCACTCAAGGCCTTGCTGCGCAACGAGCCGGGCCGCGCGGTGATTGCCAGTCCCCAGGCCGGCACGATTGCCGTGCGCGCCATGCCGGACGAGCTGCGCCACATCGAATCCTTTCTGCGCTCCACCCGCGCCTCGGTCGAGCGCCAGGTCATGCTGGAGGCCAAGATCGTCGAGGTCGAGCTGCGCGAGGGTTACCAGAGCGGCATCGACTGGTCCATCCTGCGCAACCGCGGCGCCGTTGGCCAGACCAGCGTCAGCCCCTCGATACCGAGCGGTGTGAACACCATCATCAACCCGCTGGTCAGCAATTCGAACCGTTTGCCGGTGCTGTCCACCAGCTCTGCCGGCGCGGTGCTCGGCGATCTGGTCGGTGTGCCGGTGGCCGGCTCGGGTGCCTTCGGCCTGGCGCTGTCGCGCGGCGGCTTCCAGGCGCTGCTGAGCTTTCTGGAAACGCATGGCGATGTGCAGATACTGTCCAGCCCGCGGGTGGCCACGCTGAACAACCAGAAGGCCGTGCTCAAGGTCGGCACCGACGACTATTTCGTCACCGGCATCACCGGCACCAGCAACAACACCAACAACAACACGACCACCAACAACAACACCCAGACGGTGCCGACCTTGACCCTGACGCCGTTCTTCTCGGGCATCGCCCTGGATGTGACGCCGCAGATCGACGAGGCCAACATGATCACCCTGCACATCCACCCCTCGGTCACCGCGGTGACCGAGAAGGTCAAGCAGGTGGACCTGGGCACGGTGGGCACCTTCCGCCTGCCGCTGGCCTCCAGCAGCACCAACGAGACCGACACCGTGGTCAGGATCGCCGACGGCAATATCGTAGCCATCGGCGGCCTGATGCAGATGGAGTCCGCCCGCCGCGGCTCCGGCCTGCCCGGCAGCGGCGACAACGCCCTCACCAGCACTCTGTTCGGCAACCGCGCCAACACCGCCCGCAAGCGCGAGCTGGTGGTGCTGATCAAGCCCACCATCATCCGCAGCGCCGAGGACTGGGAGCAGCTCAATCAGCAGAGCAGCGCGGCGCTGGAGGCGATGGAGGTGAAGCGGCGGGTGATCACGGTGAATGGCACGAAGTAGCGCGCAAAGACCCAGTCAGTTGGTGCCAGAGCTTTCGGCCATGCTTCGCATGGATCTCAAGGTCTGGCACACAAGCTATCAGCTATTGGGGAAAAACAGCTGCTCCCCGCCAATCTTGTAGCTCGCGATCGCCGCCTTGCCGGCCGGCGACACCAGCCAGTCGGCGAAGCGTTGGGCGGCTGCCAGGTTGACGTGCGGGTGCTTGGCCGGGTTGACGACGATCACGCCGTAGGGGTTGAACAGGCGCTGGTCGCCCTCGACCAGGATGGCCAGCTCGCCCCGATTCTTGAAGGCCAGCCAGGTGCCGCGGTCGGCCAGCACATAGCCATTCAGTGACGAGGCCATGTTCAGCGCCGGGCCCATGCCGCAGCCGCATTCGCGGTAGCCCTCGGGCTTGGCCGCGGCCACGTCGATGCCCGCTAGTCTCCAGTAACGCAGCTCGGCCGCGTGGGTGCCGCTCTTGTCGCCGCGCGACACAAAGGGCTGGACCGCGGCCTTGATCTTCAGCAGGCCCGCGCCGACGTCCCTGCCCTGCGCCTTGGCCGGGTCGGCCTTGGGGCCGACGAGCACGAAGTCGTTGTACATCACCGGCATGCGCTTCAGGCCGAAGCCCTCGGCGACGAACTTCTCCTCGGCCACCGTGTCGTGCACCAGCACGGCGTCGGCGTCGCCGCGGCGGCCCATGTCCAGCGCCTGGCCGGTGCCCAGCGCGACCACGCGAACGGCAATGCCGGTCGCCGCAGTGAACTGGGGCAGCAGGTGGCCGAACAGGCCGGACTGCTCGGTGGACGTGGTCGAGGCCACGACGATGGAGGTTTCCTGCGCTGAGGCAAGACCCGACACCAGGAGGGCCGCAACGAGCAACAGACGGCGGGACTTCATCAAGACCAAGGCAATTCTCCTTTGAGGAACAGCTGTGCCTCCTGCGGCAGGGGGCCATTGAAAAACGCCTGCGGCGGCAGGTCCACCAGCACCCGGCCGGCCTCCAGATAGAGCACGCGGGTGCCCAGGCGCTTGGCCTGGCCCAGATTGTGCGTGCTCATCACCAGGGTCATGCCCTCGCGGGCAAAGTCTTCGATCAGGGCCTCGACCTCGCGCTTGGCGCCGGGGTCCAGATTGGCGGTGGGCTCATCGAGGAACAGCAGCTGCGGCTGCAGGCCCCAGGCCCGCGCCAGCGCCAGCCGCTGCTGCTGGCCGCCGGACAGCACCCGTGCCGGCCGCTGCGCCATCTCGGCCAGGCCCACACGGGCCAGCGCAAGCCTTGCCCGTCCCGTGCGCTGCCCGCGCGGCACCCCGCCCAGCCACAGCGCCAGCATCAGGTTGTGCCAGACGGACAGGCTCAGCAGGAAGGGACGCTGGGCCACCATGGCCTGGCGCAGGACCTGGTCAGAGAGCAGGCGCCGGCCCTGGCCACCCTCCAGGGTCTGCAGGCCGTGCAGCACCCGCAGCAAGGTGGTCTTGCCTGAGCCATTGGCGCCCACCAGCATCAGGCGCTCGCCGGACTGGATCTGCAGGCTGGTGGGCTGCAAGGCCACCAGCTCGCCAAAGCGCACCGAGGCGGCATCCAAGCGCAGCAAAGCGGTCATGATCGCGCCGCCCCCAGCAGCCGCGGACCGGTCTGCGCCAGCGCGATGAGGAGATTGATCAGTCCGACCACGGCCAGCAAGACCATGCCCAGCGCCAGGGCCAGGGGCAGATCGCCCTTGCTGGTTTCCAGCGCGATGCTGGTGGTCATGACACGCGTCAAGCCATCGATATTGCCGCCCACCATCATCACCGCGCCGACCTCGGAGATGGCGCGGCCAAACGCCGTCAGCAGCACCGTCAGCAGGGCCCAGCGCTCGTGCAGCATCAGCAAGCCCGCGCTCAGCATCGGGCCTGCGCCCATCGACTTCAAGGTATCGCCGCCTTCGGCCAGCGCACCGACCAGAAGCTGGCGCGTCAACGCTGCAACGATGGGCGTGACCAGAATACTTTGCGCCACCACCATTGCGCCGGGCGTGAACAGAATGCCCCAGGCCCCCAGCGGCCCCGAGCGGGACAAGAGCAGATAGACCAGCAGGCCCACCACCACCGACGGCAGGGCCAGCAGGGTGTTGAGCAGGGCCACCACGCCACGCTGGCCCGGGAAGCGCGCCACCGCCAGCCAGGCGCCGAGCAGCAGGCCCAGCAGGCCGCCGATCAGGCAGGCCCCGGCGCTGACGCGCAGCGACAGCAGCACCACGCTCAGCAGATTGGCATCGGTGTGGGTGATCAGGCTCAAGGCCAGGGCAAAGCTGTCCGTCATATCGAACAAGAGCGAAAACCAACGAATCCGACGTCATGCAACTCGCTCCAGGCCTCGCGGGCCTTGGCGTGGCGCATACGCGGCGCGCTGGCAAAGGAAGCGCCGCGTACCGCACAGGCCGCGGGCGCCGGCGGACGGGCGCGCCAGGGGGCGAGGCTGGCGCCGGGCAGCAGGCGCAAGCCGCCGGCGGTCCATTCCTGCACCTGACCCCAGTGGAAGCCCCGCGAGCGGCCCTGCATCGCCGCCAGCTCCCACTCGACCTCGGTCGGCAGGCGGCGATTGGCCCAGCGGCACCAGGCCAGCGCCTCGTGCAGGGTCATATGCATCACCGGCTGCAGCATCGTCAGCCGCGTGCTGTGGCCGAAGCGACGCACCAGCACGCCGTTACCGATCTGGTCCACATAGCGGGGGCTGCGCCGGCCCTCGGCCTGCACCCAGGCCCAGCCGGCCTCGCTCCAGCAGTCGCGGCTGTCGTAGCCGCCATCGGCGATGAATTCGGTGTACTGGGCCCAGTTGACCGGCTGGGCATCGATCTCGAACTCGGGCACCTGCACCGGCAGCGCCCCGCCCTCGTAGTCCAGCACCAGGCCCGGCCCGGCCTGGCCCAGCTGCCAGTGCGTGGCCGGAAACAGCAGGGCCTCGCGCGGTGCCTGGGGCACGGGGCCGTGCACCAGCTCATCAAGCTGGCTGCCGCCCAGGTCCAGTGCCTGCACCCAGCTCATCAGGTCCTCGGCATGGCGGTCTTCATGCAGCAGGGCCAGGCGGAAGAAGTAGAGGCTGTCGTCGCCCGGGCCGGCCGACTCCAGCAGCTCAAGGGTCAGGTCCAGGGTGGCGGCCAGATAGTCGCGCACCGCCATCGCATCGGGGCCGGGGTCGCCGCGCGCGGCATCCCACTGCGGGCCGTCTTCGGAGAACCACTGATCGGCACGCGGCTCCACCGAGGCCAGGCGCGGCAGGCTGGGGTCGCACCACGCGCCGCGCTCGCGTTGCAGATTGCGCGCCAGCCAGTACTCCTGGAACCAGCCGACATGGCCGATATGCCACAGCGCCAATCCGGCCAGGCCGGTCCTGGCCTGCGCCTGCTCCAGCGCCGACAACATCCTCAACGTGTGGTTGCGGGCGTCCATCAGGGCCAGCGACAGCAACTCCCGGCCAGCCTGGCGCATGGCCAGCGGATCCAACAGGGGCGAGTTGCTGTGGGGCATCGGTGCTTCGGAGCTGAGAGTCGAAGTTGATTGTGACCCACATTGCGGCTCAATCGCCCCGCACCACCCCCTCCCGCCGCGGGTCTGCGCCGCCAAACCAACCCGGCGGGCTGCGCACTATCGCCTGCAGACCGCTGGTCATGTCGGTCTCGATGACCTGATGGCCGCGCGCCCTCAAGGCCTGCACGGTGGCCGCCGGAAAGCGCCCCTGCTCCAGCAGGCTGGGGCTGTTGAAGTTGCCGAAGTTGGGCAGGCTGATGGCGGCCTGCGCGTCCAGCCCCCATTGCTGGGTGGCGATCAGGGTCTTGGCGACGAAGTGGATGATGGCCGGGCCGCCCGGCGAGCCCAGGCTCATCAGCAGCTCGCCGCTGCCGACATCGAACACCAGGGTCGGGCTCATGCTGGAGCGCGGGCGCTTGCCCGGCTGCAGCCGGTTGGCCACGGCGCGTCCCTCGCCATCGGCGGGCGCCAGCGAGAAGTCGGTGAGCTGGTTGTTGAGCAGGAAGCCGCCGGCCTTGCCGCTGCCGCCGTCGGACATCAGACGCGAGCCGAATACCGACTCGACGGTGGTCGTCATCGCCACCGCGCGCCCCTGGCCGTCGACGATGCTGATATGGCTGGTGCCGTGCTCCGCCTGTTCGGCCTGCGCAGCGTAGGCGCTGCGCTCGCCGCCTGGCCTGCCGGGCTGGGCCAGGCCCATGGCGCGCGGGCCGATCAGCGCTGCGCGTTGCCTCAGATAGGCGGGCGCGAGCAGGCTGGTCCAGCTGCCGCCGGGCGCGGCGACAAAGTCCGGGTCGGCGATGAACTGGTCACGGTCGGCAAAAGCCAGGCGCGACGCCTCCAGATAGCGGTGCAACCAGTCGGCACCAGGCATGACCTGGCCCGTCTCGGCGCCGGGGCCGGCGGGCAACTCACCCAGCAGGCCGAGGATTTGCATCACCGTCAAATGACCTGATGAGGGCGGCGGAAAACCGCAGACGCGCAGGCTGCGCTCGGGCCGGGCGGCCCAAGGCGAGCACAGGGCCTCGCGCTTCTTTGGCTGATAGGCCGCCAGATCCGCCAGGCTCAGCCGGCCCGGATTGCCGGCATGGCCCTGCACCCGGCGCACCATGTCGGCCGCCACGGCGCCGCCATAAAACGCGGCCGAGCCGTCGCGCGCCACCGCCCGCAGCACCTCGGCCAGCGCTGGATTCTTCAGCAGATGGCCCACCGGCAGCGCCTCGCCACCGGCCTGGTAGTACAGGGGGCCGGCCTGCGGGTCGAGCTTGAGGGCACGCTCCGAGCTCAGCAGGCCGTGCAGACGCGGGCTGATGCGAAAACCCTGTTCGGCCATGCGTATGGCGGGCTCGAACAACACCGGCCACGGCAACACGCCCTGCTCCTTGTGCGCCTGCTCCAGCATGCGCAGCACACCCGGCGTGCCGACGGCGCGGCCGCCGACCATGGCCCGCATCAGCGGCATGGGCTTGCCGTCGGCCTGCAGGAACAGCTTTTCATCGGCGGCGGCGGGTGCCGTTTCGCGGCCGTCCCAGGCCGCCAGATCGCGGCCGTCCCAGCTGAGCAGAAATGCGCCGCCGCCGATGCCGCTGGACTGTGGCTCCACCAGGGCCAGCACCATCTGCACGGCGATGGCCGCATCCACCGCCGACCCGCCGGCCTTCAGCACCTGGTAGCCGGCATCGGTGGCCAGCGGATTGGCGGCTGCGACGGCAAAGCGCTGTGTCGCCCAGCCGGGCTTGGCCTGGTAGCCCGAGCCTGCCTCGGGCAGTTCGGGCACGCGGTAGTCCAGCCCACGCCCCCCGGTGCAGGCCGCCAGCAGGCCGCACAGCAGCAGTGCCACCGCCCCGCCACGGCGGGCCATCACGAATTGAGTCAAATCAAGTCTCCTGGTTCTTTTGCATCGACCATCATGCCGCGAACGTGGTGAATTCACAGTGTCGTGCGCAGCGCCGCCGCTACACTGGGCCGGCAAAAAAAAGGTAGACATCCCAACGAACCATGTGGCGCCTGAAAGTTGTTCGCCCCAGTGCAGGCTGGATGGGTTCGTCGTCGGCGCGGCTGTTGCTGGCCGCCAGCCTGCTCGCCGCAGCCCTGGCGGTGATTCTGTCGATGACGCTGCAGCTGGAGTACAGCGCCGAGGTCGACTCCCTGCTCGACAGTTCGACCAAGAGCACCCAGAAGCTGGCTTCGCGCAGCACCGAGGTGCTGGACCGCGTGCTGCACACCATCCAGCTGATACAGCGCCTGCGCGACAGCGGGCGCCAGATGGACCTCAAGGCGCTGGCCGCCGAGGGCCTGCTGGCCCAGGAGTTCGCCAAGGCCATTCTGGTCACCGATGCGCAGGGCCTGGTGGTGGACTCCACCGGCGCAGACCTGCCGCTGAGCGTGTCCGACGAGGACTACTTCAAGCGCCTGGCCCAGGCGCCGGCCGGCAGCATCGACATCGGGCCGACCGAATTCCAGCCGGCACTGGACGCTCCGGTGCTGCCGATCTCCCAACGCATCGACGACAGCAAGGGGCGCTTTCTGGGCATCGTCACGGTGCTGATACCCCCGCGGCTGCTGACCTCGGAGCACGCCGGCAGTGAGGCCGCCACCACCGCCGTCAGCCTGATCGGCGCGGACGGCATGGTGCGCGCCCGTCTGCTGGGCGGCAAGCTCAGTTTCGGCGAGAAGGTCGATGTCAGCCGGGTGACCGAGCGCATGTCGGTCGCCCGCGACCTGCGCCTGCCCGCACGCAGCGCCCTGGACGGCAAGGAGCGCTTTGTTGTCGCCCTGCCGCTGGACCGCTACCCGCTGCTGGCCGTGGTGGCCATGGACGCCGACCAGGGCCTGGTGAATTACCGCAGAACCCGGCTGAACCTGCTGCTGTGGGCGGCCGGCTTCGGCGTGGTGCTGGCCCTGGGCACCTGGCTGCTGCTGCTGCAGCTGCGCCGGGTGGACGCCAGCAAAAAGGCGCAGCTGCAGGCGGAGTCGCGCCTGCGCGCGGCGCTGGAGGGCAGCCTGGACGCAATCTCCATCCTGCTGGCGGTGCGCGGTCCCAAGGGTCAGTTGCAAGACTTCCTGATCACCGATGCCAACAGCCGCGCCGCAGAGATGGTGGGCCTGCCGCTGGTCGAGGTGCTGGACCGGCGCCTGAGCGAGGTCTTCCCGGCCATGCGCAGCAGCCGGGTGATGGACACCTTCGCCCAGGTGATGGACAGCCGCGAGGCCAGCACCAGCGAGTTGCAGGCCACGCTGGGGCCGATGAAGGGCCGCTGGCTGCATCAGCAGGTGGTGGCGGTGGGCGATGGCGTGGCCCTGATTTCGCGTGATATCACCGACCGCAAGCTGTCCGAGCGCGATCTGGCCGAGAACCGCAACTTCCTGCAGAACCTGCTCGACTTTCTGCCGCTGCCGGTCTACGCCAAGAGCATGCGTCCCGATGGCCTGGGCATCTACGAATTCTGGAACCATGCCGCCGAGCGCAGCTTTCACATGCCGGCCTCCGCGGTGGTGGGCCGCACCGTGCGTGACCTCTATTCGCCCGCCGATGCCCAGCGCTTCGACGACCAGGACCTGCAGGTGCTGCGCGATGGCAAGCCGCGGCGCTTTCCGGGCCAGACCTTCGACGGCCCCGAGGGACGCCGTTTTTTCGACACCTTCAAGGCGCCGGTGGTCGGCGCCGACGGCGAGATGGATCATCTGCTGGTCATTGCCGAAGACGTGACCGAGCGGCGTGCCTATGCCGAGCGCCTGGCGCTGGCCTCCAAGGTGATTGCCGAAACGGCCGACGCGGTGGTCGTGACCGATGCCGAGGATCGCATCATCGATGTCAACCGGGCCTTCTCGGCCATGACGGGCCGCACCCTGGCCCAGGTGGAACACCGGCCAGCCACCGAGGTCGGCCTGCCACCGGTGCCCGACTTTGCGCGTCTGAGCGGTGTGGCCGACGCCCAGCGCTGGGTCGGCGAGGCCCATCTGGCCCTGGCCGACGGCCAGCGCCTGGACATCTGGCTCAGCACCAGCCGCATCGTTGACGAGAGCAACCGCAGCACCCACCACGCGCGGGTGTTCAGCGATATCTCCGTGCTCAAGGGGCACGAGAAAGCGCTGCAGGAAATGGCCCGCCGCGACAGCCTGACCGGCCTGCCCAACCGGCGGCATTTCGACGAACGCCTGGCCGAATCGCTGCGCCGTTTTGGCCGCTCCGGCCCGGCCGTGACGCTGATGTTCATCGACCTGGACGGCTTCAAGAAGGTCAATGACGAACTCGGCCACGAGGCGGGCGACCTGCTGCTGGTCGAGGTGGCGCGTCGGCTCGGCGCCTGCGTGCGCGGCACCGACCTGGTGTTCCGTCTCGGGGGCGACGAGTTCACCGTGCTGCTGGAAGAGGCGGGCGACCGGGCGGCGGTGGAGATGCTGTGCGAACGCATCGTCGCCTCGCTGTCTCAGGTCCATCTGCTGCGTGGCTTCGAGGCCTGGGCCACGCCCAGCATCGGGGTGGCCGACGCGGTGCCGGGCGAAAGCTCCGACGCGCTGTGCCGGCGCGCCGATCAGGCCATGTACGAGGCCAAGCGCGGCGGCAAGGGCACGTACCGGATCGCGGATTAAGGCAGGAGCGTGAGGAGCCGCTGCGCCATGCGCTCGGCGGCGCCGCGGTGCTGATCGGCAAAGGCCAGGCCGGCATGGCCGGCCGCGGCCTGCGATGCAGGCTCGCGCAGCAAGGCCAGGGCCTTGTCCAAGCCGGCGGCCATATCGCCCACCCGGAACGCGGCGCCCGCCTGCTGCGACAGCTCGGCCGCTTCGGCGAAATTGAAAGTATGCGGCCCCATCACCACCGGACAGGCGCAGGCCGCCGCCTCGATCAGGTTCTGGCCGCCCAGCGGGGCAAAGCTGCCGCCCAGCAGGGCCACATCGGCCAGGCCGTAGTAGAGGGCCATCTCGCCCATGCTGTCGCCCAGCCAGGCGTCGGCCGCCAGGGCCCCGGCATCGGGTGCGTCGGCAAAGCCGCTGCGTCGCGCCAGGGTCAGGCCTTGCACGGCCACCAGCTCGGCCACCTCGGCAAAGCGCTGCGGGTGGCGCGGCACCAGCAGCAGGAGCGGCCGGCGTTCGCCCTGGGGCCAGGCGTGTGCCTGCCAGGCGGCCAGCAGCTGCGCCTCCTCGCCCTCGCGGGTGACGGCGGCCAGCAGCACCGGCCGGTCCAGGTGCTCGCGCCACAGCCGGCCACGGTCCAGCAGGGCCGGGTCGGGCGTCACGTCAAACTTCAGATTGCCGGCCACCTCGACCGGCGCGGCACCGCGCTCGCGCAGGCGCTGGGCGTCGGCCTCGGTCTGGGCCAGCACCAGGGCGAAGCTCTGCACGGCGGGCCGCAGGATGGCATCGAGCCGCTGGCCCTGCTTGCGGCTTTTCTCCGACAGCCGGGCATTGGCCAGGGCCATCGGCACCCGTGCCTGGCGCGCGGCTCGCAGCAGATTGGGCCAGACCTCGGTTTCCATCATCACGCCCAGCGCGGGCCGGAAGTGGCGCAGAAAGCGCCGCACCGAGCCGGGGCTGTCGTAGGGCAACCAGGCCTGGGAATCGCCCTCGCACAACAGCGTGCGGCCGGCCTCCCGGCCGGTGGCCGTGCCATGGGTCAGGAGCAGGCGCAGGCCGGGCCTGTGGGCACGCAGGGCCGCGATCAGGGCCGTGGCGGCCCTCGTCTCGCCCAGCGACACCGCGTGTATCCACAGCCAGCCCTGGCCGGCGGGCAAGGTGCCGTAGCGCCCGAAGCGCTCACCGATCGCGTGGCGGTACAGCGGCTCCTCGCGTCCGCGCAGCCACAGGCGCAGGACATAGGCCGGCTGCGCCAGCTGCAACAGGCCCGAGTACGCGCCGCGACTCAGGCGCCGCCGCCATGAACTCATTCAGTGCCCGGCGGTGACGTGCGCATCTGGCTTGACCAAGCGCAGCTGTTCCATCATCAAGACCTCGATGCGGTGCAAAGCGGCCTCGGTCTGCCCCTCGAAACGCAGCACCAGCACCGGCGTCGTGTTCGACGCGCGTATCAGGCCGAAGCCGTCGGCGAACTCGACCCGCAGGCCGTCGATGGTGATGACCTCCAGCGCGCCCGGGAACTGGGCCTGCTCCTTGAGCTTTTGCACCACCGCATGGTGCTCGCCCTCGGCGCAGGGCACGTTCAATTCCGGGGTGCTGAAGCTGGTGGGCAGCGCGTTCAGCACGGCACTGGGGTCATCCGAGCGGCTGAGGATCTCGAGCAGGCGCGCGGCGGTGTACATCGCGTCGTCGAAGCCATACCAGCGTTCGCCGAAGAAGATGTGGCCGCTCATCTCGCCGGCGATAGGCGCCCCGGTTTCCTTCAGCTTGGCCTTGACCAGCGAATGGCCGGTCTTCCACATCAGCGGCACGCCGCCGGCCGCGCGTATGGCCAGCGGCAGCTGCTGGGTGCACTTGACGTCAAAGATGATGGTGCTACCCGGCTTGCGCTTGAGGATGTCCAGCGCGAACAGCATCAGCTGGCGGTCCGGGTAGATGATGTTGCCTTCCTTGGTGACCACGCCCAGGCGGTCGCCATCGCCGTCGAAGGCCAGGCCCAGATCGGCCTCGGTGGCCTTGACGGTGCGAATCAGGTCCTGCAGGTTCTCGGGCTTGGACGGGTCCGGATGGTGGTTGGGGAAGTCGCCATCGACGCGTGAATACAGCGCGATGACCTCGCAGCCCAGCGCTTTCAAGGTGGCCGGGCCGGTGGCGCCGGGAATGCCGTTGCCGGAGTCGACGACGATCTTCAACGGGCGCTTGAGCTTGGCGTCGTTGACGATGCGGGCGCGGTACTCGGCCTCGATATCCATCCGGCCCAGGCGGCCGGGGCGCTTGCCCACGGCGTAGTCCTCGGCCTCGATGCGCTGGCGCAGGCCCTGGATGTCTTCGCCATAGATGGCGCGGCCGCCCAGCACCATCTTGAAGCCGTTGTAGTCCTTGGGGTTGTGACTGCCGGTGACCATGATGCCGGAGCTGCAGCGCTGCTTTTTGCGCGTGGCGGCCACGTAGTACAGCATAGGCGTAGTCACGGCGCCCAGGTCCACCACGTCCAGGCCGGTCGAGGCCAGGCCACGCATCAGCGCCGCCACCAGGCCGGGGCCGGACAGGCGCCCGTCGCGGCCGACGACGACGGCCTTCTCACCGAGCTTCAGCGCCTCGCTGCCGAAGGCACGGCCCAGGTGCTCGGCCAGGGTTTCGTCCAAGGTCGTCGGCACAACGCCGCGGATGTCGTAGGCCTTGAAGATAGCTGCGTTGACTTGCATGGGGTCCCTGTTCTCTTGCGGTATGGCGGTGGAAGACTGGCCGGATTGTAGGCATGGCGCCGTTGCAGCGGCCGTACCGGCGGCGTAACTCTCCATCCGCCGCGCCAGTTGTCGATTCATCGCCCCGGCGGGGCCTGACGGCACCCCGCTTCCTACACTAGCACCCATGAACACCTCAGCCGTCTTGCTCAGCGCCTGGAAGCAGCAGTGGCGCCTCAGCCGCCACCGCACGGAGCCGCTGTGGGCGCGGCTGCTCGTCGTTGTCGCGCTCGCGCTGGGCATAGGCCTGGGGCTGGCCCTGCTGTCGGGCTTTGTCAACGACAGCTTCTCGACGGCACGCTGGTGGCGCATCAGTCTGCCGGCCAATCTCCTGCTGAGCTTCAGCGTGTCCATCACCTTCAGCCTGGCTTTTCGCGGCCTCGAGCTGGGCCTGCCGGCGCACTGGGTAGCAGCCGTCGGCGACTGGCGGGACTGGCGGGCCGCGCTGTTTTATTCGGCGCTGAGCATGGTCTGCGGCACGCTGGGCATCATGGTGGGCCTGCGCCTGATCGACCACATCTGGCAGCTCGACATCCTGCGCCACTTCATGAGCAGCCGCAGTTCCTGGGCGCAGTTCTTTGCCATCTCGGTGTTCCTGTCGGTGATCCAGTGGCTGTGGTGGCGCCTGCACACCAAGCAGCAGGCGCTGCAGCTCAAGGCCACCGAGGCCCAGCTGAAGCTGCTGCAGGCCCAGATCGAGCCGCACTTTCTGTTCAACACCCTGGCCAATGTGCAGAGCCTGATCGACTACGACACGCCGCGCGCCAAGCTGATGCTGGAGTCGTTCACCGACTATCTGCGCGCCAGCCTGCAGAACCTGCGTCGTGACGACTGCACGCTGGAGCAGGAGCTGGAGACCGTCAGCAGCTACCTGGCCCTGCTGCAGACGCGCATGGCCGAGCGCCTGCGTTTCAGCATCGAGGCCAGCCCCGAGGCCCGCGCCGCCACCCTGCCGCCGCTGCTGCTGCAGCCCCTGGTCGAGAATGCCATCCACCACGGCCTCGAGCCCAAGATCGAGGGCGGTGCCCTGCGCATCACGGCCATGGTGGCCCAGGGGCGGCTGCACATCACCGTGGCCGATGACGGCCTGGGCCTGGACGCCCCGCCCAAGCCCGGCCGCCGCGGCTCGGGCATGGCGCTGAACAATATCCGCGAGCGGCTGAAGACCCGCTATGCCGGCCTGGCCAGCCTGCGCCTGAAGCCCGGCCATCCCGGCACCGAGGTGCTGCTGGAGCTGCCCTACCAACTCAAGGCCCGACACCCATGACCACTGCACTGATCGCCGACGACGAACCCCACCTGGCCCAGTACCTGAAGGACCAGCTCGCCGCCCTGTGGCCCGAGCTGCAGATCGTCCACATCGCGAAAAACGGCGTCGAGGCGGCAGCAGCAATAGCCGAGCTGCAGCCCGACCTGGCCTTTCTGGACATCCAGATGCCGGGCTTGACCGGGCTGGAGGTGGCCCAGGGCATAGAGGGGCCGACCCGGGTCGTCTTCGTCACCGCCTATGACGAGTACGCGCTGGCAGCCTTCGAGCATGCGGCGCTGGACTATGTGCTGAAGCCGGTCAAGGCCGAGCGTCTGGCCAAGGCACTGGCGCGGGTCAAGGCCAGCCTGGTGGTGCCGCCCGAACCCGATGCCGCCCTGGCTCAGGCCCTGCAGCGCCTGATGGGCAGCATGGACGCAGCACCGGTGATGCGTTATGTGCGCGCCAGCCAGGGCGAGCTGATGCACCAGATCGCCATCGGCGACGTGCTGTTCTTCCATGCCGACGAGAAATACACCTGCGTGCAGACGGCCGCGGCCGAGTACCTGATTCGCACCTCCATCGTCGAATTGCTGCCCCAGCTGGACCCTTCGCGCTTTCTGCAGATCCACCGCGCCACCCTGATCAACCTCGACCACCTGGCCGGCACCCGGCGCGACGAGGCCAGCCGGCTGTTCGTCCGCTTTCGCGGGCTCGAGCGCGAGCTGCCCGTCAGCCGCGCCTACGTCCACCAGTTCAAGGCGATGTAGGCACGGGTCCAGGAATGCCGGACCGACAGGTCCGAAAACGGCGACCCCAGAGGCCTATCATGGCCTCATGGACTCCTCGCCCACCCCGCTGCCCCTGTCACCCGACGCCTGCTACGCCGCCCTCCAGGCCCGTGACTCGCGCTTCGACGGCAAGCTCTACGTCGGCGTCACGTCCACCGGCATCTACTGCCGGCCGATCTGCCGCGTGCGTGCGCCCAAGCGCGAGAACTGCGTGTTTTTCGCCCATGCGGCCCAGGCCGAGGCAGCGGCCTTCCGGCCCTGCCTGAAATGCCGGCCCGAGCTGGCCCCGGGCGGCGCGCTGCGCTGGTCGGTCATGGATGCTTCCAAGACCTTGGCCCAGCAGGCCGCCGCCTGGCTGGACGGCCAGGCCCAGGCCGAGGCCAGCGTCGAGGACCTGGCCACCCATCTGGGCATCACCAGCCGCCACCTGCGCCGCATCTTTGCCGCCGAGCATGGAGTGACGCCGCTGCAATATCTGCAGACGCGCCGCCTGCTGCTGGCCAAGCAGCTGCTGACCGACACCGCCCTGCCCGTCACCCAGGTCGCCCTGCAGGCCGGCTTTGCCAGCCTGCGGCGCTTCAATGCCGCCTTCGTCGAGCACTACCGGCTGCAGCCCACGGCGCTGCGCCGCGAGGGCAAGGCCACCGGCACGCCCCCGGCCCTGCTGCTGGCCTACCGCCCGCCCTACCATGTGGACGCGATGCTGGAGTTTCTGGAGCGCCGGGCCATTGCCGGCATCGAGACCGTGGACAGGGCGAGGCGCAGCATCCGCCGCAGCCTGCGCATCACTCAAGCAGAGCAGGTTTGCGAGGGTTGGCTCGAAGTGACGTTCGATGCGAGCCGACCCCAGGTGCGCCTGAGCCTCAGCGAGGGCCTGGTGCCGGCCACGGCCACGGTACTGCCCCTGGTGCGGCGCTGGCTGGACCTCGATGCCGACCCGCTGCAGATTGATGCAGCCCTGGCCACCCTGCCCGCCCACGCCTGCCAGCAACCCGGTGTGCGCCTGCCCGGCTGCGCGGACCGCTTCGAGTTGGCCGTGCGCGCCGTGCTGGGCCAGCAGGTCACCGTGGCCGCCGCCCGCACGCTGGCCAGCCGTTTCGTCCAGCGCTTCGGCACGCCGCTGAACGAGGCCGCGCCCGAGGGACTGACGCGCTTGTTCCCCGAGCCCGAACAGATTGCCGCGGCCTCGCGTGACGACATTGCCAGCCTGGGCATCATCGCCCGCCGCGCCGACGCGCTGCGCCTGCTCGCCGAGGCCTGGCCGCGGCTGTTGATCAACCACCCCCAGGCCACCCATGAGGCCGCCGAGCAGGAATTGATCGCCCTGCCCGGCCTCGGCCCGTGGACGGCCAGCTATATGCTGATGCGCATGTGGAGCTGGCCCGATGCCTTTCTGCCCGGCGATGTGGTGCTGCGCAAGCAGCTGGCCATGGCCGGAGACCCCCTGCCCAGCCCTAAAAAGGTGCTGGAATTGTCGCAAGCCTGGCAGCCCTATCGCAGTTATGCGGTAATGCGCTTGTGGCGCGCGACGGCCTCTTCTTCCACCGAGCTCTCATGAACACCAGTCATCACAGCAAGCAACGGCAAGTCCTGACCCCCTTGGGCACATTGACGGTGGCGCGCAGCGCACAGGGCCTGTCAGGCATCTGGTTTGCCGAGCAGAAACACCATCCGGGCGTGCTGCAGGCCGAGGTGGACGATCACGACCCGCTGCTGGGCGAGGCCGCCCGCCAGCTGGGCGAGTATTTTGCCGGCCAGCGCACCTGTTTCGACCTGCCGCTGGCGCTGGAGGGCACGACCTTCCAGCAGGCCGTCTGGGCCGGCCTGCTGAAGATTCCCTGCGGTACCACCCTGAGCTATACCGAACTGGCCGAGGCCGTGCATGCGCCCAGCGCGGTGCGCGCCGTGGGCGCGGCGGTGGGCCGCAACCCGCTGTCCATCGTCGTGCCCTGCCATCGCGTGATCGGCCGTGACGGCGACCTGACCGGCTATGCCGGTGGCCTGGAGCGCAAGACGGCGCTGCTGGAACTGGAGGGCGTTCTCGCGCCAGCGGACGCATGAAGGCATTCGACTTTGGCGAGCTGACCTTGCTGGCGGCGATCTGGGGCGCTTCGTTTCTGTTCATGCGGCTCGGTGCCCACGAGTTCGGCCCCATTGCCATGGCGGCGATGCGCGTCACCGGCGCCAGCCTGATGCTGCTGCCCCTGCTGGCCCTGCGCCAGGGCAGCGCCGGCCTGGGTCAGTTGCGGAGCGCCTGGCGGCCGCTGTTCATCGTCAGCCTGATGAATTGCAGCCTGCCATTCGCCTGCTTCAGCTATGCGGCGCTGTCGATCACCGCGGGGCTGTCCAGCATCATGAATGCGACCACGCCGCTGTTTGGCGCCATCGTCGCCTGGATCTGGCTGAGCCAGCGCCTGAGCCCGCTGCGCATGCTGGGCCTGGCGATAGGCTTTGCCGGCGTGATCTTCCTGGCCTGGGACAAGGCCAGCTTCAAGACCGGCGGCAGCGGCTGGGCCATTGTGGCCTGCCTGGTGGCGGCGGCCAGCTACGGCGTGGCCGCCATCTTCAACAAGCGCTATCTGAGCCATGTGGCCCCGCTGGCCGTGGCCACCGGCAGCCAGATGTTCTCGGCTCTCACACTGGCCGTGCCGGCCGCCCTGCTGTGGCCCGCCGTCAACCCCAGCGCCCAGGCCTGGATTGGCGTGACCCTGCTGGCCCTCTTGTGCTCGGGCGTGGCCTACATCCTGTTCTTCCGGCTGATGTCGCGCGTCGGCCCGACGAACACGATTGCCGTGACCTTTCTGATCCCGGTGTTCGCCGTCGTCTGGGGCTTTGCCTTTCTGGGCGAAGCCTTCAATCTGCAGATGGCGATCGGCTGCGCCATCGTGCTGGCGGGCACGGCGCTGGCGGTGGGCCTGATCGGTTCGAAGAGCTGATTCAGCCCGCTGGCTGCTCCAGCAGAGCCAGCAGCCCCGCCTCGTCCAGCACGGTCAGGCCCAGCTCGCGGGCCTTGTCGAGCTTGGAGCCTGCCTCCTCGCCGGCCACGACGTAATGCGTCTTCTTTGACACCGAGCCGCTGACCTTGCCGCCAGCGGCTTCGATCATGTCCTTGGCCGCATCGCGGCTCAAGGTCGGCAGCGTGCCGGTCAGCACCAGCGTCTTGCCCAGCAGCGGTCGCGGGCCCTGCTCGCCTGCGCCCTCGCCTTCGTCCCAGCTCAGGCCGGCCGCGCGCAGCTGCTCCACCACCTCGCGATTGTGCGGCTGCTGGAAGAACTGGTGGATGCTTTGCGCGACGATGGGGCCGACGTCGCGCACCTCCAGCAGTTGCTCGACGCTGGCGTCCATGATGCGGTCCATGCTGCCAAAGTGCCGCGCCAGGTCCTTGGCCGTGGCCTCGCCGATCTGGCGAATGCCCAGGCCGAACAGGAAACGCGCCAGTGTGGTCTTCTTGCTCTTCTCCAGCGCGTCGACGATGTTCTGCGCGCTCTTCTCGGCCATGCGATCGAGCGCCGCCAGCTTGGCCACGCCGAGCTTGTAGAGGCCCGGCAGGCTGGTGACGATGCCGGCATCGACCAGCTGATCGACCAGCTTGTCGCCCAGGCCTTCGATGTCGAGTGCACGGCGGCCGGCGAAGTGCAGCATCGCCTGCTTGCGCTGGGCCGGGCAGAACAGGCCGCCGGTGCAGCGGTGGTCGATGCCACCACGCTCGCGGGCCACGGCGCTGGCGCAGATCGGGCAGGCCTTGGGCATGCGGAAATTGGGCACGTAGCTGGGTCGCAAGCCCGGCACCACACCGACGATTTCGGGGATCACATCCCCGGCTCGGCGCACGATCACCTGGTCGCCAACCCGCACCCGCTTGCGGCGCAGCTCGAACAGATTGTGCAGGGTCGCGTTGCTGACCGTCGTGCCGCCAACAAACACCGGCTCCAGCTTGGCCACCGGGGTCAGCTTGCCGGTGCGGCCGACCTGGATCTCGATGCCGTTCAGGCGCGTGACCTGTTCCTGCGCCGGGTACTTGTGCGCCACCGCCCAGCGCGGCTCGCGCGTCACGAAGCCCAGCTGGCGCTGCAGCTCCAGGCTGTTGACCTTGTAGACGATGCCGTCGATGTCGAACGGCAGCTGGTCACGCTTGGCGCCCATCGCCTGGTGGAAGGCGACCAGGCCTTCGGCGCCCTGCACCACCGCACGGTCGGCGCAGACCGGCAGGCCGAAGCCCTGCAGCGCATCGAGCATGGCACTGTGCGTGGCCGGCACCTCCCAGCCCTGCACCTCGCCCAGGCCATAGGCGAAAAAGCTCAAGGGCCGCTGCGCGGCCAGCGCCGGGTCGAGCTGACGGATGGCGCCGGCAGCCGTGTTGCGCGGGTTGACGAAGGTCTTCTCGTTGGCGGCCAGCTGGCGCGCGTTCAGTGCGTCGAAGTCATCGCGGCGCATATAGACCTCGCCGCGCACCTCCAGCACCGGCGCCAGGCAGCCGCTCAGGCGCAACGGTATCTGGCCTATGGTGCGGACATTCTGGGTCACGTCCTCGCCCGTCTCGCCGTCGCCGCGCGTGGCCGCCTGCACCAGCACGCCGTGCTCGTAGCGCAGATTCATCGCCAGGCCATCGAACTTCAGCTCGGCCGCGTACTCGACCGGCAGGGCCTCGGCCGCCAGCTTCAGCTCCTTGCGCACCCGCTCATCAAAGCTGCGCGCACCGCTGGCCTCGGTGTCGGTCTCGGTGCGTATGCTGAGCATGGCCACGGCATGGCGCACCGGCGTGAAGCCGTCCAGCACCTTGCCGATGACGCGCTGCGTCGGCGAATCGGGCGTCAGCAGCTCGGGATGGGCGGCCTCCAGGGCCTGCAGTTCCTGGTACAGCTTGTCGTATTCGGCATCGGGCAGCGCCGGGGCGTCCTGCACATAGTAGAGCTGGGCATGGTGATTGATCTGTTCGCGCAGCACTTCAGCGCGGGCCGCGGCAGCGGCCAGGGAGGGCAATGGTTCGGTCGGGCTCATGGGCGTGATTGTGCCCACACAGTGGGGCCGACCTATGTTACTTTCCCGGCACGACATGGCACCGATATGCCACGCGATCCACTCGTTGGGACGGTTCTTTCATCTGCTCTTTCATCAGTTTGTGCAAGGGAATGATATGAAGACACTCTCCGATCTGCGTGTGGGCCTGCGTCTGGGACTGGGCTTTGCGCTGTTACTGCTGATGATGCTGGCCATGGGCGTATATGCCGTGACCCGCATCAACAAGATCCAGAGCAACGTCACCGATCTGGCCACCAACTGGCTGCCCAGCACCCAGCAGCTGGCCGGCCTCAACGAGGCCCTGAACCAGATGCGGCGCGCCGAATTGCAGCTGATGCTGGGTGGTGGCGACAAGGCCCTGCAGGACGAGAGCGCGCGCATCGCCAGGCAATGGGAGCTGGCGCCCCAGCTGCTGAAGTCCTACGAGGCCAGCATAGGCAGCGACAACGAGCGCCGGCTTTTCGATGAATTCGGCCGCGCGGTCGAAGGCTACAAGGCCTCGCAGCCCGAGCTGTTGCGCCTGGTGCGCGAAGACAGGAAGGACGAGGCGGTGGCCTATTTGCGCGGCGACTCGCGCAAGGCCTTCCGGGCGACGACGGAGGCCATCGCCCAGCTGATCGAGCTCAATGACCAGGGGGCGGCCACCGCACACACCGAGGCACAGGTCAGCTACGGCGCCGTGCTGTGGGGCATCTGGCTGATGGTGGCGGTGGCCTTGTCGCTGGGCGCCGCGATCGGCTGGCTGCTGACCCACTCGCTGACCCAGCCCCTGGGCATCGCCGCGGCGGCCGCCGACCGCATTGCCGGCGGCGATCTGACGGCCGATGTGCAATCGAATCGCGCCGATGAGCTGGGCGACCTGCTGCGCTCGCTGGCGCGGATGCAGGACGCGCTGTGCCTGTCGGTCGGTGCGGTCAAGACCAGTGCCGACCACATCGCCGGCGCCAGCCGCGAGGTCTCGACCGGCAGCAATGATCTCTCGCAGCGCACCGAGCAGGCGGCCGCCAACATCGAAGAAACCTCGGCCGCCATGCAGCAGGTCACCGACACCGTGCGCCACAGCGCCGAGTCGGCCCGCCAGGCCAATCAGCTGGCATTGACGGCCTCGGGCGTCGCCGTGCAGGGCGGCACCGTGGTGGCCAAGGTGATCAGCACCATGGACGGCATCCAGCAGTCCTCGCGCAAGATCTCGGACATCATTGGCGTGATCGACGGCATCGCCTTCCAGACCAATATCCTGGCGCTGAATGCTGCCGTCGAGGCCGCGCGCGCCGGCGAGCAGGGCCGCGGCTTCGCCGTCGTTGCCAGCGAGGTGCGCACCCTGGCCCAGCGCAGCGCCCAGGCAGCCAAGGAGATCAAGACCCTGATCTCCAGCTCGGTCGAGCAGGTGGAGCTGGGCGCGCGCGCGGTGGGCGACGCCGGCAACACGATGCAGGAAGTGGTGGCCGCGGTGAAGCGCGTCACCGACCTGATCAGCGAGATCGCCACCGCCGTGCAGCAGCAGACCCAAAGCCTCAGCGAGGTGACCACGGCCATCGGCCAGCTCGACACGATGACGCAGCAGAATGCCGCGCTGGTGGAGGAATCGGCCGCGGCGTCGGAATCGCTGCGCGAGCAGGCCTCGACGCTGGCCGAGGTGGTATCCCGGTTCAGGCTGAAGGCGCTGCCGGCGGGGTCCTCGGTGGGCAGCTATTGAGCTGAGCGCAGGCGTGGCGGCTCAGTGTCCGCCCTGGAGGATGGCGTGCACGATGGCACCCAGGCGCTCGAAGGCATATTCCTTGAACAGCACAGCGCGCACGCCGGCCGCCTGGGCCTGCGCCTTCAGTTCCTCGGTGACGTAACCCGAGGAGATGATCACCGGCAGTCCGGGTGCGGCCAGCGCCAAGGCCCGCGCCAGTGCGATGCCCGACATCTCCGGCATGTTGTAGTCCGCAATCACCAACGCAAAGCGCCGGGGTTGCTCACGCACCAGGTCCAGCGCCTGCTGCGCACCGTGCACGCAGGTGACGCTGTAGTGGGCGCGTTGCAAGAGCGCGCTCATCGTGAGCGCCACGACTTCGTCGTCGTCCACGTAGAGTATCTGCTCGCCATTGCCGTAAGCGGTGGCGGGCAGCGTTTCCTCGCCTGCGGCGACCGCCGCCTCGGCTGGCGCCAGCGGCAGCAGGATGTCGAAGCGCGTGCCTTCGCCCAGACGGCTGTGCACCTCGATGCTGCCGCCGCTGGCGCTGACGATGCCGTGCACCACGGCCAGTCCAAGCCCCGTGCCCTGGCCCACGGCCTTGGTGGTAAAAAAGGGTTCGAAGATGCGGGCGCGCGTGGCCTCGTCCATGCCCGAGCCGTCATCCTCCACCTGCAGGCGCGCCCAGGGAATGGCGCCATTGATGCGGTCCAGGCGGATGCACACGCGGCCCTGCTGCGCGGGCAGAGCTTGCCAGGCATTGGTGCACAGGTTCAGAACCACCTGCTGTACCTGGGCGCCATCGACGCGGGCGAACAGGGGCTCGTCCGCCAGCACGGTCTCCAGCCTGACGCTGGCCGGCAGCGTGGCACGCAGCATGGCCACCGCCTCTTCCACCAGGGGCCGCAGCGCCTGCACGGTCAGCGCCTGCGGGCTGCGTCGGCTGAAGGTCATGATCTGCTGCACCAGGGTGCGCGCGCGAACCGCTGCCTGGTGGATGAGGGCCAGGCTTCGCTGCGCCGGGTGGCCGGGGTCGGTGTCCTGGCGTGCGATGGCCACATTGCCCAGGATCGCTGCCAGCACGTTGTTGAAGTCGTGCGCCACGCCGCCAGCCAGCGTGCCTATCGACTCCATCTTCTGCGCCTCGCGCAGGCTCACCTCCAGCGCACGCCGCTCAGACTCGGTCCGTTCCAGTTCGGTCAGGTCTCGCGCGATGGTGGAGATGTGGGTGACCTCGCCACGCTCGTTGCGGTGGCAGAGGATGACCTGCAGCATCGGTATCTCGCGCCCGTCGGCGGCCGCCACGGCCGTGCGCCCGGTCCAGAAGCCGTCACGTATCGCCATCGGCAAGCCCTGTTCGACGATCAGACGGCCCGCCCATTCGGGATGGCATTCGGCGATGGTGACAGCCGACACGTCGTCTCGCGGCCCATAACCCAGCATGCGCCGCGCGGCCAGATTCAGGAAGATATTGCCGCCTTCGGGGTCGGTGGAACCGACGAAATCTGGCGTGGCGTCGAGGATCGCCGCCAGCCGCTGATGCTGCTCGGTCAGGTGCTGGCGCTCGGTGATGTCGCGCACGATGACGCTGGCCACCATTCGCTCGCCCGATTCGGGCTCGACATAGCTGCTTGTGGCCACATCGGCCTCGAAGGTGCTGCCGTCGGCGCGCCGCATGCGGATGACGCCCTTGGCACTGCCGGTGGCCTGACGCTGCGCTTCCATGAGCGCGACACGCGGGTCGCTCATGTCGATCAGCTCGTCGCGCGCGCTGGCCTGCAGTTCGGCCTCGCTGCGGCCGAACATCGCGCAGGCGGCGGCGTTGGCGGCCAGGATCGCGCCGCCGGGCAGAGTCCGCATGACGCCGTCCAGGCTGTGGGCAAAGAGCATGCGGTAACGCATTTCGCTGCGCCGTAGGTTCTCCTTCTCGGCCTCGAGTGCGCCGGTGGCGGCGCGGACCCGGCTGTCGGCCACCCGGTTGGCCTGCACCAGGATTCGCGTCATCGCGGCCAGCGCGGCCGACAGTGCCAGCCCCAGCGCCAGCAGCCACCCGGTGCTCTGGTCAATCGTCCAGGCGCCGCCCAGGCTGTGCACCTCGACGTCCCAGCTCCGGTCGGCGACCTGGATCCGGGTGCGCCAGGGGTCGGACCGCATGGCCTCGGGCGGATGGGCGGCCTGGACCCATGCGCTGTCGAAAAGCAGATCGTTCGCGGCTTGGCTGCGCGCCTGAGGGTCGGTGATGATGATGTGACTGCTGCTGGCCAGCGTCGGCGGCAACACGCTGCGGACCAGCTCATTGGTGCGAAACGAGATGCCCACCACGCCTCTCGCAGCCTGCAGCCGGGCCTCGGGCGTGGACGGGACAGCGCCGTGGGCATAGACCGCGGCACGGATGACCACGCTGGTGAGCTGCGGCTGGTTCTTGGCGAAACGGTCACGCGCCAGCAGCACCGGCCCGGTGGCCACGTACTGGCCGCTGGCAACGGCGGCGTCGACCGCGGCCCGGTACTGCTGGCCAGGGTCGTACAGGTCGTATCCAAAGGCCGGCAGGTCCAGCGGGAAGGTGTGGCGCAGCACCATGTAGACCGGCCGTTCGCCCGGCGGCCGGATCTCGAACCCCGGGTGCCCGTCTGTCGAGCTGCTGCGGTCGGCCGCCACGGCTCTCAGGTACTCCAATCGCTGCGCGTCGGAGACCCGATCGGCCATGAAGGTCAGCGCCAGTCCTGGAAAACGATTTTGCAGAGAGATCGCCTGCACATAGTGCAGGAACTCCGCGTCCGAGGGCGACTTCTGCACCACGCCGAACATGCGCAAACCCGGCAGCGTGTCGATGTAGGACTGGATGCGGCTGGCAAGCGCCGTGGCGAACGCCGAGGCCTGCCGGTCGAGTTCGGCGCTGGCCTCGCGCGTGCTGTTGCGCACCGACCATGCACAGAGCAGGCCGGTGGCCGCGAGGCTCAGCGCCAGCACGGCCGCCGGTAGCCAGCGCAGGCGTGGCGCTCCTGCGTCAGCCACGGCAGCCGCCTCTAGCGGTACTGCTGGTAGATCGACTCGATCTCTTTGGCATGCTTGATGGCATCAATCGCGGCATTGACTTCCCCTGCAGTGACCTGCCCTCGCCTGGAAACGGCGCATTGGGCGTTGTATCGATGTACCACCAGTGGCGGGTGGATCCGCAGCGGGAAGGCGCCGATGCGTTGCTGGTACGAGAGGAAGACCTCGCCGATGAGTGCGTGGCGCAGGCGCCCCGCGGACAGCTTGCGCAGGTTGGCCAGCGAGCTCACCGCGTCTTCGCGCACGAACCCAGCGCCCAGGGCCGTCGAGACCTCGGGGTAGACGAAACCCAGCACCGTGCCGATAGGATCATCCCTCACGTCCTCGATTGCCTTGGGTTGCGCCCCCTGTGCTTCGCTGATCAGCAGCAGGGCGTTGGGCAGAAAGGGCTGCGTCCAGTCGAACTCCCCGGGCAGCCAGGCCGGCAGAAAGTGGCAGGCGAGGTCGGCATGACCCGCCAGCAGGCTCTGGGTCAGGCGTTTTCGCGGCAGCAGTTCGAAGCGGGCGGTGCGTCGCAGCCGTCTTGCGATGGCCTCGCCGATATCGCGATGAATGCCGCCCACCAGCCGGTTGTTCACCAGATCTGCCATCGGCATTTCGGTGCTGGTCTCTACGGCAATGCGGAGCTCAGCCGAATTCGCGACGCCACAAAGCGGCAGCAGGGCCGCCAGGGCAGCCGAAAAAAACCAGCGCGACAACGGAAAACTCAAGACCTGGTCCCTTCGCCTCAGCCGACTGAAGCACTATAGAGGGTACAGGCATCGAGCGGCTCGGCAATCAATTTTCCGGACGGGTCCTCGACCTGACCGCCGCCAACCGCACCTTGACCGCTGACACCAGCGGCTCGATGGCCGATGGCGGGAAGGGGGACACGCTGCTCACGTTGACCTCGCACAGCACGAAGCGCTCCGACCCGTCGGTCGTGGCCTCACCCAGCAGGAAGTCGCAGTCCCACAGCAGGGGCAGCTGCTCATGCGTCAGGCCGACGCAATCGCGCAACTGCCGGACCCATGCGGCCTCCAGCATGCGGCGCAACGGCTGGAACTGCGGCAGATCGGCCGGGTGGTAGATACGCGGACCCGGCAGGGGCACAGGTTCACCCGCTTTGCCCGGGTAGAGCGCATTGATGGCCTGGTGACCAAAACCCGCGACGCGATCTTCGACAAGGTAGGCGCGGACCATGCCCTCGACCAAGCGTGGCTGCCAGGCCTGGTCAATCATGTGACCACCGTTCTCCGGCTCGAAGTAGCTGGCCAGACGCTGCAGCAGTGCGCTGAGGGCCAACTGCTCTTCCTCGCTGCCTCGCAGCGCATGCCTCACCTTGAGCAGCGCGGAACCCTCAAGTTGTTCGACGCGCCAGACACCGATGCCGCTATGCCCTCGGTATTGCTTGAGCACACGAGCTCCCCGCTGCAAGCGCGATGGCAGCTCGGCGGCGAGCTGGGCAAGACTGTCCACGCGGACGGCATCGCTGCCGAATGGCAGCTCACGCGCATTCAGCAGCACGTCCTTGGTGCCCAGCTTCAGGACGGTGTCGGGGTGTGTGCTGACGAAGACGCCAGCGTCTGCGACCTCTCTGAGCAGGGTGTCGAGCCGGTCCCGTCGGCGACCCGACTCGATCGGATTGCACCAGACCAGCACGCCGTCGACGCCGCGCAACTGACCGGCCACCTCAGCAGCGAAGTCATCGTGATAGACCGCAGGCTCGACCACCACGCCGGCCGAGGTGAAGGCCTCGAACAGGGCCAGGAAGCGGCT
Source organism: uncultured Roseateles sp. (assembly GCF_963422335.1). Lineage (NCBI taxonomy): Bacteria > Pseudomonadati > Pseudomonadota > Betaproteobacteria > Burkholderiales > Sphaerotilaceae > Roseateles > uncultured Roseateles sp. The sequence continues at coordinate 4,392,587 of NZ_OY729424.1, forward strand.
CTCGGCCGGATCGCGACGGTCACGGGCCGCACGGTCACCGGGATAGAGCAAGGCCAGGGAGAGGGGGCGCTCGGCGGTCATGGGCAGCTCCTGTGCATAGTCCGCGTCACCGGCCCGGCGCGGTCATGTCGGGCTCTTGGCTTGCAGCGGCTTGCCCGCAGCCGTCCAGCCGTCGATGCCACCGGGCAGGTAGCTGGCCTTGATGCCCTGCGCGCGCAGCTTCATCGCGGTGGAGCGGCCGACCTCGTGGCCATAGATGCAGTAGACCAGCACCTCGCTGTCTCGGGGCAATTCTGCGGCCCAGTCGGCCACCCTGGCCGGATCGCGCCAGCGGGCGCCCGGCAGCAGGGTCTTCGCCTGCTCGTACATGGCATCACGCCGCACATCGACGACCACGCAGCGACTCAGGTCCAGCTGCGCCAGGTCGGCGGCGCAGGACTCGCTGCTGGCGTGGACGGCCTGCTGGTAACGCGCGTAGACCTTGCTCCAGTCGATGTGCGCCATGAAGGCATCGACATAGGCCCCCGCCGCCGCGCCATGGTCCAGGTGATAGGCATGCTCATACATGTCCAGCGCCAGAATGGCCGTGCCGCCCGCCAGCGCATGGGTGTGATCCGCTGCCCACTGGTTCACCAGCGTGCCCTCCCGCGGCTGAAAGCTCAGCAGCACCCAGCCCGACCCGCCTCCCAGGGCCTTGCCCATGGCAACGAACTCCTCGCGCCAGCGCTCGACGCTGCCAAAGCTGCCGGCCAGGGCCAGCGCCATCGCGGGAACCATGGCCTGGCCCCCGCCACCCAGGCTGTCGAAATACAGCTCGTGCAGCAGCATCGAGTTGGTGGCGATCAGCTCCTCTCGCTTCAGGCCATTCAGCTCGAAGCCGGGCATCGTGCCGGGCTGAGCCCGCTGCAGCTGGGCGCGGATGGCATTGAGCCGCTTGACGGCTCCGCCGTAGTTGTTCTGATGGTGGCTGCGCAGCAGCGTCTCCGACAGGCCTTGAAGCTGGCCGGGGTCGAAGGGTAGATCTTTGGATAAAGCGTTCATGGCTTGCCTTGTTCGTTGTTGAAGGCGGTCAACAGCCCTTCGAAGACACCGGCTGCCACGTGCAGCAGCTGGTCATCGTCGGTGATGGCCTCTCGCATGCCGGCGAGCACACGCTCGACACCGGCCGCCTCGGGGGGCTGGACGCCGCCAGCGTCCAGGCTGTGCACCAGCAGGCCCAGGCGCAGCAAGGGCGGCGTCTCCAGGCCGAAGCTGGCCAGCAGCGTCTCGAAGGTCACGCGCATGCCCACATGGGTGAAGGCAGCGCCGTCAAAGTCGAAACCCAAGGCTTTCTTGGGGCAGTCGGCCGGGGACTTGAGCCAGAGAAACCGCGCATCAGGATCGATGAAGCGCCGTATCAACCAGGCGCTGGCGAGACGATCCACCCACGGACGCGCGCGCGTGGCCCATAGGCGGCCGCGATAGTCCTCCACGCTGAGGCGGGCGACGCCCTGCTGGGTGGCGTGAGGTTCGTCCGGCGAGAGCGCACGGCCGGCATCGAGCTCGAGCGCCTGCAAGGCGGCGGTGGCCTGGCGCTGCGCCTCGCCCGGGAAGAAGTCAATGGCCACCCACTGCTCCAGGCTCTTGCGGAGCTTGCGGCATTGCTTGAGCACGTCGAGCGCGCTGCTTTCCGTCAGCTCGGCGCGGCAGGCGGCGATCTGGTTGAACAACTCACCGAACTCGGCACTGCGGTCGAACAGCGACTGGAAGTCCGGCGCTTCGCTCTGCGTGGGCAGCAGGTGCGCCGTGCCGGCGTTGCTGCGCAGGTCATCGGCTATTGTTCCCAGCGTGACCGCGTTATCCCCCTGGTCAGGCAACAGGTAGACCCCGTCACGCAGCACCGCCGCACCGCAGGCCTTGAGCGCACGCCAGCAGCGCATGCGGGCGGTGGCGTTTTCCGTGGGGAGCGACAGTATCAGTATCAGCCATTTCATGAAGTAGATATTACTACCGTCTGTAGCAATATCAACTAAAGATTGAAATCACCGCCGGCGGGCAACAGCGCCTTGCTGGCGCACCGGCGTGCTTGAGCCGATCGCAAGGTTCGGGTCGCCAGGGTCGGTAACATGCCGCTGTGCTGGCCCCCGCGCCGGCGAGTTCCCGCCAGGCCCTGCCCTTGCCTGCCAAAAAATAGACTATGAATGCCGATGCGATCACTCTGGACACAAAGCATCAAGCGGCTGCCGCTGCCGATGTTGAACTCGGCTCCGTTGATTGCGATGCACAGCCACTGGCTGGTCCGTTGCGCCAACGGCCGGCCACCCAGGCAGGCCGATCTCTCGCTGCCCCTGCTGCGGCCGTTCATGCACCAGCTGGCGCTGGTCAAGCTTGAAACCGAACCTGCGGGTGCGCGCTATCTGGTGGTCGGCTCGCGCCTGCAAGGCCTGCTGGGCAAGGACCCCACCGGCCGAAGAGTGGAGGAAGTCTACGCACCCAATGTGGCCAGAGAGGTCTATCAGGCCTTTGTAGCGGTGGGGCGGGACCGCGAGCCCGCCTACTTTCGGCGTGACTTCACCCTTCTTGGCCGGCAGTTCGGCTATCACCGCCTGCTGCTGCCACTGACGGGCATCCACTCCGACGAGGTCAGGAGCCTGATCGTCGGCATCTACCCGATCGACAAGGATTTCACCGAAGCCCTGCAGTGGCGCAAGTTGCTCGCCGTCGGCGCGCCGCAAGACCCGGACCTCGAGGAAATGCAGCGCCGATGGGCCAGTAGCGAATAGCCAACTCAAGCCTGGCGCGCAAGTTTCCTGGTGTCACTGATCAAGATTCTAAGTGAGGGCAGTCACCTCAATATTGCCGGGACGCCATGACCGAGCCGCTGACTGCGGCATCCCGATGCGCCGTGTCGATGCCGGACAGAATCCGCCCTCCACGAAATCGGAGCGACGATGCCTGACTCTCTTGACACCAGCACTCTGACCGACACGCCTGCCGACCTGCTCGCCCACTGCCGCGGCGCAGCTGGTGGCGACGCGTGGGGAGCGATCCGGACGCTGACCCTGCGCGGGACGATCAGCGCTGGCGGACTGTCGGGCCCCTGGCAGCAACAGCTTGCCCTTGACCAGGGTTGCCATGCGACCCACTTCAACCTGGGGCCTGCCGCGCTGGCGAAGGGCTTCGACGGCCACCAGGCCTGGATGTGCGGCGCGAACGGCGAGGTCACAGTGCAGGACTCCATCGCCGCGCTTCGCGTGGCCGTGACCGATGCGGCACTGCTCACCCGCGCCTACCTCTTTCCTGAGCGCTGGCACGCGAAGCTTCAGCGGCTCGACGCACGCCAGGACGACGGCGGCCAGTGCTGGAACGTGATCCGTGCGACGCCACAGGAAGGCATCGCCGTCGACCTGTGGTTCGACCGTGAGACCCACCGCCTGGCGCGCAGCGAACAGCAGCTGCACGGCCAGTTGAGCGTCAAACACTACAGAGACTACCGGGAGACAGCCGGCTGCTGGCTACCCTGGTCCATCGTGACGAGTAGCGGCGATCCGCGCCACGACCTTGTCATCACGCTCGAAGACGTGGCCGTGAACCCAGCGCTACCCGACCTTATCTTCAAGGCTCCCAAGCAGGCCTTCGACGACGTGACATTCAACGGCGACGCACACACGGCGACGCTGGCCATCGAGCTCGTGCATCAGCACCTCTACCTGCCGGTCACCGTCAACGGTCAGGCGGCGCGCTTCCTGCTCGATACCGGTGGCATCAACCTGCTGACGCCTGACATGGCCGCGCGTGCCGGGCTGGCCACGTCGGGTCGGCTGGAAGCACGCGGACCGGGCGCTGCAAGCAGCGAGGCCGGCTTCACCCGCGTGAGTCGGCTCGGCCTGGGTGAGGGTCTGGCCCTTGAGCAGCAGTGGGTGCGCGTGCTGTCCCTCGGGGAGCTGAGCGCCTTCGAGGGCCTCTCGATCGATGGCCTGCTCGGCCACGAAGTGTTTCAGCGCCTGGTCGTGCAGATCGACTACCCGGCACGCCTGGTCACATTCGTGGATCCCGCCCACTTCACCCCGCCCGTCGCTGCGACCCGGCTGCCGCTGACGTTTTATGCCCACTTCCCCGCGGTGCAAGCGACGCTAGATGGCATCCCCGGCCAGTTCTGGCTCGATACCGGCAACCGAAACGCAGTGACCGTGTACCGTCCATTCGCGCAAGAACATTGCAGGGCGCTGGGCGCCTTCTCCGCGGACGAGACGACGATAGGCTGGGGCCTGGGCGGCCGGGTGATGGGGCGCATCGCCCGCGGACGCGAATTGCGCCTGGGCGACCTGTGCGTGGACAGCCCCACGCTCACCTTGCCTTCGCGCGAAGACGGCGTCACCAGCATGCAGGGCGTGGCCGGCAATATCGGCGGTGCGGTGCTGCAGAACCTGGTCGTCACGTTCGACTACCTGCGGCGCGTGGTGTACCTGGCACCAATTGCAGGCTAGCCGCAGCGGCGGCCTTTGCCCTCTTGGCCTCCCGGCTTGTCGCGCCAGGGACTGCGGCCGGCTCACCCGTGGGTGGCGCCCTGCCGTGCCGCCTCGATGGCCGCGATATCGATCTTGCCCATCTCCATCATGGCCTCGAAAGCGCGCTTGGCTGCGGCGCGATCAGGGTCGGCGAGCGCGGCCATGAGGGCGCGCGGCGTGATCTGCCACGACAGGCCCCATTTGTCCTTGCACCAGCCGCAGGCGCTTTCCTGGCCGCCGTTGCCGACCACCGCATGCCACAGTCGATCGGTTTCGGCCTGATCGTCGGTCGAGACCTGGAATGAAAACGCCTCGCCGTGCCTGACCCCCGGGCCGCCGTTCAGGCCCAGGCAAGGGATGCCGGCCACGGTGAACTCGACCGTCAGGACATCACCCTGCTTGCCCGCCGGATAGTCACCGGGCGCGTGCTGAACCCTGCCCACCGCACTGTCCGGGAAGGTCTCGGCATAGAACTGCGCGGCCTCCAGGGCGGTGCCGTCGTACCAGAGACAGATCGTGTTCTTGGGCGTCATGCGCATGCTCCAGCGGTTGACCGGTGAAGCATCCTAACTGCTGGCACGCGGCCGGCGATCGCTCAAGGCCACAGCACCGGGAACAAGGGGTGATCCATGGCCGCTCCTGGCGCGAGTTGATCGGTCAGGCCGGGGAACTCGGGCGAGGTTGTCCAGCGGCGGGGCGCATGCCGCATATCGTCGCCCAGCATGCGCACCGAGAAGGCCCGCCGCCTTCTGCCGGGCTCAAGCCCCGCCGAAGCATGCAGCGTCAGCATATTGAAGGCCAGTGCATCACCGGGCTCCAACGCCCAGCCACGGATGTCGTAGGCCGAGCGATCGGCTTCGATATCGGGCAGATCCGCCAGACTGCCTTCCGGAAACCATCTGGCCTCGTTGCTCATGAAGGTTCGCGGCATCAGCCAGGGCCCCCGGTGCGAACCGGCCACGAACTCCAAGGTCGAGGCGCGCGATACCGGGTCCACCGGAATCCAGAAGCTGACGTTCTGGCTGCCCTCGACGTTGTAATAGGGCTGGTCCTGGTGCCAGGGCGTGCGCTGCTGGGTGCCCGACTCCTTGGTCAGCATATGGTCGTGATAGAGCCGGATCGCCTTGCTGCCGGTCAATTGCGCGGCCAGGGCGGCCAGCGCCGACCGGGTGATGACGTCGCGGTAGGCGGCGTTCTCCTGCCAGTTGCAGAAGTCTTCGATGAAGAATCCGGGGTCGTCGGGCCGGCTGGCCACCTTGGCGCGCGGGCTCGGTGAAGCCAGGTTGGCGTCAATGCCTTCGCGCAGGCGGTCGACCTCGGCGGGCTGAAGCACACCCCGCAGGCACACGACCCCATCGCGTTCGTACTCGTCTTTCAGCTGCTCGATTGAGGTTGCGTGCATGAATCGAATCTCCAGTAAGGGCCTCGCGGCCAAGAATGACAGCGCCAGTCTAAAGTGGCAGCCTGCCGTCAAATACGCCGTATCAGACAATCGATAGATGAGGCCAGACAACCTGACACCCCCCCGCTCATCCCGACCTGCGATCGCGGACGCTTCGCAGCCGATGCGATTCAAGGTCGTGCACCTGACGGCCGGCAGTGCCGACCCAGCCGATCGCCACGAGGCCGGCCAATTCGTGCACGCCATCTCGGGGGTGATCGAGGTCGGCATGGACGGCCGCTTCTTCCTGGCACCCCCTCAGTACGGCGTGTGGATCCCGCCGGGCATGGAGCATGTGGCCAGCAACTGCCACGAGGCGAGCTATGTCACGCTCTATGTGGACGAGGCCCTGTGCACAGCGCTGCCGCGCCGGGCCTGCACGATGGCCGTCAATCCACTGATACGGGCCCTGCTCGACCTGTTGCGCCGCGGGGGCATAGCGTCTGCGCGTACGCCGCAGGAGCAGCGCTTGTTCCAGGTGCTGCTCGACCAGTTGGCCACCGCGCCCAGCCACGACAGCTACCTGCCCCTGTCACAGGACCCCCTGCTCGCGCGGGTGCTGGACGCACTGCAGGCCAGCCCCTGGGATGCGCGGACGCTGGCCGAGTGGGCGGCCCTGGTGCACACCACCGAACGCACGCTGGCGCGCCGTTGCCAGCGCGATCTGGACATGTCGTTCAACGAGTGGCGGCAACGGCTGAAAGTGCTGCGCGGCATTGCGCTGCTGGAGGGCGGCCGCGCCGTCAAGGACGCCGCCCTGGAGCTGGGCTATAGCGCGCCCTCGGCCTTCATCGCCATGTTCCAGCGGCAGATCGGCATGACGCCGCAGGCCTACTTGCGACAGAAGTCGATGTAGGTCGGCTGGGTCGTTTTGGGGGCATATGGCCGGCTTCGGGCGCCGCAGGCCCTACCCTGGGACAATCCCTGATGACCTCACGCTTCTTCAAGATCGCCCTCGTGCTGGGCCTGCTCTCCGCCATCGGCCCCTTCGCCATCGACATGTACCTGCCGGCCCTGCCCGCCATCGGTGCCAGCCTGGGTGCCAACAGCGGCGGCGTGCAGATGAGCCTGACCGCCTTCTTCCTCTCGCTGGGCCTGGGCCAGCTGCTGTACGGCCCGGTGTCGGACATGGTGGGACGCAAGCCGCCGCTGTATTTCGGCCTGGGCCTGTTCGCGGTGACCAGCGTCGGTTGCGCACTGGCCACCGATATCGACACCCTGATCGCCCTGCGCCTGCTGCAGGGCCTGGGTGCGGCCGCCGGCATGGCGATACCGCGTGCCATCGTGCGCGATCTGCACACCGGCACCGAGGCGGCCAAGCTGATGTCCTTGCTGATGCTGGTGTTCAGTGTCTCGCCCATCCTCGCGCCCTTGGCCGGCAGCGCGGTGATCGCGCTGAGCAGCTGGCGCGGCGTGTTCTGGGCCGTCACGGTGGCAGCGCTGCTCGGCCTGGTGCTGACCGGCTCGGTGCTGAAGGAAACCCGGCCGCCCGCGGCGCGGCTGGAGAGCAGCCTGGGCAGCGCGCTGCGCGGCTATGCGCTGCTGCTGCGCGACCGGCACTACCTGGGCCTGGTCTTCATCGGCAGCTTCGCCATGGGTGGTTTCTTCATCTATCTGGCCAACTCGCCCTTTGTGCTGATCGACCACTATGGCCTGACGCCCACACAGTACAGCCTGGCCTTCGCGCTGAATGCCGCGGCCTTCATCGGCATGTCGCAGTTCACCGGCCAGTTGGGCGAGCGCTTCGGCCTGGTGCCGGTGGTCAAGGCGGCGGCCAGCGCCAGCGCGGCGGCCCTGGTGCTGCTGTTGGGCTACTACCTGGCCGGCGGCGACCAGCTGGAGGTGTTGATAAGCCTGTACTTCGTTGCCAGCGCCTTCATGGGCCTGGTGATACCGACCACCTCGGTGCTGGCGCTGGAAGAACATGGCGCCATCGCCGGCACGGCCTCGGCCCTGCTGGGCACGCTGCAGATGCTGACCGGCGCGGTGCTGATGGCTGTTGGCGGCCCCTTCATCGGCGGCAAGCCCCTGCCCATGGTGGTGGGCATGGCCGGCGGTGCCTTCATTGCGCTGGCGCTGACCTGGCTGACCCTGGGTGGGCAGCGGGCGCCGCGGTTGGCGGAAGCCAGCTAACCATCGAGCTGCGCGTCGGCTACCACTGCCGCCAGCCAGTCCATCACCACCCGCACCCGCCTGGACAGATTGCGCCGGTTGGCATAGAGCAGGTTCAGCGGCATAGCCGGCGCGCAGAACTGAGGCAGCACCTCGACCAGCCTGCCATCGCGCAGCGGGTCGGCCGCGCCAATCCAGGGCACCTGGATGATGCCCAGGCCCGCCAGGCAGGCCGCGGAGTAGGACTCGGCGTTGTTGACGGTCACCGCGCCGGCCATTGCGATGCTTTGGGGCGCGCCCGCCTCATCGACGTATTCGAAGCCGCCCGACTTGGCACCCAGCGTGCCGACGAAGTGCACCAGCCGGTGCCGGGCCAGATCGTCCAGCGTCTGCGGCATGCCGAAGGCCTGCAGATAGGCGGGGCTGGCGCAGTTCAGCAGGCGCAAAGCGCCCAGCGGCCGGGCGATCAGGCTGGTGTCCACGACGTTGCCGGTGCGCAGCACGCAATCAAAGCCCTCGCGCACCAGATCGACCCGGCGTTCGGTGCTGCTCAACTCGACCGACAGCAGCGGATGCTGTGCCAGCAGCTCGGGCAGGCGGGGAATGACGATATGGCGCGCAAAGCCACTGCTCATGTCCAGGCGCACCCGGCCCGTCAGCCCGGTGGCGCTGTGCTGCTGGAACATCGCCTGCAGCTCGTCCATATCGGCCAGCACGTCCTTGCTGCGCTCGTAGAAGACCTGGCCGTCCTGCGTCAGCTGCACGCGCCGGGTGGTGCGGTGCAGCAGCCGCGCGCCGAGCTGGCTTTCCAGCTGCTGGACGGCGGTCGATGCGCTGGCCTTGGGCAGGCCCAGACTGGCGGCCGCCTGGCTGAAGCTGGCCAGTTCGGCCACGCGGTGGAAGATTTGCATCCGTTCGAGGGGGTCCATTGTTCCGATATTAGCGAACAAACAAATCAGATAAAGCCAATTTATAGGAATCTGCTTGCTCAATAGACTTCTCTTCATCGCAACCCACCTTGAAAGAGCAAGCCATGAGCCACACACCCATCACCCTCATCACCGGCGGCAGCCGCGGCCTGGGCAAGAACACCGCCCTGCATCTGGCCCGCCAGGGCAGCGACGTGATACTGACCTACCGCAGCGCGCGCGCTGAGGCTGAGGCCGTCGTCGCCGAAATCGAAGGCCTGGGCCGCCGCGCCGTGGCCCTGCAGCTGGACGTGGCCCAGAGCGCCAGCTTCGGCGACTTCGCCGCCCAGGTGCGCCAGCAGCTGGCCACCGTCTGGCAGCGCGAGCGCTTCGACGCGCTGGTCAACAACGCCGGCGCCGGCGCCCACGCCAGCCTGCAGGAAACGACCGAGGCGCAGTTCGACGATATGGTCAACATCCACCTGAAGGGCGTGTTCTTCCTGACGCAGAAGCTGCTGCCGCTGCTGGCCGATGGCGGCCGCATCGTCAACATCTCCAGCGGTCTGACCCGCTTCGCCCTGCCCGGCTACGGCGCCTATGCAGCGATGAAGGGCGCGATCGAGGTGCTGAGTAAGTACATGGCCAAGGAGCTGGGCGCGCGGGGCATCGCCGTCAACGTGGTGGCGCCGGGCGCCATCGAGACCGACTTCGGCGGCGGCGCCGTGCGTGACAACGCCCAGCTGAACCAGTTCGTCGCTTCGCAGACGGCGCTGGGCCGGGTCGGTCTGCCGGACGATATCGGCGGCGTGATCGCCTCGCTGCTGGCCCCGGCCAATCGTTGGATCAATGCCCAGCGCATCGAGGCTTCGGGCGGTATGTTCCTGTGATCAGCTGAAAAGGCGGCGGGCGGCCAAGGTGCCGGCCGCCAGATCGCGGGAGGCCAGCGCGTGGTACAGCACGCCCAGCTCCTGGCCTATGCTCGCAAAGGCATGCAGATTGACCGGCTGGGCGCGGTCGTCGGTGACGTCGGCGCCGATGTCGGTGCCGATGGCACGCGCCGCATGCTGCCAGGCCGCGAACGGCTCGGCGGCCTCGGGGGTCTGCGGCACGTCCAGGCTCAGGCTCAGCTCGCGCACCGAACTCTGCTGCGGGTCTTCGGCCAGCGCGGCCTGGGCATCGAAGCTCAGCACCAGCAGCGGCGGTGCGCCCTCTTCCTCCGAGGCCATCACCAGGCGGCCCGGCACGGCGCCTGGCACAAAGCCATGGCGCGCGGCCATCTGCTGCACATAGCCCACCGTCCAGGCGGCGCCACGCGAGCGCAGCACCACGGCCAGCTGGGCGTCATGCTCGCTGGCGAACTGGTCCAGCTCGCGGGCGCGGCCGACCACATCGGCCATGTCGGGGAACTGTGCGAAGGCGCCCAGGCCCTCGGCAAAGCCCTCGACCTTCTGCACGAACTCCGAATACTCGATCTGGTTCAGTGCGCCATTGCGATTGGCCAGCTGCACACCGGCCTGGAACTCGCCGTAGTGCTGACCGGCGGCGGGCAGCTCCCATTCGCCGGTGACGGAGTTCAGACCTTCGATGTGAAAGGGCTTGGTGCCGGCGCGGCGCGTCGTCGGATAGTGGGCCAGGGCGACCTCGCCGCTGAGCGGCGCATCCAGGGTCAGGGTGGCGATGGCATCGATCAGCGCGTCCAGCCGCTGCGAGGGCTTGCGCGCCACCGCTTTCAGCGCGACCCGGCTGCTGTCGTCCTGCTCCAGGCTGGGCTCCAGTGCCGCGGCCTCGGCCGAGCTGGCGGCCTCGCCGAGGCTCGGTTCGCGCATCTGCGGCTCGAGCTGCTCATCGGCACGGCGCGGGCCGGCCTTGCGCGCCGTCCAGGCGCCATGGGCGATCACGGCGGCCAGCACCAGCCCGCCCAAAATAGCCAACGCTATCGTCAAAGTCATCAAGCCTGTCCTCTTGTTTTGCAGCTCATGCTGCCTCGGCCAGCGACAGCGCGGCGTCCATATCGACGGCCACGATGCGTGACACGCCCTGCTCCTGCATCGTCACGCCTATCAGCTGCTTGGCCATTTCCATCGCGATCTTGTTGTGCGAGATGAACAGGAACTGCGTGCTCTCGCTCATCTGCGACACCAGCTTGGCATAGCGCTCGGTATTGGCATCGTCCAGCGGTGCGTCCACCTCGTCCAGCAGACAGAAGGGCGCCGGATTCAGCTGGAAGATGGCAAACACCAGCGCGATCGCCGTCAGCGCCTTCTCGCCACCGGACAGCAGGTGGATGGAGCTGTTCTTCTTGCCCGGCGGCTGGGCGATCACCTGCACGCCGGCGTCCAGGATCTCGTCGCCGGTCATCTGCAGCCGGGCATTGCCGCCGCCGAACAGAATCGGGAACATGCGGCCGAAATGCTCGTTGACCTGGCGGAAGGTATTGCCCAGCAGATCGCGCGTTTCCAGGTCGATCTTGTGGATCGCGTCTTCCAGCGTCTTCATCGCATCGGTCAGGTCGGCCGTCTGCGAATCGAGGAAATGCTTGCGCTCGCGCGCCGCGGTCAGCTCGTCGAGCGCGGCCAGATTGACGGCGCCCAGCGCCGCAATCTCGCGGTTGATGCGATCGATCTCGCCCTGCAGGCCGTAGAGCTTGACGCTGCCCTCTTCGATCGATTTGGCCAAGGCCTCGAGATCGACCTCGGCGGCCGTCAGCTGCTCCATGTACTGGGCGCCGCCGAGCTGGGCCGCCTGCTCTTCCAGCTGCAGCTTGGTGATGCTGGCACGCAGCGGCTCCAGGCTGCGCTCGAATTCCATACGCTGCTCGTCGGCACGCTTCAGGCGCAGGGTCAGGTCGTCATAGCTGCTGCGTGTGGCGGCCAGGGCCGTTTCGCGGTCCAGCTTCACGGCCAGTGCGTCCTGCAGGCCGGCCTGGGCGGCGGCGTCGTTGAGCGTCGTCAGTTCCTGCTGCAAGGCCTCCGCCGTCTGCGCATTGGTGGCCATCTGCTGGGCGGCCGTTTCCAGCGCGCGCTGCAACTCGCCGCGGCGGGCGGCCAGCGCGCGGGCGCTGAACTGCGCCTCCTGGGCCTTGCGCTCCAGCGCGCGTTGCTGCTCGCGGGCGTCTGTCAGGCGCCGCTCGGCGGCGATCACCGCATCTTCCAGCTCGGCATGGCGCTCCTGCGTAGTGCCCAGCTGGATGTCCAGCTCTTCGAAGCGCCCTTCGCCGGTGGCGCGCCGCTCGGCCAGGCCTTCGGCCTGCGCATCGATCTCGAACAACTCGTCTTCGAGCTGCTTGCGGCGGGTGCTGGAGGCCTCGGCCTGCTGCGTCAACCGCAGCAACTCGACCTGCAGCTGATGCGCGCGGGTCTGCACCTCGGTGGCCTCGCGGCGCACGCCGACCAGGCGCTGCGAGGCCTCGGTGTAGGCGGCCTCGGCGCGTATCAGCGCGCTCTTGGCGTCCTCGGCGATGAAGGCCTGGGCCCTCACCTCGCGCTCCAGATTCTCTATCTCCTGCGCGCGGGCCAGCAGGCCGGCCTGCTCGGAGTCGGGCGCGTAGAAGCTGACGGCGAACTGGCTCACCGCATGGCCTTCGCGGGTCATGATGACCTCGCCATGGGTCAGCCTTGAGCGGTTGGCCAGCGCCTCGTCGATGTGGGCGGCGGTGTAGACGCCTTCCAGCCAGTCGTTCATCAGCGCCTTCAGGCCCGCATCGTTCAGTCGCAGCAGATCGCTGAGCTTGGACAGCGTCTCGTGCGTGTTGGCAATCGCTGCTTCCGGCGCCGTGTAGAAGGCGAAGCGGGCCGGCGGCGCATCGGCGGCGAAGGCGCGCACCATCTCCAGCCGACCCACGGACAGCGCGCCCATCCGTTCGCGCAGCGCCGCTTCGAGCGCGTTCTCCCAGCCGGTCTCGATGTGCAGCTTCGTCCACAGGCCCTGCAGACCGTCGAGGCCATGCTTGGCCAGCCAGGGCTTCAGCTTGCCCTCGGTCTGGACTTTCTCCTGCAAGGCGCGCAGCGCCTCCAACCGGGCGGACAGGTCGGACTGCCGGCCCAGCTGCGTGTTGGCATCGGCCTGCTTGGCCTTGCGCGCCTCGTCCAGCGCCGGCACCTCTTCGGTCAGCTCGTGCAGGCGGGCATCGGCCATTTCCTGCGCTTCGCTGGCGGCGGCGGTCTGCTGTTGCAGATCCTGCAGCCTGGCGGTGTCGGGTGTTGCCAGGCCCTGGCGCTCGGTGGCCAGGCGCTCGCGGCGGCCGCGCAGCTGGCGCGATTGCTCGTCGATATTGCGGCTGTCGGCGGCCAAGACCTGGATCTGCTGCTGCACCTGGGTGACCAGGGTGCGCTGCTCGTTGGCCTTGGCTTGCGCCGCGCGCACCGCGTCTTCCTGGTTCGGCAGGTTCATCGCCTGCTCTTCGGCCTGGGCGGCCATGATCTCGCTCTGCTCCTCGGCCGTGGCGATCTGGATGGCGATGTTCTCCAGCTCTTCGTCCGCCTGGGCCTGGCGCTCTTCCCAGCTCTCGGTCTGGGCCTTCAGCTCGACCAGGCGCTGCTCAACGCGTTGACGCCCTTCGACGACGTAGCGTATGCGCTCCTCCAGCCGGCTGACCTCCAGCGCGGCCTCGGCCATGCGGCCCTGGGCGGCGTGCAGCTCGTCGCCGGCGGCGTAGTGGGCCTGGCGCACCGTTTCCAGCTCGGCCTCGACATGGCGCAGCTCGGCCAGGCGGGCCTCCAGCGCGATGGTGGCCTCGGATGCTTCCTTCTTGACCCGCTCCTGCTCGCCCGAGGCATCGCGGTGCTTCAGGAACCACAGCTGGTGCAGCTTCAGGGTGCCCGAATCCTGCAGGCCACGGTAGGTGGCGGCCACCTCGGCCTGCTTCTCCAGCTTGTCGAGGTTGTTGTTCAGCTCGCGCAGAATGTCTTCGACGCGGGTCAGGTTCTCGCGCGTGTCGCGCAGCCGGTTCTCGGTCTCGCGGCGGCGCTCCTTGTACTTCGAGACGCCCGCAGCCTCTTCGAGGAACATGCGCAGCTCTTCGGGCTTGCTCTCGATGATGCGGCTGATCGTGCCCTGGCCGATGATGGCGTAGGCGCGTGGGCCGAGGCCCGTGCCCAGGAACACATCCTGCACATCGCGGCGGCGCACCGGCTGGTTGTTGATGAAGTAGCTGCTGGTGCCGTCACGGGTCAGCACGCGCTTCACCGCGATCTCGGTGAACTGGTTCCACTGGCCGCCGGCCCGGGCGTCTTCGTTGCTGAAGACCAGCTCGACGCTGGCGCGGCTGGCCGGCTTGCGCAGGCCCGAGCCATTGAAGATCACGTCCTGCATCGACTCGCCGCGCAGCTCGGACGCTTTCGATTCGCCCAGCACCCAGCGCACGGCATCCATGATGTTGGACTTGCCGCAGCCGTTCGGACCCACCACGCCGACCAGCTGCCCGGGCAGCTGGAAGTTGGTGGGCTCGGCAAAACTCTTGAAACCCGAAAGCTTGATCGAATTCAGACGCATGGACGCGAGTGCCTTGAAACCATCTAAGCCGTTGATTTTCCTGAAGAAAAGCGCCCGGACAAGGCGCTTTGAATGGCCTGGATGATACCATCGAGGTTTTGCACCTCGGCGCCTGCGCCAGCATCACCTCATCATGGCCAAAACACCGACAAAAGCAGCTCCCAAACAGCGTGAGATGCCGCCCAACCCGCCCTCGCGTCCGAGCAAAGAGTTGCACGTGTTTCCGAACCCGGCCCCGGAACGCGACTACGTGATCCAGTTCCAGATTCCCGAGTTCACCTGCCACTGCCCGCTGACCGGCCAGCCCGACTTCGCCCACTTCACCATCGACATGATTGCCGACAAGCACTGCGTCGAGCTGAAGAGCCTGAAGATGTATATGTGGAGCTACCGCGACGAGGGTGCTTTCCATGAAAAGGTGACCAACACCATCATGGACGACATCATCAAGGTCACGAACCCGCGCTTCATCCGCATCACGGCCAAATGGTTTGTGCGCGGCGGCATCTACACCAATGTGGTGGTGGAGCAGGCCAAGAAGGGCTGGAAGCCCGCGCCGCGCGTGGACCTGCCGGTGCACGGCGCCGAATCCGGCCTGTTGCGGTAAAGCGGATTGGCGCTTGCGTTCAGCCCCATCCATCAACTCGTTGCCGTCAACGTGCGGCGCAGCCGCATCGATGGCTTTGGCGTGTTCGCCGACGAGCCGGTGCCGGCCGGCGCCAAGCTCGGTGAGCTGACCGGCGAGGCCATCACCGTGGCCGAGGCGCGGCGCCGTGCCCAGGGGCTGCAGCGCATCATGCTGGTCGAGCTCTCCAGCAGCCGCGCCATCGATGCCAGCCGCAGCAGCGACCCGATGCGCTTCACCAATCACTCCTGTTCGCCCAACGCACGCATCGCGGTGCAGGACGGGCAGATCGAATTCTTCGCCCTGCGCCCGCTGGCCCCCGGTGACGAGATCACCGTCGGCTACGGCGCCACCCACCACGAAGGCCGGTTGGCCTGCCGCTGTGCCCAGCCGGCCTGCACCGGCTGGCTATGATCCCCGATATGAACGCTCAGGCCCCTCACAACCCGCTGCTGGACAAGCTCCACCCCTACCCCTTCGAGCGCCTGCGCGCGCTGCAGAAAGGCGTCACGCCCAACCCGGCCTACACGCCCATCAGCCTGGGCATAGGCGAGCCCAAGCACCCGGCGCCGGCGCTGATCGAACAGGCCCTGCTGGCCAATCTCAAGGGCCTGTCGGGCTATCCGGCCACCGCCGGTGATCCTGGCCTGCGCGCCTCCATCAGCGCCTGGCTGAAGCGCCGCTACGCGATTGATGTCGATGCCGCGACCCAGGTGCTGCCAGTCATTGGTTCGCGTGAGGCCCTGTTCGCGCTGGCACAGACGGTCATCGATCCGACACGCCCCGGCGCCACCGTGGTCTGCCCCAACCCGTTCTATCAAATCTACGAGGGCGCGGCGCTGCTGGCCGGCGCGCAGGTGGCCTTTGCCAACAGCGACCCGAAGCGCAACTTCGCCGCCAACTGGGCCGAAATCGACGAAGCCACCTGGGCCAAGACCCAGCTGCTCTACGTCTGCTCGCCTGGCAACCCGACCGGCGCGGTGATGCCGCTCGAAGAGTGGCAGATGCTGTTCGATCTGAGCGACCGCCACGGTTTCGTCATCGCCAGCGACGAGTGTTATTCGGAAATCTACTTCCGCGATGAGCCGCCGCTGGGCGGGCTCGAGGCCGCGGTCAAGCTGGGCCGCAGTGATTTTCGCAATCTGATCGCCTTCACGAGTCTTTCGAAGCGCTCCAATGTGCCCGGCATGCGCTCGGGCTTTGTGGCCGGCGACGCCAGGGTGATCAAGCAGTTCCTGCTCTACCGCACTTACCACGGCAGCGCGATGAGCCCCATCGTGCAGGCGGCAAGTCTTGCGGCCTGGGACGACGAGGCCCATGTGGTGGCCAACCGCGAGCAGTACCGCGCCAAGTTCGCCAAGATCACGCCGATGCTCGCCGAAGTGCTGGACGTCGCCCTGCCCGACGCAGGGTTTTATCTGTGGTGCGGCGTGCCCGGGGGCGACGATGTCGCGTTCGCGCTTCAGTTGCTGGCTCAATACAATGTCACCGTGCTGCCCGGCAGCCTGTTGGCGCGCGAAGCCCATGGCGTGAATCCGGGAGCGGGCCGTGTGCGCCTGGCCCTGGTGGCCGAACAGGCCGAATGCCTGGAGGCGGCGCAACGCATCGTCGCCTTCGCTGCCGATTACCGACGCAGTCTCTGACCCACCGATTTCTTCTCTTTCCTCTGCGAGTTTCTCCACCATGACACAACAGCTGCAAGACATCATCAACCTCGCCTGGGAAGGCCGTGCCCAGATCAGCGCCGCCTCCGCGCCCGAAGTCGCCGAGGCCGTCGAGCATGTGATCGCAGACCTGAACGCCGGCCGCATCCGCGTGGCCGAGCGCCAGGGCGTGGGCCAGTGGACGGTCAACGAGTGGGTCAAGAAGGCCGTGCTGCTGAGCTTCCGCCTCAAGGACAACCAGCTGATGCGCGCCGGCGACCTGGGCTTCTTCGATAAGGTGCAGACCAAGTTCGCCCACCTGAGCGAGCAGGAAATGCGCGCCACCGGCGTGCGCGTGGTGCCGCCGGCCGTGGCCCGCCGCGGCAGCTTCATCGGCAAGAACGTCGTGCTGATGCCGTCCTACGTCAACATCGGCGCCTACGTCGATGAAAACACCATGGTCGACACCTGGGCCACTGTCGGCTCCTGCGCGCAGATCGGCAAGAACGTGCACCTGTCCGGCGGCGTCGGCATCGGTGGCGTGCTCGAGCCCCTGCAGGCCAGCCCGACCATCATCGAAGACAACTGCTTCGTCGGCGCCCGCTCCGAAGTCGTCGAGGGCGTGATCGTCGAAGAAAACTCGGTCATCTCGATGGGTGTCTACATCAGCCAGAGCACCAAGATCTATGACCGCGCCACCGGCGAGATCACCTATGGCCGCATCCCCTCGGGCTCGGTCGTCGTCAGCGGCTCGCTGCCGAGCAGCGATGGCAGCCACAGCCTGTATTGCGCGGTGATCGTCAAGCGCGTCGATGCACAGACGCGCGCCAAGACCAGCATCAACGACTTGCTGCGCGCCTGATCGACTGAAAGCCAGGGAGGCATCGGTATGAGCGGAAACATGGAACGGATCCTGCGTCTGATGGCAGACAAGGGCGCGTCCGACGTCTATCTGTCCGCCAATATGCCGGTGCTGATACGCATCAACGGCCAGGTGCTGCAGCTGTCCGATCAGCTGCTGACGCCGGCCCAGCCCAAGCAGCTGATCGCCGAGGTGCTTAGCGAGGGCGAGATCGCCGAGCTGGAAAGCACCGGCGAGCTGAACATGGCGGTGTCGGTCTCCAAGGTCGGCAGCTTCCGGCTCTCGGGCTTCAAGCAGCGCGGCAGCATCGCGGCGGTGTTCCGCCACATCCCGCACAACATCCCCTCGCTGGACAGCCTGAACCTGCCGGCCTCGCTGGGCAAGATGGTGCTGGAAAAGCGCGGCCTGATACTGATGGTGGGCGCCACCGGCACCGGCAAATCGACCACCCTGGCGGCGATGCTGGAGCAGCGCAACCAGAATATGTCGGGCCACATCCTGACCATCGAGGACCCGGTCGAGTACCTGTTCACCAACAAGCGCTCGGTCGTCAACCAGCGCGAGATCGGCCGCGACACCGTGTCGCTGCAGGTCGCGCTGCGCAATGCCCTGCGCCAGTCGCCCGACTGCATACTGATAGGCGAGATCCGCGACCGCGAGACGATGACGGCGGCGATTTCCTATTCGCTGTCGGGCCATCTGGTGATGGCCACGATGCACGGCAACAACAGCTACCACGCGCTGAACCGCATCCTGTCCTTCTACCCCACCGAGTCGCGGGCGGCGCTGCTGAACGACCTCTCGGCCGGCCTGAAGGCCGTGGTCTCGCAGCGCCTGGTGCGTGCCACCGCCGGCGGCCGGGTGCCGGTGGTCGAGGTGCTGCAGAACACCAAGCTGATCTCGGAGCTGATCGAGCTGGGCGATTTCAGCGGCATCAAGGAGGCGATGACCAAGTCCATCGCCGAGGGCTCGCAGACCTTTGAAGAGCACTTCGCCCGCCTGATCACCGACGGCACCATCACCCGCGACGAGGGCCTGGCCTTTGCCGACTCGCCGACCAATCTCTTGTGGCGGCTGCAGAACGATGTGTCGCCGGCCACCAAGCAGGCGCCGAAGAAGGAAGAAGCAGCGTCCGATGGCGCCAGCTTCACCGAAATCATGCTGGACGTACGCACCGACAGCAGCCACGCACCACTGACCCAGAACTGAAGCCCCATGTCCGATACCCTGAGTCTTGTTGAAGCGCTGTTGGCGCGCCCGTCGCTGACGCCGAACGATGCCGGCTGCCTGGATCTGATCGGCGAGCGCCTGGCCGCTGCCGGCTTCCAGCTTGAGCGCATCGACAGCGGGCCCGACAACTTCCGCGTCAGCAATCTGTGGGCGATCAAACCGGGCCGCGCCGCCGATGGCGCCGTGCTGGTGTTCGCCGGCCATACCGACGTCGTGCCCACCGGCGCGCTGACGGCCTGGTCCAGCGACCCCTTTGTGCCCACGCACCGCAATGGCCAGCTCTACGGCCGCGGCGCTGCCGACATGAAGACCTCGGTCGCGGCCATGGTCGTCGCCGCCGAAGAGTTCGTGGCCCAGCACCCCGATCACCAGGGCAGCGTCGCCTTCCTGCTGACCAGCGACGAGGAAGGCCCGGCGCTGGACGGCACCGTTGTCGTCTGCCACAAGCTGCGCGAGCGCGGCCAGCGGCTGGACTACTGCATCGTCGGCGAGCCGACCTCGGTCGATGTGCTCGGCGACATGATCAAGAACGGCCGGCGCGGCTCGCTGACGGGCAAGCTGACGGTCAAGGGCATACAGGGCCATGTGGCCTACCCTCACCTGGCGCGCAACCCGGTGCACCAGGGCGCGGCCGCCCTGGCCGAGCTGGCCGCCACGACCTGGGACGAGGGCAATAGCTACTTCCCGCCAACCACCTGGCAGATCTCCAACGTCCATGCCGGCACCGGCGTCGGCAATGTGATCCCGGGCGAGATGGTGGTGGATTTCAATTTCCGCTTCTCGACCGAGTCAACACCTGACACCCTGAAGCAGCGCGTCACGGCGCTGCTCGACAAGCATGGCCTCGAGTACGACCTGAGCTGGATACTGGGCGGCGAACCATTCCTGACGCCGGTAGGCAGCTTGAGCGAGGCGCTGAGCGGAGCGATCCAGGCCGAAACCGGCAAGACGCCGGTGCTGTCCACCACCGGCGGCACCTCGGACGGCCGCTTCATCGCCAAGATCTGCAAGCAGGTGGTCGAGTTCGGCCCGCGCAACGCCACCATCCACAAGATCGACGAGCATGTGGAGGTGGCCGCGATCGAGCCGCTGAAGAATGTGTACCGACGCACGCTGGAAACCTTGATATCTTGAAACTGATTCACTGCATTGAGGCCCACGCCGCCCGCCTGACCCAGGCGGGCGTTTCGTTTGGCCATGGCACGTCCAATGCCTTCGACGAGGCCGCCTGGCTGCTGCTGTGGCGCCTGGGCCTGCCGCTGGACGAGCTCGACGAGCATGCCGAGCGCGAGCTCTCCGGCGATGAGCAGGCGCAGATTGAAGCGCTTGTCGAGCAGCGCATCGCCACGCGCAAGCCCGCCGCCTACCTGACCCAGGAAGCCTGGCTGCAGGGCGTGCCCTTCTACGTCGATGAGCGGGCCATCGTGCCACGCAGCTTCATCGCAGAGCTGATTGCCGAAGGCACTTTCGATGCCTGGCTGGGCGAAGACACCCGCAAGATTCTGGATCTGTGCACCGGCAATGGCTCCCTGGCCGTGCTGGCCGCGATGGCCTGGCCCGACACCCAGGTCACCGGTGCAGACCTGTCCCCCGACGCGCTGGCCGTGGCCCGCATCAACGTCGATCGGCATGCCTTGCAAGAGCAGATCACGCTGGTCCAGAGCGATGGCCTGAAGGCCGTGCCAGGACCCTGGGACCTCATCCTGTGCAACCCGCCCTACGTCAATGCGCAGTCGATGGACAAGCTGCCGGCCGAGTACCGGGCCGAGCCCGAACTGGCGCTGGCCGGGGGCGCCGATGGCATGGACTTTGTCCGCCAGTTGTTGGCCGACGCGCCACGCTGCATGAGCGAACACGCCGTGCTGGTGCTGGAGATCGGCAATGAACGCGAATTTTTCGAGCAGGCCTTTCCGGGTTTGGATGTTGTTTGGTTGGAAACCAGCGCTGGCGATGACCAGGTCTTGCTGGTGACACGAGAGGCTTTGTTGCAGTCATGATTACTTTGAAGAACGTCACCCTGCGCCGCGGCACCAAGGTTGTGCTGGACGATGCCAGCGTGACCCTGCAGCCGGGCGAGAAGATAGGCTTGGTCGGCCGCAACGGCGCCGGCAAGTCCAGCCTGTTCGCGCTGCTGACCCACCGCCTGCAAAGCGATCTGGGCGATGCCGACATCCCCAAGCAATGGACGGTCGGCGAGGTCGCCCAGTCCATGCCCGAGACCGAGGACTCGGCCACCGACTACGTGCTGCAGGGCGATGTGCGCCTGGCCGCCGCCGAGGCCGATCTGGTCGCGGCCGAGGCCAGCGGCGACGGTCATGCGATCGCCGAAGCCCATATGCATCTGACCGACGCCGGCAGCTTCGACGCCCGCTCCCGCGCGCAGGCCCTGCTGATGGGCCTGGGTTTCCGTGGCGAGCAGGTCGATGCGCCGGTGAACAGTTTTTCCGGCGGCTGGCGCATGCGTTTGCAGCTGGCCCGCGCGCTGATGTGCCCGGCCGATCTGATGCTGCTCGATGAGCCCACCAACCACTTGGACTTGGACGCCCTGGTCTGGCTGGAAGCCTGGCTGCAGCGCTACGAAGGCACGATGATCGTCATCAGCCACGACCGCGAATTCCTCGACGCGATCACCCGCGTGACGCTGCACCTGGACGAGTCCAAGCTGACCCGCTACACCGGCAACTACACGGCCTTCGAGATGATGCGCGCCGAGCGCATGGTCCAGGCCCAGGCCTCCTACGAGAAGCAGCAGGAGCGCATGGCGCATCTGCAGAAGTTCATCGACCGCTTCAAGGCCAAGGCCAGCAAGGCCAAGCAGGCGCAGAGCCGCGTCAAGGCGCTGGAGCGCATGGAGAAGCTGGGCCCGGTGCTGACCTCCGCCGACTTCGAATTCGAGTTCCGCGAGCCGCAAAGCCTGCCCAATCCGATGCTGACCTTGGATGACGTGGCCTGCGGGTATCAGATTGAAGGGCGCGACAACATCATCGTGCGCCATATCAGCCGCTCGGTGCTGGCCGGCCAGCGCATCGGCATCCTGGGCGCCAACGGCCAGGGCAAGTCCACCCTGGTGAAGACGGTCGCACGGATGCAGAAGGCGCTGGGCGGCGAAATCACCGAGGGTAAGGGCCTGTCTATCGGCTACTTTGCCCAGCAGGAGCTGGATGTGCTGCGCCTGGAAGAAGGCCCGCTGCAGCACATGATCCGCCTGGCCAAGGAGGTCAGCCCGCAGGCCCGCGAGCAGGAGTTGCGCGACTTCCTCGGGCGCTTCCGCTTCATCGGCGACATGGTCAGCCAGGAGGTCGGCTCGCTGTCGGGTGGCGAGAAGGCACGGCTGGTGCTGGCCATGCTGGTCTGGCAGCGCCCCAACCTGCTGCTGCTGGACGAGCCCACCAACCATCTGGATTTGACCACCCGCGAGGCGTTGTCGATGGCGCTGAACGAGTTCGAAGGCACGGTGATGCTGGTCAGCCACGATCGCGCGCTGCTGCGAGAGGTCTGCGACGAGTTCTGGCTGGTGGCCGACGGCAAGGTCGAGCCGTTCGACGGCGACCTCGACGATTACCAGAAGTGGTTGCTCGAAACCTCGCGCGAGATGGCCCGCGCGCAAAAGGAAGCAGCACGCCCGGTTCGGGCCGCAGTTGTGGGCGCCAAGTCCTCCAACGACAAGCATGGCGACCGCAAGGCCCAGGCCCAGGCCAAGAAGCGCCTGACCGAGGCCACCCGCCCGCTGCGCAAGGAGGTCGAACGGCTGGACCAGCAGATGGCTGCGCTGGCCACCGAACGCAGCCAGCTCGAAGTGGCCCTGGCCTCCCGGGCGCTGACCCCGCCGCAGATGGCCGAGCGCGGCCGGCGGCTGAAGCAGGTCAACGAGGAAGTCGAGACCCTGGAAGCCCGCTGGCTGGAGCTGAACGAAGAGATCGAGGCATTGACGACCGCTGCTGCGCTGTAGCCGCGGGCGCGCCCCGGCGCGCTTACTCCAGGCCATGGCTCTCAGCCGGCCGCCCCCACATCACCCCGCCGCGGGTGATGTTTTTTGCCAATTAGATTGCTCGCAATCTAATTGCGTGCCACCATTCATCCCATGGCACGCAATGCAACCCCCATCAAGCAGGCAGCACCCGCAGCGGACTGGCAGACGCTGGATGTGCAACTGTGCTTCGCGCTGTACTCGTCCTCGCTGGCGATGACCAAGCTCTACAAGCCGCTGCTGGAGCCGCTGGGCCTGACCTATCCGCAATACCTGGTGCTGATGGTGCTGTGGCAGGACGATGGCCTGGGCGTCTCGGCCCTGGGCGAGCGCCTGCACCTGGACTCGGGCACGCTGACGCCCCTGCTCAAGCGCATGGAAACGGCCGGCTGGCTGACCCGGCAACGCGCCCAGGGCGACGAGCGCCGCGTCGAGCTGCGGCTCACTGCCAGCGGCCGCGAGCTCAAGGCTGCCGCCAGGAACATCCCCGAGCAGCTGGCCTGCGCCACCGCCTGCTCGCTGACCGAATTGACCGACCTGACCCAACGCCTGAGCCGCCTGCGCGACCAGTTGCAAAAGGGTCAGCAGGCCGCCTGAACAACGACGTTCTCACTCCCAACCCTGCGCTATCCGCGCTCATTTGAAGGAAACCACCATGGCTCTCGACAAAGTTCTGTACACCGCCCACGCCACTTCCACCGGCGGCCGCGAAGGCACTTCCCGCTCGTCGGATGGCGTGCTTGACCTGACCCTCAGCACGCCCAAGGAACTGGGCGGCGCCGGCGGCCCCGGCACCAACCCCGAGCAGCTGTTCGCCGCCGGCTACTCGGCCTGCTTCATCGGTGCGATGAAGGTCGTGGCCGGCAAGATGAAGGTTGCGCTGCCGGCAGACACCTCGATCGCCGCGGATGTCAGCATCGGCCCCATCCCCGCCGGCTTCGGCATTCAGGTGGCCTTGAACATCAGCATCCCCGGCCTGGACCGCGCCACGGCCGAGCAACTGGTGCATGCCGCCCATCAGGTCTGCCCGTACTCGAACGCCACCCGCGGCAATATCGACGTGGCACTGAACATCGTCTGATTCTTGTCCGGTAACGGCCTGTTCGTGACGGATGTCACACGCAGGTCACACCCCGAGGCGAAGCTCCACGGCTGGATTTCCCAGCCTGGAGCTTTTCATGTCTATTCGCCCTCGTCTGCCGAGCCTGCTGCTCGCCACCGCCTTTGCCGCCAGCGTGCCGCACGCCCATGCCGCCATCGATCTGATCGCCACCGGCAGCCTGTCGGGTGCGTTTTCCGATCTGTCGGGCCTGAATTACACGCTTGAAAACGGCGCCGCGGCCAACCTGCTCGGTGGCATGGGTTCGGGCCTGGCCTGGGCCGGTGGCAACACCTTCCTGGCCCTGCCGGACCGCGGCCCCAACGCCAGTGCCTGGAACTCGGCTGTCGATGACACCACCTCCTACATCGCCCGCTTTCACACCCTCACGCTGGATCTGAAGGCCAGCGGTGGCGCCCTGCCCTTCACGCTGACGCCGACGCTGAAAGCCACCACACTGCTCTCCAGCGCCACGGCGCTGAACTATGGCGCGGTGGCGCCCACGGTGAACGGTCTGGTCAGCGGCGCGTCGGTGGCAGGCAATGCCAAGCAGTATTTCTCCGGCCGCTCGGACAATTTTGCCGCAGGCCTGTCGACCAACCCGGCCAATGCCCGCATCGACACGGAAGCCATCCGCGTCTCCAACGACGGCAAGAGCGTGTTCATCGCCGATGAGTACGGCCCCTACGTCTACCAGTTCGACCGCGCCACCGGCCAGCGCCTGCGCAGCTACGCCCTGCCCGATACCTTCGCCATCAGCACGCTGAGCTCCAGCAAGGATGTCGAGATCAGCGCCAACACGGCCAACGGCCGCATCACCAACAAGGGCATGGAAGGCCTGGCCATCACGCCCGACGGCAAGACCCTGGTCGGCTTCATGCAAAGCCCGCTGGGCCAGGACGGTGGCGACGGCGGCCGCTACAACCGCATCGTCAAGATCGACATCGCCTCGGGCGCCGTGACGCAGTACGCCTACGACAATGCCATCGGTGGCAAGAACTACAACAGCAGCGAGCTGCTGGCGCTGAACGACCACCAGTTCGTCGTGCTGGAGCGCGACGGCAAGGGCCTGGGCGACGGCTCGCCCGGCTCGAAGGCGGCCGTCAAGCAGCTCTACACCCTGGACCTGAGCGGCGCCACCGAAGTCTCCGGCATTGCCGACCTGCGCACCCAGCCCGGTGTGGCCGTCAAGGGCAGCCTGTTCCTCGACATCAAGGCCGTGCTGAACGCCAAGGGCATCAGCGACGCGCTGATCCCGTCCAAGCTCGAAGGCATCGCCTTTGGTGACGACGTGATGGTCGGCGGCGTGCTCAAGCACACGCTCTACCTGGCCAATGACAATGACTTCCTGGGCGCCGTGACGCCCAATGGCTCCAAGCTGAGCAGCCAGTACGACAACCAGTTCTATGTCTTTGCCTTCGATGGCAACGACCTGGTCAAGCAGAACATCTCGGCCGTGCCTGAGCCCGAGAGCTATGCGCTGATGCTGGGTGGTCTGGCCGTGCTGGCCGCCGTGGCGCGCCGTCGCAAGGCCGCCTGAAGTAGCGGCGCGGACACCGCGCCGACGTGCTTGCCTGATGTGTTTGCCTTTGTCCCCGGCGCCTGGGTGGGCCGGGGATTTTTGTCGTCAGTGCGGCAGCAGTTCCAGCAGCAGTTCCACGCGGGCCTGCACCGGCGTCAAACTGCCGGCCGACGGCAAGCCGCCCTCGGCCTCGCCGATGATGGCGCCCTGTGCGCAGCGTGTGGCGCGCAACACCCGCACGCCGGCCTGACCGGCGGCCCGCAGCGCAAGCTCCAGCCGTTGGTTGACCGTGCCATTGCCGGTGGCCGCCACAACGATGCCTTGCACGCCCAGGGCCTGCAAGGCCGGCACCAGCGCTCCGTCGGCGCCCGCATGGCTGAACACCAGCTCGACGCGCGGCCAGGTCGCCGGCTCGGCGGCAATGCGCGCCAGCCCCAGGGCCTCCCCCTGCGGCCATGGCCGCAGCAGGCGCAGCCGCCCCTCCTCTATCAAGGCCAGCGGCCCCGCGTCGCCCGAGTTGAAGGCATCGATGCGGTAGCTGTGGGCCTTGCGGATATCGGCCGCCCCGTGCACAGCGCCGGCCAAGGCCACTACCACGCCACTCGCGCCCGGCGCGCCAGCCACACGCACGGCATCGAGCAGATTCTGAGGGCCATCGGCCATCAAGGCCGTGGCCGGGCGCATGGCGGCGGTCAGCACCACGGGTTTGACCGGCGCCAGCACGCGGTGCAAAAAGTAGGCCGTCTCCTCAAGCGTGTCGGTACCGTGAGTGATGACCACCCCGGCCACCTCGGGCCGCGCCAGGTGATGGGCCAGGCGCTGCGCCAGCTGCTGCCAGGTGGCGTGGTCCATGTCCTTGCTGTCCAGCTGGGCCACCTGCTCGCTTTCCAGCGGCAAGCCGGCCAGCGCCGGCACAGCGGTCACCAGTTGCGCCACGCCGATCTGCCCGGCGGTGTAGCCGACGTTGTCGGACGCGTCCACCGACTGGCCGGCAATCGTGCCGCCGGTGCCCAGGATCACAAGGGTCTGAGAAGTTCTTTGCATTTTTGAATGAGCTGGATGAAAATACAGCTACTGGACAAAATGTCAGTCAGCCTGTGAGCATTGTGCCCGGCTGCCCGCCACAAAGCGAAGAGGTGCCCGTGGACGACAGCCCCAAACTCACCGCCCGTCAGCAGCAGATCCTGGATCTGGTGCAAAGCGCTATCGAACGCACCGGCTCACCACCCACCCGTGCCGAGATCGCCACCGAACTCGGCTTCAAATCGGCCAATGCCGCCGAAGAGCATTTGCAGGCATTGGCCCGCAAGGGTGCGATCGAACTGGTCGGCGGCACCTCGCGCGGCATCCGACTGAAGTCCGACACGCTGCGTGCGCTCAATGAGGCCCGCGGCCGCCAGTTTTCTATGCCCCTGCCCGGCTTTGCTCAGCTGACCCTGCCCCTGGTCGGCCGCGTCGCCGCCGGCAGCCCCATCCTGGCGCAAGAGCATATCGATCAGACCTATGTGGTCGAGGCCAGCATGTTTGCCCGCAAGCCCGACTTCCTGCTGAAGGTCAAGGGCATGAGCATGCGCGACATCGGCATCATGGACGGCGACCTGCTGGCCGTGCAAAAAACGCGCGAGGCCAAGAATGGCCAGGTCATCGTCGCCCGCCTCGGCGACGAGGTCACTGTGAAGCGCTTCCACAAGACCCGCAACACGATAGAGCTGCGACCCGAGAACGCCGACTTCGAGCCCATCATCGTGCAGGCCGGCGTCGATGACTTCGAGATCGAGGGCCTCGCCGTCGGCTTGATACGCAGCAATATGTTGATGTGAGAGGCGCCAAGGTCTGATGAAAGTCATGAAAGCCACCGAAGCCAGCGAGTGCCATGAACTCGAGCACATTCCCAACATCGGGCCGTCGCTGGCCAATGATCTGCGGCTGATAGGCATCAAGCATCCGCGGGAGCTGAACGGCCGCGATGCCTTCGTGCTGTACCAGGAGTTGTGTGCGGTGACTGGGGCAAGACATGACCCCTGCGTGCTTGACACCTTCATGGCCGCCACCGACTTCATGCGCGGCGCGCCGGCAGCGCCCTGGTGGCACTACACACCGCAGCGCAAGGCACTGTACGGTCAGATCTGAAGCGGCAAGCGTGGTCACCGAGCGCCAAAAGCAAAAAGCCCCAGCAACTGATATTGCTGGGGCTTTTTTCTTGATACTTGGCGGAGTGGACGGGACTCGAACCCGCGACCCCCGGCGTGACAGGCCGGTATTCTAACCAACTGAACTACCACTCCGCGTGGTGGCAATATTCACAGATTACTCTGCCGAGTCTTGCCAAACTCGCTCCCATACTCACCGACATGATATCGGCGAATCTGGCGTCCCCTAGGGGATTCGAACCCCTGTAGCCACCGTGAAAGGGTGGTGTCCTAGGCCTCTAGACGAAGGGGACAAATCTCTTTCAAACCAGCGCAGATATTTTTCAATATCAGTATTCAATATCAAACCCGAACCGGCCGCCGCAAATCCACACATCCGAAGATGGGTGGTGGAGGTAAGCGGGATCGAACCGCTGACCTCTTGCATGCCATGCAAGCGCTCTCCCAGCTGAGCTATACCCCCGGAGAATTTTTGTTCTCGTCGAGCAGCCGTGCCGTTCAGGCAAGACAACCAAAAAACAAGCGACCCTCAGGTCGCTTATTCGTTGCACATCATGGCAAGCCATGCTGCACGATAAACTTGGCGGAGTGGACGGGACTCGAACCCGCGACCCCCGGCGTGACAGGCCGGTATTCTAACCAACTGAACTACCACTCCGCGTGGTGGCAATATTCACAGATTACTCTGCCGAGTTTTGCCAAACTCGTTTCCATACTCGCCTGCATTATACCGGCAAATTTGGCGTCCCCTAGGGGATTCGAACCCCTGTAGCCACCGTGAAAGGGTGGTGTCCTAGGCCTCTAGACGAAGGGGACAAATCCTTCACCGTCTTGAACATCGCGCCGCCGCATTCTCTTTCGAGAAGTTGGTGGAGGTAAGCGGGATCGAACCGCTGACCTCTTGCATGCCATGCAAGCGCTCTCCCAGCTGAGCTATACCCCCGTCGAATTCATTCCTGAGTTACCTCTGGAATTTCACTCTATGAGTGTCGCGCTGTTCAAGCGAGACAATGATTATATGACGGTTTTCAAAGAGCGCGCAAGCGCTCGACGACAACTTTTTGCTCGAACAGGGCCAGCACCGCATCGAGCGATGGCGTTTGCGCACGACCGCAGACCAGCACGCGCACCGGAACAGCCAACTGCGGCATCTTGATGCCCTGGGCGGTGATGACTTCCTTGATCGCGCCCTGCACGGCTGCCTTGTCCCAAACCGCAAGTGACTCCAGCTTGTCGGCCAGTGCCGCCACCGCCGGACGGATCGCCTCGGTGACATGCTGGGCCAGTTCGGCTTCGGCGGCCTGCACCGGTTGGAAATAGCTCTTCAGCCAATCGGCCAGTTCGACCAGGGTTGCGCAGCGGTCCTTGAACAGGGCCACTCGTTGCTCCAGCAAGGCATCGGCCTGAGTCGCTATGCCCAGCTTGGCCAGATGTGGCAGCACCAGGCGGGCCAGGCGCTCGTCGCTGGCCAGCTTCATATAGCTGGCGTTGACCCAGGACAGCTTGGCCGGGTCCCATTGCGCGGGGCTCTTGGACAGATGCTTGCCGTCGAACCACTGCACCAGTTGCTCGCGCGAGAACAGCTCGTCGTCGCCGTGGCTCCAGCCCAGGCGCGACAGATAGTTCAGCATCGCCTCGGGCAGATAGCCGCCCTCTTCGTAGGCGGTGACACTGACCGCACCACGGCGCTTGGACAGCTTCTGCCCATCGTCGCCAAGAATCACCGGCACATGACCGAACAGCGGCAGCGGCGCACCCAGCGCATTGAAGATATTGATCTGCCAGGGCGTGTTGTTGACATGCTCGTCGCCACGGAAGACATGGCTGATGTTCATGTCCCAGTCGTCAACGACGACGCAGAAGTTGTAGGTCGGGATGCCATCGGGCCGCACGATGATCAGGTCGTCGATCTCGCGGTTGTTGATGGTGATGCTGCCCTTGACCAGATCGTCCCAGCTCACGTCGCCGTCGAGCGGATTCTTGAAGCGCACCACCGGCTTGACACCCTCGGGCACTGCAGGCAGCTGCTTGCCAGGCTCGGGACGCCAGGTGCCGTCATAGCGGCGCTTCTCGCCGCGCGACTCCTGACCGGCCTTCATCGCCTCCAGCTCCTCGGGCGTGCAGTAGCAGCAGTAGGCCGTGCCCGCAGCAATCATCTGCTCGATGACGGCGTTGTAGCGGTCCAGGCGCTGCATCTGGTAGATCGGGCCCTCGTCGTAGTCCAGGCCCAGCCACTTCATTGCGGCCAGGATCTGGTCCACCGAGTCCTGGGTCGAGCGGGCGACGTCGGTGTCTTCGATGCGCAAGACGAACTCGCCGCCGTAGTGGCGGGCATAGGCCCAGGAGTACAGCGCCGTGCGGGCCGTGCCCAGGTGCAGAAAGCCGGTGGGAGACGGGGCAATGCGGGTGCGAATTTTTCGGGTCATAGTGTGTTCAGGCCGCGCGCGAGGTCGGCCTGGATATCGAGTACATCGTCCAGGCCCACGGCCACGCGGATCAGGCCCTGCGTGATGCCTGCGGCCAGGCGCTGTTCTTCGCTGAGGCGGCCATGCGAGGTGCTGGCCGGATGGGTGATGGTGGTCTTGGTGTCGCCCAGATTGGCGGTGATGGAGCAGACCTGCGTCTGGTCGATCACATGGAAGGCATGCTGGCGCGCCATCGTCGGCCCGCCCTGCTCCTGCCCCTTGACGATGAAGGACAGCACGGCGCCGCCGAGGCCCGACTGCTGGCGCATCGCCAGTTCATGCTGCGGGTGCGACTTCAGGCCCGGGTAGAACACGCGCTCGACCAGCGGCTGCAGTTCCAGCCATTCAGCCAAGGCCAGGGCCCGCTCGCTTTGCGCGCGCATGCGAATCGACAGAGTCTCCATGCCCTTCAGCACCACCCAGGCATTGAACGGCGACAGCGAGATGCCCATGCTGCGCATCACCGGCACAAACGTGCCCTCGATCCATTTGGCCGAGCCGCACAGCGCGCCGGCAATCACGCGGCCCTGGCCGTCCAGGTATTTGGTGCCCGAGTGGATGATGAAGTCCGCCCCTAGCTGGGCCGGTTGCTGCAAGGCCGGCGAGCAGAAGCAGTTGTCCACGGCCAGCAAGGCGCCGGCGCCATGGGCGATGTCGGCCAAGGCGCGGATATCGCAGATGTCGGTCAGCGGATTGGTCGGCGTCTCGGCGAAGAACAGCCGGGTGTTCGGCTTGATCGCCGCGCGCCATTCGGCCTGGTCGGTCTGCGAGACAAAGGTGGTCTCGACGCCGAACTTGCCGAACTCGGTCTGCAGCAGCTTGATCGTCGAACCGAACACGCTGCGCGAGCAGACGATATGGTCGCCCGCGCGCAGCAAGCCCATCACCAGCAGTGTGATCGCGCCCATGCCACTGGCTGTGCCCACGCAGGCCTCGACGCCTTCGAGTGCGGCCAGTCGGCGCTCCATCGCCATCACGGTGGGATTCGAGAAGCGGCTGTAGGTGAAGGCCTCTTCCTCATTGGCAAAGCGCGCAGCGGCGGTGGCCGCATCGGGCTGCACAAAGCTGCTGGTGAGGAACAGCGCCTCGGAGTTCTCGCCCCATTGCGTGCGCGGCATGCCCTCGCGCACGGCCAGGGTGTCGGGCCGCACATCGTCAGGGAGCTGCACCCGGGGCAGCCGTTTGGGCTCCGACATCAGCCGTGCTCCGACGCGTTCGGTATCGCCAGACGGCCGCGGCCGGGGCCTTCTTCCTCTTCACCGCCCTGCGCCGAACGCTGGCTGCGCATGGTCTCGAAATCTTCCTTGCTGACGTCACCGGTGATGTAGACGCCGTCGAAGCAGGAAGCCTCGAAACCATTGAGCTTGGGGTTCAGCGCCGCCACCACACGCTTCATCGCTGCCACATCCTGGTAGATCAAGGCATCGGCACCGATGAACTCGCGGATCTCTTCGATGCTGCGGTTGTGGGCGATCAGCTCGGTCGGCGTCGGCATGTCGATGCCATACACATTGGGGTAGCGCACCGGCGGCGCGGCCGATGCCAGATAGACCTTGCGGGCGCCGGCCTCACGGGCCATCTGCACGATTTCCTTGGAGGTGGTGCCGCGCACGATCGAGTCATCGACCAGCAGCACATTGCGGTTCTTGAACTCCAGGCCGATCGCGTTGAGCTTCTGGCGCACCGACTTCTTGCGCACGCCCTGCCCCGGCATGATGAAGGTGCGGCCCACATAGCGGTTCTTCACAAAGCCCTCGCGGTAGGGCTTGCCGATCTTGTGCGCCAGCTGCATCGCCGAGGGGCGGCTGGACTCGGGGATGGGGATCACGACGTCGATGTCGCTGGGCGGCATCGTCGAGATCAGGCGCTGGGCCAGGGTCTCGCCCATGTTCAGCCGCGCCTGGTACACCGACACGCCGTCCATCACGGAGTCAGGTCTTGCCAGGTAGACGAACTCGAACATGCAGGGGTTGAGGCTCGGGTTCTCGGCGCACTGCTCGGCATGGATCTGGCCGTGGGTGTCGATGAAGATCGCCTCGCCGGGCGCCACATCACGGGTCAGCTTGTTGCCGGTACCTTCCAGCGCCACGCTCTCGCTGGCCACCATCACGTCGCCGGTGCCCGATTCGCCGAACACCAGCGGGCGGATGCCGAAGGGGTCGCGGAAGGCCAAGAGACCATGGCCTGCGATCAGCGCGATCACCGCATACGAGCCCTTGATGCGCTTGTGCACCATGCGCACCGCCTTGAACACCTCAGCCGGCGTCAGCGGCAGGTCGCGGGCGGCCATTTCCAGCTCATGGGCCAGCACGTTCAGCAGGACTTCGGAGTCGCTCTCGGTGTTGATGTGGCGGCGATCGACGTCGAACAGTTCCTTCTTCAACGCGGTGGCATTGGTCAGATTGCCGTTGTGCACCAGCACCAGGCCGAACGGGGCGTTGACGTAGAAGGGCTGGGCCTCTTCTTCGCTGTAGGCATTGCCTGCCGTCGGGTAGCGCACCTGGCCCAGGCCCACATTGCCCGGCAGCGCGCGCATATTGCGGGTGCGGAACACATCGCGCACCATGCCGCGCGCCTTGTGCATGAAGCACTTGTTGTCCAGCATGGTGACGATGCCGGCGGCATCCTGGCCGCGGTGCTGCAAGAGCAGCAGGGCGTCATAGATCAGTTGATTGACCGGCGCCTTGGAAATCACCCCGACGATGCCACACATAAGCTACTTCCTTGTTCAAACTTCGCTCGCCAGACCCTTGGAGCTTGTGGCTCAGGATTTGACGTACTGCACGATGCTAGGCGGCAGCACGGGCTTGAGCCCTTGCAAGACCACCTGCATCCACGGAACCAGCTCCGAATCCTGCCACTGCGCGGAGTGGGCCGCGGGCGTCATGCCCACCACCAACACCGCCAGCAGGCAGATCAAAAGCCCACGAATCAAACCAAAACCGGCACCCAACAGGCGGTCCAGCGCGCTCAAGGGCGATGCCTGCACCAGCATGCGTACCAGCCGCGCCCCCAGGCCCCAGAGCAGCAGCAGCAGCACAAAGGCCAGCACCAGGCTGCTCACCTGTTGCAGGGTCGACCCCTCGGCGCCCACCAGCACCCAGTGCGAGATATATGGGGCCAATAGCTGAGAACCAAAGTAGGCCACCACCCAACCCATCAGGGACAGCACCTCGAACAGCAGGCCGCGCCACACGCCGGCCAGCAGAGAGAACAGCAGCACGCAGGCCATCGCGATATCGACCCAGCCCAGCAACATCAGCAGCTCACAGCGTCAGGATGGCGGCCGGCAGGCCCGCGGCGCGAATGCGGCCGGACACCTTGTCGGCCTCCTCACGCGTGGCGAACGGCCCCACGCGCACCCGCGTACGCTTGCCCTCGGCGCTCTCAATCACCTGGGTATAGGTCTTCAGGCCCAGCTTCTCGACCTTGAGCCGGGCTTCGCGCGCCGCATTGGCCTCGCCGAAGGCGCCGACCTGCACGATGAAGCGGCCAGCGGCGTCAGACGCTTTCTTGTCGGCGGCGCCGGCAGCGGCCTTGCCCTCCAGCAGAGCCTGCACGCGGGCGGCTTCGGCCGGCTTGGCCTTCTCTGCCGGCTTCTCTACCACCTTCTCTGCGACTTTCTCCACCACCTTGGGCGCCGGCCTGGAGGCCGGCTTCTCGACCGCTGCGGGCGCCGGCTCGGCCTTGGCCACGATCGCCGGTTTGCTCACCGGTGCCTGCGCAGCGGACGCCTCTTCGCCATCGCGGGTCTCGGTGATGATGGCGGGCTTGGCCGCCACCTGGCTGGCCACCGTTGGTGGTGCGGCCGGCATCGGCAGCGGCGCGGCGGCCTCCTTGCGCGGAATCTCGATCGGCAGATCGACCGGAATCGGCCGCGGCTGGGTCTCGAACACCAGCGGGAAGCCGATGATGCCTATGGCCACCAGCACGGCCGCACCGATCAGGCGCCTGCGGGCACGCACGCGCAACTGCTGCACGGCATCGGCCGAGTCGGTGACGGGTTTGGCGGCGGGGGCCTCACGCCCTTCGGTATTGCGCTTGAAGATGGAAAGCAGACCCATATCGGCGTGTTCGGAGCGTTGGAGTGGCCAAATTCGCGGCCAGCAGTGTGGCCATTCAGAGCCGTTTCAGTGGTGCGCCGGCCGTTCAGCCCAGGTGTGCAGCCCGCATTGACAAACTACAAGCGCGGCACACCGTTTTTCAGCACGCCACCCACGGTGTGGAAGGATCCAAAGACCATGATTCTATCAGCGGGGGTGGCCTGGGCCGCCGCCGCGTCAAGGGCCGACTGCGGGTCGGCATGGCGGCTCACCTGCACGCCGGCCGGGGGCCTGAAGCCCTCCACGCCCTGCATGGCATTGAACTGCTGATCGAGCTGGGCGGCCGTGGCGGCGCGCGCAATCTCGAGGTCGGTGAAATACCAGCGGTCGACCAGCGGCGCCATGCGCTTGAAGATGGCTTCGATGTCCTTGTCGGCCATCACGCCGAACACCGCATGGGTGCAGGGGAAATAGCCCATCTGGTCCAGGTTCTGGGCCAGGGCCGCCACCGCATGGGGGTTGTGCGCCACATCCAGCACCAGGGCGGGCTGGCCCGGCACGATCTGGAAGCGTCCGGGCAGCTCCACCATGGCCAGACCGCTGCGCACCGCCTGGGCGCTGATGGGCAGGCGGTCGAACAGGGCCTCGAACACCGCCAGCGCGCCCGAGGCATTGAGCAGCTGATTGGCGCCGCGCAGGGCCGGATAGGCCAGCGCATTGAAGCGTCGCTCGCGGCCGCCCCAGCTCCATTGCTGGCGGTCGCCGCTGTAGTTGAAGTCGCGGCCGATCAGGCGCAGGTCGGCACCGATCTCGCGGGCATGGTCGATGAGGCTCTGCGGCGCCATCGGGTCGCTGACCACGGCCGGGCGGCCGGTGCGCATGATCTGGGCCTTCTCCAGGCCTATCGACTCGCGGTCAGGACCCAGATAGTCCATATGGTCCAGGTCTATGCTGGTGATGACCGAGCAGTCGGCGTCGATGGCGTTGACCGCATCGAGCCGGCCGCCCAGGCCCACTTCCAGTATCACCAGGTCCAGCGGCTCCTCGGCCAGGCGCAGCATGATGGCCAGGGTGGTGAACTCGAAGAAGGTCAGTGCTACGTCGCCGCGCGCGGCCTCGACGGCCTCGAAGTGCGGCAGCAGGCTCTCGGCCGCGACGGAGGCGCCGTTGACCCGGCAGCGCTCCTCGAAGTGGACGAAATGCGGCTTGATGTAGAGGCCCACCTTGTAGCCTGCCTTCAGCGCGATCATCTCTATCATCGAGCAGGTCGAGCCCTTGCCATTGGTGCCGGCCACCATCACGACAGGCACCTTGAACTGCAGGCCAAGCTTGTCGCGCAGCGCTATCGTGCGCGCCAAGGTCATGTCGATTTCCTTGGGATGCAGTTGCAGGCAATAGTCAAGCCACTCGGGCAGCGTTTTTGGCATTTGGGGAGGCCTAATGAATACGGCCAAGCCTTGTGGGCTTGGCCGCGTCAAGCATGAGAAGAATCAGGCGACGGCGTCGGCGCTCTGACGCTGCAGCATCGCCAAGGCACGAGCAATCGTCGCGCGCAGTTCGCGGCGGTCCACGATCATGTCCACGGCGCCCTTCTCGACCAGGAACTCGGCGCGCTGGAAGCCCGCCGGCAGCTTTTCGCGCACGGTGTTCTCGATCACACGCGGGCCGGCAAAACCGATCAGGGCCTTGGGTTCGGCCACCACCACGTCGCCGACGAAGGCAAAGCTGGCCGACACACCGCCCATGGTCGGGTCGGTCAGCACGCTGACGTAGGGCAGCTTCGCCTTGGCCAGCAGGGTCAGCGCCGCATTGGTCTTGGCCATCTGCATCAGGCTCAGCAAGCCCTCCTGCATACGCGCGCCGCCGGTGGCGGTGAAGCAGATGAAGGGTACCTTCTGCTCGATGGCCGTCTCGACACCACGCACGAAGCGCTCGCCGACGACCGAGCCCATCGAGCCGCCCATGAAATCAAACTCGAAGCAGGCCACGACCACCGGCACGCTCATCACCGCGCCACCCATGACGACCAGCGCGTCGGTCTCGCCGGTGTTCTCCAGCGCTTCCTTGAGCCGGTCGGGGTACTTCTTGCTGTCCTTGAACTTCAGCGCGTCGACGGGCAGCACTTCCTGGCCCAGCTCGTAGCGGCCCTCGTTGTCGAGGAAGGCGTTCAGCCGTGCACGCGCACCGATGCGGTGGTGGTGGCTGCACTTGGGGCAGACGTTGACGTTCTGCTCCAGGTCGGTCTTGTACAGCACCGTCTCGCAAGACGGGCACTTGATCCACAGACCCTCGGGGATGGTGCGACGCTCGTTCGGGTCTGTCGGTTGAATCTTGGGCGGGAGAAGTTTTTCAAGCCAGCTCATGCGTCGGGCTCCTTTGGTTTGATGCTGTCCAGTGCGGACCGGATCTCAGCCATGAATTTTGCACCAGTTGCGGCCACGTTCTCCGGCGGCTCGACTTCCAGCAGCTGAACGAGCCTGGAACCGATCACCACGGCGTCCGACACCTCGCCCACCGCCCTGGCCGTTTCGGCATTGCTGATGCCGAAGCCTACGCCCACCGGCACCTTCACATGCTGGCGTATGCGCGGGATCATCACGGCCACCGCGGCCGTGTCCAGATGGCCGGCACCGGTGACGCCCTTCAGCGAAACGTAGTAGACATAGCCGCTGGCGATGCGGCCGACCATGGCCATGCGCGCCTCGGTGGACGTCGGCGCCAGCAGGAAGATCGGGTCCAGGCCTTGTTTTTGCAGAGCCGCGGCGAAGACCTCACACTCCTCGGGCGGATAGTCGACCACCAGCACGCCATCGACGCCGGCGGCCTTGGCGTCCGTCACGAAGGCATCGACGCCATAGCGCTCGATCGGGTTGGCATAGCCCATCAGCACCACCGGCGTGGCGGCGTCCAGCTCGCGGAAGGCCCGCACATAGGCCAGCACATCGCGCAGGCCCACGCCCTTGGCGACAGCGCGCTCGGCGGCGCGCTGTATCACCGGGCCGTCGGCCATAGGGTCGGAGAACGGCACACCCAGCTCGATCACATCGGCGCCTGCTCCGGCCAGTGCCAGCATCAGCTCGACGGTGCGCTCAGGGTATGGGTCGCCGGCAGTGACATAGGGAATCAAGGCCTTGCGGCCCTGGGCTTTCAACAACTCGAAGCGGGCTCGGATGCGGCTCATGCTGCACCGCCTTTCTGCGACACAGGCGCAGATACCGGCACATCACCGCCCTTCACCGACTGCCCCCGGCAGGACGGCCGGCAGTAGAAATCGGCATGCGAGAGATCGGCGACGGTGCCGATATCCTTGTCGCCACGTCCCGAGAGATTGACCAGCAGATGTTGGTCGGGCGCCAAGGTCGGCGCCAGCTTCATTGCGTAGGCCACCGCATGGCTGGACTCCAGCGCCGGGATGATGCCCTCGGTGCGGCACAGATGGTGGAAGGCGGCCAGGGCCTCGGCATCAGTGACGCTGACGTACTCGGCACGGCCGATGTCCTTCAGATAGGCATGCTCGGGGCCGACACCGGGATAGTCCAGCCCGGCCGAGACCGAATGCGTCTCGATGATCTGACCGTTCGCATCCTGCAGCAGATAGGTGCGATTGCCATGCAGCACGCCCGGTGTGCCGGCGCTCAGGGTGGCGGCATGCTTGCCGCTGTCCAGGCCGAGGCCGGCGGCCTCGACGCCGATCAGCCGCGTTTTCTCATGCGGGATGTAGGGATAGAAGATGCCGATGGCATTGCTGCCGCCGCCCACGCAGGCAATCACGGCATCGGGCTGGCGGCCTGCCATTTCGGGCATCTGCACCAGGCATTCATCGCCGATGACACGCTGGAAGTCGCGCACCATCATCGGATACGGATGCGGGCCGGCGACGGTGCCGATGATGTAGAAAGTGGACTCGACGTTGGTGACCCAGTCGCGCATCGCCTCGTTCAGCGCGTCCTTCAAGGTCTTACTGCCCGACTCCACCGGCACGACGCGGGCGCCGAGCAGATTCATCCGGTAGACATTGGGCGACTGGCGCTTGACGTCCTCGCTGCCCATATAAACCACGCACTCGATGCCGTAACGGGCGCAGATGGTGGCCGTGGCGACGCCGTGCTGGCCGGCGCCGGTCTCGGCAATGACGCGTTTCTTGCCCATGCGGCGGGCCAAAAGCGCCTGACCAATGGTGTTGTTGACCTTGTGCGCGCCGGTGTGGTTCAGGTCTTCGCGCTTCAGATAGATCTGCGCGCCGCCCAGCTCACGACTCATGCGCGCAGCGTGGTAGATGGGGCTGGGGCGGCCGACGAAGTGGGCCAGTTCGCTCTGGAATTCGGCAATGA
Organism: uncultured Roseateles sp.; assembly: GCF_963422335.1. Lineage (NCBI taxonomy): Bacteria > Pseudomonadati > Pseudomonadota > Betaproteobacteria > Burkholderiales > Sphaerotilaceae > Roseateles > uncultured Roseateles sp. The sequence continues at coordinate 4,430,962 of NZ_OY729424.1, forward strand.
AGGCCGGATCCTTGCGGTAATGCTCGTAGGCCTCTTTCAGCTCATCGAGCGCATGGACCAGGGTTTCGGAAACAAAGCTGCCGCCATAGGGGCCAAAGTGCCCGCGCACATCGGGCTGGTGATATTCAAACATGGTGAGATCCTCGATTCAGGTTGTCAGCGCTGCAATGCGGGCATCCGCCTCACGCACAGCAGCACAGAATTGACGCATCAACTCGGCGTCTTTGAGGCCTTTGCCGGCCTCCACGCCCGAGCTCACATCAACGGCCCAGGGCCGCACCTGAAGCACCCCGGTCAGCACATTTTGCGCATGCAACCCACCAGACAAAACGACTGGAGAGTGCACGTTTGCTGGAATGAGTGACCAATCGAAAACCTTTCCACCACCGCCATAGCCCTCGACATGGGCGTCGAGCAACAGGCCTGCGGCATCATGAAACTGATGGGCGAAGTCTAGCAAATCGAAATCGGGCGTCATGCGGGCCGCGCGCAGATAGGGCCGGCCGCCGTGCCGGCACTGCTCGGGCGTCTCGTCGCCATGGAATTGCAGCAGCAGGTGCGGGATCGCCGCCACCGCCTCGGCGACCTGCTCCTTCGAGGCGTTGACGAACAAACCGACCGGCGTGACGAAGGGCGGCAGCAGCCGGGCCAGCTCCACCGCACGGGCCAGGCTCACATGGCGCGGGCTGCGTTCGTAGAACACCAGGCCGATGGCGTCGGCACCGGCCTTGACGGCCTCCAGCACATCGGCCTCGCGGGTCAGGCCGCAGATCTTGATGCGGGTACGGGTGCTCACGACAGGCGACCTCTAGGGCAGCCAATCCATTGGGGGAGTACGTTCGGGTATGCCATGTTCAGCATCGTAGTACGGACCGACAAAGTACAGCCCATCGGCGGGGAATGTCGGCGCGGCCAGCTTTCGATCGCGCCCGGCCAGTATCTCGCCCATCCAGGGCACAACCCGAGTGCCAGAGCCTATGGCCAGCAGGCAACCCATCAGATTGCGGATCATGTGGTGCAGAAAGGCCGAGCCGTCGAACTCGAAGCGCCAGTAGGCGCCACGGCGCTCAATCGAGATGCGGCGCAGCGTCTTCACCGGCGAGGCGGCCTGGCATTCGGACGAGCGGAAGGCGCTGAAATCATGCTCGCCGATCAGCTGGGCGGCCGCAGCCTGCATCGCGGCCAGGTCCAGCGGACGGAACACCCAGCCGGCCGCGCCCTCCTCGATCGACGGCCGCACCGGTGACTCGAGCAGCAGATAGACGTAGCGTCGGCCTCGCGCCGAATTGCGGGCATGGAAGCTCGCCTCGGGGAAGACGCACCACTGCACCGCGATGTCCTTGGGCAGGTAGCGGTTGGTGCCGCGCACCCAGGAGAAGCTGTCGCGGGCGATCTCGGTATCGAAGTGCACGACCTGGTTCAGGCCATGGACGCCGGCGTCGGTGCGGCCGGCACACAGGGTACGCAGGTGCCCCAAGGGCACATCGGCAAAACGCGCCAGCGCGCGTTCCAGATGGTCCTGTACCGTCTCACCGCCGGGCTGGCTCTGCCAACCCTTGTAGGCCCAGCCGCGGTAGCTGAGGCCCAGCGCAACCCGTTGCGTCATGCCGGGCCGTCAACCATTGCTACATCCCGCACCCGTGCTCAGCCAATCTCTTTGAGCATGGCCTGGGCGCGCTCCAGTGTGGCGCCGCTGGCCTTGCTGACGACTTCCATCAGCACGTCGCGTGCACCCTCGACGTCACCGATCTGGCGGAACTCGTCGGCCAGTTCGATCTTGCGTGCCAGCGGATCGCCGCCGTCATCCTCGTCATCGAAATTCTCTTCCAGGCCGAGATCGCCGCCCAGATCGGGCAGGCTGTCGAGGGTCGGAGCCGGCGGGGGTGGCGCGGCGGGTTCGGAATCCAGATCCAGGTCGATGGACGACAGATCGAAGTCCATCGGTGCCGGCTCATGGCGGCCCGACGGGGGCGTCAGGTCGGGGGCCTCCTCACCGGGCATCGAGATGTCGAAGTCCATCTCCATCGGCGCGCGCTCGACCGAGACGGCCAGCGCCTGCGTGGCTTCCATCGCGGCGGCCGGGGGCGGAGGCGCGTCCAGATCGAGGTCCAGGTCCAGATCCAGGCCGCTGGGCAGGAACTCGCCGTTCACCTGAGTGTCGGGCTGGTAGCTGGGCTGCGGCTGGGTGTCGAACATGCTGTTGCCCGGCATCACGCTCTGCGGCATGGTGCTGGCACCCATGGGCTCGCGGGCTGCGTCCATGCTGGCTCCGTCGGCGGGTACGCCTCCGGGCTGGTACAGCGTGTTGTCCGAATCGATCTGGCGGCCCAGCTCCTGGGTCTTCAGCCAATCGTCGCCCTCGCCCTGGGTCTCGCCATACATCTGCAGCGCCAGTTGCTCGAAGCCCTTGGTGTCGCGGCGCTTGGCATAGACCTCCAGCAGCTTGACGCGGATGGCGCGGCGCTCCGGCGTGGCGCGCAAGGCCTCCTTGAGGATTTCCTCGGCCTGCAGATCGCGGCCGTAGGCCAGGTAGACATCGGCCTCGGCGACCGGGTCCACATCACCGATGGCATCCAGCTGGCTCAGCGAATAGCTCATCGACGAGGCTTGGCCGGAGCCATCGCGGGTATCCACCCGCTGGCCACCGGTATTGCCGAAGAAGGAGTCGGGCTGCAGGCGGCTTTCGCTGAAGGCAGTTTCGCCGGCTGCGTTCTTGTTGGCGACACGACCACGCAGGCGGTACCAGCCCAGGCCGGCCAGCAGGGCCAGCACCACACCCGAGATCGGCAGGACCAACGAATTGTCCATCAGCTGCGACAGCAGGCCGGGCTCCTCGACCGGGGCCGGCGCGGGCACCGGCGCTTTGGCCATCGGCTTGGGCGCCGGCGCAGAGGCAAGCGGGGCCGGCGCAGCCACGACGGCCGACGCCGCCACCGGCTCGACCGGCTTGGCAGCCACCGCCACAGCGGGCGCGGACGCCGGTGTCGGTGCGGGCGTGGGTGCTGCAGCCACAGGGGCCGGGGCGGGAGCAGGCGTTGGAGCCGGCGCGGCCTTGCCCGACACCGCGCCCGAGGCCACCGTCGAGAGCTTCTTCAACTCTTCAACGTTTCGCGTCAGCTCGGCCACGCGGGCGGCCGAATCCTTCTTCTCGGTGTCCTTGGAGACTTTGGCCTCGGCCGGTGCACCTGCCGTGCCGGGTTTGCTCAGGGTCAGCTTGTCAGGCGTCGGGGCGGCGGCCTTGCGGTCCTCGACCGCGGCCTGCACCTTGCCGGCCGACTGGCGCTCGCTGTCCTTGCGGGCAATCAGCGGTGCGCCGCTGGCCAGGCGCTGGCGGTAGGCGTCGAAATCGGCGCTCTGGGCCTGGATGATTTGCCTTGCCTCGGCATTGCTGAGGCCACCGGCCTCGTCGCTGCCGGGTACCTTCAGGGTCGCTCCCGCCTTCAGGCGGTTCATATTGTTCTCGACAAAGGCGTCCGGATTGGCGCGGTACAGCGAAACCAGCATCTGGTCCAGCGATACACCGGAGGCTTGCGTCTTGGACGCGATGCGCGACAGATTGTCGCCCGGCTTGACCTCGTACTCGGAGGCGGCGCTGGGCGAGGGCTTGGCTGCCACAGGCTTGGGCGCGGGCTCGGGTGCCGAGCGGGCCTGTGCCGGGGCAGGCCGGGGCGCAGGTGCCTCGGCCGGGGGTGACGTGCGAACCGGTGCGGTGACGGCCGGTGCGGCCGACGCCACCGGCGCCGGAGCGGGGGCCGGTGCGGGCGCAGGGGCTGCCGGCGCCGGCGAGATCACCGGTGCGGTGGCCACCGTGGCCGGCGCCGGAGCGCGGTTGACCGGGGGATCGAACAGCAAGGTGTATTCGCGCACCAGGCGCCCGCTGGCCCAGTTGATCTCGAGGATCAGATCGACAAAGGGCTCTTGCACCACACGGTCGCTGTTGATACGCAGATAGGGCTGACCGTTGCTGCGCCGGGCCAGCGAGACCTGTGTGGCGCTGAGCACCAGGTTGTAGTCCACCCCGGTGGCACGGTAGGCCTCGGGCGGCGCGACGCGGACCTTCAAGGTCCCCGCTTCTTCCGGGCTGAGACTGGTGACGTCGATCTCGGCCCGCAGGCCCTCGCCCAGCGCGGACTGCACGTTCAGCCGGCCGAGGCCCAGGCCCCAGGCGCCGGTGGCGGCAAGACTCAACACGGCCACGGCCACACGCGTCAAGGTGAAACGCCCGAAGGCTGAGACAGTCAGATTCAAGGCGTTCCCCAAAGCGACGAGGCGGGGGCCGTCAGGCACCCGCCAGGCACTGCAAAATTTGTTGTATTCAGCATGGTCTGTGCAAGGCCATCTTGATGTGAAATCACAATAACAGCAGGTAGATACGTTGACAAGCTCATGCTTTGGCTGAAATACCTACCGAGCTGCCGCTGACACAACTCCGTTACCGGCTGTGGCTTGCCGGCAACGGATCACAGGGATTACCTTAGGCCGCCAGCAGGATGCGCAACATGCGGCGCAGCGGTTCGGCCGCACCCCACAAAAGCTGATCGCCTATCGTGAAGGCACCGACATACTCCGGGCCCATCGCCAGCTTGCGGATGCGGCCGACCGGGATGTCCATCGTGCCGGTCACCGCCACCGGGGTCAGGTCACGCAGCGTCGCTTCCTTGTTGTTCGGCACGACCTTGACCCAGGCATTGTCCGCCGCAATCATGGCCTCGATATCGGCCACGGGCACATCCTTCTTGAGCTTGAAGGTCAGCGCCTGGCTGTGGCAGCGCATCGCGCCAACGCGCACGCAGAAGCCATCGACCGGAATGGCCGGCGTGCCGAAGCCCTCGCCCAGGCCGAGAATCTTGTTGGTCTCGGCCATGCCCTTCCACTCTTCCTTGGACATGCCGTTACCCAAGTCCTTGTCGATCCAGGGAATCAGCGAGCCGCCCAGCGGCACACCGAAGTTGGCGACCTCGGCCTCGGACAGCGAGCGCTGCTTGGCGATGATCTTGCGGTCTATCTCCAGGATGGCGCTCTTCGGGTCGTCGAGCAGGCCACGCACTTCGGCGTTCAGGGTGCCGTACTGGGTCAGCAGCTCGCGCATATGCTGGGCGCCGCCGCCGGAGGCGGCCTGGTAGGTCTGGGTGGACATCCACTCGACCAGGCCGGCCTTGTACAGCGCGCCCACGCCCATCAGCATGCAGCTGACGGTGCAGTTGCCGCCGGCCCAGGTCTTGCCCCCGGCGCTCAGGGCCTTCTTGATGACAGGCAGATTGACCGGGTCGAGGATGATGACGGCGTCGCCGTTCATGCGCAGCGTGGACGCCGCGTCGATCCAGTGGCCGTTCCAGCCGGCAGCGCGCAGCTTGGGGTAGACCTCGCTGGTGTAGTCGCCGCCCTGGGCCGTGATGATGATGCTGCAGCGCTTCAGCGCCTCGATGTTGTACGCATCCTGCAGCGTGGTTTCGTTCTTGGCGAACTTCGGCGCCTTGCCGCCCGAGTTGCTGGTGCTGAAGAACAGCGGCTCGATCAGGTCGAAATCGCGTTCAGCTTCCATGCGGTCCATCAGCACAGAGCCGACCATGCCGCGCCATCCAACCAGTCCTACGAGTTCCATCTCTATCGCCCTTTCAGTCACACAGTGTTGAAATTTGCTTCCCCCCGGCTCGAATCGCCTGGGGGGTAGGGGCGAGACGAACCGGAGCTGTTAGCTCTTCTTGGTAATGGTTTTGGTGGTGGTCGATGCGGTGTTGCCGACGATCGCGGCAACCACGGCATCACCCATTTCGCGCGTGCCCACTTTTTGGGTGCCCTCGGACCAGATGTCGGGCGTACGCAGCCCGGCAGCCAGCACAGCGCTCACTGCGGACTCGATACGGTCGGCAGCGTCGGCTTGTTGGAGGGAGAACTTGAGCATCATGGCAGCTGACAGTATTGTAGCCAGAGGATTGGCCACTCCCTTGCCGGCAATGTCGGGGGCGCTGCCATGACTGGGCTCATACAGGCCTTTGTTGGCAGAATTCAGCGAGGCCGAGGGCAGCATGCCTATCGAGCCGGTCAGCATCGCCGCCTCGTCGGACAGGATGTCGCCGAACATATTGCCGGTCACGACGACGTCGAATTTCTTCGGCGCCTTGACCAGCTGCATGGCGGCGTTGTCCACATACATATGGTCCAGCTCCACGTCCGGGTACTGGGCATGGACCTCGGTGACCACGTCCTTCCAGAACTGGAAGGTCTCCAGCACATTGGCCTTGTCCACGCTGGTGACGCGCTTGCTGCGCTTGCGTGCGGCCTGGAAGGCGACATGCGCGATGCGCTCAATCTCCGGACGCGAGTAGCGCATCGTGTCGAAGGCCTCCTCGGCGCCGGGGAAATGGCCGTCAACGGCGATACGGCGGCCGCGCGGCTGGCCGAAGTAGATGTCGCCGGTCAGCTCGCGGATGATCAGGATGTCAAGACCTGCCACCAGTTCGGGCTTCAGGCTGGACGCATGGGTCAGCTCCGGGTAGCAGATGGCCGGTCGGAAGTTGGCGAACAGGCCCAGGTGCTTGCGCAGACCCAGGATGGCCTGCTCGGGGCGCAGCGCGCGCTCCAGCTTGTCGTACTTCCAGTCGCCAACGGCGCCGAACAACACTGCGTCGGCCGCCTGGGCCAGCTTCAAGGTCGCCTCCGGCAGCGGATGGCCATAGGCCTCGTAGGCCGCGCCGCCGACCTTGGCCTCTTCCAGCTCGAAGGGCAGGTCCAGAACCTTGAGAACCTTGATCGCCTCGGCGACGATTTCGGTGCCAATGCCGTCACCCGGCAAGACTGCAATTTTCATGGGGATGTCTTTCGTGAGGAGGTTCAACCGATCAAGCGGTTGTTGAGCCAGGGCTTCTGCACCAGGCGTTCGGCCTCGAAGGCCTTGATCTTGTCGGAGTGACGCAGGGTCAGGCCGATGTCGTCGAAGCCATTGGTCAGACAGAACTTGCGGAAGGGCTGGACGTCGAAGGCGATTTCGGCGCCATCGGGCTTGATCACCACCTGGCGAGGCAGATCAATCGCCAGCTGATAGCCCGGGAAGGCCTTGACCTCGTCGAACAGCTGGGCAATCGCCGACTCGGGCAGCACCACCGGCAGCAGGCCGTTCTTGAAGCAGTTGTTGAAGAAGATGTCGGCAAAGCTGGGGCCAATCAGCGCACGAAAGCCGTACTGGTCCAGCGCCCAGGGTGCGTGCTCGCGGCTGGAGCCGCAACCGAAGTTGGCGCGGGTCAGCAGCACCGAGGCGCCCTTGTAGCGCGGCTGGTTCAGCACGAAGTCGGGGTTGGCGCGGCGGGTATTGGGGTCCTGCCCCGGCTCGCCCTGATCCAGATAGCGCCATTCATCGAACAGGTTGGGGCCGAAGCCGCTGCGCTTGATCGACTTCAGGAACTGTTTGGGGATGATCGCGTCGGTGTCGACGTTGTCGCGGTCCAGCGGGGCGACCAGGCCCTTGTGGAGGGTGAACTTTTCCATTTGCTATCTCCTCAGCTGATACGACGCACGTCGACAAAGTGGCCGGCCATCGCCGCGGCCGCCGCCATTGCCGGGCTGACCAGGTGGGTGCGGCCCCCTGCCCCTTGCCGGCCCTCGAAATTGCGGTTGCTGGTCGAGGCGCAGCGCTCGCCCGGCTCCAGGCGGTCGGCGTTCATTGCCAGGCACATGCTGCAGCCCGGTTCGCGCCATTCGAAGCCGGCGGTCTTGAAGATCAGGTCCAGCCCTTCGCGCTCGGCCTGTTCCTTGACCAGGCCCGAGCCGGGCACCACCATGGCCAGCTTCACATTGGCGGCAATGCGTCCACCGACGCGCTTGACGATGCCGGCGGCCTCGCGCATGTCCTCGATGCGGCTGTTGGTGCAGGAGCCGATGAAGACCTTGTCGATGACGATGTCGGAGATGGGCTTGTTCGGCTCCAGCGCCATGTATTGCAGCGCCCGCTCGATGGCGCCGCGCTTGGCGGCATCGCGCTCCTTGTCGGGGTCGGGCACGCGGTCGTTGATGGACAACACCATCTCGGGCGAGGTGCCCCAGGTGACCTGCGGCTGGATCTGCGCCGCGTCCAGCTCGACCACCAGGTCGAAATGCGCACCGGGGTCGGACTGCAGGGTGCGCCAGTACTTGATCGCCAGATCCCACTCGACGCCCACCGGCGTGAACGGCCGGCCCTTGACGTAGTTGATCGTGGTCTCGTCCACGGCGATCAGGCCCGCGCGGGCGCCGGCCTCGATCGCCATATTGCACACCGTCATCCGCCCTTCCATGCTCAGCGCACGGATGGCGCTGCCGCCGAACTCTATCGTGTAGCCGGTGCCGCCGGCCGTGCCTATCTTGCCGATGATGGCCAGCACGATGTCCTTGGCGCCGCAGCCGGCGGGCAACTTGCCCTCGACCTTGATCAACAGGTTCTTGGCCTTGCGCGCCAGCAGCGTCTGCGTGGCCAGCACGTGCTCGACCTCGCTGGTGCCTATGCCATGGGCCAGCGCACCGAAGGCACCGTGCGTCGAGGTGTGGCTGTCGCCGCAGACCACGGTCATGCCCGGCAGGGTGGCGCCCTGCTCCGGGCCAATCACGTGAACGATGCCCTGGCGTTTGTCGTTCATCTTGAACTGGGTCACGCCATGGCGGTCGCAGTTGGCGTCCAGCGTATCGACCTGCAGCTTGGAGATCGGGTCGCTGATGCCCTGGCTGCGATCAGTGGTCGGCACATTGTGGTCGCTGACGGCCAGATTGGCCGACAGGCGCCAGACCTTGCGGTGCGCCAGGTCCAGGCCCTCGAAGGCCTGCGGGCTGGTGACCTCGTGGACCAGATGGCGGTCGATATAGAGGGTGACGGTGCCGTCTTCCTCGGTGTGGACGACGTGCTCGTCCCACAGCTTGTCGTACAGGGTGCGTGCGCTCATGCTTTGCTCTTTGCGGTAGAGGATGGGAGGGATTTCGATGAAGAGAGGGCGGCCGCCATGGGCTCCTGGCCGGGACACAGCGCCTCGACGAAACGGCGCACCACGTGCGGCAGCACGTCCTGGCTGCGCACGGCCAGCAGATAGTCACGGGTGGCCCAGGGCTCGTCCAGGCGCAGCACCTTGACCTTGAAGACCTGGGCAAAACGCGCCGCCGGCACGGCCGGCAGGATGGCCACGCCCAGGCCCGCCTCGACCAGCTGGGCGATGGCGTCGAAGCCGCGCACCTGCAAGCGGGCATTGATGGTGAGGCCCAGCTCCAGCGCGCGCTCGCGCATCTGCTCCTCGACGGCGGCGCCGGCATGCAGGCCGACGATGTCATAGGCCAGCAGGTCTTCGAAGCTGACCTGCTCGCGCCCGGCCAGTTCATGCGACGACGGCACCAGCGCAGCCAATTCTCCGGTGCGGTAGCGCCAGGTCGTCAGCCGGTTGTCCTGCAGCGGCGGGGTGAACACGCCCAGATCGGCGCGGCCCTCGGCCACGGCCGCCTGGACCTCGCTGCTGGTCAGGTCTTCGAGGCTGACGCGGATTTGCGGATGGGCCTGCGAGAAGGCGGCCAGATCGGGTGGCAGGCATTCGGCGATCGAGCCGGTGTTGGCGGCAATGCGCAGATGGCCCTTGATGCCGCGGGCGAACTCGCCGACCTCGCTCTCCAGCGCATGCAGTGAAGCATGCAGCGAGCGGATATGGCGCACCAGCGCGCGGCAGGCATCGGTCTGTTCGACGCCGCGGGCATGTCGGTCGAACAGGTTCACGCCCAGGCGCGCTTCCAGATCGGACAGGCGCTTGCTGGCCGCGGCCAGCGCCAGATGCTCGCGCTCGGCGCCACGCGTGATGCTGCGCGTCTCGGCGACGGCGAGCACCAGGTTCAGCGTGGTCAGGTCAAGGCGCATGGCGGCGGGCTGGGCTTCTCTTGATGAAACAGCCGCTGCCCTGAGGGCAAGCGGCCAGGTTCGCAAGAGTAGCCTTCGTGGGTAAGCAGTAGTTCCGTGATTTCTCAATCTAGACTTCGCGCCGCACGAAGTCAAGCGGAAGCTGCTCCCGCGGTCAGAATGCCATGCGCATGCCCGCCTGCATCACCCGCTTCTGCGAGATGTACTCCTTCAGGTCGCCGGCAGCCAGCGAGATGCCGGAGTACAGAAAGGTGTTCTTCGAGAAGCCGTAGCGCACGCCAAAGCCCAGCTTGCCCAGGGTCGCACCGGCGCCGGCCGCGCTTTCGTATTTGACCGACGAGTAATTGGCACCCCACAGCAGATTGCCCTGCGGAATCTCGACGCCCACCGTGTAGCCATGGATCTGGTTGGCGGTGAAGCTGACCGGGCCGGTAACGGTCAGGCCGATGCCGGCGGCGGCACCATTGCCGCTGGTCGTCGTCAGCTTGTCGTTGCGCTGGATGCCGCCCAGCAGCTTGAAGCCGCCGAAGTTGTAGTTGGCGCCCAGCGTGAAAGACTTGTTGGCCGCACCGCCACCGGCGCGCGGCTTGCTCCATTCATACGAGAAGGCGGTGTTCAGGGCGCCCATCGCATAGCCGGCCATCAGGCCATGGAAGCGGTCGGCCGTGCCCTCGCCCGGAGCGATCTGGGCCGCGGCCGAGAAGCCTTCGACGGTGGGCATCTTGTACTGGATGACATTGTCGGCACGCGGTGCGTTGAGCCAGAACGGCAGGCTCTTGCCCATATTGGTGACGGCCGTGCCCTGGTTCAGCACCAGGGCGTTGCCGAAGGGGTTGGTCAAACCCATCACGCCGTCTTCAAGCACGTACTGGCGACCGACGCGCAACTCACCGGCGGTGGGCGATGACAGCGAGACGAAGATCTGCCGGCCGAAGGCACGCCCGCCCTGGGCCAGATTGCCGTTGTCGGCGTTCAGCCCGGCCTCCATCCAGACGCCGGCCTTCAGGCCCCCGCCCAGGTCCTCGGTGGTGCGAATGCCCCAGCGCGAGCCGTTCAGGCCGTTGGTCGTACCGTCCTGCATCAGGGTCAGGTTGCCGGCATTGGCCTTGGAGCCGCTGCTGTAGTTGCTGACATTGAGGTCGACCAGACCGAACAGGGTGACGTTGGTCTGGGCAAAGGCACTGGAGGCGCCGCACAGCACCAGGGTTGCGGCGGCAAGGCGATTGAGTTTCATGAAGGGTCTCCGTTTTGTTGATGTGATGGGGCGGGCAGAGCTCCGCCCGAGCGCCCCACGGGGAGCACTTGAACGACGGGTCAGTCAGGAAAAAAGGCCCGAACGTAGGTCGGGCGGCAAACTCAGCCGGTGTTCAGGGGAACACCAGGCCAGGCAACCACAGGGAGAACGCCGGCACATAGGTCACCAGCATCAGCGCCGCGATCAGCGCGCCGTAGAAGGGCCAGATGGTCTTCATCACCGTGCCCACCGAGACCCCGCCGATGGCGCAGCCGACGAACTGCGTCGTGCCCACCGGTGGCGTGTTCAGGCCCAGCGCACAGTTGATCAGCATCACCATGCCGAACTGGATTTCGCCCATGCCGTACTTCATGCAGATCGGCAGGAAGATCGGCGTGCACACCAGGATGGTGGCGGCCATGTCCAGAAAGGTGCCCAGCACGAACAGGATGATGTTGACCAGCAGGAAGATCATCCACGGGCTGGACGTGACCTTGGACAGGGCCTGGCCGGTCAGGTCGGCGACCTCGTAGAGGCTGATGATGTAGCCGAAGGAGGCCGAGATGCCGATCAGCAGCAGCACCACGCCCGTGGTCTTCACCGCCTTGGCCGCCGCCTTGAGGAACTGCTCCAGTTTCAGCGAGCGGTAGATCACCACGCACAGGAACAGCGCGTACAGCACCGCCACCGCCGCAGACTCGGTGGCCGTGAACACGCCCGACAGGATGCCGCCCAGTATCAGTACCACGACAAACATTCCCGGCAGCGAGGCCGCGAAGGTGCGCCCGACGATGGACCAGCCCGGGAAGGTGCCGGCCGGATAGCCGCGCTTCACGGCCACCCCGTAGGCGGCGACCAGATTGCAGATCGTCAGCACCAGGGCCGGGATCAGGCCGGCCAGTATCAGCTTGGCGATCGACACCTTGCCGCCCGCGGCCAGCGTGTAGATGATCATGTTGTGGCTGGTGGGCATCAGCGCGCCGACGAGGGCCGCATGGGTGGTCACGTTGACGGCGTAGTCGGCGTCATAGCCTTCCTTCTTCATCATCGGAATCATCACCGCGCCCATCGCCGACACATCGGCCACCGGCGAGCCCGACACGCCACCGAACAGCGTGCAGGCCACGACATTGGACATGCCCAGGCCGCCGCGCACATGGCCGACCAGGCTCTTGGCGAAGTCGACGATCTTGTCGGCAATGCCGCCGTACAGCATCAGCTCGCCGGCGAAGATGAAAAAGGGAATGGCCAGGAACGAGAACACGTTCATGCCCGAGGTCATCTGCTGGAAGATCACCGCCATCGGCAGGCCTTCGTACAGGATGGTCGCCAGGGCCGACAGGCCGATGGAGAACGCCACCGGCACGCCGAGTATCAGCAGGCCGAAGAACGCGACGCAAAGAATGGTCAGTGCCATGCGGGAATCACCTCTTCGCCGCGCTTCAGGGCGACGATATGTTCGATTGAAAACAGCACGATCAGCAGACCGGCCGCGACCATGGGCACATAGCGCAGCGACTCGGACACACCCAGCGTGGGGATCATGTAGCCGCGCACCGAGAGAAACATCTCGGCGCAATTCCAGGCCATCAAGGCGCCGAACAGCAGGGTCAGCAGGTGGATCAGGATGGCCAGCGGTTTGTGCCAGCTGTCGGGGATCAGCCCACCCAGCAGCTCCATGCCGATATGGCCGGCATCACGTACCCCCACCGCACAGCCCAGCATGGTGACGTAGAGCACCAGCAGCAAGGCCAGGCTCTCGGCCCAGGTGGGGGTGTTGTTCAGCACATAGCGGCCGAACACCTGGTAGCTGACCGCCGCGATCAGCAGCACCAGGCCGGTCACGCCCAGGCGCAGACAGGCCCGCGCAATGGCGGCGCAAATTCTTGTGAACATCGAGGTTCCTCGTAGCCCGGATGGAATCCGGGGCCGGCTGATGAGCGCGGCCCCGATGGCATGCCTTACTTGGTGTCCTGGATCCGCTTGATCAGGTCCTTGAGCTTGACGTCGGTGATGAACTTGTCATACACCGGCTTCATCGCGGCCTGGAAGCTGGGCTTGTCGACCTCGATGATCTGGGCACCGCCCGCCTTCACCGTGGCCAGCGACTTTTCCTCGCGCTCGTCCCACAGCTTGCGCATATAGGGCACCGATTCCTTGGCGGCCTGGCGGATGGCCTTCTGGTCTTCGGGCGTCAGCGTGTCCCAGATCTTCTTCGAGAACAGCAGCATCTCCGGCGCCATCGAATGCTCGGTCTTGGAGTAGAACTTGGCCACCTCGAAGTGGCGCGAGCTCTCGTAGGACGGATAGTTGTTCTCGGCGGCATCGACCAGCCCCGTCTTCAGCGCCGTGTAGACCTCGCCAAAGGGCATTGGCGTGGCATTGGCACCCATGGCCTCGAGCAGGGCCACCCACAGGTCGGACTGCTGCACGCGCACCTTCATGCCCTTGGCATCGGCCAGGGTCTTGATCGGCTTCTTGACCGTGTACATCGAACGCGCGCCGCTGTCGTAGAAGGCCAGGCCGATGAAGCCCTGGGCCTCGCAGCTCTTCAGGATCTCCTCGCCGATCGGGCCGTCCAGCACCGCCCGCATATGCTCCTTCGAATGGAACAGAAAGGGCATCGTCGGCACCACGGTGGTCGGGCAGATATTGTTCATCGGCGCGATGTTCACGCGCGTCATCGCCACGGCACCGATCTTGGCCTGCTCGATGGTGTCCTTCTCGGCGCCCAGGGCGCTGTTGTTGAACACCTTGATGCCATGCTTGCCATTGGTCAGCTTGTTGAGCACCTGGCCCATGTACTTGACGGCGTCCACGGTGGGGTAGCCGTCGGGGTGGATGTCGGTGGAGCGGAAGTCGGTGGCCTGGGCACCCAGGCTCAAGGCGGCGAGCAGGCCGGTCAGCAGGTGGGGAACGAGTTTCATGGTGCTTGTCTCCGTCGGATTTTTTAGGTTGCAGGTGAGGAAGTCGGCAAGGCCTTGCGCGTAGGTCAGGACCGTCCGGGGATGAAGGCAGGTTCGGCGAGACCGGTCACGCCGGGCTCGCAGATGAAGAGGGCACCGTCGAGCTCGGCCTCGAAGCCGGGAGCGGACCGCGCGGGCGTGATCGAGGTGATGAACAGCCGGTCCAGCGCCGGGCCGCCGAAGGCGCACATGGCCGGCTTGCTGACCGGCAGGCGGATCGAGCGTTCGATCAGCCCGTCCGGGCCAAAGCGGTGCACCAGGCCGGCGTCGTTGGCGCAGATCCAGTAGCCGCCCTCGGCGTCGACCGCTGCGCCATCGGGCCGCCCCGGCAGCCCGGTCATGTCCGCAAAGAGGCCGCGGGCGCCCAGCTGCCCATCGGCACCGAGATCGAAGCGCCAGATCTTCTGCACCGTCGGGTGCGAGTCCGACAGCCACATCGAGCGGCCATCAGCGGCAAAGCCCAGGCCGTTGCCGGTGATCAGGCCGTCCGGAATCGGCCGGCTCAAACGTTCTCCGTCCAGGCAGAACAACGCCCCCACCGGCGCCGCCTGCGCCATGTCGCGCAGCATGCTGCTGACCCAGAAACGGCCCTGACGGTCGCAGCGGCCATCATTGAAACGCATGCCCTCGCGCGGAAAGCTGATCGGCTGCAGCAGGGTCTGCCCGGCAGCGGGCGCATCGCCCAGTTCGAGACGGAAGATGCCCGACTCCATCGCCGCGATCAGCCCCCCCTTGGCATGCAGGGCGATGCAGCCGATGCGCTCGCTCACCGTCCAGCTGTGCAGCGCGCGGGTGATCCAGTCCAGCCGGCGCACCGCGCGGCCCTCGATGTCGACCCAGAACAGCGCCTGCTCGGCCACGCTCCAGAGCGGGCTTTCGCCGACCTGGTCGTGCGTGTGGCACAGCACTTGGGCTTCGAGCATGGCGGCCATGCTCAGTCGAACGGGCCCAGGCGCACAAAGGCGCCGCCCTGGTAGAGGGTGACCGAATCGGTGGCGTCGGGCCGCGGCTGGGCGGCCTCCAGCGCGGCGCGAAAGCGCTCCGAACTGTCTTGAGGCCGATAACCCAGATGGGCGGCGAGCCGGTTGTCCCACCAGCTGGCCGGGTTGGCCGAGGCGCCGAAGATCACGCTGTGGCTGACCAGCGGCGCCGTCAGGCTGGCGATCACCAGGCGCTCCAGATCGTCGAAGCTCAGCCAGCTGGCCAGGGTGCGGCGGTCATAGGGTTCGGCCAGGCTGGAGCCTATGCGCAGGCAGACGGTCTCGATGCCGTAGCGATCGAAGTACATGCGCGACAGGTTCTCGCCAAAGGCCTTGCTAACGCCGTACAGCGTGTCCGGCCTGGGCGGGGCGCTGGCGTCAATCACCTCGTCCTGCCGGTAAAAGCCCGTCACATGGTTGGAGCTGGCGAACACCACCCGCTTGACGCCCTGCTTGCGCGCGCCCTCGTACAGATTGAACACGCCGGTGATGTTGGCCTCGAGAATGGGGTCGAAGGCGGCCTCGACCGAGACACCGCCCAGGTGGACGACGGCATCGACGCCCTCCAGCAGTGCCAGCATCGCGGCGCGGTCGCCCAGTTCGGCCGGCACCAGCTCTTCGCCATCGGCGGCATCGCCCAGCGCCGCCCGGTCCGACAGCCGCAGCCGTTCGCAATAGGGCTTCAGGCGCGGGCGCAGCACCCGGCCCAGGCCGCCGGCCGCACCGGTCAGCAGCAGGCGTTTGAATCGGATCGGCGTCAGCGAGCCGGGGGCCAGGGAGTCGGTCATCGAAAGTCCTGAGGGAGCGCCTGGGCGAAGGCTTGGATTTGTGGCCTGGGTTTGCTACAGTCGGTGAACAACAGTGATACGTCATCTGTTGTCGTACAACAAACCGATAATCGTTGAGCCAGACCCGGCCGTCAAGAACTCCAGCACCAGGGAATACCCCCGCACATGCCTCCCGTTACGCCCATCGCCCCCGCCCAGCCCCTGTCCAGCGAGACCGGCCTGCCCCGGCGCCCGCGCAATCTGGCCGCCGGCCTGGTGGAGGCGGTGAGTCAGCGCATACGCGAGGGCCAGATGCAGATCGGCGACCGCCTGCCCACCGAGGCGGCCATCATGGGCGAGTTCGGTGTCAGCCGCACCGTGGTGCGCGAGGCCCTGTCCAAGCTGCAGGCGGCCGGCCTGGTCGAGACGCGCCACGGCATCGGCACCTTTGTCATCGGCACCGGCCAGGGCGCCAATTTCCGCATCGCGCCCGAGCAGTTGGCCACCTTGCGCGAAGTCATCGCGGTGCTGGAACTGCGCATAGGCCTGGAGTCCGAAGCGGCCGGCCTGGCCGCCCTGCGCCGCAGCGACCACAACCTCAAGGTGATGCGCGAGACGCTGGCTGCCTTTGCCAACGCCATTGCCCAGAGCACGGACGCCGTGGCCTCGGACTTCCAGTTGCATATGGAGATTGCCCGCGCCTCGCAGAATGTGCACTTCGTCGACCTGATGACGTACCTGGGCACGATGCTGATTCCACGCAGCCGGCTCAACACCGCCAGCGTGGCCGGCGAGGATAGGCGGGACTACCTCAATCGCGTGCACACCGAGCACGAGAGCATCGTCAACGCCATCGCCAACCAGGACCCGGAAGCAGCCCGCGCAGCGATGCGCACCCATCTGTCCAACAGCCGCGAACGCCTGCGCCGAGCCCAGGAAGCCGCCGGCAGCTGAACAAGGCGGCGGAAGCCGCCACCGATTGCATCGCCGCCGCCCTTGTTGTACGATGACTTACAACATCAAGCAGCCCGAAGGGGCGGAGACCCATGAACCTACATCGCACCCGCTGCATCGGCGCCCTGCTCGGCCTCACCCTGCTTTCCGGCCTGGCCGGCGCCCAGGGCCCGACCTGGCCCAGCAAACCGCTGCGCATCGTCGTGCCCTACACGCCGGGCGGCTCGTCGGACATCATCGCCCGCGCCATCAGCCAGCCGCTGGCCGAGGCGCTGAAGCAGAGTGTGATCGTCGAGAACAAGCCCGGCGCCAGCGGCAATATGGGCGCCGATGCGGTGGCCAAGGCCAGTGACGGCCATACCCTGTTGCTGTGCGACGTGACGGCCCTGGCCATCAGCCCCTCGGTCTACACCAAGCTGCCCTTCGAGCCGTCCAAGGACTTGCGTGGTGTCGCCATGCTGGCCTACTCGCCCCATCTGCTGGTCGTCCACCCCTCGGTGCCGGCCAACAACCTGAAGGAGCTGGTCGCCCTGTCGAAGAACGGCAAGCTGGACTTTGCCGTCACCGCCATGGGCAGCACCGCCCACCTGGCCGGCGTGGCCGTGGCTGCCGCCACCGGGGCCAAGTGGGAGTACATCCCCTACAAGGGCGGCTCGCAGGCGGTGACCGACACCATCGCCGGCCAGACCCAGGTGCTGATGAACGGCATGCTGGCCACCCTGCCCTTTGTGCAGACCGGCAAGCTGAAGGTGCTGGGCGTGTCCAAGGCCACCCGCGTGCCGCTGCTGCCCAATGTGCCGACGATTGCCGAACAGGGCGCGCCGGGCTTCGAATCCGGTACCTGGCAAGGCATGCTGATGCCCGCCAACACGCCGCCGGCTGTGCTGGCCAAGGTCTCGGCCGAACTGGTGCGCATCATCCGCTCGCCCGAGGTGCGTGCGCGCCTGAGCGCCCAGGGCGCCGAGGTGTACACCATGTCACCGGCCGAGTTCAGCACCTTCTTCGAGCGCGAGCGCAAGAATTGGGCTGCCGTCGTCACCAAGGCCGGCGTCAAGCTTGACTGATCAAGGACATCCCATGAGCACCCCCACCGCCTACAGCCCCTTCCCCAACAGCCTGCGCCAGCGGCTGGTCGCTGGCGAGCGGCTGATCGGCTGTTGGTGCTCCCTGGGCAATGCCATCACCACCGAGGTGCTGGGGGTGGCCGGCTTCGACTGGGTGCTGCTCGACGGCGAACACTCGCCCAACGATGTGATCAGCTTCATTCCGCAGCTGATGGCGCTGAAGGACAGTGCCAGCGCGCCCGTGGTGCGGCCATCGAGCAACAACGCGGTCGAGATCAAGCGGCTGCTGGACGCCGGCTTCTACAACTTCCTCGTGCCCTTCGTCGAAAGCGCCGACGACGCCCGCCGCGCGGTGGCCGCCACGCGCTACCCGCCGCAGGGCATACGCGGGGTGTCGGTGTCGCAGCGCGGCAACCGCTATGGCAGCGTGCCGGGCTATTTCGAGGGCGTGAACGATCAGATCTGCGTGGCGGTGCAGATCGAGAGCCGTGCAGGTCTCGCCGCCGCGGCCGAGATTGCGGCCGTCGAGGGCGTGGACTGCATCTTCATCGGCCCGTCCGACCTGGCCGCCGGCATGGGCCATCTGGGCAATGCCAACCACGCGGATGTGCAGGCGGCCATTGCCAGCGTCTTCAGCACCGTGCGGGCCGCCGGCAAGCCGGTGGGCATCCTGGCCGGCG
Organism: uncultured Roseateles sp.; assembly: GCF_963422335.1. Taxonomy (NCBI): domain Bacteria; kingdom Pseudomonadati; phylum Pseudomonadota; class Betaproteobacteria; order Burkholderiales; family Sphaerotilaceae; genus Roseateles; species uncultured Roseateles sp. The sequence continues at coordinate 4,449,463 of NZ_OY729424.1, forward strand.
TCGAGGCCGACGCGCGCCGCTACCTGGCCATGGGCGCCACCTTCGTTGCCGTGGGCAGCGATCTGGGCCTGTTCCGCGCCGCCACGCAGGCGTTGTGCGACAAATTCAAAGTCTGAGGAATTTCGATATGAGCAAAATTGGTTTCATCGGCCTGGGCATCATGGGCACGCCGATGGCGGTGAATCTGCGCAAGGCCGGGCACGAGCTGTTCGTCTACACGCGCAGCGCCACGCCGCCAGATCTGGTCGAACTGGGTGTGACCCGACTGGACAGCAGCCAGGCCGTGGCCCAGCAGGCCGAGGTCATCATCCTGATGCTGCCCGACACGCCCGATGTCGAGAGCGTGTTGTTCGGCGCCAATGGCGTGGCTGCCGGATTGAGCCCGGGCAAGACGGTGATAGACATGAGCTCGATCTCGCCGATGGCCACCAAGCAGTTCGCACAGAAGATCAATGCCCTGGGCTGCGACTATCTGGACGCCCCGGTGTCAGGCGGCGAGGTCGGCGCCAAGGCCGCCTCGCTGACCATCATGGTCGGCGGGCCCGAGGCCGCGTTCGAGCGCGCCCGCCCGCTGTTCGAGCTGATGGGCAAGAACATCACCCTGGTCGGCGGCAACGGCGACGGCCAGACCACCAAGGTGGCGAACCAGATCATCGTGGCGCTGAACATCGCCGCCGTCAGCGAGGCGCTGGTGTTTGCCAGCAAGGCCGGCGCCGACCCGGCCCGCGTGCGCCAGGCGCTGATGGGCGGCTTCGCGGCCAGCCGCATCCTCGAGGTCCACGGCGAGCGCATGATCAAGCGCACGTTCAAGCCCGGCTTTCGCATCAAGCTGCACCAGAAGGACCTGAACCTGGCGCTCAGCGGCGCGCGCGAACTGGGCGTCGCCCTGCCGCAGACCGCCAACGCCGCCCAGCTGATGCAGGCCTGCGCGGCTCATGGCATGGCCGACCTGGACCACTCGGCCCTGGTGCGCGCGCTGGAACTGCTGGCCGACCACGAACTGAGCGAGCCCCCGGCCGGCTGAACCCGCCTCAGGGTGTGCCCTGCTATCCGATTTGAAACTGCCTCGATAGAATATCGAAACAGCGTTTCACATTGAGGATTTCATGGCAGGGAAGGCGAAGAAGAGGGTAGCCCTGATCGGCGAGTGCATGCTGGAGCTGCAGGGCCAGGCCTTTGGCGCGATGCAGCAAGGCTATGGCGGCGACACCCTCAACACCGCCGTCTATCTGGCCCGTTGCGGCGCGACTGAAGGCCTGCAGGTGGCCTATGCCACCGGCCTCGGTGACGATTCGCTCAGTACGGGCCTGATGCAGCGCTGGGCCGCCGAGGGGCTGGATCTGGGCCTGGTGCGGCGCATCCCGGGCCGCATGCCGGGCCTGTACCTGATCGAGGTCGATGCCCGGGGCGAGCGCAGCTTCAGCTACTGGCGCGACACCAGCGCCGCCAAGGCCTATTTCGAGGCGGAGCGCACGCCGCTGGAAGAGACGGCCGGGCAATGGGACGCGCTGTATCTCAGCGGCATCAGCCTGGCCATACTGCCGCCCGCCGGCCGCGAGCGCCTGTTCGCGCTGATGCAGCAGCTGCGCGAGCGCGGCGCCGCCGTCGTGTTCGACAACAACTACCGCCCTCGCCTGTGGCCCGATATCGCCGAGGCACGGCGCTGCTATGCCCGCGCCTACCAGCTGGCGAATATCGCGCTGGTCACCGCCGATGACCATCAGGCCCTGCTCGGCCTGCGGACGCTGGACGAAGGCGTGGCCGCAGCGCAAGACCTGGCCCCGGCCGAGTTGCTGATCAAGCGCGGCGCCCTGGCCACCCTGGTGCGCGGCCAGGGCGATGGCTGGCGCCTGGCGCCCACCGAGGCCGTGTCACGCGTCGTGGACACCACCGCCGCCGGAGACTCCTTTGCAGCCGGCTATCTGAGCCAACGGCTGCGCGGCGCCAGCGCACTGGAGGCCGCCGGCTTCGGCAACCGGCTGGCGGCTCGCGTCATACAACACCGCGGCGCGCTGATCGCCCCCGAGCTGATGGCCGACCTGACCACGAGCCCTTCAAGGCCGGCGATGGCATCTTGATGGCATGAGCCCCGAGACGGGCCGTTGCCGTTTGCCCGTACCCGGCAGGCGGCCGAACGCAAGGTGCCGATGGCACATCCCTCACAACCACTGGAGACTGCATGAACCCGATTCGCCGCAACACCCTGCTCGCTCTCGCCGCCCTGCCGCTGACCCTGCGCTCCGCCTGGGCGCAGGACTATCCCAACCATCCGATCGAACTGCTGGTGCCCTACCAGGCCGGCGGCGGCACCGACGCACTGGCGCGCGCCTTTGCCGAGAGCGCCAGGCGCCACCTGTCTCAGCCCATGGTCATCAACAACAAACCCGGCGCCAGCGGCGCGATCGGCTGGAGCGAGGTCATCAATGCCAAGCCCGATGGCTACAAGATCGCGATGATGACGGTGGAGCTGACCACCCTGCCCCATATCGGTCTGGCCAAGTTCACGCACGAGGAGTTCACGCCGCTGGCCCAGCTCAATGCCGATCCGGCCGCCATCACCGTGCGCAGCGATGCCCCCTGGCAGACCATCGAGGAGTTCCTCGCCGCGTCGCGCAAGTCGGCCGAGGGCATGCGCATGGGCAATTCAGGCGTGGGCTCGATCTGGCATCTGGCTGCGGCGGCCTTGCAGGACAAAAGCCAGGTCAGCTTCAACCACATTCCCTTCCAGGGCGCGAACCCGGCCGTGCAGGCGCTGCTGGGTGGGCATATCGACGCGGTGGCCGTCAGCCCGGCCGAGGTCGGCGTGTTCGTGGCCGGCGGCAAGCTGCGCATGCTGGCGGTGATGGCCGATCAGCGCTTGAAGGGCTTCGACGGCGTGCCGACGCTGAAAGAGCGCGGCATCGACCTGACGGTGGGCACCTGGCGCGGCCTCGGTGTGTCCAGGAACACCCCGCGCCCCATCATCGAGCAGCTCAAGCAGGCCGTGGCCAGGACCGCTGCCGAGCCCAGCTTCAAGGAGGCGATGCAAAAGCTGAACCTCGGCTATGCCTACGCGGACGAGGCCGGCTTCAAGGCCGTGCTGGTGCGCGACCACGAGGCCTTCAAGCAGCTGATACCCAAGCTCAAGCTGAACCAGTAAACCGGCCTATGGCCAAGGTTCGGCCTTCAGATCGATCCTGAGATCCGGCTGCAGCCGGATCAACTCCTGGGCAACCAGGGCGGAAAACATCCGCGCTCCCTTGTCGCCCAGATGGGTGCGGTCGAAGACCGGATTCGCCGCGCCGGCACGCTCGGACTGCGAGCTCGGCAGGGCCGGCACGCCAACCGCCGGCTTCGGCGCCATTGCCAAGGTGTCGGCCTCCTCCTCGCCCATGGCCTGCACGGCGGCATGGCTCAGGGCATTCAGATCCAGCAGCGTCGCCTGCTGAGCCGCTGCCACCCGAATGCTGGCCTCGGCCCAGGGCCGCAGATCGTTCTGCAGCACCCCGCCCTTGAAGCTGCGCCGCGTCAACGGCGTCAGCACCACGGGCACACCGCCCAAGGCCTTCACCTCGGTGATGTAGCGCGCCATATTGACCGGGAACTCGGTGGCCAGATCGGTGGACCGGCCCGGCTTGCCGGGCTGGTCGTTGTGGCCGAACTGGATCAGCACATAGCTGGCTCGGTAGCCCGAGCCCTCGCTCAGCAGGTCCTGCACCCGGTCCCACAGCCCTTCGGCACGAAAGCTGCCCGAGCTACGTCCGCCCCGCGCCAGGTTGATGCAGACCACCTCCGGCCTGAAGCGCTGGCACAGCGCGTCGCCGTAGCCGCTGCGCGTGGCCAGGGTGGAGTCACCCACCAGTATCACGCGCAGCGGCTGCGCCTGGGTCGGCGCTGCTGCAAGCATGGCCACCGCAAGCATGGCAATGGCGGGCTTCACGGGTCAGAACTTGTAGCGTGCGCCGAACAGGATCTCGCGCCCGGTCACGTTGTAGACCACCGCGCTGTTGCGTGCGCGGCTGATGAACTGGTCGTTGACCTGGTTCGTCAGGTTCACCCCTTCCAAGGTCAGTTCCAGCTTGTCATTGACCTTGTAGGAGATCGACGCATCCACATTGACCGAGCTGTTCTTGCCCTCGACATCGTTGTTGTTCTGGCCCGGCACGCGGGTCAGGAAACCGCTGCGGTAGGAGCCCGAGATGCGTGCGCTGAAGGTGCCGTCGTCGTAGTACAGCGTGGCGTTGTAGAACTTGGGGCTCAGGTTCAGCAGGTCGTCGGTGATGGTCGCATTGCTGGTCGGCGAGACCAGGTAGTCGATCTTCGACTTCACATAGGTGTAGTTGGCCAGCAAGCCGAAGTTCTTCCACCGGCCCGGCAGGAAGGTGAAGGGCTGCTGGTAGTTCAGTTCCAGGCCGGTCAGCTTGCCGCCGTTGGTATTGATAGGCGTGGTGACCTGGAACACCTCGTCACCGGTGAAGTTGGCCGGCAGCAGGCTCAGCGGCAGGCCGGTGTCCTTGAACGGGATGTTGGTGCGCAGGCTCTGGATATAGGTGCTGATGTTCTTCTGGAACAGCCCCAGGCCGAGGAAGGCGTTCTTGTCGAAGTACCACTCGAAGCTGCCATCCAGCGTCTTGGCACGGAAGGGCTTCAGCAGCGGGTTGCCGCTGGTGATCGACAGGGTGCCGGTGGTGCTGATGGTGCCGCCGGGGTTCAGATTGCCCAGCTGCGGCCGCGCCATCACCTTGGCCGCGGCCAGGCGCACGATGACGTCCTTGCTCAGATTCGCGGCCACATTGATCGAGGGCAGCCAATCGTCATAGGTATTGGTGACGGTGACCTCGGTGCCGCCTCCGGTGGCCTGGTAGCCGTTGGCCACCTGCTTGGTCTTCACATAGCGGGTGCCCAGATTGCCCTTCAGCGGAATGCCGCCCAGCGAGGTGCTGAAGTCGGCCATCAGGAAGCCGCCGGTGTCGGTCTCGGTCACCGAGCGGTTGTTGCCGCGGGCATTGCCATTGGTGATGGATGACAGGGTGAAGTCGCCGGGTCCGCCGGCAGGGCCGCTCTTCACGCAGTTGCAGTAGATGTCGTAGGCGGCGGCGATCGCGTTCAGGTCGGGGATGACCCAGGCCGTCGGCGTGCCGGCGGGCAGGCTCTGGCCCTTGCCGAAGCCGCTCAGCATCGTTGTCAGGTTGGCGATCGGCATGCCGGCCGGCGGCGCGAAGATGGTGTCGTTCTGGTTGATGCGGCGGAACTCGTAGGTGTCGAACAGGTATTGCTTGTAGTCACCGCCGGCACGCAGGGTCAGCTTGTCGGGAATGGCCTCCCAGGCCAGATCCAGATGGGCCACGTCGTTGCGGTTGTTCGAGCCCTGCGGGCGGATGCGGATCTCGCTGGTGGTGGTGTTGGCCACGGTCACCGGCTGGGTGCCGGAGGCCACCGTCGGCACCGGCACCAGGGTCAGCGCACCGCCCACCTTGGCCGGGTCGAAGGGATAGCCGATGGCGGGCAGGCGGTCATTGCCGCGGAAGTCCATCGTGTAGCCGTTGACGTTGAGTGCGTCCAGGGTGGTGGTCGTCTGTACCGGATTGCGGAACTTGGACTGGGCGCGGCCGACCTTGGCATTGAGCTTCCAGTAGTCGCCGATGTCCTGCTCCAGGGTCAGCGTGGGCTGGGTGAAGGTGGTGCTCAGCACGTCGAAGCGCGACTCGGCACGTATGTCCACGCCGTTGAAGGTACCGGTCTGCAGGGCGCCATTGCTGTCGAAGGTGGCGTTGACGACGCTGGTCTGCGGCTTGCCGCCCTGGGCGGCCGTGCGGCTGAAGGAGATCGCCTCCAGGAAGTCCTCCTGGCGGGTGGCCTTGAGCTTGGCGTACAGCATGTCCAGGGTCAGCAAGGTGCCATCCTGGGGCTTGAACTGGACGGCGCCGGTCAGGCCCAGGCGGTCCTGATCGTGGGTCAGGCGGCCGTAGCGCGGCAGGCGCGGATGGAAGTTGCCTGCGCTGCTGGCGGCGTTGTACGCGGCGATGTTCTCCGGCGTGCCGACCAGGCGGGGCACGCCTTGCGCGGCCGGGCCACAGGTGGTCGCCGTCGAGTTGCTCGGATTGGCCGGCGTCACGCCGGTCGGGGCGCACCAGCCGCCGCTGGAGGCGCCGTTGTCCCAGCGCACGGTGGAGAAGCCCTCCTCCAGCAGGGTGCGCTTCGAGTAGGCCCCCGACAGCAGCACGCCGATCTTGCGATCGGCAAAGGTGTTGGCCACCAGAAAGGCCATGCGCGGGTCGGTGGTGCCGGACAGATCGTTGTAGCGGCCCTTGACCGACACGGTGGAGGTGAAGTTCTTGAAATCGAAGGGGCGCGAGGTCTGCAGATCGACGGTGGCGCCCAGCGAACCCTCATCGACATCGGCCGAGGAACTCTTGCGCACGGTGATGGAGTTGAACAGCTCGGCGGCGAACACATTGAAGTCGAAGCCACGCGAACGGTTGGCGCCGCCCGAGCTGTCGGTGCCGCCCGTGGTGGCCAGGGCCTCGATGCCGTTGATGCGCACGCGGGTGAAGTCCAGCCCCAGGCCGCGCACGGTGATGTTGCGGCCCTCGCCGGCGTCACGGTCGATGACCACGCCGGGGATACGTTGCAGCGACTCGGCCAGGTTGGTGTCGGGGAACTTGGCAATGTCCTCCGCCTTGATGACGTCAACAATGCCCGAGTCCAGCCGCTTCTTGTTCAGCGCGCTCTCCAGCGAGGCGCGGAAGCCGGTGATCACGACCGCCTCCAGCGCCTTGGGCTCCTCGGCGGCGGCCTGGGCCTGGGCGCCGCTGAGGGCGAACAAAGAGCTGGAGCCCAGCAGGCAGGCTGCGAGCTTGGACAGTCGGGGCGGGTTGAGCCTGTGGCGGGTTTGCATTGTTGTGTCTCCTGATTGATTCGTCAGCACATGCGGGCGCGGCAAGCGCACGCACGGTGGCATGCCATGCACGGACAGCCCGGCTAACCGGCACTCGGTCCGTCAGTCAATTCATCGGTGGGGGCGCACGCAGGACGCCGCAAAAGGGGCAACCGGTCGCTGCAGTGCGACCGGCCGCATCGTTTAGAGGTAATCCTCGCGGCGCGGGGAGAACTGATCGAGCAGGGTGCTGCCGGCTTCCAGGGCGACGACGCCATGGCTGTGCAGGCGGGGCGCCACAAAGGCGTCGCCGACGCGCAAGACGCGCTTCTCACCGGCGACCTCGGCCTCGAACGAGCCGGCCAGCACATAGGCGATCTGGTCGTGGGCGTCGTGGGCGTGCGGGGTGCCGATGGCGCCCTTGTCGAACTGCACCAGCACCGACATCAGCTCGGGTGTCTGGCCGACGATCTTGCGGCGTATGCCCTCGCCCAGCTCGGTCCAGGGCGTGCTTGCGTTGTCAAAGTAGTGGCTCATGGCTTGTCTCCGCCGAAATCGCTCGCCTAGGGTTGGCCCGGGGCGCAGGGGATGTTTGAAACATCGATTCGTTGGTACTATAGCGCCATCAAGTTGTTTTGAAACAGTGGTTCACTAAATAGAAACCATAATTCCGGGAAAGTCCCGAGACGCGTTAGTCTTGCAAGCAATAAGGCCCCACAGCGCTGCCCATCGGCGCACCGAATCAAGAGAAAGAGCAGGAAAACACCATGGAAATTCGCCAGCCCATACACAGCGAACACGCCAAGCAGCTGGACACCGAAGGCCTGCGCCGCCACTTCCTGGTGGACGGCATGTTCCAGCCCGACCAGGCCACGCTGACCTACAGCCAGATCGACCGCATCATCGTGGGCGGCATCATGCCGGTGACCAAGCCGGTGACCTTCGCCCCCGAGCTGGGCCGCCATACCGGCACCGACTTCTTTCTGCAGCGCCGCGAACTGGGCCTGATCAATATCGGCGGCGCGGCCCGCGTCAAGGTCGATGAGCAGACCTTCGACATCGGTGCACGCGAGGCCTTGTACGTCGGCCAGGGCGCCAAGCTGCTGGAGTTCAGCAGCGTTGATGCCGCCAACCCGGCCAAGCTCTACTTCAATTGCGCACCGGCCCATACCGCCTATCCGCACAAGAAGATCACCCTGGCCGAGGCCTCGCCCGAGACCCTGGGCTCGCCCGAGACCAGCAACCGCCGCACCATCCACAAATTCATCGTCCCCGATGTGCTGCCGACCTGCCAGCTGCTGATGGGCATGACCACGCTTGCGCCCGGCAGCCTGTGGAACACCATGCCCTGCCACACCCATGACCGCCGCATGGAGGTGTACTTCTACTTCGACATGAGCGCGGACGCGGTCGTCTTCCACATGATGGGCGAGCCGACGCAAACGCGGCACCTGGTCGTGCGCAACGAGCAGGCCGTGATCAACCCGAGCTGGTCCATGCACGCCGGCGTGGGCACCCAGGCCTACACCTTCATCTGGGGCATGGTTGGCGAGAACCAGGTCTTCAAGGACATGGACCACGTGCCCATGACCGCCCTGCGCTGAACCCACGGAAAGACAAGCAAATGATTCTCGACAACTTTCAATTGAAGGGCCGCGTCGCCATCGTCACCGGTTGCGACACGGGCCTGGGCCAGGGCATGGCCAGGGCGCTGGCCCAGGCCGGTGCGGACGTGGTGGGTGTCAATGTCAGCGAACCGAAGGAGACGCAGATCCAGGTCGAGGGCATGGGCCGACGATTCCTGGACCTGCGCGCCAATCTTTCCGACATCAGCTGCCTCGACGGCCTGATCGACAAGGCCAAGACCCTCACCGGCCGCGTGGACATCCTGGTCAACAACGCCGGCATCATCCGCCGCGACGATGCGATCAAGTTCAGCGAAAAGGACTGGGACGATGTCATCGACCTGAACCTGAAGACGGTGTATTTCTTCTCGCAGGCGGTGGCGCGGCAGTACATCGCCCAGGGCACCGGCGGCAAGATCATCAATGTGGCCTCGATGCTGTCCTTCCAGGGCGGCGTGCGCGTGCCCTCCTACACCGCCAGCAAGAGCGGCGTGATGGGCATCACCCGCGCCATGGCCAATGAATGGGCCTCGCACCGCATCAATGTCAATGCGATCGCGCCGGGCTATATGGCCACCAACAACACCGCCGCGCTGCGCGCCGACGAGGGGCGCAATGCCGCCATCCTCGAGCGCATCCCGGCCGGCCGCTGGGGCATTCCCGACGACCTGGCCGGCCCGGTCGTGTTCCTGGCCTCGCAGGCGTCGGACTATGTGAACGGCTACACGGTGGCCGTCGACGGCGGCTGGCTGGCCCGCTGAGTCTTTTCACCGGCGCTGACCCGGCCCGCAGAACGGCCGGGCGGCGCGCACTCACAGCCCGCTGGAGACACGGCGAATGTATGAAAACAAGCGCTTAGGCTTTCTGTTCGTCCTGCCCTTTGTGCTGGGCGTGCTGGGCTTCAAGCTGTTCCCCTTCGTGATGAGCTTCTGCTTGAGCTTCACGCAGTACGACGTCATCAATCCGCCCGAGTTCATCGGCATGGAGAACTACAAGGAGCTGTTCGGCGCCGACCCGCTGTTCCGCAAGTCCTTGGGCGTGACGATGCTGTTCGCGCTGCTGGCCGTGCCCATGCGCGTCGGCTTTGCGCTGTTCATTGCCCATGTCTTGAACTTCAAGATGCGGGGCATCAACTTCTTCCGCTCGGCCTTCTATCTGCCGTCCATCCTCGGCGGGTCTATCGCCGTGGCCGTGCTGTGGCGCTTCATCTTCTCGCAGAAGGGCCTGGTCAATCTGGTGCTGGCCAAGGTCGGCATAGACCCCATCTCCTGGCTGGCCGACGAGCATTTCTCGATGTGGACCATCGTGCTGCTGTTCACCTGGCAGTTCGGCTCGGCGATGGTGATCTTTCTGGCCGCGCTGCAGAACGTGCCGATCCCGCTGTACGAGGCGGCCGAGATCGACGGCGCCTCCAAGCGCCAGCAGTTCTTCCGCATCACCGTGCCGCTGATCACGCCGGTGATCTTCTTCAACATCATCATGCAGATGGTCCATGCCTTCCAGGAGTTCAACGGCCCCTACATGATCACCGAGGGCGGGCCGCTGCAATCGACCTATGTGCTGGCGCTCTATATCTACGACCAGAGCTTCCGCTTCTTCAACCTCGGCTATGGCGCGGCCCTGTCCTGGGTGCTGTTCGCCCTGGTGGCCCTGATGAGCGGCATCTCGTTCTGGAGCTCCAAGTACTGGGTGTTCTATTCGGGTGAGAAGGAGCAGAAGCGATGAGCCTCGTCCTCCCCCGTGACCGCGGTAATCCGCTGCTGCGCTATGTGGCGCTGGGCGTTGTCGCTGTCGTCATGCTCTACCCGCTGCTGTGGCTGATCGGCGCCTCGTTCAAGGGCAATGCCGAGATCTTCACCGAGATCGGCTTCTGGCCCAGCCGCTTCGACTTCACCGCCTATGCCAAGGGCTGGAAGACCAGCACCGAGTACAGCTTCGCGACCTATTTCCTGAACTCGTTTCTGATCACGGTGCCGCGCATCATCGTCACGGTGATCTCCTGCGTGCTGGTGGCCTATGCCTTCGCCCGCTTCGAGTTCTGGGGCAAGAAGTTCCTGTTTTCCATCATGGTCGGCACGATGATGCTGCCGCTGATCATCCTGCGCCTGCCCCAGTACCTGATGTTCAAGGGGCTGGGCTGGCTGGACACCTATGTGCCGCTGATACTGCCCTCGGCCTTTGCCACAGACACCTTCTTCGTCTTCATGCTGGTGCAGTTCCTGCGCGGCATTCCCCGCGATATGGAGGAGGCAGCGCAGATCGACGGCTGCAATGCGCTGCAGCTGCTGTGGCACATCATCGTGCCGCTGCTCAAGCCCGCCATCATCTCGGTGATCGTGTTCCAGTTCATCTGGACGATGAACGACTTCATGGGGCCGCTGATCTATCTGTCGACAGTGGAGAAGTACCCGGTGTCGCTGGCTTTGAAGATGAGCATAGGCGCCACAGAAGAGGTCGAATGGGCCAGCGTGATCGCGATCTCGGTGGTGGCACTGATCCCCTCGGTGGGCGTGTTCTTCCTCGCCCAGCGCCACTTCATCGAAGGCGCCACCTCCAGCGGCGTCAAGGGCTGACAAAGCCAAAAAGAATCAGACGGAGACATGCATTGGCGCACTTAAGCCTGAAGAAAATCGAGAAGGTCTATCCCAACGGCTTCAAGGCCGTGCACGGGGTGGACCTGGAAGTCCGCGACGGCGAGTTCATGGTCTTCGTGGGGCCTTCGGGCTGCGCCAAGAGCACCCTCTTGCGCATGATTGCCGGCCTGGAGACCATCAGCGGCGGTGAGCTGCGCATCGGCGACAAACTGGTCAACGACCTGGCGCCCAAGCAGCGAGGCATCGCCATGGTGTTCCAGAACTATGCGCTGTACCCGCATATGAAGGTCTATGAGAACCTGGCCTTCGGCCTCAAGCTCGCCGGCACGCCCAAGGCCGAGGTGGACCAACGCGTGCGCCATGCCGCCCAGCTGCTGGAGATGGAGCATTTGCTGGACCGCTATCCCAAGCAGCTGTCCGGTGGCCAGGCCCAGCGCGTGGCCGTGGGCCGTGCCATCGTCAAGAAGCCCGAGGTGTTTCTGTTCGACGAACCGCTGTCTAACCTGGACGCCAAGCTGCGCGCCTCGATGCGCGTGCGCCTGACCGAGCTGCACCGCACCTTGCGCGAATCGGGCCAGCCGGCCACGGTCGTCTACGTCACCCACGACCAGGTCGAGGCGATGACGATGGGCCAGCGCATCTGCGTGTTGAAGGACGGCGTGATCCAGCAGGTGGACACGCCCACCGCCCTGTACGACCGGCCGGCCAATGCCTTTGTCGCCGGCTTCATTGGCTCGCCGGAGATGAATATCCATGCCGCCGAGCTGGCCCCGCTGGGCGCCGGCCTGGCCGTGATGCTGGGCGGCGTGGCCCTGCCCCTGCCCGAAAGCAAAGCCGAGAAGCTGCGCATCCGCGGCGGCGCCGTCAAGTTCGGCCTGCGGCCCGAGCATGTGTCGGCCGCGGCCCGTCCGCAGGGCGACAGCCTGGCGGTGCCGGCGACCCTGCGCTTCATGGAGCATATGGGCAGCGAGGTGTTCGTGCATTTCGACATCGGCACCGTGCCCTTGACCGCGCGGGTGCCGGCCGACCAGCTGAACGGCCTGGCCGAAAAGATGCGCGGCGAGGCCCACCCATTCCATCTGCAGCTGGCCAGCTGCCATCTGTTCGACGCCGAGACCGGCGCGAACCTGTTGCTGTGATGAAGCCCGCGCTGAACCGCCGACGCGCGCTGCTGGCCGCCCTGGCGCTTTGCGCAACGGCCCAGCCGGCACGGGCCGAAGACAGCGTGCTGCGCTTCGCCTGGTGGGGCGGAGGTGCCCGCCACCAGGCCACCCTGAAGGCCATTGCCGCCTTCGAGCGCAAGAACCCCGGGGTCAAGATCAAGGCCGAGTACATGGGCTTCAACGGCTATCTGGAGCGGCTGACGACCCAGATCGCCGGTGGCTCCGAGCCCGATGTGATGCAGATCAACTGGGCCTGGATGGCGATGTTCTCCAAGCGAGGCAATGGCTTCACCGATCTGTACCAGCACAAGCAGGTGCTGGCCCTGGACCAGTTCAGCGCCGAGGACCTGGCCATGGGCACGGTGGCCGGGCGGTTGAATGCGCTGCCGGTGTCCTACAGCGCGCGGGTGCTGCTGTGGAACGAGGCGGCGTTCAAACGCGCCGGCGTGCCGCTGCCGACAACCTGGGACGAGCTGTTCGCCACCGGCAAGCAGTTCCAGCAGAAGCTCGGCGACCAGGCCTATCCGCTGGATGGCGAGCTCTACGACATGATTCTGCTGTCGCAGGCCTATGTGCAGCAGAAGTACGGCACGCCCTATGTGGACCCCAAGCTGCCCCAGGTGGCGATGACCCCCGCCGCCGCGCTGGAATGGGTGCAGATCTACAAGAAGCTGATTGACGGCCATGTGGCCACGCCGCTGAAGCTGCGCGCCAGCCTCGGCGGTGCCGAGAAGGCGACCGAGCAGCAGCAGGACTGGGTGGTCGGCAACTGGGCCGGCAACTTCACCTGGGACTCGTCGATCGGCCTGCGCGAAAGCACGCTGGACAAGCAGCAAAAACTGACCCTGGGCGACTTCCCCACCCTGCCCGGGGCCAAAAACAGCGGCATGTTCGGCCGCCCGACGGTGATGTTCGCCGTCGGCCGCAACAGCAAGAAGGCCGAGATTGCGGCCAGGCTGATCAACTTCCTGTTGTGCGACCCCGAGGCGGCGCTGATTCTCGGCCGCACCCGCGGCGTGCCGCTGGTCGATGCGCAGTTCCAGTTGCTGGTCAAGGAAAAGAAGCTGCCTGAGCTGGAACTGCGCGCCTACGAGCAGATCAAGAAACAGAAGCTGGCCGGCAATATCGCCCTGCCCTCACCGCTGTTCGAACATGCCCGCATGCAGAAATTCATGCGCGAGGTGTTCGAGACCGTGGCCTACGGCAAGACCAGCGACCAAGACGCCGCGACCCGTCTGATTGAAGACGGCAACGCCTTGTTGAGACGAATCAAGTAGCAAGCCCATCATGAGCAAATCCACCCAACGCCAGCTGAAGTTCGAGACCCGTGTCGACGCCGACACCGGCGCCCGCGTGACCCGGCTCACGCCCACCGACGTGACCTGCCACCGCAACTACTTCTATCAGAAGTGCTTCACCAACGACGGCTCCAAGCTGATCTTCGGCGCCGAGTACGGCCCGCAGGCGTCGCCGAACTGGAACTACCACCTGCTGGACCTGCAGACTGAAGAAGCCACCCAGCTGACCGACCAGAAGGGCGAGAACACCTTCGGCGGCTTTCTGAGCCCTGACGATCGGCATCTGTACTTCGTGCGCGCCGAGCGCCAGCTGATACGGCTGACCCTGGCCGATCTGAGCGAGGACGTCGTCTACACCGTGCCCCAGGGTTGGGTCGGCTACGGCACCTGGGTGTCGAACAGCGCCTGCACCCAGATGGTCGGCATCGAGATCCATGCCGACGACTGGTTCCCGCTGAGCGACTGGAAGAAATTCCACGAGATGTTCCATGCCAAGCCGCGCTGCCGGCTGATACGCATCGACTTGGCCACGGGCCAGCGCGAAGTGATCCTGGAGAAAGACGGCTGGCTGGGTCACCCGCAATACCGCCCCTTCGACGACAACACGGTGGCCTACTGCCACGAGGGCCCGCACGACCTGGTGGACGCGCGCATGTGGTTCCTCAACGAGGACGGCACGAATATCCGCTGCGGCAAGAAGCATCTCGAAGGCGAAGCCTGCACCCATGAGTTCTGGGTGCCGGACGGCTCGGCGATGATCTATGTCTCCTATCTGAAGGGCCAGAGCGACCGCTGGATCTGCTCGCTGGACCCGGTCACGCTGGAGAGCAAGCGCCTGGTGCTGATGCCGCCTTGCTCGCACCTGATGAGCAACCAGGACGGCACGCTGCTGATCGGCGACGGCTGCGACTCGCCGGCGGACGTGGCCGACACCAGCAGCCACCAGATCAAGACCGACCCCTATCTGCATCTGTTCGATCTGAAGGCCGGCACCGAACGTTCGGTGGCACGGCATGACAGCTCCTGGCGCGTCTACAAGGGCAACCGCCAGGTCACCCATCCGCACCCCTCGTTCACGCCGGACCAGCGCCAGGTGCTGTACAGCTCCGACGCCGAGGGCGAGCCGGCGCTCTATCTGGCCGACCTGGCATGAGGTACTGGCTGCTGACACTGGCCGCTGTGGCGGCACTGGCCCATGCGGAGCCGCGTCCTCAGCTTGGCGCCGAGGCTGCGGCAGGCCATCAGGTGGCCGACTATCTGGCCCAGGGCGGCGCACCCTGGCTGCCGGCCCCGCTCGGCGACGGCAGCGGCTGGACGCCCGACTTCATCGTCGCGGCCGACGGCAGCGGCACGCACAAAACGGTGCAGGCCGCCTTGGACGCCGTGCCCGCCGCAGCGGCCAGCACCAAGCGGCATCACATCCTGGTCAGGCCGGGCAGCTACCGCGAGCAACTCTGCGTGCAAGGCAAGGCGCCGATCACGCTGTACGGCGGCACCGCCAACCCAGCGGCAACGGTGATCGTCCAGGGCCACTACAACGCCGAGCCCAAGCGCGCCGGCCTTGATTCCGCCAACCCCTGCTACCCCGATCTGCAGGCCGCCAGCCACGGCACGGCCGGCAGCGCCTCGGTGGCGATCTTCAGCGACGCGTTTCAGCTCGCCCACCTGACCCTCGCCAATGACGCGATGGACCGCGTGCGCGACGGCGTCGGCTACCCCGCCTGCGTGGGCGAAAGTGGTGGCGCCCAGGCGGTGGCGCTGATGACCCAGGGCGACAGGATCCAGCTGGAGAATGTGCGCCTGCTGGGCCATCAGGACACCTTCTACGTTCGCGCCGTGCCAGGTGTTGCGCCGTCGCGCGTCTACGTGCACAACAGCCTGATCGCCGGCGATGTCGACTTCATCTTCGGCAACGCCACCCTGGTCATAGCCAACAGCACCGTGCTGAGCCGTGCCGGCCGGCGCGCGCCAGGCTCGGGCGGCCATGTGCTGGCCCCCAGCACGGCCGCCGACACGCGGCTGGGCCTGTTGATCACCGGCAGCCGCTTCGTCGCCGAGCCGGGCCTGAGCCCGGGCGCCATCTCGCTGGGCCGCGCCTGGGACTTCGGCGTGGCGCGCGGCGCCTGGGTGGCCGGCAGGTCGCCGAACGGACAGGCGCTGGTGCGAGACAGCCTGATCGGCCCACATATTGGCCCCTGGGCGGCATCGACCTCGCGCCGGCCGTTCAGCGACAACGGCGAGGCCGCCAACCGGTTGAGCGAGTTCAACAACCGGCCGCTGAGCGCGCTGGCATCGCAGGTGCTCGGCAGCAGCGATGGCTGGGCCGCGGCCGATGGCGGTACCACTGGCGGCGCTGCAGCTCAGCCCCAGCATCACCTGGAGGCCCGCAACCGCGCCGAGTTGGTCGCCGCGCTGGCCCTGGGGCCGAGCCCCAAGGTCATCAGCATCCGTGGCCGCATCGACCTCAGCGTCGACGATGCCGGCAAACCGCTGGGCTACAACGACTACCGCGACCCGGCCTTCGATCTCGATGCCTATCTGAAGGCCTATGACCCGGCGACCTGGGGCAGGAAGCCGCCCGAGGGTGTGCTGGAGCAGGCCCGCGTCCGCTCGGCCCAGCGCCAGGCCGCGCGGGTGGTGGTTCCCCTGCCCTCCAACACCACCTTGATCGGCCTGGGTGCCGACGCGCAGATCGTCAACGGCACGCTGTTCCTGGGCAAGGTCGACAACATCATCGTGCGCAATCTCCACTTCTCCGATGCCTACGACTATTTCCCCGGCTGGGACCCGAAGGATGGCGAGCTGGGCGAGTGGAACTCGGAGTACGACAACATCACCTTGCGCGGCGCCACCCACGTCTGGGTCGATCACTGCACCTTCGACGATGGCCCGCGCCCCGACCAGACCGAGCCGGTGCGCTTCGGTCGGCGGGTGCAGCATCACGATGGCCTGCTGGACATCACCAAGGAGTCGAATCACGTGACCGTGTCCTGGAACCAGTTCCGCGATCACGACAAGACCAATCTCGTCGGCAGCGGCGACGGCCAGCAACTCGACGCCGGCAAGCTGCGCGTGACCTTCCACCACAATCTGTGGGAGCGCACCAAGGCACGCACGCCGCGGGTGCGCTATGGCGAGGTGCACGTCTACAACAACCTGTTCGTCGGCGACAAGGACGCCGCCTACGCCTACGACTACTCGCTGGGCGTGGGCTTCAGATCGCGCATCTACAGCGAACGCAATACCTGGGAGACCTCGCCGCAGATCGGCCCCGGCCAGCTGACCAAGCTGTGGAAGGGCTCGGCCTTCTTCGACAGCGGCTCCCTGCACAACGGCCGGCCCGTCAATCTGCTGGAAGCGTTGCGCGCCGCCAACCCCGGTGCCGAAGTGGCCGGTGACGTTGGCTGGCGACCTCAGCTGTACGGGCCGCTGGACGAGGCCGGCCAGGTCGCCGCCAAGGTGCGCGCCGGGGCGGGCGCCGGGCGTTTATGACCCAGGCGGCTTGAGTACGGCCGGCAATCGGTACACAATCCAATTTGAAACAGCTGCCCAGAGAAATCAAAACGAATGGATGACGATCTGTACGATGCCAAGCAACCGGAGTCGGTTGCCGCGGTGCTGAAGGTGTTTGCAATCCTGCAGGCCCTGTCCGAAAAACATGAGACCGGTATCTCCGACCTGTCGGTGCGCCTGGCCATGCCCAAGGCGACGATCTACCGCTTTCTGCAGACCATGCGCACGCTGGGCTTTGTGCGCCAGGAGGCCGACACCGAAGGCTACGGCCTGACGATGAAGGTGTTCGAGCTGGGCACCAAGGCGCTGCAATACCCGGACCTGGTCGACCTGGCCAAGCACCATATGCAGTTGCTGGCCGACCAGACCGGCGAGACCGTCCACCTCGGCACCCTGATCGACAGCGAGATCATCTACGTCCACAAGGTCGATTCGCGACACATGCTGGGCATGTATTCGCGCGTCGGGCGGCGTGCGCCGCTGCACTGCACGGCCATCGGCAAGGTGCTGATGGCCTGGGAGCATCCCGAGCGGCGCGACCGCGTGCTGCAGGGCGCCGAGTTCAAGCGCTTCCGCGACAAGACCATCGTCGAGCCGGCCGCCTTTCTGGCCGAGCTGGAACGCGTCAAGGCCCAGGGCTTTGGCGAGGACCGCGAGGAGTTCGATGACCACATCCGCTGCCTGGGCGTGCCCATCTTTGACCGCCTGAACCAGCCGATCGCCGGCCTGAGCATCTCGTTCCCGACCTTCCGCTACGACGAGGCCAAGGCGCCCGAGGTCGTGGCCATGCTGCAGGCGGCCAGCCGCGACATCTCGATGCGGCTGGGTTGTACGGCCTTTCCGCTGGACGCTCCGAAACGCTGAGCGTAGCGATCAGCCCCTGAGCGCCGCCACCACCTCCGGCGGCGCCTGCACCAGCTCGATCAGCACACCCTCGCCGGCAATCGGGAACTCGTCATTGCTTTTCGGATGGATGAAGCAGATGTCGTAGCCGGCCGCCCCCTTGCGTATGCCGCCCGGCGCGAAGCGCACGCCGTTGGCCGTCATCCACTCGACCGCCTTGGGCAGATCGTCGACCCACAGGCCGACATGGTTCAGCGGCGTGGTGTGCACGGCGGGCTTCTTGTCCGGATCGAGAGGCTGCATCAGATCGACCTCGATCTTGTGCGCGCCCGACCCGATGGCGCAGATGTCTTCATCGACGTTCTCGCGCTCGGAGATGAAGTTGCCGGTGACCGTCAGGCCCAGGATGTCGACCCAGAGGCCGCGCAGGCGCTGCTTGTCGAGGCCGCCGATGGCGATCTGCTGGATGCCGAGGATTTTGTAGGGCTTGCTCATCACTCGAACCTCATTCGAATCTCAGGATCGGTTGATCCACGGACAGGCTCTCGCCGGTCTTGGCTAGGACCTCGGCCACCTTCACGTCCTGGGTGGCGAGCAGGATGTTCTCCATCTTCATCGCCTCGATCACGGCCAGGCGCTCGCCGGCCTGCACCAGCTGACCCGGCTGGGCGGCGATATGCACCAAGAGGCCCGGCATCGGCGAGAGCAGGAACTTGCTGGTGTCCGGCGGTGCCTTGTAGGGCATCAGCTGATGCAGACCCGCAGCACGCGGGCTCAGCACCATCACCTCGATGGCGGTGCCGTTGTGCGTCAGCTTGTAGGCCAGCGGGTTCTTGGCCGCGCCGCGCTCGGCCTGGGCCACGAAAGGCTGGCCGTTGACCGTGCCGCTGAGGCGGATGTCGTTCAGGCGGGAGAGGCACTCGATGCGGTAGGTTCGTTCACCGATCTGCACCGTGGCACGCCCCGCCTGGCCGGCGAACTCCGACACATGCAGCGGATGGCGCTGGAACTTGCCCGCGCCCTCGTTCACCACCGCCACATAGTCGCTCTCGATCTGCACCTCATGCCCCGCCAGCTGGCCGCTGATGCCGGCGGCACGCTCGCGCGTCTTGCGGCGGATGAAGGCCCCCAGGGCCACCAGGAACAGCGGATCGTCGTGCGGCACATCCTCGGCGCGGAAGCCGCTGGCGTAGTGCTGGGCGATGAAGCCGGTGTTGAAATTGCCGCTGACGAAGTCCGGATGGGCCAGCAGCGCCGCCTGGAAGGGGATGTTGCTGGAGATGCCGCGTATCACAAAGCCATTCAGCGCCTCGCGCATCTTGGCGATCGAGTCGTTTCTGTCCCTGCCGTGGACGATCAGCTTGGCGATCATCGAGTCATAGAACATCGGGATCTCGCCGCCCTCGTAGACGCCCGTGTCAACGCGCACGCCGCCGAACTGGCCATCCGAATAGGCCGCACCGATCAGCGTATTCGTGCCCTGTTCCAGAGCCGCCTCAGGCGGCTGGTACTTCACCAGGCGGCCGGTCGAGGGCAGGAAGCTGCGGAACGGATCTTCCGCATTGATGCGGCACTCCATCGCCCAGCCCTCGCGCCTGATCTCCTGCTGCTTGAAGGGCAAGGGGTGACCCGCAGCCACGCGAATCATCTGCTCCACCAGATCCACACCGGTGATGCATTCGGTGACCGGGTGTTCCACCTGCAGCCGGGTGTTCATCTCCAGGAAATAGAAGCTCTGGTCCTTGCCGACGACGAACTCCACCGTGCCCGCGCTCTGGTACTTCACCGCCTTGGCCAGGGCCACCGCCTGCTCGCCCATGGCCTTGCGCGTGGCCTCGGAAATGAAGGGCGACGGCGCCTCCTCGATCACCTTCTGGTGACGGCGCTGGATCGAGCATTCGCGCTCGTGCAGATAGACGACATTGCCCTGGCTGTCGCCCAGCACCTGGATCTCGATATGGCGCGGCTCTTCGACGAACTTCTCCATGAAGACGCGGTCGTCGCCGAAGCTGTTGCGCGCCTCGTTGCGGCAGCTGGTGAAGCCTTCGAAGCAGTCCTTGTCATTGAAGGCCACGCGCAGGCCCTTGCCACCGCCGCCAGCGCTGGCCTTGATCATCACCGGGTAGCCAATGCCCTGGGCGATCTTGACTGCCTCATCCGCCGACAGGATGGGCTCGTTGTAGCCGGGAATCGTATTGACCTTGGCCTCGTTGGCCAGCTTCTTGGACGCGATCTTGTCGCCCATGGCCGCGATCGAATAGTGCTTGGGGCCGATGAAGGCAATGCCCTCCTCCTCGACCCGCCGCGCAAAGGCTTCGTTCTCGCTCAGGAAGCCGTAGCCCGGATGGATGGCCTCGGCCCCGGTGGCCTTGGCCGCAGCAATGATCTTGTCGGCGACCAGATAGGACTCACGCGAAGGCGCCGGGCCGAGCAGCACCGACTCATCGGCCAGCTCGACATGGCGGGCGTCGCGGTCGGCCTCCGAATACACGGCCACCGTCTTGATGCCCATCTTGCGGGCGGTCTTGATGACGCGGCAGGCAATCTCACCGCGGTTGGCGATCAGGATTTTCTTGAACATGGTTTTCTCCGTCATCCTGATCACAGCGGGATGTTGCCGTGCTTGCGCCACGGGTTCTCGAGCTTCTTGTCCTTGAGCATCGCGAGGGACCGGCAGATGCGCTTGCGCGTCTCGTGCGGCTGTATCACGTCGTCGATAAAGCCGCGCGCGCCGGCGACAAAGGGGTTGGCGAAGCGGGCCTTGTACTCGGCTTCCTTGGCGGCCAGTTTCGCCGGGTCGCCCTTGTCTTCGCGGAAGATGATTTCCACCGCGCCCTTGGCCCCCATCACCGCGATCTCGGCATTGGGCCAGGCGAAGTTGACGTCGCCGCGCAGGTGCTTGGAGCTCATCACGTCATAGGCGCCGCCATAGGCCTTGCGCGTGATCACCGTGACCTTGGGCACCGTGCACTCGGCATAGGCGTAGAGCAGCTTGGCGCCGTGCTTGATGATGCCGCCGTACTCCTGCGAGGTGCCGGGCATGAAGCCGGGCACATCGACGAAGGTGATGACCGGGATATTGAAGGCATCGCAGAAGCGCACGAAGCGCGCTGCCTTGATCGAGCTCTTGATGTCCAGGCAGCCGGCCAGCACCAGCGGCTGGTTGGCGACGATGCCCACCGTCTGGCCGTCCATGCGGCCCATGCCGATGATGATGTTCTTGGCGTAGTCGGGCTGCAACTCGAAGAAGTCGCCATCGTCGACCGTCTTCAGTATCAGCTCCTTCATGTCGTAGGGCTTGTTGGCGTTGTCGGGCACCAGGGTGTCCAGCGACATGTCCACGCGGTTGCCCGGATCGCCGCTGGGCCGGCTGGGCGCCTTGTCGCGGTTGTTCAGCGGCAGGTAGTTGAAAAAGCGCCGCAGCATCAGGATGGCTTCGACATCGTTCTCGAAGGACAGGTCGGCGACACCGCTCTTGCTGGTGTGCGTGCCGGCGCCGCCCAGCTCCTCGGCCGTCACTTCCTCGTGTGTCACCGTTTTCACCACCTCGGGGCCGGTGACGAACATGTACGAGGAATCCTTGACCATGAAGATGAAGTCGGTCATCGCCGGCGAGTACACGGCGCCACCGGCACAGGGACCCATGATCATGCTGATCTGCGGAATCACGCCCGAGGCCATCACATTGCGCTGGAACACATCGGCATAGCCACCGAGCGACGCCACACCCTCCTGGATGCGCGCACCGCCCGAGTCGTTGAGGCCGATCACCGGTGCGCCGACCTTCATCGCCTGGTCCATCACCTTGCAGATCTTCTCGGCATGGGCCTCGCTCAGCGCGCCGCCGAAGACGGTGAAGTCCTGGCTGAAGGCAAAGGCCAGGCGGCCGTTGATCAGGCCGTAGCCGGTGACCACGCCGTCGCCGGGGATCTTGTTGTCGGCCATGCCGAAGTCCACGCAGCGGTGCTCGACGAACATGTCCCACTCTTCGAAGCTGCCCTCGTCGAACAGCATCTCCAGCCGCTCGCGCGCCGTCAGCTTGCCCTTGGCATGCTGAGCCGCAATGCGCTTCTCGCCGCCGCCCAGGCGCGCCTTGGCGCGCTTCTCTTCCAGCATCTGTTGAATGTCATGCATGGCTGTTTCCGTTGATTAAATTGGGGTCAGACCCCGAAAAGAGTTGCAGCAGTTCACGGGCGGCAGTGGAGGCCGCCAGCCGCCCTTGCAGCACCTGCTGCGTCCTGTCATCCAGCACCGCGCGCACCGCCGGCGAAGCGGCGAACTGCTGGCGCAGGCCGGCGTGGATGCGCTCCCACATCCAGTCCCTGGCCTGCTGCTGGCGGCGCGCGGCCAGCTTGCCGTTGGCGGTCTGCAGCGTCTTGAACTGCTCGACGGCGGCCCAGAACCTGTCCAGCCCCTGCGACTTCAGCGCGCTGAGCTGCATCACCTGCGGGTGCCAGATCTGCTCGTCATGCGGCCCGTGCGAATGGCCGCTATAGCCCAGCAGCCGCAGGCTGGACGTGATCTGCGCCTGCGCACGCGTGGCCGCCGTGGCGTCGAGATCGGCCTTGTTGATGACCACCAGATCGGCCAGCTCCATCACGCCCTTCTTGATCGCCTGCAGATCGTCGCCGGCATTGGGCAGCTGCAGCAGGCAGTACATATCGGTCATGCCGGCCACGGCCGTCTCGCTCTGGCCCACACCCACCGTCTCGACGATGACCACATCATGTCCGGCGGCCTCGCAGACCAGCATCGCCTCGCGCGTCTTCTCGGCCACGCCGCCCAGGGTGCCCGAGGCCGGGCTGGGGCGGATGTAGGCCCGCTCGTCCATGGACAAATGCTCCATCCTCGTCTTGTCGCCGAGGATGGAGCCTCCCGACACGCTGCTGCTCGGGTCCACCGCCAGCACCGCCACCCGATGGCCACGGGCGATCAGGAACAGGCCCAGCGCCTCGATGAAGGTGCTCTTGCCCACACCCGGCACGCCGGAGATGCCCAGCCGAAACGACCTGCCGGTGTGCGGCAGCAGCTCGGTCAGCAGCGCGTCCGCCTGGGCGCGATGGTCGGGCCGGGTGGATTCCAGCAGGGTGATGGCCTTGGCCACCGCGCGGCGCTGCGCGGGGCCAGGGCTTGCCAGCAGGGCTTTCACCGTGGACTCGACCAAGCTGCTCGAAGCAGACAACTGCATCTCAGGCCGCCGTGGTGCTCAGCGACAGACGGATCTGCTCCAGCACATCCTTGGCCGAGGCCGGTATCGGCGTGCCCGGGCCGTAAATGCCCTTGACGCCGGCCTCATACAGATAGTCGTAGTCCTGCTTCGGGATCACGCCACCAACGAAGACGATAATGTCGTCGGCGCCCTGGTCCTTCAGCGCCCGGATGATGGCCGGCACCAGGGTCTTGTGGCCGGCGGCGAGGGTCGATACACCGACCGCGTGCACATCGTTCTCGATCGCCTGGCGAGCGCATTCCTCGGGGGTCTGGAACAGCGGGCCTATGTCCACATCGAAGCCCAGATCGGCATAGGCGGTGGCCACCACCTTGGCGCCGCGGTCGTGGCCGTCCTGGCCCAGCTTGGCGATCATCACGCGCGGGCGGCGGCCCTCGGTCGCGGCGAACTCGGCGATCTCGTGCTGCAGCTTCTCCCAGCCCTCGGCCGAGTCGTAGGCCGCGGCATAGACGCCGGTGACCTTCTGCGTATCGGCGCGGTGGCGGCCGAAGACCGTCTCCAAAGCATCGCTGATCTCGCCCACGGTGGCACGCAGCCGCGTTGCCTTGATCGCCAGGTCCAGCAGATTGCCGCTCCTGGCCTCGGCGGCATCGGTCAGCGCCTGCAGTGCGGCCTGCACGGCGGCCGTGTCGCGGCTGGCGCGAATCGCCTTCAGCCGCTCGATCTGGCCCTCGCGCACGCGGACGTTGTCGACCTCGCGGATCTCGATGGGGTCTTCCTTGGCCAACTTGTACTTGTTGACGCCGACGATCACGTCGCGGCCCGAGTCGATGCGAGCCTGCTTCTCGGCTGCGCTGGCCTCGATCTTCAGCTTGGCCCAGCCGCTGTCGACCGCATGCACCATGCCGCCCATGGCCTCGACCTCCTCGATGATGGACCAGGCCTTGTCGGCCATGTCCTGGGTCAGCTTTTCCATCATGTAGCTGCCGGCCCAGGGATCTACGACGCTGGTGATATGCGTCTCTTCCTGGATGATCAGCTGGGTGTTGCGGGCGATGCGCGAGCTGGTCTCGGTGGGCAGGGCGATGGCCTCGTCGAAGCTGTTGGTGTGCAGGCTTTGCGTGCCGCCGAACACCGCGGCCATCGCCTCGATGGTGGTGCGCACCACATTGTTGTACGGGTCCTGCTCGGTCAATGACCAGCCCGAGGTCTGGCAGTGCGTGCGCAGCATCAGGCTCTTGGGGCTCTTGGCGTTGAAGCCCTTCATGATGCGGCACCACAAGAGGCGCGCCGCACGCATCTTGGCAATCTCCAGATAGAAGTTCATGCCGATCGCCCAGAAGAAGGAGAGCCGCCCGGCGAACTCGTCCACATCCAGGCCCTTGGCCAGCGCCGTCTTCACATACTCCTTGCCGTCGGCCAGCGTGAAGGCCAGTTCCAGCGCCTGGTTGGCGCCGGCCTCCTGCATGTGATAGCCGCTGATCGAGATCGAGTTGAACTTGGGCATGTTCTGCGCCGTGTACTCGATGATGTCGCCGATGATGCGCATGCTCGGCTCGGGCGGGAAGATATAGGTGTTGCGGACCATGAACTCCTTCAGGATGTCGTTCTGTATGGTTCCGCTCAACTGCTCCTGGCCCACGCCCTGCTCTTCCGCCGCCACCACATAGCCGGCCAGCACCGGCAGCACGGCGCCGTTCATCGTCATGCTGACGCTGACCTTGTCCAGCGGGATCTGGTCGAACAGTATCTTCATGTCCTCGACCGAGTCGATGGCCACGCCGGCCTTGCCCACGTCGCCGGTCACGCGCGGGTGGTCGCTGTCATAGCCGCGATGCGTGGCCAGGTCGAAGGCGACGCTGACGCCCTGCCCGCCGGCGGCCAGGGCCTTGCGGTAGAAGGCATTGCTTTCCTCGGCGGTCGAAAAGCCGGCGTACTGACGGATCGTCCAGGGCCGCACCGCATACATCGTGGCCTGGGGGCCGCGCAGAAAGGGCTCGAAGCCCGGCAAGGTATCGGCATGGGGCAGACCGGCCACGTCTTCGGCCGTGTACAGCGGCTTGACGGCCAGGCCCTCGGGCGTGTGCCAGGTCAAGGCCTCCACATTGCCGCCGGGGGCCGACTTGGCGGCGGCCTTTTGCCAGGCGGCCAGCGAAGCGGGTGCGAATTCGGGGCGGTTGCTGTCGGACATGCTTGTACTTTCCTGCTGCGTTTTCAACACTTGCTGATCATCATACATGATGCATAATTATGAATTCAAATATGACGTACACCTGACGCCCACCCGAATTGCACCCGCCCTCCGCCGCCATGTCCAGCGCCCCCAACCCTGTCCCTGCGTCCAGCCGAACCCCGGCTTTCGCGCCCCAGGCTCTCTACGAGCAGGTGGCCGAGCGCCTGCGCCAGGAGATCTTTGCCCGCGAGCTGCAACCGGGCAGCTGGATAGACGAGCTGCGCCTGGCCCAGGCCTGGGGCATCAGCCGCACACCGCTGCGCGAGGCGCTGAAGGTACTGGCCACCGAGGGCCTGGTGACGATGAAGCTGCGCCGCGGTGCCTACGTCACCGAAATGTCGCAGCAGGACGTGGCCGAGGTCTATCACCTGCTGTCGGTGCTGGAGAGCGACGCCGCGGCCGAAGTGGCCAGCCGGGCCACGGACGCCCAGTTGGCCGCGCTCGATCAATTGCATCAGCAGCTTGAGCAAGCAATCGATGAGCGCACCCAGTTCTTCGCGCTGAACGAGGCCTTCCATATGCAGGTGCTCGAAGTCGCCGGCAACCGCTGGCGCATGCAGATCGTCACCGACCTGCGCAAGGTGATGAAGCTCAACCGCCACCTGTCGCTGTTCAAGCAGGGCCGTCTGGCCGAGTCGCTGGACGAGCACCGCCGCCTGATGCAGGCCCTGCTGGCGCGTGATGCGCAGGCCGCACAGCAACTGGTGCGCGAGCACTTTCTAAACGGCCTGGCCGCCACGGCCTGAGTCGCGCGGGTCGGGCCAGCAGCCCGAAACCGCCACCGGCAAAACTTGAGAGCACAGCGCGCCAGACAGGCGCCCGTCGGCGTGAAAAATTCACACCATCGCGCCCGACGGTACAGAGAAATGCCGGATTTGCCCTGCTTTTGGGCCGCTCGCAGAAATCCCCTTCCCCTAGCATCGCCTGTAACCCCCAACAGGAGTGCCGTATGCGGTCATTTGTGCCAAGCCGGTGTCGCAGCAAGCGCTCGAGCCGCAGTCCGTGCGTGCTCAAGTTGAATTGAATAAACCCGATATCCCACTGAATCGACCGAGAAAACGATGCGTTGCCTCGCTTTGGAATGTGCACTACGTCACGAACCATTGATTGGGCAAGGCATCCAGTGTTTGTCATTTCCCGCTTCGGAGCCTATGCGGCCCCGCGGTGGGGAGTCCAAGTTTTGAGACCACGGATCTCCAATGCGCCGGCAGCACCACCGCTGCCAGCGCCGCCCGAGCAGACAGTGCGCTGTGTTTGCCGGACCGCCGTAACAACTGATCAAGTGAGCTGACCATGGCATCCCAGATACCACTTATTTCCACCGCGGTACTCGCAACTCTGCCCACCAGCACGATTGCAGCGTTCAATACCGATGACTGGATGGCATTCAGCACCGGACAGATCATTGCCTTGACGACGGCACAGGTGGCGGCCATCTCGACGCTGGGCATCAGTGTCCTCAACTCCGATCAGATACGGTTCTTCCAGAACGTCGATCTGGCGTCCATCACGACCGCCGGCTTGCGCGCGATGAACTCCGCGCAGATCGATGCCATCACCTCAGACCAGATCAGCGCGCTCACCACCGCACAGGTAGCGTCGCTGACCACGACCCAGCTGCTGGGCGTCGGCACGGCCGAAATTGGCGCGCTGACCACGGCGCAGATCGCCACGCTGAATTCGGTTCAGCTGGGCAATCTGTCGACCAACCAGATCAAGGCCATCGAGACCGCCGACATCCGCGTGCTGTCGACCGCGGCGCTGCGTGCGCTGGACTCGGCCCAGCTCGATGCGCTGAGCTCCGATCAGTTGGTCGCGCTGACCACCGGCCAGGTTGCCGCGCTGACCACGGGACAGCTCGCGTCGATGAACACCGACGACCTGAATGCGCTGACCAGCAACCAGTTCGCAGCCATGGGCACGGCCCAGATTGCCAACCTGACGACCAACCAGATCAAGTCGCTGACCACCGATGACTTGAACGCGCTGGGCACCGGCCAATTCGCCGCGCTGAGCTCGGATCAGGCCGCTGCATTGACGACTTCGCAGGTCTCCCTGCTCGAAACCAATGACCTGCGCGCCCTGTCCACGGCCGCCTTCAAGGCGCTGAGCTCCGACCAGATCAAGGCGCTGAGCACGGCCGAAGTGGCCGGCCTGACGACAGGCCAGATCAACGCCCTGACCACCGGCCAGCTGAAGGGCTTCACCACCGACGACGTGGTGGCCCTGGGCACGGCACAGGTGGCGGCGATCAGTTCGGCCCAGATCAGCAATTTCTCCACCGACCAGATCAAGGCCATCGAAACGGTCGATCTGCGTGCGCTGTCCACCGTCGCCCTGCGTGGGCTCGACTCGGCCCAGCTCGATGCACTGACCTCCGACCAGCTCGGCGCGCTGACCAGCGGCCAGGTGGCCGCACTGACCACGGCACAGCTGTCTGGCCTCGGCACCACCGACCTGAACGCGCTGACCTCCAGCCAGTTCGCGGCCATGACCACGGCCCAAGTGGCCAACCTGACCACCGACCAGATCAAGTCGCTGACCACAGACGACCTGAATGCGCTGGGCACCGGCCAGTTCGCTGCACTGGGCACCGCTCAGGCCGCCGCATTGACGACCTCGCAGGTCTCGCTGCTCGAAACCAATGACCTGCGCGCCCTGTCCACGGCGGCCTTCAAGGCGCTGAGCTCCGACCAGATCAAGGCCTTGAGCACCGCCGAAGTCGCCGCGCTGACGACTGGCCAGGTCGGTGCGCTGAGCACCGACCAACTCAAGGGCATCACCACCGACGACATCGTGGCCCTGGGTACCGCCCAGGTGGCCGCGCTGGGCTCGGCTCAGGCCGCAGCCCTGTCAACCGACCAGGTCAAGGCCATCGAGACCGCCGACCTGCGCGCCCTGTCCACCAATGCCCTGCGGGCACTGGACTCGGCCCAACTGGACGCACTGACCTCCGACCAGCTCGGCGCGCTGACCAGCGGCCAGGTGGCCGCACTGACCACGGCACAGCTGTCAGGCCTGGGCACCACCGACCTGAACGCGCTGACCAGCGGCCAGTTCGCCGCAATGACCACGGCCCAGGTGGCCAATCTGACCACCAACCAGATCAAGTCGCTGACCACCGATGACTTGAACGCGCTGGGCACCGGCCAATTCGCCGCGCTGACCTCCGATCAGGCCGCCGCATTGACGACTTCGCAAGTCTCCCTGCTCGAGACCAACGACCTGCGCGCCCTGTCCACAGCCGCCTTCAAGGCGCTGAGCTCCGATCAGATCAAGGCCCTGAGCACGGCCGAAGTCGCCGCGCTGACGACCGGCCAGGTTGCAGCCCTGACCACCGACCAGATGAAGGGCCTGAGCACCGATGCCATCGTGGCACTGGGCTCGGCCCAGGTCGCCGCGTTGAGCACGGCCCAGGCAAGCGGCCTGTCGACCGATCAGGTCAAGGCCATCGAAACCGCCGATCTGCGCGCCCTGTCCACCGCCGCCCTGCGCGGGCTCGACTCCGCCCAGCTCGATGCACTGACCTCCGACCAGCTCGGCGCGCTGACCAGCGGCCAGGTGGCCGCACTGACCACGGCAGCTGTCGGGTCTGGGCCTTCACTGTCAGGCCTGGGCACCACCGACCTGAACGCGCTGACCAGCGGCCAGTTCGCCGCCACGCGCTGACCACCAGTTCGCCGCCATGACCACCGGCCAGGTCGCCAATCTGACGACCAACCAGATCAAGTCGCTGACCACCGATGACCTGAATGCGCTGGGCACCGGCCAATTCGCCGCGCTGACCTCCGATCAGGCCGCCGCATTGACGACCTCGCAGGTCTCGCTGCTTGAAACCAATGACCTGCGCGCTCTGTCCACGGCTGCCTTCAAGGCCCTGAGCTCCGACCAGATCAAGGCCCTGAGCACGGCCGAAGTGGCCGGCCTGACGACAGGCCAGGTCAATGCCCTGACCACCGACCAGCTGAAGGGCTTCAGCACCGACGACGTCGTGGCCCTGGGCACCGCCCAGGTGTCCTCGATCACCTCGGCACAGATCGCCAATTTCTCGACCGACCAGATCAAGGCCATCGAGACCCTGGACGTCCGCGCCCTGTCCACCAACGCCCTGCGTGCGCTGGACTCTGCGCAACTCGATGCACTGACCTCCGACCAGTTGGGTGCACTGACCAGTGGTCAGGTGGCTTCGCTGACCACGGCCCAGCTGTCCGGTCTCGGTACGACCGACCTGAACGCGCTGACCTCCAGCCAATTCGCGGCCATGACCACGGCCCAAGTGGCCAATCTGACCACCGACCAGATCAAGTCGCTGACCACCGACGACCTGAACGCCCTGGGCACCGGCCAGTTCGCTGCACTGAGCACCGCTCAGGCCGCCGCATTGACGACCTCGCAAGTCTCTCTGCTCGAAACCAACGACCTGCGCTCGTTGTCCACGGCCGCCTTCAAGGCGCTGAGCTCCGACCAGATCAAGGCCCTGACCACGGCCGAAGTGGCTGGCCTGACCACCGGTCAGGTCAACGCGCTGACCACCGACCAGCTGAAGGGCTTCAGCACCGACGACGTCGTCGCCCTGAGCACTGCCCAGGTGTCCTCGATCACCTCGGCCCAGATCGCCAACTTCTCGACCGACCAGATCAAGGCGATTGAAACTGCCGATCTGCGCGCCCTGTCGACCGCCGCCCTGCGCGCCCTGGACTCGGCACAGCTGGATGCGCTCACCTCCGACCAACTCGGCGCACTGACCTCGGCACAAGTCGCTTCGCTGACCACGGCCCAGCTGTCCGGCCTGGGCACCACCGACCTGAACGCCTTGACCAGCGGTCAGTTCGCGGCCATGACCACGGCGCAAGTGGCCAACCTGACCACCAACCAGATCAAGTCGCTGACCACCGACGACCTGAATGCCCTGGGCACCGGCCAGTTTGCCGCGCTGAGCTCGGATCAGGCCGCTGCGCTGACCACCAGCCAGGTCTCGCTGCTGGAAACGAACGACCTGCGCGCACTGACGACCAATGCGCTGCGTGCGCTGAGCTCCGACCAGATCAAGGCCCTGACCACGGCCGAAGTGGCCGCGCTGACCACCGCCCAGGTCGCTGCGCTGTCCACAGCGCCGGTGGACCAGTTCAAGGGCCTGAGCACGGACGCCATCGTCGCCCTGACATCGGCCCAGGTCGCCGCCATCACCTCGGGCCAGATCGGCAATCTGTCGACCGATCAGGTCAAGGCCTTCGAAACCGCCGATCTGCGCGCCCTGTCCACCGCCGCCCTGCGCGCGCTGGACTCGGCGCAGCTGGATGCGCTGACCTCGGACCAACTCGCCGCGCTGACCTCGGCCCAAGTGTCCTCGCTGACCACGGCCCAGCTGTCCGGTCTCGGTACGACCGACCTGAATGCGCTGACCTCCAGCCAGTTCGCGGCCATGACCACCGGCCAGGTCGCCAATCTGACGACCAACCAGATCAAGTCGCTGACCACCGACGACCTGAACGCGCTGGGCACCGGCCAGTTCGCCGCGCTGAGCTCGGATCAGGCCGCTGCATTGACGACTTCGCAGGTCTCCCTGCTGGAAACCAACGACCTGCGTTCGCTGTCCACGGCCGCCTTCAAGGCCCTGAGCTCCGACCAGATCAAAGCCCTGACCACGGCCGAAGTGGCCGGCCTGACGACCGGTCAGGTCAACGCGCTGACCACCGACCAGCTGAAGGGCTTCAGCACCGACGACGTCGTCGCCCTGAGCACGGCCCAGGTGTCCTCGATCACCTCGGCCCAGATTGCCAACTTCTCGACCGACCAGATCAAGGCGATTGAGACCGCCGACCTGCGCGCCCTGTCCACCGCCGCCCTGCGCGCCCTGGACTCGGCACAGCTCGATGCGCTGACCTCCGACCAACTCGGCGCGCTGACGACGGCACAGGTTGCCTCGCTGACCACGGCCCAACTCTCGGGCCTGGGCACGACCGACCTGAATGCCTTGACCAGCGGTCAGTTCGCGGCCATGACCACGGCCCAGGTCGCCAACCTGACCACCGATCAGATCAAGTCGCTGACCACCGACGATCTGAACGCGCTGGGCACCGGTCAGTTCGCGGCACTGAGCACCGCTCAGGCCGCCGCATTGACGACCAGCCAAGTCTCGCTGCTTGAAACCAACGACCTGCGCTCGCTGTCCACGGCCGCCTTCAAGGCCCTGAGCTCCGACCAGATCAAGGCCCTGACCACGGCCGAAGTGGCTGGCCTGACCACCGGTCAGGTCAACGCGCTGACCACCGACCAGCTGAAGGGCTTCACCACCGATGACGTGGTGGCCCTGGGCACTGCCCAGGTCGCCTCGATCACCTCGGCCCAGATCGCCAATTTCTCGACCGACCAGATCAAGGCCATCGAGACCGCCGACCTGCGCGCCCTGTCCACCGCCGCGCTGCGCGCCCTGGACTCGGCACAGCTCGATGCGCTGACCTCCGACCAGCTCGGTGCCCTGACGACGGCACAGGTTGCCTCGCTGACCACGGCACAGCTCTCTGGCCTGGGCACGACCGATCTGAACGCGCTGACCAGTGGCCAGTTCGCGGCCATGACCACGGCCCAGGTCGCCAATCTGACCACCAACCAGATCAAGTCGCTGACCACGGACGACCTGAACGCGCTGGGCACCGGCCAGTTCGCCGCGCTGAGCTCGGATCAGGCCGCTGCGCTGACGACCAGCCAGGTCTCGCTGCTGGAAACAAATGACCTGCGTGCACTGACGACCAATGCACTGCGCGCCCTGAGCTCCGACCAGATCAAGGCCTTGACGACGGCCGAGATCAGCTCACTGACCACGGCCCAGATCGCCGCGCTGACGACGGCCCCGGTCGATCAGTTCAAGGGTTTGAGCACCGACGCCATCGTCGCCCTGACGACGGCCCAGGTCGCTGCCATCACCTCGGGACAGGTCGGCAATCTGTCGACCGACCAGGTCAAGGCGATCGAAACGGTCGATCTGCGCGCGCTGTCCACCGCTGCCCTGCGCGCGCTGGATTCGGCACAGCTCGATGCACTGACCTCCGACCAGCTCGGCGCGCTGACGACGGCACAGGTTGCCTCGCTGACCACGGCCCAGCTGTCCGGCCTGGGCACGACCGACCTGAATGCCTTGATCAGCGGCCAGTTCGCGGCCATGACCACGGCCCAGGTCGCCAACCTGACCACCGACCAGATCAAGTCGCTGACCACCGACGACCTGAACGCGCTGGGCACCGGCCAGTTCGCTGCACTGAGCACCGCTCAGGCCGCCGCATTGACGACCTCGCAAGTCTCTCTGCTGGAAACCAATGACCTGCGCTCGCTGTCCACGGCCGCCTTCAAGGCCCTGAGCTCCGACCAGATCAAGGCCCTGACCACGGCCGAAGTGGCCGGCCTGACGACAGGCCAGGTCAATGCCCTGACCACCGACCAGCTGAAGGGCTTCAGCACCGATGACGTGGTGGCCCTGGGCACTGCCCAGGTGTCTTCTATCACCTCGGCCCAGATCGCCAACTTCTCGACCGACCAGATCAAGGCTATCGAGACGCTGGACATACGCGCCCTGTCCACCAACGCCCTGCGCGCGCTGGACTCAGCGCAACTGGATGCACTGACCTCCGACCAGCTCGGCGCGCTGACGACGGCGCAGGTTGCCTCGCTGACGACGGCACAGCTGTCCGGCCTGGGCACCACCGACCTGAATGCCTTGACCAGCGGTCAGTTCGCGGCCATGACCACGGCCCAGGTCGCCAACCTGACCACCGACCAGATCAAGTCGCTGACCACCGACGACCTGAACGCGCTGGGCACCGGCCAGTTCGCTGCACTGAGCACCGCTCAGGCCGCCGCATTGACGACCTCGCAAGTCTCTCTGCTGGAAACCAATGACCTGCGCTCGCTGTCCACGGCCGCCTTCAAGGCCCTGAGCTCCGACCAGATCAAGGCCCTGACCACGGCCGAAGTGGCCGGCCTGACGACAGGCCAGGTCAATGCCCTGACCACCGACCAGCTGAAGGGCTTCAGCACCGACGACGTCGTCGCCCTGGGCACGGCCCAGGTGTCTTCTATCACCTCGGCCCAGATCGCCAACTTCTCGACCGACCAGATCAAGGCTATCGAGACGCTGGACATACGCGCCCTGTCCACCAACGCCCTGCGCGCGCTGGACTCAGCGCAACTGGATGCACTGACCTCCGACCAGCTCGGCGCGCTGACGACGGCCCAAGTCGCCTCGCTGACCACGGCCCAACTGTCCGGCCTGGGCACCACCGACCTGAACGCCTTGACCAGCGCTCAGTTCGCGGCCATGACCACGGCCCAGGTCGCCAACCTGACCACCGACCAGATCAAGTCGCTGACCACCGATGACCTGAATGCGCTGGGCACCGGCCAGTTCGCCTCGCTGGGCACCGCCCAGGTGGCCGCGCTGACGACCTCGCAAGTCTCTCTGCTCGAAACGCAGGACCTGCGCGCCGTCACGACCAATGCGTTGCGTGCCCTGAGCTCCGACCAGATCAAGGCCCTGACCACGGCCGAGATCAGCTCGCTGACCACGGCCCAGATCGCTGCGCTGACGACGGCCCCGGTCGATCAATTCAAGGGACTGAGCACCGACGCCATCGTCGCCCTGGGCACCGCCCAGATCGCTGCCATCACCTCGGGTCAGATCGGCAATCTGTCGACCGACCAGGTCAAGGCCATCGAAACCATCGACATCCGCGCCCTGTCCACCGCTGCCCTGCGCGCCCTGGACTCGGCACAGCTCGATGCACTGACCTCCGACCAGCTCGGCGCGCTGACCAGCGGCCAGGTGGCCTCGCTGACCACGGCACAGCTGTCCGGCCTGGGTACCACCGATCTGAACGCGCTGACGTCCAGCCAGTTCGCCGCCATGACCACGGCGCAAGTGGCCAATCTGACCACCAACCAGATCAAGTCGCTGACCACGGACGACCTGAACGCGCTGGGCACCGGCCAGTTCGCCTCGCTGAGTTCGGATCAAGCCGCCGCACTGACGACTTCGCAAGTCTCGCTGCTGGAAACCAATGACCTGCGCGCCCTGTCCACGGCCGCCTTCAAGGCCCTGAGCTCGGATCAGATCAAGGCCCTGACCACGGCCGAAGTGGCCGGCCTGACGACCGGTCAGGTCAATGCCCTGACCACCGACCAGCTGAAGGGCTTCAGCACCGACGACGTCGTCGCCCTGAGCACAGCCCAGGTGTCCTCGATCTCGACGGCCCAGATCGCCAACTTCTCGACCGACCAGATCAAGGCGATAGAGACAGCTGACCTGCGGGCCCTCTCCACCAACGCCCTGCGGACACTCGACTCGGCCCAGCTGGATGCGCTGACCTCCGACCAGCTCGGCGCGCTGACCAGCGGCCAGGTGGCCTCGCT
The DNA here is from genome assembly GCF_963422335.1 of uncultured Roseateles sp. Lineage (NCBI taxonomy): Bacteria > Pseudomonadati > Pseudomonadota > Betaproteobacteria > Burkholderiales > Sphaerotilaceae > Roseateles > uncultured Roseateles sp. The sequence goes on from NZ_OY729424.1 coordinate 4,484,160, forward strand.
GACGACGGCTCAGCTGTCGGGCCTGGGCACGACCGATCTGAACGCGCTGACCTCCAGCCAGTTCGCCGCCATGACCACGGCTCAAGTGGCCAATCTGACGACGGATCAGATCAAGTCGCTGACCACCGATGACCTGAACGCCCTGGGCACCGGCCAGTTCGCGGCGCTGAGCACCGCTCAGGCCGCTGCGCTGACGACCTCGCAAGTCTCGCTGCTCGAAACCAACGACCTGCGTTCGCTGACGACCAATGCGCTGCGGGCTCTGAGCTCCGACCAGATCAAGGCGCTGACGACAGCCGAAGTGGCTGCCCTCACCACCGGCCAGATCGCTGCGCTGACGACCGCCCCGGTCGATCAGTTCAAGGGTCTGGGTACCGATGCCATCGTCGCCCTGGGCACCGCCCAGATCGCCTCGCTGACTTCGGGCCAGGTGGCCAATCTGTCCACCGACCAGATCAAAGCGATCGAGACGCAGGATCTGCGCGCCCTGTCCACCGCCGCCCTGCGCGCCCTGGACTCGGCCCAGCTTGACGCGCTGACCTCCGACCAGCTCGGGGCGCTGACCAGCGGCCAGGTCGCTTCGCTGACCACGGCACAGCTGTCCGGCCTGGGCACGACCGATCTGAACGCGCTGACGTCCAGCCAGTTCGCGGCCATGACCACGGCGCAAGTGGCCAACCTGACCACCAACCAGATCAAGTCGCTGACCACCGACGACCTGAACGCGCTGGGCACCGGCCAGTTCGCCTCGCTGAGCTCGGATCAAGCCGCCGCACTGACGACTTCGCAAGTCTCGCTGCTCGAAACCAATGACCTGCGCGCCCTGTCCACGGCCGCCTTCAAGGCTCTGAGCTCGGATCAGATCAAGGCCCTGACCACGGCCGAAGTGGCCGGCCTGACCACCGGTCAGGTCAATGCCCTGACCACCGACCAGCTGAAGGGCTTCAGCACCGACGACGTCGTCGCCCTGAGCACGGCCCAGGTGTCCTCGATCTCGACGGCCCAGATCGCCAACTTCTCGACCGACCAGGTCAAGGCGATGGAGACCCAGGACGTTCGCGCCCTGTCCACCAACGCCCTGCGGGCCATGGACTCGGCCCAGCTCGATGCGCTGACCTCCGATCAGCTCGGCGCGCTGACCAGCGGCCAGGTGGCCTCGCTGACGACGGCACAGCTGTCCGGCCTGGGCACCACCGACCTGAACGCGCTGACGTCCAGCCAGTTCGCGGCCATGACCACGGCCCAGGTCGCCAATCTGACCACCAACCAGATCAAGTCGCTGACCACCGACGACCTGAACGCCCTGGGGACCGGCCAGTTCGCTGCCATGAGCTCCGACCAGGTGGCGGCACTGACGACCAGCCAGGTGTCCCTGCTGGAGACCAACGACCTGCGCGCGCTGACGACCAATGCGCTGCGGGCCCTGAGCTCCGACCAGATCAAGGCGCTGACGACAGCCGAAGTGGCTGCCCTCACCACCGGCCAGATCGCTGCGCTGACGACCGCCCCGGTCGATCAGTTCAAGGGTCTGGGTACCGATGCCATCGTCGCCCTGAGCACCGCCCAGATCGCCTCGCTGACTTCGGGCCAGGTGGCCAATCTGTCCACCGACCAGATCAAGGCGATCGAGACGCAGGATCTGCGCGCCCTGTCCACCGCCGCCCTGCGCGCCCTGGACTCGGCACAGCTCGATGCGCTGACCTCCGACCAGTTGGGTGCGCTGACCAGCGGCCAGGTGGCCTCGCTGACGACGGCACAGCTGTCCGGCCTGGGTACCACCGACCTGAACGCGCTGACGTCCAGCCAGTTCGCGGCCATGACCACGGCGCAAGTGGCCAACCTGACCACCAACCAGATCAAGTCGCTGACCACCGACGACCTGAACGCGCTGGGCACCGGCCAGTTCGCCTCGCTGAGCTCGGATCAAGCCGCCGCACTGACGACTTCGCAAGTCTCGCTGCTGGAAACCAATGACCTGCGCGCCCTGTCCACGGCCGCCTTCAAGGCCCTGAGCTCGGATCAGATCAAGGCCCTGACCACGGCCGAAGTGGCCGGCCTGACGACCGGTCAGGTCAATGCCCTGACCACCGACCAGCTGAAGGGCTTCAGCACCGACGACGTCGTCGCCCTGAGCACGGCCCAGGTGTCCTCGATCTCGACGGCCCAGATCGCCAACTTCTCGACCGACCAGGTCAAGGCGATGGAGACCCAGGACGTTCGCGCCCTGTCCACCAACGCCCTGCGGGCCATGGACTCGGCCCAGCTGGATGCGCTGACCTCCGACCAGCTCGGCGCGCTGACCAGCGGCCAGGTGGCCTCGCTGACGACGGCTCAGCTGTCGGGCCTGGGCACGACCGACCTGAACGCCCTCACCAGCAGCCAGTTCGCGGCCATGACCACGGCGCAGGTCGCCAATCTGACCACCAACCAGATCAAGTCGCTGACCACGGACGACCTGAACGCCCTGGGCACCGGCCAGTTCGCTGCCATGAGCTCCGACCAGGTGGCGGCACTGACGACCAGTCAGGTGTCCCTGCTGGAGACCAACGACCTGCGCGCGCTGACGACCAATGCGCTGCGGGCCCTGAGTTCCGACCAGATCAAGGCCCTGACCACGGCCGAGATCAGCGCGCTGACGACGGCGCAGATCGCCGCTCTGAGCACCGCACCGGTCGACCAGTTCAAGGGTCTGAGCACCGACGCCATCGTCGCCATGGGTACGGCACAGATTGCCTCGCTGACCTCCGGTCAGGTGGGCAATCTGTCCACCGACCAGATCAAGGCCATCGAGACGCAGGATCTGCGCGCCCTGTCCACCGCCGCCCTGCGCGCCCTGGACTCGGCACAGCTTGATGCGCTGACCTCCGATCAGCTCGGCGCACTGACCTCGGCCCAGGTTGTTTCGCTGAGCACAGCCCAACTCTCGGGTCTGGGCACGACCGACCTGAATGCACTCACCAGCAGCCAGTTCGCAGTGCTGAGTACAGCCCAGGTCGCCAATCTGACCACCAACCAGATCAAGTCGCTGACCACCGACGACCTGAACGCCCTGGGCACCGGCCAGTTCGCCTCGCTGAGCTCGGATCAAGCCGCCGCGCTGACGACTTCGCAAGTCTCGCTGCTCGAAACCAATGACCTGCGCGCCCTGTCCACGGCCGCCTTCAAGGCCCTGAGCTCGGATCAGATCAAGGCCCTGACCACGGCCGAAGTGGCTGGCCTGACCACCGGTCAGGTCAACGCCCTGACCACCGACCAGCTGAAGGGCTTCAGCACCGACGACGTCGTCGCCCTGAGCACGGCCCAGGTGTCCTCGATCTCGACGGCCCAGATCGCCAACTTCTCGACCGACCAGGTCAAGGCGATGGAGACCCAGGACGTTCGCGCCCTGTCCACCAACGCCCTGCGGGCCATGGACTCGGCCCAGCTGGATGCGCTGACCTCCGACCAGCTCGGCGCGCTGACCAGCGGCCAGGTGGCCTCGCTGACGACGGCTCAGCTGTCGGGCCTGGGCACGACCGACCTGAACGCCCTCACCAGCAGCCAGTTCGCGGCCATGACCACGGCGCAGGTCGCCAATCTGACCACCAACCAGATCAAGTCGCTGACCACGGACGACCTGAACGCCCTGGGCACCGGCCAGTTCGCTGCCATGAGCTCCGACCAGGTGGCGGCACTGACGACCAGTCAGGTGTCCCTGCTGGAGACCAACGACCTGCGCGCGCTGACGACCAATGCGCTGCGGGCCCTGAGTTCCGACCAGATCAAGGCCCTGACCACGGCCGAGATCAGCGCGCTGACGACGGCGCAGATCGCCGCTCTGAGCACCGCACCGGTCGACCAGTTCAAGGGTCTGAGCACCGACGCCATAGTCGCCATGGGTACGGCACAGATTGCCTCGCTGACCTCCGGTCAGGTGGGCAATCTGTCCACCGACCAGATCAAGGCCATCGAGACGCAGGATCTGCGCGCCCTGTCCACCGCCGCCCTGCGGGCCCTGGACTCGGCACAGCTTGATGCGCTGACCTCCGACCAGCTCGGCGCGCTGACGACGACGCAGATTGCTTCGCTGAGCACGGCCCAGCTGTCGGGCCTGGGCACGACCGACCTGAACGCGCTGACGTCCAGCCAGTTCGTGGCCATGACCACGGCCCAGGTCGCCAACCTGACCACCAACCAGATCAAGTCGCTGACCACGGACGACCTGAACGCGCTGGGCACCGGCCAGTTCGCCTCGCTGAGTTCCGACCAGGCCTCGGCCTTGACGACCAGCCAGGTCTCGCTGCTCGAAACCCAGGACCTGCGCGCCCTGTCGACGGCCGCCTTCAAGGCACTGAGCTCCGACCAGATCAAGGCGCTGACCACCGCCGAAGTGGCCGCGCTGACGACCGGTCAGGTCAATGCCCTGACCACCGGCCAGCTGAAAGGCTTCACCACTGACGATGTGGTGGCGCTGACCAGCGCCCAGGTGTCGGCCATCACCTCCGATCAGGTCGGCAATTTCTCGACCGACCAGATCAAGGCGATGGAGACCCAGGATATCCGGGCCTTGGCGACCAGCGCACTGCGCGCGCTGGACTCGGCACAGCTGGATGCACTGTCCTCCGACCAGCTTGGTGCGCTGACCACGACACAGGTGTCGGCACTGACCACGGCACAGCTGGCGGGCCTGGGCACCACCGACCTGAATGCCCTGACCAGCGGCCAGTTCGCGGCGCTGACCACGGTCCAGGTGGCGAATCTGACCACCGATCAGATCAAGTCGCTGACCACGGACGATCTGAATGCGCTGGGAGCCGGCCAGTTCGGCGCACTGACCACCGACCAGGTCGTGGCGCTGACCACCTCGCAGATCTCGCTGCTGGAGACCAACGATCTGCGCGCCCTGTCCACCAACGCCATCCGTGCGCTGAGCTCCGACCAGGTGCATGCGCTGGCCACGGCCGAGGTGGCGGCGCTGACCACAGGTCAGATCACCGCACTGAGCACCGCGCAGATGGTGGGCTTGAGTACCGACCAGGTGGTCGCGCTGGGTACAGCCCAGGTGGCGGCCCTGTCGTCGACGCAAATCGGCGACTGGTCGACCGACCAGATCAAGGCGTTGGAGACCCAGGATCTGCGCGCCATGTCCACTGCCGCCCTGCGCGCGCTGGACTCGGCCCAGCTCGATGCACTGACCAGCGATCAGCTGGTGGCACTGACCACGACGCAGATCGCGGCCCTCGCCACCGACCAGATCAACTCGCTGGGCACGATAGACCTGAACGCGTTCACGACGAATCAGTTTGCCGCCTTCGGTAGCGCCCAGATTGCGGGCCTGTCGACGTCGCAGATCCATTCGCTGGAAACCGCCGACCTGAATGCCCTGGGCACCCAGCAGTTCGGAGCCTTCAGCGCGACCCAGGTGGCGGGCATCTCGACCACCCAGATCTCGCTGCTGGAAACCCAGGACCTGAAGGCCCTCAGCTCATCGGCCTTCCAGGCGCTGAGCTCTGACCAGCTCGCGGCCCTGACCACCGACGAGATCACCTCGCTGGCGGCCAAGGTGGCGACGCTGACGACCGCCCAGCTGGCGGGCCTAGCCACCGACGATCTGAACGCGATGACCAACAGTCAGTTCTCGGTGCTGACAACGGACCAGATCTCGCATCTGACGACCAATCAGATCGCGCATCTGCAAACCGTGGACCTGACGGCCCTGGGATCGAACAGCATCGGCGCACTGACCACCGACCAGTGGGTGGCCATCACCACCGACCAGTTCAAGTCGATGACCAATGCCCAGATCACGGCCATGACGACGGCGCAGGCCCACGCCTTGACCACCGATCAGATCGTGGCCTTCACCACCGACCAGATCTCGGCGCTTGAAACGCGGGACATCGCAGCGATGAGCATGACCCAGGTCGCCGCCTTCGAGGACCCCGACATCCAGGCCATGAACGGGCCGCAGCTGGCTGCCTACTTCTCGGTCGGCGTGTCGCCCATCGTGCTCGACCTGGACGGCAACGGGGTGCACACCACCAGCGCCGCACAGGGCGTGAACTTCGACCTGACGGGCACCGGCGACAAGGGCAAGTTCGGCTGGACCTCGGCCGGCGACGGTTTGCTGGTCATGGACCGCAACCATGACGGCCTGATCAACGACGGACGCGAGCTGTTCGGATCGGGCACCCGCCTGGCCGATGGCAAGCATGCGGCGAACGGCTATGTGGCAATGGCCCAGGAAGACAGCAACCACGATGGCAAGCTCAATGCGCTTGATGCCAACTTCAAGGATCTGCGCATCTGGGTCGACGCCAACCACGACGGCGTCACGGAACAGGGCGAGTTGAAGTTGCTGTCCGACTACAACATCGTCGAGCTGAACCTGAATGCCGCCAAGGGCAGCACGGTCGACAACGGCAATGTGCTGGGCCTGGTGTCGAGCTACACGACGGCAGACGGCGCCAAGCACGATATGGCCGACGTCTGGTTCAGCCGGGACAAAGCCAGCGGCGACGCTGCGGCAACGCCGCCACCGGCGACCGACGTGAAGCTGTCGGACCTGCTGGCGCCGCCCAGCGCCGACGTGCTGCACGGTGGCACCAGCCCGACCAGCAGCCAGGCGTCGCCGCCGGTCCACGTCACCGAGCACTGGCATCTGTTGCAGCGCAAGCTTGACGATGAGGACAACAAGAACCTGCCGCTGATCTGATGAGCGTCGCCGGGCCCAGGCCCGGTCCGCCCCTGGGTCGCCGGCCCGTTGCCGTCAAAGGCGGCGGGCCGGCGTTTCAACAAGCCCGGCAGGCAGCACAAGGCCATGGAATCGATGCACAGGCAAGAGCGTCACGCAGCTTCTTCAGGCTCGAACGGCAGCAATGGCGGCCGGGCCCGACCATGCGCCTCGACCGCTGAAGCCTTGCCGGGGAGGTGGCGATGCTAGGCTGGCTCAGCAAACGGCTGCTGACGCTGTTCAATGCCGCGCCGCAGCCCGACCCCCTGGCGATCAGCGATGCCGACGCGGCCGCGCTGAGCTCGGCGCAGATTGCCGCCATGAGCACGGCGGCGCTGAATGCCTTGACCTCGCTGCAGTTCTCGGCCCTCACCAGCGCCCAGGTGCCGGGCTTGACGACCGAGCAGATGGCCGCGCTGCAGACTCAGGATCTGGCGGCCTTGAGCACGGCCAATCTGCGCTCGCTGTCCACCGCCCACATCAACGCCATCAATGACGCCAGCATGGTCGCGCTGGGCACGGCCCAGGTCGCGGCGCTGAGCAGCACGCAGATCAGCAAGCTTGGCACGGCCGACCTCAACGCCTTGAGCCCCGGCCAGTTCGCGGCCCTGGCCAGCGCCCAGGCTGCGGCCCTCACGACGACGCAGTTCAGCCGCCTGCAGACCGCCGATCTGGCCGCCCTGCGCACCGATGCCGTCGCCGCCCTGGGCACCGGCCAGCTCGCCGCCCTGAGCAGCAGCCAGGCAATGGCGCTGAGCGGCGCCCAGCTGGCGGCGCTCAGCACCCAGGCGCTGAATGCCCTGGGCACGGCCCAGTTCGCCGCGCTGTCCAGCGCCCAGGTGGCGGCGCTGACAACCAACCAGGTCCGCGCGCTGCAAACGGCCGACCTGGCCTCGCTCAGCACCGCGGCCCTGCACGGCCTGGGCAGCCAGTCGATCGGCGCACTGAGCACCGGAGAAGTCGCGGCCCTGCTCAGCGAGCAGCTGGCAGCCCTCAGTACCGGGCAACTGGCGGCCTTCAGTTCCGTCCAGCTGGGCGCGATCGAAACACGCGACATCGCCGCCCTGACCGGTCCGGCCCTGCGCTCGCTGCAGCCCGAGCAGCTGATCGGCCTGAAGACCTCGCAGATCGCCGCCCTGACCTCCGACCAGCTCAACGGCTTCAGCACACTGCAGCTGGCCGGATTCAGCAGCGCTCAGGTGGCGGCCATCGGCACGGCGCAGATTGGCGGCATGGGCACCACCCAGCTCGACGCGCTGGACCCCAGCCAGTTCGCCGCGCTGACCACCGCCCAGGTGGGCGCACTGAGTGCCGCTCAGGTCGCCGCGCTGGAACTGGAAGACCTGGCGGCTCTGAGCACCGGCGCGATCCGTGCGCTCAGCACGGCCGCCATGGCGGCGCTGACGCCCGATGAAATCGGCGCGATGAGCGCGCGCCAGTTTGCCGCGCTGAGCTCGACCCAGATGGGCGCTCTGAGCTCGCTGCAGATCTCGGCCATCGAGACCCAGGACCTGGGCGCGCTGAGCACCGCCGCCCTGCGCGCCATGGCGACCGACCAGCTGGGCGGCCTGACGCCCGAGCAGATGGCGGCACTCAGCTCCGCCCAGGTGGGCGCCTTCAGCCCGGCACAGATCGCGGCCCTGCGCAGCGAGGTGCTGAACTCGCTCAGCACCCAGCAATTTGCGGCCCTGGCCAGCACCCAGGTGGCGGCCCTGACCTCGAACCAGATCATCGCGCTGGAGACCGCCGACCTGGCCGCACTGAGCACCGCGGCGATACGCGGTTTCGGCAGTGCCGTGATCGCGTCGCTGTCGCCAGAGGCGATTGCCGCGTTCACCACGCGCCAGTTCGCGGCGCTGGCCTCCGGCCAGACGGCGGCCTTCAGCGCCGGGCAGATCGCGGCGATCGAGACGCAGGACCTCAATGCGATGTCGACGGCCGCCTTCCGGGCGCTGTCGCCGGCCCAGTTCGACGGCCTCAGCACCCTGCAGCTGAGCGCTCTGAGCACGGCCCAGGTGGCCACCCTGTCCAGCGCCCAGTTCGGCTCGCTGAGCACCAGCAATCTGAACGCCTTCAGCACTGCCCAGTTCGCCTCGCTGACCAGCACCCAGGTGGCGGGCCTGACGACGGTGCAGATGCGCGCGCTGGAAACCGCCGATCTGGCCGCCCTGAGCACGCGTGCCATCGCCAGCCTGCCGGTGTCGACGATCACGGTGCTGAGCACCGACGAGATCGTTGCGCTGACCGCGCGCCAGTTCGGCGCGCTGAGCTCGGCGCAGGCCTCGGCGCTGACCTCGGATCAACTCCATGTCATCGAGAGCCAGGACCTGGCCGCGCTGACGCCGGCCGCGCTGAGCGCGCTGGCGCCCTCGCAGCTGGCCGGGCTCAGCACGGCCCAGGCCGCGGCGCTGACGCCGGCCCAGGTCTCGGTGCTCACCACCGCCCAGGTGGCGGGTCTGGGCAGCGACGATCTCAACGCCCTGGGCACGGCCCAGTTCAGGCGATTCAGCACCAGCCACATCGCGGCGCTGACCACCGACCAGATCAGCCATCTGAGCACCAGCACCGTGGCCATCATGGCCACGGCGCAGATTGCGGCTCTGACCACCGCCCAGGCCCATGCCTTGAGCACCGATGCCATCCTGGCCTTCAGCACGGCGCAGATTCCCGGCCTGGAGACGGCGGACATCCTGGCCATGAGCAGCAACCAGCTGATGGCGTTTCAGCCCGAGGACATCAGCGCCATGTCCGGCCCTCAACTGGCCGCCTATCTGCTGGCCACCCCGCTGGTGCTGGATCTGGATGGCAATGGCATCAAGACCTTGTCGGCCAGCCTGGGCGTGCACTTCGATCTGCACAATATCGGCCAGCTCGGCCGCTTCGGCTGGGTCGGTCCCGGTGACGGCCTGCTGGTGATGGACCGCAACCACGACGGCCTGATCAACAACGGTGGAGAACTGTTCGGCAGCGCCACCCGCTTGCCTGATGGCAGCCGCGCCGCCAATGGCTTTGTTGCCCTGGCCCAGGAAGACAGCAACCACGACGGCAAGATCAATGCCGCCGACGCCCACTTCAAGGACCTGCGCATCTGGGTCGATGCCAACCACAACGGCGTCACCGACGCCGGCGAGCTGAAAGCGCTCAGCGACTACCAGATCGTCGAGCTCAGTCTGCATGCCGAAAAAGGCTCGCAAATCGACCAGGGCAATCTGGTCGGCCTGGTGGCAAGCTACACCACGGCTTCGGGCGAGCACCGTGCATTGGCCGACGTCTGGCTGGCCGGCGCGTCGCCGGACAAGGCGGCCCCCGCCACACCGGCCGCAGCCGATGCCGCGGCGGCGCCGTCGCTGACCGATCTGCTGGCTCCGCCAGCGGGCGCCCTGCTGGGCGGCGCCGTGCCCGCCGAGCCCAGCCAACCACACGCGCCGACGATGGCCGTGCTGCCGGTCTTCGGCCACGGCTTGCTGCACGGCGAGCACGACAACCGGCTGACGGCCCTGCTCTAGCCTGTCTCTGGCACCCCGCTATTGGGGTCCATATTCCCGCCAATTCGGCCGAATTGCCGCGCGGGGCCTATGCCAGAATCGCCTGCATTCGATGGAAAGAGGCGAAGGAAGACCATGGACCTGAACGCTGACGGCAGCAGCCTGATCGATTTCTTTGAAAACAAAGAACATCGCTTGATCCACAAGTGGATGCACTATTTTGAAATCTATGACCGCCATTTTTCGAAATTCCGCGGCAAGCAACTGTCGCTGATCGAATTCGGCGTCTGGCAGGGCGGTTCCCTGCAGATGTGGAAAAACTATTTCGGCCCCGGCGCCAGCATTTACGGCGTCGATATCGACCCGCGCTGCGCCACCTTGGGCGAAGAGAACATCACCATCATCCTGGGCAACCAGGAAGACCGTGCCTCGCTGCAGGGCATCAAGAGTAGGCTGCCAAAGTTCGACATCATCATCGATGACGGCGGCCACACGATGCAGCAGCAAATCATCACCTTCGAAGAGATGTACAGCCATCTGCTCGACGGTGGCGTGTATCTGGCCGAAGACCTGCACACCAGTTACTGGCCCGGCTTCGGCGGGGGTTATCGCAACCCCAACAGCTTCATCGAATACTCGAAGAAACTGATTGATCAGCTCAATGCCTGGTATTCGCAGGACCCGGCTTTCGCGGTCGATGAATTCACCCGCAACGCCTTCTCGCTGCACTATTACGACAGCATCATGGTGATCGAGAAGCGCAGCATTCCCAAACCCGACAACCGCATGCGCGGCACACCCTCGTTCCCGCTCAATCCGGCCGAACAAAACATCATGAACAAGGGCTGAGCCTCAGGGCCCGCTCCGATCAGCCACCTTCCCGACAGGCTCAGCGCGCATGGATATTCAGTCGATCCCCGTCATCACGGTGTCCTACAACGCACCGGACCTGATTGCCGACTTGCTGGGCAGCTTCCGCCGCCACTACAGCAACAAGGTCTATGTCATCGACGGCTCCGAGGCGCGCTTCGCCAAGCCCATCGGCGATGTGGTCAAGCAGCACGCCAATACCGAGTTCATCCACTTCGACTACAACATCCACCACGGGCCCGGCATGGCCTGGGCGTTCAAGAATCTGCCCTTGTCCGGGCCGGTGCTGGTGCTGGATTCGGACCTCGAGGTGCTCAAGCCCGGCTTCCTGGAGTCGCTGGTCGACGCGCTGGAGCCGCATCTGTATGGCGTGGGCCAGCTCAACTATGTCAACCGCGGCGGCTTCGACGTCGACGGACCTGACGGTGCCCTGCTCTATCTGCACCCGGCGCTGATGCTGTGCAATATCGAGGTGCTGCGCCAGTGGCCGATGCCGACCAAGCATGGCGCACCGATGACCGAACCGATGACGGCGCTGCACGATGCCGGCCAGTCCGGCCTGCTCAAGCATGTGGAATGGGTGAAGCAAGACTTCGCCCGCGGCACCGAGAAGCAATACATCCGCCACGACTGGCAGGGTACGGTCGCACGTACCGGTGGCTATCACCTGGAAGAATGGCAAAGGAGCGTCATGGAACAAGCCCAACAACAACGCGTGGAGCAGGCTGCAGCCCAGGCCGCCCCGGCCAGCGCCGCGCCGCAGAACTACAACCGCGACCTGCTGCAGCTGATGCCCAAGAATGCGCGCGGCGTGGTCGAGATCGGCTGCAACAACGGCGCCCTGGCCCACGCCTACAAGACGCTCTACCCGGACTGCCTCTACACCGGCATCGAGATCGACGCCGATAACGCCGAGCGTGCCCGCGCCTACTGCGACAAGGTGCAGACCCTGGACATCGAGTCCATGCCCGAGGAATTCTTCGCCGGCTTCACCGCCACCAGCAATGTCTGGGTGTTCGGCGATGTGCTGGAGCATCTGCGCGACCCCTGGGCCGTGCTGACCAGGATCCGCCGCAACTTGCCGGAGGACGGCTGCGTCGTCGTCTGCCTGCCCAATGCCCAGCACTGGAGCGTGCAGGCCAAGCTGGCCGTCGGTGACTTCCGCTACCAGGACTCGGGCCTGCTGGACCGCACCCATCTGCGCTTCTTCACCCGGGCGACGATGTTCGAGATGTTCCAGACCGCCGGCCTGAAGATCGAGGGGGGCTTTCCGCGCATCTTCGGCGAGCTGACCAACGAGCATGTGATCGCCGCCATCAAGTCCATGGCCCTGGGCGTAGGCGCCGACCCCGAGATGGCGCTGAAGGATTCTCTGCCGCTGCAATACGTGGTCAAGGCGGTGCGCGCCTGAGCGTCGCACTTCCCCGCAGCTCAAGAAAAGCCACCTCGCGAGGTGGCTTTTTCACGTCCGCGCCCTTGGCGGGCGCCGACGCTCAATCGTTCTTCTTGCCGTCACCGAACAGCATCTGCAACGCCTGGTCGATCAGCTGACGCAGCGCGCGGTTGTTGTACTGGCCCTCGCGCAATTCCTCGTACTGGCCGGTCAGATAGGGCAGGTAGACGGCCAGCTTGCCCGACAGCATGCGGCGGAACTCCTCCTCGTCGAGGATGTACTTGCCATGCTTGTGGCCGTCGCAGAGCAGGCGCAGCCACTCCATGTTCGCGTTCAGCGCGGTCGACTTGGCGCGCTGGTCCTGGCCCTGGTGGATGCGGAAATAGCTCATCGCGTCGCTGATGTAGACGCAGTGCCGGCCGTGCAGCTGCTCCATCCAGGTCGCCAGATCGGACAGCACCACATACTGCTGACCGCAGAACTGGCCGAAGTTGTCGCCGATGTCGGCGCGGCGGATCATCGCCGTGGTCGGCTCGCCGATCAGATTGCTGCCGCGCTTGAGGATGTATTCGGCCAGCTTGTTGCCCTCGATGAAGGTGTCGGTCTCGAACATCTTCTCGGTGCCCGGCAGCTGGGGCAGTTCCTTGCCCTGCTCGTCGATCAGCTGGCGGTAGGAGGTGACCAGACCGATCTGCCCGAAGTGGGTGAAGTAGTGCAGCATCCGTTCGATCTTCTGCGGATGGAACAGGTCATCGTCCATCAGGAAGTTCACATACTCGCCGCGCGCCCGGCTCAAGGCATTGCGCCAGTTGTCCAGCGGGCCGCCGCCGACCTGCTTGTGGTACGAGACCCGCGGATCGCCTTCGATCTGCGCCGCCAGCACCGAGCGGGCATCGGTCTTGACGCTGTTGTCGCTGATGATGATCTCGATGTTTTTGTAGGTCTGCGCCTGGGCACTGGCCAGCGCCAGGGCCAGATAGTCGGGCCGTTCATGGGTGGGGATGACGATGCTGACCAGGGGCTGGCTGGGATCGTGGGGAGAGGCAGGCATCACAGTGTCCTTTGTTCGGGCGCGTGGCCAGGCGCCACATCTGCAGCATTAGAGTGCCATTGTGGCTCCCAGGGTGATGCAAAAAGAGCGCCAGAGCGGGCCCAAATCCGGCGTCAAGGCAGACACGGTGGAGATGGAAGGTGCAAACCGCCCTGTCCCGGGCATTGGCCGGTGCGCGACTGGCTACCATTGCGGGCATCGTTCCCATCTCGAGGGCGTCTTGAGCGCTGAGCACATCATCACCCTGGCCAACGGCAAGCAGTTCGCGGCCACGGACGAACAAACCCTGCTGGACGCGGCCCTGGCCGCCGGCCTGCCGCTGGAGCACAGCTGCCGCACCGGCCGCTGCGGCAGCTGCAAGGTGCTGTTGCTGGCCGGCCAGACGCGGCCGCTGCGCCCCGACAGCTGCCTGAGCGAGGCCGAGCATGCCGCAGGCTGGGTGCTCAGCTGCACCGAGGCGGCAGAGACCGATGTCAGCCTCGATGCCGAAGACCTGTCGCCGCTGCAGGGCATAGCGCCCAAGACGCTGCCGGCCCGCATCGCCCGGCTCGAGCGCCTGGCCGACGACGTGCTGCGCGTCGTGCTGCGCCTGCCGCCCAACGCGGCGTTCCGTTACCTGCCCGGCCAGTACGTCAACATCATCGCGCCGGGTGGCCTGCGTCGCAGCTATTCGATCGCCAATGCTGAAGTCGGCGCCGGTCAGCTGGAGTTCTACATCCGCCAGGTCGACGGCGGTGCGCTCAGTGCCTACTGGTTCGAGCGGGCGCAGGCGAACGATCTGCTGCGCCTGGACGGCCCGCGCGGCAGCTTCTATCTGCGCGACGTGGCCGGCGCGCGGCTGATTTTTCTCGCCACCGGCACCGGCATCGCGCCGATCAAGGCATTGCTGGAACAACTGAGCCGCAGCGATGCTGCCGCCCTGCCCGCCAGCGTCGAGCTGCTGTGGGGCGGCCGCCAGCCGGCCGACCTGTTCTGGACACCCGAAACCACCCTGCCCGCCCTGAACTACACGCCGGTGCTGTCCCGTGCCGACGCCGGCTGGAACGGCGCGCGCGGCCATGTGCAGGACGTGCTGCTGGCCCAAAACGCCAGCCTCGCCGGCGCCCAGGTCTATGCCTGCGGTTCCAGTGCGATGATTGAGTCCGCGCGCGAACAATTGCAGACTGCAGGCCTGGCGCGCAAGTCCTTCCATTCGGACGCCTTCGTCAGCTCCGATACGGCTTGAGCAGCAGGCCCATTCATTCGATCACGGAGATGCAGCGCACATGAAAGCAGTGATACTCGCCGGCGGCCTGGGCACCCGGCTCAGCGAAGAAACCGCGACCCGGCCCAAGCCCATGGTGGAAATCGGTGGCCGTCCCATCCTCTGGCATCTGCTGAAGATGTACTCGCATCACGGCATCAATGACTTCGTGATCTGCTGCGGCTACAAGGGCTATGTGATCAAGGAGTACTTCGCCAACTACTTCCTGCACATGACCGACGTGACCTTCGACATGCGCTCCAACCGCATGGAAGTCCATCACAAGCGCGCCGAGCCCTGGAACATCACCCTGGTCGACACCGGCGACCATTCGATGACCGGCGGCCGGCTGCGCCGCGCGGCCAAGTATGTCGAGCTCGACGAGGCCTTCTGCTTCACCTACGGCGACGGCGTCAGCGACATCGACATCAGCGCCAGCATCGAATTCCACCGCGCCCATGGCAAGCCCGCCACGCTGACCGCCACCTACCCCCCGGCCCGCTTCGGCGTGCTCGATCTGGACGGCAGCCAGGTCAAGAGCTTCAAGGAAAAGCCGCAGGGCGAAGGCGGGCTGATCAATGCCGGCTTCTTCATCCTCAAGCCCGAGGTCATCAACCTGATCGATGGCGACGCGACGATCTGGGAACAGGGCCCGCTGAACACCCTGGCCGCCCGCGGCGACCTGATGGCTTTCGAGCACCATGGCTTCTGGCAGCCCATGGACACCCTGCGCGACAAGACCCTGCTCGAAGAGCTGTGGGCCAGCGGCCGCGCGCCCTGGAAGAAATGGGATTGATCGCCTTGAACGCTGAATTCTGGCGCGGCAAGCGCGTTTTCTTGACCGGCCACACCGGTTTCAAGGGCAGCTGGCTGAGCCTGTGGCTGCAGCAACTGGGCGCCGAAGTCAGCGGCCTGGCGCTGGCGCCGCCGACCACACCGAATCTGTTCACCGAGGCGCGGGTGGCCGCCGGCATGGGCTCGCAGCTTGGCGACATCCGCGATCTGGCCACGGTGCGCCGGGCGATGGACGCCTTCCGCCCCGACATCGTCATCCACATGGCGGCCCAGCCGCTGGTGCGCCTGTCCTACCAGGAACCGGTCGAGACCTATGCCACCAATGTGATGGGCACGGTCCATGTGCTGGAGGCGGCCCGCCACTGCGATTCGGTACGCGCCATCGTCAACGTCACCACCGACAAGTGCTACGAGAACCGCGAATGGGTCTGGGGCTATCGCGAAGACGAGCCCATGGGCGGCCATGATCCTTACAGCAACAGCAAGGGCTGCTCCGAGCTGGTGACCAGCGCCTACCGCCGCTCCTTCTTCCAGAGCAGCGGTTGCGCCCTCGGCTCGGGCCGCGCCGGCAATGTCATCGGCGGCGGCGACTGGGCGGCCGACCGGCTGGTGCCCGACATCCTGCGCGCCTTCGAGCGCCGCGAGCCGGTGCTGATCCGCAACCCCCACGCGACCCGCCCCTGGCAGCACGTGCTGGAGCCGCTGGCCGGCTATCTGCGCCTGGCGGAAAAGCTCTGCACCGAGGGCCAGCCCTATGCCGAAGGCTGGAACTTCGGCCCCGACAATGACGATGTGCAGCCGGTGCAGTGGATCGTCGAGAAGATGGTCGGGCTGTGGGGTCAGGGTGCAAGCTGGGAGCTCAGTGCCGGCGAGCATCCGCACGAGGCCAATTTCCTGAAGCTCGACATCTCCAAGGCCAGGCAGGGCCTGGGCTGGGCACCGCGCTGGCGCCTGGACATGGCCCTGCAGCGCATCGTGCAATGGCACCAGGCCTGGCTTGCCCGAGACGATATGCAGGCCCTGTGCCTGGCCCAGATACAGCAGTACACGCAATCAACCGATACCCAAGCCGCATGAGCATCACCATCAAGCTGAATCCCGCCACACCGCCGCTGGCGCCCCTGGCCCCCCATGCGGGCACGACGCCGGAGCTGGACGCATTGCGCGGCCAGATCGGCGCCCTGGTCCAGCAATACGCCGACCTTGCCTATGCGCCCAAGCCCTTTGTGCCGGGCGAGTCGGTCGTGCCGGTGTCGGGCAAGGTGATAGGCGCCAAGGAGCTGCAGCTGATGGTCGAGGCCTCGCTGGACGGCTGGCTGACCACCGGCCGCTTCAACACCGCCTTCGAGCAGCGCCTGGCCGCCTATCTGGGCGTCAAGCACCTGATCACCGTCAACTCGGGCTCCTCGGCCAATCTGGTGGCCTTCTCCACCCTGACCTCGCCGCGCCTGGGCGATCGCGCGATCAAGCCCGGCGACGAGGTGATAGGCGTGGCGGCGGGCTTCCCGACCACGGTCAACCCCATCCTGCAGTTCGGCGCCGTGCCGGTGTTCGTCGACGTCGACCTGGCCACGCACAACATCAAGGCCGAGCTGATCGAGGCGGCCATCACGCCCAAGACCAAGGCCATCATGCTGGCCCACTCGCTGGGCAACCCCTTCAATCTGGACGTGGTCACGGCGCTGTGCAAAAAGCATGGCCTGTGGCTGGTCGAGGACTGCTGCGATGCGCTGGGCGCCACCTATGACGGCCGGCTGGTTGGGACATTCGGCGACATCGGCACCCTGAGCTTCTACCCGGCCCACCACATCACCATGGGCGAAGGCGGTGCGGTGTTCACCAACAACAGCGAGCTCAAGCTGATTGCCGAATCGTTCCGCGACTGGGGCCGCGACTGCTATTGCCCGCCGGGCAAGGACAACACCTGCAACAAGCGCTTCTGCTGGAAGCTCGGCGAGCTGCCTGAGGGCTACGACCACAAATACACCTACAGCCACCTCGGCTACAACCTGAAGATCACCGACATGCAGGCGGCCTGCGCGCTGGCCCAGCTGGAGCGCGTGGACGAGTTCATTGCCAAGCGCCGCGCCAATTTCGCCTACCTGAAGCACCGGCTGCAAAGCTGCGCCGAGTTCCTGCACCTGCCCGAGGCCACGCCCAAGGCCGAGCCCTCGTGGTTCGGCTTTCCGCTGATACTGCGCGAATCGGCCGGCGTGTCGCGCAGCGACCTGATCAACTACCTGGACCAGCACAAGATCGGCACCCGCCTGCTGTTCGCCGGCAATCTGACCAAGCAGCCCTACATGATAGGCCGCAATTTCCGCATCAGTGGCACGCTCACCAACACCGATGTGGTGATGAACCAGACCTTCTGGCTGGGCACCTTCCCGGCGCTGGACGAGCCGCAGCTGGACTACATCGCCGAGCGGCTGGAAGAGTTCTTCGGCCTCAACTTCTGAGCCAGGCGCCCAGCGCACCAAGAGAAAGGGCTGATCGAATCAGCCCTTTTTTCGTTCAGCCCTGCTGGGTCGAGAACCAGCGCCAGGTCTTGTCTATCGCCTGCTCCAGCGTGCAGCTCAGGCGCACGCCCAGCTGCTGCTCGGCCAGGGTGGTGTCGGGGAACAGATCGTCCTGGCGCGTCTGCTTGGCCGGCAAGGTGTTCAGTGCCACGCGAGGCCGCGGCGTGACCCGCTCGCCGATCAGCCTGACCAGTTCCAGATGGCTCACCGGCGTCGGGCTGCCCAGGTTGTAGGCCTGGCCATCGACACCCTGCACCAGGGCCGCCAGGGTCCACCAGGCAGCGTCGCTGCCGTAGAGATAGCTGCGCCGCGCCGAGCCATCGCCGTGGATGCGTATCTCGCTGCCGGTCAGCACATCGCGCAGGAAGTTGTTGATTGCCCAGGGCCGGTCCAGCTCCTGATACGGGCCGGTGAAGGTGAACGGGCGCAGGGTGCTGACCGGCATGCGGAACTGGCTGCGGTAGATCGCCGCCAGGCTCTCGGCCGCGCGCTTGGCGTCCAGGTAGATGGTGTGCAACTGACCGCTGGGCACGGCAAAGCAGTCGCCCTCGGCCAGCGGGCCGGGGCGGTTCGATGGTCCGGCCACCAGGCTGGAGCTGACGTTCAGGAAGCGCACCAGATTGTCCAGCTGCGTGGCTGCATCCAGGGCGTTGTTGGTGCCCTGCACCGTGGTCTGATAAACGCGCAGCGGGTCCGAGGCATGGACGCGGTTGTTCGGTATGCCGGCGGCGTGGATGACGAAATGCGTGTCGCGGGCGAACTCGAACGGCGAGCGCACGTCCTGCGAGCGCATGCGGATATCGCTGCGGCCCGACAGATGCGGGTGCTTCTGGATCCAGCCCGCGGTGTTGCGGGCGTACAGGTCCAGGCGCAGGCCCAGCCGGTGCTCATCGTTCAAGGCCGCCACCATTTCGGCGACCCATGTGCCCAGGAAGCCCGTGCCGCCGGTCATCGCGATGTTGTGGCGCGCCAGTTTCGAGCGCAGGCCGGGTTGCGTGTCGGCCGCCAGCAGGCAGTCCCGGCGAATTTCAGCGAGGGTGTTGCTATCCATGCTCATGGCTCAGCCTTTCGCGCCGTTCTGGGCCGCCAGGTCGCGGGCCACTTCGATGATCAGGCTCTCCTGCCCGGCCACGGCATTGCGTTTGCCCAGAGCGAAGAAGATGTCCCGGGGGTCGACCTGGTAGTCCTGCGCCGCGCGGCTGACCGGCTTGGCAAAGCCCGAGAACACGCCGGCCAGGCCGCTGACAATGGACAGCGGCGAGATGCTGGGCGCCACCGGGTTGAACTCCTTCTCGGCGATATCGGCCGCGTCGAGAATCTTGTACAGATCGATACCGGTCTCGAAGCCCAGCCGCTCGAACACCGCCACCAGCACTTCCAGCTGGGTGTTGCCGGCGCCGGCGCCGAAGCCGCGTATCGTGCCGTCGATGATGGAGGCGCCTGCGTCCACCGCCGCGACCGAGTTGATGATGGCCATGCCCAAATTGTTGTGGCCGTGGAAGCCGACCGGAATCGACAGGCCATCGACCAGGGTCGAGATGCGCTCGGTCACGTCGCTGGGGAAATAGGCGCCGGCCGAGTCCATGATGATGATGGCCTCGGCGCCGTAGGACTCCATCTTCTTGGCTTCCTCCAGCAGAATGGCCGGCGAGGCCATATGGCTCATCATCAGCACGCCGAAGGCCTCCTTGCCGGCCTTGCGCACATGGGCGATGTGGCGGTCGGTGATGTCGGCCTCGGTGCAGTGCGAGGCGACGCGGAACACATCGACGCCGGCCGCAATCGCCTTGTCCAGGTCATGCTTGATGGTGCAAAAACCCGGGATGACGTGGATGCCCAGGCGCGACTGCTTCAAGTTCTCGCGCGAAACGGCGAGGATGTCGTCATCGCTCAGCGCGCATTCGCCGACCAGCATCGACGAGGCCCCCAGGCCGTTGCCATGGCCCACTTCGACGATGGGCACGCCGGCCGCCTCGGCGGCCCGGCAGTAGGCGATGAAGCTGTCGCGCTTGAGCTGGTGACGCACCGCATGGTTGCCGTCGCGCAGGGTCGGGTCGCTGATCAGGATCTTTTTCTTCGTGCTCATGATGTGGCCTCGCGCGTGGTGCCGGTGGTCGCGATCATTTCGGCCATCGCGATGGCGGCACAGTTGATGATGTCCAGGTTGCCGGCGTACTGCGGCAGGTAGTCGCCGGCGCCCAGCACCTTGATCGTGGTCACGATCTTGTCCCCCTCGAGGGTCGGCGGCACGATCAGCTGAAAACCCGGCACATAGGTCTTGAGCTTCTCGACCATGGCCAGCACCGAGGCCGTGACGGCCGGCAGATCGGGCTTGGGCACCTTGGCATAGATCGTGGTCTGCATATCGATCGGCGGATTGGCCGGATTCAGTATCAGGATCGCCTTGGTGCGCTGCGCACCGGAGAACTTCTGCAGCGCTTCCTGGGTGGTCTCGATGTACTCGTCCAGGTTGTAGCGCGTGGCCGGGCCGGCGCTGCGCGAGGCGATGCTGGAGGCGACCTCGATGTACTCGATATTGGCATGCACCTTGGAGATTGCATGGGCGATCGGGATCGAGGACTGGCCGCCGCAGGTGATCATATTGATGTTGCGCGCGCCGCTGTCCAGGCATTCCTGGGCATTGATGGCCGGAATGCACAGCGCACCCAACTTGGCCGGGGTCATGTCGACCACCGTCTTGCCCAGGCGCTGCAGCACCGGCCAGTGCTCGGCGTGGGCATGGGCCGAGGTGCAGTCGAACACCAGGTCGCAGATGTCCGGGTTGTTGACGATGGCCTCGATGCCGCGGTCCGAGATGGTCACGCCCAGCGAGTTGGCCCGCTTGATGCCGGCCGAGTTGAAATTGCGGCCCGCAAACAGCGTGCAGGTCAGATGCTCGGAACGCATCACCTTGATCAGCAGATCGGTGCCGATATTGCCCGATCCGATGATCGCGATCTTCAGTTTTGCTGAGGTGCTCATCGTGTCTCACCCATTGTTGTTGTCATCGGGGCGCGCCCCAGAATCGCCCCCGCCTCTTCGATGATAGCGTCCAGCGAAGCATAGGCGGGTTGATAGCCCAGGTCGGCGGCTTGCCGGTTGAGGGAGTAGTAGAACGGCTTGGCGCCGGTGGCATTCACCGTCGCCGCATCGGCCGCGGTGAACTCGTATTGCAGGCCGAAGCACTGCTGCATCGCGGCCAGCAGCGTCGGCTTGTCGACCGGCGCGCGGCTGTAGGCATCCAGTGCCCCATTCATGGCCGGCGCCCGCAGAATGCATTGCACCAGTTGGTGAAAATCCTGAGGGTGCAGGAAGTCGCGCACCATGGTTGCCGCAGACGCCTGCAGCACCCTGCCATCGCGCACCGCGCGCAGGATGTCGGTGATGAAAAAGCGTGCGGCCAGGTCCTGGCTGCGGCTGAAGTAGTTGAACACGCGGATGTCGGTGATCGCCAGCCCGGGCAGCGCCCGGTGCTTGGCCTCGGCATGCAGCTTGGCGACGGCATAGAAGTCCTGCGGCGTCAGCGCATTGAGGGCGATAGAAGCGCGCGTCTGCGGGCCGGCCGGCTCGGCAAAGCCACTGCCGTAGGCGGCCCCGCTGCTCATGAAGATGTAGCGGCGCTGAGGGTGGAGCTTCAGCTGCGCGAGCACCAGATCGTCAAAATGCTGGGTGATCTGGAAGATCTCGCCGCCCATGGCCTGCGCCCGCTGAGGATCGCCGACGCCGACGAAATTGAGCACCGCGTCATGCGGCGCGTCGCCATAGCGCTCATGGCCCATCACCTCGGCCCGCAGCCCCTGCTGGGCCAGCCAGCGCTGGGTGGCGGCCACATCGCGCACATAAAGCAGCCATTCCTCGCGCCGCTCGGGCGCACGGGCCAGCAACAGATCGCGGGCGATCTGGCTGCTGGCACCGAGGATGGCGATGGCGCTCACAGCGTCTTCGATTTCTCGTGCATGCCGCCCAGCATGGCGCGCTCCAGCACCTCGCGCGGCAGCAGCGGCGACAGGTCTTCCAGCGGCGGCGAGACCAGCGTGCCGTCTTCGCGCGGCACCAGGGACAGCTTCGGAGAGAACAGTTGCTCCGGATGCATGAAGACCTCGCAGATCACCGGGCCGGTGGCGGCCTGCACCTGGGCCAGCGTCTCGTCGCACTCGTCCCAGTGGCGGATCTGGAAGGCCGGCATGCCGAACGCCGCGGCCAGCTTGGAGAAATCCGGGCAGGACACGCCCGAGGCGCGGTCGGTGCCGGTGTAGCCTGACTTGAACAGCGCGTTCTGCGTGTGCTTGATCATCAGGTAGCCGTCATTGTTGAAGATGAACAGCTTGATCGGCAGCTGGTGGTGGACCACCGTCTGCAGCTCCTGCAGATTCATCATCATGCCGCCATCGCAGTTGAGGCACATCACCTCGCCGCGGTCATTGGCGAACGACACGCCCAGCGCGGCCGGCAGGCCATAGCCCATCTCGCCCAGACCGGTGGACGTCATCAGCCGCTGGCCCTCGCGGATATGCAGCGCCTGGTGGCCGCACAGCAGGGCCGTGCCCATATCGGTGACAACGATCTGGTCGGGCTTGAAGAAGCGGTTCAGGCGCTCCATGAAACGATAGGAATTCATGAAATCGCCCCGGTCGGCATGCTCGGGGCCGACCCAGGGGAATTGCTCCTGGTACAGATTGCACTGCGTGATCCAGGCCTCGCGGCGGGTGATCACCAGCTGCTGCAGACGGGCCTGCAGCGCATCGATGAAATGGCCGGCGTCGCAGACGATGGCCTCGCGGATGCGGGCGCGGTGCTTGGTCGCCTCGGTGCGGTCGATGTCAACCACGTCGATCTCGGCGCCCCGCGCCAGCTCCTTCAGGTCGTAGCCGATCTGCGGGATGGCCAGCCGCGTGCCTATCGTCAGCAGGTAGTCGCAGTTCTGCAGGATGAAGTTGGCGGCACGCTGGCCGTAGACACCGGCGCGGCCAAAGACCAGCGGATGGGTCGAATCGATCATGTCGATGCCGGCCCAGGAGACCAGGGTCGGCACACCCAGCTTCTCGAGCAGCGGTGCGATCTTCTGTTCGGCGCCGGCCAGGCGGATGCCGTTGCCCAGCCACAGCAGCGGGCGCTCGGCCGCCAGCAGCGACTGCACGACGCGCTCCAGCTGCGCGTCGAAGCCGGGCTCCACCGGCGCTTGCGGCGCAGGTGCGACGAACTGCACGCTGGTCTCGGGATCGATGCGGCTGGACTGGATGTCCATCGGCACCTCGATCCAGCAGGGGCCCGGGCGGCCGTCCAGGCTCAGGTGGGCGGCTTTCTGGATTTCGTAGACGGCCTGCTCGGCCTGCGTCACGCGGTGCGCGTATTTGGAGACCTTCTCGATCATGTGCACCGAGTCATAGCCCTGCACGCCCCACATGCGCAGCGGGTTCTCGACAAAGGTGAACTTGGAGTTTTCGTTGCCGGCGATGACGATGCCGGGGATGGAATCGGCCCAGGCCGAGACCACGCCGGTGACGCCATTGGTCGAGCCCGCGCCGGTGGTCAGCAGCGCCCCCGACAGCTTGCCGTGGGTACGGTAATAGGTCTGCATCGCCATCGCCGCTGCCTGCTCGTGGTGGACGCAGACGATCTCGGTATAGCCGTGGCGGGTGATGGCCTCGAACAGATGCACATTGCCGGCACCGATGATGCCGAACACATGGCGGATTTCCAGGCGCTCAAGCGCCTCGGCGATCAACTCGCTGACTTTGACTTTGCTGTTAGCTTCCACTCAAGACCTCAAAGATTGCTGCCGCCGTGGCGGCCAATAGGCAAAGTATCGTGCATGCCGATGCCCCTGGTGCCAGGGCAGCTCAAGGCTGCAAGGCCTGATTGACGCCCTGCCCCAGCGACCACATCGACGCCACCGCCTGCTGCCCGTCGAACAGCGCGTTGACATGGGAGACCCGCAGCGAGTAGTAGTCGCCCTCGGCCGCCATCACGTCGAACAGCGAACGCCGGCCCAGCTGCTGCCATTGCGCCTGGGTGAACGAGCGCAGCTTGTCGCTGTTGCGCAGGATGTCGACGATCTGGCGCGCGCGGTCGAACGAGGACGTGGCGCTTTCGTAGGCATCGACAAGGCGGTAGCGGCGCGTCTCCACCGCGTCCTCGCGCTGCAGATAGGTGGCATCGGCGCGCTTGCGGGCCGCGCCGACGATGGGGTCTATGGTCGCGTTGTACAGCGGCAGGGTGATGTTCACGCCGGCCACGATGCTGCTGGACTTGCCGGTGCCGCCGATGCTGCTGCTGTTGACGACCCAGTTGACCTGGGCTTTCTGCCCCGCCGCGACCGAGCGGGCATAGCTGTCCATGGCGCTGGCCTGGGCGGTCATCTGGGCGATGTCGGGCGATTGATCGATGTTGTTCTGCATCGCCGGCAGATCGGGCAGCTTGATCAGCACCGAGGACATCGCGGCCGGCGGCGGCAGCAGGTCGCCGACGAAGCGGCGCAGCCGGTTCTCGGTCAGACGCAGCTGCGACAGCACCTGGTCGATCGACAACTCGGATTGCTGGAAGCTCTTCTGCGCCTGCACCAGCTCGCTGGCCCGGCCCTTGTCGACCTTGGTGATGGTCTCCAGTGCATCGACCAGGCAGGCCATCTTGCGCGAATACTGGCCGAACACCTGGGCTTGCAGCACATAGCGGCTGCGGTCCAGGGCCAGGGCGACGGTCTGGAAGGCGAGCTGCTCCTCGGCGCTGATCTGGCCCAGCCGGGCAGCCTCAAGCGTCTTCGTGCGCCAGGCGGTCAGATAGGTCTGGCGGCCGGCGTCGTACAGCGTCGCGCTCATGATCACGCCGCCGTGCACCTGGCTGCCGCTGCCCTGGCTGATATTGCCGATCTTGCTCGTCACCGCATTGACGGCACCGTTGAAGGCCACCTGGGGCAGGCGGCCGGCCCGGGTTTCGTCCAGATCGTCCTTGGCTGCCTCGGTCAGCATGCGCACGGCGCCCAGGGCCTGGCTGCGCTCGACCGCCAGGCGCACCAGATCCTGCAGCTGCAGGCGAGGATCGGCGCCGGACGATTGGGGAATGCGCGAGTCGGGCTCCTGCACCGGCGGGCCGGCGTCGGTCTCGACACAACGCGCCGCCGCCGGCAACGCGAGGCAGGCCAACAGCAGGGCGGCGAGGCTCGCAGGCAGACGGGGAAACAAGGCAGACATCGGTGTTGCTCCTCTGTGGCGCCCAAGGCGCGACAACACCGTCACTAGAACATGGCAGGGCCCGGAGCAAACGCAGGACTTCGGCCCGTTTTAGGCCTCAATTGCCGCGCTCGACGGCCGATAACGCGCGCCTCGCGGCCGGCGTTTCAGCGCTCCCGCAGGGCCTCTTGCGACTTCATCATCGGCCGCAGCAGGAAGCTCAGCACCGTGCGCTCGCCGGTCTTGACCTCCAGCGTGCCCGTCATGCCCGGAATCACCGGCAGCTCCTTGCCCTTGTTGCGCAGGGTGGAGATGTCGGCCGGCACGATGGCGCGGTAGTAACTGGTGTCGGCGCCGGGACGTTCGGCGTCGCGCAGCGCATCGGGGCTGATGTACTGGATCTTGCCCTTCAAGCCGCCGTAGACGTTGTAGTCATAGCCGGCCAGCTTGATCTCGGCATGCTGGCCGATCTGCACAAAGCCGATATCGCTGGGCTTGATGCGCGCCTCTATCATCACCCGCGGCCCCAGCGGCACGATCTCCATGATGGGCGCGCCGCTGGCAACCACGCCGCCGGTGGTGCTGACGCGGATGTTCTTGACCAGGCCGGCCACCGGCGACTTGATGACGGTGCGGCGCAGCACGTCCTCGCGCACCACCAGCTGTTCGTCGAGCTGGGCCAGCTCGGACTGAATCCGCACCAGCTCGCTGCTGGCTTCCTGGCGGAAACGGTTCTGGCGCTCGTTGCGCTGCTCCTGCAGCTCGTTGACCTGGCGGCTCAGCCGCATCACCTCGACGTCAGACATCAGGCCCTTGGCCGCCATCGCCTGCGACATGCCCAGCTCGCGCTGCAGCAGGGCAATGCTGCGGCTGGTCGAGCTGACGGCCTCTTCCAGCAGGCGTCGGCGCGCCTTGTAGGCCGAGGTCTCGCTGTCGACGATGCTGGTCGCCTCGGCCACATCGGGCGGAAATTTGAGCGGCGTGCCATTGGCTTCGGCCGCCAGCCGCGCCACCGAGGCCTTCATCGCCAGACGCTTGGCCTGGCTCTCGTTCTGCTGCGCTTCGACGCGGGTCGGGTCCAGCAGGGCCAGGTCCTGGCCCACGGCGACCTGCTGCCCCTCGCGCACCAGCAGCTCGCGCAGAATGCCGCCCTCCAGGCTGGCGATGCTCTGCTCGCGGCCGTCCGGGATGATGCGGGCGTCGCAGCGCGTGATCTCCTCGACATGGGTCAGCGAGGCCCAGGCAATCGCCGACACCACCGCCGCGGTGATCAGGTACAGCGCCCAGGCCGAGCGCGGCAGGGCCTCATCGACCTGGGCCGCATGCAGCCCGGTCAAAAAAGCCGCATCGCCGCGCAGCAGCGCGGGATTGTCGGAGGGAGATTTGGAGCGCCAGAACATCGATGTCCGCGATCAGAGAGTGGCTTCGCGCTGCACCGGCTGGGCCGACGGATGCATGCGCACATTGGGATTCGCGGCCGGCTCGGGTGCTGCCGGGCGCTGGCCGGACAGAGCCGCCAGCACCTGGTCTTTCGGACCGTCCAGCACGACGCGGCCGGCATCGACCACCATCAGGCGCCCCACCAGCTCCAGCACGGCCGGGCGGTGCGTCACCATCACCAGCGTGCAGCTGCCGGCGGCGTCTTTCAGCTGGCGCAGGAAGGCAATCTCGGACTGCGCGTCCATCGAACTGGTCGGCTCGTCCATCAACAGAATCTGGGGCTTGGTCACCAGGCAGCGGGCCAGGGCCACCAGCTGGCGCTGGCCGCCGGACAACAGGCTGCCCATCTCGCCCACCGGCAGGTCCCAGCCCAGCGGATGCGAGGCGACCAGACGGTCCAGCCCGGTCAGGCGGGCCACCTCGGTCAGCTGCGAGGCGTCGGCGCTGGCGCGGCCGAGCAGCACGTTGTCGCGCAGCGTGCCGTGGAACAGCCGCGGCTCCTGCGAGACAAAGCCGACTCGTGCGCGGAACTCGGCCGGGTCGATCTGGCGCAGATCGACGCCATCGACCTCGACCCTGCCCTCGCTGGGCTGGTAGAGCCCGGCCAGCAACCGGAGAATGGTCGATTTGCCGCTGCCGATGCGGCCCAGAATGGCCACCCGCTCGCCCGGATTCAGGCGCATGCTGACGCTTTTCAGCACCTGCGGCGGCTTGTCCGTGCCTGTCATCGGGTAGGCGAAACTGACCTCCTGCAAAGCCATATGGCCGTTGAAGTTGGGCAGGCCGACATAGTTGCGGCCGACCTCGCGCTCGACCGGTTTGTTCATCAAGGCATCGAGCGAAACCAGGGCCGCACGGGCGCCCTGGTAGCGCGTGGCCAGCCCGACGACGCTGCCCAGCGGGCCGATCGCGCGGGTGGCAAACATCACTGCGCCGATCAGCGCGCCGGCGGTGATCTGGCCGTCCTTGATCAGGTACACGCCCCAGACCAGCATGATCATGGTGATCAGCTGCTGCAGCACCATCGTCACATTGCTGCTCCAGCTGGACATCGAGCGCGCGCGCATGGCGGCATCGGCGCCAATGGCGGTGCTGGTTTCGTAGCGATGCAGGAAGCGGCCCTCGGCGCCGGCCGCCT
This sequence comes from uncultured Roseateles sp., assembly GCF_963422335.1. Classification (NCBI taxonomy): domain Bacteria; kingdom Pseudomonadati; phylum Pseudomonadota; class Betaproteobacteria; order Burkholderiales; family Sphaerotilaceae; genus Roseateles; species uncultured Roseateles sp. The sequence continues at coordinate 4,511,972 of NZ_OY729424.1, forward strand.
TGAGGTCTTCCAACCCCTCGACCGCCTCGACCAGCAGACCCTGCAGATCAGCCTGCTGCGTCATGCTGGCACTCATCGAGCGGCGCAGCGAACTCTGGATCAGCGCCGCCAGGCAGACGATGATGGGCAGGGCCAGCACCAGCACCCAGCCCAGCGGGCCGCCGATGACAAAGGTCATGGCCACGAACAGGATGATGAAAGGCAGGTCCGACAGCGCCGACATCGTCGCCGAGGCAAAGAAGTCGCGCACCACCTCGATCTGTGCCAGGTGGTGGGCATAGCTGCCGGCTGAAGGCGGACGGTGCTCCATGCGCACGCCCAGGGTCTGGCGGAACAGCATCGAGCCAATGATCAAGTCCGATTTACGCCCGGCCAGGTCGATCAGATGGCTGCGCAGCTGGCGGGCCACCAGGTCGAAGGCCAGTGCGATGAAGGCGCCGATGGCCAGGGTCCACAGGGTCACCATGGCCTGGTGCGGAATCACCTTGTCATAAATCACCGAGGTGACCAGCCCGGTGACCATCATCAACAGGTTGCTGAGCATGGCCGCCAGCAGCGAGGCGCGGTAGTAGGGGAAGAAGCGCCTCAGCGTGCTCCACAGCCAATGCCCGCCGGCCTGGTTCAGGCTGGCGGCGGTGGGCACCCCCTGGGCGCTGCTCTGCTGCGGCGTGGCGAGCAGGCAAAAGCCGGTGTACTCGGCCTCGAGATCGGCCGCCTCGGCCACGCAGCTGTGGCTCTCCGGGCCGGGGAAGACAACCTCGTAGCTCTGCAGGCGGCCGGGCTGCCCGTCGATGCGTCGCACCAGCACGCAGGCGTCGCCATTGTTCAGCAGCAGCACGGCCGGCAACAGCAGGCCATGGATATCAGCAATGCGGCGCTGCACCATGCCGGCGTTGAAACCGGCTTCGCGCAGCACGCGCAGCGCCTGGTCGGGTCCCAGCGCGCCATCGATCGGTATGCCGGCCAGCAGCGACTCGGCCGAACGCGGCCGGCCGTGATGGCCGGTCAGCCAGGACAGCGCCTGCGCCAGCGGGTCATCGTCGCGCGACACCTCGTCGGCGGCCGATGAGCCCGGCGTCGGTGGGTCGAAGAAGTCGGCGTCAGCCATGTTGGGATGCGGGAGGGCGTGGACTCAGCGTCAGCCGCGGTGGGCCAGCGCCAGACGCTCGAACTCGGCCTCGAGGCCGCGCACGATGGCCGGCACATCGAACAGCGACGACTGGCGCCCGCACTCGTTCAGGTAGCGCCGGTAGAAATGGGCACGCTGTGGCTGGCGGCCGATCTGCACCGCCAGCTTCTCGTAGTCAGCCAGGCTGGTGGTGATCAGGTCGGGCAGGCCGACATTGGTCAGGAGGCTGCCGCACATGCGCGAAATATAGCTCCGGCCCGACAGCGTCAGGATGGGCGTGCTCATCCACAGCGCGTCGCTGGCCGTCGTGCCGGCGTTGAACGGGAAGGTGTCCAGGCAGAGGTCGACCAGCTGAAAACGCGCCAGGTATTCGGCCGGCGTCACCCGCGGGGCAAAGATCAGGCGCTCGGGCGCCACGCCATGGGCCTGGGCCGTGCGCAGCATATTTGCCTGCGCCCAGCTGTTGTCGGCCAGCAGCCAGAGCACACTGCCCGGCACCTGGGCCAGGATATTCATCCAGGCGTTGAACACCTCTTCGGTGAACTTGTGGTTGTTGTTGAACGAGCCGAACACAAAGGCGTCTTCGGGCAGGCCGTAGCGCGCGCGTGTGGGCAGCGGCGCGATCTCGCGCTTGCGGTCGCTGACCTGGTAGCAGTTCGGCAGGTAGATCGGCTTCTCGGTGTAGTAGCGCAGCTCCTCGGGCGGCATCACATAGCGGTCAGCAATGATCCAGTCCACGCCGGGCAGGGCCGAGGTCGCCGGCAGGCCCAGATAGCTGGCCTGGATGGGCGCCGGCCGGTGCGCCAGGATGCCGGGGCGTGCGCCGCTGGTCAGGCCCTGCAGGTCGACCAGCACGTCGATGCCCAGCTGGGCGATCAGGCGCGCCGCGGTGGCGTCGTCGAGGCCGCCGATGCGGTAGACCTGATCCATCGATTCCACCAGGCGCTTGCGCAGCGCCGTGCCGTCCTCGCGGCTCCAGCAAAAGGCATTGACCTCGAAACGGCTGCGGTCGTGCAACTCGTACAGCTCGGCCGAGAGCAGACCCACGGCATGGGTGCACAGATCGCCGGACAGGTAGCCGATCTTGATCTTGCCGCTGCGCGGTTTCTGCGCCGCGAAGGCCGCGTGCAGCGGCTGACCGGTGACTTTCTGCGTGCGCTCGAACACGAAACGCTGCGCCGCCAGCAGTTGCAGTGCCGGATCGTCGGTGGCGCTCAGGGTGGCCAGGGCCGAGGTGCCGCGCAGCAGCATGTTTTGCGTCAACTCGCCGACGGTCTCGTACAGCGGCCATTTGCATTGCTTCTGGCGGATGTGCACATAGTGCTGGATGACGTCGGGCTGGTCGGCCTTCAGGGCCAGGCTGCGGCACATCAAGGCTTCGGATTCGTCGTAGCGGCGCAGGGTTTCGAGCAGACGGGCACTGTTGTTCAGCGCGTGCAGGCGGAAATCCAGCGTCGCCTCGCCACCGGTGGCGGTCATCGCGTCAACGGCCTTCCACTCGGTCAGCGCCTCGTCGTGGCGGCCCTGGTTTTCCAGCTGATGCCCCAGGTTCAGGCGCGCCTGCGGAAAGTCGGCGTGGAGCTGCAGCGCGTGGCGGTAGGCCTGCTCGGCCTCGGCGTGGCGCGACAAGCTGCCCAGCACCGTGCCCCAGTTGAAACAGGCGACATGGCGGAACGGCGATTCGGTGCTCGCTATCCAGGCCTCGTACAGCTGGGCCGAGGCCTCGGACATGCCGCTGTTCGTCAGACGCTGGGCGCGTTCGATCAGCTCGCCCAGCTGCATCTGCCCCGAGCGTGACAGGGCCATATCACCCTCCACTTCGGGAGGCACGGGCTTGGGAGTCGCGATGGCAGTTGTGTCCATGGGGCAGGCAGGTGAACGCGCGGCGGCGCGATTGGTGGTCCCCTCGATAGTAGAAGGGAGCCGACCCGGCCGGCCAGGGGATTAGCGGTGCAAAAGCGCAGCTAATCCCACCCTCTATCGGCCATCCATCCCCTGCCTTGAGCCCCTTAAATGGGGTCGGAGTGCAATTTTTGACGCGGCTTCAACCCGTCCGCTCACGGTGCGGGCTGCAAGCTCAGCACCCTGCCCGGCTGGCCGTCGCCCCACAGCGGCACATCCTCCACCTTGGCCCAGGCAGCCACCATGTCGCGGTAGTGCGGCGAAAACGGCAGCCCCGACTGCCCGGTGGACAGCATGACGCGCGAGCGGCTGAGTTCGCCCAGGTCGTACAGCGCCCGCAGCGAGGGGCCATGGTCGTCCAGGTAGAGCTCGCCGGTGGTGGCGTCCGGCCGCTGGTTGACCCGGCCGACATTGATGCTGAACGAGTCGCCGCCGACAGCTACCCTGGCTTCGAACCAGCCGGCCAGCGGCTTGACGCGGCTGAACGGCCGGTGCTCGGACCGGGCCTGATGCACCCTGCCCCAGCGCCACTCCGCCACATCGCCACCCAGCCGCGCCTGCAGCTCATCCAGCGCCCGCGTGAAGGCTGAGTCGATCTGTGCCTGGCAGTCTGCCTTGCACCACCAGGCGTCGTTGCGCTCGAGCACGCCCTCCAGCGCATCGCGCAGGCTGCGCGCGCCGAGCAGCTTTTGCATCGCCGCGTCACCGCCGACCTTGTCGGTGAACAGGCCCAGGGTCAGCTGGCGTGACCAGGCCCACAGCAGCGTCGGCGCCACGCGATCGGCGCCGAGCACACCGTCGAAGCCCTGCAGCTGGGCCTGGGCGGCTACCGCGAGCGGGTGGCCGGATTGGGCTTTCTGCAGGTAGGGCAGCAGCTTCAAGGTGCCCAGCGACAGCTGATCGGCCTGGATCGCCCGCAGACTGGCCAGGTCGTGCTTGGCCGTGGCCTGCAGCAGCTGCTCGATGCGCTGCTGGCGGTAGGGCACAGCCCATTCGCTGGTCAGATAGTGCGGATAGTCGGGCCCGTGGATGCGCTGGTTGGCGGTGGCGATGAAACCCCGCGCCGGGTCGATCTCGCGCGGCGTCTCGGCGGCGGGGATGAAACCGGCCCAGTCATAGCGGGCATCCCAGCCGGGCGCCGGCACCAGGCCCTTCAGATCGTTGTCGGCCCTGCGGATCGGCACTTTGCCAGGCGCCACCATGCCGATATGGCCGTCACGGTCGGCCACCGCCATGTTCTGCATTGGCGCCAGCCAGGCGGCCGAGGCCTCGACATAGGCTTGCACCGAGGTGGCCCGGCTCATCGCCAGGCCGGCGGCCACCGCGTCGAACTCGGGCTCCAACGCCACCCAGCGCATGGCCAGCGCATAGGTCGGCTTGGCCTTGGGGCCGATCAGTCCCTCGGTCACACCGGCATCCGAGATCACCGGGCCGTGCCGCGTGGCGCGCAGTGTCATCTGCACATCCGGCTTGCCCTTGACCTTGATGGTCTCGGTCAAGGTGGTGAACGCCGCCCAGCCGTCCGGCGTCTGGTACTGGCTCGCGTCATCGGGCTTGATGCGCTCCAGATACAGGTCCTGTACGTCGGGCGCGGTATTCGTGTAGCCCCAGGCGATGTGCTGGCTCTGCCCCAGCACCACCAGCGGCAGGCCCGGCAGGGTCGCACCGGCCAGTTTGAAGCCGGGCGCCTCCAGCCGGGCGAAGTACCACAGCGCCGGTGCGCTGAGCTTGAGATGCGGGTCATTGGCCAGCAGCGGCTTGCCGCTGACCGTGTGGCTGCCATGCACGACCCAGTTGTTGGAGCCCACCCCCTCGATGCCCGAGGGCGGCGCGCTGTTCAGCGCCTGATGGCCGAGCTCGCCGTCGACCGAGAGGCCCCGGTACAGCGCCGCATAGTCGGCCGTGGCCAGCGGCTTGTCGCCGGGATACGGCGGTATCAACTCATTGATGCGCTCCACCGGCAGCTTCAGTGCCAGGCGCATGCGCTGCAGCTCGGTGGTCCAGTTGCCGCCCAGATCCCAGGCCATCATGATGCTCCAGGCCAGGCTGTCCACCGGCTCCCAGTCTTCGGGCTGCAGGCCCAGTATCAGGAACTCCGGCGGCCGCGCGCCCAGATGGCTGCGCACATAGCGGTTCACGCCGGCCGCATAGGCCGTCAGCAGGGCCCGGCTCTCCGGCGAGGCCAGCGCCCATTGCGCAGCCGCGGCACGCCGCACACCCAGCGCGCGCAAGAAACGATCGCTCTCCAGCGCCGCATCGCCAAAGGCCTCGGCCAGGCGGCCCGAGCCGATGCGCTTGTGGGTGTCCAGCTGCCAGAGACGGTCCTGCGCATGGACGAAACCGAGGCCGAAGACCAGGTCTTCCATCGAACCGGCCTTGATGCTGGGAATGCCCTGCGCGTCGCGCTCTATGGTCACGGCCGCTTTCAGGCCGGCGACGGTCAGCACGCCCTCGGTCTGGGGCAGGACCTGACGGCTGTAGCCCCAGAACGCCAGGGCCAGCCCCAGCAGCAAGGCCAGCACGACCACCGCCAAGCGACGCAACCAACGCATAGTTCTTCCTTCCGAGCAGATGCGCCAGCCTAGCGGCGGTGGATGGCCCGCGCATCGGTGCTTATGCCATTTGTCACGAAATCTGGCCCCTCATTGGGCAGCTATTCGGCCTTTCAGGGTTGATAGGCGCTGACCAGAATCGACAACATGCTGAATCATCTGCTGACCCGCTGGCTACGTCCTGCTGCCCTTGCGACCCGCGAGCACGCCGGCCGTGGCCGCTGGCAGGCCAGCGTCAACCCGCCGGCGCTGTACCGGGGCGACTCTTTTTTCCAGACCCTCATGCGCTGGATCCCCGGCGAAACCGACGCCTGGGACGCCTCGGGCAACACCCGGCACGCGCGCACTGCCATCGAGTTGCCTACGGTACGGGCCCGCTTCATCGCGCAGCTGGACGACATCCACCGCGACGATGTCGAGGCGCTGCTGGCCCGCATCAGGCGCAGCCGCTCGCTGCGCGATCTCTGGCATCTGCGCCCGGCCGTCTACAACATGGTGGCCCGCGCCCTTGATCAAACCGAGGCGGAACACCGCATGAACCGCCTCAACCAGTTGTTCCCGGCGCAGGCCGGTGCAGCACGAGCCGGTCGCAAGACCCGGCACTGAATTCACCGCCCCACAAGGAGCAAGCGATGGACATGAGCATGGAACTGACGCTGCGCGACATTCCCGCCTTCCTGCCGCCCTGGACCTTTGCCAAGGTGGGCCGGCCCGATGAACGGCGCGCCCGCCATGGCGCCCGCCGCTGCTTCGTCGATCTGAAGATGAGCTTCATGCGCGCCGCCGCCGAGGTGCAGGGCCTCGAGGGCCAGGCGCTGCAGGAGCATGTGCGCCAGGCCGTCGAACCGATCGAGCTGTGGCTGATGCACACCCGGCTGCTGGCCAGCCTGCCGCTGGACCATCTGCGCGGCGACCAGCACCGCCAGGCGCTGCAGGAAGCGCTGGCGCGGGTGTTTCCGGCCGGTTCAGCGACCTAAGAAGTCGTTCTTGCCAATGTCCACGCCGGCATGGCGCAGCAGGGCATAGGTCATGGTCAGGTGGAAGTGGAAGTTGGCCAGCACGAAGTGCTTCAGATAGGTCTCGCCGTCAAAGCGCAGCGGCTCGCCGCTGCGTGTCGGGATCTCGATGGCGCGCTGCTCCGAGCCGTCGATCTGCGCCGGCGTCACCGACTGCACAAAGGCGATCGTCTTGTTGATGCGCTCGCGCAGATCGGCCAGGCTGGCTTCGTTGTCTTCCCACTTCGGGTTCTCGATGCCCGCCAGGCGCGCCACGCAACCCTTGGCGGCATCGCTGGCGATCTGGATCTGGCGGGTGAACGGCAGCATATCGGGCGCCAGGCGCAGGCTCAAGTAGACGCTGGTGTCGAACTTCTTGGCCTCGGCATGCTGTTCGGCCTTGTCCAGCCACTTCAGGGTGTTGCTCAGCAGCCGGACAAAAACCGGCACGCTGGCCGAATACATCGAAATGCTCATGGGGGTCTCCGCGGATTTGTGTGCGGCAGATGGTAACCAGTCGTCGACTTTTGTGCTCTGCCGGCCGCCAAGGCCACAAGGTGCGGGCAGAATGTCAGCCAAACCATGAACATCATCATCCTCGACGACTACCAGGACGCGGTGCGCAAGCTGCGCTGTGCCAGCAAGCTGGAGCCCTTGAATGCCAAGGTCTTCACCAACACGGTCAAGGGCATAGGCCAGTTGTCGGTGCGCCTTCGCGACGCCGATGTGCTGGTGCTGATACGCGAACGCACCCAGTTCCCGCGCCAGCTGCTCGAAAAACTGCCCAAGCTCAAGCTGATCTCGCAAACCGGCCGCATCGGCTCGCACATCGATCTGGACGCCTGCACGCGCCAGGGCATTGCGGTGGCCGAGGGCGTGGGCTCACCGGTGGCGCCGGCCGAGCTGACCTGGGCGCTGATCATGGCCTCGATGCGACGCCTGCCGCAGTACATCGGCAACCTCAAGCATGGCGCCTGGCAGCAGTCGGGGCTCAAGGCCGCCGGCATGCCGCCCAATTTTGGCGTCGGCATGGTGCTGCGCGGCAAGACCCTGGGCATCTGGGGCTACGGCAAGATCGGCAAGATGGTGGCGGGCTTCGGCCAGGCCTTCGGCATGCAGGTGCTGGTCTGGGGCAGCGAGGCTTCGCGCGCCAAGGCCGTGGCCGACGGCTACCAGGGTGCCGACAGCCGCGAGGCCTTCTTCGAAGCCTGCGACGTGCTCAGCCTGCACCTGAGACTGACCGATGACACCCGCGGCATGATCAGCCTCGAAGACCTGTCGCGGATGAAGCCTGCCGCGCTGTTCGTCAACACCTCGCGCGCCGAGCTGCTGCAGGAGAACGCCCTGGTCTCGGCGCTGAACCGCGGTCGCCCCGGCATGGCCGCCGTCGATGTGTTCGAGAGCGAGCCCATCCTGCAGGGCCATCCGCTGCTGCGCCTGGAGAATGCCGTCTGCACGCCGCACATCGGCTATGTCGAGCAGGACAGCTACGAGCTCTACTTCAACGCCGCCTTTGACAACGTCGTCAACTTCGTCAATGGCACGCCGAGCAATATCGTCAATCCCGATGCGCTGAAAGTGCTGCGTTGACAGAAGTCGCAAGCCCCGCCCCAGCCTCCGTCTGGGCCCTGTTCTGGGCCTTCAACCGCCTTGCGCTGCAAGGCTTCGGCGGTGTGTTGCCGGTGGCCCAGCGGGAGCTGGTCGAGCGCCTGGGCTGGTTGAGCCAGGCCGAATTCGTCGAGCTGCTGGCCGTGGGCCAGGTCTTGCCGGGGCCCAACATCGTCAATATGTCGCTGATGGTCGGCGACCGTTTCTTCGGCTGGCGCGGCGCCTTTGCCGCCTGCGCCGGCATGCTGCTGTTCCCCTCCTTCATCGTGCTGGGCCTGGCCGCGCTGTACGGCGAGCTGTCCAGCCGGCCGGTGGTGGCTGGCGCGCTGCGCGGCATGGGCGTGGTCGCCGCCGGCCTGGTGCTGGCCACCGGGTTGAAGCTGCTGCCCTCGCTGAAGGTCAATGTGCTGGGCCTGACCCTGTGCCTGGGCCTGGCGGTGCTGACCTTTGCCGCCATCGCCCTGCTGCGCTGGCCGCTGATCTGGGTCATCCTGGGCCTGGGCAGCGGGGCCATGTTCGCTGCCTGGACGCGGCTCAAGCCATGACGCCCATCGCCGTCCTGAGCCCGGCCGATCTGGTGCAGCTGTTTGCGCACTTTCTGCTGCTGTCCATGCTGGCCGTGGGCGGCGCCATCACCACCACGGCCGAGATGCACCGCTACCTGGTCGTCGAGCATCCGTGGATTGGCGACACCCAGTTCAGCAGCTCGATTGCGCTGGCCCAGGCCGCGCCCGGCCCCAACATCCTGTTCGTGGCGGTGCTGGGATGGAATGTGGCCGGCCCGCTGGGCGCACTGGCCACGATGGCCGGCATCCTGCTGCCCTCCACCACACTGGCCCTGTTCGCCACCCGCTGGGGCCGGGCGCGACGCGAGACCCGCGGCGTGCGTGCCTTCACCCAGGGCCTGGCGCCGTTGATACTGGGCCTGCTGATCGCCACCGGCTGGGTGCTGGCCGCGCCCTATCTGCGCGACACCTCAAGGCCGGCGGGGGTGCTGGTGCTGCTGGCGGTCACCGTCGGCGTGATGCTGAAGACGCGGATCAGCCCGGTCTGGCTGGTCTTGCTGGGCGGCGTGGTCGGGGCCCTGGGCTGGGTCTGAACTTCAGCCCTCTTTCGTACCAAATATCTTGTCCCCGGCATCGCCCAGGCCCGGGATGATGTAGCCGATCTCGTTCAGATGGCTGTCGATGGCCGCCGTCCAGCAGCGTACATCGGGGTGGGCGGCTTGCAGGGCCTTCACGCCCTCGGGTGCGGCCACCAGCACCAGCGCGCGGATGTCCTTGCAGCCGCGGCTTTTCAGCAGGTCTATGGTGACAATCATCGAGCCGGCGGTGGCCAGCATCGGATCGACGATCAGCGCGGTGCGCTCGTCCAGATGGCCGACGAACTTCTCGAAATAGTGCTCGGGCTGCAGGGTCTCGTGGTTGCGCGACAGGCCGACCACGCTGACCTTGGCGTTGGGGATCATGTCCAGCACGCCGTCCAGCATGCCCAGGCCCGCGCGCAGGATGGGCACGACGGTGACCTTGCGGCCCGAGATCTGGTCCACCTCGGTGGGGCCGCTCCAGCACTGCAGCGTGGTTTTCTCGAGCGGGAAGTCGGCGGTGGCCTCGTAAGCCAGCAGGCGGGCGATCTCACCGGTCAGCTCGCGAAACTTCTTGGTCGAGATATTGTCCTCGCGCAGCAGGCCTATCTTGTGTTTGACGAGCGGATGGTGAACTTCGATGACGGACATGGTGAGGTCTTTATTGGGCCGGCGATGGTCCGAGTTTAGTCCCCGAACAACAGCGGCAGCACCGCCGCGGCCGTGCCACGCAGGCACTGGTGGGCCACATCGTCCAGATCGCTGGCATGGGGATTGACGATGACGACCTTGGCCCCGGCGTCGCGCGCAAGGCTGGCCAGGCCGGCGGCCGGATAGACGGTGCCCGAAGTGCCGACCACCAGCATCAGCTCGCACTGCCGGGCCAGGCCTTCGGCCCGGGTCAGCGCATCGGGTGGCAACCGTTCGCCGAACCAGACCACGGCCGGCCGCACCAGATTGCCGCATCGGCTGCAATGCGGCGGGCGCTCGGGCTCGGCCGTGGCCGGATCGCAGGGCTCCAGCTCGCGGCAGGGATCCAGCCAGCGGCTTTGCAGGATGTCGCCGTGCAGGCGTATGACGTCGGCATTGCCAGCGCGCTGGTGCAAGTCGTCGACGTTCTGGGTGATGATGTTCAGCCGGCCCGGGTGGGCAGCAGCAAAACGGGCCAGCGCCAGATGGCCGGCATTCGGCGCAGCCGCGCGCACGCCGGCGCGGCGCTCGGCATACCAGTCCCACACCAGGCGCGGATCGGAGCGAAAGCCTTCGGCGCTGGCCAGCTGCATCGGGTCGAAGCGGGCCCACAGGCCGGTCTGGGCATCGCGAAAGGTCGGTATGCCACTCTCGCTGGACATGCCGGCACCGCTGAGCACAACGATGCGGCCGGCCGCGGCAATCGCCTCGCGCACCGTTTGCATCGCCAGACGGGCTTCTTCGCGCATCAGGCCTCGCGAGGTTCCCGCTGGCGCAGCGCCTCGTACAGGCAGACGCCGGCCGCCACGGACACATTCAGGCTTTCCACCGCGCCCTTCATCGGCACGCGCACCAGCTCGTCGCAGGTCTTGCCGGTCAGCTGGCGCATGCCCTGCCCTTCAGCGCCCAGCACCAGGGCCACCGGGCCCTTCAGATCGAGCTCGTACAGCGACTTGGTGGCGGTGTCGGAGGTACCGATGACCCAGATGTCGCGTTCCTTCAGTTCGTTCAAGGTACGTGCCAGATTGGTGACCATGAAATAGGGCACAGTCTCGGCCGCGCCGCTGGCCACCTTGGCCACCGTGGCATTGATGCCGGCGGCATTGTCCTTGGGCGCGATCACCGCGTGAGCGCCGGCGCCATCGGCCACGCGCAGGCAGGCGCCCAGATTGTGCGGATCGGTGACGCCGTCCAGCACCAGCAGCAGGGCCGGGCCTTCGACGGCGTCCAGCACATCGTCCAGCGAATGCTGCTGGGCCAGGGCCTGCACACGGGCCACCACGCCCTGGTGGCGGCTGCTGCCGCAGATCTTGTTCAGGCGCTCGTCATCGCTGTCGAACAGCTTGACGCCGGACTCCTTGACGCGCTCGACGAACTGACGCATGCGCTGGTCGCGCCGGGTGGCGTCGACATGGACTTCGACAATGGATTGGGGGGCGGTCTTCAGCCGCACGGTCACGGCATGGAAGCCGAACAGGATTTTTTGAGCGCTCATGCGCCGATGGTAGCGCGCTGCCCGCCAGAACAGCGGGCGGCGCGCCTGCCAATCCCGGCCAATCAGTAGCCGGATTCCTTCATGAACACGGCACGGGCAGCCAGGGCCGTGTCGGGGAAGTCCGAGAACAGGCCGTCCAGCCCCAGGCGGTAGAACTGCAGGTACTCCTTCTGCGGGTCGCCGCCGTAGTCGAAGGCCAGGCGGCGCTTCTCGTTGCGGAAGGTGTAGGCATGGACGAACAGGCCCGCCTTGTGGGCATCGTCGATCAAGGTCGTCGGCGTCTGGGTGTTGGCATCGGCCCAGTTGACCTTGCCGTCGCCGTTCTGGTCCTTGACCGAGCCGTCGGCGTTCAGCACGCCCTTGACCGGCACGATATAGGGCTTCCAGGGGCCGATGCCATCGGCATAGGCCTTGATCTCGGCCAGGCCTGCGGGGGTGACCATATCGCTGAACAGACGCTTGTCACCGGCCTTGAACCAGTCATAGGGCCGGTCATAGGGCGCGGCAAAGGTCAGCTTGCCGGTCTTCAGGTCCACATCGTCGGCGTCGATCAGCTGGATCAGCTTGGTGTTCAGGCCCTTGCTGCGCAGGTATTTCAGGCTGCTCGGCTCGAAGCTCTGCACAAACACCGGCGCGTCCTTGCTGTTCCAGCCGGCGGCGACAAGCATGGCGATCAGCTTGTCTTCCAGCGGCAGGCCAAGGTCACGGTGGAAGGTCGGGTTCTTGGTCTCGGGGTAGACGGCAATCGCACGGCCCTTCTCGGCGCTCTTGGCCTTGACCAGATCGATCAGTTCCTGGAAGGTGATGACCTTGAACTTGCCGTTGTTGCCCTGGGGGCGCTCGGCGTCGGTGATCAGGCCGCCCAGGGTCTTGATTTCGGCCAGCGTGAAGTCGCTGGCAAACCAGCCCTCCTGCACCTCACCATCGACGGCCAGGGTCTTCTTGCGTGAGGCGAACTCGGGATGGCTGGCGACATCGGTGCTGTAGACCAGGTTGGGGTCATGGCGGGCGATCAGCACACCGTCCTTGGTCGAGATCAGGTCCGGCTCGACGACATCGGCGCCCTGCTCGATGGCCAGCGCATAGGCTTCCAGCGTTTCTTCCGGCAGATAGCCCGAGGCACCACGATGGCCCACCACCAGCGGAGCCAGGCCATTCAGCGTGGGCAGCGGCGCGGGGTCGCTGCCGCCGCAGGCACTCAGGAGCGCGACCAGGCTCAGGGTTGCGGTGGCACTGTGTCTCTTGATCATTTTTTCACCTCCATTGAACAAACGTCCATTATTCCGATTGAAGGTGACAAGTCCATGAAAATTCAGCGCGCCAGGCCCATCCCCCCTAACATCATCAGCGCGCCGATCAGGACCGGTTGGTGCAGCAGGTAATAGCTCAGCGACCATTGCCCCAGCCAGGCCAGCGGCCGCAGCAGGCCCGGCAACCCGGCATCGAGCCAGCCGCGCCGGGCCGCCAGCCCGCGGCCCAGGGCAAAGCCCAGCAGCATCACGCCCAACCAGGGCAGCACGGGTACGTAATCCTCGGTCACCGGCTTGTGGGTGATCAGACCCAGCCAGTTGGTCCAGCGCGTATCGAACCAGGGGTGCTGCCACAGGCTGGGCGCGGCCAGGGCCAGGGCGGCCAGGGCCAGCAGCGCGGCGCCGGGCAGCCGCGGCCCCGCCCAGCGCAGCAGCAGCAACATCACCGCCATGCCATGCAGCACGCCAAAGGTGATGAAGCTGCGCGGAAACATCAGCCAGGAGCCCAGCGAGACCAGCAACGCGCCCAGCACCACCTGACCCCAGCGGCGCCAGAAGCGGGGCCAGGGCTGGCCCTGCTGCACGGCCACCGCCTGGCCCATGCCGGCGCAGAGCAGGAAAAGGCTGACGATGCAGGTGCGTTGCCAGGTCCAGAACGGGTCGCGGTAGAAGTCCTGCCGTATCCAGCCGAAGTGATTCAGGTCGAAGCTGAAGTGGAACGCCGTCATCCACACCATGGCCAGGCCGCGCAGGGCGTCCAGCCTGGCGTGGCGCGCCGTCGGAGGGGCCGCCGGGCGGGCCGGCAGATCGGAGTGGTCAAGGGGCAACACGGGGGCAGTCTAGCCGCTGCCTGTGATACCTTGGGCCCAAGCACCCGACCCCACGCGCCGAGGATGACCCAACCCACCCTGCCCCTGACCGCCCCAGCCTCCTGGCACGGAAGGTCACGGGCTTACTGGGCCTATTGGCCTGTGCTGCTGAGTGCTGCGCTGAGCACGGCGATCGTGCTCGGGCTGCTGCGCCTGCACCAGCAGAACGACGCGGCGGCAGCGCGCAGCCGCGTCGAGGCCGAACTGGCCCTGCTGCGCCTGAAGCTCGAGGCCACCGCCTACGCCACCTTCAGCCCGACCCTGAATCTGGAGGCCATGATCCAGCTGGACGGCGATCTGTCGGCCCAGCGCTTCGCCGAGCTGACCGCGCGCGCGCTCAAGCGCCTGCCCCATATCCGCAGCGTCAGTGCCGCCCCCGACGATGTGGTGCGCCATGTCTTTCCGCTGCAGGGCAATGAGCGGGTGCTGAATCTGGACTACCGCAGCCTGCCGGAACAATGGCAGCAGGTGCAGGAAGCCCGCCGGCTGGGCCGGCCGGTGATTGCCGCGCCGCTGCAGCTGATCCAGGGCGGCCAGGGCATCATCCAGCGCGCGCCGGTATTCCTGCGCGATGCCGGGCGGCCAGAGGGGCAGCGCTACTGGGGCGCGGTCTCGGTCGTGGCCGACCTGCAGCAGTTCGTGGCCAGCAGCGGCCTGGCCGACAACCAGGCGCTGGAGCTGGCGCTGTTCGAGGCCGACACGCCCGGCCACCCCGGCAGGCACCTGTGGGGGCCGGTGGCGCTGAAGGCGGCCCGTCCGGCAATACAGATCGCCCAGCTGCCCGGTGCGAACTGGGCGCTGCTGGCCGTGCCCCGGGGGGGCTGGCAGCTCGGTTCGAACTGGCTGGCCCCCGATGTGCTGGCCACCCTGCTGGGTGGCGTGCTGGTCTGCGGCCTGCTGAGCCTGCTGGTGCGCCAGCAGCAGGCGCTGTGCCAGCGCAACGAGGCCCTGTCGGCCGAGATCGAGCAGGGCCGGCTGGCCCGCGAACAGCTGGAGGAATCGCAGGCGCGCTTTCGCAGCCTGGCGGCCCTGGCCAGCGACTGGGTCTGGGAGCAGGACGCCGAGCTGCGCTTCACCTTTGTCTCGCGCGCCGCCGAAGAGGCCACCGAGGTGCACACGCAAACCATCATCGGTCACCGCCGCTGGGACTCGGCCAGCCTGGCCCCGGGGGTGGACTGGACGGCGCACCGCGCGCTGCTGGAGCGGCACGAGCCCTTCCGTGACTTCGAGTACGCCCAGTACACCGAGAACGGCGAGCTGCGCCATGTCAGCATCTCCGGCGTGCCCCTGTTCGATGCACAGGGCGGTTTCCAGGGCTACCGGGGCACCGGCCGCAACATCACCGCCACCAAGCAGGCAGAGCAGGCGCTGCGCGAGTCTGAGGCGGCCCTGCTGCAGGCCCGCGACCGGCTGCAGGCGGTGCTGGACGCGGCCGTCGAAGTCGCCATCATCGCCACCGACATGGACGGGCGGATGATTCTGTTCAACCGCGGCGCCGAACGGATGCTGGGCTACGCCGAGCACGAAATGCTGGGCCAGAACCCGGCGCTGCTGCATCTGCGCGAGGAGGTCGAGACACGTGCAGGCGAATTGGCCACCGAGCTCGGCCGTCCGGTGCAAGGTTTCGAAACCTTTGTGCTGCGGGCGATGGAGCGTGGCAGCGAGACCCGCGAGTGGACCTACCGCCACCGCGACGGGCACACGCTGGCCGTGTCCTTGAGTGTGTCCCACGTGCGTGCCCGCGACGGCGGCCCGCTGGGCTTTCTGGGCGTGGCCCGCGACATAAGCGCCCAGCGCCAGGCCGAGCAGCAGCTGCGCCAACTCAATGCCGAGCTGGAGTCACGCGTGCAGGCACGCACCGCCGAGCTCAGCGAGGCACTGAGCCATCTGCGCCAGGCCCAGGACGAGCTGCTGCGCTCCGAGAAGATGGCCGCCCTGGGCTCGCTGGTGGCCGGCGTGGCCCACGAGCTGAACACGCCGCTGGGCAACTGCCTGACCACCGCCTCGACCCTGGATGAGCGCACCCGCGAGGTCCGCCGCCACTTTGCCGACAACAGCCTGCGCCGCTCGACGCTGGAAGCCTATTTCGAGGACGCCGGCACCGCCGCCAAGATCATGCTGCACGGCATGGGCACGGCCAACGAGCTGGTGGCGCACTTCAAGCAGCTGTCGGTGGACCAGACCAGCGTGCAACGCCGCAGCTTCACCCTGCAATCGGTCGTCGACGACGTGCTGAGCCTGATGCGGGCGCGCTGGAAGGCCACGCCCTACCGGATCGAGACCGCGATCGATCTGGCGGCCAAGCTGGACGGCTTTCCCGGCCCGCTGGGCCAGGTGCTTAGCAATCTGATGCTCAATGCCCTGCTGCACGGTTTCGAGGGTCGCGAGCAGGGCCTGCTGCGCATCAGCGCCCGCCAGCTGTCCGAGCAGGACTACGAACTGATCGTCGAAGACGATGGCCAGGGCATGAGCGACGAGGTGCGCCGGCGCGCCTTCGACCCCTTCTTCACCACCAAGATGGGCCGCGGCGGCACGGGCCTGGGCCTCAACATCGTCTACAACATCGTCACCGGCGTGCTGGGCGGCCAGGTCGAGCTGCACAGCGCACCAGGCCAGGGCTGCCGGTTTGTATTCCGCCTGCCCCGGGTGGCACCAGAACTGACCGGCTCGCCCTAGCCGAGGAAGGCCCGGGCGTTGCGGAACATCCGCATCCACGGGCTTTGCTCATTGATGTCGCCAGGCGTCCAGCTCATCAAGGCATTGCGGAACACCCGCTCCGGGTGCGGCATCAGCACGGTGAAGCGGCCGTCGGCCGTGGTCACCGAGGTCAAGCCGCCGGGGCTGCCGTTCGGGTTGAACGGGTAGGCCTCGGTGGCGGCACCGAAGTTGTCGACGAAGCGCAGTGCCTTGAGCACCTTGCTGTCGTCGCCGCGCTGCGAGAAGTCGGCAAAGCCTTCACCGTGGGCGACGGCGATCGGCAGCCGGCTGCCCGTCATGCCCTGGAAGAAGGCGGACGGGCTGTCCAGCACCTCGACCATGGCCAGGCGAGCCTCGTACTGCTCGCTCTTGTTGCGGGTGAAGCGCGGCCAGGCCTCGGCGCCGGGGATGATGGGCGCCAGGGCCGCCATCATCTGGCAGCCATTGCAGACGCCCAGTGCCAGGGTGTCCTTGCGGGCAAAGAAGGCAGCGAACTGCTCGGTCAGCACCGGGTTGAACATCACCGAGCGGGCCCAACCCTCGCCGGCACCCAGGGTGTCGCCGTAGCTGAAGCCGCCGCAGGCGACGAAGCCCTGGAACTGGTCCAGCCGCGCTCGGCCGGTCTGCAGATCGCTCATGTGCACATCGAAGGTGTCGAAGCCAGCCTGGTCCATCGCATAGCTCATCTCGACATGCGAGTTGACGCCCTGCTCGCGCAGGATGGCCAGCTTGGGCCGTGCCTTGCCGATGAAGGGCGCGGCCGGGTCGACGGCCTCGTCGAAGCTCAGATGCTGGTGCAGGCCGGGATCGTTGGAGGCACCGGCAGCGGCGTGCTCGGAATCGGCGCAGGCCGGGTTGTCGCGCAGGCGGGCGATCTGCCATGACACCTGATCCCAGCTCTTGTGCAGCGTTTCCAGCGGCGCCTGGAACACCTGCTTGGCGTCGCGCCAGACCTCCACAATGCCTGTGTCATTGGGCTTGCCGATGACATGGCTGTGCTTGGACAGGCCATGCTCGCGCAGGGTCTGCAGCACGGTGTCGCGGTGGCTGGTCGCCACCTGCAGCACCGCGCCCAGCTCCTCGTTGAACAGGGCCTTCAAGGTCAGCTCGTCGCGACGGCCGCTGACCTGGGCGGCCCAGTTCTTCGAGTCGCCATGGTCGGCGCGGCTGTCGGCAATGCCGTCGCTCTCCGTCACCAGCATGTCCACGTTCAGGCTGACGCCGCGGTGGCCGGCAAAGCCCATTTCGCAGACAGCCGCCCACAGGCCACCGTCGCTGCGGTCGTGGTAGGCCAGGATCTGGCCGCGCTCGCGCAGCTGGTTCACCGCCAACACCAGGCGCTTCAAGGCATCGGCGTCATCCAGATCCGGCACCACATCGCCGCTCTGGTTCAGCACCTGGGACAGGATGGAGCCCGCCATGCGGTTCTTGCCGCCGCCCAGATCGACCAGCAGCAAGGTCGTGTCGCCGACCTTCAGCTGCGGCGTCAGGGTGCCTTCGATGCTGTCCAGCGAGGCGAAGGCGGTGACGATCAGCGACACCGGCGCGGTGACCTGCTTTTCGATGCCGGCCTCGTTCCAGCGCGTGCGCATCGACAGGGAATCCTTGCCCACCGGCACGCTGATGCCCAGGGCCGGGCACAGCTCCATGCCCACGGCCTTGACGGTGTCGTACAGCGCCGCGTCCTCGCCGGGCTCACCACAGGCGGCCATCCAGTTGCAGCTGAGCTTGACCCGCTCCAGCTGGAACGGCGCGGCCAGCAGATTGGTGATGGCCTCGGCCACGGCCATACGGCCCGAGGCCGGCGCGTCCAGTGCGGCCAGCGGCGTGCGCTCGCCCAGGCTCATCGCCTCGCCGCGCAGGCCCGCGTAGTCGGCCAGGGTGACCGCGCAATCGGCCACCGGCACCTGCCAGGGACCGACCATCTGGTCGCGGTGGTTCATGCCGCCCACCGTGCGGTCGCCGATGGTGATCAGGAAGCGCTTGCTGGCCACGGTCGGGTGGCGCAGCACGTCGAAGGCGAGCTGGTCCAACTTCAGGCCGGTCAGGTCCAGCGCCGGTGCGGTGCGGGCCACGCGCTTGACGTCGCGGTGCACCTTGGGCGGCTTGCCCAGCAGCACGTCCATGGGCATGTCGATGGCGCGTTCGCCGCCCTCGCCGTCTTCAAGAATCAGCGCCTTGGCCTCGGTGGCCACGCCGACCACGCCAAACGGGCAACGCTCGCGCTCGGCCATGGCCCGAAACATCGGCAGGCTCTCCGGCGCGATGGCGATGACGTAGCGCTCCTGGCTCTCGTTGCACCAGATTTCCTTGGGCGCCAGGCCGGTTTCTTCCAGCGGCACCTTGCTCAGGTCAAAGCGTGCGCCCATGCCGGCGCCGTCCACCAGCTCGGGGAAGGCATTGCTGATGCCGCCGGCACCCACATCGTGAATGGCCAGGATGGGGTTCGCCTCGCCGAGGCTCCAGCAATGGTTGATGACCTCCTGGGCCCGGCGCTCGATCTCGGGGTTGCCGCGCTGCACCGAGTCGAAGTCGAGCTCGGCGGCATTGACGCCGGCCGCCATCGAGCTGGCCGCACCGCCGCCCATGCCAATGCGCATGCCGGGGCCGCCCAATTGAATCAGCAGTGTGCCGGCCGGGAACTCGATCTTGTGCGTCTGGCCGGCGCTGATCTGGCCCAGGCCGCCGGCAATCATGATGGGCTTGTGATAGCCGCGCATCACGCCCGCCACTTCTTGTTCGTAGACGCGGAAGTAGCCGGCCAGATTGGGTCGGCCAAACTCGTTGTTGAAGGCGGCGCCACCCAGGGGGCCGTCGATCATGATCTGCAAGGCGCTGGCGATGTGGCCGGGCTTGCCGTAGGGCTGCTGCTCCCAGGGCTCGTTCGTGCCGGGCAGATAGAGGTTGGAGACCGAGAAGCCGGTCAGGCCCGCCTTGGGCTTGGAGCCACGGCCGGTCGCGCCCTCGTCACGGATCTCGCCGCCGGCGCCGGTCGAGGCGCCCGGGAACGGCGAAATCGCGGTCGGGTGGTTGTGCGTCTCGACCTTCATCAAGACGTGGGCGACCTCGTTGCGCGCGCCGTACTGCGGTGCGTTGGTATAGCCCATGGGCGCCCAGCGTTCGATGGGCCCGCCCTCCATCACCGAGGCATTGTCCGAATAGGCCACCACCGTGTGCTGGGGTGCCAGCGCATGGGTGTTGCGGATCATGCCGAACATCGAGCGCTCCTGCGCCACGCCGTCGATGGTGAAACTGGCATTGAAGATCTTGTGCCGGCAGTGCTCGGAATTGGCCTGGGCGAACATCATCAGCTCGACGTCACTGGGGTTGCGCTTCAACTTGATGAAGGCGGCTTCCAGATAGTCGATCTCGTCGGCCGACAGGGCCAGGCCGAAATCGCTATTGGCTTTTTCCAGTGCCGTGCGGCCCAGGCCCAGCACGTCCACCCATTCCATCGCCTGGCCGACCTTGTCGTCGAACAGGTGTTTCGCCTCATCACGGGCCAGCAGCACGCTTTCGGTCATGCGATCGTGCAGCAGCGCGGCGCAGTCCAGCAGCTCCTGCTCGGTCAAGGTCTTGACGCCACCCAGCAGGCCGGTTTTCAGCGTCAGGCGGAACTCGGTCACGCGTTCGACGCGGTGCACGCCAAGCCCGCAGTTGTGGGCGATATCGGTGGCCTTGGACGCCCAGGGCGAGACCGTGCCCAGGCGCGGCGCCACCACCACCAGGGTGCCCTCGGTGCTGCCGGCATAGGCGTCGCCGTAGCTCAGCAGGGCAACCAGCTTGTCGAGTTCCGGGCGCTCCAGCGCCTCGTCGCTCCAGACCCAGTGCACGTGGCGGGCATCGACGGCGGTGATGCGCTCATTGACGGTCTGGAGCCGGGGCAGCAGCGCCTGGGCGCGAAAAGCCGACAGGGCGTTGCCGCCTTCGAAATGGGTCAGGTGCTTGGGGGTGGAAGCCATGGGAGCCCGTAGATGGCAGGGCAAATACCCTGCCGGTGCAAGAAAGTGCGGGATTTTACCGGGGTGTGGCGGCCCGCGACCTGCGAACAAACGAAACACGTCGTCAACGCGGTCGAAGCGCGCCTGAAACCCGGGTTGCCGAGACTGCAGCGCCACCCTTCGACTTCAAGGAATCGCCATGCGCAAGTTCCCTCTCCCGCTGCTTGCCGCAGCCCTGCTGCTGGGCAGCTCTGCCGTTCGGGCCGGCCTGGTCGGCCGTGATCTGGACGGCAACCAGGCCAATGGTGCCGAGGCCTACTACGACAGCGAGCTGAACATCAGCTGGCTGGCCGACGCCAACTATGCCAAGACCTCTGGCTATCACCCCAACGGCCACATGAAGTGGGACGACGCCAACGCCTGGGCGGCCCAGCTGAATGTCGACGGCATCGGCGGCTGGCGCTTGCCGAAAATGCTAGGCCCCGCCGCGCCCTGCGACAAAAACCAGCTATGGTCCGGTGGCAACTGCGGCTTCAATGTCGACCCGGGCAGCAGCGAGCTTGCCCACATGTTCTACGCGACCCTGGGCAATCTGGCCTCGCGCTACCTGGACGGCAGCTTTCGCCCTGGCATGACGGGCGTGGACTTCGGCATGGTCGCCACCGGCCCGTTCACGCAGCTGGCCAATGACGACTACTGGCTGGGCACGAAATACCAGTTCGACAACTACGACGATGCCCTGCACTTCGACGGCGCCGCCGGCTATCAGAGCTTTCTGATCAAGGACTACACCTACCTCGCCTGGGCGGTGCACGATGGCGACGTCGGTGCTGCCCTGGTGCCCGAACCCGGCTCCGTGATGCTGACGCTGGCCGGGCTGCTGGCCCTGGGTGTCAGCCGGCGTTGCCGCAGGCCAGGCTGAAAAGCACCCACCGTTGCCAGGCAAGGCGGTGCCGGTGAGATAATCCCGCCTATGACGATCACGATCAAAACCGGCGCCGACATTGACGGCATGCGCGTGGCCGGACGCCTGGCCTCCGAAGTCCTGGACATGCTGACGCCCCATGTCGTGCCCGGCATCAGCACCGAAGCGCTGGACAAACTGGCCCACGACTACATCTTCAACGTTCAGCAGGCGATTCCCGCACCGCTGAATTACGCGCCACCGGGCTACTCGCCCTACCCCAAGTCGATCTGCACCTCGATCAACCACCAGGTCTGCCACGGCATTCCGAATGACAGGCCGCTGAAGAACGGCGACATCGTCAATATCGACGTGACCGTGATCAAGGACGGCTGGCATGGCGACACCAGCCGCATGTTCGTCGTCGGCGAGGGTTCGATCGCCGCCAAGCGCCTGTGCCAGATGACCTACGAGTCGATGTGGAAGGGCATTGCCAAGGTCAAGCCGGGCATGCGCCTCGGTGACATCGGCCACACCATCCAGACCTTTGCCGAGAACCTCGGCTTCTCCATCGTGCGCGAGTTCTGCGGCCACGGCATAGGCCGCAAGTTCCACGAAGAGCCCCAGGTCATGCACTACGGCCGCCCCGGCACGATGGAAGAGCTGGTGCCCGGCATGATCTTCACCATCGAGCCCATGGTCAACGCCGGCAAGCGCGAGATCCGCGAGATGGGTGACGGCTGGACCATAGTCACCAAAGACCGGTCGCTGTCGGCCCAGTGGGAACACACAGTGCTGGTCACGGAAACCGGTTACGAGGTGCTGACGCTCTCGGCCGGCAGCCCGCCCCTGCCCGCCTTCATCACCGCCACCGCGACCTGAGGCGGCCCATGGCCGAGCCCGTGGTGACCACCGGCGCTGATACCGCGCAGGCCTCGGCCCAGCATGGCGTGGCCGCGCTGCGGCAGAGCTTCCGCCAGGGCAAGCAGGCGCTGATACAGCATTTCCGCGGCTCCCGGGCCACCGCGCCGGCCGCGCTGCGCCTGCTGCGCGCACTGAGCCGCCATGTGGACGGCACGCTGTTCGAGCTGTGGCAGCACGCGGTGATGCCGCCGTACGCGACCTTGATTGCCGTCGGCGGTTATGGCCGCGGCGAGTTGTATCCCTACTCCGACGTCGATGTGCTGGTGCTGCTGCCCTCGGGCAAGGCGCTGACCAATGCCGCGACGCGGGCCTCGATCGAGGGCTTCATCACCGCCTGCTGGGACATAGGCCTGGAGATAGGCTCCTCGGTGCGCACCGTCGATGAATGCCTGCAGGAGAGCGAGCGTGACCTGACGGTGCAGACCTCGCTGCTGGAGTCGCGCTATCTGTGCGGCTCGCGCAGCCTGTTCCGCGAATTCCGCGGCCAGCATGCCCAGGCGCTGGACGCCAAGGCTTTCTTGCGCGGCAAGACCCTGGAGATGCGCCAGCGCCACACCAAGTTCGAGGACACACCCTACTCGCTGGAGCCCAATTGCAAGGAAAGCCCCGGCGGCCTGCGCGATCTGCAGGTGGTGATGTGGCTGGCCCGTGGCGCCGGCCTGGGCAAGAGCTGGGGCGAGCTGTGCGGGCGCGGGCTGATCACGCCGTTCGAGGTCAAGCAGCTGCAGCGCAACGAAGGGCTGATCAAGCTGATACGGGCCCGGCTGCACATGGTCGCCGGCCGCCGCGAGGACCGGCTGGTGTTCGACCTGCAGACGGCCGTGGCCGAGAGCTTCGGCTACCAGTCGACCAAGACGCTGCGCGCCTCCGAGATGCTGATGCGCCGCTACTACTGGGCGGCCAAGGCGGTGACCCAGCTGAACCAGATCCTGATGCTGAACATCGAGGAGCGCATCAACGGCTCGCAGGACGCGCCTATGCGCGTCATCAATGCCCGCTTCCTCGACCGCGCCGGCATGCTGGAAGTGGCCAGCGACGAGCTCTACACCGAGCATCCGCACGCCATCCTCGAGACCTTTCTGCTCTACCAGCAGACGCCGGGTATCAAAGGCCTGTCGGCCCGCACACTGCGCGCGCTGTACAACGCCCGCGGCCTGATGGGGGCGGACTTCCGGCGCGACCCGCAGAACCGCGCGCTGTTCATGCAGATGCTGCAGGAGCCCGAGGGCCAGACCCATGCCTTCCGGCTGATGAACCAGACCTCGGTGCTCGGGCGCTATCTGTGGGTGTTCCGCCGCATCGTCGGCCAGATGCAGCATGACCTCTTCCACGTCTACACGGTGGACCAGCACATCCTGATGGTGCTGCGCAATGTGCGGCGCTTCTTCATCCCCGAGCACACCCACGAATACCCCTTCTGCTCGCAGCTGGCGGCCCAGTTCGACCGGCCCTGGGTGCTGTACATCGCCGCGCTGTTCCACGATGTGGC
Organism: uncultured Roseateles sp.; assembly: GCF_963422335.1. NCBI lineage: Bacteria > Pseudomonadati > Pseudomonadota > Betaproteobacteria > Burkholderiales > Sphaerotilaceae > Roseateles > uncultured Roseateles sp. The sequence continues at coordinate 4,535,501 of NZ_OY729424.1, forward strand.
CAAGGGCCGCGGCGGCGACCACAGCGAGCTGGGCGCGACCGAGGTGCGGCGCTTCTGCCGCGAGCACGGCATCTCGAAGGAAGACACCGAGATGATCGCCTTCCTGGTCAAGGGCCATCTGACGATGTCGCGCATCGCGCAAAAAGAAGACCTGTCGGACAGCGATGTGATCGAGGGCTTTGCCGCCGTGGTCGGCAATGCCCGAGGCTTGACGGCGCTGTACCTGCTGACGGTGGCCGACATCCGCGGCACCAGCCCCAAGGTCTGGAATGCCTGGAAGGGCAAGCTGCTCGAGGAGCTGTACCGCTCGACCCTGCGCGCCCTGGGCGGCGCCAAGCCGAATGCCGACGCCGAGATCGAGGCCCGCAAGCAGGACGCCCGCCATATGCTGGCCCTGCATTCGATGCTGCCCGACACCGAGACGCCGCTGTGGCAGACCCTGGAGCTGAGCTATTTCGCCCGCCACGACGCGGCCGACCTGGCCTGGCATGCGCGGGCGCTGTGGCGCCATGTGCAGAGCGAGGTGCCTGTGGTGCGCGCCCGGCCCTCGCCGGTCGGCGAAGGCCTGCAGGTGCTGGTCTACGCCCCGGACCGGCCCGATCTGTTCGCCCGCATCTGCGGCTATTTCGACGGGGCCGGTTTCAATATTCTTGACGCCAAGGTGCACACGACACGCACCGGCTTTGCGCTGGACACCTTCCAGGTCATCAGCCCCGACCTGGACCTGCAGTACCGCGATCTGGTGTCCCTGGTCGAGTCGCAGCTGAGCCTGGCGCTGAAGGCCCAGGGGCCGCTGCCGGAGCCGCGCAAGGGGCGCCTTTCGCGCCGCGTCAAATCCTTCCCGTTCACGCCGCGCATCTCGCTGCGGCCCGACGAGCGGGCCCAGCGCTGGCTGCTCAGCATCAGCACCAGCGACCGCACCGGCCTGCTCTACGCCATCGCCCGCGTGCTGGCCCAGCACCAGATCAATCTGCAGCTGGCCAAGATCACCACCCTGGGCGAGCGGGTCGAGGACACCTTTCTCGTCGACGGCCCGGCGCTGCAGCAGAACCGGGCGCAGCTACAGATCGAGAGCGAGCTGCTGGACGCCGTCTCGCCAACGCTATGAGTTCGACGACTATCGCCGTGGCCGAGGCGCTGGCGCAGCCGTTCGACGCCGTCATCGACGTCCGCTCTCCGTCCGAGTTTGCCGAGGACCACCTGCCCGGCGCCGTCAACTGGCCGGTGCTGGACGACGAGCAGCGCCGGATCGTCGGCACGATGTACAAGCAGGTCTCGGCCTTCGAGGCGCGCAAGGTCGGTGCGGCCATCGTCGCGCGCAATATCGCCGCGCACATCGACCGCGAGGTGGCCAATATGCCCAAGGGCTGGAAGCCCCTGGTCTATTGCTGGCGCGGCGGCCAGCGTTCCGGCGCGATGGCCTGGTTCCTCGGCCAGATCGGCTTCAACAGCCGGCAGCTGGCCGGCGGCTACAAGGCTTTTCGCGCCCAGGTGCGGCAGGATCTGGAGACGGTGCCCGTCATGGCCCGGCTGCGCGTGCTGTGCGGCCGCACCGGTTCGGGCAAGACGCGGCTGCTGCATGCCCTGGCGCAGCAAGGCGGCCAGGTGCTGGATCTGGAAGGTCTGGCCAGCCACCGTGGCTCGGTGCTGGGCGGCCTGCCCGATCAGCCCCAGCCCGGCCAGAAGCGCTTCGAGACGCTGATCTGGCAGGCCTTGCGCGGGCTGGACCCAACCCGCCCCCTCTATCTGGAAAGCGAAAGCCGCAAGATCGGCCAGCTGCGCGTGCCCGAGCAATTGCATCAGGCGATGCGCGAGCGGGGCCAGTGCTGGTGGGTGGAGATGCCCGAGGCGGCCCGGGTGCAGCTGCTGCTGGAGGACTACGGCCACTTTGCCGGTGACGTGGATGGTTTTTGCGCCAGGCTGCAGGCCCTGGTCGAGCTGCGCGGCAAGGAAACCGTTGCTCGCTGGCAACAGGCAGCGCGCGCCGGCGACTGGGCCCATCTGTTCGCCGAGCTGATGCGCCTGCACTACGACCCCGGCTACGAACGCTCGCTGCGCAACAGCTACCAACAGCTGGACGAGGCCCCGGTTTTGGCGCTGGCCGATGGTGGCAGCACCAGCCTGACGGCGGCCGCGCAGGCCTTGCTGAAGACCGTTTGACAGTCGTCTGAAGGCGATCGGCCCGGATTTTTCAAGCCTGCTGCGGCATCCCTCCGGTATCAGATCGACGGAAATGGGGCGAAAAATCCCTGCAAATTGAAGGTTTCCGGAAAACGGCCGATAAAAGTCCCATCGAAGCGTTGTCACGCCCCCCAGGCCCCGAACCTGCAGCATGAAACGCACCGTGCAGTCTTTACAGCATCGGAGTTCATCATGAGCTTGAACGGACTACCTGGAATTGCTCCGCCTGGCCGAGCGGAGCCCGCACCCGCGGTGACACAGACCAGCGCCCCGGCCGTGCGGCTGGAGCGCCCGACGGAGACCTATGCCGACACGGCCAGGAGCGCTGGGCGCGCCGGCAGTGGCAACGGCAGCGGTGGTGGCGGACTGGCCGATGCGATGGAGCGGACGTTCCAGCAGCTCGGCCTCAGTTCGGGCAGCGATTCGGCCAGCCAAGCCGAAGACAGCGCCAGCTCCCAGCGCAAGACCGATCTGGGCCGGCTGATGCAGGCCCTGTTCCAGGCCGTGCATGCCCACTCCCCGCCCCTGACCACGGGCGAGTCATCGAGCTTTGCCGCCGCCCTGGCCTCGCTGACCTCGCAGATGTCCAGCGGCGACTCGGTCAGTTCGCTGCAGGCTGCTCTGGGGCGGGTGCTGCAGGACTTGCAAAGCTCCCAGCACGGTTCGGCCAACCCGCTGCCATCGGCACAGGACCTGCTCAACACCCTGCAACGCAATCTGGACCAGCAGACCAATGTGGTCCAGACCAAGGGCAATGTGCTGAACGAGCGGGCCTAGGGTCGGAGATCGCCGGCCAGACTGGCGAGGGTTTCCGGCCCGATTTGCACATGGGCCGGATAGTGGGTGTGGTCGCAGCCCAGCTTGGCGCCCGCACCGGCCAGCAGCGCATCGCGCGCGGCCTTGGTGAACTCGAAACGAACGAAGTGCACGGCCGAGGTCTTCTCGTCGTTCTCGCGGTCCAGGTCTTCGTCGGCAATGGCGTAGACCCGCGCATGGCCCTCGACCTCGACAAACATCCGGTCCTCCACCCCGATCAGCCGACCCAGCTCGCGCTTGCGCTCGTGCGGGTCCGGATACTCGATCAGCATCGTCGCCTTCCAGTTCGAGCCATCGGGCACCAGCGCGGCATAGGCATCGATCTCGCTCTGAATGCCGGCCTCCTCGAAGATCTTCTCGATGCGCAACATCTCCTGGATCTGGTAGCGCACCGTCTGTTCATCCTCGAATTGCAGATTCAGATGCTCACCGAGTTGCACGCTGCGCAGCCGCCGGTGGGCGATCACCCGGGGCTTGGCCTCCTTGCGCTGGCGGGCGTAGGCCTCCAGGCCCATCAGGCTGTCGATAGTGATGGTCATCGGTCCACTCCTCAACTCAAACCGTAAGCCAGACGCACCAGGCTCAGCGGGTGCTGCAAGTTCTTCGCCGGAGTACCCGCCAGCGCCATGCCCTGGGCGATGTGGTGACCGGCCAGCGCGCAGTCGCTGCTGATGTGGTCGGGCTCGTCCTTGGCCATGGCCTTGAACACCGGCTTGCCTATCTTCATGGCGATCGGGTGATACAGCGTCTTCACGCCATAGGTGCCGGCATGGCCCGAGCAGCGCTCCACCGTGTTGAGTTGCACCGGCACCGTGGCGCCTATCAGCTTGAACATCTCCTCGGTCTTCTTGCCTATCTTCTGCACCCGGCCGTGACAGGGAATGTGGTAGCTGACCTTGCCCAGGGCGGTCTTGAAATCCAGCTTCAGCAGGCCGTCCTTGTGGCGGGCAATCAGGTACTCGAAGGGATCGAACATCGCCGCCATCACCGCCTGGGTGTCGGCGCAGTCCGGGAACATCAGCGGCAGCTCCTGCTTGAACATCAGGGTGCAGCTGGGGATGGCGCTGAGAATGGCATAGCCCTCCTTGGCATAGCGGGCCAGCACCGGCATATTCGCCGCTTTGTGACTGGCCACAGACTCCAGATCGCCCAGCTCCAGCTTGGGCATGCCGCAGCAGCTTTCCTTCTCGACGATGACGTAGGGAATCTCGTTATGCTCCAGCAGCTTGATCAGGTCATGGCCGATGCCGGGCTCGTTGTAATTGACGTAGCAGGTGGCAAAGATCGCCACCTTGCCCGGCGTGCGCGCGCCGTTGGTGACCACCGTCGCCGAGCCGTGCGACTGTGCCGCCCAACGAAAACGCTGGCCGGCCAGCTCGGGCATCCAGGCCTCGGGGTGCACGCCCAGGGTCTTGTCGAGCAGCTTGCGCGCCAGGCCGGTCTTGTTGACGGCGTTGACCGCCTGCACCACGACCGGGATGCCGGCGAACTGGCCATGCACATCGGTCGAGGCCAGGAAGCGTTCGCCAGCCTTGACCTCCCCCTTCTTGAACTTGATCGCCTTGGCGCGCAGCATCGTATGCGGGAAGTCCAGGTTCCATGGGTGCGGCGGCACGTAGGGGCACTTGGTCATGTAGCAGAGGTCGCACAGATAGCACTGGTCCACCACCTTCCAGTAGTCGGCCTTGGCCACGCCGTCCACCTCGCCGGTCTTGCTCTCGTCCACCAGGTCGAACAGGGTGGGGAACGAATGGCACAGGCTCACGCAGCGCCGGCAGCCGTGGCAGATGTCGAAGATGCGCTCCAGCTCGTGCAGGCACTGGTCCTCGTCGTAGAACTCGGGGTTCTTCCAGTCCAGCGCATGCCGGGTCGGGGCTTCGAGATTGCCTTCGCGTGTGCTCATCGGGTGCTCCATGCCAAGCGACTGCGGCGCCCGAGAGCGCCGCATAACCGTTCAGTGACTCACATCAGCCTGTCAGTCAACCAGGGCATCCAGGGCTTTCTGGTAGCGGTTGGCATGCGAACGCTCGGCCTTGGCCAGGGTCTCGAACCAGTCGGCGATCTCGTCGAAGCCCTCGTCGCGGGCGGTCTTGGCCATGCCGGGGTACATATCGGTGTACTCGTGCGTTTCTCCGGCCACGGCGGCGGCCAGGTTCTGGCGGCTGGAGCCAATCGGCAGGCCGGTGGCCGGATCGCCCACCGCCTCCAGAAACTCCAGGTGGCCGTGCGCATGGCCGGTTTCACCCTCGGCGGTGGAGCGGAACAGCGCCGCCACATCGTTCTGGCCTTCAATGTCGGCCTTGTTTGCGAAATACAGGTACCGGCGGTTCGCCTGCGATTCGCCCGCGAAGGCGTCCTTCAGGTGCTGCTCGGTCTTCGATCCTTTCAAGCCCATGATCGCTCTCCAGTTGAAGTTCGTGGTGGTATTTCCCTGGTGGCTGCCGACTCAAGCTCGTGCTTCAGCAGCACCGCTGGACGGTACCCCACTGCGCGCCCTGCCGCAATACAAAGCGTCAATGCCAGCAATAGGTGGCTGCTATGCCAGCCGCCTAGGCGTCCAGGCCCAGCAACTCGTTCACCAGCAAATGGCTGCGGCCCCGCGGATCGGCCAGGTCATGCAAGATGGTCAGATGGTTGCAGTCGGCGACCGCCTCACAAACCGGTACGGCCCTGGCTCCCCAGGCCCGGCGTATCAGCAAGTTCTGGCGCAGGAACTCCTCGCTTTCCAAGCCGCCCACCAGTGCGTAAAGCGGAGCTGTCGGCGCCGGCAGCTTGACTGGGCTGAGCTTGCGCACCAGGGCCGGCGTCAATCTCAAATCACCCTGCAGATAGGGCGAGCGGCGCAGGGGCTCCAGATCATGCAGGCCCGAGATCGACATCGCCCCCTTCACCAGATCATCGGGCAGATCCTGCCCCAGCAGCGGCCACAGGCAGCACAACAGCATCGCCGCCAACTGCCCGCCGGCCGAATGCCCGATGACGACGATGCGCTGCGGGTCGCCGCCGTACAGCGTCGCGTTGCGATAGGTCCAGGCCAGCGCCTGCGCCGCCTGCAACAGGATGCGGTCCATGCTCACTGCCGGGCACAGGCTGTAGTTGGGCACCACCACCAGCGCACCATCGGCCACGAAGGGCGGCGCGACGAAGGAGTGGTCGGCCTTGTCCAGCGAGCGCCAGTAGCCGCCGTGCAGGAACACCAGCACCGGGGCTCCTGCACGCGGCGCAGCGAACAGGTCCAGGCGCTCATCCGGTCCGTCGCCATAGGCCAGGTCCAGCCGGCAGGGGGAGCGCTCGCGCGACAGTGCCGAGGCGTGCTGCCAGCGCTGGAAGATGTCGGCACTGTCGGCCACGCGGGCGCGGTTGTTGTACTGCGCATCGAGCCAGGCGGGATCGGGCTTGGGATCGGCGTAAGGGGGCATGGGCGGTCACGGTTGATGAGTTGACAAGCAGTGTCGCAAAAACGGCGTGGTTCGGGGCCGGACCTCTACACTCATCGCCCATCTCCACCCCTGGGGCCTGGCCGGCGCCGCCCCGTCACAACCATGAAATTGCTTGTCATCGGCGGCGGCGTGTTCCTGGGCTCCGCCTTCGTTGCTGCGGCCCTCGCCCGCGGCCACCAGGTCACCGTGTTCCAGCGCGGCCAAAGCAGTGCAGCGCCGCCAGCCGGCGTCGAGCGCATTCTCGGCGACCGCAGGACCGACCTGGCCCGCGCCGCCGGCGACTGGGACGCGGTGATCGACACCTGCGCCTACCTGCCCGCCGATGTGCGCAGCGCACTCGGCGCCCTGCGGCCGCGCTGCCCCTATCTGCTGGTCTCCAGCATTTCCGCCTTCGCCGCCCTGCCCGAGCCCGGCATGACCGAAGGCGCGCCCCTGCACCAGCAAGACATGAGCCAGGTCGAAGCGATGACCGGCGAGACCTACGGCCCGCTGAAGGCCGCCTGCGAACGCGAGCTGCTGGCCCACGCGGTCCACCCCATCATCGTCCGCCCCGGCCTGATCGTCGGCGAGCAGGACCCCTCCGGCCGCTTCAGCTACTGGGCCGATCGCATCGCCCGCGGCGGCGAGGTGCTGGCACCGGTCGGCCCCGAGCTGCCGGCCCAGTGCATCGATGTGCACGATCTGGCTGCCTTCATGCTGGAGCTGGTGGAGCAAGGCGCACGAGGCGACTTCAACGCCAGCGGCCCATCAGACCTGACCCTGGGCGAGGTGCTGAACACGGCACGATCCGCCTTCGGCAGCGACGCCCGCCTGAGCTGGGTCAGCGAGACCTTTCTGGAACAGCAGGAGGTGGGCGCCTGGGTCGAGTTGCCGCTGTGGATACCCAGCGCCGACGCCAGCCTCGCCGGCATGCTGCGCATCGATTGCAGCAAGGCCCGCGCCCACGGCTTGCACTGCCGGCCGATAGCCGAAACCTTGCTCAGCGCGCTGGCCTGGGTCAGGACGCCGGCCGGCCGGGCCAGCCTCGCCCGCCAGCTCAAACCGGAGCGCGAACAGGCCCTGCTGGCCGCCTGGCATGACGCCCGTCAAACATCGGGTTGAACCGGTACCCAAGCGCAAAAATCCCGCGCTATACTTTTCTACGGTTCGGGGGGGTAGCTCAGCTGGGAGAGCGCCGCGTTCGCAATGCGGAGGTCGGGAGTTCGATCCTCCTCCTCTCCACCAACCAGCAAAAAGCCGTTGTGAAGCAACGGCTTTTCTGTTTCCGCGGTCAGCTGACCACGATGCCCCCGCCCTTGGCTTTCGCCCGGTACATCGCGCCGTCGGCACACCGGACCAGTTGCTCGCCGGTCATGCCTTGCTGGGGATAGATGGCTATGCCCATGCTCAGCCTGATGCTGAGTTGCAGAGCGCCGAATGCGATCGGTTGCTCGAGTTGGGTCATCACGACGCCCGCCAGGCGCTCGATATTGCCGGCATCGCCCGGGTTCAACAGCAGAAAGAGAAACTCGTCGCCGCCGTTGCGGCAGGCCGTGTCTTCCTCGCGGGATTGCTTCAACAGCCGCGCGGCGACCTCCTTCAACACGGCGTCGCCGGCCGCATGGCCATGGGTGTCGTTGACGGCCTTGAAACCGTCGAGGTCGAGAAACATCACGGCCAGGGTCCAGCGATGACGGGCGGCCAGCGCAATCGCCTGCTCCAGCCTGTCATCGAACAGTTGGCGATTGGGCAGACCGGTGGCCGAGTCGTGCAGGGCCAGCAGGCGCGCCTGTATTTCGGCCGCCTGCGATGCCAGCAAGGCGGCCTGGGTCTGCGCCAGCTCCTCCTCGGTCTGGCTCAGAGCGGTGGCCGTCAGCTTCTGGTCGTCTATGCCCTGGCTCAGGGCCTCGGTGGCGTCGTGCAGATCATCGGCAACCTCCTGCACGCGGCTCTCGACCGCCTCGCTCTCGACCAGCACCGCGTGGGCGGACAGCAGGTGGGTGCCCTCGGCAATTGCCGTCTTGGTGGCGTCATTGCTGCTGGACAGGTCCTCCACGCAGGCCTCGACCTTGGCCTTGACCTGCTGGCTTTGCGTCAAAGCGAGCTCCAGCGCCGTCAGGGCCCCGGTTGGCGGTGGTGTCGGAATCGCATCGGACGGCATGTGGTGCTTGTACGCCCGCCAACCAGGCCGGGTCTGTGCGCTTGCGCACATCCCGGCCTGAACCGTCAGTGCTTAGCGCGATGCGGATGTTCGAAGAAGAAGCGCAGCATCTCCCGGGTCGCGTCAGGGCCCTTGGGATCGGTGTACGAACCGGCGGCCTGGCCGCCCGCCCAGGCATGGCCGGCACCGTGCAGCAGCCAGTGTTCGGCCTTGACCTTGCCATCCACCCCAAGGTGGACGGTGCGGGTATGCCGACGCCCTTGTGCCGACTGGCCTGGTTCGATGCGCGGGGCCGCGCCGCCCTGCCCGGTCGCGGCGGCGATCAGCTGCTCGCCGTTGCGGGGATGCACCGTCTGATCCTGATCGCCATGGAAGACGATCACCGGCACGGGCAGCGCCACGCCGGCATGGCCTGCGGCGGCCCCGCTCTTCATCGCCGCCATCGCCTCGGGCAGCGTGCGTGCGGCGCCGGGGGCCAGGCCGGAGTGGACGCCGACAGCCGCAAACAGCTCGGGGTGCGCAGCGGCCACGAGGCCGGCCATCGCCCCGCCAGCGGACAGGCCGGCGATGTAGACCCTCCGCGTATCTATGCCCTGCTCCTGCATCAAGGCCCGCGTCAGCGCAGCGATCAGCGCGGCTTCACCGCGCTCGCGGGTCTGATGGCTGTGCTTGAACCAGTTCCAGCAGCGCGACGGATTGGCCTCCTGCCCCTGGCCCGGGTAGAGCACGCAAAAGCCCTGCTCGCGGGCACGGTTGTTCATGTTGGTGCCGGCAGCAAAGTCATCGGGGCTTTGCGTGCAGCCATGCAGCATCACCACCAGCGGCAGCGCCTGCCCGATACGGCCTGGTGGCACATAGAGTTTGTACTCGCGCGTCAATGAGGCATGGGTGAATGAACCGCTGCGGAATTCACCGGCGGCCCCGCTTGCCGGAGCAGGATTGCCTGCGGCCCGCTGGGGTGCCGACTCGAACACGCAGCCCTCCAGCACCTCGCCGGCTGCCGCAGCGTGGGCAACTGGCGCCGCCATCGGGGCCAGGCCGCCCAAGGCGCGCTGAATAGCCGCGGTGGCCTCGCTCAAACGCCCCGCCTGTGTCAGTCGGGCGGCGTCGCGCATCAGATCCTGCAGGGTGGGGTGCATTCAATCCTTAGGTTGTGGAGTTTGGTGGTGGCGTCTTGCGATTCAGCGCAGGCGGTCGGCCAGCGCCGCCTTGACGGCGGGGCTGGCATGCAGCGCCCCCAGCACGTCCAGCGAATCGATGGTGGCCCGGGCCAGCTCGGGGCTGACATCGTCGGCAATCGTGACCAGGCCCAGCACCCGCACCTGCAACGTCTGCCCGGCGGCCTGTAGCGCGCGCAGGTCATTGGCGCTGAAGTGCTGCAGCCCGAGCACGAGCATCTTGCGGGCCACGGCCTGCTTGACGACGTCGGCATGGCTGGCGGCCTGGTTGCGTATGGCCGTGCGAATGAAGTCGCTGCGGTTGCCGTAAAAGCCCTCGGCCACCAGCAGGTCGATCTGCCCCAGATCAACGAAACCGAGGTTGATGGTGATCTTCTCGGAATCCGCCGGCTTGGCCTTGACCGGTAGCGTGGGGGTTGTGCGGTGCATGCCCCATGCTAACACCATCCATCCAGATGGTGCATGGATGGTTTTTGACGTCAGCCCAGCGCCTGCGTGAAATCGGCGATCAGGTCGGCCTCGTCTTCCAGGCCGACCGACAGCCGTATCAGCCCGTCGGCAATGCCCATCTCGGCACGCACCTCGGCCCCGGCTTCCCAGAAGATCGTCGGCGCAACCGGGATGATCAAGCTGCGGGTATCGCCCAGGCCGGTGGCCTTGATCGGCAGCTGCAGGCGGTTCAGCACCGGCACCAAATCCGACGGATCGCGCAGCTCGAAGCTCAGCAGCCAGGAGCCGGCCTTGAACAGCTCGGTGGCACGGGCATGGTGAGGATGGGAGGCCAGGCCGGGGTAGTGCACGGCGGCAATCTTCGGGTGCGCCTGCAGCCAGCGGGCCAGGGCCAGCGCGGTGGCGCTGGTCTGGTGGATGCGCAGCTGCAAGGTCTCGGCGCCGACACTGATGCGGTGTGCCGCGTCGGACGACAGCGTGCCGCCCATGTCGCGCAGACCCTTCTTGCGGATCTGCTGCAGGCCCCACTGCCGGGCATCGCCCTTGCGGTAGGCAGCGAAGATGTTTGGAAAAACCTGCCAGTCGAACAGACCGGTGTCGGTGACGGCGCCGCCCAGCGCATCGCCATGGCCGCCGATGGTCTTGGTCAAGGAGTTGATGACCAGGCTGGCACCGACCGTGCGCGGCAGGAACAGCGCCGGCGAGGTGATGGTGTTGTCCACCACATAGACCAGGCCGCGGGCCTGGCAGAGCGCGCCTATGCCCATCAGGTCCGGCACCTGGGTGCCGGGGTTGGCCACCGTCTCGACGAAGACCATGCGGGTGTTCGGCCGCAGCGCGGCCTCGACGGCTGCGGCGGAGCCGGCATCCACCTTGCTGACCGCCACGCCCAGATCTTCCAAGGTGCCCAGCAGGCTGTTGGTGTTGCCGAATACATAGCGGCTGGAAATGATGTGGTCGCCGGCGCGCAGCAGGGTCAGGAAGACGGCCGAGATCGCCGCCATGCCGGTGGCGAAGCTGATCGTGCCCAGGCCCTGCTCCAGCTGGGTGATCTTGGCCTCCAGCGCGGCCGTTGTCGGCGTGCCCTGGCGGGCATAGTTGTAGCCGCCCTTGAGCGTGCCCTGGAACACGCCGATCAGGTCTTCGACGCGGTCAAAGCCGTACTGCACCGAGGTGTGGATGGGCTTGTGGATGGCGCCATGTTCGACGCCGAAGCGGCGGTCGGCATGAACGTTGGCGGTGCTTGGGTGGTGATCGTCGTTGGAACTCATGGCCAAAGAATAGCAGCCGCCTGCGTGGGGCTAAGCACCTCGCTTGTGATCCCCGGCCAGGATGTGACCGACCATGTCGCCGAGGTCCTGCGAGGTGTTCTGCTTCTCCAGCAGGCCGCGCACGCCGGAGTTGCGGGCGTCGATGCGCAGCTCATCGGTGATGTAGCCCGAGCTGATGACCACCGGCATATCAGGTCGGATGCGCGCCATCTCCTGCGCGATGTCGAGGCCCGAGAACTCCGGCATATTGAAGTCGGTGACGACGAAGTCGAAGGTGTCGGGGTGCTCCCGCACCGCCGCAATGGCCAGATTCGCATCCTGGAAGGCGCTGACGCGATAGCCCGAGCGCAGCAGTATCTGTTCGACCATCAGAATCATCGTCTCGTCGTCATCGACATAGAGCACATGCTCGCCATGGCCACGTATCGGCGCCGGCTTTGGCAGGGGCAGTTCGGTGCTCGCCGGCGCCGCCACGCAGGGCAGGTAGAGATGGAAGGTGCTGCCGCGGCCCGGCTCGCTGTCAACCTCGATCGCCCCCTGGTGCGCCGCCAGGATGCCATGCGCCACCGACAGGCCCAGGCCCGTGCCCTGCCCGACCGGCTTGGTGGTGAAGAAGGGTTCGAAGATGCGCTCGCGGGTGGCCGCGTCAATGCCCATGCCGGTATCGCTGACCCACAGATGGACGTAGGCACCGCGGGCCAGGTCACCCAGCCGGTGCGCGGCCACGGCGTCCAGCTCGACGGCCTCCAGGCCGATGCAGATGCGCCCGGCGCCGCCCTGCAAGGCGTGCCAGGCATTGGTGCACAGATTCATCAGCACCTGCTGCACCTGGGTGGCATCTGCATGCACATGCAGGGGCGCGTCGCTCAGCATCAGGTCGATCTCGACGCCGGCCGGCACGGTGGCGCGCAGCAGCTTGTGCGTCTCCTCGATCATGGGCCGCAGCTGCTGGGTCAGCAGCTCCTGTGGTTCGCGGCGGCTGAAGGTCAGGATCTGGCGCACCAGCGTACGCGCCCTCAGGCTGGCCTTGCGGATCTCGTCCAGATTGGCCAGCGCTGCATGGCCCTCGGCCAGCTCGGTGCGTGCCAGATCGATATTGCCCAGGATGGCGCCCAGGATGTTGTTGAAGTCGTGCGCGATGCCGCCGGCCAGGGTGCCGATCGATTCCATTTTCTGGATATGGTGGAGTTGCAGCTCGAACTTGCGCAGGTCGGCCTCGGCCGCCTTGCGCTCGCTGATGTCGGTCAGCACGGCGCGCATCATCGGCGGGCTGTGCGGGGGCAGCACGCGCATGCAGTCCATCTGCGCATGAAAGCCGGCACCGCCGCTGCCCTTCAGTTCCAGCTCCAGCCGCTGCCGGTCGCCGCTGCACAAGGTACGGGTGAAGTGTTCGTTCCAGCGCGTCAGGTCGGCGCCGGCAATGAAGTCGGTGATGTGCGCGCCGCGCAAAAGCTCGCGCCGGGCACCCAGCATGGCCGCACAGGTCAGGTTCAGCTGGGCAATCGAGCCATCCTGCGCCAGGGTCATGTAGCCGACCGGCGCAAAGTCGTACAGATCCATGTAGCGGTCGTGCGAGCGCTTCAGGTCGAGCTGGGCCTGGCGGTGCTGGGCGCGAATCAGCGCCTGCTCCAGTTCGCGCTCCAGCACCGGCGCCAGGCGGGCGATGTTCTGCTTCATCACATAGTCGCTGGCGCCGGCCTTCATCGCCGCAACGGCGGTCTCCTCGCCGATGGTGGCGGAAACAAAGATGAAGGGAATGTCGAGCTCGGTGGTGCGGAAGATATTCAGCGCCTCGACGCCGCTGAAGCGTGGCAGGCTGAAGTCGGCCAGCACCGCGTCCCAGCGCTCCTGGCTCAGGGCCGCACGCAGCGCAGCGGCATCCTGGACGCGCCGGTGCTGAGGTTTGAAGCCACCGCGCTTCAGCGCCAGCAGGGTCAGCTGGGCGTCGTCCTCGGAGTCTTCGATGACCAGTATCTTGACGTCCTTGCTCACTCGATGGCCCCCCGCGCAGGCAGTTGATTGAGTGCCAGCCAGTAGATGCCCAGCACCTTCACCGCCTCCAGAAACTCGACAAAATCGACCGGCTTGCGCACATAGCTGTTGGCGCCCAGCGAATAGCCCGAGATCAGGTCCTGCTCCTCCTTTGACGAGGTCAGTATCACCACCGGCAGCAGCTGGGTGCGCGGGTCGGCGCGTATGGCCTTGAGCACGCCCAGCCCATCGAGCTTGGGCAGTTTCAGGTCCAGGATGATCAGGGTCGGCATCGCCGCACCGACCCTGTGGCTGTAGTCGCCGCGGGCAAACAGATAGTCAAGCGCCTCGACCCCGTCGCGCGCCACGGCGATGGGGTTCATCAAATGGCTGCGTTTGAAGGCACGCAGCGTCAGCGCGACGTCGTCCGGGTTGTCTTCAACCAGCAGAATGTCCTTGTTCGTTTCGTTCATCGATCTGCTCCGTCAAACTGAAGAAAAACGTCGCACCCTGGTCGGGCTTGGCCTGGGCCCAGATCCTGGCACCATGGCGGCGAAAGATGCGTTGCACGATGGCCAGGCCTATGCCCGTGCCGGAAAACTCGCTCTCGTGGTGCAGGCGCTGGAAGGCGCCGAACAGCCGCTCGGCATAGGCCATGTCGAAGCCGACCCCGTTGTCGGCCACAAAGCAGACCTTGTGGCCGTCGATCTGCTGCGTGCCCACCCGTATCAGCGCTGCCTCGGTCTTGCTGGTGAACTTCCAGGCGTTCTCCAGCAGGTTTTGCATCGCGATCTGCATCAGCGCCTTGTCGGCCTGCACGGTGATGTTGGCTTCGATGACCCAGCGCACCGAGCGCTCCGGCTGCTGCTGGTCGAGCGTGTCGGCAATATCGCGCGCAATCTCGCTCAGATTGACGGGGCGCAGAGCCAGCTCGGCCCGCGTCACCCGGGACAGGCCCAGCAGCTCGTCGATCAGCCGGGCCATGCGTTGGCTGGCCGCACGGATGCGCTGCAGATAGTCCCGGCCCTGGGCGTCGAGCACATCGGCATAGTCTTCCAGCAGGGCCAGTGAAAACCCATCCATGCTGCGCAGCGGCCCGCGCAAATCGTGCGACACCGAGTAGCTGAAGGCCTCGATCTCCTTGTTCAGCGCCGCCAGCTCCTGGTTGCTGAGTTCGATGCGCGTGAAGGCGTCGCGCAGCGCCTGCGTCATGGCGTTGAAGTTGCGCGACAGTTGGCCGATCTCGTCTTCGCCCGGGATATCGAGCTGGTAGCTCCAGTTGCCCGCCGCCACCTCGCGGGTGGCCTGCTCCAGCTGGGCGATAGGCGACAGCACGTTGCGGTGGACCAGCACCGCCGCAGCGGCCGTGATGGCTGCAATCAAGGCCAGCCCGGCACCAATCACCAGCACCACGCGCTGCTGGGCGGCATTGATGCGCTCGGTGGAGAAGCGGCCCAGATCCATCGCGTCGGTGACGCTCTCCTGCTGGTAGATCAGCAGGCGGTTCGACAAATGCACCTCGAAGCGCCGCGTCACCTCGTCGGCCGGCAGCGCACTCGGCGCATCGGCGGGCAGCGGCTGCAGCTCACCGAACAGCCCGTGCGTCATCTCGCTGCGCAGGCGCAGGTCATTCAGCAGCTCGACCTGCTCGGGCTCGGTGTAGGGGGCGGCCGCGATCAGGCGCTCCAGATGGGCGTTCACCTCGCGCTCCTGCTGGCGCGCCCGCTCATGGCGATGCAGGATGTACTCGAAAGTCACCAGCCGCAGGTCGTTCAGCGCGCGGGCAATCTCGGTCGTCTGCCGGCGCTGCCGGGCGGCGTCTTCGACCTCGGTGTTGGCCCAGACGATCATGGCCGCGATCAGTGCCACCGTGCCGATGGCGATCGCCGTGGCGAGCGAGGCCTTGGTGCTGATCTTCATCAGTGCACCACCGTCACGCGCGTCGGCTGCACCGCCAGCAGCGCATCGAGATAGAGATGGGGCAGGAAGTTCGGCACCGCCCCCTGGGGCACATGCCCGCCCGCCATCGCCCAGCGCGCCTCATCTTCCAGGGTGATCAGCTGCGGCTGCAGCAGATCGACCCGGAACTCCTGATCCCGCCAGCTCGGCTGCAGGGTCTCGGCCGGCACGCCCAGCCGGTCAGCGACCAGTTGCTGGGCCTGCAGCGGCTCGGCTTGCGCAAAGGCCTCGGCCTTCAGCAGTGCCCGCACCAGCTTCTGCATCGCCTGCGGATGCAGGCGCAAATAGTCGGCATGAGCGGCCAGGACATAGGTCGCGGTGTAGGCATTCGGCTCGATCAGCGTGATGCCGCCCTCGCCCAGAGCCGCCTCCGCACGAAAGCGGGTGGGCTGCCAGGCAGCAATCGCGTCGAGGGCGCCCGCGGCCAACTGCTTGTCGAGCTCGCCCGGCGAGGCATCGATCAGGGTCACCGCATCGGGGGCCAGTTTGTGCCTGATCAGGAAGGCCCACAGAAAATACTCGCCGCTGGTGCCGCGGGTGACGCCGACTTTCTTGCCAGCCAGGTCGGCCGGCAGCCGGATGCCGCGATCACGCCGCGCGATCACGGCCATCTCGCTGGTGGCGCTGGCCACCGAAGCGACAATGGCCAGCCGCTGGCCACTCATCACATTGACCACAAAAGGCAGCTCCGCCGCCGCCGCCAGATCGACCTGGCCCTGGGCGAGCAGCTCGAGCGCCACCCGGCCATGGCTGGCCGGCACGGTCACGACGTCCAGCCCTTCGTCGGCAAAGAAGCGCTTCGCCGCGGCCACATGCAGCAGGGCCGCATGCGGCGCCGCGGGTACCGCGATGGTCAGCCGCTCGCTGGCGGCCACAGGGATTGGCGGGCGCTTGCGCGCCAGATGAAAGCCCAAGGCCAGTGCTAGCGCCAGGGCCAGGCAGGCACCGAAGATCAACCACTTTCGACGGCCAGGCCCACGGCCCGCCGCTCCGACAACTACCGGAGAACTCATCGCACCTTTCCCTTCGCACGATGCGTGCCCCGGTGCGTCTGCTGGCTCCTTGGGGTGCGATCGTGCAATGCGCTTGTTGGGCCGAATGTACGGGGGCCGTCCGGCACTGACAAGCCCTGCGGCCCCGCACTGTTCCCTCATCGCCCGGCTGAGGTCATATTGCACGAATGGCGCCGGCTGGCGGGAACGTCGCGACGTAAGATCAGACCGGCAGGCAAACGGGAGACCATCTTGGGCAAAGCGGCTGCAGCGGGCAGGCGTGCCGGCACCTGGCCGGCCGCAGGAGCTGTGGTCGCATGGCTGGGCCTGTTGGGCTTGCCCTGGGCATCGGCCCTGGCCGCACCGGCCACGCTGAGGCTGTGCACCGCTGACGTGCCCTTCTATCCGTACACCATGCCCGACGGCAGCGGCCTGTCGCAACAGCTGGTAGGAATGGCGCTGCGCGGGCTGCCCCTTCAGCTGCAGAACCACAGGGCGCCACGGGCACGCTGCCTGCAGGACAGTCGCAGCGGCCAGGCCGATGCGCTGATCGGCGTGTTCTCCGCCGAGCGGCTGCAATGGCTCAGCTATCCGATGAAGGGCAGCCAGCCCGACGCCGCCGCCGGCCTGGCCCAGCTGCGCTTCATGGTCTATCGGCGCAGCGGCGCCACGGCCGACTGGGACGGCAAACGCTTCTACCAGCTGGACCATGGCGCCATCGGCGTGCAGTTCGGCTTCAGCTACGGCCTGGAACTGGCGCGCCTGGGCGTGCCGCTGGACGACAAGGCCCCCTCGGCCGAGCAGGTGCTGCGCAAGCTCGATCGCGGCCGCATCCCGCTGGCCATCCTGCAGGAGGAACAGGCCCAGGCGCTGATCGATACCGCGTTTGCCGGCCGCATCGAGACCCTGCCCCATCCGTTCATGCAGCAGACGCTCTATCTGATCGTGACGCGCGAATTCCAGGCCCGTAACCCTGCCCTGGTCGCCCAGCTGTGGGCGGCCATCGCCAGTCTGCGCAACAGCCCCGAGTACGAACACCTGCGCGTCGCAAAGCCACGCCCGCTGGGCCCACAATAGAGGCGTCTAGCAGCCACCGCCTATGCCCGCACCGCAACACCACACGCTCAAAGCCCTTGACGAGGAATGCCAGCGCGCGCTGGCCCTGCAGCAGCGCCAGCAGCTGCCCCAGGCCGAGGCGCTGTACCGCAAGCTGCTGAAACGGGCGCCGCGCCACTTCGACGCGCTGCACCTGTTCGGCGGCCTGCTGGCACGCAGCAACCGGCTGGCCGAGGGCATCACCCTGCTGCAGAAGGCCGCCGAGGTACGGCCCGACAGCGCCGCAGCGCACAACAGCCTGGGCATTGCCCTGAGCCTGGAAAAGCGCTTCGACGAGGCGCTGGCCAGCTACGAGCGTTCACTGGCGCTGAAGCCGCTCAACCCCAAGGCCTGGGCCAATCGCGGCAAGCTGCTGCGCAAGCTCAAGCGCCCGCAGGATGCGCTGGCCAGCCTGGAGCGCGCGCTGGAGATTGATCCGGATCTGCTGGAGGCGCGCCTCAACGTCAGCGAGCTGCTGGCCATGCTGTCCGAACAGCATCCGGAGCGCAAGGAGGCATACCGCGTGGCCGCGGCCGACAACTTCCGCAAGGCCATCGCCCTGGGCGGCAATGCCGAGGAGCTGCGCTACCACCTGGCCGCGCTCGGTGCACTGGGCACCGACGAGGCCCCGGCGGCCTCGCCGCGCCAATACGTGGCAACCCTGTTCGACGACTATGCCGACCGCTTCGACGAACACCTGACCCAGCTCCTGAAATACCAGACCCCGAAGCTGCTGTGCGACACCCTAGCCCGCCTGGTCGCCCCCCGCGACGCCGATGTGCTCGACCTCGGCTGCGGCACCGGCCTGTGCGGCCCCCTGCTCAAGCCGATGGCGCGCCGCCTGGTCGGTGTCGATCTGTCGAGCAATATGCTGGCCAAGGCGCGCGAGCTGGGCCTCTACGATGAGCTGGTCTGCGCCGAGCTGATCGAGCATCTGCAGCCCCAGCAGGCCTGCCAGGACCTGGTGCTGGCCGCCGATGTCTTCGTCTATCTGGGCGACCTGGCCCCGGTCTTCGCCGCCACCCACCGGGCGCTGCGTCCGGGCGGGCATTTCGCCTTCTCGGTCGAGGCCCACGAAGGCAGCGAAGACTTCGTCCTGCCTCCCACCCGCCGCTACGCCCATGCCCGCCACTACCTGGAGCGCCTGGCCGCTGCCCAGGGCTTCGAGACCCTGCTCCTGGAAGGCGCCAAGCTGCGCGAGAACCGCGGCGAGGCGGTGCTGGGCACCTTGGCGCTGTTCCGGAAGGTCTGATCAACTCGAAAGATTCGCCTTGAAGAAGCCCACCGTGCGCTTCCAGGCAAGCTCTGCCGCGGCGGCATCGAAGCGGGGCGTGGTGTCGTTGTTGAAGCCGTGTTGCGTGCCGGCGTAGACATGGGCTTCATATTTGACCCCGGCCGCCTTCAGCGCCTCCTCGTAGGCGGGCCAGCCGGCGTTGATGCGCTCGTCGATGCCGGCGTAGTGGATCAGCAGCGGGGCCTTGATGCGGGGCACCTCGGCCGCGGCCGGCTGCCCGCCGTAAAAAGGCACGGCCGCCGCCAGCTCGGGCACCTGGGTGGCCAGGTAGTTGGCCATGCCGCCGCCGAAGCAGAAGCCGACCGTGCCGACTTTGCCATTGCCCTCGGCAAAGCTCAGCATGGCACGGGTGGCGGCCACGAAGTCGGCGCGGGTCTTGGCGCCGTCAAGCTTGGCGAACAGCTCGCGGGCCTTGTCTTCGTCGCCGGGATAGCCGCCCACCGGCGCCAGCGCGTCCGGGGCGTAGGCCAGAAAGCCGTCGAGAGCCAGGCGGCGGGTGATGTCTTCGATGTGCGGATTCAGGCCGCGGTTCTCGTGCACGACGATGACCACCGGCAGCTTGCCCGTGGCCCGCGCCGGCTTGGCCAGATAGCCCTTCACCTGGCCATTGCCCAGTGGTGAATCGAAACTGAGCGTGCGGGTGGCAATGCGCGGGTCGGTGGGCACCACCTGCTGGGCCTGAGCAAACTGCGGGCTCAGCGCGGCCAGCAGGCCGGCCGCGGCGGCCGTACCACCGGCGGCCCGCGCCGCCTGGTCGATGAAGCCGCGCCGGCTCAGGTCGCCATGCACATAGCGGTCGAACAGTTGCAGCACGTCGGCGGAAAAATCCTGGGCGGTCAGACGGGTCATGGCTAGGCTCCTGAGAAACGAGGCTCCAGCTTGATCGATAGCAGTCAAGCCTGCAAACCCGCAGCGACAGTCTGCTCCACAGTTCGCACCAGGCCGAACTGGCGCAGCGCAAACGACCAGATCATGCGCGAGGCGTCGGGGCCGCTGGCGTCACTGAACGGTTGACCGGCCGCGCCGCCGCTCCAGGCGTGGCCCAGCCCCACGATCTCGCACAGCGTCGCCACCAGGCGGCCCCGCTGCTTGAAGTCGGTCACCGTCATCGGCCTGCGCTGGCCCCGGCGCACCACACGGCTGGCCGCAGGCGCGGCCCCGGCCGACTCGGCCCACAGCTGCGCGGCGGCCACGGCATTGCTGGGCGCCACCACGGTGTCGGCGCTGCCGTGTATCACCAGCAAGGGCGGCAAAGCGCTCAGCGTTGTCGATCCGGGCGCGGATGCATGGCCGCGCATCGCGCGCAGGGCCGAGGCAGTCGAGTGTGCCGCTCCAGGTGGCACGCCCGAGTGCATGGCCACGGCGGCGAAGCGCGCCGGGTAGCGGCTGGCCAGCAAAGCCGCCATGCTGGCGCCGGCCGACAGCCCGGCCACGGCAACACGTTCGCGATCCAGCGCGGGCAGCAGACACACCTGGTCGATCATCGCCAGCACCGTGGCGGCCTCGCGAAAGGCCAGGCCGCTGTCGGTCTCGTACCAGTTCCAGCAGACCTGCAGGTTGGCGTGGCGGTCCTGCTCGGGATAGAGCACGGCGAAGCGCTGCTGCACTGCCAGGCGGTTCATCCGTGTGCTCAAGGCAAAGCCGTTGGCATCCTGGGCGCAGCCATGCAGCATCACCAGCAGCGGCAGCCGCTCGCCCGCGCGCAAGCCAGGGGGCAGCAGCAGGTGATAGCGCCGCAAGCCGGCCGGCCCGACGGCCGCGCCGGCACTCCAGAGGCCGGCGCCGCGGGGCGTCTTGACCACCGGACGCACCACCCGCAAGGCCCGCGTCACGGACTTGGCGGCCTTGCCTAACTGGGCAAAGCTGCGGGTGCGGCTCACCTTGAAAAAGGCCATCGGCCAAAGCGAGGTCTTGCGTTTTCTGGGCATCTGTCAGTCCGGTTGTGCCTGCAGGCTAGCGGCGTTTCTACGCAGGCGGATGCTGTGACGCAGCAAATGAGCAAGATCCGACACCCCCGCGGCATCAGCGCCTACAGGCCGCGCCAGCGCAAGTCATGGCCCTGCGGCAAGACGGCCCGCCGTCCTACGTCGGCGCCAGCGCCCCGCGCGCAAGCTCGGACCATGGCCCGAGGCACGAATCCCTTGTGCAGCGCAAGCGCCACAACACGAAAGCCCCACATGCATCAAACCGTTCAACCGCGAGAGCAGCTCTGGGAGCTGGTCAAGGGGATCAAGCTGACGATGTTCACCACCCGCCACAGCAATGGCCATCTGCACTCGCGCCCGATGACGACGCAGAACCAGCAGATCGATGAAGACGACTGCCTCTGGTTCTTCATGTCGCGCCATCGCTCGCCGCTGGTGGATCTGGCCCACGACGCGAATGTCAATCTGGCCTATGTGCACACCGGCAAGGACGTCTACGTCTCGGTGTCCGGCCTGGCCCGCCTGGTCGAGGATCCGGCCAAGACCGCCGCGCTCTGGTCGCCGCTGGCCGAGCTGTGGTTCGCCGGCGGCATCAGCGACCCTGATCTGGGCCTGGTCCAGGTCAAGATCAGCCACGCCCATTACTGGAATGTGAAGGACAGCCGCATCACCCAGCTCTACGAACTGACCAAGGCGGCCCTGAGTGGCACAACCCCCAGTGTCAACAGCGACAGCGGCGAAATTCGCCTGGGCTGAGCTGAGTGCGCTGGCGAACAGACGCCGGGCGCGCAGAGGCCTAACTTGGGGCCAGCGCAGCAAATTGCCGCGCCACCAACATACCTGCAATCGGAGCACCTCATGAATTACACAGAACGCGACCCCTACGGCATGTACAAGGGCGAAACCGGCACCGGCCCGGGCCCGGAACTGATGGGCGCCAACACGCTGACCGGCAATGATGTCTACAACTCGGCCGGCGACGACCTGGGCGACATCAAGGAATTCATGCTCGACATGCACCGCGGCCATGTTGCCTATGCCGTGCTGTCCTTCGGCGGTTTCATGGGCATGGGCGACAAGCTCTTTGCCGTGCCCTGGAGCGCCCTGACGCTGGACACCGTCAACAAGCGCTTCACCTTGAATGTGGACAAATCCCGCCTGGAAGAAGCGCCCGGCTTTGACAAGGACCAATGGCCCAATATGGCCGACCCGGCCTGGGCCCGCAGCATCCATTCCTACTACGGCACCAAGCCCTACACCGACTCGCTGAGCAACTGAGCGAGGCAGCAGCCATGAAGCAAGCTCCCGACGAACGCGCCGCGTCCAAGCCCGTGTCGCAGACAACGCGGCGCGCCGGCGGCGAGTTGCATCAGGCTGCGCAGGGTGACCACCCGGTGCTGAGCACCCAGCAAGGCCTGCCGGTCTCGGACAACCAGAACTCGCTGCGGGCCAGCCCCGGTGGCCCCACCCTGCTGGAAGACTTCATCCTGCGGGAGAAGATCACCCATTTCGATCACGAACGCATTCCCGAGCGCATCGTGCATGCGCGCGGCAGCGGTGCGCATGGCTTCTTCGAGCTGACGCAGTCGCTCACCGCCTTCACCACGGCCCAGGTGTTGACCGAGGTCGGCGTGAAGACACCGCTGTTCGCACGCATTTCCACCGTGGCCGGGGGCTCGGGCTCCTCCGACACCCCGCGCGATGTGCGCGGCTTTGCGCTGAAGCTCTACACGAAGCAGGGCAACTGGGACCTGGTCGGCAACAACATTCCGGTGTTCTTCATCCAGGATGCGATCAAGTTCCCCGATCTGGTGCATGCGGTCAAGATGGAGCCCGATCGCGGCTTCCCCCAGGCCGCCACCGCGCATGACACCTTCTGGGACTTCATCTCGCTGACCCCCGAGGCCATGCACATGGTGATGTGGATCATGTCGGACCGCACCCTGCCCCGCTCGCTGCGCATGATCGAGGGGTTCGGCGTGCACAGCTTTCGGCTCATCAACGCCGCCGGCGAGTCCACCTTCGTCAAGTACCACTGGCGGCCCAAGCTGGGCCTGCAGTCCACGCTGTGGGACGAGGCCTGTGCGATTGCCGGCGCCGACCCCGACTTCCACCGCCGCGAGCTGTTCGAGGCCCTGAGCGCAGGCTCGCCGGCCGAATGGGAGTTTGCAGTGCAGCTGTTCTCGCAGGCCCAGGCTGATGCCTTCCCCTTCGACCACCTCGACGCGACCAAGCTGATCCCCGAGGAGCTGGTGCCCCTGCAGGTGATAGGCCGTCTGGTGCTCGATCGCTGGCCCGACAATTTCTTTGCCGAGACCGAGCAGGTCGCGTTCTGCCCCTCGCATCTGGTGCCGGGCATGGACTTCTCCAATGACCCGCTGCTGCAGGGCCGCCTGTTCTCGTACCTGGACACGCAGCTGTCGCGGCTGGGCTCCAGCAACTTCCACCAATTGCCGATCAACGCCCCGAAATGTCCGTTTGCCAACCAGCAGCGCGACGGCCACATGCAGATGGGCATCCCGCGCGGCCGCGTCGCCTACGAGCCCAGTTCCCTGGCTCCGGACTCGGCGCGCGAATCCCCGGCCACCGGTTTTCGCAGCGCCAACGCCCCCGAACAGGTGCTCGGCGTCAAGGGCCGCGTGCGCCCGGCCAGCTTTGCGGATCACTACAGCCAGGCGCGCCAGTTCTACCTCAGCCAGGGCGCGCACGAACAGGCCCATCTGGCCTCGGCCCTGGTGTTCGAGCTGTCCAAGGTCAGCCACCTGCACATCCGCCAGGCGATGGTGGGCCATCTGCGCCATGTCGATGGCGATCTGGCCCAACGCGTCTGTACCGGCCTGGGCCTGGCCGAACTGCCGCAGGCGCCGCTCGCGGCCGCTGCGGTGCAAGACCTGCCCCCCTCCCCGGCCCTGCTCATCATCGACAAGACGGCTCCCACATTGGTAGGCCGTGCACTGGCAATCCTGGTTGCCGATGGCTCGGACGGCGGGGCGATCAGCAAGCTGGTCACCGCCGGCGGCAAGGCCGGGGCCACCGTCAAGATCGTGGCCCCCAGCATTGGCGGCGTGCTGCTGGCTGACGGCACACGGCTGGCGGTCGATGGCCAGCTGGCAGGCACTCCCTCGGTGCTGTTCGATGCCATCGCCGTCGTGTTGGACGAGGCCGCTGCCGCCCAGCTGTCCAAGCAAGCTGCCGTGCAAGACTTCGTGCGTCAGGCCTTCTCGCACCTGAAAACCATTGCCGTCGACCCGGGAGGCCGTGCCTTGCTGACCGCTGCCGGGGTCAGCCCGGATGCCGGGGTGATCGCGGCCCACGCGGTGCCGGCCTTCATTGCCGCCGCCATGACCCGGCACTGGTCTCGAGAGCCCTCGCTGCGCTCGCTTGCCTGAAGCTGCAGCTCCGGTCCAGGGTCCACTCCATGTCAAGCCTGATCGTGAGCCACCGTGCTGCAATACAACAACCCGTCCGAACTGCGTCAGAGCCCGGGCGTACTATCGCGCCTGCCGCACGTGCGGACAACCACCGGAATCGCGATGCACAGTGAGGCGCTTACCCCCCCAGCGGCGCTTGCGCATCTGAACGGCCAGGCCGTCGATGCAGCTCAGGTGGCCGGGGTGGTGGTGGCCCTGTGGCAGCAGATCGATGCGGCGCTGTCGCCCATCATCGGCCAGCGCGGCGTGGCCGCGCTCTACAAGCGCAGCCTCTACCTGACCCGCCCCTCCCATCCCTGCCTGGTGCTCGCCTACGAAGGTGCGCTGCAGCCGGGCGACTTCGATGCCCTGCACCGTGCCTTGGCGGCCATAGCCAGTACCGAGGCAACGGCCGCTGCGGCTGCCCTGCTCCATGCTTTCTACGACCTTTTGAGCCAGTTGATCGGCGCATCGCTGACCGAACGCATGATCGGTTTCGTTTGGCACAACCCTTCCAGCGGCCAAGCCGTGCAGGACACCCCGCAATGACCACCGGCAAAGCAACAATTCATCGTCTGGCCACCGGCGTGCCCGGCCTGGATGAGGTCCTCGGCGGCGGATTGCCCGAGTTCTCGTTCAACCTGATCGCCGGCACACCGGGCTGTGGCAAGACCACGCTGGCACACCAGATCATGTTCGCGCTGGCCACCCCCGAGCGGCCGGCCCTGTACTTCACCGTGCTGGGCGAGCCGCCGCTGAAGATGCTGCGCTACCAGCAGCAGTTCGACTTCTTCGAGCTCGACAAACTGAACAAGTCGATACGCTTCATCAACCTGGCCGAAGACATGGTCGGTGGCGACCTCGACAAGGTGCTGTCGCGCATCGTCGAGGAGGTCGAGGCGCGCGGCCCGGGCCTGGTGTTCGTTGACTCGTTCCGCTCGGTCATCCTGGCCAGCCAGGGCGAGGGCCACAGCTTCCTGAGCCTGCAGCGCTTCATCCAGAACCTGGGCGTGCTGATGACCAGCTGGCAGGCCACCACCTTTTTGATCGGCGAGTATTTCACCGAGTCCGAGCCCAACCCCATCTTCACCGTGGCCGACGGCCTGATCTGGCTGCGCCAGAGCGTGCAGGGCAATTCGATGGTGCGCAAGCTGGAGATCATGAAGATGCGCGGCCAGCCCACCCTGCCCGGCCTGCACACCTTCCGCATCAACCGCGGAGGCCTGCAGGTGTTTGCGCCGCCGCAGCTGTCCGCTGTGACCGCCCCGGACATCGAGAATGAAGCGCGCTCTCGCCTGCTGACCGGCGTGCCCGGCCTGGACGCGATGCTGGGCGGCGGCCTGCCGCGCGGCTATTCGCTGCTGGTCGCGGGCCCATCGGGCTCCGGCAAAAGCGTGCTGGCCTCGGCCTTTCTGATGGAGGGGGCGCGCTGCGGTGAAACCGGCGTGATCGCCGCCTTCGAACAGCGCCCCACCCGCTCGCGCGGGCGAGGCTTGGCCGCACTGATCGAGAGCGGCCGGGTAGGCGTGGTCGACACCCGTGCGCCAGGCCTGTCGGTCGACGAGATCGCCCAGATGCTGATCGCCGAGATAAGCCGGCTCAAGGCCACCCGGGTGGTGATCGACTCGCTGTCCGGCTTCGAGCTGGCCCTGGCGCCGACCTTCCGCGCCGACTACCGCGAGGCGCTGGCCCGGCTGGTGTCGGCGCTGGCCAGCACCGGCGTGACGGTGCTGATGACCTCGGAGCTGGAAGACCGCTACAACGACCTGCGCTTCAGCCCCTACGGCACGGCCTTTCTGACCGACGCCATCATCGTGCAGCGCTATATCGAGGTCGGCAGCCGGCTGGAGCGGGTGATGGCGGTGGTCAAGGTGCGCGCCAGCGCCCATTCGTCCGCCCTGCATCGGTTCAGCATCGATGACACTGGCATACAGGTCGGCGAGATGCTGGCCGGTTACGAGGGCCTGCTCGGTGGCAAACC
Organism: uncultured Roseateles sp.; assembly: GCF_963422335.1. Lineage (NCBI taxonomy): Bacteria > Pseudomonadati > Pseudomonadota > Betaproteobacteria > Burkholderiales > Sphaerotilaceae > Roseateles > uncultured Roseateles sp. The sequence goes on from NZ_OY729424.1 coordinate 4,561,604, forward strand.
CAGCCGTCGGTCGACCCCGGACGAACTCGCCAATGGCGCCGTCGATGGCTGATCCCCTCATGCAAGGCTCGTCCCCGTGATCGAGCCCCCGGTGCCGCCCAAACTTGCCGAGGCCCAGCGTGCGCTGGCGCTGCTGCAGGCCCAGGCGGACGGGGTGCGTGCGCAGCTCAGCGACCTGCGGCGCGACCTGGAGCAGGTGCAGCAGGAGTTCAGCGGCACGCGTGGTGCGCAATTGCTGGAGGCCAACGAGCAGCTGGTGCTGGCCGCCCTGCGTGCCGAGACCATTGCCGAGACCGCCGTCAGCAACCTCGACGACCTGGCCCGCACCAGCCAGCGCGACCCGCTCACCGGCCTGCCCAACCGCGGCCTGATGCGGGACCGGCTTGACAAGGCGATCGCGCTGGCGCGCCGCCGCGAAACCCGCACGGCGGTGCTGTTTGTCGATCTCGACCGCTTCAAGCTGATCAACGACAGCCTGGGCCACGCCGTCGGCGACGAGGTGCTGCAACTGGTGGCGCGCCGGCTGGAGTCGGTGGTGCGCGACTCCGACACCGTCAGCCGCCATGGGGGCGACGAGTTTCTGGTGCTGCTGGCCGAAGTCGCCCATGCCCCGGACGCGGCGCTGATCGCGACCAAGATGCTGCGGGCGCTGTCCATCCCCTGCCATGTCGAGGACCAGGTGTTCCGCATCGCGGCCAGCATAGGCATCAGCGTCTATCCAGAGGACGGCAGTGATGCGGCCAGTCTGATCAAGTGCGCCGACGAAGCCATGTACCAGGCCAAGAAGCTGGCGCCGGGCAGCTTCGTCCTGCATGCCGATATGGTGGCGGGCGGTATTGCACTAGCGCGTTATGGCGCCGACCTGTTGCCCCAAGCGCTGCATGTGTTCACGGCCACCACGGTGGCGGCCGAGCCCCGCCTGCGCGATCTGCGCGAGGCCAACGAACAGCTGGTGCTGTCGGCCCTGAATGCACGCGAGCTGGAGGCCCAGGCCGAGGTTGCCCACCGCCGCCAGATCCAGTTCCTGGCCGTGGTGGCCCATGAGTTGCGCAACCCGCTGGCCCCGATACGCACCGCCGCCGAGTTGCTGGACAAGGGCCGCCACGATGCTGCGCTGATGATGCGCTTGAAGGTCATCATCGAGCGCCAGGTCGCCCACATGGCCCGGCTGGTCGACGATTTGCTGGATGGCTCGCGCGTCGGCGTGGGCAAGTTCCGGCTCGAACGCAGCCGCGTCGATCTGGCCGAGATCTTCGGCGCCGCCATCGACAGCTGCCGGCCCGCCATGCTGACCCGCCGCCAGACCCTGGAGATGCCGCCGCTGCCCGGCCCGCTGCCGGTGCTGGCCGACCCGGTGCGGCTGGCCCAGGTGTTCAGCAATCTGCTGGAGAACGCATCGAAGTACTCGCCCGAGGGCACGACGATCACACTGACCGTGCAGTCGGCGAGCGGGGTGGCCTGCGTCTGCATCACTGACACCGGCATCGGTATCTCGGCCGAGGCGATGCCGCATATTTTCGACCTGTTCGTGCAGGGCCCTCAGCCCTGGAGCCATCCGAACCGCGGCATGGGCATAGGCCTGGCGGTGGTGCGCAACCTGGTGGAAGCCCATCATGGCAGCGTGATGGCCCGCAGTGCCGGCCCCGACCAGGGCAGTGAGTTCGCCGTCACCCTGCCGCTGGCTCCCTGAGCCGGGATATCGGTAAAACCGACCGGGAGCGCCACTTGCTCCGCGCGGGCCGCGGGCAGGCACGCCGTTTGCCCTGTCAGTCCGTGGGCGAGCTTTTCACCCACAGAAACAATGCCCGCAAGGGCCGGAGGATGGTTTGATGGCGGTAGGCAATCTGGCGGCACGGGTCTGGCACCAAGCAACGGCGGGACCGTGGCGGCAATGGGGGCGGCTGAGCCTGGGCAGGCTGGACCTGGGCCGCGAGGAGGCGCCGCTGCGCGAGGCGCTGTTCAGCGCCGACCAGATGGCCGCCCATGGCGTTGCCCTGGCCCGCCAGCATGTGCTGGACCCGCAACACCGGCCCGACCGCCTGCTCGCCCGCCTGAGCGACAACGAGGCCCTGCTCACCGGCGTGGGCAAGCTGCTGTCCGAGGCGGTGGCGGCCGAGCTGCCCATCACCCCGGCGGCCGAATGGCTGCTCGACAACCTCTACCTGATCGAGGAAGAGATACGCACCGCCCGCCGCCACCTGCCCAAGGGCTACAGCCGCGAGCTGCCACGCCTGGCCGCCCGCAACGGCGACCTGGAAAGCCTGGGCCGGCCGCGTGTCTACGAGCTGGCGCTGCAGGCGATCGCCCATGCCGACGGCAGCCTGAGCCGTGGCACCCTGAGCCGCTTCGTCGCCGCCTACCAGAGCGTGCAGCCGCTGACCCTGGGCGAGCTGTGGGCCTTTCCCATCATGCTGCGCCTGGCCCTGATCGAGAACCTGCGCCGCGTCGGCGTCAGTGTGACCCTGGGCCGGCAGGACCGTGACGCCGCCGACGGCTGGGCCCAGTCCATGCTCGAAGCGCTGGAGCTGCGCTCCAGCGACCTGATACTGGTGATCGCCGACATGGCGCGCGCCGCACCCACGCTCAGCAGCGCCTTCGTCGCGGCCTTTGCCCGCCGGCTGCAGGGCCAGGGGGCGCAGCTGGCGCTGCCGCTGACCTGGGTCGAGCAACGCCTCGCCGACCAAGGCCAGAGCATCGAGCAGATGGTGCATCTGCAAAGCCAGTCCCAGGCGGCCAGCCAGGTCTCGGTGGCCAACAGCGTGGGCAGCCTGCGCCTGCTGGGCGCCATCAACTGGCCCGAGTTCGTCGAGAACCTGAGCCATGTCGAGCAGACCCTGCGCGGCGACCCCAGCGCGGTCTACGAGCAGATGGACTTCATCACCCGCGACGCCTACCGCCTGGCGGTGGAGCGCCTGGCCCGGCGCAGCGGCCGCACCGAGCTGGAAGTCGCCAGCCATGCGGTCGAGCTGGCCGAGCTGGCACAACAGCGCCTCAGCGACGCGCAGGGGCTGGAGCGCCAGGGCCATGTCGGCCACTACCTGCTGGGCCATGGCCGCTCGGCGCTGGAGCAGCTGCTGGGCCTGCGCGTCAGCCGCTGGCGGGCGCAGCATCCGGGCTGGGCGATGCCGCTGGGCGCCTATGTCGGTGCCGGCCTGCTCGGCGCCCTGCTGCTGGCGGCCGGGCCCTTCCTCAAGGTCGCACTGGGCGGTGCCCCGCCGCCGCCCTGGGCACTGGCGGGCCTGGGCCTGCTCTTGCTGCTCGCGACCTGGCAGCTGTCGCTGGCGATCCTGAACTGGATCGTCACCCTCGTCGTGCAGCCGCAGGTCATGCCGCGCATGGACTATGCGCTGGGCCTGCCGGCCAGCGCCCGCACGCTGGTGGTGGTGCCGACGATGCTGAGCAGCCCGGCCGGCATCGAGTCCCTGCTCGAAGGCCTGGAGCTGCGCTTTCTGGCCAACCGCGACGCCCAGCTGCAGTTTGCGCTGCTGACCGACCTGGCCGATGCCCGCGAGGAGCACCGCCCCGAAGACGCCGGGCTGATTGCCCTGGCCAGCGCCGGCATCTCGGCGTTGAACCTGCGCTATGCCGGCAGCGGCGGCAGCGCGCCCTTCCTGCTGCTGCACCGGCCACGCCGCTGGAACAGCCGCCAGGCGCACTGGATGGGCCGCGAGCGCAAGCGCGGCAAGCTGGCCGATCTGAATGCGCTGCTGCGCGGCCGCGCCGGTGTCGGTCCGGATGAGGCCTTCTCGCACCTGATCGGTGACCGCAACGCCCTGGCCACGGTGCGCTACGTCATCACCTTGGACACCGACACCCAGCTGCCGCGCGGCAGCGCCCTGCAGCTGGCGGCCAGCATGGCCCATCCGCTGAACCGTCCGCGCTTCGGCAGCGGCAAGCAGGCGCGGCGCGTGATCGAGGGCCACGCCATCCTCCAGCCCCGCGTGGGCCTGAGCCTGCCCAGCACCGGACGCTCGGGCTATGCCCGCCTGCACGGCGGCGAGCCGGGCATCGACCCCTACACCCGTGCCGTCTCGGACGTCTATCAAGACCTGTTCGACGAGGGCTCCTTCATCGGCAAGGGCATTTACGACGTCGATGCCTTCGAGTACGCGCTGGGCGAGCAATTGCCCGACAACCGCATCCTCAGCCACGACCTGCTGGAGGGCTGCTATGCCCGCGCCGGCCTGCTCAGCGATGTGCAGTTGATGGAGGAGGCACCCGTGCGCTACGGTGCCGACGTGGCCCGCCGCCACCGCTGGATTCGTGGCGACTGGCAGCTGCTGGGTTGGCTGCGCCAGCGCCTGTACCTGCTGCCTGACAAGCCCTTGAACCCGCTGTCCGCGCTGTCGCGCTGGAAGCTGTTCGACAATCTGCGCCGCAGCCTCAGCCCCGCCGTGCTGACGAGCCTGTTGCTGGTGGGCTGGCTGGCCCTGCCCGAACCCGCGATGTGGACGGTGCGCGTGCTGCTGATCATCGGCCTGGTGCCGCTGACCGCCCAGTTGCTGGACCTGCTGAAACGCCCGCTGAACCTGACCGGGCTGAATGCCCGCCATGTGGGCGTGCAGCCGTTCGGCCATCAGCTGCTGCAGCTGCTGCAGACGCTGGCCTGCCTGCCGCATGAGGCCGGCTACAGCCTGCACGCGATCGCCGTGACGCTGTGGCGCAGCCTGGTCTCCAGGCGCAATCTGCTCGAGTGGACGGCCTCGGCCGATGTGCGCCAGGGCGCACCGGCCGGCAGCCTGCTGGCCCTGGGCCAGGCAGCGGCACGCATGTGGCTGGGGCCGCTGATCGCCGGGCTGGCCGGCGCGGCCCTGCTGCAGCTGCGCCCCGAGGCCCTGCCGCTGGCCGCTCCGGTGCTGCTGCTGTGGCTGGCCTCGCCGCTGCTGGTGTGGTGGCTTGACCGCCCGCTGCGCGCCCGCCGCCCGGCGCTGAGCCAGGCCCAGCAGCGCTATCTGCGCACGATGGCGCGCCGCACCTGGGCCTTCTTCGACACCTGCGTCGGTGCCGAAGACAACCATCTGCCGCCCGACAATCTGCAGGAGCACCCGGTGCCCCGCATTGCCCACCGCACCTCGCCAACCAATATCGGCTTCGCGCTGCTGGCCAACCTGACCGCTCACGATCTGGGCTACATCACGCTGAGCCAGATGCTGGCGCGCATCGCCGCGACGCTCGACACCCTGGAGCGACTGGAGCGCCACCGCGGCCACTTCCTCAACTGGTACGACACCCAGACCCTGGAGCCGCTGCGGCCCCGCTATGTATCGACCGTGGACAGCGGCAACCTGACCGCTCAGCTGCTGACCCTGCGCGGCGGCCTGCTGACGATGGCCGACGAGTCCCTGCTGACGCCGACCTGGTGTGCCGGCCTGGCCGACACCTATGCGTTGCTGCGCGAGGCCCTGCTCGAGAGCGGGTCCACCGTGCCGCTGGAAGCCTTCGAGCAATTGCTGCAGCGCTGGTGCGATGCCCCCATCGCCACCTTGATCGGCCTGCGCAGCGCGCTGGAGAGCCTGCACGCGGCCAGCATCGAGCTGCTGGCGGCCGTGGCCCTGCAGGCGCTGACCGGTGAGGCCAAGCGCTGGGCGCAGCGGCTGACCCTGCAATGCCTGGCAGCGCTCGATGAGCTGGCCGACCTGCTGCCCGACGGCGCTGCGCTGCTCGAACATTCGCATCTGGCCGGCGACGCCAGCTTGCGCGAGCTGGCCGGCCGCGCCGACGCCAGCGAGGCGGCCCGCGCCTGCCTGATCCGGCTCGAGGCGCTGGCCGCCCGCGCCGGCGCGCTGTGCGAGATGGAGCAGGGCTTTCTGTACGACAGCTTCCGCCACCAGCTGGTGATTGGCTACAACGTCGACGAGCACAGCGCCGACACCGGTTACTACGACCTGCTGGCCTCCGAGGCGCGGCTGGGGGTGTTTGCGGCCATCGCCCTGGGCCAGCTGCCGCAGGAGGCCTGGTTCGCGCTGGGCCGCCAGCTCAGCACCGTCAATGGCGAGCCGGTGCTGATGTCCTGGAGCGGCTCGATGTTCGAGTACCTGATGCCGATGCTGCTGATGCCCAGCGATGCCCATACCCTGCTCGACCAGAGCTGCATGGCGGCGGTGGGCCGGCAGATCGAGTACGGCCACGAGCGTGGCGTGCCCTGGGGCATTTCCGAGTCGGGCTACAACGCCACCGATGCAGCCCTGAACTACCAGTACCGAGCCTTCGGCGTGCCCGGCCTGGGCCTGAAGCGCGGCCTGGCAGAAGACCTGGTGGTGGCGCCCTACGCCAGCCTGATGGCTCTGTTGCTGGAGCCGGTGGCGGCCTGCGAGAACCTGCAGCGGCTCGAAGCGCTGGGCGCCACGGGCAGCTTCGGCTTTCACGAGGCGTTGGACTTCACGCCGCTGCGCCTGCCGCGCGGCCAGAGCCATGCCGTGGTGCGCTCCTACATGGCCCACCACCAGGGCATGGGCCTGCTGGCCATGGCCCAGGTGCTGCGCGGCCCGCGCATGCAGCAGTTCTTCGAGGCCGACCCACGCCTGCTCGCCACCCTGCCCCTGCTGCACGAGCGTGTGCCCAAGGGCGTGGTCCGGCACGCGGCGGCGGCCGAGCGGGCGGCGCTGCGCAGCCCCAGCTCCGGCAGCGAGGTGCCGGTGCGCTGCTTCACCGACCCCGACACGCCGGCACCCGAGGTTCATCTGCTGTCCAACGGCAGCTATCACGTCATGGTGACCCAGGCCGGCGGCGGCTACAGCCGCCACAAGGACATGGCCGTGACCCGCTGGCGCGAAGACAGCACCTGCGATGCCTCGGGCAGCTTCTGCTATCTGCGTGATGTCGACAGCGGTGCGCTGTGGTCCACCGCCCACCAGCCCACACGCACCACCGGCAGCCACTACCAGGCCATCTTCTCCGAGGGCCGGGCCGAGTTCCGCCGCCGCGACCATGGCATCGAGACACATACCGAGATCGCCGTGTCGCCCGAGGACGCGATCGAGCTCAAGCGGGTGCACATCAAGAACACCAGCCGCAGCACGCGCCAGATCGAGATCACCAGCTATGCCGAGGTGGTGCTGGCCTCGGCCGCCAGCGATGTGCAGCACCCGGCCTTCAGCAAGCTGTTCGTGCAGACCGAGATCCTGCCCGAGGCCGGCGCCCTGCTGTGCAACCGCCGGCCGCGCGCGTCCAACGACGCCTCGCCCTGGATGCTTCAGCTGCTGGCCGTGCATGGCATGCGCGGCAGCAAGGGCGGCACGGTGTCGCATGAGACCGACCGCTCCCGCTTCATCGGCCGTGGCGGCAGCCTGCAGGCGCCTCTGGCGCTGCGCCAGCGCGGGCCCTTGTCGAACACCGCCGGCTCGGTGCTGGACCCGGTGGCGGCCAGCCGCTGCGTGGTCACCCTGGCGCCGGACCAGAGCATCATCGTCGACATCGTCATCGGCGTGGCCGACAGCCGCGACGGTTGCCTGGCCCTGGTCGAGAAATACCGCGACCGCCGCCTGGCCGAGCGCGTGTTCGAGCTGGCCTGGACGCACAGCCAGGTGGTGCAGCGCCAGCTCAATTGCAGCGAGGCCGAGGTGCAGCTCTTTGCCCGCCTGGCCAGCGCGGTGATCTTCAACCAGGCGACGCTGCGCGCCGACCCCGCCATCATCAAGCAGAACCGGCGCGGCCAATCGGGCCTGTGGGGCTACACGATCTCGGGCGATCTGCCCATCGTGCTGGTGCAGATCGGCGACATCGCCCATCTGGAGCTGGTGCGCCAGCTGGTGCAGGCCCATGCCTGGTGGCGGCTGAAGGGCCTGGCCGTCGATCTGGTGGTCTGGAACGAGGAGCGCGACATCTACCGCCAGCAGCTGCACGAGCAGATCCTGGGCCTGGTGTCGGCCGGCGTGGAGGCCCATGTGATCGACCGCCCCGGCGGCATCTTCGTGCGCCATGCCGAGCAGATCTCTTACGAGGACCGGGTGCTGCTGCAGTCGGTGGCGCGGGCCGTGTTCAGCGACCAGCGCGGCAGCCTGGCCGAGCAAATGCATCGCGGCCCGCGCATGGAGCGGCGCGGCGGCAATGCCTCGGCGGCGGCACGCGCAGGCCTTGAGCGCCGCCAGCAGCCGCTGGTGCCCAGCCGCAGCTACCGGCCACAGCCGGCTCCGCGGCCGGCCACACGCGGCGACGAGCTGACCCTGTTCAACGGCCTGGGCGGCTTCAGCGCCGATGGCCGCGAGTACGTGATCGCCCCGGCCCCGGGCCAGACCACACCGGCGCCCTGGTCGAATGTGCTCGCCAACCCGACGTTCGGCAGCGTCATCTCCGAGGCCGGTGCGGCCTACACCTGGTTCGAGAATGCCCATGAGTTCCGGCTCACGCCCTGGCACAACGACCCGGTCACCGATGCCTGCGGCGAGGCCTTCTATCTGCGCGACGAGGACACCGGCCATGTCTGGTCACCAAGCCGCGCCGATCTCGGCGACGCCGGGCCGCACAGCACGCCTTGCACCACCCGACACGGCTTCGGCTGCAGCCGCTTCGAGCGGACGGTGGACGGCATTGCCAGCGAGCTGGAGGTGTTCGTGGCGGTGGACGCTGCCGTCAAGTTCAGCGTGTTGCGCCTCACCAACCGCTCGGACCGGCCGCGCCGCCTCTCGGCCACCGGCTATGTGGAATGGGTGCTGGGCGCCGTGCGCGAGGCCACCGCGCCGCATCTGGTCACCTCGATGTCGGCCGAGGCCGGCCCCTTGATGGTGCGCAACCCCTACAGCAACGACTGCCCCGAGTGGGTGGCCTTCTTCGACGTCGATGCCCAGCACCATCGCGCCGGCAGCATGACCTGCGACCGCGCCGAGTTCATCGGCCGCAATGGCAGCCTGGCGGATCCGCTGGCACTGCGCAGCCAGCGCCTGCTGGGCCGCGTCGGCGCGGCGCTGGACCCCTGCGCCGCGATCCAGGCGCCGCTGGACCTGGACGCGGGCGAAACGCGCGAGATCGTGTTCCGCCTCGGCGCCGCGCGCAATGCCGGCGAGGCCCAGCAGGTGGTGCAGCGCATGCGCCTGCCCGGCGCGGCGGCCACCGCCCTGCAGGCCGTGCAACGCCACTGGGACGAGGCCCTTGGCGCCGTCCAGGTGCACACGCCCGATGCGGCGCTGAACCCGCTGGCCAACGGTTGGCTGGTCTATCAGACCCTGGCCTGCCGGATGTGGGCGCGCAGCGGCTACTACCAGTCGGGCGGGGCCTATGGCTTCAGGGACCAGCTGCAGGATGCGATGGCCCTGGTCCACACCCGGCCGGATTTGCTGCGCGAGCAGCTGCTGCTGTGCGCGGCGCATCAGTTCGTCGAGGGCGATGTGCAGCACTGGTGGCACCCGCCGGCGGGCCGCGGCGTGCGCACCCATATCTCGGACGACTATCTGTGGCTGCCGCTGGGTCTGAGCCGCTACATCGACTGCACCGGCGACCGCAGCATCCTGGACGAGTCCGTGCCCTTCCTGGACGGACGGGCGGTGGCGCCGCAGGACGAATCCAACTTCGAGCTGCCGATGCGCTCCAGCGAGTCGGGCACGCTGTACCAGCATGCCAGGCGTGCGCTGCTGCATGGCCTGCGCATGGGCGCGCACGGCCTGCCGCTGATGGATGGCGGCGACTGGAACGACGGCATGAACCGCGTCGGCCACGAGGGCCGGGGCGAGAGCGTCTGGCTGGGCTTCTTCCTCTGCGAGGTGCTGCGCCAGTTCGCGCCGCTGGCACGCAGCCTGGACGACGACGCGCTGGCGCTGCGCTGCGAGGCCGAGCGCAAGACGCTGGCCCGGCAGCTGGAGCAGCACGGCTGGGACGGGGCCTGGTACCGCCGCGCCTTTTTCGACAACGGTGCGCCGCTGGGCTCCAGCGAGAGCCCGGAGTGCCAGATCGACTCGATCGCCCAGAGCTGGGCGGTACTGTCCGGCGTGGCCCCGCCGGTCCGCGCCCGCAAGGCCATGGACGCGCTGGCCGTACGCCTGGTCAGCCCCGTGCAGGGCCTGGTCAAGCTGCTCGACCCGCCGTTCAATGGCGCCGGTCCCGACCCCGGCTATATCCGCGGCTATGTGCCCGGCGTGCGCGAGAACGGTGGCCAGTACACCCACGGCGCGATCTGGGCGGCGATGGCCTTTGCCGAGCTCGGCGATGTGCAGCGCGCCTGGCAGCTGCTGGACATCATCAACCCGCTCAACCACGGCCGCACGCCCGCCGAGCTGAACGTCTACAAGGTCGAGCCCTATGTAATGGCGGCCGATGTCTACAGCGTCGCGCCGCACGTCGGCCGCGGCGGCTGGAGCTGGTACACCGGCTCGGCCGGCTGGATGTACCGGCTGATCATCGAGCAGCTGCTGGGCATACACCTGGAGCACCGCGACGGCCAGGACTGGCTGCGGCTCGCGCCGCGCCTGCCCGCCCGCTGGCCCGGCTTCAAGTTCAGCTACCGCTACCGGACCAGCCACTACCAGGTGATGGTGGAGCAGCTGGCCGCCGGCTCGGCCGGGGCCCTGGTACTGGACGGCGTGACACAGCCCGGCGACCCGACCCTGCTGCAGCTGCAGGACGATGGTCAGACGCACGGCGTGCAACTGCAGATGGCGGCCATCCCTCAGCGGGACAGTGCCTGAAGACCGGCGGCGCCCGCCGCCGGCCTTCAGGCCGGCCGGCCCTGGCGCCCCACCGCCGCGATATGCAGCAGCTGCCGGTACTTGGTGACGGTGCGCCGCGCCACCACCAGGCCCTGGCGGGCCAGCTGGCGGGTGATGGCGGCATCGGACAGCGGGGCGCCGGGCTTCTCAGCGCTGATGATGTCCTGCACCAGGCCTCGCAGGGCCGTGCCCGAGCAGCGGTTGCCGCTGGCCATGGTCATGGCGCGGGAGAAGAAGTACTTCAGCTCGAACACACCCAGCGGCGTGGCAATGTATTTGTTGTTGGTGACACGCGACACGGTGGACTCGTGCAGGCCCAGCTCCTCGGCAATCTCGCGCAGGCCCATCGGCTTCATGGCCATCACGCCGTAGTCCAGAAAGCGTTGCTGGCGGCGCACGATGGCTTCGCCGACGCTGAGGATGGTCGAGAAACGCTGGGCGACATTCTTCAAGGTCCAGCGCGCGTCCTGCAGATGGCTGGCCATGGCCTGGTCCTGAGCGCCGCGGTGGCGCTGGAACAGCTCGGCATAGCCCTGGTTCAGGCGCAGCCGCGGCACCACCGAGGGATTGAGCTGCACCGTCCAGCTGCCGCGCAGCTTGCGTGCGATCAGGTCCGGCACCAGGTAGTGGATCTGCTGGTGGCCGTGGCCAGCCCCCGGGCGTGGGTCGAGGCGGCGTATCAAGCCGCAGACGGCCTCGATCTCGGCCGGGCCGCAGCCCAGGCTGCGGGCCATGCCCGTCACGTCACGGGCGGCCAGGGCCGGCAGCTGCTCGCTCACGATGCGGCGCGCCAGCTCGCGCTGAGCCGCGTCGGCCAGGGTTGGCAACTGCAGCAGCAGGCACTCCTGCAGGCTGCGCGCGGCCACGCCCGCCGGGTCCAGCGACTGCACGCGGCGCAGCGCGATCTGCAGCTCGTCGCGCCGGGCTGGCGGCGAAAGCGCCGTGACGGCCACCAGCTCATCGAGCTCGCAGCGCAGATAGCCGTCGTCATCGAGCGAATCGATGATGGCACTGGCCAGCAGACCATCGCGCTGCGGCAGCGACAGCACGCCCAGCTGGCCATGCAGATGCTGGGCCAGCGAGCCGGGCATGGCGATCAGGTCGAGTGCACTGACGTCGCCCCGTTCGCCGCCCTCGCCCGAGCGGCCGGAGGCCACGCCCTCGGCTTGCCAGAGGTCGCGCTCGTCGTCGGCAGCCTCCTCCGCTTCGGTCAGCCCATCGGCTTCGATGTCCGGATCGCCCTCCTCGCTCTCGAGAAAGGGGTTGCTGTCCATCAGCTGGTTCACCTCCTGGGTGAACTCCAGCGAGGACAGCTGCAACAGCTTCACCGCATGCTGCAGCCGCGGCGACAGCGTCTGCACCTGTCTGTGGTCTGCTTGCAGGCCCATGGCGCTCATCTTGGATCCGTTCTTCGATATCGACCGATACCCAGACGCAAGTGCCGTGCCCGGCCGCAGCCCCCGGGGCGGTACGAGCCGCAAGGCCGCCACTTACCGATGGAGCGTCCAAGCTTGCGGCAAGACTTGCTGGCAGGCCTGCCAGGCGTCAACGCATCAAGAGATGTATCGCCAGGTAAGCGGAGTACCCTGCGCCCCATCAACCCAGACCACGGACCCATGCACTCCATCTCCCTGACCGCCCTGCAATGCTGACAGCCTCCCTGCTGCTGCTCGGTGTGGTGCTGATCGCCATGGGCCTGGCCGAGCATCCGGTGCGACGGCTGCCGCTGTCACCGGCGGTCGTCTACCTGCTGGTCGGCTGGGGCGTGGGCGCCCTGGTCAAGCCCTGGCACGAGACCCAGGCCCAAACCTATGCGCCGGTGATGGTGGTGATCACCGAGGTGGCGGTGCTGATCTCGCTGTTTGCCGTGGGCCTGCGCCTGCGCGTGCCGCCGGTGTGGAAAGCCTGGCGCATCGCCGCCCTGCTGGCCACGGTGGGCATGCTGATCACGATCGCGCTGTCGGCCGCCGCCGCCCACTGGATGCTGGGCCTCACCTGGCCGCTGGCCCTGCTGCTGGGCGCCGTGCTCGCCCCGACCGATCCGGTGCTGGCCTCCGAGGTGCAGATACGCTCGGAGAATGACCGCGACGCCGTGCGCCTGTCGCTGACCGCCGAGGGCGGGCTGAATGACGGCACCGCCCTGCCGGCGGTGATGCTGGCCCTGGGTCTGCTGGGGCTGCACAACCTGGGCTCCGACACATGGCCCTGGCTGCCCTGGTTGAGTTGGGCCTGGGCTGACCTGCTGTGGCCCATCATCGGCGGTGCGCTGCTGGGCTGGGCCTGCGGTCACGGCCTGGGCTGGGCGATACGGATGCGCCTGCGCCGCCAGCACGAGCTGGGCTGGGACGAACTGCTGTATCTGGGCGCGATCGCGCTCAGCTACGGCCTGGCCCGTGCCACCGCCACCTCGGCCTTTCTGGTCGTGTTCGTTGCCGGCGTGGCACTGTTCCACGAGGGCACCCGCGCCGCCGCAGCGATGGCCGAGGCCAAGGCCGACAGCACCCATCTGTCACGCCGGCTGCTGGCCTTCGGGCAGCGCTGCGAGCGCCTGGTCGAGGTCAGCATGGTGCTGTGCCTGGGCGTGGCCATGCCCTGGGTGGACTGGAGCTGGCCGCAGGTCGGTTTCGCCTTGCTGCTCATCTTCGTCGTCAGGCCCGTCAGCGTCTACGTCTCGCTGCTGGGCAGCGGACTGCCCGCCACCCAGCGCCGCCTGCTGGCCTGGTTCGGCATACGCGGCGTCGGCTCGCTGTTCTACCTGGCCTTCGCGCTGGAGCACGGCCTGAAGGGCCAGCAGGCCAGCGTGCTGACCTCCGTCTGCCTGCTCAGCATCGCCGGCTCCATCCTGCTGCACGGCGTCTCGGCGACGCCGCTGATGGGGCACTATCAAAAGCACCGCAGCCGACGGGCGGGGAAGATCCCGCTGGGGTGACGCGTTGCCCGTCTTTGCGTTTGGCCACGACAAAGGGCCGGGATGTCGTCCCGGCAGCCGACTCACTTTCTTTCGCTTCGCCGAAAGAAAGTAAGCAAAGAAAGGGCGACCCGGATGCGACGCCCCTTGGGTACAAGGGGTGCCCTCCGGTGCTCACAAGCTGGGGGGCTTTCACGCAAACTCGGCCCCGGGTACAGGGCCTCAGACAGGTGCGTGAAAGTCGCGGCAATACCGCTCCGACCCCAGCTTGCTCCGCTCCTCAGCGCCGCATACGGGCCAAACCACTCGGCTCGCTGCGCATCGCCTCGGACAGCCGCGTGCTTGCACGCTGGCCCATCTCGCAGGAGCCGACCGGGCCTTTGTGGCGGCTCAATCTTTGAGAAAACGCTAGACCGGATGCGGAGAATCTGAAGGCTAATTCGCACCCAGTGAGATACAAATGAACGCATACATGAGAGCTCAAGGCGACCTGGAGAGCTTCCTGTGGGACTTGCCTGAAGACCCTTCCCAAACCGACGACCAATTGGCAGTGCAGCGGCTCACTCGAGACCATGCGATGCGCCTCACCGAACGCTTGCGCCGCAAAGAGTTCAACCCAGCCTACCAGCCAAGCACGAGAGTACTGCCCATGGAGTTCCAGGATCTGGTGGATCTCACGTTGCGTGACGCTAGGTGGAGCGCCTTCGCTGGGGTGCTTGTCAATGCAGAAGACCTATTGCATTGCCCGCAAGAGAGCGCGTGAACTTTGACGTTATGCCTATCGATAGTTGTTTGCCGCGCGCATGCGGGCCGTGGTCGAAGACCGAGCAGTTCGCGACGATGCGAAGCGAGCCGCGACGGGTTTCCCGTATGCGGCGCCGAGGAGCGCAGCATGCTGGGGTCGGAGCCGTACTCGGCGACATCTGCGCACCTGTCTGAGCCCCTGTACCCGGGGGCGAGTTTGCGCGATGCCCCAGTTCCCTGCGGTGCTCCGAGGGGCGCTGCATCCGGGTCGCCTTTCTTTGCTTACTTTCTTTGGCGAAGCAAAGAAAGTAAGGCGGCCGTCGGGACGCAATCCCGACCTCCCGACTTAACTGATAGCCGCCCCCGCTCAGCGCAGGCGCGCGCGCTCAGCTCGGCCGAGGCACCGGCAGCAGATTGCCGCCCTCGCCCTCCCAGGTATGCAGGGCCTCGACCTTGGGTTTCGGCGCGACTTGCAGGCGCTGGCGATGGACGCGGCGGAAGGCCATCAGGCTGCTGGTGACCAGCGCCGACAGCGCGACGACGAAGACAAGTTTCTCGGGTTTCATGGGGGATCCTCGGTGGGTTTGTTGGAAGTGCGGTGCCGCCGCGACCAGAGGCCGGACAGCAGGCTCAGCGCCAGCGCCGGACTGACGTGGCTGCGCAGCAGCTGCGGCAGAGCGGGCCACACAAGCTGCATCAGCAAGGTGCCAAGGCCGGGGGCGCGGGGTGCTTCGGCGGCCTGAGCCGCCGCAGCCGGAGGTCGGAACCAGCGGCCCAGCAGCAGCGCGCCCGCCAGCGCCAGGGCGCCCTGGCCCAGTCGGCGCACCAGGCTGTCATTGGCGCGTGTCACCAGCCGCCGGCATTGCCCGCGCACCAGCAGCTCACGCTCGACCAGGCGGGACTCTGCCAGCAGGATTTGTGCGTCCAGTGCAGCCAGGCCGGTGGCCGGTGCTTCAGTGGTGGTCATGCGGGGCACCGGTTGCAGGTGTTGAAGGTGCGGCGGTGAGATGGCGCAGCGTCGCGGGCAGTCCGAGCTGGCGCGCCCAGCCGCAGGCCTTGACCGCAGCCAGGGCAGCCGCGGCGCCGTTGAGCACCAACACCGTCAGCAAGGCCCAGCCCCAGGCCAGACCGGTGGCCAGCAGGGCGGCCGTCAGACCGGCACACAGTGCCAGCCAGGCCGTGGCGGCGAAGACCAGCGCGGCCGCCCCTAGCATCAGCAAGCGGCTCAGTGCGACACCGGCCCTTCGCAACTCCAGGGCCAACAGATGGACCCGGTCACTGACCAGGCCCGGCAACTGCTGCAGCACACCGCTCAAGATCTGAGGCAGAGAGGGCTCGGCCGCAGGCGGCGCCGCGGCGGTGTTCGGCTCCGACATGGGCTCAGCGGGCCAGCCGGCTCACCAGCACGCCCAGGGCCACGGCGGTGGCCAGCGCCGCCAGCGGGTGCTCGCGCACGGTGCAGCGCAGGGTCTCTGTCCACTCCTGCTGGGTCTCGCTGAGGCGATCGGCACCGGCATGGACCGAGTCCGAGGCCTGGTCGACGCCACGGCGGATGCGCTCCACCGCCGGGCCGGCGGTCGCCGCCAGGCGATCCACGGTTTCATGGGCGCTCTTCGCGACACGATTGACCAGCTCGTCCGTGTGGGTGGAGTCGAGCGGGCCGTCCAGGCCCTTGTCGGCAGCGTTGTTGGATGAGGTGGTGGCGTTGACAATGGCCATGCGGCGCTCCTGGTAGGTGTAACAAGGCCTAGCGGCCTGGGAACCCTGTGCAGAGCAATCGGCATGCCCGCAAGCTCGGGCATGCCGACCACGCAACAGGCGCTTACCACCATGATGAGCGGTTTGCCGGCATCGGCAAGGCACTCAGGTATGCTGAGCAAACATTACCGATGCGCACGACCGGCCCCTACCGGGCACCGGCACCGCCGCAGAGTTCTGAACCCTTGACCACGCCCTCTGGCGCGGCAAGCCGCAGTCCAGGGAGAACTCGACAATGGGCCACGCACTGATCGTCGAAGACGACGCCGATTCGGCCGAACTGATGGCAGCCTTGATCGCCACGCAGAACTTCAGCGTCGCCACCGCCCACAGCCTGCGCGACGCGCGCCGCCAGATGGCCCTGCAGACGCCCGACATCGTGCTGCTGGACCTGCAATTACCCGACGGCAGCGGCATGGATCTGTTCGCCGACCCGCAGCTGACCGCGCAATCCGAGATCGTGCTGATCACCGGCCATGCCAGCCTGGACACCTCAATCGAGGCCTTGCGCCTGGGCGCGGTCGACTACCTGATCAAGCCGGTCAACCTGAAGCAGCTGCAGGGCATTCTGTCGCGGGTGATGCAGCCCGCCACGCTTCAGGCCGAGCTGGCCTCGCTGAACACGCAGTGGCAGCACAGTGGCCACTTCGGCCAGCTGTGGGGCCGCGCACCGGCCATGCGGCGCATCTACGAGCAGATTTCTCGTGTGGCCGGCACGGCGGTGACGGTGTTCATCACCGGCGAGAGCGGCACCGGCAAGGAGGTGGTGGCGCAGACGGTGCACGATCTGAGCCGCCGCCGCAAGCAACCGTTTCTGGCGGTCAACTGCGGGGCGATCTCGCCCAATCTGATCGAGAGCGAGATCTTCGGCCACGAGAAGGGCAGCTTCACCGGTGCCGACCGCCAGCACCAGGGCTTCTTCGAACGTGCCCATGGCGGCACGCTGTTCCTGGATGAGATCACCGAGATGCCGCTGGAGCTGCAGGTCAAGCTGCTGCGCGTGCTGGGCACCGGCACCTTCATGCGCGTGGGCTCGACCCAGCCCCAGGCCACCGATGTGCGGGTGATTGCCGCCACCAACCGCTCGCCCGATCAGGCCGTGGCATCCGGGCGCCTGCGCGAGGACCTGCTCTACCGGCTGAATGTGTTCCCGATCGAGCTGCCGCCGCTGCGCGAGCGCAGCGAAGACGTGGCCCTGCTGGCCGAGCACTTTCTGGCCGAGATCTGCCAGCGCGAAGGCGCACTGAAGCACTTCTCTGCGGCGGCGTTGGAGTTGCTGGGAGGCTACCGCTGGCCCGGCAATGTGCGCGAGCTGCGCAATGTGGTGCAGCGTGCCTACGTGATGGCCGACGGCCCTACCATCAGCGACGAATGGCTGCCACAGACCGGCCAGACCTCGTCTGCGTCCTGGCCTGACAAGTCAACGGTGCCGGGACTGGTGATACCGCTGGGCAGTTCGCTGGCCGAGGCCGAGCGCCTGCTGATACTGGCCACGCTGAACCATTTCGGCCACCAGCGCGAACGCACCGCTGCGGCCCTGGGCATCAGCCTCAAGACCCTGTACAACCGCCTCAAAAACTACGGCAACGCCGCCGCAGCAGACGAAAAAACGCCGCAGTCATGAGGACCTGCGGCGCAAATCCCGGCTGAGGCTCGACTCAGCGCAGGGAGGGGACGATTCAGCTGTTGGAGCGGCGCTTCACCATGAAGCCCAAGGCCGCCAGGCCGGCCAGCATCAGCGCATAGCTCTCGGGTTCCGGCACCGGAGTGATGTTCACCGTGCCTGCATAGCTTGCTGAGATGGCCGAACCTGCGGCGAGATCGGGTGCAGCCATGCCCATGATCGTGATCACGAAAGGCTGATGCAGATCGACCGGGCCGATCGACGCCCATTCCAGAGTGCCGGTGGGCGACAGCGCGAAGGGCAGGCCGTTGACCGAGACGCTCGTCAGATCGATATTGGAGTTGGCGAAGAAGCCGGTGGTGATCAGTGCCGACGAGAACATGCCGTCGATACCGCCGGCAAAGGTCAGCACATCGGTGAACGCACCGGCCTGGATGTGGGTGATGCCGAAGCCCCCCGAGAAGGCGCCCGGGATGGCGGCATTCGGCACCACCGGCAGATTCAGATTGATGTTCTCTGCGAAGGAGGCGGTGGCGGCGATGGTCAGCGCAGTGACCAGGGCAAGTTTCTTCAGGTTCATAGTGAACTCCGAGTTTCGGTTCGATCGGACAAGAGTGGGCGGGAGCGTGGTCTTGTTTGCGGCGATCTGCCGCACAGCGATATGGCAAGCGGTGTGCCCACTGCCGCATCGGCACCGGGCCTGACTACTTGTTCTTCTTGTCCAGTTCATGGCCGATCACGCCGCCGACGACCGCGCCGCCCACGGCGCCCGCCGTGCTGCCGGTCACCACGGCGCCCACCGCGCCACCCACCGCCGCACCGGTTGCGGTCGCGCGTTCACGCTGAGACATGTTGGAGCAGGCGCCAAGACCGCCGGCCAGCATCAGCACCAGCGCGGCAGTGGAAACAGTTCTGAGGGACTTCATGAGATTTCTCCGTGATGCCAGGACAGTCCTGGCCAGGCTTGAACTTCGGAATTGAAGTCGAGTCACTTTCAGCGGAGCAAGCGACGTGCCTCCCGTGTCACCGTTTGCACCTCGGGACGAGGCGCACCCGACCCGGGCGGTCATGGCAGTGGTCAGGCCCGTATCAATAGATACCGGGCCTGGGCCAGCGTCTGACGGGGACGCGCCGCTGTCAAACGCTGACGCTGCGTCAGGCCACCTTGCGGCGACGTGCGAGGAAGCCCAGCAAGCCCAGGCCGCCCAGCATCAGCGCCGCGGTTTCAGGTTCAGGCACCGGCGTGATGTCCGCCGTGCCCGCATAGCTGGCCGCGATGCTCGCGCCCTTCGCCAGTGCCGGAGCCGCCACGCCGGTGACTGTCAAGGTGAAGGGCTGGCTCAGCTGGGTCAGGCCCAGCGTGGCCCACTCGACCGGTGCATTCGGCGACAGGGTGTAGGCGTTTCCATTGACCGATACGGTTTGAAAGTCGATGTTGGCACTGTCCAGAAAGCCGCTGGTGATCAGGCTCGATGAGAACCAACCATCTGCACCTCCGGCAAAGGTGAACACATCGGTAAATGCTCCAGCCTCCACGTGGGTGGCACCCCAAGCCGCCGAATAGGCGCCAGGGATCGCCGCGTTGGGCACCACCGCAACCACCGAGTTGATGTTGTCGGCAAAGGCGCCCGACATGGTAAGACCGATGGCCGTAGCCAAGGCTATTTGCTTGTGATTCATTGAGACACTCCTATTGGGTTTCGGATTGATTGAGTCTTTGCTCAATCTAGGACGCGACGCGCACGCCGCCAGACCCTGGTCCGATCGAAGCCCCAGTCCCGACGCGAGCATTGAATGGCCCGATGTGCGGTCGCCGGGGCACCATACGTGGCATCGGTATTTCAGTCAGTACCAGCGAGTAATGGAAGGTAAGGCGCCGCGTGGCGGTCGGGCTGCACGCGGCAATGTCCTACATGCCCAGGCGTGTTGCGCCGATGGTTGGCCCATGGCCGCATCCCTAGACTGGATTCAATCGCCAAGGGCAGACCTGGTCCAGAGTTCCAGCTCACGGGGTCAGGACTTGCTCAATACACCGTCACGACAAGCTGGAGGTAGCGACATGCTGAAGTGGGCCCTGATCTTTGCACTGGTTTCAATTCTTGCCGGGGTGCTGGGTTTCACTGGCATCGCCGCTGGCGCCGCCAGCGTGGCCAAGCTCCTGTTCTTCGTCTGCGTCGCGGTGGTTGTTGTGCTGCTTGCCCTGGCCCTGCTGGGTATAGCCGCAGCACGCAAATGACGGCAGCGCTGCGCTCTTTTCTTCGTGCGGCGCAAGCCGTTCCTTTCCTTACGTTCCCGATCAAGCCGAGGTCCCCATGAGCCACAAACAAAGCCACGCACCGGTATCAGCCGTACCCTTCCCGATCGATGCACTGAACGACAGGCATCTGGAGCTGGACGAGGGCGCACTGCAGCAGGCGCGCTCGGATCTGAGCGACGGCGCGGTGACCCCCAGCTCCGGACAGTGGGCCCTGCCCATTGCCAAGCTGCTCAACGGTGCGCTGGCCACCGAGCTGGTCTGCGTGCTGCGCTACAAGCGCCACCACTTCACGGCCCATGGCATGTCGGCGCCGCGCATCGCCGAGGAGTTCATGGTGCATGCGATCGCCGAGTCGGGCCACGCTGACCGCCTGGCCGAACGCATCGTGCAGATGGGCGGTTCGCCGGATTTCTCGCCGACCGGCCTGCTGGAGCGCAGCCATGCCGACTATGACGATTCCACCGACCTGAAGTCCATGGTGCGCGCCAATCTGATCGCTGAGCGCATCGCCGTCGAGGCCTATCACCAGATGATTGTGCTGATCGGCGACAAGGACCCGACCACGCGCCGCATGCTAGAGGACATCCTCGCCGATGAGGAAGAGCATGCCGACGAGCTGAAGGACATGCTGGACGCCTGATCCGGCGCCGGCACACACAAGGAGACACCGCGATGAACAGCTTCGACCTGACCCGCCGCATCGGCTTGGCTGAGCGCAGGAATCCGGTGTCCGCGCCGGACTCGGCCGAACTCACCCTCGGCTATGAGGCGGCCTATCCCTTTCTGGCCGGCGCGCCGGAACAGGACGATGACGAGCCGGTGATCCCGGTGCACTGGCAAGACTAGGCTGCTGCGCCGGCCATGCCCCAGCTCCGCTGCCTGCTGATCTCGCTCGCATTGCTCGCGCTGCAGGCCTGCTCGGCGCTGCCCGGCCGCGCCCCACCGCCGTCCGCGGTGGCCGCCGCGCCGCGGCCCGAACTGATCGGTGCCCGCGGCCGCCTGGCGGCGCCGGCACGCCAGCGGGTGCTGGCCCAGCTGGCTGCCGAGGGCCGGGCCGACCTCAGCAGCCGCCATCTGGCCCTGCTGACACAAGCCAGCCCGCTGCCACTGTATGCCGGCAATCAGGCCCGGCTGCTGATCGACGGACCGGCCACCTTTGCCGCCATGTTTGCCGAGCTGGAGCAGGCACGCGGCACCATCCTGCTGGAGACCTATATTCTCGAGGATCAGGCCCTGGCCCAACGCCTGGCCGAGTTGCTGCTGCGCAAGCAGGCGCAAGGGGTGAAGACCCATGTGCTGTACGACGCCTGGGGCTCGGTCCGCACCGCCGACGGCTATTTCGACGCCCTGCGTGCCGGCGGCGTGGCCGTGTGTGCGTTCAATCCAGTCAACCCGCTGGTGCGCCCGGGCTCATGGGACCTGACGCAGCGCGACCACCGCAAGATCCTGGTCGTCGACGGCGTGGTGGCCTTTGTCGGCGGCATCAACATCAGCGAGGTCTATGCCTCGGGCTCCTTCGGGCGGCGCAGGTCGGGCAGCGGCGAGCGTGGCTGGCGCGACACCCAGGTGCAGTTGCGCGGCCCGGCAGTGGCCGCGCTCGACGCAGTGGTGCGCGAGGCCTGGTCGGCGCAGGGTTGCGGCAGCCTGCCAAGTTCGGCCCCACCGGCCCCGGCCGCCTCCGGAACGGCAACCGGCACACAAGTGATACAGATCATCCCCTCCGGCCCCGACGGCAACGAGGCACGCATGTATGCCGCGCTGTTGACTGCGGTGGACGGCGCGCAGCGCAGCGTGCACCTGACCATGGGCTATTTCGCGCCGGGTGCCGACATGATCTCGGCCCTCGCCGAGGCCGCCCAACGCGGCGTCGACGTGGTGCTGATACTGCCCTCGGTGAGCGACTTTGCCCCGGTGCTGCATGCCGGACGCAGCCACTACGAGGCCCTGTTGCAGGCCGGCGTCAAGCTGCATGAGCTGCAGGGCGCGGTGCTGCATGCCAAGACGGCGGTGATCGACGGGGTGTTCTCGACCGTAGGCTCCAGCAATATGGACTGGCGCAGCTTCGTCGGCAACAACGAGATCAACGCGGTGATGGTCGGTGACGATTTCGGCCAGGCCATGGAGGCGATGTTCCACCGCGACGTCGCCGCCTCGAAGCCGGTGACCCTGCAGCAGTGGCAGGCCCGCCCCTGGCTGCAGCGCGCCAAGGAGGGCCTCGCCCGCCTGCTCGAGAGCTGGTGGTGAGACGGCCCTTGCCTATACCTCGCCACAATCTCCAAGCTTCCGAAAAACTGTATGTAAATACAGTATATTGAGCAGCCCAAAAAACGCTCGAGGAGGTCCCATGGAGGAAGCTGAGTGGTTCCGGCAGTGCGCGCGGCGCCTGCACAAGCAATGGCCCAGGCTGGACCTGGACGACCTTGAGCATCTGGCCAAGGCGCTGTGGTGCGAGGAACGCTGGAAGCAGCTGGACCCCGAAGAGGCCGCCCTCACCTGGCTGAGCCTGAGCATGCCGGGGGCAGCCTCGTCCTGAGGCCGGGCCCGGCGGCAGACGCGGCATCGTCCTACAGCCCCCTGGGCGCTGCGACTATGGTCTGTGCTTGCAGCCCTTCCTAGACTGGGGCTGCGGTCGGCATCCTGCCCCGCCATCAACCGAGAAGCCTGACGATGAACGAACGCACCGGCACCTCCTGGCGGCAGACGCTGCGCAGTGGCACCGTCGCCAACACCGCCAGTGCGCTTCGCGCCGCCGAGCGCGCCTCGCGCTTGAAGCGGGTGATGCGCAAGGCCGACGCGGAGCGCATGGCCTTGCATGACTCCCACGGACTGGCGGCACAGCCGCGCGCCAGCGCGCCGATGCTGGTGCTGGCGGTGCTGGCCTTGATGGTGGCCACCTGGTGGGGCCGCAGCGTACTGATTCCGGTCACCGGCGGGCTGCTGCTGGCCCTGCTGGTCGAGCCGGTGGTGCTGCTGCTGCAGCGCCTTCTGTACTGGCGGGCGCTGGCCGTGCCGGTGGCCTTGAGCGGCGTCGTGGCTCTGGTGCTGCTGGCCGGCTATGGCTTCGGGGGTCAGCTGTTGCGCACCGCCGAGCGCGTGCCCGAGATGATCACCCTGGCCGCCCACCGTGTGCGCGAGATCGATCCCCAGACCGATTCGCTGACCACCCGGGTGCGCCGCGCACTCGGTGAGCTTGACGCCGCCGCCTCGCGCCTGACCGATTCCAGCCGCCCGGCCACCCCGCTGGGACGCAGCAAGCCGCGGGCTGCCCCGGCGGCCGTGGCGGCCGCACCCGCTGCCTCTGCGCCGCTGGCCCTGACCGAGGATGCCGGCACGGCGCTGAAGGCCACAGCCGTGTCGGGCACCAGCGTGCTGCTGCACTTCGGCAGCGATGTCACGATCCTGATGCTGGTGGCCTATTTCGTGCTGTCCGGCGGGCCCAGCCTGAGCCGCAAGCTGATCATGCAATGGGGCCATGATCCGCGGCGCCGCCTCGCCGCCGCCAATGCGCTGCGGGAATGCGGGCGCCAGGTGCGTTTGTATGCCGGCGTGCTGCTGTTCACCAATGTGCTGATCGGCCTCACCGTCTGGCTGATGTTCTCCCTGGCCGGCCTGCCCGATGCAGCCGGCTGGGGCGTCACCGCCGGCGTGCTGCATGTGGTGCCCTATCTGGGCATGGTGGTGATGACCGGCCTGGGCGCGGCCGAGGCCTTCCTGGCCTTCGACAGCGGCAGCGCGGCGGTGGGCATTGCTGCGCTGCTGCTGGTCTGCTCGACCCTGATCGGCACCGTCATCTCGGCCTTCCTGCAGGGGCGCGCGGCTCGCATGAATGCCGCCGCGGTGTTCCTCGGCGTGGTGCTGTGGGGCGGGCTGTGGGGTCTGTGGGGACTGTTCCTCGGCCCGGTGCTGATCGTGCTGATCAAGGTCATGGCCGAGCACAGCCGCTCGGCCCAACGGCTGTCGCAGTTGCTGGGAGGCTAGGCCGTGCCGGGGCTGCTGGCGCTGACGCGATTCTGGTGGCGCATCGCCTCGCAGACGCTGGAGCGTTTTGCCACCGTCAATGGCATGCGCTCGGGCGCGGCGGTGGCTTTCTACGCCGCCTTCTCGATGGCCCCATTGCTGGTGGTGCTGACGGGCGTGATGGTCTGGCTGCTCGGCGATGTGCAGGCCCAGGCAGCGCTGCTGGACTCCGTGCGCCAGCTGGTCGGCGAGCAGGAGGCGTCCACGCTTCAGGCCATGCTGATGGAGCGCCCGCGCCTGAGCCTGAGCCTGCAGTGGAGTGCCCTGGCCTCCTGGGTGGCGCTGGGCACCACGCTGCTCGGCTCGACCGGGGTCTTCGTCGAGTTGCGCTCCTCGCTGCAGAACATGCTGGACGAGCCCGAGCCGCCGTTTGGCTGGCGCTATCTGCTGCAGGCAAGGCTGATCGCCGTCGGCGTTGTGCTGGGCTGCGGCTTCCTGCTCGCTATCGCCATGGTGCTTCAAGGTCTGGCCCTGGTCGGTCTGCACGGCATGGCGCAGCGCTGGCCCTATCTGGAGCCGATGCTGGCCGGTGCCGAACTGGCCTGGTCATGGGGTGTGATCACGGCGCTGTTCACCATCATGCTGCGCTGGCTGCCCGACAGCCGGCTGCGCTGGCGCTGGGCGCTGGGCGGCGCGCTGCTGGCGGCCACGCTGTTCATGCTGGGTCGCTGGGGCATCAGCCTGTATGTCGCGAGCACGGCCTCGAAGTCGGCGCTCGGTGCGGCCAGTTCGTTCGCTGCGCTGCTGGTCTGGATCTACTGGTCCAGCCAGATGTTCCTGCTCGGCGCGGCCTGGGCGGTGGCGCTGCGCGACAGTGCACGCCTCGACAGTAGGACGGCGCCCACGCCGGTGCGCGCCGTCGGCTGATCGCCAAAGCGCGGTCCTGCCTCCACCATGGAAGCTGACCCAGATTCCCGGAAGGACATCCATGACATCGGCCCCCACGCCCCCGCTTCGTTCAGTCCGGCGCCTGATGCTGGTCAGTGGTGGCGTGTTGCTGGCGCTGCTGGTGGGCGCCTTCGCCGTCGGGGAGCTGATGGGCTGGCCCTGGCTGGCCGAGCCGCTGGAGCGGCGCCTGAGCCAGCGCCTGGACCGGGAAGTCAAGCTGAACGCGAACGGCACGCGCAGCGGCCTGCGCATCCACCTGCTGGGCGGCGTGCAGGTGGCGAGCGACAACCTGCAGGTGGCGGGTCCGAGCTGGAATCCCGGTCGACCGACCCTGCGCGCCAGCGGCGTGCGCATGACGCTGCGCTACAGCGATCTGTGGGCCCTGCATCAGGGTGCACCGCTGCGGGTGAAATCGCTGGTCGCCGAGCAATTGAACGCCGCACTGGAGCGCCGCGCCGATGGCCGTACCAGCTGGCATTTCCGCGACGTCGCCGACAGCAGCCAAGCCACGCCCGGCCTGGTGTTCGATAGGCTGGAAGTCAAACGCGGCGAAATCGGCGTGCTGGACGATCCGCTGGAGCTGGACGCCTTCATCAGCTTTGCCTTGCTGGACGCGAGCGTGAATGCGGCGCCGGCCGCGGCGGCGTCCGCGGCAGCCCCGGGCACCGGCGGCCTGCAGGCCAAGGCCAGCGGACGCTACCGCGGCAACACCTTGACCGCCACCCTGCAATCGAACGCCCCGCTGGCCTGGATCAGCGGCAGCGGCGCCAGCCCTGCCGTGGATGTGCGCCTGCAGGCCCACTCGGGCCCGGCACGCCTGAGCTTCGTCGGGCAGGTGCGCGACCTGCTGGGCATGCAGGGCCTGCAAGGCCACTACGTGATCGCCGGCCCCTCACTGGCCGCTGTGGGCAAGCCGCTGGGCCTGACCCTGCCGACCACCGCCGCCTTCCACGCCCAGGGCCGGCTTCACCAGGAGGAGGGGCGCTGGACCACCGAGGTCGAGCACCTGACCCTGGGCAAGAGCGAGTTGCACGGCAGCTTTGTCTATGCCCGGCGCCCGGGCCCCCCCCTGCTCTCGGGTCAGCTGAATGGCAAGAGCCTGGCCTTTCAGGATCTAGGCCCGGCCGTCGGCGCGGCTCCGGCCGGCGAGCCGGCGGTGCCGCGGGCCGGTGGCAAGGTGCTGCCCGACCGGCGCTTCGATCTGCCCGCACTGCGCGCCATGGATGCCGACATTGCCGTCAATATCGACCGCGTCATGCTGGGCGCGGCCTTTGCCGACGCCATCGCGCCACTCAAGGGCCGATTGCTGCTGAGCGACGGCGTGCTGCGCCTGCAGGATCTGGACGCACGCACCGCCAAGGGTCGCATCAACGGCAGCCTGTCCCTGGACGGACGCGCCGACATCGCGCAGTGGCAGGCCCGGCTGCAATGGTCCGGCCTGACGCTGGAGCAATGGATACGCCAACCGCGCAGCGCCTCGGGCTCGCCGCCCTTCGTCACCGGGCGCCTGGGCGGGCAGCTGGAGCTGGGCGGCACCGGCCGCTCCAGCGCCGAGATGCTGGCCAGCGCCAGCGGCAATGCGCTGCTGTACTGGACCGAGGGCAGCCTGTCTCATCTGATCATCGAGGAAGCCGGGCTGGACCTGGCCCAGGCATTGGGCGTGCTGCTGCGCGGCGACCGCACGCTGCCGGTGACCTGCGGCGCCGCGGACCTGCGCCTGAGCCAGGGCCAGGTCGTGCCCCAGGTGATGCTGGTCGACACCAGCGACTCGACCATCTGGGTGGACGGCTCGCTGTCGCTGGCCACCGAGCGCCTGGCTTTGCGCCTGCGCGTCTCGCCCAAGGATTTCAGCCCCCTGACCCTGCGCACGCCGGTGCTGGTGGGTGGCACGCTGGCCGATCCCAAGCTCTCACTGGAGGCCGGCCCGCTGGCGCGCCGCGTGGTGCCGGCCGCCCTGCTGGCGCTGATCAATCCGCTGGCCGCCATCCTGCCGCTGCTCGACCAGGGCGGCGACGAGGACAGCAAGAAGACGGTGGCCGCCTGCCAGGCCTTGATGCAGCGAGCAACGCAGGTGGCCGGCCCCCAGCTCAAGTCCGCCAAAACCGTCAAGTCTGCCAAGCCCATCAAGCCGGCGCTGTAGGACATGGGCTACGCGACAACGCGCCCTCGTCTGCTGTGTAGCGCCCGCCACGGTTTGCATACTGAAGCCATGGCCTGCACCGCTGAATGAGCGGCATGCCAGACCAGGCATTCACCCATCCACAACCCCACGGAGTCATACATGCACACCACCCTCAAGACCACCCTGATTGCTGCCGCTCTGCTGAGCTCCTCGCTGGCCTTCTCCGCCAGCATGAGCAAGGCTGATCACAGCGCCGCCAAGGACCGCATCAGCGCCGACTACAAGGCCGCCAAGAAGGCCTGCGCCACCAATGCCGGCAACGCCAAGGACATCTGCATCGAGCAGGCCAAGGGCGTCGAGAAGGTCGCGCTGGCCGATCTACAGTTCCAGTTCAGCGGCAAGTCCGCCGACGCCACCAAGCTGGCGATTGCCAAGTCCGACGCCACCTATGCCGTGGCCAAGGAAATGTGCGACGACAAGGCCGGCAACGACAAGGACGTCTGCGTCAAGGAAGCCAAGGCAGCCCATATCAAGGGCGTTACCGACGCCAAGATGACCAAGGAAATCCACGCCGCGGTGGTCGATGCCAACGACACCAAGCGCGACGCCGACTACAAGGTCGCCGCCGAGAAGTGCGAGGCCCTGGCCGGCGACGCCAAGACCGGCTGCGTCAACAGCGCCAAGGCCACCTTCGGCAAGAAGTAAGACTGTCGCGGCAAGGAGCACAACATGAGCAAGCGTCAACACGCATGGAAACTGCTGGGTCTTGCCGCACTGCTGGCGCTGGGCGCCTGCGGTGCCAAGGATGATGATCGCAGTGCCGGCCAGAAGCTCGACGGTGCGATCGCCAGCGCCGAGCAGAAGACCGAGGCCGCCAAGGCCGAGGCCAGCAAGGAAGCCGGCGAGGCAAAGCAGGCGATGAAGCAGGTCGCCCAGGACGCCAAGACGGCCAGCAAGAAGGCCGCCGACAAGGTGACCGACGCGGTGGCCGATGCGGCGATCACGACCCGCATCAACACCGAGCTGGCCCGCGATCCTCAGCTCAGCGCGCTGAAGATCGATGTCGACACCCTGCAGGGCCGCGTCGCGCTGAAAGGCAAGGCACCCAACGCCGCAGCCCGTGAGCGGGCCACCAGCCTGGCCGCTTCGGTCAGCGGCGTCTCCAGTGTTGACAATCAGCTGAAGCTCGAGCCTTCAAGCTGACCTCGACGGCGTAGGGCCGGCCTGGCGCGTGTCAGGCCGGCTTGTACGCCACCACGTCGATCTCGACCTTGGCGTCCACCATCAGGCGCGCCTCCGTCGTCGAGCGGGCCGGCTTGTTGCCGGGGAACTGCTCCAGGTAGACGCGGTTGAACGCGCCGAAATCCCGCGCATCGTCCAGCCACACCGTGGCCTTGCAGACGTCATCCAGCGTGCAGCCGGCCAGCGCCAAGACCTTCTTCAAATTGACGAACACCTGGCGGGTCTGCGCCTCGATGCCACCGGCGACAATCTCGCCGGCCTCGTTGGCGGGCACCTGGCCCGAGACGTAGACAAAGTCGCCGGCGCGCACGGCGGGTGAGAACGGCCGCACCTGGCGGTCGGAGGCGAGGGGCGGATTGCCCAAGAATTCGAGTGGCATGTGAGAGCTCCTGGTTGATCGGGTCTCGATTGTGGCTTTACTGAAATTACATTTCAATCAAAACTCGTAATTTGCGGGTTTACCCGATTGTTTGGCGAATTCAGCGGGAATATCGTGCCGTCATTGAAATTTCATTTCAAACACGGAGATACCGCATGCGCCCTCTCGTCCCCACACGCCGCCGCCTGTTGAGCTTGGCCGCGCTGGCTTCCAGCCTGACATTCACCGCCCCGCTTGCCCTGGCCCAGGCCCCCAAGACGGCGCTGAACCTGGCCATGGTGGGCGAGCCGCAGACCCTGGACCCGATGGCCTCCACCGCCGATCTGGTCGGCACCATCATGCAGCACGTCTACGAGCCGCTGTACACCTTCGACGCCAAGTGGGCCATCGCGCCGATGCTGGCCGAAGCGCTGCCGGTGATCTCCAAAGACGGACTGCGCTACACCCTCACACTGCGCAAGGGCGTGATGCTGCACAACGGCCGCGAACTGCACGCCGACGATGTGGTCGCCAGCCTGAAGCGCTGGATGGAGATGGCGCCGCGCGGCAAGGCCGTGGGCGCCGAGATCGCCTCGCTGACGGCCAAGGGCACGCACGGCGTCGAGATCGTGTTAAAGCAACCCTATGCCCCGCTCTTGCCCCAGCTGGCCCTGCCCAGCGGTATGGCCGCCATCATGGCCAAGGAGGCCATCGCCCAGCCGCTGACCCAATTCATAGGCACCGGCCCCTACCGTTTCAAGGAGCGTCGCCCCGATCAGTATGTGCTGCTGACCCGCTTCGAGCAGTACGCGCCGCGCAAGGAGGCCGCCAGCGGCTCTGCGGGCAAGCGCGAGGCCCTGGTCGAGGAGCTGCGCTTCATGCCGGTGCCCAATGCCAACACCCGCGTCGAAGGCGCGCTGGCCGGCCAGTTCCACTACGCCGACCTGCTGCCGATCGAGGCCCTGCCT
This sequence comes from uncultured Roseateles sp., assembly GCF_963422335.1. Taxonomy (NCBI): domain Bacteria; kingdom Pseudomonadati; phylum Pseudomonadota; class Betaproteobacteria; order Burkholderiales; family Sphaerotilaceae; genus Roseateles; species uncultured Roseateles sp. The sequence continues at coordinate 4,591,124 of NZ_OY729424.1, forward strand.
CGGCTGGAGAAGGCCGCGGCGAAGACGGTGCCGGTGATGACACAGGCCTTCGGCTTCCCCTATCTGGTGCTGAACACCAAGGAGGGCGTGCTGGCCTCGGCGCCGCTGCGCCGCGCGCTGCAGGCCGCCATCGGCGAGGGCGAGATGCTGGCCGCAGGCTTCGGCGACACGCGCTTCTTCACCGTCGAGGGCAATCACTTCCCCAAGGGCACGCCCTTCTACTCCGACGCCGGCACAGCCGCCTACAACCAGCGCAATGCCGCCCAGGCCAAGGCCGCCGCCGAGAAGGCCGGCTACAAGGGCGAGACGGTGCGCGTGCTGACCAGCCGCCAGTACGACTTCCACTACAACATGGCGCTCTTGATGGCCGAGCAGCTCAAGCGTGCCGGCTTCAAGGTCGACCTGAACGTGGTCGATTGGGCGACGCTGGTGCAACGCCGCAACGACGCCAAGCTGTGGGACATCTACATCACCCATTCGCCGCAGTTCCCCGAGCCTATGCTGTCGCCGCCACAACTCGGTGAAGGCGCGCCGGGCTGGTGGAGCACGCCGGCCAAGCAGGCGGCCCTGGCCGCGCTGAACGCAGAGACCAATGCCATCAAGCGCGCTTCGCTGTGGGGCCAGGTGCAGGCCCTGGTCTACGACGAGGTGCCCTATATCGTGGTCGGCAAGTTCAGCAGCCTGTCGGCACGGGCACCGGGCCTGGACGGCTACCAGCCGGCCACCTGGCCCTTCTTCTGGAACGTCAAGCTCAAGCCCTGAACGGAGCCGCCACCGTGATGCGCTATCTCGCCTCGCGCCTGGCCGGCATGCTGCTGGTGCTGGCCATCGTCGCCGTGCTGGTGTTCGTGCTGACGCGGGCCGCCTCGGGCGATCCGATCTCGGTGCTGCTCGGTGACCAGGCCACCGCCGCCGACATCGCCCGCGTGCAGACCCAGTACGGGCTGGACCGGCCGCTGCCGGTGCAGTTCCTGTACTGGCTGGGTGAGCTGGCCCGGGGCAATCTGGGTGACTCGATCTTCTTGCAGCGCCCGGTCCTGCAGGCGCTGGCCGAACGGGCCGAGCCGACCACGCTGCTGTCGCTGCTGGCGGTGGCCATTGCCACCGTCATCGGCGTGCCCTGCGGCATCGTCGGCGCGGTGTTCCGTGGCCGCGTCATCGATCAGTTCTTCACCGCCCTGGCCATGCTGGGCGCCAGCATCCCCAGCTTCTGGCTGGGCCTGGTGCTGATGCAGCTGTTCGCCGTGTCGCTGGGCTGGTTTCCGGTCTCGGGCTATGGCGACCCAGGCGCCACTCTGGCCGACCGCCTGCACTATCTGGTGCTGCCGGCCACCGTGCTGGGCCTGCTGAACTCGGCGCTGATCATCCGTTTCACCCGCGCCTCGATGCTGGACGTGCTGGGCGAGGACTATGTGCGCACCGCCCGCGCCAAGGGCTTGGGCGAGTGGCCGGTGGTCTTGAAGCATGCGCTGCGCAATGCGCTGGTGCCCATCGTCACCGTGATAGGCCTGACGGTGGCGCTGATGATTGGCGGCGCCGTCGTCACCGAAACGGTGTTCGGCCTGCCGGGCGTCGGCAGCCTGGTCGTCAACGCGGTGCTGCGCCGCGACTATCCGGTCATCCAGGGCGCGCTGCTGGTCATTGCGGCCATCTACGTGGTCATCAACTTCTGCGTCGACCTGCTCTATATGGCCGTCGATCCCCGGGTGAAATACTGATGGGCCTGCTGTTGAAAAAACTGTTCCGCCGCCGCATCGTGCTGCTGGCCGCGCTGGTGCTGCTGACGGTGGCCCTGATCGCCATGGCCGCGCAGTGGGTGACGCCTTACGATCCCAATGACACGGCGGTGCTGGACCGGCTGAAGGCCCCCAGCGCCAGCCACTATCTGGGCACCGACGAGCTGGGCCGCGACCTGTTCTCGCGCATTGCCTTCGGCGGCCGCTACTCGCTGGCGATTGCGGCGCTGACCGCCGCAGGTGCCATCCTCGGCGGCACGCTGCTGGGCCTGGTCGCGGGCTTCTTCAGGCGCCTGGATGCGCCGCTGATGCGCATCGTCGACGCGATGATGTCGCTGCCCGACATCCTCTTGGCGATTGCACTCGTTGCCATCCTCGGCCCCTCGCTGCTGAACGTGGTGCTGGCCCTGGTGCTGGTCTACACGCCGCGAGTCGCCCGGGTGGTGCGCGCCTCGACCTTGGTCGTGCGCGAGCTGCTCTTCGTCGAGGCGGCCCGGGCGCTGGGCATTGCCACCTGGCGCATTCTGTGGCGCCACATCCTGCCCAATCTGCTGTCGCCCATCCTGGTCCAGGCCTCCTTCATCTTTGCCTACGCCATCCTGGCCGAGGCAGCGCTGAGCTTTCTGGGTGTGGGCGTGCCGCCGGAGATACCGACCTGGGGCACGATGGTCGCCGGCGGCCAGCAGTATGCGCACCAGTCGCTGGGTGTCGTGCTCTACCCGGGCCTGGCCATCATCCTGACCGCATTGTCCCTGCAACTGCTGGGCGACGGCGTGCGCGACCTGCTCGACCCGCGTTTGAAGAAGTCGATGTGATGACTGATGCCATGACCACCCCACGCCTGCAGGTGCGCCATCTCAGCACCAGCTTCCACACCGACGAGGGCGCCGTGCACTCGGTGGCCGACGTCAGCTTCGACATCCTGCCCGGCCGCACCACAGCCCTGGTCGGCGAATCGGGTTCGGGCAAATCGGTCACCAGCCTGACCCTGATGCGGCTGCTACCGCGCACGGCGCGCACCACCGTCGCCGGCTCGGCGCTGTTCGTTGACCGCAGCGGCCAGACCGTCGATCTGCTGAGCCTGCCCGAGCGCCAGATGCGTGGCGTGCGCGGCAACCAGATCGCGATGATCTTCCAGGAGCCGATGACCAGCCTGAACCCTGTCTTCACGATAGGAGAACAGATCGCAGAGAGCGTGCGGCTGCACAAGGGCGCCAGCCATGCCGAGGCACTGGCGCGCGCCAGGCAGATGCTGGAGCTGGTCGAGATACCGGCCGCCGGCCAGCGCCTGAATGAGTACCCGCACCAGCTGTCGGGCGGCATGCGCCAGCGGGTGATGATCGCGCTGGCCATGGCCTGTGACCCGACCCTGCTGATCGCCGACGAGCCGACCACCGCGCTGGACGTGACGATACAGGCGCAGATCCTCGAGCTGATGCGCAAGTTGCAGCGCGAGATGGGCACCAGCATCCTGTTCATCACGCACAACCTGGGCGTCGTCGCCCACCATGCCGACGAGGTGGCGGTGATGTATGCCGGACGCATCGTCGAGGCCGCACCGGTGCGCGAGCTGTTCGCCGCACCCCGCCATCCGTACACACAGGGCCTGCTGGCCTGCCTGCCGGGCAAGCAGCCGCCGCATCGCGGCACCGGCCCGCGGCGGCTCTATGCCATCCGGGGCCAGGTCTCCAGCCCCCTGGCGCCGCCGCCCGGCTGCGCATTTGCGCCGCGCTGCGACAAGGCGATGACGCGCTGCGACCAGGCCATGCCCGAGCTGCGGACCGATGGCGCTGGCCGCCAGACCCGCTGCGTGCTCAGCGAACCCACCCAGGAGGCCGCATGAGTGTTCAGCCACTGATCGAAGTCAAGCAGCTGAAGCGCTATTTCGGCAGCGCAGCGCGGCCGGTGCGCGCCGTCGATGATGTGTCGTTCACGATACAGCCCGGCGAGACGCTGGGCCTGGTCGGCGAGTCCGGCTCCGGCAAATCGACGATAGGCCGCACCTTGCTGCGCCTGATCGACGCCAGCAGCGGCCAGGTGCTTTATCGCGGCGAAGACCTCGGCACGACCACGTCCAAGCGGATGCGCCAGCTGCGCAGCAAGCTGCAGATCATTTTTCAGGACCCCTATGCCAGCCTGAACCCGAAGATGCGCGTGCGCGACATCCTCGGCGAGGCGCTGGCCACCCACGGCCTTGCGCAAGGCCCGGGCCAGAGCGCGGCACGCATTGCCGAGCTGCTAGCTCTGGTGGGCCTGCGGCCCGAGCATGCCAGCCGCTATCCGCATGAGTTTTCCGGCGGCCAGCGCCAGCGCATCGGCGTGGCCCGCGCACTGGCGGTGGAGCCCGAGTTCATCGTCGCCGACGAACCGCTGTCGGCGCTGGACGTGTCCATCCAGGCCCAGGTCGTCAACCTGCTGTGCGATCTGCGCGAGCGGCTCAAGCTGACGATGCTGTTCATCTCGCACGATCTCGATGTGGTCGAGTACCTGTGCGATCGCGTCGTCGTGCTGTACCTGGGCCGGGTGATGGAGGTGGCGAGCACGCAGGCGCTGTTCGAGCGCCCGCTGCACCCCTACACCCAGGCGCTGCTGGCCGCCTCGCCCAAGCCCGACCCCGAGATCAAGACCGAACGCATTGTCCTGAAGGGCGACATCCCCAGCCCGATCGACCCGCCTTCGGGCTGCGTGTTCCGCACCCGCTGCCCGCAGGCCGTGGCCGCCTGCGCCACCGCCCGCCCCGAACTCGAAGAAATACGCCCCGGCCGCTGGGTGGCCTGCAGCCGGCGCGAACTGATGGACACTGCCGCATGACAAACAATCTGATCGACCCCCTGCTGGACGCCTCGCAAAAAGGCTATCCGCATCACGCACCGGCCCTGCGCCGCTCCGAAATTGCCGCCCAGGGCTGGAATGTGCTGAACGGCGACCTGCCGCTGCCGCTGGCCGTGGTGCGGGCCGACAGCCTGAACCACAACCTCGGCTGGATGCAGGGCTACGCGAACGACGCCGGCGTGCGCTTCGCGCCGCACGGCAAGACCACGATGTCTCCCCAGCTATTCCAGCGCCAGCTCGACGCCGGCGCCTGGGGCCTGACCTTTGCCACGGTGGCTCAAGCGCGCATCGGCGTGCAGGCCGGCGCGCGCCGCTGCGTGATCGCCAACCAGGTGCTGGATGCCGGCGATCTGCAAGGCATACAGGCCCTGCTGGCCGCGCATGCCGATCTGCGCGTGCTGTTCCTGCTCGATTCGCTGGCCCAGCTGGCCCTGGTCGAGGCCACGGCCCCGGCCAAGCCCTTCGAGGTGCTGCTGGAGCTTGGCACCGTCGGCGGCCGCACCGGTTGCCGCAGCACCGATGAAGCGATAGCGCTGGCCCGTGCGGCCCGCGCCAGCAGCGCCGTGCGTCTCGCCGGCATCGAATGCTACGAAGGCCTGGGCGCCAAGGGCGACAACGCCGCCGATGTGGCCTTTGCGCAGGCGCTGATGGACCGCGTCACGGCGGTCGCCCTGCAGTGTGAGCAGCAGGATCTGTTCGAGGCCGACGAGATCATCGTCTCGGCCGGCGGCTCGGCCATCTTCGATCTGGTCGTGCCGGCCCTGCGCCCTGCCCTGAAGCGCCCCGTCATCGGCCTGCTGCGCTCCGGCTGCTACATCACCCACGACCATGGCTTCTACAAGCGCATGGTCTCGGTGGTGAACCAGCGCCTGGGCTGCGGCAATGGCCTGCAGTCGGCGCTGGAGGTATGGGCCACCGTGCAGTCCATGCCGGAGCCGGGTCTTGCCATCCTCGCCCTGGGCAAGCGCGATATCTCCTACGACCTGGACATGCCGGTGCCTATCGCGATGTGCGCGCTGAGCAGCCGCTCGCCGCAGGCCACGCCTGCGGGCTGGACGATCAGCGGCATGAACGACCAGCATGCCTATCTGCGCCTGGGCGACAAGCCGGCCGGCCTGCAGGTCGGCGACCGCGTCGCGCTGGGTGTCTCCCACCCCTGCACCACCTTCGACAAATGGCGCTGGATGCCGGTGGTCGATGCCGACTACCGCGTCATCGACGCGCTGGTGACCTGCTTCTGAGCGCTCTTCGATGACGACACCGGTGCTGAAACAGATCGCCGACCTGCTGGCCGACAGCAGCGGCACGATGGCGAGCGCACGTCGCGAGACTTTGCAGATCGTGCTGAACGACCCCGAGCGGGCGCTGAACGAGAGCTTCGAGGCCTTGGCCGAGCGGGCCAACACCTCGGTGCCCACCATCATGCGGGCGGTGCGCGAGCTGGGCTTTGCCGGCCTGCGCGAGTTCAAGCTGGCCCTGGCCCAGGAGCTGGCCGTCAGCGGCTCGCCGCTGCACCGCCGCGTGCAGCTGAAAGATGACACGGCCCAGGTCGTGTCCAAGGTGATCAAGAGCGCCGCAGCCGCCGTCAACGGCGTGCAGGCGCAGCTGAGCCCACAGGCCCTGGAGGCGGCGGCCGATGCCTTCGTCGCGGCCCAGCGGGTGGACTGCTGGTGCGTGGGCGCCACGTCAAGCTTCATGGCCGCCGATATGCAGGCGCGGCTGTTCCGCATGGGCCTGGTCGCCAACGCCTATCTGGACCAGCATCTGCAGCTGGTTTCGGCCGCCACGCTGCAGGCCGGCAGCGTGGCCTTCGCGATCTCGCACGTGGGCGGCATGCCCTCGCTGCTGGAGGCCGTCGAGGTCGCCCGCGGCCAGGGCGCGACGGTGATCGCCTTGACCCAGGCCGGCACGCCGCTGTCCAAGCTGGCCGACATCGTCATTGCCATCCAGGTGCCCGACGACCCGGTGATGCATGTCGGCACCGAGGCCTATCTGGCCCACCTGACGGTGCTGGAGGTGCTGACCGTGCTGATCGCCCAGCGCCTGGGCGACAGCGTCGTGCAGCGCCTGGCCGGCGTGCGCAAGGTTTTGTCCACCCACGGGCTGGACACGCGCCACCACCCGCTGCTGAACTGGGGTGAGGCCTGATGCGAACTCTGCTGCAGGGCGGCCTGGTACTCGACGGCAGCGGCGCGCCGGGTTTCATCGGCGATGTGCTGCTGGCCGGCGATCGCATCGAGCGAGTCGGCGCCGGCCTGCGCGAGCAGATTGACATGCGCGATGTCGAGGTCGTCAATTGCCAGGGCTTGGCCATTGCCCCCGGCTTCATCGACGTGCACACCCATGACGATGCGATGCTGCTGCAGCAGCCCCAGATGCGGCCCAAGATCTCGCAAGGCATCACCACGGTGATCGCCGGCAACTGTGGCATCTCGCTGCTGCCGCTGGTCACCGCAGCGCCGCAGCCGCCGCTGAATCTGCTGGGCCTGGACTCGTTCCGCCATGCGTCCATGGCCGACTACCGCGCCGCCTTCGAGGCAGCAGAACCGGCGCTGAACGTGGCGCTGCTGATCGGCCACACGACCCTGCGCTTCGCGGCGATGGATGACTTGACGCAGCCTGCCACCGCAGCCGAGCTGGCGACGATGGAGGCGCTGCTCGATGCCTGCCTGCAGGACGGCGCCATCGGCCTGTCCTCCGGCCTGTTCTACGAGCCGGCCTTTGCCGCGCCGGCCGATGAGGTGCTGGCCCTGGCCCGCGTCGTCGCCCGCCACGGTGGCGTCTACACCAGCCATCTGCGCAGCGAGATGCAGGCCATCATCGAGGCGCTGCACGAGGCCGGCGACACGGCCTTCGAGGCCGGCGTGCCGCTGGTCATCTCTCACCACAAATGCGCCGGGCCCAGCCAGTGGGGCCGCACCCGCGAGACCCTGCCGCTGATCGAGCACTTGGCCACGCGCCAGGCAGTGGCGATGGACGTCTATCCCTACGTCGCCGGCTCCACCGTGCTGCGCGAAGACCTGGTCGATGGCGTGATCGATGTGCGCCTGACCTGGTCGGACCCGCACCCCGAGCAGGAGGGCCGGCTGCTGGCCGATATCGCCGCCGACTGGGGCATCACGCAGCAAGAGGCTTGCAGCCGCCTGCAGCCGGGCGGGGCCTGCTACTTCCAGATGCATGAGGATGATGTCGAACGCATCGTCGCCCATCCGCTGACGATGATAGGTTCCGACGGCCTGCCCCACGACCGTCACCCGCATCCGCGGCTGTGGGGCGCGTTTCCGCGCGTGCTGGCCCGCTACTGCCGCGAGCGCCAGCTGTTCCCGCTGGAGGAGGCCGTCTACAAGATGACCGGCCTGTCGGCGCGCAACTTCCGCCTGCATCAGCGCGGCCAGTTGCAGCCCGGATGGTTCGCCGATGTGGTGGTGTTCGACCCGGCAACCGTGCAAGACCGTGCCAGCTACGAGCAGCCGTTGGAGGTGTCGGAGGGCATCACCGCCGTCTATGTCAACGGGGTGCAAAGCTATGTCGGCGAAAGCCAGGCCAGCACCGGCCGTGCGGGTCGCCTGCTGCAGCGTCAGCCCTGATTTCAGGTGCCGCTCACAAAGTTGGCACAATCGACCCCTTTCCCGCTGATTGCCCGACCCATGTCTTCTGACGATTCCCTGCCGCCGGTTGAAGTTATTGCAACCGACGCCGCCGCGCCCGCTGCTGCTGTTGATGAAGCTTCTTCGCCGGAAGCCACTGCGGCCGAAGCGCCTGCCGAGGCAGTAGCAGAGGCTGCGCCAGCTGCTGTGCAGCAGCCGGCCTCTGTTCCGGCGATGAGCCCCGCCGCCTGCGCCCAGCAACTCAAGGCCCTGTTTCCGGCGCTGTTTGCCGGTGCGGCCAAGCCCTTGAAGCTGCGCATCCAGGCCGATATCCAGGAGCGTGCTCCGGGCCAGTTCAGCAAGCAGGTCTTGTCGGCGTTTTTTCGCCGCTACACCGGCAGCACGTCCTATCTGATCGCCGCCAGCAAGGCCAAGCACCGCTACGACCTGGACGGTGCCGAGGCCGGTGAGATGAGCGAGGAGCATCGCCAGATCGCCGTGCAGGAGCTGGCCCGCCGCCGCGCCAACCACGAGGCTGCGCGGGCCCAGGAAATGGCCCTGCACGCGCAAGAGGAGGAGCAGCGCCGCAGCCGCTTCAATCTGCTGCGCGCCTTCGAAACCACGACCCTGACGCCAGCGAACTTCTGCGCGCTCAAGGGCGTGGCACCCGAAGAATTGGATGGCCTGCTGGCCCTGGCCCGCCAGGAAGCCGAGCAGCGCGCCCTGCAAGCACCGGCCCCCAACCGCAGTGGCCCGCCGGGGCATCGTGAACCGCGTGATCAACGCGACAACCGCGGGCCCCGCGCCGATCAGCGCCCCGGCCAGCGTCCGGGCCCTCGCCCGGCAAGCCCGCGCGGCGAACCCCGCCGCGACGGCCGGCCACCGAAGGCAGGCCCCCGCTGACGTGACAAGAGCGGCCTGGGCCGCTCTTTTTCATGGTGCTGCGGGGTTTACCGCAGATCAAGCCTCAGCAACGCAGGGCCGCGGGCTCGCTGCGTATCAGCTTCAGCGCCTTGGTGATGGCATAGGCCAATGCCCCCTCGGGCTCGGCCCAGCGGTGGCCGCAGGCCAGGCTTTCATCGCGATAGGCCTCGGCACCGGTGTGTGTGGTCTCGCCGCGTATGCGCTTCACCACCACGGCCGCCAGATAGCCGTCGCCGGAGGGTGCCTCGATTGCACCGGCATAAATCCGATAGTCACCTTCATTGCGTTCATCGAAATGCATGGAGTCATCCTTGATCTGGCCTACCGCAGCCAGCTGGGGCAGATCATCTGCCGTGCGGTAGTTTGCCAACATCCCCCTTCAGTATGACTCGCCTCCCCCAAAAGGGGGTGATCTAGCGCAGTATTTGCAGTTTTTGCCACATTGGTTTGAGTGGTTGACAAAGCGGCTCGACGCTGGCGGTCACTGCATCGCTTCCTCGATCGCGGCCGTCGTGTTCTGCGCATGCTCGGTGATCTGATCCGGGCTCATCGCCACCACGGTCAGCGGATAGGTGCCCGAGACCACGCCGCGGTACCAGACCTCCACCCCGACCACACTGGGCGCCAGGCCCTCGACGGCAGCCACCAGGGCCTCCAGCACCGAACTCAGGCCGCTGTCGGCATACAGGTCTTCGGACTCGTAGCTGACCCGGTAGTCGTACAGCGCGATGTCATTGCCATCGATATCGATTCGAACAATCATTCCAACTCCTGCAAACAAGGGCAGGATTGTCGCGCGGCTCGGGTCTTGGCGAAAGCGCTGTAAGTTTCCGGCGCCTGGCACGACTGTTCATCCATCCCTTCACTGCCAGGAACTGCCATGCCCCAGCCTCTTCAAGCCCTCAAGACCCTGTGGGCACCGATGGCGCGCCTGCTCGACGCGCTCGCGCCCGTGGTGCATCTTGCCCTGCGCGTCTACCTGGCCAAGGTGTTCTTTCTGTCCGGCCTGACCAAGATACGCGACTGGGACAGCACCATCGCCCTGTTCACCGACGAATACCAGGTGCCCCTGGTGCCGCCAGCCCTGGCCGCCCTTGGCGGCACGGCCGGCGAGCTGGTGCTGCCGGTGCTGCTGGTGCTCGGCCTGGCAACACGCTTCTCGGCGGCGGGTCTCTCGGTGCTCAATATCGTCGCCGTGGCCTCGTACTACCACGTACTGAAGGATGCGCCGGCGGCGCTGGAGCAGCATCTGGTCTGGGGACTGATGCTGGCCGTGGTGCTGGTCACCCGCCCTTCAGTCCTGACCCTGGACCATTGGCTGGGCAAGCGCCTGGCGTGACCTCTGCTTTGTTGACCTTTGACTTGCCGGTGTCAACAGTGCCCTGACACAATGGCCGCTCCAAGCGCAACGTCAGGAGCTCAAGCCATGCCCGCCAAGCCAGCAGCAACAAGTCACGCCTTCGCCAGCACGCTGGCCTCGTTTGCACCCGCCGCCGGGCAAAAAGGGCAGTTCTGGTCGCTGCCGCTGCTGGCCAAGCAGTTCCCGAACATCAAGCGGCTGCCGGTGTCGCTGCGCATCGTGCTGGAGTCGGTGCTGCGCAACTGCGATGGCGAGAAGGTCACGGCCGAGCATGTGCAGCAGCTGGCCAACTGGGCGCCGGTGGCGCCGCGCTCAGAGGAAATCCCCTTCGTCGTGGCCCGTGTGGTGCTGCAGGACTTCACCGGCGTGCCGCTGCTGGCCGACCTGGCAGCCATGCGCAATGTGGCGGCGCGCATGGGCAAAAACCCCAAGACCATAGAGCCGCTGGTGCCCGTCGATCTGGTGGTCGATCACTCGATCATGATCGACCACTTCGGCAACAAGAAGGCGCTGGACCTGAATATGAAGCTGGAGTTCGAGCGCAACCGCGAGCGCTACGAGTTCATGAAATGGGGCATGCAGGCCTTCGACACCTTCGGCGTCGTGCCCCCGGGCTTCGGCATCGTCCACCAGGTGAATCTGGAATATCTGGCCCGCGGCGTGCACAAGGCCAAGGACAAAACCTACTACCCCGACACCCTGGTCGGCACCGACAGCCACACGACCATGATCAACGGCATAGGCGTCGTCGGCTGGGGCGTGGGCGGCATCGAGGCCGAGGCCGGCATGCTGGGCCAGCCGGTCTACTTCCTGACGCCGGATGTGGTCGGCTTCGAGATGACAGGCGCGCTGCGCGAGGGTGTGACCGCCACCGATCTGGTGCTGACGGTGACCGAGATACTGCGCCGCGAGAAAGTCGTCGGCAGCTTCGTCGAGTTCTTCGGCCCCGGCGTGGCCCGCCTGAGCCTGCCGGACCGCGCGACCATAGGCAATATGGCGCCCGAATACGGTGCGACGATGGGCTTCTTCCCGGTCGATGAGAAGACGATCGAATACTTCGAAGGCACCGGCCGCACCAAGCGCGAGATCGAGGCCTTCGAGGCCTATTTCCGCGCCCAGGAGCTGTTCGGCATTCCGGGTACGCCGCAATTCAAGGGCACCGTGGACTACACCCGCGTCGTCAGCCTCGATCTGGGCACGGTCGTGCCCTCGCTGGCCGGCCCCAAGCGCCCGCAGGACCGCATCGAGATCACGAATCTCTCCAAACAGTTCGGCGAGCTGCTCAGCAAGCCCACGGCAGAGAACGGCTTCAACCAGGCGGCCGATGCGTTGCAGACCAAGGTCACGACCAGCAATGGCGTGGACCTGCGCCACGGCGACATCCTGATCGCCGCCATCACCTCCTGCACCAACACCTCCAACCCCGGCGTGATGCTGGCCGCCGGCCTGCTGGCCAAGAAGGCGGTCGAGGCCGGGCTCAAGGTCTCGCCCAAGATCAAGACCTCGCTGGCCCCGGGCTCGCGCATCGTCACCGAGTACCTGGAGAACGCAGGCCTCTTGCCCTATCTGGAGAAGATCGGCTTCAACGTCGCCGCCTACGGCTGCACCACCTGCATAGGCAATGCCGGCGACCTGATTCCGGAGTTCAACGAGGCCATCACCCGGCACGACCTGGTCTGCGCCGCCGTGCTGTCGGGCAACCGCAATTTCGAGGCCCGCATCCACCCCAATATCAAGGCCAACTTCCTGGCCTCGCCGCCGCTGGTGGTGGCCTATGCGCTGGCCGGCAGCGTGACGCGCGACCTGATGACCGAGCCGATCGGCAAAGGCAAGGGCGGGCGCGACGTCTACCTGGGCGACATCTGGCCCAGCAGCGAAGAGGTGCACAAGCTGATGCGTTTTGCGATGCGGCCCAAGGCCTTCCGCGAGAACTACGCCCGCGTGGCCAGCAAGCCCGGCAAGCTGTGGCAGAAGATCAACAGCACCACCGGCCAAGTATATGACTGGCCCCTCAGCAGCTATATCGCCGAGCCGCCCTTCTTCCAGAACTTCGACATGAGCCCCAAAGGCGGCGCGGCCCGCATCACCGGCGCCCGCGTGATGGCCCTGTTCGGCGACTCGATCACCACCGACCACATCTCGCCGGCCGGCGCGATCAAGGAGGCCTCGCCCGGCGGCCAGTACCTGCTGTCGCGCGGCGTGCAGAAGGCCGACTTCAACAGCTATGGTTCGCGCCGCGGCCACCACGAGGTGATGATGCGCGGCACCTTCGCCAATGTGCGGTTGAAGAACCTGATGATCCCGCCCAAGATGGATGGCAGCCGCGAGGAAGGCGGCCTGACCCTGTTCCAACCCTCGGGCGAGAAGCGCTTCATCTACGACGCCGCGATGCAGTACATCGCCGACGGCACGCCAACGGTGGTGTTCGGCGGCGAGGAATACGGCACCGGCTCCAGCCGCGACTGGGCCGCCAAGGGCACCCAGCTGCTAGGCATCAAGGCCGTGGTGGCACGCAGCTTCGAGCGCATCCACCGCGCCAATCTGGTCGGCATGGGCGTGCTGCCGCTGCAGTTCCTCGGCACCGACAGCTGGGAGACGCTGGGCCTCACCGGCAACGAGCTGATTGACATCGAGGTCGGCGACGACATCAAGCCGCAGGCCGACGCAACGCTGCGCATCACCCGCGCCGATGGCAGCGTGAAGACCGTGACCCTGCGCCTGCGCATCGACACGGCCATCGAGGTCGAGTACTACCGGCACGGGGGCATCCTGCCGTTTGTGCTGAGGCAGTTGCTGGCGGCTTGAGTCCTGCGCTGCCCCGGGCGACATCTGGAGCACATTGCGAGCCGGCGTCGCCGTCACCCCGAATGCGGCGCTTGGCCCTGCGGGCCAAGTCCCCTGTGCTGCTCGCGCCCTGAGGCTACGCGTCCAACTCGCCCTCGTACCCCCTGCGGGGCCGGCACCTGCCTTTGGCAGTCGCCTGTACTCGGAGCTCGGCCAAGGACGCTCGGCCCATCGCTCGGAGCGATGGGCAACCTCCGTTCGCTCCGCTGCTCGGCGCCGCACAAGGGGTGTCGTCGCCACCAGCTCGCAATGCAGGCACCGCCGGTGGCACGCCACTCTTGCTGCGCCACCTTGCATCTGCGCAGGCACAGCCCCGCCAGCCGACGGGCGCCTGTGCGGGGCTGAAGCGCGCAGCGGCTTGGGCCAGCGCGCCTTGGCGCGCGATTCCAAATCTAGCTGGGCGCGTTTGTCCGAGCTTAGTGAGCGAAGCGAACGGGCGCGAGTTATGCGCCCGGCCCAAGCCGCGAGCACTGCAAGGCAGTCGCCCTGCAGGGGCGACCCCCGCACTGAAGCCCGGCGGCTGGCGGGGCTGGGTCTGCGCCGCCACCCACCTGCCTCTGCGCAAGAGCGCCGTCAGTCAGTCAAGCCTCACCGCTCAGAAGAACCCCAGCTTGTCCGGCGAATAGCTGACCAGCAGGTTCTTGGTCTGCTGGTAGTGGTCCAGCATCATCTTGTGCGTCTCGCGGCCGATGCCGGACTCCTTGTAGCCGCCGAAGGTCGCGTGGGCCGGATAGGCGTGGTAGCAATTGGTCCAGACGCGGCCGGCCTGAATGCCGCGGCCGAAGCGGTAGGCGCGGCTGCCGTCGCGGGTCCAGACGCCGGCGCCCAGGCCGTAGGGCGTGTCGTTGGCGATCTGCATCGCCTCGGCCTCGTCCTTGAAGGTGGTCACGGCCAGCACCGGGCCGAAGATCTCTTCGCGGAAGATGCGCATCTGGTTATTGCCCTGGAACAAGGTCGGCTGGATGTAGTAGCCGCCGGCCAGATCGCCCGGCAGTTGGGCGCGGTCGCCACCGATCAAGAGCTTGGCGCCCTCCTCCTTCCCCAGCGCCATATAGCTCATGATCTTGTCCATCTGCAGGGCCGAGGCCTGGGCACCCATCATCGTTTCGGTGTCCAGCGGGCTGCCCTGCTTGATGGCGGCCACGCGCTTGAGGGCGCGTTCGATGAACTGGTCGTAGATCGATTCCTGAATCAGCGCGCGCGAGGGGCAGGTGCAGACCTCGCCCTGGTTGAAGGCGAACAGCACCAGGCCCTCGATCGCCTTGTCGAGGAAGGCGTCGTCGGCCGCGGCCACGTCCTCGAAGAAGATATTGGGGCTCTTTCCGCCCAGCTCCAGCGTAGCTGGGATCAGGTTGGTGGCCGCCGCCTGGGCGATCACGCGGCCGGTGGCGGTCGAGCCGGTGAAGGCGATCTTGGCGATGCGGCGGCTTGAGGCCAAGGGCATGCCGGCCTCGCGGCCGTAGCCATTGACGATGTTCAGCACGCCGGGCGGCAGCAGATCGGCGATCAGCTCGGCCATCACCAGGATGCTGATCGGCGTGCTCTCGGCCGGCTTGAGCACCACACAGTTGCCCGCGCCAATGGCCGGTGCCAGCTTCCAGGCAGCCATCAAGAGCGGGAAGTTCCACGGGATGATCTGGCCGACCACGCCCAGCGGCTCGTGGAAGTGATAGGCCACCGTGTTCTCGTCGATCTGGCTTAAAGCCCCCTCCTGCGCGCGCAGGCAGCCGGCGAAATAGCGGAAGTGGTCGACGGTCAGCGGCACATCGGCGTTCAGCGTCTCGCGCATCGGCTTGCCGTTGTCCACCGTCTCGGCATAGGCCAGCATCTCGATGTGCTGCTCCAGCCGGTCAGCAATCTTCAGCAGGATGTTGGCGCGCTCGCCGGCGGCCGTGCGGCCCCACTGCGGCGCGGCCTTGTGGGCGGCGTCCAGCGCCAACTCGATGTCTTCGGCGCCGGAGCGGGCGGCCTGGGTGTAGGGCTTGCCGGTGATCGGCGTGATGACGTCGAAATACTGACCCTTGACCGGGGGCACGAAACGGCCGCCGATGAAGTTGTCGTAACGGGCCTTGAAGGCGACCTTGGCCTCGGGGGTGTTCGGGTTGGCGTAAAGCATGGTTTTTCTGTCTCCGTGGGTTGATCTGTGCAGGGTTGCCCCTGCCCGCCTTTCGCACGGCCTGTGCCAACGCGGTTCGGCCCGCAAAGCGCCATTTCTAGGCGCAAAGTGGCGGCAAACACGGGCCGGCACTGTCACTGCGCTGTCCCACGGTGCGGCACTGTCACGAAAGAGGACAGTCAGCTGCGCTGTTTATGCTGAAGTGCTTGCCTGACTTGAGCCAGAACTTAAGCTGACCCGCAAAGCAGAAGAATTCGCCATCTGGAGACAACCATGGCTGCATCACCGGTGGCGGCGCGCGCCACGCCCGCCTGGCTGCGCGAGGCACGTCGGGCCCTGCTGGAGTCCGGCGCCGTCATAGCCGGCCCCGGCCACCAGGGCCTTTTGCGCTCCTGGCAGCGCAGCCTGGGCTATGGCCTGCCCAGCACCGGCCGCGTGGCCGATGCGCCCCATGCCTCGGCCGCCCAGCTTCAGCGGGCGCAGGCCGCGCAGCGCGAGCTGATGAGCCATGCCCGGCCGGTGATGGAATTCCTGTTCGAGCAGACCCGCGACTCGGACAGCATGGTCATCCTGGCCGACTCCCAGGGCATGCTGTTGCAGGCGCTGGGCGATGCCCACTTCGTCAACCGCGCCGAACGGGTGGCGCTACGGCCCGGCGCGATCTGGCACGAGCAGTGGCGCGGCACCAATGCCATCGGCACCGCACTGGCCGAGCAGACGGCCGTGGTCGTGCACGGCGGCGAGCACTATCTGGCGCGCAATGGCTTTCTGACTTGCACCGCCGCGCCCATCGTCGATTCGACCGGGCGACTGCTGGGCGTGCTCGATGTCTCGGGCGATCACCGCGGCTACCACCCGCACACCCTGGGCCTGGTGCGCTCGGCCGCACGGATGATCGAGCACCGGCTGTTCGACACCCGCCACGGCGCCGGCCTGCGCCTGCGTCTGCACGCCCAGGCAGAAGGCATCGGCACACTGACCGAGATGCTGCTGGCGGTGTCGCCCGAGGGCTGGATCGTCGGCGCCAACGCCCAGGCCTTGGATCAACTCGCTTCCTTAGGATTACGCCAGGCGGACATCGGCCAGATCATGGTGGACCGCGTGCTGGCGCTGGATGCCGACACGCTGCAGGGCTGGTGCCTGCGGCCCAGCGGCGCGCCGCGCAGCCTTCAGCTCAGCGATGGCCGTGCCGTGTGGGCGCGGGTCGAGTCGGGCCGGCAACTGGCCGGTCGCGCGCCGACGCAGACCCAACCGACAACGGTCATCCACCGCGACGCCCTGGCCGAATTGGACAGCGGCGACACGATGATGCGAGCCGCCATCAGCCGCGCCCGCTGCGTGCTGGGCAAGCCCATCGCCCTGCTGCTGCAGGGCGAGACCGGGGTCGGCAAGGAGGTGTTCGCCCGCGCCGTCCACGTCAGCGGCCCGCGGCGCGACGCACCCTGGGTGGCCGTCAACTGCGCCGCCCTGCCCGAGACGCTGATCGAGGCCGAGCTGTTCGGCTACCGGGCCGGCGCCTTCACCGGCGCGCATCGCGACGGCGCGACCGGGCGCATACGCGAGGCCCAGGGCGGCACCCTGTTCCTCGACGAGATCGGCGACATGCCGCTGGCGGTGCAGGGCCGGCTGCTGCGCGTGCTGCAGGAGCGTCAGGTCACGCCCTTGGGCGGCGGCAAGCCGGTGGCGGTCGACTTCGCCCTGATCTGCGCCAGCCACCGCAAGCTGCGCGACGAGATGCAGGCTGGGCGCTTTCGCGAAGACCTGTACTACCGCATCAACGGCCTGAGCCTGCAACTGCCGGCGCTGCGCGAGCGCCAGGACCTGCCTGCCCTGACCGAATCCATGCTGGCCCGCATCGCGCCGGGCCGAGGCGTCACGTTGGCGCCCGATCTGGCCCGCGCCTTCGCCGGCCATCGCTGGCCCGGCAATCTGCGCCAATTGCAGAACGCACTGCAGACTGCCTGCGCGCTGATGGCCGACGACGAAACCGAGCTGGGCTGGGCCCATCTGCCGGACGATCTGGCCGAAGATTTGAGCGCCGACCTGCCTTCAAAGGAGGTGGTGGACGCCGATGCCGATCTGCGCCTGCAGTCGGATCAGCTGATCGCCCGCACGGTGCAGGCCTGCGCCGGCAATCTGTCGGAGGCGGCGCGGCGGCTGGGCATCAGCCGCAACACGCTGTACCGAAAGCTGAAGACCTCCGCCGCCTGAAAGACAATCAGCCGCGCGGCAGTTGCACCGGCTCGGTCAGGTCCTCGACGCTCAGGCCCTGCTGGGCCAGCAGGGCCTGCAGCGCAGGCAGCAAGGGGCCCAGGCGCTCGTCGATGGCGTCGCGCACGGTGTCCACGAAGACCTGCGTCTGGCGTTCGATCTCGATGTTCAGGCTGGCACCCTCGGCCTTGTCGCCGAAGGTGGTCATGCGCAGCGTCTCGGGAATCAGCCAGACCTCGAACCAACCGGCCTTGCGGTCGGCCTCGGCCACCGTCAGGCTGGCACCGTTGATGGCGATGTAGCCCTTGGCGAAGATGTAGCGCATCCAGCGCGGCGGCACGGCGATGCGCAGCACATGGTTGTTCTCGGGGCGGCGTATCTCAGCAATCGTGCCCATGAAATCGACATGGCCCGACAGCGGATGGCCGCCGATCTCGGCGCCGTCGCGGGCGGCGCGTTCGACGTTGAGGGGACTGCCCTGGCCCAGCCCGGCCAGGGTCGTCAACGACAGGCTTTGCTGCATCACGTCGAAATCAGCCCGCTCGCCCTCATGCAGCGCAGTGACGGTCAGGCAGACACCGTCGCAGGACACGCTGGCGCCTATCTCCAGCCCGGAGCAGAAGCCTGCCGGAAACTGCAAGGTGAAGCTGCGCAGGCCGGGGCGGTCGGTGATGGCGGCCACGGAGGCCACGCCTTGAACAATGCCGGTGAACATGAGACGACTGAACTCGAATGCGGTGAAGCCGGCCAGCTTACCAGCTGACTTCACGCTCTGGCGTCGAGCCTATCTTGTGGATGGACAGGTCGGCGCCCTCGAACTCCTCCTCCTGGCTCAGGCGCAGGCCCACCGCCTTCTTCAGCGCGCCGTAGACGAGCAGGCCGCCGGCAAAGGCCCAGACCACGCCGGCCAGCGTGCCCAGCAGCTGGGACCAGAGACTGACCCCGCCGATGCCGCCCAGCGCCGCCTGACCGAAGATGCCGCAGGCAATGCCGCCCCAGGCGCCGCACAGGCCGTGCAGCGGCCAGACGCCCAGCACGTCGTCGATCTTCCAGCGGTTCTGCGTCAAGGTGAACAGCTTGACGAAGATGAAGCCGGCCACACCGCCGACCACCAGCGCGCCGACCGGGTGCATCAGGTCCGAGCCGGCGCAGACGGCCACCAGGCCGGCCAGCGGACCGTTGTAGGCAAAGCCGGGGTCGTTGCGACCCATCAGCGTGGCGACCAGGGTGCCGCCGACCATGGCCATCAGCGAGTTGACGGCCACCAGTCCGCTGAGCTTGTCCAGCGTCTGCGCACTCATCACATTGAAGCCGAACCAGCCCACCGACAACACCCAGGCACCCAGGGCCAGAAAGGGGATGCTGGACGGCGGGTGGGCGCTGATGGCGCCATCCTTGCGGTAGCGGTTCAGCCGCGGGCCCAGCAGCAGCACGGCGGCCAGGCCTATCCAGCCACCCACCGCGTGGACGACGACGCTGCCGGCAAAGTCATGGAATTCGGCGCCGAACTGGACCTTCAGCCAGGGCTGGAAGCCGAACGCGTGGTTCCAGGCTGCGCCCTCGAACAGCGGATAGATCAGGCCGACGATCACCGCCGTGGCCGCCAGCTGCGGGCCGAAACGCGCACGCTCGGCAATGCCACCGGAGACGATGGCCGGTATCGCCGCCGCGAAGGTCAGGAGGAAGAAGAACTTCACCAGTTCGTAGCCGTTCTTTGCCGCCAGCGCCTCGGCCCCGGTGAAGAAATGCGTGCCGTAGGCCACCGTATAGCCGATCAGGAAGTAGGCGATGGTGGACACGGCAAAGTCCACCAGTATCTTGACCAGGGCATTGACCTGGTTCTTCTTGCGCACCGTGCCCAGCTCCAGAAAGGCAAAGCCGGCATGCATGGCCAGCACCATGATGGCGCCGAGCAAAATAAAGAGCGCATCCGCGCCCTGCTTGAAGTTCTCCACAACCGTCCTTTGCTGTTGATGGCGCACCGGCATGAGGCCGGCACGCACCAGAACAGCAAGAACAGTGCCCAACTCGGGGCGGAGAAACAGCCAGCGCACGCACCACCATGCGGCGCACCGCATTTTGTTGGTGCGTCATGCGCACCAAGTTGGGCGCTCAGGCGGATTCAGGCGCGCGGACGGTGGTTGGTGAACAACTCGTCCGAGAAGCCCACACTCAGGCGTTCGTCGGACCAGTGCACCACCGGCCGCTTGATCACGCTGGGCTGGGCCTGCATCAGCGCGGCGGCGCTGGCTTCGTCGACCACGGCCTCGCGGGTGCCCTCGTCGAGCTTGCGCCAGGTCGTGCCGGCGCGGTTGACCAGGCGCTCCCAGCCCAGCTCGGCCATCCAGCGAGGCAGCTCGGCGGCTGGCACGCCGGCCTTTTTGTAGTCATGGAATTCGTAAGGCAGGCCCTGCTGGTCCAGCCATTGGCGGGCGCGCTTGACGGTGTCGCAGTTCGGAATGCCGTAGAGCTTGATCATGGTGTGCTTGAGAAAGTGATTCATCGATGGCCGGATTGTCATGCTGCACCCAAATCCGCGCGCATGGCAAGCCTTACCATTGCGCACGCCCACCACTCAAATCCTCCCGGCTCCATGGTTCCCTGGCTGCAAGACCCGCAAGAGCCCTTCCCGCCCACAGCCAAGGCGCTGGGTCAGGACTCCGACGCGCCTGGCCTGCTGGCCGCTGGCGGCGAGTTGAGCCTGTGGCGGCTGCACGAGGCCTATTCGCGCGGCATCTTCCCCTGGTATGGGCCGGGCCAGCCGGTGCTGTGGTGGAGCCCCGACCCGCGCATGGTGCTGCAGACGGCGCATTTCAAGCTGTCGCGTTCGCTGCGCAAGACGGTAGCGCGCTTCGCCCGCACGCCGGGCTGCGAGATCCGCGTCGATCGCGACCCCGCCGACACCATGCGCTGCTGCGCCGGCGCCCAGCGCGAGGGCCAGAACGGCACCTGGATCGTGCCCGAGATGCTGGAGGCCTATGCCAGCTGGAACTGCGTGCACGGCATCGAGACCTGGGTCGACGGCGAACTGGCCGGCGGCCTGTACGGCATCTCGCTGGGGCGCATGTTCTTCGGCGAGTCGATGTTCAGCCGCCGAAGCGATGCCTCGAAGATCGCGCTGGCGGCGCTGATCTGCCTGTGCCGCGAGGCCGGCATTACCTGGATTGACTGCCAGCAGAACACGAATCACCTGGCGTCTATGGGCGCCTTCGAGGTCACGCGCGAGGCATTCGAGCGGCATCTCGCCGAAACCGTGCCTCAGCCCGTGCCGCAGCTGTGGGCCTTCGAGCCGCGCTTGTGGCAGCATCTGGGCCTGAAGTCCTCCGATTGAGCCCACGCCGTGACGCATCCGAAAGAGCTTCCGCTGTCCTCCCTGCAGTTCTATGCCACGGCGCCCTACCCGTGCAGCTACCTGCCGGAGCGCCTGGCCCGCTCGCAGGTGGCCACGCCCAGCCATCTGATACACGCCGACACCTATTCCAATCTGGTGGCTGCCGGATTTCGGCGCAGCGGCCTGTTCACCTACCGGCCCCACTGCGACGCCTGCAAGGCCTGCATGCCGCTGCGTGTGCTGGTGGCGGAGTTTGCGCCCAGGCGCAGCCAGCGCCGCGCGCAAAAAGCCCATCAGCACTTGCAGGTGCGCGTGCTGCGGCTCGGGTTTCTGGCCGAGCACTACGAGCTCTACCTGCGCTACCAGGCCAGCCGCCATGTGGGCGGCGGCATGGACCACGACAGCGTCGACCAGTACACCCAGTTCCTGCTGCAAAGCCGCATCAACTCGCGCCTGGTCGAGTTCCGCGAGCCAACCGTTGACGGCTCCCTGGGCCTGCTGAAGATGGTGTCGATACTGGACGTGCTCAATGACGGCCTGTCGGCCGTCTAC
Organism: uncultured Roseateles sp.; assembly: GCF_963422335.1. NCBI lineage: Bacteria > Pseudomonadati > Pseudomonadota > Betaproteobacteria > Burkholderiales > Sphaerotilaceae > Roseateles > uncultured Roseateles sp. The sequence continues at coordinate 4,612,617 of NZ_OY729424.1, forward strand.
ACCTTTTACGAGCCGGACGACGAGGCCAGCTACGGCACCTACAACGTGCTCTGGCAGATCGCACAGGCAAAGGAACTGGGCCTGCCGCATCTGTATCTGGGCTACTGGATAGGCCAGAGCCGCAAGATGGCCTACAAGGCCCAGTTCCGTCCGGCCGAGCTGCTGGTGGATGGGCGCTGGCAGCTCACCAGCGATGAAATGCTGGCGGCCCTGGCGGCCAGCAGTTGACAGGGTTTTAGCGGATCGTCAGCACCGGCACGCCGCACTGCGCCATCACCTTGGTGGCCACCGAGCCCATGACCAGATTGCCCAGCGTGCTGTGGCCATGCGAGCCCATCATCAGCAGGTCGAACTTGCCCTTGTCGGCGGTGGTGGCGATCAGTTCGGCGGCGTGGCCGACCTTGGCGATGAACTCGGCCTTGATGCCCTGCTTGGCGAAGAAGCTGCGTATGGGCTTGAGCACCTTTTCCGACTCGTCGTCGTAGTAGCCCTTCAGCGTCTGCTTGTCCACGGCCGAGGCGGCGCGCGGCGGGATCGCAGGCACCACGTGAAGGATGGTGTAGGCATGATGGTCACCCAGCCATTCGTCATGGGCGGCCAGATAGGCCAGCATGCGCTTGGTGAACGAGCTGCCATCGACGGCGACGAGAATTTTCATGTCTGCTCCTGTTGAATCGGTCCGGCGACAGTCTGGCATGTGCAGGACGCCCTGACTTGACGCGCGTCAAGAATGCCCGCTCAGGGCCGCACCGCCGTGACCTCGATCTCGACCAGCCAGCCCGGCACCACCAGGCCGGCCACCTGCATGACCGAGCGCGAGGGCAGATTGGGCTGGGCCGCGGTGCCGAAGAACTCGCGGTAGCCGTCCATGAAACCGTTGAAGTCCATCTTGCCGGCCTTGGCCGGGTCACCGACCAGGAAGACCTGCATCTTCACCACATCGCCCATGGTCAGTTTCAGACCCTTCAGGTTGCGCTCGATAGCGGCCAGCACGCCCACCGTCTGTGTCCTGGTGTCGCCGTAGGCGGCCAGGCTCATGCGGTCGGCCTTGTCGTCGATGACCGGCGGCACCATGCCGCTGAGATGGACAACGGTCTTGCCGGCCGGCACCTCAACGGCGCTGGCGATCGGGAAGGTCGAGCCCGGCGTGCGGTGGCGAATCACCTCCTGAGCCTGGGCCAGGGAGCTCAGCAGGCAGGCTGCAGCGAACAGGGTGCGAATAACCATCATCATCTCCTTGATCAATGTCTCAATGCCTTGACGTCGTCGGTGGCCACGGCAGCGTCCGGTATGCCGCCAAAGCGGCCCCGCACATAGCCGGCCACGGCCGCCACCTGGGCGTCGTCGAGCTGACCGCCCAGCGCGGGCATCGCCTTGTTGCCATACAGCACCAGGGTCAGCAGATAGGCGGTCGAGGCCAGCTTGGCGTTGCCGGCCAGGGCCGGGTAGCTGCCAGCGCCCTGTGCACCACGGCCATCGGGCATGTGGCAGCCGGCGCACAGGGCAGCGTAGATCGCCGCACCGTCGCGCTGATCGAAGCTCCAGCCCTTGGACCAGATGGGGGCGTCGTCAGCGTGGACGCCCCCGCTGATGGCCAAGAGCAGGGCAGCGAGCAGCTTCATCATCCCGCCAGCGCACGCCGGTGCAGTTGCCGGACCGCGTCCTGCGCCGACAGGATCGCCCCCTCCTGCCAGGCCGGCAGATAGGAGGCATGCTCGCCGGCCAGCACCAGGCGCTGGTCCATGGCGCACAGATTGTCGTAGTGGCGCTGGCGGGCCTCGTCGCCCCAGGCGGCGAAACAGCCCAGCGTGAACGGCGAGCGGTGCCAGGCCACGGCCATGCCGGTCTCGAACTCCTGCGGATACTGAGGATGGATCTGCGCTCCCAAGGCCACCGCCTGGCGCACCCGCTCGGCCGGCGCCAGCGCCGAGAACTCATAGGCGTTGGCGACGAACAGGCTGTAGGCGCCCAGCAGCACGCCTTTTCGGCCATGGGTGCCGTGGCTGGGGTAGCCGATCAGGCGCAGCGGCAGGTCGGTGTAGCTGATGCCGCCGTAGATCGCCTCGTCTTCCTCCCAGAAGCGGCGCTTGAACTGCAGGCCCACCTTGACCGCCGAGGCATAGGCCACGGCCGCAATCGCCTCGCGCATCGCCGGGCCGGCCTGCACATCGAGCTGGCCGAGGATGGACAGCGGAATCGTGCACACGCACCACTGTGCCTGCGCCTGCTGAAGGCGCCCGCCCTGGGCCTCGTCGACATAGCGCACGGTGACGCCCCGCTCCCCCTGGTGCACGGCCGTGACGCGCGCCCGGTAGCGCACCATGCCGGCCGGCAGCTGGCGGGCCAGCGCCTTGGCGATCGCATCCATGCCGCCCACCGGCTGGAACATCGGGCTTTGCATCTCGTAATTGCTGCCGCTGTTGAGCCGCGACCACAGCCGCGACTGCAGCAGCTCGTGCAGGCCCACCGGCTGCGAGGGCTCTGGGCGGCCTGCGAGGCCGGCGCCGGCCTCGCGCGCCGGGCCGCGGTGCTCGCTGGCCGCCTCGCCGACGGTGTAGCGGAACTGGCGGTCAAGCGCGCCGTTGGCACGCAGTGCCTCCAGCAGCAGGGCCTGGTCTTCACTCGTCACCTGCGCATCGAGCTGGTGCTGCTGCGTGACCTTGGCCAGCAGCTCGCTGATGGCTCCCTGGAAATCGGCCTGCAGCTCGCGAAAGCGCTGCGGCTTGCCGCCGAAGGCATCCTGGGCATGCAGATAGGCGTTGTGATTGACCTGGACGAAAGGCTCCAGCGCCACGCCCAGGCGCTTGCACAGGCCCAGCACCGCGTGGTGGTGGTAGGGGATGCGCCAGGGCCCGGGGTTGAAATACTGGCCAGCGTCGAAGCCGCACAGCTGGGTGGCGCCGCCGAGCTCGGTGTAGCGGTCGCCGCCCCGCAGGCTCCAGCAGCGGCCGCCGGGGCGCTGGTTGTATTCCAGTACCTTGACGCGGTAGCCGGCCCGGTGCAGCTCCAGCGCCGCGTTCAGTCCGGCAAGACCTGCCCCCAGCACCAGCACCGTGCTGCCCTTGGGCGCAGGGCTCAGCGCCGGTGGTGCCTGCTCGGCGGAGCCAGCCGCCAGGCCCAGCTGCGTCATCGCCGTGTACATGGCGCCGGCGCCAGCGGCCTGGCCGATGCGGGTCAGCCATTGGCGGCGGGTGGGGCGTGGCACTTGCGGCATGGGCGCGACAGTAGCAACCCCGCCGATCCCGCAACAGAGGGCAAATGCCAGGGGCACGGTTCAGGTAGGCTGGAGCCCATCGCAACCGGGAGCTTCCTCCGTGAAAAAAAGCCTTGCCCTCGCCCTGTCCGCCATCGCCTTCACAGCCATCACCGCGCAAGCCGAATCCGTCGGCGAGGTGGACACCGTGTTCAAGTTCATCGGCCCGGACCACAAGATCGTTGTCGATGCCTATGACGACCCCAAGGTCGCCGGCGTGGCCTGCTATGTGTCGCGCGCCAAGACTGGCGGCATCAAGGGGGCGCTGGGCCTGGCCGAAGACAAGTCCGAGGCGTCGATCGCCTGCCGCCAGGTCGGGCCCATCAGCTTTGCCAAGCCGATTCCGCAACAGGAGGAGGTGTTCAACGAGCGCATCTCGCTGGTCTTCAAGCGGCTGCGCATCGTGCGCATGGTGGACGTCCAGCGCAACACGCTGGTCTATCTGACCTATGCGGACCGCGTCATCGAGGGCTCGCCGCAGAACAGCGTGACGGCGGTGGCCGTGGACCGCGGGACGACGATACCGGTGAAGTGAACCGAAAAACCGTCGATCGCCGATCTGCGGGAGTACCAAGCGACGCAGGAGGCCGGGCGAACCCGCAGCTCCGTGTCCCCCAGGCGCTACGCGCCCTCCTCCTCTTACCTACGCTGCGGGCCCACCCAGCCTACTGCTTGTGCCACATCGCCGCTCTGCGACGCGCCGTGACGGCGGCGCCCAGACTCGGGATGCGGGCGCGGGCTGTTGCGCAGGTAAAAGGAGGAGGCCGCAACGCGGCCGGGGGACACGAAGCAACAGCCTGCGCCCGCAGCCCGAGTCACGCTAGTGCTGATGTCCCGCAATTCAGCGATGACACAAAAAAGTAGCGGCGCCGAAGCGCCGCTGCTGGGAGAGCAGGCCGGGTTCAACCGCCCTTTTTGGCGCGCTTGCCGGGGTTCTTCTTGTTGTTGGTGGCCGTGCCACGTTCCAGGCTGCGCAACTGGCCCCGGCCGGCGGTGAAGGTCACGCCCTTGGGAGGCACGGGACGGGGGGTAGCTCTAGCTTCGGCTTCGGTACGGGGGGCTCTTGCCATGAATAACTCCGGTGATTGGTGATGGAAACGGCGGTGATTATCCCGCACAACGGGGCTACCCCGGATTCAGGCCGGCAAAGCCCCGGCGGCGGCCACCGCAAGGGCCACCGCCTGCGTTGTTGCATCCGCCGCATCGCAGGCCACCACCTGGCGCTGCGGCATGCTGCGCAGCCAGGTGATCTGGCGCTTGGCCAGCTGGCGGGTGGCGGCAATGCCGCGCTCGGCCAGGGTTGACATATCGCCGGTCTCCAGCGCCTCCCAGCTCTGCCGGTAGCCGACGCAGCGCATGGAGGGCAGATCGGGGTTGAGGTCCCCGCGAGCCATCAGGCCCCTCACCTCGTCCACCAGCCCCAGGTCCAGCATCTGCATGAAGCGCTGGGCGATGCGCTGGTGCAACCAGGCGCGGTCCTGCGGCTCCAGCGAGATCAGGGCCGGCGTGGTGCGCGCAGGTTTATCGCTGTGCCAGGCCGACAAGGGCTTGCCGCTGATGCGATACACCTCCAGCGCGCGCTGGATGCGCTGGCTGTCGGCCGGCTTGAGCCGGGCGGCGGTGGGTGGGTCCACCCGAGCCAGCTCGGCATACAGCGCGGCCAGGCCTTCGCGCTGCGCCAGCGCATCGAGCGCGGCGCGCACGGCGGGGTCGGCCGCCGGCATCTCGTCCAGGCCGTCGAACAGGGCCTTGAAGTACAGCATGGTGCCGCCCACCAGCAGCGGCGTGCGGCCCCGGGCGCGGATCTCGCCGACCAGGCGGCTGGCATCGGCCACGAAGCGGGCCGCCGAATAGCTCTGCAGCGGATCGATCAGATCCAGCAGATGGTGAGGCACCTGCGCCTGCTCGGCCGCGCCGGGCTTGGCCGTGCCAATGTCCATGCCGCGATAGACCAGGGCCGAATCGACGCTGATGATCTCGACCGGGCGGCTGTCCCGCAGGGCTGCGGCAATCGCCAGCGAGGCCGCCGTCTTGCCCGAGGCGGTGGGACCGGCCAGGCAGATGCAGGGCAAGGGGGAGTCCATAGCGGCAGGCGTCGTCATGGCCGGCATTGTCTGTCATGGGCCTGTCACCGGCCGCAGGCACGCTGGCGGCCCATGAGCCTCAATCCACCCGATACCGAGCAGGCCGAGCTGCTGCAGCGCCTGCAGGCCGATCTGATCGACAGCTACGACGAAGAGCTGGAGATGGAGATCGACGACCGCGCCTTCGACGCGCCCACGCCCGCCCGCAGCGAACGCCGCGCCTATTTCCAGGAGCTGTTCCGGCTGCAAGGCGAGCTGGTCAAGCTGCAGGACTGGGTGGTGGCCAGCAAGCACAAGGCCGTGATCATCTTCGAGGGCCGCGACGCCGCCGGCAAGGGCGGCGTGATCAAGCGCATCACCCAGCGGCTGAACCCGCGCGTGTGCCGCGTCGCCGCCCTGCCCGCGCCGAACGACCGCGAACGCACGCAGTGGTACTTCCAGCGCTATGTGTCGCACCTGCCAGCCGGCGGCGAGATCGTGCTGTTCGACCGCAGCTGGTACAACCGCGCCGGCGTCGAGCGGGTGATGGGCTTTTGCTCGGACGACGAGTACGAGGAGTTCTTCCGCAGCGTGCCCGAGTTCGAGAAGATGCTGGTGCGCGCCGGCATCCAGGTCATCAAATACTGGTTCTCCATCACCGACGAGGAGCAGCACTCGCGCTTTCTGGGCCGCATCCACGACCCGCTGAAGCAGTGGAAGCTCAGCCCCATGGACCTGGAGTCACGCCGCCGCTGGGAGGATTACACCAAGGTCAAGGAAGTGATGCTGGAACGCACCCACATCAGCGAGGCGCCCTGGTGGGTGGTGCAGGCGGACAACAAGAAGAAGGCCCGCCTGAACTGCATGGCCCATCTGCTGGCGCAGATGCCCTATCACGAAGTGGCCCACACGCCGGTGACCCTGCCGGCGCGCGAACGCCACGACGACTATGCCCGCCGGCCGGTGCCTGCCCAGATGGTGGTACCCGACATCTACTGAAGCGTCATCCCTAAGTAGCAGAGTAGCCAGTCCCCGGCGGCGGGCGTAGATTGCGCCTTCCACTCGCCGGGAGCCGCCATGGGCCGTGTCTATTTCGCCAAGGGACTGAAGGGCATGATTGCCCGCCGCATCCAGACCGATCTGTTGCGCCAGGGCATTTTTGCCGGCGCGGCCGAGAAGTTCGTCGATGGCGACTTCGGTGGCAACACCACCACCGCGCTGCAGGCTCTGCAGCAAAAGCGCTCGCTGCCCGTCACCGGCACGGTCGACGAGGCCACCTGGTCGCAGCTGACCCATGACCCACTGCCCTCGCTGTACGAGCGCTGCCTGGGCCTGACCGCCGCCTTCGAGGGCCATGGCTTCGGCCTGGTGCAGGGCAATTTCGATGGCGCCGGCCTGACCTGGGGGGTGATTGGCTTCACCCTCAGCAATGGAGAGCTCCAGGCCATCAGCCAGGAGGCCGAAACCCTGGCTCCGGGCGTGCTGGCACGCACCTTCCAGGACCTGGCGCCGGTCTGGCTGGGGGTTTGCGCCAAGCCGCTTGCGCAGCAGATCGCCTGGGCCGACAGCATCAGCAGCGGCCCGACCAAGGAGCATGTGCCGGACGCCTGGCTGAAGGCCTTCGCCCGCCTCGGCGACGAACCCATCGTCAAGCGCATCCAGATGCAGCGGGCCTTCGACAAATACTTTGTGCCAGCCGCAGCCTCTGCCCGCAAACTGGGGCTGACGTCCGAGCTGGGTGTGGCCCTGGCCTTCGACGTCCATGTGCAGAACGGCGGCTTCAAGGCGAATGCCTTTGCCGCGGTGGCCAACCTGCCCGCCTCGGCCCCCGAGGCACAGCGCCGCCTGCTGCTGGCCAATGCCGTGGCCGACAGCGCCCTGCCCCGCTGGCAGGAGAATGTGCGCAAGCGCAAGATCACGGTGGCCCAGGGCACCGGTCTGGCCAATGGCGCCAACTACACGCTGGCGTCCTGGGGATTGGCGGAAGTACCCGCTGCCTGAGGGACAAGCCCGAAGGCCTCAGCGACCAGTTCATAGGAACGCAGCCGCGCCGCGTGGCTGTGGATATTGGAGGTGATCATCACCTCGTCGGCCCCGCAGGCCTCGGCCTTGGCCAGGATCTGCTCGCGCACCGAGGCAGGCGTGCCGACGACGACCAGGCGGCGGAAGCCCCGCACCAGGGCCTGCTCGGCATCGCTGTAGGCATAGCGCAGGGCCTCCTCGGGGCTGGGCAGCGGCGCAAAGCGGCCGCTGCGTATGCGCACCCAGGCCAGGTCCATCGTTGCCGACAGGAACTGTGCCTCCTCCTCGGTGGGCGCGCAGACGGCCGACACACCCAGAATCGCATGCGGGCGCTCGAACTGCGCCGACGGCACGAAGGCCTGGCGATAGGCCTCGAAGGCCGGTGCGGCCGGGGTGGGGCTGAAATGGCTGGCAAACGAGTAGCCCATACCCGCGGCACCCGCCATCTGCGCGCTGGCGCCACTCGAGCCCAGCATGTAGATAGGCGGCAGCGGCGCGTCCTCGGGCATGGCCTTCAGCGCGCTCATCGGGTGGCTCTGCGGCAGCGGCGTCACGCCCGACCAGATCAGCAGCTCGGACAGCAGATTCGGGAACTGCTCGCCATCGAAGGCCCGCAGCGCCCGCGAGGCCTGCACATCCGAGCCCGGCGCGCGACCCAGGCCCAGGTCGATACGGCCGGGGTATAGCGCGGCCAGCGTGCGGTAGGCCTCGGCCACGCGCAGCGGCGCGTGGTTGGGCAGCATCACGCCACCGGAGCCGAGCCGCAAGCTGTGGGTCAGCGCCGCTGCGTGGGCGATCAGCACCTCGGGCGCCGCACTGGCCACCGAGGGCATGCCGTGGTGCTCGGCATACCAGAGGCGCCGGTAGCCCAGACGCTCGGCCAACTGGGCCAGCTCACCACTGCGGTGCACGGAGGCGGCGGCACTGCCGCCGGAGCTGACGGGAACGAGATCGAGGACGGAAAGCGGCAAGGTCATGGGCGCATCCTAGGGCAAGGGCGCCGGCCCTGCCGCCGCAGGGCCTTAGCGACTCAAAGTCCCAGCCGCTGCACCACCTCGTCGGCCAGCGCCAGGCAGCTCGTCAAGCCGGGCGATTCGATGCCCAGCAGATTGACCAGGCCGGCCACGCCATGTTCGGCTGGGCCGTCGATGCGGAAATCGGGCGCGCTCTGGTCCGGGCCGTGCAGCTTGGGCCTCACACCGCTATAGGCCGGCTGCAGCGCGCCGTCGGCGAGGCCGGGCCAGTAGCGGCGCACATCGGCATAGAAGCCGTCGGCCCGTCCGGGGTCCACCGTGTAGTCGATCTGATCCGGCTCGCTGACCTCGGGCAGCCATTGTGCGTCGGGGCCGAAACGGGCCTGGCCACCCAGGTCCAGGGTCAGGTGCACACCGAGCCAGGCATCTTGCGGCACCGGATAGATCAGATGGCTGAACGGCGCCTTGCCGGCCAGCGCGAAGTAATTGCCCTTGCTGAAAAAGGCGCGCGGCTGATGTGCCGGGGCCAGACCTTGCGTGTGCGCGGCCAGCTGTGGTGCGTATAACCCCGCGGCATTGATCACAAAGCGGGCTTGCAACTCCATCGGCTCATCGCCGCCCACCTGCAGGCGCAGGCCCTGGGCGCCAGGGGTGATGCTCTCGACCGGCGAGCACAGCGCCAGCAGGCCGCCGGCCCGCTCCAGATCGCCCTGCAGGGCCAGCATCAGGCCATGGCTGTCGATGATGCCGGTCGACGGCGACAGCAGCGCGCCGACGCAGCGCAGCGCCGGCTCCAGCGTCAGCGCCTCGCCGGGGCTGAGGTAGAGCAGGTCATCGACGCCGTTGGCCTGGCCCTTGGCCAGCAATTGCTGCAGACCGGGCAATTGCGCCTCCTGCGTGGCCACGACCAGCTTGCCGCATCGCTGACGGGCCACGCCGGCCTGCTCGCAATAGGCATAGAGCAGTGCCTTGCCGCGCACGCTGAGCCGGGCCTTCAGCGAGCCGGCCGGGTAGTACAGCCCTGCATGGATGACCTCGCTGTTGCGCGAGCTCACGCCGGTACCGATGGCGTTGGCACGTTCCAGCACGATAGTCTCCAGGCCCCGCTGCGCCAACGCCCGGCCCACGGCCAAGCCAACCACGCCCGCGCCGATCACGGCAACGTCAATTTTCTCCATCAAGCCATTCTGCCCTGGCCGCAGCGATGACGGCCGCCGCATCCTCGGTGAATTCACCGCCCTGCAGCCGCAGCATCAGCTCATCCGGTCGCAGATGGAGGAATTCGGCCACCTCGCCATCCTGGTTGCGCGGTTGGAAGCCTACCGGCAGCGCCAGGTTGTAGATGTGCACGACCTCGTCGTGCAAGCCTTCGGCCTCGACCCGCGTACAGCGCACGGCACCGCTGGCGACAATGGTTCGTGCCACGGCCTCAGCCACACCGGCCTCCTCGCCCAGCTCACGAATGGCGCAAGCCTCGAAGGCCTCGCCAGCCGGCAGGCCGCCGGCGGCGAGATTGTCCAGCCTGCCAGGGTCGGTGGCCTTGCTCAGCGCGCGGCGGCCGCACCACAGACCGCCCTCGACGCTGAAGCCATTGATGTGCACAGCCCGGCTGCGCAGGCCGAAGAAGCGGAAGGCGGCGCGCTCGAGCCGAAACAGCTCGGCACCCTGCTCCAGCAGCGGATCGGCGACCGGCGCCTCGCAGCGATAGGCCTCGTTGCGCCAGCCGCTGATCAGGCCCAGCTCACGCAGGCGCTCGGCCGCCTGATGGATCTGCAGCGAACGCTGATCCGGAGCCAGGTCTTGCGCCGCCCAGACCAGACGTCGGCCCTGCACGCTGCAAGCCGGCAGCACGGCCAGCAGCGGCGCAACGCGCTGCGGTGCCAGCACGCCTATGGCCTGATCGCCCAGGTACAGGGGCAGCCAGTCGCGCGGCGCCGGGCGGCGCGCAGTGGCCAGCAGCCCTGTCAGAAAGGCCTGTTGATCAGGGCTTGGGTGGCCAGCTGTCATGAAGCGTCACCGCGATGGCCTGGCCCCAGAGAGCGATGCTGGCCGGCGTGCCGGCATGGGTTTGCGAGGCAGCAGGGCCGCGCACATAGCCCAGGGCCACGCAGGCGCCGGCGCGCGGGCTCCAGCCCACCGACGAGATCTCGCCCACCGTCTCGCCGCCCAGCACAATCGCCTCGCCGCCCCAGGCGTAGGCCTGATCGTCGTCCAGCAACAGCGTCACCAGCTTCTTGCGCAGCGGCTGGCCGCGGGCAGCCAGCAAGGCCGCCTTGCCGATGAAGTCGGTCGGCTTGTCGAGCTTGACGGCGTACTCCAGCCCGGCCTCAAACGGGGTCTCGTCGGGCCCCAGCTCGGCGCCCCAGGCGCGGCGGCCCGCCTCGATGCGCAGCGCGTCGAGCGCGTAGTAGCCGGCGTCGCGCAGGCCCAGATCAGCGCCGGCCACCATCAGGGCCTGGTAGACATGGCGTGTCATCTCGACCGGCACATGGAGCTCGTATCCCGGCCCGCCGACATAGCTCATGCGCGCCGCGCGGACCCGGGCATGGCCCAGGTCGATCTCGGTCGTCGACGAGAACTTCAGGCCCTGCGGCGACAGGTCGGCAGGGCTGACCCGCGTCAGCAGCTCACGCGCATTCGGTCCCATCAGCGAGAGCACGCAGGTCAGCGCCGTGACGTCGGTCAGCATCGCATGCTCGTCCGTACCGATGTGGCGCCGGATCCAGTCGGCATCGCGCACGCTCTGTGCCGAGCCGGTGATGATCAGAAAGCGCTGGGCGGCCTCGCGTATCACCGTCAGATCGCTCTCGAAGCCGCCGCGCTCGTTGAGCAGGGCCGTATAAACCATCTTGCCGACCGGCACGTCCATCTCGTTGGCGCACAGGCGCTGCAGCAGGGCCAGTGCATCACGGCCCTGCAGCAAGAGCTTGGCAAACGAGCTCTGGTCGTACAGCGCCACCGCCTCGCGGGTGGCCCGCTGCTCGGCCTGCATCCAGGGCAGCCAGGCCGGTGCGCCGAGGCCATAGGCCGGCGTGGCCGCGCCCTCGGGCTTGAAGTAGTTGGCCCGCTCCCAGCCATTCTTGCTGCCGAACTCGGCCCCCTTGGCCAGCAGGGTGTCGTACAGCGGCGAGGTGCGCAGCGGCCGCGCCGCCTGCAGCTCCTGGCGCGGCCAGCGCATCGCGTAGTGCAGGCCCAGGGTCTCGGCCGTGCGGTCGTGCAAGGCTCGTCTGTTGGCGGTGAACGGACCGAAGCGGCGTATGTCCACATCCCATAAATCGGTGGGCGCTTCGCCGCCGACGATCCACTCGGCCATCAAGCGCCCGGCGCCGCCACCATTGGCGATACCGGCCGAATTGAAGCCGGCCGCGACGAAGAAGTTGCGCAGCTCGGGTGCCTCGCCAAGGATGAAGTTGCCGTCCGGCGTGAAGCTCTCCGGCCCGTTGAGCAGCATCTTGATCTCGGCGGTCTCCAGGCAGGGCGTGCGATGCATGGCGTTGGTCATCAGGATCTCGAACTGGTCCCAGTCCTCGCCCAGCAGCTCGAACTGGAAGGTGGCGGGAATGGTGTCCATCTTCCAAGGCTTGGCCACCGGCTCGAAGCCACCCATCACCAGTCCGCCGACCTCTTCCTTGTAGTAGATGTAGCCGTCGGGGTCGCGCAGCACCGGCAGCATCGGATGCACGCCCGGGATCTGGCCGGTGACCAGATAGAAGTGCTCGGCCGAATACAGCGGCACATTGACACCGGCCTTGGCGCCCAGCTGGCGCGCCCACTGGCCGGCGCAGTTGACCAGCACCTCGCAGCGCACCTCGCCCTGGTTGGTCACGACGCCCACCACGCGTGGGCCGCTGGCGCCCTGCTCCACCAGCACGTCCAGCACCTCCACGCCCTCGACGATCTTTACGCCACGGTTGCGTGCGCCCTTGGCCAGCGACATCGTCAGATCGGCCGGGTTGGCCTTGCCGTCGCCCGGTATCCAGACTGCGCCCTGCAGGTCGTCGGTACGCATCAGCGGATAGAGCTCGCCGGCCTCGGCGGGCGTGATCAGCTCGCACTCGACACCAAAACCCCGCGCCAGGCCGACCTGCTTGCGCAGCACCTGCAGACGCTCGGCGGTGCGCGCCACGGTGACGGAGCCGCACTGCTTCCAGCCGGTGGCCAGGCCGGTCTCGGCCTCCAGCCGGCTGTAGAGCTCGATGCCGTAGCGGCTCATCCGCGTCATATTGCGATTCGGGCGTAGCTGGCCGACCAGGCCGGCCGCGTGCCAGGTCGTGCCACAGGTCAGGCGCCCCTGCTCCAGCAGCAGCACATCGCTGCGGCCCATTTGCGCCAGGTGATAGGCGGTCGAACAGCCGACGATGCCGCCGCCGATGATGAGGGTTTGAGCGTGGGTCGGGAGTGACATGATTTCCTGTCCTAGGCCAGACGCAGCGCCATCACCCCGGCCACGATGACCATCGTGCCCAGTGCGCGCTGTCTGCCAAATTTCTCTTTCAACAGCCAGCAGCCCAGCACGGCGGCAAACAGCACCGAGGTCTCGCGCAGGGCCGCGACCGAAGCCACCGGCGCCTTGGTCATCGCCCACAGCGCGATGGCGTAGGAGCCTATCGAGGCGCTGCCGCCCAGTGCGGCCAGCGGCCAGCGCTTCTTGGCATAGGCCCAGATCTCGCGGCGCTGCTGCGGTGTTCGCCGGAGCAGCACCAGGGTCGGATAGGGAATGCCGTCGAGCACGAACAGCATCAGCACGTATTGCATGGCCAGCGCCCCGCCCTGGGTGGCCGTGCGCACGCCCATGCCATCGACGATGGTGTACATGGCGATGATGGCTGCATTGCTGAAGGCGAATACCAGGGCCTTGCCATGGTGCAGGGCCTCGCCGGGCTTGGACAGGCCCACCAGGGCCACGCCCGCCGTGATCCCGGCAATGCCCAGCCAGGCCATGGCCGTGGGCGCCTCGCCGATGAAGAAGCCGCTGCTCAGTGCCACCAGCAGCGGCGCAAAGCCCCGCATGATCGGATAGGTAAGACCCAGATCGCCATGCTTGTAGGCGCCGACCAGGGCGATGTAGTAGCCGATATGGATGAACAGCGAGCCGGCGATGTAGGGCCAGGCGGCCCAGGGCGGCGGGCCGGTGTAGAGCAGCATGGGCAGGGCCACCAGAGCGCCGAGAAAGTGCACCAGCGAGGTGTCGACCTCCTTGTCGCCGCTGGACTTGACCAGGGCGTTCCATGAAGCATGGAGCACCGCCCCGCCCAGCACCAGCAGCACGATGGGCCAGGTCAGGGATAACTCGGGAGCAGCCATCAGCGCAGAGCGCAGCGCTGCGCGATGCTCATATAGTGTTCCAGCGACGGGGTCTGGTGGTCCGCCCGCTTGGCCAGGTCGTCCCACAGGCGCAGACGCACGGCATCCTGCGCGTGCGGCAGGCCCTCGAAGGCGGTGATCTGCTCGCCTTCGAACACTCCGCCCTGCAGCACCAGGCTGCGCTTGGAGTCGGCCGACAGGGCCTCCCAGTAGCCGGCACGGGTGGCGCACAGATAGCGCTTGGCATCGACATGCAGCTTGATTGCGTCGAGCACCCGGTCCGGGAACAGGCCGCGCAGAAAGGGCAGCGCGAAATACTGGTGCACATCATCGACCCCGCGCAGCGACGGGGTGTCGCCCAGGTCGTGCAGCAGGTGGCCCAGGTCATGCAGCAGGGCTGCGGTGATCAGGGCGTCGTCGGCGCCCTCGCCTTCAGCCAGCTCGGCGCTTTGCAGCGCATGCTCCAGCTGGGTGACAGGCTCGCCGCTGTATTGCTCGCCGCCTTTGTCGTGAAACAGCTTGGTGATGTCGGAGAGTGTGAGAGCCATCAGCTTCCATCAAGTCCCATGAGTTGAGAAGGTCGAATCCGCGTCTGCGCCAACACCCCAGCGGCATCCAGGATCGGATAGGCGATCGAGCAGATATTGCCGTTGATGCGCTTCAGGTCGCTGATCATGTCCAGGTGCAGCGCACTGGTTTCTATGCTTTGCGCCGTGTGGTCCTGCAAGCGCGTGATGTGCGAGTTGGCGTATTCGCGCTCGAGGTCGCGGAAGTGGGCTTTCTCTTCCAGCAGCTTGCGCGCGTCGCGCACATGGCCGTCGAGGAAGACGCTCATCCCGAGGCGCAGATTGGCCAGCAGGCGCTCGTGCAGATGCGAGATCTCGCCCATGCCGGCCTCGGAAAACTTGCGGTTCTTGCGTATCGCCTTGTCCTCGACGTCGAGTATCAGCCGCTCGACGATGTCGCCGATCTGCTCCATATTGATGGTGAACGAGACGATGTCGGCCCAGCGCCGGCCCTCCTTCTCGGACAGCGCCTCGCGCGAGATCTGCGTCAGGTAGAACTTGATCGCCGAATACAGCTCATCGACGGTGTCATCCATCTTGCGCAACTGCTCGGCCAGGGCCAGGTCATTGGTCTTGATCACCGTCAGCAGGCCACGCAGCATGGTCTCGACCACATCGGCCTGGTGCAGGGCCTCGCGGGTGGCGCAGGTGATGGCCAGCGACGGCGTGCCCAGGGCCAAGGGATCGAGATGACGCGGGCGGCTGGACGGCGGCGCAGCGGGCGCCCTCATGAAGCGTTCCAGCAGCGAGGCCACCGGCGCGGTGAAGGAGATGAACAGCAGGGCCAGCGCGGTGTTGAAGATCAGATGGAACACCACCACCTGCTGGTGCACGGTGCCTATGTACTCCTGCAGCAGCACATGGGCGGCCGGCAGCATCGGTATGGCGATCAGGCAGCCGGTGGTCTTGAACAGCAGATTGCCCAGCGGCAGGCGCCGCGTGGCGATATTCGCTTGCGAGGTGGTGAGCACGGCCAGAATGCCGCTGCCCAGATTGGCGCCCAGCACCAGCCCCAGGCCCACCGTGGCCGGCAGGATGCCCGAGCCAGCCAGGGCCGCGCTGAGCAGCACGATGGCCAGGCTGGAGTAGCTGAGCACGGCCAGCACGGCGCCGACGACGATGTCCAGCAGCACTTCGTTGGGCAGGGCCTTCAGCAGGGTCTGCACGGCCGGCGAGGCGGTCAGCGGCTTGGTCGCGCCGACGATCAGCTGCAGCGCCAGCGTGATCACACCCAGGCCTATCAAGACCCGGCCCAGCCGCCCCGAGGTGCTCTTCTCCTGCGAGATGAACATCACCACGCCGACGAAGATCAGCAGCGGCGACAACCAGGACAGGTCGAACGAGAACACCACCGCCATCAGCGAGGTGCCCATATCGGCCCCCAGCATTACCGCCAGCGCGGAGGCGGTAGAGATCAGCCCGCTGCCGACAAAGGAGGCCACGATCAGGCAGGTGGCTGTGCTGGACTGCACGACGCTGGTCACGCCTATGCCGGCCAGCACCGCATACAGACGGTTGCTGACGCTCTGGCGCAAGACCTGGCGCAGGTTCGCGCCAAACAGGCGCAGCACCCCGGTGCGCACGATATGCGTGCCCCACACCAGCAGGGCAATCGCAGCCAGCAAATTCAGCAAATGTTGCATTCAGCTCTCGGGATCAAATGGCAACTCAACGGTCACCAGGGCAAGGAATAGGTCTTGGTGTTCGTGAAGCTCTTGATCGCTTCCTGAACCCCTTCCTTGTACCCCAAACCCGAATCCTTGATGCCCCCGAATGGGGTCAGCTCCAAACGGTAGCCAGGCACCTCGCGCACATTGACGGTGCCCACCTGCAGTTCACTGACGAAACGGGTGATGTAGTCCAGCCGGTTGGTGCACACCGCCGAAGACAGGCCATAGGCCGTGCCATTGCTGATCTTGATCGCTTCGTCGATGTTGGCGAAGCTGATGATGGGCGAGACCGGGCCGAAGGTTTCTTCGTGCACCAGCAGCATGCGGGGATCGACCCGGTCCAGCACCGTTGGTGCGAACAGCGCACCCACGCGTGTGTGGCCCTGCAACAGCCGGGCGCCCTGGGCGATGGCCTCGTCCACCCGCGACTCGAAGAAGCGCGCCGCCGCCTCGTCGATCACCGTGCCCATGTCCTGCTTGGCGTCGGCCGGATCGCCGAAGCGCCAGGCCCGGGTCTTGTCCACCACCAGATCGGTGAAGCGCTGGGCCACGCTGGCATGGACCAGCATCCGCTTGACGGCAGTGCAGCGCTGGCCCGAGTTCTTGTACGAGCCCTGCACGGCCAGGGTCGAGGCCTCGTCCAGATCGGCGTCTTCCATCACGATGATGGGGTCGTTGCCGCCCAGCTCCAGCACCACGCGGCGGTAGCCGGCCTTGGACGCGATGTATTTGCCTATCGCCACGCCACCGGTGAAGGTGATCAGATCGACATGCGGATTCGTCAGCATCTCGTCGGCAATCTCCCGCGGGTCGCCGGTGATCACGGCCAGCATCTCGGGCGGCAGACCGGCCTCATAGAGGATGTCGGCAAACAGCAGGGCCGACAGCGGCACCTTCTCCGATGGCTTCAAGACCATGCGGTTGTTGGTGGCGATTGAGGGCACAACCTTGTGGGCCACCTGGTTCATCGGATGGTTGAACGGCGTGATGGCCGTGATCACGCCCAGCAGCGGCTCGCGCAGGGTGTGCACCTTGCGCTTCTTGCCATGGGGCGTGAGGTCGCACGAGAAGGTCTGGCCATCGTCCTTCAGGACCTCGATCGCGCCAAAGGTCAGCACATCGGCGACGCGGCCGGCCTCGTAGGTCGAGTCCTTGACGCACAGACCCGCCTCGGCGGTGATCAGCGCCGAAATCTCGGCCGTGCGCTCGCGCACCAGGGCCGCCGCCTTGTTCAGGATGTTGGCCCGCTCGAAGCGGGTCAGCCTCGGCTTGTAGGCGTGGGCGATCTCGTAGGCCTGCCGCACCTCCTCCAGCCTGGCCTTCGGCACAGTTCCGACGACAGCGCCGCTGTAGGGGTTGTGGACGGCGATGACGCGGTCGCCGCGGCGGTCGGCACCGATCTTCTCGCCGCCTATGCGCAGCGACTCAATACGCATGTCATTGCCCATGGTTCAGCGCCAGCTCGAAGGCATCGAAATTGCGCCAGCGGCGCAGCGGGTCCAGGCCTGGGGCCTTGCGGTTCATGATCAGCGGCACGCGCTGCTCGGACACACCGCCGTGCGAGCGCAGCGGCACCTCCAGTGCCGTCAGGTCGTGGCGCGCGGCCGAGGTGCCCAGCACGGTGGAGCGCTCGGAGACGATGACGATGTCGCCGATGCGGTCGGCCGGCAGCTCGAAGCGCACGGCCGCGGCCGCGCGAGGCAGGGTCAACTCGATGCCAGGTTGCTTCAGCAGGCGATCACACAAGGCCTGCGCATCGGTGCCGGCCGGCAGATAGACGGTGGCAAACGAACCCAGCGCGCCGTGGTGCACGACGTAGGGGTCGGTGATGGGCAGTATCACGCGGGTGGCGGCCGCACCGAGCCAACCATCCAGCAGATCCTGCAGATAGATCACATCGGGCTTGGCATCCATGCGCGTCTTCGCGTTCATGCCGTGGTCGGCCGTGAGCACGATCACGCAGCCCAGCTCGTCGAGCTCTGCCAGATAGCCGTCCATCATCGCGTAGAAGGCGTTGGCCCCGGGCGTGCCCGGCGCATGCTTGTGCTGGATGTAGTCGGTGGTCGAGAGATACATGAAATCGGGCCGCTGCTGACGCATCAGCTGCACGCCGGCGGCGAACACGAACTCCGACAGCTCGGCGCTGTAGACATCCGGCACCGGCCGGCCGACCAGGCCCAGCACGTCGGCAATGCCGTTCTCTTCCATCGTCACCGAGTCGGACTTCTCCGACGAGAAGCAGATGCCTCCCTGCATGCCATGGCCCAGCAGCTTGCGCAGCTTGTCCTTGGCGGTGATCACCGCGCAGGTCTTGCCGGCCTTGGACAGCGCCGCCAGGATGCTGGGTGCGCGCAGCCATTTCGGGTCATTCATCATGACCTCGGTGCCGCTTTCCACGTCGAACAGATAGTTGCCGCAAATGCCGTGCACCGAGGGTGGTGCGCCAGTGACGATGGACAGATTGTTCGGGTTGGTGAAGCTGGGGATCACACAGTCGGCGATCAGCGCCGTGTCATCGTGCAAGGTGTGCTTGAGCCAGGGCATGTCGCCGGCGGCCACGGCCTGGGCGAAGTAGTCGGGCTCGCAGCCGTCGATACAGACCACCACGGTCGGGTGGCTGGGCAGCTTGTAGCTGCGCTGGTTGACTTCAATCGTCATGCTGGGTTTGCTTTCTTGGCTGGGGCGCGGCGCTTGGGCGCAGCCGCGATCTCGGTGTGGTGACTGTTGTTCTTGAGCGTGCGCGCCTTGCTGTCCTGCACATGGGCGCGCATGGCCTGGCCGGCCAGATCGGGGTCGCCCGAGGCAATCGCCTTCAGGATGGCGCGGTGCTCCTGGGCCGACTGCGGCAGCTGCTTGCCATCCGACAGGTTCAGACGGCGGAACAGCGACAGCTCGTTGATCAGCTTGCGGTACAGCGCAATCAGCTTGCGGTTGCCGGAGAACTCGACCAGCCGATCATGGAACTGCAGGTTCAGCAGGTGGTAGGCATCGACGTCGCCGGCCTTCACCGCGCGCTCCATCTCGTCGACCATGGCACGCATCTGCTTCATCTGCTCGGGCGTCACGGCGGCGGCCAACTTGCGGCCCACCGCCTCGTCCATCATCGCGCGCATCTCGAAGATTTCCATCGCCTCGTCGAGCGGGATGTGGCGCACGAACACGCCGCGGTTCTTCTCCTGGCGCACCAGGCCGGCCTCCTCCAGCATGCGAAAGGCCTCGCGTACCGGCCCGCGCGACACGCCCAGGCGCTCGGCAAGCGCCGCCTCGATCAGCTTGGCGCCCGGCTCCAGCTCACCGCTCAGTATGGTGCGCTCGATCTCCTGCTGCACCACGGTGGTGAGCGAACTGGACTGCAACAGGGCGATCTTGTGGTGAGGGTCCATGTTCATGCACTGGATTGAATCGGATGGAATGTAAATTGTCAACAATCTGGAAAATACGATTGACAGTCAATTGTGGTCAAGCATAGATTCGCGTCACGGCCTTGTCATGACGCACTGGCACGCTCGCTGTTTCTCTGTCCCACTACAACACCGCTAGGAGTTTTCCCATGCTGACACCGGGTTACAAGAAGCTGATCACGCTGGCCGCCCTGCTGGTCATCGCGAGCGCAGCCCAGGCTCAAAAAACCCAGTTGCTGGTCTATACCGCACTGGAGACCGACCAGCTCAAGGCCTACCAGGAAGGCTTCAACAAGGCCTACCCCGACATCGACATCCGCTGGGTGCGCGACTCCACCGGCGTCATCACCGCCAAGTTGCTGGCCGAAAAAGCCAACCCCCAGGCCGATGCGGTGATGGGTGTGGCGGCCACCAGCCTGGCCCTGATGGACAAGCAAGGCATGCTGGAGGCCTACCGCCCGCTGAATCTTGACGCGATCATGAGTCAGTACCGTGACAAGAAGAACCCACCGGCCTGGTTCGGCATGGACATCTGGGGCGCCACCGTCTGTTTCAACACCGTCGAGGCCAAGAAGCGCAATATCCCGGTGCCGACCAGCTGGAAAGACCTGCTGAAGCCCGAGTTCAAGGGTCAGGTCGTGATGCCCAACCCGGCCTCTTCGGGCACTGGCTACTTCGACGTCACCGCCTGGCTGACGCTGTGGGGTGACAAGGACGGCAAGGGCGGCGGCTGGGAGTTCATGGACAAGCTGCACGAGAACATTGCCCAGTACACCCACTCAGGCTCCAAGCCCTGCAATATGGCAGCGGCCGGCGAGTTCGTGGCCGGCATCTCGTTCGAGTACCGCGCCAATGCCAACAAGGCCAAGGGCGCGCCGATGGAGCTGATCTTCCCCAGGGAAGGTCTGGGCTGGGACATCGAGGCCTTCGCCATCCACAAGGGCACGAAGAAGCTGGACGCCGCCAAGAAGTTGGCCGACTGGGCCTCGAGCAAGGACGCGATGCTGCTGTATGGCAAGAACTTCGCCATCACCGCCCAGCCGGGCGTGGCCGCTCCCTTGGCCAATGTGCCCAAGGACTATGAGCAGCGCCTGGTGAAGATGGACTTCGACTGGGCCGCCGACAACCGCGAGCGCATCCTGGCCGAATGGACCAAGCGCTACAACGCCAAGTCCGAGCCCAAGAAGTAAGTTTCTTCGCCTGGTGTAAGTAGCCCGGATGGTGGCCTGTGGCCGCCATACCGGCTACGCCTTTGTTCATTGCATTGTTTCTTGCTTTTCAAGGCCCGCCCTTTGAACCCAGAACCCTATCTGCGCCTGTCCGGCATACGCAAGGAATTCGGCGCCTTCACCGCCCTGCAGGGCGTCAATCTCGACATCCACAAGGGCGAGTTCATCTGCTTTCTCGGCCCCTCGGGCTGCGGCAAGACGACGCTCTTGCGCATCATCGCCGGGCTGGAGGTGCAGAGCGCCGGCACCATCACCCAGGCCGGCCGCGATATCTCGCTGCTGCCACCGGCCGAGCGTGACTACGGCATCGTGTTCCAGTCCTACGCGCTGTTCCCCAACCTGAGCGTGGCCGACAACGTGGCCTATGGCCTGGTCAACCGCCGCCAGCCACGGGCCCAGATACGCGAACGCGTCACCGAACTGGTCAAGCTGGTGGGCCTGCCGGGCAGCGAAGCCAAATACCCCAGCCAGCTGTCGGGCGGCCAGCAGCAGCGCATCGCGCTGGCCCGGGCGCTGGCCACCGCGCCGGGTCTCTTGCTGCTGGACGAGCCGCTGTCGGCGCTGGACGCGCTGGAGCGCGTGCGCCTGCGCCAGGAGATACGCAGCCTGCAGCGCAAGCTGGGCGTGACCACCATCATGGTGACCCACGACCAGGAAGAGGCGCTGTCGGTGGCCGACCGCATCGTCGTGATGAAGCATGGCGCGATCGAGCAGGTCGGCACGCCGATGGATGTGTATCGCGATCCGAGCTCGCTGTTCGTGGCCGATTTCGTGGGCCGCATCAATGCCCTGCCCGCACGGCTGGAAGGCCCGGGGCGGGTGCGCATCGGCGAGCAGAGTTTCGAGTGCCGGCATGAGGGCGGCATCAATGGCTCCGGCGGCCATGAGGTGAAGATCTATCTGCGCCCCGAGGACGTGCTGGCGCGGCCTATCGCGCCGGGCGACTCGAATGTGTTCGATGCCGAAATCGACAAGATCGAGTTCATGGGTTCGTTCTGCCTGGTGCGGGTGAAGAGCGCCGCCCTGGGCGAGCACCGGCTGACGGTCTATCTGTCGCTGAACTTCCTGGCCGAGCAGCAGCTGGAGGTGGGCGGCCGCCTGCCGCTGCGGCTGCTGCCCGAGCGGATGCGGGTCTTCCAATGAGCGCCAGCCTGAATCCCCTGCTGCCCAAGGTGCGGCAGCGCACGCATTGGAGCGAGCGCATCGCGCATCTGACGCTGTTGTTCGTGCTGGCGCTGCTGCTGGCCTTTCTGGCCGCACCGCTGCTGACGATATTGCTGCAGTCGGTGCAGGACGCCAGCGAAAAGTACGTCGGCCTGGCCAACTTCATCGCCTACGCGCAGACGCCGGCCCTGCTCGACTCGCTGTGGAACAGCCTTTGGGTGTCGGGTCTTGTCACGCTGATCACGCTGCCGCTGGCCTTTGTGTTCGCCTACGCGCTGACGCGCAGCCGCATGCGTTTCAAGCCGCTGTTCCGCACCATCACCCTGGTGCCGCTGCTGGCGCCCTCGCTGCTGTCGGCCATCTCGCTGATCTACTGGTTCGGCAACCAGGGCGTGCTGAAGGGCTGGCTCACCGCCGCGGGCATAGACCAGATCTACGGCCCCACCGGCATCGTGCTGGCCGAGGTGTTCAGCGTCTTCCCCCATGCGCTGATGATTCTGATCACCGCACTGAGCCTGGCCGATGCGCGGCTGTACGAGGCCGCCGATGCTCTAGGCACCTCGGCGCGGCGCAAGTTCTTCACCATCACCCTGCCCGGCGCCAAGTACGGCCTGATCTCGGCCGGTCTGGTGACCTTCACCCTGGTCATCACCGACTTCGGCATTCCCAAGGTCATAGGCGGCAACTTCAATGTGCTGGCCACCGATGTGTTCAAGCTGGTGATAGGCCAGCAGGACTTCCAGCGCGGTGCCGTCGTCGCCCTGCTGCTGCTGACGCCGGCCTTCCTGACCTTTGGCGTCGACCACTTCATCCAGCGCAAGCAGACGGCCATGCTCAGCGCCCGCGCCGTGCCCTACAAGCCCAAGCAGGCGCCGGTCTTCGATGCGCTGATGACGGCCTACTGCACCGGCAGCTCGCTGCTGATACTGGCCGTGCTGGGCATGGCGGTGTTCGCTTCCTTCGCCACCTTCTGGCCCTATGACCTGAGCCCCAGCTGGCGCCACTATGTGATGGGCCTGGTCGATGCCGAGGTGGGTGTGGGATTCATCAACAGCCTCAAGGTGGCGGCCGGCACGGCGCTGTTCGGCACGGCCCTGGTCTTCGTGGCCGCCTATATGCTGGAGAAGACCAAGGGCCTGGACAGCGTGCGCGGCGTTGTGCGCCTCTTGGCCATGCTGCCCATGGCCGTGCCCGGCCTGGTGCTGGGCCTGGGCTATATCTTCTTCTTCAACAAGCCCGGCAATCCGCTGAACTGGATGTACCAGACGCTGGCGCTGATGACCTTGGCCACCATTGTCCACTTCTACACCACCGGCCACCTGACGGCGGTGACGGCGCTGAAGGCCCTGGACGGCGAGTTCGAGTCGGTCTCGGCTTCGCTGAAAGTGCCCTTCTACACGACCTTCTGGCGCGTCACCCTGCCGATCTGCACGCCGGCCCTGATCGACATCGCCCGCTACTTCTTCGTCAATGCGATGACGACGATCTCGGCCATGGTGTTCCTGTACTCGCCCGAGACCAAGGTGGCCTCCATCGCCATCCTGAACCTCGACGAGGCCGGCGAGACCGGCGCCGCCGCCGCGATGGCGGTGCTGATCGCCATCGTCTGCGCCACCGCCACCCTGCTGTTCATGCTGCTGGGCTGGTTGGTCAACAAGCGCACCCAGGCTTGGAGAGCTTGAACCCGCTTTGCATCCCGGATTTCATCGGGCTACATCGACCCCATTCGGAGACACCTATGGACCGCGACCGCATCCTCCTCACCCCCGGCCCGCTGACCACCACCCTGCGCACCAAGCTGGCCATGCTCAAGGACTGGGGCTCCTGGGACAGTGACTTCATCGCCGTCACCGCCAAGGTGCGCGCCGCCCTGCTGGACGTGGTGCACGGCCAGGACAGTCATGTCGTCGTGCCCCTGCAGGGCAGCGGCACCTTCAGCGTCGAGGCCGCGGTGGCCACCGCCGTGCCGCGCGAGGGCCATGTCTTGATCTTGGACAACGGCGCCTACTGCAAGCGCGCCGCCAAGCTGACCCAGCTGATGGGCCGTCGGGCCACGGTGCTGGAGTTCCCGGAGGAGTCGCCCGTCTCGCCGCAGGCGCTGGAGGCCAGGCTGGAGGCCGACACCAGCATCACCCACGTGATACTGATCCACTGCGAGACCGGCACCGGCGTGCTGAATCCGCTGCCCGAGGTGGCGGCGGTGTGCGAGAAGCGCGGCAAGGGCCTGATCGTCGACGCGATGAGCAGCTTTGGTGCCCTGCCCATCGACTGCCGCAGCAGCCGCATCGATGCGCTGATCGCCGCCAGCGGCAAGTGCCTGGAGGGCGTGCCCGGCATGGGTTTTGTGCTGCTGCGCAAGGCGGTGCTGGAGCAGTGCGCAGGCAACAGCCAGTCGCTGGCGATGGACCTGTTCGACCAGTACCAGTACATGGAGAAGACCGGCCAGTGGCGCTTCACCCCGCCCACCCATGTGCTGGTGGCCCTGGCCGAGGCGATGGAGCAGTACCGGGAGGAAGGCGGCCAGCCCGCCCGCCTGGCCCGCTATATCGACAACTACCAGACGCTGATCAACGGCATGAAGGCGCTGGGCCTGAAGCCCTTTCTGGCACCCGAGGTGCAGGCGCCCATCATCGTCACCTTCCATGCGCCGCAGCATCCGGCCTATGACTTCAAGCGCTTCTACCAGGCGGCCAAGGACCGGGGCTTTCTGCTCTATCCGGGCAAGCTGACCCAGGTGGAGACCTTCCGCGTCGGCTGCATAGGCGCCATCGGCCGCATGGAGATGCAGCAGGCGGTCAATGCGGTGGCCGAGGTGCTGGCCGAGATGGGTATCGCCAGCTGATCCCGGTCAAGCCGGCGGCTGATGCCGCCGGTGTGTCTGTGAGGGCAGCTCGCCGAACATCGCCTGGTAGTCCTTGGCGAAATGGCCGAAGTGCCAGAAGCCCAGCTGGGTGGCCGCCTCGGTCACCGATGCCGCCGTCTTCAGGCCGCGCCGGGCGGCGCCCAGCCGGACGGCACGCAGATAGGCCAGGGGGCTGACCCCCAGCACGCGCTGAAAGGCCAGCTGCAGGCTGCGGCGGCTCGTGCCCAGCTGCTCGCAGAGGCCGGCCACCGTCGGCGGCTGCTGCAGATCGGCGGCGATCAGCTCGCGGGCCTGGCTGACCCATCGCCAGTGGCTGTCCGCCGAGGCGTTCTGGTCGGTCGGCGCGTCGCTGAGCGCGCTGATGCCGTCCAGCAAGGCATCACTCATCCGTGCGCGCACGGCGGACTCGGCCAACGACTGGGGCCGGGCCTGTGCCGTCTCGAACACATTCAGCAGCAGGCTGCGCAGCCCATGGGGTGCCGCATGGCGCAAGCCGGCCTGGCTGCCAAAGCTCAGGCCGGGCTCACCAGCCGTCAATTCAATGCCCAGCATCTGGTGATCGCCGGCGCAGCGGAACTCGAAACCCGAGCGGCCCGAGAACACATGCAGCGCATCCTCGCCGCAGGGCCGGCCGCAGAACAGGCCCGGCGCGCGGCTGCGCAGCGGCACACCCAGGGCCAGCACGCCCTCGGCCAGGCAGCCGGTCTGCAGCACCGAGGCCTGCAGGTCTTCGATGAACAGGCGCAGGCCGCCGAGATCGAGGCTGCGGATGCCGCCACGGAATCCCCCCGCCTGCAACTGAAGATAGGACTGATTCCAGCCGGACAGCGCCGCCGCCTGTTCATCGGCGTCGGCAAACGAAACCGCCCGCAATGGGGGCGTCGGGGCTTGGGCAGGGGGCGAACGGTTCATGACCCGACCATTGTGCGGAGAATGGGGCTCGCCGCCGCGCAGTATTTACACCGAGTCCGGCGCGTTACCGAAATGGGATAGCCAAACACCGGGCGCAAGCCCAAACTCCGACTGCAATCCGTCCACCCGCGAGCCGGCCGCCGGCAGGGTGAAGGCCGTACACACTCTTGAAACGGGCAGGATCAGATGGCAACACGCAACTCCCCCTCCGAGCACCCGGCGCTGGCCGCCGTGCGCGCCAGCAACACCGGCAAGGTCAAGGTCGCCGTCAGCGACATCGACGGCGTCCTGCGCGGCAAGCTGCTGCACCGCGACAAGTTCTTCGGCGCGGCCGAATCCGGCTTCGGCTTCTGCGACGTCGTGTTCGGCTGGGACTCGGGCGACCAGTGCTACGACAACACGGAGGTCACCGGCTGGCAGCATGGCTTCCCCGACGCGCTGGCCCGCATCGACCTGAACACCGCCCGCCATGTGCCCTGGGACGATGGCGTGCCCTTCTTCCTTGGCGAATTCATCAACGCCGACGGCACGCCCTTCCCGGTGTGCCCGCGCCAGATCCTGAAGCGCGTGCTCAGGCGCGCCGAGGCCCTGGGCCTGCAGGTCATGGCCGGCATGGAGTTCGAATGGTTCAACTTCCTCGAAACCCCGCAGAGCTGGGCCGACAAGAAGGGTGTGGCCCCCACCAACCTGACGCCGGGCATGTTCGGCTATTCGCTGTTGCGCATGAACGGCAACCGCGAGTTCTTCAATGCGCTGATGGACCAGATGGCGGCCTTCAATGTGCCGATCGAAGGGCTGCACACCGAGACCGGCCCGGGCGTCTACGAGGCGGCCATCGCCTTCAGCGAGGCGCTGGAGCAGGCCGACCGAGCCATCCTGTTCAAGACCGGCGCCAAGGAAATCGGCCAGCGCTTCGGCATCATGCCCAGCTTCATGGCCAAGTGGAGCAAGGACTACCCCGGCTGCAGCGGCCACATCCATCAAAGCCTGTCCGACGGCAAGCAGAACGTCTTCTTCGATGCCCATCGAAGCAAGGCCAGCAAGGGCATGAGCCAGCTGTTCGAGAGCTATCTGGCCGGCCAGGTGCAATGCCTGATGGAGTTCGCGCCGATGTTCTGGCCGACCATCAACAGCTACAAGCGCCTGGTCGATGGTTTCTGGGCACCGGTCAAGCCGACCTGGGGATTCGACAACCGCACGGCGAGCTTTCGCGTCATCTCGGGCTCACCCAAATCGACCCGGCTTGAGACCCGCTGCCCCGGCGCCGATGTGAATCCCTATCTGGCCATGGCCGCGGTGATCGCCGCCGGCCTGCATGGCGTCGAGAAGGAACTGAAGCTGACCGCGCCGCCCATCACCGGCACCAATCAGGGGGCCGAGCACATCCCGCGCGCGCCACGCTCGCTGATGGACACGACGCAGATCTTCAAGCGCTCCGAGGTGGCGCGAGACTTCCTGGGCGACACCTTCGTCGATCATTTCGCCGCCACCCGCGAATGGGAGTACCGACAATGGCAGGATGGCGTCACCGACTGGGAGCTGAAGCGCTATTTCGAGATCATCTGACCCGGTCTTCCATTTCCGTCCCGTATCGAGAGCGAGCCTTACCGTATGAGCATCACCCGTTTCTCCTTTCCCACCGCCATCCTGTTCGGCGCCGGCGCGCGCAAGCTGGTGGCCGAGCATCTGCTGAGCCAGGGCCTGAAGCGCCCGCTGATCGTCACCGACAAGGCCCTGGCCGCGCTGCCGGTGCTGGCCGAGTTCAGCAGCCATCTGGGCGGCCTTGACGTCGCCGTGTTCGATGGCGTGATGGGCAACCCGACCGCCTCGCAGGTGATGGCCGGTGCCGCCGCCTACCGCGCCCACCAGGCCGATTGCGTGATCGGCTTCGGCGGCGGCGCGGCGCTGGACGTGGCCAAGATCGTCGGCCTGGCGGCCACGCATGAAGGCAACATCATCGAATACGTCTGGGACCATCCGCAGGTGCGGTCCATCAGCGGGGAACTGCCTTACTTCATCGCCCTGCCCACGACCTCGGGCACGGGCTCCGAGGTGGGCCGGTCGAGCGTCGTGTCCGAGGACGACACGCACATCAAGCGCACCGTGTTCAGCCCCAAGATCCTGGCCCGCGCCGTGTTCGCCGACCCGGAGCTGACGCTGGCCCTGCCGCCGGCCATCACCGCCGCCACCGGCATCGATGCGCTGACGCACAACGTCGAGAGCTATCTGTCGCCGGCCTATCACCCGCTGTGCGACGGCATCGCGCTGGAGGGCACACGCATCGCCGCCCGCGCCCTGCTCACCGCCGTCAGGGAACCCGGCAATCTGGCCGCCCGCAGCGACATGATGATGAGCTCGATGATGGGCGCCATCGCCTTCCAGAAAGATCTGGGCGCCGTGCACTCCTGCGCCCACGCGCTGGGGGCCGTCAACAATCTGCACCACGGCCTGGCCAATGCGCTGATGCTGGACACCGTGCTGGCCTGGAACTTCGAGGCCGCAGAAGCCAAGTTCGCCGAGCTGGCCCACGTGGCCGGCATCAGCGGTGGTGCCAGCGCCTTCGTGCCCTGGCTGCAGCAACTGAAGCGCAGCATAGGCATCACCACCCGCCTGGCTGATCACGGTGTCAAATCCGAACACCTGCCCCGCCTGGTCGAGATCGCTGCCGCCGACATCTGCCACCAGACCAACCCCCGGCCCTGCAGCGCCGCCGACTTCCAGCGGCTCTTCCAGGAGGCCATGTAAATGGGGTCAGACTCCAATTCTGGCCGGGCTAAGATAGGCATTTCCGCCTGCTTCTTCCATGCCGATCCGGACCGGCCCATCTTCACCGGCAAGACCCTGCAGTACATCGAGCAGTCGGTGCCGCACTGGCTGATGAGCGGTGGCGCGTTGCCGGTGATGATCCCCTCGCCCGAGGGGCCGACCCAGCGCTCGGACGTCGCTCTCGCCGATTACGCCCAGTGGCTGGACGGCCTGGTGCTGATGGGCGGCTCGGACGTCTGGCCCGGCAGCTATGGCGAGGAGCCGTTGAAGCCGCAGTGGAGCGGCGACCGCATCCGTGATGCATACGAGATCGCGCTGGCCAGGGCCTTCGTCGCCGCCGGCAAACCGGTGCTGGGCGTGTGCCGCGGCCTGCAGCTGCTGAACGTGGCCTTCGGCGGCACCCTGCTGCAGGACATCGCCACGCAAAAGCCCGGCGCTCTGACCCATCGCGACGCCGCGCTGTACGACCAGAACTTCCATCAAATCAGCTTCTGCCCCGGCACGCGGCTGGCCGGGCTGTATGAAGGGCAGCAAGAAGCCAAGGTCAACAGCGTGCACCATCAGGGCATCAAGGACCTCGCGCCCGATTTCGTCGTCGAGGCCACGGCCCCGGCCGACGGCATGATTGAGGCGGTTCGCTGGACCGGCCCCACATTCGTGGCCGCCGTGCAGTGGCACCCCGAATTCCATGACCCCGCAGACACCAGCGTGTTGAACGACGCCGCACTGCTGCAAGACTATCTGGCCGCCGTCGCCCGCAGGCGCGATCCGGCCCAACAGGAACACCCATGAGCACTCTCGCCATCCACAACCCCGCCACCGGTGCGCTGATCACCGAGATCCCGGCCGATGACGCCGCCAGCGTGGCCCGCAAGGCCGCTGCGGCCCGCGCGGCCCAACCCGCCTGGGCTGCCAGGCCGCTGAGCGAACGCGTCGCCGCCATCACCCGCTTTCGCGCCGGCCTGGTGGCCGAGATCGATCAGTTGGCTGCCACCTTGACCAGCGAGGTGGGCAAGCCCATCTCCCAGGCCCGCAACGAGCTCAATGGGCTGCTGCCCCGCATAGACTTCTTCCTCGCCCAGGTGGATCAGGCGTTGCAGACCGAACAGGTGTTCGCCGACGGCGGCATGACGGAGCAGATCAGCCACGCGCCGCTGGGCGTGATCGCCAATATCTCGGCCTGGAACTACCCCTTCTTCGTCGGCGCCAATGTGTTCGTGCCGGCCTTGCTGACCGGCAATGTGGTGCTCTACAAGCCCTCCGAGTTCGCCACCTTGACGGGCCTGCACATCGCCCGCCTGCTGCATGCGGCCGGCGTGCCCGACGATGTGTTCGTGCCCCTGGTCGGCGCCGGGCCGGTGGGCGAGGCGCTGCTGGCGCAAGACATCGACGGCGTGTTCTTCACCGGTTCCTACGGCACCGGCGCACGCATCTCGCAGGCCGTGGCGGGGCGCTTCAACATCAAGCTGCAGCTGGAGCTGGGCGGCAAGGACCCGACCTATGTGCGCCACGACGCCGACCCCAAGGTCGCCGCCGAGTCGCTGGCCGATGGCGCGATGTACAACACCGGCCAGAGCTGCTGCTCGGTCGAGCGCATCTATGTGCACGAGAGCCTGCACGATGCCTTCGTCGAGCACTTCCTGGCCACGGTGGCCACGTTCAAGCAGGGTGATCCGCTGGACGCCGGCACGTATATCGGCGCCATCACTCGCGCGCCGCAGCTGGCCCTGCTGGAGCGCCAGGTGGCCGACGCCAAGGCCCGTGGCGCCACGCTGCGCACCGGGGGCCATGTTTTGCCCGGCCCCGGCAACTGGTTCGCTCCAACCGTATTCACCGAGGTCAGTCACGAGATGGAGCTGATGCGCGAGGAGAGCTTCGGCCCCATCATCGGCATCCAGAAGGTGGCCGGCGATGCCGAGGCCCTGCGCCTGATGAACGACACCCGCTACGGACTCACCGCCGGCGTGTTCAGCCGCGACGAGGCGGCCGCCAAGGCGCTGCTGGCCCAGGTCAATGCCGGCACCGTGTACTGGAACTGCTGCGACCGCGTCAGCCCCCGCCTGCCCTGGTCGGGCCATGGCGACTCCGGCGTCGGCCTGACCCTGTCCACCTACGGCATCAGCACCTTCACCCGACCCAAGGCTTGGCATCTGAGGCAGGCTTGAGCGAACCGACCGTCGAATATCGCCTGGCCGGCCCAGACGATGCCCTGTGCATCGCCGTGCTGGCCATGCAGGTGTTTCTCGACACCTACACCTTGAACGGCATGCGCCCCGATCTGGCCCGCGAGACGCTGGAAGTCTACGCACCCGAGGCCTTTGCCCGGCGCCTGCAGGACCCCGGCACGAGCTTCATCCTGGCTGAGCGCGCCGGCCATCTGATCGCCTTCGCCGAGCTCACGCTGGACCGCGCGCCACCCCACGAGGCCCTGCCCCGCGCCGCCGAGCTGGTGCGCCTGTATGTGCAGCGCCACTTCAAGCGCAGGGGCCTGGGCCGCGAGCTGCTGGGCCGCGCCGAGGCGCTGGCACGCTCGAAGGGCGCCAGCAGCCTGTGGCTGACGACCTGGTCTGGCAACACGGCCGCCCGCGCCTTCTATCCGACCCAGGGCTATCGGGACATCGGTCTCACCAGCTACACGATACAGGGCAACTCCTACGAGAACCGGGCATTCCAGAAGCTGTTGGCGCTGTAAACCCTGAGCCTGCGGCCGCAAGGGCAAGGCATACTTTTCCCACCCACCCCAGAGGAAGCCTCCCATGCGCCACAGCACTGCCGTTTTCAGCCTTGCCATCGCCGGCGCCTTCGTCGCGGGCATCGTCGTCGCGCCGCTGGCCCATCATCTGCTGCCCGAGGCACAGGCCCAGGCCGTGCCATTGGCGCCGATGATGATCGACCTGACGAGCCTCAAGCACGGCGATCTTCCGGCCACACCCAATCCCGAGATGAATGCCAAAGGCCTGGTGGTCACCGACAACGCCACGATCGGCATCCAGTCCGGCAACGTCGCCAAGCACATCCACCCGAAGACCGATGAGATCCAGTACATCATCGAGGGCAGCGGCGCAATGTGGCTGGGCGGCGAGCGCAAGGAGTTCAAGCCCGGCACCCTGATCATCATCCCCAAGGGCACGGCCCATGGCGGCACCCTGGTCAGCAGCGGGCCGGTCAAGGCCATCGCGATCAAGATTCCGCCGCAAGCCAGGGACGATGTCCAGTTCGTCAACTGAGGCGATGCCGGTCCTCCTCGAGACGCCGGCCGACTTCGCCGCATGGTTCGCGAAGCGCGCCGATACCCGGCCATCGCGCCTGGCCAAGTGGATCGAGTCATCGACACAGGGCCAGCGGATCTGAGTCGTTGCCGGGGTCGCAGCTTGCCCCATACTGCCCCATGCCCCAACCGTCCCGTGCCCCTGACCAGCCCACGCTACAAGCGGTGCAGCAATGGCTGACCGGCTGGTGGCAGCTGCTGCTGTTCGGTGCGCGGCTGGCGGTGCTGGCGCTGTCGCCGTCGAGCTGGCGGCGCTCGCAGCGCCGGCTGATGCTGCACCAGGCCTATGCCGCGACGATGCCGCTGCTGCTGGGTTTCGGCCTGGGCTCCGCCCTGGTGGCGCAGGTGATCATCCGCATCGTGCTGGCCACGGCCCAGAGCTACGGCCTGTCGGGCTATGCGCTGGACGTGCTGGTGCGCACCCTGGTGCTGGAGCTGATACCGCTGTCGGCCGCGCTTTATGCCGCCGTGCGCTACACGATGCCGGCCGCCGAGCAGGTGCGGGCCATGCGTGCCCGCGGCCTGCACAAGGCCCAGTTCGCCCAGGGGCTGGACCCGCTACGCGATGCCGTGCTGCCCAGCGCGCTGGCCGGTGTGTTCGCGGCCATCACGCTGACCCTGCTGGCCGCCACCATCACCCTGCTGCTGACCTATCTGAACCTCTACGGCTTCTCGACCTGGGGGCTGGCCGGCTTTGTGCGCGGCGTCGGCCAGGTCTTCGGCCCGGTGATCGTGCTGATCTTCGCCCTGAAGGCCCTGCTGCTGAGCCTGGCCGTGGCGGTGATCCCGATGCGGCCCGGCGCCCGCGACGGTGCCCCCGGCGCCGACCTGAACCATCTCGCGCGGCTGCTGGCCGTGGTGCTGATGATCGAGCTGCTGTCCCTGGTCGGCAACTACTATTGAGCCATGCCCCTCGAATCCGAACCTGTTGTTGAATCTCCGCCGGTCGCCAACCTCGACCTGAAGGCCAGGCTGTTGATGGCCGGCGTGCTGCTGTTGATCGCGGCGGCGGCGGTCTTCGTGCTCTATGCCCGCGGCGCCTTCGAGCGCACCCAGACCCTGGTGCTGGTGGCCGACCATGCCGAGGGCGTGGTCGTCGGCATGGACCTGAGCTTTGCCGGTTTCCCGGTGGGGCGCGTCAACCGCATTGAGCTGTCCAACGAGGGCAATGCCCGCATCGTCGTCTACGTGCCGGTCAAGGACGCCCGCTGGCTGCGCGAGTCCAGCGTGTTCACGATGGAAAGCGGCCTGGTCGGTGGCCCGAAGCTGCGCGCCTTCAGCGGCATCCTCACCGACCCGCCGCTGGCCGATGGTGCCGTCCGCAAGGTCCTGAGCGGCGACGCGGCGGCCGAGATCCCGCGCCTGATGGCCAGCCTGCGCGATCTGCTGACGCATCTGGGCTCGATGACGGCCGACGACTCGCCGCTGAACCAGAGCCTGCAGAGCCTGCAGGCCACCACCGCCCGGCTCAACGGCCCCAGCGGGGCGCTTGGTGCGCTGCTGGGCAGCGACAGGGACGCCAGCAAGATCATCACCACCCTGGACCGCACCAACACCCTGCTCGCCCGCTTGGACGGCCTGGCGCTGAAGACCGACGGCCTGGTGAGCAAGGCCGACGCACAGGTCTTCGGCGAGCGCGGCCTGCTGCGCGATGGGCAGGTCAGCGTGCAGCAACTCAATGCCCTGCTGACCGACGCGCGCACGAGCTTGAAGAAGGTCGATGCCGTACTGGTCGAGGCCCAGGGCATTGCCAGCAACACCCGCGCCGCCACCGCCGACCTGGGCACCCTGCGCGCCGAGGTCGAGTCCAGCCTGCGCAAGGTCGAACACCTGGTGGGCGAGGTGAACCGCCGCTGGCCCTTCGCCCGAGATACCGAGATCAAGTTGCCATGATCAAACTGCCTGCGCTGCTTTCAGTCCTGGTTTTGGCCGGCTGCGCCAGCGGCCCGCCCCCGCCCGACTGGCAGATGAATGCCAAGGCCTCGCTGGAGCGTGGCACCGAGGCCTATCTGAGCGGCAACAGCCGGGTCGAGACGGCCGAGTTTGCCCGCGCCCGGGCCGAGCTGGCGCGCACCGGCCGCGCCGATCTGCTGGCCCGGGCCGAGCTGATGCGTTGTGCCGCCCGCGTCGCCAGCCTGGAGTTCGACGACTGCCCGGCCTTCGCGGCGCTGGCCCAGGACGCCCAGCCGGCCGAGCGCGCCTATGCCAACTACCTGGCCGGCAAGGCCACGGCGGCCGATGCGGCCCTGCTGCCCAGCCCGCAGCGCGAGCTGGCCAGTGGTGGCACAGCGGCGCTGGCGGCCATGGCCGACCCGCTGTCGCGCCTGGTTGCCGCCGGCGTGCTGCTGCGCAGCGGCCGCGCCGAGCCCGCACTGTATGGCCTGGCCGCCGACACCGCCTCGACCCAGGGCTGGAGCCGCCCGCTGCTGGCCTGGCTGCATCTGCAGGCCCAGCGCGCGGAAGCCGAGCACAACGTCGAAATGGCCGCCCGGCTGCGACGCAGAATCGAGATGATCTTGAACAAGCCCCTGCCATGAACACGCACAACCTGTCCCTGGTCGAACGCTTCTGGAGCACGGCCAACGCCGCCGACTGGGAGGCCTTCGCCGCCCTGCTGAGCACCGATCTGGTCTACGAGGTGCCGCAGACCCGCGAGCGCGTCCGCGGCCGGGAGGACTTCGTCGAGTTCTTCCGCACCTGGCCCGGCATCTGGCGGGTCGAGATCGTGCAGTCCATTGCTGACGCGCACTCGGCCGTCACCGTGATCAACTTCATCACCCCCACCGAGCAGATGACCGGCATCACCTTCTTCGAGCTCGGCGAGGGCACAATCACCCGGCTCACCGACTACTGGCCCGCCGACTACGAGCCGCCCCAGCGCGCCAGCCCGGTGGTCAAACGATACTGAAGCGCCCGGCGCCAACAGGAGGAACGGATGCCCGCACAGCTCGACTTCTTCTTTTTCCTCGGCAGCACCTACAGCTATCTGAGCGTGCTGCGCGCCGAGGCCCTGGCAGAGCGCGAGGGGGTGGTGCTGAACTGGCGGCCCTTCAGCGTGCGCACCTTGATGCGCGAGCAGAACAACAGCCCCTTCGTCGGCAAGCCGGTCAAGATGGCCTATATGTGGCGCGACATCGAACGCCGTGCCCAGCAGCTGCGCCTGCCCTTCAGCGGCGCGCCGCCCTACCCCATCGATGCGGATGAGCTGGCCAACCGCGTGGCCACGCTGGCGGCCATCGAAGGCTGGTGCCCCGAGTTCAGCCAGGCGGCCTACCGGCTGTGGTTCTGGCGCAAGCAAGACCCGGGCGATGTGGCCACGCTCAGCGACCTGCTCACCGATCTGGGCCATGATGCCGAGGCCGTGCTGGCCCGCGCCAACAGCGAAGCGGTACGGGCGCGCTATGCCGCCGAGACCGATGCTGCCCGCTCGCTGGGCCTGTTCGGCTCACCCAGCTTTGTGGCCGATGGTGAAGTCTTCTGGGGCGACGACCGGCTGGAAGACGCGCTCGCCTGGTGCAAGTCGCACCGGACGGCCGACGAAGCACCCGCCAACCCGGTGGTCGTGGCGCCCTACGATCGCTTCGACCATGTGTTTGTCCGTCCGGGCAGCTTTGATGCCTCGCTGGCCTTCTACCGTGACGCCCTCGGCTGGCCGCTGCAGTATGTCTGGGGCGACAACGGCCAGCCCCGGGGCGCCTCGCTGGGCACCGGCGCGGTGCGCATCGTGCTGGCCGAGGCCCATGACGCGGCGGACAAATCCCAATCCCACGGCATCAACGGCACCCGCCCGACCCTGCATCTGCAGGTGGATGATCTCGACCGGCGCCATGCGCAGCTGCACCAGCGAGGCGCCGCCCTGTTCGCCCCCGAGGCGACGCACTGGGGCACGCGCTGGTTCGTGGCGCAGGACCCGGATGGCAATCTGATCGCCTTCGAGCAGCCGGCCGGACCCGGCTGATCGGCCTTCAGCGCGATCTGCTCCGCTTCGTCGCTGCCGTCATCTTCTTCGGCGCCTTCGCCACCGGCTTGCGAGCCCTCTTGCGCGGCGTCGCCGCGGCAACGGCAGCCTCGACAGCGGGCGCCCTCGCCGGCCTGTCGTCCCGCGGCGCATGGCCCGGCTGCAGGCGCTGCAGCAGGGCCATCAGCCGTTCGGCCATCAGGGCCAGGGTTTCGTTACCGAACTGTGTCAATGACAGCGCATCGCACAGCCGCGACAGCAGCTCCATCTGCGCGACCATGGCATCGACCTGACTGGCCTTGACGCTGATATTGCTGAGCACCGTGTCGTAGGCGCGGGCCAATTCGTCGAAGCGGGTGTGGCCGGCCTCGCCAGGCAGGCCCAGGCTGCCGTCGAGCAGGCGCTCGACGAGCAGGGCGTCGGCCTGCATCACCGCATCCCAGAGATTGGGGTTGCGCGCAAAGCCCTGCACGGCGCGCTGCTGGCATTGCTGGGCCAGTGCGATCGAGGCGTCGCGGTCGCCCGGGCTGGGCCAGTCTGTCAGCGCGTCCAGGGCCAGGCGGTTCAATGCCAGATAAGGCGAGAAGCGACCGGCGCCGGGGTGTCCCTCGGCGCTGGCGTAGGCGCTCACGCCATCGTTCAGCGCCCTCGTCATCGCGTCGCGGGCTTCATCCTGCTCGTTCGCAGCGAGGCCGCCGCGCAAGAGCTGGCGCGCCGCCACACTGGCCTTGCGTTTGTAGACACCCCCGCGCAGCGCCGCGCGGGCGATGGTGGCGATGACCTCGGCTTCGCTGGCCTCGGCGGCGCGGGCCGAGACCAGGGCGTCCAGGCCCCTGAGCCGGCGCAGCGCCAGATTCAGCAAATCCATGCCGCGCTCGCCGGCGGCCGGCGTCTGGTCCGTGTTCAGCTCGGCCTCGGCGCGCTGTTCGCCGAGAAAGGCCTCGACCTTGGCCAATTGCTCGATGTCGCGTATCGGCACCTGGCCGATACGGTCATCGGCCTGGATCGCGGCGACGTAGGCATCTCGCGCCTTCTCCCACTGGCCCAGATCGCGCCAGGTCGCGCCCAGCGCCGACTGCAGCTGAGGCAGGCTGCGCCAGCCGGGTGGGCAGCGCTGCGTCAGGCAGGCTTCCACCGCATCGGCACGGGCACGCACCTCGCGCTCGCTGAGGCGTTCGCGCTGACGCGACAGATCGGCGCGCACGCGGGCCAACTCGTCCAGCACCTCCTCGGGCGACACGTATTGCCCGCCCTGGCCGCCGGCGTCACCGCCGTCGGCGCGCGGCTCGGCCAGCCAGCCCGGGTCGCCATAGGCCTGGAAGGCGCCCCAGGTGATGTCGTCGCGATTCGCCTCCCAGGTCGCCTGGCGGGCGTGGAACACGGCGTCGCCGAAGCTGCGGCGGCGCAGCAGCAGCTGGGCATACAACGTCTGGCCGAACAGCCGCGCCAGCTCGTCGTCGACCGCCCAGCCGGCGACGACGACGCAGCGCACGCCGACATCGATCAGCTCGCGCGCCACGCTGGCGGCCAGCTTGTTGCCGTCGCGGCCCATGTCGACCTGGCCCAGGTGGCAGCAGTTCAGGAACACCAGCTCGGGCACCAGCTCCATCGCGGCGATCTCGGCCGCGGTGATCAGCAGGCCGTCGGACAGCACGACGCCGCTGCGCATGCGCCCGTCGCCGTGGCGCAGATTGAAGATGCCGTGGGCCGAGATGTGCAGGATGCGCCAGGGCCGGCGGTACAGCGCGGCCAGCACCTCGCTGGCACCGCACTGGCTGCCAATCACCCGCTCGACTTCGTAGCCCATGCTGCCCAGCACGCTGACCACCGCCTCGGCCTCGGCCTGTGCGCCGGCCAGATTGGGTGGGTCTGCGGCAACCCCCGGCACGCCGGCAAAGGCCGCGGCAAAGCCCTGCACCGACGGATTGCCGATGACCAACGCCGTGCGTTCCATGCTCTGCCGCACATGGCGGCGGAAGCGCAGCGACGACAGCTGCCTCACCAGGGCCGTGCGCAGGGCCAGCGGGCGCTTGTCGTCGTCGGCGCGGCTGGGGTCGTCGGCCAGCATCAGCTCCCAGGGCAGATTGGCGGTGGCGGCATCGACCACCAGCACGACACGGTCGAACTGGCGTGCCGAATCCTTGAAGTCATGCGGCACCATCAGCTGGAACAGCATGCGGCCGAAGTCCGGGTTCCAGGTCTTGTCATGGATCTGCTGGCGCACCAGCTTCTCGATCAGCCCCGGCTGGCGCTGCTGCACCACCGACTCGGCGCGGGCGCGCTGGCCGACGTACAGAAAGCGCAGCCGGTCGGCGATCAGGGTCGGCGCGCTGGCCTCACCGGCTGTGCCGGGCAACGTGCAATCGGGCGCACACTGCTCTTCGCTGCGGTCGGCATCGGTGACGATCAGCCTTGGCCAGTAACTGGAGCTGCGGCTGTCGAACAGGCGCTGGCGCACGCCCTCGCCCTGGTCGAGCTCGCCGCGGCAGATCAGCAAGGTGCCCTGCTTGGCCGCCTGTGCGGTCAGGCGCGGCGTCAGGTGGCGCAGCGCGTAGGCGGCGCTGATGGCGGTATCGAGGTAGAGCTCGACGATGCTCAGCCGCGCGATGCGGATGTTCAGCCTTGTGGTCTCGTAGAACTTGGCATTGGCCTCCATCACGCCGCGCACCAGGGCCTCGACCGAGGCGTCGACCGACAGATTGGCCGAGGAGTTGTAACCCAGCAGCAGGCTGGCCAGCGAGACCTCGCGCTCGGCCTTGCCCAGCACGTCGATGACCTGCAGCAGGTAGCGCAGCGCGCCGGTGCGCACCGCCTCGGTCAGGTCGGCCAGGCTCAGCGCTCCCTCGTACTGGCCCAGGCCGGTGACGATCGCACCGCTGAGCGTGCCACGCTGGCGCTCGATCTCGCTGGGCACGCGCAGCACCACGGTGGCCGTGCCGCGCGGGCCGGCGTACAGGCCCAGCGTGTGGCGCTCGCTCAGATCGCCGGCCAGCAGCTCGCGGTCTATCAGTCCCTGCGGGCCGGCGATCGGGTCCTGCTCGTAGGTGCCGACCAGGATGGGTTCGGACAGGAAGCGCAGGTCCATGGCCTTGACCGAGACCTCGAGCCGGCGGCGCGGTCGCGGCGGCACGCGGTTGCGCAGCGAGCCGCCCATCAGGCCACGCTCCAGCGCGTCGGGGTCGTCGGCCACCGGCGGGCCGGCGTCGTAGCCCACCGGCTCGGGCTGCTCGATCGCCCGCAGCGCCGGCGGCGTGACAGACAACTTGGCGGTGGCGCCCGAGGCCAGCAGCTCGGCAATGGCCGGGAAGTATTCCTTGGTGGCCGGCAGGTCGCCATGCTCGGCCGGCATGTAATAGAAGCTGCCGATGCCGCCGATGCGGCCCGACTCCCAGGTCACCGTGCCGTCACCGCGGGTCGTGCCCACCATTTTCAGCCGGCCATCCTGCTCGCGCACGCCGCAGGGCGTGTTGCGCGCCACGCCGAAGACATAGCAGCTCTTCGCCTCGTACGCAGCCGGCAGGCGCGGCCGGCCGGCATCGTTCTGGTCGGCGTTGGCGGCATCGTCCTGCCGCCACAGCCAGGCGGCAGCGTCCAGGGTCGCCTGGTCGGGCCGGCCGACGCGGCCGTCACCGAACCAGAAGTCGCCGACCTTGGCGACGAAGCCGGCCCAGGTCTCGGCCTGCTGGAAGGCATAGATGCCACCGCCCTCGGGCTGGCCCTGGAAGATGTCCTTGAAGCCGGGCTTGGGCAGGAGGCTCAGCGCACCGCGGAAGCCGGCCACGATGTCCAGCACCTGCTGCATATCGTGTTCGACATCCAGCCGCACCAGGGTACGCAAGGTGTCGCCCTTGCCGATCAGGTTCTCGACCATCGAGTGGGCGCCCTGGTTGGGCGTGCCCAGCATGACGATGCGGGCGCCCTCGCGCTGCATCAGCGCGTCCATCACCGCACGGCGCTTGTGGATGGTGGCACGCACGACCAGGCCGCCCATGCTGTGGGCGAGCAGGCGTATCGGCTTGTCGGTCTCCTTCATCAGCCGGTCGAGGAACTGGCCCAGGCGCTCGGCCAGCACGTCCAGCGGCTGGCGCCAGTCGTAGGGAAAGGTCTCGACCCGATGGCTGCCGGCCAGGTGCTTGCACAGATGGCCGTAGAACATCGCGAACAGCTCGCTGGCCTCGACGCCGGCCTGGCCCCAGGCGATTTTGCCCAGCCCCCCTGCGGCAATGTCCAGCGGGTCGAACCAGACCCGGTCCTTGGCAGACACGGCGAGGTGCGAGCCCATCACGCCGGGCAGCACCACCACCACCGGCAGCTTGGCGCTGAGCGCATCGCGGCTGGCCGATTCGGCCAGCGCCTGGGCAAACTCGCCCGGCGCGGGCAGTGCGCGGAAGGCGCCCAGGGCCAGCGGATCGGCGGCGACCAGCCAGTCGCGCAGCGCCGCACGGGTGTCGGTGTTGGTGAAGTAGCGAAAGTGCGAGACATCCGAGCCGCGGTCGAACAGCACCTTGGAGCCGACCCGCGGCGCAATGCCGGCCAGCATGGCCGAGGTGTTGACGACGAGGTCGTTGTCCTCGCTGTCGAACAGCAGGAAGTCGGTCAGCATCACGCCCAGACGGCGCAGCAGGTGGCCGCCCTGGATGTCGCCGGCAATCACCGCCATCTGCGTGCCGGCGCGCACCGGCGCATCGCGCAAGAGCTGGGCCATCGGCGAGTCGGGCAGCATGGCCTCGATGCCGGGCACCAGGTGCGGATTGGTGCGGTTGCGGGCGATCTCTATCACCACCCGCTTGAAGGCCGAGTACAGCGGGCTGCCGAAGAAGAACGGCACCTG
This sequence comes from uncultured Roseateles sp., assembly GCF_963422335.1. Lineage (NCBI taxonomy): Bacteria > Pseudomonadati > Pseudomonadota > Betaproteobacteria > Burkholderiales > Sphaerotilaceae > Roseateles > uncultured Roseateles sp. The sequence goes on from NZ_OY729424.1 coordinate 4,652,861, forward strand.
GCCGATCAGGGTCAGCAGGCCCGACAGGAAGACATCGAAATTGCCGCTGGCCAGCTTGGTGCCGTTGGCAGGACTCGCGGCACGCACATAGCGGCGCACGACCGGCTTCTTCTCGCGCAGCAGGGCCGCCAGCTCGCGCAGCTTGGCGCGGTGCTCGGCATGGGCGATCGCCAGCTCCGCCAGCACGCGCTGCGCCTCGGCCGGGTCGGCGTCACCGGTGCCGTCGAAGGGGAAGGTATAGCCCTCGATCAGCGCATCGAAGTCGCCGAGGCACAGCAGGTCAGCGACCAGGCCGCCCCGCGAATGCGAGACCAGGCAGATGTTCGCCCCCGGCGGCAAGGCCTTGACCAGTTGGAGGGCGTTGTCGATCGGGCTCTCGGACAGGGTGCGGTGCTCGAAGGCGAAGATGCCGCCGCTGAACTGGCGCTCCAGCGCCGTCCACAGATCACGGTCGCCGGTGCGCAGATCGCCGAAGCTGCCCAGGGTGCTGGAGGCGGTGCCGTGGACGAAGACCAGCATCGGGTACAGCGCCGGTTCGGCCAGCGCCGCGGCGCTGAACTTCGGCGCCTCGAAATCGGCCGCGCCGCCGGATCCGGCCGCCCAGTGGTAGAGGCCGGGCTCATGCTCCAGGCGCTTCTCGATCGCCCACATCAGGGCCTTGGTGCCGGCCCAGGTCAGGCCCAGCTCGGCCTTGCCGCCGACCTGGGCCAACGCGTCGCCGATGATGGCATCCGGCTGCTGACCCACGGCCAGGCTGAAGACCTTGCTGATCAGGCCGCCCACCGCCTCGCCCAGGCCCCGGCCGGGCGCTGCTCCTTGGGCGCGCAGCTTCTCGAGCAGGATCGTGCCCCCGGCCCCCAGCAGGGCCGGATGGGTCTGTTCGAGACTGGCACGCAGGCGCTGCGCGCTGGTGATCAGGCTGGAGCCATCGGCCAGCTCCAGCACCAGCACCTCGTCCGCACCCAGCCCATGCTGCTGCTCGGCCGTGCCCTCGCCGGCGCTGCGTGCGGCCGTGCCCACGTCCAGCGTCAGGCGGGGCTGCAGATAGGTGGGTGGCAGAAAGGGGTCTTCCCGGGCCGAACCGCTGCGCGCCGTGGGCAGCAGCAGGGTCGGCAGGCGCGGCTTGTCGGCCCGGCCTATGAGCTTGATCTGCACCGTGCCATCCGCCTTGCCTGCTGCCATCCTGCTCTCCCGCTGGGTCGTGCCGCAGTCTAGAAGTCCCCCCGGGTGCAGGCAAGACTGCAGCCTAGGGAGATCCCGGGGGGCAGATGTCCGAAAAGTGCCGGTCAGAAAATAGCTTGCATGCGAGGATTTACGCCTCGCCGGAGGACTCGATGGACCACAACACCCGCGCCAGCGCCTTCCACGCGCTGCACCATGCCGACACCATGCTGCTGCTGGCCAATGCCTGGGACGCCGGCAGTGCGCTGCTGATGCAGTCGCTGGGCGTGCCAGCCCTGGCCACCAGCAGCGCCGCCGTGGCCTGGGCCCACGGCCGGGGCGATGGCCACCAGCTGCCGGTGGCCCAGCTGCTGGCCACCGTCAGCGAGATCACCACCAGACTCGAAGTGCCGCTGACGGTGGACATCGAGGGCGGCTACTCGGACGACCCGCAGACCGTGGGCGACAACGTTGCCGCCATCCTCGGCGCCGGGGCGGTGGGCATCAATATCGAGGACGGCCGCGACGCGCCCGAACTGCTGTGCCGCAAGATCGAGGCGGCCCGTGGCGCCGCCGAGCGCCAGGGCCTGCGCCTGTTCATCAACGCCCGCTGCGATGTCTATCTGAAGGGCCTGGTGGCGCCCGAGCTGCGCGCCGAGGAGACGCTGCGCCGGGCCCGCCTCTACGCCGCGGCCGGTGCTGACGGTTTGTTCGCGGCCGGAGCGCGGCTGCCGCAGGAGATCGCCGCGATCTGCGCCGGCACAACACTGCCGGTCAATCTGCTGGCCCTGCCGGGCCTGCCGCTGGCCGCCGACCTGGCCCGCCTGGGCGTGCGCCGGTTGAGCGCCGGCTCGGGCATCGCCGAGGCCATGTATGCCCGGGTGGCCGAGCTGACGCGCGGATTTCTGCAGACCGGCGACGGCAGCGCATTGGCCGCCCAGGCCCTCTCCTGGGGCGAATTGAATGCGCTGATGGGCTGATGGGCTGACCGGTAGATGGACAAGGGCCGGGCCGGCGCCACTCTGCAGCAGGGTTGACTCTCGTCAACCGGGCCCGGCGCGGGCAGGTCTACAACGGAGCATCGTCCCAAACAAGGAAACGCGATGCCCATACTCAAGGAACTGCTCACCACCGACGCCGGCCTGATGAGCGCGGCCGGCATCATCTTCATGCTGGGCATGGGGGTGTTCTTCCTGCGCTACTTCCGCCGCCACATCGCCGAAGACAATGCCCGGGCCAAGGCCGGCCAGCTGTGACGATCCGGGCCGGCCCTGGCTGCCGGCCATCTGCTGGGCCACACCGCTGAGGATTTGAGGGCCGCATCGCCGACAATCCGGCCATGCCCCACACCGCAGCAGGCAACGCATGACCAGCGCATCCGACGTGAGCTCCCTCCGACATCTGCCGGCCAACGACGATTGGCGTCTGGAATTGCACAACGAGGTCCACGCCCGCCCGCCGGCGCGCATCCGGCTGCCGGCCCTGGTGGTGGTGGTGGCAGTGCTCAACAAGGGGGTTTCTCGCGAGCAGGAGTGTGCGCATCTGCGCCGCCTGCCGCGGCAGTCCGAGCTCACGGTCGACGATCTGCAGCGCAACTTCCTGCGCCTGCGCTTTGCCGATCACACGGTCAAGTGGGAGCGACACAGCGAGTTCACCCGCTATGCCATCGTCCAGCCGCTGCCGCAGGGCGCGTTGCTGGGCGCCAGCGAGCCGGAATTGCTGGCCTCGCTGCGGGTCGACCCCGAGTGGCTGCGCGACATTCCCGGGCGCACCTTTGCGGCCGTCAAGCTGGCCATGGTCGAGCATGATCTGAGCGATCCCCATGCGGCGCTGGCACTGGGCCAGCAATGGCTGGGCGGCCGGGGCGTGGTGGCCTCGCTGATGGGCAACGGCCACTCGATGGCGGTGACCAATTTCCGGCTGCGCGAGAGCGGCTTCGAGCGCATGCTGGTGATTGCTGCGCCGGGCACCAGCGAGACCCGCGCCGGCCGCATCTCGCAACGCCTGCTGGAGCTGGAGATCTACCGGTTGATGGCCTTGCGCGGTCTGCCGGTGGCCAAGGCCCTGGGTGCCACCCTGGCCGACTCGGAGGCGGCGCTGGCCCAGGTGACGGCAAGCCTGGAGAGCCGGGAGGTTTCGGAAACCGAGCTGCTGGACCGGCTGATCCATGTCGCGGCCCGGGTCGAGCGGGCCACCGCCGAGCACCTCTACCGTTTTTCGGCCACCCAGGCCTATGACGCGCTGGTGCGCCAGCGCATTGCCGAGTTGCGCGAAAAGCCGATCCCGGGCACGCAGACCCTGGGCGAGTTCATGCAGCGCCGGCTCTCGCCGGCCATTGCCACCGTGGTGGCGACGGCGCAGCGCCTGAGCTCGCTGTCGCAGCGGACCGAGCGCGCCAGCGCGCTGCTGCGCACCCGGGTGGACATTGCCACCGAGGCGCAGAACCAGCAGTTGCTGGCCAAGCTGACGCGCGGTCAGACCCTGCAGCTGAATATGCAGGCCACGGTGGAGGGCCTGTCGATCGCAGCGATCTCCTACTACGTCGTCAGCCTGCTGCTCTATCTGGGCAAGGCGCTGAAGTCGGCCGGGCTGAACATCAACCCCGAGCTCTGCGCCGGCGCGTCCATTCCGCTGGTGCTGTGGGTCGTCTGGCAGGCCACGCGGCGCATTCACGCACGGCTGCAACTGCCGCACTGAGGCCGTCAGCGCGGCGGCAGCGGGCCGCGCTCCGTGACAAATGACAGGGTATTGCGCGTTCGCGTGCTCAGGCTGGTCATCTTAATTTGACTGTTTAGCTGAACAGTTAAATAATAGATTACTGATTTAACTGATGTCCAGCCTCTGTGGCCCGGAACGCCGATGAAACCCATGCCTGCTATTGCTGCGCCTCTTGCCGCCGCCCTGGCCATCGCCCTGCTCGCCGGCACCCTGGCCGGCGCCCGCGCGGCGGACCTGCCCGGCCAGCCACTGCCGACGCTGACGATGCGCCCGCAGGCCGGCACCGCCATGGCCAGCCACGACGGCGTGGTCGAAGCGCTGCGCCAGACCGTCGTCGCTGCCCAGGTGGCCGGCGCCATCGTGCAGCTGGAGGTCAAGGTCGGGGATCGCGTCAAGGCCGGCCAGGTGCTGATGCGCATCGACGCCCGCGCCGCCGACCAGGCCGCCAACGCCAGCGAGGCCCAGGCCCAGTCGGCGCGTGCCGCCCTGCAGCTGGCCAGCCGCGAATTCGAGCGTCAGCAGCAGCTGTTCAAGCAGCACTACATCAGCCAGGCGGCACTGGACCAGGCAGAGGCCCAGTTCAAGGCCACGCAGGCGCAGGTCAATGCGCAGGTGGCACAGCTGGGTCTGGCGCGCACGCAGAGCGGCTTCAACATCGTGCGCAGCCCCTACGACGGCGTGATCGCCGAGCTGCCGGTGAGCCTGGGCGATATGGCCCTGCCGGGCCGCGCGCTGGCTACCGTCTACGACCCCGGCGCCCTGCGCGTGACGGCCCACGTGCCGCAAGGCCTGGCCACCAGCCTGGAGGGCTCGTCGCGGTGGCGGATCGAGATTCCCGGCGCCAACAGCACCGACGCACCCATCGTCCCGACCCGCGCGCAGCTGCTGCCCCTGGTGGACGCCGCCTCGCACACCCTGCAGCTGCGTCTTGACCTCCCGGGCCGGCTGGCCGGCGTCGTGCCCGGCATGTTCGCCCGTGTGCTGCTGCCGGGGGCGCCCGGCGCGGCGCCAGCGCTGCGGGTGCCGCACAGTGCCATCGTGCGCCGTGCCGAGATGACCGGCCTGTATGTGCTGGACGCCAAGGGCAAGCCCCTGCTGCGCCAGGTGCGCCTGGGCGCCGTGCAGGGTGATCAGGTCGAGGTGCTGAGCGGGCTGAGCACCGGCGAGCAGGTGGTGCTGGACAGCGCGGCCGCGGCCCGCATCCGTTGAGGCCGACCATGAGCGCCAACAATCACAACTCCCTGGGTGCCTCCGGCCGCATCGCAGCCTTTTTCCAGAGCGCGCAGATCACCCCTTTGCTGGCCCTGGCGGCCCTGCTGCTGGGTCTCTTCGCGGTGATGGTCACGCCCCGCGAGGAAGAGCCGCAGATCAATGTGACGATGGCCGACGTGCTGATCCCCTTCCCTGGCGCCAGCGCCCGGGACGTGGAACAGATGGTGGCCACGCCGGCCGAGCAGGTGCTGAACGGCATAGCCGGCGTCGAACACGTGATGTCGATGTCGCGCCCGGGCCTGGCCGTGATCACCGTGCAGTACAAGGTCGGCGTGCCGCGCACCGAGGCGCTGGTACGCCTGTACGACGCCGTCAACTCCCATGCCGACTGGCTGCCCCCCGGCCTGGGCGTCTCGGCGCCCCTCGTCAAGCCCAAGGGCATAGACGATGTGCCCATCGTCAGCCTGACCCTGTTCAGCAAGAACGCGGACACCGGCGCCTTCGATCTGGAGCGCGTCGCCCACAGCCTGGAGATAGCCCTCAAGCGGGTGCCCGGCACGCGCGAAGTCACGACGATTGGCGGCCCCGGCCGCGCCATGCGCGTCGAGATCGACCCCGGCCGCATGAGCGGCGCCGGCCTGACCCTGGCCGAGCTGCGCCAGGCGCTGCTGTCGGCCAATGCCGGCCTGCCTCTGGGCGATCTGCTTGGCGCCAATCAGGCCATCGCGCTGGAGGCCGGGCCTTTCCTGGCCTCGGCCCGCGACGTCGAGGAGCTGGTCGTCGGCGTGCGTGAGGGCAAGCCGGTGTTCCTGCGCGACGTGGCACGGGTACAGGACGGCCCGCTCACGCCCACGAGGTATGTCTGGCATGGCGAGGCCGGCGCCGAGTACCCCGCGGTGACGATGGCCATCACCAAGAAGGCCGGCGAGAACGCCATCGACGTGGCCAATGCGGTGATGAAGCAGGTGGCTGCGCTGCGCAACACCGTGATACCGGCCGAGGTGCAGGTCAGCGAAACGCGCAACTACGGCGCGAGTGCGAATGACAAGGCACAGAAGCTGATACAGAAGCTGCTCTTTGCCACCGCCTCGGTGGTGGCCCTGGTCTTCATTGCCCTGGGCCGGCGCGAGGCGGCCATCGTCGGCACGGCGGTGATACTGACCCTGACGGTGACACTGTTCGCCTCCTGGGCCTGGGGCTTCACGCTGAACCGGGTGTCGCTGTTTGCGCTGATCTTCTCGATCGGCATCCTGGTCGACGATGCCATCGTGGTGGTCGAGAACATCCACCGCCACCAGCAGCTGTTCCCGGGCCGCAGCCTGGCCCAGATCATCCCCGGGGCGGTCGATGAGGTCGGCGGCCCGACCATTCTGGCCACCCTGACCGTCATCGCCGCCCTGCTGCCCATGGCCTTCGTCAGCGGCCTGATGGGCCCCTACATGAGCCCCATCCCCATCAATGCCTCGATGGGTATGCTGCTGTCGCTGGCGATTGCCTTCGTCGTCACGCCCTGGCTGGCGCGTATCTGGATGAAAGCCCTGCCGCCGGACCAGGCCGGCGACCCGGAGGCGCTGCACGGCCTCTCGGCCAGGCTGGCCCCTGTCTTCGAGCGGGTCTTCAGGCCCCTGCTGGACCTGCAGCAGGGCTCGCGCAACCGCAAGCTGCTCGGCCTGGGCATCGCCGCGCTGATCGCACTCTCGCTGCTGCTGCCGGCCACCGGCCTGGTGCTGCTCAAGATGCTGCCCTTCGACAACAAGTCGGAGTTACAGGTCGTTGTCGACATGCCCGCCGGCACGCCGCTGGAGCAGACGGCCGCGGTGATGCACGAGCTGGGCGCGTATCTGGCCACCGTGCCCGAAGTCACCCACTACCAGGCCTTTGCCGGCACCGCCTCGCCGATCAACTTCAATGGCCTGGTGCGACAGTACTATCTGCGCTCGGGCACCGAGCAGGGCGACATCCAGGTCAATCTGGTCGACAAGCACGCTCGCGCCGACAAGAGCCACACCATCGCTCTGCGGATGCGGCCCGAGCTGCAGGCGATAGCCCGCCGCCACGGCGCGAATGTGAAGATCGTCGAAGTACCCCCGGGGCCACCGGTGCTGTCACCCATCGTGGCCGAGATCTACGGCCCCGAGGCCGAGGGCCGCCAGCAGGTGGCCCAGGCGGTGCGCGCGCTGATGGAGCGCTCGGATGGCCTGGTCGACGTGGACGACAGCAGCATCGCCCGCGCGCCCCGCAAGCTGCTGCTGGTGGACCGCCGCAAGGCCGCCCTGCTGGGCGTGCCGCAGCAGGCCATCGTCAGCACGCTGCGCGCGGCGCAGTCGGGCGAGGCGGTCACCTATCTGCACGACCAGAGCAAATACCCGGCCGCCGCCCTGCTGCAGCTGCCGGCTGAAGGCCAGGGCGATCTGGACCTGCTGCTGTCGCTCGCCGTGCGCAGCGCCGCCGGCAAGCTGGTGCCGATACGCGAGCTGATCACCGTCAGCGACACGGTGCGCGAGCAGCCCATCCATCACAAGGACCTGCTGCCGGTCAACTATGTGCTGGCCGACGTTGCCGATGCGACGGGCAAGCTCGACAGCCCGCTGTACGGCATGTTCGCGATGCGCGGCGGGCTGTTGGACATCACCACGCCCGGCGGCGGCCAGCTGCAGGAGTTCTTCATCCGCCAGCCCGAGGACGGCTATCGCGACTACGCGATCAAGTGGGATGGCGAGTGGCAGATCACCTACGAGACCTTCCGCGACATGGGCCTGGCCTATGCTGTCGGCCTGGTGCTGATCTATCTGCTGGTGGTGGCGCAGTTCGGTTCCTACCTGACCCCGCTGATCATCATGGCGCCTATCCCGCTGACCATCATCGGCGTGATGCCGGGCCATGCGCTGCTGGGTGCCCAGTACACCGCCACCAGCATGATAGGCATGATCGCGCTGGCCGGCATCATCGTGCGCAACTCCATCCTGCTGGTGGATTTCATCAATCTGCAGGTCCGGTCCGGGATGGCGTTCGAGCGGGCCATCGTCCGCTCGGCCACCACCCGCGCCCAGCCCATCATGCTGACCGGCATGGCCGCGATGATGGGGGCCTTCTTCATCCTCGACGACCCGATCTTCAATGGTCTGGCGATCTCGCTGATCTTCGGCATCTTCGTCTCCACCCTGCTCACGCTGGTGGTGATTCCGACGCTGTACTACCTGGCCTACCGCCACCGTCTGCACGCCCTCACGGGCACTTCAACCGAAGGAGAACTTCCATGACCACCTGGCAAATCGTGCGCGTCGCCGCCGGCATCTTCATCCTGCTCTCGCTGGCCCTGGGTGTGCCCGGCAGCCCGCTGTTCGTCAGCCCCTGGTGGCTGGCCTTCACCGCCTTCGTCGGCGCCAATCTGTTGCAAAGCGGCTTCACCCGCTGGTGCCTGATGGAGTCGATACTGCGCAAGCTGGGCATCCGCCCGGGCAACTGAATCCAATGGAGGAACAGGCATGAGTGACAACAGCGCGATCAGCATCGAGCTGAAGCAGCAGCAGGACTACCGTTTCGAGGCCCACTTCGGCCCCCCGGTGGCGCCCCTGGTCTGCGACGAACCGCCGCCTATGGGCGCCGCCGCCGGCCCCTCGCCGGTGCAACTGCTGTGCGCCGCCGTGGCCAACTGCATCAGCGACTCCCTGCTGTTTGCGCTGCGCAAGTACAAGCAGACGCCCGAGCCGCTGAGCTGCAAGGTCACGGCGGAGGTGGGCCGCAACGCCGAGGGCCGGCAGCGGGTGCTGGCCATGACGGCAAGGCTGCAACTGGGCGTGGCTGCCGCGGAACTCCAGCATCTGGATCGCGTGCTGAGCCAGTTCGAGAGCTATTGCACGGTGACCCAGAGTGTGGGCCAGGGCATTCCTATCGTGGTGGAGGTCTGGGACGCCAGCGGCGCCCGGCTGAAATGAATCAGCCCAGTCGGGCCCCGGCCGGCATCAGGCGCTCCTTGGCGTCGATCTCCGTGTCGGGGTCCATCTCGATTGCCACCTGGGTGCAGACGGCGCGGCACAGCGCGGCCACGCGGTCGCTCTGCAGCTTGTAGTAGATCTGCGTGCCCTCGCGGCGCTTGGACAGCACGCCGCTGCGGTACAGGGTGGACAGATGCTGCGACATATTCGGCTGCGTGGTGTCGATCTCGCTGAGCAGCTCGGAGACATTTTTCTCGCCGTTGCAGACGGCGCTGATGATCTTCAGCCGTATCGGCGTCGACAGCAGCGAGAACAGTTCGGCGACCGACTCAAAGACCTTGTCTTCGGTGTTGCGAGCATCCATGGTGACCCGGAATAAAGCGTATTTCCATTGTATTCGCAATTACCGATATAGCGGGTCACTTGAACTGGTAGTGTTCCTTGTTGAGCACCGCAGCCACGGCCGTCGCCTCCTCCGGAAACAGGCCCAGATTCAATTCGGTATTGCATTGCTCGACCATGCCGCGCAGCGCCCCGGCCGTCTTGATGCGCTCCATCGGCCGGTAGACGCCCGAGCCATCGCCGCCGAACTTGCGCGCATGGCATTCGGCACAACGGTGCTGCTTGATCAGCTGCTGGCCCAGGGCCAGGTCGGCGCCCTTGAAGATCTCCGCACCTTCTTGCGCCCACGCCGGCAGGCACAGCGCCGCGGCGAAGCAAAATCCGTACAGCTTGCGCATGGCAGCCCCCGTGACGAACCCAGGCGCCGATATTACGTCGGCTCGCGCCCGTCCAGCGCTGCGGCCAGCACATGCTCGGCCACGTCCGGCAGCGTGGCGAAGATCCGCTGCGGCCGCGCCTCGGCAATCGGCCGGCCGGCCGGCCGGCATTGTAGCCATAGGGCACGGCCCAGGCGGACACGCCGGCATTGCGCGCGGCGTCCATATCGGTCTGCGAATCGCCGACATGGGCACTGCGCGCGATACGGGCGCCCATCACTTCCACCACATGCTGCAGCACGGCCGCGTGCGGCTTCTTGTGCGGCAGCGAGTCGCCGCCGATCACCAGGTCAAACAGCGGCGCCAGGCCGGTCGCCTGCAACACCCGCTCGGTGTGGCGCCACTCCTTGTTGGTGACGCAGGCGGTCTTGATGCCGGCCGCGCGCAAGCGTTGCAAAGCCTCGGCCGCGCCCTCGTAGACCACCGCCATGCTGCCGCTGCACAGCGCGTAATGATGGTCAAGGCTGGCCAGCACGGCCTCGGGACGAATCTGCCCGCTCTGTGCCGGTGCTTCAACGGCGATGCGCGCCAGCAGCCTCAGCATCAGCTCGCGCGTGCCGGCACCGATCAGCAGCGTGATCTCGCCAGTCGGTCGGCGCGCCAGGCCATGCTCAGCCAGCGCCCGGTTGACGGCCTCGGCAATCTCGCCGGCGGTATCGACCAGGGTGCCGTCGAGGTCGAAGCTGATGAGATCCCAGCGGGCCATCGCTCAGAGCGCCAGCGCCCGCTGGCGCCGCTCCATCATCCGCCAGATGAAGGGCGTGAAGATCAGCTGCATCGCCAGCTCCATCTTGCCGCCCGGCACGACGATGGTGTTGGCCCGCGACATGAACGAGTCGTGGATCATGCTCAGCAGGTACTGGAAGTCAATGCCCTTGGGCTGGGCGAAACGGATCACCACCATGCTCTCGTCCGGCGAGGGGATGTCGCGCGCCATGAAGGGGTTGGAGGTGTCCACCATGGGCACGCGCTGGAAGTTCACATGGGTGTGGGCGAACTGCGGGCAGATGTAGTGCACATAGTCGGGCATGCGGCGCAGTATGGTGTCCGTCACTGCCTCGGCCGAGTAGCCGCGCACATGCTCGTCGCGCCAGAGCTTCTGTATCCACTCGAGATTGATCACCGGCACCACGCCGATCAGCAGATCGGGATGGCACGCAATGTTCAGCTCCGGCGTCACCACCGCGCCGTGCAGGCCCTCGTAGAACAGCATCTCGGTGTCGGGCTCCAGGTCTTGCCAGGGCGTGAAGGTGCCGGGCTCCTGCCCGAAGGGCGCGGCCTCGCCGGGGTCGTGCAGGTAGTGGCGCCAGCGGCCGCTGCCGCACTCGCTGTAGCTGCGGAACAGCTGCTCCAGCTCCTCGAACAGATTGTTCTCCGGCCCGAAGTGGCTGAAGTTGCGGTTGCCCTGGGCCTCGGCCTCGGCCTGGCGGGCGCGCATCTCCCTGCGGTCGTAGCGGTGGAAGCTGTCGCCCTCGATCACGGCGGCCTTGACACGCTCGCGGCGAAAGATATTGGCAAAGGTGCGGGTCACCGACGAGGTGCCGGCGCCCGACGAGCCGGTGATGGCGATGATGGGGTGGCGTTCGGACATGGGTCAGTCTCTGAACAGGCTACGGGCAGCAAACAGCGGCGAAGGTGCAGCCTCAGCCGAGGGCTCGTGGTGGTAGCGCTCGATGCGCTCGACCTCGTCGCGCGAGCCGAACACCAGCGGAATGCGCTGGTGCAGTTCGCCGGGCACAACGCCCAGCATCGGCTGCCGGCCGGTGCTGGCGCGGCCGCCTGCCTGCTCCATCACCATGGCGATGGGATTTGCCTCGTAGAGCAGGCGCAGGCGGCCGGGCTTGGCCGCGTCCTTGCTGTCGCGGGGGTAGAGGAACACCCCTCCGCGCATCAGGATGCGGTGCGCCTCGGCCACCATCGAGGCGATCCAGCGCATATTGAAGTCCTTGCCGCGCACGCCGCTCTTCCCCGCCAGGCATTCATCAACGTAACGCTTGACCGGCGGCTCCCAGAAGCGGCTGTTGGAGCTGTTGATGGCGAGCTCGCGGGTCTGCTCGGGCACGCGCAGCTCCGGGTCGGTGAGCAGGAACTCGCCCAGCTCGGGGTCGAGTGTGAAGCCCACCGCGCCATTGCCCACTGTCAGCACCAGCATCGTGGCCGGTCCGTAGATCGCATAGCCGGCGGCCACCTGGGCCGCGCCGGGCTGCAGGAAGTCGGCCTCGATCAGCGGACGCCGGCCATCGCTGACCTCGGGCGGCGCGCGCAGGATGGAGAAGATGCTGCCCACCGCCACGTTGACGTCGATGTTCGACGAGCCATCGAGCGGATCGAACACCAGCAGGTATTTGCCACGCGGAAAGGCCTCGGGAATGACATGCGGCAGCGCCATCTCCTCCGACGCCATGCCGGCCAGATGGCCGCTCCACTCGTTCATGCGCAGGAACAGCTCGTTGGACAGCACGTCCAGCGGCTTCTGCTCCTCGCCCTGCACATTGATCTGCCCCGCCTGCACAGGCTCGACCAGCCGGCCGCGCGCGACGATGCGGGCGATCGCCTTGCAGGCCAGTGCGATATCGAGAATCAGCGCATTGAGATCGCCGCTGGCCGTGGGGAAGCGGCGGCGCTGCTCGATCAGGTAGCGCGTCAGCGTCCAGCGCTGCGGGGTGTTCATCATCATGGCGAGGCCTCGGTGCAAGTCAGGAACAAGGCATGCCAGTCGCGCAGCAGTGCGGGCGTGATGCCGGCCAGGCCATCGAGCACGCGCAGCGCGCCGCTGAAATCATGGTGGGCGGTGAAGGCGGTCGGTGTGACGACGCAGGCCAGGTCGGCGGCGCGGGCGGCCCGCAGGCCGTTGGCCGAATCCTCCAGCGCCAGGCAGGCGCCGGCCGGCAGATGCAGGCGGGCCAGCGCCTGCTGATAGACCTGCGGATGGGGTTTCTTCAGCGGCGCGGTCGAGGCGTCCTCTATCACCTCGAAGCACCGCCGCCAGTCGGGGCCCAGGGTCTGGCCGAGCAGCACGGCCACATTGACGGGCGAGGTCGTGGTGGCAATGGCCAGGCGCAGGCCGGCGCCCGGAGCGGCCTCGATCAGCGCCTGCACGCCGGCGCGCAGCGGCAGCGCCCCGGCCGCCACCTGGCGCGCGTAGGCCGCCGTCTTGCGGCTGTGCAGGCGTTGCACGGTGGCCTCGTCGAGCGCCGGACGCTCCGGCCCGCGCTGCAGCCAGCCATGGCGGATGCGCTCCTTGCCGCCCGCCACCCGCAGCAGCTCGGTGTACTGCGCGGCGTCCCAGTGCCAGGCCAGGCCTTCGTCGGCGAAGGCCTCGTTGAAGGCCTGGCGGTGCAGGTCCTCGGTGTCGGCCAGCGTGCCGTCCACATCGAAAATCAGCGCGGCGAGCTTCATGGCGATGTGGCCAGGGTGAACACGCGGCTGGCCAGGATGTCGGCCGGCGCCAGGGTGCTGAGCGCCTCGGCGTTGAGCACGCGGTCGCGCTCGGCATAGAGCCGGCTGGCCTGGCGCAGCCGCGCCCGCTCCAGCGCATTGCGCACGCTGCGCGCATTGGCGAAATGGGGCTGCTGCACGCGCCGTGCCAGATAGGCCTCGAAGGCCTCGCGCGTGCCCGGGCCGAAGCGGTAGTGGCTGGCGCCCAGCATCTTGTCGGCAATGGCCAGCAGCTCGCCCTCGCTGTAGTCAGGGAATGCCAGGTGGTGGGCAATGCGCGAGCTCAGCCCCGGGTTGGACTGGAAGAAGGTGTTCATCCGGTCGGCATAGCCGGCCAGTATCACGACCAGGTCGTCGCGCTGGTTCTCCATCACCTGCAGCAGGATCTCGATCGCCTCCTGGCCGTAGTCGCGCTCGTTCTCGGGCCGGTAGAGGTAGTAGGCCTCGTCGATGAAGAGCACGCCGCCCATGGCTTTTTTCAGCACTTCCTTGGTCTTGGGCGCCGTGTGGCCGATGTACTGGCCGACCAGATCGTCGCGCGTCACCGCCACCAGATGGCCTTTGCGCACATAGCCCAGCCGGTGCAGGATCTGCGCCATGCGCAGCGCCACCGTGGTCTTGCCGGTGCCCGGATTGCCGGTAAAGCACATATGCAGCGAGGGCGCGTTGGCGCTGAGGCCATGGGCGGCCCGCAGCCGGTCTATCACCAGCAGCGCGGCAATGTCGCGGATGCGCTGCTTGACCGGCGCCAGGCCGATCAGCTCGGCATCCAGCTCGGCCAGCACCGCCTCGACCTGGCTCTGCGCCAGCACCTCGGCGACGGTGCGCGGTGCTTCGTCAGGCGCGGCGGGCGCGGTGGCGGGCACGGTGCTGCCAGGCAGGGCATAGAGCGGCGCATTCATTTCAGTAGCGCTCGCCTTCGGGTTGCTGCGCCGCATAGCCAGTGATGGTGTAGCGCATCGTCCGCCCGTTCACCTCCTGCCGCTGCAGCATGAAGCCGGGCTCGGTCAGCGGCCGGTTGACGATGAAGCTCATCACGATCGACTCGATGCCACGGGTCGAATCGAAGGCCATCAGGCGGATGTAGTGGCGCGGGAACGCGGCGCGGCAGCCCTGCAGCTCCAGCATCACTCCGGCGGCATCGCCAAGGTCGAACATGGGCATGCCATACATCTCCCAGTAGGTGTTGCGCGGATGGGGGTCGTCGGTGTACTCGACGCTCCAGGCATAGCCGCGGGCCAGGCCGTAGTCGATCTGGGCACGGATCTCGTCGTCCGTCAGATCGGGCAGAAAGCTGAACTGGCCCTGGGTGATGCGGCCGGTGGGGTTGCTCATCATGGCGTCGGCTCCTGGCTCAGGCCACCGAGGGCGTGGTGGCGAAATCGCTGGTGTCGGTCGAGGCGTAGTTGAAGGACACGTCCTTCCAGGTCTCCAGCGCCTGCTTCAGCGGCTGGCAGAACTGCGCGGCTTTTTCAAGGATCTGCGGGCCGTCCTGCTTGATGTTGCGGCCCTCGTTGCGTGCCTTGACCATGCACTCCAGCGCCACCCGGTTGGCCACCGCGCCGGCCTGTATGCCGGCCGGATGGCCGATGGTGCCGCCGCCGAACTGCAAGATCACGTCGTCGCCGAACAGGTCCAGCAGCTGGTGCATCTGGCCGGCGTGTATGCCGCCCGAGGCCACCGGCATGACCTTGCGCATATCGCACCAGTCCTGGTCGTAGAACAGGCCGCGGGCCAGGTCCTGCCGGGTGTAGCTGTCGCGGCAGACGTTGTAGTAGCCCTGCACCGTCATCGGGTCGCCCTCGAGCTTGCCGACGGCGGTGCCGGTGTGCATATGGTCCACCCCGGCCAGGCGCAGCCACTTGGCCATCACGCGGAAGCTCACGCCATGATTCTTCTGCCGCGTGTAAGTGCCGTGGCCGGCGCGGTGCAGGTGCACGATCATGTCGTGCTTGCGGGCCCAGTTGCCAATGCTCTGGATCGCGCTCCAGCCGATGATCAGATCAATCATGATCACCACCGAGCCCAGCTCCTTGGCGAACTCGGCGCGCTCGTAGATGTCCTCCATCGTCGCGCCGGTCACGTTCAGATAGCTGCCCTTGACCTCGCCGGTGGCCGCACTCGCCTTGCTGACGCCGTCCATCACGTAGAGGAAGCGGTCACGCCAGTGCATGAAGGGCTGCGAGTTGATGTTCTCGTCGTCCTTCATGAAGTCCAGCCCGCCCTTGAGCCCTTCGTAGATCACGCGGCCGTAGTTGCGGCCGGAGAGTCCCAGCTTGGGCTTGGTGGTGGCGCCCAGCAGCGGCCGGCCGAATTTGTCCAGGCGCTCACGCTCGACCACCAGACCGGTCGGCGGGCCCTTGAAGGTCTTGACCAGGGCCAGCGGCATGCGGATGTCTTCCAGCCGCGCCGCCTTCAAGGGCTTGAAGCTGAACACATTGCCGATCAGGCTGGCGGTGATGTTGGCAATCGATCCTTCCTCGAACAGGATGATGTCGTAGGCCACCCAGGCAAAGTACTGGCCCGGAATGCCTGGCACCGGATCGACCTTGTAGGCCTTGGCGCGGTAGCTGTCGCAGGCGGTCAGCCGGTCGGTCCAGACCACGGTCCAGGTCGCGGTGCTCGACTCGCCGGCCACGGCGGCGGCGGCCTCTATCGGGTCCACACCCTCCTGCGGAGTGATGCGGAACAGGCACAGCAGGTCGGTGTCCTTAGGCGCGTAGTCGGGCTCCCAGTAGCCCATCTGGCGGTACTTCAGCACCCCGGCGCTGTAGCGCTTCTTGGCGTCGGTGATGACCCCCTCTTCGACCGGCTTGTTCATCTGTGGCTCCATGGCTGCGTTTGGCTTGAGCCCAATTTAAGTGGCCACTGAGATAAGAGATATTCAGATATTCTTGGCAATCACTTCAGCCTTAACTGAATCGACATGCTGAACGCCACCTTCCGCCAGCTGCGCGTGTTTTGCGAGGTCGCCAAGGCGCTGAGCTTTGCGCGGGCAGCCGAGGCGCTGCACCTGACGCCGCCGGCGGTGACCATGCAGGTCAAGGAGCTGGAGTCGCAGCTGGGTCTGCCGCTGTTCGAGCGCCGGGGCCGGCAGGTCTCGCTGACCACCGCGGGCGAGTACTTCCTGGTCTACGCCCGCCGCCTGCTGGCCACGCTGAAGGAGGCCGACGACGCGATGGCCCGTTTCAAGGGCGCCGAGAGCGGCCTGCTGTCGGTGGGCCTGGTCAGCACCGCCAAATACTTCGTGCCCCAGCTGCTGGCACGCTTCCATGACGAGCACCCCGGCGTCGAGGTCAAGCTCTCGGTCTGCCAGAACCGCGAGCAGCTGGTGGCCCTGCTGCAGACCGGCGAGGTGGACCTGGCCGTGATGGGCCGCCCGCCCAAGGAACTGGCCACCCGCGCCGAGCCCTTCGCCGCGCACCCGCAGGTGTTCGTGGCCGCGCCCACGCATCCGCTGTCGGCGCTGGACCACGTGCCACTGGAGGCGCTGGCCAATCAGCGCTTCATCGCCCGCGAGGCCGGGTCGGGCACGCGCAATGTGATGGACATCTTCTTCCGCGAACACCAGCTGGCGCCGCGCATCACGATGGAGATGCCCAGCAACGAGACCATCAAGCAGGCGGTGATCGCTGGCATGGGGGTAACCTTTTTGTCACTGCACACGCTCGGGCTGGAGCTGCGCGCCGGGGTGCTGAAGCTGCTGGACGTCGAGCACACCCCGGTGATGCGCACCTGGAACCTGGTGCGCATGCAGAGCAAGCTGCTGTCACCGGCGGCCGAGGCGTTTCGCTACTTCATGCTCGAACACGCGGAACAGCATCTGCTCCTGCACGACACCACACTGCTGAATCGCGGCAGCGCCTAGCTGCTCCCGTCCAGGCGCGCCCATGCCTGTATCAGTGGCCCTTGCCCATCTGCATCCCGGCATCGACCTTTTCGGCATAGAAGCGATGCATCTGATTCGAGATGTAGTCCAGATGGTCTTCCACCGCGAAGTGCCCCGCCTTCAGCCTGTGCATCTCAGCCTTGGGCAGGTCTTTCAGGAAGGCCTCGCCGCCGGCCGGCGTGAAGAAGATGTCGGTCTGGCCCCAGAAGATCAGGGTCTTGGGCTGCTGCTCACGCAGAAAGGCCTGCCACTTCGGGTAGAGCTCGACGTTGGTGCGGTAGTCGTAGAACAGGTCCAGGTTCACGCGCACGGCATGGGGCCGCTGCATGAAGGCCGAATCGGACTCCCAGTTGTCGGGGCTGATCAGATCGGGGTTCTCCGCGCCATGCAGATAGATGCTCTTGATGGCATCGTGCGTGAGGAAGGCCGCGAGTGGCTTTTCGGTCTCTGCCGAGCGGTTCTTCCACAGCGCACCTCGGAACCCATCCCAGGCAGCCGTGAAGCCGACCTCGTAGGCATTGCTGTTCTGCACGATCAGCCAGTCCAGCGCCTTGGGGTTGCGCCCCACGATGCGCATGCCCACCGGACCGCCGTAGTCTTGCACGAACAGGCCGTAGTGCTCGAAGCCCTTGGCCTTGAGGAAGTGCTCCACCACCTCGGAGATGCCATCAAAGCTGTAGTTGTAGGTCTTGGGGTCGGGCATGTCGCTCAGACCGAAGCCGGGATAGTCGGGCGCAATGACGTGGAACTTGTCGGACAGCGAGCGGATCAGGTCGCGGTACTGGTGCGAGCCGGCCGGAAAGCCGTGCAGCAGCACCAGCTTGGGGTTGGCCGGATTGCCGGCCTCGCGGTAGGCAATGTTCAGTCCGTCGACCTTGATGGCCTTGTAAGCCACCGGGTGAGCCGAGGCCATGGCCATGGGAGCCTGCGCTTGCGCAGGCTGCAACGCCAGCGCGGCGGCTGCGGAAATCAGCGCCGGCAAGAGGCTGCGGCGCAGGAAACTGGGAATCTTCATGGGATTGCTCCGTGCGTTCGAGTGGCGATCAGGCTGCGGCTTTGACCTCGGGGAAATCGATGTCGGTGAGCGCCACGTTGTTGACGTAGTTGGTCAGCACATTGAGGGCGACGTTGAGGACGATTTCGATCACGCTGGCCTCGTCGAAATCGGCGGCACGCAGGGCAGCCAGGTCGGCGTCGGACACGCGTCCCCGCGACTCGGCCACGCGGCGGGCGAAGTGCAGTGCCGCGGCGGTGCGGGCATCGTCTGAGCGGCCGTCGCGGGCGGCGGCGATTTCGCTCGCCGTGATCTTGACCAGGTTGGTGGCCAGGTAGCTGTGGACCGACAGGCAGTAGTCACAGCCGTTGAACTCGGCGACGGTCAGCGCAATGCGCTCGCGCAACTGCACGCTCAGCCGGCCCTTGGCCAGCGCGCCGCTCAGGGCCAGATAGCCTTCCAGCCCGGCCGGGCTGTGGCCGACCAGCTTCATCAGATTGGGCACGACACCCAGTTGCTTCTCGACGGCGGCCAGCAGGGGCTTGGCGGCTTCGAGCGATTGGTCGACAGTGGGGATGCTGAGACGGGACATGTTCAAACTCCGTTGGGGTGATGGGTGGCTTGGGGTTGGTATCCGCTGCTTGTTCAGCGAATGACTGAACTGTCGTTGAATCGATAGACGAATAGAATCACCGCCGAACCAAAGACACCATTACGACAGGAGGAACAATTGGACAGATTGCATCTCATCAATGTCTTTGTGGCTGTGGTCGAGGCGAGCGGCTTTGCCGGTGCGGCGCGCAAGCTCAACATCTCGCCACCGGCGGTCACGCGGGCCATCGGCGAACTGGAGGCTCACCTGGGTGCGCGGCTGCTGACCCGAACCACCCGCGTCGTGCGCGTCACCGAAGCCGGTGCGCGCTATGTGGAGGATTGCCGCCGCATCCTGGCCGAGCTGGCCGAGGCCGATGAGTCGGTCATCGGCCTGCACGGCGCGCCGCGCGGTCGCTTGACCGTGACGGCGCCGATGCTGTTCGGTGCGCTGCACGTGACGCCGGTGGTGACCGAATTCCTGCAGCGCTATCCCGAGGTCACGGCCTCCTGCTGGTTTCTGGACCGGGTGGTGAATCTGACGGACGAGGGCGTGGATGTGGCGGTGCGCATCGGCGAGTTGCCGGACTCATCACTGCAGGCGATCCGTGTGGGCAGTGTGCGCCGGGTGGTCTGCGCCGCACCGGCCTATCTGGCGCAGCACGGAGTTCCTCAGGCACCGGAGGATCTGGCTGCACACACGCTGGTCTCGGCGAGCGCCGTGACGCCATCGCCGGAGTGGCGGTTTGCCGTGGACGGGGCGTCCCGGCTGGTGAAGGTGGCGCCGCGCATGATCACGACGACGAACGATTCGGCCATCGCCGCGGCGCTCGGCGGCTTCGGCCTGACACGGTTGATGTCCTACCAGGTCGACGCCCAGGTCCGCAGCGGCGGCCTTCAAATCGTGCTGGCGGCGTTCGAGCCGGCAGCGCTGCCGGTGCATCTGGTGCACCGGGAAGGCCGGCATGCCTCGCACAAGGCCCGGGCCTTCATCGACCTGGCCATCGAGCGCCTGCGGGCCCGGCTGGCGGCGGCTGACCAGGACGATCAGCGCCCCGACTGCTCCATCAGCAGATAGGTGTTGTAGGCATTGATGCGGTTGGCCGCGCCGAACAGCGGCAGGTGGGCAAAGCGCGACCAGTCGGTGCGGGCGTAGGCCTCCTCGAAGGGTTCCATCTCGCGGGCTGCATCGCCCATGGTCTTGCGCAGATAGGCCAGGTAGTCGCGGGTCAGCTGCAGATCTTCACGGGCTGTGTGCGACACCGGACCATGACCGGGAACAATGACCGTGGCATCGAAGCCCAGCAGCTTGTCCAGCGCGCCTATCCACTTGCCGCTATCGGCCTGGCCGACAAAGGGCACGCGGCCGCGGAACACCAGGTCGCCCGCCAGCAAGACCTTCAGCTGCGGCACGTAGACCACCAGGTCTTCCGGCGTGTGCGCCGGGCCGGCCGGCTGCAGCAGGAAGTCCAGCCCGCCCAGCCGCAACGTGGTCGGGCCATCCAGCCAACGGTCGGCGGGCACCAGCACGGTCTTCTCGTCGATCCAGGGGAACAGCTCCTCGCGGCTGGCCTGCAGGCGCAGCGCGGCCGTCTCGGAGTAGAGATAGGCCTGCCCGTCGCGCTGGGCAATCACCTGGGCACCAGCCGCCTTGAAGACCTGCAGGCCGTAGATGTGGTCGGCGTGGTAGTGGGTCACCACGACATGGCGCACCGGCTGTGGCGTGATACGCCGGATCTCGTCCAGCAGGGCCTGGGCCAGCGCCGGCGAGCCCAGCGCGTCCACCACCAGCACGCCCTCGTCGGTGACGACGAAGGCGGCATTGGAAATGAAGTTGCGGTTGGCCGCCGAACCCAGCGCAGACTCGCCCTGCACCAGCCAGGTCTGCGGCGCCACCTGCTGCGCATGCAGCGCTTGGGCGTTGGCCGGCTGGGGCAGCAGCGAGGCCAGGCACAGCGTGATCAGCAGCTTCGCCGAGGCATAAATACGGTTTATCAGCATTCAATGATATTACGCGCATTCAGCGGCGATGGGGCGTAATGGTTAGTCCTGATGGAACCGGTCTCTCGATGTCCAGAGGCTCGCCGCGCTCCCCTATGATGGCGACCGACCCGGCCCCCCGATGGGTCCCGCCCCGCCCAATCCACAGGAGATAGCGATGATCCACTGGAAAGCACTTTGGCCCCTGCTCTTGGCCGCCGCAGCCGGCCTGTGCCAGGCGCAGGACGCGAACCTGGCGCGCAACCTCGCCGCCACCTGCGCCAGCTGCCATGGCACGGCCGGCATCGCCAAGGGCGAGATGAAATCGCTGGCCGGCCGCCAGGAGCAAGAGACCCTCAAGCTGCTGGCCGATTTCAGGAGCGGCGCCCAGCCGGCCACCCTCATGCACCAGATCGTCAAGGGCTATACCGACGAGCAGCTGCGCCTGATCGCCAGGCACTTTGCCGCCCTGCCGGCCAAACCCTGAGGAGCGCGGCATGCAAAAGCACATCATCGATAGACGCCAGTTGCTGCTGGGCGGCCTGGCCATGAGCAGCCTCAGCCTCGGCCTGAGCGCCTGCGCCAGCCTGGGCGGCGGCCCCTCGATCGGCCGTGTGGTCGTGGTCGGCGGCGGCTTCGGCGGCGCCACTGCGGCACGTTATCTGAAGCTGTGGGGCGGCAATGTGGACGTGACCCTGGTCGAGCGCCAGTCCGCCTTCGTGTCCTGCCCGCTCTCCAATCTGGTGCTGGGCGGCCACAAGCGCATGGCCGACATCACCCGGGGCTACGACGGCCTGAAGGCGCTGGGCGTGAAGCTGCTGCAGGGCGAGGTGCTGGCCATCGATGCCGCCGCCAGGACCCTGCGCCTGGCCGACGGCAGCAGCCTGGGCTATGACCGGCTGATACTCTCGCCGGGGGTGGACTTCATGGTCGACGGCATTGCCGGCCTGCAGACCGCGCTCGACGCCGGCCAGGTCTTGCACGCCTGGAAGGCCGGCCCGCAGACCTTGGCGCTGCGCCAGCAGCTGGAGGCCATGCCCGATGGTGGCGTGTTCGCAATGAGCATCCCCCAGCTCCCCTACCGCTGCCCGCCCGGCCCCTACGAGCGCGCCTGCATGGTGGCCAGCTATCTGAAGCAGCACAAGCCCAGGTCCAAGGTGCTGGTGCTCGATGCCAACCCGGAGATCACCTCGAAGAAGACGCTGTTCGAGCGCGCCTTCAAGCAGCACTACGACGGCCTGCTCGAGTACCGCCCCAATGCCGAGCTGAAGGAGGTGGCCGACGGCGGCAAGCTGGCAAAGCTGGAGTTCGAGGACGTCAAGGCCGATGTGCTGAATGTGATTCCGCCGCAGCGCGCCGCCGATCTGGCGCTGAAGGCCGGCGTCGTCAACATCAACCAGCGCTGGAGCGGCTTGAACTGGCTGACGATGGAGTCCACGGCCGTGCCCTTTGTGCATGTGCTGGGCGACGCCACCTTCCCCGGCCCGGCCATGCCCAAGTCCGGCCATATGGCCAACCAGCAGGCCAAGGTGGCGGCCGCGGCCATCATCCAGTTGCTCAAGGGCGAGGCAGTCAACGCCAACCCGGTGGTGATGAACACCTGCTACAGCTTCGTCACCGCCGAGGAGGCGGTCCATGTGGCCTCGGTCCACCAGTACGACGCGGCCGACAAGACCTTCAAGGCCACGCCCGGCTCGGGTGGCTTGTCGTCGGCAGCGAATGCGATCGAAGGCCGCTACGCGCTGTCATGGGCCGAGAATATCTGGACGGACATGCTGGGGTGAGCCGTGCATGCTGGCGCCCTGCCATGGAGCTCAGGGCTTCAGCTGTAGCGCCGGCAGGGCCTGGTCCAGCGGCGCCACCCGCTCGTGCGGCGCAAGACGCTCGGCGCGCTGGTCCACCCAGTAGTCGGTCAGCGCAGCCGCGGCCCACATCGCAGACAAGGTGACCCAGGCCGTGACGGTGAACACGGCCGCTCCCGACAGCCCGGCCCCGACCGCGCAACCACCCGCCAGCATGCCGCCAAAACCCATCAGCACCGCACCAATGAGATAGCGGCGCATGCTGGCGCCGCCGGCAAAGCCCTCGAGCTTGAGCTCGCCGAACAGGGCAGCGGCCACCAAGGCCCCGAGGAACACGCCCGGCACCAGGCCCAGATCGAAGGTCGGCGGCTTGTCCGGAGCGAACAGCACGCGGCTCAGCACCTCGGCCGAGGGACCGGTGAAGCTCAGGCTCTGCACCGGCGCGGCCTGGGCCTCCAGGCCGGCCGCGGCGACGTAGCCGGTGAACCACCAGGCCGCGCTGATGGACAGGCCGACCATGATGGCGCCGGCCCAGCCCCAGAAGCCGACGCGCTGGTGCCGGGCCCAGCGCATGGCGGCCAGCAGCCAGACCGCGCCGAAGAGCAGCGCGCCGTTGCGGCCCAGGCCGCTGATGGCAATCAGGTCACGCGCCGCGCCGCCCTCCACCGTCCACCAGGCCGAAATCTGCTCGCGCCAGGGCGCCAGCGCGCCGGTCCAGGCGGCCTGGGCGGTGACGGCAAACACCAGCCCAGACAGCAGCGAGCGCAGATTGCCCTGGGCCGCCAGTACCAGCAAGCGGCTGGAACAGCCCCGCGCGAGAATCATGCCGACGCCGAACAGCGCGCCGCCCAAGGCCGCCCCCGACAGGCTGCCCCGCGCCGCCAGCTGGCGGGCCGAACTGACGTCCAGCCAGCCCAGCGCGATCAGGCCCTGGGTGCACAGCAGCGCGGAGGCAAAGGCGAACAGCCACACCGTCAGCTTGCCGCCCCGCAGCCCGCGCGAAAACTCTATCGTGGCCGAGCGCAGGCAAAAGCGCGAGCGCTGGGCGAAGAAGCCGAACACAAAGCCTATGCTGGCGCCGCCCAAGGCCAATGCCCAGGCCTGGCCCAGTGACTCGATCAGCGACTCAAGCGCCATCTCGCCACCCCCCAGCCGCTCAGCCCGCCAGGCCCGGATTGCCGCCCACGCCGATCAGACGCGGCGTGTTGATCTTGCGCGCGCTGATGCGCCCCTTGGACTTGAGCCACTGCTCCAGTACGTCCCAGACCATGCGGGTGCCCGGCTGGCTGCCGGCGCCCTCGGCCACCGGCGCCCAGCCGGCCACCTTGTAGATCTTGTCAGCGGCGATCGGCTTGCCATGCAGGCGCATGTCCTGGATGCGCCTGCCCATCGCCGCGCCGGGCTCGCAGGCATAGCTCAGGCCGCCCACACGCACCATGTCACCGCCCTGTTGGTAATAGGGGTCAGGATTGAACAGGTTGTCGCAGACGTCTTCCAGCACCGTCTTGATGGTCTCGCCGGTCATCTCGGTGACGGTGGCATAGCTGTAGGTGGTGGCGAGCTGGTCCATCATCAGCTCGCGGGTGATGACGTCGCCGGGCAAGAGGCTGGTGCCCCAGCGGAAGCCCGGCGAGAAGGCGATGTCGGCGCCCTGCACCTCGATCAGCGCATCGACGATCAGCTGGTCCCAGCTGCCATTGAAATTGCCGCGGCGGTAGAGCAGGCCGTCGCTGATGGCCAGCTTCTCGGCGAGCTTGGCCTCATAGGGCGCGCGCACCTTGTTGATCAGCGCGTCCATCTCCGGGTCTGCGGCCAGCATGTTCGAGAAGATGGGCAGCAGCTTGTAGCGGAAGTCAGCCACGCGGCCGTCCTTGACGTCGAAGTCGAGCACGCCGAGGAATTTGCTGTTGCTGCCGGCGTTCGTCACCAGGGTCACGCCGCCGGCGTTCTTCACCTGCACCGGCACCGGTACGCCGTCGTGGGTGTGGCCGCCCAGGATGGCATCGATGCCGCGCACCTTTGATGCCATCTTCAGGTCCACATCCATGCCGTTGTGCGACAGCACGACCACGACCTGGGCGCCCTTGCCACGAGCCTCGTTGACCATGGCCTGCATATTCTCGTCCTGGATGCCGAAGGCCCAGTCGGCGACCATATGGCGCGGGTTGGCAATCGGCGTGTAGGGGAAAGCCTGGCCGATGATGGCGCACTTGACGCCATTGATCTCGCGCAGCACATAGGGCGCGAACACCGGGTCGCCAAAGTCATTGGTCTTGACGTTCTGGGCCACGAAGTCCACGCGTCCCTTGAAATCCTTGTCCAGGATTTCCTTGACCCGCTCCATGCCATAGGTGAACTCCCAGTGGCCGGTCATCACATCCACGCCCAGCAGCTTGCAGGCATCCACCATGTCCTGCGCATTCGTCCAAAGCGCCGTGGCCGAGCCCTGCCAGGTGTCGCCGCCGTCCAGCAGCAGCGCGCCGGGGCGGCTGGCCTTCATGCGCTTGACCAGGGTGGCGAGATGGGCGAAGCCGCCGACCTTGCCGTAGCGGCGCGCGGCGCGCTCGAAATCGAGATAGGTGAAGGCATGGGCCAGGGCCGTGCCGGGCCGCAGGCCCACGCTCTTGAGCAGGCGCTCGCCCACCACGTGCGGGCTCTGGCCCGCCATGCCGGCCAGGCCCAGGTTCACGCTGGGCTCGCGAAAGTGGATGGGCTTGAGCTGCGCATGGCAGTCGGTCATGTGCAGAAACGACACCTGGCCAAAGTGTGGCAGCTCGTAAAGCCCCTGCTCGGCGGTGGCGGCGTCGGCGTCGGCATAACGGGTCAGCCCCATGCCGGCCGCCGAGGCCGCGGCCATGACCTGCAGAAAGTCGCGTTTGCTCAGGCTCATGATAAGTGTTCGCTTATGTTTTGAATCGAAAAAAGCCCGCCGGGCCGAGACCTGGGCGGGCCGTCGGCCTTATTGATTGACCGGTGACTTCGGGTCCAGCAGCAGGGCCATCAGATGGCGCAGCTGGTCCTCGTCGAGCAGGGCCGCGTGACCGAAGCGCGGCATATTGGAACAGGCGTTATAGGCCTTGGAGTTCCACAGCTTGCCCCAGGTGTACTGAACGATGACGGCATGGGCCGGATCGGCCGCATTCTTGACGCCGCGGATCTTGCCGTAGTTGTAGAGGCTGGGGCCTATGGTGCCGAAGGACACTTCTTCCTTGCTGATCTGGTGGCAGTTGTAGCAGCTGGCGCCGTTGGCGCTGGTGGCGGACGACTTGTCGGTCCAGGTCATGCCGCGGCCGTTCTGGGCCAGCTTCTCGCCCTCGCGCCAATCGCCCAGATACTGGCCGTTGGCCGGCCACTTGACCGAGGCCAGGGCTTCGGATTCGATCTGCTTGGCCACGGCCACGGGTGGCGGCTGATCCGACGAGCAGGCACGCTGGCCGAGGTCCTGCTCCAGCCGACGGGTGCTGGCAATGCCCTCGTCGCGGAACGAAGACTTCAGCATCGCCAGCGCCTGGGCATCGAGCTCGGCCGGGCTGGGCAGGCTGGCGCAGCCCGCAACGATCACAACCGTGGCGGCGACGGCCAGCAGAATAAGGGATTTCTTCATGGTGTCTCCTTCAGCGCTTCAGTGCGGGCGCCACCGAGACGGCACCCTTGGCGTTGACGCCCATGTAGACGCCCAGCGCAACGGTCACATCCGAGGCATAGCCCGGATAGGGGAAGCGCTGCTGGCGGAAGCAGTCATTGAGCCGGCGCTGCATGCTCCACATCTCGCCGCTGGACACGCGGTAGGCCGGCCAGGCGGCAAAGCCGACGCCGTCGCCGGGGTTTTTGGACAGGATGGGCAGGTCCTGCAGGCGGATGCGCTTGCCCTCCTCGCCATGGCAGGAGGCGCAGGAGAAATCCATCGGCCCGCCGCGGAAGTAGAAGGCGCGCTTGCCCAGCTGGTACATGCGCTGCTCCTCAAGATGGGCCTGGGGCAGGTTCATGCGCAGGCCGCGCGACTCGCCGGAGATCCAGGCCGCCAGCGCTTCCAGCGTCAGCTGTTCGCCCTTGCCGAAGCCGGTGTTGGCGATGGCGGTGGCGTCCATCCCCTGCAGGCTGCTCATGCAGGTCAGCAGGCGCGACTCCAGGTCCTGCACCTTCTGGGTGTCGGCAAACCAGCGCGGCAACTCGACGAAGGCGCCCTTGACGACACCCGGTCCCTTGCCCAGATCACAGCGCTCCAGCGATGCGTTCTTGGGGCCGCGCTTCTGCTTCCAGAGGTCCTCGCCCTTGGCCTCGAACAGCTCGGCCGGGTTGCCGTCGGCCAGCAGCGCACGGTACTCGGCAATGCCGTCGGCCGCGGATTTCTGTGCCTGGACGGCGCCGGCAGCCAGCAGCAGGCTGGCGAGCAGGAACTTGCTGTGATATCGCATGGTTTTCTTGTCTCCGTTACGGCGCGCGTCCGACAGCCCGCCAGCGCCTTCTGGGGTCTGTGCCCGATCAGGACACGACGGCTTCGTCGGTGCGCTTGTCGCCCTTGTTGTCGGTCCAGGTCACGGCGATCTTGTCACCGGCCTTGGCGCCCTTGATGTTGAACTGCAGAAAGGGGTTCTTCGACACCGAAGGGCCCCATTCGGCCGTCAGCACCGGCTTGCCGTTCAGCGAGGCGCTGACCTCGTTGATGTACCAGGCCGGAATGGTCTTGCCGGCCGAGTCCTTGCGCAGGCCGGTCTCCATCTCGTGGGCCATCAGAACTCGCACGGTGGCCTTGTCGCCAGCGGCTTGGGCGCGAATGCGCATCGGGTCTGCCATCTCTGTCTCCTTCAATGTCCGCGCGCGGCGCGGACGGAATCAAATGAATCGTGTTGCCAAGTGGCTCGCAAGATCAACCTCCGCAGCCGCCCAAAGTCACCTTGACTTCCTTCTGCGCAAACAGCACCTTGTTGTCATTGGTGATCGCCACCGCGAACACATTGGACGACTGGCCCATCTTCACGCGGGTCGAGAAATTGGTTTCGATCTCGGGGCTGACGTTGAACAGTGCGGCCAGTGCCGACGGATTCTTCTCGACCAGCAGCAGCATCTGCTTGACGCCCGCCAAGGTGGTGGCTGCGCCCAGTGGCACGACCGCGCCGTTCTCGGCGATGTCGGGCGCGGTGATGCTGACGTCCTTGCTCTCGGTCGGTGCGCCATAGCCCAGCGACTTGGCCACATCGGCCAGGCTCTTGGCATCGAAGGCGCCCTTGCCGGCAGCGGGGCCGCTGGCGTGGGCCAAGGGGCCGAACAGGCCTGAGGCCAGCATCAGGGATGCCACCTTGGCGCTGGACGTGAGTACCTCGCGGCGATTTGCGATCATCTTCGGTCTCCTGGATCGTTGCATGCTAATGAAGGGATGATGGCACAGGCCATTCCCGGAAAAGATTGTCACTTCGGGGCGCCGCTCTTGAGCCATTGGGCGATGGTCCTGGCGTCGGCCTCGCTGAGTGTCTGCACAGGCATAGGCATCTGCCCCCAGACGCCGACGCCACCGCTGCGTATCTTGCCAGCGAGATAGGCGGCCGCATCGGGCTGGGGCCCGTACTTGCGGGCAATTTCCTTGAACGAGGGGCCGACCAGTTTGCCATCAAAGGCATGGCAGGCGGTGCAGCTGTTCTTGTTCAGCAGGGCGCTGGGCGCACCAGGCCTTGGCAGCTCGGCGGCCTTGGGCGGGGCCTCGCCGGGCGCCGGCGCACCGGGCGGGCGGCTGGTGTCTGCGCCATGCTGGGCACCAACCGCGCGGTTCTGCTCGGCCAGATTGCCATGGGCGTTGCGCGCATGCTCGGGCAGCGAAGAGGCCACGCTGGCCTCGGTCACACAGTCCTTCATGCAGGCGGTGTTGTGCGTGTCAGCCCTGGCACCGGTCGTCATGCCCTTGCCCGGCCACAGGCTGTGGTCCAGGCTCATGCCCTTGCGATTGGGCATGCGCTGCTGCACCTCGGCGATATTGCGATCCGAGAGCGTGAAGTCATCGGCCACCACCCCGCCCAGATTGAGCAGAAAGGCTGTCACGGCGTACACCTCTTCGGTGCTCAGCGACTTCGGCGCCGTCCAGGGCATGGCGCGGTTGATGTAGTCCCACAGTGTGGACACCGTGGCCACCTTCATCAGCGTCGTGCGGCCGGGATAGGCGCGGTCGTTGAGCCGCGCCACATGGCCGGTCCTGACGTCCTCGGCGGTGGTGCCACCGATCAGCGGCGCGAACACCTCGCCGCTCTCGCCGAAGATGCCGTGGCACTGAGCGCACTTGCCCTCCCACACCTCCTGCCCCTTGGCCACCGAGCCCGCGCCCTTGGGCAGGCCCTTGAAGTCGGGTCGCACGTCGATGTCCCAGGCGGCAACCTCCCTGGGCGTGGCGGCGCGGCCTATGCCTTCAAACGCCTTGGGCTGCGCCAGCGCCGTCGAGGCCGCCAGCGACAGGGCCAGCAACGCAAGGCCAGGGCGAACGAACTCAGGACAGCTGAACATTCTTCACCTCGCCGCCTTCCTCCACCAACCAGGTCTGGATGGCATTGTTGTGATAGATCGAACGCGTGCCGCGTGCGGTGCGCAGCTGGCCGTAGGTGGGTTGGACGAAGCCGGTCTCGTCCATCGCGCGGCTCTGTATCAGGGTCGGCTTGCCGTCCCAGACCCAGTCGATATTGAAGCGGGTCAGGCACTTGGGCAGCACCGCACCCTCCAGCCGTGCGCCGCGCCAATTGCGCCCGCCGTCGACCGAAACATCGACCCGCTTGACCTTGCCGCGGCCCGACCAGGCCAGGCCCGAGATGTTGTAGAAGCCCTTGTCCAGCAGCACCTGGCCGCCCGAGGGCGTGGTGACCACGCTCTTGCACTCCTGGATGCTGCTGTACTGCCGGTGCTGGCCGCCGGGCAGCAGATCCATGTAATGCACGGCCTCGTCCTTGCTTGCATAGGGCTTGTCGCCGACCTCGATGCGGCGCAGGTATTTGACCCAGCTGACACCCTGCACCCCGGGCACGACCAGGCGCAGCGGATAGCCCTGCTCGGGCCGCAGCATCTCGCCGTTCTGGCCATAGGCCACCAACACCTCGCCGTTCTCGACCATCTCCATCGGGATGGTGCGCGTCATCGATGAACCGTCGGCGCCCTCGGCCAGCACGAAGCGGGCCTTTTTGTAGTCGACGCCGGCCATGTCGAGCAGGACGCGCAGCGGCACGCCGGTGAACTCGCTGCAGCTCAGCATGCCGTGCGAATACTGCACCGTCGGCACCGCCACATTGCCCCACTCCATGCCGGTGTTGGCGCCGCATTCGATGAAATGAAAGCGCGACACCGAGGGCAGGCGCATCAGCTCGTCCATCGTGAACACCATGGCGCGCTTGAGCATGGCAGGTTCGGAGCCATTGATCATCAACCGGTGCTTGGACGGATCGATGTCCCACCAGCCCTGGTGGTGGCGCTCGAAGTGCAGGCCGCTGGGCGTGACGATGCCGAACAGCGACTGCAGCGGCGCGAACGACACCGAGGCCTGGGCTGTCTGTGTCAGCCCCGGGCTCTGGCGGCGCTGCACATTGACCTCGTATTTGGAGGGCTTGCCATAGCCGTCGGTGGCCACCGGCTGACCCAGGCCCTTGCTGTGCTCGGGCAGGTTGAGAATGTTGGGGTCGCCCTCCTCCGCCCCGACCGGGTTCGATGTGGCCCGGGCCAGCGGCGCGACGGCCGCGGCGCTGGCCGCCAGGAAGGCATTGCGTATGAAGCCGCGCCGGCCCGCCTTGGCCTCGGCAAAGACCTGGCGCACGCCGGCGGCGTCCAGAAAACTCTCAGGCGCCTTGATCAGCCGGCCTGTTGGCTTGTTGTCAGAACTCACACAGCACCCTTCCCGCGGCCCAGGCCCACGCTCATCATCCGTATATCACCATACGCAAATATTATTCGCGGATGAATTAATGAAGGCTAGGGGTTTCCACTGAGAAGCTGTGACCGAATCGGCGGAAGGGCAGAACCCTCCGCCACCCGGCCGGGACCTATTCGGCCTTGAAGCCGAAGGCCCGTTCGTGCACGTAGACCAGCTTGCAGTCCTGCAGATACTGCGCATCGTGGATGCGCCCGGCCGCCACATAGCCGGTCTGACCGGCGTCAAGCGTGACAGGGGCGCCATCGACCACCAGCGCCCCGCCCTCGCGCTTGAAGAACTGGATGCGCATGCGGCCCTCCACCACCACGGTCATGTCGTGGCCGGGGTGGCTGTGCGGTGGCTCGCTGCTGCCGGCCTGCCAGCGCTCCAGCATCACCGCCACCCCGTCGGGGTTGGCGGGCACGCAGGTGCGCACGGTGAAGCCCTGGGGCGCGTCGGGCACGACCACATGGTGGTCCCAGATTGGATTTGCTTGCATCTTGCTGGCCTCCTCAGAAGTTCATGGTGACCGACAACTGGGCGTTGCGGCCCAGTATCGGCCGAGCATAGTAGTAGTCGCTGCCCGCCGGCGCCTGCACAAAGCCCGAGCGCGGATTGCCCTCGGTCAGGCCTATGGTGTTGGTCAGATTGCGCACCGCCGCGTTCAGGGTGAGGCTGGGCGTCAGCTCATAGCGCAGGCTCAGATTGATGGTCTTGTAGGCCGGCAGGCGCACCGAGTTGGAGACATCGGCAAAACGGTCGCCGATGTAATGCCAGGCCACGTTGAATTCGCCCTTGCCGTCATTGAAGAAGAAGGTTGGCGCGATGGTGAAGTTGCGGTCGGGCGTGCGCTCCGGGCGGTTGCCTGACCAGCTGGTGGCCTCCTTCAGCAACGCTTCCAGGTCGGTGCCGCTGCCACGCAAGACGCGCAGGTTGTTGACGCTGAAGCGCGAGCGCTGCAGCACACCGGTGGCGGCGAACTCGAACCAGCGCAGCGGCCGCCAGCTCAACTCGAACTCCAGGCCCTGAGACTTCACGCCCTGCAGCATCTCGACCTGGGCGTTGTCCACCTCGGCGCTGTTCGGGTCGCCTTTGAAGTTGGCCTTGTAGAAGGTCAGGGTGGCGGCGAAGTTCTTGGCCTGCATGCGCGCACCCAGCTCGCCGAACTGGATCTTGGTCACCGGCAGATCACCGGTGGTCTGGTAGCTCTTGGCGAAGCGTCCGTAGACGGCGATATTGTTGTTCAACAGGTAGTTGCCGCCAAACGTCCAGGAGGGTTCGGTCCAGCGGTTGCGCACCATCTCGTACTTGCCATTGGTCGGGTAGGCCCAGTAGTTGTTGGCGATGATGTTGTCCACATCGCAGGCCGCGTCGCCCAGGGCGGCGCGATCGCAGCCCGGCTTGAAGGCCCCCGGTATGGGCTCGTACTCGCCAAAGCCGCCGCGTCCCTGTAGGTAGCGGAAGCGCTCGATGCGCAGGCCGGCGTCGAGGCGCAGCGCGTCGCTGACCTTGTATTCGTCGTTCAGATAGACCGACATCGAGGTGTTGTGGCTCTTGTCGTTGCCGTCCCCCCAGGTGGAATGCTCGCGCACGCCGTTCTCGGTGTAGGAACCCACTACCTTGCCGGCCGGATCGAGCGCCACCAGGTCGACCCGCCTGGCGTGGTTGCGCACATCGGTGACGAAGCGCGCCGACACCGGGCTGCCGCCCTCGCTCAGCGAGTTGAAGGTCAGCAGGCCCAGACCGAGGTTGTTGCGCTCGGTATTCCAGGTCAGCCGCATATCGTTGACGAACTCGCGATTGACCTGCTTGTCGGCCTGCAGCACGTTGTCGGACAGCAGGCCGTTGCCGTTCAGGGCATTGAGCTGCTCAGGGGTGGAGAGGACCTCGCCGGTCGAGACAATGCGGATCGCGGGCTTGCAGCTGCCGCCGCAGGCCGGGGCGAAGCGGTCCAGCATCTCCTGCACATAGCCGAACTTGGCCGGGTTCAGGCGGTCGACGGCCGGGCGCAGGCTGTTGTTGCTGGACGAGAACACCACGCTGGCGGTCACGTCGGAGTCTGTGTAGCGGCCCTTGGACGAGAACTTCCAGGCCGGGGACAGGGCCTTCTCGTAGTTGTAGCCCAGCGCAAAGGCCTTGTGGTCATAACCGTCCCGCGAGTCCACGGTCTGCATGAAGGTGCCGGGCACCAGCGATGTGCGCACCGTCTGTACACCCGAGTCCAGGCCAATCATGGTGCCGTAGTGGGCGTCGATGCCGGGCAGGCTGCGCGGATTGTCCTTGCCTATCACCGGAATCGGCAGATAGAACATGGTGTGGTCGTGCATGCCCTTGAGGTTGATGCTCCACTCGCCGTCCTCGATCTTGCGGCCGATGTGCGCGCGCACCGTGCCGCCCTTGTTGCCGGTGAATTCGGGGTAGCGCACGCCGTCGTCCACCCGGTAGTAGCCCGACACGCCGCCGAACCAGCCGTCACCCAGGCCACCGGCATAGCGCAGGTCCACGCGCTTCTGGTTGTAGTCGGAGGTGGTCAGGCGCAGCGCGCCCTCGGGCTTGCCCTGGTTGCGGAAGGTGAGGAAGTTGATCGTGGCGCCGGCGCCGTTGGTGGTCAGGATGGCCGAGGTGCCACCGCGCACCGCCTCCATGCGGTCTATGCCCAGCTCCGACTTGACCAGGCCGTCGGCCGACCAGCTCGGGTAGTAGAAGATGGGCAGGCCATCCTCCTGCACCTGCACCCAGCGCTGGTTGCCGCCGGACATGCCGCGCACCGAGTAGTTGTTGGACATCTCGCCGGCCGAGGCCTCGATATACATGCCCGGCACCAGCTCCATGGCCTCGGCCGCCGAGTACGGCGCCTTGCGGTCCAGCGCCTCGCGGTCGGCCACGGTCACGGCCACCGAGCTTTCACGCACGGTGCGAGCGAGGCCGGTGCTGCCGGTGACGACGACGCGGTCCAGCTGGTTGCTGCCATCGTCCTTGCTTTTACTCTTCTCGGCCGGTTTGTCATCGCTGGCCGCTGCGGTCTGGGCCAGCGCGTGGGGCGCGGCCAGCTGCAGCAGCAGCACCGCGGCCAGCCAGGTGGCGCGAGGCTTGAAACGATTCGATTCGGGGGCGCAATGGGCCTGTTCAGCTTTTCTTCTCATGCTCATGTCTCCGTTGGTCTTGAGGTCACTGGGAAATGGCGGGCAAAGGGAAGCCCCTGCTGGGCCTGAGCGGCCTGGCATCGGACTTCGGTTGAAGACGGTCGCGCCCAGCCCCGGGCGCGCCGTGTCGGTCAGTGCGGCGGGCTGCGGTTCATAGCGCTCGACTCGCTCCGAGCAGGGCCGGCGGCTCCTGACTCGCAATCACATAGGAGGGCACCTCGTGCATATAGCCGGCGAGCCGCCCCTTGGCTTCAAAGCGCTTGCGGAAGTCCGAGCGCCTGAAGCGCTCGGCCCCCAGGCGCGGCACGATGCCGCCGCCGATGTAGACACCGCCGCGGGCGCCCAGCGACAGCACCAGGTCCCCGGACACATCGCCCAGAAAGGCACAGAACAGGGCCAGCGCCTCGGCACTCTGTGGCTCGCCGGCGAGGGCCTGGCTCAGCACGTCGACCGGGCCGGGCACGGCGGCCAGCGGCCGGCCATCCACCTCGGCAATCGCCTGCAGCAGATTGACAAGACCTGGCCCCGACAGCACCCGCTCGGCGGAGACCCGGCCAAAGCGCCGGCGCAGGCTGGCCAGCAGCGCGGCCTCGCGATCGTTCTGCGGCGCCAGGCTGACATGGCCGCCCTCGGTCTGCAGTGCCACCCATTGGCGATCGGCCTGTGGGACCAGTCCCGACACGCCGAGGCCTGTGCCGGGGCCAATCACAGCCAGCGGCCCCGGTGCGCCGGTGGTGGGCCCGCCGACATGCCAGAAATCCGGTTCCGGCAGCACGGGTATCGCCAGCGCCAGCGCGGTGAAATCGTTCAACACCACCAGGCGTTGCAGCTCCAGCTGCCGATGCAGGGCCTGGACCGAGAAGCCCCAGTCGCGGTTGGTCAGGCGTATCTGGTCGTCCAGCACCGCGCTGGCCACGCCCAGGGCTGCTTGGATGGGGCGAGCTGCACCGGCCGCGTCCAGGGTCTGCAGATAGCGCTGCAGGCAGTCGCCCAGATCGCGGTGGGCATCGCAGGCCAGCGTCTGCACATGCTGGATGGCCGCGCCATCCCCACCCTGCCAGCCCAGGCGTACATGGGTGCCGCCCACATCGGCCAGCAGGCGGGCGCCGGCCGGGCTACGTTCGCCTATCGCGATCACGGTGTTGCTCCTTCTTGCTGCAAGGGGGTCCAGGCGCTGCCGGCGCGGTGGCTGGCCAGCACGGCCTCGACAAAGGCCAGTCCGGCCACGCCGTCGGCGGCGGTGGTGAGCCAGCGGCTGGCCGGGGCCACGGCCCTGCCGTCCCGCCGCGCGCGGATGTGTTCGGCGGCATCGCGATAGAGCTGGGCAAAGGCCTCCAGATAGCCCTCGGGATGGCCGGCCGGGATGCGCGTGGCGGCCTGCGCCTCGGCGCAGCCTACCCGCCCCCTTGTGAGGCGCTGCGTGGCGCCACCCAGCGGGGTGAAGAGCAGCTCGTTGGGCTGCTCCTGCGCAAACTCGAGGCTGGCGCGGCTGCCGTAGACGCGCAGGCGCAAGGCGTTTTCGCAACCGGTGGCCACCTGGCTGGCCCACAGCAGGCCGCGCACACCATCGGGAAAGCGCAGCATCGCCTGCACATGGTCATCCAGCTTGCGGCCGGGCACCAGGCTGCTGAGTTCAGCGCAGACGGACTCGGCCTGCAGGCCGCTGACAAAACTCGCCAGATGGTAGGCATGGGTGCCGATATCGCCCAGCGCGCCGGCCGGGCCAGCTTGGGCAGGATCGCAGCGCCAGCTTGCCTGCTTCTGACCCGATTGTTCGATCGGCTCGGCCAGCCAGTCCTGCGCGTACTCGACCTGTATCAGGCGCAGCGAGCCCAGCTCACCGGCCTCCACCATTGCACGGGCCTGCCGCACCAGGGGGTAGCCGCTGTAGGTGTGGGTCAGGCACAGCAGGAGCTCGCGGTGCCGGGCCAGCGACTGCAGCGCACGGGCATCGGCCAGCGAGGTGGCCAGCGGCTTGTCGCAGATCACATCAATGCCGGCCTCCAGAAAGGCCGTGGCCACCGGCGCATGCAGATGATTCGGCGTGACGATGGCGACCGCGTCGATGCCATCGGGCCGCGCCGCTTCGCGCTTGGCCATCTCCTGCCAGCTGGCATAGCTGCGCGAGGAGTCCAGGCCCAGCTCGTCGGCACTGGCCAGCGCACGCAAGGGGTCGCTGGACAGCGCACCGGCCACCAGCTGCCACTGCCCATCGAGCCGCGCGGCCATCCGGTGCACGCCGCCGATGAAGGCGCCCTGCCCGCCGCCGACCATGCCAAGTCTGAGTGGAGTGGTCATGACCCTCCTCCCAGACCCAATAGCTGGCGCAGCTCGGCGCGCGGCGCCTGCCCATCGGCAAAGTCATCGAAGGCACGATCGGCCACGCGGATGATGTGCCGCTTGATGAACTCGGCGCCCTCGCGCGCGCCGTCCTCCGGATGCTTCAGGCAGCACTCCCACTCCAGCACCGCCCAGCCCGGATAGTCGTGCTGCGCGAGCTTGGAGAAGATGGCACCGAAATCGATCTGCCCATCGCCCAGCGAGCGGAAGCGCCCGGCCCGCTCCAGCCAAGGCGCATAGCCGCCGTAGACGCCCTGCCGGCCATTCGGGCGGAACTCGGCGTCCTTGACGTGGAAGGCGCGGATGCGGGCGTGGTAGATGTCGATGAAAGCCAGATAGTCCAGCTGCTGCAGCAGGAAGTGGCTGGGGTCGTAGAGGATGTTGGCGCGCGGATGCTGGCCCACGGCCTCGAGAAAGCGCTCGAAGGTCAGGCCGTCGAACAGGTCCTCGCCCGGGTGCAGTTCGTAGCAGACATCGACGCCGGCCTCATCGAAGGCATCGAGAATCGGCCGCCAGCGCCGCGCCAGTTCGGCGAAGGCCTCTTCGATCAGGCCGGCCGGCCGCTGCGGCCAGGGGTAGAGGTAAGGCCAGGCCAGCGCACCGGAGAAGGTGGCGTGGGCTTTCAGCCCGAGTCGTTGTGAAGCCCTCGCGGCAAGCTTCAGTTGCCCGGCGGCCCAGGCACTGCGCTCCGCCGCATCGCCTCGAACCGCTGGCGCCGCAAAGCCATCGAACTGCCTGTCGTAGGCCGGGTGCACGGCCAGGAGCTGGCCTTGCAGATGGGTGGACAGCTCGCTGATCTGCAGGCCCATGCTGGCCAGCCGGCCGCGCAGATCATCGCAATAGCTTTGGCTCTCGGCAGCCAGCGCCAGATCGAACAGGCGTGCGTCCCAGCTGGGGATTTGCAGCGCCGCAAAGCCCAGGCCGGCCGACCAGTCGGCCAGATGGTCCAAGGTGTCGAACGGGACCTGATCGCCCGCGAACTGGGCGAGGAAGAGGCCGGGGCCTTGGATCGTTTTCATGCCTGGCCTCCCAGTCGATCACTTTGGCGTTCGATCAGCTGTGCCTGCTCCAGCACGCATAGTTGGTCCACCGGTTCGCCGTCCAGCCGGCGCAGCAGCAGCTGGCCCAATTGCCGGCCGGCGCCATGCAGCGAGGCGTAGTAGGTGGAGAGCGGTGGCACGAAATAGGCGCTGACATTGCTGTCGTCGGTGGCCACCACGGCGGCCTCGCGGCCGGCCTGCCAGCCCAGCTCGGCAAAGGCCGACAGGGCGCCGAGCGCGGCGTATTCATTCGCGCAGACAAAGGCGGTGGGCCGGGGCTGGCGCTTGGCCAACTCCAGCACCAGGCGGCGGCCATCGGCGGCCGACAGGCCCGAGCATTGCGTCAGCGCCGCATCGTGCGGCAGACCCACCTCGCGCAACGCGCGGCGGTGGCCCGCATCGCGGTGCTGGCTGTACATCAGCTCGGCCGGCGGATTCAGCATGGCGATCTGGCGGTGGCCGCAGGCGATCAACCGCTGGGTGGCGCGGTAGGCCATGTCCTCATGGTCGGTGTCGTACCAGGGATGCGCCTGCTCCAGCGCGCTGCGGCCATAGCTGACGAACGGAAAATCCTGCTCCAGCAGGTAGCGTATGCGCTCGTCCTGCGGCCTTGTCTGAGTCAGCACCAGGCCATCGACACGGCGCGCCTCCACCAGCTTGCGCAGCGCCGCAACCGGATCTTCATCGGGCAGCTCGGGCTGCACCACCAGGCTGTAGAAGGTGCCGGCCAGGGCGGCGTGCAGGCCCGAGACCAGGGCCATGAAGCCGCTGTCGGTGAAATCCTGCTCGCTGTTCTCGACCGGCAGCACGATGGACAGCGTGTAGGTCTTGCCGGTGCGCAGCTTCACGCCGGCCAGATTGGGCGTGTAGCCCAGCTCGCGGGCGGCGGCCTTGACCAGCTCGCGCGTCTCGCGCCTGACCTCGGGGCCGTCCTGCAGCGCGCGCGACACCGTGCCCAGCGACAGGCCGGTGTGGCGCATCAGGGTTTTGAGGGTGACCTTGGGTTCGCTCATGAGGTTTTGCTCTTCTTCAACAAACGGTGCCCCAGCAACAGGGCCACGCTGGAGGTCCAGGTGAAGGCGGGATCGCGCAGCGGCGCGCCGCTTTGCGCATCGAAGTTCTCGGCCAGGCCACCTGCCGCGCCGATACCCGCGCACATCGCGGTGAAGCGCCGCGCCAGCTCGTCGCCCAGATCGGGGCGGCCGCAGCGGTCCATCGCAGCGACGAAGAGCATCGTCGTGGGAGCCCAGATCGGGCCGCGCCAATAGCCATCGGCGCGGTAGTGCGGGCTGCGTTGCGACTCGGTGGCCAGGCCGTGGACGCTGAGAAAGCGGCCGGGCTCGAACAGCTCGGCCAGCAGCTGCTCGCGGATGGCCGCGGGCAGGCGTGGACCCAGCAGCAGCGGGGTGTAGGCGATCAGGCTATCGCCGTCGTTCACCGCCCTGCCATCGGCGAGGCGGGCCACGAAGCGTTCGCCGGTCCAGAGCTGGGCCATCAGCCGCTCGAACAGCGCGTCGGCCTGGCTGCGCCAGTCGCGCGCCTGCTCGGGCCGGCTCAAGCCCTCGGCCAGGGCCGAGAGCTCTTCCAGCTGCAAGATCAGGAAGCTGCTGAGGTCCGGGCTTTGCAGCGGCGTGCCCTGCAGGAAGACGGTGGCGTTGTCCCAGCCGGCGTCGTTGCCATGGTCGTAGGCGGGCAGGCCTCCCGCAGGCGCCGTGGCCAGCCAGCTGCATGCCTGCGCGGCCAGCCAGTCGTGCATCTGGGCGCGGCGCTCCTGCGACCAGGGCGCCTGGCTGCGCAGCTGGGCCACCGTCCAGCCATGCACCGGCGGCTTGGTGAAGCGCCAGTAGGCTTGCAGGTCGTTGGCGAAGTCCGGCAGGCGGCCGCTTTCATGCTGCAGCTCGAACATCACGGCCAGCTGCTGCCAGGCCAGCTCCGGCTGCAGCGTGCCCAGCGCCAGCGCATTGAAGCAATGGTCCCAGCTCCAGATATTGGTCATCCAGTTCTTGGACATATACATCGCCGGGTGGTGCAGCCGGCCCTCGGCCGGCACGATGCAGGACCAGGTGATGTAGGCGGCCAGTTGGCGCAGGGGCTGCAGATCTTCATCGACCGCCAGGGTCTGGCCCAACCAGGCTTGGAAGTCAGCGGCGGCATCGGCTTGTGCGGTCTCGAACGAGGCCACATCGCTGCGCGCCGGCATCACACGATAGAGGTGGAGGGAGGCGGCCACCGCGCCCGCTGCATCGGGCCGCAGGTCCAGCGCGATGCGCTCGGCACGCTGGCCCTGCCAGGGGGCGTCGAGCTGCAGTTCACCGGCAGACAAAGCGACTCGGGCCGACAGATCCTGGCTGGCGCAGCTGACATGCACCGCCTGTTCGTTCAGGCGCTGCGCATAGTCGTAGCGCTTGCTCTGCAAGGTGAGGCGCAGGCCCAGGCCACGGCCTTGCAGCGCCAAGGTATCGGCGTCGGCAAAGGCCAGCTGCAGCTCGCCGCCCTCGGCATGGAAGCTGAGAGCGTCGGGCTGCAGCGACCACGTGCCCTGCACCGCCCTGCCCTCGCCATCGACCGGCAGCAGCTTGAACAACCGGCCCAGATCAGTGTGCTCGTCGCCGCCGCGCAGATGGCGCAGCCAGAAGGCGGCGTCCTCGGGAATCCAGGACACGCACAGCCAGCTGCCGCGCCTTGACAGCGGCACCGACCGGGGATCGAACAGGGTAGAGATCGTCATCCCTTCACCGCGCCGGCACTGGCGCCCTCCATGATGTGGCGCTGGGCCATGAAGAACAGCAAGAGCGGCGGCAGGCACAGCAGCACGGTCATTGCGGCAATGGCGGTCAGGTTGTTGGCATGCAGGCCGCGAAACTGGGCCAGGCCCAGCGGCAGCGTGTAGCTGCTCTGGTCGTTCAGAAAGATCAGCGGGCCCAGATAGTCGTTCCAGCTGCCCAGGAACTGGAAGGTGCCCACCAGCACCAGGGCCGGCGCCATCAGGGGCAGGTGGATGCGCCAGTAGATCTGCCAGGCGTTAGCGCCATCCATGCGTGCGGCCTCGTCGAGCTCGCGCGGGATGCTCATGATGAACTGGCGCAGCAGAAAGATGTAGAAGGCCGCACCGAAGAAATTGGGCACGATCAGCGGCTTCAAGGTGTTGATCCAGCCTAAAGCATTGAACTGCATGTAGAGCGGGATCATGGTCACGTCCCAGGGAATCATCATCGAGCCCAGCATCACCATGAAGAGGGTGTCGCGGCCGCGGAACTCGAAGCGGGCAAAGCCATAGGCCACCAGGCTGGAAGAGAACAGCTGGCCCAGCGTGGACAGCCCACCCACCAGCAGCGAATTCCACAGAAACTGGCCAAAGGGCTGTGCTGCCCAAGCTTCCACGAAGTTCTGCCAGCGCGGCAGTGCCGGCCACCAGACCGGGGGCCAGGTGTAGAGCTCGCTCTTGGCCTTCAGGGCCGTCACTAGCGTCCAGTACAGCGGCAGGGCAAAAGCCAGTGCCAGGCCCAGCATGACGGTGTAGTAGGCCAGCCTCTTGGCGTGGCGTGCGGGATCGAAGGGGGTCATGTCTTGCCCCCGTCGTCACGCTTCACTTCGTTCTCGTAGAACACCCACAGGCTGGAGAAGCGCATCACGCTCATAGCCAACACCAGTATCAGCAGGAACAGCAGCCAGGACAGGGCGGACGCATAGCCCATGTCGAAGAACTTGAAGGCGGTGTCGTAGATGTACATGGCCAGCATGTAGGTGGACTTCAGCGGGCCGCCCTCGGTCAGCAGCAGGGCCAGGGTCAGTTGCTGGAAGGCCGCGATCAAGGTGGTGACCAGATTGAACAGCAGCACCGGCGACAGCAGCGGCAAGGTGATGTGGGTGAATTGCTTGAGCCTGGACACGCCCGACAGCGCCGCGGCTTCGTACAAATCGATAGATATGCCCTTGAGCCCGGCCAGGAACACCAGCATCGTGCCGCCCAGGCTCCACAGGCTGGCAATCACCACCGACCACATCGCCCAGCGCGGGCTGCCCAGCCAGTTCAGCGGCTCGACGCCGACCCGACCCAACAGATAGTTGAGCAGGCCGTATTCCTGGCTGTAGATCCAGGTCCAGATCGTCACCAGGGCCACGCCCGACAGCATGCTGGGCAGATAGAACAGCGTGCGAAACAGCCCCTGCCCCCAGCCACGCCGGTTCAGCAGCAGGGCCAGGCACAGCGCGGCGGCCAGATGCAGGGGCACGTAGAGCCCGGCAAAACGGCAGGTGACCCACAGCGCCTCCCAAAAATCGTCGTCCGTCGTCAGGATGCGGCGGTAGTTCTCCAGGCCGACGAAGCGCTCGCCGCCCATCAGCGGCCAGTCGAAGAAGCTGGTGTACAGCGAGTACAGCAAGGGCCCCAGCGTGAAGGCCGCGAAGCCCAGCACCCAGGGCGCGACAAAGAGCCAGGGCGTGAGGCCACGGGGCCAGCGCAGGCGGCGGCGCGGGGTCGCGCGTGGCGTCGCGGCCACCGCGGCAGGCTCCATCAGGCGGGCGCTCATTGCAGTTTCCTCTCGGCCTTCAGCGCGGCGCGGGCGAGTATCTGCTGCACATCGCCCTTCTTCAGAAACACCTCCTGGATGGCATCGCGCACCACGCCCGAGGCACGGGTCCAGCGCGGGTTCAGCAGAAAGGCCGGCACCTCCTGCATGCTCAGGGCCATCGCGTAAAACGGTTGCACCAGCGGGTCGTCCTGCAGCTTCAGCTCGCGGGCCACGCTCAAGAGCACCGGCAGATCGCCCTGGCGCAGGCGCACCGCCTCGGCGCTGCTGTAGAACTTGATGAACTGCCAGGCCAGCTCTTTCTGCTTGGAGTCCCGCGCAATCGCCAGCGACGACACGCTGACCACGCTCTGCGCCGGCCGGCCCTGGAAGCTGGGCAGCGGCGCCACGCCGTAGCGCTTGCCGTCCTGGGCCAGCTCCAGCCGGAAGGCCGCGCCATCCATCAGCATGGCCACGCGGTCGGCCACGAACAGCTGGCGCTGGTTCTTGCCGTCGCCCACGCCCAGGGTGGCGGCCAGGCCGTGGTCCAGCAGGCCCAGCAGCATCGTGAACATCGCCTGCGAATAGCTGCTGTCGAACTCGCCCTGTACCTTACGGCCATCGGCGCCCAGCATGCGGCCACCAGCGCTCCACAGATAGCCCTGGAAGTCGTAGGGATCGGGGGCCACGTCCAAGCCATAGCCAAAGACCTTGGCGCTGGGGCGGCTGAGCTTTTGCGACAGCGCGCGCAGATCCTCCCAGCGCCAGTCGGCCCGTGGGTAGGCCAGGCCGGCGCGGTCGAACATGTCCTTGTTGTAGTAGATCACCTGGCTGGTAAAGCCGGCCGGCACGCCGTAGAGCTTCTCGTCGACGCGGGCGAAACGCAGCAAGCCCGGCACCATATCGGCCGCGTCGAACGCCGGGTCACGCGCCTGCCAGGCATCCAGCGGCTCCAGCACGCGGTGATAGAGCGGGAAGTTCCACATCATCGTCACATCGGGCGGATTGCGCGCACCGAAGGAGGCCGAGAGCTTCTGGTTGAAGCCGCCGCCATAGGCCTCCACCTGCACGCGCACACCGGGGTGGCGCTGCTCGAAGCCGGCGGCGATGCGGCGCTGGATGTCCAGGCTCTCGCTGCCGTCCCAGGTGGCGAAGCGCAGCACCTGGGCTGTGGCCCACAGTGGCATCAGCAAGGCCAGGAGAAGGAGAAATCGCTTCGTCATGTACGGTGCTCCACCGGGCTTTTTGCGAGGTACGACACGTGACGTGTGGAGCGGCAGGGACGAGGGCGCGCCGGCCACTGCGGGCTGAAGCATCGTCCGGCCCTGGACGGGCCTGACTTCGGCTTCTTTATGCCCGCTGCGACCGGCACGCCCTCATCCCTGCAGGCACCGGCGTGCATGGCGCGCATGAATTCGGGTTGCGGGCCACTCGAGCATCGGCAGAGGGGGTGGGGGGTTGGCCACAGCGGGCATAAAGAAGCTGGAGGTCGGTCCGAAGGGACCGGCCCAAGCTTCAGCCCGCAGTGGCCGGCCCCCCGCCCCCTCTGCCGCGCCACGAAAGAGTCGAGCAACTTCATGCCAGCGCCAGTGCGTCCTGCACCGCCTCGCTCAAAACCCGCGGCAGCGCGCGACCATCGGCACCGAAGGCATGGATGTGCTCGGCCGGGAAGTCCAGCCCCAGCTGCTCGCCGTTGCGCACCGCATGGGCGCCATCGACGCTGGCGGTGACAGCGCTGCCATTGCCCAAGCGCAGATGCACCAGGCTTTGCGCGCCCAGGCGCTCGACCATCAGCACCTGGGCGCGCAGCGCGCCGGTGTCGCTGAAACGCAGATGCTCGGGCCGTATGCCCAGTGTCTTGGCCCCGGGCCGGGCGGCCGCACCAGCCAGCACTTCGGCGGGCAGCAGATTCATCCGCGGCGAGCCGATGAAGCCGGCCACGAACAGATCGGCTGGCGAGTGATAGAGCTCCAGCGGCTTGCCGACCTGGGCGATACGGCCCTGGTTCAGCACCACCACCTTGGTGGCCAGGGTCATGGCCTCCACCTGGTCGTGGGTGACATAGACCATGGTCGCTTGCAGGCTCTGATGCAGGCGGGCCAGTTCCATGCGAGTGTTCTCGCGCAGCGCGGCGTCGAGATTGGACAGCGGCTCGTCGAACAGAAAAATGCGCGGCTGGCGAACGATGGCCCGCCCTATGGCCACCCGCTGGCGCTGGCCGCCGCTGAGCTGGCGCGGCTTGCGCTCCAGCAACTCTTCCAGCTGCAGCATGCGCGCGGCTTCAAGAATGCGCGCCTCGATCTCACCCTTGGGTCGGCCGCGCAGGCTCAGGCCGAAAGCCAGGTTCTTGCGCACCGACATATGGGGATACAGCGCATAGCTCTGGAACACCATGGCCAGATCGCGCTCGGCCGGCGGCAGCTCGTTGATGCGCTGGCCGGCTATGCGCAGCTCGCCGCCCTGCACCTCCTCCAACCCGGCAATGCAACGCAGCAGCGTCGATTTGCCGCAGCCCGAGGGGCCGAGGAAGCAGACGAACTCGCGGTCGGCGATCTCGAGATTGATGTCCTTCAAGACCTCGATCGGACCGAAGGTCTTGCGCAGATGCTGGATGCTCAGATGGGCCATGTTCTCTGCTCAGCCCAGGCGTTGGGACAGGTACTGGAAGCCGACCCGCGCGGTGCGGCCCGGTTGGCTCGGGTGGTCGTGCTCGACGATGAAGGTCTGCAGCCTTGCGGCCAGGCCTGGCAGCCACTGGTCCCAGGGCAGAC
Organism: uncultured Roseateles sp.; assembly: GCF_963422335.1. Taxonomy (NCBI): domain Bacteria; kingdom Pseudomonadati; phylum Pseudomonadota; class Betaproteobacteria; order Burkholderiales; family Sphaerotilaceae; genus Roseateles; species uncultured Roseateles sp. The sequence goes on from NZ_OY729424.1 coordinate 4,697,035, forward strand.
GGCCCTCACCCAGCGTGGCCCAGCCCTGCTCGGCAGGCTCGCTGCCCTCATGGGCCAGGTCCTTCACATGCACCGATTGCAGGCGTGCGGCATAGCGCTCCAGCCAGAGCGCTGGGTCTTGGCCAGCGCGTGCCACCCAGGCCACATCGGGCTGCCAGCTCAAGCTCGGCGCGGCGTCAAAGATCGTTTCCAGCACCGTGCGGCCATCGTCAAGACGCTCGAACTCAAACGCGTGGTTGTGATAGGCCAGGCTGACGCCTTGAGGCGCCAGGTCTTGCGCATGGGCTTGCAGCTGCGCGCCCAGATTCGCCCAGCCGGCAGCGTCGGCGGGTCGCTCCTCCTCGTCCAGCCAGGGCATCACCAGCTGCCGACAGCCCAGCGCACGCAGGGCCTGCAGGATGTCGGGCAGGCCCTGCGCCAGGTCGCCCATCTCCACATGCATCGAGGCCAGGCCCAGGCCCGAGGCCTGCACGGTGGCGATGAAGTCTTCGGCACCGAGGCCGTGCAGGCCCTCGGTCTCCACCCAGGCATAGCCGGCCTCGCGGGCCACGGCCAGGCGCGAGGCCAGGCCGCCGGCGCTGCGCACGGTGTAGAGCTGCAGGGCGATCCTGTTGTTCATCATGCGGCCACCTCGCAGGCGATCTGCTGCGCAAAGCCCGGTGGCAGGGGTGCGGGCCGCTCGCAGCGCGTGCTCAGGAGCACCGGGCTGGCCTTCTCGGCGGCACGCAGCGTCGCATCCATGATCTCCAGCACATGCAGGGCCAGCCCACCATTGGCGCGGTGCGGTTGGCCTGCCAACAACGCCCAGGCCATCTCGGCCACGCCCAGGCCGCGCAGGCGGCCGGTGAAGGCACGCGGCGCCAGGTCTTGCCAGTCGCCATCCTGCTCGCAGAAGCTCAAGCAGCCGCCGAACTGGTTCGGGTCGGGCAGCACCACCGAGCCCTGCTCGCCATACAGCTCGATATGGCTGGACTTGTGCTTCCACACATCGAAGCTGGTGCTGAGCGTGACAAAGGCACCGGCCTCGAATTCCAGACCCGCCACCACATGGGTGGGCGTCTCGACGGCAATGCCCTGGCCCTGGCGCGGGCCGCGCGGCACCTCGCGCCGCAGCCAGCTGGTGTGCGCCATGCCGCTGACCCGTCGCACCGGGCCCAGCAGCTGCACCAGCTGGGTCAGGTAATAGACGCCCATGTCCATCAGCGGGCCGGCGCCGGGGCGGTAGAAGAACTCGGGGTTCGGGTGCCAGTCGTCCGGGCCCCGCTCCATCATGCAGGCTTGGGCCGCGACGATGCGGCCCAGCCGCCCACTGTCCACCAGCGCACGGGCGGCCTGGCCGGCGCCGCCCAGAAAGGTGTCGGGTGCGCAGCCGATGCGGCGGCCGGCGCGGGCGGCAGCCTCCATCAGCGCCTGGCCCTCGACGAAGCTGGCCGCCAGCGGCTTCTCGGTGTAGAGATGCTTGCCGGCTTCCAGCACCTGCGTCCCCACCGCAAGATGCGCGGCGGGCGGCGTCAGGTTGATGATGATCTGGGCCTCGCTGGCCAGCAGCCGGGCGGGCGTCATCGCCTCGATGTCGAACTCATCGGCACGGGCCTGCGCCGCCTCGGCGCGTGCGTCGGCCACCGCGATCAGCTGCACATTGCCGAAGGCCTGCAGGCCCTTGGCATAGGCCGGGAAGATGTCGCCGGCACCGATGATGCCGACCTGGGTGGGCGCCCGCTCGCTCATTGTGAAACCTCCGTGCTTCGCACTGCGGTGCGAGCCCCCTTCGGAACGGCCGCGCGGGGGCTCATGCCGGCGCTCCCAGGTCCGTCAGGTCCAGCCAGGCCAACTCGTCGGGGCTCAAGCTCACGTCGAGGCCGCGCATCGAGCTGGCGGTCTCGGCAATGGTGCGCGGGCCTATCAGGCTGAAGGTGCTGAAGCCCTGGGCCAGCACCCAGGCCAGCGCGATATTGATGGCGGCGCAGCCCTTTTGCTGGGCCAGTTCGCGGGCGCGGGCCAGGCGCAGGAAATTGGCCTCGCTGTACCAGCAGCGCACCAGCTCCTCGTCGTCACGCTGGTCGGGGGCCGAGCGACCATCGACGAAGAAGCCACGGGCCTGCGACGACCAGGCGAACAGCGCCAGGCCCTGTTCGGCGAGCCAGCGGCGCGATTCCACATCGCCGGCCGAGACACAGCCGCGCCAGATCGGCGCTTGCATGCGGGCCAGGCTCAGCTGGTTGTTGACCAGCGAGAAGCCCTGCTGGCCGGTCTTGGCCGCATAGGTGTTGGCCTCGGCCACGCGGGCCAGCGACCAGTTGCTGCCGCCGAAGGCCTGGAAGCGGCCCAGGCTGCGCTGCTCGTTGAGCGCGTCGATGAACTCGCCGACCGGCACCTCGGGGTTGTCGCGGTGCAGGATGTAGAGGTCGGCGCTGTCGGTCTGCAGGCGCTCCAGGCTCTCGGCCAGCTCGCGCTTCATGCCCTCGGGTGTGCAGTTGGGCGTGTGCGCGCCCTTGGCGATCAGCACGATGTCATCGCGGATGCCACGCGCCTTCAGCCAATCGCCGAGGATGGCCTCGCAATGGCCGCCCTCGAAGTCATAGACCCAGGCGGTGTCGAAGGCATTGCCGCCGCGCTCCAGATAGTCGTCGAACAGGGCCGCGGCATAGGGCAGCGACTCCTGGTGATCGACGCCCATGATCAGACGCGACACCGGTTTACCAAGACCCGGCACCTGGCCGTAGCGCATGTTCGCGCTAGCGCGGCGGGCGATCGGCAGGCCGGCCAGCGTGTTGCGGCCCACCAGCGCGGGGGCCTGCTCCTTCGGGTAGCTCAGGCCGATGGTTTTACGCCAGCGGTCCAGCGCGGCCAGATTGGCAATCGAATCGGCGGGGCTCATCGCCGGATGTGGCACCGCGCCGGTCTCGACGGCCTGGGCAAAGGTGTCGGCCTCGTAGGCGTAGAGGCCGCGGTCGGTGCTGACGGTCCAGGTCTGGGCCAGGGCCTCGTCCACCCACAGCTCGATGCGACTCTCGCCGGCTTCCGCACCCGCGCCATACCAGGGCTTGGGCACGACCAGGGCGCCCTTCGTTCCACCCAGGCGCAGCGACTCCTCCTGCTCCAGGCTCACCGCGGTGGCGATCTGGGCCGTGATGTCGCCGGGGAAGCGCAGCGTGGCCAGCGCCCAGGCATCGACGCCCATTGCGTGCAGCCGGCCCATGGCCTGCAGCTCGACAGGCTCGGCGAAGGCCTGGCCACGGGCCACGCCGGCCAGCAGCCGGGCCATCGACATCGGATAGCAGCCCACATCAAGGATGCCACCGCCGGCCAGCGCCGGCTCCCAGGTGCGCGAACCGGCGCGCGGCGCGGAGGCATAGCAGAACGAGGCCTGGATGTGGCGCAGCTCGCCGATCACCCCGCTCTTCAGCAGCTCCAGCAGCTTGGCGGTCTGCGGGATGCAGCGGTACATAAAGGCTTCCATCAGCACGCGGCCTGCTGCTGCAGCCTCGTCATAGGCGATCATCGCCTCGGCGTGGTTCAGGCCCAGCGGCTTCTCACACAGCACATGCTTGCCGGCACGCAGCGCACGCACGGTCCAGTGCAGGTGCTCGGTGTGCGGCAGGCCGATGTAGACGGCCTCCACGGTCGGGTCGGCCAACAAGGCCTCGTAACCCGCGTGGGCGATCACCGCCGTGCCCGGTGCCGCATGTTCGTCGGCAAAGGCACGGGCCTTGGACGCGTCACGGCTGGCCACCGCCACCAGGCCGCCGCTGTCGGTCTGTTGCAGGCCCTTGGCAAAGGCGCCCGAGATGTTCCCGGCGCCGATGATTCCCCAGTTCAGCATGATGATTTGAAACGTTTTTATTTAAGAATGCACGGAATATATTTACTCCGTACTGATTTCGAATTAAGGCTAACCCTAGGGCTTCTCTGACACGGTCGAAGACCTGCACCAGCAGGGTGTTGAAAAGCGTAGCGAGGACGGCCAGGTGCTAGGCGTGCGGCGCGCAGGAACCGGAACGTACTTCCTGTACGTGAGGATTCCGAGCACCGCGCAACGACGCAGATGGCTGCCGCAGTAGCTTTGCAACATCCTGCTAGGCGGAGCCTGCGAGGCCGCCGCCGTCAACCACATAAGCGGAACCGGTGACGAAGGAAGCCCGGTCGCTGGCCAGAAAAAGCACCACCTGGGCAATCTCGTCGGCCTGGCCCACGCGCATCAGCGGGCGGGCATTGCCGGCTTCGACCAGGGCGGTGGCGGCCAGGCCCAGCTGGGCGGCCTCGTTGCGCAGCATGGCGGTGTCGGTATCGCCGGGGCAGACGCTGTTGACGCGGATCTGCTGCGGGCCGTGGTCCACCGCCATGGCGCGCGTCATGTTCACCACCGCGCCCTTGGCGGCGCAGTAGGACACCGCGTCCTTGCCTCCCACCAGGCCCCAGCCGGAGCCGGCATTGATGATGCTGCCGCCTCCCTGCTCGGCCATCACCGGCACCGCGTACTTGCTCATCAGGAAGATGGACTTGACGTTGACCGCCATCACCGCGTCCCAGTCGGCCTCGCTGGTGTCCACCACATTGGCGCGGCGGGTGATGCCGGCGTTGTTGAACAGCACGTCGAGCTTGCCGAAGGCGGTGAGCGTCTCGCGCACCGAGCGTTCGCAGTCGGCGGCCAGGGCGACATTGGCCTGCACCAGGATGGCCTGGCCACCAGCGGCCTGGATGGCGGCCACGGTCGCCTCGGCGCCGTCGCGGTTCAGGTCGCAGACCGCCACCTGAGCCCCCTCGCGGGCAAACAGCAGGGCCGTGGCCCGGCCTATGCCGGAGCCGGCGCCGGTGATCAGCGCGACCTTGCGGGCGAGTTCGCCGTTCGGTTTGTCATTCATCTTGTTCTCCATATTCTTCAATCAATCAGTCTGCAACGAGTTGCAGCATCGCTTGTTCTCGTGGCCCGGTCAGCGCCCGCACGGGACCGGCATACAGCGCATCGACCTCGGCCGAGCCGCAGTCCACGCGCAGCTGCGTGCTGGCCAGCGCCTGCAGCTTGCGCGGCGTGATCAGTACCGTCAGCGCCTTGGGTCCCAAGGCCTGCAGCACGCGGGGACTCAGCGGCGCATTGCCCCGCCCCAGCACATGGCCCTGGCCGCCGATGGCGGTGAGCCAGAGCCTGGGGCGTTGCTGCGCCAGCTCCCACAGCTGGGCCTCGGTGGCATCACGCAGCCAGAGCTGCCCATCGACCGCCACGTCGACGCCGATCAGGCTGCCGTCCAGGCCCAGCGACTGCTTCAGCGCCCAGGTGGTGGAGCCCGGGCCGATGAAATGCAGGCCCTGCAGCAGCTGCGGCCTGACGCTGGCCGCCAGCTGCGCGGCGTCGACGGCATCGCCAGCCTCGCTGCGCGATTTGCGCCCCTGCAGCAGGCGCGCATCGACCGGCGTGCGCAGCTGGCCGTAGAGCCTGGCCTGTACCCTGCCCTGGCCCAAGGCCGCTTCGTCCAGATCCAGCACCTCGCGGGCTTCGGTGACGCGTCTGTGGCCGGACAGAAAACTGGCCGCCAGCCGGCCTGCCGCCCGGGGGCTGACGCCGAAGCAGGCCGATTGCAGCTTCACCCCGGCCGGGATGCCCAGCACCGGCAGCGCCTCGCCCACGGCGTCCAGCACATCGCGGGCCGTGCCATCACCGCCGACAAAGAGCAAAAGGGACAGGTCTTGCTGAAGCATCTGCGAGGCGATCTCTCGTGTCTCGCATGCACTGCTGGGCCAGCAGCGTGCACCCAGCACCTGGGGCTCCTGGCCCAGGGCGCGCAGCAGATCCTCACCCATCGCCCCTGCCCCGCACACCCATTGCGGCGCACAGCCGGCCAGCAGCACGCGCAGCGCCTCCTCGGCCCGCCGCGCCGCCCAGGCCGGCACTTCGGCATTCGGCCGATAGGCATCGCTGCCGTGCTGGGCCAAAGGCCCGCCGGCACCGGCGATGGGGTTGATGATCAAGCCGACGCGCATGATGAATCGCCTCAGGCCGCCGCGCCGTGTTCGGCCAGCTTGCGCTGCCAGGCACGCCAGGTGATGGCCCAGCGCTTCGGGTCTTCCAGGTACTCGTCCTGCACCCGCTTCGTCGGGCAGTTGTGCGGCGCGCTCAGCACCAGCGCGGGGTCGGTGCGGGCCTCGTGCGCCACCTGGGCCATGATCTGCACGAACTCGTCCAGGTCAGCCCGCGAATAGGCCTCGGTCGGCTCGATCGTGGCCGGCTCGGGCACCACATAGGGGTGATGGCTGGTCCAGTAGTGCGTGCCGTAGTCGGCGGCGCGCAGGCCGATGTCACCGGAGCTGACGCCTGTCTCCTCACTGAGACCGGCCCAGCTGTAGCGCACCTGCTCGATGCGGCGCTTGCCCGCGGCATAGGGCGCGCTCAGGCCCGGGATCTTCAGCAGCTGGCTCATCATGTAGTTGTTGTTCAGCACTGCGATCTCGGCCACCTCACGCAGGCCTTCGGCGCCCAGATTCATCACCCAGGCATAGGCCCGCAACACGATGCTGGCCGTGCCCATGAAGGCAGCCACCTTGCCGATCGACTGGGCCTCGCCCTGGTCAATCCGGTAGCGCTCGCCATCCTTGACGACGCGGGGCCGCGGCAGGAACGGCGCCAGCTCGGCCGTCACCGCGCAGGCGCCCACGGCAGGCCCGCCACAGGCGTGCGGCGTGGCAAAGGTCTTGTGCAGATTGAAGTGGCACAGGTCGAAGCCGGCCTCGCGCGCCCGGGTGATGCCCAGGAGTCCGTTGGCATTCGCCTGGTCGTAGCAGGCCAGCGCCCCTACCTCGTGCGCCGCGGCCACGAAGGCGGCGATCTTGGGGTTGAAGATGCCGGTGTCCTCGGGGTTGGTGATGATCAGCGCGGCGGTGCGCGGGCCCACCGCCGCCTTCATCGCAGCCAGATCGGGATAGCCATCGGCATCCGGATACAGGGTGATGACCTTGTAGCCCAGCACCTTGGCGCAGGCAGCGTCCGAGGGGTGGGAGAAGATCGTCGTGATGATCTCGTCGCGCTGCTCCGCCTCACCACGAGACTCGAACCAGGCCCGCATCATCGCGATATTGGCGTAGATCGCCTGCGAGCCCGAGCGGGGCTGCAGGCTCACCGCGTCCATGCCCGAGACCTCGCAGATCACCTGCTCCATCTGGTGCATCACGTGCAGGATGCCCTGCACGGTGGACTCGTCCTGCAGCGGATGCAGCTCGCTCATCCTCGCATCCCGCGCCAGCTGCTCGTTGATCTTGGGGTTGTATTTCATCGTGCAGGTGCCCTGGCCCACATCGACATTCATGTCGGCGCCCAGGTTCTCCTGCGACAGCCGCAGATAGTGGCGCAGCACGCGGTTCTGGCTCAGCTCGGGCAGGGCAGGCGCCTTCGCGCGGCGCATACCGGCCGGCAGCTGGCTCAGCGCATCCTGCGTGACGTTCTCAATGCCAGGCTCCAGCTCGGGCACGAGGATGGCGCGCTCACCGGGCTGGCTGAGTTCGAAGATGACAGGCTCGTCCCAGCGTGCCTGCTGGTAGCGGCGCAGATTCGGCTTGCCGTCGGTGAAGCGGTGAGAGGAGATGTTTTCCATGGTGGTGTTCATTGACTTTTGTCAGCTTGCCTTCGTTGTTGACGGCGGCGCGTCGCCGGAAGAAGGGCGTACGCCTTTGCTACGTGACCCCCGGTCCGCAAGCGGCCCTCCTCCTTTACCTTCGCAAAGGCGCACGCCCTCCTCCTGGCTCAAGCCACAACGTGCCCCTTCGAAAAAGCCCCACGGGCGAAGCTCGGCACGAGCGGGAGGGCAGGCGGGCCTGGTGCGCAGGTAAAGGAGGAGGCCGCGTAGCGGCAGGGGTGACTGAGCCCAGACACAAACAGTCCTGAGGCCTGTTTGTGCTTGGCGAAGGATCGGGCCTCTGGCCCGAGCGGGGAGCAACAGGCCTGCCTGCCCTCTCGCGGCCCCCGGTTCTTGCGCCAACCGTTCTTTCATTGCGTCAGCAGCTCGCGCAGCGCCGTCACCAGGGCATCGATATCGGCCTGGCTGTGCAGCTCGGTGAAGGCATACAGGGCGCTCTGGCCCAGGCTGGGGAAGGCGGCTGAGAGATCGTGGCCGCCGAAGATGCCGCGCTCACGCAAGGCCGCGTTGACCTGCGCCACCGTGAAGCCGCTGGCATTGAAGTCGAGCACGAACTCCTTGAAGTGAGCGGTGTCGGCATGGGCCAGGCGCAGCCCCGGCAGTGCGCCGAGTTGCTGGCGCGCATAGGCCACGCGGCGCAGGATGCCCTCGCCCAGCTCCACCATGCCCTGCGGCCCCAGGCTGGCCAGATACACGCCGGCCGTGATGCCCCACAGCGCGGCGGCCGTGCCGACGAACTCGTTGCCGTTCTCGCGCTGGTCGAACGAGGTGCGGTGATAGGCCACATCGCCAAAGCCGTACTGGCCCGGCACCGAGGTCGGCGCGATGCCGAACAGCCGCGACGGGTATTGCAGCACCAGCGCCTCGTCGTCGCGGCTGGCGATGAAGCCGCCATGGCCACCGCCGTAGCTCATATGCATGCCCAGCGGCTGAATGTCGCCGCAGACGATGGTCGCGCCGTAGTCGCCGGGCGGGGTCAGCACGCCCAGCGAGCCGGGATCGACACCAACGACCAGCAGGGCACCGGCCTGCTGCACCAGGGCCGCCAGCGCGGCACCCTCGTCGATGCCGCCGAAGTAGTTGGGCACGTCCACATAGAAGGCCGCCACCTGCGGGCCCAGCTTGGCTTGCAGATCGGCGCGGTCCACCAGGCCGGTGGCGGCGTCGAATCCCACCTCGATGAAGTTGATCTCGCTGCGCCCGTAGGTCTGCATGTGCGAGCGCTTGTCGGGGTTCACATTGGCGGCCACCAGCACCTGGCGGCGCCCCGTGTGGCGGGCGGCCATGCAGCAGGCCGTGGCGGCGGCCTGGTAGCCGTCGTAGGTGGGCACGCTCACCACGTCGAGATTGAGCAGCTCGCCCATCATCGAGCCGTACTCCCACAGCGCCTGGAAGCGGCCGTGGTCGTCATAGGGCTCGCCGGCATAGGCGGTGAGGAATTCGCTGCGGCCGTTGATCTCGTCGCACAGGGCCGGCACATGGTGCTGGTAGCAGCCGCCGCCCAGAAAGCTCAGCACCTCGCCGCAGTGCGTGTTCTTGGCCAGCAGGCCCTGCACATGGCGCTTGAGGCGGGCCTCAGACAGCAGGGGCGCCGGCAGATTGAGCGGGCGCGGCAGGCGCAGCGCGGCCGGGATGTCGGCGTAGAACTCTTCGACCGAGGCGGCGCCGGTGGCCGCCAGCATCGCTGCCCTGACCTCGGGCACCGAGTTCGGGATATACGGGTAAACCTGGGTTTTTCTCATGAGGCTGACACGTCGTTTGAAACGTTTCGATGACGCTATTTCAACCTTGACGGCGCAATCGCACAAACGAGAAATATTTGCTTGATGCATAAGAAGAGCTAATCCATCAAGGCCTTAGCATCAGGGCCCATGCGACGCCATCTGCACCACCTGAACGCGCTACGCTGCTTCGAGGCGGCGGCGCGCCTGCTGTCCTTCACCCAGGCCGCGGCCGAGCTCCACGTCACGCAGGCGGCGATCAGCCATCAGGTGCGTGCGCTGGAGGAGGCGCTGGGCCAGCCGCTGTTCCAGCGTCGCCCACGCCAGGTGCGGCTCACGCCGGCGGGCGAGCGCCTGGTCGGCGTGCTGTCCAGCAGCTTCGACCGCATCGACGAGTTGCTCGGGCAACTCAAGCAGAGCGACCGGCAGAAGCAGAGCCTGCAGCTGGCCGTGACGCCCAGCTTTTCCAGCCGCTGGCTGATGCCCAGGCTGCCGCGCTTCTGGGATGCGCACCCCGAGATCGAGCTGCATCTGCACCACAGCACCCAGCCCGATGCGTTGAGCCGAGGCGCCGCCGAGGCGGCCGTGATCTGGGCGCTGGAGCCACCGCCGCGGCTGTGGGCGCAGCGCCTGTTCGGCACCGCGCTCACGCCGGTGTGCTCACCGGCCCTGCCCCGCGCCGGGCAGCCGCTGGACAGCCCGGCCGCGCTGCGCCACTACCCGCTGCTGCACGAAGACAGCTTCGACGACTGGGCGCGCTGGCTGCGCGCCGCCGGCGAGAGCGACGAGGCGGTACGCCAGGGCCAGTTGATCGACGACAGCAATGCCCTGCTGATGGCGGCCATGGCCGGCCGCGGCCTGGCGCTGGGCCGGCTGGCCTTGATCGAAGACGATCTGCGCGCGGGCCGGCTGCTGCAGCCCTTCGGGCTCAGCATCGAAGCCGAGGGCGCCTACTGGCTGCTGGCCTCGCCGGCCCTGGCCGAGCAGCCTCGCTTCCAGGCGCTGGTCGCCTTCATGCTGGCCGAATGCCCATCTTCAGGCGGTCACTGAGGCCCGTGCCCTGGCCGCCGCAGCGCTGTCGAACATGCCGAAGAAGCGGGCCAGCTTGCCCTCGCGCAGCTGCCAGACATGCACCCAGTTGCTCTCGAACACCCCGCCGTTGGGCAGGGCCTGGGTGCGCTCCCAGCCCAGCACGGTGACGTGGTCGGGCCCGGCCAGGAACTGGCGCGGCTCGAAGACCTGAATGCCATCCACCGCCAGCACCTGGCCGAACCATTGCATCACATCGTCCTTGCCTCTGGCGGTGCGCATATAGGCCTCGCCGGTGCTGCCGTCATGGGTCCATTCAATGTCGTCGCTGAGGTAGTCCAGCAGGCCCGGAATGTCGCCGCGCCCGAAGGCGGCATAAGCGGCCTGAACGATCTCGACAGGGTTGCTCATGAGAGTCTCCAAAAAAGTGGCTTGGAACCCTGTCTACGAGGCGACCGGCCATCCGGATGCAGGCTGACGTTTCCAGCTGTCATAGCCGCGTTGCATTGCCTCTCTAAGCTCAAGGGCTCGGTCACGCATCCACTCCCTCCCACACTGCGTATGAAATTTCCAGACTATTCATGCGACCTCGATCGCATCCAAAGAACATGAAGCAACACCGCGTGGCGTCCAGCCCCATTGCACGGGCAGGCCTCACCGCCCAGGCCGTCGCCATCGCTTGCCTGGGCATTGGCCTGCCGGCTGTGGGCGCCCAAATTCAGCCGGCCGAAGCGGAAGAGGCGGCGCCGCCGCTGGCCCTGACATCAACGCTGATCGCAGCCCGCCAACTCGACAAGGTCGAAATCAGCGGCCGTCACTACGACAACGCCGTCGGCAGCTCGGACGCCGCCTCGCAGGGTGTGATCCGTGCCGATCTGCTGAAAAGCCGGCCTGCGCTGCGCCCCGGTGAAGTGCTGGAGTTCGTGCCCGGCCTGATCGTCACCCAGCACTCCGGCGACGGCAAGGCCAACCAGTATTTCTTGCGCGGTTTCAACCTGGACCACGGCACCGACTTCGCCACCAGCGTCAACGGCCTGCCCGTCAACATGCCCTCACATGGCCACGGCCAGGGCTATTCGGACCTGAATTTCCTGATGCCCGAGCTGGTCGACAGGATCGAATACCGCAAAGGCCCGTACTTTGCGAACAACGGCGACTTCGGTTCGGCCGGCTCGGCCGACATCGTCTACCGGAATCGCCTGGATGCACCGTTTGTGGCGCTGACGCTCGGCGAGCACGGCTTTCGCCGCGGCGTGGCCGGCGCCTCCACCGCGATCGCCGACGGCATCCAGCTGCTCGGTGCGGTCGAGCTGCAGCGCAACGACGGCCCGTGGACCGTTCCCGAGGGCCTGCACAAGACCAGCACCGTGCTCACCCTCAGCGGCGGCACTGCGGCACAGGGCTGGAGCGCGAGTCTGATGGGCAATGACGCGCGCTGGACCTCAACGGACCAGGTGCCGCAGCGCCTGATCGATGCCGGCGGCGGCAAGCCCTTCGGACGCTTCGATTCGCTGGACCCCAGCGACGGCGGGGAGACCCGGCGCAACAGCTTGTCGGGCGAATGGCACGGCATCTCGGGCGAAGGCACCACCCGGCTTGCGGCCTACGCCATCGACTACAAGCTGAAGCTGTTCTCCAATTTCACCTACGCGCTCGAGCGGCCGGCCAGCGGCGACCAGTTCTTGCAGCAGGACGATCGCCAGGTCTACGGGCTGAGCGCCAGCCATGCGATGGATCACATGCTGGGCTCGCTGCCGGCACGTACCGAGTTCGGTCTGCAGTTGCGCCAGGACCGCATCCGCGTCGGCTTGTTCGACACGGCGCAGCGCCGGATCACCGGCATCACACGCGACGACAAGGTGCGCGAGACCTTGCTGGGGGCCTATGGCCAAACTTCGGTGGAGCTCACGCCGTGGCTGCGCACGGTGGTCGGGCTGCGTGCCGACGGCGCTCGCTTCTCGGTCAACAGCCTGTCGGAGCCGGCCAATTCGGGCCGTAGCCGCGACAGCCTGGTGTCGCCCAAGCTGAGCCTGGTGTTGGGCCCCTGGGCCAAGACCGAATTCTTCTTCAATGCAGGCCGCGGCTTCCACAGCAACGATGCGCGCGGTACCACCGCGACCTTGGACCCGAAGACCGGCGACGCCGTCGACAAGGTGCCCGGCCTGGTCGCGTCTCGCGGCCTGGAGCTGGGTGCCCGCACGGAGTGGATTCCTGGGCTGCAGAGCTCGCTGGCCCTGTGGAAGCTCGACTTCAACTCCGAGCTTGTCTACGTGGGCGATGCCGGAGCCACCGAACCCAACCGCCCCAGTACCCGCCGCGGCCTCGAGTGGAACAACCGCTGGATTCCCATGCCCTGGTTGCTGGTCGACGCCGACCTGGCCTGGACGCACGCCCGCTTCTCCGACGCCGATCCGGCGGGCAACCGCATTCCCAACGCCGTTGACAAGGTCGCCTCGATCGCCGTGACCGCCCGCGAGCTCGGCCCCTGGTCGGCCAGCGTGCAATGGCGCTACCTCGGCAAGGGTGCACTCATCGAGGACAACAGCGTGCGCTCCCACGCCTCGCTCACCACCAATCTGCGGCTGGCCCGCAAGCTTGGCCGCCACACCGAGCTGAGCCTGGATGTGTTCAACCTGTTCGACCGCAAGGTCAATGACATCGAATATTTCTACGAGTCACAGCTGCCGGGCGAGAGCGCTCCGGTTGCCGACCGACACCTGCATCCGGCAGAGCCACGCACCCTCCGCGTGACGCTGAGGGTCGGCTTCTGAGCCGGCGTGCCGCTACCGATGCGGCACGCCTGCCTCTTGACTATCAGTCCTCGCGGCGACGGCGCGAACCCAGCAGCAGGCCGGCAAGGCCCAGCATCAGCATCGCTGCAGCCTGCGGCTCCGGAACGGCCGAGATGGTGATGTTGTCGAAAGCCACATTGCCGGCGTTGCCGCCGAAGGACACCGATTGGGCGGTGCCAGCGAAGGTCAGCGCGATGCGCTGCCAGTTGCACCAGCCCGCGTCGCTGCAGCCACCCAGCTGCGCATTGGTGTTCAAGCTGAAGCTGCCCAGCTTCGTGCCGCTGCCATTGAGGCCGCTGTAGATGGTGACCACATCGAACGCGGGCGTGGCGGCAGAGTAGTAGAACGCCAGCTCGCCGGAGAAGCCCTTCGAAACATTCATGATGGCGTCGGCGTCTGACGCGAACATCACCGTGCCGGGTGTGGGGGCGTTGGAGAAGTAGGGGCCCAGCACGTCGTTGCTGAGGGCCAGGGCGCCGCCTGTGAAGGACACGCCCAGGTCGCCGCCCGAGGCGCCGGCACTGTCGGTGCCACCGTTGTAGAAGTCGGCGACGGAGGCGAAGCTGGTGGCGCCCTCGAAGTCGATCACCGTGCCGGCGGCAAACGCCGGGGCAGACAGCAGCACGGCTGCCGTGACCGCGGCCAAGTTGTAAACGAGTTTCATGTGTATTCCTAATAGGTAGGGAAGGACGAGGATCAAGGCCTGGGGTCACCGGTAAGTGCCTGGGTCCTCAGCCGCCCGTGTCCAGCGGGCGCCAAGGTCCCATGGGCTTGTGCTCGATGAGTCTAGGCAGGCGATGAAGACAGGTTCGTGACGTCTTCGTGGCAGGCCACCCCAGGGATACCCCTGCTTTGGGTGATGGGGGCTGTGTGGCGCAAGCATTTGGCGGATGCCATGGTTCTGTCACGGCACGGTCAAACGGCTTGCGTAGCCTGTGAATTGCTAAAAGAAGGCCTCGTTCCGGTAAGCGGGGGCTTGTGCAGCTTTGTGCCTGTCCATCAAAACACCTGTCCCCACGCGCCTGGCGCCCAGCGCCCGGCTTACAACATCAGGAGTAGCCTCATGCAATTCAAGTTCGCAAAACGCGACGTGGCCCTGGCCGCGCTTGCGCTCATCGGTTCGGCATCATTCTCGGTGGCACCCGTCGCCGCCGCAGGCAAGACGCCCGGCAAGTACGTGGCCGGCGACTTCCACAACCACACCACCTGCTCGGATGGCTCCATCTCGATGCAGAAGCTGGTGAAGAAGGTCACCGACAAGCAGGACACGCCCTGGGGCCTGGACTGGTTTGTCCAAGCCGGCCACGGCGGCAACGGCAACCGCAACTGCACGCTGGTCGAAGACGCCACGCTCAGCACCCCGGCCTATCCCTACGTCGCCGGCAAGGGCCCGACGACGACCTGGGCCAACAGCATCGGCTCGGCCGCCCTCAAGGGTGATGGCGGCGGCGTGGCCGGCAACGGCAATATGTGGCGCTGGCAGTCGCTGCAGGAGTTCCAGTACCCGGTCATCGAGTACCTCGCGGCCCAGAAGAACCAGCCGCTGTTCCTCGGTCTGGAATCGGTGGTGGCCGGCCACGAGCACTCCTCGATGTCCGTCATCACCGGCCAGATGCCGGAGAGCGTCGACAACGTCACCCTGCCCACCGCCCCGGGCTACACGCCGCTGGGCAATGCCAATGCGCTGGCCCAGTGGTCCTACTGCTTCGACCGCGGCGACACCGACAAGAGCCGCGGCAACACCACCGGCACGGCCATCGGCAACAACTGGAACTGCGCCGTACCCGGCAGCAACAGCACGGGCGACGTGAGCTGGAACACCGCCGGCCAGAAACTGATACCCGCCGGCGGCGCCGGCACCGGCAACCGTGGTCACCTGAAGACCGTGGAAGCCATGAAGTGGATGGCCGCCAATCACGGCAACGCCAGCTACTACGTGCCCGCCCACCTGGAGCGCGCCGGCCCCTTCTATGCCGACGGCAACCAGGGCTACAACGTCGAGCACCTGCGCAACTTCAACAATGCAGCCCCCACCGTCGCCTTCGGCATGGAGACACAGCCCGGTCACGGCGCCTCGTCCAACCGCGGCGAGTACCAGGTCAACCGCAACAACTTCGGCGGCACGCAGGTCGACTCGGTCGGCGGCACCACCTACGGCGGCACGGGCGTCTATGGCGCCCAGGTCGGCGGCGTGTGGGATGCACTGCTGGGCGAAGGTCGCAACTTCTGGTTCTTCGCCAGCTCCGACTGGCACAACCGCGGCAGCTTCGGCCCGGATGACCGCCGCTCGACCCAGGACTTCTACCCTGGCGAATACCAGCGCGACTACGTGATGGTGCGCAACGGCGGCGACAAGATCCGCCCGCAGGCCATCGTCAACGGCCTGCGCACCGGCAACAGCTTTGCCTCCAGCGGCCAGCTGATCGACCGCCTGGCCTTCGTGGCCTGCGTGTCCTACCCCGGCCCCGCAGCTCGCAGCAACGCCGCGGTCGAAGCCCTTGCCGTGGCCGCCGCCACCAACAACACCGACATCGACGTGGCCGGCTGCGCCACCATGGGTGAAAAGCTCGTGGTGCGCCCGGGTGCCGAAGTGGTGGTGGCCGTGGTGGCTCGCGACCCGGTCGGCACGAACTACTCGCCGTACAGCTTCCCCAACCCGTCGCTGCTGCAAGTGGGCATCAACCGTCCGATCAACCAGCCGGTGCTGGACCATATCGACGTGATCCGCGGCATGGTCACCGGCTACAGGACGCCGGGCTCGGCCGACTACGCCGGTGAATGGCCCCGCAACACCAACTGGCTGAAGACCGATGGCACCACCACCGGTCTGAGCAGCGTGCCCGCGGCGGCCAAGAACACCTCGGCCGCGGTCGTCAAGACCTTCAGCGGCAGCGCAGTGTCGCCCTGGGCCACGGTGAACTCCGGCGTGGACAACACGGCCTTCGTGAAGATGAGCTACCGCATCCCCGCGGTGACGGCTTCGCAATATGTGCGTCTGCGCGGCAGCAACATGCCCGCCGCCGTGCCTTACGAGACCGACGCCAACGGCAACCCGCTGGCCGACCTGTACACCAACGCCGGCGACACCAGCAAGCTGAAGATCCCCTGCACGACGGTCGGTGCCAATGTGCCGGCCAACGGCGCGCCGTACACCGGCGCGACGATCGATGGCTGCCCCAACCACCTGCCGGTGGTCGGTGGCCAGAAGATGGTCGCCTATGACGTGGCCGCCTGGTCCGACCTGTGGTTCTACAGCAACCCCATCTTCATCGAAGTGCAAGGCGCACAGATGGTGGCCGGGGTCAAGTAAGCCCAGTCCTGACTGAAAGAGAAAGGGCGCCGCGCGAACCATCGCGCGGCGCATTTCTTGTTTGCGGCATCTGTTCGGGATGCCGACTGCCGTTCACAAGCACCACCATGTCCGCCATCCTTCCCGACTCTCCCCGCAAGACCGCTTCAATCCAGACCGGTCCGGCCACCGCCCGTTGGCCGCAATGGCTGCGCGAGCCGCTGCTGCACTTTGCCGTGCTGGGTGCGCTGCTGTTCATCGCCGACCACTACCTGGTCACCCGCGCAGACGACCCGGGCACCATCGTCATCGGCGCCGAGGTCGATGCCGAAGCCCGTCAGACCTTCAAGGCCTCGCGCGGCGTGGACCCCACCCCAGCCGAGCTGGAGGCGCTGCGCCGCGTGTGGCTGGACAATGAAGTGCTCTACCGCGAGGGCCTGGCCCTGCAGGTGGACAAGGGCGACACCGCCATCCGCGAGCGGGTGATCTTCAAGGCGCTAAGCGTGGTCGATGCCAATGTCAAGCTGCCTGCGTACGACGACAAGCTGCTGCGCAGCTGGTTCGAGGCCCACCGCGACAGATATGACGACCCCGCACGCTACGACTTCCAGGAAGCGGTGCTCGACGGTGACTCAAGCGAGCCGGCCGTGCGCGCCTTCGTGGCCGCGCTGAACAGCGGCACGCCAGGCGACGCCAAGGCCGGCCTGCGCGTGTTCAAGAACCGCCCCCATGCCAATCTGGTGCAGAGCTACGGCCCCGAGTTCGCCGAGGCGCTGAAGGAGGCGCCCGTCAACGAGTGGCGCGCCCAGCCCACGCGCGACGGCTGGCGCGCCATGCGGCTGGACGCCACCACTCCGGCCAAGCCCGGCGTGTTCGAGGCGCTGCGCGGCGTGGTGCTGCAAGACTGGACGGACGCCACCCTGTCCGAGCAACGCAGTGCCGCCGTGCGCGCGCTGAGCAAGAAGTACACCATCAAGACCGAGGCGGCGCAGAAATGAAGCTGCGCACCTGGCTGCTGAGCACATTGGCCCTGCTGGCTGGTCTGATGTCGACCACCGCGTCGGCCCACGAAATGAGCATGGCCGAGATGCAGCTGCGCGAAACCTCCCGCGGCGATTTCATCTGGCAATGGACGGCCAGCGAGAAGCGCGCGGCGGCCGACGTCCTGACCCCCGTATGGCCCGACAGCTGCCGTGCCGAGGGCGGTGCGCTGCACTGCGGCGAGGCCGGCCTGCAGGGCACGCTGTCCATCGAGGGCGTGGGCAAGGGCTATTCGGCCGCCCTGGTCAAGGTGTACTGGCTGGACGGGCAGAGCCGCGTCTACACACTCACCGCCGGCCAACCCACGGTGCACCTGTATGGCTCGGCAGACGACAGGCGCGGCCTGGGCGAGATTGCCATCGCCTACACGGCGCTCGGTGTGGAGCACATCCTCAGCGGCGTCGACCACCTGATGTTCGTCATCGGCCTGCTGTTCCTGGTGGGCTTCCGGCGCCGCCTGGTGTGGACCATCACCGCCTTCACCGCCGCGCACAGCCTCACGCTGGCCAGCAGCGCTCTGGGCTGGCTGGTGCTGCGCCCGCCGCCGGTGGAAGCCACCATCGCGCTGTCCATCGTGCTGGTGGCCGGCGAGGCGCTGCACCAGCGCCAGACGCTGGCGCGGCGCTGGCCGGCGCTGATCGCCTTTCTGTTCGGACTGGTCCATGGCCTGGGCTTCGCCGGGGCGCTGAAGGAGATCGGCCTGCCCGAGAACCATCTGCTGGTGGCCCTGCTCACCTTCAACGTCGGCGTGGAAATCGGTCAGCTGATGACCGTGGGCGCCGCCTGGCTGCTGTGGCGCCTGGCGGCACGCTGGCCCCGGCTGGCGAGTGCGCGCACGGCCATCCTCTACCTGATCGGCACCCTGGCGGCCTACTGGTCCTGGCTGCGCGTTGCGGCCATCTTCGGCTGAAGGAACACCCACCATGGATGAAGTCATCAGCCTGTTCCCCACGCCGTTCCTGCGGGCGCCGGGCGCCCTGCCCCAACCCCTGGTGAATGCGCTGGTGGCCCACTTCAGTGCCCTGGCGGTGCAGGACAACAACGCCTCTGCCCGGCTGTCGCACACGCAGATGCTCAAGCCCGGCGACAGCCCGCTGCTGGTGGACGTGGCCCAGCTCGTCACGCCCAAGCTGTCGGAGTTCGGCGCGCTGATGTTCGGCGAGCGCATGGGCTGGTCCATCAAGGAGATGTGGGTCAACGTACTGGAGGAAGGCGGTCACCAGGCCATGCACAACCATGCCAACAGCTTTGCCTCCGGTGTGGTCTACCTCACGCCGACGCACGCTTCGGCCCGCACCGTGTTCATGAAAAGCCCAGGCGGCAGCGACTTCTCGTTCAAGAACGACCACGCCGGTGTGGTCACCGGCCCTTTCAACGCCGAGAAGTGGATCAGTCCTGACCCCGCCCCCGGAGACCTGGTGCTCTTCCCCAGCTATCTGATGCATGCCGTGCCGCCCAACGCCGGCGGGCGGCGCATCAGCCTGGCTTTCAATGCCATCCCGGCCCGGCTGGAGTCCTGGGGCTACAGCGTCGGGTTTTCGGGCTGACACGGTGCTGAGCAAGCACTGCCCCTTGCCCCCGGCCGCCTTGCCGGCCGTGGACTGGCGCCGGCACATCGCGCTGGCACTGATGGTGGCCTCCGGCTTTGCCGGTCTGGGCTACCAGATCGTCTGGACGCAACAGAGTGCCGTCTGGCTGGGCCATGAATCCGCCGCCGTGCTGGCGGTGGTGGCCGCCTTCTTCGGCGGTCTGGCGCTAGGCGCGCTGGCGCTGGGGCCAGGTATTGAGCGCAGCGCACGCCCGGTGCGCTGGTACGCCGTGTGCGAGCTGGTGATTGCGTTGTGGAGCCTGGTGCTGGCACTGCTGATGCCGGTGTTTGGCGCTGGCATGCTGGACCTCGTGGGCCTGCAGCCTTCCGCTGCCTGGCAGTGGGGCCTTGCCTTCTGCGGGACATTTCTGCTGTTGTTGCCGGCCACCGCTGCCATGGGAGCAACCTTGCCCGCCATGGAGCGCGTGCTGGCGGGCACGCAGCAGCGATCGATTGCCGCGCTGTACGCCGGCAATACCTTAGGCGCCGTGCTGGGTGTGTTGTCCACGGCATTCTGGCTGGTGCCGACCCTGGGCCTGGCGCACACGGCAGCCCTGTGCGGCGGCTTGAATGCGCTGTGCGCCGCTGCGGCCCTGGCCACCTTCCCCCGCGAAACGGTGCCAGGCCAGGTCGCCGTCGTTTCCGCCGCTGCCCGCGGTGTGCTGTTGCGTCTGACCGCCACCGGCCTGCTGGGCATAGGCTACGAGGTGCTGGTGGTGCGTGTGCTCAGCCAGGTCGCAGAAGACACGGTCTACACCTTTGCGCTGCTGCTGGCGGTGTACCTGGTGGGCAGCGCGCTGGGCGCGGCAGCCTACCAGCGCTGGCTGGCGCGCGGGCAGGATACCGCTCGACTCGGCGACCTGCTGCTCTGCGCGCTGGCCCTCTCCTGCCTGCTGGGCATTGCCAGCCTCTGGGGGGCGGAGCACATTCGCGCGCAGGTGGAAAGCTCGAGTGGCGGCATGGCCGGTGCGCTGCTGGCCGAGGCCGCACTGGCGCTGGCGGCCTTCGGCCTGCCCACGCTGGCCATGGGTGCGATGTTCAGTCAGCTGAGCTCACGCGCCAGCGCTGCCGGCCTGAGCTTCGGCCAGGCGCTGGGCGCCAACACGCTGGGCGCAGCGGCGGCACCACTGCTCTTCGGCGTGCTGCTGGCGCCGGCGCTGGGCGCCAAAGCCAGCCTGCTGCTGATCGTCGTGGCCTATGTGGCGCTGGCCCGTCCGGCCCTGTGGCGCCGGCCCATCGCCTGGGCACCGGCGGCCACTGCGCTGGCCCTGACCCTGTGGGCGCCGACGCTGGCCTTCATCGACGTGCCCGAGGGCGGTCGGGTGCTGAGCTACCAGGAAGACGCCATGGCGGCCGTCAGCGTGGTGCAAGATGCCGGCGGCGTGGCCCGCCTGCGCATCAACAACCGACAGCAGGAAGGCAGCAGCAGCAGCCTGCTGGCCGATGCGCGCCAGGCCCTGCTGCCGCTGCTGCTGCATCCGGCGCCGCACCGCGCGCTGTTCCTGGGGCTGGGCACGGGCATGACGGCCTCGTCGGCCGCGGAGGACCCCACGCTGGAGGTCGACGCGGTGGAACTGCTGCCCGGCGTGATCACCGCCTCGCGCCACTTCACCCAGGCCTTCGGCAATGGCGAGCCCAACCCGCGCCTGCACCTGATAGCCGCCGACGCGCGCCGCTACGTGCGTGCCGCCACGCAGCGCTACGACCTCATCGTCTCGGACAACTTCCATCCCGCGCGCAGCGGCTCGGCCGCCTTGTACACGGTGGAGCACTTCCAGGCGGTGCGCGCGCGCCTGGCCCCCGCCGGTCTCTTCTGCCAATGGCTGCCCTTGCACCAGCTGGACCTGGAGACGCTGCGCAGCATCGTCCAGTCCTTCCTCGTGGCCTACCCCCAGGGCGCGGCCATCCTGGCCAGCAACAGCCTGGAAACGCCGGTGCTGGGCCTGATCGGCCAAGAAGACAAGCGTCCTTTCGATCTGGCGCAGGTGCATGCCCGGCTGGCGGCCTCGGCCTTGCCCGACGGACCGGCCGGCTTCGGCATCGACGACGAATACGCACTGCTCGGCAGCTTCGTGGCCGGACCCACGGCCCTGCTGCGTTTCGCCGGCAATGCCCCAGCCAACACCGATGACCGTCCGGTGGTGGCCTATCGCGCGCCACGGATCACCTACGCGCCGGACTCCGCCCCACGAGACCGCCTGATGGCCTTGCTGAACGTGTTGTCCGTCGAAGCTGCCGAGGTGCTGGTGCCCTCGATGGACAGTGCGCCGACCGAGCGCCTGTCAGCCTACTGGACGGCGCGCCAGCGTTTCCTTGAAGCCGGACAGCACGTACGCCCCTCGGCCGACGTGCACGACATGCTGTCTCAGGTCCGCGCGCCGCTGCTCGGTGTGCTGCGCACCAGCCCGGACTTCCGTCCCGCCTACGACCCACTGCTGCGGATGGCGGCCACCCTTGCACGCACCGACAGGCCCGCAGCCCGTGCGCTGCTGGCCGAGTTGGCGCAGGCGCAGCCCGCGCGGCCCGAGGCCGCTGCAATGTTGCGGCAAATCGCCGATGGTTCGCTGTGATGCAGGCTCGAGGGCTGGGGGCCGGCGACGGCGCGACAGTCACCGTTCAGACAGTGAATAGCTCTCGTACTGCGCGTGACTCCAGGTGAACGAGACAAGCAGCACCGATCGCCTGGCGTCGCGCGGAGCGGTGAACAGGCACAGGAGGCTGACATCCCCATCCTCGCCCATCAGCTGGGTCTTGCTTCCGGCCTCGCAGCTCAGTGGAGCTCCATCAAGCATGGGCGCCATCTTGGCCATCGTGTCATCGTGGCCCCCTGAGAAGTTGACCTGCAAGGCGTAGCGTCGCGCACCGCTAGTCGAGTCGAGCGCGCACTCGACCTCGCGCGAATCAAACATCGGCTCTCGAAATTCGCACGGCAAGCTGGCCTGCGTTTCCCGGTTTGCGTCGGCTGCACTGGCAAGCCCCGGCAAGAGCAGTAGGGGAAGAAGAACGAATCGGCGCATCTTGGATTCCACTGGGTAGAGGGCTGGTATGGGTTGATACCGCGACGGGACTTCCGTCGCGAGTGGCCATCTTGGCAAGGAACTGTGACAGCCGATCTGAACCGTCTAGACCGCGATGAAGACCGACTTGGTCTCGAGATAGGCATCCAGCGAGGCCTTGCCCATGTCGCGGCCGATGCCTGACTGCTTGTAGCCGCCGAAGGGCATGGACGGGTCCAGCGCGCTGTGGCAGTTGACCCAGACCGTGCCAGCCTTGATCTTCGGGATCAGGCGGTGCA
Organism: uncultured Roseateles sp.; assembly: GCF_963422335.1. Taxonomy (NCBI): domain Bacteria; kingdom Pseudomonadati; phylum Pseudomonadota; class Betaproteobacteria; order Burkholderiales; family Sphaerotilaceae; genus Roseateles; species uncultured Roseateles sp. Next base: position 4,719,412 of record NZ_OY729424.1, read on the forward strand.
CCTTGGACAGATTGTTCGACCAGATGCTGGCACCCAGGCCGTAGGGCGAATCATTGGCCCAGGCCGCCACCTGGTCGATGTCGTCGTAAGGCATGGCCACCAGCACGGGGCCGAAGATCTCTTCCTGCACGACGCGGTGCCGGTGGTCCACATCGGCCAGCACCGTGGGCCGCACGAAGAAGCCCTTGTCGCCCATGCGGCCGCCGCCGGCCACCACGCTGGCGCCCTGCGAGCGGCCCACGTCGATGTAATTGCACACCCGGTCCATCTGCTCGCGCGAGACCAGCGGCCCCATCTGTGCGGCGGGGTCGAGGCCGTGGCCCATCGGCATGGCGGTGGCGATCTGCGCGATGTCGGCCACCACGCGGTCGAACATCTTCTTCTGCACAAACAGGCGCGAGCCGGCGCAGCAGACCTGGCCATGGTTGAAGAAGATCGCATTGGCCGCACCGGCGGCGGCCACGGCCGGGTCGCAGTCGTCGAGCACGATCACCGGCGACTTGCCGCCCAGCTCCAGCGTGAAGCGGGTCATATTGTCGATGGACGCATGGCCGATCAGCTTGCCGACCTCGGTCGAGCCGGTGAAGCTGATCTTGTTGACCAACGGGTGCGCCACCAGCGGCGCGCCGGTGCCCGGGCCGTCGCCGGTGACCACGTTCACCACGCCGGGCGGGAAGCCGGCCTCGGCAATCAGGTCGGCCAGGTACAGCGCCGTCAGCGGTGTCTGCTCGGCGGGCTTGAGCACCACGGTGCAGCCGGCGGCCAGCGCCGGGCCCAGCTTCCAGGCCGCCACCAGCAGCGGGAAGTTCCAGGGCACGATGGCGGCCACCACGCCCACCGCCTCGCGGCGCGTGTAGGTCACGAACTCTTCCTGCAGCGCATAGGGGATCGAGTGCTCGGAGGTAGCGCCTTCGATCTTGGTCGCCCAGCCGGCCATGTAGCGGAAGAAGTCCACCACCAGGGCCATGTCCACCGCCTGCGCGATGCCGGCCGACTTGCCGTTGTCGATGGACTCGATCTCGGCCAGCGTCTGCGCGTGAGCCTCGACCAGATCGGCCAGCTTCAGCAGCAGGCGCTGGCGCTGCACCGGGCGCATCCGGCCCCAGGGGCCGTCGTCGAAGGCGGCGCGGGCGGCACGCACCGCACGGTCCACATCCTCGGGGCCGGCACTGGCAATCTCGCCTATCACCTCCTCGCTGGCCGGGTTGACGGTGGTGAAGGTCTTGCCGCTGGCCGCGGCGACCCATTCGCCGTTGATGAACAGACGGTGCGCGTGGCGGCCCAGAAAGGCGGCGGCCGGCGCAGACAACAGGTGCTTGATGTCGGACAGATTCATGGGGAGATCCTCTTGCGTTGAGTGGCGGGAAGCGGACTCAAGGCTAAGGACGGCCCGCCACCTGCGGGGCACTGGGAGTTTCCCAGGGGTAGATCTGTTCTGTGACGGAACAGCAGCAGGGCGGAGCGAGCTGAGCGAACTAAGTTGTCGGCGCCGGGGCGGCCTTGCCATGCTCGGGCGGCGGCCACAGGCCGCGCGGGCGCAGCAGCATCACGCCAATCATCGCCAGGGCCACCAGCAACTGGCGCAGGATGGGTGCATCCAGCCGCCCGTCGGTCATCTGCTGCAGGGGACCGGTGACGTAGCGCAGCACCTCGGGCAAGGCCGACAGCAGCAAGGCGCCCATGATCACGCCAGGAATGTGGCCGATGCCACCCAGCACCACCATGGCCACGATCAGGATCGACTCCTGCAGGCTGAAGGACTCGGGCGACACAAAACCCTGGAAGGCCGCGAACAGGGCACCGGCCACGCCGCCGAAGGTGGCACCCATGCCGAAAGCCATCAGCTTCAGATTACGGGTGTGGATGCCCATTGCCCGGGCCGCGACCTCGTCCTCGCGGATCGCCATCCAGGCGCGGCCGATGCGTGAATGCTCCAGCCGGTAGCAGATCAGCACGCTGACCAGCACCAAGGACAGGAACAGGTAGTAGTAGCGCGTCACCGAAGGCACCATGAAGCCGAACAGCTCGCCCGACTTGCCAAGATTGACGCCGAAGATGTGGATGTCGTCGATCTGGCTGATACCGTGGGCGCCGTTGGTGATGTTGGTCGGGTGGCGCATATTGACGATGAACAGGCGCGCGATCTCGCCGAAGGCCAGCGTCACGACGGCCAGGTAATCACCGCGCAGCTTCAGGGTCGGTGCACCCAGCAGCACGCCAAAGACGCCGGCAAGCCCTGCCCCCAGCGGTATCACCAGCCACCAGGGCGTGTGCAGCCCCGCCGGGAGCAAGGCATGGATGGCGGCGAACTGCTCGGTCAGGTGCGGCGAGGCGAGCAGCGCGAACGCATAGGCGCCCAGGGCATAGAAGGCCACATAGCCGAGGTCCAGCAGGCCCGCATAACCCACCACGATATTCATGCCCAGTGCCAGCAGCACATACAGCAACGCCTGGTCGATGATGCGCACCGGGCCGTTGCCCCATTGCTGAACCAGCAGCGGCGCCACCAGCAGGCCCACAGCGGCCAGCAGGTACAGCCAGGATCTCTTTCTGTCACGCATCAGCATCGGTGGGCGCCGGGGCTCAAGCCCTGTACCTGCCCTCGCCAAACGGCGCCGCCCTGAATTCCGGCAACGCCTCGGCCGCAGCAGAGAATGCCACCAGACGCGGAAACCCCTCCGCAGGCACGACTTCGGGCAGCATCTGCTGCGTGAAATGCCAGGCCACCGCCACGCTGACGCCAGCCTGGCTCAGGGTCGTGCTGGTGGCGGTCAACGGCCGTCGGCCCAGCTCCTGCTCCAGTGCGCCATAGGCGGCGAGCAGCTGGCCGGTCACCCGCTCGATCCAGGGCTCATGCACCTTCTCGGCCGGCCGCAACCCGCGCTCGTAGACGATTTGCGCACTCTTGTCACAGGCCGCCAGGGCCAGGCCAGTCAGCCGAAGCTCGTGCTGCAGCGCCTGCAGATCCAAGGGCAGCAGCGTGCGCGGCCGCGCCAGCGCCTCGGCGTACTGCAGGATCAGCGTCGAATCCATCAGCACCTCGCCATCGTCGCACAGCAAGGTCGGCGCCTTGACGACCGGATTGAGCTGCGCAAACTCGGCGAAGCCGCGAAAGACGGACACCGACTGGTGCTCGAAGCGCAGGCCCAGCAGCTGCAGCGCGATGGCCACGCGCCGCACATAGGGCGAGTCGAGCATGCCGACGAGTTTCATGGAGTCTCCAGCGTGGCGGACAAGGTCACCGGTCGCAGCATGCACCGAGGTACATCTGCGTCAACGCCTTTGCGCATTGCGGGGCGTGGACGACCGGGGAAAAGAAAACGGCGTCTTCAGCGATGAGGTCTCCGAGACCCGAAGGGTCTTGGTGCCTCACCAGCTCGTGCCAGCCTTCCAAGTTCGGATGGGACATGGGGTTGCTCCGGGGATTCTGGGGCCTTCACGGGTTCGCCTACCAGCGGATCTAACATAGCAGCTATTGGGCGCAGACTGTCCAAGGTCGACCATGAGGACAAACCCGGGGCGGTTCACGGCAGCTTGCGGTATCGCCGATTGAGTGCTGGCTGGCAAGGGTGGCCAGCAAGGCTCGGCCTCCCCGCCCTAAGCCGCCCCGCCCCGCATCTGCCGATACACCCGCCCCCGCGATACGCCCAGGCGCCGTGCCGCCTCGCTGATATTGCCGCCGCACTCCTGCACCGTCTTGGCAATCAACTCGCGGCTGGCGGCTACGAGGCTGGGCGCAGTCACCGGGGCAGCCAACGGGGCGGCAGCTTCCGGCGCAGCAGCGGCAGCGAACACGCCCCTCGCCCCATCCCGCGCCTGCAGCTGAGCCCGCATCCACACATTGAGCCCATTGGGCAAGCGCAGCAGCGCCAGTTCGCCGCCTCGGCTGTGGTCCAGCAACGCTGCCACTCCCAGACCCAGCAAGGCCTCCGTGAAGTCGGGGTCGGACCGCGGAGCCTGTTGCGCACCCACCAGGCGCGCCGCCATGCCATTCATCCAGGCCACACGCCCGTCGGGCGCGATGCCGATCAGCCCCGCCAGCGGTGTGCCCAGCACATCGGGGCTGGCCTGGAATTCGACCACCAGGTGTTCGCTCGATTGCGCACGCAGCAGGCGGTTCTCGATCGCCGAAGCGTAGAGGCCGACCAGCGGCTGGGCGTCGAAGCCGAAGGCCCGGTCTTCGATCGAAAGGTCGAGCACGCCGGCAACGCGCCCCTGGGTGTCGCGTATCGGTGCGGCGGCGCAGTGGATGGCCGCCACCTGGTCGAAGAAGTGCTCGGGTCCGCTGACGCTGCAGGCCTGGCCGGTGCGCAGCACCACGCCAGGGGCATTGGTGCCCAGCAGCGATTCGGAGACATTGACGCCCAGCCGGGCCAGATGGGGCAGCACCGCGGCCGACGGGCCGTGGGTGGGGGCCTGGCTCAAGCGAACGATCATGCCGTCGGCGTCGGCCAGCAGCAGGCGGCAGCCGGTGCCACCCAGGGCCAGTTCCAGGCGCTGGAACGATTCGGCGGCAGCCTCGCAGAGCTGGCGGCTGCGACGCAGCGCGCTGTCCAGCCGCACGGCGCTGACGGGCTCGAAGGCGACGCGCTCGCTGCCCTCGCGGCCGGCCCGCACACAGCGCTGCCAGGACTGGATCAGCGCCTCGCTGACCAGGCCGGTGGGTGCTTCACCACGCTCGAAGAAGCGCTGCCGGGCCCAGGCCAGCCGCTGCGCGGGTGTGGCGAAAAAGGGCTGGGCGGGCAGAGACATGAAAGCGTTACGCGTTCTCGACCAGGCTCAGGCCCAGCTCCTGCATCATCGCGTCGCGCATCACGAACTTCTGTACCTTGCCGGTCACCGTCACCGGCAGTTCGTCGACGAAGCGGATGTAGCGCGGCTGCTTGTAGTGGGCGATCTGGTCGCGGCAGAACTCGCGTACCTCGTCTTCGGTGCAGGCGGTGCCGGGGCGGGTGATGATCCAGGCGCACAGCTCCTCGCCGTAGCGCTCGTCGGGCACGCCGAACACCTGCACGGCGGCGATCTTGGGGTAGCGGAACAGGAACTCCTCGATCTCGCGCGGGTAGATGTTCTCGCCGCCGCGTATGACCATGTCCTTGAGCCGGCCGACGATATTGCAATAGCCCTCGGCGTCGAGCGTGGCCAGGTCGCCGGTGTGCATCCAGCCCTCGCGCACGGCGTCCTGCGTGCGCTCCTCGTCGCCCCAATAGCCCTGCATCACCGAGTAGCCGCGCGTGCACAGCTCGCCGGTCTCGCCGACGGGCACGATGCGGCCGTCGAAGTCGACGATCTTGACCTCGAGGTGCGGCAGCACGCGGCCCACAGTCGTGACGCGCTTTTCCAGCGGATCGTCGACGGCGCTCTGGAACGACACCGGGCTGGTCTCGGTCATGCCATAGGCGATGGTCACCTCCTGCATATGCATATCGGTCTGCACCTTGCGCATGACCTCGATCGGGCACGGCGCGCCGGCCATGATGCCGGTGCGCAGCGAGCGCAAATCGAAGCGGGCGAAGTCCGGATGGTTCAGCTCGGCGATGAACATCGTCGGCACGCCGTGCAGTGCCGTGCAGCGCTCGGCCTGCACAGCGGCCAGGGTGGCCTGCGCGTCGAAACCCTCGCCCGGGAACACCATCTTGGCGCCGCGGCTCACGCAGGCCAGCACCGACAGCACCATGCCGAAGCAGTGGTACAGCGGCACCGGTATGCACAGGCTGTCGCGCTCGTCCAGCTTCATGCAGGCGGCCACGGCGCGTGCGTTGTTGACGATGTTGTGGTGGGTCAAGGTCGCGCCCTTCGGCGCGCCGGTGGTGCCGCTGGTGAACTGGATATTGATAGCCTCGGTGCAGCGCAGCGTGCTGTCGGCCGGCAGCGCGGCGATGTGGTGGGCGCCCAGTTCGATCACCGTGGCCCAGTTCAGCATCGCCGCCGTCGGCTCCTCGCCCAGGCGTATCACCAGGCGCAGATGCGGCAGCCGCGGCAAACCATGCTGCGAGCCCACGCCCAGGTTCTGCAGCATGCCCAGGTAGTTGCTGCTCTTGAACGCCGCAGCGCTGACGAGCACGCTGACGCCCACCTTGTTCAGCGCGTACTCCAGCTCCGACAAGCGGTAGGCCGGATTGATGCTGACCAGGATGGCGCCGATGCGCGCCGTGGCGAACTGGGTGATCAGCCACTCGGCGCGGTTCGGTGACCAGATGCCGACACGGTCGCCCTTGCGCACGCCCAGGCGCCACAGGCCGGCGGCGGCGTGCTGCACCTGCTCCAGCAGCTGCGCCCAGGTCCAGCGCAGGCCCTGTTCGACAAACACGGCGGCATCGCGCTCGGGCCAGCGCCGCGCAGCCTCGGCCAGCAGGCGGTAGACGGTGTCATCGCTCAGCGCCACGTCGGTGGCGCCGCGTACCAGCGACTGGCCCTCAAGGGGCAGGCAAGGGGTGAAGGGGGGGGATTGGAACTGCATGAACGGGAAGTCCTAGAGACAGCCGGGCATGGGGCCGTTGAGCTTGAGCGTGTCCGAGGGCAGCTCGTCGAACATCAGCCGGTAATGCCGCGTGAAATGGCTGGCGCTGCTGAAACCCAGGGTGGTGGCGACGGCCGTGATGGGCTGGTCGGCCGTGAGCTTCAGCGTGCGCCGGGCCTCGTTGAGCCGCAAGGCGCGCAGATAGGCTTGCGGGGTGGTGCGCAGGAATTCTTCGAAGCAGTACTGCAGGCTGCGCCGGCTGGTGCAGGCGGCCGCACAGATCTCGGGGACGCCGATGTCGTTGTGCAGATTGGCACGCATGAAGTCCACCGCACGCTTGACCACGCGCATGCGCGTGTCGGCGCGGCGCGGCAGCACCGAGGCCGGGTCGACGCCGTCACCGGTCATGGCCAGTGCGACCGTTTCGCTCAGCGCCAGCGAGACCCAATCGGCCGGGCCGCTCTCGCCCTGCGGATCGGCGTGGCGCCGGTGCTGCTCCGCCGCCTGCGCGCTGATCGCCTGCAACCGGCCGCGGATCGCCGCTGCGGCGGCGGGCGCCAGGGCCAGGTTGCGCTCGCGTTCGGCATGCTCCAGCCAGCCCAGCTTGGCCTGGGGCAGGCAGCGTTCCAGCAAGTCGCGGTGCACGCACAGGCCCACCAGATCCAGCTCACCAGCGGTGACAACGTCGTACTCGTCCCGGCTGGTCAGAATCATCAGCGATTCCAGGCCCAGCGGCCGGCCGGCAAAGACCGCGCCGGTATCCACCGTCGTGGGCATGGCAATCGCGACGTGGTCGGGCGGCGGCGTGATCTGCTCGCGCAGCCGGCGGTTGGTGCGCTCGCGCAGCAGGATGCCCTCGTCGGTCTCCAGCTGCCAGGCGTAGCCATCGAAACGGCCGCAACCCAGCTGCTCGTAGGCTTGCCGCCAGCCGTTCAGCGCCTTGGCCTGATCGTCCACGTCCTGCGACTGGTGTTCGAATACGCGCGACATTGGGGTCTCCGGGGAAGACTTGTCTTCAGGCAGGTAGTTTGACGTAGCGCAGGCCCGTCGTGCTGGCCACCAGCAACTCGCCCGAGGCCAGCACCAGCGCGCCGGTCAAGGTGGCCCGGTCATCCAGGCGCTTGAAGGCGAACTGGTCGCCGGCCGCGTTGCCGCTGAGCAGGCTGCCATCGACGCCGACGACCACCGGCCGCTGGTCGGCGCGCAGGGCAATCGCCGTCAGCGAGCCGGCCTCGGGGATGGCTTGATGCTTCCAGCTGCGGCCGTCATCGCTGCTGCGCACCAGGTTGCCGCGCATGCCGCAGGCCAGCAGCACGCCATCGGCCAGGGCCTGGCCGCTCCACAGCGAGCCCTGGTAGGGCGTGGCCACCAGCTGCCAGTGGGCACCGCGGTCCTCGCTGCGCAGCACAGCACCGTTCTCGGCCGCGATCAGCCAGGTCGAGCGGGCGGAGACGAAGATGCGGTTCAGGTGGCGCTCGCCGGCCTCGCCCGGCAGCAGTTCGGCGCGCTCCCATTTCACGCCGCCGTCCTGCGTGCGCAGGGCGAAGCCGAAGCCGCCGACCGCCAGGCCGTGGCCATCGGGCTCGACCCGCACCGCCAGCAGGGTGTCGGAGCCGTCTATCTTGCCGTGCACACGGGTCCAGCTCTCGCCCGCGTCGCCGGAGCGCAGGATGGTGCCGCCGTGGCCCACGGCCCAGAGCGTGCGCGCATCGGTGGCATGCACCGCCGTCAGGGTGGTGCGCGTCGGCACGGCCTTGGCCTGGCGCCAGCTCCGACCCTGGTCATCGGACAGCAGCACATGGCCGCGCTCGCCGACGGCAATCAAGCGCTCGCCGGCACGGATCAGGTCCAGGCAGACGCTCTTGGCGGCCAGTGGGCGCTGCAGGGCCGCGGGCTCGGTTTGCGCGTAGCCCAAGGTGGGCAGCACGCCCAGGGCCACAAGGCAGCGGCGGCGGGTGAGGTGCATGGCGGTGGCTTTCATCTCAATGCACCATGAAGGGCCGGTGCACCGGGCCCCGGCGCGGTATCAGCAGGTCTATGCACACGGCGAGCGCCGGCAGCAGCGTGATGGCCATGACCATGTTCAGCATGAACATGAAGGCCAGCAGCAGCCCCATATCGGCCTGGAACTTCAAGGGCGAGAACACCCAGGTTGCCACCCCCACCGACAGCGTCAGCGCCGTGAACACCGTGGCAATGCCGGTCTCGCGCAGCGCCTGCAGAAAGGCCGGCACGATGGCTGCGCCGTCGGCCAGGTACAGCTGCAGCCGGTTGTAGATGTAGAAGGCGTAGTCCACGCCTATGCCCACGGCCAGCACCATCACCGGCAACGTCGCAACGGTCAGGCCGATGCTCAAGGCCTTCATGAACCAGTAGCCGATGAAGGTGGCCACCGTCAGCGGCAGGCAGCAGGCAACGACGGCCCGCCAGTCGCGGTAGGTCAGGAACACCAGCACGACGATGGTGGCGTAGACGTAGAGCATCATCGGCAGCTCGGTGGCCTCCAGCACCTCGTTGGTGGCGGCCTGCACACCAGCATTGCCGCTGGCCAGGGCGACGGTGACGCCCGCCATCCGTTCGCTGGCGCGGAAGTCCTTGACCACCTGGACCGCACGCTTGATCGTCTCGGCCTTGTGGTCGGCCAGGTAGGCGTGGATGGGCAGCACCGTGCAGCGTGGGTCGTACAGGCCCGAGCCCTCGCCCACCAGGCCGATGAAGCTGGCCATCGAGCGCGTGTCGCGCGGCAGGTCGCCCCACTTCGGATTGCCTTCGTTGAAGCCGGCCGCGCCGAGCTTGACCAGGGCCGGCAAGGCATTGGTGCCTATCACGCCGGGGGTGTTGGCCAGCTCCCAGGCCAGGCTGTCGATATAGGCCATCTTGCGAAAGTCGTGGCAGCTGTCCGGCGTGGTTTCGTTGACGACGGTGAGCACGTCCAGGCCGACGGCGAACTTCTCGGCGATGCTGACCGCGTCGCGGTTGTAGCGGGCCGTGTCGCGCAACTCCGGCGCGCCGGGCTGCACATAGCCGACATGGCGGTCTCGGCCCTGCCACACGGCCAGCACGAACAGCAGCAGGCCGGCGCCCACCACCCAGGGCGCGACCCGCGGCTCGGCCACGCGGGCCAGCACGCCTATGCCCAGCTCGCGGCTGCGGCGCAGCAGCTGCATGCGGGCACCCCAGCCCGCGTCGAGCTTCACGAACGAGGCCAGCACCGGCAGCATCACCAGATTGGTGACGATCTTGTAGGCCACGCCCAGCGAGGCGGTGATGGCCAGCTCGCGTATCGCCGGGATCGGGATCAGCAGCAGCGTGGCAAAGCCGACCAGCGCAGTCAGCAGCGCCATCGTGCCGGGCACCAAGAGGCCGCCGAAGCTGGCGCGGGCCGCGTCGAACACCGACTTGCCGGCGCTGATCTCCCGCGCAATGCTGTTGATCTGCTGCACGCCATGCGACACGCCGATGGCAAACACCAGGAAGGGCACCAGCACGGCCAAGGGGTCCAGCCCATAGCCCAGCAGGTGCAGGCTGCCGAACTGCCAGACCAGGGAGACCAGCGAGCAGCTCAGCGCCACCGCCGTGAAGGCCCAGGAGCGGCAGTACCAGAACACCGCCAGCGCCGTCAGCACAAAGGCCAGCGCGAAGAACACCAGCACGCCCTGCGCGCCCTCGGCGATATCGCTGATCTGCTTGGCGAAACCGATGATCTGGATCTCGATGTCGGCGTCTTCGAACTTGGCACGCAGCTCCTGCTCGATCTTGGGGCCCAGCGCGATGTAGTCGGTGGCCCGCTTGGTCGCCGGGTCCAGGTCGAGCAGATCGGCGGTGACCATGGCGCCGGAGTCGTCACTGGCCACCAGGCTGCCCACATACCCACCCTGTACCACGTTGTCGCGGATGCGAGCGATCGTCGTCGCGTCGAGCTTGTCGGGGGTGACGTCGCCGCCTATCACGTCGCGGGCCTCGTAGCCCTGCTCGGTGACCTGCATCACGCGGGTGTTGGGCGTCCACAGCGAGCTGACCGAGCGTCGGTCAACGCCCGGCAGATAGAGCAGCGCCTGCGTCACGTCATTGAGCCGCCTGAGCCCCTTGGGCGTCCAGATATCGCCCTTGCGCGCGTGGACCACCACGATCAGCCGGTTCGCACCGAACAGCTCGTGCTGGTGCTTCAGAAAGGTCTCGGTGTACTCGTGGCCCAGCGGCAGCTGCTTGCCGAAGCCGGCGCTCATGTGCAGGCGGGCAGCGAACAGGCCCATCACCAGCGTGACCAGGGCCAGCAGCAACAGCAGCGCCTTGCGATGGCCGAAGAACAGCCGCTCGCAGGCCAGGACAAAGGTGCTCAGCATGGACGATGAGGCCTAGAAGTTGAAAGCCAGGCTGGCCGCAAGATTGTCGCGGTCGCGCATCAGGTTGTTCAGCCCGCCGCCGAAGAAGGCCGTGTAGCCCAGCTGCAGCTTCCAGACCGAGCCCTTGTCGAACAGCATGCCAAGGAACAGCGACTTGCGACCTTCGACAAAGGGCAAGGTGTTGGGCGAGATGCCCTTCACGTCGTGGGTGAACACCGTCGACTGCGTCAGATTCCATTCGCTGCCCCAGACATGCGGATAGCTCAGATCGAACTCGAAGGCGTAGCCCCAGGAGGTCTTGTTCGGCGAGGCGTAAGACGGGAAGATCAGATAGGGAATCTGGCCTATCTTCAGATTCGGGTAGTGGGTGACAGCCACCTCGGCCAGCACCGTGCCCTCGGCCGCGCCCAGCGCCTTGACCAGGCTGCCCATCGGCGAATTGACCTCGGTGAAATACAGGCCGGTCAGATTGGCCTGGATCTTCTTCTCCTCGGTGTAGCCGCGCACCGCGATGCGGCCCTTGGCATCGGCATTGGCGGGGTCGAAGATGCTGTACCTGCCGGCGAAGGGCACGCTGCCGTCAATGGCCACCGAGTCGCGCGGCCGGTACGACAGCTCGCCGCCCACCGCCACCGGCCCGGCCTTGGTGTTGAAGGAAGCGCCGAACAGATTCTTGTCCTGCCCGTACTCGTTGTAGTAGCCGATGTTGGCGACGTTCTGCGAGGCATAATCCGGGTCGGTGAACAGCGTCGTGAACGGCAGCTTGTCGTGGTAGCGCTGGTAGTACAGCGAGAACTCGGTGTCCATGTTCTGCGGCTTGAAGCGCAGGGCAAGGCCGAACTGTTTGCCCTTGGGCGGCAGCTTGTCGTTCTCGAAGCCCAGCACATTGATGCCCGGCTGTATGCCGGCGCCAATGTCGCCGCAGGGCGTGGGCGGCACGCACAGGCCGGCCCCAGCCAGCAGCGAGCTGGGGATGTAGGCCGGGCGCTGGCCGGCGCCGACGATGTCGGCCCCCGAGAAGAAAGTGCCCACCGGGTCGAAGCGGAAGGCGTTCCACTTGAACTGGTAGTAGGCCTCGGCGCTGAGCGTGCTGGTCAGCCCGGTGTTGATGCTCAGCATGGGCGCGGGCCGCAGTATCTCCTTCACCTGGGTGCCCGGCGTGTGCAGCTTGCGCAGATCGAGCGCATTGATCTGGTTGATGCCACCGATGATGAAGATGTCCTCGCCCCAGCTCAGCACCTGGTTGCCGATGCGCACGGTGGCATTGCGATCATCCAGCCAGCGGAAGTCCTTGGACACCCAGGCGTCCAGAAAGGTCAGGTTGTGCACGGCAATGTTCTTCGCTGCCGACGACAGCTCGGTGCGCCGCGTGTCGCCGGCCTTGCTGTCCAGCACCCAGCTGGCGCGCACCAGGGCCCGCCAGCCGTCGGTGGTCTTGATGCCCAGCTCGTGCGTGCCCTTCAGGGCGGCCGAGACGAGGTCGCCTCGCCTGAAGTTCAGATTGCCGTCGTCGCCGTTCAGCACATTGAAGTCGGGGTTGGCGGCGGCGTCATTGCCCGGGCCGTTGATCTGCGAGCCGAGCGCGGCACCGGTGGGCACCGCGCCGCCGTTGTCGTTGCCCAAGGCCAGGCGGCTGGGCTTGCTCAGCCGGCCCTGCAGGCCGTAGGAGATGGTCGAGCTGAAGTCGATCGCGGTGCCGCCTTCCGTCGTGGTGCTGACGGCATGGGCGCTGCCCAGGCAGGTCAGCGCGGCAGCCGCGGCAATGCTGCCGCGCAGGAACGTGGCGTGGTGGGTCATGGCAAACCTTTCAGCGTGCGCCGGCGCGGCGCAGTTCGTCGGCGTTGAACTTGTTGGTGTCGATGCGGCCTTCACGGCCGGCCAGCCAATCGGTCTTGCCGTCCTGCGGCATGTTGTCGGCCATGTAGCGGCCCACATTCAGGTCGTAGGCGACATAGCCCTGGTAGACGCAGGCGGGCAGTTCCCAGGCGACGTAGGGGTAGGACTCCTGCACGCGCCAGACCTTGCCTTGCGCGTCGTACAGATCGGCCGAGACCATCATCCAGGTGTCTTCGTCGAGATAGATCACCCGCTTCGGGAACGTGTGGCGCTGACCGGCCTTGACGTTGGCCTCGATCTTCCAGACACGGTGCGCCTCGTAGCGGATCAGCTCGCGCTTGGGGCTGTCGGGGCCGAACACCTGGTCCAGCTTCTTGCTCTGGTCGTTGAAGCGGAAGGTGTTGTAGGGCACCATCAGCTCCTGCTTGCCGACCAGCTTCCAGTCGTAGCGGTCCAGCCGCCCGCCGAACATCGGGTACTGGTCGACGGCCAGCAGGTTCTCGTAGCCCGGCACCGGGTTGTCGTACGAGAAGGTCGGCGCGCGGCGCACGCGGCGCTGGCCCGGGAAGTAGAGCCAGGCGTCGTTGTCCTTGTTCAGGAAGTAGTGCAGCAGTATCAGCTCGCCGGTGCGCGCCGGCGGCGTCACCACCTCGTTGAGCAGGCGGTACTCGACGCCCTCCCCGTCCGGTATCGGCTTGCCGGCCAGATTGCCGTTGGGCGTGACGGTCCACTGGTCCTGCACCAGGGGCACGAACTTGGCATCGCCCGGCTGCGAGAACACGGTCGAGTAGCGCTCGATGCGGCCCTCGCCCAGCCAGCGCAGCTTGTGGTTCCACATCGCCTCGGCGCCATTGGCCGGGATCGGGAATGGCACGCCGCCGGTCACAGCCTTCTCCAGATCGAAGCCATTGGCGGCCAGCTTGGCCTGGCTGGCGTTCTTGCGCGTGTTCTCGTAGACGGCATCCGGATAGCCGCAGCTGCGCCGCGTCGGATAGACGTCCATCCGGTAGCCCTTGATCGTCTTCAGCAGGGCCTGCTGGCCTTCGCTGAGACGGTCCTTGTACTTGTCGGCGTTGCTGGCGTCGATGCTGAACAGCAGCTTGTCGCCGGCATAGGGGTCGGGCCTTGCCTGGCCGGGCTTCCAGCCGGCGGGGGCCTTCATGTCGCCGCCGGACCAGGCCGGTATCGAGCCGTCCTTGTTGGCCGCACGCTCGGCGCCCATGGGCGTGAGCTCCTTGCCCAGGGAATCGGGTCCTGCCGCAGTGGCCGAAGCCGCCCAGCCCAGTATCGCCAGCGCGGCGCACACACAGTTGATTCTCATTGCATCGCTTTCTTTGAAAACAGATCCATCAATCAATCTCGACATTGCGGCCAAGGGCTTGTTCCTTGAGCCGTGCGCGGGCCGCGGCCACGTCCAGCAGCGGCACGGCTCGGGCCCGCTTCACCTCGGCCGCGCTATAGGGCTTGTGGCCCTCCGGCAACGAGGCCCTGGCCATGCCGCCCAACACCCAGTTGGTGACGTCGGCGACCTGCTGGTCCGTCAACCCCGAGCCCATCACCCCCGGCACGCTGATGACGAACTCCCGCCCGCCCTCCAGCCGCAGGAAACGGCCCAGGCGGCGCATGTCCGGCACATTGCCCAGTGCCGAGCCGGCGCCATCCATGCCATGGCAGCCGGCGCAGTGCACGACGTAGAGGCTGCGCACGCTGGTCGTGATGGCCACCGACTCGGCGTTCGCCCGCGGCGTGGCCTGCTGGCCCAGGCTGCCGGCCCAGACGGGCGCACACAGCAGAAAGCTCAAGGCGCAGCGCCACATTTCAGTTCCCCAGCACTTGGTTGCGGCGCTGACGCGTCTGCGGCGGGCTGCCGGCCTGCTGGCGCTGCGCCTTGAATTCGTCGGCGCTGAGCGCCGCTTCGTCCACACCCTGCAGCCGCTTCAAGTGGTTGGCAATGGCCGCCAGGCTGGCGTCATCGAGCTGGCCGCCGAAGGCCGGCATGCTGCCGACAAAGCTCTGGCCATTGACCTTGATCGGCCCGGACAGGCCGTGCAGCAGCACCGCCGGCAGATAGCCGCGATCGGCGCCCAGCCTGGCCCAGTGCGCCCCCTTCAGCGGCGGCGCCAGGCCCACCGTGCCCGAGCCATCGGCCTGATGGCAGGTGGCGCAGTGCTGGGCGAACAGCGCGGTCCCGTCAGGTCCGCCCTGCGCTGCAGCGGCATTGGCCGCAGCCATCAGCAACAGGGTCGCCAGCTTGCTCATCAGGCCACCCCCACGATCACCGAGGTCGTGCAATGGAACATCGAGCTGGTGTTGGCCATGCACCAGTTGATGTCGTTGTGCACGCCGAGGCGATAGCCGGGGCGTTCGCGCTCGTTGTTGTTGCACAGGCACTGGCCGCAGGAGCCCTTGCCGCAGCAGTCGTTGTACGAGACCAGGTAGTGACGGCCATCCTTGGGATTCAGGCAGGTGCCCACCCAGCTGACCTTGGAGGCCTCGGTGCCGGGCGGGCATTGCGTCAGGCTGCCGCCGCAGCAGGTGCACAGATGGCCGTCGAAGGCGCAATAGCGCCAGTACTCGCACTGCGTCGGGTCCTCGGTCTTGTCCAGCTTCGGTACACCGGCCGCCTGCGCGCCCATGAACTGGCCGCTGCGGTCGAAGGGCAGCATGGGCAGCACGGCGCCGCCGACCAGGGCCACGCCCAGGCGCGTCAGCAGGCTGCGCCGGCCATGGTTGTGGGCCACCTGGCGCAGGCGTCGCTCGGTGTGTTTGTCGATCAGATTGAAGAGCCAGCGCATGGGGTGCTCCGTTGAAGGCAGTGGGGTCGGGTCAGGCCGCGGCCGGGCCGCTCAGGTATTGCTGAATATTGGGCGTGTGCATGTCGTGGGCGTTGAGCAGGCTGTCGAGCTGCTCGCGGGAATTGACCAGGCCCTTGGCGGCCACCACGCCCTGCGCATCGAGCAGCACGGCATAGGGCAGGCGCGACACACGGAAGCTCATGCCCAGCTCGGGCGACAGCACATAGGGCAGCGCCTGCAGCTTCTGTTCGCGCACAAAGCCCAGGTGGTCGGCATCGCCATCGCTGGCCAGCACGACGCGCAGCGCTTTTTGCTCATCACGGGCCAGCGCCTTCAGCACCGGGATCAGCTTCTTGCAGACCGGGCAGGTCGGCGCCAGGAAGAACACCAGCGTCGGCGTGGCCTGCGCACCGCCGATGGCCACCGCCTCGGACTGGATGCCGGTCAGCGCAAAGGTCGGCGAGGCGGTGCCTACCGGCGGGCCGGCATCGGTGACCAGGGCCCCCATCGGCGCGACGCGCTCGAACAGCACGCCGACCTGGCGCGATAGCGCCCACAGCATCAGGCCCAGGGCCAGCACGGCCAGCCACAGCAGAACAAGGGATATCGTCAATGCGTCCATGAGGTACTCCCGGCAGGGGTTTGATGAGTGCGGTGCCCGGCCGTATGGCGCAGCACCTGGTTGAAGGCGGCGTACAGCGGCACGGCCAGCAGCACGCTGGCGGCGACGACGGCGAAGTCGCCGAGGCCGATGGCCCGCGCTGACATCGGCAGGGCGCTGAGCAGCGCCATGCACAGCAGCAAGAGATTGCGTGCCACCAGCAGCCAGCTGATGGGCAGCGGCGCGCCCCCGCAGCCGCAGTCCAGCGCGCGGCGGTGCAGGCGGTGCCAGGCCATCACCGCGGCATAGGCGAACAGCAGACTGGCGGCCAGCAGGGCGCCCGGCTCGCGCCAGGGGGTCAGCAGCAGCACTGCGGCCAGCAACTCCAGCGCCGGCAGCAGCCAGGTCGCCAGGCCCAGCAGCGCGAACGGCAGGCCGTAGGCGGCGAGGTGTTGTTCGAACAGCGGTCGGTCGGTCAGCTTGGCCAGTGCGGCGTGGCCGAACAGGGTGGCCGTCAGCGCGGCGGCAATCCACACGACCAGCGGGTCCAGTAGAGTCAACATGATCATCGGCCCCGGCTCAGTCGTGCGACTCGAGCAGCAGCGAGGTCTCGCCCGCCTGCTTGACGGTGGCCAGGGCCTTGAGCTTGCCCGCCCCGCTCCACTGCCAGACCCGCATCGCGCCGGTCTCGCCATCGAGCGCCTGCAGGCGCTGACCGTTGCGCGACAGGGTCAGCGAGGCGGTCTGGTGGCCCGGCACCGTGGCCACGCGCTGGCCGGTGCTCAGGTCAAAGGTCCAGAGCTGCTTGGCCGGCCGCTTGTGCGAGCCCTCAGTGCCCTTGTCGTGCATGCCGACGACCAGATAGCGGCCAGCCGCATCGACGCTGAACAGCTGGTAGCCGCCGGGCCGCCAGCCCTCGCGCTGCTGCTGCGCCGTCACCAGGCTGCGGGTGGACTTGACGACGGCCACCGGCCCGCCCAGGTCCAGCTCGGTCAGCATGCCCTTGAACGAGACGAACCAGTAGCGGTCACCGAGCTGTTCGGCATGGTGAAACCAGGCATCGGCGTCGGCATCGAACAGCTTCTCGGTCGCCTGGCGGTCTGTCACCTGGCCGGCCTCGTCCAGGGTCACGGTCGCCACCTTGCCGTCGCCGCACAGCATGGCGAAGCGGCTGGCGTGGCTGGCGGAGGGCAGCAGGCCCCAGCAACCGGGGGTCTGCACCTCGTTGACGGTCTTGCGTTGAACCAGATCGACGACGCTGATCGAGGTCGCCGGCGTGGCGTTCTGCACCAGCACGAAGCGGCCGTTGGCCGTGGTGCGCACCAGGCCGCGGTAGCTCAGCGCCTGGGCGCGCTTGGGAGGCAAGGCGATCTCGTGCTTGAAGCCCAAGGTGCTGGTGTCATGCACCTCCAGCACATCGCTGCGTTCGCCCCGGGACCCGCGGCTCAGATGGGTCGTCGCCAGGTAGAGTTCGTCGCCATTCGCGCTGAGCGTGAAGTTGCCGACATAGCCGGCCGAGATCATGCCCAGCAGCTGGCCGCTGCGCGGGTCCCATACCCGGATGCGGCCGTCCTGGATGTGGTTGATGGCAATGTCGGCCACATAGACCCGCTCGGTCTGTGTCGGCGCCAACACGGCCACGCCCAGGGTTTCGGCTGGCAGCTCGGGCAGGGCGTCCACCTTGCCCGTGGCGGCCCTGGAACCCAGCGAGGTCAGCAGCAGCCCCACCGCGAAGGCCAGCTTTCGCGCGACCCGACCTCGCGTCTCTTGATTCATCAGCATGATCAGCCCTCTGTCTACCAAGCCGGCGAAATGCCGGCATTGGTTGTTGGAGCTGAGTTTGGAACTGCGCGCAGTTGACCGATATCACGTTTCGGCAAGAAGTCCCCTGCACGGGCAAACCCCTATCGCCCCCTCGGCAGGGCCTGCTGCTCGGTTCGAGGCTTCCTCAGGAGCGCGTCGATCTCGGGGTCCAGCTCCCAGGCGCCAGAACGGCGTTCGCCGCGCGGCGACCTGCTTGCCAAGGGCCAACATCGTGGCCGCGGCAGTGGCTCACGCTCACTCCGCCGGGATACCCGCCTCCTTGACGACCCGGCCCCACTTGACCAGATCGGACTTGATCAGCGCGGCATAGTCCTGCGGCGTGCCGCCCTGGATCTCGATGCCGGCAACCTCCAGCTTGGCTCGCACGTCCGGGAGCTTCAGCGCCGCATTGATTTCGGCATTGAGCTTGGCGATGATGGCCTTGGGTGTGCCGGCCGGTGCAAGAAAGCCGCCGTTCGTGTTCGCGTCGTAACCCTTGAGGCCCTGCTCGTCCGCGGTCGGCACGTTGGGCAATGCCGCGGTCCGCTTGCGCGTCGATACCGCCACCGCCCGCACATTGCCGGACTTCACCTGCGTCTGGATGGCGCTGAGCGTGTCGATGTAGAGCGCCGTGCGACCGCCGATCAGGTCGGGCTGCGCGGCCGAGGACCCCTTGTACGGGATCAGCAGCATGGGCACGCCGCTGGCCATGCGGAACATCTCGGCCGCCATTTCCTGTGCGCTGCCGCGGCCGGAGGTGGCGATCTTGGCCTGGTCCGGATGGGCTTTCAGCCAGGCCACGAACTCGGGCAGCGTCTTGGCCGGGATCTGCGGGTAGATGGCGAATACCAGGGGCACCTCGTGGGTGTAGACGATGGGCTCGAAGCTGGTCTCCGGATCCCAGCCCAGGTTCTTGAACAGGAATTTGTTGATGTTGTGGCTGCCGCCGACGATGCCTATCGTGTAGCCATCGGGTGCCGATTTGGCCAGGGCATCGGTGCCCAGGTTGTTGGAGGCCCCCGGCTTGTTGTCGATGATCACCGCCTGGCCCATGGCTGCCGAGAGCTTTTCCCCGACGACGCGGGCGATGATGTCGATCGCGCCGCCGGGCGGGGCAGGCACGATGATCTTGATGGCGCGGGTCGGATAGGCCTGGGCCGACACCCAGGTCGGCACCACGGCAAGGCATGCCGAGACAGCAACAATCTTGAGCAGGGATGATGTGATTCGCATGGTTGTCTCCTGTGGGGTGTTTCGATCTCAGCCGCGCCCGACGAAGGGCATGGCACTGGCCATCACGGTCATGTTCAAAACGTTGGCGCTCAGCGGCAATGCGGCGATGTGGCGCACTGCGTCAGCCACATGGGTGGCGTCCATCATCGGTTCGGGGGCGACCGAGCCATTGGCCTGCAGCACGCCGCGCGTCATGCGCTCGGACAGCTCGGTCAGCGCATTGCCGATGTCGATCTGGCTGGCCACGATGTTGAAGGCGCGGCCATCCAGGGCCAGGGCCTTGGTGATGCCGGTCACCGCATGCTTGCTCGCCGTGTAGGGCGCGGTGAAGGGGCGCGGCGTGTGCGCCGAGATCGAGCCGTTGTTGATGATGCGGCCGCCCTGCGGCGACTGACGGCGCATCAGCCCGAAGGCCGCGCGTGCGCAAAGGAAGACGCCGGTCACATTGGTGTTGATCACGGCGAACCACTTGTCCAGCGGCAGCTCGTCCATAGGCACGGCAGGTGCATTGACGCCGGCATTGTTGAAGAGCAGATCCAGCCGGCCGAAGCGCAGCTCGATGGCGGCGAAGAGGGCCTGCACACTGTCCGGATCGGTCACGTCGGTGGGTACGGCCAGCGCGGTCTGGCCGCGTGATTCGGCCTCGGCCGCCAGTGCTTGCAAGGGCTCGGGGCGCCGGCCCGCCAGCACGACGGTCCAGCCATCGTTCAGCAGGCCCAGGGCCACCGCGCGTCCTATGCCACTGCCCGCGCCGGTGACGAGGGCGATCTTCTTCGTGTTGCTGGTGTTCAAACGAGGCTCCTGGGAATGGGTGGGTCGAATCAACGAGAGCAAGGGTTCTGTGCCTGCGCTTGCACCGTCATCGAGAACTGGGCTATGCCATCGACACCTGCGCTGACGACATCGCCCGGCTGCAGCGCCCCCACGCCCGCGGGCGTGCCGGTGTAGATCAGGTCGCCGGGTGCCAGCGTCACCGACCTCGACAGCATGGCCACCAGCTCGGGCACCGACCACAGCAGCTCGGACAGATCGGCCCGCTGCCGCTCAAGGCCGTTGACCGCCAGCCACATGGCGCCCTGCCGGGGATGGCCGATGGCCGCGACCGGCACCAGCGGCGAGCAAGGGGCCGAGTGGTCGAAGGCCTTGGCGGCCTCCCAGGGGCCGCCGGCGAGCTTGGCCTGCTGCTGCAGATCGCGCCGCGTCAGATCCAGCCCGGCGCCATAGCCCCAGATGTGATGAGGCTCCACCTGGGACGGCTCGATATCTCGGCCGCCTCGGCCGATGGCCACCACGAGTTCGATCTCATGGCAGAAGTCGCTGGTGCCGGGGGGATAGGGCAGCGCGCCTTGCGCCAACACCACCGCATTGGCCGGTTTCATGAACCAGGCCGGCATGTCCCGCGGTCTTGCCTGCTCGTCCGGGCTCCAGCGGTAGTTGCGGCCTATGCAGTACACGCGGCCCACCGGGAACACAGCCTCTCGGCCCACCACCGGCAGCGTGGTCAGCGCGGGCGCCGGGAAGACCAGCTCGGCCATGATCATCGGCTCCATCGACGGCCTCAATCGACGGTGATCTTGCGGCTGTGGATGATCTGGGCGTAGCGCACTCTATCGTCCGCGATCAGCTTCGCGAACTCCCGTGGCGATGTGGCGCGCGGCACGCCACCCAGCGAGGCCAGGCGCGCCTTGACCGCTTCGTCCGTCAGGACGGCGCGAACATCGGCAGCGATCTTCTCCACGATGTCCGGCGGCGTGCCTGACGGGGCCAGCAGGCCGAGCCAGGAGATGGCGTTGAATCCCGGGAGCACGGTCTCCGCGAGCGTGGGCACCTCGGGCAAAGCCGGCACCCGTTGATCCCCGGTCACGGCCAGAGCACGCAGCTTGCCGGCCTTGATGTGCCCGGAAGCTTCCAGCACCGTCAGGAAGGACAAATTCACATGACCCGCGATGAGGTCCGAGATCGCCGGACCGCCGCCCCGGTAGGGCACGTGCAGGATGAAGGTGCCTGTCCGGTCCTTGAACATCTCGGCCGCCAGGTGCGGCGCGCCGCCCGAGCCAGCGCTGCTGTAGGACAGCCGACCCGGTTGCGACTTGGCCAGCGCGATGAACTCGGCTGCGGTCTTAACCGGCATCGCGGGGTTGACCACCATGGCCATGGGCAGCTCGGCCACCAGGGAGATGGGGACGAATGCAGCGTCGGGGTCATACGGCAGCTTGCGATACAGCGACGGATTGATCGCCTGCGTGCCGATATTGCCCAGCAGCAGCGTGTAGCCGTCCGGCTTGGCCTTGGCAACCAGGTCGGCACCTATCTGTCCGGCCGCGCCGCCCTTGTTCTCGACGACCACAGTCCTCCCCCAGCGCGAGGCCAATTGCTCGGCCAGGATGCGCCCGCCGGTGTCGGTTCCGCCGCCGGGCGGGAACGGGACCACCAGCGTCACGGGCCTGGCGGGATAGGCCTGGGCGAAGCTGGGCGCGTGGGCGAGCGCGCCGAGCGCGCAGGCCGCGATGACGGCAAGGTACGGGGTGAACATGGTCTTGCGTCCTCTCAGGTGGTGAGGCTCATCGCCGGGCGCTCGCCCGCCAGCGCCTGGGCCAGGCTGTCGAGCACCATCTCGCCCATCGCCGTCCGCGTCTCCCAGGTCGCGCTGGCACGATGGGCCTGCAGGGTGACGTGGTCGGACTGGCGCAGCGCCAGCGGAACGCGGGGTTCGTCGACGAACACGTCTAGGCCCGCGCCGGCGATACGGCCAGCGGCCAGCGCCGCTGTCAGATCGGCCTCGTTGACGAGGCGGCCACGGGCGACGTTGACCAGGAAGCCGCGCGGCCCCAGTGCGTCGAGCACGGCCGCGTTGACGATGCCTTCGGCCTTGTCCGCCGCCGCACACAGCACCAGCGCATCGGACTCGCGCGCGAGGTCCACCAGGCTGGGCACGAAGCGATACGCCAGGTCATCCATGGCCCGCAAGTCGGTGTAGCTGATCGGGCAGCCGAAAGCCGCCGTCCGTGCCGCGACGGCGCGCCCTACCCGACCCATGCCGACGATGCCGACGCGCATGCCGCTGAACCGGCGTGCGAGCGGGATGGCACTGGGCTGAGGGCGCAGCTCCCACTGGCCATCGCGCACGAAACGGTCGCCGGCACACAGATTGCGGCAGGTGGCGATCAGCAGACCGATCGCCAGATCGGCCACGTCTTCGGTCAGTGCACCCAGCGTGGCGGTGACGGGCAGGCCGCGACCGCGACAGTAGGCGAGATCCACGGCATCGGTGCCGACGCCATTCACGGCAACGACCTTGAGCGCCGGCATCTGCTCCAGCATCTCCCGGGAAATGCCGGTGTGGCCGCCGGTGATCACGGCGCGCACGGACCCGCCCTGCTCACGCAGCCAGGCCTCGCCGTCGCTGGCCTCGAAGTGCTTGCGCACGGTGTAAAGCGCCGCGAGCCTGTCGTTGACGGCAGGGATCAGGATCGGGTTGAGTTGCAGGACCAGGGGTTTCATATCGAAGGGCGTTTGAGCAGATGTGCACATCCTATTTAATACTTGACGATGCTGGCAATATTGATGTTTAAAATCAATATATAAAACTTGCGCACACACCATGGCATCCTGGATATCGATGGACGAGGCATGCCGCCTCCTCGGGGTCAGACCTCAGACGGTCTACGCCTATGTGAGCCGCGGCAAGCTGGAGGTCATGCCCGACCCGGCCGACACGCGCCGCAGCCTGTATCGCGCCGAGGACGTGGCCGGGCTTGCCAAGCGCAAGCAGGCCGGCCGCAAGCACGAGACCTTGGCAGCCAACACCTTGTTTGGCTCGGAGCCGAGCATCCCGACGGCCCTGTGTGCCTTCTTTCGCGGCCGGCCCTACTACCGCGGCCAGGACGCCGTTGACCTGGCCAGGTCGGCCAGCCTGGAGGAGGCGGCCCGGCTGTTATGGGCCACCGAGCAGGCCGTGGACTTCTCCTCCGCGTCGCCAACCCATTCGGGGCCGCCCGGCCGGTTGGCGGCTTTCACCACCCTGGCCGGTCTGGCGGCCGCGGGCCACTCGACCGTCGGGCGTCTGACCCGTGTGCTGCACGGCGAGGGCCAGAGCCTGGTCGGGCAGTTGGCCAATGCCTTCGGCGCCCTGCCCGGCTCCGAGCCGCTGCATCTGCGCTTTGCGCGAGGGTGGAAGCAATCAGCCGAGGTGGCCGATCTGCTGCGCACAGCGCTGGTGCTGCTGGCCGATCACGAGCTGACCAGCTCGGCCTTTGTCACGCGCATTGCGGCTTCGACAGGCGCGTCACTGCCGGCTTGCCTGCTGGCCGGATTGAACACGCTGTCGGGCCCCCTGCACGGCGATGCATCGGGGCGTGTACAGGCGCTGTTCAGCGATGTGGTCAGGCAGGGCGAGGACCAGGTTGTGGCCCACTACCTGTCGTCTGGTCTGCCATTCGCTGGCTTCGGTCATCACCTCTATCCCGATGGTGATCCGCGCGCTGCCGCCCTGCTTGCGCTCTTCGAGCCGCCGAAGGTGATCGCGCGCTTCATTGAAAAGGTGACCAGCCTGACCGGTCTGCGGCCCAATATCGACGTAGCCCTGGCGGCCCTGGTTGCCCACCATAGCCTGCCCGCTGATGCGGCCTTCGGCCTGTTCGCCACGGCGCGCAGTGTCGGCCTGCTGGCGCATGGCATGGAGCAGTTGGGCGTGCACCAGGTGATACGCCCACGCGGACGCTATGTGGGTCTGCCGCCCAGCACATTGCCGAGCGCTCAAGCCTAGGGCCGCAACGCAGCAGGTACGCAGCAGGCACGCAGCCGAGTCGAGCACGACGAGTTTGCCCCGCCTGGTGTCCGCCCGGCCCTTCGGAGGATGCGTGTGCCGCCATAGACCCGTCTCAAGAGTCCAGGCCCGCCATCGCCAAACCCAGACCTCTTGGCGTTCCGCCTCGGGGCTGGCGTCCCCGCATCTGCGCGCTTTGATCCCCGTCAACCCCTCGGCCAAGCAGCACTTCTAATATAGATTTATTGCCAATACATCTTATAGAAAGTGATCTCCACCATGACGCAGACTCCCATCGTTGACGTGCGCAGCATTGCTCCCCGTGAACGCCATCCGCTGATCTTTTCGACCTTTGGCGCGCTGGCCGCAGGCCAGGCAATGGAGTTGGTCAATGATCATGACCCCAAGCCGCTGTATCACCAGTTCCAGGCCGAGATGCCTGGCAAGTTCTCCTGGGACTATCTGGACAGCGGCCCCGCGCTCTGGCGTGTCAGTATCACCAAACTCGCCCAAGGCCATGGCAAAGCCTCCTGCTGCGGTGCCTGCGGAGGCGCCTGAGATTGTCTTTTTTGGCTGCGTCGAAGTGATACGGGCAACACGCCGTTCGTGCTGCCGCCCAATCGTCGGAGCAGCCCAACTCTCGCTGGAAGGTTTCGATTGCGATCAGCCAGAACCCGGCGGGCTTCGAGGACTGAGGTCTGAATTCAGGGCACGCACGCGCTCGACCAGCAAGGGATAGACCTGCTCGGCCTGCCTCTCGTCGAAATCCGCGTGGTAGCGCTTGGCGACGCCGGACTCG
Source organism: uncultured Roseateles sp. (assembly GCF_963422335.1). Lineage (NCBI taxonomy): Bacteria > Pseudomonadati > Pseudomonadota > Betaproteobacteria > Burkholderiales > Sphaerotilaceae > Roseateles > uncultured Roseateles sp. The sequence goes on from NZ_OY729424.1 coordinate 4,744,047, forward strand.
GCAAGCATCACATGGTCTATTGCCGTGACACCGCGTTCGGCCAGGCAATTTTTCGCGCAGGCCAGCATGCATCCATCAATGGCGACGATGGGCCGCCCCTCACCCGCCGCCTCGCGGGCGCGGCGGACCAGGCTGCGCACATTGCCACCGACACCCGCAATGCAGGACATCTCGGCCACGCCTTCGCGGTCCAGTCGCAGCGCCAGATGATTGGCCAGTTGTGCAGCACTCGAACAGCCCGAGCAAGAATAGACCAGCGGCAATTGCCCCAGCGTGCTCATGATGCGCGCCGGCATGAGGCAGGAGCCAAAACCGCCTGATGGCTCGTGGTCAGGCTGCGCCAGCGTTCCGCCGAGCGGATCGTGAACACACCGGGCTCATAGGCCAGGTCCAGCAATAGGTGCTGCACGCGTTGCTGCCACAGCTGGCCAAGTCGGGCCAACGCATCGGCATCGAGAGGACTCTTGGCATAGCGTTCCAGCAAGGCTTCCAGCGCAGGGTCGACGGGGGCAAGCGCAAGATCGGCTTGCGCATCCACGGCCGCGCGGGTATCGAGCCTGGTGAAGCGCAGGGACAACGGCAGGTCGGGCGTGAAGCGCTGCAAACTGACGCGCGAGAAGTGCCCCGCCAAGCCCTTGAAGCCGCTGCCACCGGCAGCGCCGGTGAGCATCTGCACAACGGTGGCGGCCACGCCGGTACTGCCGGTGCGGGCATCCTCTCGGAATTCGACCTTGATACCGCCACGTTCGGGCACAGCGTCCGGATAGAGCTCGCGCAGCGCCAGCCAGGTCAGCCAATAGGCCGCAGCCACCGTCGGGCACGAGTGGCCACTGAGCCGCACCGCGTCGCCGTAGCCGTATTCAAGAATGCCGCCTTCGGCGCAGCCCAGCACTTCCGCCAGCGGATCCCTGACTCGCAGTCGCGGCACCTGATCGAAGAAGGCGTGGAGTTTCATGGGCCCGATTGGGACAGCTGCGCGCTCGAACCGCCTTGATGCAACGCAAGCCGGCGCTGAACGTGATCGGCGTCGGAACGCCAAATGCGAGCAACGCATGCGCCATAGCGCCGGCAAAGGCGGCACGCTGACGCGTGTGGCCAGAGCCGACCCGGTGCGCTACCCCTCGCTCAGCTTGAAAACCGCCACGGCCTGAACCAGCAGCAACGCCTGCGCCTTCAGGCTTTCTGCCGCCGCCGCGCTCTCTTCCACCAGCGCCGCGTTTTGCTGGGTGACCTGGTCCATCAGGCTGACGGCCTCGCCAACCTGTGACACTCCGGCGCTCTGCTCGGTGCTTGCCGCACTGATCTCGCCCACGATGTCGGTGACCCGCTTGATCGAGCTGGCCACTTCGGTCATCGTGACACCCGCCTGACCAACCAGAGCAGTGCCCTGCTCGACACGCTCAACGCTTGCCGTGATCAAACTCTTGATCTCCCTGGCGGCCGCTGCCGAGCGCCCCGCCAGGCTGCGGACCTCGGAAGCCACGACAGCGAAGCCGCGTCCCTGCTCTCCAGCCCGAGCCGCTTCCACTGCGGCGTTCAGCGCAAGGATGTTGGTCTGGAAGGCGATGCCGTCTATCACGCCGATGATGTCGGCAATTTTCCTGCTCGATTCGTTGATGTCCTTCATGGTGGCGACCACCTTGCTGACATCCTCTCCACCCCGGGTGGCGACCATGCTGGCACTCAGCGCAAGTTGATTGGCCTGTTTGGCGTTGTCGGCGTTCTGCTTCACGGTGGAACCAAGCTGCTCCATCGAAGCAGCAGTCTCTTCCAGCGCCGAGGCTTGCTCCTCGGTGCGCTGGCTCAGGTCCAAATTGCCCTGCGCGATCTGCGAGGATGCGGTCGCCACGCTGTCGGCGTTGCTGCGAACGCCGCTGACGATGCGCACCAGGTTGTCTTTCATTCCAGCCAAGGCACGCAGCAACTCTGCGGTTTCATCCTTGCCTTCACCGCGGAGATCCACCGTCAAGTCGCCATCGGCCACGCGCTCGGCAGCCGCCTTGGCACGGTTCATCGGCACGGTAATGGAGCGTGCAATCAGCAAGCCGAACAGCCCTCCGAGCAGCAAGCCGCCGACGATGGAGGCGATCGAGACTGCGCGTATCACGACATAGCGCTCGGCGGCCTCCGCGTACTGTTTGTGAGCCTCGTCAAGCTGCAATTTGTTGAGCGCCACGATGCCTTTTTCCACCGGAACAAAAAGCGGACGAATGGCCTCGGTCACCACCCGCTGGGCCTCCTTGACATCGTTGGCACGTAGCGCCTGCACCGCAGGCAGCAGCCCCTCCTGCACGAACTTCTTCCGGTCGGCGGCGAACAGCTTGGCGAGTGTTTCGGTCTCGGGCGTCAGCTTGGTGACCATATAGGCATCCCAGATCTTGCCGATGGTCGCAATATTGGCCTCCACCTGCGCGGCGCGATCACTGATGACCTCGGATGTCGGGGTGACAAGTGCCGTCGCGACGGCGAGCCGGTTGCGCAGCAGATGGGCCTGAATCTCACCGAGTTGCCCTATGGGTACCGCGCGGTCTTCGAACACTGACTTCAGCGCCTCGTTGGCATGGCTGATGCCCAGCAGGCCCAGCCCGCCGACACCCACCAGCATGGCCGAGAGCAGGCCGATCAGCAGCAACAGCCGGGTCGATATTCTCAGGTTGTTCACGGAAGAGTGTCCTTTGTCGATGTGGAGGTATGGGGCCAACCGCGGGCCGATGGCGCCAACGCTGGATCACCGACGCCACTGGGTATGCAGGTGCCTGCAGATTATTGCGTACGCGTACGCTTAATGCAGGGAATTGCGCTGCCATGCGCACTCATATCGCGGAATCTGACTCACCCGAGGGCCGGGCCTATCCCCGGTCACGCGCGGCCCGGTTCAGCCAGGCAACTGGGCTGCGATGTTCTGGGTGCCCTCGCCCCCCCGATCATCAACCCCCTGCAGATTGCAGCTGGTCACCAGGCAACAGGCCTGCCCCAGATACTCGATGGGCTTCGCGTTGAAGACTTCCTGATGCTCAATGCCACGCGCGTCCCTCACCCTGAGCGCCAGATTGCTGACCTTACCGTCGGCATTCAAGGTCCTGTAGAACCGGTCCCGGTCCTCGGGCACGAGGCCGTAGGCATGAGCAGTGGGGACACTGCCAACGATGTCGCTCCGGTCCATGCCGTACCAGCTGCACAGGGCGTCATTGACCTCCAGTATCCGCCGCTCGGCAATCGACAGAATGGCCATCGGCACCGGGGCACAGTTGAACAGCGTGCGAAACCGGTCAAGCCCGGCTTCGACTTGACGTTGGGCAAGCAGTCGCTCCCGGTTTCGCTCAATGCCATCCAGCGCAAGGGACAAATCCTCCCCGAGTTCGTCGAGCGACCGCAGCAGTTCGGTGTCGAAGTAATCCCGCTGGTCTGCGCACAGCATCAGGGCTGCCACCACGCTGCCGCCGCGCCTCAACGGAATCCACGCAATCGCACGCACGCCCTGCTCGACGGCCTCCTCCCGCCATCGCCCGGCCTGCGGGTCCAGCACATAGTCATTGCTGACGAGCCGCACGCCGCCAGACAGCACTTGGGCGGTGTAGGAGCCGCGCAGCTCCGGAATACTCATGTCCAGTGTTGGCGGCACGTTCTCCAGCATCTTGACGGCGGGGCCGGCGCTGGCCACTCGGTGAACCAACATGCCGTCCAGGACATAGACGCAGGCCAGCACGGACTTTCCGGTATCGACGCAGATGTCGCAGGCCTCTCGCCATAACTCGCCATCGGATTGCGCGCGCAGGATCATGCGATTGGCATGCAAAAGCGTGCGTAAAAGGCGGCTCAGTCTTGCGGCACGTATCAGTTCACTTCTTTGCGCCTGCCACCGATGCGCCAGCAGTACCAACAGGAGCAGGGATACCCCGAGCACCAGAAAAGTCACAGCACTTTCTCGATCCATCGCATGCGGCTTCGTATTGAGAGCTAGGTACACCACTGGCGGCGCACCCAACTGGGCAGACTACCCGCGATCCGCCCGTCCGGTCAATCGACGCTCTCGGCCCATGTGCGTCGGCGGTCTGGCCTGCCTGCCTCGCTCAGGATAGAGATCAGCAGCCGGGCGGCGGGCAGCAGGTAGCTGCTCTCGCGGTAGGTCACGACCAGGCGCCGGCGCATCGTGGTCTCCTTCAGCGGCACCTCCTTGAGCGGTGAGCGGCCTTCGGACGGCTCGAGGTGGTGCCGCGAGATAAAGCTCAGCAATCCGGTCTCGGCGATCAAGGCGGGCAGCATCAGCAGCATCGAGCTCTCGACCTGCACCCGAGGCCGCGGTAGCCGCTTTCGGTCGAAGGTGTGATCCAGCCAGTCACGGGTCGGGGCCCCGGGTGGCTGCAAGACCCAGCGCTCTTTCGTCAGATCGGCCAGGCTGGGCTTGCCGGCGAAGATCGGGTGGCTTGTGCTGGCCGCCACCACGATGTGATCTTCTGCCAGCAGCTGGGAGGTGTAGCCGGCTTCCAGAACGCTCTCGGTGCCGACCATCAAGTCCAGCTCACCTGCGCGCAGCAGGGGGCTCAGCGTGTCGATCAGGCCGACGACCGTCTTCAGCGTCACCTCCGGCGCGACGGCCATCAACTGCCGTGCGGCCGGCGGCAGGATGAACTGCGCGGCGGTCGGCACGATGCCGATGCGAATGTGGCCGGACAGGCCGCGGCCGATGTCACCGATCTCCCGCCGGGCGTCCTCGACATCGAAACGCACACGCTGCGCCCACTTGAGCAGCACCCTGCCCGCCGGCGTGAGCCGTATGCCCCGGCCGGCCTTTTCGAACAGCGGGGCGCCGCAGGCCTCCTCGAGCCGCCGCACGCTGCTGGTCAGCGCGGGCTGGGTGCGATGCAGGCGCTCCGTGGCACGCCCGATGTGCTCCAGCTCGGCGATGGTCTCGAAGTAGCGCAGGTCACGCAGGTCCATTCCAAAAGCCTCATGAATGAATTCAAAGAAAGTATCGATTGGACTGTATCTTTTATGACGCCAATACTCCAGTCACTGAGTTCGGGAACCTGCAGTTCGCAGTCAACCCGTTCCTTTGGAGACATCGATGAACACGACACGACGAACGCTTCTGGCCCTGGCCGCCGCAATCCTCAGCTCCGGCGCCCTGGCGCAGGCCTATCCGTCGAAGGCGATCCGCGTCGTCGTGCCGTTTCCTCCGGGCGGAGGGACCGACATCATTGCCCGTGAGGTGACCCAGAAGGTGGCCGCGGCCACCGGCTGGACTTTCGTCATCGACAACAAGCCTGGCGCCGGAGGCAATCTGGGCGTCGATGCGGTGGCGAAGTCGCCTGCCGATGGCTACACCCTGGTGCTGGGCCAGACGAGCAATCTGGCCATCAATCCCACGCTCTACGTCAAGCTGCCCTACAACCCGCAGAAGGATCTGGTGCCCATAGGCCTGGTGGCGAGCGCGCCGCTGGTCATCGTCGTGCCGGCTCAGTCCACATTCAAGACCTTGGCCGACCTCGTAGCCGCGGCCAAGGCCAAGCCGGGCGAAGTGAACTTTGCATCGCCTGGCAACGGCACGGTTGCCCACCTCACGGGGGAACAATTCCAGAAGACCGCGGGCGTGAAGTTCCAGCACATTCCCTACAAGGGTGCCAACCAGGCGCTGACGGACGTGATCAGCGGCCAGGTGCAGATCTATGTCTCGTCGGTACCTTCGGTATTGCAGCAGATCCGTATTGGCAAGCTGCGCCCGCTGGCCGTGACTTCCGCCAAGCGTGTCGACGACATTCCGCAGACGCCGACCGTCGGCGAGAGTGGCTACAAGGGCTTCGACGCCGTCACCTGGTTCGGCTTTCTCGCTCCTGCCGGCACGCCCAAGGAGATCGTCACGCGCCTGAATGCCGAGTTCAACAAGGCCCTGTTGCAAGCCGACCTGCGCAAGCGCCTCGGCGACGAAGGCGCGGACCCCCTGGGTGGCACGCCTGAGCAGTTCGCCGAACTGATACGCGACGACTTCGTCCGCTGGGGCAGAACCGTCAAGGAATCCGGTGTACGCCTCGACTGACGCTTGAGCGCCCAGTCCTTGCGCGGAAACCGCGCACCCACTCGACCGTCCAAGGAGATTCTCATGAGCCAAGCCGCCGCATTGCCCGATGTGATTCGCAACATTCAGCGCGTGGACCCGGCCACCGTTGCCGAGGCCGCCCAGTACCCCTCGTCCATACTGGCCGACGTGGCCGGCCGTCGCGGAGCGCTCAGCGGCCGCATTGCACCGCTGGCGCCTTCGATGCGGTTTGCAGGCCCGGCGATCACGGTCGAGCTGCGTCCCGGCGACAACCTGATGATCCACGCCGCGATGGCGATCGCCCAGCCCGGCGACGTGCTCGTGATCGACGGCAAGGGTGATCTGAGCAGCGCGCTGATGGGCGAAATCATGTCTCAGCAGTGCGTGGCGCTCGGCATCGTCGGCGTGGTCATCGATGGCGCCGTCCGCGACAGCGAGGCCATACGCGAACTCGGGCTTCCCATGTATGCCGCCGGCCTCAATCCCAACGGCCCGACCAAGTTCATCCCCGGCCGGCTCAACCACCCGATTTCCATCGGCGGCGTCAGCGTCAATCCGGGTGACCTGGTCGTCGGCGACGCCGACGGCGTGACCGTCATCGAACGCGACAAGGCCGCGGCCATGCTGCCGCTCGCGGCCGAGAAGGTCGCGGCGGAGACCAAGCGGATTGCCGACATCAAGAGCCGCAAGGCCCTGCGCCCCGGCTGGCTGGACGGCGCGCTGCGCGCCGCCGGCGTGATCAAGGAAGGCGAAACGCTGTGAGCGCGCGCAAGAACACCATCCTGGTCACAGGCAGCGACCTGGCCGCCGAGGCGCTGGCGCTGCTGCAGGACCATGAGGTCGTGTACGCGGGCGCAAAGCCGACCGAGGAAGACATCGTCGCCCTGTGCCAGCGGCATGACCCGGTGGCCATCATCGTGCGCTACAGCAAGGTCGGCGCCGCCGCCATGGACGCCGCGCCCAGCCTGAAGGTGATCTCCAAGCACGGCAGCGGCACCGACACCATAGACAAGCAGGCCGCCGCCGCGCGCGGCATCGAGGTCGTGGCGGCGGTGGGCGCCAACGCGGCGGCTGTGGCCGAGCATGCGCTGGCCCTGCTGCTGGCCTGCGCCAAGTCGGTGGTCGAACTCGATGGCCGCATGCATCAGGGCCATTGGGACAAGGCCACGCACAAGAGTGTCGAACTCGAAGGCCGGACGGTGGGCGTGATCGGCCTCGGCGCGATCGGCCAGCGCTTCGCGCGCATGGCCGATGCCATGGACATGCGCGTGCTGGGCTTCGACCCCTTCGCCAAGAACCTGCCGGCCTATATCGAGCCCGCCGACCTGACAACGATCTGGCGCGAGGCGGACGTGATCTCGCTGCACTGCCCGCTGACCCCCGAGAACGCCGGGCTGCTCAATGCGCAGACCCTCGCGGCATGCAAGAAGGGCGTGATCATCGTCAACACGGCCCGTGGCGGCCTGATCGACGAGCCGGCGCTGCTGGAGGCCATACGCAGCGGCCAGGTGGGCAGCGCCGGGCTGGACAGCTTTGTCGTCGAGCCGATGACGGCGCCCCATCCCTTCCACGGCGAACCGCGCATCACGCTGAGCCCGCACATCGGCGGCGTTACCGCCGATGCCTATGTGAAGATGGGCGTGGCAGCCGCGACGAATGCGCTGGCCGTGCTGAATCAAGCATAAGGAGGGACGACAGCAATGAACATGATCCGACGCATCTTCACCTTCGCCCTGCTGTGCACGGCCATGGTTGCCGCAGACGCGCAGCAAGCCGGCAAGACCCTCAAGCTGATCGTCCCTTTCCCGCCCGGCGGCAATGTCGACATGAGTGCCCGCATCCTGGCGCCCGAGCTGTCCCGGGAGCTGGGTCTGGTGATCGTGATCGAGAACCGGGCCGGGGCTGGCGGCACCCTGGGGCTGGATGTGGTGGCCAAGGCCGCGCCGGACGGCCTCACGCTGGGCGTGGCCTCGCCGATCAACCATCTGGCCGCACCGGCGCTCTACCCCAAGCTGCCCTACGACTCGATCCGTGACTTCAGCCCGGTCGGCCTGATCGCCAGCGTGCCCATGGTGCTGGTGGTGGGCTCGTCCTCGCCCGCCAAATCGGTGGCCGATCTGATGGCGCTGGCGCGCAAGCGCAAAGGGGAATTGACGATGGCATCGGCCGGCAGCGGCAGCGGCAACCACATCGTCGGCGAGCTGTTCCAGGAGGCCAGCGGGCTGAGCTTCACGCATGTGCCCTACAAAGGCAGTGCGCCGGCCAACACCGACCTCGCCGGTGGCCATGTGGATCTGCACTTCGACCAGCTGTCATCGGTATTGCCGTTGCTCCAGGGCGGCCGCCTGCGTGCCCTGGCCGTGACAACGAGCAAGCGCTCGACGCTGCTGCCCGATGTGCCCACCCTCGCCGAATCCGGCGTTCCCGGTTTCGATGCCAGCACGACGCTGGGGCTGGTGCTGCCGGGCAAGGCCGCGCCGGAGCTGGTGAAGCGCTACAACGCCGCTCTGGAGGCAGTGCTGGCACGCCCGGCCGTGCGGGAGCAGTTTGCCCGCCTGGGTGCGGAGGTCAGGCCGGGTACGGTGGCGGCCTATGCGAGCTTCATCAGCGAAGAGATCCAGCGCACGGCGAAAATTGTGCGCAGTGCGAAGATCACGATTGACTGAACTCACGCACCGTACTCCTTCGGCCGCGCCTGCCCCATGAGATCCGGCATCGTCGACTGCCACTTCCATGTGGTCGCACCACCGCAGACGTATCCGATGTTTGCGGCGCGCAGCTACACGCCCGAGACGGCTCCGCTCAGCCGTTGGCAGCAGACACTCTCGCCGCTGGGTGTGACCCACGGCGTGGTGGTGCAGCCCAGCTTCTACGGCACGGACAACCGCGTCCTGCTCCAGGCGCTGGCCGAGGGTCAGGGGCGGCTGGTGGGCGTGGCGGCCGTCGATGCCTCGATCGGCGAGGCCGATCTCGATGCCCTGGCCGAGGCCGGGGTCAGGGGCGTGCGGATGGCGTTCTTCGATGCCGGCGATCCGCGCGCCCGCGGGGGCTTCGTCGGCTTCGAGGCCTTCGATGCGCTGGAGCCACGCCTGTCCGCGCGAGGCATGCATCTGCAGCTGTTCACCGACAGCCGGCTGCTGCCTCGGACTGCCGACCGCCTTCGGCGTTCGCGGGTGGCGGTGGTCATCGACCATATGGGGCGCAGCCCCGCGGCGCTGGGCGCCACGCACGAGGGATTTGATGCCCTGTGCCGCCTGCTTGGCGATGGCCATGTCTGGGTGAAGTTGTCCGGCGTCGCCAATATCTCCGATGCCGCGCCCGACTATCAAGATGCCCGCGCCCTGCACGACCGGCTGGTGCAGGCCAATCCCGGGCAGCTCGTCTGGGGGTCGGACTGGCCGCACACCCGCCCCGGCCATGTGCCGCCCGACACCGCTCAGCTCTTTCGGCTGTTGCAAGCCTGGACACCCGACGAGGGCATGCGCGAGCGCATCCTCGTCGGCAATCCCGGAATCCTGTACAGACTGCCGCCGGCTTGATCGACTTACGTCGTATTGGCCTCTTGGTCTCTTGGCCTGGAGCCCATGCCCGATCAGCCGCGGCGCTTCCACCACAGATAGATCCCGCTTCCACACAGCCCTGCCAGCGCGAATCCGAGCAGGCCGTTCAGCACGGTATGCCCGAGACCGCCAAGTTCGCCGGTATGGAGGGGATAGATCACGCTGTAGGCGCGCGCGCCGGGATCGAGTTCGTCCCAGCGATGCGTGGCCAGTACCGCGCCGCTGTGCGGATGGAGCCACACCGAGCTCAAGCCGTTCGGATGCGGATCGTCGGCCAGCAGCAGGCGCACCCGAACTGGCTTGCCCGGGCCGGCCGGCACTTGCACATAGCCGACTGGTGCGCCGCCGAAGCGCGCGCGCGCGACGTCAACCATGGCGTCAAGCGACAGGCCCGGCACCGGTGCCGCCAGCCTCGGCGCCTGTGGGGCTGCCTGCACCGCCTGGCCCGACAGCGCCGTGACGGCCTGTGACAAGGGGCGCCAGGCCATGTACGCGCCGCTCAGCACCGGCACGGCGATCAGCAGGCCGAGCAAGGCGCCACCGCCGCGGTGCAGGTCGAACAGTGCACGCAGCGTGCCGCGATCGAGCTTCAGCACCAGAGCCTGGCGCCAGCGCCTGGGCCACCAGAGCACCAGGCCACCCATCAGCAGCACGAGATAGGCGAGCGCCAGCAGCGCCAGCAGCGGCTTGCCGGTCTCGTTCATCAGCAGCGCACTGTGGATCTCGAACAGCAGGTTGAAAGCGCCCTCGTGTTCGCCGCGCCGCCCGAGTTCGCGCGCGTCGCGGGGATCGAGATAGATGGCACCGTCCCAGGGGCCGCGCACCGCGACGCGCAGGCTCTCGTCGGCCCGGCGGGGCGGCCGAAAGGTCAGCGCGGCGGCCGGACCGAACTCGGCGCCGAGCCGCTGCCGCACCCGTTCGAGCAGATCGGGTGCGGCCGGGCCCGGCGCGACGACGAACAGCTTGGCATGGCGCCAGCGATCGATCGGCTTCAGCACAAGCAACACCGAGCCGAGCAGGGCCACCACGGCTAGCGGCACGCCCAGCGTCAGCGCCAGCCAGCGATGCAGCCGCAGCCACCAGCGACGAAGTTTGCTTCCCATGCCGGTATCAGAAGCTGCGGCGCCAGCTCACGGTGAGCGTGCGGCCGCGACCGGCGAACAGGTCGTCGTTGGTTCCGGCAGGGTTGGATTGTGCGTAGTAGCCGATGTACTGGCGGTTGAACAGGTTCTCGATACCGACGCCGAACTCGCCCCAGGACGTGCCGTAGCTTGCAGTGAAATCAGCCAAGGTGTAGCCGTCGAAATGCTCTTCTAGCCTGGCAGAGCCGGCCGTGCGGCCCACATTGATGTCGCGCGACTGCAGCCGCGTTGCCTGCAGCCTGGCCTGGCCGGTGCTGGCGAACTGCCAAGTGGCCGCGAGCACGAATTTGTCGGGACCTTGCGAACGCGCGCCGAGCGTGACGTCGAGCGGCGCGCCGGCCTGCGCGGCCGTCATGCCGCGGGTGCGCGCATAGCTCGCCGACAGCGTCCAGTCGCGCGCCGGCTTCAACTCACCGCTGAACTCGAAGCCATTGACGTCGACCGGCACGCGCTGCACGGAGCCGACGCCGGTCGCCGCGTCGACGCGGATCTGCGAGCCGAGATCGGAATGCGAGCGATAGACCGAGGCCGAGACGCTGCCGAGCGCGCCGCGCCAGGCCAGGCCGATCTCGCGGTTGTCGGTGATGACGGGCTCGAGCGAGATCAGCTTGTCGACCGACTGGTTCGGCGTGTTGACTGCGCGCAGCACCAGGCCCACATCCGGCAGGCCGAAGCCCTCGTTGTAGGACACAAAACTCGACCAGCCACCACCCAGCCGCCAGACCGCACCCAGGCTCTTGACCCACTGGGTGAAGCTGCGCTGGCCGCCCTGCACGGCCGTGTTCTTGTAGAAGGCCAGGGTCTGATAGTTGTCGACGGCCAGCGTGGCGCTTTCATGGCGGGCGCCGCCGCGCACGGTGAAGGCGCCAAGTTCGTACTCGAGCTGTGCGAATGGCGCCGTGCTGCGGAACTTCAACGGCGGCACCCATATGCGGTCCGTCAAGGCCAGTCGCTGCTGCGAGGTGTCGCTGAGCCAGTCAAGGCCGGTCGTCAGTTCGAGCCCGTCGATGAACAGATCGGGCCGCACCCAGCTCAGCTTGAGGCCGGCCTTGTCGGCGACGACCTCGGACTGGTCGATCAGCTTGTCCTGCGGCGCCAGCCTGGCGTCCTGAAAGGTCGCGGCGGCGGTGGCGCCGTACAGCGCGCTGAAGTCCTGCTTGTAGACCTGGGCACGGGCCTGACCGCCGGCGAGATCGGCATGGGTCCAGTCCAGCGAAAACGTGCGCACCTCGTTGCGCGGCGGCTGGCCCGGCGGCGTGTCGGGCGCGGCACCGGTCGGCAGACCGGTCTTGCGGTCGCCTGCGACCGGCTTCCAGTCGCCCTCGCCCTCGATGCGGAACTTGTTGAGCGAGAGCTGCAGGCGTTGCGCGCCGATATCGCGGCCGAGCTTGAGGAACAGATCGCCGGCACGCGAATCCTGTGTATCGCCCTGGATCGCCTCCAGGCCGAGTCGCTGGCCGCTGCCGTCGACGCCGATGCCGCGCACGGTGCCGCCGAGATGGAGCAGCGCGTCGAAATCTCCCTTGTGCTCGAGCGTGTAGCCGGCCTTCCACAGCGCGTCGCCGCCATGACCCTGAGTGCCGAATTTGAGTTCGACGCGCTGGTGCGTGCCGGTTTCGCGCGGCGTGCGCGAGATGAAGTTGATGATGCCGCCGGTGGCGCCGAGGCCCTGCACGGCCGAGGCACCGCTGATCACCTCGATGCGCTCGATCAGCGACGGATCGGCGAAATAGCCCTCGCGCGCGCCATTGCGCAACGGGTTGCTTTGCGGCACACCGTCGAACAACAGCAGGGCGGTACGACCTCGCATCGATTCGCCGAAGCTCGTCAGCTTCTGGCGCGAGGGCGCGTAGGAAGGGGCGAGCACTGACAGGACCTGGCTCAGGTCTTCGGCGACCAGGGTCTGAGCCTGGATATCCTGGCTTGTGATGACCGTGACGGCGCCCGGGATCTTCTCGATCGCCTTGTTGCCGCGCGTGGCGGTGACGACGACACGCTGAAGCGTGACCTGGTCGTCGGCGGACTGAGCAGTCTGGGCAGCGGCTGTGATCGACGTCAGCAGGGCGAGTGACGCCGTCGAGACGGGGCGGGATTTGAAGCGTGGGCCAACGACAGTGTGCGACATTCTTTTCCAAAATATAAATGCGAATGATTCGCATTATATGTTCTGAACGGTCAATTGCCATCACCGGTAGCGCTGCACGCGCAGCAGCGCGCCGTTTGGTTTGGTCCAGCACTTCCAGCCGGATCGGACGCCTCCTTGAGCCAGCCGTAACGCGTGTTCAAGCAGCCTGTGAAGGCTGCCTGGTCAGCGCTTGACGCGGGTGATCGGGACCTCACCGGCCATGCCGTGCTTGCCCGTGTCGATGCTGTAGCGGGAGCAGATGAGAAAATCGTCAAATACAAATAGGACTTGATATCATTCGCAATCATAAAAAGACTGCCATGAACCATTCCGAAACTGCTCAGCATCACCACTCCGGGGCGTGGAGCCGGCAGCTGGCGGGCACTCTGTCCGTCCTGCTGGCGCTAGGACTCCAGGCCTGTGGTGGCGGCTCCCCTGCCCCTGAAACCGGCCCCGCCGAACCTGCGCCAGGCGCCCTCAGCACCCGCGCCAGCCTGGGCGAGCAAATCTTCAAAGACGCCTCGCTATCCGCCTCCGGCCGCCAGTCCTGCGCCAGCTGCCATGCAGCAGAGACCGGCCATGCCGGCCCGCGAAACACCGGCGTCACCGAGCCCGGCGGCGTAGCACTGGAGCTGCTGGGGGGCCGCAGCTCGCCCAGCATCCGCTACCTGTCCAGCAACAAGGCCTTCGGCTTCGACAAGGAGGGCACACCCAACGGCGGCTTCTTCTGGGACGGCCGTGCCGCCAGTCTGCAGGAGCAGGCCGGCAAGCCCTTCTTCAACCCCAAGGAGATGGCCAACGGCAGTACCGAGGAATTGATCGCCCGCCTGGCCAGGACCTCCTATGTGGTGGCCTTCAAACAGGAGTTCGGCGCCGACATCCTGCAGAACCCGGCCGAGGCCTTGCAGCGCATGCAACTGGCTCTGCAGGCCTTTCAGCTGGAGGACGCCAGCTTCCGGCCCTTCAGCAGCAAGTACGACGAGTTCCTGCGGGGCCGTGCCGCACTCAGCGAGCCCGAGCTGCGCGGCCTGGCCCTGTTCAACGCCAAGGACAAAGGCAATTGCGCTGCCTGCCACCCCTCGGCCAAGGGCACGGACGGCAGCTTCCCGCTCTTTACAGACTTCAGCTACGACGCCCTGGGTGTGCCGCGCAACAGCGCGCTGGCGCCAAATGCCGATCCGGCCTTCTACGACCTGGGGCTGTGCGCCCGCGAGGGTGGCGATATGGCGGCCCGGCGCGATCTCTGCGGCGCCTTCAAGGTGCCCTCGCTGCGCAATGTGGCGTTGCGCAAGGCGTTCTTCCACAACGGCCGTTTCACCGATCTGCGCGAGGTCCTGAGTTTCTATGTCCAACGCGACATCTACCCCGAGAAATGGTATCCGCGCCTGCCCGATGGCAGCGTGGACAAGTTCAACGACCTGCCGCCCGAACTGCGCCGCAACGTGAACGTCAGTGAAGGCCCCTACAACCGTCGCCCCGGCCTGGCCCCTGCACTCAGCGAGGCCGAGATTGATGATCTGCTGGCCTTTCTGCGCACCCTCAGCGACGCGCACTGAACGCTCCGAATTTCATCTCCCAGAGACTCCGACATGAGCAAAAGAAACCTCACCCGCGCGCCCCTGCTGCGCCCCCTCGGCCTTGGTCTGATGCTGGCCATGGGTTCGGCCCAGGCTCAAACCGGCACCGAGCAAGAGCTGCTACGCCGCGTCGACCAACTGGCAGCCGAGTTGGGCAAGCTGCGCGCCGAACTGGCGCAACTGCAGCAAGCGCCAAAGGCGGCTCCTGCAGCGCCCGCAACGCTACCTGCGCCCAGCACCGCGGCGCTGCTGGAAGACGCCCCCGCCTCTCAGCCACGCACTGTGCTGAGCGGCTATGCGGAGCTCAACTACAACCGCCCCAGCAGCAATGCCAAGGAGGCCCGGGCCGATCTGCGTCGCCTGGTGCTCGGATATCAGCACCGCTTCGACGCGAAGACCAAGATCGTCACCGAGATCGAGGTCGAGCACGCGGTGGCCTCGTCCGGCGATCCCGGCGAGGTGGCGATCGAGCAGGCCTATGTGGAGCACCAGTTCCACCCGAACTGGGCGCTGCGCGGCGGCCTGTTCCTGATGCCCATGGGTCTCTTGAACGAGAACCATGAGCCCACCGCCTACTACGGCGTGGAGCGCAACTTCGTCGAAACCGCCATCATCCCCAGCACCTGGCGCGAGGGCGGCATCCAGCTGGTGGGCCAGTTGGACAGTGGCTGGACCCTGCAGGCGGGCATCTCCACCGGCTTCGACCTGAACAAGTGGGATGCTGCCAGCGCCGACGGCCGCGAATCGCCGCTGGGCTCCATCCACCAGGAGCTGGCACTGGCACGCTCGCGCGACCTGGCCCTGTTCGGCGCCGCCAACTACCGCGGCATCCCTGGCCTGCTGCTGGGCGCCAGCCTCTTCAACGGCCAGGCCACCCAGGGCCAGCAGGCCACCAGCGCGCGCATCACCCTGTGGGACCTGCATGCACGCTGGACCCCCGGCCGCTGGGACCTTTCGGCCCTGTACAGCCGCGGCAGCATCTCCAACACCGCTGCTCTCAACCTGCCCCTGGTGGGTGGCGACAGCCTGATCCCGGCGCGCTTCGACGGCGCCTATCTGCAGGCGGCGTACAAGCTCTGGGAGCAGGACAGCTACGTGCTCAAGCCCTTTGCACGCTGGGAGCGCTTCAATACCGCCAGCCGCTATGCTGAACTCGGCGCCGGCCTGACCCCCGAAGTCATCGGCAGCGAGCGCGTCTACACACTGGGCGCCAATTTCGAGTTCGCCCCCGGCGTGGTGCTAAAGACCGATGTGCAGCGCTTCCGCCTGAACAAGGACATGAACCGGGTCAACCTCGGGCTGGGCTGGAGCTTCTGATGCGCCTGGTTCTCGCTGCATGCGGCGTCATGGCCGTGGCGCCGGGCAGCGCCTTTGCGGTGGACTACATGACGGCCGAGGCCGCAGCCAAGCTGATCTTTGCCCAGGCCGATCGCTTCGAGTTGCAGGACTGGACGCTCGACGCGACCCAGTTGCAAGCCATCGCCGCCCTAGGCGTGAAGCCGCGCAGCGCGCGCTGGCAGCTGCGCCTGGCCTACAAGGGCAAGGAGCTGTTGGGGGTGCTGGTGGCCGACGAGGTGCTGGGCAAGTTCGAGCTCATCAGCTATGTCGTAGGTGTAGGCGCCGACGGCAAGCTGAGCGGCCTGGAGATACTCTCCTACCGTGAAAGCCACGGCCATGAGATCCGCAGCGCCGCCTGGCGCAAGCAGTTCGTGGGCAAGGCCCAGGGCGCACCGATCAAGCTTGGCGAGGACATTGCCAATGTCTCTGGTGCCACCCTCTCCTGCAGCCATGTCACGGAGGGCGTGAAACGCATCGTCGCGGTGATTGAACAGGCACGTCGCTCGGGCCGCCTCGGCTGAGCCGTGGAGCTGCAACGCCGCGCCCAGCCCAGGCTTGGCACCCTGCTGGAGATCAGCCTGCGGCATGCCGACGCCGCCGCTGGCGCAGCCGCGCTGCAGGCCGGATTCGAGCAGGCGGCGCACCTGCAGGCCCAGCTCTCGCGCTTTGAGCCCAGCAGCGATATCGCGCGCTTCAACGCGCTGGATCTCGGACAAGACCTGATTCTTTGCCCCGCAGCCCAGCGCGTGCTTTCCGCGGCGGCCTGGTTGCGAGCATTTACCCAGGGTAGCTTCGACATCAGCCAGGGCAGCGGCTGCTGGGGCTGGCGGCTGGCGCGCGGCCGCATCAGCAAGACCATGGCCGGCACCCAGCTGGACCTGGGCGGCATTGCCAAAGGCTTTGTGGTGGACCGCCTGATCGCCCAGTTGCGCCGCGCCGGATGCGCCTGGGCGGCGGTGAATGCCGGCGGTGACCTGCGTGTGTTCGGCGAACAGGCCCTGCCGCTGTGGTTGCGTGACGAGCGCCAAGGTGGCCTGCGTGAGATCGGCAGCCTGGCAGATGGGGCCTTCGCCAGCAGCTACTACGGCCCCGGGTGCCGCAGCCGGTTGCAAGGTGCGGTGCCGGACCTGGATGTGCAGGTGGCAGTGGCCGCGCCCAGTGCGCTGTGGGCCGATGCGTTGTGCAAACTGGTCGCGCTCGGGCATGAGAGACAATCCGCCCTGCTCGATCGGCTGCAGGCCCAGGCCTGGATCTGGCGCGCCGAGCCTGGCCCCTGAGTAACCATGCGCCACCACACCCTCAAGATTCCACGCTGGCAAAAACGCTGGCTCTACACCAGCTTTACGCTGCTGCTGCTCAGCGGACTGCCCTGGTTGCTGTTGCACTACGGCCGCGATGCCGATACGCTGCCGCCTCCCGCCGAGGCCTGGCTGATGCGCATGCACGGTCTGGCCAGCATGTTCTGCCTGCTGGGCCTGGGCATGCTGAGCGCCAGCCATTTGCTGCCCGGCTGGCGCCTGAGCGGGCGTGGCGGCCGAGCGAAACAGCGCGGAAGCGGTCTGTGGCTCAGCAGCGCGCTGACGCTGTGCACGCTGCTGGCCTATGGGCTCTACTATCTGATCCCCGAGGCTTTGCACGAAGCTGCGGGCTGGTTGCACGCCTGCCTGGGACTGCTTGCGCTTGGCTCCTGGTGGTGGCACCGCCGCAACGCGACTCGACACCACCACCAGGGTGCTTCAGGAGGCCCGGGCCATGCCATGGCTCCCGCAACCGGCCGAGCGAAATCAAGGTTTGCAGCCTAGACACAGAAATTCCGGTTCCAAGCGTCCCGTTGTTGCCCATGCGCTCGGGCCCGCAAACAAAACAGCCGGGAACGCCAGGGCGTCTTGACGATCTGTCACCTTCTTTTGGGGGCATGAACTTCACCCATGGCCCTCTTCAGGTCGATATCGTCGACGCGCGACCTGCGCTGCAGCGCCGAACGCGGCCAAGCGCCGTAGCGAGTTCCCGTCCCATCGCTGGCGCCCCCACCTCTTGAATGCAAGTGCTCGGCTGGCGCATTGACCTCTAACGGATTCTGTTGGAATATGGAACATTCTCGAAATGCATCGTCGGCGTAGCCACGCACAAGAGAGGTCAACTGCCATGCGCACTTCCTCGATTCACCTGCGAGGGGCGGCTGCAGCCCTGGGGGCGCTCTGTCTGAGTGCCGCGGCCCAAGCCACAGACTTTGCGTTTGAAGGAAACTTCAGCGTGGATGACCAGTTGGCGATCTTCCAGATCGACCTGCTTGCAGCCGGCGACCTGGCCGCCCTGACCCTGTCCTACACCGGTGGCACCAACCACCACGGCACGACCATCCCCGCCGGCGGGTTCGCTCCGGTGCTCAGCCTGTTCGGCGCTGACGACTACTACGTCTACGGTGGGGCGCTCAACGCCGGCCCGCCGGGGTGTAGCAGCTACTGCTGGGACGCGGGCTTCAACTTCCAGGGCGCTCCTGCGGGCCACTACACGCTGGTGCTGTCCCAGGTCGGCAACGAGCCCGATCCGGCATCGAGCTGGCAGCAGGCCTTTCCCAGAACCGTGGCACAAGACCACCACTACACCGCCGTGTTCATGCCCGGCAACCCCAACGCGACGTTTATCGACATCGACGGCTCGCAGCGCACCGGCCACTGGGCGCTGGACCTGAGCCTGGGCGGCAGTGTGAGCCAGGTGCCCGAACCCGCCAGCGGCGCGCTGCTCGCTGCCGGTCTGGCGCTGTTCGCGCTGCGCCGCCGCACCTGAGTGCCCCCAAACGGTATCCATTCCGGAAAGGAACGGCCATGCCCACTATCTGCCCCATGTCGGCCCGGCTGCACGCAGCCGCCAGCGCAGCCCTCGGCAGCCTGCTCATGACTTCCGCGTTCGCGCTGGAGGCACCGCTGGCCGCTGATACCCACATCAGCCAGGCCCAGCCGGCCGTCAACTATGGCGCCCTGCCCACCCTGAACGTGGGCGGCGGTTCCACAGGTCTGCTGCGCTTCGACCTGGGTACGCTGCCTGCCGGCACCGCCTCGGCCAAGCTGGTCAAGGCCACGCTGGTGCTGTACGTCAACCGCGTGGGCAGCCCAGGCGCGATCGACCTCAACACGGTGAACTCACCGTGGACCGAGGCCGGCGTGACCTTCAACACCCAACCCGCGGCAGGCGGCATCGGGTTGCTGAGCGTTCCGGTACCCGCCGCAGGACAGTTCCTGTCGATGGACGTCACCGCTCAGGTCAAGAGCTGGATCGACAACCCAGCCAGCAACAACGGCTGGACCATCAGCGCCGCCGGCATCGCACCCACCACCACGGTGTTTTTCGACAGCAAGGAGAACACCGCCACCGGACATGTCGCCCGGCTGGATCTGACGCTGGCCGACCAGGGTCCGGCCGGCCCGCAGGGTACGCCCGGTGCCAAGGGTGCCACCGGGGCCACGGGCCCGAAGGGCGACACCGGCCCTGCCGGACCGATCGGGCTGACCGGCCCGCCGGGCGCGCCCGGTGCCACGGGCGCCACGGGTGCCCCTGGGGCCAAGGGCGCTACCGGGGCCACGGGCCCGCAGGGTCTGCAAGGCATCCAGGGGCCCAACGGGGTGGTCGATACCAAGACCTGGTACGGCGCGATCGCCAGCGTCGTCACGGTGACCAACAACGGCTTCGCGTTCATCGGCCCGACCGTCAACATGACCGTCACCGGCAACCAGAAGATCGTCACCTCGGCCGCCTTCACGATCGGTTCAAGCTCGGGCGGGAACATTGCCTGGGAGATCTGCTACCGCAACACGACGTCGGCCGCGATCACGGCCCCTCGCTTCATTGTGTCGGCGGTGCCGGCCGGCAATCGCGTGACGATCAGCCCGGCCAAGGCGCTGGCCCCGGGCGCCGGCACCTACGAGGTCGGCGTCTGTGTGGCCGGTGCCGGAGGCACCCGGACACTGGACCTCAACGACTGGGTCTGGGGCTGGGCGATGGTCGTCAATTGAGACGCGCTGCCCACTGGCTTGTCGATTTGGAGGCTGGCGGTCTTGAGCGTCGGCTGGCGCCCGTTGCACAGGAGTCGGCTGCGCCCACTTGGTCGGTGGCAAGGCTGGGTTTCAGCCGCCTGTCGTAGCGCGCAACGGCTCCTATTGAAGTCGCATCTGTTGACGCTCGTCAGGGGATGCGGGTAGGGAGAGAATCACCGGCCAGACAGCCTGCCCCAACTTCATGCTCATGACCGACGCTCAATACACGACCTTGCCGCAATGGCCCAATGCTTATCCGGACAGCGGCGCCCGCGCCACACTGAAACTCCTCAACGAGGATTTCATCGTGACCGAACTGCCGCTGCAGCTGCCCTCCGGTGAGGGCGAACACATCTGGCTGGACATCGAAAAGAACGGTGCCAACACCGCCTTCGTCGCCCAGCAGCTGGCCGAGGCCGCCGGCGTGCAGGAAAGGGACGTGGGCTATGCCGGCCTCAAGGACCGCTACGCCATCACCCGACAGTGGTTCAGCATCTATTTGCCGAAAGGCGAGACGCCCGACCTGACCCAGCTTCAACACCCGGAATTCAAGGTGCTGAGTCAGAGCCGCCACGTGAAAAAGCTGCGCCCCGGTGATCTGCAGGGCAACCGATTTCGCATCGTTCTGCGTGACGTGACCGGCGACCGCAACGCCATTGAGACCAATCTTCAAGCCGTTGCGTCACAGGGCGTGCCCAACTACTTCGGCGCTCAGCGTTTCGGCTTTGAGGGTGGCAACGTCGAACAGGGCCGGGCCATGCTGGCGCGCGAAATCCGCGTGCGCAACCCGAAGAAAAAGGGCATCTACCTGTCGGCAGTGCGCTCCTTCGTCTTCAATGAAGTGCTGGCGCTGCGAATTCAACAGGGACTCTGGGGCAAGACCCTGCTCGGTGACGTGATGGACGAGGCGGGCCGACCCACCGGCCCGCTCTGGGGACGGGGCCGCGTGATCACCACCGATCAAGCGCAGGCCCTGGAAAACGGCATGGCAGAACGTCACGCCACCCTGTGCGACGGCATGGAACACGCCGGTCTGGATCAGGGGCGCCGCGCCCTGGTGGCGAGCCCGGAGGCCATGTCATGGCAATGGCCGCAAGCCGATCAACTGGTGCTCACGTTCTCTTTGCCCGCCGGGAACTACGCCACCTCGGTTCTGAACGAAATCCTCCGCACCTCGGAGCCTGACCGGCACAACGAGTCTGCGCCTGTCGAATGACGGAGTCCTCACCTCGGGTTGTGGGGTGCAGCCCCTGTTCCTGGCACACCGTTTCCCGTCCGGCCGCAACGTCATGAGGTTGGGTCGTGTGCAAGTCGCGCAATCCCTTGCGCGTACAACGGGCACATGACGTTGAACCATTCGCCAAACCTGATCGTCAGCTACCAAGTTCATCCAGCCCCATGCGCTGCTGCGTGAATCCGGCGCAATGTGCTCGCATTGCAGATCACGCTCGACGCCGGAGAAAGTGTCACGCTGGAGCTGCAAAGACTGGTGCGGCTTCACGGCATGCCGAGCAGCGCCCATGCGCAGGCGGAAGCCGGAACAGACCCCGACGTTCTCGCCATGATCGAGGCGATGTCGCGTGTCGCGCGACGTCCGGATACCGGCGACGCCCCAGCGCAGGCGCCGGAGTCCGATGAGTCGCAATGGCGCGGGCTGGGCGACCAGCTGTGCGCGGCGATGGACGGTGGCGCGTTGCCCTCCCAGCCCGAGGTCCGTCTGCTGGCGCGCGAAACCAGCGACCGAATCCTCGCCTTCGGCGGTGGCGATCAGGCGGTTGTTGCCGCGCTCGCGCATTCCTGAGGCACCCGACTCGCCGCTGACGAAGAGGTTGCCCCATCTGGCCCGTAGCGGCTGAAGGACCGAATGTTCATAAAATGGCCCTGAGACATTTCACCAGGACGAGTATCAACGGCGGATCGATATCCCGCAGCGGCGATTGGATTCAATGTCTTACGACTGCGGATCGGCAATTGGGCCGGAACACCTCAGGGTGCAAGGTGCGGCAGGCCGACGATGGCGCCTGTTGATCTTCCCGCTCACTGCCTGCGAGAGAACCACATGCCAGGTCCCAACCCCCTCGACCCGCATCCGATGCGCGGCTTTCCCCAGGTCTGCTTCATCAAGAACACGGTGAAGAATCCCAACATCGTGGTGGGCGACTACACCTACTACGACGATCCGGAGGCCTCGGAAGACTTTGAGCGCAACGTGCTCTATCACTTCCCGTTCATCGGTGACAAGCTCATCATCGGCAAGTTCTGCGCGATCGCGCGTGGGGTCCGCTTCATCATGAACGGTGCCAATCACAAGACCAATGGCTTATCGACCTATCCCTTCTTTATCTTCGGGAATGGCTGGGAGGAAGTCGCGCCGGCGCCAGGAGATTTGCCCCACAAGGGCGATACTGTCGTCGGCAACGACGTTTGGATTGGCTACCAGGTCACGGTCATGCCGGGCGTGCGAATCGGGGATGGAGCCATCATCGCCTCGGGCTCGGTCGTGACTTCGGACGTGGCGCCCTTCACCATCGTGGGTGGCAATCCAGCCAAGCCAGTAAAGGTTCGCTTCAACGACGCACAGATCGCGAAGCTGCTCGAAGTTGCCTGGTGGGATTGGCCAATCGATGTGGTCTCCGCCAATCTAGCTCTGATCGTCGGCAACGACGTCGAGGCCCTCGCTGCCGTCAAGCCCCCTGACGAGCACTTGCACACGCAACGGCGCGGATTGCCATCGCTGTCCCGGATCACAAAGCAAAGTACGTTCCGGCCGCAGCCGCGGCCGCCATGCAGCCGCCGGGCCACGCAGTCCGAACTGGAAGATCCGACAGAAGCGTCGAAAGCAGGGGGCGCCCTTCATAATCAAGACCGGTCCCCCACTTGTTCGAGATGCCAACCTTTCATCATGGATAAATTCTTGCTGCAGCAGCAGGTGCTGGAACGGCTCGCCGAAGACCTGCTGCAAGCCGAACAGGCAGCGCGGGCGGCCCATGAAGCGGCGACTCACGAAGAAAACATCGCCGAAAACAAGTACGACACATTGGGTCTCGAAGCCGCCTACCTGGCCACTGGCCAGGCTCGTCGCGCCGATGCCATCCGCCAGGCGATGGCCAATTGGCGCCAATTCCGCCCCCGCCCCTACGACGCCAGCAAAGGTATACAGCTCGGCGCGCTGGTCTGCCTGGTCGATTCCGACGACAAGCAGCAACAGCTCTTTCTCGGCCCGGATGGAGGCAGCATGAAGTTGGTCAGCGGCGCTGAGCTCGTTCAGGTCATCAGCAGCGAAGCCCCGTTGGGCAGGGCCATGCTGGGCAAATGCGAGGGTGACGAGGTGTCGATACAGGTCGCTCCAATCCGACAGCAGTTTGAGGTGCTGCGGGTGCATTAGGCTGCAGGCAAGTTCACGCCGAATGGATCAGGAATTGATCGCCCCGCCGCCTTGAGGAAGCTCTACTCAACTTGTGGCGAGCTATACGGCGTTCGTTCGCTCTCTCGGCCTCGCGCGCATAGAAACTCACCTTGCCGTCGCTCGTCGCGCCTGAGCCGATGACCGCAACGGGTCGCTTTGGAATCTCCGTGTTGCGTGCAAGGGCCGCACTATGTTCTGCTTCAGAAGATGCTCCGTCCCTCTTGCCAGTATTCATAGACCGCTCAGGGAGATTCGCACCAGAACGCACGCCGTCATGGATGTATTCGATGCTCAGTTTCGGTTGCATGCGCGTGTCGCTTCCAACGGCCTCGCACGATTGCCCAGGATGAAGCACCTACTCCGTCGTGTACGGCTCGAGTACCACGCGGAGCGGACCGCCAGAGCCATCCCGCAGCTTGAGCGAGGTGATCAAGTCCACTCGATGCATAACGTTTTAAATGATTGTCATCCGACAGCGAGCAAAGCCCGATGCTGGACGCTCCCTCGATGGCGGGGCGGCATTCGAATGGCCACAGCCCTAAGCTGGTTGACGAGCGTAGCTGATGGTGAGCATTTCCCACTGATGACCGTCGGGCTCGTTCCAGTAGACCATGCTTCCGCCGTATTCGGTGTTGATCTTCATGTCCATCGGGCCGCGAACAGAACTGCGGTAGTTGATGCCCGCAGCGCTGATGCGCCCAAGGATTGCGTTGAATTCCTCCTGGCTCACGCGGAAGCAGAAGTGATAGATAGGAAAGGGCTCTTCCGTTTCAACGAAGTCAAGAGTGAGGCCTTCACTGACGTAGACCGGTGAGAACGGGCCAAGCCCGACTTCTGCCCAGGGCACGCCAAGGAGTTCTGCCAGAAGTTTTGCCGAAGCGACCTTGTGATGCGACGGAACGATGGTGTGGTCCAGTTCTACCGACATGGCGTACTCCAGTGTTCGTGCCGCCTAACGTTTTAGCTGCGAAAAGTGACTCGGCTTGCCGGGGCACGTCATCGCCATTAAAGCGTTATGCGTCACCTTTGAGGGCCCTAAAAGTCCAGAGGCCGCCCAAGAAATCTACGGCACCAAAGGCGACAAGCATTGGTTGCGCAAACCCGAGTAGCCAGAAGGCAGTGAACGCTATCAAGACGAGCGTGCGGGTGAAAACCGTTGCTCGGAAGAACTCTGTGGCTTCGCACTTGGCTGCGTAGATGTAGTACACGCCCAGATTGAATACGACGACTCCAAGGACTCGAATCCAGACTTCGCTCGTGGTGGGCATGAGGGATGCCGCCAGGAGCAAATTGGGGACAAAGACAAGCACTACCCCCAATGCCAGCAGGTAGTAGCCAAACGCACGAACTGTGAAGGCTGCTTTGGTCATGCTGTCTCCTACGTGTTGATTTCCGCACGATCCTGACCCACCGGGGCTGCGGATGAAATCTTGGACTGCCAGGAGGTGGTTCATGTATACCTACGAGGACCGGATGCGAGCGGTCGAGCTGTACATCAAGCTCAGCAAACTCGCCAGGGCGACCATCCGCCCGTTGGGCTATCCGACGAAGAATGCCTTGAAGAGCTGGCACCGAGAGTACGAGCGACAGCTCGACCTGGCAAGGGGCTAGCTGCCGAGGAAACCCCAAGTACTCGCAGGTCCAAAAGGAGGCGGCGGTCAGGCACTACATCGACCATGGTCGCTGCATCGCGCACACCACGGAAGCGCTGGGATATCCCGGCCGGGGCTCGCCAGCTGTTTGGATCGGTGAAATGCGTCCAGAGCTGAGGGTGCACGTTGTTGGCACGTCAGGCCAAGCGGCCCAGCGCCCTCAAGCGCTGAAGCGCGAGGCAGTCATTGCTCTGTGCACGCGTGTTGGCAGCGCAGACGCCTTGGCCCACTCTTCGGCTTGTCGCGGGTAGAGATACTTTGGGACAACTCCGGCGCACCCGCGAGACGGATGCGGACGCGCCATTTCAGTGACTTGAAAACCTTGATGCGTACATCGTCGTGACAAGCACCGGCCGGTTGATCGCAGAGCGCCTTGGCAGATGCCTCGTCGTCGAAGTTGCGTTGTCGTGCGGCAGACCCTTGCCAGTGACTCGCCAGGTCTGGTAACTGCGTTTGCCGTATGTGGCCATTTCGATCTCCGATGTAGACGCCTGGGGGCGATGCCGTTCGGAGCGCAGTGGGCCAAAATTGGTCAAAAAAAAGAATCTGCGGCCCGAACGAGGCAGTTCGGGCGAATTCGGCAGGCCGTGGGAAAAACAAAAAACCCCGTGAAGTCAATGACTTACGGGGTTTTTGTCTTGGTGGGCGGTGCAGGGTTCGAACCTGCGACCCCTGCCGTGTGAAGGCAGTGCTCTACCGCTGAGCTAACCGCCCGGTATCTTGTGCTGGCATCGCTGCCTGACCCAATCTTCCGGGATCCTGCGTTGCATTGCTGCTTTGCGGGAAGCCTCAAATTATGCCACAGTTTTTTCGCGTGCCCGCCAAATTGTTTTGCCGCCACTCGCTTTGTCGAGATCGGCCAGCACCACCTCGTGGGCGGCGAGTTCGTCGGCGCTGGGCTCAATCACCTTGAGCGTGAAGCTGGCGAAGTCGACCGCGGCAATGGTCAACTCACCGTCGCTGCCGCTGCCGCCGCTGTCGATCAGCAGCGCGTCCTGGCCGCGGGTCATGCGGATATAGACCTCGGCCAGCAGGCCCGCATCGAGCAGCGCGCCGTGCAGCGTGCGGTTCGAGTTATCAACCTCCAGGCGTTTGCACAGCGCGTCCAGCGAATTGGATTTGCCGGGGAACATCTCGCGCGCCATCAGCAGGCTGTCCTTGATGGCGCCCACGCTTTGCGCAAATGGCGGGCGGCCCAGGCGCCTGAGCTCCTCATTCAGGAAGCCGACGTCGAAGCTGGCGTTGTGGATGATGATCTCGGCGCCGGCGAGATAGTCCATCAGCTCGTCGGCGACGGCGCCGAACAGCGGCTTGTCGGCCAGGAACTCCTCGGTCAGGCCGTGCACGCGCAGCGCCTCTTCATGGCTGGCGCGTTCGGGGTTGACGTAGAAGTGCTTGTTCTCGCCGGTCAGCTGGCGGTTGATCATCTCGACGCAGCCGACTTCGACCAGGCGGTCGCCTGATTCGGGGCTCAGGCCGGTGGTTTCGGTGTCCAGAAAGATTTGACGCATGGTGTGCCTATTCGTCCTCTCAGGCCTTCGCGGCAGATTTGGTGGCGATCAGCCAGATCACCGCGCCGAGCGCAATCATCGGCACGCACAGCCACTGGCCCATGCTCATGTTCAGCGCCAGCAGGCCCAGAAAACTGTCGGGCTCGCGGAAGTACTCGGCGATGAAGCGGAACAGCCCGTAGCCGATCAGGAACAGACCCGAGACCTGGCCGGTGGCACGCGGCTTGCGCGCATACAGCCACAGCAGCACGAACAGCAACAGGCCTTCCATGGCGAACTGGTAGAGCTGCGAGGGATGGCGCGGCAGCAGCGACTCGGACTGAGGAAACACCATCGCCCAGGGCAGCGAGGGATCGGCCGCCCGGCCCCACAGCTCGCCGTTGATGAAGTTGCCCAGGCGGCCCATGGCCAGGCCTGTCGGCACGCAGGGGGCGATCAGGTCGGTGACTTCAAGGAACTTGCGCTTGCGCAGGTAGGCGAACAAGGCCATCGCCGCGATCACGCCCAGCAGGCCGCCGTGGAAGGCCATGCCGCCCTTCCAGACCGCGAACACCTCGGCCAGATGGCTGAGGTAGTAGCCCGGCTTGTAGAACAGCACATAACCCAGGCGCCCGCCCAGCACCACGCCCAGCACGCCGAAGAACAGCAGGTCGTCGACATCCTGGCGCTTCCAGCCGGCAGCCGCGTACTGTGCCTGCTTGACGCGCAGGCTGGCCAGCAGCAGAAACAGACCGAAGGCAGCCAGATAGGTCAGGCCGTACCAATGGATGGACAGGGGCCCCAGCTTCAGGGCAATCGGATCGAACTGGGGGTGTACCCACATGGGAGGCGTTCCTTGCGCGTCAGGCGTGCTTGCAGCCGCGCATCATAGTGGGTGCCTGGGCTTGCGGCTCAGGCCAGTTCGGCCAGGCGCTTCTTGGCGTCCTCCAGATTGCGAGGATTGGCCTTGGTGTTCTTCACGAAGCGCTCCAGCGCGGCCTTGGCGCCAGCCTTGTCGCCCTTGGCCAGCAGGGCAATGCCCAGCCGGTGGTCGATCGGCAGCTCGGCCGCGCCTTCGAGGTTGCGGGCGCGCTCCAGCAGCGCAACGGCTTCATCGGCCTTGCCGGCATCGGTCAGCACGCGGCCCAGGCCATAGGGACCGAGGGCGTGACCGGGGTAGTCGCGCACCAGTTGCTCGAACATCGGTTTGGCCTTGGCCGGCTGCTTGTCGCTCATCAGCTTGAAGGCCATCTGGCCCCAGACACCGCGGGCCTCATCGCGCAGGCCCTTGTCATCGCTCTTGATCGAGTTCAGTTCGCGCTCGGCATCCGCCCATTTCTCTTCCTTGGCGGCGATGCGTGCGCGCATCAGCTTGGCCTGCTCGGGCTGCTTGGCCTGCACCGCGTCGACCACCTCCCTGGCCTTGCTCACACTGCCACCGGCGAGAGACGGCGCCATCAGGTAGTACTGCACCAGGCCGTCGCGCGCCTCGAAGAACAGCGGGTCCAGCTCCACGGCCTTGGCGAACGCATCGCGGATGCGGCTGGCCATGCCCATCATCTTGAACATGCTGGCCGTCATGGCCTGCTGGCCGACCACGCTGCCCAGCGCGTAGTGGCAGGAGGCGGCCTGGGGCAGGCGCGTAACGCAGGTCTCGGCCGTTTTCAGCGCGCCGTCCAGGGCGGCTGGTTCGCCGTTGGCGACGGCCGCCAGCGCAATCGCCAGATAGCCCTGCGCATCATCGGGCTGGCTCTGCACCTGTGCGCGACCCGCCTTGTCCAGCTCGGCGGTCTTGCCGGCATCGAGCCAGGCCATCCACTGCGGATCTTTCAAAGGGCCGGCCTGGACGCTCAGGGCAGACAGCGACAACAGCAGGACGGCGGGAATGTTGTTCTTCAAAGTTCGACTCCGAGGGAATGGGATCCGGGCACAACGCCGGTCGGCGAGCCGATGTTGACCGACAAGCTATTCACAGAGCTGCGCTCTGACGTGGGCAGCGAAATGCTGCACCGTCGGTGCCGCATTCCGGGCCCACAGCAGGCTGGTCTCGCACAGCGGCACATCGCCACGCAGGCGCTTGTAGCTGACGCCGGGGCGCTGCAGCCCCATCACCGCCTCGGGCACCCAGGCAGCGCCCATGCCAGCCGAGACCAGATTGACGATGGTCTGCATCTGTATCGCCTCCTGCTCGATCTGCGGCGTCACGCGGTGGGCACTGTAGAAGGACAGCATGGCGTCGAACAGCGAGGGCGCGATCTCGCGCGGGTACATCACCAGCGGCAGGGCCAGGGCCGCGGCCAGCGGGATGTCCTGCAGCGCCACCAGCGGATGGTCGCTGCTCAGCGCCAGCACCATGGGCTCGCTGCTGACCCGCAAGACCTCGAAGCCGGGCGGCACGCCGCCGGGCGCATGGATGGCAAAGCCGGCGTCCATGTCACCGCTGGCAAAGGCCTGCAGCTGCACATCCCAGGTGGCCTCGCGCAGCTGCAGCTCGATATCGGGCTGGGCGGCGCGAAAGCTGCGCAGCCAGCGCGGCATCTCGCCATAGCCGACGGTGGACACAAAGCCCAGCCGCAGCCGCCCTCGCCTGCCCTCGGCGGCGGCCCGCACCAGCGGCGCCAGCAGCTCGGCGTCGGCCAGCAGGCGCCGGGCCTGCGGCAGCAGGGCCAGGCCGGCGGCGCTCAAGGCCACGCTGCGCCGGGTGCGCTCGAACAGCAAGGCGCCGAAGTCACGCTCCAGGCCCTGGATGGCCTGGGTCAGCGGCGGCTGGGTCATGTGCAGGCGGCTGGCGGCGCGGCCGAAGTGCAACTCCTCGGCCACGGCGACAAACTGGCGTAGCGGGCGCAACTCGATCATTGATATGCCTCACGTATCAGTTGGCGTCTAAACATATATTGGAACAGAAGCTTGACGCCACGCATACTCGCGAGCATTCACCCGCCGGAGATCCCCCATGAACTACAACCGCCGCTCCAAGAACATCACCGAGGGCGTGGCCCGCGCACCCAACCGTTCGATGTATTACGCTCTGGGCTACCAGAGCGAGGACTTCGTCAAACCGATGGTGGGCGTGGCCAACGGCCATTCGACGATCACCCCCTGCAACTCGGGCCTGCAGCGCCTGGCCGATGCGGCAGTGATAGGCCTCAAGGAGGCCGGCGCGAATCCGCAGATCTTCGGCACGCCGACCATCAGCGACGGCATGGCCATGGGCACCGAGGGAATGAAGTACAGCCTGGTCTCGCGCGAGGTGATTTCCGACTGCGTCGAGACCTGCGTCGGCGGACAGTGGATGGACGGCGTGCTGGTCATCGGCGGCTGCGACAAGAACATGCCCGGCGGCCTGATGGGCATGCTGCGCGCCAATGTGCCGGCCATCTACGTCTACGGCGGCACCATTCTGCCGGGCAAGTACAAGGGCCAGGACCTGAACATCGTCAGCGTGTTCGAGGCCGTGGGCCAGTACAGCGCCGGCAAGATGAACGAGGAAGACTTCTGCCAGATCGAGCGCCGCGCCATCCCCGGCAGCGGCTCCTGCGGCGGCATGTACACGGCCAACACGATGAGCTCGGCCTTCGAGGCGCTGGGCATCAGCCTGCCCTACTCGTCGACGATGGCCAATGTCGAAGAAGAGATCGTCGCCAACACCAAGGAATGCGCCCGCGTGCTGGTCGAGGCCATCAAGATGGACCTCAAGCCGCGCGACATCGTCACCAAGAAGGCGATCGAAAACGCCGTGGCGGTGATCATGGCCACAGGCGGCTCGACCAATGCGGTCTTGCACTTCCTGGCCATCGCCCATGCGGCCGAGGTCGAGTGGACGATTGACGACTTCGAGCGCGTGCGCCAGCGCACGCCCGTGCTGTGCGACCTCAAGCCCAGCGGCCAGTACCTGGCTATAGACCTGCACCATGCCGGCGGCATTCCGCAGGTGATGAAGGTCTTGCTGAACGCCGGCGCCCTGCATGGCGACTGCATCACCATCACCGGCAAGACGGTGGCCGAGGTGCTGGCCGATGTGCCCGACGTGCCGCGCGCCGACCAGAACGTCATCCGCAACCACGACAACCCCATCTATGCCCAGGGCCATCTGGCCATCCTGAAGGGCAATCTGTCGCCCGAGGGCTGTGTGGCCAAGATCACCGGCCTGAAGGTGCCGGTGATGACAGGCCCGGCCCGCGTGTTCGAAGACGAGCAATCGGCGCTGGCCGCCATCATGGCCAACAAAATCGTTGCCGGCGACGTGATGGTCTTGCGCTATCTGGGCCCCAAGGGTGGCCCAGGCATGCCCGAGATGCTGGCACCGACCGGCGCGCTGATCGGCCAGGGTCTGGGCGAGAGCGTGGGCCTGATCACCGATGGCCGCTTCTCCGGCGGCACCTGGGGCATGGTGGTGGGCCACGTCGCCCCCGAGGCCTATGCCGGCGGCACGATCGCGCTGGTGCAGGAGGGCGACAGCATCACCATCGACTCGCACAAGCTGCTGTTGCAGCTCAACGTCTCCGACGAAGAGATTGCCAGGCGCCGCGCCGCCTGGACGGCCCCGGCCCCGCGCTACACCCGCGGTGTGCTGGCCAAGTTCGCGAAGAACGCGTCGAGCGCCAGCGAAGGGGCGGTGCTGGACAAATTTTGATTCGGGTCTTACTTGCGCTTGCGCTTGGTCGTGTCTATGCCCAAGGCCTCAAGTGACTTGTTTCGACGGGCGTCCTTGCGCTCGTCGAGCTTCTTCATTTCCTGTTTCTGGGTGTAACCCACCTTGTCGGCCCAGGCCCACCACAGCACGGCCAGGCCGAAGGGTAAAAGCACCCAGAACCAGTGCCAGCCCGCCACCGGCGAAATCTCGGCAAACTTCATCACCAACAGCAGCACGCCCACCACAATCAGCCACATGGCACTCACCTCAAAAGCATTGATCTGTGAGGATACGGCTTTTCGTCGCTGACCCTACAATGGTCCAGGTTCTTGATCCTCTCCACCCCCACTGTTGAAGGCTCCCGAAAGGTACACATGAAGACGACGATGTTTGCACTGGCCGCTGTGGCCGCCGCCCTGAGCTCCGGCTCGGCTTTCGCCAACCTCGAACTGGCGCAAAAGAAGAACTGCATGGCCTGCCATGCAGTCGACAAAAAGGTCGTTGGTCCGGCCTACAAGGATGTGGCCGCCAAATACAAGGGCCAGAAGGACGCCGAGGCCATGCTCGCCGACAAGATCGTCAAGGGCGGCTCCGGCGTCTGGGGCCCGGTGCCGATGCCTGCCAACACGCAGGTCAGCGCCGATGAGGCCAAGGTGCTGGCCAAATGGGTCCTGTCGACCAAGTGAGGCCAGTCCCGCGCTGAACGAAAAAAAGCCCCGCATGCGGGGCTTTTTCCATTGCCAGTGCGCAGTGATCAGTAGGCTTGGCCCAGCTGTTCGAGAATCGCCGGGTTCTCCAAGGTCGAGGTGTCTTGCGTGACGGCCTCGCCCTTGGCCACCGAGCGCAAGAGCCGGCGCATGATCTTGCCGCTGCGCGTCTTGGGCAGGTTGTCGCCGAAGCGAATGTCCTTGGGCTTGGCGATGGGGCCGATCTCCTTGGCCACCCAGTCGCGCAGGGTCTTGGCAATCGCCTTGGCCTCGTCGCCGCTGGGGCGCGGGCGCTTCAGCACCACGAAGGCGCAGATCGCCTCGCCGGTAGTGTCGTCCGGGCGCCCCACCACCGCTGCCTCGGCCACCAACTCGGTGCAACCGACCAGGGCCGACTCGATCTCCATCGTGCCCATGCGGTGGCCGCTGACGTTCAGCACATCGTCGATGCGGCCGGTGATGGTGAAGTAGCCGGTGTCGGCGTCACGGATCGCGCCGTCGCCGGCCAGGTAGTAGCCCTTGAGCTCGCTCGGGTAATAGCTCTTCTTGAAGCGCTCCGGATCGCCATAAATCGTGCGGATCATGCTGGGCCAGGGCTTCTTGACGACCAGGATGCCGCCCTGGCCATTGGGCACATCGTTGCCGGTCTCGTCGACGATGGCGGTGGTGATGCCCGGGAAGGGCAAGGTGCAAGAGCCCGGCACCAGCGGCGTGGCGCCCGGCAGCGGCGTGATCATGTGGCCGCCGGTCTCGGTCTGCCAGAAGGTATCGACAATGGGGCAGCGGCCGCCACCGACATGCTGGTGGTACCACTCCCAGGCCGCCGGGTTGATCGGCTCGCCGACCGAACCGAGGATGCGCAGGCTGGTCAGGTCGGACTGTTTCGGGTGCACGGCCTCATTGCTCTCGGCCGCCTTGATCAGCGAACGGATGGCGGTGGGCGCGGTGTAGAAGATCGTGACCTTGTGCTTTTCGATGGTCTTCCAGAAACGGGCCGCGTCCGGATAGGTGGGCACGCCCTCGAACACGATCTCGGTGCCGCCCAGAGCCAGCGGCCCGTAGGTGATGTAGGTGTGGCCGGTGACCCAGCCGATGTCGGCCGTGCACCAGAACACGTCATCGGGCTTCAGGTCGAAGGTCCATTTGGTCGTCAGCGCCGCATGCAGCAGATAGCCACCGGTGGAATGCTGCACGCCCTTGGGCTTGCCGGTGGAGCCGGAGGTGTAGAGCAGGAACAGCGGATGCTCGGCACCGACCCACTCGGGTTCGCAGCTGGTGGCCTGGCCGGCCAGCGCATCGTGCAGCCAGATGTCTCGGCCTTCGACCCAGGCGATGTTGCCGCCGGTGCGCTTGTAGACGATCACGTCCTTGCATGTCGGGCAGGCGCCATCGGCCAGAGCCTCGTCGACAATGGCTTTCAGCGGCAGCTGCTTGCCGCCGCGCAGCTGTTCGTCGGCGGTGATGATCATCACCGCGCCTGCGTCCTGCACGCGGTCGCGCAGCGATTGGGCCGAGAAGCCGCCGAATACCACCGAGTGGGTGGCGCCAATGCGCGCGCAGGCCTGCATCGCGACCACGCCCTCGACCGACATCGACATGTAGATGACGACGCGATCGCCCTTTTTGACGCCGCGTGCCTTCAGTGCATTGGCCAGCTGGCAGGTGCGGGCCAGCAACTCGCTGTAACTGACACGCGTGGACTGGCCGTCATCGGCCTCGAAGATGATGGCCGTCTTGTCACCGAGGCCGGCCTCGACATTGCGGTCCAGGCAGTTGTACGAGACGTTCAAGGTGCCGTCCTCGAACCACTTGAAGAACGGTGCGTTCTCTTCGTTCAACACCTGGGTGAACGGCGTCTTCCAGCTCACCAGCTCACGCGCCAGGCGCGCCCAGTAGCCCTCGTAGTCGGCCTCCGCCTCGGCGCAGAGCTTTTCGTAGGCGGCCATGCCGGCGACGTGGGCGGTCTTCATCGCGGCCTCGGTGGGGTAGTACATAGCAGTCTCCTGGATGTTGTTCGTGGCTGACCCGGACTTTGGCCGAGCACTCTGACTAAGCCCTTACTCTAGAGCGAAACCGGCTGAAACTCCCGGCGCCGCTGATTTTCCTGGCCATCGCCTGACGGGTTTGTCCGGGCGACGATTTGTCACTCACGGCCCCTAGAATCGTCCACCACCTCAAGCCACAGCAAAGAACACCATGACCCAGCCCACGCCCGCTGACCGAAAACTGCGCCCGCTGCCCAACCTGATCTTCATGAGCCGCTGGCTGCAGCTGCCGCTGTATCTGGGGCTGATACTGGCGCAGGGCGTGTATGTGTTCCATTTCTGGGTGGAGTTGGTGCATCTGATCGAGGCGGCGCTGGGCGACGCCCACGCGCTGAGCAGCCTGATCCACAGCCTGGGCTACAAGGGAGCGGCGATTCTGGACGCGGCCGGCCACACGGTGGGCTACGAGCCGATCGAGAAGCTCAGCGAGACCGTCATCATGCTGGTGGTGCTGGGCCTGATCGACGTGGTGATGATCTCCAACCTGCTGATCATGGTCATCGTCGGCGGCTACGAGACCTTCGTCTCGCGCATGCACCTGGAAGGCCACCCGGATCAGCCGGAGTGGCTGAGCCATGTCAACGCCTCGGTGCTGAAGGTCAAGCTGTCCACCGCCATCATCGGCATCAGCTCGATCCATCTGCTGAAGACCTTCATCAACGCCGCCAACTACGACGAGAAGACGCTGATGTGGCAGACCTTGATCCATCTGACCTTCCTGCTGTCGGCGCTGGCGATTGCTGGCACCGACCGGCTGCTGGCCGGCTCGCACGCCGTCAGCCATCCCAAGCACTGACCGGGGCAGGGACGCCCCTCAGGCCGGCGCCCTGGGCCTGCGGCTCAGTATCAGCGCCCCCAGCACGCCGGCCAGCAACGAGCCGCTGAGCACACCGAGCTTGACGCTGGTCTCGTAGCCCGCATCCAGGCCCGCAAAGGCCAGGCCGCCGATGAACAGGCTCATCGTGAAGCCGATGCCGCACAGCACGCAGACGCCGAAGAACTGCTGCCACGTGGACTCGGCCGGGCGCTGCGCCCAGCCCAGCTTGATCATCAGCCAGCTGCTGCCGAACACGCCGATGACCTTGCCCAGCACCAGACCGGCGGCAATGCCCAGCGGAATCGGCTCCAGCAAAGCCGTCAGACTCAGGCCCTGCAGCGACACGCCGGCGTTGGCAAAGGCAAACATCGGCAGCACCATGAAGGCCACCCAGGGGTGCAGGCCATGCTCGATGGCCTCCAGCGGTGAGTTGCCGGCCTTGTCGCGCATGGGCACCGCCAAGGCAGTGGCCACGCCGGCCAAGGTGGCATGCACGCCCGACTTCAGCACGCACAGCCACAGCAACAGGCCCACCAGCACGTAGACATCGACCCGCTTGACGCCGGCCCGGTTCAGCGCGAACAGCAGGGCCAGGCCGACACCGGCCGCGCCCAGCATGGTCAGCGACAGGTTCTGTGTGTAGAACAGCGCGATCACGACGATGGCTCCCAGGTCGTCGATGATGGCCACCGCCGTCAGGAAGATCTTCAAGGACAGCGGCACCCGCGAGCCCAAAAGCATCACGATGCCGATCGCAAAGGCAATGTCGGTGGCGGCCGGAATCGCCCAGCCACGCAGGGCCACCGGGTCGGCCTGGTTGATCGCGGCATAGATCAGCGCCGGGGCGATCATGCCGCCCAGGGCGGCCACGGCCGGCAGCACCGCCTGCGAGCGCGAGGCCAGCTCGCCCTCGACGAACTCGCGCTTGATCTCCAGCCCGACCAGGAAGAAGAACACCGCCATCCACAGGTCATTGACCCAGACCAGCAGCGGCTTGGCGAGCACCAGCCAGTCGCCGCCGATGCGCAGCTCGCCCGGCAGGCGGATGAAGCTCAGGTAGCTCTCGGCCCAGGGCGAGTTGCTGACGATCAGGGCCAGCACGGCGGCCAGGGCCAGCACGATGCCCCCCGCCGATTCACTGGCAAAGAAACGTTTGAACGCTGCGGTCATCAGGAAATATCCTATTCATTACACTTGGCACCTTCACAGTGCCGACCCGCGTGAGCCTACCGTAAGCCAGGGCTGGCACGCTTGACCCCCCTCTTCCCCCAAGCTGTTGCGAGCCCTCCGCCATGAGCACCACCCCGATCAAGTACGCCGATTTCGTTGAAAGCATCGCCGCGGCGCTGCAGTACATCAGCTTCTATCACCCGGCTGACTACATCCAGCACCTGGCCCGCGCCTATGAGCGCGAGCAAAGCGCCGCCGCCAAGGACGCGATCGCGCAGATACTGACCAACTCCAAGATGTGCGCCGAGGGCCACCGCCCGATCTGCCAGGACACCGGCATCGTCAATGTGTTCCTGAAGATAGGCATGGACGTGCGCTTCGACGGTTTCAAGGGCTCGGTGCAGGAGGCCGTCGATGAGGGCGTGCGCCAGGCCTACAACAACCCGGACAACAAGCTGCGCGCCTCGGTGCTGTTCGACCCGCTGTTCCTGCGCAACAACACCAAGGACAACACGCCGGCCATCGTCAATATGGAGCTGGTGCCCGGCAACACCATAGACGTGATGGTCGCCGCCAAGGGCGGCGGCAGCGAGAACAAGAGCAAGTTCGTGATGATGAACCCCAGCGACAGCCTGGTCGACTGGGTGCTGAAGACGGTGCCGACCATGGGCGCTGGCTGGTGCCCGCCGGGCATGCTGGGCATTGGCGTGGGCGGCACGGCCGAGAAGGCCATGCTGCTGGCCAAGGAATCGTTGATGGACGACATCGATATGTATGAGCTGCTGGCCCGCGGCCCGCAGAACAAGCTCGAAGAGCTGCGCATCGAGCTGTACGAAAAGGTCAACGCCTTGGGCATAGGCGCGCAGGGCCTGGGCGGCCTGACCACGGTGCTGGACATCAAGATCAAGACCTATCCGACCCATGCGGCATCGAAGCCGGTGGCGATGATCCCCAACTGCGCCGCCACCCGACATGCCCACTTCGTGCTCGATGGCTCCGGCCCGGCCTATATCGAGCCGCCCAGCCTGGACCTGTGGCCTGACGTCAAGTGGGCCCCCGACTACAAGAAGAGCAAGAGCGTCGATCTGAACACCCTGACCAAGGCGGAAGTGGCCAGCTGGAAGCCGGGCGACACCCTGCTGCTCAACGGCAAGATGCTGACCGGCCGCGATGCGGCGCACAAGCGCATCCAGGACATGCTGGCCAAGGGCGAAAAGCTGCCGGTGGACTTCACCAACCGCGTGATCTATTACGTCGGCCCGGTGGACCCGGTGCGCGACGAGGTGGTCGGCCCGGCCGGCCCGACGACGGCCACCCGCATGGACAAGTTCACCGACATGATGCTGGAGCAGACCGGTCTCATTGCCATGATAGGCAAGGCCGAACGCGGTCCGGTGGCGATCGAATCGATCAAGAACCACAAGTCGGCCTACCTGATGGCTGTCGGTGGCGCGGCCTATCTGGTCGCCAAGGCGATCAAGGGCGCCCAGGTGGTCGGTTTTGCCGATCTGGGCATGGAAGCGATCTACGAATTCGATGTCAAGGACATGCCGGTGACGGTGGCGGTGGACGCCGGCGGCATCAGCGTGCACAACACCGGCCCGAAGGAGTGGTCGGCCAAGATCGCCGGCATTCCGGTGGCCGTGCTCTGAAAAAGTGCTTGACCTTCCCATGGTGACAAGCCTGACAGTGGTGTCTTCTGCAAGAAAGTCACGACCATGATGATCACCTTTGAAGTCAATGACATGAGCTGCGGCCATTGCGTGGGCGCTATCACCAAGGCCCTGCAGGCCGCGGATGCAGGCGCTCGGGTGCAGATCGACCTGGCCACGCACCGCGTGCAGGTCGAGCCGGCTGCGGCCGATGCGGCCCAGCTCGGCGAGGCCATCACCGAGGCCGGCTACACGCCGGTCGTGGTCGCGGCAGGCGCTTGATCGCGCACGGTTGAATGAGCAAGATCTGGCGCATCGCTGTCGCGTGGCTGCTGGCCTTGGCCCTGCCGGTCCAAGGCTATGCGGCCCAGACGATGCTGCTGTGCGGGCCGGCTCACCACCAGCAATCAGCGGCCGCGGCGCATGATCATGCGGCCCATGGCCATGGTGACGCGGCCAAGAGCCAGAACAAGGCCGGCAAATGCAGCGCCTGCGCTTCCTGCTGCAATGCGCCTGCCCTCACCGGCTCGCTGCCAACGATTGAACTTGTCGCCAAGGCACCGCAGGTCGCAGCCATCCTGCCGGTCGCCCATGACCGTATCCTGATCGGCGGCCTCGACCGGCCGCCTCGACTCTCGCACGCCTGAACGGCCCCGAGGGCCGCGCGGCACAGCTGCGCGCGGCCACCACAGCCCGAACTGCGCTTCACCCGAAGCCGGCTCCAGTTTCATGCGAGAGCACCATGCCATCCCCTGCCCTGAGAGCGGCGCTGATTGCCGCGTCCACCCTTCTTCTTTCCGCCCAAGCGGCGCCCCCCGATCCGCTGGACGCCAAGGCGGCCGTGCCGCCGCTGGCCTATCGCTCCGCCTTCCAGGACTACCGGCCGAATGTCGAGGCCGAGGTAAGCCCCTGGAGGGAACAGAACCAGAGGGTGGGTCAGATTGGCGGTTGGCGCAGCTATGCCAAGGAGGCGCAGCAACCTGGGCCCCCCGCCTCGGCGCCGACCGGCCATCAGCATCATTGAGGGCAGGCCATGACGATGACTTCCCATCTTCCTCCGCGCTGGGTGCTGTTGCTGGGCTCTCTGGCATTGGCCGGTTGCGCCAATCTCAGCGGCGACGCGGGTTTCTCGCCCGTCCAGCAGGCGGCGCAGACCCATCTCGGCCAATCGATCCGGATGGTGCGCAGCGACGGCGATCAAACCGCTGTCGCTGACCGTGTGGCCGAGCTGCTGGCCCAACCGCTCAGCGCCGATGCCGCGGTGCAGATCGCCCTGCTGAACAACCGCGAGCTGCAGGCCAGCTTCCAGGCGCTGGGCATTGCCGATGCCGAGCGGGTGCAGGCCAGCCGGCTGCCGAACCCGGGCTTCAGCATCGCCCGCAAGACGCGCGGCGACGAGCGCGAAATCGAGCGCGGCGTCTCCTTCGATCTGGCCCATCTGATCGCCCTGCCGCTGACCCGACAGATGGAAGACCATCGCTTTGCCGCCCTGCAGCGCAGCATAACGATGGAGATGTTGTCGCTGGCGGCCGAGTCGCGCAAGGCCTTCTATCTGGCAGTGGCGGCCGAGCAGTCGGTGCGCTATCTGCGCGACGTCAAGGCAGCAGCCGACGCCGGTGCCGAGCTGGGGCGGCGCATGGCGCAGGCCGGCAACTGGACCAAGCTGCAGCAGGCCCGCGAGCATGGCTTCTACTCGGAGGCCGCCTTGAATGTGGCCCGCGCCGAGCAGGCCCGCGTCGCTGCCCGCGAGCGCCTGATCCGGCTGCTCGGCCTGTGGGGCGCGCAGACCGGCTTCAGCCTGCCCGAGCGCCTGCCCGATCTGCCGGCAACCCTGCAGGAGCGCCCGGACATCGAACAGTTCGCGATGGCCCGGCGGCTGGACGTGCAGGCCGCCAGACAGCAGGTCGAGGCCACAGCCAAAGGCCTGGGCCTGAGCCGCGTCACCCGCTTCGTCAATGCGCTGGAGTTCGGCTATCAGCGCAACAACTCGAACGAAGCGCCGCGCCAGACCGGCTACGAGATCAGCGTCGAGATTCCGCTGTTCGACTGGGGCGAGGCGCGCGTGGCCAGGGCCGAGGCCGTCTACATGCAGAGCGTGCACCGTGCGGCGCAGACGGCCATCGAGGCCCGCTCCGAGGTGCGCGAGGCCTACCTGGGTTATGCCTCGGCCTGGGACATCGCGCGTCACTACCGCGACGATGTCGTGCCCACGGCCAAGCGCATCTCCGACGAGAACCTGCTGCGCTACAACGGCATGTTCATCGGGGTGTTCGAACTGCTGGCTGATGCCCGGTCGCAGATCAC
Organism: uncultured Roseateles sp.; assembly: GCF_963422335.1. NCBI lineage: Bacteria > Pseudomonadati > Pseudomonadota > Betaproteobacteria > Burkholderiales > Sphaerotilaceae > Roseateles > uncultured Roseateles sp. The sequence continues at coordinate 4,783,730 of NZ_OY729424.1, forward strand.
GGCAGTCAACGCATCAATCGAGGCGCTGCGCGACTTCTGGATGGCCCAGGCCGATCTGGACATGGCGCTGATCGGCAAACCCAGCCTGCCCATGCCATCCAAGCCTGTCGCCAGCGCGGCCGGCCCGGCCCACTGATTCAGGAGCAGACAACAATGGTTTCTCGACGTGGTTTTTTCCAAGGCGCCGGTGCACTGACCGCCGCCGTCTCGGCCGCCGCGGTTAGCCGTGTGGCCCTGGCCGCCTTGCCCGAGCCGGTACTGCAGGGCAAGCCCGACACCATGCCGCCGCTGGTACCCCAGACGGGCCGCCCCTACAAGCCGGTCGTCACCTTGAACGGCTGGACTCTGCCCTGGCGCATGAACCAGGGCGTCAAGGAGTTCCATCTGGTGGCTGAAGCCGTGGTGCGTGAGCTGGCGCCCGGCACCAAGGCCCATCTGTGGGGCTACAACGGCCAGTCGCCGGGCCCGACCATCGAAGTCGTCGAGGGCGACCGGGTGCGCATCTTCGTCACCAACCGGCTGCCCGAGCACACCAGCATGCACTGGCATGGCCAGCGACTGCCCAATGGCATGGACGGCGTGTCCGGCCTGACGCAGAAGTCCATCCAGCCCGGCAAGACCTATGTCTACGAATTCGTCGCGCGCCGGCCCGGCACCTTCATGTACCACCCCCATGCCGACGAGATGACGCAGATGGCCATGGGCATGATGGGTTTCTGGGTTACTCATCCCGCAGTTGCAAAAGGCGTGAAGCATCCACTGATCGACGAGGTGGACCGCGACTTCTGCTTTCTGCTCAACGCCTTCGACATCGATCCGGGCGCCGCCACACCCAAGATCATGACCATGCTGGACTTCAACCTCTGGTGCTGGAACAGCCGCATGTTCCCCGGCATCGACACGCTGAACGTGCGCCAGGGCGACAAGGTGCGCATACGCGTCGGCAATCTGACGATGACCAACCACCCCATCCATCTGCACGGCCATGAGTTCATGGTCACCGGCACCGATGGCGGGGCGGTGCCCAAGACCGCGCGCTGGCCCGAGGTGACCACCGATGTGGCGGTGGGGCAGATGCGCCAGGTCGAGTTCATCGCCGACGAGGAAGGCGACTGGGCCTTCCACTGCCACAAAAGCCACCACACGATGAACGCGATGGGGCACGACGTGCCCACGATGATTGGCGTCGACCACCGCCAGGTGGTGAAGCAGATCACCCAGCTGGTGCCCGACTACATGGTCATGGGCGAACGCGGCATGGCAGACATGGGCGAGATGGAGATGCCGCTGCCCGACAACACCACGCCGATGATGACGGGCCAGGGCCCGTTCGGGGGCGTCGAGATGGGCGGCATGTTCTCGATACTGAAGGTGCGCAAGGATCAGAAGCCGGGCGACTACAGCGACCCGGGTTGGTACCAGCATCCGAAGGGCGAGGTTGCCTTCGAGTGGACCGGCGCCCTGCCCGAACCCGCACGCTTCGCAGCCGAGGGCGGCCAGGCCATGCCGCGACAGACGCCGGCGCCCAAGCCCACCGAATTCAAGGTCCGTAAACCCAGCGGCCACAGTGGCCATTGAAAGCAGACAGATGACAAGAACCCATACCGCCTGCGTTACGCTGCTGAGCGCTCTGCTCCTGGGCAGCGGCGCCGCCGTCGCCCATGGCGGCAAGCATGCCGACAGCCCGACCAAGTTCGAGCAAAAGGACTGGGGCATCGCCGGCCGCGCCAAGGCCGTGACCCGCACCCTGACGGTGCGCATGAGCGATGCGATGCGTTTCATTCCCGACCAGCTCGCCGTCAAGCAAGGCGAGACGGTGCGCATCGAGATCAGGAACGAAGGCGCGATGCTGCATGAGTTCGTGCTCGGCACCAAGCCCGAGCTCGATGCCCATGCGGCGTTGATGCTCAAGTTCCCGGACATGGAGCATGACGAGCCCTATATGGCCCATGTGCCGGCGGGCAAGACCGGCGAGATCGTCTGGACCTTCAACCGCGCCGGCGAGTTCGACTTCGCCTGCCTGATCGCCGGCCACTACCAGGCCGGCATGGTGGGCAAGCTGCGGGTCACGGCAAGCAAGGCAGCGAAATGAAACCCATGAACACACTCAAGCAACTCACCGCGGCCGCGCTGGTAGTCCTGACATCCCTCGGCGCGGTGGCCCAGGCCGAGCTGACCGAGGGCGAGATCCGCAAGGTTGACAAGTCCGCCCAGAAGCTCACCATCAAGCACGGCGAGATCAAGCCGCTGGACATGCCGGCAATGACGATGGTGTTCCAGGTCAAGGATCCGGCGATGCTGGACCAGGTCAAGGCCGGGGACAAGGTACGCTTCAAGGTCGAGCACAGCAGCGCCGGCTTCATCGTCACCGAGCTTCAACCCGCCCGATAACACGCAGGAGTACCCATGGACGCATCGTTTCACCGCTTCTCGGAGCTGTTCGCCCAGCTGGGTCTGCCCAGCGACAACGCGGGCATCGCCGAATTCCTGCGCACCCATGCGCCACTGGCGCCCGAGTTGAGGCTTGCCGATGCGCCGTTCTGGACTCTGGCCCAAGCCACTTTGCTGAGAGAGGAAATCCTCGAAGACGCGGACTGGGCCGAGCTTGTGGACCAGCTCGACGTTGCCCTGCGCAAGAAGGACTGACCCGGATGAAGACCAAGCTGATCATTGCCGGCCTCGGTCTGCTCGCCCTGGGTGGCACCCGCGCCGAGCTGGTGGACATCCGCTGGAACGACGCCGGCCGCTTCGACTACCAGGCACAGATCGCGCCGGCCAAGTTCGCCGAGGTCTGCGGCAAGCTGGGCAAGGGCCAGAGCGTCACCTGGGCCTTCAAGGCCGAGCGGCCGACCCAGTTCAACATCCACTACCACGAGGGCAAGCAGGTGGTCTATCCGGCCAAGGTGGACGGCGCCAGCGCCGCCGAGGGCCAGCTGAACGCGGCGCTTGACCAGGACTATTGCTGGATGTGGACCAACAAGACCGACACGCCGATTGCGCTCACGTTGACACTGCAGCGCTGAGCTTTTTTGCACAGTGTTCGTTTGCAGCATTTTCCATGTCCGCAGGAGCGAATAAAGGGCCTCTTACCCCTGCTCTGAGGGGATGCGTCCTGCGACGCCCCTCCCTACACTGCCCCCAGCCTTGCGGCACGTATCGCCGCAAGTCCTTCGCCAGCCGGACCGACCCTTCCGGGTCGTCCGTGCGGGCTCAGACCCGGATGCCGGGCACAGACAACAACAGAGGGAGTACGTCGTCATGTGGATACCTGCAAGCCTTTACGAGAAGCTGCCGCACATTTATCTGGCCATCAGCCTGCTCACCTTCATGACCCTGGGCCTCAAGGGCATAGGCGGCTTCTGCGCCATGCTGCTGGCACTGGCGGCCGCACGCATCTACACCTGGCGGCGCGACTACCGACAGGAAAGCCGTCAGGAACGCCAGCAACAACGCCGCCGCCAGCACAGCCGCTTCAGCGGCTTTGACGACGAGGTGACCCGCCCCGCCTCGCTGTAAGCGAGGCGCGCCTCAGGCGCTTGCGGTGACCTGCATCCTGGCGCGAGCCAGGGCAGCATCATGCTGATGCCTCAGCGCATGCAGTTCATCGAGCAGCCTCGGCAGGCCGGCCCATTTGCCGGTCTCGGCCAGGTGCTGTTTCAGTTCCGCACGCAACTGCTGGTGGCGGGCGGCGATCTGGGTGCTGTCAGTGAACATCGGTGACTCCGGTCAATTGATCTGACGCGATGATCGGGAACGCATGTGACAGCAGATAGGGTCAGTGCCGCCAGCTGAGTAACAGGGCGTGAACTGCGTCACGCCTGCCTGGCCAATCAGCGGCTGCGCTTGCGGCGCCGCACCGCCGGCAGGCACAGAGCAAGACCTGCCACCAGCAGGGCCCAACTGGAAGGCTCGGGAACGGCCGCGGCCTGGCTCACCCCGCTCAGATGCAGGCTCCAGTACCCACCCTTCTGGTCATTCGTGTTCGGATTGTTGCTGGGCTGAGTCCAGTCGGCCAGGGCCACCGGCGTCTGACCGTCGAAAGCAAAGCCCGCGGCCAGTGTGCCGCCACGGGCATAGTTGGGCGCCGCCGCCAAGGTCACCCGATACTGGCCCGCGGCCAATGCGCCGAACTGCAGGCCGGCATCGAAGGCGCCCTGGCCTGCGCCGATGCTGTCGTCGTCGTCAACTTCGCTCAGCAGCGTATAGCCGCCCGCGGTCTTGGCCCAGACGGCGACGACCGGGTCGAAGTTCAGGCCCGACTTCCAGGAATCGGTCCAGACCATGACGCCGGCACTGTCGGCATCAAGACTGAAGCTCACTTGCACCAGGTCCGTGTTGTAGCCGGCCTGGCCGGCAAAGGCAAAGTCGGCCGCCTGTGCACTCAGGGCAGCCAGGGTCAACGCGGCCAGGGGAAGCACGCGGGAAAGCGATTTGAATTTCATGTCTGACTCCAGTGTCTTGAAAGAGCGCGGCATCAGGGCGCCAGCAGCGGCGGATTCGCGCGGCCCGGGGTCTGCACCGACGGTGTCAGGTGATTGCTGCCGTCCTGCACCTCGAAGGCCGCGGCAAAGGTCTGCACATTGCTGAGGCTGGCCACCGTATCGACGTTCCAGAACTCGCATACGCAGCGGCTGGCGTTGGCGTCGATCAGCATGTAACCGCGCCGGTGCAGGTCGATGTACTTGAAATGCGGGTTGGCCGGCCGGAGGCTGTTGGCCACGGCGCCGCTGGGATCGTTGACACCGGGCGAGCTGATCGAAGTGCCGACGAACTCGACCGCGCGCGAACCCTGGCCGCTGGTCTTGTCATAACCGCCGGTGGCGAGATTGGGGTTGTTGGGGTCCTGCGTCAGATCGGCCGCCCAGGCGCTGTGAATGTCGCCGGTCAGCACCACCACATTGTTCACCGGCGCCTGGCCATTGCCGCCCTTGAGCACCTCGTAAATGCGGTCACGGGCCGGCTGGTAGCCATCCCACTGGTCGGAGTTGAGGAACACGCCACCGCCGGCCGACAGCGGCGCCCCCTGCGCCTTCAGCTGCGCGAACATCACGCCCTGGCCCAGGAACTTCCACTTCGCCGAGCTGCTGCGCAGCTGGTTGAAGAGCCAGGTCTCCTGCTCGGCGCCGAGCAGCTGTCGCGTCGGGTCAGCGTAGGCGCCCGACTGCACGAAGTAGCCCGAGGCATTGCCGATGTTGGTGCCCAGCTGCTGCGAGCGCGCACCCAGACGCTCCTCCAGCATGATCAGGTCCACCAGATTGCCGAAGGCATAGCTGCGGTTGTTGCGCCGCGGGTTCTTGGTGTCGACCACGCGCACGGGCATCCACTCGTAGTAGGCCTGCAGGGCCGCGGCCACGCGGGCCGGCCACTCGCCTTCGGTGGCGGGCTGGTGGTTCTCGGCACCATTGAGCCAGGCGTTGTTGGCGGTTTCGTGGTCATCCCAGATGGCCACCAGCGGATGCTGGCGGTGCATCTCCTGCGCATCGGGGTCGCGCTTGTACTGGGCATGGCGGGCACGGTAGTCAGCCAGGGAGACAATCTCGTGGGCCGGCTCGCAGGCACGCACATTGCCGTACTGGCCCGAGCCATATTCGTAGATGTAGTCGCCCAGGTGCACCACCATGTCGAGGTCGGCGCGCTCGGCGATGCGACGGTAGGCGTTGAAGTAGCCGTAGGCGAAGTTCGAGCAGCTCACCACCGCCATGCGCAGGCTGGGCGTGGCGCCCACCGGCAACGTCTTGGTGCGACCCACCGGCGATTGGGCGCCATCCACCGCGAAGCGGTAGTAGTAGCTGGTGTTGGGGCTCAGACGATCGACATCGATCTTGACCGTGAAGTCGCGCTCGATATTGGTCTTGACGCGGCCGCTGGACACGATGCTGGCAAAGCCCGGGTCCTTGGCCACGACATAGTCCACCAGCTGCACGCTGCGGCCGTTGGTGGGCGACACCCGGGTCCACAGAATCACCCGGTCCGACAGCGGATCGCCGCTGGCCACGCCATGCTGGAACAAGGCATTCAGGCCCACTGCCGCCTGGCTGCTCAGGGGCAGCAGCGGTGTGGCGGCGATGGCCACCGCCGCCGAGCCGGAGTGCCTGAAGAAATCGCGGCGGTTGCCGCCCGTGCGTACGGGTTTGACTTGTGTAGGGCGACCCATGGTGTGTCCTTGCCGGGTTGATGGCGTCGATCGGGCGCTGCGGAAGATGCCGCAGGCCTGCGTGCCAGCCGCCGACTCTAGGCAGGGTCGATGACCGCCGCGTGATGGCGGCCACAGTCCGTTCGGCAGGGGGTCTTCAAGTCTGCAAGCAGGCTCAGGCCACCGGGAAGTCGATGAAGCCGTTGGCCACACCGCTCAGATTGGTGAAGCTCAGGCTGATGCTTTTGCTCAGGCCGCTGACGTGGTGCCACCAGCCGGCCGGGATGAACAGCAGATCACCGGGCCCGACCTCGATCTCGATCACCGTCGTGCGGGCGAACTGTGGATGGATCTCGGGCTGCGGCTGCAGCAGATCCACCTCGGAGTACACGTGCAGCTCGTTGTGCAGGTACGGCGCCTGCAGCGCCGGGATCAGGTAGAAGCGCTTGCGGCCATGGATCTGCACGAACAGGTTGTGTGTCAGGTCATGGTGCAGCGGCGTGATGACGCCCTTGGGGCCTATCCACAGATGCGTGCCGCCCTCGGCGCGCAGGTCCAGGTAGCCATCGCCGAGATTGGCGGTGTCGCGCAGCAGAGTACCCAGCGCGGTGTTGCGCAGGGCCAGGTTGTTGGCCGTCAGGTAGAAATTGTTCGAAGCAGTGGTCTGCTCGACCATGGCGATGAAGTCGCCAAAGGCCAGCTCGCGCTTGTGCTGGGCGCTGTTGGATTCGTAGCGCGGGTCCTGCTCGCGGTCGAACTGGATCTCCACCGGTGTCGTGGCCGGCACCTGCTCCAGCAGACCGCGGGGCGTCCAGTGGCGCGCCGCCCAATGCTCGATCGCACCGCTGAACAGACCGACCCGGTTGCGGAAGAAGAAGTCGCGCAGAAAGTCGGCATAGCGTGGCAGCGGCTGGCGGGCTATCTGAAGATAGCCGGGATCCTGGCGCTGCAGGCCGTCCAAGGTCTTCAGCAGCGACTCGCGCCGCTCCAGCTTGCTCTTCAAGGTGCGCGCCACGGCCAGATAGGGATGCTGCTGTGCCAGAGTCACCTCCTGCTGCGCCAGCTCGACCGGCACGCCGGCCTGCACCAGGGCGGCCTGCACGGTGTCGGCGCTGCAGCCGGCCAGCAGATTGGTGGCCAGCCAGACCTGGAAGTGGGCGGGCAATGCGTCCACGGCCGCTCAGCGCACCAGCCGCTGCTGATCCAGCTGCGAGCGCAACTGCTCGGCCTCGTTCTCCAGCCGCACGGCCGCCAGGCCGAACAGCGGATCGGCGGCGGCCGCGCGGTCGTAAGGGGTGCGCTTGCGCAGATGATCGATCAGCGTCAGGCCCACGGCATAGATCTGCTGGTTCTTGGCCTCGGCCTCGGCCAGGGCCTGGGTGCTGCGCTCCAGCAGCGCGGTGAGGCTCTGGTTGACGCGGGTGCGTTCGTCCACCAGCGCCTGCAGCATGCGGCCCTGCTGCTGCAGCGCCAGCGCCTGCTTTTCGTTGGCCTCGGCGGTGGCCTGCGCCTCGGCGGTCTGGCGTTTCTGCGCATCGAGCTCGGTCTGCACACGGGCCAGCTCCTGCTGCGCCTGTTTCAGCTCGGCCTGCAGCGTCTGGCCCAGGCTGCGCGCGCGTTGCGCCTGCTGGGCCAGCAGCTCCTTCTCCTTGCTCAGCGCAGCCTTTTCGCTTTGCAGGCCGGCCTGGCTGTCCTGGGCAGCCTTCAATGCGGTCTGCGTGCGGCGCAAGGCCTCGCGTTCACGGGTGGCGCGGTTGGCATCCTGCTGGGCCACGGCCGACCCCGCCAGCAAGGGAACGCACAGGGCAAGCACGAGTTTCTTCATGGTCATCCCCCTAGAACTTCGCGTTGACGTCGATCTGTATCACCTCGACCTTCAACGGCGCGCTGCTCAGATTGCCGCTGATCGAGCGCGGGTCGCTGGGCACAGCCAGGAAGCGATAGCCGTCGTCCAGATTGCGCGTGCTGGTCCAGCGCAGGCCGATCGAGGTGTTGCGGTCGAGGAAATAGCTGCCACCGATCGACCAGCCCTTGTAGTTGGTGCCGCCGCCATGCCAGGTGGTGTCGGTCAGGCCGTCGATCCAGGCGTCACGCTCGAACAGGCGGTAGGCGGCGAAGGCATTCCAGTCGCCCTTCTCTGCCAGCCGGCGCGAGCCCAGCTGCACCCGCGCCTGATAGCCATTGACCTTGTCGCTGAGCATGTCCACCGCGCTGGTGCCGGCACGCTTGCGGATGTCGGCCAGATCGAAGCCGCTGTTGTGCACGTAGTCCATCATCACGTTCAGCTGCAGCGGGTCGAAGTGGCTCAGGGTCAGGCCGGCGGTCACATTGATCGGGCGGAACTTGGAGGCCAGACCCCAGACCGGCGCACCGGTGTTGGTCGGGTCATTGAGGTTGATCAGGGTGTTGCCCTTCAGGCGCAGGCCGGCCGGGTACTGGCTGCTCTGGTAGGCCACCGTGCCGGCACGCGGGCCGGTCGGCGCCGGGCCGGTCTCGCGCACGCCCTGCACGTTCTGGAAATCATAGACGGCAACCCCCACGCGCAGCTGGGTCTTGTCCATCACCGCCCAGTCGGCGCCGACCTGGGCGCCATACAGCCATTTGTCGGCCTTGCTCAGCTCGAACTCCTGCAGCGGAAAGGCGCCGAAGGTGGCAAACGCGTAGAGGCCCGAAGCCAGATTGCGCTCGGCACGCAGGGCCACACCGTCCAGCGAAAGGTCGTCGGGCCAGATCAGATCCGTGCCGTAGAAGGGGTTGGCCATGCGGCCGCCCTCGATGCGCAGGTCATGGCGAGGCTCCCAGCGCAGCCAGGCGCGGTCGAGCGCAAAGCTGTAGCGGTCGAAGCCGCTGCCCAGGGTCTGTGTGGCCGAGGTGGCACGGTTCGAGGTGCTCAGGCGCAGGCCGCCCGACACGTCCTCGGACACCTTGGCATTGATGCCCAGCCTCGCGCGCAGGCTCAGGCGCTGGCGGCTGTGGTCGGTGTTGGTGAGATCGGGGGCCCAGGCCGGCGAGCTGACCTGGTTGCGGTAGGTCTCGGCCGGCAGATTGCCCCTGTCGAAGATGTCGCCCTGGGCACGCACCCGCACATCGCCGTCGATGCTGATGCCGCGCAGCCAGTCGGGGAATTTGCGTGCATCGGCCCAGTTCTCGGCCCGCGCGGTGGCCAGCACATCCAGCTTGATGTCCTCGCGGATCTGCGCCTTCAGCGTCTCGGGGATGTAGGGCACGCGCACCACGCCATTCGGGGCAGTGGTGGCCACGCCGGCTGCGGCCGTGGCCGCGAGCGGCTTGCCCCAGGCGCTGGCGGGGTCGGCAGTCGCGGCCTGGGCCTGGGCCACGGCGACCGGCTTGAGCGTGGCCTGGCGCAGCATCGCCTCGGCGCGCTCGCGGTTCAGCAGACCTTGATCGACCAGGGCCTGAATCAGGGCCGTGGTGGTGGCGCGCAACTGCTCCAGCTCGGCACGTTCGTTCGAGGGTGGCGCCGCAGCGGGCTCGGCGACCAGCTTGGCGGCCAGCGCAGTCAGCTGCTTGGCCAGTTCGGTGCGTTCGTCGGCATGGGCGGAGCCGGCGCCCAGCAGGCCGGCGGCAATGGCGGTGCTCAGCAGGCTGGCGCGCGGTCGTCGTTCAAAGGTCGAGAGCATGGCGATCTTGGTTCGAGAGAATGGATGGGGATGACTCAGGCCGCCGGCCGCACGCTGAGCCGAAAGCGCATCGGCAGGGTCAGGTGGGGCGGCGGCGGCAGCTTGAACTGGCGCGAGGTCTCGTTGAGGGCGGCCTGCATCTCGGCATCGGCCTTGGCGTCGCCGCTGGGCAGCAGCTCGAAGCGCTGGATCGCGCCATCGGCGGCCAGCCAGATGCTGAAGGTGGCGGTCAGCTGGGCCGACTCGCTCTTCAGCCGTTTCTCGATCTCATCGCGCAGCAGCTGGCGGGCGTTGTTGGCATAGAGGCGCTCCTGCGCGCGGTCGGCCGGCGTGCCGCCTGCGGCGGGCGCGCCGGTGTTCGGTGTGCCGCCCTGGTACTCGCTCTTCACGCTGCCGGCGGCAAAGGCGCTGGGCCCGTCACCGGCCGCCCCCTCCATCTTCAGCGGCTCGTTGGCGGCCTTGGGCGCCTCCGGCTTCGGCGGCTCGTCGCGCATCGCCTGTTTCGGCGCCTCCTTGGGCGGCTCGGGCTTTTTCTCTTCCTTGGGCGGCGGCGGGGGCGGCGGTGGCGTGTCCGGCAGGATGGAGATCTTGGCCACCTGGCGCTTGTGGCCCGCATCGCCCGAGCCCATGCCGCGCAGCCAGACCGCCAGGCCGGCGACCAGTGCCAGCACCACCAGGGCGATCAGGCCGCGCAGCAGCCATTGCTTCTTGCTGAGCGGCTGCAGGGAGTCTTCGGCGAGTGCGGACATGGCTCAGCTGCCGATCTTGGCCGTGATCAGGCCCATATTGACCTGCAGCTTGTTGCACAGATCGACCACCGCAACGACGCTGGCGTACTGCGCATTCGCATGGCCCTTGATGGCCACCGACATCTGCGCATCGGCCGTCTTGGCCGCCAGCAGCTGGGCCTCAAGCTCCTCGATGCTCAGGCCCACGCCGTTGAGCAGCAGCGTGCCGTCGGGCATGACCTGCACGATGCGCAGATCGTGCTTCTCGGTGCTGGGCTTGTTCGAAGGCTTGGGCATGCTGATGGTCAGGCCCTGCACCGAGGCCGTGGTCATCAGGATGAACACAACCAGCAGCACATAGGCCAGGTCCAGCATCGGCGTGACGTTGATGGTGTCGAAGGGCTTGGCTTCGGTGTTGATCTGCATGGCGGCTTCCTATTGCGTGGCACGCTTGGTGACCAGGCCGATCTCGGTGATGTCCAGCTGCTTGGCCACCTCCAGCACCTGCATCACCTTCTCGTACTGCGCGGCCGCGTCGGCCTTCAGCACCACCGGCAATGCCGGGTTGGCCGATTTGTACTGGGCCAGGCTGCTGCTCAGCTGCTCCAGGGTGACCGGGTAGGCGTCGAGGAACATCGCGCCATCGGCGGTGATGGTGATGGCGCGTGTCTGCGGCCGGGCCAGGTTGTTGGCCGCCTCGGTGATCGGCGCCTTGACCTTGACGCCCTGCACCGAGGCGGTGGTCAGGATGATGAACACCACCAGCAGCACATAGGCCAGGTCCAGCATCGGCGTGACGTTGATCTCGTCGAAGGGCTGGTTGTCTTCTTTGATGTCGGCGGACATGGCGGTGGCTCAGGCTTCTTCCGAATCAGGGCGCGCCGTAGATCTCGGCCACGCGGGTGGTGAACTCATCGACGAAGATCTGCATATCGGCCGAGATGTTCTTGATGCGCGAGGCCAGGTAGTTGTAGGCAAACAGCGCCGGTATCGCCACGGCAAGACCTGCCACCGTGGCCAGCAGCGCCGCGGCAATGCCGGGCGCGATGGCGTTGACGTTGACGTCGCCGGCGGCGGCAATTGCGGCAAAGGTGATCATCACGCCCAGCACCGTGCCGAGCAGGCCGATGAAGGGGCCGCCCGAGATGGCAATCGTCAGCAGCACCATCTGCGAATTGAGCCGGTGGCTCTCGCGCACCAGGTCGGCATCGACGGCGGCGCGCACGGCGCTCAGCGAGGCGCCCGACAGGGCCTTGGCGCCGGCTTCGCCGACCTTGCGCTTGGCCAGCTCGCGCACGCCGGCGGTGTAGAGCCGGAACAGCGGCGAATTCGGATGGGCGCCGCCCTGCTCCAGGGTCAGCAGGTCATGGGTGGCACCGCGAAAGCGGCCGAGGAAGCTGCGATTGGCCTTGTCGGCCCGGCCGACGAAGCGGGCCTTGCTGACGATCACCCAGGTCGCCACCACGAACATCAATGCCAGCACGATGATCACCACCCAGGCGTCGGTGGTCAGGTTCTTCACCAGCACGGCGAAGTGGCCGCTGCCCTCGCCTTCGGCGGCATCGCCGGTCTCCCGCAGCGAGGCGACCAGCTTGCTCTGCGCGCCCTGCGCACCGGCGGCCACGCGCAACCAGTCGGCGCTGCGCACGGTGTTCGCAATCAGCAGCGCATCGGCCAGGCCCTTCACGCCCTCGCCCAGGCGCAGCTCGCCGGCCAGGGCCGGGGTGACCAGTTCGGCCTGGTCAGCGGCCACGCCATTGATATAGAGCTGGGCCTTGCCGCCGCCCAGGGTCAGGGCCAGCTGGGTCCAGACATTCGGCGCGAGGCCGCCACCGATCAGCTCGGTCTTGCCCACTCGGACACCGACCTTGCCGGCCGCCAACCTCGCCACAAGCGGGCCCCACTGCAGCACCGTGCCGCTGTTGACGAACTCGGGCTTGATCCACAGGCTGATCGTCACCGCGCCGCCTGCATCCACCTTGAGCTTGTCGCTGCCGGGCCAGACGACGGCCGTGCCGTCCAGCCTGGCGCTGGCGGCCAGCAGGCCGTTGGCATCGATCGGCACCGGGGCCGCCGCCTTCAGGCCGGCGCGGGCATCAACGCCCTGGGACTCCTTGTCGCTGAACTGGATGGCCACGAGGGTGGCCGCATCATGTGCGCCTGCCTCAGCCGCTTCGGCGCCGGCCTTTGCATTGCCGGCATAGACGTAGATCGCGTTCTTCTCGCTGCCCGGCGCCACCACCGGCACCTGTACCCACAGCACCGCCAGTTCGTTGATGCCATCAAAGCGCTCGACGCTGAACTTCAGCGGCGTCTTGTCGTCGCCTGCCAGCAGGCGCAGATCGCTGCCGTCCTCCTTGGCCGCCGCGAAGTCGAAGTTGCCCGAATGCAGGCGCACGGCCACGCTGACGTTGTTGGCCGCCTCCTTGGTCTCCAGGCCCTGGGCCGAGGTGTTCAGGGTGATGCGGGTGCGCTGCGTCCAGTCCTTGCTCCACCAGGCGTGGGCGGTGCTGGGCAGCACGGTGGCGGCGGCGAGGGCAAGGGAGAGCAGTACGTGTCGCATGGAGAGAGGTGATCCGGGATGAGTCGTCATGTTTGCAGCGCTTTGTTGCAGCCGTATCAGTTGCCGTTGCCGAAACCGAGAAAATCGAGCAGCAGGGTGCGGCGCGCGCGCTTCTTGCGGCGCTCGTCGTCGTCATCCTTGGCCGCGGCCGGTCCGGCAGCGGTGGGCGCCAGCGGCAAGGCACCCGGCGCCACCACGGCAGCCGGCGTGACGGTGGGCGGTGGGCCACCCGAGGCCGAGCCACCGACCTGGATGTCGATGGCATTGACGAAGCGCACCGCACCGAAGAAGGCATTGCCCTGCGAACGTATGCCCGCTTCGCCGGCGTTGATCTCGCCGGCCGGGGCGTAAAGGTCGAGGTCGCTCTTGGCGTCGAGCACGGCAATACCGCTGCCGCTGAACGAGCCCGAGGTGTCGAACACCAGCCGGCCCTGGTCATCCAGGCGCAGCACCGGCGCCGGTGCACCGGTCACCGTCTTGGCGCCCCGGCCGGCATCGATATTGCCGGCCGAAGACCAGAGCAGCACATTGCCCTGCTTCAAGGTGAACACGCGCGACTGATTGACCTCGAAGTCGCTCTTCACCACCGCCGAGACATCACCGCCGTTGACGGTGACGATGCCCAGGTCGCTGGCCTTCTTCGGCGTGCCGCTGGAGGCTATCTCACCGGCATTGATGCCTCCGCCCGGTGCAATCAGAGCGATGCCGGCCTGCTGCAGCGTCTTGACCTGGCTGGTGGGCATGCGGATATCGCCCCTGGGCCTCAGACCGTCCGCATCAATCGGGAACAGCAGCTCGATCGCACGGTAGCCACGCGCATAGGCGGCCGTGCGGGTCTCGCCATCGCTGCTGGCGGCAGCTCGGCCGGCGGCACGCAACTCCTGCACCAGCACCTGGTTCAGCCAGACCATCTGGCGCTCGATAGGCAGCGTCTCGAACGCCGCCACGGCGTCGTTGTCGCTGATGCCCTTGTCCACCAGGCCGCGCACATAGGCGCCCAGCGCCTGGCGTTGCTGCGTCGTCGCCAGCGCCGCCACAAAGGCGTCGCGCTGCGCCGGTGGCAGCTTGGCGAAGGCAGAGGCCAGCACCGGCCCCAGGGCCAGCCCTTGCTGATCGGCAGGCATCGCCGCGAACGCGGCCAGCGCCTGCGCCGGACTCAGCACAGGCCTGTCGGCCCCGCGCGGCAGGGCCAGCACATAGCCTGCCACCGCGGCATTGAAGCCGGACTCGCCCAGCAGCACCTTGACACGCTGCAATTGCTCGGACACCGCCAGCGCCTTGAACTCACGCGCGGCGGCGCTGCCTGCTGCGGCTCCTGCATCGGCCTGACCGGCCAGCAAGGCATAGAGCGCGTCGGCACGGTCGGTCAGCCCCGAACCGCCCAGCAGATGGAAGCCCTTGGCCGTGGCCAGGGCATAGTCGCCAGCATCGCTGCGGTAGCCGGCCACCAGCGTGATGCCGGCTGCGCCTTCGGGCAGCAAGGTGCTGTTGTTGACATTGCCCACCGCGACCACGCCGCGGCTCACGCCCAGGTCGATGTGGCGGCCGGCCAGCAGCATCAGTTCGCCAGGGCCGGCGAGTTCGATGCCCCCCTGAGGCAGGCTGTTGTTCATGACGATATCGCGGCCGGCGCTGATACGGGTCAGCTCATGCGCAGGCGTCAGGACTTGCCCATCGACATCCAGCCTGGCAGGCTGGTGCTGAACCGTCAGGCCGTTGCCCAGCAGGCGCACGTCGCCGCCGGCCGTGATGCTGACGGGTCGCGCGGATGAAATACCACCGGCCACCAGGACATCGCCGTGCTCGGCACTCACGCGAACCGGGTCTCTATCACTGCGATCCAGCGTCTGCCCGGCCGCAAACTGGGCTGCCGCCTGGGCGGCCAGCAGATCACTTCGCTCATGCACCCCGATGGCCGGGGCCGGGCCGGTGGCGTTGACGCGCAGCTTGTCGATGCTGGCGTTGACACCGGCCAGTATCTGCAGGCCATGCACGTCAGCGCCGGACTCGGCCCCGGTGGGCTGCTGACTCACCGGCGGCCCGCTGCTGAAGCTCACCGAGCCTTCGGGTGCGGCAAACCGGGCCTGCCCGGGGATGAGCTCGTTCAGACCGTTGGACCCGCTATTGGTCTGTTGCGGTTGCACCGCACTCAGATAGCTCACCGAACCGGCCGCGCTTTGCACCAACAGGCTGGCGCGGTTGTCGAGCCCGGAAATGGCCTGACTTCGGCCCAGCTTGTTGTCCTCGCCGGCCAGGCTCATGCCCGCGCTGCGGACGCTGGCCACTGTCAGGTCACGCATTGCCTGGACGCGGATCTCGGTGTCCTGATAGAGCAGTTGCAAGCCCGGATCACGCTTGCTGCTGAGGCTTTGGTCAGCACGCACGGCACCGGCGGCCAGTACATCGAGCCTGGCACCACCGGCATAGAGGCTGCCGTTGACGACATCACGACCCGCCTGCACCAGCAGGTTGTCGCCGCCGAAGGTGCGCGTCGACCCAGGCGTGGCGGTGCTGGCATCGGCCGGCACAACCCAGCCGCTGGTGGCCGTGGCGGCCTGCACATTGATCAGGTCTCGGCCGGCCTGAACGGTGATCCGGCCGCCGCCAAACGTGGCCAGGCCTTGCTGGAACAAGTCATAGCGCGACCACCAAGCCTGCGGACTTTCACCGCCGCTGCGCCACCACCAGTCGGTTTGGTAGCTCTGCTTCGGCGTCGACATGCCGACGCCGCGCACGTCGCGTCCGGCGTTCAGCGTGATGGCACCGCCGCCACTCAAGAAAGGACTGCCCATGCCCGCAAGCACTTCTGCCGCAAGTGGCTCCAAGCTCACGGGCAGCACCGCCACAGGCACTTCTGCAGGCGTAGGCGTAGGCGTAGGCGTAGGCGTGGGTGTGGGTGTGGGTGTGGGTGTGGGTGTGGGTGTGGGTGTGGGTGTGGGCGGCGCCGGTGGCAATTGGTCCTTGGTGCTGTCAGCGCCGTTGCCCGCCGAGGGCTGATCCGAGAGGGCGGCAGACAGATCGACCGTCAACGCCATCAGCGAGGGAACGGACGGCAAGGTCGTGGGCGGCGCGGGGGGAACTTTGTCCTGGGTGCTGTCTCTGCCATTGCCCAGAGAAGGCACCGTCGGCACCGGCTGGGGTGCGGGCACAGGCGTCGGACTCAAGGGCGGCGCAGGGGGCAGTTTGTCTTGTGTGGTGTCGTTGCC